>NZ_SAIQ01000001.1 GCF_004118155.1 Edaphocola flava
CTCCTATCGTGCGCCGACCGCCGTTTCGTTGGGAGTGCAAAGGTAAATAACCTTTTTACAAAAACCAAATCTTTTTTGAAGTTTTTTTTTATTCCCTTCGGTCCGTTACCAAACCTCCAAAAATACCTCAAACACAATACCAGCCTCACTTCCCATTCAATCTTAAGAGCAACCCCCGTTTCCGTAAGGGAGTGCAAAGATAGGCACCTTTAATCTCCTGAACAAATCTTTTTACTACTTTACACCTAATACACCTGATTACTTTTCATCATAACACAATACCAGCATACATTACAAGCCACATATATTCTTTAAAATATAGGTAAAAAGGAGGAAAAGGGGTGGAAATAAGCACATTGACCTACATTTTACTGATCAAAATCCCGATCAGGGCCTTTAGCAACATCAGTCCATCTACAATAAACAGGTAAAACAGTAATGGCTGTGGGCTTCTAAGCTTATATATCACCCACCCCAGTGCTGCGAGTGGTATATATCCCAATACAAGCTGTACAGAATTGTATCCTAATGTGGTAGCCAGTATATACCAGCATAACAATGCTACTATATACAATGGCATGATTATATATAGTATGCTACGTTTGAGTCCAAGCCATACAATAAAGGTACGTAACCGGCTACGGGCATCGACGGCATAGTCTTTAATATCAAACAGGATACAAAGCTGTAGTATATATATAGTATTATACAGAAACAACAAAACAAACGAGGCCTGCATCTGCTGATGCTGTCGCTTTACCCACAGGCTTGTCAGCACAGGAAACCAGGAAACCAATGCACTCCATAAGACAGCAATCACCAATGGCTTGAGCAGTCCGTAACGTCGTATATTAAAAGAACCCAGTCCGACATATGCCAAAGCCAGCAGCATTACCAATCCAAGGGAACCGTATTCGGCGCTGGTTATGATATCGGCATTCAGGATAGGCCAATAATAATATATGGTGGCAATGGCGATAATCGTTGCCAGCAAAAACTGCTGCGCTCTTACCAATCGTCCATTACGTATATACCATAACGTTCTTTGCAGATAGAAGGGGTTTTGAAAGACACTTGCCTCGTCTGTCTTATCCAGCGAACGGTAAGCATGGGTATAGAATACAATAACCCCCAGGAAGAGCATGAGCAGATAATGAATATCCACAGCAGTAAGGCCCAGAATACAAAGAGACTCGAGCGATAAGGCCAACGCACAGAACGCATAGAAGTAGTTACCGAAAAATAAAAATTTAAGTAAGTTATGTCTTAATATAAATGCCCGTATCTTTGCTATCGTCATAAAAATCACCGGATTATGCCCGGTCAAGGTATATGTTATCAGGGTCAAAAATAACTATGATAACAAAAAAAATAAAAAAAGTTTGACAGATAAAAATAATTATATACCTTTGCAGTCCAAATTTTATAACAACATTTTACAATGGCAAATCATAAAGCAACCCGTAAAGACGTAAGACAAGCTGCAAAGCGTCGTGAGCGCAACAGATACTATGGCAAAACTACACGTAATGCCATTCGTAACTTGTTAGCTACTGAAACAGAAGCAGCTACAGAGAAATTACCTAAAGTAATTTCCATGATCGATAAATTAGCTAAACGCAACGTTATCCACAAAAACAAAGCAAACAACTTAAAATCTAAACTGACTAGAAAAATTAAAGCAATCGCTTAATTTTTAATCAGTTAAACATATCCAGTGCGGATTCCTTCGGAATCCGCACTTTTTTTATGTAAAAATTCCTACCTTCCCCATAACTAAACACCTCCTTAATGAATGAAAAATTATTCCAGTTTATCTGGGAGTATGCTCTATTTGATATAACTGAGCTCTATCTCCAGGACGGAAGAGCTGTAACAATCCTGCGACCGGGAATAGCCAACCGGGATGCCGGCCCTGACTTCATCGGCGCAAGAATCAGAATAGGAAACACCATATGGGTAGGCAATGTAGAACTACACCTGAAAGAAAGTGACTGGACCCGGCACGGGCATGAGCATAATCGTCAATACCAGAATATTATCCTGCATGTTGTACTGGAGGCAGACAGCCCTTATGTTCAGGGAAACTTTCCTGTACTGAATCTCTCCGGCAAGATCAACCATAGATTACTGGATCATTATAACAAACTCATGAGCCGGCCAACGGGTATATCATGTGCCCCACTTGAACGAAATATATCGGATCTGGTATGGACGCAATGGATAGACCGGCTCTTACATGAACGCTGGGAGCAAAAGACTGGCATACTAAACACCCATTTACAGCAGCAGCACAATGACTGGCACCAACTGTTCTATCTGCAACTGGCCCGGTATTTCGGAGCCGCTGTAAACAACCAGGCATTTCTGCAACTGGCCACTTCTACCCCATTTTCAATCCTGGCAAAGCACCGAGATAATCTTCCGCACCTGGAGGCCATACTCTTCGGCCAGGCGGGCCTATTGCCCGAGCAGGCCCAAGGGCCTTATACCATAGAACTGACCGTACATTATGCATTCTTTCGCCAGAAATACGGACTCACTGGTATGCAAGGTCATGAATGGAAATTCCTGCGCATGAGGCCTGCCCATTTTCCGACAATACGCATTGCACAATTTGCTATGCTGATCCATAAAAGCCGACATCTTTTTGATCAGCTTATCAGCACACCTGTGCTTTCTGCAGTGCAGGTCAGGGCTCTGTTACAGGTCAATGTGAGTGAATACTGGAAACAGCATTATGTGTTTGAAAAAACATCTGTCCGCAAAGAAAAGCTCATAGGCAGACAAATGGCGCAAAACCTGCTGATTAATGCGGTTATACCCATCAGGATACTTTATGACCGGTATATCGGGAATATGGAGCGAACAGAGGCCTTATCTACCCTGCTCCGCACACTGCCACCAGAAGAAAATCACATTACGAACCTGTGGAAACAATGTGGCTTTGGTATCAGCGATGCATATACCGCTCAGGCGCTGATACAACTTTATGAACATTACTGCCTCCCGAAACAATGCCTGCGCTGCGCGATCGGGTTAAGTATTTTAAAACAATAAAGGGAGCCGATGGCTCCCTTTATTGTTTTAAAATACTTGTATTGATTACATACCCTGAAATATCTGGCTGTCATTGCCTTTATTATTCGGCAGCATTTTCATTTTATTTTTATAGCCTGCAGTTTGTACCCAGTATACGATCCAAAGTACAAAACTGGCAAGACTTATTATGAATGCAATTACACTTAACGGACCACCAGTTGTAGGAGCTTGTTCTACGACACCATCCAGCAAGCGCTGTATTTGTTTAATCTGCTCAGGCATACTCTTAATGCTTAACAGAGCAGAAATTACACCTAAAATAGCCATAACAAATCCAACAGTATAGGTTGGCTTTGCAGTTGGTAATGGTTGACCTTTAGCACTATATTCCGCCTCTATTGTTTCACTGATTCTTTTAGCTACTACAAACATCCAGTAAACCTTAAACAATGGAATTAATAACAGCCATACATATCCTGGCTTCATTTTCCTGTTCATTGGATCTGCTGCTTTAATTGTATTTTGCAGATTGAGTAAATATAGAATTGCAATTATCAGTCCTATCAATCCGAAGAAAGCTATCATGCCAAGAATCATTGCCTGCATAGTTTAGTTGTTTTTAAGTTTTTAAAATAAGTTTAGGACGCAAAATACAATTATTTCCCATAAAAGCAAATTGAATCCCCCCACATAAAGTAGTTTTCAACAATGTGGAAAAAGCTTTAATATATGGTATTTCGACCGCTGAAATAGCGTATATTTGCGAGACTTTTTAAGCGAAGATAATGAGCGACAACACAAACGATATGCTTCCTACAGACGGAAGTGAACAAGAAAACAGAATTGTAGCGGTTAATATCGAGGAACAGATGAAGACGGCGTATATCGACTATTCAATGTCGGTAATCGTAGGTCGTGCGCTTCCTGACGTGAGAGATGGTTTAAAGCCAGTACACAGACGTGTACTGTATGCCATGAATGAACTGAGTATGTCGCATAACAAGCCATACAAGAAATCTGCCCGTGTAGTAGGGGAAGTTTTGGGTAAGTATCACCCGCATGGTGACTCTTCTGTGTATGACGCAATGGTGCGTATGGCACAACCATGGAGCATGCGTTATATGATGGTTGATGGTCAGGGTAACTTTGGCTCTCAGGATGGTGATGGTCCGGCAGCTATGCGTTATACAGAGGTACGTATGCAACGCTATGCAGAGAGCATGATCGAGGATATCGAAAAAGAAACGGTTGACTTTGGTCTTAACTTCGATGATAGCCTTGAGGAACCGACTGTGCTCCCTACCCGTGTACCACAATTACTGGTTAACGGTTCCAGTGGTATCGCCGTAGGTATGGCTACAAACATCATGCCGCATAACCTGACCGAAGTAATCAACGGTTGTATTGCTTATATCGAAAATAAAGAAATCACTATAGATGAGCTGATGCATCATGTAAAGGCTCCGGATTTCCCGACCGGTGGTATCATATTTGGTATCGAGGGCATCAAACAAGGCTTCATGACCGGAAGAGGTCGTGTGGTGCTGCGCGGAAAGGTTAGCGTGGAAACCATGAAGAATGGCAAAGAGCAGGTTGTTATTACAGAAGTACCTTACCAGGTAAGCCGTGATGCCCTGGCCGAAAAAATCGGTTATCTTGTAAATAATAAAATCATCGATGGTATCACGCATGTGGCCAACGAATCGAATAAAGACGGTACCCGTGTAGTAGTAGAGCTGCGCAGAGATGCAGTAGCTCAGGTTATCATTAACCAGCTGTATAAATACAGTGAACTGCAAACATCATATGGTATCAATAATGTAGCCCTGGTTAATGGTCGCCCACGAACACTCAACCTGAAAGATATGATTTCAGAGTTTGTTGGTTTCCGCCATGTGGTTGTTACCCGCAGAACACAATTTGAATTAAGAGAAGCGGAGAAGCGTGCACATATCCTGGAAGGTTACATGAAAGTAATCGGTACACAGGATGACCTGGACAGAGCGATCAGAATTATCCGCGAAAGCAAAACTCCGGATGATGCGCGCGAAGGACTGATGACGGCTTTCGGTCTGACAGAAATTCAGGCAAAATCTATACTGGAACTGCGTTTACGTACACTTACCGGTCTTGAAATTGACAAGATCAGAAGTGAATATGAAGAATTACAGAAAACAATCAGCCGTTTGAAAGAAATCCTGGATAATGAGCATATCCGTTTCGATATTATCAAAGGTGAATTACTGGAAGTACAGAAGAAATTCGGTGACGAACGTCGTACTGAAATTCAGTATGCAGCCGGCGAAATGCGTATCGAAGACCTGATCGAAGAAGAAGATGTGGTGATCACCATCTCTCACTTAGGTTATATCAAACGCACGTCTGTAGCAGATTACAGATCACAAAAAAGAGGTGGACGCGGTGCTATGGGTGGCAAAACCCGTGAGGAAGATCACCTGGAACATCTGTTCATTGCCTCTACACACCATACCTTATTATTCTTTACAGAAAAGGGAAGATGTTACTGGCTTAAAGTTTACGAGATTCCGGAAACAGATAAAAATGCCAAAGGTCGTGCGATCCAGAACCTGATACAACTACCTCAGGATGATAAGATCCGCACCATCCTTGATGTTCCGAAACTGGATGATGAAGAATTCGTAGAGAAACATAATATCGTACTGTGTACGAAACAGGGTATCATCAAAAAGACCAAACTGAAAGACTTTAGCCGTCCGCGCCAGACCGGTGTGAATGCGATTACGATCAATGAAGGTGATCAGTTGCTGGATGCTGCACTTACAGATGGTGAAAGCTTTATTATGATGGCGATTAAATCTGGTCGTGCGATCAGCTTTAATGAAGATAAAGTAAGGGCTACCGGCCGCGGTGCCATTGGTGTATCCGGTATCGAACTGGAGGGAGCTAATGATGAGGTAATCGGTATGATATGCTTATCCAAAGATCCTAAAGATCGCGATAAACATGTACTGGTTGTTTCTGAAAATGGTCTGGGTAAACGTACGCCATTCTTTGAATTGATTGGCGAAGATGCCTCTCAGGAAGATCGTGAGAAAGCATTTACACTGAAAAACGAAGATGGTGCAGAAGAGCTGTACCAGTTAAGCTACCGCATTACCAACCGTGGTGGTAAAGGGGTTAAGACGATGAACATCAGTGATAAAACAGGATCTCTGGCCGGCCTACTTTCTGTAAACCAAACCGATGACCTGATGATTACCTGTAAAAGCGGCTTAACCATCCGTATGAAGGTAGAAAATGTACGGGAAGCCGGTAGAGCTACACAGGGTGTGAAGCTGATCAATCTTGATGCTAAAGACCAGATTGCAGCTATCGCCCGCATTTCGGAGCAGAACGAAAATGAAGAGATTGCAGAAGAAGGAGAAGAAGGCCAGATTGTAAACGGTGAAGGTACATCAAGCGGGGAAACACCTGCAAATAATGATGAGACCGGATCTGCAGCTCAACCTGAGCCTACTACAGAGGCATAGGCATAACGGACTCTTACAGTCCTGACAATATAACCAAAACAGTAAACGACTATTGATTTTATGACAATAGTCGTTTTACATAAGATAAACATTTATATGGCACAGTTACAACTAGAGAAACCAATTGCATTTTTTGACCTGGAAACTACCGGTGTAGACCCCGCAAAAGACAGGATTATCGAAATTGCTATTGTGAAACTGAATCCGGATGGCAGTAGAGAATCGTATGTAAAGAGAATCAATCCGGAAAGACCAATACCGGCAGAGACAACTGCAATACACGGAATAAGTGACGAGGATGTAAAAGATGCCCCTACTTTTAAACAGCTGGCCCACGAGATTTTCAATTTTATAAAAAATTGTGATTTAGGTGGTTATAATTCTAATAAATTTGACATCCCATGCCTGGCAGAAGAATTGCTGCGAGCAGGTGTGAATGTAGACTTTAAAAAGAGAAAGCTGGTAGATGTGCAACAGGTATTTTACAAAATGGAGCCGCGTACCTTAAGTGCTGCCTATAATTTCTATTGCCAGAAAGAGCATAAGAATGCACATGCTGCCCTTGCAGATGTGGAGGCAACAATTGAGATACTGGAGGCACAGCTGGATAAATATGAACAGACCGTTCATAATAATGTGGATGAATTGCATAAATTTACCGGCGGAGATGATTTTGTTGACTATGCACGCAGAATAATATTGAAGAATGGTATCCCGGTGTTTAACTTCGGTAAGCATAAAGGTACAGCTGTTACAGAGGTGTTCCGTAAAGAGCCTCAGTATTACGACTGGATGATGCAATCGGACTTTGCGCTGAATACCAAACAATGCATTTCTGAGATCCTGAACACGATGTTACTCAAAAAATAATAGCAGAAGAATTGGCAGCAAATACGCACAACGAGAAAAAACTGGTCGTTATACCTACATATAACGAAAAAGAGAATGCAGCACTGATCATTGCTGCGGTTATGGACTTACCCGGAGACTTCCATGTACTGATCGTGGATGACGGCTCTCCGGATGGTACTGCCACGATTGTAAAAGGACTGATAGCAGAGCAATATACCGGTAGATTATTTATTGAAGAACGCTCCGGCAAACTGGGATTGGGTACGGCTTATATTCACGGATTTAAATGGGCCCTGAGCAAAGGCTACGATTATATTTTTGAAATGGATGCCGATTTCTCTCATAACCCCAAAGACCTTACCCGCTTATTCGAAGCCTGCCATGACGGTGGTGCAGACCTTAGTGTCGGTTCCCGTTATGTAAAGGGCGGCAAGCTGGAGAACTGGCCTGCAGACAGGATATTCCTGTCCAAAGGAGCCTCTCTTTATACCCGCCTGATTACCTGGATGCCGGTAAGAGACAGCACTGCAGGATTTGTATGTTACACCCGCAGAGTACTGGAAACCTTACCGCTTGATAAGATCCGCTTTATTGGCTATGCCTTCCAGATCGAGATGAAATACCGCTCCTGGAAAGCCGGCTTTAAGATCAAAGAAGTTCCGATTACCTTCACTGACCGTGTCCTGGGTGCCTCCAAAATGTCAAAAGGCATTATTAAAGAGGCGGTACTGGGTGTATGGAAAATGAAATTTTTTGTATAAATCAACAGACTGTTACATAAAAGCATAAGGCGTTCATATATGAACGCCTTATGCTTTTATGTAATCTAAAGAAATAGGGAATCAAGCTTACCCTTATCTCAACTAAATATTCACTAACCTATGCTCGCGTTTCTTAGGTATCTGTAGCCCAAATACAGCAATCATTACGACTAGTTCCAAAGCGATATATTTTTTGCTGAAGATGGCCATTGCTCCAATTTGTATGATCAGAAATAGGACAAGCCACCCGAAAGGCAAATATTTTCTTTTGATAGCGAACAGATACATCAGGAAACACAATAGCGCGTGTATTCCAAAAAGAACAGACCGATAAGGTATATACCCCAAGCTATTTTTCGCAAGAAATTCATTGCCGGAAATGATTATAAATGGCACTGACCACATTGCAGCCAGTATCGATATTAATTTGGAAGATTTGTACAGTATACTCGCTAAATTTTCATTCTTTAGGTATTTAAAGAGCATAAAAATCAATACGAACACAATATGGCTAGTAGAAAACACAAGCATATAATTATACCAGATATTATGCATCAAATATTCCGTGGAGTGTAAATATCCATATAACATCGGTAGCATATAAATACAGGCAACAATTATGTTTATACTTCCAAAGCGCCTGCTATAATACGCCATAGAAAAGATTATCAGTAAAAACAGCAAGCCTAATAATCCATATAAACACAGCTCTTCATTCGTCATAAATTATTTTTCTCAAATTAAATATTATTCAGTCGAATGGCAAATTAAAACTTAAATTTGCCGGACATTCTGAATCAAAAACATAACTTATTTATACAATGAAATTTGTATCTCATCTGCAAAACGGAAAAGAACAAAGTGCCGTTCTTTTAAATGGCAAATTATATAATACCAATGCATTGGATGCGGCTTTGCCAAATACCATGATGGGTATGCTGGACCAATGGGAAAGCAACTTTGCAGCTGCTAAAAAAGCAGTTGCTGCTCTGGAAGCCGGTTCTGTATCGGTTGACAGCATTGACTTCGATGCAGCGCATATCCTGGCTCCGGTACCCCGCCCTACCTCCTGCCGTGATGGTTATGCCTTCCGTCAGCACGTAGCTGCGGCACGCCGTAACCGTGGTGTAGAGATGATTGCAGAATTTGATCAATACCCTATTTTCTATTTCACCAATCACAATGCAGTTCAGGGACCTGGTGCGATTGACTGTATGCCGGATCATTTCGACAAACTGGACTTCGAACTGGAAGTGGCGGTAGTTGTGGGTAAAAAAGGCCGTAACATCACTGCTGCAGAAGCGGATGATTATGTTGCCGGATATTGTATCATGAATGATATGAGTGCCCGCACCCTGCAAATGGAGGAAATGTTACTGAACCTGGGACCTGCGAAAGGTAAGGATTTCTCTACCGTAATCGGACCATGGATGATTACTCCTGACGAACTGGAAGCCTTCAAAATACCAGCGAAACCAAACCATACCGGCAACAATTACAACCTGAAAATGACTTGTAAAGTAAACGGTATCCAGGTAAGTGAAGGTAATGTGGGTGATATGGACTGGACCTTTGCGGAGATCCTGGAGCGTTGTGCTTATGGTGCGGACATCCTGCCTGGTGATGTGATCGGTAGTGGTACGGTAGGTACAGGTTGCTTCCTGGAACTGAACGGTACTGCAAAACTGAACAATCCTGATGCGGTGCCACAATGGCTGCAACCTAATGATGAGGTAGTGCTGGAAGTGGAGCAAATGGGTGTACTGACCAATACAATTAAGGCAGTCGATACAGACTTCTCTATCCTGAAATTAAAGAAGAAGTAATTCTTCGCGGTTAAATATCATAAAAGTGTTGCGCAGGCCATAGGCCTGCGCAACACTTTTAAACGGAATTCTTTACCTTGCAATTCAAAACAAAAGACCTTGCGTAAACATTTTGTACAAAATCTGCTGTTCCTCATCCTGGTTAATCTTATAGTAAAACCACTATGGATTATGGGTATCGACCGCACGGTGCAAAATACAGTAGGCAACACCGTATATGGCACTTATTATGCCATCTTCAACTTCACACTCATCTTCCAGGTATTACTGGACTTCGGTTTGCAGAGTTACAACAACCAAACGGTTTCGAAAGCCCCTCAGGCTATGCGTAACCTCTTTCCTAATATTGTTGTAGCCAAGCTGATATTATCGGTCATATACCTGGCTATTGTCTTTATCCTGGGCTTGATCTGGGGCTTTGTCCAGCAGGATTTCATACTGTTATCGATCCTGGCACTGCTACAGATTGCGAGTTCCTTTCTCTTATTTTTCAGAAGTAATATCTCGGCCCTGCAACGCTTCAAAACGGATAGTATATTCTCTGTACTGGATCGTTTTATCGTTATTGCAATCGTATCGCTATTATTGTTCCTGCCGCAGATCAAGGCACATTTTAAAATCGAATACTTTGCCCTGGCCCAACTATTGGCGTTCTCAATAGCATTGATCGCTGCATTTAAAGTATGTACCCGGCTGAATACGATTCACTGGCATCATATACACTTGCGTAAGGTAAGGCTGGTATTGAAGCGTAGTATACCCTATGCCCTGCTGGTATTCCTGATGGGCATTTATATGCGCTCAGATGTGGTCCTGTTAGATAAACTGGCGGAAGAAGGTGTGGCCGGTAAGTATGCCGCAGCTTTTCGCTTACTGGATGTCAGCAATAATATGTCTGGTGTATTACTGGCAGGCTTATTATTACCGCTCTTCGGTAAGATGATTGCACAGAAAGAGGCTTTTCAATCTATACTCAGACTTTCCGTAAACTTGTTGCTCCCTGCATCTTGGGGCCTGGTACTGATTACCCTGTTCTGGGGCGAGCAGATCTTTACCGGTTTATACAAAGAAGTGACCACACAGGACACACCCATATTGCAATGGCTCATGCTGTGCCTGCCCATGTATGCTATTAATTATATCTACAGTACCTTGCTTACTGCAAATGGCAGTATAAAAATCCTGGTACGCATTTCCCTTGTTGCGGTAGTACTTAATGTAGGACTGAATCTTTACGGCATTTATACATCCGGTGCCGATGCCGCTATTTTTACAGCCCGCAATGCATTCATCACCCTGCTCTTTACCAGCATCTGCAATATCTGGTTTGGCCGCAAGATCATGCAACTGCGTTTCGATCCGAAATGGATAGCCAGGCTCCTGGCATTTGCCGGCCTGAGTTTTGCTGCGGCGTATGGAATTACACAAGTGGCAAGTGGCTGGTCTATGTGGTTACAAATCACTGCCACCGCAGGTTTGTCACTAATGATCTATCTGCTTTGCGGCATTATTTCTTTCAAAGAGCTTCAAACTCCGCTGAAAAGATTTAGTTCACCGCATAATTGATTCATAATTAAACCCTTAACAATCTTTTGTTTCTAATTAGGGCATTTATCTTCAAATAAGTGTCAAATTTGCTTTTCTATATACAAAACAAACAATACAGCATATGAGGCTTTTCAGCACATTAATCGCAGTTTTACTGTCCGTTTCCATGTATGCACAGGAGATGCGAAAGATCTCCGGCATCGTAAAGGACAATTTTAACGAAGAAGTATTCGGAGCAGTAGTTCAATTAAAAACTACAGAAAACAAATACGTAAAGAGTACAACTACAGTCGACGACGGTAGCTTTATTATAGAAAATGTTGCAGCCGGAAAGTACATACTTTCTATTACCAGTATGGGTGCGCAACCGATCG
Organism: Edaphocola flava; assembly: GCF_004118155.1. Lineage (GTDB taxonomy): Bacteria > Bacteroidota > Bacteroidia > Chitinophagales > Chitinophagaceae > Edaphocola > Edaphocola flava. The sequence continues at coordinate 11,916 of NZ_SAIQ01000001.1, forward strand.
ACAAAACGGTTGAGGTGGGTGAAAAAGACCTTAATATCGGTATTGTGAAATTCGGATCAGCGGCGACCAATCTTAAAGAGGTGACGGTGACCAGCACGGCCATTACCGGGCAGCAAAACCAGGATACCTCTACCTTCAATGCCAATGCTTACAAAGTTAATCCTGACGCTACAGCTGAGGACCTGGTGAGAAAAATGCCAGGCATAGACCTTAGTGGTGGTGATGTAAAAGCACAGGGTGAGAAGGTGAGTAAAGTACTGGTTGACGGTAAACCATTCTTTGGCGATGATGCCTCCTCTACCCTTAAAAATCTGCCCGCTGAGGTGATCAGCAAAATCCAGGTATATGATGAAAAAAGTGAGCAATCAAGACTCTCTGGTGTGGATGACGGAGAAACAGTAAAAGCGATCAACATCATTACCAAAGCGGAAAAAAGAGAAGGTACCTTCGGTAAGGCCTACGCAGGCGGTGGCCTGGACTTCAATAGTCTCAAAGGCAATAGCAATATTACGGACGATGCCTTTCGCTACAGCGCCGGTGCAAATGTGAACTACTTTAAAGGGGATCGCCGCATCAGCATCATTGGTCAGAGCAATAATATCAATATGCAGAATTTCAGTTCGCAGGATCTGCTGGGTATTGCCAGCTCCAGCGGCGGACGCGGATTTGGCAGAGGCGGCCCTGGCGGCGGCAACAGCAGCAATAACTTTATGGTGAACTCCCAAAACGGTATTGCACAAACCAATGCTGTGGGCCTGAACTACACGGATAAACTGGGTAAAAAAGTAGAACTGACGGCTAGTTACTTCTTCAATAATACCAATACAAATACAACACAGCAAACCGATCGCCAGTATGTACTGAACAATGAATCTGGTCAGACATACACTGAACAGAGCAATGCCACTTCGCATAACTATAATCACCGTATTAATGCACGACTGACGTATACGATTGACAGCTTTAATACACTACTGTGGATTCCGTCGGTATCATTCCAGCAAAATAACAGTACATCGAATATGTTCGGTAGTACCAATACGATTGACAACAGCATTGCGAATACCACCAAGAATGATTACACTTCCAAGCTGAACGGGTACAACTTCAACAACATGCTGATGTATTTCCATCGCTTCCGGAAACAGGGTCGCTCTTTCAATATCCGTGTAAACAATACGGCTAACAGCAATAAGGGTAACAGCAACTTCTATGCAATCAACACTTACTACCCGACTACAAACCTGAACGACACGCTGGATCAGTATGGCGATCAGAACCGTACCGGATGGAGTATGAATACTAATGTTGAATACACTGAACCGATTACTAAAAACAGTGGTCTGCAGATCAGTTACACTAATGGATACCAGAAAACCAATTCTGACAGATTAACTTATAACTACGATTACAATACTTCAGCTTATACTGATCTGGATACTGCGCTGAGCAACCAATATACTACGGTTTATAAAACCAATGCTGCTGGTCTGCGCTATACATTCAACAATAAAAAGATCCGTTTCAATGCGGGTGCTGATGTACAGAAGGCTATCCTGGAGGGCGATCGCATATTCCCTTACGTATCGGATATCAATAAAAACTTTGAAAACATTCTGCCTAGAGCGATGATGCGCGTGAACTTCAGCAAGACCAAAAACCTGGGATTGTTTTACCGTACGTCAACCAATGCGCCAAGCGTAACGCAGTTACAAGACGTGATTGACAACTCTAATCCGCTGCAACTGACTTCCGGTAACACTGACCTGAAACAGGCGTATACGCATAATCTGTTCAGCCGTTACTCCAGCTCCAGCGCTAAGAATAACAGTATGTTCTTCGTGATGTTCAGAGGGTCATTGACCAATGACTATATCGGTAACAGCACATACATTGCGGCAAATGATACTGTTGTGGGTAATAATGTGTCTCTGGCAAAAGGTGGTCAGTATACGACACAACGCAATATGGACGGTTATTACAGCTTTAATGTATTTACCACATACAGCACTCCGATTCCGGCATTGAAATCCAACATTAACATAAACCTGAACGGTGGTATTACCCGTACACCTGGTTATATCAATGACGCAAAGAACTTCTCCAACAACCGTAATGCAGGTGTAGGATTGGTATTCAGCAGTAATATCAGTGAAAAAATAGACTTTACCTTGTCTTCTAATACAAACATGAATTTTGTAAAGAACACATTGAACAGTAACGCAGATAATAACTACCTGAACCAAAGTACCCGTTTATCGGCCAACTATATTTTCTGGAAAGGAATGGTCCTGAATACAGAACTGAACCACCAGTTTTATCAGGGGCTGACCAGCAATACCAACCAGAATTTCCTGCTCTGGAACGCTGGTATCGGCAAGAAATTATTTGCTAAGCAACAGGCTGAGATTCGCTTATCTGTATTTGACTTACTGGGTCAGAACAGAAGCATTGCACAAACCTTCACGGAAACCTATAATCAGACGGTTTCTTCAAATGTACTGCAACGTTATTTCATGCTGACCTTTACCTACAACATCAGAAACTTTAAGAAAGGAAGTTCTGAAAAAGACATGAGCAATGGCAATGAAGGTGATCGCATGATGCCTCCTCCGGGTGCTCCGGGTATGATGCCTCCCCCTCCGGGCGGTGGCGGTGGCCCAATGATGAATTAATCAAAATGAATATAAATATAATGGCGGGATGCAAATTGCATCCCGCCATTATATTTATATATACTCTTTGGTAATCTTATTTTCTAAGCATTATTTTTTTCGAAGCAAATCCTTCTTCTGTAGAGAAGGTTACCATGTACATACCGTTGGATAAACCGGAAAGATCCAGCTTGCGGTTACCATTCTGTACCTTAGCAAAGCCCGTTGTATATCCTTCCTTACCAGACAGGTCATATACTTTTACGTTGATATCCTGACTGGATGTAAAGTTGTATTGAACCACCAGGTTACCATCAGTTACCGGGTTAGGATAAACAGAAATATTATCTGACAGGTCTTTTGCAGCTGTTCTGATACCTGTTGTTGTGATCACCGAACAGTTCGATTTCACTGCATCAACAGTAGTCGCACCAGTATTAGCTGGATCAAGCCATGGCTTCAGTTTGCGGTTATCTGCGGTACCATTTACACTATAATCCCATACGTAAGAGAACTTACTGTAGGCTACATAATCACCGATATTAGTTGCCTGACCGGCAGCATTATTGATGCAGGAAGCCGGTACACTTTGATTGCCTCCAATAGACAACTGGCCAATCAGGTAACCATCTCCATTGAACAATCCGCTACCCGATGAACCGGTAGATCCATAACTGTTCTCCAGAAACATTGCCCAGTGCGTATTAGCCGCTCCTAAGTTGGATGACTGGATCTGGTGGGTGTACGATAATTTTTTATTATCACCATCTGGGTGATGGAAGCCGATGAATTTTTTAGGCTCGCTGACACTGGTAGCAATACTACCACTGTTGTTCCAACCAGACAATACTGCATCGTAGCTGCTTGGGATAGCTTGTTTCATCTGCAGCAGCATAAAGTCACCTTTGATGTTATTTGTACTTACATTGGAATTGTAATCAGCACGTGCTACAAAGTTCAGGCCAACCATGGTATTGGAAGTCGGCTCCGCACCTGTTCCGGCACAGTTTTTATATTCAAAATTGAAACGGGTCAGTGCCTGGTTGAAAGTTGTGCTGGACACAGAGCCTGTTCCCTCACAGTGTGTAGCCGTCAGCAGATAAGCCTTACAGCTACCTACTGCATTACCCGTATTGTTCACCAGTGTACCGGAGCAAAGGCTATAGCCCTGCCCTGCCGGAATCAATATCTGTACAGTAGCTTTCCTGTTATTGGCATACTGTGTACCCTGCGGACATATTGCATTCACCATACAGGTAGAAGATAAACCGTTCAGCTGATCGTCGACCTGGTCCAGCGGCTGGTTGCCTGCATAGACGCGCAGGTGCTCAATCGCACGGTGAAAAACGGCTGCTTTATCAGCATGCAGTTCAATGGCATTAATATCTACAAAAGGATCAATGTTCAGCTCTACAGTTACCTTATTACCTTGTATAGCATCTGTAGCAAACGTACCGGATGCGTCATTATTCTCTGCATCGAATGCACCTAATACCTGTTTGTGGTTTTCATTGCTCAGGTATAAACGTACGCCTTTAGGCAGATTGAAACGATCATACAGCAGACCAATAGCCGGTGCACCGTCAATACTGATTTGTCCTCTCCATACACGTTGGCCGTTATCCAGTGTTACCATCTGACCCGATTGCGGGAATCCAAAATCAGCGGTAGTGTACAAAGCTGCCAGGAATGGTTTGGTAAAACGTGTATCTTCTTTGTCCTGTGCCAGGTAAGCATCCCAGTCCGGGTTGGCATACCGGGCTACCGGAATATTGCTAAAGTTGACATTTGTCTGGAAAGATAAGGGTAAACCTCCCTGGCTGATCTGGGCATGTGCACCATAAAATGTACCTGCCAGTATTGCGCCGATTAATAAAGACCTTTTCATTATAAATGATTATAAAATTGAGCTTACAATATTAACGAAAAAATAGATGTAAATCTGCTCCCTGGACCTGTACTTCAAAAAAATGACAAAGGAGCGGTACTATATACAGTACCGCTCCTTTGTGTGTGTTATTCATTATGATTACTTCTGAATCATTATTTTTTTAGTGGTGAATCCTGCTTCTGTAGCTACTTTTACCAGGTACATACCATTTGGCAGGTTGCTCAGTTCCAGCTTGCGCACGCCTGATTGTGCTTTTACGACTTCTGCCTGGTACACTGTCTTACCACTTACATCATACACGGTAATATACATATTACCGGCATTAGGTAAGTTGTATTGCAATTGTACATTGTCACTTACAACCGGATTAGGATAGATCGTTACATTATCAGACAGGTCTTTGTTTACCGTATTTATTCCTGTACTGGACACGGTTGAACAATCTGCTGCATTTAAAGATTCTACAGTGGCTGCGCCTGTATTATTTGGATCCAGCCATGGTTTCAGCTTACGATTATTGGCGGTACCATCAATGCTGTAATCCCAGTCAAAAGAAAATCTGCTGTAGGTCACCCAGTTCATAGCATATACATCTGCTACCTGGCCTTTGGCATTGACATGACAGGAAGACGGCGGATTGCCCTCTCCGGCAACGGATGCAATACCGATCAGGTAGCCATCCGGGTTGAATAAACCGCTACCAGAAGATCCTCCGGCAACATAACCTTCCTGCAGCATCATCTCCCAGTGCGTATTACTTACACCAGAACCCAGATCAGTACTGCCTATGGTATAAGTATAAGATGTTTTTTTAGCATCGCCCGCCGGGTGGTGAAATCCTATAAATTTCTTAGGAGCACTGGTGGTGCGGCTGATGTTGGCATTATTGTTCCAGCCGGCTACAATCGCATTGTATGAAGCGGGTACCGTCTGGCGCAGCTGTAACAACAAAAAGTCTCCTTTAATATCTGAAGTAGAGAAGGATTCGTTATAGTTGGCACGGGCAATCACATTAGCACCGGTCATAGACTGTGCCGTAGGCACCTGGCTTGAAGCGGCACAGGCACTTTTTTCGAAATTAAAACGAACCAGTATCTGGTTGAAGGTGGTATTACTTAAAGAACCTGTACCCTCACAGTGAGATGCGGTAAGAATATAAGGTTTACTACAGTTAGCAGTACTATTTGCGGTGGTATTGACCAATGTACCGGAACACAGTGCGGCACCGTTACCTGCCGGCAATAATGTTTGTACGGTTGCTTTTCTATCGCGTGAATAGCCATCTCCCTGCGGGCAGATCGCATTGATCATACATACAGATGAGGTGCCAATAAGTGCGCTGTCAATGGCAGAGGCAATGGTCTGTCCGCCACCAATAGTATACTGCGCCAGGTGCTCAATAGCACGATGAAATACAATTGCTTTATCGATGTGTAACTGAATATCGCTCAGGTTTACAGCAGGGTCGATATTCAACTCTACATTAACCAGTCCACCTTGAACTGCATCTGTAATAAATACGCCTGAAGGATCATTATTAGTAGCATCGAAAGCGCCTAAAACCTGGTTCTGCGTTTCATTACTCAGGTACAATTGCACCCCTTTGGGCAGATGAAATTTATCGTACAGCAGACCTATCGCCGGTGCATCCTGCACCATGATCTGTCCTCTCCATATACGTTGCCCGTTGTCCAGGGTAATCAGTTGACCCGACTCTGGAAAACCAAAATTTGCAGCGGTATACAAACCGGCCAGATATGGCTGATTAAAATCTGCCGAAGCCTGCTCCAGGTAAGCATTCCAGTCCGGATTACTGTAGCTGGACAATGGAATGTTGCTGTAGGATACTTTATTGCGTAAAGACAGTGGCAGGCCACCCTGGCTGATCTGCGCCTGGGCACTATATATTGTGCTTGCCAGGACTGCACCGATTAATAGAGATTTTTTCATTTATTCTTCAAATAAAAATTAAGCTTACAATATTAACGAAATTACGAATATTAATATTGCTGCTAAAAAATATGTTAGTCCAATGACAAAGCACCTGAATACGCACGCTAGCATTCCAACCGCAACATCACATTAACTTAATGCAGTGCTAAAGCCTGTTTATAAGGGCTTGCGGCTTAAACCTTGGATATAAGTTGGCGTCATAGACTGACAACTTATAAAACCAATAATAAAATGAAAACCTTTGTTTTTTATGCCCTGTTTTTATTTTTAGGGGCGATGCTTTTTCAAAGCTGCGTGGTGAGTCCTTATCCACGTCCATATTACCAAAATCATTACAGGCCACATGGTTATTACCGTAGTCCCGGCTATGCCCGTCCACATATGTATCATGCACCCCGCCATTACAATAATCATTACCGCCCAAACCATCCGAGATGGTAGGGGCCTGTTATAATAGTGTGGAGGTGTGATTGTGTTAAACGCAAGAACGGTTCGGATATTCCGAACCGTTCTTATTACCTATATCTCTCAAACTATCGTTGAATCATAATCTTTTTGGTAGCAAAACCATCTTCTGCCGCTACTTTCACCAGGTAGATACCATTTGGCAAACTACTTACATCCAGCTTTTTCATACCGGATTGTGCTTTTAGTACTTCAGTCTGATATACTGCCTTACCAGTTACATCATACAGGGTAACAGACAGATTTGTCGCCGCCTGCAGGTTGTATTGCAGTTGTACATGATCGCCTGTAGCCGGATTAGGGTAAACGGAAATATTATCAGACAGGTCTCTGTTTACGGTATTGATACTTGTTGTATTGGCCGCAGAACAGTCGGATTTCACCGTAGCAACGGTAGTGGCACCGGTATTAGCCGGGTCCAGCCATGGCTTCAGCTTGCGGGTAGTGGCTGTACCATCTACACTATAATCCCAGTCATAGGCAAACTTGCTGTAATAGATGGCATCCATAGCATATACAGTAGCTCCGAAAGCATCTACTTTACAGCTGGCCGGTGGCTGATACTCCCCTGCTACAGAGGCTACACCTACCAGTAGACCATCACCATTAAACAGACCACTACCAGAAGAGCCGGGAGCTACATAACCTTGATTCCAAATAATCTCCCAGTGACTACCACTCGCACCTACATCGGCACTCTGCATAGACTGGGTAGTAGATAGTTTTTTATTATCTCCATAAGGATGGTGAAATCCTATGAACTTCTTAGGGGCAGTATAGCTGTTGGCTATAGACGGACTATTATTCCAGCCGGATAAAGTAGCACCTGCTGCGGTAGGAATATTCTGTAACAGCTCATACAACATAAAGTCGCCTTTGGTTTGATCTGCAGGAGTAGCGGATGAGTAGGCCGAACGGGCAACCTTCCTTACGCCTTGCAGGGTATGACTGGTTGTTGCAGCGGCCCCACCTGTACAGGAGGCGTTTTCAAAATTGAAACGTACCAGGTATTGATTAAAGGGGTTATTGGCATCTTCTGAACCGGATTGATTACAGTGTGATGCGGTAAGGATATATGGCTTACAACTAGCTGTAGTATTGCCGGTATTATTTACCAAAGTTCCGCTACAGGCCGACCCGTCGGAGTGGATGATCTGAACGGTTGCGGTACGGTTATTACCGTAACCGGTGCCCTGCGGACAGATAGCATTTATGTTGCAGACAGATGATCTGCCATTCAGCTGTGCATCGATCTGATCCAGGGGCTGATCTCCGGAAATGGAATACAGCTTCAGGTGCTCGATAGCACGGTGGAAGACCATGGCCTTATCAATATGCAGTTTGATATCGTTCATGTCTACATTTGCATCAATATTCAATTCGACAGTAATGACATCGCCCTGTACTGCATCTGAAGAGAATACCCCATCCTCGATATTGTTACTGTGATCAAATGCACCCATTACCTGCTGCTGATTGGCATTGCTCAGGAACATGCGCACGCCTTTGGGCAGAAAGAAACGATCATAGAGTAAACCGATGGCTGGTGCGCCTGATATCTGTATCTTGCCTCTCCATATTTTCTGACCATTATCTAAGGTGATGAGCTGGCCAGATTGCGGGAAGCCGAAATCCGTACCGGTCAGTAGAGCGACCTGCAAAGGGCGATTGGTACCGGTTTGTTCTTTTTCCTGTTGCAGAAACGCATCCCAGTCCGGATTGGCATAAGTAGCTACCGGCATACTATTGTATATAGTTTTGTCCTGGAACGAAAGCGGCAGACCGCCTTTGCTGAGTTGTGCATAGAGGCTGCCTCCTGACACTATTGCACATACTCCGAATAATAAAAACAATTTTCTCATAAAGAATGCTTCATTTAATTTTCATCAAAAATAAAAGCCGTGATGCAGAGTACCCGGTTAATTAAGGTTAATCAGGCCCTGTTTAACCTTAATTAACCCAGGCAGGGCTTTTATAGCCCTGCTACACGGCTACTGTATCGAATAAAACATATAAGCACCCGCGAGGAGGAACACGACAATGCCTAAACCCAGTTCATAAGCATTCAGTTTGCGGCGATGACAAGCCACCAGGAATAATATGAGTAATAAAGACAGGTATATCAATCCTGCACTGTTTTTAAACGCACGCATATCTTTCGGTAAAAGAGAAAGCGCATACGATAAACAGGCACTGATGCCCAGCAATACCCAGCCGAGAAAATCCTTTTTGTTGAATAATGTTTTAAACATAGGTAGTAAGTGTGTGGTATAAAATTAATGTAACAGAACGAATGGAAACGGTAGCTTACCGGCTAATTTGGCCGTAACAATTTGGCTACTTACTTCGATAATGGCACTATCATCAGACTTCATTTCAATAATAATATCTGGCAATAGCCATAACTATTGCCAGATAATGTTTTACAGTTGAATACTTATCTTTTAGTTTTTAAGTAATACACAATAATTCCAATGATCAAAGCAAATATTCCATAAAGAATAGCATACTTCATACGCTTTGTATTATGTCTATTGTAATACAAAAAAATCGCCAGGAGGATAAAAGTAATAGCTAATGTTACGTCTTTGATTATCTTAAGTGTCTCATTATGATAGGAAGGTATCACAACACCTACGAATGCAATAACTATGGTAGTAAATCCAAGCCATCGTTTATTAAGATCCTGTTGCTTCTTACTTGTATAATATAGATAAATTAACGTGAGGGCAGCCGAAACTCCGAGCACTGCTTTCTTAATGATCATTATTGTTTCACCATGCGAGGGAATGATCATTCAAATAGTAGGAATGCAAATAATTGCCAGCCAACGTTTATTCAGTTGTGTTTCCATACAGGGTTTTTTCAGTTATTGTAATCTCTATGCCCCCATTATAATTGTGACATACTTTGTTGCATATCAATTAGGGTTTACTCCTCTTTCTAAATATGCCAAATATGGATACGAATATTATTGTTGCACATAGGGAGGAAAGCATTGCTTTTCCCAGATTACCCCAAACCAAAAAATAATTAAACAATGATAATATGGCCCAATAGAGCACGGCGCTGATAAGTAGTTTTTTCATAGATTTGAATTTATCCAAAAATAGCATCCATGATAGCCCAGGAAACAGACCCTCCTATAGCACCACCAACAGCTCCGAGTACCCAACCAGGAACAGCTCCAATACCCGGTACAGTTACAGCACCTGCAAATGCACCGCCGATTCCTCCTGTTATGGCACCTCCAATATCTGCTTTTGTAAATTCTTTCCAATACTGGGTAGCAGTACGACCAGCAATGTTTTTGGCAGCTATTGTCTGCCATTTAACATGGTTATCCTCCCAATATTTAAAAGATGAAATACCAATTGAAGCTGCTAAATAGATTGTCTGTTTATCTCTGCTGCTTAATCTATTATCAAGTTTTAAATTATTCATTAAATTAGTTACAGTCTGATTGTATGCATCAGCATTCTGAAAATCCTCAGTCTTGTAAAGTATACTGAAGTATTCATTTTGAACTGCTGTAAGATTACGTTGTATATCACTGTTAATACCATTTGTATAATTAGTTCGTAAATTACTTAAGTCACTGTTAAGTTGAAATTTGCTAATAAGATCTGAAAAAGAATTTGAAAAATTCGCAGAAACTGATCCCATGCCATTCTGGTCAAAATAATCATGAATCCCTGATACTATCCCATTAGTTGTTACTAAATATTGAGATTCATTAGGATTATTAGTCAAACGGTTATAGTAATACTCTAAAGATTGATTATGCATATTTCCAAATGTGATGTAATCATCGAAATTGTCCATATTCAATTCAGTGGAAATAGTTTTAAGTTGACTCTTCTCAAGTTTGTTCTGACTGCTCTCTTCTTTTTGACATGCGGTGAAAGTCATAAATCCAGCAAATGCAACTGCTGTAAATAGAATTAATTTTTTCATTGTGTTTACTAAATTTTGTTATAAAATAATTTTATTTAAATGACCAACTTGAAAATTCTTTCAAATTCCATCTGATTTATTCTTAAAAACTTCTTGGAAGTTATAGTACCTCGGATGTTTTGGGTTAATCATTGTTCTATTACATTCAAAATTTTCATGGATGTAATACAGATCAAAAATGAAGATAATTTTCAACATAAAATGAAATCATATCACATATTTATCAATAGATATATTAAAAATTGATTAATAGAAGAAAATAATCAACATAATGGATATAAAAAATGCGCTGCAAGAATCTTGCAGCGCATTTTTTATATGTAAAACCAGTTGAGGTCTTATACCAGCATCGTTACCGGGTTTTCCAGGTAAGCTTTCAGTGTTTGCAGGAATGAAGCACCCACAGCACCATCTACCACACGGTGGTCGCAGCTCAGGGTCAGTTTCATGATATTACGTACCACGATTTCACCGTTTTCTACAACCGGAGTTGCTTCGATTTTACCTACAGCCAGGATACAGCTATCCGGTGGATTGATGATTGCCGTAAATTCATCGATATCCATCATACCCAGGTTAGATATGGTAAAGGTATTACCAGTAAATTCCTGTGGTTGCAGTTTTTTATCTTTTGCTTTTTTAACCAGTGTTTTCGCTTCTGCAGCAATAGCCGACAGCGGTTTCTGATCTGCAAATTTCACTACCGGAACGATCAGGCCGTCTTCTATAGCTACAGCAGTACCGATATGAATATGGTGGTTTTCTCTTACGAAATCGCCCATCCAGCTGCTGTTTACAGCAGGGTGCTTGCGCAGTGCCATTGCAGATGCTTTGATCACCAGGTCATTAAAGGAAATTTTGGATTCAGATATAGCGTTCATTGCCGTACGGGCATCCATCGCTTTATCCATATTTACAGACATCTTCAGATAGAAGTGAGGGGCAGTAAACATGCTCTCGCTCAGGCGCTGTGCAATTACCTTTCTCATTTGAGATAACTCAATGTCTGTATGAGATTCCTGACCTGCAATTACAGGTGCAGCCGTACCGGAAGCAGTGCTTGCTTTAGCAGCAGGTACATAATTCTCTACGTCTTTCTTTATAATACGGCCACCATCTCCGCTGCCCTTCAGCTCAGAGAGGGTGATACCTTTATCTTTAGCCATTTTTCTCGCCAGTGGAGAGATTTTCACACGACTATCATCGCTTTCTGTCTTTGCCTCCGTTGCAGGTGCTGCAGGAGCAGATGCTGATGCAGCTGGTGCCGGAGCTGAAGTGCTTTCAGCAGCAGCAGGTGCTTTATCTTTTTGTGCATAGTAATCCAGGTATGGCTGTACATCTGTACCCGCTTTACCCACGATAGCCATAACACCATTTACCGGTACGCCTTGTCCCGCAGGAACGGCCTGGTATAATAATACGCCATCCGCGTAAGGCATTACTTCCATTGTCGCTTTATCGGTTTCTACCTCTGCGATAACATCGTCAGATTTAACCGTATCACCCACATTCTTAAGCCATGCCGCGATCTTACCTTCTTTCATGGTATCGCTCAACAATGGCATCTGAATTACACTTGCCAGTGATGTATCAGGAGCAGCAACCGGAGCCGCTGCAGCAGGTGCAGTTGCCGCCGGAGCCGGAGCGGCTTCAGCAGGTGCTGCAGGCGCAGCAGATTCATTCAGGAAAGAAGATATATCCTCACCCTCTTTGCCTATAATAGCTAAAATATCGTTTACCGGAATATTCTTTTTGTCGCTGATGTATAAAATGGTACCGTCGACATAGGGCATTACTTCCATAGTTGCCTTATCTGTTTCCACATCTGCAATTACATCGTCCGCTTTTACCTTATCTCCAACTTTCTTGTGCCAGCCCGCGATAACACCTTCTTTCATGGTATCACTTAATAAGGGCATACGTACTACTTCAGCCATAATATGTTTGTTCGTGTTTGTATTTAATTTTCAACCTCCAAATATACTGCATATCCATGATACAACGAGTATATTCAGCCTAATTTGTTTGTTTAAGGAATCGTAACCTTATTTCGTTTCGGGTAAGAAAGGTAACATCATCCACACCTGGTTACGGTTATTCATCAGCAGCTTAAACTGTTGATATGCATCAAAGCTAAAGCCTAATTCGTTCTGTACCAATTGCTTGGTCAACAATGCACTATTTGCATCTTTACCATTCACCATCTTCAGCAGGCGTTCAATATCCGAAGTTGGTTTTGGAAACGTCACGACCCTGTACTCGCTGATGCCGGCCAGACTCGCTGCTGCTTTTATCGCTCTGTCCATACCACCCAGGCCATCTACCAGGTGCAGATTAAGGGCTGCCTTACCAGTCCATACTCTACCCTGCCCTACGCTGTCTACATAAGCAATATCCAGCTTACGGCCTGCGGCTACACGGCTTTTAAAGGTGCTATATATAGTATCTACTCCATGCTGAATGATCTGGCGCTCCCGCTCGGTAAATGGTCTGTTCATATCACCCATATCTGCCATTGGCGCGGTCTTCTCTACATCAAAAGTGATACCTAGTTTATTATTAAACAGTTTTTCGGTATTCATCATCACCCCAAACACCCCGATACTACCGGTGATGGTATTAGGCATGGCAAATACACTATCTGACTGACAGGCAATATAATAACCACCAGAGGCGGCATAATCACCCATAGAGGTCACGAGCTTCTTCTTGGCTTTTAACAGCTGCAATTCGCGAAGGATGTTTTCAGAGGCCAGCGCCGACCCTCCCGGAGAATTGACCCTCAACACCACCGCTTTTATGGATTCATCGTCTCTTACCCTGCGGATCTCTTTAATAAAATCGTCGGAGGCAATAACAGAACCGGAATTAGCACCGGCTTTGCCATCTATAATAGAACCTTCTGCAATCAGTAAGGCGATGTGATTACTGCTTGGTTTCTGAGATAACCTGCTTTTATAATCAGACAGAGAGGCAAAATTCAGCTCTTTATCCGCATCAATACCAGATTTTGCTTTCAGCAATTGCTCTACCTCATCCTGGTATTTCAGTCCGTCTGCCAGTTTATACTGAATAGCATCTGCACTGGTCTGGATCGCGCCGGCATTTACCAGAGAATCCACCGTGGTACTATCCATACCTGTATGCTGCACGACTACTCCAACCATTTCAGCCCACAGATCATTCTGATAGGCCGAGATCTGGGTACGATTTTCATCTGTCATTTTATAAGCTCTCAGTGGCTCGGTTGCACTCTTGAACTTTCCACAATAGAAGATTTCAGGCTGTACTTCCAATTTATCTAGCAGTCCTTTATAGAACATAATATTAGTACTCAAGCCTTTAAGCTCTACATTACCAACCGGATTGATGAATACGCTATCTGCAACCGAAGCAACATAATATGCCTTCTGGGTAATGCCATCTGCATAGGCATAAATAAATTTGCCACTGCTTTTGAAGCTTTCCAGCGCTTTGCGTAATTGCTGAGAAGTAGCCCAGCCATTGCTGTTACCGCCGGCTTTTAAAAATATACCTTTGATGTGCTCATCTGTTTTAGCCATTTCAATGGCGCTCAATACTTCGAACAACCCAACTTCTGCAGCAGGTGCACCGCCGGTTATGGCCGACAGGATATTGGCTTGCGGAATCTCACTGATGGGTTTGGACAGGTCTATCTCCAGTATACTGTTGGACTTGATCACGGCTACCTGGCTGCTCGTCACCGAACTGGCCAATGCGCCCATAAAGCCAAAGAAAATAAAAATGAGCAGTATCCCCGATACTACTATGGCCAGCAATGAGGCCAGAAAATACTTCCAAAATCCTTTCATACCTGAACTATGATTAACTGTTTCTTGCATATATATTATATCTGCCGCAGCAAATTGTTTTACAGCGCAAATATAATCTATACTTTTTCATTCCGGTTCTAAAATAAGTTTAGCATATGTTATATTATATTTCAGTATATTGCGTATAATCATATAATATATAGTATGCCATCTCTACGGCTAGAGTATGATCTTATTCCTGAGGCTTCGGCCCTGGAACCTTTTTTACAGGAACTGATCCGGGAAGCGCAATATGCGGCTGAGCATCTTGCGTATGCTCCATACTCAGGATTTCAGGTCGGTGCGGCTGTCTTACTGGACAATGGTCAGATAATCAGGGGCAGTAACCAGGAAAATGCGTCTTTCCCTGCCGGTACCTGCGCTGAAAGGGTTGCACTACATACGGCTGCCGTACTACATCCCGGAGTTAGGGTTACCTCTATTGCCATTACCTATACCAAAAAGCAGATCGATCCGTCGATGATGCACGAGGTTTTATCTCCCTGTGGTATCTGCAGACAGGTGATCAATGAAGTATCGCAACACCAGCAGGCAGCGATACATATATTAATGCGCAGTGCCAATGGCACTATCCTGTCTGTTAAAGATGCAAAAGAGCTGCTTCCTTTTTCTTTTGGCAGTAAAATGCTGTAAGCCAGTACTGTACTGGCTTATATCTGTTTAAAAAACCTCCTGAGGCTACAAAGCTTTGTTATTTATTTGATTAAGTAATTTATTCGTTTTAAGTTCGCGGATTATTTTAAAAAAAGTAGATAAAAAGTATTATGCGTAAGGGGTTTATCATTATTTCGACCTTGTTAGTCATACTAACATTGGGCTTATCTGTTTTCTTAAGTAAAAACTGGTATGTATTCTGCGGAATTACGGTCTTGCTCACTGCATTGGGGTATTACGACATGTTCCAAACCAAGCACTCGATCATGCGTATTTATCCCGTGTTTGGCAGACTGCGTTGGTTCATGGAAGACATGCGCCCGAAAATTTATCAGTATTTCGTAGAAAGTGACATTGATGGTCGTCCGATCAACAGAATCGATCGTTCTACAATTTACCAGAGAGCTAAAAAAGAGAACGATACCATGCCTTTCGGTACCCAGCTGGATGTATATGCCGAGGGTTATGAATGGATGTGTCACTCTATCGCTCCAAAAGATTTCAAATCACTGAATCACAATCCGCGTGTACTGGTGGGCAATAAAGATTGTACCAAACCTTATAACCTGAGTATCTATAATATCTCAGCGATGAGTTACGGTTCACTGAGCTCTAACGCGGTTGAATCAATGAATGCCGGTGCACAAATCGGTGGCTTTGCTCATAATACCGGAGAGGGTGGATTGAGTCCTTATCACCTGAAACATGGTGGTGACATCATCTGGCAGATCGGTACCGGTTATTTCGGTTGCCGTGATGCAAACGGAGGTTTCTCTCCTGAGTTGTTTGCTGAGAAAGCGCAACTGGATAATGTAAAAATGATCGAGATCAAAATTTCCCAAGGTGCCAAACCTGGTCATGGTGGTATCCTGCCTGCGGCTAAAAACACTCCGGAAATTGCAGCAATCCGTGCGATCCAGCCGTACACACTGGTGGCATCTCCTCCATTCCACTCTGCCTTCAATACCCCAAAAGAGTTGATCCAGTTCGTACAGAAACTGAGAGAATTAAGTGGTGGTAAACCGGTAGGATTCAAATTATGTATCGGTCACAAATCTGAATTCATCAGTATTTGTAAAGCGATGATGGCACTGGATATTTATCCTGATTTTATTACTGTAGATGGTGGTGAAGGTGGTACCGGTGCAGCGCCGCAAGAGTTTTCTAACTATGTAGGTGCTCCTTTACTGGATGGTCTGGATTTCGTTTCAAATATCCTGAGAGGTTTAGATATCAAAAAACACATTAAAGTACTGGCTTCCGGTAAAATGACCAGCGGTTTCCACCTGGTAAGAGCAATGGCTCTGGGTGCAGACGCTTGTTACTCGGCCCGTGCAATGATGATGGCTGTAGGTTGTATACAGGCGCTGATGTGTAATACCAATAAATGTCCGGTAGGTGTAGCAACACAGGACAAAACCTTATCAGTAGGTCTGGTGGTAGAAGACAAGAAAACGCGTGTAGCACAGTTCCATAAA
This sequence comes from Edaphocola flava, assembly GCF_004118155.1. Lineage (GTDB taxonomy): Bacteria > Bacteroidota > Bacteroidia > Chitinophagales > Chitinophagaceae > Edaphocola > Edaphocola flava. Next base: position 28,822 of record NZ_SAIQ01000001.1, read on the forward strand.
TATACAATTGAAAACTTTGTAGAACTGCTGGGTGCTGCAGGCTTAAGCAGCAAAGAAGAGCTGACCCGCTCTCATATCTACCGTCGTATTTCATTGAACTCAATGCTGACTTACGAAGAGATTTTCCCTTCTTACGAAATAGGTGCTTTCATTAATCCTGAAAATATTCCGCAACGTTACAAAACGGACTTTGCCTTTGCGAGCATGGACCGCTGGGGTATGGCGAATATCGGTAGCTGGAGTAACGACACCAATAAATAACAAGCATAAAGCATATAATAACAAAGGAGGCTGGATTCAGCCTCCTTTGTTATTATATATCCAATAAATCAAAAAATAGTGACAAAACACTTCCTAATCCAATGAGTATTTTTTAACTTGGCGCACATTTTAAACACATATATTGTAATCATGAAAAAAGTATTGCTGCTTTCTGCAACTCTTCTCAGCCTGTTTGTATCCTGTACCAAAAACAATACACAGCCCAACAATAACGGGAATAACAATGGTAATGGAAATAACAATACCAGCACAGGTACTTATACGGCGAGCTTCACCTTCAATGGCAGTACAACTAAGCTTGGCTATAACAAGGACTTTGCCCAGCTGGTATCCAGCGCTGCGAATATGGTTGGTGGTTATGCCACAAACAGTGTCAACGGCATTGTGCCCTACCCTTCATTAGAGGTCACTTTTATCTTTGACCAGGACAATGTAAGCGAGGCCGATTTCATGGCCTTAAAGGGGCAGACAATTCGCCAGAATAATACTAATGGAACTTATGTAAGGGTATCCCATGACCAGGATGCCAATAACAGTTGGTATGCCGATGCTACAGCAGACAATAGTTATGCAATTCAGATCAGTGATATTACCTATTCTCATTCTGTAACCACCATATTTAACGATGTGGATGTATACCGTGTAAAAGGCAGCGGAAAAGCGCTTTTGGAAAAGGATGGTAGCCAGAAAGCAGTAGAAAACATCAGCTTCGACATGCTGATGTCCCGTGTAAAATAAGCAGGTATAAGATATAAAAAGAAGCCATCGCAAATTGCGATGGCTTCTTTTTATATCAGGAATAACCAGTATTCCTAAACTGAAATTAAGCTTCTGTATTTTCAGTTCCTTCTTCAGTTGTAGTAGTTGTTTCTTCTGCTTGAGGAGCAGCTTCAACTTTCTTAGTTGCACCACCACGGCTACGACGAGTTTTCTTAGCAGCTGTAGTATTTGCATCTTTGTTGTAAACAGTATTGAAGTCTACTAACTCGATCATTGCCATTTCAGCAGCATCACCCATACGAGGAGCTAATTTAATGATACGAGTGTAACCACCAGGACGGCCTGCAACTTTTTCGCTGATCACATCAAATAATTCTTTGATAGACTCTTTGTTTTGCAGGTAGCTGAACACTGTACGACGATTGTGCGTAGTATCATTTTTAGATTTAGTGATCAGTGGCTCTACATAAACGCGTAAAGCTTTAGCTTTAGCTTGAGTAGTGATGATTCTTTTGTGCTCGATCAGTTGAGAAGCCAGGTTGCTTAATAAAGCTTTTCTGTGAGCTGAGGTACGACCTAAATTGTTTACTTTGTCTCCGTGACGCATGACTTAAAATGATTTAATGATACTGTACCGTGTCAAGGAATACAGTACTGTTTTATTACCCTGAAGCCGAAGCCTAATAAAACGATGATAAATGTTATGAAATAGAGAACCGTTTGGTTCAGGGGAACCAAACGGTAATATTATTGATTAGTGATTTGACTCACTCAGTTTTACGCGACTAACATCCATACCGAAGCTCAGACCTCTTTCACCTAAAACCTGTTCGATTTCAGTTAAAGATTTCTGACCGAAGTTGCGGAATTTCATTAACTCTTCCTGAGTGTATTGTACCAGCTCAATCAGAGAGTTGATCTTAGCAGCTTTCAGACAGTTGAATGCACGTACAGAAAGTTCTAAATCTTCCAGTGGAGTATTCAGTACTTTACGTAATTGCAACAAGCCCTCATCTACAGTCTCTTCTTTCTCTTCACGTTTAGTGTCCAGAGAAATATTTTCATCTGTGATGATCATCAGGTGTTGGATCAGAATACGGGATGCTTCCTTAACGGCTTCTTCCGGATGGATAGTACCATCAGTAATCACCTCCATAACCAGTTTCTCATAGTCAGTACGTTGCTCAACACGTGTATTCTCGATAGAATACTTAACGTTTTTGATTGGCGTAAAGATAGAGTCGATAGCGATGAAATTGATTGCCGGGTCTTTTGGACGGTTCTCTTCAGCAGGAACATAACCACGACCTTTCCCGATATGAATTTCTATTTCCAGAGTAGCAGAAGTATCCAGGTTACAGATCACCAGATCCGGGGTCATTACCTCAAAGTTAGGAGTTGCTTCGCCAATCATTGCTGCAGTGAATTGCTCTTTACCTTTGATTACCAGGGAAACTTTATCAGAAGAAATGCTCCCTTCTGTAATGGATTTAAAACGAACTTGCTTTAAATTCAGGATAATTTCTGTAACATCTTCAATAACACCCTTAATTGTATCGAATTCGTGGTCTACAGTAGCGATTTTGATACCGGTAATAGCATAACCTTCCAGAGAGTTCAATAAAACTCTACGCAGGGCATTACCGATAGTCACACCGTAACCAGGCTCCAACGGACGGAATTCAAATTGTGCTTCAAAGTCTGTTGCTTTTTGCAATACAATTTTGTCGGGCTTCTGAAAATTCAATATAGCCATATTGAAAGAGTTGTTTTTTTGAAGTTTCAACCGAACGATGTATCCGGTCTATAAATAATTTTTGTTGCAATATAATAAGAAAAATATCAATTACCTCAACCAGGGCTGAGGTAATTGCATTTTTATTATTTAGAGTACAACTCTACGATTAATTGCTCTTTGATATTCTCAGGAACAAACTCACGCTCAGGAGCAGAGATAAAGGTTCCTTTGAATTCTTTCTCGTTCATATCCAGCCAGTTGATGTTTAAACCTTTACCACGAACCAGGCTAATCACAGCAGTGTTAACTTTAGATTTTGGTTTCAGTTCGATTACATCACCAGGTTTCAGAATGTAAGAAGGGATGTTTACTGACTCACCATTCACCAGGATGTGTTTGTGAGATACCAGCTGACGAGCAGCAGGACGTGTAGGCGCTAAACCTAAACGGTAAACAGTATTGTCCAGACGAGATTCTAATAATTTAATCAGGTTCTCACCAGTTGCACCTTTCAGACGAGATGCTTCTTTATAGATGTTACGGAATTGCTTCTCTAACACCATGTAAGTGTATTTCGCCTTTTGCTTTTCTTTCAGCTGAACAGCATACTCAGATGGAGCTTTACGCTTACGGTTACCACCGTGCATACCCGGAGGGTTGCTGTTTTTTGATAAGTTTTTACCTGATCCTAAAATTGGTTCACCGAAAATACGGCAGATCTTGTTCTTTGGTCCTGTGTAACGAGCCATTTTTATATTTAAGTTTTATCGATTTTTGTAACACTCCTTTCAGCTCATCTAAAAATCGTAAAAGCCGATCTGAAAGGTTTTAAAAAAATAAGGAATATTATAAACACTATTAGATTAACCGCATTTTAGGCGATTAATCTAATAGTTATATAAAAAAATAGATTATACTCTACGTTTTTTCGGAGGACGACAACCGTTGTGTGGAATTGGCGTAATATCCTTGATGGTAACGATCTCGATACCGCTGTTAGCAACGGAACGGATAGCACCTTCACGACCAGAACCAGGTCCTTTCACGATTACATCTACTTTTTTCAAACCAGCATCAATTGCAACTTTTGCAGCATCAGCAGCAGCTTGTTGTGCAGCGTATGGTGTGTTCTTTTTAGAACCACGGAAACCCATTTTACCTGCAGAAGACCAGGAGATTACCTGACCTTGTTTATTTGTAAAACTGATAATAATGTTGTTGAAAGTCGAAGTTACGTGCACATCACCATGTGGTTCAACCTTAACGACTCTTTTTTTGGCAGCAGCCTTAGCCGCGTTTACTTTTCCTTTTGCCATTTTAAATAAGGTAATCTTTGAATGTTTAAAAAATAACTAAGCAACTAAGCGCTTAGCTGGGTGAACCCTCCCTCCCGAAGAAGTGAATAGAGATCCGGCATCCACACCAATTTTAATTGGTTTACTTCTTCGCAGCTTTTTTCTTACCTGCAACAGTGCGACGTTTACCTTTACGGGTACGGCTGTTGGTTTTGGTACGCTGACCACGTAATGGTAAGCCTTTACGGTGACGCACGCCACGATAACAAGCGATATCCATTAAGCGTTTGATGTTCATTTGAACTTCAGAACGTAATTGACCTTCTACTTTAAATTCAGAAGCAATAATGTTACGGATAGAAGCTTGTTCATCATCATTCCATTCGTTTACTTTTTTATCGAAATCGATTTCTGATTTCTCTAAAATGTAACGAGCGGTGCTGCGGCCGATTCCAAAAATATAGGTCAAACCTATTTCGCCACGTTTGTTTTTAGGTAAGTCAATACCAGCTATACGAGCCATTTAAGAAATTTTGTTTAAAAATTTAAAAATTTAAAATTAACCCTGACGTTGTTTGAAACGAGGATTCTTTTTGTTGATCACATACAATTTGCCTTTGCGACGCACGATTTTACAATCTGCACTACGCTTTTTAATGGCTGCACGAACTTTCATGTTAGTTAATTATTATAGTTTTACAATTAAACTGATTTGGTCTTTCAGAAGGACAATCTTATTTGTAGCGATAAATAATTCTACCTCTGGTAAGATCGTAAGGACTCATCTCTACCCCAACTTTATCGCCTGGCAGGATACGAATGTAGTGCATCCGCATTTTGCCGGATATCGTTGCCAATATCTCATGTCCGTTCTCCAGTCTTACCCTGAACATTGCATTGGATAAGGCTTCTATAATATTTCCGTCTTGTTTGATAAGGGGCTGTTTTGCCATAATTTCTAAAAGGAATGCAAAGGTAAGTTATTTTTCCTTAATAATGTAAAAAAATTATATTTTACATTACATGCGCAAGAGAATATACCATATTCTCTCCTCTTTTCTGCTAAATTCATATTACTTTCCAGCTCCGAAAGGAATCAGTATCCAGGATAAATAGTACAACAATAGATCTGATCGGCAATAATCTGTAAACATATATAGGCGGCTGTACAAAAAGGAAGATGTTTGCTGCAGATACCTGAAATCGCAAATGAGTGCGCGAAATTATAAATAAGTAATCAATTTACATTCATTCTATTATAAAAATCTTGTTTCTTTTCAGAAACAGGATTTTTTCTTTATACCATATTCATATAATATTGAATATAAATTAAACCTAAATATGAAGAAAAAACAACCACAACCGGCTTTGTCTAAAAGCCAGGTCAAGGGTATTATTGTGCTGGGCACCCTGCTCCTTGGCACTACCCTTTTCTGGCGTCTTAGTTCCGTATTTGACAACCACGAAACCAAACTACCCGTCTCCGATACCAGTAGTTACACTGCTGCAGAGCCAAAATCCTACGATAATAACAAAGAAAACACCTGGAATGAGTCGGCCGATCGCATCAGCGCACCTGCTCCTCACGTGGCTTTGTTCACATTTAACCCCAACACAGCCAGTGAACAGGACTTTATCCGGCTGGGCCTGCCCGAAAAGGTAGCCCGTACTATATGTAAATACCGTAGTAAAGGCGGCCGGTTTTATGATAAAGAAGATTTTGCTAAAATCTATACGCTCAGTGAAGCAGACTACCAGAGATTGTTGCCTTACATCAGTATACCGCAGGAGCCGGGAGATCGGCGTAAGTATGCATATAATAATGACAAGCGTACTTATGCTGATTACAAGCCAGACAGCAGCCGGTCCTACAACCAATATCCGCGCAAGCAGAACAAGCCCATTCTTATTAATACCTGTACTGCCGAAGAACTAATGAGCCTGCGGGGTATCGGCACGGGCTATGCCGGACGCATTATCAATTATCGGGAAACCCTTGGCGGTTTTGTGGCAAAAGAACAATTGAAAGAGGTGTACGGCATGAGTGATAGCTTGTATTCGGCTATAGAACCATATATTATTATAGAGGCAAGTGCGGTCCGTAAGATCAGTCTGAACAATGCCACAGAGGCAGAATGGCTGCGACATCCCTATACCCGCAAAATGACAAAGTATATACTTCTATACCATAAGGATATAGGGAGCTTCAAACAAATAGAAGATTTCAGGAAAGTTCCTTTGATAAATGACGAAAAATATCGTAAAATTGCACCCTATTTATCATTATAATACTTAATTTATGGATTTTAAGTACACCGAGACGCAACAGCAGATTGCGGAAATGGTTAGGGATTTCGCCAATAAGGAAATTCGCCCAAATATGATGGAATGGGATGAGCAACAAATCTTCCCTGTAGATTTGTTCCGTAAGATGGGTGAACTGGGCCTGATGGGCGTATTGGTTCCTCAAAAATACGGTGGTGCAGAGCTTTCCTACTTTGAATATATTACAGTAGTAAGCGAGGTAGCTAAAGTATGTAGCTCTATCGGCTTATCTACAGCAGCACATAACTCTTTATGTACCGGTCACATCCTGTATTTCGGTAATGAAGAGCAAAAACAAAAATACCTGCCTAAGCTGGCCACTGGTGAGTGGATCGGTGCATGGGGTCTGACTGAAGCAAATACCGGCTCTGATGCAGGTAACATGCGTTGTACAGCCACCCGCGATGGTGATGATTGGGTACTGAATGGTACTAAAAACTGGATTACACACGGTATTTCCGGCAATGTAGCGGTAGTACTGGCCCGTACCGGTGAACCAAGAACCCGTAATAATGTAACAGCATTTATCGTAGAAAGAGGTACCCCTGGATTCTCTGCCGGTAAGAAAGAGAACAAACTGGGTATGCGTGCTTCTGAGACCGCTGAGCTGATCTTCGACAACTGCCGTATCTCTGATGCACAGCGTATGGGCGAAGTAGGTGAAGGTTTCAAACAAGCAATGAAAGTACTGGATGGTGGCCGTATCTCTATTGCTGCCTTGTCTTTAGGTATTGCTAAAGGTGCTTACGAAGCTGCTGTTAAGTACGCTAAGGAAAGAGAACAATTTGATCAGCCGATCGCTAACTTCCAGGCTATTGCCTTTAAGCTGGCCGATATGGCCGTAAAAATTGAAGCGGCAGAAATGCTGATTTACCAGGCTGCAGACCTGAAAAACCGTGGTGAGAAAATGACTAAAGAGTCTGCTATGGCTAAGATGTATGCTTCTGAAATCTGTGTTCAGGTAGCAACAGATGCCGTACAGGTATTCGGTGGTTATGGCTACACTAAAGACTTCCCGGCTGAGAAATTCTACCGCGATTCTAAACTGTGTACCATCGGTGAAGGTACAACTGAGATCCAGAAACTGGTTATCTCCCGCGATATCCTGGGGCTGTAATTCCCGGTTACGCGTTAATATATTTCCAACAAAGGCTTTATTCTTTCACAGAGTAAAGCCTTTGTTGTATTTTTGACCGACATGAACATCAGCAAGAATCAGATCAAATATATACGCTCTCTGGGCCAGCAGAAATTCCGCAAGGAGCACAACACATATGTGGTGGAAGGTATTAAGAATGCTGCCGAGTGGCTTATGGCCGGTGTTCCGGTAGAATACCTAGTTGCTACAGAAGACTGGCTGAAGAGCAATCTGAGCCTCTATATCCACCTGGATCGCGATCAGCTGCTGATCGCCACTGAGGCTGATTTTGAAAAGATATCGGGTTTCAAAACCCCAAATGAGGTATTGCTCACCGTTCCGGTACCAGAAGCACCCCGTAATACGGACTTTAGTAATCAATGGGTACTGGTACTTGATCGGGTACAGGATCCGGGCAATATGGGCACTATTATACGCACTGCCGACTGGTTTGGCATCCGTCATATTGTATGCTCTCCGGAATGTGTAGATATCTACAACCCCAAAGTAGTACAGTCGACTATGGGCAGCTTTCTGAGGGTAGCCGTACATACACAGGACCTGTATATGTTCCTGGAAACCCACAAGCATATTCCATCCTATGCAGCCGTATTGGGAGGACAGCCGCTGGCCACACTGGGACAGGCACCAAAGGGATTTATTATCATGGGCAATGAGAGTAAAGGCATATCTGAAGAAGTGCAGCAACTGGCCACGACAGGTATCACCATACCCCGCATCGGCGAGGCTGAATCGCTGAATGTATCCGTAGCAACAGGCATCATCTGCCATGCGCTGATCGGATAGCTATCAAAATACCACAGTAAACATACATCGTAACAATATTAAAAGCGTATGAGGAGCCCTTGGCTCCTCATACGCTTTTAATACTAACCTGGATAGCATATTGATCAACGCTCCCTACCGGCAATCATTTGCGGTTGTACAGAAATGCAGTCTTCTACTCTTCGCTATCTTCATGCCACAAGAGCGCATCCATATCATCTTTTATATCCACCCCATTCTCATTAATTTCGGTTTCAATCTTTTGCTGTGCTGTAGCAGCAGGCAGCTCCTGTACTTTTCTCAGCTGCCGCTCAATAGCCCTGCTGCGCACGCCTGCCTGGTCTATAGTATTGGTCGCCTCCTGTAGTTTTTTACGGGTCTTCTCCAGCACTGTACCAAACTTCACAAATTCGGTCTTCACCACGGCCAGTAAGTCCCAGACTTCGCTGCTGCGCTTTTCTATAGCCAGGGTACGGAAACCCATCTGCAAGCTGCTCAATAAGGCACTCAAGGTCGTAGGACCGGTAATGGTTATTTTATAATCCTTCTGCAATTGTTCAAACAATCCCGGGGTCCTCAGCACCTCTGCATACAGGCTTTCAAAGGGTAAGAACATAATCCCGTATTCGGTAGTATTGGGTGGGTCAATATACTTTTCGCGAATATCCCTTGCACTTTTAAGGATCGCCTGTCTGAACGATTTTTTCAATTCCTCTATCCGTTCTGTATTGCCCTCGTCATAAGCCTCAACCAGCGCCTCATAATCCTCTTTAGGGAATTTAGAGTCTATCGGCAGCCAAAGTGTTTTTTCCAGGTGGTTATTATTGGGCAGTTTAATAGCAAATTCTACAATGGCACCACTACCGGCCTTAGTCTTTACATTCTTCTCATATTGTTCATTAGTCAGCAGGTCTTCGAGAATATTAGCCAGCTGGTATTCACCCAATATACCCCTGGATTTGACATTGCTCATTACCTTCTTGATGTCCCCTACACTGCTGGCCAGTATCTGCATTTCACCCAGCCCTTTATGCACCAGCTCCAACCGCTCACTGATGAGCGTAAAAGAGTCATTAAACCGCTTCTCCAGGGTAGATTGCAGCTTCTCCTCTACCGTATGGCGCATTTCATCGAGCTTCTTGCTATTCTCCTCCTGCAGGTGATACAGTTTACGTTCTACCGTCTCCCGGATCTTTTCCAGTTTCAGCTCAGTATCGCCTTTGATCTGCTCCTGCTTCAGATTCAGATCATTAAACTTTTGTCGTTGCAATTCATTCAATTCGCGGACATTACTACCGAATTGGTCTTCAAATGACTTCAATCCCCTGCCCAGCTCCGATCGGGTATCTTTAGCATAGCCCAGCAACAGTTCATTCAGGTCTTTCAACCCGGCATTAAGTTCCAGGCGCAGTTCCTGTGCCATGCGTTGCATCTCGCTCCGGTTTTGAGCAAGCTCTGTCCTTAATAAGGGATCAATCTGCCCCAATTGCCAGTTACTCTTCTCTACTGCGGCACTTAAGGCATCATGATTCCCCCGTGGTTTGCGGAATAGGATAAGGAGTACAATAGCGATCAGCAGCGATAAGCTGACAAGGAGCAATACTTCGGTCAGTGTCATATAAAAGTTGTTGATAAAGCAGGTATAATAGCACCCTGCTCTACCTGTAAAGATACCCCATCTCCCCGCGATCTGCTGCAGTCCTTAAGGGATAAACTTATGCACAGCCATATATGAGCAGTTGCTTCATATATGGCTGTGTACAAACGACAAAAGGTCTCCCTCATGGGAGACCTTTTGAATAATATGGTTGAGAAGAATTAAGCTAATTCAACTTCAGCACCAGCTTCAGTTAATTTTGCTTTCAGGTCTTCAGCAGTTGCTTTATCAACACCTTCTTTAACAGCTTTAGGAGCGCCGTCAACTAATTCTTTAGCTTCTTTCAGACCTAAACCAGTTAAATCTTTTACGATTTTAACAACGTTCAGTTTAGAAGCACCTGCGCTTTTCAGGATTACATCAAAGCTAGTTTTTTCAGCTGCTGCTGCTGCACCGTCGCCACCTGCTGCTACAACTACTGCTGCTGCTGCTGGTTCGATACCGTATTCAGATTTCAGGAAATCTGCTAATTCTTGAACTTCTTTAACTGTTAAGTTAACTAATGATTCGGCTAATGCTTTAACGTCTGCCATTTTTATAAGATTTTAATCGTTTTTTAAATAATTTATATAAGATACTGGAAGCCTAAATTAGGTCCTATATTAAGCTGCCACAGGCAACTTAAGGATGATTACTCCGCTGCAGGAGTCTCTGGTGCTTCTGGAGCTTCCGGAGCCTCTGGTGCTGGTGCTTCTTCTGTAGCAGCAGCTTCTGCACCGTTTTCGTCTCTGTTTTGTAAAGCAGAGATTACGCGGCTGATTGGAGATTGTAACAAACCGATAACTTCGCCGATAAGCTCGTTTTTGGTTTTGATGTTTTTCAGCTGAGTCAGAGATTCGTCACCTACGAACAGATCTTCACCGATCAGGGCTGCTTTTAACACTGGTCTGTCACCAGGGTTATCTTTACGGAAAGCAGACAGGATTACAGCTGGTTCTTTAGGAGAATCAGAGAACATTAAAGCAGTAACACCGTGCAGGGCATCGTACAGGCCAGCATACTTCTCTTCATTCAGGCTTTCTAATGCCTTTTTGATCAGAGTATTCTTAGCTACGGTCATTTCCACTTCTTTCTCGAAGCAGGCACGACGGATGGTGCTGATTTGTGCTACAGTTAAAGACTCGGTATTTGTAATATAGAAATTACTATACTGAGAGAATTTATTCTTTAAAAGCTCAATTGCTTCTTGTTTTTGAGCAGTTGTCATTGTTTTAAATAATTTAATTCCGTTTGACAGGAAATGTTAATGAATGTGTTTCGCTAAACGCTAAGTATTAAGATACAGATTTTGCATCAACAGTAATACCAGGGCCCATAGAAGGAGCAATGGTAACACCTTTAACGTAAGTACCTTTTGCTGTAGCAGGCTTCATGCGCACCAGAGTATTGATTAACTCCTGAGCATTTTCAGCAATCTTTGCAGGCTCGAAAGATACGCGACCTACAGATGCGTGAATGATACCAGCTTTATCTACTTTGAAAGCGATTTTACCACCTTTTACATCGTTTACAGCAGCAGCTACATCATTAGTAACAGTTCCTGTTTTAGGATTTGGCATCAGGTTACGAGGACCTAACACTTTACCTAAACGACCAATTTTAGGCATAACGGATGGAGTAGCGATGATTACATCGATATCAGTCCAACCACCTTCAATCTTGGTAATGAATTCATCCAGACCAACGAAGTCTGCACCAGCTGCTGTAGCCTCTGCTTCTTTATCAGCAGGACACAGAACTAATACTTTCTTAGTTTTACCGGTACCGTGTGGTAAAGTTACTGTACCACGCAGTGCCTGGTCTGCTTTTTTAGGATCGATACCTAAACGAACGTGAACGTCAACAGAACTATCGAAGTTAGTACAGTTCACTTCTTTCACCAGCTGAGCGGCTTCGCCCAGGGAGTAAGACTTATTTTTATCAACTTTAGCTTCTGCAGCTTTTCTTTTTTTAGTTAAGGTTGCCATTGTAACAACAATTTTTTAATTTAGGAATGAACTAATAGGGTTTAGTCTTGCCAAGGTGCAGCACCTTCTACAGTAAGACCCATGCTACGTGCTGTACCAGCTACCATTTTCATAGCGCTTTCAGTGGTAAAGCAGTTTAAATCGCTCATTTTATCTTTTGCGATTTCTTCAACTTGTGCCCAAGTTACTTTTCCTACTTTGTTACGATTAGGCTCTTTTGAACCGTTTTTGATTTTTGCATGCTCCATTAACTGAACAGCAGCAGGAGGGGTTTTGATAACAAAATCGAATGATTTGTCAGTATACACAGTGATCAGAACAGGTAATACTTTACCAGGTTTGTCCTGAGTACGTGCGTTGAACTGCTTACAGAATTCCATGATGTTTACACCTTTAGAACCCAGAGCAGGACCGATTGGTGGCGCAGGGTTTGCCTGACCGCCTTTACACTGGAGCTTTACATAGCCCGAAATTTCTTTAGCCATTGCTTAAAATTATTGGTATTAACGAGTAATTTTTAACTCTCCCAAACCTACATATATAATATGCAGATTTTTTGAGGATGCAAAGGTAAGATATTATTTTTCATAATCCAAAACTTTTATTTCATCCTCTTTCTGAATTCGTAAAGATACTACATTTATATTATATAGTACCTTTGAAAATTATGATGACCAAAGAACAACTGCGCAAAATCTACCTGGAGCAACGTAAAGCAATTACCGAACAGGAACGGAACAAAATGGATGATCTGCTGCTGATACAATTGCAGCGCATACCACTCATGCAGGTACAAACCCTGTTCAGTTATATTCCTATGGAGCATATGGCAGAACCCAATACATATTTTTTTACCCAATATCTAGAAACGATTATTCCGGAACTGCGTACGGCCTACCCCATCACCGATCTGAAAAATAGCACAATGGAGGCTTACCTGGCTGATGATGAAACCGAATTTGTTAAAAATCGCTTCGGAACGATAGAGCCCGTGAGCACACAAATTGTGCCTCCGGGAAGTATAGACCTCATCTTCACGCCCCTGCTGGTAGCCGATGAGCAGGGCTACAGGGTGGGCTTCGGTAAAGGTATTTATGATAAATACCTGAGTAAATGCAGACCCGACTCCCTAAAAATCGGTTTCTGCTATTTTGAGCCCGTAGCGGAGATTTCTGATATTCATGAAAATGATATACCTTTAGACATCCTTATAACCCCCCACAATACATTTGTGTTTTAAACAGAATGCCCATGAAGTATACAAGTGTTTTAAGTATGTTAGGCATCGCCCTGATCTGCGCAGCAGGAACCTCCTGCAAAAAACCAAAACCAATTGATCCGACCAACGAAGGTATTGCCGACTTCATGCCGACCAATACGCAGAACTGGTGGTTATACGAAGCCAGCGATGGTACAATCTTTAAAAGATATTATACCGGAAGGGATACGGTAGTAGACCAGTTTAACTATAACCTGTTCGAACAGGTAGATACCAATACGGGTACGATCGTAAAAGAATTCTATGCCAAGTTTGAAGGCAACTACTATACCCTGCTTAAAGTAGACAACAGTGGCAGTGCTTATGTAAAATCACAGGTACTGAACGGTGATCCTAAAGTGGGCGATGAGTGGACCTCTAACGGTAGCTTTAATTACGGAGTGAACATCCCTACCAAACTGGAAAGTAAAGTGATGTCTGTAAACGGCACTTTTACCCTGAATAATAACATAGTCCTGGACAGTGTTATAGAAGTAAAAAGTGACCTGTATGGCAAATTGAACTTTGTAACCTGGACCAATTGCGGTACCATTACCATGAAGTTCCGTAAGAACGTAGGGGTCATCAGCGAAAATTATGATATCAATGTGGCCGGTTTCTTCCAGAAACAATATTCCAACCACATCCTGAACTATCACCTGCAGCCATAACAAGAATCTGAATTTAGTTTATATAAAAAAGAAGGATGCTATTCAGCATCCTTCTTTTTTATATATCAGGTACTCCTGACTATTTAATAAACTTACCTACTTGTTTTGCAGTAGCCTTCTCATTGTACACTTCATAGAAGTAAGTACCCTGTGCATAATGGCTCAGATCAATTTGTTTCTGAACACCACTAATTGTTTCCTGGTGCATCACCTGACCTAAAGTATTATAGATTACCAGTGTGTTGCGCTGCGGAGCAGTAACTTTCTGTTCGAAGATCACATAATCTTTAGCAGGGTTTGGATATACCGTAAAGCCCAGGTTCTGACTAGGAATACCTTTCAGGCTGCTGGTACCCGCGCTCCAGAACAGCTCTACTTTATCAATGAACATTGTATTATTCACATAATATCCGGTTGCAGTATCGGATGCACTTGCTGCTGATACAAAACCCACTACCAGTGTATCTGTAGCTGTATTGCTGCTGCTGTTATACATAACCGGTACAATATACTTCTGGTATCCGCCCGCGTTTGGTGGCACCATAGTGAAGCCTTCTCCGATCAGTGCCATAGAATCGGCAGTAATCTTTTTATAAGCCAGTACAAATGCCAGACCGGTATCATGGTTGCTCGCCGGTGCATTGATATATGCCGTTACACTATCAGCTCTCTTACCATACATCGGTGTACCGTTTGTATAAGTAAACAGGTCCATAGGATTTACATTACCACCATTCTGTGCCTGCAGGAACGCTACCAGGTTCAGATTAGGTTTAGCATTGGTAAATAATGCCGGAACAGCTTTTAAGGTATCACCGAAATTCTTGGTCATGATCTTTGCACAATAATCACCCTCATATTTATCGGCAGATTTATAGAGTTGCTTCTGTGGTGTAAAAGGCATACCACTGATAATTAAGAATGGTCCCACCTGATTGTCCAGGACATCATCGGTAGCATACCAGGCTGTAGGGCGCTCCAGCTGGTATAGTCCGCTTGGTGCAACCCAGGCCTCATAAGTACCGTTAGTAATTGTTGGGGTTTGTGCCATACTGGCTGTAGCAGCCAGCATCACAGCGGAAATGGTGAATAGAATTCGTTTCATTTTATTATGTTTAAATAGTTGTACAACAAAACTAAAGCTCAAATATAACTATTAAATACTTTAAGAGAAATACCCCGATAGTTATTATCCTGCAAAAAAGGCTTTACGGATTACCGTAAAGCCTTTCTGGTTAATGTGTTTTGCTGTTTACTGGAAGATATTTATCTCGCGTTGTATCCTTGACCAGTATATTTTATCAATATTGATGTTAAATGTGATCATTTTGCCGAAACCACCTTTTCCCAGGATATTATTTTTATAATCCCTGTATTCAGGGCTCATCAATAATGGAACATTCACATCCAGGTAAGGCGTCAGTTTTACCGTAAGGCCGGCATCATACAGGAAGCGGCTCTGGTTAGGATTCACTTCCTTGGCTTTGGCAAAGGTCATGATATCTGCAAAAAACTGTACCGGAAGCCCGATCGGCAGATCTATTTTAAGATTCAGTGCAGCCATCCAGTCTGTTGTAAAACCAATAGGATTGCTGTACAGCAAGGTCGGCACCTTCATACCTCCATCCCGGATATAGATCTGCTGCGCGGCAAGCCCGCTCTGCATATTACGGCCAAAGAAGGTCTGATCGTACAGGTAATCATTCCAGCCCGAATAGGTAGCGTTAAAACCATAACGGCGTGCATCATTATTATCAGCGCTGTAGGTAAACATTTTACCGGCAAAGGCCCTCAGATATACCGCCTTTTTGCGATAGAAGTAATCGATCTTCAGGTTACCCTCTGCAGAGATCTTCGTAAAATCTTTACCACCCTGTGCTTCCAGCAATAAACTATATGGATTGAAGGTACGTTTCTGTTTCAGTCCAAACTGTATGCGGCCATAGATCTTCGTATCATAACCATCTTTAGAAGGATAATAAATGCTGTCTACCGGGTTCTGATCGAAACGGTATTTACCCTCCTGGATATAATACCCTTTAATAGAAAGGTAGCGCTCCAGAGTGCTTCTCGGATTGGGTTTCTTAAAGATAAAACGCAGCTCCGGAGCTACTTTCAGAAACTGAGCCTCAGGATTATCAATATTGTCCAGCATAGTTCTGCGATAAGAAAAACGCTTGCCTTCAATATTAAAATCAATTTCCTGCAATGCAATTCCCGATGGATACCATGCTTTACTGATCATTCCGGTACCCACTAACGTTTTGGCTCCGGCACTGTACATCGGGGCCAGTATGTATTGAAATGATTTTTCCGGCAGGGTTACATTATGCAGGGTCAGTCCCAGCATAAAACGGTCATATACATTATAGCCGATTGCAGGTAATACCCACATCGTTTGCCTGCCCGCTCTTTCTGCACCGCCAAACCCGCGCAGGGCAAAGCTTTTCCTGTTCTGATTATTAGACAGATTATAGTCCGGCAGCATACTGCCGATACCTACATAAGATGCTTTCTCTGCAAGATTCACCTGTACTTTGCCTTTAAAAGGGCTTACCCATACATAATGATCCAGGCTGTCTACCACCAGCGGCACGGGCAATTGTATACCGCTTTTATTGGTCAATGTTACGATACTACCCTCAGCAGTATGTTTTACTTTGCCCACACCAAAATCTGATCCTTTATTACTATACAGACCATCGGTAAAGAACCAGTTGATATCTTTATTACTGTGTTTCTTCATCACCGCTTCAAAATCTTCGGGCTGCGGATGTTTGAATTTCCACAGATCATAGTATTCTTTCATTGCGGCACTGAACTCCTTCACACCCATATATTCACTGAGCAGGGTCAGGTATGCCGGTGTTTTACCGTATACATCACCTCCATAACCCATATTGGTATACTCATATGCCGGCAGACCCACAGCCTGATCGGTACGGGTAGCCATAGGCATGGTATATCCCAATTTGCTCACTTGCTTTTCGAGCTTTGTCTTTTTATCATTAATCCCTTTTACCGGAATGCTGGTCACCAGTTCTTCATAAAAACTGTTGATGCCCTCATCCATCCAGGGATGCATACGTTCATTAGAACCCAGGATACCATAGAACCAGTTATGGCCCACCTCATGCACAATCACGGTATGATTGGTTTCTTTATCATAGCCCGGTGCAATAACCGTTACCGTCGGGTATTCCATACCGCCACCGGCCCGCAGAGAGCC
This sequence comes from Edaphocola flava, assembly GCF_004118155.1. Taxonomy (GTDB): domain Bacteria; phylum Bacteroidota; class Bacteroidia; order Chitinophagales; family Chitinophagaceae; genus Edaphocola; species Edaphocola flava. The sequence continues at coordinate 45,888 of NZ_SAIQ01000001.1, forward strand.
TTCCACGGCTTTCACCGTCTTATACGGATACTCCCCAACCATCATACTGTAGTATTGCACAGCAGTCTTTACAGACTCGGTAGATTGCTCCCAGCCTTTTACATTTCCGGGTTTGAAAGCGGTGTATATAGTAGTGATCTGCTTTGTACCCGGTACCATAACCGTATCTTTTCTGACGATCCAGCGTTTATCGGCAAACCAGGCAAAATCATGCACGCGGTCTTCCGTATAACGGATGGTCTTCATCGTAGTGGCAGAAGGTACTTTTTTATTGATCGTGGTATCTCCCGGCTTAGGCAGTTCTTTATGCGCCAGTCCGTCCAGCCACTTTTCTTCGGCAGGAGTTTGCAGGTTGCCCGTAGCCATCACCACATAATTCTCCGGCAGGGTAATGCTTACATCATAACTGCCATATTCGCTGTAGAACTCACCCTGGTCCAGGTAAGGAATGGGGTGCCAGCCTTTGTTATCATACACTGCAGGCTTGGGAAACCATTGGGTAATCTGGTAGCTCTGCCCTTCATGCCCCAGTCGGGAAAAGGTTTTAGGAATCTTCACCCGGAAGGGAGTCTGAATGCTCGCCTGCCCACCCGGTACGATCGGCTGCGGCAATAAGATCTTAACAATATCCGGATCATCTGTAGTCACCATTCGGGAAGGAATCTCATCTACCGTAAACTTCAGGCTGTCGATATAGCCCCAGTCTTCTTTTTTGGCAAGATAGTGTGCGGTGCTTTTATTCTCTACGGCCTGCTTTTCAAAGGCGGTACGGTCGCTGCTATAGGCATTGGGGTACAAATGAAAATAAATATAGTGCAGGGTATCCGGCGAATTGTTGGTGTACTGCATTGATACCACACCATTCAGAAAATGGCGTTTATCATCGAGTGTGACCTCAATTTTAGTATCTACTTTTTGCTGAAAATAGTTTTTTTGTTGCGCGCTCAGGGTGGTAAAGCAAGCCTGGATCGCCAGCAGGAACAAGAGTCTTTGCTGCATACAGTTTATAGGGATAATGGTTATCCAGACAAATGTACTGAAATTCAAAAGGTAAATTCAAAAATAATACCGCATCGGTACACGCGACATGCATGTGCCAATTACTTCAGCACTACACCCTCGGCAACCAGATCGAAAAGGTACTGCCTGCTCCAAGATCGCTGACTACTGCTATACCCCCGCCCTGCGCTTCCATCAGTTCTTTGCTGATGGCCAGCCCCAGGCCAGTACCTTCTTTAGAACTGCCGGGTATTTTAAAGTAGCGGTTAAAGATCTTGTCTGTGTACTGTGCATCTATACCACGACCAGTATCTCTTACATTGAAGCGGATAAAACCGGGCTCCTCCAGCAGTTGCAGCTCTATCTGGCTTTCTTCATAAGAATAGCGAATGGCATTGGTCAGCAGATTGGTCAGCACCCAGCTGGTCTTCTCTGCATCTGCACGCATCATGCCTATATTTTCGGGACAATGAATGGCTATGTGAATATTTTTCTGTGCAGCAGGCGTGCGCGTAGCAGCCACTGCGGCTTCCAGCACTTGCGTGGGGTTTATGTTTTGTACAGAGAGTTGCATTTTACCGCTCTCCAGTTGGGTCATGTTCAGTAATTCGCCAGTAATTTTCAGCAGGCGTGCAGTATCCTCTCCTATACTGTCTACCAATTGTTCCTGCTCTCCGTTCAGTATACCGACCTGCTTGTTCTGCAATAGTTGCAGGCTCATTTTGATAGAAGCAATCGGGGTTTTGAACTCATGCGACACTGTAGCCATGAAGTTTGTTTTGGCAAAATCCAGTTCTTTAAACACGGTTACATTGCGCAGCAGGATGACCTGCCCGATAAATTGTACAGCCTGTTCGCCCGTAGGGGTAATATAGATCGGGATGATCTCTTTATCAAAATAACTTTCTTTTCCATTGGCGAAAATGCTGATCTGCTCCGGCTTGCGTACCTCTTGCTCGGGTACAAACAGATCACGGATCAGGTCACGCACCAGGTCATTATGCACAGCTATATCCTGTATTTGTTTACCCAGCATGTCTTCACTGCTCAGCCCCGTAATGCTCAGTGCCTGTTCGTTGGCAAACAGCACAATCTTGTGTTCATCAATCCCTATAACGGGATCATGCATATTATTGATCAGTGCTTCAATCCTGTTCTTAGCCTGTATGATCTTATCCAGACGGCTTTCAGAATATTCCTCCAGCTTCTCTGCCATGGTATTAAAAGAGCGGGCCAGTGCCCCAAACTCACCGCTGCTTTCGAAATGTACCCTCTTTTTATAATTCTGCTGCGCAATCTCCCGTATGCTTTCCGTCAGCTCTTTAATAGGGTTGGCAATATTGCTCGGCAGGTTTACCAATAGTACAAATGCGATCAGAAAACAAAATGTACCAACCACGCTGATCCAGAATATAGCTGCCCTGGCGGTGCTATTGGCCAGGTCATTTTTACGCTCAATGGCGGCCATATTCAGGCGCATCAGTTCCGATATTTCGGAGCGTAGCATCGCCTTGCTCTGGGTATCTCCGGGTGCTGCTTTCAGCAAAGCAATGTGATTGCCGATGCGATCAGTCACTTCCCGCTCGCCCTGTTCTGTAATATTTTGCTGCTGTTTATCCAGGCTGGCCTCCAGTTGCTGTATAGCAGCTGCCGGCTCCACCTGAATGCGGTCTATAGCTAAAAGCATACTACGCCCATATTCCAGGGTATTGTAGTTATCGACCAGGATATTATGCGTATCTCTTTTCAGCGCATTGACATAATACACGCTGGTTGCCGCCAGGACCAGGATCAGGGCAAACAGCAGGCCTACGCCGGAAAGGAGTTTGGTTTTGATGTTCATGGATACTCAATTAGGTACAAAGTTCTTCATTAACTCAATATAATGATGTCAATATCTTCTGCAGCCATTTTTTTCAGCAGGCGGTTAAAGATATTGGTAGACAGGATAATGCGCCAGAGGCTTATATGTGGTTTGCCCAGGCATACCGTGGTGATGCGATGTTCCGAAGCCTGCTCTGCAATAGCTGTCGCAATATTATCGGCAGAGATTTTAATGATCTCCGCACCCATCTCTGTTGCCAGTTTAAAATTATGAATTAAATGCCTTTGTTTATCCAGGGGTATTTTATCGGCCTGTTCTCTCGGGGTCTGCACATAGATTACAAACCATTTACTGTTGTAATAATTGGCCAGCCGTGCCGTTTTACGAATCACGTTACGGGCAATCTTTTCATTGCTGCTGATGCAGGCCATAAAACGCTCATGCCGCATGACCGCACTCTGCGGTACCTCCGCTGCCACCTTACGTTCTACAGCAGAAGCTACCTCTTTCAGGGCCAGCTCCCGCAATTGCAGAATATGCTCCTGTTTGAAGAAATTAGTCAGTGCCCGTGCTACTTTAGAGGCTTCATAGATCTTTCCGTCTTTTAGTCTGGCGATCAATTCATCTGCCGTCAGGTCTATATTTACAACTTCATCGGCCCGGGCTATAATGCTGTCGGGTATACGCTCCGACACTTCTATGCCTGTTATGGTTCTGATCTCTTCATGCAGGCTTTCTATATGCTGGATATTTACGGCACTGATCACATGTATGCCTGCATCCAGCAGGTCCAGTACATCCTGCCAGCGTTTCTGGTTTTTACTGCCTTCAATATTGCTGTGCGCCAGTTCATCTACAATAACGATCTCCGGTTGCAGGTTAATGACGGTCTGCACATCCATCTCTTCCAGCTCTTTGCCTTTGTAAAACAATTTGCGCCGCGGAATGATGGGCAATCCTTCCAGCAGTGCATGGGTCTCTTTACGGCCATGTGTCTCTACATAAGCAATGCGCACATCCACCCCACTCTGCTTTAAAGCATGCGCTTCCTGTAGCATACGAAAAGTTTTGCCTACACCGGCTATCATGCCGATGTAGACTTTAAACTTACCTCTTTTCTGCATCCGTATCAGGTCGAGGAATTCTGACGGGCTTGCTGCATCCATTATGTGTATATTATAATCTGAACAATAATGCCAGGATGAAACGGTTTTCTGATTTTACCAGGTCTGGTCTCCAGCTCGGGTCCAGTGGCGTTGTACTGTAACCGGTTTGTGAGGTTACCCCACCCGGACCAGCAAAATAAGGTACGTTAGAAGCACGGTGTACAAATTCTACACGGAAGGTTAGGCTCTGATTAGGCATAAAATCGAGATTGGTAGAGGCATCCCATCCGCTGAACGCATCGCCGGGATTGGCGGAGAAAGGATAAGCACCTTCTGTTTTAGTAGGATCAGTAGCGCTAGGCAATGGGCTGGCCTGACCGGTAGGATACAATACCAGGTAGCGTCCCGGATTGGTCATCAGACCGCCGCCTACTGTCCATGCCAGTTTATTGTTCATAAACCATATACGGTTATAGAACATAGCACTGGCAAAGTATTGTGCCGGTTTAGTGGGATCGCTGTTGTTAAAGCCATTTACACCACCGCCTTTTTCAAACCCGATATCGCCCGTCAGAGAGAAGGCCATGCGGCTTATGCCTTTTGAGCCTGGTCTGTTGTAATAGCGATGCAGCACACTGTTGTCGGAGTGGAAGCGCTTACGATCTTTGATGCCCGCAGCATCTGTTCCGAAATAGTTATTACTGATCACCTTCAGGTTGCTGCTTTTAGACATATAGCAGAAACTACCTCCAACACCCGGCATACTGTTAAAGCGGCCATAACTCTGCCAGCCGTTGATCAGCCAGGCTTCTACCTTAATCGTTTTTGAAGGATACACTTGTAAGCGTACCCCGTTAAAGAACCAGGGTGTATTGTCAGAGGTAAAGGAGGCCTGGTATTCCCAGTTTTCTGTTTGATAATAAGAGTTCAGTCCTACATAGGACATAAACAAACCGGCATCGACATTAATGCCGTACCATTTGTTGAAATGGTAGCCCACAGAGGCTTCGCTCAGGTAGCGGTATGCATCTGCCAGTTTATACTGTCCCCTGTATGGGCTATAGTCATTACGCGGCACGACCATAGACCGGGTACCGAACTGTGTCATAACGCGGGCACGGGCATTTTTATAATTGAAGTCTCCCCCGAAATGCAGGGCATTTAACTGCACTTCGTTATTGCGCGACAAAGTGGTAGAACCCACGACGGTATTATCATTCGGCCGGTTGAAGGAATGGGTGTAATTGACATCCACCATAAGACTGGGGGTAAAGTATGGTATGTGAAATACCGATGAATCCCTGCGGTCATTACCATTCTGCCAGCTCTGGTCTATGCCTTCAAAAGGTTCTCCTTTTTGTTGTGCGGTAAGGGTGAACGGGAACATGCCTAATAGGGCGGCTACGCTTAATTGTTTAATAGAAGTACTCATGTTAATGGTCTGTATGATATATTAAAGATGGTTATTTTTTTTATGATTTTGAAAGTTTGTCCAGGGCAATGTTCAGTTCCAGTACATTGATGCGTTCTGGTCCGAACAGGCCCCAAAGCGGCTTTTGCGTGTGTTGCTGTATTAATTGCTTCAATTCGCTTTCGGGCATATTTCGTTTTGCTGCGATTCGGGGTACCTGTATCATAGCCGATAGTACCGAAATATCGGGATCTAAGCCACTGCCACTGGAGGTAACCAGGTCTGCCGGAATATCATTTTTGTGTACACCAGGGTTATACTTCAGGAAGGTATCTATTCTGCCCTGCACGATGTCCAGGTATTCAGGATTGGAAGGCCCTTTGTTACTGCCACCCGAGCCTGCGGCATTATAGTTCACCGCAGATGGACGGCCCTGGAAATATTGTACTTCTGTAAAGGACTGACCTATGTTTCGATAATAGTTACGGCCCTGTGCGGTTACCTGTACTCCTTTGCCCTGACCGGGAGCCATTTTACCGAGGAGCCAGATACTTAAAGGATATAATACGGCACATACGATCAGCAGTACAATCGTGAGTCTTAAGGCCGGAAAAAAATATGTTTTCATGATATTAATAATAAAAAAATTACAGGAATAGGGATACGATCATGTCGATCAGTTTGATACCGATAAAGGGAACAATAATCCCGCCCAGTCCGTAGATAAAAAGGTTTCTGCGCAATAAGGCAGATGCCCCGATCGGCTTATAGGCCACGCCTTTCAGCGCCAACGGAATGAGCATAGGTATGATTATAGCATTGAATATTACAGCGGAGAGTATGGCACTCTGCGGACTATGCAGCTGCATAATATTCAGGTGCTGCAATGCAGGAATGGCTGTAATAAACAGTGCCGGGATGATGGCAAAATACTTGGCTACATCATTGGCAATGCTAAATGTGGTTAAGGTACCGCGGGTCATGAGTAATTGCTTACCGATCTCTACCACCTCGATCAGTTTGGTAGGATCATTATCCAGATCTACCATATTACCGGCTTCTTTCGCCGCCTGTGTACCACTGTTCATGGCTACACCTACATCGGCCTGGGCCAGTGCAGGCGCATCATTGGTACCATCGCCCATCATCGCTACCAGTCGGCCAGCAGACTGCTCTTTCTTAATGTAGTTCATCTTATCTTCCGGCTTGGCTTCCGCGATAAAGTCATCTACTCCGGCTTTTTCGGCAATAAATTTTGCCGTCAGCGGATTATCACCCGTAACCATTACAGTCTTAATGCCCATTTTACGCAGGCGCTCAAAACGCTCTTGTATACCGGGTTTGATGATATCCTGCAATTCGATTACACCCATTACCACATTGTTCTCGGCTACGACCAATGGCGTACCGCCATTAGCAGCAATATGATTTACCCGTTCCTGGATCTCAACCGGGAACAGGTTGCCGGCTTGCATACAGATATTGCGAATGGCATCGGTAGCCCCTTTTCTGATCCTGTTGGTACCGAAATTAATTCCGGAGCTGCGGGTCTCTGCCGTGAAGCCGACAAATTCAGGATGCTCAATTCCATATTGCAGAGGATCTTTTCCGGCCAGCTCCAGTATGGATTTCCCTTCTGGTGTTTCATCGGCCATCGAACTCAATACAGCAGCGCGGATCAGGGCTTCTTCCCCAATGCCCGGAGCAGTGTAAAAGTGTGTAGCCTTGCGGTTACCGATGGTAATAGTTCCCGTTTTATCCAGCAGCAGTACATCCACATCTCCGGCTGTTTCTACCGCACGGCCGCTTTTGGTAATCACATTGGCCCGCAAAGCACGGTCCATACCTGCTATACCTATGGCGGAGAGCAAACCGCCGATCGTAGTCGGTATGAGGCAGACAAATAATGCGATAAAAGAGGCAATAGTGATTGGTGCCTGTGCATAGTCCGCAAAGGGTTTCAGGGTTACGGTTACGATGATAAATACCAGAGTAAAACCTGCCAGTAAAATGGTTAACGCAATTTCGTTAGGTGTTTTCTGACGGGATGCCCCTTCTACTAGGGCTATCATTTTATCCAGAAAGCTCTCTCCGGGTGCTGCGGTCACTTTCACCATGATCTTATCTGAAAGTACTTTAGTACCACCGGTTACAGAGCTTTTATCGCCACCCGATTCACGGATCACGGGTGCAGACTCTCCGGTTATGGCACTTTCGTCAATGGTGGCCAGACCTTTAATGATCTCTCCGTCTGCAGGAATAATATCTCCGGCTTCGCAGAGAAATACATCACCTTTTTTGAGTTGAGAAGAGGGAATGATTTTCACCTCGTTGACAAAGATCTCGCCTACGGGCTGCACCCATTTAGCAGGTGTTTCTTCCCTGGTTTTTTTCAGGCTGTCGGCCTGTGCCTTGCCCCTGGCTTCTGCTATCGCTTCTGCAAAATTGGCAAACAGCAGGGTCAGGAATAAAACAAAGAATACAATGGCATTATAAGCCAGACTTCCCTGGGTATTATTGCCGGCAAGTATCCAGATGCAGACCAGCAGCATGACAGCTGTACCGATCTCTACGGTAAACATTACCGGGTTACGCAGGAGTGTTTTAGGATTCAGCTTACGGAAAGCCGCTTTGAAAGCGGGCCCCAGTAAGGCTGCCTGGAATAATCCTTTATGTTGCGCGGTGTTCATGACGCTTGATTTAAATAGTATAATGATGAATAAATACGGTGCTAAGGCATGGAGAAATGCTCTGCCAGCGGGCCTAAAGCCAGTGTAGGAAAGAAGGACAATGCAGTGATGATCACAATAACGGCGAAGACCATCATACCAAATGTGCCGGTATCGGTACGCAGGGTACCATTACCCTCCGGTATATATTTCTTCTCTGCTAGCATACCCGCAATCGCAACCGGGCCTATGATCGGCAGGAATCGACCCAGCAGCAACACCACACCGGTTGCGATATTCCACCAGGGTGTATTATCTCCCAGCCCTTCGAACCCGCTGCCGTTATTGGCGGCAGAGGAGGTAAATTCATACAGGATCTCACTGAATCCGTGGTAGCCGGGATTGGCCACTGTGGCGCGTCCCAGTGCAGGCATAGTAACTGTTAAGGCAGTACCGGCAAGAATCAGCAGCGGATGCAGTAAGGCAATGATCATCGCAATTTTCATTTCACGTGCTTCTATTTTCTTACCTAAAAACTCGGGTGTACGCCCTACCATCAGCCCACTGATAAATACGGCCAGTATGATAAAGATGAAAAAGTTGAGCAGGCCTACACCGCAGCCTCCGTAAAAGGCATTGATCATCATAGCCAGCATTTCATTCATGCCCGAAAGCGGCATGGTACTGTCGTGCATGGCATTGACCGAACCTGTGGAAATTACGGTTGTCACAATACTCCAGAAGCCACTGGCAGCGGCGCCGAAGCGGACTTCTTTGCCTTCCATAGCCCCCATCGTATTGTTTAGTCCTTTGGCCGTCAGAGCTGGATTACCATTCATTTCCTGCATTACATTGGGTATAGCCAGCATCAGGAAACCGATGGTCATCACACCAAAGATCATCCAGGAAAGGCGTCTGCGTTGTATAAAGTAACCAAATGCAAAGATCATCGCGAGTGGTATGATCAATTGTCCTACCATCTCTGCCATATTGGTCCCGTAATTAGGGTTCTCTAAGGGGTGTGCTGAGTTGGCTGCAAAGAAGCCTCCACCATTGGTTCCGACATGTTTAATGCCTACAAAAGCGGCAGCAGGACCGGTAGAAACCGCTACACTATCTCCCTGCAGACCGATCATTTCTTGTTTTCCATCAAAGGTCATGGGTGTACCGTTGAAGAGTACAATTATAGCCAGGATGGAAGATAAGGGTAATAATATGCGCGTACAGGAACGGACAAAATAGGTGTAGAAATTACCGAGCTGTGTGGTACTGCGGGCTTTAAAAGCTTTGAACAGTACTACTACTGCGGCCATGCCGGTAGCGGCACTGACAAACTGCAGGAACATCAGCCACATCTGGCTCAGGTAGCTCACCCCACTCTCTCCGGAGTAGTGTTGCAGGTTACAGTTGACCACAAAAGATATGCTGGTATTAAAGGCCAGATCGGCCGGCATATTGGGGTTATGATCCGGGTTGAGGGGCAGCCATTGCTGGCACATCAGGATAAGCATACTCATCAGTACCCAGATCAGGTTGATGGTGAGCATGACCATCATATGCTGCTTCCAGTTCATTTCCCGTTTGGCATCAATGCCGCTGATGCGGTACAGGAGCCGGTCCAGGGGATTAAAGAGAAAATCCATCTTTGTTTTTTCTCCGGCATATACCCTGGCTATGTATTTGCCCAGGGGCAGGGCGAGTAAGAGTGCGATCAGGAAGGTCGCGAGTATGCCCAGTATTTCAGTGTTCATAATTAAGGGGTTAAAGCAGCGAAGGCTTATATCGTAATAATGTTAGAATCGTTCGGGTTTCAGCAATACATAACAGATGTATGCGAAGACCAGCAGGGATAAGATGAATAATGCGATCATCATGGTATTATATTTTTTCAAAAAAGCTAATGGCCTTAAACAGTAAGGCGAAGCAGAGGAGCAGACTCAGGAATAAAACCGGGCTAAGCATATAATGAATTTCAGGTGGAGAAAATTTGTGTGATCAATCCCAGTACAAATACCAGGCACCAGGCCAGGGCTATAATCCCTGCAAATGCATCTGCTGCGGGACCGGGTTTTAAAGGCCTGCGTTTTACCGCAGGAATAGAGTGTTTGACATGAATCATGTATTGTATTGTGTTTAGTACACTACAGTACATGCCAATACAATGCCAATAGCATTAAATAAAACACAAATAACTGAAAATCAATTTATTATAATTTTTCAGTTGATACAAACAATAAAAGAGCCTATCAAAATGATAGGCTCTTTCTCAGAATGAGATTGTTATACGGTAAAAGAAATTCAGGAGATCTTGTATTCTTCTATTTTACGGTAAAGGGTTGCAATACCGATGCCGAGCAGTCGGGCTGCTTCGGCCTTATTACCTTTGGTATGCTGCAATACTTTACGGATGTGCATTTCTTCTACATGGCACAACGCAAAACCGGATACTGATTTTGTTGCTGCTGTAGTGCTGTGTACAATTTCGTAAGGTAAGGTTGCGGCATCTAATACATCACTATCAGCAAGGATCACACTGCGCTCGATTACATTTTTCAGTTCGCGGATATTTCCTTTCCATTGATGTTGTTCCAGGGCTTGTATATATGCTTCAGACAAACGGATGGTCCGTTTATTGATCTTGGCGGCAAAGGTTTCGGCATAATGCGTTGCGATCTGTCCTATATCCTTCTTGCGTTCCTGTAGTGAGGGTAATGGAATGGCAAATACCGACAGGCGGTAATACAGGTCGGAGCGGAAAGTGCCTTCCTCAGCTGCCTGTTCCAGGTTACGGTTGGTTGCGGCAATAATGCGCACCGATACTTTAGTTGGATTGGTATCTCCGACTTTAATAAAAGTACCAGTCTCCAGTACGCGTAATAGTTTGGCTTGCAGGCCGAGTTCCATTTCTCCTATTTCATCCAGGAAGAGCGTGCCCTGGTCAGCTGCTTCGAATAAGCCTTTCTTGTCTTTGAGTGCGCCGGTAAAGGCTCCGGCTTTATATCCGAACAATTCGCTTTCCAGCAATTCTTTTCCGAATGCGGCACAGTTGATGGCTACAAATGGCTTATCGCGGCGATCACTGTTGTAATGAATGGCCTGTGCAAAGACTTCTTTACCAGTGCCGGTTTCTCCGAGCAGTAAAACGGTAGTATCGGTCTGGGACACTTTTCTGGCCAGGGATATGGCATCGGCAATCTGTTTTGAGGTACCCAATATACTGTCAAAGGAATACTTCTTTCCTACCTGTGCCTCCAGCTGCTGCACACGTTTGGCGAGCGCTACTTTATCCAGGGCTTTATTGACCAATGGTATGATGCGATGCTGATCGTCCCCTTTGGTGATGTAATCGAATGCTCCGTTTTTGATTGCCTGCACCCCATCCGGTATATTGCCATAGGCTGTAAGCAGGATGACTTCAACCAGCGGGTATTGCTGCTTTATTTGTTCGCACAAAGCCACGCCACTGGCATCGGGCAGTTTTACATCGCACAGCACCACATCTATATCGGCATGGGACAGTTTATACAGACCACTCTTCGCATCGCCAGCCTGTAGTACATCCATACCTTCAAGACCCAGTATACGGGCCATTAATTGTCTTACTTTTTCTTCGTCGTCTATAATGAGGAGGCTTGCCATTGCGGGAGATTAACGGCACAAATGTAAGCGGAAATTATATTGCAACATACAAATGCAAAAAGTTAAAAGTCTGAAAAAGATGCTATGTGTTATTGATCTTTAGTGTTTCGAATGCCACTAAGGGAATGGCATACAATTGCCCGTGACAACCTCAGGTAGAATTGAAGAGGCGCGAGTGCTTCTTCGGAACACTAGCGCCTGAAAAATATGTAGACTTTATACTTAGCGGATCTTAATCTTGTATACTGCCAGTAATCCCGGTAGATTATGCATACTGAACACCGCATTTTTCAGCTGGTTCTTATTCGGATCCATGGCTATATTCATAGAGCTGCTCAGGTCTGCTTTCTCCAGGTTGGTCTGTTCAAAATGGGCCATGCGCAGGTCGCAATCCCGGAATACAGAGCCTTTGAAATCGGCCCCGGTAAAGTCTGCCTCTGCCAGTGAGCAGGAGATAAAATTGGTTTGCGGCAATTTCGTTTTGTAGAAGGATGTATGGTCCATAATACATTGCTCAAAAGCGAGTGTCATCCCTATCGGGCTGCAGGATTCGAAATGCAGACCCAGCAATTTACAGGACTCGAACTTTACTTTATGCAATACGGTTTGTACCAGTGTAGCCATGCTCAGGTTGCAGGAGATAAACGTGCAATCGATAAACTTATAACCATTCAGTACCGCATTGCTGAACTCGCAGGAGCGGAAAGTACAACCCTCATACTCGCCCTGCGGCATAACGCGCTGGTCAAATGTTTCCTGCTCGTAAATCTTATTACTGAAATAATCCATTGCTTAATCCTGGTATACTTTTATGACGTTCTTCAATTCGTTCAGTTTCATCAAGGCCTCTACCGGCGTGAGGGTATTGATATCGGTTTCAAACAAGAGCTCTTTGATCCTGTTGAGATCGGTAGACAGGCCATCAAATATATTCAGCTGGAAGGTATCTGTATGAATCTGCTTCATCTTTTTACCCATTCCATTATCTTTATTCTTCTCTTCCAGGATAGCCAGTATTTCATCGGCACGCTTGGTCAGGCCATTAGGCATGCCGGCCATTTTAGCCACCTGTATACCAAAGCTATGACGGCTGCCGCCCGGCGCCAGCTTGCGCAGGAAGATAACCTTATTGCCCGTTTCTTTATGGGTGATGTGGTAGTTCTTTACGCCCTCCAGCTTATGTTCCAGTTCGTTCAGCTCATGATAGTGGGTTGCGAAGATCGTCTTTGCTTTGTTCGGATGCTGCTGTATAAATTCTACAATAGACCAGGCAATGGAAATACCATCGTAGGTGCTGGTACCCCGGCCAATCTCGTCTAAGAGCACCAGGCTGCGGGTGCTGAGGTTGTTGATAATACTGGCGGTCTCATTCATCTCCACCATAAAGGTAGACTCTCCCCCACTCAGGTTATCGGAGGCGCCTACACGGGTAAAGATTTTATCGGTCAGGCCGATAACGGCTTTACCTGCAGGTACAAAACTACCCATATGCGCCATAAGCGTAATCAGGGCGGTCTGGCGCAGTAAGGCCGATTTACCACTCATATTGGGACCGGTAAGGATAATGATTTGTTGTGTCTCTTTATCGAGCAATACATCATTGTGTACATACTCTTCGCCCGGCGGCAAATGCTGCTCTATCACAGGATGACGACCGGCTTTGATGTCCAGTACGGCACTGTCTTCCATTTCGGGACGCACATAATTATGGCGTTTGGCAATAGTAGCCAGTGATTGCAGACAATCAATCTGTGCAATGATTTGCGCATTATGCTGCATGGTCTTTAAAGACAACTGTAATTTATCCAGCAGGAATTCATACAGCTGTGATTCCAGTGCCAGTATTTTCTCTTCGGCACCTAATATCTTTTCTTCGTAAGCTTTCAGTTCGGGTGTAATGTACCGCTCGGCATTGGCCAGCGTTTGCTTACGGATCCATTCTGCAGGCACTTTGTCTTTATGCGTATTGGTCACTTCGAGGTAATACCCGAATACGTTATTGAAGGCAATTTTAAGGGAAGGGATACCGGTTTTTGCGCTTTCTGTTTCCTGTATCTGTGCCAGGTATTCCTTGCCATGAAAGGCAATCTGGCGCAGGTTATCCAGCTCTTCATGCAGGCCATCGCAGATCACATTTCCTTTCTGTATCGATACTGCAGGATCTTCTTTGATATACTCCTTGATGATGTCCTGTACGGATTGTGTTTCCTGTACAGACGACAGCAACTGCTGCACCGCAATGCTCTGCTCTTGCTCTGCCAGTGCTTTAATGGCATCGGTATGATGCAGGCTGCGGGCGAGTTGCACGACTTCGCGCGGATTGATTTTTTTCAGGGGCACTTTGGCTACCAGACGCTCAATATCTCCTATAGATTTGAGGTGCTGGCGAATCTCGTTATTCAGGTCTGTGGCAGTAAATAATGCTTCGACCATATTATGGCGCTGACGAATCTGCTGCAGGTCTACCAAAGGGAATATCAGCCAGCGTTTGAGCATACGTGCACCCATTGGGGTGATGGTCTCATCTATACTACCCAGGAGTGTATACCCGTTCTCAGACGGACTTTGTAATAATTCGAGATTACGTATGGTAAAGCGGTCCATCCATAAAAAGGCAGCAGCATTGATCTGCTGCAGCGTAGTAAGGTGCTGCAGGTGCGGATGTTCCGTATCTTTAAAATAGTGGAATGCGGCTCCGGCGGCAATGATTGCCGGTTGCCAGTCTTCTACTCCAAATCCTTTCAGGGACTGTGTTTCAAAATGTTTGGTCAGCAATTCGTAGGCATAATGGTGCTGAAATATCCAGTCTTCCAGTGCATAGGAATAGTACTTCTGATCCAGTTCTTCTCTGTATATTTTCTGCTTACCTTTCGCGATCAGTACTTCTGAGGGCTGGAAGCTTTGCAGGAGTTTATCCATATACTCCAGGTTGCCCTGGGCTACGAAACACTCACCTGTAGAGATATCTATAAAGGCAATGCCGGACTCTTTATCATCGATATGTACGGCAGCAAGAAAATTATTGGTCTTATTATCCAGCAGGCGGTCATTGGTGGCAACACCCGGTGTAACCAGTTCTGTTACCCCACGTTTTACAATACCCTTTACCGTTTTAGGATCTTCCAGCTGATCGCAGATGGCTACGCGATAACCGGCCTTTACCAATTTATGCAGGTAAGTATCCAGCGCATGATGGGGAAAGCCTGCTAACTCTATAAAAGTTGCAGAACCATTAGCTCTTTTAGTAAGGGTTATACCTAATACTTTTGCAGCCACTACTGCATCGGAACCAAAAGTCTCATAAAAGTCTCCTACACGGAACAATAAAATAGCATCGGGATACCGGCTTTTAATCTCTCCGTGCTGCTTCATCAGCGGGGTTTCGCTTGCTGTTTTCTTTGCCATAATACGGTAACAAAAATACTATTTTGCTTACGGAATACGGGCTTAATTATACACATTTGTGCATATTCCTTTTTGTTTATTAAGGTCTTTTCCAGTGGTAGAAAATCCCTGCCCATCTTGCAATCAGCGATTAGTCACATCAGGACACGATTGCCCTTTGCCACAACATCCTCAGAGGCCTTACAGCGCCGATTATATATAATCGCATTCCTATTTTTTCAATCCCGGATATTGCATTTTCAGGTCCTTCAGGGTCTTATGAATGATGCTGGCTACCGTATGGCTCTTGTACCAGTTCTGATCGGAAGGGATGATATGCCAGGGCACATCATTGCAATGCGCAAATACGTCTTCATAATAATTCATATAGCGCTTCCAGCTTTGCGACTCTACAATATCATTGGCATTGTACTTCCACATCTTGCTGGGTGCACTCATTCTTTCTTTGAGGCGGATCAATTGTTCCTCCGGAGATATATGCAGGTAAAACTTCAGGATTACGGTGTTGTTATGTTCCTGCAACAGGGATTCAAAATGATTGATGGCTTTCATGCGTTTTGTGGCCAGCTCATCATCGCACCAGCCATGTACCCTGGTTACCAGCACATCTTCGTAATGAGAGCGGTTGAATACATGTATCATGCCCCTGCCCGGTACTTTATTATGGATGCGCCAGAGGAAATCGTGCGATAACTCTTCTTCTGTAGGCACTTTAAACGAATGCACTACTACACCACTTGGATTGACATAGTTAAACACATCACGTACCAGACCATCTTTGCCGCTGGCATCCATACCCTGGATAATGATGAGCAGGCTGTGCTGATGCTCGGCATAGAGCAGGTTCTGCAATTCTTCTATCTCTTCCAGTATCTTAAACAGTTCCTTCTTGGTCTGATCTTTACTGAGCCCTTCCGGAGCACGTGTACTGATTTTGGAGAGCCTGATTTTATTGCTTTTAGCCATGGTATATTTTTCTCAGAAAGGTACAAAAAAAGGTTCTGAATGCGAGACTCAGAACCTTTTTGTTTTGTTATTTTAAATGAGATTAACCTTCCTGGCTCAACTCCATCTTGCGGTATGCTTTAATGAAGATTGCACCCAGGTTGCGGTTTGGTGGAATGTAATCACTGAACAGGTCTTTATCGCCTACAGATTTGGCAGAAAATTCAGTACCCAGGTTCTTCCACATCGCCAGCCAGTCTACATTCTCCCCTTTCAGTATGGGCGCATTCAGTTCTCTGATGATCGGCTCATTGATACGATAAGAGCCTACCTGTTTGGTAGAAATAATATTGGCATCCGGTGCCTTATCGAGTACATTGGCCAGGTTATGGAAACCGCCACAGGAGCCCAGCATCACGATTTTCACTTTTGGTGTCAGGTTCTTCAGAGAACCATCCAGGTGATAGCTGTGGCCGCGGTGAATGACAATGGTCGGATAGATCTCGTTGGCATCCAGGTAAGCGTATAATTTGTTTTGTGCTTCTTCATCCTTAGGCTCTTCCAGGGGGCGATTGGCATAGATCACTGTTGGTTTACCCACAAGCGATGTTATTGTAATCCAATCCGGATTAGACTCATCTATTTTCCAGTTTTTATTACGGAAATTGGTCAGGAAGCTGCCGTATGAAATCTTACCGTCTTCATCTCCGTAGAAGAATACCTGCTGTATTACTTTACCGTCTTTATCAACCAGGGAATTATAATCTACAAAATTGATCGGCGGAATCTCGCTTACACTTTCCTGCAGCTGCCCTGCATCGGAAGCATTATTAAAAATTGTACCCAGCAGGCCGTATACAATTACCCCTTTTTCGCGATTATCTGCAGGGATAGATTTGTCTTTGTATACGCGCTCGTAGTTGGACTTTACTTCATCTTTCAGGAAAGTAATCAACTCCGGGTTATTCAGGCTACCGAAGGCATCGGCCACATCTACAGCATCTGCCAGTTCTTTACGGCCACCATTCTCCAGGTTAGCTACGAAAGAGCGCATCAGCGTTGTTTTCTGATCCTCTGTCATGCTGGTCAGGAAGGTAGATAATGTATTATACCCCGCTGCCATACGGATGAAGGTACGGAAGTGAGACATGCGCACTTTCTCCAGCAGTTCATAACTTGAAGTTGTACCCATTTTAGCCATCATACGCTTGAAGATACCCAGGTAAGAGCTGGTATAAATTTCGTTGGTCTGGCCGCCCAGGAGCATAAAGTAGTACTCAGAAGGGTTAAAACCTTCTACAGACTTGAATCGCACTGCATCTGCCTTTTCATGCAATTCATTTACCGTACGCACATATTTAAGTGCGCGATAAGCAATCTCTTCATCTATTGCTACTTCAGACCAGGCTTTGCCCGATGTCTTCAGTTCTACCAGGCTTTTAAAATAAGCATCATCATTTTGCGCGATCTGATCGATCTGTGCAATGGTTTTGCTCCCGTCATTAATCTGGTTCAGGAAGGGCAATACTTTAAACGGCTTCTTGGACTGGTCTACAATCTTTACAATCGTTTGTACCAGTTGATCCTTATTACGGCGAATTACATTGGTATATTTTGAGGTAGGTGCTGCATAGCTCATAATGGTGCTTGGCGCCACTTTTGCTGCTGCTGCAATTACCGGATCGGCATACGATTCACGGGAGAACTCGCTCAGGCGTTTGATCATCATTTCCGGCTGCTCTACTCCTATTTTTTCATACAGGAATGCCTTAGCTTCTGTGCTGTTTTCCAGCAGATCCAGATTTTCCAGTGTGTATATATTCGGATTAGCTTTTACAAACTCCAGTGCCTTACCGCCTACTTCTGCGTTCATCAGCTCTTCGAAGTTTTTCATCAGGCGTTTATAATAGATCACATCCGGATCACCGCCGGTATAGGTACGGAAGCCGTTGAGCCTGTCGGCCAATGCTCTTTCGTAGCGGATTTTATTGGCATGACTTGCCGTAGAATTTTCTATTTTGATCAGCAGTAAAGGAGCATCTACCAGGAATGTCTGGGTCAGTACTTTAGACTTTACCGCGTCTTCCATAAATACAACTTTATCGGTAGCACCGTCTTTCGCATCAATACCTCTTATGGCCTGAGTTACCTTGCCGGCAAACATCTGGCGGTTCATTGGGATTGGTGCTATTAATGTATCAATAACTGCAGGTTCCTCTTTTTTCTTGTCTTTTTTCTTCTTGTCTTTGTCGGCAGCTACGGCAGGATGACTGGCTGCGGCAAACAGCAGGCAAAGGCCGATAGCTGATAAAGATTTTATATTAGGCATATATTCAGGAGTAATGTGAACTGTAAGTTGTAAAAATATCGTAATTCATACGTTTTACATCATAACAAGTTCATATTTTTCACTTTATTAACACCGGTGAGCCTTTCTGCTTCCAATCGGCATAACTGGTTTTGATCCATGAATTCAATTCAATTTTACTCGCAGTCCTTGCAAAAAGATACGGGATCGGATAGGCATTCATAAAAGCTGCAACTTGTTCTGTATCCTTAAGACCGGTCAGTTGCTACACAAGGGTTCTGTTATAAATAAATGTTTTAAACTGCTCTTGCTCCCAGGCATTAAACTGATCCTGGAATTTATATGCTTTAAAACCAGTAGCCTTCTCATTTCCTGCTGTTTTTATAGTCCAGGTAATTGGCTTTTATCCAGCTTTTCAGTTCTGTTTCTTTTGCTGTCCTGGCCATCTGGACAGGTATCGGATATGCATTCATGAAATAAGCACAGCTATCGCCCTTCAAGCCCGTAATACTTGATACCAGCTCAGGAGTGTAGACCGTCTCTACAAACTTCTGTTCTTCCCATTTTGCAAAATTCTTCTGGAATTTCCATTTCTGCCGGGTCTTCGGCACCAGGTATTGCACCCAGGATGAGAAGGGATTGGTAATGAGTATACCTACAGGTGTAATCACGACTTCAGCCTTATCTTTTTCACGGGCCAATGTAGGCCGGTACAGGCTATCGCGGTACAGGGAATCGCGCTGATAAGGGGTGAGTGCAGTTACATCTACCTCTGCCAGTGTACCAATGCTGTATTGCACGATAATTCTCTGGTAAGAACTGAACATCTCTTCAGTTACCGTAAATACAGTTGATTCTATACCCAGGCGATTAATTTTAATGCGGTCTCCGGCTTTGGCCTCCAGGCTGAAAGCACCTTTCGCACCGGCCTGCGTAGCTATGTCTGTACGCAGGTTGGTAAGGGTTACATAGGGTACCGGTTCGGATCTTTCCAGGTCCATTACTACCCCGCTCAGGGTTTTCTGTGCTTCTGACTGAAGGGCTAGAAACAATAGTATAATCAGGATAAACAATCTATTCATCTTTCAATGCAGGTTGTGGGGTTACAGCCGGTATATGAGGCTTTTTTTTCCATTCGAGATAGTTATACTTGATCCACATCTTCAGTTCCAGTTCTGTGGCTGCACGGGCAAAGTCCGCGGGTATCGGGTAGGCATTCATGAAGTAGGCCAGCGTATCGCCGGTAAGCGGAACCACTGTGGCTACAAACTCTTTACTGTATCGTATATCTATAAATTTCTGGTTTTCCCAACCGGCATAATTCAGCTGAAAGTTGCGGCGCTGTTTGGCTTTGCGCGATACCTTCTGTGCCAGAAAGCTCATCGGGTGAAAAACGGCTGCTCCTCCCGATACCCACTCCCTGGACAAGGCCTGTCCATACAGGTTTCTCCGGGCAATAGAATCTTTCTGGTATGGTGTCAGTCCGCTGACGACCACTTCGGAAAGCATGTTGCTAAAGGGTTCCAGGTATATATTGCGGAAGAAATCTCCTTTTTGTGTTGCAGGTATTTTCAGCCCAACATCCTGGTATCCCAACAGGCGTACGCTTACAGAGTCTCCGGGCCGGACAGAGAGCCGGTACATTCCTTTGGCATCACTGATGCTTACCGAACCGGAATTATTATTCGTGACTACTGCACCTTCAATACCCAGACCTTCGTCATATACAGTACCATACATATGTTGCGCAAACGCGCCGGTGCTGTTACAAATAGCCAGTAGCAACACAAGGGTGTAAATCAGGTATCGGAGGGTCATATAATACATATAACGTACAAAATGCAAAAAAAATGCTATCCTGTTGCAGGATAGCATTTAAAAAAATGTAAAATTTAAAATTATTTCTTTTTCGCTACAGCTTTTTTAGGAGCGACTGCTTTTTTAGGAGCTGCTGCTTTCTTTGCTACGGCTTTTTTGGGAGCTGCTGCCTTCTTAGGTGCTGCTGCTTTTTTTGGTGCTGCTGCTTTCTTAGGAGCGGCGGCTTTTTTAGCTACAGCCTTCTTAGGTGCTGCTGCTTTTTTTGGTGCTACGGCTTTCTTAGGAGCCGCTGCTTTTTTTGGCGCTGCTGCTTTCTTAGGAGCGGCAGCTTTTTTAGCTACAGCCTTCTTAGGTGCTGCTGCTTTTTTAGCTACGGCTTTCTTAGGAGCCGCTGCTTTTTTGGGAGCTGCTGCCTTCTTAGGCGCTGCCGCTTTCTTTGCTACAGCTTTTTTAGGAGCCGCTGCTTTTTTCGGCGCAGCCTTTTTAGGCGCTGCTGCACTTGCAGTTTTTTTAGTAGTTGCCATACTTACAATTTTTGTGGGTTAGAAATAAAAAAAGTTCGACTTTTATATATTAAGTTCAAATATATGGCAATTATATTATTTAAGCAAATTTATGCTTAAGCTTCTGCAACCACTTCGCTAACAGATACCAAAGTTTTAGTTCTGGTTTTTCTGAATTCAACGATACCATCAGTTAAAGCATAGATCGTGAAATCTTTACCCAGACCTACATTGTTACCAGGGTGGTATTGTGTACCACGTTGACGCAGAATGATGTTACCAGAGATGGCTGGTTGACCACCGAAAATTTTAACGCCTAAACGTTTGCTGCGAGAGTCGCGACCATTTTTTACGCTACCTTCACCTTTCTTATGTGCCATTGCTTAAGTTCTTTTAAATGTTAATACAAGTGTAGAAACCGGATCGCAAATTAAGCGATATCCAGGATCTTGATTTTAGTCAGCGATTGACGGTGACCGTTTAATTTTTGATACCCTTTACGACGTTTTTTCTTGAAAATCAAGACTTTATCGCCTTTCTCATGACTAACGATTTCTGCTTTAATTACAGATTTAACCGCGCTACCTACAGTAATATTACCTTCGGTTCCTGTCATTAAGACATCAGAAAATTCTACTTTATCGCCCTCGTTTCCGATAAGACGGTGTACATAAAGTTCATCGTTTTTAGCAACTCTGAACTGCTGTCCTGCTATTGTTACAACTGCAAACATGCTCCAAAAATTTTGCGCAAAATTAAACAAATATTTCATATCAACAAATTATTTTTGCATAAATCTGTTGATTTAATCTTTCCAGAACGACTGCACATCCGATATAAGTTGTGCCACATCTATCTGGTTCATACAATTAAAATGTTTTTTCGGACATTGATGAAATCCGATCTTACTGCAGGGACGGCAGGAAAGCCCGTTTACTTCCGATATGGTAAATAATGGACTTACCGTCGTCTGCAGGTTATTAGCCCCATAATAGGGAAACATTCCCAACCAGGGGGTGGTATTGCCCCACAAAGTTACCATTTTTTTCTGAAAGGCAGCTCCTATATGCATTAAACCTGTATCATTAGTCACGACTACCCTTGCCTTACGCACCAGATCGGCCGATTCTACAAGGTTGAATTTGCCGCAGGCATCATATACTTTTACAGGGTCTACGGTCTTAATCTCCGCAGCCAGCGCTGCATCATCAGGGCCACCCAGCAATATAACGGGGTACGGACAGGCTTCAACAAATGCCCTCCATTTATCTGCAGGAAATTGTTTGGTTTCGAAAGATCCTCCGATCACACAGGCAACATAGCCCATCCAGTGCCCCATAGGAATATCTTCTCTCTTAGTCTCCTGTTCCGGCGCTATAAAGAAATCCAGCCCCAGGCCATCATTCACTACATTGAGGGGCTTTACAGCCTCAAAATAGCGCTCTACAATACTATTCGGCGGCAAAGTATTCCATTTAAAATTGGTATACAGCCATTTCTGTACATTCAGTTTCGCGAAGGTATAGGTCCGGCGTACATTCAGGGCTTTCTTGACCCTAAGTGTGCGCAGGTTATGGTGCAGGTCGATCACCACATCAAAATCCAGGGCTTTCAGCTCCGCAATATTCTGCTGCAGATCCTCGGACAATACATGAATGTGGTCGATATACGGATTACCTGCCAGTACATTCTTAAATTGCTTCTTCACCAAATAATGCAGCTCAGCATCGGGATATTTACGCTTTACACTGCGTATAACCGGTGTGGTCAGCACTATATCTCCGATAGAAGAAAAGCGTATGATAAGTATTTTCTGAATGGGTCTGGACCGGGAAGCCTTCATAATCTGTTAAAAAAGAAGACAAAAGAAGCATAAAAAAACAGAATAGCCAAAAGACTATTCTGTTCCTGTTTTTGTTTGTTGTTTATTGACGAGCCTTTGCAGGCATGGTTTTCTTTTGTTTCTTTTTCCGGCCGATGTATATCATGACTCCGGAAACGGGCAATGTAGCGATCAACAGGCTCATAAAAAAGGCGAGCAACTTGCCGGGTACGCCCCAGATACCTCCGGTGTGGATATCATAGTTCATCCGCATTACTTTATCAGCCACCTTAGCATCTTTCTGACGGCCGTAAACATGACCTACAGATAGTTCTGCTCCGCTATACTGATCAAAGAAGCGGTAATCGGTCTTCCAGTAAGTACCCACCTCTGAATTGGTAGCAACTTCCATACTGGTACTGTCGCTGGCTGGCGGATGAAACTCTGCCGTGGCTATACCCGGCTGGTTTAGGAATATTTTTCCATACAACTGATCGATCATTGGTGCATCGCCCGATACCTCTCGGTTCTTTGCCGAAAGCGGCTCTTCATAAACCAGACTTTTCTCCCCTCCCATTAGGGTATAATAGCCATAGGCAAACCAGCGAAAACCCCATACCAGTCCGGTAATTACAAAAATAAGGGCTACAAAAGAGGCATAGAAGCCTACAATATTGTGCAGGTCATAATTCTTGCGGCGCCACTTAGTGCTTTCTTTCCAGCGAAACCATACTCTTTGCTTCCAGGCGGCCCTGTTTTTAGGAAACCATAGAATGATACCGGAAATGACCATCACGAAAAAAATGAGGGTAAATATGGCTACCACCGGCTGACCAATGGTTGGGGGCAACCAGAGATAAAAGTGTCCGTCCAGTATAAAGCGGAAAAAGCCTGCATTGCGATCTACTACCTTCAACACCTCACCGGAATAGGGATTCAGGTATACGGCATAGTAATAAGTAGGCTCGTAATGATAAAAGGTAGCCTCTACAGCACGGTCTTTAGCAAAATACTTCAGCGAGTGCAGGTCCTTGCCTGGCAATTGTGCCTGAGCAATGGGCAGGAGCTCTGTAGGTAATTTATACGCTTTATCTTCCTTCGCCACAAAGCGATATGGCTGCGTCGCATCCTGTATCTCTTCCTGGAAGGCATAAATGCACCCGGTAATGGCTATTATAAAAACTACAAGCCCGGATAATAATCCGAGCCATAAATGTAGTTTACGTATGAGTTTTTTGAATGGGCTCATTATTAGAATTTAAAGCTTACGCCCAGAGATAATGATCTGAGTTTTTGTGGTGTAACGGTAGACCAGCCTGCAAAGTAATGCTCGTTGGTCAGGTTATCCATTTTCAGATTCAGGGTATATCTTGGTGCATTATAAGCTATGGAAGCATTCATCACCACATAGCTTGGTAAGGTAAAGCTTCCTGTTGTAAATCTGTTCAGGGTATTGTACTCGCTTGCATAGTTAAGACCAAAACCTACAGAGAAGTGTTTCAGTTTACCTTCAGGCACTACATAGTTAGCCCAGAAGTTCAGCAGGTTCTGCGGGCCCGCATCTTCAGGACGTAAGCCCAGATAGCCGGCACCTTCTGTTTCTCTGGTTACTTTACTGTCATTGTAACTGTACCCGGCAATGATGTTCATGCCAGCGATCGGGTGCGCCAGTAAGCTGAATTCTACACCTTTACTGTATACCTCACCACCCTGGATGGAGTTATTTACATTATTAGGATCAGACATTACTTTGTTGCTTACACGGATATCGTAATAGCTCGCTGTCAGGGATACTTTCTGATCGAACAGGTTGGTTTTTACACCAAACTCCATCTGGTTAGCCTGCTCCGGGCTGAAGATCTTCATGTGTTTATTAGTACCATCCAGGTTGGCTACCTCAACTGGGTCGACATTTACGAAACCATTCATATAGTTACCAAAGATCGATACTTTGTCCAGTACCGGCTGGTACACTAAACCAAATTTAGGAGACAGTGTGGTCTGGTTTTTAATTTCTTCTGCGCTATAAGCTGTAGGCATACCGTTGAAATTATCTACACGCAGGCTCAGCATGGCCGCTAACTTCGGAGTGAAGTTAATGACATCGGAGAAGTAAGCACTCAGGATGCGGGTATTCACACTGGATACGGCTTCAGCAGATGACAGTAATGCGTTGTCTACTGCTGGTGCAGTCAGGATAGCGCTGTCGATCTGGTTTTTCAGCGATACAGTACCATAGCCTACCCAGCCGGTACTGCTGTTGCGGATCTGCTTCTGCATATAATCCACACCTACTACTAAACGATTGCGTACGCTACCGATCTTGAAATCGCCCATAAAGTTCTGCTGAATGCCGGTAGCATTGGTAGAGCCGTTACGACGGGAAATGTATCGGGTAAACTCATTTCCGTTTGCGGCATCCCACAGGTATTGGTAGTAACCATTGCTCTGGGTATTGCTGCGGGAAACAACGGTCTGCGATTTCCATTGTTTGGAGAATTCATACAACATCTGAGATTGCATACCGAAGGTCGGGTTTTTGATCGTCAGGTCGTTGCTGGTATATGATTTCTTATAGTTCGCTTCGAATATATCCATGCTATTGAAGGACAGCTGGCTGTAGCGGCTCAGGAATACCATTGGTGCATTGGCACTGGCACCGTTTTTAAATTCTGTATTTACCAGGAAGGTCAGTTTATCGCTGGCAACGATCTTAACCGAAGGTGCGATAAAAAATGACTGACTAAAGCCTGCATCCTGGAAAGTATTTTCGTACTGATAAGCGGTGTTCAGACGTACAAATACGTTTTTGCCCACCGGAGCATTTACATCTGCTGTAAAGCGGCTCAGGCCATAACTACCAGTAATATAGGATAATTCTCCCCCCAGTCTTTCGTATGGCTTTTTAGTATTTACATTGATCAGACCACCGTAGGAGATAAGGTTACCGCCGTATAATGTACCTGAAGGTCCTTTTACAACTTCGATATTCTCAACATTGGCAGGATCCAGGCCACCATTGGTAATGCTGGGCATACCATTAACCAGCGAAGGTTGCACGGCAAAGCCTCTCAAACTATAAAATTCAGCACCATCACCACCACGACCCGTAGATTCCCATAAACGCATCACCCCGGTTGCATTTTTCAGTGCATCGTTCATATTGGTGACCAGCTGATCTTTCAGCAGGGCCTTCGGAATGGTATTGTACACTTGCGGGTTTTCGATATCTTTCAGGTCCAGCTTACCTACCGTTCTGCTTTCTGTAACGCGGTAGCGATCCTGCGATACTTCTACCTCGTCCAGTACATGTTGTTTTACG
Organism: Edaphocola flava; assembly: GCF_004118155.1. Lineage (GTDB taxonomy): Bacteria > Bacteroidota > Bacteroidia > Chitinophagales > Chitinophagaceae > Edaphocola > Edaphocola flava. Next base: position 71,660 of record NZ_SAIQ01000001.1, read on the forward strand.
GTATCCTGTGTTTCAGGAGCGGCTTGCTGCTGTGCCTGTACAGCGATGGTGGTCATCGCCATACCCAGTGTTAGTGAAGTTACTTTCATTCTTATGTTATATATAGTTGTTATTCGGCGGCGAAATTATTAAGTACCGGAATATGCTATAGTATAAAATCAGGAATGAAAATTATCAATTCGGGAATATCCTATACTTATTTTACATTAAGATGACAACCCGGAAATATTGCCTGTTGTTTCTTATGCAGATTTATATTAAGGATGGTCAAATTTCCTCATCAGGTCCATGATCAATCAGGCTGGTACAAGTGATCTTAACAGAACACTTGCGCCAGTCAGGCCGATCAATCCAAAATAGTAAAGAGCTGCAGGTAAACCTGCAGCTCTTTACTATTTTGGATTATATTATTTTGTAACAGATTAATCTACTAATTCATACACAATCGCAGAACCCTGTCCTACTCCGATACACATGGTAGCCAGGCCGTATTTTACTTTTCTGCGTTTCATTTCGTGTAATAAAGTAGCTGTAATACGGGCACCACTACAACCTAAAGGATGACCCAGTGCAATAGCACCGCCATTTACATTCACAATCTCAGGATTGATCTTCAGGTCACGAACTACTGCCAGAGACTGTGACGCGAATGCTTCATTCAGCTCAGCCAGGCCAATGTCTTCGATCTTAAGACCCGCGCGTTGCAATGCTTTTTCTGTAGCCGGTACAGGGCCTATACCCATTACTGCCGGATCTACACCTGCTATAGCGCGACCGATGATTTTTGCCAATGGCTTCAAACCATATTTTTTCACTGCGTCTTCAGAAGCCAGCAATAAAGCTGCTGCTCCGTCATTGATCCCGCTGCTGTTACCTGCAGTAACAGAACCGTCTTTAATGAAGGCTGGTTTTAATTCTGCCAGTTTTTCTTTCGGAGACAAGCGTGGATGCTCATCTTTATCGAATACCGCAGTCTTACCCTTTCCTAAATCTATAGTAACCGGAACCAACTCATCGGCAAATTTACCGGCCTCGTGTGCTTTCTGATATTTCTCCTGGCTTTCAAAGGCAAACTGATCCTGCTCTTCACGGCTGATGTTCCATTGTTTGGCAACATTCTCTGCTGTTTCGCCCATAGTATAAGGGTGATACAGTGCAGATAATTTCTTATTGCTAAAACGCCAGCCCATAGTCGTATCAAACATCTGCTGGTTGCGGCCGAATGCACCATCCGCTTTACCGATTACATAAGGAGCACGGCTCATGCTCTCTACCCCACCGGCAATGTATAACTCACCATCACCACACTGAATGGCACGGCTGGCATCCATAATGGATTGCAGGCCAGAAGCACACAGACGGTTTACGGTATTGCCCCCAACGGTAATCGGTAAGCCGGCCAGTAAGGCAGACATACGCGCTACGTTACGATTGTCCTCACCGGATTGGTTAGCCGCTCCGGCAATCACATCTTCAATCGCATTTACATCGATAGAAGGGTTACGGGCAATCAGTGCTTTAATCACATCAGCCAGCAGATCATCGGGGCGAACAGCCGCCAGTGTACCACCATATTTACCAATCGGGGTACGTACTGCATCTACTATATATACGTTCTGAGACATTTCTTTTTATTTTGAATTTATTATTTTTAAAAATTACCAGTTATCGTTGGTTGTCTGCTTGACACCTTTAATATTATTTTCCAAATCGGAAGCCATCTCGGCAAAGATAGAATTGATCTTATCTTTATAATATTGCTTTCCGGTACATAAACAAGGATCACCATATACAATCGGCACCCTGCTGATATTATTAATCGCCCATACAACATTATCAAAATGGAATTTATACTTCCCATCTTTAAACTGGATTACCAATTTAAAACTGATCAGACCACCGTAATAGTCCAGAATTCCTTTTTTTCCGTTTTGAAAAATTACAGTGGGGCTATTAATAATGCTATACTCTTTATCGTCAAACCGGATATTATTATCTCCTGTTTTAAACGTCTCTTGTACCCAGTTTTTTGCTCTTTTAAACATTTCATCTTTAGAAATATTTTCTACATTTACGACTCCTTCGTATACGTATTTACCGGTAACATCTTTTACTAATACTTCTGATACTTCTGATTTGTCCTTTTCTTTTGCATTAGTCATCGGAGCAACCAGAACCAAAGACAATGCGAGTAATATTTTCTTCATTTTAGTTAAATAACTTTACAAATATATTTTACCAGTTATCGCTGGTTTTGCTACTTCCATTTTTAATAGCCGCCTCTAACTGCTGGGCAATGGCAAGTAAATTGGTATTAACTTCTTGTCTTACATACTGAACAGGCTTTCTGTTTGTTTTTAAGTCGCCATAGGCAGCAGTAGCAACAATTCCCATATAAGCAGTCTGTACTACTATGTTATCAAAAACAAACTTATAGCGACCATCTTTAAACTGGACATTCAATTTAAAATTAATAAACCCACTGGTGATCGCCCAGTTAAAACCTCCGGCAGGCTTCAACACCAAAGTGGCTGAATTATTGATAGTTAAAGAATTAGCATCAAAAGCTATGTTATTGTCATTTGTCTTCAGATTCGCAATAATCCATTGCTTTGCGCGGTTAAACATTTCTTCCTTGGTCACTCCTTCAATGTTCACCACACTCTCATAAGTAAATGCTCCACTTTCATTCTTAACGACAACCACTTTGTAGTCTGGTTCTGTTTCCTTTGCCTGTACAGCAGGCGCTGCTGTCAATAAGGCTATCGCCAGTAATATCTTCTTCATTTAGTTATTTAAGTATTGTTTAAAGTGCTGCTGTAGTATCTGATCCAGTTCCTGCATGCGCTGGGTGCCGATCAGCAGTTTTTGTCCGTTTTTTAACTCCAGTTGCAACCCCTGATTACCTTTTACATTATAAGCCTTACCATACTTACTGCCCATGCCTTTTATGCCCCAACCACCGTACTCACTTATCGGACTATACTGACGCACGTAGGCTTTGTCAATATCTGCCCATAAAAATGTTTTGGGTTTAAGCAGCAATGGAAAATAGTATACTGTAATCACTTCATCAGTGATTACAGTACGCATAGACACCAGTAAGAACAGGCTGAAAATAGCGATCGACAGCAACAGCGGCCACCAATCATACCATACCTGTGCTTCTTTTGAAAGTGTAACCACTTCCAGAACCAGTACAGGTACAATTCCGGCATAAAGCCACCATTGTGTAAAGCGCTGCTTTTCGTCAAATAGCGGATTCATAATCTTATTTAATTACACCCAGTTCTCTGCCCACTTTAGTGAAGGCAGCGATGGCTGTATCCAGGTGGTGGCGATCATGCGCAGCCGAAATCTGTACACGGATGCGGGCCAGCCCTTTTGGTACCACCGGGAAGAAGAAGCCGATTACATAAATGCCTTCTTCCAGCAGTTTGGCTGCAAATTGTTGTGCCAGTACGGCATCATATAACATAATCGGAGCAATAGGGTGCGTGCCCGGTTTGATGTCGAAACCGGCAGCAGTCATTTGCTCACGGAAATACATTGTATTACTTTCCAGCTTATCGCGCAGCTCAGTTGTTTCGCTCAGCATATCCAGCACGGCTATAGATGCACCTACTACTGATGGCGCTACTGTATTGGAGAACAGGTATGGACGACTACGCTGACGCAGCATTTCAATTACTTCTTTTTTACCGGAAGTGAAACCACCGGATGCACCACCCAGCGCTTTACCCAGCGTACCGGTAATAATATCTACACGGCCCATAACACCTTTCAGTTCATGCACCCCACGGCCGGTTTTACCCATAAAGCCTGAAGAGTGACTTTCATCAATCATTACGATTGCATCATATTTATCGGCCAGGTCACAGATCTCATCCAAAGGAGCCAGGGTACCATCCATAGAGAATACGGAGTCCGTAACAATAAAGCGGGTACGGGCATCTTTGTGCGCGATCAGTTGTGCTTCCAGCTCAGCCATATCACAGTTTTTATAGCGGGCTCTTTTAGCTTTACACAGGCGCACACCATCAATGATAGAAGCATGGTTCAACTCATCAGAGATGATCACATCTTCTTCGTTCAGTAAAGGTTCAAACACACCGCCATTGGCATCGAAACAGGCTACATACAAGATCGTGTCCTCAGTACCCAGGAAAGTTGCCAGTTTAGCTTCCAGTTCTTTATGAATATCCTGTGTACCGCAGATAAAGCGTACAGAACTCATACCATAACCACGCTCATCGATGGTTTTCTTTGCCGCTTCTACTACCTTAGGGTCAGACGAAAGTCCTAAATAGTTATTGGCACAAAAGTTCAGCACTTTTTTGCCGTTAACCATGATCTCCGCACCTTGTACGGAATCAATTCTTCTTTCATTTTTAAACAAACCGGAAGTCTGGATATCGGACAATTCGTTTTGTAATCTGGAGTAGAATGCGCTGCTCGCCATAATGTATCTGGTATTTATTTGTTTGATTCGATTTAAAAGGCAAATCTAATAAATATCGTGCAACCGGAAGCATTATATATATGCTTTCGATAAAATGCTGCATGACAACAAATTAAATTTAATTAACATATCATTAATCCCAATCATTAGAACTTTTAGCCAAAAAACAGTTGCTTTGTTATATAACAAAATCTCAACCTTATTTCAAAACACTAAAAACCAAACAGAAATGAACATTTTAGACATCGTAAAAAACTACCTTCCCGGCAATCTGGCCGCACAAATTTCCGGCAGCACCGGAGAAAACGAAGCGGGCATTTCCAATGTGATTAAAGCCGCTATACCGACTTTACTGAGTGGCCTGATCAATAAATCGTCCAGTGATTCCGGCGGTGTGCTGGATATGGTCAAAAGCGCTGCGAACAGTGGTATACTGTCCAACCTTGGTGGCCTTGCCGGCCGTAATGAGATGACAACCGGCGGATTTAATATCTGGTCAGCACTGCGTTCTTTATTCGGCGACAAACTGGATGATATTGTAAGCATGCTTGCAGGATTCGGAGGGGTAAAAACTGCTACAGCTGAACATGCCCTGGGTGCCACTTCTGCTGCTGCATTAGGTGCTGTAGGTAAATATGCGGAAGATAAAAACATGGATGCTGCCGGCCTCTCCTCTTTCCTGGCGAGTCAGAAAGGCATCATCAGTTCATTGATTCCGTCCGGATTTGACTTCAGCAAAATCGGTTCCTGGTTGGGCATCGGCAGTCTGGGCACCGCTGCAGCAGCGGCGGTAAGCGAATTTACAGCCCCTCCTGCAGAACCCATTTCATATGCTGCTGCTACACAAAAGAAAGGCGGCAATAACTGGCTCGTTCCACTGGTGATCCTGGCTGCACTTGGCGGACTGATCTGGTGGATGACCAAAGATGGTTGTAACAAATCAACTACGGTAAGTAATACCAGCATGGATACAACGGTGACTACAGTTGCAGCTGATACCAATGCCGGTGCAACAACAACTGTTTCTGCCAAAGAAAGTGTGGTACTGACCCTGCCAAGCGGTGCCACGATCAATGCTTACAAAGGTGGCATTGAAGATCAGTTGATCCAGTTTATACAATCTGATGAATATAAAAATGCTGCTGATGATGAGGCGCTGAAAAACCGATGGTTCAATTTCGATAACCTGAACTTTGAATTCGGCACCACAAAAATTACAGACAGTTCTAAAGTACAGCTGAATAATATTGTGGCCATCCTGAAAGAATTCAAACAGGCCAATATTAAAATCGGTGCTTACACCGATAAGAAAGGCGATGATGCCGCTAACCTGAAGCTATCACAAGGTCGTGCTGATGCTGTAAAAGCAGCATTGGACAAAGCCGGTGCAAGCAGCCAGCTTAAAGGATCAGAAGGTTACGGTGAGAAATTTGCTGCGGTTCCTGAAACAGAAAGTGATGAGGCCCGTGCTATTGACCGTAAAGTTGCGGTAAGACTGGTTAAATAAGATTGCTAACATACAATGAAAAGGCCCGGGTTTTACCCGGGCCTTTTCATTGTATGTATTATTTGTATTATTTAATTAAGCTCTGCGCCGTTCGCTTTGGCAAAGGCCTCTTGTGCGGATAAAAATTGTGCTTCCAGGGCCTTTATCCTGTTCATAATCTCTTCACGCCTGGCATCTGCAAGCGCTATATCTGCCCCTACAGCTTTTTTACTCATCTTCACTGCAATGATTTCTTCGTAGTCTTTTGCAAAAGCCGTTTTACAATATTGAATCATGTTTTTAAAGTGGGCTTTAAACCCTTTATCAACACCATTGACCTTCAGCTTGTCGACATTTGTCAGACAGACATCTGCATAGGCAACCAGCCCAGCTCTCCTGGCCTGCGCCAGGGCACTGTCATTCTTTGTCTTAGTCATCAGCTTCATTTGATCCATAAATCTTTGTTGCTCTCCTACAATGGCATCATTGTATTCCGCTATACTCATCGATCCGGAACAGGAGGCCAGGGTAATCGCACATAGCACAGGTAGAATAGTTTTTTTCATTTTTTTCGGTTTAATGTAGTGTTTGATTTCCCTGTAAAATTACCTGTTTACATTATGTGTTGCACCTTCCCCGGCTACAATTTTATTAGTTCAGCACAACAAACCCATAGAAAGTCATTTATATATTAAATATTGATTTTTAAACATCAGAAAATGGATATAATTACAAAGGGTCCCGGATATATCCGGGACCCTTTGTAATTATGTGTACCTGTTTTAATGTTCAGATTCGCTATTGATCTTGTTGATCTGTTGCTGCAGTTCATTTTCCTGCACCTTCATATCATGCGCTTTGGCAAAGGCCATTTGTGCATCCTGGAATTCCTTGTCCACGGCACTTTCAGCAGTAGAGATCGCGTCTACTTTTTCCTGTACACGCTGTGCATCTGATGCTTTGGCATTTTTATTAAAAGAAATCGCTATGATCTCTGTATAATCTTCCGACATTGTCTTTTTATAGAATTGCAGCAGTTTCTGATAGCTGGCTTTCAACCCTTTATCATCTCCACTATAAGAAAGTGTATGTGCATTTTTGATTGCAGCATCAACTATAGTAACCAGTTCTGCACGTTTTTGCTGTGCGTGCAGGCTATCTGAAGTCTGCATCACATTCACCAGTTCAAAAACGCTTTTAATGATCTTGCTTTGCTCTTCTACAATTTTATTATTGTAGTCTGTGGCTTTTTTCGAATCCAGGAAAGAGCAGGACGCTACTGAAATCGCAGCGATGCATATAAGTGCAATCTTTTTCATTTTGTTATGTTTTAAAGTATTTAGATATATAATAGGGGTTAAATTTAGTGGATTAGGGAATACTTTGCAAATTAAATTACACTTACATTTGCTTTAACCTAAAAAAAATCCGACATAATGAAAAACACGTGCCTGCTCTTCCTGTTGCTGTGGGGAAATATGAAAACCACTGCCCAGGACGCAGTACCTAAAGACTATTTTGCCAATCCATTAAAGATCCCGATGCAACTAGCCGGCAGCTTTGCCGAATGCCGCCCTAACCATTTTCATACCGGCATTGACCTAAAGACCAACAACCAGGAGAACCTTCCTGTACTCGCTGCAGCAGATGGCTTTATCAGCCGCATTTCCGTATCTCATGCAGGTTATGGTTATTGCCTGTACATGCAACACCCGAATGGCTATACCACTGTATACGGTCATCTGAACAAGTATATGCCGGAGGTAATGGCCTATGTAAAACAGCAGCAGTATAAGCAACAGAAGTGGAATGTAGATCTGCAACTGAACAGCAAACAATTTGTATATAAAAAGGGCGCGCAGATCGCATACAGCGGCAATACCGGTGGTTCAACGGCTCCTCACCTGCATTTCGAAATCAGGAATACCCGGACTGAACTGGTTATGGACCCGCTTTTATTCGGATTGCCCATCAAGGACAATATTGCCCCCAAAGCCGGCACACTGGCTTTTTATGATGCAGATAATTATTATGAGGCCTCTCCCCTTTTAGTATCCCTAAAACCTCCGGTAAAAAAGAAGGGTGCAGCACCCATGAGTGATGTCGTCACGGTTCCTTATGCGCAAACGATGATTGGTATTGATGCCAAAGATTATATCAATGGCAGCAGTAACTGGCTGGGCATATCTTTTATGCAGCTATATTTCGATGAACGACCTGTGGCTACTATACACAATACAGAACTGAACTTCGATCATAACCGCGCAGTGAATGCCTATGCCGATTTCCGAACTTATTCCAACAAAGGGATATGGATGCATGGCTTGTACAAACTGCCCAATAACCCACTCGATGTCTATTCAGGTATGGTCAAGAATGGCTTGCTGGACATTGGTGACGGTAAAGTGCATAACATCAAAATTGTGATGCAGGATGCCTTCGGTAATACGACAACGGTAAACAAACAAATTCAATATAAGACCAAAGCGGGAGTAGTAGCCTGCCGCGGGCGGTTCAATGCCGGACAGCGGCATTACTACAAGCATTACACCGGCAACATGTATTGCAACCTGCCTGCAAAAGTATTTTATGATGATGTCTGTTTCACCGTAAAAGAAGTACTGATGCCCGGCCAGTACTCCAGTCAGTTCGACATACTACGCCAGGCAGTACCCGCACATGATTATTTTGAACTGGGCCTGAAACTAATAAAACCGGTGCCGGCAGCACTCAGAGGCAAACTGATCTTTATGCACAAAATTCCTAAATCGAACCTGCCCGGCAGCAACAGCCAGGAAGCCCAGGCTGCGGAATGGAAAGATGGTTTTGCTATGGCTAAGGTAAGGAGCTTCGGTAGCTACAGCGTAGGCATTGATACCACTGCTCCGAAGATAGTACGGCTGAATGCAACGCAGAAGCAGTCTATACAATTCACCGTAACAGAAGAGAAAACTTCAATAGCCGCTGTGAAGGGCTATATCAATAACCAATGGGTTTGTTTTTCCAGGAAGGGCAATACTTATACGTATATACCGGATGAATACTGCCCTGCCGGAAAAAGTACAATCAGGCTTGTTGCTACAGATGAGAATGGTAATGAGTCGGTGTACTCAAGTACCTTTATGAAATAAAGCAGCTATTACCTTTTGGTACGATGTACTTTAGGTTTCACTTTTGAAGGCGCTTTTACTGGTGTATCCGGGATGGCAATCAATCCTTGTATTACCGGTGGCGGCGCAACGGTATCTTTAACTGGTTTTGGACCGAGTGGTTTAGGACAGACGATCTTGCCCATGACCATAGGCTGCAAAGTATCTGCCTGTGCTGTTTCAGGCTTCTGTGGCACTTGCTTGCCTGTTTTTTGTTGTGCATAACCACAGGAAGCAAATACAAATAACAGGGCTACCGTCGCGGCTATCTTTTTCCAATATGGCAATGCAGAACTTGCAATCACTGGTATTACTTCCAGGTGTGTATCTTCCGGCAATGCCGCCATCTGATCTACACGCAAACGACCACAGGTGCTTTTATTTTGTTGTAAATATTGCAGGATATCTGCTGTTTCCCAATTCGTAAAATCTACAACGGTTTTGCAACATTGTACGCAATGGCGACCGGTGAGATCAGGTGTCATGGCATTCCAGTCTTCATGACAAGGCTCGGCTATCTGCATCTGTGTATTCATAATTCTGTTCTTTAACCATATGATGCTGCCGTTTTATTTATTCCATAAAAGTTGGAAAAAATTATTTCAGCCGAAGAAACAAAATACAAACCAGGCACAGTTATTCCGGAAAAGGACCCATTTTTACGGTATCAGTTGAGGGAGGCGGAGGAGCAACAACTGGTTCCGGGGGATCAGGAATCGAAATTCCTCCCTGTACATAAGATTCATTGGGATAAACAACTTCCGCTGGTTTCGGTGGAGTAACCTGTCTGAGGTGCGATTGTTTGGAAGGCTCATCTGGCACGGCTGGCGGCGGTACCGCCATCAGTTCTCCTACAATAGGCACTACAGCAGTATCTGTCTGTGCTGCTGCAGCATTAACCGGTTCAGTTGTTGGATTGTTGCAAGAGGCGAATGCAAACAGCAGCGCGATTACAGCTGCCATTTTCTTTACGTAAGACAGAGGTGATGCGGAGATCAGGGGAACGAGGTCCAGTCCTGACTGTTGTACCGGGACGATCAACTGCTCTTTTCTCAGGCGACCACAGGCATTGGTATGTTGGCGCAGATACTGAAGAATATCTTCTGCTTCCCAACTCGTAAAATCGATTACTGTTTTACAGCAATGATCGCAATGTCTCCCACGTTCATTGGGGATCATTGCATGCCAGTCTTCATGACAAGGCTCGGCAATATGCAACTGCGTACTCATAGAATATGCTTTATTCTATAGAGCTGCGTTTGACATATTTCCACAAAAAATTATTGGGTAAATACGTACTGGAGTATGTTGGTGCCCATTTGCAGTGCCTGCAAACGTTTCTCCGGGCTATCTTTATGTACTTCGGGATCTTCCCATCCATCTCCCAGATCGCAGTCGTAGGAATAGAAACAGACCAGTCTGCCCTTATAGATCAGGCCATAGCCTTTTGGCTGTTTTCCGTCATGCTCATGTATTTTAGGCAGCCCATTGGGAAACTGAAACTTCTGATGGTAAATAGGATGTGTAAACGGCAGTTCTACAAAACTGAGTTCCGGAAATACTTTCTTCATCTCCGGGCGCACATAGGGGTCCAGCCCATAGTTATCATCTATATGCAGGAAGCCTCCGGACTCCAGGTACAGCCTCAGGTTACGGGCTTCTTCATCTGTAAAAAAGATGCGTCCGTGACCGGTTGTATGCAGCATGGCATAGTTAAATATATCGGAGCTACCCACAGCCACCTGTGCTTCGCGGGTATCCAGTTTGGTGCCAAGGTTCTGGTTACAGAATGCAGTAAGATTTTTAATCGCTGTAGGGTTGGCATACCAGTCTCCCCCGCCCCCGTAAACCAGGAGGCCGATACGCAATTGCTGCGCCAGTGCAGGCATACTGCAACATATTGTGAGGCACAAGGCCAGTATTCTAACCATAGTTTACGGCATTAAATATAGTGCAGGCATATAAGCCGGCGGTTTCTGTTCTGAGCCGGTTTTGCCCCAGGCTTACCGGTTCCAGTCCTGCTTCCAGGCACAGGCTGATCTCTACGGGGGTAAAATCCCCTTCGGGTCCGATCAGCATCAGGGTATCTTTACCCGGTTGCAGGTGGGTAATATAAGACTTGCGCTCTTCGGTATCAATACAGTGGGCAATAAAACGCTGGGCTGTTGTAGTACTTTGCTGCAACAGGGCTTTCAGTTTTATCGAATCATGCAGTTGCGGCAAATAACATTGCTGAGACTGCAGCATGGCCGAAATCAGGATGCCTTGCAGGCGCTCCATCTTCAACTTATCCTTTTCTGTACGATCGGTGATGATGGGGTATATTTGTTCAATACCCATCTCCATCGCTTTCTCCAGCAACCATTCATTGCGGCTGTTGTTTTTGGTAAAGGCAATACCCAATGCAAAGGCTACAGGGCGTGCCGGCAACTGTTCTACTTTAGTACAATGCACCATACAATGCTTACGTTCTGCCGCAGTAATCACGGCTTCAATACGCAGCCCTTTTCCATTGGTCAGTAATAGAGGTGCGCCTTCTTTCATACGCAATACCTGTACACAATGCTTGGAGGTCGCTTCATCCAGCGTATAGACACCTTCCTTTGCAGGCAGATTTTCCTGGTAAAAAAACGGTAACATGAATAGGATTAATTTTCCGGCTTATTGAAACTTATACGTAATCACAACTTCTTTAGGATCGGACAGGAATGACTTTTCTGACTCCTGGATCACGATCTTATCTTTTACATAGTACGACAATTTCTGCTCCTTGGCATGAAAGCGGCCATTGTCGGCTGTTTCAATATAAATCATGCTGATTTTACGGGAAACATTATCATAATTAATGGTAAACTTCTGTACAAAGAGATCTGGCTCTTTGGCCGTATAGGTCAGTACAGATGCTTCAAGGGTATTATCATCGAACTGGTTAAAGTCGTATCGCTCGAAGAATTTATTGTCACTGATATCGGCATCACAGAATATTTTGAAAACCGTACTCCAGTCTACCTTATCATAGCCTACCAGGCTTGAGTCTTTTTTGCCATTCACAATGGTTGTTTTCTCAAACATATACGGCTGACCTTTGTACAGCTCGTACTGATCTGCTACAAACTGCTTTACGGAAAAGTAGGACTTATCCGGATCATAAGGCTCTTCTTCCTTCTTACATGCACTAAACGTAAGGCTGGCAAAGGAGCAGAGCAATAAAAGATATTTGTATGACATGGTGCAAATGTATGAAATACTAAAATGAATCAATATAAAATCGAAAACTGTATGTAACTTTTCATGGTTTTTACAGTCAAACACCAAATTTATTGAAAATGAAAAATATCACAGCACTGTTTTTGCTTCTTTTTCAAAGCCTGTTTGCCTTTGCCCAGAATAACAAAGGCAACAGAAGTACTTTAAATATACATTTGAGCGACGGATCTCCGCTGATCGTTACCATCAATGATCGCAATTTCAAAAAGGTCAATACCCTGATTACGATTGCGGACCTGCCCCGTAAGCGCCACAATATACAGGTGTATAAATTCAGGGCTTATGCAGACGGACAAGGCGGTAAGGCCGAACTGATGTACAGCGGCAATTTCAAAATAGAACCGGGATATACTTATGACTGTATTGTGGATGTAAACACGCGTAAGTTGTATATCAAAAAGATGACACCGGGTATGAATAGTTATGTGCCCCCTCCCCCAGCTCCGGCACCAGATTTTCGTAAAGATGTGCCCCTGGGTGCAAGCGGAGGCAAACAACTTGCTCCTGGCCTGTTCGAACTGAATAAGAAAATGGAAGCGGTAAAAGAGGATACTAAAAAATTACAGCTGGCACAGGATTACATCGGTATGCATATGATCAACACTTCAGACTTACGCCAGATCGTTTCCTGGATTATGTTTGATGACAATAAAATGAAATTGCTGAAAACTGCTTACCCATCTGTACAGGATAAGGAATTATATGCCGGGTTGAAGGATATCTTTACGATGCCGGCAACACAAAAAGAATTTGAGGACTACGTCCGTAGCCTGAAATAAAGACTTAAGATGCTGCAATGCTCTGGGCAGCGATAAAACCCGTTGTCCAGGCATTCTGAAAGTTAAACCCTCCGGTTACTCCATCTATATTCAGAATTTCTCCGGCGAAGTATATACCCTTTTGCAGTTTACTCTCCATCGTATTACTATCTACCTCAGATAAGTCTACACCTCCAGCCGTAACGAATTCTTCTTTGAAGGTCGTCTTCCCTTTTACCTCAAATTCCATAGCAGCAACGTTCTTCAAAAACCGGTTAAAGTCCTTTGCCGGAAGATCACCCCAACGCATATCAGCAGCTATACTGCTCTCCTGCATCATATACTCCCATAGCCTTGCGGGTAATCCAAGCCCTTGTGTATTCATCACTTTTTGTTGCGGATGCATCTGACGATACTCCAGCAGGTGCTGGCGCAGGGTTTCTTCATTGAACTGATTCAGCCAGTTGACCTGTATTTTAAACTGGTACTGCTGCTCTGCAAGATACAATGCACTATAGGCACTCAATTTCAGTACTGCAGGACCGCTCAGCCCCCAATGGGTTATCAGCAAAGGTCCGGACTGTTGCAGCTTAGTACCATTGATGCGCACCTGTGCATCCGGAACACTTAGTCCCATAAATTGTGTAATCGGGTGTTTGGGTATATTGAAGGTAAACAGAGAGGGAACCGGCGGATTGATCTGATGTCCTAAAGGTTTGAGCCATTCAAACATATCCAGCTTAGGAAAACCACCGCTGGCAATTACCACAACATCGGCAAAGAGAGCTTCCCTTCCCTGTAGTTGTATGGTATAGCCACCATCCGCAGCAGGACTTACCGACTGTACGGCATGTTGCATGCGCAGATCGACACCTTGCCGCTGCACTTCCTGCATCAGGCAGTCAATGATGGTTTGCGACTCATCTGTAACAGGAAACATCCGGTTATCGGCCTCTGTCTTCAGCACTACGCCACGCTGACGAAACCAGGCAATGGTATCCGGTACAAAAAAATGATGGAAGGTCTTCTTTACAAATTTTCCGCCGCGTGGATACTTTTTTGCCATTGCTGCAATGCTATCAGCATTATGGGTAACGTTGCAACGACCGCCCCCACTGACTTTCACCTTACTCAGCCATTTATTACTTTTCTCCAGCAATATTACTTTCTGTCCCGGGCGATGCGGAATATTAGCCGCACAGAAAAAACCGGCGGCACCGCCGCCGATAATCACAATAGTTTTATGTGTGCTCTTATTCAAGAATAGTCCGGATGTAAATATTAGGCTAATAATTCTGCCAGGCTTTCTTTAGCACAGGCAATTGTTTTGTCCAGATCAGCATAAGTCAATGCGTTGTTCAGGAACCAGCTTTCATATGCAGAAGGTGGAAGATAAACTCCTCTTTTCAGCATGGCATGAAAGAATTTATTGAAGAAGGCAATATCAGATGCTGCTGATGTAGCAAAATCGATTACCGGTTGTTTAGAGAAATGAATGCTGATCATACTGCCCATCTGGTTGATCACATAATCTACCCCACTTGCCTTTAGTACTTCATCCAATCCGTTGCGCAGGTATATCGTTTTTTCTTCCAGTTCAGTATAATATTCCGGGTGAGATTTCAGTTGGTTCAGTAAGGCATAACCGGCAGCCATAGCCAACGGATTGCCACTTAAGGTTCCGGCCTGATACACATTACCCAATGGGGCAATATGCTCCATGATCTCACGCTTACCCCCAAATGCGCCTACCGGCATACCTGCACCGATCACTTTACCATAGGTTACCAGGTCGGCATCAATACCCAGGCGCTCCTGGGCACCACCTGCTCCCATACGGAAACCGGTCATCACCTCATCAAAGATCAGTATAATACCTTCCTGGGTACAGATTTCACGCAGGCCTTTAATAAAGTCTTCCTGCGGAAGGATGCAACCCATATTACCTGCGATCGGTTCGATAATGATCGCTGCAATTTCATTTTTATGTGTTGCTACCAGTTCTTGTACTGCGGCCAGGTCATTGTAGGGTGCCGTAAGGGTATCATTGGCAATACCTGCGGTTACTCCCGGTACATTCTGTATGCCAAATGTCGCCACACCACTACCTGCTTTAACCAGAAACATATCGGCATGTCCGTGGTAGCAGCCTTCAAATTTGATAAACTTATTCTTGCCGGTATAGCCACGGGCGAGGCGTATAGCCGACATACAGGCTTCAGTACCACTATTCACCATACGGATCAGGCCTACATTTTTAGTCATAGATATGATCAGTTCTGCCATCTCGATTTCCAGCAGGGTTGGCGCACCGAAAGAAGTAGAATCACCGGCTTTTTCTTTTATAGCCGAGATCACTGGTTCGTAAGCATGCCCCAGGATCATAGGTCCCCAGGAAGCAATATAATCGATATACGACTGACCATCTTCATCATAGAGGTAAGCACCGCTGGCCTTCCTGATAAACAGTGGTGTGCCACCCACGCTTTTGAATGCTCTTACCGGCGAGTTTACACCACCCGGTATACTATGCTGTGCTCTTTCGAATAATGATTTAGATGAAGTGTATTCGTACATAACTTATTGTTTTGCTTTTTCCGGCTGCGAAATTACGATTTAAAACGAGGATGGTCAAGGAAAATACGGGAATATGCCTGTTCTTAAAAACAAAAGTGCTCTGTCAAAGGACAGAGCACTTTTTATATCATTACAGATGATTATTTGTATTGAGGAATTAAGCCTTTAGCTAATTCAAGCATTTGGTTGATACCATCTTCAGGTAAGTTTCCTTTTTTGAATTCAGCCAGAACGTTAGGCAGTTTGCTTTGCATTTCCAGCATGAACTGGTCTTCAAACGCTCTGATGTTCTTAACTGCAACTTCTCTTAACAGGTTGTTGGTACCTAAGTAGATGATAGCAACTTGCTTCTCTACTGAATACGGACTGAACTGTGCTTGTTTCAGGATTTCCACGTTACGTGCACCTTTATCAATTACGTTTTTAGTAGCCGCATCCAGGTCACCACCGAATTTAGAGAATGCTTCCATCTCACGGTAAAGCGCCTGATCCAGTTTCAGTGTACCGGCAACTTTCTTCATAGATTTGATCTGAGCAGAACCACCTACGCGGCTTACAGAGATACCTACGTTGATCGCCGGACGGATACCAGACAGGAATAAGTTAGTTTCCAGGAAGATCTGACCATCAGTGATCGAAATTACGTTGGTAGGGATGTATGCAGATACGTCACCAGCCTGAGTTTCGATAATTGGTAATGCAGTCAGTGAACCACCACCTTTTACCATATGCTTGATAGACTCTGGTAAGTCGTTCATGTTCTTAACGATGTTGTCATCATTAATTACTTTCGCAGCTCTTTCCAGTAAACGGGAGTGCAAGTAGAATACGTCACCAGGATAAGCCTCACGACCCGGCGGACGACGTAACAGCAGAGATACCTCACGGTAAGCTACCGCTTGTTTTGACAGATCATCATATACAACCAGTGCAGGACGACCAGTATCACGGAAGAACTCCCCGATAGCGGCACCAGCGAATGGAGCATAGAACTGTAATGGAGCAGGATCAGCAGCAGAAGCAGATACGATAGTTGTATAAGCCATTGCACCGTGTGCTTCCAGTGTGTTCATTACTGCAGCTACAGTAGATGCTTTCTGACCGATAGCTACATAAATACAATATACTGGTTGACCAGCTTCGAAAAATTCTTTTTGGTTGATGATGGTATCCAGACAGATAGCAGTTTTACCAGTCTGACGGTCACCGATAACCAGCTCACGCTGACCACGACCGATAGGAATCATCGCATCAACAGATTTCAAACCAGTTTGCAGTGGTTCTTTAACCGGCTCACGGAACAAAACACCTGGCGCTTTACGCTCGATAGGCATTTCATATAATTCGCCTTTCAGAGGACCTTTACCATCGATAGGTTCACCCAGGGTGTTTACCACACGGCCAACCATACCTTCACCTACTTTGATAGATGCGATACGACCAGTACGACGTACAGTAGAACCTTCTTTGATTGAGTCGCTTTCACCCATCAATACCACACCCACGTTATCTTCTTCCAGGTTCAGTGCGATAGCTTTAGTACCGTCTTCGAACTCCACCAATTCCCCTTGGCGCACACCACCAAGACCATAAACGCGTGCAATACCATCACCAATTTGTAATACGGTACCCACTTCTTCTAGGTCAGCAGAGCTGTTAAAGTTGCTCAATTGTTGGCGCAAGATCGCCGATATTTCGTCCGGTTTGATTTCAACCATTGTTATGAATATTTAATAATGATTTAAAGATTTTATGTTGTCTGTTGCTTGAAATTAAATATCAGCAACAAATGCATTTTTGGTAAATTGATTTCTGATATCTGTAAGATCTCTGGAGATACTCATATCGAAAGATTTATCACCCACCTGCAGTTTAAAACCACCAATGATCGCTGGATCAATAATAGTTTTATATACCAGTTTATCATTACCCAGGCTTCTTTTGATCTGAGCAGATAACACTTCCATCGTTACTGTATCCATAGGATAAGCAGTAGTGATATGAACGGTTTGGATATTATTTAATTCCTGATATTGAGCTTCGAAGGCATTAGTCATTTCTGCCAGGTTCGCTTCTCTACCTTTCTTCACCAACAGGTTTATGAAAGCGTTAGTCAGCGTGCTTATTTTGCCGGCAAAAATAGACTCGAGTACAGCCGATTTCTTATCACCTTTTACTAAAGGACTTTGTAAGAGCATCTGTAAATCGCGGGAATGCCCGATAGCATTCTGCAAAGTCTTCATATCACTCAATACCGCTTCCACATTATTTTGTTCTTTTGCAAGATCCAATAATGATTTAGCATATCTTGAAGCGAGACGTGGATTAGGCATTTACGGGTAATTTGAATGATTTAAAATTAGTTCAATTTGATTTCTTCAGCTAACATTCTGATGTAATCTGCCTGAGAGTCAGCAGCATCAAGTTTCTTACGCAGTACTTTTTCTGCAACAGCAACAGCCATGTTACCGATTTCGTTTTTCACATCAGTCAGTGCAGCATTTTTCTTCAGTTCGATCTGAACGCGTGCATCTTCCATGATTTTATTAGCTTCAGCTTTCGCCTGCTCTTTAGCTTCGTTGATGATTTTATCCTTAGCATCTTTAGCTTCTTTCAGCATAATAGAACGCTCTTCACGAGCTTCCTGCAACAGACGTTGATTATCTGCCTGCATTTCAGCCATTTCTAATCTTACTTTTTCAGCAGAAGCAATAGAGTTTGCAATACCGGTTTCACGCTCATTCAGCGTTTTCAGAATTGGCTTCCACGCAAATTTTTTCAGGATGAACAGAACGATTAAGAATGCTACCAATGTCCATACGAAGAGACCTAAAGCTGGTGTGATTAATCCCATTGTTGATTATATTGTAATGATTAGAGATACTTGTTTTTGATATTTTTTTTAATGCTTAAATAAATTACGCCCTCTGCCCTTCGCGTCGGGCGTAATTTAATCTTTTGTGTTAGCCTTGCAGCAATGGATTACATTACTACAGCCAGCAGACCAGCGATTACACCGAACAGGGCAACACCCTCGATGAATGCAGCAGTCAGGATCATGCTAGAACGGATGTCACCAGCAGCTTCAGGTTGGCGAGCGATAGACTCAACCGCACCTTTACCGATTTGACCAATACCGATACCAGCTGCTAAAGCCGCGATACCTGCACCAATAGCACCTAATCCAGCGCTTTCTCCTGCTAACATTACAGTGTTCAATAAAGACATTGTATATATATTTAAGTGATTAAAAAACTTGTTTATGAAAATTTTTGATTACAGTACTAATTCGTTTTCGCTGTGTGCATGATCAATTCCGTGCTCGTGTGCATCATGATGACCTTCTTCTACCGCCTGGCCGATAAATACAGCAGTCAGGTTAGTGAAGATGAATGCCTGAATAGCTGCTACCAGTAATTCCAGACAGAACATGAAGATAGAGAATGCAATTGATACCGGTGCAAAACCCCAACCTGCTGCCTGATTCATAGCTCCGAAGATGAAGATCATAGAGATTACACTCAGGATAATGATGTGACCCGCCAGGATGTTTGCGAAAAGACGTATAGTTAAGGCAATAGGTTTAATGAACAGAGAGATGATCTCGATCACTACCAGTAATATTTTAGCTGGCAATGGAACTCCTGGAGGATTGAATAAGTGACCCCAGAAATGCTTGTTGGCACTGAACAGGATTACGATGAACGACACCAGGGATAAAGCTGCAGTTGCTGCGATATTACCGGTAAAGTTTGCTCCGGAAGGAATCAGACCTAATAAGTTGTTGATCCAGATAAAGAAGAACACAGTCAGCAGTAATGGCATGAAGCGCATGTATTTGTGACCCAGGTTTGGTTTAGCTACCTCGTCTCTTACAAATGTGATCAATGGCTCGATCGCATTCTGTAATCCACTTGGCGCTTTCATTGCACCGTTCTTCTTATATTTATTAGCCACAGTCAGCATGATCACTAATAACAGTGCCACAGACAGTAACATAGAGAATACATTCTTAGTAATAGAGAAATCTTTGATCGCAGCGCCGTCCAGAGAAATGATCTTACCGGTTTTGCTTTCCAGAGCAGCCAGCTCTTCTTCAGTGGCACCAGCTTCTTTACGCTCATGGATAAAGTGCTCGGTAACCAGCTGATATCCTTCGTGTGCCACATGACCATGCTCCAGATTAGAAGACATGAACATATTCAGTCCTTTCTCAGGATGATAGATAATAACAGGCAAAGGCATAGAAACCGGGTGCTCATTTATATCCATTACGTGCCAGTCATATGCATCGCTGATGTGACCGAAAATAATCTCTTTAATATTCAGTTTTCCTTTTTCCTCATGATGAGCTTCTGCCGCAGCAGGGGCTTCCGCATGTTGTGTTGCTTCCTCTTGTGCAAAAGTGGTTCCAAATGCACTAAAAACAAGCATCAAAGTAGCCAGAAACAGTTTAGATTTTTTTAACACGTTTTCGAAATTTTGTGCAAAGATAAGGGTTTTGGTTTCAAAACAAACAGAATAAATAAAAATTATCGCATATAGAATTTAATATCTATTTCAATCTGAGCAACACTATGCTACAAAACAACATTTTCAAATATTATATCTTTTTTCGCATATAACAATCTGCAATACGGCAGTACCCGCATTATATGTTTTTCCAGGCCCGAAATGCCTGTTCCTCAGGACTTAAGACATACCAGATCAGATGATCTGAGCGCGGCGATTTTCCTATAATAATTGCCGCTTACTATTATATTTAACAATATTTGTGTAAATTCGAAGCCAGTTCACCTATTACATTGAACTCAAAGAGCTTTATGAGAAATAGAATCTATGCTTTCTCTGGTTTTATGCTGCTAAACCTGTCTGTCGCTATACAAGGACATACCCAGACCAATATTGAACTATTTGGTCAGAACAGGATTCAGGGGAAAAATTTCAACTGGAAGTATTACGAAACCACCCGTTTCAAAGTATACCATTATGACCGGGCAGGCACCGACCTGGCCAGGTATGTTGCTGAACAGCTGGAACAGGACCTTAGCGCCATTGAAAAGCAAATGGGCAATCTTTTTCCAGGTCAGTTGAATGTAATGGTGTACAATAGCTATGACGATTTTCAGCAAACGAATATCGGGCTTACATCCAACAATAATATACATAATAATACAGCAGGACGGGTAAACCTGGTAGATGACAAGCTTGTTATCTACTTTACCGGCAAGCACAGTGACCTCAAGCATCAGTTGCGCTCCGCACTGTCCGGCATTATATTGGCCAAGACTACTTTTGGTGACAACCTGATCGATGCCTTAAAGAATTCCCTGATCCTGGACCTGCCTAAATGGTTTACGGAAGGATACCTGGATTATGTGGTAGATGGCTGGGACACCCGATCTAATAATGAATGGAAAACACTGGTGAATACAGGTAAACGGGTGAAATTTGAAGAACTGGCCCGTAAATACCCCCAACTCTCCGGCAAAGCCTTCTGGAAATACCTGATTGATAAATATGGCACTAAAGAGGTGCAGGACTTTATCTTCCTTACCCAGAACGATACAAAGATCAATAAGGCGGTTAAAGCGCTGACGGGGATGAAGATCGTACCGAACTTCGACTCACTGGTCGCTTATTACCAGGCTGCATACACTGCCGATCTGCAATTACAGACCGACGTTACAGCAGAGGCGGCTTTGCTGAATATTGAGAACAACGATGATCAGCGCAGAATCTCTAATGTGAAAGTATCGCCACGCGGTTATGATGTGGCCTATGTTTCCTGGAAGAATGGTATGTATGATGTATACCTGGAAAGCACCCGCACGATCGAAGGTGCTAAAACAAAACTGAAATCAAATATTGTCAGCGGCGGATACATCAATCATAACGAAAGCGATGATCCGGACTACCCTATTCTTGCCTGGAGCAATACCGGCTATAAACTGGGGATTGTATATAAAAAATACGGACTCATTTACCTGAAGGTTTATGATGCAGTTAAGGCAAAGATCGACATGTTCCGCATCTCCAGCCAGAAGTTTGACCGCGTACTCAGCTTCACTTTTATGGAAGATGATGATATGATCGTTATGTCTGCGATCAAGAACGGACAAAGTGATCTGTTTGAATACCGCCTGAAAAGAGGCCGTGTCAACCAGTTGACCAATGATGTATATGATGACCTGGAACCGAACTTTGTAAGCGGGGGTTCCCGTAAAGGTGTTGTCTTCCTCTCCAATCGCCCGGAGCCGTTCATTAATATCCAACCCTTACCGAACGAGTTGCCTACCGGCAACCTGAAAGGATATTTTTATAATGCTACGACACAGAGCTATGAGCTGATGCCCCTCACGCCTAACGAACAGGCCGAGGTACGACAGATCATTCCATACGGACAGGATAACTTTGCTTACCTGACCAATGGAAATGGTATCATTAACCGAAACGTTATTTCCTTTACCAGAGATGAGCGTAATCGCGATGTTGCCTATAGCATTCCTGCTACTGATGGTAATTACAATATCCTGTACCAGCAGTACAACCCTGCCAGTAAGAGCATTGCAGATGTAATCAAGACGCCGGATGGTGTCAAGGTATATTTCCGCAGCATAGAACTGCCTTCACCATTCGGCGATCTGCGTCCTGCAAACAGAACCCAGTCAAGCCTGGTAGAGGAACCGTTCCTGAGCAATACCAAGAGTAATGTAATCATTAAAGACAACCGCAGCAGCAATGCGGCCGGCAGTAAGAGAGACCGTCAGTCCAGCCACAACAAAGAAGTTGCAGCAGCCGATGGTCTGAATATACAGGAAGGCAACAACCTGCAAAGCCGTTTCAATAACAGGAGGAGGAGATCGAATACTCAATATCCAAGTGGTGCTGACAGCACTGCGGTAAGCAATCCTGTACGTCCTGAATCCAGCGAATTTGCACAAAAGCTGGCTGGTGGCAGCAGCACGGTCGTAACTGATACGCAAAAGCAGAAGCATATTGTGTATGTAGACAGTACTTATATAAAACTCAAATCCAGACAATACAAGCCAAGTTTTAAAACAGACTTTTACAGCCTGCGACTGGACAATAATATTCTCTTTACCCGTTATCAGAATTTTACAGGAACCCTTACTACCCCATCTCTTGGCGGTATGATTTCGGCTAGTGTATATGACAAGATGGAGAACTACCGCTTTACAGGTGGTATGCGCATTCCTCTGGGCATAAACGGTTCTGCCTATTTTGTGCAGTTCGATAATTTCAAACGAAGAGTAGACTGGGGCTTCACTTATTACCGTGAGGCTAAAAATCAGCAGGTAAACCTGGTGGCAACCACTTCTGCAGGACGGGAGATCTTTACATTGCCGATCAAACCAATGGTCAATATTATCCAGGGCTATGCCAATTATCCGCTGGACAAAACGAAGAGCATACGCCTGAATCTGGGACTGAGACAGGATCGTACCATTTTAAGAACGGTAAACCCGATCAGTACTGTTATTCCGGATGAAGATAAATACTACATCACCTCAAGAGCGGAATATGTGCATGATGACACCAGGGCTATTCTGCCGAATATCTATGATGGTCTGCGCCTGAAATTGTATATGGACTACCTGTATAAATTCCATGACGATAACGTGTATACGACCAGTGAACAACCTCGTCCGAAATCAGGTGGGTTTTATAATTTCGGATTTGATATCCGTTATTACAAACCGGTATATAAAAACATGATCTTCGCGGTACGTACTGCAGGTGCGCACTCCGGCGGAAATGAAAAGATATTGTATATGCTGGGTGGTGTGGACAATGCCCTCAATGCCAAGCTGGACAACTACCCTATTCCATCGAGCCAGTTTGCATTCCAAAGCCTGGCAACTAGTATGAGGGGCTATAACCAGAATGCACGCAATGGCAATACTTATATGGTAGTGAGTGCAGAATTAAGAATGCCGGTATTTGAAACACTGTTCCGCAAGCCGGTACAGGCCAGCATCTGGAAGAACCTGCAAGCTATTGCATTTGTAGATGCCGGTAGTGCATGGCAGTACTTGCTCCCTAGCCGAGATGACCAACGCAGCAGAGCGGCAACTTTTATCTCTCCCAACAATCCTAACTCACCGGGCAATATAACCCTTACGATCAATAATGCAGGTAACAACTCTGTAGGATTAGGTTACGGTTTAGGACTGAGAACTATGGTGTATGGCTACTTTGTACGATTTGACGGTGCCATGAACCTGGATAACAAGTTTACCTACCATCTGGCACTGGGATTTGATTTCTAAAATTTCTAAGTATTAATGATACATAATAAAGGAGCGATATGATATCGCTCCTTTATTCATTTATATACAAAGTATTATTACAAAATTCTTTTCAGTTCGCTGAGGCAGGATATCTCAAAAGTAGGGCGCTCGTTATGCGCCACTTGTTCCGGATTGAAATATACCTGATCCATCCCAAATGACTGCGCACCCAGCACGTCTGCTTCCAGACTGTCTCCGATCATGATCGAGCGCTCTTTATCAGCACCTGCAAGTGATAAGGCATAGTCAAAGATGGGCGCATGCGGCTTCAGGCTATTGCTCGTTTCTGAAGTAATGACATGAGAAAAATAATGACCGATACCAGTAGCATTCAGCTTCTTCCATTGTGTGTCTTCAAACCCATTTGTGATCAGGTTTATATCGTACGACTGCTCCTTACAATAGTCCAGTACCTCTACTGCATGCGGGAAGAGACTTTGCTGGTAAGGCAGCATATCCATATACACCGCGCTTAAGTCTCTGGCAAGCCGCTCATCACCGATCTTAAATTCGATCAGGGTAAGCCACATACGCTTCCACTTCAGATCTTCTCTACCGATAAAGCCATTGCGGTAACGGGCCCAGAGCCGGTCGTTGTGTGCTTTGAACCGCTGATGAAAAGAAGTCAGGGAATCTACTCCGCGATCTGCAAGATGATGTTCATGATAGATATGCTCCAGTGTATTAAAGGAGTTCTGTTCAAAATCCCAGAGGGTATGATCCAGGTCGAAGAATATCGTTTTATATACCATATGGTTAGGTGGTCTAGTGAATGATCTCCATGATGGTTCTGAAAGAGATAAATGCATTGCCGAAACGCTGATGCCCCAACTCTCTCAGGCGATCATCCTGTTCACTCATAAAAGTATCATAGTTCTCCGTAGTGTCACAGTAAAATTGTGTTACGTACATTAAGCCTTCTTCATCATCATTATCTTTCAGTTTGCAGAAACGGTATTCACCAAACAAACCAGTCGCCATCATTTCCTTGATCCACGTTTCTTTCATCCATTGCAGCCATTCCTTTTCAATCCCGTGCATTACCTTAGTTGTAATATTCAGTATCAGCATTCTTTTTTTCGCGCAAAGATAAGCATTAGTTGCCTGATGCTTATGTGATAAAAACCATGCAGCATACAGGTAGTCCTGTATGCTGCATGGGCATATTGTTTCTTTTCTTTTGATCGCCTTATTGGATCGCGATTTCGATCTGTGCTGGTTTTACCGGCTCTTTCTTAGGCAATGCAATGCGCAGGATGCCATTCTCATAACTGGCATTGATTTTCGTTGCATCTACTTTCTCTCCCAGTGTAAAGCTTCTTTTAAAAGAGCGGATACCGAATTCACTTCTCAGTAATTTACCGGTAGTATCTTTAGCAGGCTCATGCTTTTCATAAGAGATGGTCAGCATATTGTCCACAACATTCAACTTGATATCTTCTTTTGATACACCTGCTGCCATTACTTCAATATAGAAGCTGTTGTCCTGTTCAGAAATATTTACCGGAGGTTGCATTGTTGCCTGTCCGTGATCATCTCTGAACACATTATTGAATCTTCCGTCAAACATAGAATCGATTAATTCACCAAAGTTTTTTACCGGGTTTGCATTTACTGTTTTCATAATTATCTTGTTTTTTTAATGTTTTAAATAATGAAGTATACAGGGTTCTAGAACAAGTATAATACCAACAATAAAAATAAGACATTTTGACACCTAAATTAATTTAAAGGAGACAAAATGTCCGAATAAGGGTACAAAATTGCATTTCATCCTGTCAAAACTTAAATAATCGGTTAAAAAAATTGACCATTTCCCCAAAAAACATTTCATAATTCCATTTATTTTTATGAAATTTGCAGTACTTACGATGGGTTAGTAAGTAAAGTTCGAAGGGCTGTTGTTTAATTACAACAGCCTTTTTTTATGCCGAATCCTGGCCCTGAACACTGCTATTATACAGCTGTATAAAGATGCAGCAATTAAAATTCTAGCCCGTATCTTTACCTGATATACGCTTATCAACACTATGACCTGGCTTTACTGGACGATCGCTATACTATTCGGACTGCTGCTTGCAGTGCTGACCTACAGAAAAGATAAACATAAAGACATTCCTGTAAAATGGCTGCCCGCTACCCTGCGTTTTTTCATCGGCAGCATGACCGCTTTATTGTTACTCGCTCCGGCATTTCCCGGGCTGAGCAATAGCGAAGAGCGACCGCATATTATATGGCTACAGGACATATCATCTTCTACACAACAATCATTAGGACAATACGCCGGCAGCTTCAAACAGAAAGAACAGAAAGTTATCGAACAACTCTCTGCAAAGTACACCGTAAATACCTACGGCTTCGGCAGTAAGCTCATCAAGGACAGTATTTATACTTATACAGAAAAGGCAACTGATATTGCAACTGCACTTACCGATATTGCCAACCAGAACCAGGACAAAAATATAGGAGCGATCATCATCGCATCGGACGGAATATACAACCAGGGCGCCAATCCTGCATTTGTGCAATTGCCCAATCCCATACCAGTATATACCATTGCACTTGGCGACAGCACTACGCCTAAAGATGCGCGCATAGAAGCTATACATGCTAATAAAATTGCTACACTAAACAGCACTATAGAAATATTTGCAGATATCATTATTACCGGACTGGATGGCACACAAGCCAATATCACCCTAAGTCAGAATAATAAATCGATTGCTACACAAACAGTAAGCATACATAACAACAGCTACACCGGCAGCATCAGCTTCAGCACTACTGCGCAGCCTGCAGGTGTACAACGATACACCATCAGTATTGCACCTATTGCAGGAGAACGCAACCTGCAGAACAATAGTCTATCTACGATCATTGAAGTAACCGAGAAGAAAGGCCGTATTTTATTACTGGCTGCAGCTCCGCATCCCGACATTGCTACGATACATACTGCACTGAAAAATTCCGGACAATATACCGTAGATCTTTCTACCAACGGCAGTATACCAGGCGACCTGAACAGCTACCAGGCAGCGATCGCATACCAGTACTACCCTGCCTCAGGATTGGGCGATCTTCCGGTATGGTACATACTAGGCACGCAAAACAATGCAGATATTTTAAGAAAGGTCAATGCACTGACCGGCAATCTGAATCCGGCGGCACGTGCCCTGAACCCAGGATTAAATGCAGGATTCAACCTGTATACTTTACCGTCAACCGCAAAACAAAGCATTCCTAAAATGCCTCCGCTTAATGGTGTGGGGCTTACTTTGAAATCAGGCAATAACAGCATCATCAATGATGCCGGCGGCAGCAGTATATGGAGCTATCACCAGGGCAATCCATCTTACAGTATCCTGAACGGAGAGGGCTTATGGAGATGGAATATATATGAATACAAGAACTTCCACAACCAGCAAACCACAACTGAGCTGGTACGCCAGACGATCAACTTTTTGCAGGCAGCCAAAGATGATAAACCTTTCAGACTGATCCTTCCGAAGAACAACCTCACGGACAATGAGCCATTGATTATACTGGCAGAGTTGCGTAATCCTAACGGCACATTGAATAATGTTCCGGAAGCGACACTCAGCCTGAAAAACCTGAGCAATACACTGACCTACAATTTCGAAAAAGCAGGCAACAGCTATCGCATCAATGCAGGACTGCTGGCCGCAGGTACTTATAATATTACTGCCAAAGTAAGCCTGAACGGCAAGACATACGAAGACGCTGCCTTGTGCTACGTTTCCGACATTCCCCTGGAAGCCTTACGCACACAGGCCGACTATCCGCTGATGCACCAACTGGCCCGCCAGCATGGAGGTGCATTCTTTACCCAATACAATTTTGAAAAACTAACCGATAGTCTGCTGGCTAACCAGCAGATACAAACAAAGATCCATAGCAGAATAGAAGACAAACCCCTGGTCGATTACAAATGGCTGTTCTTCCTGATCATTGCCCTTGCCGCTACTGAATGGTTCCTTAGAAAATTTTGGGGCATGACGGCTTAGCAAACCGATTGCGCCTTATCTTTACAATAAACAAAAAAACATAGCGAAAATGAACATTGAGCAACTGTTTAAAAATAACCGAGAGTGGATCGAAAATAAACTCCGCAGCGACTCTCAGTATTTCGAAAAACTGGCTGCAGGCCAGCAACCTAAAATATTATATATCGGCTGCTCCGATAGTCGTGTAACCGTAGAAGAGATCCTGGGACTGGAACCAGGAGAAGCATTTGTACACCGCAATGTAGCCAATCTGGTCAACAATGTGGACCTGAATGTAATGTCGGTAATCAACTACGCACTGGATCACCTTAATGTGGATCACGTAGTGATTTGCGGCCACTACAATTGTGGCGGTGTAAAAGCGGCTATGCAATCGGCAGACCTGGGCATATTAAACCCATGGCTGCGCAATATCCG
The DNA here is from genome assembly GCF_004118155.1 of Edaphocola flava. Taxonomy (GTDB): domain Bacteria; phylum Bacteroidota; class Bacteroidia; order Chitinophagales; family Chitinophagaceae; genus Edaphocola; species Edaphocola flava. The sequence continues at coordinate 100,116 of NZ_SAIQ01000001.1, forward strand.
TGATGTGTACCGTATGCACATGGATGAGCTGAATGCGATCAGCGATGAAGCGAAGCGTTATGACCGCCTGGTAGAACTGAATGTAGAAGAACAATGCGTAAATGTGCTGAAGACAGCAGCAGTACAACGCGGCGTACGCAACCGTGGCGTTACCGTTCATGGCTGGGTGTTTGACCTGCGCAATGGTATGGTAAAAGACCTTCAAATTGACTTCCAGACCAAACTGGAAAAGATCAGAGAGATCTTCCGACTGGACTAATATATCCCGGTTTATACATAAATAATAAAGGTGCTGCATCGCAGCACCTTTATTATTTATGTATATGAACATTTGATTATTGTCCAATCACTTCTTTGGCAAATCGCTGTTTCAGATAATTAGTATTAAACAGTTTCAATAATTGCTCATACTGATCTGCATCGACCACCTTGGGCTTTAATACACGCGCAGCTTCATAACGAGAAGATTGCGAGGAGAATGTTGAAGCCGTTATCCAAACCTGCTGCGTAGTGAAACAGTAGTTCTTACCATACTTCATTATATAAGCCAGGCGCGTTTCCTCGTCCGTACGGTTTTTCAGCTGCTGCATAAAATTATCAAATGCAACCTCTGTCATGGCCTCAGCACAATTAGCCGATCCCGAGCGGTTTGGCTTAGCCGGAACCTCTGCCACTACCGGCACATCAGCATTAGTATTATTATTTTCTCTTTCCTCTTCTCTTCTGTTCCTCCTGCGGTTATTATTTTCATTTTGAGCAGCCTCTTGTTTTTGCTGCATTTCAAAACTCAGAAAGCGTTCATCTTTCTCTTTCGGTGCAGGAGCCTGTTCCTTGACCACGACCGGTGCAGTCTCTTCGGTCTCCGGTTCTGTAACAACCACCTCTTCTTCCTTAACCGGTTTCTCTTTCTTAGGCTTTCCTACCTTAGGCTTTTTCTGCGGTTTCTCTGAAGGAAAGTCAGGCAAAGCATCACCTGTAGTTTGCTCCGGTGCTGTTGTCGGTACAGCCGCAACCGGTGTATTACCTGCTACCAGTTCCTGCAGATCCTTATTCGGATCTGTCATGATATCATCTTCCAGCTTATTGCCGGCAGTAACATAATGCCCGCTGTTCAAGTCATACAAAGCAAACTTTGTATTATCTATCTTTTTCAGCACAAAAGCGCGCTGACTGGACTCAGGAATATTCAGGATAAACTTCTGGGTAGGATATGCATTTTGCTGAAACAAAACATCCAGGTGCAAAGGACCCGGTGCAAGGCCGTTGAGAATAACAAAATTCTTACTGTAACGTGCCTGCATCTCTCCCTCCATCTTAATGTAGATAGGGGTCTGTTTATCTCCCTGTATATATACAAAGGCATCATTCTTATCCTGGGCCAGGAGCAACCCCTGACTCAGTAACATGCTGCCGAACAGTAATATTTTTTTCATTCCGGTATTTTATGCCAGTTCAATCAATACTTCTCCCTTCTCTACAGCCTGGCGTTCTTCAATCCTGATGGCTTTGACTACGGCATCGCCGGGAGCTTTAAATACATTTTCCATTTTCATGGCTTCCAGGATCAGTACAGGTTCTCCTTTCTTAATCGCTTGTCCTTCGGTAACCAGTACTTTCAGGATCAGACCAGGCATAGGTGCCTTGATCGGTTCTACCTTCTGCATTTTAGACACATCCAGACCCATTTTGGCCAGCAACTGATCGATCGGTTCCTGAATCCTGATTTCATACAGGTTATTATTCACCCGTATGCTCATTGTTTTCTTGGTACGGTCTACCGCTTCCACACTCGCCACATAACTTTTGTTATCAGCGATGATGGTAAAACTGCCATTAGCAAGTGCTACGGCATCCCAGTTAACCGGTTGATTATTGATCTTGATTTCGTCCTGCTCTATAGAAACCTCACGTGACGCTGTCTCGGAGAATTGGATGTTGTACATATACGGTCTTGCAAAAATTAAAAACTACACAAAAGTAAGTTATTCTGCCATTCCCGCAAACAACAAGACTTTTTACTTTGCCGTAATAATTTTACTTTTGATGTCTTCATTAAAACCACTATCCAAAAAACTATGGACATTCAAACCCAAAAGAAAGAGCCCATGTTTGCTACTGATAATATTAAAGCCCTGGATGCACTGGACCGTGCACATATGATCGCTTTTGCACCTTATGTATGGGAAGCCTCGAAGCTGCTGATCGAAAAAGGTGTATTGACAGTTGTAGACCAGAGTGGTGCCAATGGAATCACACTGGAAGAGATCGTACCACAAACCGAGTTATCGCATTATGCGGTAAGGGTACTGCTGGAAGCAGGACTGGGCATAGGCCTGGTATATCGTAAAGAAGATCGCTTTATACTAGCCAAAACGGGTTATTTCCTGTTGAAAAACGAAATGACCCGTGTCAACTATGAGTTTATGAGGGATGTATGTGCCGAAGGCGCAAGCGCTCTGGAGGCTTCTTTGCAGAATGAGAAACCAGAAGGCCTTAAAGTATTTGGCGACTGGAGTACTTTATACGAAGGACTGTCTGTGTTCCCGGAACCGGCAAAAAGCAGCTGGCTGGCATTTGACCACTATTATTCCGACAATACATTTGATGTAGCGCTGAACATGGTATTTGCCTCCAATCCTAAAAAGATCCTGGACATCGGTGGCAATACCGGTAAATGGTCGCTGCAAAGCCTGCAACATGATGCACAGGTAGAAATGGGCATTGTAGACCTGCCGGGCCAACTGGCTATGGCGGAAAAGAATATAGATGCAGCCGGATTCAAGGGCCGTGTACAATATTATAACCACAATGTGCTGGACAATAGCCTGAGCCTGCCGGAAGGATATGACATCATCTGGATGAGCCAGTTCCTGGACTGCTTTTCAGATGCAGAGATCATCGGCATCCTGAAGAAATGCCATAAGGCAGCAGGACCGGAAACACGCATTTTCATCAACGAAACCTTCTGGGACAGACAAAAATTCGAGACCTCGGCATTTGCGCTGCAAATGACTTCATTATACTTTACCACTATGGCAAACGGCAACAGCCAGATGTATGATAGTGCAGTATTTTATAAACTGATCGATGAGGCTGGTTTTGAGATCATCGCAACCAATGACAATATTGGTTTGAGCCATACGATACTCGAACTCCGTAAGAAATAATTTTTTCCATTTCTGTAGAACAAAACAAATTATTAGAAATGATACAAACCGACGTACTGGTTATCGGTGCCGGACCTGCAGGTACAGTTGCGGCCTCTATTATAAAGAATGCAGGATACACTGTTGAGATTGTAGAAAAAATGCAGTTTCCTCGTTTTGTCATCGGCGAGAGCTTGCTGCCCCGCTGCCTGGAAGCATTGGAGGAAGCGGGTTTCATGCCGGCACTGAAAGAAAAACAGTTTCAGGAGAAATGGGGTGCCAAATTTGTGAAAGATGGGGCCATATGTGACTTCACCTTTAACGAACAGCATTCAGATGGTTATAAGTATGCCTGGCAGATGCCCCGTGCCGATTTTGACAGCACCCTGGCCGATGAGTGTGAGCGTAAAGGCATACCGGTACATTACCTGAGCGAAGTGATCGATATCAAGATCGACGAACAGGGACACAGCATTACAACGATTCAGAAAGAAGATGGTACTACCTTTCATGTAGCCGCTAAATTTATAGTGGATGGCAGCGGCTACGGTCGCGTGATTCCGCGTATGTTCAATCTGGACAAGCCGGCACAGCTGCCTACCCGCAAAACGATCTTCTGCCATATGGAAGATCCGCGCAGGATGACGGTAGAGGAACCTAACCGCATTGTGATCTATGCGCAGGATACTGATTGCTGGATCTGGACTATTCCTTTCTCAACCGGCGTAACCTCTGTAGGCTTTGTGGCCCTGCCTGAGTATTTTGACCAATACGGCAGCGATGAAGATATCGTAACAAAATTCAAGAAGATGATCGAGGCAGAACCTAATCTGCGCGAGCGTTTCAGAGATGTGGAATGGAAATTTGAACCACGTATCCTGCAAGGCTGGAGTGCGACCTCCACCACATTCTTCGGAAAAGGATTTGTGCTCACGGGCAATGTAACCGAATTCCTGGATCCGATCTTCTCCTCAGGCGTAACCCTGGCTACTGTATCTTCTCAAAAAGCGGCCAACCTGGTGATCAAACACCTGAAAGGCGAAAGCGTAGACTGGGAAAATGAGTATATGAGATACATGGAGAAAGGTGTAGATGTATTCCGTACCTATGTAAAATCATGGTATACCGGCGACCTGTACAAAATCTTCTTCGCTGACAATAAAAATCAGGATGTGAAGGCCCAGATCTGTTCTGTGCTGGCTGGTTATGTGTGGGATGATACAAACCCTTTCGTTAAAAATCATGAGCGCTCGGTAAGTGCATTAGTCAACTTCCTGGAGCATAATAAATAATCATCAATGTTGTATATCCATCATGTCGTTTCGCTAAGTAAAGATGCGCTCATTGCAGACGGGCAGGTATTGCACCAGCTGCAGGGCGATAGCCTTAGTGAAACGATCACAACATTATACCGCAGTCTGGGCATCAGCTATCCTAAATTCTTTAAGATGGACCTCCTGTCCAAAGCTGCCTTTCTTGCTACAGAAGTACTGGTACAAATCCTGGGCGATATTGAAGATAAAGACCGGGTGGCTACTGTATTAACCACCAGCAACGGTTGTATGGATGTGGATGAAAAGTTTGAGGCTTCCCGTACAGAACTGGCTTCCCCTGCCCTGTTTGTCTATACATTACCCAATATTATGCTGGGTGAAATCTGTATCCGCAATCAGTTTAAGGGAGAGCAGATGTGCACCCTTTCCGAGCAGTTAGATATTCCCTTCACTGCATTTTACGTTACCGACTTATTACAGCAGCGCAATACAGCTGCCTGTCTCTGCGGCTTTGCCGAGGCTTATGGAGATCAGCTGGATGTACGCCTGATCTGGGTCTCAGCCGAACCTAAAGGGGAACCGTTTACCCCTGAACAATTAAGCAGTATCTTCAACTGATGGACACTTTAGCACAATACCAGGCTATATATGATATCGTACGGCTTATCCCGTATGGCAGGGTATGCAGTTATGGTGTTATCGCAAAATGTGTCGGTTACGGCTGTACCGCCCGCATTGTAGGCCGTGCCATGTTCAACAGCCATAACCTGCCCGATGTACCCGCACACCGTGTGGTCAACAGTGAGGGAAAACTTACCGGCCGTTTTCATTTTGATACCCCTACAGAGATGGAAGATCGCCTGAAAGCCGAAGGAATTTCTATAAAAAATGATAAAATTGTAGATTTTCGCACCGTTTTCTGGGATCCGGACACCCTTGCGGCAGAGTTTTAAGAAAACGATAGTATTTGCCTCTGTACCTTTATATCAGTTTTCAAAGGTGCGGCAATGGACTACTTTCGGATTGATATGATAACACAGACCTTCGGGCGGATTTACCTCTACGTGAAACATCGTAATCCCGTCAAAAGGCGAAAAATTTTAATTGAAGAATACAACGGATCTTATCACGTTGTAGGCAGGGAGGCCATACTCTGGACCTCTGTTCTGTTCCTCATGATTGTGGTGCTGATAGCGGTTATCATGACGGTCTCGACTACCCTGGAGACGTATGCAGAGTAGCAACCGAAACGATTCTAAATAAATTTCGGGTTACCACTAAACTTGTATCTAAACATTTATTAACTTTAGATAAAGGCAAATAAATGACAATACAAGAATTTATCTCTCAATATAAAAACCATCCTGTACTTTTTGTTGGTACTGGTATAAGTTTGCGTTATTTAAAAAACTCATATACATGGGATGGCCTTTTAAAAAAAATTGCATTCGATTTTACTCAAAACGAAGAGTACTATCTTGATATAAAATCTCAATGTTATATTGATGGAAAATTTAATTATTTAAAAATCGCAGAGATTCTTGAAAATGCTTTCAATCAGCATCTTCAAGAAAATCGGAGTGGCAAATTTGAGGCTATAAACAATATTTTTTATGAAAAAATGGCTAATGGTATATTCATTAGTCGATTTAAGATCTATATAAGTGAACTTTTATCAAAGTTAGAATTTAAGGAAGCACAAGAAGAAGAGCTGAAAAAGTTCAAAAAAATCAGAAAAAATATAGGTTCAGTTATTACGACAAATTATGATCCGTTAATTGAGCATTTATTTGAATTCAACAAATTGATAGGTAATAACATTTTACTTAGTAACCCCTATGGTTCTGTCTATAAAATTCATGGTTGTTGTGAAGATCCCTCAAAAATAATTATTACTAATCAAGATTATGAAGAATTTGATAGTAAATATGAATTAATACGAGCACAATTATTGTCACTATTTATACATAATCCAATAATCTTTCTAGGATATAGTGTAGGAGACGATAATATAAAAAAAATCCTAAAAACAATTTTCACATATGTTGAACCAAATTCGGATTTAGCAACTAAAATAAAGAATAATTTCTTGCTAGTTGAATATGAACGAGATTTCAACAATGAACAAACCTCTGAGCATGATATAGTTCTAGAAAATGGCTTAACGATTAGAATAAATAAAATTAAAACTGATAATTTTTCGATAATTTATGATGCAATCTCCAATCTTCAATTACCTATTACGGCACTGGATGTTAGGAAAGTTCAAACTATTGTAAAAGAGATATATGCAGGTGGCGAAATAAAGGTAAACATTACAGAAGATTTAGATTCTCTGAAAAATAGTGATAAAATATTAGCAATTGGATCTGCCAAAACAATTCAATATCAATATCAAACTGCTCCAGAACTACTCGCAAATTACTTTAATATAATTGATGAATCAAATGATCAAATTTTGTCGCTTATAGATAAATATAAAATACAGCCAAGTCAATACTTTCCTGTATTTGGGTTTGGACAAATTAATCCAAATATAGAGTGCCTTTCAACGTTAAAAGAACAGCAAGAGAAAAATTTAAGAAGTTGCATAAATCAAATTCCTATAGCGTTAAAAAAAGTGCATCAATCTATAGAAGGAATTATTGAGGATGAAAGTATACCCAATTCTTATAAAATGAATTCAATTATATGGAATACCTACGAATCAAACTTAAATCTTGATGAAGTAGAACTGTATTTGCGTGACAACTTTTCAATATCTGATACATTTAGCAGAAAACTATTAAGTGCTTATGACTTGAGAAAATATCAATAACAACTTACTCTTTAAACGTTATAGTTTACCTAAACAATTTTCACGAAAGTAGATTTCTTCCTATCTTTGATGCATTATGTTTCTGAAGATATTAATTTTTTTAATCGTAATCAGCCTTATCGCACGTTTCGTGCTGCGTTTCTTACTGCCTATCATGCAGGTGACCCGTGCTGCCCGACAGCAGATGCAGGATATGCAGCAGCATATGAATGCGATGAACAACCAGCGTGCCGAAAAGCAAAAGCCCAATCAAAGACTGGATGGTGAATTTATTGATTACGAAGAAGTCAAATAGCACTCACCCACCTTTTTTATAGCAGATTTGCCCGGCCCCTGAGCCGGGCATTTTTATATCCTGCATAAATTATCTCCCATTATTTTATCAGCTAGGCTGCATTAGGTATATTTGCAGCGTTATGTAACATTTTATAACAAAACATTACCATGAGCGAAGAACGTTCTCTGAATTTTATAGAAGAAATTATTGAAAAAGACCTGGAAGCCGGAACCCACGAAGGCCGTGTACACACACGCTTTCCGCCCGAGCCTAACGGTTATTTACATATAGGTCATGCCAAATCGATCTGCCTGAACTTTGGCCTGGCTAAAAAATATAACGGCAAGTGCAACCTGCGCTTCGACGATACCAACCCTGTAACCGAAGATACCGAGTATGTAGAGAGCATCATGAATGATGTACGCTGGCTGGGCTTCGACTGGGATGAACTGCATTATACCTCCGACTATTTCGATCAACTGCATGACTTTGCGGTAGACCTGATCAAAAAAGGACTGGCTTATGTAGACGATTCTACCTCGGAAGAGATCGCTGCCACAAAAGGCAACATCGACCGTCCGGGTACGAACAGTCCGTTCCGCGACAGAACGGTTGATGAAAACCTGCAACTGTTTACCGAAATGCGTGAAGGTAAATATGCCGATGGTGAGAAAGTATTGCGTGCCAAAATAGATATGGCGCATCCGAATATGCTGCTGCGCGATCCGATCATTTACCGGATCAAACATGCACATCACCACCGTACCGGCGACAAATGGTGCATCTACCCGATGTATGATTTCGCACACGGACAAAGTGATAGTATTGAAAAGATTACCCACTCGATCTGTACCCTGGAGTTTATCCACCACAGACCATTATATGACTGGTGTATTGATAAGCTGGGTATCTTCCCTTCACATCAATACGAGTTTGCCCGCCTGAACCTGAATTATACGGTGATGAGCAAGCGTAAACTACTGCAACTGGTCAATGAAAAACAAGTGAATGGCTGGGACGATCCGCGTATGCCTACCATCAGTGGTATGCGCCGCAGAGGATATACACCGGAGAGCATCCGCAAGTTTGCAGAAACCATCGGTGTGGCGAAGCGTGAAAACCTGATTGACATAGGCCTGCTGGAATTCTGTGTGCGTGAGCACCTGAATAAAGTGGCCCTGCGTCGTATGGCAGTACTGGATCCGATCAAACTGATCATCACCAATTATCCTGAAGGACAAACTGAGACACTGAGTGCAGAGAATAATCCTGAGGATGAAAACGGCGGCCACCGCCCGATCAGCTTCAGTAATACTTTATGGATCGAGCGTGATGACTTTATGGAGAACCCTCCGGCCAAGTACTTCCGCCTGGGTGTAGGACTGAAATCCCGTCTGAAGCATGCATATATCGTGGAATGTACCGGTTTCAAAAAAGACGAAAACGGCAATGTAACGGAAGTATACTGTACTTATTTCCCGGAAAGCAAGAGCGGTAGCGATACCAGCGGCATTAAGGTAAAAGGTACTATGCACTGGGTAGACGCCAACACTGCAGAGACTGCGGAGATACGCCTGTACGACCGCCTGTTCAAGGTGGAGAACCCGGCTACTGAAGAAGGCGATTTTAAAGATTATATCAATACAGATTCTTTAAGCACAATCTCTAAAGCGTATATCGAACCGGCACTGAAAGACGCTACCCTTGCGGACCGTTTCCAGTTTCTGCGTATCGGTTATTTTGCTTTAGATACAGACAGTACTGCAGACCATATCGTGTTCAACAAAACGGTAGGGCTGAAAGACAGCTGGAGCAAAGAACAAAAGAAAGGATAAACCTGATTAAGAATACATCATTTAAAGGAAGCAACGCTTCCTTTAAATGATAATACATCTACAGACAAATATGAAGTATGCATTAGTTACCGGAGGCTCAAGAGGTATAGGACGCGCAGTTTGCGTGGCCCTGGCGCAACTGGGCTACCCGGTGATCATCAATTACAAAGGGAATGTAACCGCAGCTGAAGAGACTGCGGCTATGGTAAAGGCTGCCGGACAGGAAGCTGTTTTATTACCCTTCGATGTAGCGAAAAAAGAAGACGTAACCGCTGCTTTGGGTGGCTGGATAGAAGCCAATAAAGGCAGTACTATAGAAGTACTGGTCAATAATGCAGGCATCCGTAATGATGTACTCATGGCCTTTATGGAAGATGAGCAATGGCGCTCGGTACTGGATACCAGCCTCGAAGGCATGTACAATGTAACCCGTACCATTATGCAACCTTTGCTGATGAACCGTTTCGGCCGCATCATCAATATTGTATCGCTCAGCGGACTGAAAGGTATGCCGGGACAGGTGAACTATTCTGCGGCTAAAGCAGGCATCATTGGTGCGACCAAGGCTTTGGCACAGGAGATTGCCAAGCGTAACATTACGGTGAATGCAATTGCTCCGGGCTTCGTTGCTTCGGATATGACCAGCGACCTGAATGAAAAAGAACTGTCTGCTATGATCCCGATGAACCGTTTCGGTAAACCGGAGGAAGTGGCGGCACTGGTAAAATTCCTGGCTTCTAAAGATGCAGGATACATTACCGGTCAGGTGATCTCCATCAATGGTGGGTTGTATACCTAAACAGATTTGTCTTTAATACTATAAAATAATTTTACAACATATTATAATGTATCGTTCGCACAATTGCGGGGAACTCCGCGCTACACATATCAATGAGGAAGTAAGCCTGAGCGGCTGGGTACAGACCGTAAAAAAACTGGGGAGTATCACTTTTGTGAACATTCGTGACCGTTATGGCATCACCCAGTTATTTTTCAATGAAGCTATGACCGTACAGCTGAACGAGAACCCACTGGGCCGCGAATACGTGATCCAGGCCAAAGGTAAGGTGATCGAGCGCAGCAGCAAGAATCCTAAAATGCCTACCGGTGATATTGAAATTGAAGTAACGGAATATACCATCCTGAACAAATCGGCCGTACCACCATTTACCATCGAAGAAGAAACCGATGGGGGGGATGAGCTGCGTATGAAATACCGCTACCTGGACCTGCGCCGCCCTACCCTGCGCCGCAACCTGGAGCTGCGTTACAACGTAAACCGTGCTGCCCGTAACTACCTGCATGAGCAGGGATTTATGGATATCGAAACGCCATTCCTGATCAAATCTACCCCGGAAGGTGCCCGCGACTTCATCGTACCATCCCGTATGAATGAAGGTCAGTTTTATGCCCTGCCGCAAAGCCCGCAGACCTTCAAGCAATTGCTGATGGTGAGCGGTTATGATAAATACTACCAGGTGGTAAAATGTTTCCGTGATGAGGATCTGCGTGCAGATCGTCAGCCGGAATTTACCCAGATCGACTGTGAAATGAGCTTCGTAGAACAGGAAGATATTCTGCAAACCTTCGAAGGCATGTTCAAGCATATCTTTAAAGAAATTAAAGGACTGGAGATCAATGATGCCTTTCCGCGCATGACCTGGCACGAATCTATGCGTGACTATGGTAATGACAAGCCGGATATCCGTTTCGGCATGAAGATCCAGAACCTGAAAGTCAGCAATACCGTACATTGTGAAGTACTGAACGGTGTAGACTTCAAGGTGACTAATGAGGCAGAGAGTATCTTAGCCATCTGCGTACCTAACGGTGCTGACTATACGCGTAAGCAAACTGATGAACTGACGGAGTGGGTGAAACGCCCGCAGATCGGTATGACCGGTCTGCTGTTCATCAAATGTAATACCGACGGTACTTATAAGAGTTCCGTTGATAAATTCTTAGATGAAGCCCGTCAGAAAGCGATTGCGGAAGCCTGTGGTGCACAAGCGGGTGATATCATCCTGATGCTGGCCGGTGGCGAAGACCGTACCCGTGCTGCTATGGCTACCCTGCGCCTGGAAATGGGCGAAAGACTGGGCCTGCGCAATCCGGAAGAGTTTGCTCCGCTGTGGGTTTTAGACTTCCCATTGTTTGAGCATAACGAAGAAGATAACCGCTGGTACGCCAAGCACCATCCGTTCACCGCACCAAAACCGGAGCATATCGAACTGATGAACGATCAGAGCCGTTTCGGCGAGATCAATGCCAATGCTTACGACATCGTACTGAACGGTACCGAGATCGGCGGTGGTTCTATCCGTATCTATCAAAGAGAATTGCAGGAGAAAATGTTTGCCGCCCTAGGCATGAGCAAAAAAGAAAGCCAGGAGCAATTTGGCTTCTTATTAGGTGCCTTCGAGTACGGTGCACCTCCACACGGCGGACTGGCATTCGGTTTCGACCGTCTGTGTGCCCTGCTGGGTGGTGAAGAAAGCATCCGCGACTTTATTGCCTTCCCTAAAAACAACTCCGGCCGCGATGTGATGCTGGATGCTCCGGCACATGTAGAACCCAAGCAACTGGATGAACTGAAGTTAAAGGTGAATCTGTAAAGAAACACTTCGAGTGACACGTAGTGAAGTGGAGAAATCTGTCTCTATCGTCATTTCGAGTGACACGTAGTGAAGTCGAGAAATCTCCTATAGTATCTATAATAATAGCGCAGCGCACTGATCTCTGGATCAGTGCGCTGCGCTATTATTATTATGTGTCCTGTTCTGAAATCTCAATATTATACCTGCTATTGATCACCAAGCACTTATCTCTATATAATGGAAACCTGTTTTATTTTGGAGAAAAACAAGGGGAAAAAGGCGGCGATTGAAAAAGTAAAAATCAGGCTATTACTCAAAGAAATCCTACCCTACTTTAATGATATATATCTGAAAAAAGAAAAATATTCAAATTTATATGACAAATAATTTACTATCATAGCGTTATAAATTCAACTTACATTTCTGTGAAAAAATTAATTTGAATTAACTTTTTTTAGATTTCTATAACTTACATTTGTCATGAATATAAAATTTATTTATTTATGAAAAAAACAAAATTTAGCATTATTGCATTGTCGGCTCTTTTATTTTGTGTTGGGCTGTTTACAATCTATTCTTGTAACAAAGATGTTAGCCCTGGTCAATGTGGTACTCCGGGAACACAGTTAGCTGCCAAGATACACAGTCAAGTAACATTCCCTAACAAGGTAACCAGTACTGTAAGTTTTATGGATAAGGATGAGTATAAGAATCGTCCTGATGCTTGTGTTTATGCATGGGCTGAAGAAAGCTATTCACCCAACCAAATGGTACAGCTTTTAAACAGTTTTGGTATTATGCAAATTAACAATCAACAAAATCTGTTAGGTATAATTGCTTACTATGGTAATGATAAAAAAGATTACGTTTTAAATAATGATTTAGTTTATGGCTTCTTAGTTCTGACTAATGATGACAAGGGATATATGTACACTCAAGTATTCCAAAAAAACGGAAACAAATTTGAACACTTACCAAAATTCGATTCTAAAATATGGAAGCTGTTAATGACCGAGCGTAATGATTTAGCCAAAATACTGGCTGGCAGAAATAACGATCTTGGTTATGCTGTAAGAATTGTAAACAGACAAAGTACTTACAAACCAGCAGTAAGAGGAACAAGAGCAAATAACTTTCAACACCAAATTGATGCTGAATTAAAAGGATTAACAACTTTAGAATACAGCACGCATATCATGCGTAAATTTACTGAACCTGAACATGCTGGCAATAAAACATGTTCTTTACAGGAATGTAAAGTTACTGGTAAAGGTCGTTGTGCAGATGCATTTCCATCAGAAACACCTTTTTGTGATGAAGATAAAACAATTGGAGAAACCTGTGGAGGTAAAATTGCATATCAAGTTGCTGAAATGACAAATCTTGATGTAATGAATGCAACTGTAAATTTTCGTGACAATATCCTTAGTCAATCAAGCTATGGTATCCACTTTACAGAAGACCTTGAATATGTAGGATATATTTTTACGCAACACTTATCTATGTCTGATGCACTTGATATAGTTGATGTAATGGATCATGTAATTTATCCATTGGCACAAAAATTAAATAATCCTGATGCCATGAATGATAACACTGCATTTATGACTACTGCACAAGCAACAGCTTTACATAATATCATTACTCAAATTCGTGCATTGTCTACTGATGGTCTTTATAATGAAATCTTAGACGAAATGAGTGCTAACGTTACTTATGTACAAGGAATGACTACTGCACAAGTATACCATGAATTAATTCCAAGTTAATTACATATAATATCACATAATGTTAAATAAAAAAGGGCTCAAATAGAGTCCTTTTTTATTTAACATTATAGTCTAACATACTTGTTCCTTCACTGACGCGCTCCCAGCGCATAACCCCAAATACCCCAGTACAGAAACACAAAAGGAGCCGCACGGCTCCTTTTTCTATTCCTCCATATCCTGTTCCAAACCTCGTTCATGACGGCCACCCAGGTTCTGGATCATGCGTGCAGACCGGTATTCCCGCTCCAGGGCCGTATCAGCAAACAGGTTCATGAGGCTGTCGATCTTATACAGACAAAGCCGCAGGCTGGCAATCAGTTCCGGTATATGCTCCTGGTTATAGGTCCTGCGCTCCACAATCGTGGTACGCGGACGGCTGATCTGTTGCTCAAATGCATTGATCAGCTCATTGAGATTGGTAATATCATTATGCGTAATACAGTAAGCCTGCAATTGCAATTCCAGGGCCTGAAGGCGGGTATAAATATCCTTCAGCTTAGACAGCGTCAGGTTGTCGGGGCGTTGCAGCAAAGCCGTTCTGGATACCCTTAACTGATCATGCAATGCCGGGTTATTGGTATCGAGCGCATAAACGCTGGCCCTTTTGGCCAGATTCACTGCCAGTTGTACGGCCCGCGCCTCCGTGTCCAGTTTATGTTCCGTAACGCCTTCCGATCGCAGTTCTGCACCTTTAGCAGCTGTAGACAGGTCGCGGATCAGCTGCGCAAAGGTATCGGACTGTTGCACGAAGACCGGAACCGGTAGCCAGATAGCTTTGTTAGTGTCCAGCACCTGCTGTACGGAACGGCACATGGACAGAAAATTGACTTCTTTCTGATTCATAGCATTTTTAGTTTTAACGGTTTTAAATAAGCATGACAATGCTCTCTGCTACTCAAATATAAGTATCAAAAATCCCTTATAATGCAGTCCAGTAAACGATTTCATTATTTTTATACAGCATATTGACTATCAACATCTTTCTCTTGATCTATTTTTATCAACCAACTTAATGACTACGATGCTGTTATATACCTGCAGCAAGGATACATACGGTTGCAGAACGAATTATGAGGCTGACAGAGTGACTTATGACGGAGACAGTACAGATTATGGTATGATCATCATGAATTATGAAGAGTACAGAATGTATTATGCTGTTGTCAGTACGAATTATTATATGGACAGTATGAAATAATGTATTTACAGAACAGATAATGCCATGATCAGTACGAATTATGAAGAGTACAGAAGACATTATGCTGTGGTCAGAACGAATTATTATATTGATAGTATGGAATAATCTATTTACAGAACAGATGATACCATGATCAGCGCGAATTATGCTGTGGTCAGTATAAATTATGGAATCAACAGCAGGAAAAACTGAGGAGTATATACGGATTAATTATTCCCTGCTCCTATTTTTCACATCATCACACCCTTTATAAAGGGGTGAAACACCCGGAGCCTCCTCTGTCGGTACCGCTTACCTTTGTACAGCATTAAATTGCACATGTACAGATGAGCTGTATATAATGAAGAGAGGGTCATCATCTCCGGGCATTCCGGGGGTGATGATTTTTTTATGCACATTGGTATCGGTACAATTCAAAAAATGTATTAATATGCATCAGTATAAATCATGAAGTATGAAACAGGACTATTGGAATGTGCGTAATGAACAGGTGATCGAAAAAACAGGAAAGGAGATCGCGGAATGGATCGGTATACTGGATGCCTTCCAGGCAAAGGATAAAAAATCGAATGATGTGGTAGCCCATCTGCAGCAGGAATATAATGTGCCCCGCTACTGGGCCAGAACTTTAACAACTTTGTACCTGAAACAGGACAATCAATAATTAACTAAAAAATACCATTCATGAAACTTCATAAAATGTTGTTACCACTGCTTTGTGGCCTATCTCTGGGCACGGCGGTTTTTGGACAAGAAGCCAAGATTAAGATTCCGGCTACCAAAGACCGGTACGCCAAATATGTACAGCAACTAGAAAACGGGGACCTGGCGATTGACTATACTGATTTCCGGAACAGCTTCCTGGAGAGTAAAATGTTTGCCGAAAAGGGAACTAACTATGACGACCTGAAAACTCAGGTGTATGCTGCCATAAAAAACAAAAATTACCAGGATGTAGTCAGGGCCACTAAAGCCATGCTCAGTATCGATTACACCAGTATGTTTGCCCATAAATACCTGCAAC
Source organism: Edaphocola flava (assembly GCF_004118155.1). Taxonomy (GTDB): domain Bacteria; phylum Bacteroidota; class Bacteroidia; order Chitinophagales; family Chitinophagaceae; genus Edaphocola; species Edaphocola flava. Next base: position 116,057 of record NZ_SAIQ01000001.1, read on the forward strand.
AAACCTATAAGATCCTGGGCGATACGGCCAGCCAGCGTAAATACCATGATATTGAGTTTGGACTGCTGAACTCCATTGTCAACAGCGGAGATGGCAGGACCTGCGAAACGGGCTGGCATGTAACGCAAATCGAAGAGGAATACTTTATCTTAATGATGATCGGGGCAAAAATGAAAAGCCAGAGCATCAGCAGCGGTGGAAACAATACCTGTGATCGCATGGATGTAACAACAGAGGGGGGAGACAGAACATATTATTTCGAAGCCAATAAAGTATTTGAACAGGAAAGTAAATTATTCGGAAAATAGAAAGCATCTTATATTCAGCTAAAATGAAAAGAAAAACACTGACCAGCATAATCTTTGTATCAGGCTTATTTTGTGCGCTATATGCTATCGCACAACAAGAAAAAACAGTCAGATCTACATACAACGGCTGGACCTCGCACAACCTGCAGGGAAAGGTGAGAGAATTGCGCCTGACCTCCTATCCTACAGATGCCAAAGGCCGCAAATTATCAGAGCAGGCGGAGGGTCACAAACATCAATTTGCTTTTTCGGAGCAGGGAGATGAATTACAGTATAATATCTACGATGCCTCCGGCAAACTGCTGGTGAAGTCTGTACCCACTTACATCAATGGGCGCATTGGCAATACGACGAATACGGATATGGCTACCGGGCAGGAGGAACAATGGGTTATGTTCAACTATCTGCTGGATTTTTACCCGCAGGAGGCGCATTGCTATATCAACAATAAACTCCATAAAAAAGTATATAACCAGGTCAATGCAATGGGTCATTTGACGCATACCCGCGTTGTGGATAATAATGACCGACCGACGTACTTGCGCGGCATGAAATATGATGCCCAGGAAAACCTGGTCTCCATCTCCGATACATTCAAAGTATTAAATAATAAGGACAGTATTGTTCAGACGACTTATCGCTATATGCAATCAGACAGCAATCATAACTGGACACTGAGACTGGACCGTGTAAACGGCAGGACATTGATCACGGAGCGGGAGATTATTTACTATAAATAACTGGAACTTGGGGTTAACCTTCTTTTATATTTACATAGCATTTATATAAACTTCTACTATCTTTATGCTCAGAACCCAATAACCCAATACATGAAAAACACTATCATCACCTTACTCATTATGGCCCTGACGGCATCTGCCTGTCAGAAAAACAAGGGGCATAATGGTCACAATAACGATACTGGACATTTTGTCTCAACCAACTTCCAACTGTACGACTCCGCTCACCGGGTAATACAGGATAGCGGACCAGACACCACCATGCATTATCCAATCAGTAGAACGATACAGATCGTTGAGGATACTGCTGCCGGCAAACTGGTCTACATGGGCGATAGCTTCTATTGCTACAATAAAGGCGCCATCAGGCTATATAGTTCCAAACAGGCAAAACCACCTTTCATTGACGTTACAGATACTACAGTAATGGTTAAACTGTATATGTCATGGGTGGGTTACAGGACCTGGGAATACCTTTACGGAACGAAGAGTTAGGAGATCAATACACGTCTTACTTCATATTATATATTTGATCTATTATGAACACCACGCCTGTTACAGGGATTTTACTTATTATCATTACCATTGCCTTTTCCTACCAGGGCTTTAGGGATAGCGTCTTTTTTGATACGTATAAATTTAAAGTTGAGCCGATTATAGCCCGCAAAGACTACAAACGCCTGATCACATCCGGATTTCTTCATTCAGACTGGATGCATTTGGCCTTTAATATGTTCAGCTTATATGCATTCTGCGATTCGATCCTGCTACAGTTAGGTACACCAGCATTTCTGGCCATCTATTTTGCGAGTATGGTCGGTGGTGATTTGCTCAGTCTATGGATACATCGTAACCATGCAGATTATAGTGCTATCGGCGCATCTGGTGCGGTATGTGGTATCATCTTTGCATCTATTGCTTTGTACCCGGGCATAGGCATTAGTTTCTTTTTCTTACCTACTTATATTCCGTCTTGGTTATTTGGCCTGGGTTATGTACTGCTGTCCATATATGGTATACGGACAGCCAAAGATAATGTGGGACATGATGCCCACCTCGGGGGTGCAGTAATCGGTATGCTTACGGCATTAGCGTTTCACCCTGCGGCCATTGAGGAAAATTATATTACCATACTGCTGATCCTCCTACCGGCACTATTTTTCATTGTACTGATTATTACCCGGCCACAGCTGCTGTACAAAGGTAAAATGTATATCCGGCGCAGAAAATCCAATCATTACTCGATAGACCACCAGTATAATGCTGCCCAGCAGGAGCAGTTAGTCGCACTGGACGATATTCTGGACAAAATACATCGTAAGGGCATGAAAAGTCTTACGAAACAGGAAAAAGACATTCTTCAGAAACACTCTGATAAAGTATGAGCGATGATGCAACCCTGCTATTATATGAAACGTTCAGTACTTATTTACATGTGTATTCCTCTACTGCTCTTATCTTCAATAGCTATTCATGCACAAAGGAAATCTACTGTAAACAAATGCCTGTTTGTTCTGGAAAAAGAACACATTAATAAACCCTACCATTTCGGAAAATGGAACCCGGAAAGCGGAGCTACAGCACTACAACTTAACTATTTGGGCCTAGTACACACCAACTCAAACCAGCAATATAAAATACTCACCGCAGTTTGGACCTGGGGCTTATCAGGCAGAACTACATCTTGAATCCTTATATATAACAGGTATAACCATTATGTTGGTAACTATTATATGAATAAGGCAGCAGAACTCCCGGATAAACTGGAACAAGGTAAACTTATTTTCATCAATAATAGTACAGACTGTGGGTATAACAAGCTTACAATAGTTGATTTGCGCAAAGGTTTAACTAAAGAGATTATTGTAAAATGCCAAGGTGATTTCGGAACTTTAAGTATATTTTCATCTGAATAAATCCTGATTAAGCTTTTAATGCATGCGCAAAATAAAATATAAGATACTTATTGGTATTTCAATTATTTTTTTCCTGTTCGTAAATACAACTTATTTCTGGGAAACACCTCTTGGAGCATGGGCTATTCCCATTTTTCTGATAGAACTGGGTTTATATGCAGGGCTCATGGTTGCACTGCTCTGGCTGCTGTACAAAGTAGTAGTGCAAACGCCCGGACGCCGTCAAAGACTAATTGCTATTAGCATAATAACAAGTGTATTATTACTGGTCTACTACCGACCTCAGGGGTTAATCGACTTTACAAAATATGAAGCGGCTGATGTATTGATAGCAGCGCAGGAAGGCACTGCTAATTGCAGAACCACCCTGAGACTGAAAGCAGATCACACATTTAAAGAACGGTCTGTCTGCTTTGGGATTGAAGAGACTACCGGAACGTACCGAATTCAGAATGACACTATATATTTTAGCAATATACACCAGAACAATCCTGAAAGTAAACAGCACACATTTGCCCTCATCAGACCCTCAAAATATGCTGCCACTCCAATGTCCGTGGTGTATTTAAAACATGCCAAGGACAGTATCGGTTATGAGTTAGGAATTACAAAAAATGAACTAAATAAAAAATTGCACCCTTAATCCATGCGCATAACATATAATATACTCTTGTTGCTATGCTTTTTACTACAGGCTCCTGCATACGCACAGAATCATTATCCATCAAAAAGAACTGTACGGAAACTGCTTAAGGACTTAATGCAGCAACAAAAAGAGTATAACAGGGATAAGACCCTGGAACTGTATACTTCTAATGATGATAGCTTGTTTTACAATAATGATACCATTAAATTTTCCACACAAGCTTCCTACGAGTATTGTAATCGGGTTATCTTCATGCTATACAATCTTAAAGACATCGGCTTTAGCGAAGCTTTTATGTGCCAGGAGCCTCCTCTGGGAACAGTCGCCGGTAGACTGCTTACACGCTCCGGCATATTTAAACGAAAGAAGCTATGGCCCTATTACCGGCTAGAAACCATTGAAGGAAAAACAATACTGCATATCTGCCATTTCCGGGAAAGAGATGAATATTACCTCTTTCAGAACATACAGGCTGTCGAGACGCATTACCAACAGAAAGCATATAATTTTATCTTAATTCGTTTGCATCAATAGTTACTACTCTTTATTTCATGTATCAACCCTTTAAGAACGGGAGAAAATACCATTGACAAAGGAAGGGGCTGTCTTTAGTCTCTTTATACTTTATTCCCCAACATCCTCCCCACCACCTTATCGATTGGCAGGCTCAGCTTTGCTTCCAGGCTTTCATTAATCGGATGAAAATATAAAATACCGGTATCGGAATGTGCAGGTATCTCCTGCCCTTCTTCCATCTCAACGATATAATAAATGCTGATGATCTGGGTATCATCCATCATAGATTTCTGGAAGAAGTCGGTGGTATAGAAATGCGTACAGTGTTTAATGCGTAAACCCAATTCTTCTTCAAATTCACGGTGCATACACTCAATCGTACCTTCTCCGTAATCCAGTCCCCCGCCCGGGAATTTCACAAAATGATGTTTGCCGTATTGTTCCTCACTCAGCAGTACTTCCTGCGCTTCGTTGAGGACGATTCCATACACCCGAACGTTAAATAATGTGCTCATAATTGATGCTTCAAAGGTATCACAAAATACGGTTTTTCCGGCTGTAAATGAGCCTGTAAAGGTTTTGAGAGCAGTGCGCTACCCAAACCGGCCCCTGCACTCGGTGCATATGCGGAAAATCAATGCTGGTGTACATCTCCCAACATTATCAACACGCTGTGCATATCTACTTGCTGAAAATAAAGTACGGGATATTACCTTTGGAAACCGAAAGGTTCTTAATGGGTATTAAACATTTAGTATGTAGCCACATACCGAACTGAAACCAGGGGAATCGTGTGTAACTCACGAGCTGTAGCGCAACTGTAAATACACTGTGTGTATAAGCCAGGATGCCTGTTTAATACCAACGATTTTTGCTTTCGCTTAAAAGCAAGTCTGCCACTCTGTGTATGCCGCTCTGGACATACACCAGTACGCTGACCCTGCTTTTTGCGATATAAAACATAATAAACTGTTCACGTAAAAAGTAAACGCTATGAGTATTTTCGACTTCAGACAAAATTATAAGCCTTTCGAATATCCGGAGGTGCTGCAATTTACCGATGCGATCAACAAATCCTTCTGGGTACACTCAGAGGTTGACTTTACCGCAGATCTCCAGGACTTTCACTCGCACCTGAACTTTGCTGAGCAACAGGCCATCAAGAAAAGCCTGCTGGCGATTGCACAGATCGAGGTAAGTGTAAAAACATTCTGGGGTAACCTGTACCTGCATTTGCCTAAACCGGAATTTAACGGACTGGGCAGTACTTTTGCAGAATGTGAATTCCGCCACTCTGAAGCCTACTCCCGCCTGCTGGAAGTGCTGGGCTACAGCAGTGAGTTTGAAAAGATCCTGGACATTCCGGCCATCAAAAAACGTATCCAGTACCTGGGCGCGGCACTGAAAAATGCAAAAAGCGATAAGCCTCAGGAATACATTACTTCATTGGTACTGTTTACGATTCTTATCGAGAACGTGTCTCTGTTCAGCCAGTTCGCCATCATCCTGTACTTTACCCGTTTCAAAGGGTATATGAAGAATACCAGCAACATCATTGCCTGGACTTCTGTAGATGAGCAACTGCATGCGAATGCGGGTATCTACATCATCAACCAGATCAAAAAAGAATTCCCTGAATATTTAGACGTAGAAAAAGAGGCGCAGATCCAGGAAATTGTGAAAGAATCGCTGTTGATCGAATCCGAAATCCTGGACTGGATTTTCGAAGACGGAGAACTGGAAAAGATCAGCAAAAATGATATTCTGAACTTTATGAAATACCGTATTGACGATAGCTTGTCTAAAATAGGTCTGTCTAAAATCTACAATGTATCTGAAGCAGAATATATGCCGATGCAGTGGTTTGAGGAAGAGGTGTTTGCCAATAGCCTCGACGATTTCTTTGCGAAACGCCCGGTAGACTATACCAAGCACGATAAGAGTATTACTGCAATGGACCTGTTCTAATCCTGAATTCAACGATCCCATAAGATGAACTTAACGATAGAAGAAAGAATTAAAAACGCGGAAACCCGCATCTTTAAAGTGGTTTTCCCGAATACAACCAATCACTACAATACCTTATTCGGTGGTACGGCTATGCATATGATGGATGAGGTTGCCTTTATTGCGGCTACCCGTTTCAGCCGTAAGCGCATGGTGACGATCTCCTCCAGCCAGATCGATTTCAAGGAATCTATTCCTGCCGATACGATCATCGAACTGGTGGGCCGCATTACCGAAATCGGGAATACCAGCCTGAAGGTATCTGTAGAGATTTTCCAGGAAACCATGTTCAGCGAAGAACGCAAAAAATCGATCAGCGGTATGTTTACCTTCGTAGCGATCGACGAAAATAAAAAGCCCATTAAAATATTAGATTAAGATATGGAAAGATTATGGTGGCTCAATGAAGAAAGTGAGCAAATATTAAACAGAGGCTACTTACTGAAAGGCGAAACCGTAGAGGGTGCTATTGACCGCATTGCCGGTGCAGCAGCACAGCGCCTGTACAAACCGGAATATAAAGAAGGTTTTAAGGAGCTGATCGAGAAAGGCTGGATGAGCCTGAGCTCTCCGATCTGGGCCAATATGGGTACCGAAAGGGGCTTACCGATCTCTTGCTTTAATGTACATATCCCGGACCATATCGAAGGTATTACCCATAAACTGGGCGAGGTGATCATGCAGACCAAGATCGGTGGTGGTACCTCCGGCTATTTCGGCGGACTGCGTGCCCGCGGTACTGCGGTAACCGATAATGGTAAAAGCAGCGGTGCGGTTTCTTTTATGAAACTGTTTGATACTGCTATGGATACGATCTCTCAGGGTGGCGTACGCCGCGGGGCTTTTGCTGCCTACCTGGATATCGACCATCCGGATGTAGAAGAATTTTTAAACATTAAGAACATTGGCCACCCGATTCAGAACCTGTTCTTCGCCGTATGTATCCCGGATTACTGGATGCAGGAAATGATCGACGGTGATATGCAGAAGCGTGAGATCTGGGCTAAAGTCCTGGAATCGCGCCAGCAGAAAGGTTTACCATACCTGTTCTTCTCCGATAATGTAAACCGTAACAAGCCGCAGGTATACAAAGACCTGAGCCTGCAGATCAATGCCAGTAACCTGTGTTCTGAGATTGCCCTGCCGTCTACAATCGACGAATCATTTATCTGCTGTCTGTCTTCCATGAACCTGGAACTGTATGATGAGTGGAAAGATACAGAAGCGGTAAAAATGGCGATCTTCTTCCTGGATGCAGTATTGCAGGAGTTTATCGTAAAAACAGAAGACAATTATTACCTGGCTGCAGCGAACCGCTTTGCCAAAAGACACCGTGCCCTGGGCCTTGGTGTACTGGGCTGGCACTCTTACCTGCAGAAAAACCGCATTCCTTTTGAAGGGCTGCGCGCCAAACAACTGACCAACGAGATCTTTAAACATATCCACGAAAAATCGGAAAAAGCAACAGCGGAGCTGAGCTATATCTACGGCGAACCGGAGATTCTGAAAGGATATGGAAGAAGAAATACTACCCTGCTGGCGATCGCACCTACGACTTCGTCTTCGGCGATCCTGGGCCAGTGCTCTCCGGGCATTGAACCTTTCAGCAGTAACTACTACAAAGCTGGTCTGTCCAAAGGTAACTTCATGCGTAAGAACAAGTACCTGAAAGCATTGCTGGAAGAGAAAGGGCTGGATAATGAAGAAATCTGGAGAGGCATCATGCTGAACAATGGTAGTGTGCAGCATATTGCAGAGCTGACACAGCAGGAAAAAGATGTGTTCAAAACATTTAAAGAAATATCTCAGCTGGAGATTATTCAGCAGGCCTCTATCCGCCAGGGCTTTATAGATCAGGCACAGAGTCTGAACCTGAACATCCCATCCAATATGCCGATCAAAGATGTAAACCGCCTGATGATCGAGGCATGGAAACTGGGTGTTAAAACGCTGTATTACCAACGTAGCCAGAGCGTATCGAAAGAACTGGTGAACAATCTGGTTACCTGCAGCAGTTGTGAATCGTAAACACTTATGAATACCATAACGGAAAAATGCTCATCTCTGTATGAGCATTTTTTATGCCCTCAATTCTGTCTAAAGCTGTAAATTACACTTCCGCTTACACCAGAGCATAACGCATAAGATCATGATGAAAAAAGCGGCAGCCACCCGGCTGCATATCCTTCAGAAAGCATTTGAACTGATCTATACGAGAGGCTATCAGACCACAAGTATAGATGATATACTAGCGACCACACAGGTCACTAAAGGGGCCTTTTATTACCATTTCAAAAATAAAGATGAGATGGGCGAAGCGATCGTGAACGAGATCCTGAAACCCACACTCACAGAGGGTTTCATTGGCCCGTTTAAACATGCCGCAGACCCTCTGAATACCATATATGATATGATGCATGGACTGCTGATGGAAAATGATTTTCTGAAAGTAGAATATGGCTGTCCTGCCGCTAACCTGACCCAGGAAATGACCCCCTGGAACAAAGATTTCAGCAAGGCTCTAAATGAGCTGAACCAGCAATGGCAAAAGGTAATGATCGACTCTCTGAATGAAGGCAAGAAAAAAGGCATTGTCCGTAAGGACGTAAATGCCCGCCAGGTAACCCTCTTCGTTATGTCTGGCTACTGGGGCATCCGTAATTTCGGCAAACTGGAGAACAGTAAATCGGTATATCTTCCTTATCTGAAGGAATTAAAAAACTATCTCAATATGCTGAGGTAATTTTTTTGACACAAAACATACTAATCGGTATGTTTTTTAATTTACCTTTGCCCAGTCAACTGAAAATCATGTATCAGACACTTACTGTTTATCACTCTTTGCTCCGCTGGCTGGTATTACTAAGCCTTATCCTCTCACTGATTACCGCCTGTACCGGTTTATGGAAACAGCGCCACTTCGGCAAAACGGATAATGCTATTCGCCACTGGACGGCTACCATTGCGCATATACAGCTGATTGCCGGTATACTGCTCTATGCGCAAAGCCCTGTAACCCGGTTTTTCCGGGAGCATAACGCAGAGGCCCGGCAGCAGTTCGACATTACCTTTTTCAGTGTGATCCATGCAATACTTATGCTGATCGCAATTATCCTCATCACCATAGGTTCGTCGCTGTCCAAAAGACAGAACAGCGACCGGGATAAATTCCGTACCATGGCTTTATGGTATGCATTTGCCTTACTCATTATATTTATTGCCATTCCCTGGCCTTTTTCTCCCTTTGCCACCAGACCATATATCAGATAAATTATGCTTGTATCCTTATGTAAAACGAAGATCGGCAGGCTGCGCATCATTGCATTCCTGGAGGGGATCTCCCTTATCCTGCTGTTGTTTATTGCCATGCCACTGAAATACCTGTTCCAGTATCCGCGACCGGTACAACTATTAGGTTCCGTACATGGTGCTTTATTCCTGCTCTTTATTGTCAATACCCTGAGCACAGGTATAGAGCAACGCTGGCGCTTCCGGACTACTACCTGGAAGGTACTGCTGGCCTGCATTATCCCATTCGGAACATTTTATATAGACCGTCAAATTTTACGTAAACAATGAAAGCCATAATGATTATTGCCAGTACTTTACTGCTGATCTACGCAGGTTACCGAACTTATCGTTATGCAACTATGACTAAAGGTCTGGACCAATTAATCGGGCGCGGGGCTGTAATACTTGATGTGCGCACACCACAGGAGTATGCGACCGGCCATATTGAAGGCTCGGTCAATATATCGCTGGGAACGATTCGCGAACGCTATACAGAACTGGATACTGCCCAAACATATATTACCGTATGCTCGCACGGATTAAGGAGTGTAAAGGTGCAGCAACTCTTAGAAGAAAGGGGCTTTAAGCATTTATATAACGGTGGCGCATGGGCCGATCTGGAGCAGATGATTAAGGCTGCTTTCAAAAAATAAATGTGCTCTGCTGTAGTATCGTTTTATGCAGAATTGATATACTTTTGTGATCATACTCAGCAAATATGAATGCAATAGAAACATACGAACAGATCGGACAATCTGTACCCAATGCGGTATCCAGCCATATGTTCGGTAAGCCTTGTTTTAAAATTGAAGGGAAAGCATTTGCCAGCTTTTTTCAGGAGGCGATGGTTTTTAAACTAACGGGAACCATACGGGAAGAGGCACAGCAACTGGAAGGTGCATTACTGTTCGACCCTTCCGGCAAGGGCCGTCCGATGAAAGAATGGATACAGGTCCCATTTGCCCATAAAGACAGATGGCCGGAACTGGCCGCAATTGCGGCGCAATATGTAAGAAGCCAGAAAACAAGAATGCAATAGCAATCAGCATAGCGTATACTAAAAAGGGACTGATCTTCGATCAGTCCCTTTTTAGTAAAGTGCATTTTCATTATTCAAACACAGCCAGGTAATATTGTTTCTTACCTTTCTGGAACAATACATATTTATCATTCAATAACTGAGTAGCCTCCAGGCGTGCTTCAATACCCTGAATTTTATTTTTATTCATACTCACCCCACCGCTTTGCAGCATTTTGCGGGCCTCGCCCTTAGAAGGGAAGATACCGCTTTCGGCAAAGAAAGTGATCAGGTCTATACCCTCTCCTTCCAATGCCGCTTTGCTATAAGTTACCTGTGGCACGCCATCCATCACTTCCAGCAATTGCTGCTCGCTTAATGCGGTCAGTGCTTCTTCCGTAGCCTTACCAAACAAGATCTCTGTAGCCTGCTGTGCAAACTCCAGGTCTTCTTTAGAGTGCACCATAGTAGTCACTTCTTCAGCAAGGCGTTTTTGCAACATACGCAGGTGCGGTGCGGTATCATGTGCTGCAATCAGTTCATTGATCTCTGCAACCGGGATGAACGTAAATATTCTGATCAGGTTCTTAGCATCATCGTCTGTTACATTCAACCAGTATTGATAGAATACATATGGAGATGTTTTATTACGATCCAGCCAGATATTTCCACTTTCGGTTTTACCAAACTTACCACCATCTGCTTTTTTCAGCAGCGGACAGGTAAAGGCAAAAGCTTCGCCCTGAGCCTTGCGGCGAATAAACTCTGTACCCGTAACGATATTACCCCACTGGTCACCACCGCCGAACTGCAGTTTTACACCCTGTGTTGTATACAGGTGAAAGAAGTCATAACCCTGGATCAACTGGTAGGTAAACTCCGTAAAAGAAAGGCCATACTCCAGGCGCTTCTGTACAGAATCCTTAGCCAGCATATAATTCACGGTAATATGCTTACCTACATCGCGGATAAAATCCAGGAAAGAGAATTTGCCGATCCAGTCATTATTATTAACGATCTCTGCCTTATTAGCCAGTTGCTCATCAAAGTCAATGAATTTCTCCAGCTGCTTACGGATGCCAGCAATATTCTTTTCGATGGTTGCTTCATCCAGCAGGTTACGCTCCGCCGATTTGCCTGTCGGATCGCCAATCATGCCGGTAGCACCACCGATCAATGCGATAGGCTTATGTCCTGCCAGCTGCATGTGCTTTAATAATATAATGGGCAACATGCTTCCTATATGCAAACTGTCGGCAGTCGGGTCAAATCCCACATAACCGCTGACCAGTTCTTTCTCTAATAATTCTTCTGTACCAGGAATTATATCCTGCAGCAATCCACGCTCCCGTAATTCCGGAATAAAGTTCTTCATTGTTAAACATTAAGGTTCGCAAATTTATTGAGAAATATCCGAACCGTCAACACGTTCTTGTAGTAAATGAATTACATTTTGTTAGTATATAACTCGTAATTTTTTTAGTATTTTTGTCGTTAAGTACTCAAACCTCAAGCATCAGAAAGGAAATGAAAATAAGAAATTTACACATTTTATCATTTATAACATGTTTTCCACTAGCTGTTAACGCACAATCTCGTATTTATGTGAATGAGTACCTGAACATCGGTGTAGGAGCAAGAGGACTAAGTATGGGTGGTGCACAATCTGCCGCTACCGGCGATGTATATTCTACCTACTGGAACCCTGCCGGACTGGCCAATATGCAAAATGATGCGGAACTGGGCCTGATGCATGCCGAATATTTTGGTGGTATATCGAAATATGATTTCGGTGCACTGGCCATGAAACTGAAAGACAAAAAACGCATGATCGGTATATCCTTCATACGTTTTGCCACAGATAATATCCCTTACACACTTGATTATGTGCAGCCTGATGGCTCTTTTGATGATAGTAAGCTGAAGGCGATCTCTGCGGGAGATTATGCTTTTACTTTCAGCTATGCGCAACAACTGGACTGGTTTAAGCATAAAAAGAATACTGAAGCAAGCCTGGGTGCTAATGCCAAAGTGCTCTACCGTAATGTGGGCAGTATGGCTAATGCCTGGGGTGCCGGCCTGGACCTGGGGCTTAAAATTCGCTCCGGCCAGTGGCAATTCGGGGTGATGGCGAGAGATATTACGACAACCATTACTTCATGGAGTTTCCACCTTACCGAAAAGGAAAAAGAAGTGTTCAATAAAACCGGCAACGAAATTCCGATCAAATCCTATGAAGTGATGAACCCGAGACTGAATATCGGGATTGGCTATCACTTCCTGAAGCCGAAGAAAGATTTTCAATTGTATACAGAACTGGGAGCAGACCTTACTACCGATGGTAAAAGGCAGGCACTGATCAGTGGTAAACCGATCAGTATAGACCCGAGACTGGGATTGGAAGCGTCTTATAAAAATACAATCTTCCTGCGCGGCGGTATCAGTAATATGTACCAGACCGGCGACAATACCGATACGACTAATAGAAATAAGTACTTCGTATTTCAACCGGCAGTCGGTGTAGGATTCAAGATCAAACAATTGCATATTGACTATGCTTTTACCAGCCTGAATATGCAGGACAACCCTTTATATTCTCACGTTGTTTCTCTGAAACTGAATTTCAATAAACAGAAAAAGAATACGGTAAACCCGCGGGAGGCACCTGTTGTACCCCAACCTGCGCCTGAACCATCTGCCACACCTGTTAAACCTTAATTCCTGCACACCATGCAATTCAATATCTACAAAAAACTAAAACAGTTGCTGCCTGCTTCGTTTGCGGTGGCAATACTACTCTCCGGGTATGGCGCCTTTGCCCAGCCTTATGGGAATGAGTGGATCAATTATAACCAGACCTATTTTAAAGTTAAGGTTGGAGAAAACGGTATTTATCGCATACCCTATGCTGCACTACAGAGCTATGGTATGGGCAGTGTGCAGGGTACACAATTCTCTGTATTTCGCGATGGCGTACAGGTGCCGGTATATGTGAGCAATAACGGTACTTTAGGCAGTAATGACTATATAGAGTTCTATGGTACTAAGGCTAATGGCAAGATGGATACAGAACTGTATAACAATCCGGGAGACCAGCCTGATGTAGAGGTCAACGGCATTTCTGATACGGCGTATTACTTTATTACCTTCAACAGCACCGGTAATAATGCCCGCCTGACGCTGAACAATAATGTGATGCCTGGCACACCGCCGGCAGCAGAACCTTATTGTATGACTACGGTCTTACCGACCACGTCTTTACGCAGCAACTTTGCCCAGGGAGAATCTTATTATACTGGAACAGAACTGGTCTATTACTATTCAGCTAAAAATGATAAAGGTGAAGGCTGGGGCATTACCTCATATGCTCCCATTAACCTTACTTATAATACACCTAATATCTATACCGGCGCCAACGCTACGTTGCAAACGGTAACCTTATGGAACTCCAAGTTGAACGGTAATAACCTGCAGTATTACATTAACGGGACTATGGTATTAGATACTTCTGGCCTGGCACCTTATACCCTTGTCCGGAGGAATTTCAATATCAACAGTGCTTCTCTGAACAACAGTAATACCATCACGGTTTCCAACATTCAGCAATATGGCTTTACCGTACAGAAGGCGGGCCTGTACTATCCACGCACTTTTAACTTCGGATCGGTATCCAGTCTCAATTTTGATGTCCCAGCCAATAATGCGGTGCAATTGCTGACTTTAACCAATACAAGCAGCAGTACACATTACGTATTTGATCAGGCCACCAACAATATTTACCACATCAATGGCTCGGGCACAGTTAATGTTGTATTACCGGCAACTGGCGGCAACAGCAGAAGTATTTATTATGCTCAGGCACCAAAAACAATCACCACACTGATCCCGGTTACATTTAAGAATTATACCCAAAGTGCTAACCAGGGTAATTATCTTATCCTTACAGATAAGGCTTATATAAACATGCCGAACAGTGCAGTAGCAGACTATAAATCTTATCGTAGTTCTGCAGCAGGTGGCGCTTTCCAGGCGGTTATTATAGAAGCCAATGATCTTTATGACCAGTTTGGCTATGGTTATGAGTATAACGGACTTTCTATAAAGCGATTCCTGAAATACGCCCAAAGCAGCAGCAGCTGGAGCAATAAGCCGGAGTATATGCTTATTATAGGCAAGGGAATCAGTTATGAATACATAAGAGATTATGTATCCAATCCTGCTACTTACCCATATCCTATGGTCCCTACACTTGGAACGCCAGGATCGGATAACCTATTAGCTGAAATAGGCTTCACTAATATACCATCAATTGCTATAGGCAGGGTTTCGGTACAGAATAATACTGAAATTGCGAATTACCTGGAGAAGGTAAAATCTTATGAAGATGCCCTCAAAACGCCAGCTGTCCCTAACCTCACCAATAGTTTATGGAAAAAGAAAGGACTGCATATTGCCGGTTCTCAGGGTGTTACATTACAAGCAGAATTGTACGCAGGTCTGAATACCTGTAAAGCAATTATAGAAGATACCCTTACCGGTGCAACCGTCATCACTACAGGAAAAAGCTCTACAGATGTTATAGAGAATGCAAGCGCCCAGATCGATTCACTGATGAGATCGGGAGTACAATACGTTAACTTTTTCGGACATGCATCGGCCAGTGGCTTTGATTATAACCTGAATAACCCTGAAAATAACAATTCCAGCCCCCGCTTCCCGGTGTTTATGGCACATGGTTGTGACATTGCGAATATTTTCACGCCAAGTACGACAAGGACAATCAGTGAGCGCTATATTGATGCGCCTAATGGTGGTTCCATTGCTATGATTGCCTGCGACAACTTCGGGTGGACCAGCTACCTGGCTAATTATATGAGGGGTATGTACCAGAATTTTGCCTATAAAAATTACGGAAAAACGCTGGGCCAGCAATACCGCAGTAATATTGAGAATCTGCAGAATGTAAATCCCGGCAACATTTTCACATCTATTCATTCACAGAATATGTTGTTGCAAGGTGATCCGGGCTTATCGGTATACAATCCTGACAAACCGGACTATTATGTAGATGAATCGCTTTTATCCAGCAACCCGGCTATTGTCAATACAACTATGGATACATTTACCCTGAGGGCAACCGTTTATAACCTCGGAAAAGCGATCAATGATTCTGTATATGTATACCTTGCCCATACCAAGGTCGGTTCTTCCGTAGTGCTGTTCCAGGACTCCATAAAAGTAAAGATCCTGAATCAGCAACAACTGTCGTTCAAGGTGCCTGTTAATCCACTTACCGATGTTGGCTTGAACAATTATACTTTACGCATCAATAAAAATGAGGTCAATGATGAGATTACATTCGCCAACAACAGCGCTACCCTGCAACTGTATATTTCTGAAAACAACCTTACACCTGTATACCCTTACAACTTTTCCATCGTACATCAGCAGAATATTGAGCTGAAGGCCTCTACCCTCAATCCATTCCTGCATGAGACGCGTTTTATCATGGAACTGGATACTACAGAGCGCTTCAACAGTCCGATGAAGCAGACTAAGAATGTTACGAGTATGGGTGGTGTAATCAAGTGGACGGTTCCCTTCCAGATGACAGACAGTACAGTGTATTACTGGCGCACGACCATTGACACCTTAATTAATGGACAGTATGTATGGAACAATAGTTCCTTCATCTACCTGGCCAATGGTTCTGATGGATGGAACCAGTCGCATTACTATCAGTATGCCAAAAATACAAGAGTAGGACTGGACTTAACGGAAGCTAATCCTCAGTTTGAATTCGGAGCCAAGGATAATAATTTACGAGTGTTAAACCAGGTATTCGGTTTTAGTTCGACATATAGCTCAAACTTCCTGAATAATATAAACCTGGGTAATGCCGGTTGTGTATTTGAAGGAGGGGTACAATTTGTACTGATCAGTCCGCTCACAGCTACGGCAACAGTCAATACAGGACAGTATCCGGGCAGCACTCCAGTATGTTTAAACCGTATGTATCATATCGAGTTCCCGACTACTACTGCTCAGGGCCGTAAGAGTGCAATGGATTTTATCCAGAGCATACCGGACGGGACTTATGTGATGATGAAATCAATTATGACGACAAGCTCTGGAGAAACTTATATTGATACATGGATGAACGATACCCTCACCTACGGTAGCGGACAGTCTTTATACCATAAAGTAAAAAGCCTGGGTTTTACAGAAATCGACCAGTTTACAAGTCGTAAGCCTTTTATCTTTTTTGGCCGTAAGGGCTATCAGGCATTTGTTCCATCGCAGGTAGTTGGTGCTCTGCCCGATTCCAAAATTGACATTGACCGCGATTTCAATTCGTACGATGATAATGGTAATATGAACAGTGTCGTAATCGGACCGGCTAAGTCATGGACGAAACTGCTGTGGCAGATAAAATCAAGAGATAACCACCTGGACTATGACAGTAATTCTGTAAAAGTATATGGTCTCTCCGGACCGGATTTTGCAACAGAGACCTTATTATTTTCTACGATGAATATGGACACTTCACTGAGCGGTATCGATGCTGCACAGTATAAAAAGCTGCGTATGGAATGGTATACCAAGGATAGCACCTTGTCTACCCCTTCTGACCTGCGCTACTGGCGTGTATTGTATACTCCATTACCAGAGGCAGCCTTGAATCAGCTGGTGGCCATGGAATTCAAAGATTCTATTCAGCAGGGAGAGCAACTGTCTTTGAAACTGGGTATTGAGAATATCAGTCATCTGCCGATGGATAGCATGCTGGTACGATACAAACTTATTGATGCCAGCAACGTAACGCATACCCTGGCTTCGGTACGGTACAAACCTTTAGCAGCAGGCGATACACTGGTAGCCCAGTTCCAGTACAACCCTTCAGCTTATTCCGGTAAAAATGTATTGTATGTTGAGGCGAATCCTGATCAGGACCAGCCGGAAGAATACCATCCGAACAACCTGGGCTATCTTCCGTTCAAAGTGCAGTCAGACCTGACCAACCCGATCATGGATGTAACCTTTGACGGGGTGCACATCCTGAATAAAGATATAGTGTCGGCCCGACCGCTGATCCGTATTTTACTGAAGGATGAAAACAAACATAACCTGATCAATGATACGTCATTGATTCAATTAAGTATGAATAGCGAAACGGACCCAACTTTTGTAACCATTCCGTTTGATGGTACAATCTGTAAGTTTATTCCTGCAGAAAGCAATGGTAAGAATGAGGCTTATATTGAGTACAGACCAACCCTGGCGGACAATACTTATACCATCCAGGTGGCGGCCAAAGATAGAGCAGGCAACACGGTTGGGGCAACCAACAAAAAATATGAAATCGGATTCGTAGTATTTAACAAACCAACCATCACCAATGTGCTGAACTATCCTAATCCATTCTCTACCGCAACACAATTTGTGTTTACCATGACCGGGTCGGAGATACCAAGCCAGTTCAAAATCCAGATCATTTCGGTTACCGGTAAAGTGGTAAAAGAGATCACCAAGTCTGAACTGGGCAACCTCCATATCGGCAGAAATATCACTGATTACCGATGGGACGGAAGAGACCAATATGGTCAATTGCTGGGTAACGGCGTGTACCTGTACCGCGTTATCACCAACAATAGTCAGGGAGAGGATATTGAACTGAACAAAAATAATGCAGTAGATAAGTTCTTTAAGAACGGCTACGGGAAACTGTATATAATGCGTTAATAAAAAAAGGCCATCAGAGGATGGCCTTTTTTTATTAAATTTAGACTGTACCTTTACCCCGGAGGACAATACACAAGTAAAACGAATAATTATGGCTAAGAAGAATCAAGCTAAATCGAAATATATACCCAAAAAGCAAAAAAAATCTCCATTGACCGGACGTAAAGTTTCCGGCAAGCTGGAAGTAGTCAAATCCGGAATGGGATTTGTAATAGTAGAGGGATGGGATAAAGACATCTTCATCCGCAGTAATGACATGAAAACCGCAATGGACGGAGATATCGTTGAAGTAATTGTCGAAAAAACAAGCAGCAGCGGCAGACCGGAAGGAAAAGTAGTTGATGTACTGAAGCGCGGACAAAGCGAATTTACCGGAATACTGGAAGTATCGGACAACTTCGGGTTCCTGATACCGGATAAAAATAATGTGAACTTTGATATTTTCATCCCTTCGAAATACATGAAGGGTGGAAAAACCGGCGATAAAGCAGTTGTAAAAATCACGGACTGGAGTGGATCCAACAAAAACCCACAGGGAGAAGTAGTAGAGCTGCTGACCGGCGAAAGAGATAACCAGATTGCGATGAAGGAAATCCTTTTAGACAATGGATTCCAACTGCGTTTTTCGGAAGAAGCGATGAAAGAAAGTGAAGCGATGCCCGATATACTGCCGGAAGAGGAAATCGCCCGCAGAAAAGATTGCAGAGATATTTTTACCATCACCATTGACCCGGTTGATGCCAAAGACTTTGATGATGCCATCTCTTTCCGCAAATTGAAAAACGGATCATTCGAGTTGGGCGTGCACATCGCCGATGTGAGCCACTATGTACGCCCCAATACTGCACTGGATAAGGAAGCTTATGAAAGAGCAACATCTGTTTATCTCCCGGATCGCGTATTGCCTATGCTGCCGGAACATATTTCCAATGTACTCTGCTCTCTGCGTCCGCACGAGGATAAATTTACCTTCTCGGCCATCTTCCAGATCAATGAACAGGGAGAAGTGAAACAATATTGGGTTGGCCGTACCGTGATTCACTCCGATCATAGATTTACCTATGAAGAAGCGCAACAGATCATAGAAACAGGTCAGGGCGAATATGCTGAGGAAGTGCTGACCATGCACCGTATAGCGCAGAACCTGCGTGCAGAACGCTTTACCAAAGGTGCTATCAATTTCTCCTCCCAGGAAATCCGCTTCAGGCTGGATGAACAGGGAGTACCTGTCGGTATCATTATAAAAGAAAGTAAAGAAGCGAATCAGCTGATTGAAGAATTTATGCTGCTGGCCAACAGAACGGTGGCTGCATATGTCGGAAAACGCGAGGTAAACCATGCCCCTATCCCATTCCCGTATCGTATACACGATGTTCCGAATGAAGATAAACTGGCAAACTTTGCCCAGTTTTCAGCACGATTCGGCTACAAGTTAAATCTGAATAATCCGGATACTATTGCGAGTTCCTTCAACCAGATGCTGAAAGATGTACATGGCAAGCCGGAGCAACATATCCTGGAGCAATTGGGTATCCGCACCATGTCGAAAGCCATTTACTCCAGTGAGAACATTGGACACTACGGATTGGGCTTTGAAGACTACTGTCACTTCACCTCTCCCATACGCCGCTATCCGGATGTAATGGTACACCGTATTGTACAGGAGGTTATAGATAATGAGGTGAAACCGGATAAACAAATGGAAGCCAAATGTGCGCACTGCTCAGAGCGTGAACGTAAAGCCATGGAGGCAGAAAGAACTGCTGATAAGTATAAACAGGTAGAGTTTATGAGCAAACATATCGGTGATGTGTTTGAAGCGCTGATCAGTGGGGTATCTACGATTGGATTCTGGGCTGAGACGATTGAGCATAAATGTGAGGGTATGATCTCCGTTGCCGATCTTACAGAGTGGGATGACTTTACGTTTATAGAAAGTGATTATGCACTGGTGGGTCAGCAAACCAATCAACGTTTCCGCATAGGCGACAGGGTAAATATACAGGTAGTAAGAGCCGACCTGGAAAGAAAGCAGATTGATTTTGCTTATGTAGCTGATCCTTCTCAAAAGCCAAGGGCTCCTAAAGAAACGAAGGATGGTGGAACTACAGCAAAGGCCGGCAGAAATGCCAGACAATCTAAAAGTGCCCCTCCGAAAGCTAAGAAAACGGCTAAAAAACCGCAAAAGAATAAAGAGTAAATGTTTAATACATAAAAAGCGCGCCGGACGAAATCGTCCGGCGCGCTTTTTATGTATTAAACTGCTTTTTTGAAAAAGCTTAGGATTTTGAAGCGAAGCTTGGAAGCTTGTCTTTAATATCCTGCGGCAATTTGTCTTTAATACGACTGCCTGCGTTACGTACTGTTTCTTTCACTTTGTCTTTATCCTCTTTTTTCATCCCCCAGATCCAGTAAGCTGCTGCGGCCAGGCCTAATGCCAGTAATCCGCCTCTTTTTCCGTTTGCCATAACAATAGTGTTTTATAAGATGAATAAATAGTTTTTCGTAACGAATGTAACTCATTTATCTCAATCAAGAACCTTTCATTATGTGAAATAATCATTAAAAGCAATTATCTCAGTACCAGTTTCTGGTTATATACTGCTCCGGCTGCGTTCACAAAACGGATGTAGTATACACCTTTACCTAAATGACCTACCTGCACTGTTTTGCTGGCCTGTTGTCTGCTCAGCTCTTCAGTCCAGATTGTCTGGCCCAGCATATTCATCAACTGTATATTGCCATTACCGGCTTCTTTATTTAAGCTAATGGTTACCTGGTCTGTAGCAGGATTAGGATAAATGCTGATACCTTCTGCTGTTGCCAGTTCCTTGATTGCGGTTGTACCTCCGGTATCAATAGTCGGCACTGCACTAGCGGTATTACCAATCACCACATTTCTGCGGGATACAGAGAAGAAGATATTATTACTCGCTTTGATCTTTACCCTTGCTGTAGTACTGGTGATATCCGGGATATTAACCAGTGCACTTCCCGTATTCGGTACATTTTGTGCCAGCACAATAGGATACGTTCTGCCGGTATCTACAGATAAGTAGATATTCACAGTAGCACAGTTAATCGGTGCACTGCCGGTATGCGCCTGATCCCAATAGATCGTCGTCGCACTGTTTTTGATGATGCTATCGTTCGTGTTAGGATAAATAATCGCAAATGGTCTTGGCGTTGCAATTACATTGATATTATTATTCTGATCAGAAACATTTACTGCTCCCCATCCGTCTTTTACCTCTCTGGCTATGAATTTAAAATTATAGCTGCGGGCACCATTCGACAGGCGATGTCCTTTACCGGAAACGATACCGGATTTCAGGATAGCATAACTAGGGAAAGTACGGGTAGTAACGGTATCAGGAAATATGCTTCTGAAAACAGGGCCTGTTGTAAAATCAGAACCCAAGTTTTCATTCTCCTGGTAGTTACCTAAGTTATATTGCTCGATGGTATACGTGAGCGCACTGTTTGTATTTCCCGGAGTTACCGTTGGGAAATCAAACTCGAACGGTGTCATGTATGGAATATTATATACCGTGGCAGCATCTACCGTAAAGTCAGGGGCTGAAATACCGGTTGCAGCTGTACCACAGGTAGAGGCTGAGCCACTAGCCAGGCTGATCGCAATCTCGTTAAGACTGGCGCTGTGAAAGTAAGCATCACTGTTAGATTGCAGGTTATTGGTTGTACCACAAATACCCGCATAAGCCATAATAGTAGCACCACTACCCGGCTCATATGCTGTAGACTGATTTTCGGTACCGCTACAAATATTGAAGGTATGGTTAGCACCAAACTGGTGTCCCATCTCATGTGCTACATAATCTACATCATAAGGGTCGCCAACAGGATTTGCACTACCGGTTACACCTCTTGCTTTAAAGTTGCTGCGGCACACCCCTTCCAGCATAGCGATACCACCACCGCCGGTACTGAAGATGTGTCCGATATCGTAACTGTTATTGCTGATTTTAGCAGCTGTATTATTTTGGTTTTGTGATAATAACTGGTCACCGTTATTGTTAGCCGTAAACGGGTCTGTAGCAGGATCTGTATAGATCAGCGTATCGTTATTCGGGATAAACTGCATGGTCACCGCCAGCTCTCTTTCATAAATACCGTTTACACGGTTCATAGAAGTCGTCATGGCAGAAAATACTGCTGCTTTGGTCGGATTGGCTCCGGCAACAGCAACGGCATATTCACCGGTACAGCTTAGTGCCAGGCGGTATGTTTTGCGGGTAGCACCATTGGTACGCAGCGCCGTCACGCCGCTATTCGCTTCCTCTACCCTTATCGGTTCCGCACCGGCAACCAGTGAAGATTCTGCCGCGGTATTTACACAAGGCATAATCACTTGTCTTTTGGCATCAGCCTTATAAAAAGCTGCATAGCCATTAGTGCTCCCTTCTGTAGGATTGATCAGGAAAGTACGCGCTCCGTCATACACCATTACGTGCAAGCCGAATGTGTTATAATCCAGTTTGGCACTGATACCCTTACTGTTTGCAGCAACGGCATCAAAAGTCTGTACTTCTGGAAACTTAGCCTGTAATGCCTGTGGAATCAGGGTATTTTTCCATACCAGTAACTCCATTCTGCCCCCGTCCGGAGTAGGAATCGTCATACTTACGGCCTGCTCTTTGGAAGTACCTGCCTTTTGCAGCATTTGCAGTAATGCATGCTGGTCAACGGTAAATCCATAAGAAGGAATATCCATATTCCGCGCAGTCATGGACGTAGACCAGAACTGGTCCTGAGCATTAAGAGCAACACAAAAGCTACCCAGTAAAATACCGGTTAAAAGTATTTTTTTCATTCTTTTAATTGTTGTTTATTTATTATTCATTTACTTGTTTCTGATTTTCTCCGTTTTCAAAAGGGCTTTTAGTTTCGTTTGTGTTGTTCTTGTTGTATAGTAAGTAGTAGACGCTTCCATTTACAGCTTCCCATGGTGAAAGCAGGAAGGTTTTGTTCTGATAGGTAATCATAGCGGTCATATACTGCCCGTCGTAGTTAAGGCGTATATGAGCCAGGTTAGTAGTAGTGTTTCCTGAGAGGTTATAGAGGTTGGGGTATTTTTTGCGGAGCTCTGCTGAGAGTATCCCCGCATCTTTAGTAGTAAATGTTTGTGGCCCGATAGATTCGGGTAAGGGTATGGTAAATGCCTGCACCTGTTCTGCCTGCTGAAAAGCAGTAAAAAAACGATTGATTGCCGTGTGGTCTATATGATAAACCTCATATGCCGACGGTAATTTATGGTTGCGCCAGGTAGTATTCAGATGTACACCATCAGCCCGCTTCCATTCGGAAACAGTAAAGCCGGTGCCCTTCTGTGCTGTACCTGTATGTTGTGCCATGCTTTTATGATGCGATTGTGCCGCGCTGCAAGACTGCAGGAACACTCCCGTCATACTCAAAGCCATCAGCACTAACCATTTATTCATCCTTCAAATATACGTATCTTGAAAAAAGGTAAAAAATTATTAACAAACACATTTTCGATTTTAACATCCTTTTGAATACGGTAATACCGCACTTCTGATTTAGCCGCTGTTATCTGCACGATAATTATTACCTTTGACACCTTATTATAACGCGTATTTTTTCTGAAAACATATGGAGATTTCATACAACTGGTTATCACAATATTTACCCAAACCTGTAGCAATAGACGAATTAAGCAACATCCTGACCAGTATTGGCCTGGAAGTAGAAGGAATTGAGAAAGCAGAAGCTGTAAAAGGCAGTCTTGAAGGATTGGTGATCGGCAAGGTATTAACCCGCGAGCAACATCCGAATGCAGATAAACTGAGCCTGACTACGGTAGACCTGGGTAATGGTAATATTGTACCTATTGTATGCGGAGCACCTAATGTGGCTGCCGGTCAGCATGTTGTCGTAGCTCCTGTGGGTGCTATGGTTCATCCTACAGAAGGAGAAGCCTTCCAGATCAAGAAAGCTAAGATCCGTGGAGAAGTAAGTGAGGGCATGATCTGTGCCGAAGATGAAATCGGTCTGGGTACCGGCCATGCAGGTATTATGGTATTGCCGGAAGATGCTCCTGTAGGTCAAGCTGCGGCGACATACTTCAACATTTCTGCTGCTGATCAGACGATTTCTATAGGCTTAACGCCGAACAGAACCGATGCGATGAGCCACCTGGGTGTAGCACGCGATGTATGTGCTTACCTTACTCACCACACCGGTACCTTACACGAAACCGTATACCCTGCGGTAAACATTCCGGAGACTACTGAGGTAACCTTACCGATAGCGATCAGTATTGAAGATACGGTGGCCTGTCCGAGATATATGGGCATTACCCTTTCCGGTGTTACCGTAGCTCCATCTCCGGAGTGGTTACAATTAAACTTAAAAGCAATCGGCGTACGTCCGATCAATAATATTGTCGATATCACCAACTTTGTACTGCATGAATTAGGACAGCCTTTACATGCATTTGACTACAAAGCCATCAGCGGTGCCCGCATCATTGTACAGAAGCTGGCTGAGAACACACCGTTCCTGGCACTGGATGATAAAGAGCGCAAGCTGCGCAGTGAGGATCTGGTGATCTGTGATGCAGAGAAAGGACTGTGTATTGCTGGTGTATTTGGTGGTGCTGGTTCGGGTATTACAGATGCTACTACAGATGTATTCCTGGAGAGTGCCTATTTCGATCCGAAAACGATCCGTCGTACGTCTATGCACCATGGATTGAGAACTGATGCGGCTACCCATTTCGAAAAAGGAGTAGATATGCAGATGGTTCCGGTTGCCCTGAAACGCGCGGTACAACTGATCCTGGAAATTGCCGGTGGTCAGGTTGCCGGTCCGGTACAGGACATCTACCCTGCTGTGCTGGAACCAAGAAAGATAACGGCCAGCTATAATTTCATCAATACCCTCTGCGGCAAAACATTTGCCCCGGAAGTAACTGATAATATTCTGAAAGCCTTAGGCTTTGAAAAAACGAAACAAGACGGCGATACTTTTGAAGTTATTGCCCCTACCAATAAAGCCGATGTACACCAGGCTGCTGACCTGGCAGAAGAGGTGCTGCGTATAGATGGACTGGACAATGTTCCGGTGCAGAACCAGATCTCTATGTCTTTAAATAAGCGCCCGGAGCCGGCTGACCGTAAATGGAAGGAGAAGATCGCAAATCATTTATGCCATATCGGGATGAATGAGATCATCACCAACTCTATTACCAACAGCAATTATTATCCTGAACATACTAACCTGGTAAAAATGCTGAACAACCTTTCCAGCGAACTGGACGTAATGCGTCCGGAATTGATGGAAAGCGGCCTTGAGGTGCTGTCTTACAACATCAACCGTAAGCAGCAGGACCTGATGCTGTTTGAACTGGGCAATGTATATGCGCAATCTGAAGTAGGTAAATATAGCCAAACGGCTAAGTTAGGCATATGGATTACGGGCAACAGTGCTCCGCAACACTGGCAGGGCAAGGCTGTAGCCAGCTCTATATATACTGCAAAAGGCATAGTAGCACAATTATTAGCCATCAGTGGTATACAGAAATTCCAGGAAGCAGTAACAGATCAGCAGATCGAATGGCGCCGTGGCAAAACGGTACTGGCCAAAGCGATTGCTGTTGATGCGAAACGCTTAAAAGAATTTGACATCAAACAGGCGGTATACTATATAGAGGCTGATATTAAAAACTGGGTAGAAGCTGCAGAGACCGCTAAGATCAAGTATAGTGAATTACCTAAGTTCCCGGCAATGAAACGTGACCTGGCACTGGTAATAGACAAAGCTGTAAGCTACGACCAGGTGGCTAAAATTGCACAAAGCCAGAAATGGGATGCGTACAAAGGATTTGAATTATTTGACATCTTCGAAAGTGAGAAACTGGGCGCTGATAAGAAATCTATGGCATTGAGCTTTATGTTCCAGCTGAATGACAGAACCCTTACAGACGAGGAAGTGGACGATATGATGAAAAAATTAATTCAGCAATACGAAAAAGAAATCGGAGCGACCATTCGTTTATAAAACACACGTTTAATTCGGTATGATGTTATATCAACTACAGGAGAAACTGAGTGTATTGATAAAGCAATATAATTTTGTAAAGCAACAATCAGAGCAGTTAAGCGAAAAAGTTGTTGCACTTGAAGACATTGTTGCGCTCCAGAAAGAAAGATTAAAAGAGCTGGAAGAAGAGCTGATGATTAAGAGAATGGGCGATAGTGGAGATCAGCAGGCACTCATCAAGTATATAGACAGTATTATCCGTGAAATAGATAATACTATTAAAAATCTGTAAGCATATTGAAAACAATCTTACCTGTACTGTTATGCCTTATGGCTCTGGCCTCCTGTAACCCGGACAGCCAGGAGTGTTATGTACCTAAAACGGTTACAGCCCAGATAGGATTTACCATTATTGATACCATATTTGCCAAGGATCAGCTGGGTAGAGATAGTATATATGTCAGTGTCAGGGATACCCCGCTGAACTACCCTTCTATGCTGTCTCTCGACAATGATACGGTAATCAGGTTTATGGGTGTATATAAAGGAACGCAGTTGCCGGTTATGTTCAATCCCGAAACGGATAGTATACGCTACCGCTTCCAGCCAGATTCGACACAGCAGATTTTTGATACAGTTACCTTACATTACGATCACAATTACCACTTCATCTCCAATGCATGTGGGTATACCTATTACTATAATATCAATCGTGTAAAGATTACGCATCACCTGCTGGACTCTGCTCGTATTGCCACACCTTCGGTAACACAGAGTGCACAGGACAAACATGTTATTCTTTACTTTATAGACTAATGCCAGACCATCTAATGTCCATACGTCATATCTTACTGCTGACAAGCCTGTGTACCGCAATGGGACTGCAGGCGGCCGCACAGGAGCAAAAAACAGATACCCTGACTACGGTTAAGGATACGCTGAAGGCACCTGCTATAGCGAAAGACAGCACGGCAACCGTTAAGGACAGTACTGCCGTAGGTAAGAAAAAGCGTGCACCGTTTGAGCGGCAGTTTAGGTTAGGCGTTGATATCTACCGCCCTATTGCCAGCCTGGCCTATCGCAATCGCTATGGCCTGGAACTGATGGCTGACTATACCTTCAGAGAAGATAAGTACCTGGTGCTGGAAGCCGGTTATGGCGGAGGAAACATCGACTACGATTACCTTAAATACAATACAAAAAATACGTTCATCAAACTGGGTATAGATGTATCGATGTTTGACAAACTGGACAATAAGGACTGGGACATTATTTTTGTTGGCTTCCGGTACGGACTGGGCATTGGCCAGAGAGGTCCGGCAACATTTACGGTAACCAATCCGTTTGGTGGCGCTACAGAGGATGAGACTCCGGCCAGAAACTACTGGGCACATTGGGGCGAGATTACGGCAGGCATGCGTTTCGAACTGCTGCCCCGCTTTTTTGCCGGCTGGAATGTGCGGGCAAAATTCTTCCTCAATGCCAATACATTTGACGGAGCGGTAGCGCCCAATTATATTGCAGGCTATGGAACAGGCGATAAATCAACCTCGTTTGACTTTAACTTCTACTGCGCTTATTCGATCAGGTGGTATAAATAATTAAAATAATATGTGTCAAAAAAGCACTTGTCTATCATTTCGGCAGGTGCTTTTTCGCTTTCCAGGCAGCACAAAAAGCATCCGACTGACAAAATAGGCAAATTGAGGCAATGGCAGTATTTTTGCAGGATTATGAACATCCGGCCAGTTCCGGATATTCAGCAAGAAACAATTTCAAAATTAATTTATAAAAATCCATAATTCGATGGCAAAGAAACAACAAGCAAGCATTACGCCGTTGCACGACAGAGTAATTATTAAACCAGCAGCAGCCGAAACTAAAACTGCAGGTGGAATCATCATTCCTGATACAGCAAAAGAAAAACCACAACGTGGTACCGTAATTGCTGCCGGTCCTGGTAAAAAAGACGAGCCGGTAACTGTAAAAGCCGGTGATGAGGTATTATACAGCAAATATGCAGGTACTGAAATCAACATCGATGGTGAAGAATTGTTGATCATGCGTGAAAGCGATCTGTTAGCGATCATCTAATCGCAACACCCTTTTGTAAGCACTATGCTTACAGCTTTTCATTAAATTATTATTTTAAAAAATTCCAACTGATACAATGGCAAAACAAATTTTCTTCGATATCGAAGCAAGAAATAAAATGAAGAAAGGCGTTGACATCCTGGCCGACGCAGTAAAAGTAACTTTAGGACCTAAAGGTCGTAATGTAGTGATCGAGAAAAAATTCGGTGCTCCTGCCGTAACTAAAGATGGTGTATCTGTAGCGAAAGAAATCGAGCTGGAAGATGCAATTGAAAACATGGGTGCACAAATGGTGCGTGAAGTAGCGTCTAAAACTGCAGATATCGCAGGTGACGGTACTACTACTGCTACTGTCCTGGCTCAGGCTATTATTGCTGAAGGTCTGAAAAACGTGGCTGCCGGTGCTAACCCTATGGATCTGAAACGTGGTATCGACAAAGCGGTAATTGCTATTGTAGACAACCTGAAAAAACAATCTCAGAAAGTAGGTAACGATAACAAAAAAATCGAGCAGGTTGCTACTATCTCTGCGAACAATGATAATAGAATCGGTGCCCTGATTGCGGAAGCAATGGCTAAAGTAGGTAACGAAGGTGTAATCACTGTAGAAGAATCTAAAAATACAGACACTACTGTAGAAGTAGTAGAAGGTATGCAGTTCGATCGTGGTTACCTGAACCCTTACTTCGTAACCAATACTGAAAAAATGCAGGTAGAAATGAGCAATCCTTACATCCTGATCTTCGACAAAAAGATCTCTATGATGAAGGATATCCTGTCTATCCTGGAAAAAGTGGTACAAAGCGGCCGTCCTTTACTGATCATCGCTGAAGATGTAGAAGGTGAAGCACTGTCTACTTTAGTGGTAAACAAACTGCGTGGTTCTCTGAAAATCGCTGCTGTTAAAGCTCCTGGCTTTGGCGACAGAAGAAAAGAAATGCTGCAGGATATCGCAGTATTAACCGGTGGTATCGTGATCAGTGAAGAGCAGGGTTACAAACTGGAGAATGCTGATATGAGCTTCTTAGGTTCTGCTGAGACCATCACTGTAGATAAAGATAACACTACTATCGTAGGTGGTAAAGGTAAGAAAGCAGACATCACTGCTCGCGTAAGCCAAATCAAATCTCAGCTGGCCGTAAGCACATCTGATTATGATAAAGAAAAAATGCAGGAGCGCCTGGCTAAATTAGCTGGTGGTGTAGCGGTATTATACGTAGGTGCAGCAACTGAGGTGGAAATGAAAGAGAAAAAAGACCGCGTTGATGATGCATTACATGCAACCCGTGCTGCGGTTGAAGAAGGTATCGTTCCTGGTGGTGGTACAGCATTTATCCGTGCGGTAGAAGCCCTGGAAAAAATGAAAGGTGATAACAACGACGAAACTACCGGTATCCAGATCATTCGTTCTGCACTGGAAGCTCCAATCCGTACTATCGTTTCTAACGCTGGTCTGGAAGCTTCTGTTATCGTTCAGGAAATCAAGAAAGGTAAAGCTGACTTTGGTTTCAATGCACGTACTGAGCAGTTCGAAAAATTATTATCTGCAGGGGTAATTGACCCTACTAAGGTAAGCCGCGTAGCTTTAGAAAACGCTGCTTCTATCGCAGGTATGTTACTGACTACTGAATGTGTAATCGCTGATAAACCAGAACCAAAATCTGCTACTCCGGCTATGCCAGGCGGTGGTATGGATATGGGTTATTAATCATAACATATACAACCAATATAGAAAGCGCCCCGCATGCGGGGCGCTTTCCTTTTTATAAACTGTTCAGGTAGGCAATCAGTTTGTCCATATCCTGGTCCGACAAATCGGGAAAATCTGGCATTACAGTATAACCATCTTGTTCATTTCTTTTGGGAATATCCGGGTCACCTTCCTTAATCATAGTCGTAGAACTTCTGATCCAACGTTTCAACCATTGCGCACTATGACGCTTAGACACAGCAGCTAATTTAGGCCCCACTATATTAGTACTGGCACTATGACACATTGCACAATTAGCTAGAAACAGCTCCTCACCGAAACGATTATCTAAGTCAGCTTTCATCTTCCGGTAACTAGTTTCATCATGAACAATAGTCTTTATGATCCGTTCATTTTCATACTCTTCAGTATACATAGGCATACCGCTGAGCGTATCGTAATATAAGGTAGTATGCTGTTTTAGTCCATTCTTATAGGTTGTTTCTAGCAATAATGCTTCCGGCTTATAATACGTCCGCCAAACACCTACAGGCGCTCCGTTATCATATTGCCCCATCACTTCTTTCCAGCCTTTAATGTTTATGATTGTATAAGGGCCTGTTGCACGACTTTCATTGTAGTACATAATGGTCGCTGTATCTCCATTAGGGTAAAAACGCACAGACATACCATGCAAGGAGATAGGTGCTGTATCTCTAACCTGCATATATTGGGTACGGATACCATCTCTGTACATTTCCCAGGCTAAAGTGTGGTGCAATGTGTCATAAAACTTACGTTCGGTATAACTCGTTTTTTCAAAAGACTGTGAAGACGAGGCTATAAACAATCCGAAAGCAACACTGAGTGTATACAACGTTATTTTTTTCATCTTGGAAGACATAATGCTTCACTCAAAGATAGCAAAAACACAACATTACTAATATGCTATTTATCGTACATTAGCAGTCGGTTTTTTCACCATCAGAGGTAGCAGCATGAGCATAAAATTAAAATTAACAGTCCTTAGTTTTTTCCAGTTTTTCGTATGGGGCGCCTGGTTGATCACGATTGCCAATTATTGGTTCGGCACCCGCAACTGGGATGGTACACAGTTTGGACTGATCTTTTCCACCATGGGTATTGCCTCTCTGTTCATGCCCACACTGATGGGTATTGTAGCAGATAAATGGATCAATGCCGAAAAGCTCTACGGTCTGTTGCAGCTATTATATGCCGGTACCCTTTTCTGCCTGCCTATGGTCAATGATCCCGGAACATTTTTCTGGATCATGCTGCTGGCCATGTGCTTCTATATGCCTACACTGGCTTTGTCCAATTCCATAGCCTATACACTGCTGAAGTCATCTGGAAAATTTGATGTGGTCAAAGACTTTCCGCCGATCCGTGTGTTCGGTACTGTAGGCTTTATCATTGCCATGTGGATCACCAATCTGACCGGCAATAAGGCCTCCGCTAACCAGTTCTATATTGCCGGTACTGCTGCTGCCCTGCTTGGCTTATATGCGTTTTTTCTTCCTGGCTGTCCCCCTACCAAAACCATTAAGTCTACCCAGAAATGGACCGAAATGCTTGGCCTGAACGCCTTTAAGCTCTTCGCCAATTACAAGATGGCTATGTTTTTTATCTTCTCTATGTTCCTGGGTGCAGCTTTGCAGCTGACCAATGCTTATGGAGATCTGTTTATAGATGACTTTAAAAAAGTACCGGCATATGCCGATTCTATGGTGGTCAAGTACTCTACTATTATCATGTCCATTTCGCAGATATCAGAAACCGTATTTATCCTGGCCATTCCGTTTTTCCTCAAGCGCTTCGGGATCAAACAGGTGATGCTCATCAGCATGATCGCATGGGTGCTGCGTTTCGCACTATTTGCCTTTGGCGATCCGCATGATGGTTTATGGATGATTATCTTATCTTGCATCGTTTATGGCATGGCATTTGACTTCTTCAATATTTCCGGTTCTCTGTTTGTAGAAACGAATACAGATAAGCAGATCCGCTCTTCTGCACAGGGTTTGTTTATGATGATGACCAATGGCATTGGTGCCGTATTCGGCAGCCTTACCAGCGGCTACCTTATCCAGCATTACTTTACCCTGCCGGATGGTGGTAAGATGTGGCAGGAAATATGGCTTTCCTTTGCCGCCTATGCTGCTGTTATTGCCATCCTGTTTGCCCTTTTCTTCCGGCATAAACATGAACCAGCAGCAGTAAAACGTTAATCTAAAATCTTATTACGAAATGATCGATCAGGCAATAGCATTGGTACAAAAAACACTGGAGGGCGCGGAAGCAGGCCATGACTGGTTTCACATCGAAAGGGTATGGAAGCTGAGCACGCATATTGCGCAACAGCATCCTGAAGCCAATGCTGAAGTAGTTGCACTGGGTGCTTTGTTACATGATATTGCTGATGCTAAATTCCATAACGGAGATGAGCAATTGGGGCCGCAGATTGCCTCCCAATTCCTTCAGGAACATGGCGCAACACCGGAACTGATAGACCAGGTGGTGTATATTATCCGCAATATTTCTTTTAAGAACAGAAATGAGGTAAGCCACTACCCTATTGAGTTACAGATTGTACAGGATGCAGATCGCCTGGATGCTATCGGGGCTATAGGTATTGCCCGTACCTTTAATTTCGGTGGGTATAAAAATAATCCGATGTATGATCCGAAACAGGAGCCGCGCACCGATATGAATAAAGAAGTGTATAAAAAATCTAATGGTACCACCATTAATCACTTCTATGAAAAACTGTTACTCCTGAAAGATATGATGCATACCGAAACAGCCCGAAAGCTTGCTGAAGAAAGGCATCAGCTGATGCTCACTTTTCTCGATGCATTTTATAAAGAGTGGAATGTAGCCCTGTAAGCGCTATGCTTTAAAAATTCGTTCCAGGGCAAGTGCCTTCAGCTGCACCTCTGCCCATTCCTTTTCCGGAATACTATCTATAGTCACGGCGCCACCTGTATGGTAAGACAGGCATCCCGTTTGCTCATTGTACAATAAACTACGGATCACTACATTAAAATCAAAATCACCGGCTGGCGTTATATAGCCTACTGCACCGGAATAGAGTTCTCTTTTAGAGTGTTCTGTCTCCTCGATAATCTGCATCACCATATGCTTGGGTGCTCCGGTCATACTGCCCATAGGAAAGGCATCCAGCAATACTTCTGTAATACCTGCATACTCATCCATAGTTCCTTTAATCGTAGAAACCATGGTATGTACCGTAGGAAACGTTTGCACCCCAAACAGTTCTACGGCCTCAATAGTGCCCGTCTTACTGTGTTTGGCCAGGTCATTGCGCATCAGGTCTGCAATCATTATATTCTCGGCACGCTCCTTCTCATCCGCTACCAGCTCTAATTTCAGCGCCGCATCCTCTTCAGGCGTAGCACCTCTGCGTATCGTTCCCTTCATCGGTTGTGCGATAATTGTATCGCCTTGTTTATACAGAAAACGCTCCGGGCTGCTGCTCATCAACCAATGTTTTTCTTGCCTGTACAAGCAGGAAAATGGTGCCGGGTTTTGCTGATTTAAAGTATGGTATACC
Source organism: Edaphocola flava (assembly GCF_004118155.1). Lineage (GTDB taxonomy): Bacteria > Bacteroidota > Bacteroidia > Chitinophagales > Chitinophagaceae > Edaphocola > Edaphocola flava. Next base: position 149,646 of record NZ_SAIQ01000001.1, read on the forward strand.
TGCAATGCCGGCAAATGATCAACCTTCGCAGCAGCACCCACACAGAGATTTAATTCATAGCAATCTCCGTCAACAATATGTTGCTGCACAGACTGCACTGCAGTGATGTACTCCTCTTTCGAAAAATTGCGCACGAAATCCGTCTCCGGAATATCGGTTGGTATATGTGCTGTCTCTGCTGTAATCTGCTGCCATAGCGCTTCGGGCAGCTCCTGTTCCGATTCTATAATCAGCTCCTGGCTACCATAAGGGATGTACATTACTATACCCGGCCTGAAAAAAGAGAGAAGGTCATTATCAAAATAGGCGGGTAATGAACTTTTCAGCCTCGGGTATAACTGATTCTTAAGATCATAGTTAAGGTGACCGAATATCCAATGCTTACCAGCAGCGGCTTTCATTGATGCAGCATCAGTATACATTTCTGTAGCCTGAGCGCCGACAAGCAGCTCAAAGCGGTTATACAGTCCCTCGTAGGCATTATTATCCAGGTACGCAAAAATGCTGAATCGATTAACCCAATTCAGCATTTTCGTTTTAATATCTTTTATTGAAAAAGATGCTATGTCTATTGTGTGTTGATAACGCAACGGCAATACTTTTAATTAAAAATCATCGTCGTCAAAATCATCAAAATCATCATTCAGAAAGCCCAAGTCCTCGTCGAAGTCAAAACTGTCATCGTCATCATCTTTAGAAGATTTCTTTTTACCGGTAGACGATTTTTTAGATTTAGGCAATTCAAACTCTTCAAAATCAGGATCACTGAATTCATCCTCTTCCTTGTAGAAATCATCTTCTGTATCCTCATCCGCGTCATCATCATCGTCCTCATCGTCATTAGCTTTCTTAGTAGATTTGGAAGCAACCTTCTTTTTAGGGGTCTCATCCAGATCTTCTTCATCTAAATCATCATCGTCATCAGCCTTTTTCGCTGCAGTAGACTTCTTCACGGCAGCTTTTTTAGGTGCTGCTGCTTTCTTGGCAGTACTTTTCTTACCAGGATTAGAATTACTAGTGGTCATTTTTCAATACAATTTTTTACATTAAATCCGCAGTACAAATTTCTTTATTAGTTGCGATATTTCAAAAGCAAATTTTGCTCGTTTTCCTAAAATTACCAAATAAGAAACATAATTTTTTTTATTCCATTTAACCTTTCTGTTCTATACCAGTCTCATACTTAGTGCACAACGAAAAAGGTGCGCTTCTTATTGTTAGCATTTTGATAAAAACCAAAAATCGAGTCACTTATTTTGTTTTATCTGAATAAATAAAATATCTTTGTTACAAGACTTGAATTATATCATAAAAATATTACACTATAATATATGAAACTTCTTTATAAAATCTTTTTACTCGCTATGCTTCCTCTCGGATTTGTAGCACAAGACGTAAGCGCTCAGAATGTTGAGCAGCAGCGCACCTTAAGTGTCAGTGACCGTAAAATGACCGCATATCCAATCCCGGCTAATAATACGGTTTACTTAAAAATAAGCACCTCATTACGCAATGAAGCTAAAACAGTAGAACTGATGAATGTTATCGGTAAAACGGTTGCGGTTCAAAACGTAAGCAGCGAAGGCAGCGATATCGTTTTCGGTGGTTTAAGCCAGTTTCCGGAAGGTATCTATATCGGGGTGATGAAAAATGCCGATGGCAAAATTATTCAAACCACTAAACTAATGATTCAACATTAGTTTTCTCAATATATTTATAAACGGGAGCTGTTTACAGCTTCCGTTTTTTTTATGTAACTTAGAGACAACTAAAAACCTTCGCAAATACTATTGCGATTACCTATTTTTGACCTTTATTTATCAGTATGGCGAGTTCGATTTTATACAAGAAAATTGATGAAGAACAAGAAAAGAAATTTATTCTCCGCGAATACAGGGCTTTATTAAAAGCACTGAAGGAACGTATTAAAAAAGGAGACCGCAAACTACTGCGCAGGGCTTTTGAATTAGCCGCTGATGCGCATAAGGAAATGCGGCGTAAATCAGGGGAACCTTACATACTCCACCCCCTGGCCGTAGCGCGTATTACAGTAGAAGAAATCGGTTTGGGTGTTACTTCAGCAATCTGTGCCCTGCTACATGATGTGGTAGAGGATACAGAGATCACCCTGGACGATATCAGCCAGGAGTTTGGTAGTGTTTATGCCCGCATTATTGACGGGCTGACGAAGATCAGCAATGTGGTAGACTTCAAAAACGGAGTTTCTATGCAGGCCGAAAACTTCAGAAAGATATTACTGACCCTTGCAGAAGATCCTAGAGTAATCCTGATCAAACTGGCGGACAGGCTGCATAACATGCGCACCCTCACCAGTATGGCCAGGGATAAGCAAATGAAAATTGCTTCCGAAACCTCGTTTATCTATGCTCCGCTGGCACATAGACTGGGATTGTACGAGATCAAATCTGAACTGGAGGACCTTAGTCTGAAATACACGCAGCCGGATGTATATATTGACATTGTACGCAAGCTGAGCGAAACGAAAAATAACCGCGCCAAGTATATCCGTGAATTCATCAAACCGGTAAAGCAGGAACTGGATGATCATAATTTCAAGTTCGAAATTTATGGCCGCCCTAAAGCCGTGCATTCTATCTGGAACAAGATGAAGAATAAGAATGTTGCCTTTGAAGAGGTATTTGACCTTTTTGCCATTCGTATTATTCTCGATTCACCGAGAGAGCAGGAAAAAGAAGATTGCTGGAGGGTTTACTCCATCATCACCAATTTCTATCGCCCCAGCCCTGAACGCCTGAGGGACTGGATTTCCGTACCGAAAGGTAATGGCTATGAGGCTTTGCACACAACTGTAATGGGACCTTCGGGTAAGTGGGTAGAAGTACAGATACGTACCAAGAGGATGAATGAAATTGCGGAAAAAGGTCTGGCGGCACACTGGAAATATAAAGAAGGTACCCAAAGCGAAAGCAAGCTGGATGCTTTCCTGAAACATATCGGTGAAATCCTGAACAATTCAGAGGCGGATTCACTGGATTTCCTGCAGGATTTCAAGCTGGATCTGTTTACAGAAGAGATATATGTTTATACTCCGAAAGGAGATATGCGCGTATTGCCTAAAGGCGCTACTGCACTGGATCTGGCTTTTGATATTCACTCTGCATTAGGTGCACGTTGTATCGGGGCTAAGGTGAACTTTAAGCTGGTGCCTTTAAGTTACGTGCTGAAGAGCGGCGACCAGGTAGAGATTATTACCTCTTCAAAACAAAAGCCTTCGGAAGACTGGTTAAAATTTGTGGTTACGGGTAAATCCAAATCAAGGATCAAGTATTACCTGAGAGAAGAAAAACGTACGATTGCGGAAGATGGGAAGGCGATTCTGGAACGTAAGCTCCACTCCCTGAACCTGGAACCGAATACGCATAATATCAACGAGATCACGAACTTCTTCAAGTTCCCTTCACCGCTGGATATGTACTATGCAGTGGCGGTAAGCAGTATTGATCTTAAAATACTGAAGACCTTTACGATCAACGGTGACAAATTCTATCAGCCGGCCAAAGAGGCCATAACGCATCCGGAGCATAAGGAACAGGAAGGCGGCAAACCTTCTTTACAGAAAGGTGCTGAGCTGGTGATCTTCGGAGAGAGTTCTGATAAGATCCTGTATAAACTGGCTACCTGTTGTCAGCCGATACCGGGCGATGATGTATTTGGTTTTGTAACCTCTGGCGAAGGGCTTAAAGTACACCGTTACGACTGTCCTAATGCGCAGAGCCTGCTGGCTAATTATGCACATCGCATCGTGAAGATCAAGTGGGCCAAAAACAAGGAAATCTCTTTCCTTACCGGTATTCGTATTATCGGTCTGGATGATGTGGGTATTGTACAGGGTATTACGCATGTTATTACAACAGAGATGCGCCTCAACATCCGCTCGATCAGTATCGATTCGCAGGATGGGGTATTTGACGGTACCATTAAGGTATTCGTAAAAGATAAAGAAGAACTGGATACCCTTTGCACCAACATTGAGCGTATAGAAGGTGTACAAAAAGTATTAAGACTGGAAGCTGACTCTGCAGCAGAATCATAAATTACATGACCCAAACTGATTATTTATACAAACAGGTAGTGGCTGCGCCACTACCCTTTCCTCCTGTAAGCTGGTGGCAAGAGGCCCTGAAAGCCCCGGTGCTCATCCTGGATGTGAAAGAGCATTACCAGAAAATGTCTTATCGTAACCGCTATTACCTGGCCGATAAGAAAGGGAAATCCTTACTGAGTATTCCATTAAGCAGTGGCCGCAACCAGAAGATTCCTATGCAATCAGTGGGCATTTCCTATGCAGAACCCTGGCAGAAGGTACACTGGCGCACCATACAGACCTTACTGGGCAATGCCCCATTTTTTGAATATATCGATTACCAGCTGTTCCCTTTTTTTGAAGAGGAAACGGCCAATCTCTGTGACTGGAATATTGCGACCATACAGTGGGCCAACAGATTCCTGGGCAGTCCGCTGGAGATAAGGCTGAGCAGTGAATATATTGCAGCGTACGATGCCGACACCCTGGACATCAGGGATACCATACATCCTAAAAATATACCAGATGCGGCACAGCGACCTTATTACCAGGTGTTCTCCGAAGATGCCGGTTTCCTGCCCGATTGTTCTATCCTGGATCTTATCTGTTGCGAAGGAAAATATGCCACACACATTTTAAAGTACTAAAAAAGCGAGGACCGCAATATGCGGCCCTCGCTTTTTTTACAATGCTTTCTTACGAATGCAGTATTTTCAATTTGACGGTCTCTATACGGGTTTGTGTAGCCAGTAAGATCTCAAATTCAAATTTATTAATGATGATCCTTGTATGCTGTTTCGGAATGGTCGTATAGTTCTTAATGATGTACCCGGAGAGTGTTTCTGTGTCTTTATCATCCAGGTCAATATCATATTTTTGTTTCAGGTAATCCAGCTTCAGGCGGCCTGAAAAAAGATATTCATTTTCCGCGATCTGGCTTTCGGTGTATTCCTCAATATCATATTCATCTTTAATATCGCCGAAGATCTCTTCCAGCACATCTTCCATCGTCACAAAACCTGCGGTACCACCAAATTCATCTACCACCCAGGCAATACTCTTTCTTTCCTTGGTAAATAAGTGAATGAGATCAATCGCATTCATCGTCTGTGGAACCGTAGGAATACTATGCAGTATTTCGCGCACTCCGGATGGATTTTTACCCAATTCCAGGTGATGCACATAGCCGATAACAGAATCAATATCTTTTTCGTAAATAATGATCTTGGACAACTTGGACCGCACAAATGCATCACGTACAGACTGTGTTGGGCTACTTACATCCATAGCCAGGATCTCATTGCGCGGGATCAGGCATTTACGCACTTTTACCTGTGTCAGTTGCAATACTTTTTCGAACAGCTCCTTGTTCAGGGTATCATCATCATTATGTCCGTGTATGGAATTACGAAGGAAAAGGTTAGGATCAGCGCGTTCAAAAACGGCCTGTCTCTTATTGGTTTTGATATTAAACAGGTATTTCAGGATCACTTCTGAAAAGCTGATAAAGAAGCCTGCAATCGGATTGGTAAAACGGGTCACAAAATTGACGAATGGTGCCCAGGCAGCCATCTTGCTTTCCGGATTGCTTTCAAACCCTCTTTTGGCAATAAAACTGATGCCCAGCAGAATCAGCGATGAGGCCAGCATCCAGTCCAGGATCAGCTGGGTGTATTCAAATTCTCTCAAAACTTCCGGCAGCGTCTTCATCAGGTACCCGGACAGGTAATGCAGGGAAAGGCAAAAGCCGATCAGGGATACATAAAACCCGATAATAGTTGCCCCCCAGAAGCGCTCCGGGAACTCAAAAAAGTTGCCCAGCAAAATACCGGTACGGGTATGTTGCTTGCGTTTCAGTTCAATCGTTAATCTGTTCGCTGCGAAAAAAGCAAATTCCAGTCCGGCGAATACAATAATAAATATCAGGAAAAACAGTAAGAGAACGCTGGAAATAACGATAAAGGTTTGCATTACGGTCATACGTTATTATTTCATAAATCTTGGTCAACAAATTACATTATGCGTAAAGATAACGGATAATTTGGTATGTAGCGCGTCAAAATTATAGGTATAAAATATGAATTATCCATATTTTCAGTGATTAAATTGTACCTTTGCTCTCCATTTTTAATTTTCCCAATGATAAGTCGCAGAAATATCCGTGTTAAAGTAATGCAGGCCCTTTATGCCCTGGAATCGTTTGATGCATTTGACCTGAAAGATGCAGAAGCTCAACGTAAGAAAGGCTTACAATTGCTGACGGAAAAATTTGTTAATGCCGCTGAATTGTTCAACGTTTCGATGTTGTACCTGGCACGCATTGCACAATACGCAGAAACGGATTCCCGCCAGCGTTCTTCTAAGTACCTGCCGACAGAAGCGGATATGAATGTAAATACTAAGCTCGCAGGGAACCTTTACCTCTGGGATATGCTGGAGAATGCTACCTTCCAGGAGCGCATCAGCGAAGATAAACTGGATCAGAAGGTGGAAATGGACCGGGTTAAGAAAACGTACCAGCACCTGTGTACTACTGAAAAGTACCTGAGCTATATCCAAAATGATGACCGCACTGCCGCAGAAGATAAAGCAATGCTGTACTTTATATGGAAGGAAGAAATGGCTCACAACGAGGACTTCCAGGAGTATATGACCGATACATTTGACGGTTGGGAAGATGATAAGGATATGGTGATGATGCTGGTAGATAACTTTTTCAAAAGTCCTAAGAGCGTTAATTTCCTGCAATTTATATCCGGAGAAAAGAATGAATATGCACGCAGCCTGACGACGACCGTATTGGAAAGAGATCAGGTACTGATGGAACTTATCGAACCTAAACTGAATAACTGGGATGCGGATCGTGTAGCGACGATTGATCTTATCCTGCTGAAAATGGGCGTATGTGAATTTTTATACTTCCCTACTATCCCTACTAAAGTTACGATCAACGAGTATATCGAGATCGCTAAAAACTACAGCACCCCTCAGAGCGGACAGTTTGTAAACGGCGTACTGGATAACCTGCTGAAAGAACTGAGCCAGGAAAATAAAATCAGAAAAATCGAACGTACGAAAAACTAATTGCAGCTTTTTATATCATTTTTGCTACTTTTATGACTATGAAAATATTGACAGGAGCTAAAATACTGGGTGTTATAAGCGTTTTGCATATCGGATTTGCCTCATGTGATTCTGCACAGCAGGATGCGAACAGGGGCTCCATTATACTGGGAGATCCGGCAACTATTGTAACCGAGACAGATACTCAATTCCTGGGCGATATTGTAATGGACCTGGAAGAAAAAGAACTGGCTCCTGCCCAGCCAACGGCAAAAGATACTTTTCATAATGTAGAAATGGCCAAACAACTGGCCGCTCAGCAAAAGAAGGACTCTGCCGCAGCACTGGCAGCCAGAGAAAAGCCACAGGCCAAGGAAGAAGCTCCTAAAAAACTGAGCAGAGCAGAACAGCGGGCTCAGAAGAGAAAGGAAGAGGAAGGAAAAAGGAAGCAGGAAGAAGCCGCTCGTAAGAAAAAGCAATCCAATACCCGAAAGTCAGGCAATAAAAAGATTGCACAGAAAGAGACTACAAGGAAAAGAAGATAATAGTATATAAATAATAAAGCCCCGGTATACCGGGGCTTTATTATTTATATATCGATTGATTCTCCGCTTACAGAAAACAACGATTTACCTTTTTCCTCGAGTTCCTTTTATGGCTGTATACATCCATGGCTAAAAATCAATTTGTCGGTCGGTTCCAAACCAGACTCACTTCGCTCAGACAGTGATCGACCGAGCCAATAATTTTATTAACGCCGGATGTACAAGGCCTTTCGAGTGATCTGCATGGTACGGATCGCTTATTGTTTTTATCACAGCGATAACCAGTATATACTATTACGACTAAGGTCCTGTGCGTGTAGGCTCTTTAGGAGAAGGCCATTTTTTAGGGGTACCTGTTTTCATGTCCAGCGGCATAACAATCTGTTGTCTGCTCATCATTTCCGGCTCTTCACAGGCCATATACACCAGCATCGCAACCAGCATGGCATTATGCCTGATGTCTTCAAAAACGATCTTGTCATACGTGTCTCTCTGTGTATGCCAGGTATAATCGCGGTAATGCCAGTTCTTGGCAGAAAGGTAAAACGCCGGAATGCCGGAAGAGACAAAAGAAACATTATCCGAACCACCATTGTCCGGTGCGCCCGGGTACTTCATAGCTAACTCCTTTTTAAACGTTTCCGGAATGTAGTTAAGCCATTTATCAAAACAGGCATATGCATTCAGAAAGCCTTGCGTATTGATCTCTGCAATACGGGCCGTTCCATTATCCTGATTCAGCACAAGGCTTATCTTGTCCTGCAGCTCCGGATGATCCTTGACAAAAGAGGCTGAGCCATTCAGTCCCTGCTCTTCCCCACCCCAGTGACCTACCAGAATGGTACGTTTAGGATTAGGGTAAACTTTTTTCAAAATGCGCATAGCTTCCATCATAGTCAGGACACCTGTTCCATTATCGGTAGCGCCTGTACCGGCATCCCAGGAGTCCAGGTGGGCCGATAACACAACATACTGATCCGGATGTTCTGTGCCCTTCATTTCTGCAATGGTATTGTAAGTCGGCACATCTTCCCCGAAAGAAGATTCTGTAGTGATCTGCAGTTCCGGTACGGTACCGTAAGTAAGATAGCGGTACAGTAAATTATAATCTTCCAGCCCCAGCTCTACAGAAGGTATTTTCTTTGTTCTGGCAGAGAATACCCTTGTTACGCCCCAGCCTCCAGACCATGTATTGGCTATAATACCGGCAGCACCAGCGGCTTCCAGCTGCACCGGTAAGGTACGGGATGTAAAGCCTGTCTTTTTAATACGGTTCTGCCAGTTGCTGGTTAAAACACGTTGTGCATTTTTAAAACTGTCATAACGTTCAGCACTTACATTGGCCTGCCAGCTATCATCCGGCCGGCCTGATAATTGTGGTTGTGAGATCATCACCAGCTTACCTTTGGCCTCTTTACGCATCCACTGGTCGTACGATGCGGAGTCGGACAGGTCGGGCAAGGCGATAACTTTGGCTTTGAGCGCTTTATTACCTGTCGATGGTGACCAGGCCATTTGTGTACCTTCCAGGTTGATCCTGCGGGGATACAGCATATCGATATGGCTGATACCCCTCTGCCAGGAGCGCCAGGTACCCCATTGTTCATTACGGGCATCGATACCAAAACTGAGGTAGGAATTCTTGACAAAAAAATGAGCTCTTTCCATTTCCCGGGTTCCGATCAGTCTTGGCCCTATTACATCCAGGAACTGATGCGCTCTTTCTTCCAGGCTTTTGTCAGTAGTGCCTTCCTGCCATATGGCATTGATTACAGACTGGTGGGGATTGGTTTGCTGGGCATGCAAAGTAGTAGTGCATATTCCTGCTGTAGCGAGGAATATGAAGTGGTATAATTTTCTCATCAGTAATTTAATATTGCAAGCAATAAAAATAAACAATTTGGGAGAGAAACTAAAGTGTACCGCATTAAAAAAGACAGGAGTATCCTGCCTGAGTAGTTTTTTTATCGCGAAAGTTGTTTTAATCGTTCCTTCTCCTTTGCGGAAAGGCTGTCTATGCCGTTACGATTAATCTTCTCCAGCAGGTGATCCAGTTCCTGGGCCTTCCGCTGCCGGTCAATATTATAATGATCGTCGATCGTCATACGTTGCTGTTCACCTTTGGTAAAGGTGTTGCGTTTCGTGCGTCTGCTGCGCACGAACCATATAACTAATGCTACCAGTAAGAGTATAGCAAACAATGATTCCATAGATGCAATATACAAAAAAACATACCAGGGAAAGACCCGGGTATGATCAATATTTTGCGAAAAATTTGGTGCAGCATAGAATTATACTGCACCAAACCAATATGTTATAAGACACCGTATAGCCGGTAATGCTAATTATTTTTTAGCAAAGTAATCGCTCACTTTATCTTTGTGAATGATTGCTTCTTTAAAAGTATAAGCACCTGATTTAGGACTGCGAACAGCTTTAATTACTTTAGTGTAATTTTTCGCATCCAGGTTAGCGTTAGGATCTTTCTTAATCGCGGTTTTCGCTGCTTTTGCCATTTTAATACGTTTTTAAGAATGATAGTAACCTATCAAACAAAATTATTATTTAATTTCTTTGTGTACAGTTACTTTTTTAAGAATCGGGTTGTATTTTTTCAACTCGATACGCTCAGGCGTATTTTTCTTATTCTTAACTGTGATATAACGACTTGTTCCCGCCATTCCAGAATTCTTATGCTCTGTGCACTCTAAAATAACCTGAACACGATTGCCTTTCTTAGCCATCTCAGTAAATATTTTTAAATTTTAATACTAAATTAGATTTCTACACCCTTAGCACGCAGATCTTTCACTACTGCTAAAAGTCCTTTTTTGTTAATTGTACGGATTGCATCAGATGATACTTTCAGCGTCACCCAACGATCCTCTTCTACTAAAAAGAAACGCTTAGTTTGCAAATTAGGCAAAAAACGACGTTTAGCTTTCTTGTTAGAGAAAGATACTTTGTGACCTGTAATAGGCTTTTTTCCGGTTACCTGACATACACGTGCCATATCTTACGAATATTTATTTTTTTGGACTGCAAAGGTGCGACTTTTATTTCACCCAGCCAAATTTTTTAAGAAAAAATATTAATTAATTTATGCTTTTAAGCGATCTCAGGATACAAAAGCTGGTCCAGATCAGCGATTCCGAGGTTTGTCTCGGAAATAAATCCCTCACCGTAGGTTGTCCCGATCCGTTTGCCCAGCAAAGCTGCTCTTTCTTTTATTTTATCCAGGAACTTTTCGGAAGAGATATAGGTTACAGGTGCACCATCGTCATCTTTGCTAAAGAATTGAGTACCATAGCATTTAACCGATTCCATTTTAGCTTCCATGCTCTCCGTAACATCTACAATAAAGGATGGTTCCAGGAAGCGGTCCTGTATATAATGGAATACTCGCTTGGGTCTCCAGGCTGCCTGTGGCTGTCCCTCCCAGGCTGTTTCGATCTTAATCAGTCCACTGAGAAAGGCTGCATCGCGGATCAGTGTCGCAGCACGTCCATGATCGGGATGACGGTCAGATGGTGCATTGGCCAGGATAATATCCGGCTGGTGCAGACGGATCACCTGTACCAGTTTCAGAACATTTTCACGGTTGTGCTGAAAAAAGCCATCTTCCATTTGCAGATTATGACGCTGTGCGATACCCAGCACTTTCGATGCCGCGGCTGCTTCTGCATAACGGGTATCTACCGTACCACGGGAACCCAGTTCACCTTCTGTAAGATCTACAATTGCGACCTGATGCCCTTTACGGACATGATTATATAAAGTGCCTGCACAACCCAGTTCCACATCATCGGGATGGGCGCCAATGGCCATTACATGAATTTTCATGACGCAAAAATACGGTTAATTCATTATGTTGTACCTACAATGATTTAGTCGATAACAAAACATTAATGAATTAACCGTCAATAAGTTACTTTGAGCGACTATTTGGTTTTCATCTTCCGGATCTGTACTCCCGGAACCTGATTATAATAGTATTTGGATTCTATTTCCTGAACAATCGTTTCGATCTCCCGGTCGCGGTTATAAGGATCGTACTGCTCTTTAAGGTTATTATCGAAAAAGTAAGCGGCAGTCTGAGACAGGCGTGCATTCAGGCCTCCTTTCATCTCTTTAATAATGGAATAACAGTCTTTGCCGGTCTGCCGGTTGATGAGTTTTACCAATATAACCCCTTGAGTAGTAGACATATTCTTCAGCGGGTCTTTAAATTTGGCATTCAGCTGACTTTCTACCGCCCGGAGGTATTTTTTACGGTCTCTGCGGCCGTCTGCCTTCATCATTTCGACATCTACATCGTTCAGTATTTTGGCGGCGGCTATGGCATAGGGCCATACCGTCATTACATTATACCTGAGCCGGGCCATACGGTCTCTCTTGTTCTGATCCAGGTAAGTAGCCAGGGTCTGCACCTCTTCCAGGTAAAAATGGGGTAAAGTATCGCTACCCAGCACCACGCCATAAGTGATGATGGTATCGTTCACTCCACTCTTTTGCTGCGCCGCAGCGCGGAAGGAGCAACCCAGCATAAGCAGTACAGAACAGCATATGCCGGTTATTTTATATTGTGTGGTCATAGTACTCAGACTTAAAATGATCGTACATGATTACCTGTACGCAGATTGTATTGTAAAGTTATTAGAATATTTCTTTTCTGCAAGGTTTAAGCGGCCAAAGATATAACAGGAGCTTAATTTGCATAACTAGTGATAATTCCATATTTTGCAATTCAATATATAAAGGAAATCGGCTCAATGATCACGAACTTAAGTCTTCAGAACTCCCTACTCTCTCAATGGTTGCATGAGATCAGGTCTGTTAGTAAACAGGTCGATCGTATGCGTTTCCGGAGAAATACTGAGCGTATAGGGGAAATAATTGCTTATGAGATCAGCAAAGTGCTGGACTATAACCATACGGATACGACTACCCCTCTGGGTAATAAACCGGTACAGACCATTTCGGAGCAGCCGGTACTGGCTACTATATTAAGAGCCGGGGTACCACTGCATCAGGGTTTGCTTAATTATTTTGACCATGCAGACAGTGCATTTATTGCTGCATACCGTAAGCACAATAAGATTGACGGTACATTCGAAATTGAGCAGCATTATGTTACCTGCCCTGACCTGGACGGCAAGACCCTTATCATTGCAGACCCTATGCTGGCAACCGGCGCTTCGCTCATCCTGGCTATAGAAGGTCTCCTGGAATTCGGGCAACCGAAAAGCATCCATATTGCCAATGTAATTTCCTGCACGGAAGGTATAGAAAATGTTCTGAGAAAATTCCCTGAAGCCCATATCTGGACAGGCGATATCGATGATGAGCTTACGGCAAAAGGGTACATCGTTCCCGGTCTAGGAGATGCAGGTGATTTGTGCTTTGGAAGTAAACTTCAATTTTAAAAAGCAGTAAAATATTTTTCTATATAATCGCTAGGAAAATAAAAGAAAAAGTTATAGTATTGTGAAGAAATTCCCGTATTTTTAGGGAACGGAATGAACAAGGAGATGTCCGATCTATCACCCCATAATATTCATAAATAGATGAAAAAATTTTTATGTAGCATATCCGCGGCTTTTTTATGTCTGAGCGCGGGGTCGTCATTTGCACAGGATTCCCATTTTACCCAGTACTTTGCCTCCCCATTAACACTTAACCCGGCACATACAGGTCTTACTACAGGTGACTATCGCGTAAGTGTTATTGGTAGATCACAGTGGTATACGGTTACGAATAATCCTTATATGACTGGTGCTTTATCTTATGACATGCCAATTCTGAAAGGTAAATTACCTGAAGGAGATGCGGCAGGTTTCGGATTACAGGTATTATATGATAAAGCCGGTTCCGGTGCCTTACAAAATATTACCAGTACTTTATCCCTGGCTTATCATAAAGCTTTGGGTGTTGAAAAGAATCACCGTATCTCTTTAGGGGTACAAGGTTCTCTGGTGCAGAAATCTATCCGTTTTGACAAGCTTGTCTTTGGTAATGAAATCGATTTCGGCAGATCTACCGTATACCTGCCTAACACTTCGGGTGAAGGGCTGCAAAACGCAGATCTGACCTACCCTGACTTTAATGCCGGTATCCTGTATTCTGGTCAGATCAATGAAAACACGATGTTATATGGTGGTTTCTCTTATTATCACTTAACTCGCCCTACAGAAAAATTCACCAGCCGTGCTACGGATGTGTCTGTTAAAATCAACTCCCGTTACACTGCCTATGTAGGTGGTGCACTGAACCTGAACTCTCATACTGTTGCTTACCTGAGCACAATGTATCAGCAACAAGGTACTGCATGGGAATACCTGATTGGTGGTGCGGTAGGTTTCATCCTGAACCCGTACAACGATGAGGATACTAAAAACACTACTTTATACCTGGGTGCATGGTACCGTTACGGTGATGCGATCGCTCCTTATGTAGGTTTCGAATGGTCTAACTGGCAGATGGGCTTCACTTATGATGTGAACGTTTCTAAATTCCAGCAGGCAACTAACGGACAGGGTGCGGTAGAGTTCTCTGCTACCTACAACGGTATTATCGAGAAGATTGTAAGAAAGCGTTACAACTTCGCTTGTCCTAAGTTCTAAACCGATTTATTTTAAATAATTGATAAAAAACCATACGGCATGTATGGTTTTTTTATTTTTGTGCAAATTCAAATTTTTCTATGTCTCTGAACGCCCATATACAACCTGCTGCACGTATTTTTCTGCCACAGGATTTTAACATCACAACCTGGGAAGCGGTTGAACCCTATTTTGAACAATTAGTATCTGCATCTATCAGCAACAAAAGCGAGCTGGAGCAATGGTTACAGCAATGGAGTGAACTGGAAGCAGTGATCAGTGAAGATGCCTGCTGGAGACAGATCAAGATGACCTGTGATACGACCAATCCTGCACTGGAAGAGGCATTTAACTATTTCTGCCTGGAAATAGAACCAAAGTTAAAACCTTATAACAACCGCCTGCAGCAAAAACTGATGGATAGCCCTTTTACCAAGGAGCTGGACCAGGAACAATACTTCCCGCTGCTGCGCCAGATCGAAAATGCACTGAGCCTGTACCGCGAAGAAAATGTAGCACTGGAAGCCCAATTGAGTGTACTGCAACAGCAATACGGAGTGATCTCTTCCAAAATGACGATTACGGTGAATGAGCAGGTATATACCCTGCAGCAAGCTGCTAAGTTCTTACAGGAGCCTGACCGTAAGCTGAGAGAAGAGGTATTTGTAAAGGTTAATGAAAGAAGAGGCGAAGACCGTGCCGAACTGGACAAACTCTTTGACCAGTTACTGGTATTGCGCCAGCAGATTGCAGAAAATGCCGGTTTTGACAATTACAGAGATTACAAATTCAGGGCTTTAGGCCGCTTTGACTATACACCGGAAGATTGTTATAACTTCCATAAGGCGGTTAAAACACATATTCTACCCTTACAGGAACGCCTGCTGGAACACCGCAGAAAGCAACTGGGTCTTGTGGTATTAAGACCTTATGATGTGGATGCTGTTCCGGAAAATGAGCAACCACTTAAACCATTTACCAATGGTACAGATATGCTGGACAAAAGCATTGAAGTGTTCAGCAAATTGCATCCTTACTTTGGCTCCTGTCTGCAGGTGATGCAAGATATGCAGCGCCTGGATCTGGATAGCCGCATTGGCAAGGCTCCGGGAGGCTATAACTGTCCGCTGGCCGAAACTGGTGTACCATTTATATTTATGAATGCCGTAGGTACCATCAATGATGTGATTACGATGATGCATGAAGGTGGCCATGCGATACATTCTTTCCAATCACACCACCTACCCTTGAGTGCGTTTAAAGAATACCCGATGGAGATCGCAGAGTTGGCGAGCATGAGTATGGAACTGTTCTCTATGGATCACTGGGATATCTTTATGCCGGAAGCGAATGATCTGCTGAAGGCCAAACAGGAGGAACTGGAAAGGGTTATTGATGTATTGCCATGGATTGCTACGATTGATAAATTTCAGCACTGGATCTATACCCATCCGGGCCATACTGTAGCGGAACGTACAGAAGCGTGGAAAAGTATCTTTATGGAGTTTGCACCGAAGAATATCGATCGCAGCGGGCTGGAACAGTATTTTGAAGCCAACTGGCAAAGACAGCTGCACTTATATGAAGTGCCCTTCTACTATATCGAATATGGTATTGCACAACTGGGTGCAGTAGCGATGTGGAGACAGTACAAAGCTAACCCGCAGGAGACCCTGCAACGCTACCTGGATGCACTGGCATTGGGGTATACCAAAACCTTACCGGAGCTGTACCAGACTGCCGGTATCCGCTTTAGTTTTGATGCGGAATATATCCAGGAACTAAAAGGATTCCTGGAAGGAGAACTGGCAGCGGTAGGTCTGTAGAAATGATATACTAATCTTGTTGCGCGCCCTGAAATAGGGCGCGCAATTTTTTGTTAAACATATACCTAAGTTACCAATGTATTTAATGATTAGGTATATTTGATTTCAAATAGGCGTATGAACAAACAATCTTTATATAAAGGATGCCTGGAGCCGATTGTCCTGCAGCTACTGGGCAATCATGATCGTATGTACGGTTATGAAATAACGGTAAAGGTGAAAGAATTGACCAAGGGGGCACTACAGATTACTGAGGGGGCACTCTACCCTTTGCTGCATCGCCTGGAAGGTGAAGGTGTACTCACTGCCGAAATGGAGCATGTGGGCAACCGCATGCGTAAGTATTACCGGCTGACACCTGTAGGACAGGCGACCCGGAAAAACGCGTTAAATGAGCTGAACGACTTTATCGCTACCCTGCAATTATTTAATAAACCCGCAATTTCATAATGATGCATCCTGAAACACAATCGCTTACCGAAACGGAAATGAATTACCTGTATCAATTCTGCCGGAAACACTATATCCGATATTATGATGTGCAGGTCGAACTGGTCGATCACCTGGCCAATGCCACAGAAGCATTGATGCAGGAGCGACCAGAATTAAGCTTTACTGCAGCGGTCGACACGGTATACGCAGGATTTGGCAAAACCGGTTTCCGTAAGATTATTGCTGCGAAAGAAGAAGCACTGGAGCAGCAACATAAGTTGTATTACCGCAATACCTTCCGCTCCTATTTTACGATTTCACGGATACTCATGATGGTTTGTGCCTTTGCATTGATATGGAGTTTGCACCGCTTTACTGAAGGCCATACGGTACTCCGGGCCAGTGTTTTACTGGGCGTTGCCGGCGCAGCATTACTTTATGAAATCGGATTGCCTATATACCTTTATTATGCTTACAAACGTCCGAAACAGGAGCTGATCAGCAGACAGGTACATCGTCCGTACTATTATTACCTTACGATATTCTGTTACCCTGAGCTGAAGTTCGTTCTGAATTATTTCTGGGATCATGAGCGTTATCTGTATCTCGCAGAGCATTACTTTATCCTGATCGGTTTGTTTTGTATGCTGGGGGTACTCCTGCAACTGGTACATCAGGAGGTCAGTAAGAAAATATACCGTAAAGCATTTGAAGATTATCCACTGGCTTATGCTTAAACATGTATAGAATTAAAAGTGTTGCGCCCGGCTATGCCGGGCGCAACACTTTTAATAGCACTGTCCTTGATCCGGTCGTGGCCATATCTTAGGGCAATGCAGATAATACAACGATGCAGGTAACTATGAATATCTCAACAGACAATGCATAGCACTAACTAATATTCTTATTTTATATATCAACTATTTAGTTTTGACCTTAACTAAAGCAAAAAAAACAGGTCAGAAGAAAATAGATGGACACATCTGAACGCTCTAAAAGATAATGAAACAGCCTAAGGAAAGATGAACATCGTATGTATATATTATACACCTCATTCCAACCTGTCATTGCACATTTTTAATTCAACAAACACCTTTTATGAACAAAAAATTGCTCATTGCAATGACTATTGCCTACACCGGTATAGCCAGCACTTTTATTGCTTGTCAAAAAGCAGAAAAGAATACAGAAAGAAATTTAACTCCAATATCAGGAAAAGGAGAAGTAACCTATAAAGTAAGTTTTGATGCAGGTCATCCTTCTGAACTATGCCATGGCCAAGGACTCTGTACAGGATTCATTGCCGGGCATCAACCCAGATGGGTCCATGTAGCATGTCAGGGCCCAGGAAAGGAATGTCATCACGAAATAACTATCAGTATTCCTATTTTTAGGGAAGTATATGAAAGTGGCCCAACAGATGTTCATATGCCAATAGTTAATTACAGCGGAGATGAATTTCTTATGCCTGATAGATCTCTATTGATTGCAGAAACGGGTAAATACGTAAATATACCCAAGCAGGTATTAGAAAAAGATAATGCGGGAAGCTATATTTTCAAAAGTGTAATTATTTCTGATACTCCAAAATACATAAATGAATAATAAAATCAATATTAAACATATTAAAACACTGCTAAGGGTATCTGTCCAAATACTCTTAGCAGTGTTTATATATTATGTCTTTATGGGTCTACAAACCTATTTATTCAATAGGCTGCCCTATAATTTAAGCCTGCTTGGTCCTTTGGTAATATTGAGTACCTACATCCTGCTTAAGCGCAAATGGCTGCGACAAGGATACAGCCTGCTATATGGATTAAAGCGTACTGTGTACATTTTCGTTGTTACCATCTTAAGTTTTTTTGTATTTACGATAGTGTATATGTTAGCAAATGCTGTCTATACGCATACTATTTCCGAACTGTTCGCCAATTATACCAATCTGCTTAAATCGATACTTCCACACTTCAATCAATGGCTCACGACCGTTTTTGCTGCCGGTATGGAAGAGATATTATTCCGGTTTATTATCCTTTCTTTACTTATATACAATGGTGTAAACCGTTATCTTGCCATGCTGTTTAGTTCGGTGTTATTCGCGATGGTGCACCTGCAATATAACCTATATGTTTTAGGTCATATTGTGCAGATTGGTACAGCACTATCCATGTTGTACCTGATTTTCCGCAACCTGGGTGTGGCTATAGGCATGCATGCCGCACATAACTATATCATTGATGCAGATCACAGCTTTCAAGAAACCAACTATACGCCACATAGTTTTATGGAGGTATTACAGGATAATGTAACTGTCTCAATAGTATGTTGTCTCGTTATCCTGCTCTGGATCTACACCCAATACATCCGGCCGCGATTGCAGAAGCAACAGATAAGTTTATAAATCACACAGGGTCAGCATAGTGCTGACCCTGTGTGATGAAATGTATTTGCTATAATTATTAGTAAGCTGGATGTAATGGTTTGGTACCCATAATGGTATCAATTTCTCCCAGTACTTCTGCCGTCAGTTTAGGCAGGATGTCCAGTGCTTTTAAATTCTCTGTCAATTGTGATTCTTTGGTAGCACCAATGATGGCTGTGGTCACATTCGGGTTGGCGATGGTCCAGGCCAGGCTTAAAGTAGCCAGTGAGGTACCCAGTTCATCGGCCACTTTTTTCAGGTTGCGTACATCCTGTAATTTCTGATCGGTGATGGTTTTATCTTTCAGCCATTCAAAGCCTTCAAGAGACAAGCGAGAACCATCAGGTATACCATCGTTATACTTACCGGTCAGTAAACCGGAGGCCAGTGGGCTCCAGATGGTGGTACCCATACCTACCGTTTTAAAGATCTGCAGGTACTCCTGCTCCATTTTATGGCGGTTGAAGAGGTTATACTCCGGCTGCTCCATCTTAGGGCCTTCCAGTCCCAGACGTTGTGCTACAGCATGGGCTTCCATGATCTCTACACCACTCCATTCGCTGGTACCCCAGTAGAAGATTTTGCCCTGCTGAATGAGTGTATTCATCGTGCGTACGACTTCTTCAATAGGTACATGCTTATCGGGACGGTGGCAGAAATAAAGATCCAGGTAATCTACCTGCAATCTTTTCAGCGCCTCATCACAGGCTTCCATTATATGTTTGCGGCCCAATCCGTGCTGGTTAGGCTTATTTTCTTTCCCTCTCCAGCCAAAGAAGACTTTGCTGGATACTACATAGGATGTACGATCCCAGTTCTTTGTTTTCAGCACACGGCCCATCATTTTTTCAGATTCGCCCAGTGCGTATACCTCTGCATTATCAAAAAAGTTAACCCCGTTCTCATAAGCAATGCTCATCAGCCGGTCAGAGATGCCATCATCAATCTGTTTGTGGAAAGTAACCCATGAACCGAATGATAATATACTCAGATCCAGGCCGGTATTACCCATTTTACGATATTCCATATTTGCTTGATTATTATTTTGTTGAAGATACAAATGTAGACTAATGATCTGCAGTAAAACGTTAGTTTATTCTTAAGCAGGCATCAATAAATATGATATAATCGTCCCATAAAAAAAGCGGGCCGCATATAATAATGCGACCCGTTCTTTTGTATTTTATATTGTATAAATTACTTGCTTCTGTCAAATTTATATCCGATACCAACCTGGATATTATTTGTTGCACCCAGATCGTTCACACCGAACACACGGTCATATGGTCTTGGAGCGATGTAGTTATATCTTGCTTCTACAAAGAAACCTTTTACGATATAATAGTTTGCTCCTACCACACCACCAATCTGGAATGGGTTCAGGTAATCGCTGGTCTCTGTTCTGTCTCCCTGGGTAGAACCTGTTTTCAGGTTAGTATTAGAAGCCAGGTTGAAGTTAAAAGTAGGCCCTGCAAATACGCTGAAAGAAGGTGTAATAAAATATTTTGCTTCCAGTGGTACGCTGATAGAATGGAAACGGTTGATAGATACTACAGTTGCATTATTAACCGTAGCTTTCGTTCTCAGGTTGTAAAAATCGTAGTTCGCCTCTAATTGCAGTTTGAATTTATCACTTGGTTTCTTGAAGGAGAACTCTACTAATCCACCGGCATAACCACCTACACCGAATGGAGATGTAACGCCTGAAGTTTTATTTTCCAGCATAGAGTTAGAAAAGTTTGCCCCTCCTTTAACTCCGAATCTAACTGATTGTGCATTTGTCGTCGTTGCAACAGCGGCCAGGGCTGCTACTGATAAAATCATCTTCTTCATAAAATTGCTATTTTGTTTGTTTTTGTTTGTTTACTACACGGTGCATAAAGCAGGCATGTCATTCATTTACAAAGGCAAAATAACGAAGCCGATGACTACAAAAGTCGGCCGGACGTGATTTTAGGATGTCTTTAACGGTGCATCCCTATTGAGCGGCATTTATTTTTAACGTACATTAAACAAATACATCAGCTTTACACTCCACACATTATTGAACTGCTCATCCCTGCCGAAACTGCTCAGTGCGGCATTCGGTTTACGGATAGATGCCAGGGAATACTGAAACCTGGGCGAGACAAAAAAGCCATAGCCGACATGAAAATTAGCGGTAGCGAGAAAGCTCACATCCAGTTTACGGAAAGGAAAATTGTATACCTGTCCGCTTACAGTACTGATCTGCTCTTCTGAGGCTCCGAGGTAGCCCAGTGCAAAACCGGCGCCATATATGCTCTTGCGTGGCCCGCGCCAGTAATTAAGCTGTAACGGGATCTCTGCATAGATCAAGGATATTTTCTGCTGTTGCACGTTTGTGGCGATACCACTACCGGAACCAAACGCACCTTTTCCGGCATACAGCACTTCCATGCTCCAGGCCAGGGTACCCTCAACAGGCAATCCGGCATTACGCACCGGCAGGTATAGTATACCGCCACCAGCCGGGCTGATCTTGTTATACCCTTTATACCCATCACCATCTACCTGTGTAAAGTTGGCCCCGGCCAGCAGTCCGCCCACAGGGCGGGCATTATCATAATCATATTGTGCGCTGGTCAATGGCATATTAACCAAAGAAAACAGTACAATTAAGATAACTTTACTACCTTTATCCGATAATATTCTGAACATATTTCTGATCATAGGCATATATCTATATGAGTTTCAAATATACACCAAACACCCTTAAAAAAATGGAACAGCTTTTTGATGAAGCGAAGTACATTGTGCGATATGAGAAAGGTACTTTTTCATCTGGTTACTGCATCCTGGAGCACAAGAAAGTGGTGGTGATCAATAAATTCTTAAATACAGAAGGACGTATCAATGCACTGATTGAGATCCTGCCTGATATTAAACTGGACGAAGACAGCCTGAGCGGTGAAATGCAAAAATGGTATGCACAACTGGGTCAGCGCCCGCAGGGAGACGATAACGGATCGGTACAATCTGAACTAAATCTTTAACACTCAAACCTTTTCTGTGAATATTACTTTTCTTGGCACCGGAACGTCTCAGGGTGTTCCCATGATCGGCTGTGGTTGCGAGGTCTGTACCTCTGCTAACCCGAAGGACAACCGGTTACGATCGGCGGTCTGGCTGCAAAATGAAGATACCAGCGTGGTCATCGATAGCGGACCAGACTTCCGCTACCAGATGTTGCGGGCCAAAGTAGAAACCCTGGACGGTATTGTATTTACGCATGGCCATAAGGATCATGTAGCCGGGCTGGATGATGTGCGGGCCTATAACTACTGGACGCAGAAAGACATTGACATATTTGCAAATCCGGATACGGAAGAGATATTAAGAAGAGAGTTTCAATATGCCTTCAGCAATATCCAGTACCCTGGCTTGCCGCAGTTGGCTATCCACTCCCTGACCGGACAGGACTTTACTGTCGGCAGTATGGATTTCCGTACAATTAAAGTGCTGCATTATAAACTGGAAGTATTTGGTTACCGCATTGGTGACTTTACTTATATTACAGATGCCAATTACATTGCTCCTGAAGAGATGGATAAGATCCGCGGGACAAAAATCCTGGTCTTAAATGCGCTTCGTCATGAAAAGCATATTTCTCATTTCACCCTGAACGAGGCTATTGAGATTGCCCGGGAGATCGGGGCCGAACAAACTTATTTTACCCATATCAGCCATCAGTTAGGCCTGCATGATGAAATTAATGCATCGCTGCCCCAGGGGATATTCCTGGCCTATGACGGACTGAAGTTAACTTGCTAATGTTTTTGCTGCAGCTGTTCTTATATAATCTTTCTATTCAACTGTATGCTGCGGCGGCGGCTGTCATGGCTTTATTTCAAAATAAAGCCCGGCTTTTTGTGCAGGGACGGAAAGGTTTATTATCCCGCATTCAGAAAGACATGCAGGCAGAACAGCGCAAACGTATATGGATGCACTGCGCCAGCCTGGGCGAGTTCGAACAGGGCAGGCCCCTGCTGGAGCAGCTGAAAGCCTCCTACCCTGACTATTGCATTGTACTGACCTTCTTTTCGCCTTCCGGATATGAAGTGCGCAAAAATTATAATGGGGCAGATTATGTTTATTACCTCCCCCTGGATACACCGGGCAATGCCCGGAAATTCGTAAAAGCTGTGGCGCCACAACTGGCGGTATTTGTCAAATATGAGTTCTGGTATCATTACCTGCGCCAGTTACATAACCAGAAGATACACACAATCATTATCTCTACTATTTTTCAGCAAAGACATGCGTTCTTTAAATGGTATGGCCAGCTGCACCGTAAAATGCTGGGCTATTTCGACCACCTTTTTGTACAAACCGAATTATCGGTACAGTTACTGGATACTATAGGGGTACGCCATTGTACGCTTGTGGGAGATACCCGCCTGGACCGGGCAATGGCTATTGCTGCTGAACAAAAGGAAATAGAGGGGATTGCTACATTTAAAGGCAATGATCAGGTGATCGTAGCTGGTAGTACCTGGGCAGCCGATGAGCAACTGCTGGCAGAAACATTGAGCACCCTTCCCGAAGGCACCAAGTTGCTGATGGCACCGCATGAGATTGACGAGGTGCATATCAGGCAGATACAAGAGCTGTTCGGTTCGCAAAGCTGCCTGTACGATCAGCCCGAACGCTTTGCGTCAAGTCGTGTACTGATCGTCAACAAAATAGGACTACTGGCCTATCTATATCGTTATGCTGATTATGCCTGGATTGGTGGTGGCTTCAATAAAACGGGCATTCACAACAGCATCGAAGCAGCAGTATATGGCAAGGCATTGTGCTGGGGACCTAATTATGATCGCTACCAGGAGGCGCTGGACCTGATCGATTGCCAGGCGGCAAAATCATGTACACATGTTGAGGAGCTGGCTGCACAACTCCGTGAATGGCAGAGTGATACACAAAAATACACCTTTGCATCACAGGCATCATTAACATATGTCCTGAAACACAAAGGTGCAACACTGCGTATTATGCAATACTTAGCTACGCAAAATATTTTTTAACGGTGGTCAGTAAGGACTGATAGGTTTCATCTTCTTCCGACCAGTTATATTGTCCGCGCGCTTCATTGGCAATCCATTCTTCTGCTTCATCTAGTGTACTACAGAAGTTTATCTTATCCAGGGTTGTCTCGTAAGCTGTTTTATTATTCGAAAACAGTTCATTCATAAACTGGTACTTATCATTGATCCCGATAAAAGAGCGTACATCTTTAAATGATTTCTGAAACAAATATCCGGATGTAGCATTATGTTCCGGTGCTGATTTTCGTTCCCGTTCCGGCTCCGCTACTATTACCGGCTCAAGCTCCTGCTCTTCAGCGGCGGCAGGCAGCTCCAGGTGTATTTCAGACTGGATCGGTTCATCCATATGTTCCAGCACAGGCTTTAAAGCTTCTTCTTCCGCTTCCGGCATGGTCTGCACTTCAGCTACCGGCTCTTCTTCGGCCGGCAATACGGGTTCTTCGGTGGTAATCTCTGCTACTTCATCGACTACATGCGGTACCACTTCCTGCGGAGTTTCAGCAACGGCAACTTCAGTTTCTGCTTCAGCAGTTTCTTCTGCCACTGGCATTTCTGCTTCCGGTTCTTCCGTTTGTTCCGGCTCAGGAGGAATAACCTCCTGCACTGTATTGGTCACCACAGGAATGGGCTCGGTTACGGGTGTCGGTTCAGGTGCTGTTGGTTCAGCATCCTGCACAACTGTTTGTTCTTCAGAAGCGTGAGCAGCTGTAACAGGCTCTGCTGGCCATTCCGGGGCCGTAACAGCAGTATCTTCTGTAGCTTTACGCCATTCCAGCAGATCGGCATATAATACCCTGGTATAATCCAGCATAAGGTCTATATCTATTACTTGCTTATCGCCCTTCTGGTAATAAACATCCTGTATTTTCCGCAATAAGTTGTGTATCCGTTCCATGCTCAATGTAGTATAGCTACAAATATAAAAATCTTCTTAAAAAGTGAGTCCTAAAAGTAAGCCAATAGTTAAATGTTGGTCGAAATATTTTTCTTCTGCTATAATGGTCCGATCTCCGCCTCCTTTAAAAATGGCTACCTGAGCCGCATTGGTACTGCCATAACGGTTAGCCCCTACTTTGGTAGAAATATCCAGGCCTACCCTTATTGCTGAGCGGCCAAACAGCGGACGGCTTTGATAGACAGGTGTTACACTGAAGAGCGATAAAATACCGCCTAGATCTACAGGCTCTGTACCACCATAATCATAATCGATATACGCTCTTACATCTTCAGCCGGTTGTCCGCTAAGCATATAGCCTTGCTTTACCAGCACAACATCTGTTTTGTTATTGTTGGAAGAGAGGGCGGTATAGTTCAATTCCAGGCCCAGACGGCTACCGTTTTGCCAACGTTTGGCAATAATGCCTGCACCTACCTTTATTGTAGTATAATAATTGGTAAAATCGGAGCGATACAGGACTGTATGTTGCTCAGGATCGGTTACGGTAAATGCTGAGGGCTGCTGCAATATACCCAGTCCAAACCGCAGATAAAATCCGTTTTTCTCCCCTGTTGCATTCAGTGATAAGCCCAGGTTGCTTTTTGCCGGCAGGCTGATCAGTCCTCTTTTAGCCCCTTGTATATCCATGCCATTGATTTGCTGTTGCCAGGCTCCTTCAGCAAAAAAGCGAAAGGTAGTTTTCTTTTTCTGTGCCGATGCATTGATGCCCGGTGCTGCAATGCCCATCAAAGTCAGGCAGCAGATGATGTTCTTTATATTCATATTGCTCTGGTTTAGTAAATGCGAAAAGTATAGGTTGTATCTCTGAATATAACACCGTCTGTGGTCGTCAGTTCAGTAATAAACTGCTGTTGACTACCCGGTACAGCAGGTCCTTGTTTTAACCTGCAGAATACGGCCGGAACAAAATATTCCTGTGCGATATTCATCGATTGCAACACGGTATTATACGCCGCAGCATCAAGCCAGTTACGGCTATCCTCATCCATAAAGTCGCAGATGGCACTGATCTCGTCACCAGCATGATAGCTAGCATTATAATCATTCAGGGTATAGATATGAAAGGACCGGATCTGCTCCAGGAAATTATATCTTGGTGGGCCCGGTTTAAAGGCCAGGGCCTGATTGCCCAGGTGCAACTGATTGATCCCAGTCAGGAATTTGTGGGTTTCGATTTGGGTATTAATACCTAACTGATGGTAGCTGATTGTATCAGATTCCTGGATAACCTCCCGGGTAGAAAAACCGGATACGTTATCTTCAACATACCGTACAGGATAGCTATTGAGATTCTTGATCAGTACATTATAGGTATTGCGGGCACAGGAAGTAGCCCCTATGATCCAGGCAGTCAAGGTAAGGCCCGTAAAGGCAAAAGAGGTCAGTATCAGTTTTTTCATAAAAGGTAAATAAGGGTTGATAAGGAATATATGTCACTATATATAGACGTAAGGCCGTTATTGTTTCTTAGGGTGCATTCATAAAAAAAGGAGCATTTGTAATGCTCCTTTTTTTATTGCTCTACATCGTAGAAGATCTTGTAGTATTTACGCCCCTCTTCATCAATCCCCTGTTCGATCTGGCTGCGGTCACCGTGAATGTAAATATGAAAATTCTTATCCAGTTTGATCACACTTTTAAAATTACGGGCCTGCTTTTTGAGGGCTGCTGCAGAGATGTCAAATTCATTTTCTACCTGCACTTCATACTGCTGCTCATAGCCCTGCTTATATTGCGCAAAGCGGTCTATGATATCGGGCTGTGCCATTACTTCCTGCTCAAACTCATCCATACTGAAAGTTTCATGCTCTTTAAAGTACTGCACGGAGCGGTTCAGCAGATCGGCCTGATCGGCTTTAGACACATCAAAGGCCTGCGGCAGATCCTCCATCACAAAATTCTTGTACATAGACAGGGTTTGCGAGGTATGAAAATACTCATTCTGCTGTTGCTGTACTTTCAGGAACTCGTCAAACCAATATTGTGCTTCGGTAGATTTGTTGAGGTTATCAACAACGGCCACAATCGGGTGCTCATCCTGCGGGCGCTTAATAATCAGGCTTCCCTTATCCAGTTTATTAATGTTTACACCTTCTTGTTTTTCGATAGAGAAGTTATCATTTTTCGGATGCACCTTCAGGAACACATCTTTATTTTCTGATTTAAAAATGCCTATTGCCGGTACTTCCTCACCCTGAAAAACATAGTCAGGGAAGTATACCACATACAGTTCCCCACCCTTTACCTTAGGGTGAATACTCTTCTGGTACAAATGCTTGGCAATGGCCCTCGATTGCTCATGCAGGGTTTCCGGTGCTTCAAATATCTGTTGTGCATAAGTATAGACTTCGTTCAGCGACAACTGCGTTTCATGATAAAATTCGTAAAGGGTATCGAATTTAAAGGGAGATAAGAAATAGGTCTGCAATAAAGCATCTATCTCCTCCTCCAGGTGCAGCAGTCCATCCGATAGAAAATATCCTTCATCATTCGTCTTATTACCTACCTTATGTAAAGCGATTTGTAACATATATCAATCCTCTGTGTTTATTATACGGTTGTGGAACTATTCTTTTTGTCTTCTTCTCTCTTAGCCAGCTGGCGGTTATAATGAAACAGGCGACCACGGGTAAAGGTGTAATATGCCAGCAGGGCACTCAGTCCCATCAGCAAACCACCCAGCACAAATGAAGCCCCCGGGAAATATACCGGTGCTTTTTTATGGGTAAAGAAGTAGAATGTATTGGTCATCAGCGGAGGACCGATGATAGAAGTAGCACTCATCAGGCTGGTCAGTGCCCCCTGCAGCTCACCCTGCTCATTGGCCGGTACTTTCGAGGTAATCACTGATTGCAATGCCGGTCCTGCAATACCACCCAGGCAATACGGGATCAGGAAAGCGTACATCATCCAGCTTTGTGTAGCCCAGGCGAAGAGGAACATACCTATGGTGTATAGTCCCAGTCCCATGTAAATACTTTTCTCATTACCCAGCTTCGGATTGATCCAGCGGATCAGTACACCTTGTACCAGCCCCACCAGCACACCCATTACACCCAGGGAAATACCAATGGTTTTTTCAGTCCAGCCGAATCTGAACATGGTAAAATAGCTCCAGTTGCTTTGTACGGCATGAGAACCTACATATACCAGGGTAAGGGAAATAATGAGCCATAACAGTTCGGGATACTTTTTCAGGCTCAGCAGGGAACCGATAGGATTGGCTCTCTTCCAGTCGAAAGGGCGACGCAGCTCGGGTCTAAGAGACTCCGGCAGTATGAAGAAACCATACAGGAAATTGACCAGGCATAAAATGGCTGCTGCCATAAAAGGCACTTTAGGCCCCAGGCTACCCAATAGTCCGCCTAATAATGGTCCGATAATGAACCCTAAACCAAATGCAGCCCCGATCAGACCAAAATTCTTGGCACGATCTTTTTCTGTACTGATATCGGCAATATAGGCACTGGCAGTGGTTACGCTGGCACCGGTAATACCGGCCAGTACACGACCGACCATCAGCCAGGCAAAAGTTGGTGCGAAATAAAGGAATACGTAGTCGAGCGAGAAGCCCACTAAAGAAAGTAAAATAACAGGTCTGCGTCCGAATTTATCACTCAGATTACCTACTACCGGGGCAAATACAAACTGCGTCAGCGCATAGGCGAAGGTAAGCCAGCCACCATAGGTAGCCGCACCGCTGGCATCAACATGCAGCATATCTTCCAGTAATTTGGGAATAACCGGTATGATAATGCCCCATCCGATAATATCGATGAGTAAGGTGATAAAAATAAACCCGATTGCAGCATTCTTCTTGTTTTTTTGCATAGATCTTTGATTTTGAGCAAAGATAAATGCATTAAAACGATTTTCCCTATAGGCTTAAAGAGACTTATCCAAAAGATTATATGTTATAAATTGACATTAATTCTCATCAGGATATTTTTACAGAAGTCATGGTCAGTGAGCCGGCTACAGCCTTATCATTAAACAGATCAGTAGCTTCGTTTTTTTCCTGCAAAGCCAGGACATAGAGCAAGGGTAAGTAATGCTCGGGAGATGGGATGGCCAGGTCAAATGCACGGCCTTGCTTACGGAATTCGACCAGTGCTTTATGGTTGCCGTTCAGGATAAAATCTTTCATTTTACCGTTGGCTTCCAGGGCCCAGTCATATGCATAATTATCTTTATCAAAGTTCTGCCAGTCTACTGCACCAAGGTTGTGTACCATATTGCCACTACCAATGATCAGTACGCCTTTCCTGCGCAATGCTGCCAGTTGCCGGGCTATTTCATAATGCCTTTCCGGGCTTGCGGTGTAGTCAATGCTCATTTGTATGACCGGCACATCTGCATCGGGATACATATGTTTGATCACACTCCAGGCACCGTGATCCAGTCCCCAGCGGTCATCGAGGTGCACATCTGTTCCGGTAAGCAGGTCTCTGGTCATACGGGCCAGTTCCGGGCTGCCTTTTGCAGGGTATTCCACAGCGAAGAGCTCTTTCGGGAAACCACCGAAATCATGAATTGTCCTGGGCATTTCCATAGCCGTAACCATGGTTCCTTTTGTCTCCCAGTGTGCAGAGATGCAAATGATCGCTTTAGGCTTGGGTATACCTTTAGCCGCATTGCGGAATCCCTGTACAAATTCATTCTCCTCAATTGCATTCATCGGACTACCGTGTCCTAAAAACAAAACAGGCATTTTGTCTGTAGGGGTAAAGGTATCCGTCATCGTCTGCAGGGCGCCTAATTTAGTCGCTACACCTGCCAGGGGTAAAAGTGCCATAGTTCTTAAAAAATGCTTTCTGTTCATGATAATCAGGTACAAAATAGGAGCGATGTCCCTTAAACATCGCTCTGCACGGGATCAACCGGTAAACTAGTGGACAATCATTGCTGATCCAGGCACTGTTTCATTCAGTACCGCGCAGAGCGAGGGGTATAAAGGATAATTATTTTAGGCGGGTTGCTGTACAAACTGTACTTCTGCGTCGATTTTCACCTCTTCACTCACCAGTACACCACCTGTTTCCAGTGCAGCATTCCAGGTCAGACCGAAATCGGTACGGTTGATCTTACCTTTCACAGAGAAACCAGCTTTCTGATTACCCCATGGATCTTTGTTCACACCGCCATAAGTAACCTGTAAGCTTACTTCTTTGGTAACATCTTTGATGGTCAGATCACCGGTCAGGGTGTACTCATCATCATCAACTTTCTTGAACGATTTGCTGGTAAAGGTGATTGAAGGATATTGTGCCGCATCGAAGAAATCAGGGCTTTTCAGGTGACCATCACGATCGTTGTTGTTGGTAAATACAGATTCCGTATCGATTTTCACTGTAACCGGAGCGCTGGTAAAATCTTCACCATCGATTGCAGCACTGAACGTGCGGAATTCACCTTTCACATTAGTGATCATCAGGTGTTTTACTTTGAATAACAGTTCGCTGTGTGTTGGGTCCAGAGCCCATTTTACATTTGCCATAGTATTTTTTTGTTTAGATATTTACGTTTGATTTACAATGCAAAGATCCGACACAAAACATATGCGCTGGTTACACTTTTGAGACAAAGTGTTGTAAAATCAGGAAGCGATCTTTCTCATTTCTTCCCTGAACTCGGTCGGCGTCATGCCGCTTTTCTTCTTGAAAACATTGGTAAAATAAGATTTCTCTTTATAGCCCAGGTCGAAACCGATCTCAGATACCGTTTTATCTGTACTCACCAGCAAATGCTTTGCTTCGGTCAGTTTACGGGTCTCAATGATCTCGGAAATGCTTTGCTGCATGATGTTTCGGGCTATGAGGTTGAGGTTTTTGGTACTCATAAAGAGCATTTCGGCATAATAATTTACACCAAGCGGCCGCTTGTAGTTATCCTCCAGCAATTGCAGGAATTGCTTAAAGGTTTCATTCTGGGTTTGTACAATTGTATTGTGCTCAAGGTCCTGCTTGCGGCGCTCCGCTTCCATCATCGCGAAAAGGGCGCTCAACAGGTAGCGCAGCACGGTTTCATCCGGTGCAGGAGCCAGGGTCTCATCATGCATGATCTCACAGAGCTTGGCCATGCGTTCGAAACAGAAATCTTTGGGCAGGATAATGTTGGCACTATCGTGATAGAAGGCATATAAGTGAAATATCAGTTCCGGGATAAACTCGCTGCGAAAGCGCAATACCCAGAACTCCAGTTCCCCGTCTATAGCATGGGACTGTACCTTATGTAGCTTACCTTTGGCAATAAAGCTTACAAAAGGGGCATCCAGCTCTACCGACCGGAAGTCGATAAAATGGGTCAGATGCCCCTTTACTCCTATAATCAGTTCTTCGTAGCTGTGAAAATGCGGATTATTACTCCCCTGTTCTATGCGTAATGCCTCTTCGGGGGTTAATTTGAATATCCTTAGTTTTTCCTGCATAATGATGTAACCGGGCTTTTATGATGGATAAAAAGCAGAGATGTGGGAGTAGCTCTGTATGCTGTTTGTACAATTAGAGACCAAACTGTTTAAAATGATGGTCCAGGTGTTTGGCCAGCATGGTATTCCATTGTCCCGAACTCATTTTACCGAAAGAGTGCGATTCTTTACCTTCAAAATGAGCAGCACCCAGTTGTTGTACCTGGTGCATAAACCCGGTCAGGCACACTTTTTCCCGCTCAAAATTACGACTATCAGTAATGATAAAGCTGGGAGCGGTAGGCATACCCTCTTTATATGGCTTCGGACTGGTCACTATAGACTTCACCAGCCACTTCAGCATCAGTTTACGTAAACCCTTCGGAGCCGGATGTTTTTCCGGTTCAAAGATCATTTCATAAGCTACATTCAGGTGCGCCAGTACCTGTGGCGCATTCATTTTGCCCCATTTAGGCTGTGTTTCCGGTTTTAAGTTCTGCAAACGATCGAGATAAGACTGTACAACGTTTGCATCAAAGATGTTATTCATATACACATTGATTTATTCCGGCAAAAGAAACGAAAAAAGCAGACATTCCATGCATCGGCATGGTAACAATTTACGAAATAATCTGCGGTTAATATATAGTGTTCAACAAATCAATAATATATTAAAATAATACATATATTAACGTTCAAATAACATCATTCGCACACGAATATGAGAAAAAAGTAAATAATTTCATGCTTCACATTAAAAATATAACATCTATGATTAAAAAGATTTTTGCTTTATTAAGCCTTATTTTAGCGACAGTAACTAATAATATTGCATTTGCTTACGTAGAAATGGGTAATGCTTACGTTATGGGAAAATCTCTTTATTGTAGCGGGATGGCTCCATGCTTTTCTGATTTCAATAACGGATGCCAGCAATTTCAAAGTGGCACCAAGTACAAAATTTATAATGTTGATGGTAAAGGTGGCTGGACGGAATACATTATCTATTCAGAAAATGACGATGCAATTAACGAAAATAACAGAAAAAGCCAGCAACAGGGCTTTAATGAAGGCTCTACGTTCACAGTCGAACCGGTATCTGCTACTGCACATTAATGAATCATATCCTATTCAAACCGATCGCTGTTTATCGTAAACAGCGATCGGTCTTTAACCTGCATTTATGAAAGTTGTTTACCATTTCCTGTTATGCCTACTCTGCTGCGGGCCCCTATTGGCACAGAACAATTTGTTCATCGCTTTTAACATCAACGATTGCGCTTCCTGCAGCCGCAATATGAGCTATATAGCGCACCTTAATCCGAAGATCAAAAGGAATATTATCCTATCACAAAACCTGCGTAAGGATTCAGCTTATATTGCCGAGAACTTTTACCTGAATCAATATGGATTCAACTATATCTGGTCAGACAGCATGTATAAGCTGTATGCACCAGAAGGCTATTCCTCCATTGCCTTATTGCAGGATGACCAGGAGCATAGACTAATGATGCCACTAAAACAATTTATTCAGACCGGAGTTACTCTATTAAATATGTTGTCTCAGCCTTTGCTGGCCATAAATGCCGACAGCATGGACATCAACCCTCTAAGGTTGCAGAGCGAAGGCCTTATGCTCTGGATACAGGACCGTATAGGCATGCGCATTTACGCATATCACTTATTGACCCAAACCCACTTCATGCTGGAGTGTACAGATTCGATCAACAGTATGGCCTACGATATATTCAGGGGACCAAAGTCTTACAAAAAGGAGATGGGTGAACTGGCCAAACTAGGTGTACCTAAAAAGAATGCAATTGAAGATTTCTGGTATGATGGAGACAGCATTTTTATCCTTTGCAAACATAAATACGTCGACAGCACTATTAAAATCTATAATGATATAGTGGTCAATTATTTTTATTCGATTAATAAGTTCACTAAAAACGGCAGACATATCAGTACAAGCACATTACCAGTAAGCCTGCATACAATAGATAGTAATTACTATTATTTGCCTCGTCTGTATCAATATGAGGGTATAATATATAGTGCAATCGGACATGCTAACCGGTATCAGGCAGACAGAAAATATCTCTGTACCATACAGCAACAAGGAAATTCGTACCAGGCAAGTAGCTTATTACCCTTTACCCTTCCTCCAAAACATTATCGGGACGGGTTAAACCACTCGATCGCCTTGTATGACAAAAACTATTGTATGCTCCCTCTGGAAGGTGTTATCTATGACATGCAGAACCTGAAAGTGGCCTATGACCTGCACCTGGTTCCTGAAAACAATAAAAGCAGTACACTTTTTGAACAGCCGGAAATGTACATTGCAGATTTCAAAGTAAGCAAACAAGCCATCAGGGTTTTATATGCAGACAACCGGGACCATCAATATCACCTGGCCCTCTATAATCGTCAGGGCCTGCATCTGATAAAGGATACTGTTTGCTTCCCTATTGACCCAGTGACGGTATCGCCTGTTATCTGCGACTACAATTACAATATGCTGGTATTTACAGAGGCGGGTAAAATATGCATTAAGAAAGTGCTTTAATAAATAAAGAGGGATTTACGTTGTATCGTAAATCCCCTCTTTGTATCTTATAAAATTGATGCCTAGTTTTGCTCTACTGCACGCATTACTACTTCGTAACCGTGCTTGTAGCCAATATTAGGTTGATAGTACCAATAAATACGCTCTTTGTAGATCAGGCCTTTGCCATAAGCATAGATCGCCTGAGAATAATTACGGTCTGCATAGTTATCCCCAACAGGTACATTCGTTGTCTCATCCACTTCATTTACCGTAACTGTATTATAAAACGGATTGTTACCCGGATCATATGTAGCTCCTAAATTAGCATACTTATAATTCCATCCGTACTTATCTACCATGTATTCGTCCAGCTGAGGATCCAGTGTAGATACGGCAGAGTTACCATTCCAGTTAGCACCTTCTGCAACCGGGAAGATCATTTTCAGCAGGCGTACATTACCTTGTACCCATTCCAGTCCTGTAGCGGTTTTGGTTACCTGTATTACATCGCTCGGTACAAATTCCTGGCTTGAATTCTTGCGCCACATTACATTAATCGTATAGCTCAGACGGCCCTGGTTATCCTTGAAGCTGTCTACAACATCGTAACGCATCTGCGAGTGATATGAAACAGACGTTTTATTGAAGTCATCATGCTTGATTGAATCCACATCGTAAAGGATGTATTTTCCGGTTTGCAGGGGAAAATAGTTCGTATTATCGTATGGGGCTTCAGTTTCCTTTTTACAGGAAGCTAACATGAACACAGAACCGGTGGTGAGCGTTGCTACTACTTTAAATATATTGCGCATTATTGAAATCTGTTAAAAACCGGGACTAAGATAAATCAAAAATATTTTATTATGAACTATTTCAGGGAAATATTTCCGGAACGGATGATCCCTCCTGCGATTACATCATCTCCTTCATAAAAAACAGCTGACTGGCCCGGTGCAATACCGCTTACCGTATCGTAGAAGTTCACACGGATATTACCATTTTCTTCATTATACAGATTGCTCAGGCTTGGTGCCGTTTTGTAACGGATTTTAGTATCCGCTTCCATACCATCAGAAATGCCGGCATATTTTACATAATTAAGTCCTTGCACAATCATTTCGTTCTGCTCCAGGTCTACAGAGTCACCCAGTACTACCGTATTGGTTTCCGGAATGATCTGTGTTACGAAAGCAGGTTTACCCAGGGCTATATCCAGACCTTTACGCTGGCCGATGGTATAGAAAGGATAACCTTTATGTTTGCCCAGTATTTTACCTGTTTTATCTACAAAATTACCTCCGGATACAGCCGCTTCCAGCCCGTCTACATTACGTTTCAGGAACCCGCGGTAGTCATTGTCCGGTACGAAGCAGATCTCGTAGCTTTCTGCTTTTTTAGACAGTTCTATATAGCCCATATCAGCGGCCAGCTGGCGCACCTCTGTTTTGAGGTAATCACCCAGCGGGTAGATGCTGCGGCTCAGGCAGTCCTGCTCCAGGCCCCAGAGCACATAACTCTGATCTTTGGTCAGATCGCGGGCTTTGGAGAGTACAAAACGTTCGTTCTCTTCACGCACTTTTACATAGTGTCCTGTCGCGATAAACTCACAATCCAGGGCATTGGCACGCTTCAGTAAAGCAGACCATTTGATATGGGTATTACACAATACGCACGGATTAGGTGTACGACCGGCAATGTATTCATCTACAAAATTCTGAATCACCGCACCGCCGAATTCCTCCCGGATATCCAGGATATAATGCGGAAAGCCGTGATGCACCGCAGCCTGGCGAGCATCATTAAAGGAGTCGATATTACAGCAGCCGGTCTCCTTCTTACTTCCCCCGGAACTATCATAGTCCCAGGTTTTCATAGTGATTCCTACTACCTCATATCCCTGATGATGAAGCATTAATGCCGATACCGTGCTGTCGATCCCACCACTCATGGCCACTAACACTCTGCCTTTTTTACTCATGACTGCTTTTTGATAAATGAATTTGAACCTGCAAAATTACGAAAATATATGTTGATGGCTATTGCAATAAACTATAGTGCTATCAAGAAGCTTTCATACAGGCCAAATGCACATAAGCACTTGATGTGAAACACAATAATCTTTACCTTTGACCAAATTTTCAAGAGTATGTTTTTTAAAATTCAAAAAGCGCCGAAAGGCAATATTGTATATATCATTGATGCCAAAACCTCACTGACAGACACAGGTTTGAGCAAAGAAGAACAGGCTTATGTAACACAGCAGTTCAAAAATGAAGCCAAAATTTGCTCGGTTAACCAATATACCCACCAGGTATACCTGGTTATGCTTACAGCCAAAACGGAAGAGTGGCAGACTGCCGAACTGATCCGCAAACAGGGTGCCAGCCTGTGTACACAGCTGAATCAGCAAAAACTGACCGATATCCATATCCATAACTTATCAGGAAACAAACGTGCTGCTTACTTACTGGCAGAGGGTTTATCCCTGGCCAACTACCAGTTTCTGAAATACAAATCCACTGCTAAGAAGCTGACCAACAGCCTGCAGGACCTGTTTTTCTCTACCCAGAGCATTACTGTTAAGGAGTTGAACGAGCTGCAAACCATTGTAGATGCGGTATGCCGTGCCCGAGACCTGATCAATGAACCGCTGCAGTACCTGACTGCTGAACAATTAGGCAAAGAGCTGCAGCAGATGGGCAAAACCGGTGGTTTTAAAGTACAGGTACTGGGCAAAGCAAAGATCGAACAAATGAAGATGGGTGGTATACTGGCTGTGAATGCCGGTAGTGTACTGCCTCCGACCTTTACCATTATGGAGCATCGTCCGCAGAAGTTCATCAACAAAGCGCCGATTGTACTGGTGGGTAAAGGTATCGTGTATGATACAGGCGGATTGAGCCTGAAACCGACGCCGAACTCTATGGACCGTATGAAAAGCGACATGAGCGGTGCGGCAGTTGTAGCAGGTATTATGTATGCTGTGGCTATGCTGGACCTGCCTTTGCATGTAATCGG
Source organism: Edaphocola flava (assembly GCF_004118155.1). Lineage (GTDB taxonomy): Bacteria > Bacteroidota > Bacteroidia > Chitinophagales > Chitinophagaceae > Edaphocola > Edaphocola flava. The sequence goes on from NZ_SAIQ01000001.1 coordinate 186,604, forward strand.
ACTGGTGCCGGCTACAGAAAATCGTCCGGGCGAAAATGCTTATGTACCCGGCGATGTGATTACCATGTATGATGGTACTACCGTGGAAGTACTGAATACTGATGCTGAAGGCCGTCTGGTACTGGCTGATGCGCTGCATTATGCTAAAAAATTCAGACCGGAACTGGTAATGGACTTTGCAACCCTGACCGGTGCAGCGGCCAATGCCTTTGGCGATGTGGCCATCTGCGCTATGGGCACTGCAGGCCAGGCCACAAAAGATAAAATTCGCAACTGCGGACTGAACCAGTTTGAAAAAGTTGTCGAACTGCCTTTATGGGAGGAATATGGCAATATGATTAAATCAGATATCGCGGATCTGAAAAATATAGGCGGACCGGTTGGCGGTGCGATCACTGCGGGTAAATTCCTGGAGCATTTCACTGATTTCCCGTGGATGCACTTCGATATAGCGGGTGTATCGCATCATATCTCCGGCAAGGATTACCGCCCTACAGGCGGTGTGGCTATGGGTGTGCGCCTGATGGTCGATTTCCTCATGAATTTCGGCAAGTAAAATGAATCATTTTTCTCCTTTACCGGAGCAGGATGTCCTGGTTAAGGGCATCCGTATACATATGGCTATGCAGGAAGGCAATGGTATGCCCATCATCTTCCTGCATGATTCGCTGGGCTGCATCCGCCTCTGGCGCGATTTTCCGCAGCAAGCGGCTGCACTGACCGGCCAAGCGGTATATCTCTACGACCGTCAGGGATACGGACAGTCGCAGGCATTCAGCACTCAGTACCGGGAGCTGGATTATATGCACCGGGAAGCTGATACTCTGATCGATTTTATGGATACCTGTGGCCTGGATAAGGCTGCATTATTTGGCCATAGCGATGGTGGCAGTATAGCCCTGCTGGCTGCAGCAAAGTATCCGCAGCGCATACAGGCCATTATTACCGAAGGGGCGCATATTTTTGTGGAAGACATTACCCTGAACGGTATACAGGAGGCGGTGGAACTATACAACACCACTGCATTGCCCCGGAAACTGGCCAAATACCATGGAGACAATACCGATCCGGTGTTCCATGCCTGGGCAGATACCTGGTTGCGACCGGATTTCAGGAACTGGAATATAGAAGATGCACTGCATCATATTTCCTGCCCCACCCTCGTCTTACAAGGCGAAGAGGACGAATACGGCAGTCCGATGCAGGTGCAGCGCATACAGGAGCAGGTATCCGGACCGGTGGAGACCTGGCTTATACCCGGGGCTAAGCATACACCACATAAGGAGCAACCCGAAGTTGTATTACAGCGTTGCGTCGCTTTCTTACAAGAACAATAATTTTCACGGACTATCCGCAAGTAGGCAACGATTTTATTCGTCCTTTTGTCCGGCAACAAAAGGTGCAAAAAGATATTTCATCAAGGCGATTGCAGAGCACCGCCATTTTGTACTGTTGCGTGCATTGATCGTCTGAGCTTAACGTGTGATGCGTTCGCTGCTCGACGATCGCAGCTCCAACCAAAATGGCTATCGCTGTGATGAAAACAGCAAGCGATCTGTACAAATACAGATCGCTCGAAAAGCCTTATAAATCCGGCGTTACAAAAATCATTGGCTCAGTCGATAAAGTCGGGAACCACTGTCTGAGCGCAGCGAATTTGCGTTTACGACCGACCGATACCTTGATTTTAGCCAGGGATGTATACAGCCTTGATTTTTTGGCGCTACCTTTTGCATCAAGGCAAAATGTAGCAATAGATATATAAGCTACTTAAATCATAATGCTAAACTTTGTTTCCTTTAAGCGGATACTCAGTTAATTCTTTATACATAAAACCCTTGTTGCCGCGCCCTGCGGGCGCGGCAACAAGGGTTAATACCAGCTACGATAGCCGGCATAGTACTTAACGGTACGTCATGATCTTTACATCGGTATATCTTCCGTTCTCGTTCTCTACATTCAGCTGATAAGCATAGTTGGCATGGGCCAGACCCAGATCGCTCAGGGAAATGCTGCGCTCATGATCTCCGGCATTCAGACGGCCACAATCGATATGTGCTACCTGGCGACCCATCAGATCAAAGATGAGTAAATCTGCTTTGGAAGTTTGTGTCAGTGAGAAAGGAATGGTAGTGGTACCCGAATGCGGATTGGGATAGTTTTGTCCCAATTGCATATTCTTAGCGGTTTCTTTATCTATATTACCGATGCCTGTGGTACCGCTGCCCTGCACTGCCACTTCCAGATAAGCCTGGTAGCCGCTACTGTTGGGCGTCAATGTACACATCTGGTACTGGTATCCATCAGAAAATATATTGTCAGAGGCCAGGCTCATCGGATCGGAGCCCTTAGTATACACAGATGAGTTATTGGCGTAAATCTGGTTTTTGGTCGCAATATCAAAGGTAAACTGGGAGATCGCTGCATAATTGCTGCTTACATATACCTGGAAGTGGATATGACAAATACGGCCATTATACCAGCCCGGGAATATGGTCGTAAAATTCACATAGCCATCCGCATCGGTCATCTGGTACCCCCTCAGGTACGTAAGCCCTGCTTGTCCGGCATTATTACTGTTATCATAACCTGAATACAGGCCGTCTTTATTACAGTGCCAGATATTTACCCGCACATTCTTCATCGGCTCACAATTATTTACGCCCAGGATTCTGAGCTTTACCTGGAGTGGTGTACCCTGTTGACTTTCTGTTACATCGCTGCGGAAGAAAGTTGTGTTTGCTGTAAGATCCAATGGAAAAGGACCAGCCGTTTCTGTTGGAATAAGGGTACAGGAAGCAAGGGTATTGTTCTCATCAGTGCTGCCGGCAAAGGCTTTGGCAAAGGGAAGTGAGAGGCCGAGGCCCGCTAATCCGGAAGCTCTTAAAAATTCTTTCCTGTTCATAAAAAAATATTTGAGTTAATTAAGAATTATGTACAATTCAAAACTAACTCAAATATGTTTTTATCCTATACAGTTACCCGTCTTTTAGTCTATGCTTTTTTGCGGTTTACCGATATTATTGAAACTGTAGTAGTATGTACCGCCACTTCCGGGATAAACACCACCTAATTGTATCATATCATCAGCAGACAGGGCAGATTGGAAGTCTTCCAGTGTGGTTACTTTCTGGCCATTTACAGAAGTAATGACAAAGCCCTTTTTTATTCCTGTAAAATTCTTCAGTGCACCATCTGAAACAGCATCTACCACAATACCTCCACTGAGGCCCATACGAGCAGCATCCTGTTTCGATAATGCTTTGAAACTGGCGCCGAGATCATTGTAGGATGTACCGCTGGATAAGGCTTTGGCCAGGGCTCCTTTACTGGACTTAAGCTCAGCCTGGGTTTTGTACGATTTGCCATTTCTGCGGTAATCTACCTGTACTCGGTCTCCGGGGTTATAACGGGCTACCTGTTCTGTAAGCACACTGCTGGTGTTTACCGGTGTTCCGTTAATAGCGGTAATGAAGTCTCCTTTTTTAATACCCGCTTGTGCGGCACCGCTTCCTTCTACCACATCGCCTACATATACACCATTGGCATTATCATAGTCGCTTTTGGTAATACCCAGTTCTTTGGCCTGTGCTTCGGTCATATTGTTCAGGTCGCCCAGAGATACACCCAGGAAACCTCTTTGCACACTCCCAAACTTAATCAAGTCGTTGGCAATCTTGCGGGCCAGGTTGGATGGAATAGCGTAGGAATAACCGGCATAAGTGCCCGTTGGGGAAGCAATAGCAGAATTAATACCAATCAGCTGACCTTGTGTATTGACTAATGCGCCACCACTATTACCCGGATTCACTGCTGCATCGGTCTGGATAAATGACTCGATTGCACTGCGGGACTGGCGCTGGTTGATACCGATAGAACGGCCTTTAGCGCTGACGATACCTGCAGTCACCGTTGCATCCAGATTGAGCGGATAACCCACGGCCAGTACCCACTGTCCCAGTTTCACCTCATCTGAATTACCAAAGGTAATGGCAGGAAAGCCTTTCCCTTCGATTTTCAGTATAGCCAGATCGGTTTCCGGATCGGTACCGATTACTTTAGCGGTTTGTGTATTACGATTATTGAACGTCACCTGCACTTCATCTGCGCCGGAAACTACGTGGTTATTGGTGAGGATATAACCATCTTCGGAGATGATCACGCCCGATCCCCCACCCTGGGCATCCGGCATTTTGAATTGCTGCATACCGCCATCGCCCCAGAAATCAAAAGGATCTCTGGCCATAACAGTCTTGCCTTGCTTTTTGGTTCTGATATGTACTACCGATTTCACGGACTGCTCTGCGGCAGCAGTAAAATCGACCGGCTGCCCGACGACAGAGCCGCTGTTACTGGCATAATGCAGGTTGGCATCGCCGGTAGTTTGTTGGTTGGTAACTGGTGATTTGGATTGCTGCTGGTCCTGGAGCTTATCATAGGCCCAGGCAGTAGCCACTGACGTACAAACGGCAGCAGCCACAATAGGGATTGCTAACTTTTTCATTGTACTAAAAGCTAATTTTTATTGATTGAAACAAATTTAATTTTTAGTAGAAAATAATCTCGCTAAGCAAAAGTTTTTTAAAATAAATTTAAGAATACATTACAAATTCTGTAAGAAATCCATGGTATCTACCCCATCTGCATAGTCTGTCAGGGATGGATTCTGGTTGGCACCGAAGGCATAGCATTTACCGGATGCTTCAGGCCTCTCTTTCACCGTAATGCACTGAATATGATCATCCTGCTGCAGGCGATTGATCAGCTCCTGTTTATCATCATAATGTGTATAGTGTACTACACTGATCGGGGCAAACGGGGCAGGGTTTTCGACCATCAATATATGCCCGTTGGACATGTAATACTGCTTGTTCAGCAGATACAGGGCCAGCTGGAAGTCATAGTTGTTCCTAAACTTATTATGATCGCCATGGGCAATATAGGTATTGAATGATTGCAGTAAAGGCTCAAACTGATAATCTTTAGGTATATACACCTGGGTTACATTGCGGCAGCCCAGTCCGAAGAACATATTAATGTCATCTGACAATTGCTTCAGTTCTGTCGCGGATTCTGTACCATCAAGAATGGCAACAGAAGTCCTGTTTTTACGGATGATATGCGGGTATTTCTGGAAGTAGTATTCAAAATAACGGGATGAGTTATCACTGCCGGTTGCGATATAGGCATCACAGCCTTTCAGCATTTCTGAAACGGTTACTGTATCTGCAACTGCGGGCTCCCATTCGGTAAGTTTGGCTATAATATGATTCCAGAGTACTGTATCTTTAGAAGATAATTTCAGTTTCAGGTTGTGGCCGGAAATAAATCCGCAGAGGAAATCATGAAAGCCGACCAGGGGTATATTACCCGCCATTACGATACCCACCATTTTCGGCTCCGGGCGTTCTTGCATCAATGCAGGATATTGCGCAATCCAGTTTCGGAGCGCTTTTTCATCCAGGAAGGAAGTGGCAATATTGTGTATAGCCAGGCGGCAAAATTCGGGTGTAAACCATCCGTTTGCTCTGTGGGCACTATCTATAATGTCCTCCAGTTCAGCCGAAGGTTTCATGAAATATGTGCCTAATTGAGTCATCAAAGCGATCCTGTTTTCTAAAAGTATCATAACGGTTTGGAATTTATGCCGAGGAAATTGTAATTTTGCAGTCAAAATAAATAAATAATTACTTAAAATGGCTATAAAAATTACGGACGAGTGTATCAACTGCGGTGCTTGTGAACCGGAATGTCCTAATAATGCAATATATGAAGGCGGTATAGAATGGAAAATGGCAGATGGTACCGGCGTGAGCGGAGCCTATACCCTCATGAATGGTTCGGTAACCGAGGCCAACACGCCACATGATCCTATTGCTATTGATGTATACTATATATCTCCTGATAAATGTACCGAATGCCAGGGCTTCCACGAAGAGCCTCAGTGTGCTGCAGTTTGCCCTGTAGACTGTTGTGTACCGGATGAGATGTATGTAGAAACGGTTGAACAATTACTGGAGAAGAAGGAAAAAATGCACCTTTAATTCCTGAATATCTTTTTATAAAAGAAGCGGGCTGTATATACAGCCCGCTTCTTTGCATTATAGGTATCAATATCCGCCTATTCTGATAACTTCCCTGTATACATCCAGCTTGTCGGGCGAGCTGGCATAAAAGCGGCCGTTACGGGTAGTAATATTCAGGCGCACGCGTTGTTTATAATCACTATCGGCAATATAAGTGGCCGCAGTATCGGAATACTGGGCATTCAGTTCCTTATCTCCTTTGACATTAAGGTAAAAACATTCCATACTATCCAGTGTGGACAGTTTCAGTTCATTGCTGGCATTCACCATAAAATCAATTCCGGAGAGGTCTCCTTTCCTTAAGCGCATTGTCTCTCCCGGTGCCAGGGTAATATCCAGTTTAGTATCGTCCGGCTCGAGGAAATAAAGGTATATGGTACTATCCGTCTTATTTTTAATATCCAGCGAGGTCTCCAGAGTACTATCTACAGACTGAAAGAAGCTGAAGTATACAGGCAGGGTCTGCATCGCACTGTCCATCGTTTGCACCATGCCGGATCGGCTGTCGGACATGCCCGTATTCCTCGCTTTATCAAAAAACATTTTAGCTCCCCAGGCATCGAGCTGCTCATCGCTCATGACCAACTGAGTATTATCTCGATCACGATTATTATTACAACCTTTATCCATTATCCGGACAAAAGCGATGATGCAGACCAGGATGATCCAGATATAATTTGGTTTTGATTTCTTCTGAGGGGCGGCTCGTTTCTTCTCGGGATTAAGAGCGGTACCCGCCACTTTTTCGGCATATATTTCATGGTTTTCCCGGATCAGCCTCGCATTAGACGGATCTACATAATCCAGCTGTATCATTTGCTTGCTGATCAGGAAGCAGGTACGCTCATCAGCATTCTGTATTTCCACACAGAAATTGATCAGCACCATCGCCAGATCATCTTTCTGGCTGTAGAGATTATCCGGCAACCAGTTGATAAAACGGGCCCAGTTTTTCGTCCATGCAGCCACTTCGTCCTTTCTGTTCAGAAAGGTGGTTTTATTAAGGTTACGGAACAGGCGTATAGCCTGCTCCAAATAGCTGGTGGTACTGGCAAAGGCAGTCTCTCCGTCTCCCAGCAGAATCATCTGGCAATACACAATCCAGTCCGCAGCGGCATCAAAGTCATCTTTTGCCAGGCGCTGCTTCATCTCTTTATTAAACTGCGGAGCAAAGTACGGCGAGCAGAACCCGACAAAGGGTATATCTTCTTTTACGGTAGCAATATCGGCTGCAAACTGTTCATCAACAATGCCTGACTCCAGAAAATGCAGCAGGCCTTTGTGCGCCCATATCTTCTGGTGAAAAGCAAGCTGCACAATCATATTGGGCGATTCCAGGCAACTGAGAATATCTTGCTTGTTGTAGTCTATTTCGTCCAGCCGGATGATACCGGATGGCTCCATATTAAATTCAGCAGCAATCTGCTTTTTGGCCCGGGAACCATTAAGGGCTTCCGGGTCTGAGATTTCAATATGACAATATTCAAAAAAACGTATGGGTGATTTATACTGCATATATGCTATCCGATTCCGGTACCTTTAAAGTCTTCGTTTTTAACCTTGTAATCATTATGTACCAGCAGGTGTGTGATATTGTACACATGTTGCCTGAACTCATAATACTTCTCTCCCTGCAAGGCTGCATCTGCTGACTTGATAATGGCCTGAACCCCGGAATAATTGGTAAACTGATCCGGTGGTAGTCCTTTAAATCCTTCATAACGGGAGATCAGGTAGCTGAGGGTATTCCAGTGAATATCCCAGCCCAGATCATTGATCTTTTCTGTGGCTTTTTCTAATATAGAAGGATTGCGGCTGATGAGCACATGATGTTCTCCGGCAATCAGTTTCTGGAATTTCTGCACCAGTTCTTCTTTACGGAAATCGACCATGGCCATATGGTTTTCGCAGAATTCTTTGGCTTCAAAGTATTCATACCTCAGGCGCTCGAGCCTGTCTTCACCACCCAGCTTATCATACGCTTTGGAGATGCGGTTCAGCATTTCTGCGATCACGTATTTGGCATCGGTCCGATCCGATTCCTGCAGTTTAAACAGCTCTGCCTTATTCTGTGCTAGTTCTTTCAGAAAATCATTGGCCTGTATAGCCCATACATCATTATCGTCTGTACTAAACATTTTAATGCTGTTGCGTATCTCGTTTTCCAGATCGATATACTGCTCTTTAAGCCGGTCTACATTTACCTGCTTCTCCGACATGGAGAATACATTTTTAAATTCCTGCTGGGTCATCACCAGGAACACTTCGGTATGCAGCTCCCGGTTATCGGACATGGAAATATGTAACTCTATGTCCGAACCTTTGATCAGGTCAGAACTCAGGTCCTTGCCGGAAATCACGATGCAGGCAATAACCAGGTTAGATAAGGGGCGGGCAAAACGATCGCCCTCCATAATATTGATGATCAGTTGCTCCTCCGATCCCTGTTTGATGGTTTTGGATATTTCGCGATATAAGGTTCTTTTCTGCGGCAGGATGCTGTTCTTCTCAAAAATCAGTTCCAGCTTTGTGGTATGATTATCTTTATCATCTACCTCTATACAGATATCCTGAGGCAATGGCTGCCCGGAAATATTGAACTGCCCGTGGGTAATGCTGATCTCTTCCATTGCAGAGCGGATCTCATTCTGATCCTCATCATACACCCTCAGGTAAAAGGTATTATTGATGTTGGGCAGCAAAGGCAGAAACTCGGTAAACTTAGACCGCAGGGGTACAAATCCGGTATCAAAACCACCATCACTTCGGATAATGCGGTAGCTCTTGCTATCCAGCGCGCCTTCTGCTTTAATGATGAGTACTTCCTCCACATCCTTACTCATCTTACTGTAAGACACTTTTAATTGTACCGCAGCAGGCTCCCAGTCACTATAGGCCTCATCCACACCGTCCTCTCCGGTTGTCAGGCTGTTGAGTAGGTCATCTACATTCTGGCCCAGAACTATATTATTGTTTTTAGGCTGGTAATATTTATTGGCGGCATAGTATGCTGCGCCTATGGCTACCGCCGTGGTGGGGTCTATGGCTGAATTAACCGCAATACCGGTTGCAGCCTGCAATTGCTGCCGTACAAAAGGGATGTATGTGCTGCCACCAACCATCAGTATCTCTTCAATATCGCTGGCCTGTACCTGGTTACGGTGCAGGATGTCCAGCAACATTTTCAGTGTTTCCTGCACCCGCAGGTTTATGGTATCTTCAAACTGAGCACGGCTTACCGGAACGGCTACATTGTGCCGTGTACCTTCATGCAACAGGTCAAACTCAATAGTGGTCTGTGCCTGGTGTGACAGTTCTTTTTTAGCTTCTTCCGATTTATAGATCAGCTCATAAAACAGGGATTCATAGCGCCCATTACGGGACCTTAACTCCTGTTCAAAATTTTCTATCGCAAAATGCTCATTGATATAGGGTACGATGATCTGCTCAATAATGCCGAAGTCGAAATCTGCACCACCCAGGAAATTATTCCCTTCATGATCTACTACTTTCATTTCGCCTTCCTGTATGCGCATCAGGGCAATGTCAAATGTACCGCCCCCCAAATCATATACCAGCCAGTAGCCTTCCTTATCATCCGCTAACTCACGGCTGTTGAAGTAGGCCAGGCTCGCGGCTATAGGCTCCTGCAGCAGTACCACTTCTTCAAAACCGGCAGCCATGCCTGCCTTTTTGGTGGCATTGCTCTGCATGGTATCAAAACTTGCCGGAATGGTAATCACGGCCGCTTCTGCCTGCTCTCCGGAGTATATAAATTGCTTGAGCTCTTTCAGTACCAGTGTCGACAATTCTATCGGGGTCACATTTTCGTCCAGGCTTACGACATAAAACTTGTCGTCGGTACCCATACGGCGTTTGAAGTTGGCAAATATATTGATCGGGTCTTTGGTCAGTAACTCCCTTGCTTTATCTCCTACCAGCGTACGATCGGGGCGAAATGCCACGACAGAGGCCAGTGTATCTTTATGGCCGACCGGGTTTTTAAAAATCGTAACCTTTCCGTTTTCATATTTCGTGATCAGGGAATTGGTTGTGCCCAGGTCTATTCCAAAATTAATTGATTTCATGTTGATGTTTGATTTGTCTGAATGCTTGAAACAGGTGCACAGCCTATTCTACGATCACAATTCCTTTTTGTATCAGGACCATCTGTCCCTGCTGTTGCCGGTAGACAATCGGTTTAATGACTTTAGTGATTTTCATGTTGCGGCCACCCTCGCCTACAATGCTGGCCTCACAATCAGTTCGGCTTTCAGAGTATTTTTCCCCCAGGGGATTTATACAATGTAGCCCCTCTTCTTCAAAAAGGGTATAAATTTTATTGAAATTGCGCTCGAATTTTGCAGCTAACTGTTCCTGCTCTATCTTCTGGCCGATCTCGAATACCTGGTTGATCAGCTGTATGTCCTGTTGCATGTTTTATGGCATTTGCAGCAAATTAAGAAAAAAATCATTTTATTTCCCCTATCCGGCTGGTAATTATACACGATCTACCTTAATAATATACAATGTTTTAACATTACAGCCCTTTCGTATTACTCCTGCTTTGCGTATCTTTATTTGCCACGTCCCGACATGGCCATATCTCTGATCTTTAATACTTACCCATATGGAGTTTATTGATTACTACAAAGTCCTGGGCCTGACCAAAGAGGCCAGCTCAGAGGATATTAAAAAAGCCTACCGCAAACTCGCGCGTAAATACCATCCCGATCTGAACCCGGACGACAAGGAAGCGCAGCAGAAATTTCAGCAGATCAATGAGGCACAGGAGGTACTGAGCGACCCTGAAAGCCGGAAAAAATATGACCAGTATGGCAAAGACTGGAAGCATGCAGAACAGTTCGAGCAAGCCCGCCAATCGCAGACCCGGCAGGGTCAGGCATCAGGTGAGGAGGCCTATGGCAACTGGGGCGATTTCGGTGGCGGAGATCATTCCGATTTCTTCGAGGCCTTTTTTGGTGCACAGCAGTCCGGCAGAAGACAGGCCCGCTTTCGCGGCGGAGACATCTCAGGTGAGATGAACCTGAAACTGTCAGATACCTACCATACGCACAAACAGACCTTCACCGTAAACGGCAAAAATGTGCGCATTACTATCCCGGCAGGTATAGAAGACGGACAGAAAATAAAGCTGGCAGGTTACGGACAGCCGGGGGCCAATGGCGGCCCGGCAGGTGATCTGTACCTGACCATTCACATAGAGAATGATACCCTCTTTAAACGCTCCGGCAATGATCTGCACCTGACGGTAGACATTGATCTGTATACCGCTGTATTAGGCGGCGAGGTTTCTGTAGGTACACTGGACGGACAGGTGAAGTTGAAGATAAAACCAGAAACCCAGAATGGCAGTAAAGCACGCCTTAAAGGCAAGGGCATGCCAGTGTATAAATCAGAAGGCCATTTCGGTGACTTATATGTAAGCTACAATGTGCTTTTGCCCACGGGCCTTACCGAAGCGCAAAAGGCTTTATTCAAACAATTATCTGAACTTCAAAAATCATAAGATATGCAGCAAGATAATCTGATACTGGTAAGCCGCTATTGCAGTCTTCATGATCTGGACCAGGGCTTTATTACCGAGCTATACCGGTATGAACTCATAGAAATCATCACTATTGAACAGGAAGATTACCTGGATATGAATCGCCTCAATGAACTGGAACGCATAACCCGCCTGCATCATGACCTGGGCATTAATATCGAAGGCATTGAAGCCATCGTACATCTGCTGGATAAAATGGAGCAACTGAACCGGCAAATGCTGACGCTGCGTCAGCGACTGAAACAATATGAATAGTCTATTGCATCATAACTCATTACTATAATGAATATATATCTCATTGGCGGATTGTTAAGTTTATGATTTTTTATGTGATTAAAATCTTAAATTTGCGTCGTTAAAAAAATTAAATATTCATAAAATGAAAGAAGTTGTAATAGTATCGGCAGTACGTACGCCAATGGGTAGCTGGGGTGGTTCTTTAAAAGATTTCTCTGCGACTCAATTGGGTGCAATTGCCATTAAAGGTGCCCTGGCTAAAATCAACATGGACCCGACTGCAGTAACTGATGTAGTAATGGGTTGTGTGATGCAGGCTAACCTGGGTCAGGCTCCTGCCCGTCAGGCGGCTAAATTTGCCGGTCTTAAAGACGAGGTAAACTGTACTACTGTAAATAAAGTATGTGCCAGCGGTATGAAAGCGATCACTATGGCGGCTCAGGCGATTATGCTGGGCGATGCTGAAGTGGTTGTTGCCGGTGGTATGGAAAGCATGAGCAATGTACCTTTCTATAGCCCTAACATGCGTTGGGGAAATAAATATGGTAATGCGACTATGGTTGACGGTCTGGCTAAAGACGGTCTGACGGATGTATACCATAACTATGCAATGGGTAACGCTGCCGAGAACACTGCTGCTGAAATGAACATCAGCCGTGAAGCTCAGGATGCTTTCGCTATCGAAAGCTACAAGCGCAGCCAGGCTTCTGTAAATGAGGGTAAATTCGAGAACGAAATCGTTCCGGTTGAGATTCCTCAGCGTAAAGGTGATCCGATCATCTTCGCTAAAGATGAAGAACCATTCAACGTAAAATTTGATAAAATCCCGCAACTGAACTCTGCTTTCGTAAAAGGCGGTTCTGTTACAGCAGCTAATGCGTCTACCATGAATGACGGTGCTTCTGCACTGGTATTGATGAGCAGAGAAAAAGCAGCAGAACTGGGCCTGACCCCTCTGGCGGTAATCCGTGGTTATGCAGATGCTGAACAAGCTCCTGAGTGGTTCACTACTTCTCCTGCTAAAGCGGTACCTGTTGCCCTGACTAAAGCTGGTCTGAAGATCGAAGATGTAGACTTCTTCGAACTGAACGAAGCATTCAGCGTAGTAGGTCTGGCTAACTGCGAAATCCTGAAACTGAAACCTGAGCAGGTGAATGTAAATGGTGGTGCAGTTGCTTTAGGTCACCCTCTGGGTTCCAGCGGTTCTCGCGTTGTGGTTACCCTGATCAATGTACTGGCGCAGAACAACGGTAAAATCGGTGTTGCCGGTATCTGTAATGGTGGTGGCGGTGCTACAGCAATCGTTATTGAAAAACTGTAAGGATTATCCTTTATATAATTTCAAAAGAGCATCTTCGGATGCTCTTTTTTTATACCTGCTAAAGAAAAGAGACATAAGACATACTGAGGTGCATCCCGTCGCGTTATACAATCAACTCACTACTTTTAGACTAAAATATTATCCTCATGCGCAAATCTCTTGTATACATTTTCTCTGCTGCTATAAGTTTTTCATCGCTCCAAACCATTGCCGGACCACGTAAACATTTCTTTTTCTTCCAGCTTTCTCCCAACATACAGCGACCGCTACAGGTGCAGGAAAGCCCTTATCAGAATATCATAAAGACATCGGGCTTCGGACTCACTTTTGATGCAGGCTATTCGCAGCAGCTATACCGTAATCTAAGCCTTGAAGTAGCACTGGGAGGTAATATGTACCAATATGTAGTACGATCCCGTGTTCTTTCATACAATATACCAACATATGCCATACATGTGGCAAAGGTTGATTTTAATGAAAGACCCTTTGCTTTGGGGCTGTCCATATTGCCAACATACCATTTCGATCTTGGTCATACAGGCATGTGGCGGGCAGGAGCAGGTATAAAGCTCATCGTCGCTCCAACCTATACTGTATCTACCGGAGCACAAACTACCTCAGACATAGGCACCACACATATATTCTATACGGCCACAATGAATTTCCCAGGAGGTGTTAAACCTGCCTTTACCGCGTTCATAAACAAACAACTGCATATTAACCAGGCAAAACTGGAATTGGGTATAACAGCCAATATCTATCCAGATCCAATGGCTACGGGAAGCTTCCAAATTCAGAGTACATATAAAAACAGTGCAGGAACCCTCAAGTTTTATGGCAGTTCTCTGGGGATTAACGCACGGCTCAACCTGAACTGATCGTCTTACAATATCGCCCTTAAGCTCATGGTACCGGTATGGATTGCCTTATTGGTACCGGGTTTGCGGCCATCATACTCCAGCGAGAATTCTATGCTTTTATTGATACGGGTAGTCCAGTTAAGGTACCAGAGCCAGTTTGCGCCCTTAGATAGGGTCTCCAGCATTGCAAAGCTGAGTGCGGTATTGGGTGCTCCATTAAAATCAATATAACTATACGCTGCCCTTGCCTGTATATTTCCCGAAGAAGGAAAACTAAGGCGGCTATCCACTGAAATGTTCTGTATGCGGGCAAATTGGCCTCCGTATGCAGCTCCGTTCTGACGATGCTCCAGCTTATAAGCAGTAGATATTCTCATACGACTGTTGTATAAAAATAATATTGATGGCTCAACGCCTTTGAAGCGGAGTGCATAACTTCTGCCATCATCCAGCGGAGAGGAAAAGGCCCTGGAGCCATGTGTGACGGCACACATAAAAGTGTAATTCTTATTCCATACCCAGCGCAGCTTTTCATTATGGCGCAGCAGCGACTGTCCTTCCAGCCCGTAGGTCAGCAAAGATTTATTGCTGTTATAAGTGGTGGTATAATCGAGTCCCCAATGGGCGCTGCTTCTATTGAAGAAAATAGTATTGTTCAGACTGGTCGCTGCAGCTATGATACCGGTATCACTGAAACCTCCTGCGAAAGGATTAAAAGAGCGAAGCCCTTCACTGTATAATATACGGTTATTGACCTGCACCGAAAACTGGTCGCTGAAGCGGGAAACGAAGCGCTGCGCTGCATTCCGGCTCTTCAATGACCGCCACATATTATCCGGACTGATCTGCAGACTGAAGTTCAGGTTACTGAAATTCACTTTTACATAATCATTGGTCGGTGTGATGACCCGTATAAATCGTTTCTGATCATTATAGACCGCCAGTTCAAACTCATTGGACTGCTGCACCCCATCTCCGTTATAGTCGATCCACATATAAGTACCCTGCCCTGCCGCAACCTCCACATAGGTAAACTGCCGCTTTTGTTCCTGCCCGGTACCGAAATCATATACCAGTCCCGGCACCAGCAACCCTTTGGCAATAATTCCGTTGTAATTGATCCTGCCCAGTAAGGTAGAGCCCTCAGTCTCTTTGGACCACTGACTATTGTCGATCTGCAGCAGGCGATAAGATCCGGTAAAACTTAACTGCTGTTTTTTCCAGTTACGTACCGTTACACCCGCCTCTACGGTATGGCCTTTATTACCCAGCGCAAAACCGCCAGCCAGCGGCGCCATATCCCTGCGGAAGGCGTAGCCTAAATTTAGCTGTACCGGACGGGACTCACTGGTTTTGAAATACAGCCTGGATATATCGAAATGGTAGGCATTCCATAACAAAGTATCGGCCACCCGGTTTTTAAGTTCATTATATTCTTTCTCAAACCGGAAGCCCAGCAGGGAGCCTTTACGCGCGGAAGTGTACCATTCTGTATAAAAATTGGGGCGGATAAATAAACTGCTTTCGGTCAGGGAGCGGCTGTTCATGACACTACCCTGCACTCCTGCCCGCAGGCGCTTGGCCTGGTACAAGAAATTGAGCTGATGCCTGTTGGCCAGGTATGCATCTCCCCTCTTATATATCGTAAAGTCGTAACCGAGGTTACCCTTCTTTGTATGCGCAATATTGGTCGATACAGTGGCCAGGTGCTCATCGGCGTGGGCCTCCGTAGCAGTAATGTTCCAGTCACGGCCAAACTCTACATTACGGTATGGAGCAATGGCCATAAAGCGGGCATCGACAAACTCGTAACTGACCTTGTTCTGCCACTTCCATGGTTTATGCAGCAGGCTATCCTTGCCCAGGAATCGGGCTTCTTCATACCAGATTTTTCCGGCACTACCCCAATGCTCCCTATTATTCAGGCTGGAGAATGTATTGGGTGAATAATTGCTGGAAGCCCATTCTGCACTGAGGGTCTTAAAGCTATCGATCCGGTAATCTGCAGCACCGGTAAATACCTGTTGCTTCTTTGGTGTGACCAGCAGGATCTTGGGCTCATAATTTCCTTGCGGAATGCCATTGAGCGGGGCTACCCAGCTATAAGAGCGGCCATTGGTATTCAGGTTGGAGATAACATAGTTCCCCTGGTTTTCTCCGACATAGCTAAAGCCCAGGCTGTACACCACATCATTCGGATTAGTGGTATACACATACACTCCGGGATACAATACACTGTTCACCGTAGTATCGGTCTTGCGGTACAGGATTTTATTGGCCGCAAAGGTATCCAGTGCTTCTGTGGTAAAATACGCCTGATCTATATTATCACCGATCGTGCCCAGGAAGGCTTTCTGATCGGCGGTAAGCGACTGTACAAAACTCTGGTTCCGGGCATCCTGGTTGGAATAGGCATTAAAGCGGAACGTCCATCGGGAGCCTATTTTCAGCTCGTCTGACACGAACAGTAAAGTGTTCAGATAATTGCGTGCCTGGTATTCAAAATCAACCTGTATACGGCGGTCTTTGGTGATCAGCCTGCGCGGCATAAAGGTAACCTCTGCTGTATTGTAATTGATCACATAATCCTTGTCTTCTCCACGGGTCATCAGCTCACCATCTATAAATACTCTTTCGGTACCGGCCAGTACAATAAAGTATTGCTCTCCGTTATCGCCCTGCAATTTATAAGGCCCCTGATTGCCCTCTACGCCCTGAAAAATATTTCGGGTAAACTGTCCCTTGGCCATGGAGCCATTGAGGGTAATACGGTTCTGTACCTTATTTGTTTTCAGTACAGTACCCTCATAAGCCAGGCCCTGTACCCTTTTGTTGTAATTGAGAAAATAGCTGGCCGGCCGCTCCATATTATAATCTCCGGCGGTCAGTTTGTGCCTGCCCTTTTCGAAGGTCACATACATTTTATCAAACTCCTGCAGGCGCTGAGTGTTACCCTCGGGCTGAAAAGGGATATTATTATCCGTAATGGCCGCTTCTATCCGTACACTATCCAGGATATAGCCATTCAGTTGCAGGTTGAACTGGGAGTTGAGTACTACGTCCTGGTTATTGCCTACAGAAAGGCTACGGCCATAGTTTCCGCTATAATCAATGGCATTGAAATTGACGAAATTATTGCTGCCGGCATTTGCCGTAGCACCATCGTAACGGTAGCCGATCCCGCCCATAGCTATATTACTGTCTATAAGGCTGGCTCTTTTGTGGCTGTATACCCGGTCGAAAGACAGGGGTAATCTGCGGTAACTGATCTGTACACTATCTGTGGGGCGGGGGCTGCCCGATTTCCAGATGAGGCGGTTATGTGTATAGTCTACCTGGTATAATTCCGGAGATACACTTTCCAGTACCAGGCTGCCCATGGCTATACCTAGTGTATCTATCTGCAGGGTATCCTTATTCAACAGCATATTCCGTTGCACCCGGTTGCCCTGGGGCATGGGTGTCTGGGCATTGCCACATAAGGGATGCAGAAATATGACCAGGAGCAGGAAATAATATGTATGGATGCTTCTCAATGGCGAGCCGGTTCCTTGTGGCTAATTAACGTGCAAAATACCCGAAACATTTCTCAATATGCCTAAATTTCGGTCAAATCCATAAATATTGATTAAAAAAGGGGGATAAAATCTGATTTTCCACAATTTATTGGGCATTTCATTTTTGTTTGTTTTATATTTGTGCGTCAGAAAAAAGGCTGTTGCAAAACAGTCCTTTTTGTAGTGTTTTTATTTTTTGAAAATATCCAAATTCTTCTAAGAAAAAATGAAAGATTTTTCTTTTGTCACCAATTCGCATCCGGCTTTTATCGAGTCTTTGTACAATGATTACCTGAAAAACCCGGAAACCGTTGACCCGGAGTATAAAAAGTTTTTCGAAGGCTTTGATTTTGCTATCTCCAAAAACGGTGCGACAGACGCCAAAGCTACTGCAAGTATCGGCGGCGGTGTGACCCTAAGCAACGACCAGCTCACGAAAGAGTTTGCCGTATACGATATGATCCGTTCTTTCCGTAAAAGAGCGCATCTGATTGCTGATACCAACCCTATCCGCCCACGTGTGGATCGTAAGGCTAAACTGGCGGTGAGCGATTTTGGACTGAGCGATGCGGATCTGGAAACAGAATTCTTTTCCGGTACTTTTATTGGTCTGGGCAAAGCGAAACTGAAAGATATTTATCAAAAATTAAGTAAAATTTACGCCGGTTCTGTTGGTATTCAATATACCTATATCAACGATACCGATACTTATAACTGGGTGGAAGCACATTTCGAGGCTTTCATGCAGGAAGAATTTACGTTTGAGCAGAAGAAACGTATTCTGCACAAATTGAATTATGGTGTAATCTTCGAAAAATTCCTGAATACTAAATTCATCGGACAGAAAAGATTTGGTCTGGAAGGTGGCGAAAGCATGATTCCTGGTCTGGATGCAATGCTGACTGCTGCTGCTGATGAAGGTGTACAGGAAGTTATTTTCGGTATGGCACACCGTGGTCGTCTGAATGTGCTGGCTAATATCCTGCGCAAAACATACGACCAGTTGTTCTCTGAGTTCGAAGGCACTATGCCTGCCGATATGACTATGGGCAGTGGTGATGTGAAATATCACCTGGGCTTCCGTTCTATCGTGAAAACGGCTAATGAGAAAGACCTGAATCTGCAATTATTACCTAACCCTTCTCACCTGGAAACAGTAGACCCGGTTGTTGCCGGTTTTGCCCGTGCCAAGTCTGATGCGGTTTATAACTCTGACTACAGCAAAGTATTACCGATCCTGATTCATGGTGATGCTGCCGTTGCCGGTCAGGGTATTATTTATGAATTACTGCAAATGAGCAAACTGAAAGGTTATGCTGTTGGCGGTACCATTCACTTTGTGATCAACAACCAGATCGGCTTTACTACTGATTTCGATGATGCCCGTTCTTCTATCTACTGTACCAGCCTTGCGGCTATGGTACATGCTCCGGTACTGCATGTAAACGGTGATGATCCGGAAGCTGTAGTGAAGGCTTGTATCTTCGCAGCGCAATACCGCCAGAAGTTCAATGCAGATGTCTTCATTGATATGGTATGTTACCGTAAGCACGGTCACAATGAGGGCGATGAGCCTAAATTTACGCAGCCGAGCTTCTATGCGCTGATCGAAAAACACAAAAATCCAAGAGAAATCTATACAGAATACCTGATGACCCACGGTACGCCTGAGGCACAAAACCTGGCGAAAGACATGGAGAAAGTATTCTGGGATGAAATGCAGGCACGCCTGGATGACAATAAGCAAAACCCGATGCCATATACCTACCAGAAGCCTGAACTGGCCTGGCAGGAACTGCGTAAGGGCCAGGAAGAAGATTTCGTAAAATCTCCGGACACTGCTGTAAGCACTGAAGTAATTACCGAACTGTTCCAGAAACTGATGAAATGGCCGGAAAGCTTCAACCCGCTGCGTAAAGTACAGAAATTACTGACGGATAAAGTGAAGCTTTTTGACGAAAGTCAGAAGATCGACTGGGCAACCGGCGAGTTACTGGCCTTTGCTACTTTACTTAAAGAAGGTTACGATGTGCGCCTGAGTGGTGAGGATGTGAAACGTGGAACGTTCTCTCACCGCCACGCTACATTAAGAGATGAAAAAACAAATGAAGAATATAACCGTCTGGCGCAGTTGTCTGACGATCAGGGTAAATTCTTTATCTATAACTCTTTACTGAGTGAATATGCTGTATTAGGCTTCGATTATGGTTATGCTATGGCTAACCCGTCTAACCTGGTATTATGGGAAGCACAGTACGGAGACTTTGCCAATGGTGCACAGATCATCATTGACCAGTACCTGACCAGTGCAGAACAAAAATGGCAGACACAAAACGGTCTGGTAATGTTATTACCACACGGTTACGAAGGTGGTGGTCCGGAGCACTCCTCTGCCCGCCTGGAACGTTTCCTGCAAATGAGCGCAGAAAATAATATTTATGTAACCAATATTACTACTGCTGCTAACTACTTCCATATGCTGCGTCGTCAGCTGGCCTTACCATTCCGTAAGCCGGTAGTAAACTTTGCACCAAAAGCAAACCTGCGTCACGTACGTTCTTACTCTCTTGTTACTGATTTCACTACCGGTGGCTTCAAAGAGGTGATCGACGATCCGAATATTGAAGATGTGTCTAAAGTAAAACGTGTATTACTGTGTAGCGGTAAAATCTATTTTGACCTGAGTGAAAAGCAACTGGCAGAAAACAGAACTGATGTTGCAATTGTACGCCTGGAGCAGATACATCCTTTACCTCAAGAGCAACTGAATGCCCTGTATCAGAAATACAGTGGTGCGCAATGGCTGTGGGTACAGGAAGAGCCTAAGAACATGGGTGCTGCATCATTCCTGAAAATGAATATTAACAAACCGATCAACCTGGGCTACCTGACCCGTAAGGCCAGCGCTGCTACAGCAACCGGATTTGCCAAATTACATGCACAGGAACAACAAATGCTGGTAGACCAGGCATTTTCATTCTAAAATAGTTTAACAAAACAAGAATAATTTATATTTTTGCGTCACGTAAGACTCCTAATTCATTAAATAAATATGTCACATTCAACACACGAAGAAAAACCGCTTATCTCTTCCAAAGCAGCAATGATGTTTGCCTTAATCATTGTCGGCCTTATCCTGGGTACAATGAACTTTGTAAAGGCAATGAGTCATTCTGAAGAAGGTCATGGCGGTGGTCATGGTACAGAAGCCACTCACGGTGCTGCAGGTCACGAAGGCGCTGCTCATGAGGCTACAAGCCACGAAGCTACCGGTCATGAAGCGACACACGATACTGCTGCGGCACATGCTGCAGAAAGCCATGAAGCTAAAGACAGCACGCACCACGAAGCTGCTGCTGAGCATCATGAAGCCGCTGCAAAACACTAATAAGAAAAAATTAAACAAGAAAAAGGTTAAGCAATTGCTTAACCTTTTTTAGCCATATAAGATGAGTATGATACCTAAAGACGCCACGATTGTAGTAACAGGAGCCGCCGGTTTTATCGGCAGTGTGCTCACGGGTTACCTTAATCAACTGGGCTATGAGCAACTGGTATTGGTAGACGATTTTTCGGTAAAGGCCAAGACCAATAACCTCCTGGATAAAATTTACATGGCCAAAGTACACCGGGAGCAATTCTTTGACTGGCTTGAAGAGCATCCGGGCAGAGTAGATTTTGTATTTCACCTCGGTGCACGTACTGATACGACCGAGTTTGATGTAGAAATTTTCAAAAAGCTGAATGTCCGCTATTCAAAGGATATGTGGGAGTACTGTGCCGAAAATGGTATTCCTATGGTATATGCCTCTTCTGCGGCGACCTACGGTGACGGAGACCTGGGCTATGAAGATAATGAAGCTGATATTCCGCAGCTGCAGCCCCTGAACCCTTATGGTGTATCCAAACAGAAATTTGATATATGGGCATTGGAGCAGCACAGCACACCACCCTTCTGGGCCGGGCTCAAGTTCTTTAATGTATATGGCCCTAATGAATACCACAAAGGCCGCATGGCCTCTGTGATTATGCATGCCATGAACCAGATCGAGAAGAATGAGGGCGTAGTGAAGTTGTTTCGATCCCATAAAGAGGAATACAGTGACGGAGGTCAGATGCGTGACTTCGTATATGTAAAAGATGTGGTCAAAGTATGTGTGTGGCTGATGGAAAACCAACCTAAAAGTGGTATTTATAACCTGGGAAGCGGTAAAGCCCGAACATTTAATGATTTAGTTCGCGCAATTTTCACTACCTTGCAGCTTCCTGAAAGAATCGAGTACATAGATACCCCCGAAGATATCAGGGATAAATACCAGTATTTTACAGAAGCAACTATGCAGAAGCTGAAGGAAAGCGGATACGCGGCACCGTTTTACACTTTGGAAGAAGGCGTAGCAGACTATGTAAATGAGTATTTAAAAGAAAAAAAATATTATTAATTATAACTTATTCGGATCGCGAGTAATCCACAAAGTGTGTAAAATTCAAAAAAGTTTTATATAATTTTGTTTGGTAAATAAAAAAGAATCAGTACCTTTGCAGTCCGAAAAATTTTAAAGAGAATGCCAACTATTCAACAATTAGTTCGTAAAGGACGTACAGTAATTAAAGCAAAATCAAAATCTCCGGCTCTGGATGATTGTCCACAACGCCGTGGTGTATGTACGCGTGTATATACTACAACTCCTAAAAAACCAAACTCTGCGTTACGTAAAGTAGCAAAAGTTCGTTTGACTAATAAAATTGAGGTTATTGCTTATATCCCGGGTGAAGGTCACAACCTGCAAGAACACTCTATCGTATTGATCCGTGGTGGTCGTGTAAAAGATTTACCAGGTGTGCGTTATCACATCGTACGTGGTGCATTGGATACTGCCGGTGTTAAAGATCGTAAACAATCTCGTTCTAAATACGGTACGAAAAAAGAAAAAGCAAAAAAATAATTAAATTAATTATTGCAGCTGAGTAAAGTTTATTTTTAGTCTTGAAGTAACAGCCTGTAATAAATGTAAAAATTAAAAAAATGAGAAAACAACAAGCGAAGAAATTACCTTTGGCTCCAGATCCAAAGTTTAATGATAAATTAGTTACCCGTTTCGTAAACACTTTAATGTGGGAAGGTAAAAAAACTACTGCATTCACTATTTTCTATGATGCAATGGAAAAAGTATCTAAAATCACTGGTGAAGAAGGTTACGAAATTTGGAAAAAAGCATTACAAAATGTAACTCCAGCAGTAGAGGTTCGTAGCCGCCGTATCGGTGGTGCTACTTTCCAGATTCCTTCTGAAGTTCGCCCTGATCGTAAGATCTCCCTGTCTATGAAATGGTTAATCCGTTTCAGCCGCGAGCGTAACGGTAAAACAATGGCTGATAAATTAGCTAACGAAATCGTTGCAGCTTCTAAAGGTGAAGGTGCTGCTTTCAAAAGAAAAGAAGATACTCACCGTATGGCAGAAGCGAACAAAGCATTCGCTCACTTCAAAGTTTAACTTAAAATTTTTCGGAAATATTAGCCGTTCTGCAATCAGAACGGCTATTTTCTTTTATAAAACTTTTGCTACTATTACTTTACCGGACCTACCGCCCTGCGGCAGATAACGGTGGCATACATTTGCGTAGCGGTATGTGTACTATTGTATGCAGCAGTATAAGCATTCACTTCAGCATCTGTATTAAAGCCAAGTTTATTACTACTTACTAAGCCCCATGGGCTGTTTACCTGATATACATCAAGACGCACAGTAAGTATATAACCTGACAGGCACGGCTCTGTTGTGACCTGAGGCACGGCAGAAACTTCAGGAATTGCAAGATATGAAGTGGTCAGGAATAAAAGGGCAGACACGCCCGTAATCATTATTTTTTTCATTGTAAATTGATTTAAGAATTAATAAGGAGATTAGTTTTGTATTCGCGAAATACAACTGTAACTTATCATCTTAATCACTTTTCTGAAAGAGTAACTTTATCGTCTTGACATCTGGGTTCATAACTATGTATGTAAGTTGCCTTGTCAAGATAAACGCATTACGCAAAACAAAAAAAGCGCTCTTTTACAGAGCGCTCTCTAAAATGTCTTCAGTTATTTTACTCCCAGACATACTGTTTTTTGTTCATTAATGTTGCTTCGCCGGAAATAGTCTGTGCGCCGCTTTCCACCTCGAATACCTCACATACATAAGTGGCACGGTTCTTCTCCAGAAAGATTTCTTTTACCGTGATCACACCTTCGTATTCCTTGCCGGTAAACATCGGACGCATCCATTTCATACTCTGCGCCATATACACCGTACCATCGGCATACCATAAGGTGCCGAATATACGGGTAAAAATACTGGCTCCTAAAAATCCGTGTATAATACGCTGTCCGAAAATACTGTCTTTGCCGGCCTGCTCATCAATGTGCAGGGGATTAGTGTCTCCACTTACTTTTGCATACATGTCCACTTCTTCCTGTGTGTAGCTGAATTTCTGTTTGAATTGGTCGCCTACTTTAAACATAGTCTTACTGGTTTAGTGTATAATAATAATCTAAATATAGATTTTTTATACCTAAAGTCAAATTATCGCTGTATTATTTTACAGTAACCTGTTTAGTACGACATATCCTGGCGTAGTCACTTTGTTCCTTTGCAATATCAACATTAAAACAAAGCGAATTATGAATACTTATCAGACAGTTGCCCGCAACAATACCATCAGCCTTAATACAACAGATACCAGCCTGTATCAGGAATTGATGGCAAAAGTTATCAGTGAATTCAGTAATGATATGCTGAGCTACAGCCAGATGCTGGCTATAGCCGAACAGGAAATACAGCTATTGCTGATCGCGGTGGCTAAAAACGGGAATAAGGTCAATATCAGCCAACTGGCGCCACGCAATATCCGCCTGGCTATACTGAACCGCCTGAATAAAATTGCAGCCTAAAACGGGCTTATTATCCCTTTACGGACAGATCTTGAATGCATTGCTCCCGGATCGTCCAGAGCTCCTCAAGTGTATAGGGTATTTCCGGATGTTTCAGTAACCATTGCTGCAGGTAATTGCGGTGATATTGCACCTTGTATCCTGTAATCTGTTCTGGTAAGATGGTCGTTTCGACCAGAAGGTCTGGCAGAAAATCTGAAGGCTGCGCATGGGCATGGGTACAATCGACTCTGATACCCGCTACAGAAAGGTAGTTATGCGCCTCGGGAATATAGTCAAGTTTATGAGCAGCCAGGGTGGCCGCTACACGCGGTGTATTCTTTCCGCTCATCCGGAAGATGCCCATACAGAGCAACACATTGCCCTGGTTATGTATACGAGCCAGCTGAAAGAGGAGCGCATGCTTGGTACTGCAGGTACCACGGCCTTCTTCCAATACACTTTCCAACCTGGTTTTATCCGGGTTTCTACCATATGGCAAATGCCTTACATACTGTAAGGCATTGCTGAAATTATATATACCTTTCTGCAGAAAAGCTACAGAAAGGGGATCATTTGCGGTAATGGGAAAATCGAATTCCATCGGCGCCGGATTATTGTCTCCAGGTAGATGGGCTTTCTCTCCATTCCATCAACTGACTCAGTTGCGATTCAGTGATGATGTTTTGCTTCATACCCACCTCTACCAGCGCATTGTAATTGCTGATGGTATGGAATGGTACACCAGCCTCGCTGAAAGCGATATCTGCTGCCGCAAAACCATAAGTAAACAGTGCGACCAGTCCGATCACTTCACCGCCAGCCTGACGGATCGCTTCTACGGCTTCCAGACTGCTTTTACCGGTAGAGATCAGGTCTTCTACTACCACTACTTTCTGACCCGGCTCCAGTACACCCTCAATCTGGTTGCCCAGACCATGTCCTTTCGGCTTGGAACGAACATAGATAAATGGTAAACGCAGCAGATCGGCAGCCAGTGCGCCATGCGGGATACCCGCTGTGGCAACGCCTGCGATAGATTCTGCATCACCAAACTTCTCCAGGATCAGGTTGGCCAGCTCGCTCTTTACATAATCTCTTACATGAGGAAAAGATAACAGCTTGCGGTTATCGCAATACACTGGTGACTTCCAACCGGAAGCCCAGGTAAATGGCTCGTCTGCATTCAGTTTCAAAGCCTTGATTTGTAATAATTTTTCGGCGAAAATAGTAGCATTACTCATGACGGCAAACTTACATCAATTAACCGAATTTTTTGAATATTTCCGCTTACCTTCGCTATATGCACTTTACTCAAAAAATCTATATCAACGATAAACCCCTGATCCTTACCAACTCTGCAGAGCAGTACCGTACGGAGCATCCGCTGAGCAAAGGATATGACCTGTTCATCGGGGCCTTTCACCGCAACTTCAGGCTGGCTAAAAAGCACCTGGAAAATCCGATGGCTACCGGCGTGATTATTGAAGATATTGATGTAGAGACGATACAAAGAGAACTGAACAGTTATTTCACCCCTATTATCGCCGCTGGTGGTGTTGTACGCACCGGAGAGGGTAATGTACTGATGATCTACAGAAGGGGCAAATGGGATCTGCCTAAAGGCAAACTGGATGAAGGTGAGGATATTGCCGACTGTGCTGTTCGTGAAGTTATAGAAGAAACCGGGCTGCCGCAGGTGCAACTGGCCGATATCATCGGTACGACCTACCACATCTACACAGAAAAGAAGAAAGATATACTCAAAACAACCTACTGGTATCATATGACGGTAAAAGAGGCTTATACGCTTGTACCCCAGGCGGAAGAAAATATCGTAGAAGCCAAGTGGGTGCCGGTGGCAAAACTGCCCGAATACCTGAAATTATCCTTCAATGGCATTAAGGATGTCTTAAAAACAGCGGAGGTGCTGGTATGATCTGGCAGGCAAAAACCTTTGCAGCATTAAGTAAAGAGGAGTTATACAAAATATTACAGGTACGCAATGAAGTGTTTATCGTGGAACAAAAGACTTATTACCAGGACCTGGATGATAAAGATTTTGAAGCGATGCACATTTTCCTGAGCGATGATGATGGTAGTGTACTGGCCTACTGCCGTATTATGCGTGCCGGTGTAAGCTATGAGGAATGCTGCATAGGCAGGGTCCTCACCAAACCTTCGGCAAGGGCACATGGCTATGGCCGCATCCTGGTACAGAAGGCACTGGACTTCCTGAAAGAGGAATGGAATACCACCGCCGTCCGTATCAGCGCACAGTGTTACCTGCAGACATTTTATGAATCATACGGGTTTATTGCCACGGGCGAAACCTACCTGGAAGATGATCTTCCCCATATTGAAATGTGGAAACCCTGAGGTTTCTGCATTTTTTTTATCTTTGCGCTACTCACAATTTTTTGAATTTCCGGAAACATGACGATAGAACAATTAAAAGTAATGCGGGACCGTGTGGCGCATCTGAAGCAGTTTTTAAAGGTCGAAGACCGCACAGCCAAGGCTGACAGCGACTTTCAGCTCTCCCTCGCACCTGGCTTCTGGGATGATGATACACGTGCTACCGGTGTCATGAAGGAAATCAAGATCAACAAATACTGGATCGAACTTTTTAATAATGTACATACCTCTGTAGAGGACTTTGCGGTACTTTTTGACTTCTGGAAAGAAAATGAGGCTACGGAAGAGGAAGTAAAAGTAGCCTATGAAGCAGCGATTACGGCCCTCGATGAAGCCGAGTTTAAATCTACCCTGAACGAACCGGAAGATGAACTGACGGCTATGCTGCAGATCAATGCCGGTGCGGGCGGAACGGAAAGCCAGGACTGGGCCGAAATGCTGGCCCGTATGTACCGCATGTATGCGCAGAAACAAGGCTGGACGGTGTCTGAGATTGACTGGCAATGGGGCGACGGGGCCGGTATTAAAACCTGTACACTGCAGCTCGAAGGTGAATTTGCTTTCGGATTACTGAAAGGCGAAAGTGGTGTGCACCGACTGGTACGTATCTCTCCGTTCGATAGTAATGCCCGCAGACATACGTCTTTCGTATCTGTAAACGTCTATCCCCTGGTAGATGATACGATCAATATTGAAATCAACCCCGCCGATATTAAAATGGAAACCTCCCGTAGTGGTGGTGCCGGTGGACAGAATGTAAATAAGGTAGAAACCAAGGTACAGCTGACCCACATTCCTACAGGTATTGTTGTGGTATGTCAGCAGGACAGAAGCCAGCTGGGCAACCGCGAACTGGCTATGCAGATGCTGAGAAGCCGACTGTACGAAATTGAATTGCAGAAACGCAATGCGATCAGGGATGCGGCCAATGCCAATAAAAAGAAAATTGAATGGGGTTCTCAGATCCGATCCTATGTATTCCACCCGTACAAGATGATCAAAGACCATCGTACCGATTATGAGGTGGGCAATGTGCAACCTGTAATGGATGGTGAGCTGGACGGATTCATTAAAGCATACCTGATGGCAGGCAATGAATAAACAATACGGACATACATCTATAGACCGGGCAGCACCCGCAGCTATTGAGGCATTTCAGCTGCAGCGCATACAAGCACTGCTGCAATACCTCAATAGCCATGCTCCGTTTTATCAAAGATTATTTGCTGCTCATGGAATTGATATCACTGAAGTCAACTCCATAGAGGCTTTCCGTAAGTTACCCCTTACCAGTAAGGAAGATATACAGGCGCACAACTGGGATTTCCTTTGCGTACCCCGATCGGCTATTGCCGAATATACGGCTACATCCGGTACACTTGGTCAGCCCGTAACCATTGCGCTTACTGCTGCTGATCTGGATCGACTGGCCTATAATGAATACTGTTCGCTGCAACTGATGGAGCTGAGCAGTGAGGACAGCCTGCAACTGATGCTGACCCTGGACAAACAGTTTATGGCCGGTATGGCATACTATAAAGGGGCACAGCAGCTGGGTACTGCGGTCATCCGCACCGGACCTGGCCTGCCACAGATGCAACTGGAGGTGATGCAGCGATTGCAGCCTTCGGTACTGGTAGCGGTACCTTCATTCCTGGTTAAACTAAAAGAATATATTGCGTCCACTCAAACGGAACTGCATACCCTCAGCCCCCGTAAAGTGCTGGCCATTGGTGAGGCAGTAAGGGACAAAGACCTGAACCCAAGTATACTGGCCCAAAGGATACAGGAGGGCTGGAACCTGGAATTATTCGGAACCTATGCGGCTACTGAAATGCAGACGGCCTTTACAGAATGTACTGCTCATCAGGGCGGACACCTGCAACCGGAATTGTTGTACGTGGAACTATTGGATGAGAATGGCGATCCGGTAACACCGGGTACAGCCGGGGAAGTAACGATCACCACACTGGGTGTAGAAGGCATGCCTTTACTGCGCTACCAGACCGGCGATCTTTGTGAGGGCTATTATGAAACCTGTGCCTGCGGCCGCACTACAATGCGCCTGGGACCGGTTGTTGGCCGCAAAAAACAAATGATCAAATATAAGGGCACCTCTCTCTACCCTCCTATGGTGGCAGAGGTATTGCACCGGATGGCTTTCATTTCAGAATATGTGATTGAGATTACGCAGGATGAATATGCGCAGGATATGCTGGTATTACACTTACACAGCACCGATCCGGATGCTGTAGATCATAATAGTCTGAAGCAGCAGTTACAGTCAGCCTTAAGGGTTTTACCACAGATAGAATGGTGCAGCCTGGAGCAGATAATGCAGATGCAATTTCCTAATGGCTCCAGAAAACCGTTACGGTTCCGGGACAGGAGAGCCTAAGCCTCCTGCCCTTTCCCCAAAAATTTAGTTATGTATATCCCCGTTACGCTTATCTGAACGGATAATCAGACGTATGGTAGGATCATTTGTGATAAAGCTCCACATCCAGCTGAAGAATAGTTTTACCTTGTTGCGGAAACCGGCAATAGGCATAATGTGTATCAGCAGCCAGGCCATCCAGGCGATAAAACCTTTCATAAAGCTCTTCGGCAGGTCTACTACCGCTTTGAATTTAGAAATGATAGCCATACTTCCCTTATCCTTATAGGTAAATGCTTTCAGGGCATTACCCTGCTGCAGGTTCACAAAATTCTTAGCCAGTAATTGTCCCTGCTGTATGGCGGGCTGTGCCAGTTGCGGATGCCCGTTGGCAAAGGCTGCATCTGCGGTCATATAACAGATATCTCCGATGGCAAATATAGCATCCGTTCCCTGCACGCGGTTATATTCATCTACCAGTATCCTCCTGCCGCGTCCGATGCTCTCGGCCGGCAAGCCCGGTGCTTCTTTGGCGATAACACCCGAAACCCAGATCAGGCTGTAGGTTTCAATTGTCTCTCCATTAGCCAGGTATACATGATCGTCTTTATAATCCTGTACGGCTACCGAAAGCTTGATTTCTACACCCAGTCGGGTGAGCTGGTCGTAGGCTTCCTGCTGCGATTTCTGGGTCATCGGCCCCAGTAGATTTGGACCGGCATCGATCAGTACAATGCGGGTATGAATACCGTTCAGCTCGGGATAATCTTTTTCTTTGACATGTCCTTCCATTTCGGCCAGCATTCCGGCTACTTCTACACCGGTAGGTCCACCTCCGGCGATCACGATGGTCATGAGTTTGCGGCGCTCTTCAGGATCGGTAGTACGACAGGCACATTCCAGATGAAGCAGTAATGTATTACGTATTTTCAAGGCATCATTGATATTTTTCAGCGGCATGGCTTTTTCCTGCACGCGTTCCATACCAAAGAAATTGGTCTCTGTACCCATAGCCAGTACGAGGTAATCGTACGTGAGGTTACCATTATCTGTTTCTATATACTTTTCGGCAGCATGTATCTGCTTCAGATTACCGTTGAAAAAACGTATATTATCTTTTTCCTGGAACATCCTGCGGAAAGGATAACTGATATTGGAAGGTTCGATAAAGGCTGTCGCAACCTGGTAGATAAGGGGTGGGAAGAAGTTATAGTTATTTGTATCGACAAGAACGGCTTCTATACCGGATTTACCGGCAAGAGATTTCGCCAGGTTCATACCGGCAAAACCACCACCAACAATGACTATTCTCATAATCTGAGTTTATTAGATGAATGCAAACAGGAAAATTCCTATGCTCTACTATACCCAGGCTTAAACTAAAATAACACTCGAACAGAGGGTCTGTAAAGGACGGGAATACTCCCTGATAAAATCATGTAAAGTTAAGAAAATCAGTACGCACAGCCCCCTTTTTATATCCATATTTATGTTAAATCTCTTGATGAAAACGCCCGCCGGAACGAGACCGGCAGGGCGTGTAACAGATGAGAAAATCATTATCTGAATGCGAAGCGGATAGGTATGGTCATCTTTACATTCACGGCAGTTCCCTTTTGTTTGCCGGCTTTCCAGCGGGGTGCATTTTCCAGTACCCTTACCGCTTCCTCACTACACCCGCCGCCAACACCTCTGGCCACCTTAACCCGGGAAATGCTACCGTCTTTTGCCACCACAAAATTTACGTATACGGTCCCTTCTATTTCATCCACACGTGCTGCCTGCGGATACTGAAGGTTATCGGCCAGGTATTTCTTCCAGGCCTGCATACCACCGGGGAACTCCGGCATTTCATCGGCCATATCCCTTACCCTATCATCCATCACTACCGGTCCTGTAGCCAAAGCAGTATCTTTCGGATCGCCTTTACGACTGAGCAGATCACCGGTCGGCCCATCGGACAAGCTATTGTCCATTGCAATCGCGGTACCATCTGCCAGCCCGGGATTATCGACCGGTCCGGCCAGTGCATCTTTATCGGGCATTTTGGCGATAGGCTTGTCTGCTACCGGATCTTTTACGATAACGGGGTTGGCAAAATCAGCTGTCTTTGCAGTGCGCCCGGTGTGACCAATAGGCTTTCCGATTTCCTTTTCGGGTAAGTCAAATTCATTAATTTGAACAACAGCCGTATCTGTTACTACAGGAGATTTACCCGTAATGGTTAATTCGGCATCGTCCGTCTTGTCTTTTGCGGCTAATAGTGCCAGCAGGCCTACTATAGCCATAGCCATCAGGCCGGCTTTGATCATACGGCGATTGTAATTGTTACGCAGCTCATAAGCACCATATTGTTTGTTGCGATGAGCAAAGAGGATATCCAGGTATCCGGTGGCGGGAGGGATGTGCGTATTCATAAGATCGTATTTACTTAATAAACACAATCCTGATTTTTTTCCATAAAATTTTCTATTTTGCTACTGCACTCTAATACTCCTTTTATGCCACAAACCAAACTTACCATAGCAGCAGCACCTTACGGATTTGCTACAACAGATGACCAGGGAATCGTTACCCGTATGGACATTCGCCCGGAATTGGGCGGCAACAACAGTGGCAGCAGCCCTATGATGTTATTGCTAAATGCCCTGGCAGGCTGTGCCAGTATTGATGTACTGATGATCCTGAACAAAATGAAAATACCGGTACAGGATTATACCGTAACTGTAGATGGAGAAAGGGAAAAAGATAAGGAGCCTGCTTTATGGCAGACGATTCATATGCGCTTTGCAATGAAGGGAGATCCGGCGATGGAGCCTTCTGTAAAACGCGCCATTGATCTGTCTCTGGACAAATATTGTTCGGTAGCTTTTACTTTAAGAACAGGCGGAGCCACGATCACCTATGATCTGGATATCTCAGCAAACTAATTGCTGCAGTAGTTTTTCTGCTGCAGCCTCAACATCCTGGGCATAGCCCGGGTGTATGGAAGAGCATTGTACAATAGTGCTGCGCGTAGCGCTCAGCCAGCGGAAGCGCTCTGCCTTACCCAGGCGGGCAATAGGCGAACGACAGGCTTTATCGCCGGAAGTAATGCGCTCAAATCCTTTAAGATGTGCTGCAATCAGGTCCAGGTCTATATGGGCATGCAATGCCTGTAACCGTACCCCATCCAGGTAGGTTTTGCAGATCAGCAGATTTTTCTGTTTACAATACAGCAGTATGCCTGCATTCATGAATTCTTCCCGTTCTACACGTGGAACAATACGGATTACGGCATACTCATATAAGAGCCAATCTTGCATCCAGCGCTTGTTTTACAAATTTATCACTGTGCAGCACGCGCTGCGTTAAAAAGTTGAGGTATCCTTCTTTGATCTCTTCGAGGCTGAGTTCCGGTTCTGATAACTGCAGCCATTCTTCCGGAATGGCATTAATGATTGCACGCAGCAGTTCCGGTGTAATTGTTTGTACACCTTCAGCCGCCACCGCTTCCAGTTCAGTCGCTTTGGGCAGCAATACATGCTCCTTGATCATCGCAAACGGGCTTTGCGCAAGGTTGTCGCGGCTGTCCCAGTTATGATGAAAGTATAATGCTGCTCCGTGATCGATCAGCCAGATTTCTTTATTCCAAACGAGCATATTGGTATTGCGGGCCGTGCGGTCAATATTCATCAGTAAGGCATCGAGCCATACGATTTTAGAGGCCGTACGGGCATCCAGATCATGTACTTCGGGATCGAAGGTCAATGCACCACTAAGGAAGTGTACGCCCAGATTGAGGCCGGTACTGGCTTTGAGCAGGTCTTGTATCTCCTCATCCGGTTCGGTTCGGCCAAAGCCTTCTGCCAGGTGGGCAAATACCATTTCCGGCATATGCAGTCCTAATGCACGGGCCAGCTCTCCGCCGATAAAGTCAGCAATCAGTGCTTTGAGGCCCTGCCCTGCCCCACGGAATTTCAATACATACAGGAATCCGTCATCGCCCTCTGCAATGGCCGGTAAAGAACCACCCTCGCGCAGCGGACTGATGTAGCGGATAACATTTATATGTCGAATGGGATTGATCATGATTTTATTTCTTGGTCAGCGTACGGAAAATCTCTTCCAGGCTACGCGATTCGGTCTGTAAAGACTCGATGATATAATCTTTTTCTACCGCCCATTGCATCAGTGATTTGCGCAGCTGATCGGGTTGTGCGGTCTGTAAGGCCCAACGGTTACCCTCCAGTTGTTTCGCAGACTCCAGTTGCTGTAACTGCTGTAAAGCTGCTGCTGTAACCGGTTTATCAAACTGAACGATGAGTGTATTCTTATTACTCTGGTGTGCCTGTATGGTACCGATAGCATCATCGGCAACGATCTTGCCGTCATTGATAATGATTACCCGGCTACACATGGCCTCTACTTCCTGCATGATATGCGTAGATAAGAGCACTGTTTTTTCCTGCCCGATCTGTACGATCAGGTCACGGATATCGGCCAGCTGATTAGGGTCCAGACCACTGGTGGGCTCATCCAGGATCAGCACATCGGGGTTATGAATCATAGCCTGTGCCAGTCCTACTCTCTGCTTGTATCCTTTAGATAATTGTCCCAGCTTTTTATTGACTTCCTTGCCCAGGCCGGTCATATCGATCATGGCCTCTACCCTGCTTTTCTTATTGCTGAGCTGGTGCACGCCTGCTGCAAAATGCAGGTACTCGCGTACATACATATCATAATACAGGGGATTGCTCTCTGGCAGGTAGCCTACGTGACGACGCACTTCCTGCACATTTTTCACAATATCAAAGCCGCAGACTGCAGCCGTTCCGGAGGTGGGCGGAACATAGGTTGTCAGCATCTTCATTGTAGTTGATTTTCCGGCACCATTCGGCCCCAGGAATCCTACGATACTTCCCTTTCCTATTTCAAATGAGATATGATTGACAGCCACCTGTTCGCCATAATGGCGGGTCAGGTCTTTAACTATAATAGACAATGTCGGTAATATTTTAAATAATAATACTAAAGATGGATGGCTTAGCTGGCCAGCCCCAGAGCCTTAAAGGTATTGCCCTGGTTCAGGTCTCCGGTCTGGAATCCTTTCTTAAACCAGAACATGCGCTGATCGGAGGTGCCGTGTGTAAAAGCATCAGGTACTACATAGCCCTGTGCTTCCTGCTGCAGCTTATCATCACCGATGGCATTAGCCGCTTTCAGCGCGGCTTCCAGATCGCCCGGCTCCAGGATATTGCGCATGCGCTGTGCATGATATGCCCATACCCCTGCATAGAAATCGGCCTGCAACTCCAGTGCTACAGAGTAGCGGTTATATTCGGCTTCGCTCACACGACCTCTTAACTGCTGCACCTTTTCGGAGGTGCCCATCAGGTTCTGAATATGATGTCCGACTTCATGTGCAATAACATAGGCTACTGCAAAATTGCCGGGTGCATTAAATTTTGTTCTTAACTCATCACAGAAACTCAGGTCGATATAGACCTTAGTATCCGCAGGACAATAAAATGGTCCCATAGCTTGCTGCCCTTGCCCGCATGCGGTTTGTGTAGCACCACTGAACATGCGCAATTTTGGTGCCTGGTAACTTGCCCCTGCCTGTCTGAAGATCTCGCCCCAGACATCTTCTGTACTGGCCAGTACTACTTTGATCATCTGTGCAGTAGAATCATCTGCAGGATTGGCCGTAGTTGTCTGTTCATACGAAGAACTCTGGCTGTTGTTCTGCATCACATCACTGAAGATGTTGGTAGGGCTTTTACCCATCAATAATCCGATCACTACAATAAGGATGGTACCGATACCGCCACCGACGGCAATACGGCCACCACCGCTCATCCCGCGTTGATCTTCTACATTATCGCTTTCGCGTTCTCCTCTCCAGCGCATAAGTTTAGTGTTTTTAAGTTTTTTACAGAGGTATAAATGTACTGTATTTTCCAGCGTGAAACGAAATTTATTCGTCTATATCGTACTCTTTAATCTTACGGTATAAGGTTCTTTCCGAGATACCCAGTTCATGGGCCGCATCCTTACGCTTGCCTTTATGTTTCTGCAGTGCTTTGGTGATCAGCTCTCTTTCTTTGTCGATAAGGGAGAGCGACTCCTCTACTTCTTCATGATGATCCAGGCTGTCGGGACCGCTGAGGATCACCGGGGCTCCGGAATTCTGAGGATAGTTTACATAATTGTTAGGCTCCGGGGTAACGATAGGTCCTGCATTCTGGCTGCTGTAATTCGGCATGGAAAATCCATCTCCGGACATTGGTGCATTATTTACTTTGGTCATGCTACTCGTCATGCCACCACCGGTATTCTGCTGCTGTAACAGTTCAAACAATAATTGTTTGATATCGTTAGAGTCTTTTTTCAGATCGAAGAAGAGCTTATACAATATCTCCCGCTCTGTGGTTCCTGCGCTTTCAGAGGCCGTAAAAGACTTCATAGGTGCAGACTCCGCAGGGGCGGCCAGCATAGGCATATTACTGCCCTGTGCAGACTTTGGCAGGAAATTGTTTAGTCTATCTGCCGTTACTAATTTATCGGTAGAGAGTACAGAGATCTGCTCTGCCATATTTTTCAGCTCACGCACATTGCCCGGCCATGGGTAGGACATCAGTGTGTGGCGTGCTTCATCATCTAACTGTATCGGGGTGGTTTTATAGCGCTCTGCAAAATCGATCACAAATTTGCGGAACAGCAGGTATACATCCTCTCTACGCTCCCGTAATGCCGGAACGCGGATCGGAACAGTATTTAGACGATAATACAGATCCTCCCGGAACTTACCTTCCTGTGTCAGCTTCAGCAAATCTTTATTCGTTGCAGCAACTACACGTACATCTGCTTTCAGTACTTTGGAGGAACCTACGCGGATAAACTCACCGGTCTCCAGCATACGCAGCAGGCGCGCCTGTGTACCCAGGGGCATTTCCCCGATCTCATCCAGGAAAATGGTACCACCGTTTACGGATTCAAAATAACCCTTACGCTGATCGCTGGCAGAGGTGAACGAACCTTTTTCGTGTCCGAACAGTTCTGAGTCAATCGTGCCTTCCGGTATCGCACCGCAGTTGACCGCAATAAAGGGATTATGCTTGCGGGAAGACAGGTTATGTATGATCTGCGAAAATATCTCTTTACCTACACCACTCTCTCCCATAATGAGTACGCTCAGATCGGTGTTGGCTACCTGAGCCGCTACCTGCAGTGCATAGTTCAATGTGGGATCATTACCTATAATTCCAAATCTATTCTTAATCGATTGTAAATCCATAATGGGTTAGTTTAGGATACTATACAGCAACAATTTCACCAATCAGTGTGCCACTGGTCGCATCGGTAACTTTGACAGTTGCATAATCGCCTTTTTGTAAATTATAGTCTCCCTTAGGGAATACGATCACACGGCTCTGGCTGTTACGGCCGGACCAATGCTCTTCGCTACGTTTACTGGTATTCTCGATCAGCACCTCGTATGTCTTACCGATATCGCTTTTAAAGATGGCTGCACTCATTTTGCGTTGCAGGGCTATAACTTCATCCAGGCGACGGCTCTTCACCTCATCCGGCACGTCATCTGCATAACGGCGTGCAGCCAGTGTACCTGGTCTTTCAGAATAGATGTACATATAAGACAGATCGTAATTGCTGTATGCCATTACTTCCAGGGTCTCCTGGTGATCTTCTTCTGTTTCGGTACAGAAGCCGCAGATGATATCGCAGGTGATTGCACAATCCGGGATGATCTCACGGATGCGGTCCACTTTTTTCAGATACCATTCTTTGGTATAGGTACGGTTCATCAGCTGTAATACGCGCG
Source organism: Edaphocola flava (assembly GCF_004118155.1). Lineage (GTDB taxonomy): Bacteria > Bacteroidota > Bacteroidia > Chitinophagales > Chitinophagaceae > Edaphocola > Edaphocola flava. The sequence continues at coordinate 223,769 of NZ_SAIQ01000001.1, forward strand.
TAGAACCGCTCTGCACCGGCAGGTGTATATTGTTGCAGATATTGTCATACTTCTTCATAGTAAACAATACCTCATCAGTAATATCTTTAGGATGCGAGGTACTGAAGCGTACCCGCAGTTTAGGCGATACCAGTGCTACCAGCTCCAGCAGGTTGGCAAAGTTCACTACCTCAGAGCCATCATCATTGGTATGATAGTAGCTGTCTACATTCTGTCCCAGCAGGGTTACTTCTTTATACCCCCTGTCTACCAGGTCCTGCACTTCGCGCAGGATAGATTGCGGGTCACGGCTGCGCTCGCGGCCACGGGTAAATGGTACGACACAGAAGGTACACATATTGTTACAGCCACGCATAATGCTCACAAATGAACTTACGCCATTACTATCCAGACGGATTGGTGCAATATCGGCATAGGTCTCTTCACGGCTCAGGAGTACGTTTACTCCTTTCTGACCTGTTTCTGCTTCTGCAATCAGGTTAGGCAGGGTACGATAAGCATCTGGACCTATAACCAGGTCTACCAGTTTTTCTTCTTCCAGCAGCTTGGCTTTCAGGCGTTCGGCCATACAGCCCAGCACGCCCACCAGCATATCCGGACGGTTCTTTTTTAATCCTTTGAAATGTACCAGGCGGTTACGTACCGTTTGCTCTGCTTTCTCGCGGATAGAACAGGTATTGACCAGCACCAGGTTAGCATCTTCTATGATTTTTGTTGCGCCGAAACCGTGTTCGTTCAGGATAGAGGCAACAATTTCACTATCATTAAAATTCATGGCGCATCCATAACTTTCGATATAGAAATGCTTCTCAAACTTCTTTTCAGCTTCCAGCTGTCCCCCGTAAGCCTCGCCCTGGCGAGCCTCATCCATTGTCTTATTATGCGTTTCTAACATTGTTCAAAAATATAAGCTACAAAATTACACAATCCAGACAATTAACTGACAAAATAGCAGCAAAAATTTAGGTTAAGGTTCTAAGATTGTATCAGTACAATTGAGTATCGACCATCTTTCATTTATTAAATATTTTTTTTACTTTTATATTATACACAAGCGCTCCTCGAATATGAACCCCAAATGTGTGATTTTATTCTGTATTGTAATACTTTATCATATTATGGCATCCGCTCAAACGATTAAAGAGCGCCTCATATTAACAGACTCTGAAGACTCACTACTATTAAAGGGATATGCCTCATTTGATAAGAATGGAGATTATTGTTTTACCATATACAAAGATGAATTATACTATTGGATTACCAATACAGATACCTTTGGTGGATATAACTTTATTGGAGGAGCATCGGGTCCAGGTGGTGGAGTAAGCTATCCGAGTACCTTTAGCCAGCCAGAAAATACTCCATATATTTACAAGAATTACCATGGTAAGCAGATCTATGGACCAATAGTAGGCAAGCTTGAAGACTACACTACCAGTGAAACGTACAATCATATTGCTCTGATGGCATCTTTGAAAGATTCTATCTACTATTATATTGATGGGCGACTTATTTCCAGCCATCGAAAAGAGCCCGGCAAAGTATATGATCTTCACCAGGAATGGGTTGCATTTAATTCAAAAGGCAATGCAATCTACTCCGTGAAGGATAAAAAATGGTATTATGTATATGCTAATAACCGTGTTGTTGACAGTTCGAAGTTTGAGTACCTTAAGTTAGCCATTAACAATAATGGAGATTACATTTTTGCAGAAGGCCGAAAACCAGAACAACCCGTTAAGAATTATGAGTATATGTTTTTTATTCACACGACTGATACGATATTGGATACTGTGAGGACTGTATGGTATGCTCATTTGAAAGATAACGGAGCGTACTACTTTAGCGGATCAGATAAGGCACTAGGTTACATAGCCATTAATGATCATATGTACAAGAATATCGATAGCATAGAGAATATTGCCCTGATTGACAAAAACACCTACCTTTTTTCCTTTACAGAAGCAGGGAAGAGAAAAATCAATGCAAATGGAAAATCATTTGAATATGACTTTGAGCGCATCTTCCTTCCAACCCTTGATACAATAGGCAATTTTGCCTGTTACGGACTTAAGGATTATTATCTGTATAAATTCATCAACGGAAAGAAAGGTAAAAATCCAATATCTAAATATAATGTAAGACCAAAACCACTTTATATTAGCCCTACCGGAGCATCTCTCCATTATTTCAAAACCGATGATTCAATATATATATACCGGGATGAAAAACTCATACTACCCCCTATTTCTGTCAACAGTAATTTTGGCATGCAATTTCAGGAAGATTTCACCTTTTTACGCTCAAACTATGAAGTTCCCAAAAACATCAATTCATTACTGTACCTCGAATATAATAATGCAGGATATATGATATTTAATGGTGAACTATCAAAGCCTATGCCACCATTCCTGTTTAAGGATGAGGATGAGACAAATGAAATTGGATCCATTATAACAGGGGGTATGAATGATAAGGGCTTTTTTATTATCCAGAAAATTGGAGACAGAAAATACTTAATTAATATCAATAACAGCGTATACCAAGAATTAAGCGGTATAGACAATCTTAATGATCAAGACTGTTTCTTTGATGGAAAATCCTTAATATTTTACGGCACAAAAGGGCGCTCCTTTTACCAATTTACCCTGAATATATGAGAAAGTTATTTTCTATTTTGTTCGTTTTAGCTTCTGTAAACGCATTCAGCCAGAAAATGCCTTCAGATTATTTTTCAGAGGCATCAGTCTTTCTTGAGAAAAAGGAGTTTCAAAAAGCTTTAGACGGATACCAGTATATTGTAGATCGATACCCCCAAAGCGAGCTATACCCAAGAGCTTACTTCAATACTGGTTATGTACATATGCTCAAAAAAGACTACGACCAGGCAATTTACATTTTTAAAACAATCTTGCACAACTATTTCAATGAAAAAGAAAGTCTAGGCGGAGCGCTCATGGATGATCCTTATACTAATTACCAGCATAGAGCAACAGAGCTATTAAGTACAATCTACAGTAAAAAGCAGATGTTTGATAGTGCCTTATATTACTTTACCTTATCAGATACTGCCTATGTGTATTTATCAGACTGTGGTAATGAGCATGACAAATATGAATTTCATAAAGCATTAAGATATGCCGAGCTTTATAAAAATATCAATCAGACTGATAAAGCGGTAAGAAAACTCTTACCTATTATATTTGCCCCTCAAGGGAGGGATGTAATTGTCAATCAAAGATTACAACTACTATTAAAAGGCCAGAAAGGACTAAAAAATGAGTTAGACAAAGCGCTGGAAAAAATTTATCCCAAAGACATAACAAAGGAAACATATACTAACATCCACTACTACTTCCATTTTCTGGATTTAGAGGTAAGAATTCCCAATGCGTTGATAGAAGAAAAAGTAACTTTTGGTGAAAAAAAATTATTAGATAGAGAAAAGACAATAGCAAAGATTCATAAAACCAGTTTTTATCTAATGATAAAGGGACTTTAAATTATATATTAATTCATAAGTGTATTTGGCCTATTAAACATATATTGTTAAGTCATTCTTAGCCTTGAGAAAGTAACATGTTTCAAAATTTAAATAACTATTATTTATTAAATAATCAACGCATAATCATCTTCCCTACTCTCCAGATATTGTGTAATATTCTAGGATAAAAGATGATAAGCCCCATCATCCATAATGAGGCAATCATAGTTTATACTACAGCGCTTGTAGCCAGTATACATTTGTGTAAGTATATGCTGCAGCATGATTTCACTCCTAATCACCCATAAACTCATCAAACAATAAACTTGTAATTCTCTTTTAAAAAATCCCTTGCTGTACAGCAAGGGATTTTTTAAAAACATTTTCCGCATTCAGCTTATTTCAGCTTGCAGCTTACGTCAGAAAACATAGCATAGTTTGCATTTAATGCGTCACAAGCTTTCTTTGCGTCAGCTTTAGTTCCTTTAATAGTAGCTGCAGCACTGGTTTTATTACCATTGCCGTCATTGTAAGAACACTCACAAGAATAATCTTTCTTACAAGAGGTAAATAAAGTTCCAACCAGCAGGGTTGCAGCTGCAACCATAGAAAATTTCTTCATACTTTTTTGTTTAGATTATTTAAAAATGCGCTCAAAAATAATCATAGTTTTCATAAAACCAAACCCTTTAGTCACCAAACAGTGTATATTTATTTTACTTATTCTACAAATTACTAAATTGATTACCAGCTGTTTAGACGCATATTAGAAATGTTCATTTTCAGGTTATATGGCAATATACCTGTATTGATTTCTATTCATTCTACATAAAAACAGAGGCCAGCAAATGCTGGCCTCTGTTTAAAATATATTGTGCAAGAATTACTCTGCTACTACGTCGAAAGTTAATTCAACCAGGTGATCTTTACCAAAGTCGATTTGCGCTTTGTAAGAACCCGCTTCTTTAATTTCGTCTAAGATAGAAATGCGACGACGGTCGATTTCATATTGCTTTTGCTCACGGATAGCACGTGCCAGTTGGATAGAGGTAACAGATCCGAAGATTTTACCATTCTCACCGATCTTAGCAGTCAGTTTTACCGGAGTTTCCAGAGCAGCTTTAACGCTAGCAATGTTAGCCAGTAATTTTTCTTCTTTTTTAGCAAGTTGCTTTTGACGCTCTTCCTGGATTTTCAGGTTAGATGTAGAAGCTTCAATAGCATATTTCTGAGGAATCAGGAAGTTACGAGCGTATCCCGGACGAACGTCAACGATTTCGTGCGCACCACCTAAATTATCTACTTCTTTTATTAAGATTACTTTCATTGTTTAAAATTTTTATTACTTTAATAAGTCAGTAACATAAGGCAGAATTGCCATCTGGCGTGCTTTTTTAATAGCATGGCCTAATTTACGTTGGTATTTCAGGGAAGTACCGGTGATACGACGAGGTAACATTTTACCTTGCTCGTTTAAGAATTTTTTCAAAAATTCAGCATCTTTATAATCAATATATTTGATACCTAATTTTTTGAAACGGCAGTATTTTTTTTGACGGTTCTCGATACGAGTACTGCTCAAGTATTTAATATCGTTATTTCTAGCCATTTTAATAAAATTGTGGTTGAATGAAAATTAGTTTACGAATAATGTAACGGGCCCGGATTAAGCTTTGTTACGTTTACGAGTGTTATACTCTACAGCGAATTTATCCAGGTGAGTCAGCATGTAACGCATTACAGTCTCGTCACGGTTCAATTGAACTTCAATTTTAGCGTTAACGTCTGTTGGTGCAGTGTACTCAACTACTGTGTATAAACCTGTAGTTTTCTTTTGGATAGGGTACGCTAAAGAACGCAGACCCCATGGGTTTTCGTGAACCATTTCACCACCATTCTCTGAAATGATAGAAGTGAACTTTTTCTGAGCAGCTTTGAAATCTTCCTCGGATAAGATCGGAGTGAAGATGATCATCAACTCATAGTTCTGAATGTTTGATGTTGCCATAAAAAAATGTTTTTTAATAAGATTAACCGATTATGCCTAAGGGCTGCAAATGGACATCTTTTAGTACGTCTAAAAGGTGGCCCTTATTTTTTCGGACTGCAAAGGTATTTATTTATTTCTAAATTGACAAATTTTAATTGCTACTTTCCCGCACCAGCGGCTTGACCTGTACCACTCCGGCAAAGAGATAATCTCTCTGGGTCTGCAGATCACGGCAGAGATAGCGTGTACGGCGTTTGTGCAACAACTGATATACCCTGCCCTCTTTGGTTACAAATTGTGCATTGGCCGGCAATTGTTCTACCCAGACCAGGCCATCGGTACCCGGCTCATCGTATAGAGAAAGGGCTTTGTATAAGGTAGGATCGGCACAGGACGAGGCTTTGAGGCCCTGCAATGATGCTTTGATCGCCTGCTCCAATGCTGGCGGAAAGATACCCTGCCCCAGGTAACCGGATAAAATATTGCGGAAAATATCCTGCCATTCTTTGCCATGCGGGGCTATACGGTTCTGATAGCGCACGAAGGCTTCCAGATGGGCCAGTTCATGCAGTAAGGTAATCAGAAATGAATACGGATTAAGGTTGCCGTTAACAGTAACCCGGTGAAAAGGGGCTGTTTTTACCGGTTGACGGTAATTGCCCAGTACGGTCTTGCGCTCACGGGTGATGATCAGTTTTATGGTATATTGCTGAAACCAGGGCTTTACCTTATCTAAAGTGCCCTGTGGCAGATACCGGCCAAACGCATCAAAACTCAACTTCTCTGCACTCATCAGGACTTTATCTTAAGCTTTTTTCTTCCCTTTCTGTGATAATACCGCAGACTCGAGAATAGAATAAATCACGTACATACCCAGGAACATGAATACTGTTGGCTTGATACCAGCCTTGCCATGCACATATGCGTAACCGATGAATAAGACCACACAAAGGAAAAAACGCATCATTGTGCTGCCCATTTTGGCGCGGATAAAGGCATTGGGATTATCACTCTTCAGCGCACCGGTTACCATAAAATAGGTTACGGCAGAAAGAATGGCCAGTACGCCATTACCGATCAGTAAGGCATTGAAATCGTAACTGCCCGGCTGGGATGCATCAAAGGCATATACCATTCCGCATAAAGCCAGGAATACCCCGATAATGGCCAGTAAATATTTGTTCATGAATCTTTATTTTAAAACCTGGTAAACAATTAATGCGCAAATGTACGCCAAGCCGGACATATATGCGAACTGAATCAGGGGCCATTTCCAACTTTTTGTCTCCCGCTTCACAATAGCGAGGGTACTCATACACTGCATGGCAAATACATAGAAGACCAGCAGCGAGCTGCCTGCAGCCAGTGTATATACCGGACTACCGTCGCGGTGACGGGCCTGTGCCATTTTTTGTTTTAAGGTAGACGCTTCTCCATCGGCATCACCCACACTGTATAAGGTAGCAATAGTGCCGACGTAGGCCTCACGTGCAGCAAAGGAGGTGATCAGCGCAATGCCGATCTTCCAGTCATAACCCAGGGGCTCAATCGCCGGCTCTATGGCCTTGCCCATGATACCTGCATAAGACTGCTCCAGTTTCTCATGTGCCTCTTCTATCTTCTGGTCCTCTGTAAGTTCCCCACCCTGTGCAGTCCTGAATGCTTCATACCTGGCTTCTACCGGCGCCATTCGTTTTGAAGGGCCATATGAGGCCAATGCCCAGAGCACTACGGAGATCACCATAATTACCTTACCGGCATCTTTTACAAAGATCATTGCTTTTTCTGCCATCGTCTGTAAAGCATTACGCCAACGCGGCGCACGGTACAGCGGCAGCTCCATCAGGAACATACTTCCGTTGCTGGTTTTCAGCAATATACTCAGCACTTTGGATACGACCAGGGCCATCACAAAACCTAAAAGGTATAAGCCCATCATGACCAGTCCCTGTAAAGACAGGAAACCCAATATATTGGTTTTAGGGATCACCAGGCTGATGAGTATGGTATACACCGGCAGACGGGCCGAACAGCTCATGAGCGGTGTAATCAGGATCGCGATCAGGCGCTCCTTCTTGTTTTCAATGATGCGGGTGGCCATCACAGCAGGAATCGCACAGGCCAGTCCGCTGATCAGGGGCATAGCCGCGCGGCCGTTCATACCTACCGAACGCATCAGGCGATCGGTCAGGAAACTGATACGGGCCATGTAACCGCTGTCTTCCAGTATGGTAATGAGTCCGAAAAGAATGGCAATCTGGGGCACAAACACCACTACCCCACCAATACCGGCAATAAGGCCGTTGATGATCAGGTCGCTCCACCAGGCTTCGGGCAATACACCACTGAGCCAGCCGGTAAGCATTCCAAATCCGGAATCGATCCAGTCCATAGGATAGGAGGCCAGCCAGAAGATGCTCTGGAACAATAGTATGAGTACCAGCAGCAGGATCAGGTTGCCCCAGACTTTATGCAGTAATATTTTATCTAAACGGGCAGTAACAGACGTTTTATTTTCCGGACCATCGGTACGGGTTGCAGATTGCAATACCTGGTCTATAGTCGCATAGCGGTCCAGTACCTCTGCTGCCTGGACTTTGGCTTTGGAGAACTGGTATTCTTTTTTTGCCTGCTCAATAGACTCCAGTTGTGTACCGGTCAGGAAGCTCAGTCGCTCTGATGCACAGGCGATATGCAATGCCGCATAATCATTATCGATCTGTGTGATTTCACGGATCTGCTCCAGAAAACCCGGCTGCAGCGAGGGGAAGGAGACAAAGGGTTGTTTCAGTACCCCTACACCACTCTTTGCATGTACGATGGCTTCTTTCAGCGGGCGAACGCCCTTACCTTCTCTGGGATTGACATTCAATACCGGAATGCCCAGCATGCGGGAAAGGATGTTTTCATCAACAGAAAGTCCTTTCTTGCCGGCTATATCCATCATGGTCAGCGCCAGGATAACAGGCTTTTTCAGATCCATGATCTGCGAACAGAACAGTAAATTACGTTTGAGATTGGTGGCATCGGCCACAACAACAATGACATCAGGCACATCTTCTCCTGAAGGATTAATGAGGGTTTCATAGGCCACATACTCATCAGCACTTTTAGGATAAAGGCTGTAAGTACCCGGCAGATCGATCACTTTTGCCTTATTACCATCCGGTAACTGGGTATAGCCGATCTTCTTATCTACGGTTACGCCAGGGAAATTACCCACCTTTTGGTTCAATCCAGTCAATACATTAAACATTGATGTCTTACCACTATTGGGATTTCCTGCAAGCGCTATATTCATGTCCTATCACATTAAAAATTGGATGCAAATATACGACCAGATTTTCTAGCGAGGGGACCTGACAGGCTTTTGTCATCAAGATCTGACAATCGGCAACCTGCTAAAAATCTCTAAAAATCACGGTTTTGCATATAATTTTAACTGAGTATCCGCTTTTAGGAAACAATACTAAATATTACTCTTTTGGTTTCCACCTATACTTATTGGTACCTTTTGCCTTGATGCAAAAGGTACCGCCAAAAAATCAAGGCTGTATAAATCCCTGGCTAAAAATCAATGTGTCGGTCGGTCGCAAACCAGAACGCTGCGCTCAGACAATGGTTTACGACTTTATCGACCGAGCCAATGATTTTCTTAACGCCGGATTTATAAGGCCTTTCGAGCGATCTGTACTGTACGGATTGCTTGTTGTTTTCATCACAGCGATAGCCATTTTGGTTGGAGCTGCGATCGTTGAGCACCGAACGCATCACACGTTAAGCTCAGACGATCAATGCACGCAACGGTACAAAATGGCGGTGCACCGCAATCGCCTTGATGAAAACAAAGGCACTTTTGGTCCTTTTGTTGCCGGACAAAAGGACGAAGAAAATAGTTTACTATATGCGGATAGTCAGCTAATTTTATTAACTTGTACAGGTATAATCCCTTCTTTTAATTGCTTTATGGAACAGCTGTTCAGACGCTTCCGGGAACTTCCGGAGCAGGAAAACTCCGACGCATTAGCTTCAATAAATATTCGAAAACCACAACATTTTAACTGGGTACAGGAAGTCTTTGAACAGATCAATATCAAAGATCAGCCGGATGCCACTGCCCTGCTCTGGACCAATGGTCTTGAAACGCAACGATACTCGTTCCGAGAAATGGGTATCGCCTGTAACCAGCTGCTGAACCTGCTCCGGGATAAAGGGTTGCAACAGGGCGATGTGATCCTGACCCAGCTCTCGCTGCAGACCATTAACTGGCAGGCGATCCTGAGCACGATCAAAGGCGGCTTCCGGATGATACCGGCTGCAACCATACTGGGTACACAGGATATAATATACCGCTTTCAGAAACTGATGCCCAAAGCTGTTATCGCTGACCAGGACAATGCAGCCAAGATCGAAGAGGCAGAGGCTCAATTAGGCATACAGATTCCGGTAAAGATCATTGCTGACGGCATTCGCAGTGGCTGGATCAATACAGATGAGATAGATGACTACCCGGAAACGGCGGTTGCGGCAGATACCCAAGCCGATGATCCTTTGTTCCTGTTTTTCACCTCCGGCACTACAGGAATGCCTAAAGTAGTAACCCATACACAGTTCAGCTATCCTGTAGGGCATCTGACCACAGCCAGCTGGATTGGCTTGCGTGCAGGAGACATCCATTATAATATTTCGCAACCTGGCTGGGCCAAATTTACCTGGAGCAGCTTTTTCGCGCCCTGGAGTGTAGGCGCAACTATATTTGCCTACCATACAACAGAGCGGTTTAACAGCAGCAGACAACTTGAACTCATCTCCCGACACGGAATCACTACATTTTGTGCACCGCCGACGGTATTACGTATGCTTATTACAGAAGACCTGGAAGCCTATACATTTCAGTTCAGGAGCTGTGTGGCTGCTGGCGAACCTTTAAACCCCGAAGTAATTGAGGCCTGGAAAAAAGGCACGGGCATACTGATCCGTGATGGCTACGGACAAACGGAAAGTACCTGTATGGTTGCCAATATGCCGGGTGCAAAGGTTAAGTTTGGCTCTATGGGCAAGCCTACCTTCCTGTATGATATTATTATTGCTGATGAGGAGGGCAATGAGCTGCCTATCAGCGAAGAGGGCAATATATGTGTACGTACCGGAACGGATATACCTAACGGTATCTTCCTAGAGTACCTGGACGAGCCGGAAAAGATGAACACGGTATTCAAACACGGTTTGTATTATACCGGGGACAAGGCGTACAAAGATGAGGAAGGCTATCTATGGTTTGTGGGTCGCGACGATGATGTGATCAAATCTTCGGATTATCGCGTGGGACCTTTTGAGGTTGAAAGTGTATTGCTGGAACATACTGCAGTGCTGGAATCAGCTGTGGTCGGCAGCCCACACCCGGTGAAGGGTTTTGAGGTGAAAGCATTTATCATCCTCAATGCGGGTCAGGAACCCTCTGTAGCCCTGGCCGAGGAGTTATTTTCCTATTGCCGCAAACAATTAGCTCCGTATAAAATGCCAAGAGTTTTGGAGTTTGTACTCGAACTGCCGAAAACGATCAGTGGAAAAATACGCCGTATAGAATTGCGTGCCCTGGAAGCAGAACGTAAGGCTAAAGCCATTGTACCGGATATGGAATATCGTGCTACATAATAAGCATTACGATCGTACTCATTATATCTAACCAAGTTACAAAACCAGAGGAAAGAAATATCACGTTATAAACACTTACATTTTACTGGCCCGGGTTGCTAACCTGCGCCAATAGATAAAATCAAAAAAGGTCCGGCTATAACCGGACCTTTTTTCTGTATATAAATTGCTTCTCTATAAAATGGTAGGAGCACCAGCCTGCAAGCCAGCTGCACAATAAGGACCAAAGCAATAACCAGCCTACCTCCCGTACTCCGGAAGCGATCAGCAGCTGCTGTATAGGATAAGCGTAAATATAGGTTCCGTAACTGATGTCCCCGATCTTATTCCCTACCTGCAATGCCGGACTATACTGGCTGCCAAAGCTGATGAGCAGTAAAGGATATATCCAGACAGAGGCCCAGGACATCCAGGCAGGTTGCAGCCACATAAATAAGGCAAGTACAACCAATGCTATCGGGAAGATGGTACGAACGTATGGTTTCCATGCCTGGGGCCATAGTGCCAGTAATACACCACTGTAAAAATAGGTGGTTAAGGTAAAAAGATTATCGAGGTGGTACGCCAGGCCTGCAGATACGATACCGGGCTTCAGCGTCAGTAACAACATACCTGATAAGGCCAGCCCGTAAATGGTCAGGGCACCTGCCTTATGCAACCGTTTCGGAATCATAAAAAACAGGAGCATACCCATATAGCACAATACTTCGTACCGCAGGGTCCAAAGCGATCCGTTGATCTCGGGCCGTGGATTATTACGGAATACTCCGGGTAGAAGATTGTCAGAAGGGATCAGGAATATATTTTTCAGCAGGTACTTATAAGTTGCTGTATCACGAAGGTACGCGCTAAGGGGCAGATCAGTCACCAGCACCCCCAGTGCAAAGGTGCTCAGCAGCACTACCGCAGCCAGCCCGGGAAAGATGCGCAGTAACCTTTTTCGGATAAATATGCCTACACTCTGGCTATTCACCACACTCTGGTATATGAGCATCCCGCTCAGTACAAAGAACCCGCTGACACCTATTCCGGAAAACACCATTCCGGTAAGCCTTTTTAACGGCTCCTGGTCTTCCATACCCAGTAAGGCATAGCTGTGTGAGATGATCACAAAGGAGGATAAAAGCAGCCGGAGGAAATCGAAATTATTGCGATGAACAGTTTGTTGTTGCACGGTGTAAGAATAGATCCGTTCAAAAATAATGTATTACAGCTCAAAATGCAAAAGTCAGCATAAACCTGAGATCCTATAAAAGAAAAAGCCGTGCTCGATGAGCACAGCTTTTTCTGTTATATCTGTATGAAAAAATCGATTAAGATAATTTCAATTGTTTTGCAACTTTGTTACGTTCAGTTTCTTCCAGGATGATCTTACGGATACGGATGCTCTTAGGTGTACACTCGATACACTCATCTTGCTGAATGTATTCCATACACTCTTCCAGAGACATCTGGATCTTAGGAGCAATGTTAGTTGCTGCATCAGAACCGCTCGCACGCATGTTCGTCAGTTTTTTACCTTCTGTAGCATTAACTACCAGGTCACCTGGTTTAATGTGTTCAGCGATAACCTGACCCATGTATACTTCTTCACCCGGATCTACGAAGAATGAACCTCTATCCTGTAATTTATCGATAGAATAACCAGTAGTAGTACCACCTTGTTTCGCGATCAGTACACCGTTGTTACGGCCAGGGATCGGACCTTTCCATGGTTTATATTCAGAGAAGTTATGTGCCATAACCGCTTCACCAGCAGTTGCTGTCAGCATCTGCGAACGCAGACCGATCAGACCACGGGAAGGGATATCGAACTCTAAGTGCTGCATTTCGCCTTTAGCTTCCATAATCAGTAATTCACCTTTACGCATGGTAACCAGGTTTACTACTTTACTGCTGAATTCATCCGGAACGTCAACTACCAATGTTTCATATGGTTCGTTTTTCTTACCATCGATTTCTTTAGTAATTACCTGAGGTTGACCTACAGTCAGCTCATAACCTTCACGACGCATTGTTTCGATCAGTACAGACAAGTGGAGGATACCACGGCCATATACCAGGAATTTATCTGCATCATCAGTATCTTTTACGCGTAATGCCAGGTTTTTCTCCAGTTCTTTCATCAGACGGTCACGCAGGTTACGGCTGGTTACGAACTTACCTTCTTTACCGAAGAATGGAGAGTTATTGATGCTGAACTGCATGTTCATTGTAGGCTCATCGATAGCGATTACCGGTAATGCTTCAGGATTTTCGAAATCAGCGATAGTTTCACCGATCTGGAAATCTTCAATACCTACAACAGCACAGATATCACCGGCAGCTACTTCCGTAACTCTTTTCTTACCCATACCTTCGAATATGTACAGTTCCTTAACCTTGTTACGAACCATAGTACCGTCCAGTTTGCATAATTGGATGTTCTGACCTTCTTTGATACTACCACGGCTTACACGGCCAATAGCGATACGACCCAGGAAGGAAGAGTAATCCAGAGAAGTAATCTGTAATTGCAGGTTACCTTCTGCTACTTTAGGAGCAGGTACTTTTTCCAGGATGATATCCAGTACAGCATCGATGTTGTCTGTTTGCTCCAGGGTAGTATTGAACCAACCTTGTTTAGAAGAACCGTACAGGGTCGGGAAGTCTAATTGCTCCTCGTTTGCATCCAGTTGGAAGAACAGATCAAATACTTTATCGTGTACTTCATCCGGACGACAGTTAGGCTTATCTACTTTATTGATTACAACGATCGGACGCAGGCCCAGACCTAATGCTTTTTGCAGTACGAAACGTGTTTGCGGCATTGGTCCTTCGAAGGCATCTACCAGAAGCAGTACACCATCAGCCATTTTCAGAACGCGCTCTACCTCACCACCAAAGTCGGCGTGACCAGGAGTATCGATAACGTTGATTTTTACACCTTTATATGTAACAGAAATATTTTTAGCTAAGATCGTAATCCCGCGTTCACGCTCCAGGTCATTATTATCCATTAATAATTCACCAGTCTCCTGGTTCTCTCTGAATACCTGCGTTGCGTGAATGATTTTGTCCACCAAAGTAGTTTTACCGTGGTCAACGTGTGCAATGATGGCAATGTTACGAATGTTCATTTATTATAAAATTTTCTATTTTAAGGCTGCAAAGGTAGCATTAATATTTAGATTTTTTGTGATTAATGCTAAAATATGGATTATTAATAGATTAAATTTGCGCAATACCATGTAAAAGGCAGTCTTTTTATCCATTTTTACCTGAATGTAAACCGTATGAAAAATACTTATCTGGCCCGGCTCAAACAACAGAACAGGAGACTGTACCGTTTTGTTATTGCCTTTATAGTAGGCTCTGTATTGCTGATCCAGACAAGATATACATCGTTTATGTTCTTCGACCTGACACCGGTATATACCTGGGGTATGTTCTCTACCGAACTTAATCCTGCAGAGCATCAGAACTATACTTTTTATGTATTAAAGTACGATGGACAAACTTTTAACCTGCCTACTTATAATGATCATAAAAAAATATTCTTTACCTATACTATACTCCATTATGACCGGATAATGGGCAATGGTTATACCGATCCGGCCAACCAGAATTATGCGTCCCTGGCCCGCAAATTACACCTCCCGGACCACTATGCCGAACGCATGGGCAATACGCCTGATGCCGCACAGCAATACCCGGCCTGGCTGAAAAGATACATGTCGCAAAACCTGGGGCAACCGATCTCAACAATAGAGGTCACTAGATACTGGACCCGGTTTGACGAACAGGCACAACTTATTACCGACAGCAGTAAAGTACTGATCCATGAATAATACCAGCACTTCTCCTTTTGCCACCAACCGGGTCATCATTACCCGCCTGGTTATGATCCATTGCCTGTTCTGCCTGCTGCTCAGGGCCTATTCGCATACACTACCCATGCAACTGGCCCAGCCTGTGCTGACCCGTGCCAGTTATAATATTACCCATCTCCTGTATAATATCAGTGGTATAGGTCAATTGCTCACCCAGCATTATGCTACATCAGTATTTTTTACCGCTGCGCTATTTGCAGTGGTGATCCTGCTCTTCCTGTTTCCGCGAAAATCCTGGCTGGCTATTGCGTTTGCCCTGCTGTTCCTGCTGCTGATTGTAACCACCAATGTATATGTAGATTTCAACCAGCACTACCTGTTCCTGTTATGGATCGGTATACTTCCCTTCTGTGCCCGCCGGGACAGCACCTTCGGCTTATTATGGGAAGGTGCCCGCTATTATGCCTGCTGGGTATATGGCTCTACTTTCATCCTGAAACTCATCAATGGGGCTATGTGGCAATGGGATTACGGGATCATGACGATGAAGGAACAGATTGCCGAATATGTGTTTCTCAATCCCGGTACCAACCTTACGGCACTGTACACCTGGCTGATCCGCCATCCCGAGCTGGTCAATGTAGGACAGAAGCTGGTGTTCCTGGCAGAGGGCCTATTCCTGGTCGGCTTTTTCACCCGTAAATATGACCGCCTGCTGATCGCTTCCGGTCTGATTATCTTTATCACTACGTCTTTGTTTGCCAATGTATTCTTTATAGAACAACTGGGCATTATGATTATGCTGCTGTTGCCTGCTGGTCAGTGGGTAAAATGGAAAAACCGGTTCCGCAAAGGGCAACCGGTTGTATCTTTCTAGTATTTCTTTATTATTTCTTCAGCGGACTATTCGGCTCTTTGGCGAAATGGTTGAATACCATTTTATCAAGGAAGCCTGGCAACAGTTTGCTCAGCAGTACTGTAAGCTTGCCCTGTGATGTCATAACAATAGTACGCTTGCGTTTCTCAATACCATCAAGGATAATACGGGCACAGGTTTCTGAGCTCATCAGTCTGCTTTCATCAAGCGGGGTTTCCTTTTGTGCCTTACCATCTGCAGCCAGTGCGGTATTGCGGATATTGGAAGAAGTAAAGCCAGGCGCTACCCACATGACATTTACATTTTTATACAGCAGTTCTGTACGCAGCGATTCCAGGAAGCCCTGCATCGCAAACTTGGAGGAAGAGTAACCTGTTCTGCCCGGCAAACCTCTGTAACCGGCAATAGAAGATACGCCTACAATGGTCCCTCCGTTTTTAATAATGCTTGGCAAAGCCGCTTTGGTCGTACATACCGTTCCCCAGAAGTTTACATCCATCAGCTCGCGCAGTACTTTTATATCCAGTTCCTCAAACAAAGCACGCATACTGTTGCCTGCATTATTGATGAGTACATCTACCCTGCCCCATTTGGCCATAACAGCATCTATAAAGGCAAAACAATCTTCTTCTTTAGACACATCAGCCTGTACGCATAAGATATTTTCGTGCTGCGGATAAGCTTGTTGTAATTTTTCCAGGCTTCTGGCGCATACAGCCACCTGTGCTCCTCTGCTCAGGGCATCCATAGCCAGTGCTTTTCCGATCCCGGAAGAGGCCCCGGTAATGGCTACTACTTTATGATTCAGGTTCATTGATTATGTTTGTGCGCCCAAAATTAATTGATTTGTGTGTATGCACACAGTAATTTTAAGAGAAACAGTATTGCACAATTTTTGTGCATTTTATTCACCTCACTTATTATTATCTTTACAAGGTTCCGGCGGACAAATCTCCTAACCCATAATCCATTACATGAAAACGGTTTTCAGAATTATACTTATGACCCTGGTCTATAGTATTGTGAGCACTTTAGTTAAAAAATTTCTCTGGCAGGATCCAGATGTAACCTCAATCAAATCACTGATGAAGACAGGAATAGCTGCGCTGGTCTTCTCCATTGTCTTCGTTTATCTCGGCAAAAGAGGTATCCGGAAGCAGCAGGTAGCCTCTATAAAGAACACATAATAAAAAAGTGCACCATAAGTGGTGCACTTTTTTATTATGATTGCAATTATTTGCATTAAGATGCTTGTCTCGGCTCTGTATGCTCCGGCTCTACTCCGGTTTGCGGCTCTGCCGGTGGTGTGCCATACTGGGCACGTCGTTCTTCTTTGTACTTTTCTTTCAGTTTATCTTCTCTTTCAGTTTCATGATCATATGCTCTGATGATCTGTTTTACCAATCGGTGGCGCACTACATCATCTCCTGTCAGTTCGATAAAGCTGATACCATCGATATTTTTCAGGATGCGATGGGCACGGGCCAGGCCTGATTTCTGGTTTTTAGGCAGATCGACCTGCGACATATCCCCGGTAATGAGGGCTTTCGCAGCCGGTCCTATACGGGTCAGGAACATTTTCAGCTGCAGATCGGTTGTATTCTGTGCCTCATCGAGGATAATATAACAGTTATCAAGCGTACGACCACGCATATACGCCAGGGGTGCAATTTCTATAATGCGATTGGCCATATAATAGCTGAGCTTATCCGGCGGAATCATATCGTCCAGGGCATCGTATAAAGGACGCAGGTACGGATCAATTTTTTCCTTCAGATCTCCGGGCAGGAAACCCAGGCTCTCACCCGCTTCTACAGCCGGGCGGGTCAATACTATTTTCTTCACTGATTTGTTTTTCAGCGCTCTTACAGCCAGCGCTACGGCGGTGTACGTTTTACCGGTACCGGCAGGCCCTACCGCGAAGATGATGTCGTTTTTCTCTGCAGTAGCTACGAGTAATTTCTGATTCTTCGTTTTTGCCTTAATGACTTTACCATTGTTTCCAAAAACAATGATGTTGTTATCAGAATCGATGTCAAGAATACTGCTGACGGCATTATCGTCTACGCCTCCGTCGGCGTCGCCTAATATGGTAGAGAAATAATCTTCGGAAAGATGTCCGTTTTTCTCCAGGTACTGTACAATTAATCCAATTTTGTCTTTTGCTAAAGCAACTTCATCGGGATGGCCTACGACTTTGAGTTGTGAACCTCGGGATAATATTTTCAGTAAGGGAAATCGCTTCTTTATCAGGTCAAATTTGTTGTTATTAACACCAAAAAACTCAATGGGATTTACGGATTCTAAGTTGATGATTTGTTCTGTCAAAATCGGGGATGTTTAGTTGTACTAAAAATACGCTTTTTTTCGAACTATACCATTAAGGAAATAATAAATTTAGAAGGGCATTCTCGTAGAGAATGCCCTTCTAAATTTATATGCTTTTTTAGTATTTTTAAAACTTAACTTTTATTGAGATTACAGTATTTAACGGTGTCTTTACTATCATTTTCAATATAGTCTTTCTGCTTCTGACCTTCGATCAGTTCGCAATTAAATATGGCATCTGCTTTTGTTGAATTTTCAATGGCCGTATCTTTTGTACTATACTCACCGTTATTTAAACTCACACAAGAGCAGGTATAATCTCTTTTACAAGACTGCAGCAGGAGAATTGATGCCACCGCCGTTACATACAATACTTTCTTTTTCATGGCTTAAAGTTACGGAAAAATGAATTCCCAATTTACAAGTTTGCGGTAAACACTATTTCAGCGAGCAGGAAACATCGGAGAAGCTGGACTTCAGACCGATCTCAATTGCATCGCAGGAAGCTTTGGCATCTACACGGGTATATCCTGCCAGAGTAGAGTTGTTGGTTTGTTTAGTACCGCTTCCATCGTCATATGAACATTCACATTCATAGCTTTTAGAGCAAGATACCAGACCAATTGTAGTGCAGATTGCAACTGCAGCCAGAGCGGTAAAAATTACTTTTTTCATATTGAATTTTGTTTTTAGGGTGAATGAATATAGAGCCCTAAGGGCTGTATTTGGGTTAAATGCTTTGTGCAATCATTTCGGCAATGTCCAGAACCTGTACACTATCTTCTTTTTCCTGGTTTTTCACCCCATCCATCAGCATGGTAGTACAGAAAGGACAGTTTGCGGCGATGATTGATGCACCGGTCGCTACCGCTTCTTGTGTACGTTCAAAATTCACGCGGGTTGTACCCTGTTCTTCTTCCTTAAACATCTGCGCTCCACCGGCACCACAGCAAAGGCCATTGGTACGGCAACGCTTCATTTCTACCAGCTCTACATCCATCGCTTCCAGTACGGCTCTCGGTGCTTCATAGATATTATTGGCACGCCCCAGGTAGCAGCTGTCATGATAGGTAATTTTTTTACCCTTAAAGGTTCCACCCTCTTTCATAACAATGCGGCCATCATTGATGAGCTGCTGCAGGAAAGTAGCGTGGTGAATCACTTCATACTCGCCACCCAGTGCAGGATACTCATTTTTAAGCGTATTAAAACAGTGCGGGCAGGCAGTTACGATCTTTTTGATACCGTAGCCATTCAACACCTGTATATTATTATAAGCCATCATCTGGAACAGGAATTCGTTGCCGGATCTGCGGGCAGGATCTCCCGTACACCCTTCTTCCTGACCCAGGATTGCGAACTGTATACCTACTTTATTCAGAATCTGTACAAAGGCTTTGGTAATTCTTTGCGCGCGCTGATCGAAACTTCCTGCACATCCAACCCAAAACAATACTTCTGGTTCCGTTCCTTCAGCCATATATTCGGCCATTGTTTTTACCGTCATGCTCTAGCGTAATTTTATGTAAAATTATTTCTTTTTATGTTCTATACCAGCTTACTCATGGCACCGGCTTGGCCCAAGTGCAGGAGATCGTGGTGTGTACAGCACTGCAGCACTGTATCTATATTATCCATATCAAAACCGAAAGTCATCGTCTGGAATGGTGTTATGGTTGCAAAACGACCGGCAGCATAATCTGCACTAATCTCTTCCAGCGATACCACCAGGCGGTCTTTCAGGCGTGTAATTTCTTCGGCAGGTATATAGGCTTCCGGCCTGGTACCATGACGGTATTTTTCCACTCCTTCGATTACTCTTTCAGGATCTACACCTGTTTTGTAATAACACAGTATTTCCGTACTGACTACAATATGTCCCAGGTGCCAGGCTATATTGTTTTTAAAGTGCTCCGGTATAGTATTCAGCTGATCTGTACTTAACTCCTCTACCCATTGTGCAAATTTTCTGCGGGCGCTGAGGGCAAAGGCAAACTGATCATTCATCATAATATGTTGTATTGAGGCTGTGGATTAGCTATGTGCCCAGGCATCACGATCGCTAGGGCTCATTTTCCACGGAGCCATGTTATTTTCAATATTGTTAGACATCTGCATCCATTCCTGCGGCACATTACTTTCTTCCATATACAGGTTACGGCGCAGCTCCAGGATAATATTCAACGGATTAATACTTACCGGACAGGCTTCTACACAGGCATTACAGCTGGTACAGGCTCTTAATTCTTCAGTACTAATATAATCATGCAGCAGCGATTTGTTATCGTCTACAAATTCTTTATTGGCATCAATGTTCTTACCTACTTCTTCCAGACGGTCGCGGGTATCCATCATGATCTTGCGCGGAGACAGTTTCTTACCGGTAATATTGGCCGGACAGCTGGCGGTACAACGGCCACATTCTGTACAGGCATAGGCATCCAGCAAGCTTTTCCAGCTCAGGTCCATCACATCCTTAGCACCGAACTTAGGCATCGCTGCATCTGCAGGCACTTCTGTAGGTGCTTTATCCGGTTCCATAGCATATAATACTTCGTTCTGAATATCCTTCATATTGTGCATTTCTCCGGCAGGCTCCAGCGATGCATAGTATGCATTAGGGAAGGCCAGTACAATATGTAAGTGCTTAGAATAAGGCAGATAGTTCAGGAAGGCCAGGATACCGATAATGTGGATCCACCAGGCACCACGCTCTACAGCCAGCAGGCTGCTTTCGCTCAGGCCGGAAAATAATGGCGCAATATATTGAGAGATCAGGAATGGTCCGGTTTGCGCATAATGTTCTGCATGCAGCTGCTGCAGGTTATAGTCACAGGCATTCATGATCAGCAGTAAAGACATCAGTACGATCTCTGTAACCAGGATCAGGTTTGCATCTGTTTTAGGCCATCCTCCGCTCAGTTCACCGGTAGTCAGGCGTTTCAGCTTCAGTACGTTTCTTCTGATCAGGAAGATCACACAGGATACCAGTACTGTCAGTGCCAGTATCTCGAACATACCTAAAAGCACAGGATATACTACACCCAGGAACGGGGAGAATAAACGGTGGGTACCTAATATACCATCCAGCACGATCTCCAGCATTTCTGCATTGATAATGATGAACCCTGCATATACAAAGAAGTGCAGGATAGCCGGTGTCATGCGTTTAAACATTTTCTTCTGTCCGAAGGCCAGCAGCAAGACATTTTTCCAGCGCAGGCCAGTATCACCTCCGAAAACTTCCTCTTTACCGAGGTTGATATTCCGGCGGATGGACATGATCTTTTTATAGAAGACAAACGATGCAAAACCCAGAACGAGAATAAAAAGGACTTGTTGTATAATATGTAACATACGTGGTATTGAATATATTATTTACAGCGTGCAAGGTACTGATTTCCGGTTGGTAACCGCATTGCAGGACACACCCTGCGAAAATACATCAGTTTTCGTAACTACAAAAGCCTTTGTCATGTTTCTGTAAAAGATTTTACACAGAACAATAATTTTGTAGTTTGGAATTTCCGTATACCTTTGTCGTCTAAAATCTCTTTTAAGCCGTGAGTGCACAGTCTAAAAAGTTATCCTTAGCCGGTATTATTATCGCATTAGGAATTGTCTACGGAGATATCGGTACTTCTCCGCTCTACACTATGAGTGCCATTGTCAGAGACCGCGTGATTGATGAACTGCTCGTTGTGGGTGGTGTATCCCTGATCATCTGGACCCTGACCCTTCAGACCACTATTAAATATGTATGGCTCACCTTGCGGGCAGACAACAACGGCGAAGGAGGCATCTTCTCCCTGTATGCGCTGGTGAGGCGACACTCCAAATGGATTGTAATCATTGGTATGATCGGCGGTGCGGCATTGCTGGCCGATGGGCTCATTACCCCCCCCATTACCATTACCTCGGCTATTGAGGGACTGAAGCAATCCCAGAGTACTACAATCTCTATCGTAATCGCGATCCTGGCTGTGGTCTTCTTAATGCAGCAGTTCGGCACCAAATCGATTGGTAAGCTATTCGGGCCTGTTATGTTATTATGGTTCCTGATGATGGCGGGCATTGGCCTGATCCACATTGGTGATGATGCAGCCATTTTTAAAGCCATCAATCCTTATTACGGTATTAAACTACTGATCGCAGAGCCTAAAGGGTTCTGGATATTGGGTGCGGTATTCCTCTGTACTACGGGGGCTGAAGCACTCTATTCCGACCTGGGCCACTGTGGCCGTGCCAATATACGCATGTCCTGGATCTTTGTTAAGGTCTGCCTGATCCTGAACTACATCGGTCAGGGTGCCTGGATCCTGCACCATTATCATGGTAAGGTGATGCCGAGAGAGGTAAATCCTTTCTTCCAGATTATTCCGGAGCAATACCGTACTATTGGTATCGTAGTGGCTACTTTTGCAGCGATTATTGCCTCTCAGGCACTGATTTCCGGAGCCTTCTCGCTGGTAAGTGAGGCTATTAAAATGAACTTATGGCCTAAGCTGAAGATCAATTACCCGACTACAGAACGTGGTCAGTTATATATTCCGGCGATCAACTGGTTCCTGTTTGCCGGTTGTTGTATGATTGTATTCTATTTCGGTAGTTCAGAGCATATGGAAGGTGCTTATGGTTTATCCATTACCCTGACTATGATCATGACCTCTACCCTGTTTGCCTTTTACCTGTATACCCGCCGCATTTCCAAGATGCTGATTTTGGTGTACCTGCTGGTATACCTGACCATTGAGGTATCTTTCCTGATTGCCAACCTGGATAAGTTTGAGCATGGTGGTAAGGTGACCCTGGTGATTGCGGTAGTGCTGTTTGGTATCATGTATGTATGGTATCGTGCCCGCAAGATCAAAAACCGCTACGTGGAATTTGTACGCCTGGAAGATTATGTGCCGATTATACAGGATCTGTCCAACGACCGTTCTATTCCTAAATATGCTACACACCTGGTATATCTGACCAGTGCAGATGATCATAAAGAGATCGAACATAAAATTATTTACTCTATCCTGTACAAAAAACCGAAACGTGCCGACATCTACTGGTTTGTACACGTGCATGTACTGGATGAGCCTTATACTACCGAGTATTCTGTACATACCATTATCCCGAATGAGATCATCCGTATCGAATTCAGACTGGGCTTCCGTGTGGAACAAAAGGTGCAACTGATGTTCCGTAAGGTGGTGGAAGACCTGGTGGCCAATAAAGAGGTGAATATCGTGAGCCGATATGAGTCTCTGAGCAGCCATAATGTACGCGGCGATTTCCGCTTCATTGTACTGGAGAAATTCCTGTCGAGAGATAATGAACTGTCTTTGTTTGAGAAGATGGTGATGCGCGGATATTTCATCCTGAAAAACATCAGCTTATCTGAAGAGAAAGGTTTCGGACTGGACCCTTCTGATGTAACGATAGAGAAGTTCCCGCTGGTGGTATCTCCGAGTACTACGATCAACCTGAAACGAATCGATTAATCCCGAAATAAAAGCGACTAAAGTGAGTGTATTTTTTGCGACCCATGACCTTCCAGCATTCCGTAATCCTGTACTGACGATCGGCTCTTTCGACGGGGTACATGAGGGGCATCAGAAGATCATCAAGCATGTGGTGGACAGGGCGAAGAGTGTAGGAGGCGAAAGTATCCTGCTTACTTTTGAACCGCACCCGCGCAAAATTATACAACCCGACCAGCCGCTGGGCCTCCTGTCTTCTCTGGAAGAAAAAATGGCCCGTATTACTGCCGAGGGTATTGATCATATTATCGTCATTCCGTTCTCCCGCGATTTTTCGATGATGAGTGCGGAGGATTATGTGATCGACTTCTTATACAATACGTTCAAACCATATACCATCATTATCGGATATGACCACCATTTCGGGCATAACCGCTCGGGCAATATCCATACTTTAAAGGAAATGCTGCCGGCTTCTGTGCAGGTAATCGAGATTGCCGAACACCTGATCCATGAAGCAGATGTAAGCTCTACCAAGATTCGTAAAGCGATCATGCAGGGGCAAATTACTACTGCGACTGAGATGCTGGGACGCACTTATGGTTTCGAAGCGGTAGTGGTACACGGCAATAAAATAGGCCGTACCATCGGCTACCCTACGGCTAACCTGCAACCGACTTACGGGGATATACTGGTGCCGGGTATCGGTATCTATGCAGTAAAGGTACAGCACAAGGATCGTGTGTATAAAGGTATGATGAGCATAGGCAAGCGCCCGACCGTAACAGACGACAATATTGTGACGCTGGAAGTAAACATCCTGGACTTCAATGAAGATATTTACGGAGAGAAGTTATATGTGGAGTTTATCGCTTATGTACGCGGGGAGGAGAAATTTTCCGGCCTGGAAGAGCTGAAAGCACGCATTGCACAGGATGAACTGGAGATACGTGCTATACTTTCCTGATTATTCCACTTTTGAGGTGCCAATCGCACCACCACCCCATTCTACTAATACAAAACCCTTTCTTAGCGTTTGCTGTAATTGCTGCTCTGGAAGCTTTGGCGTTGTACCATCGTAGGCTTTGTATTCCATAAACACACGAATTACTGTTTCCGGTTTAGGTTCTACATCCAGCGTTGAAGAATGGTCGATATCATCATTCACCCAGAAATGGATAAAATTGGTCTCATTTTTACTTAATGCCGGTAACCAGTACACTATAAAGTCGTTGATCTCCGTTTCGTTCAGACCCATCTGTGCCAGGCGTTGCTGTAAAAATGGTATAATCTCTTTGCGCGATACATAAAAGCCATCCTTGTACACAAAGTGCTCTTTACCGAAATGAGTCGATCCATCCCAGAACAGGTAGTTATAATTACGGCCATCGGCCTTGTTTTTCAGCTTCCCATCCGGACTCGCCACTACATTCCAGCCATCTTTGTATTCGGGAAAGGTATTGAGCACCGTACCCTTGAAGGTATGCTTAATCGAAACGGCTGTTTCCTGCTCGGGATAGAGGTAGATAGCGGGTTTCATGACATATGCATTCGGATCCAGTTTCTGACCATAAACTACAAAATACAATTCTACATCTATAGAATCAGATTTAACCTTCTCTATTGCAACAATATCGTTCTTATCACCGGATGGAAATTTCACGAACTCCAGAAATTTGTATTTTTTCAACTGCTGTTGATCCAAGGTCAATTCAAATGCAGAAGTGCTGCCCCAGGCAAATGTATCCTTACGTCTTCCATCTTCCTTTTCCTTAAGAAAGATGACATATGAAGCACATTCTTCATAGTACTCAGTATCTACCTGTTCTCCATCTATCGTATCTAGTCCGTTGCTCCATTCATACACCTTACCCTTAATTGTTTTCTGTGCTGTAGCAGTGTATACGAATCCGATAAGGCAAATAATGCCTGCTATTATGTTTTTCATAAATCCTTAATGTATCTGTGATTACTCTAGTCTTCCGCTACCGATGGTTCCACCACCCCATTCTACTAACACAAAACCCTTTCTTACCGTTTGCGGCAACTGCTGCTCTGGAAGCTTTGGCGTTTTACCATCGTAGGCTTTGTATTCCATAAAGATGCGAATAACCGTCTCGGGGTTGGGAGTGACCGAAAGTTTTGAAGAGTGGTCTATATCATCATTCACCCAGAAGTGGATGAAATTGGTTTCATTTTTGTTCAGTGCTGGTAACCAATACACGATAAAATCGTTGATCTCCGTTTCGTTCAGACCCATCTGTGCCAGGCGTTGCTGTAAAAATGGTATAATCTCTTTGCGCGATACATAAAAGCCATCCTTGTACGCAAAGTGCTCTTTACCGAAATGAGTCGATCCATCCCAGAACAGGTAGTTATAACTACGACCATCGGCCTTGTTTTTAAGCTTCCCATCCGGACTAGCCACTACATTCCAGCCATCTTTATATTCGGGGAAGGTATTGAGTACGGTACCCTTGAACGTATGCTTTATGGAAACAGCTGTTTCCTGTTCAGGATATAGATAGATGGCGGGTTTTAATACCTGCACTTCTCCATCATACTCATAATTAAGCCTCCGTAGGATAACATCTATCGAATCCGGGCCTATATCCTTTATTTTCAATACACGGTACGTACCGCCCCAAAGAGACCCAAATTCTATGAACTTATATTTTCGTAGCTGTTCCTTAGTCAGGGTAAATGCAAAAGCTGCTGTATCGCTACCGGCAATTCTTAAACCTTCTTCACTGAATCTATGCTTTCTTAGTACTACATCGTAATAGCGAGCCTCTACAAATTCCTTATTATCTCCTAGAGAATTTTCCTCGTCCGGCTCATACACCTTCCCCTTAATCGTCTTCTGTGCCGAAGCCGTATTGGCCAGGCTCAGCAGACAAAGCATTAATACTATTTTCCTCATTGTGTTTATAAATTATCCTATATCCAGGCGCAGCTGGTCTTTGAGTTGTTTTAAAAGCGGATTTTGTCTGACCATCAGATCGAACTGATCCGATTTGGAGATGGATTGTACTTTAGGTGCCTGGCTTACTGCTGTAGGATCAAGGATCGCAATTACCCTCAGGTCTTTGTTATTGGTTTCCTGCTTGCAGAAATCGCGGATGGCATCTGTATTACCGGAAGCATAGATCAGTCCGATATTACTGTTGCAGACCAGTATAATCTCATCCGGCGCATTGATCTGTACCGTAGCACTGGCCAGGTTTGTGGCCTGCAATACTTTCTCTGAATCATGCTTCAGACGATCAATATAGCGGGCATACAAATCCTTCGCGATATCCAGCGTCAGGGCTATTGTTTCCTGTGGAACAACGGCTTGTGAAGCCTGCTCTTGTATCTGTTGCAGGAAGTTCTTACCTAATTTAGGCTTAGGTGGACCGGAAGGGCCTGCCGGTGGTGGAGCCGAAGGGGCAGAGGCCTGTGGAGGAGTACTTACCGGAGCCTGTGCCTGCACTGGTGGTACTGCGGCCGGTGGAGGCGGCGTATATACAGGAGCAGGTGCCTGGTAGGCCTCCTGTTGTACTGATGCTGGCGGGGCTGCCGGAGTTGATGTTGCTACCGCAGCAGCCGGTGCCGGATTATTTACAGGCTGGCTATATTTTTTTTTTGCATCTTCTGCAATAGAAGATGTATCCAGCACATTGTTCAGATAACAGAGTTTAATAAAGGTGACTTCGAGATGTAATCTCTTGTTCAGCGTAGTCTTATAATTGATTTCTGCTTCATTAAGGATATTCAGTGCCGACACAATATATTCTGTGGCGATCATCTGTGCCTTTTCGAAGAACATGCGTTTATGTGCTTCGGGAATATCCAGCAGCATAGTCATCTTAGGATCCTTACACAGTAAGAGGTCGCGCAGGTGCTCGGCAAAGCCGTTAATAATCGCATCGCCCTCAAATCCACGCTGGTACACCGATTCCAGTTGCAGTAATACACTGGCAATATCGGTGCTCATAACCGCATCCAATTGTTTGAAATAGAAACTGGCATCGAGCAGGTTCAGGTGCTCTACAGTCTGATCATACGTCAGGTGCCCGTTACTGAAGCTGGAGATACGGTCCATTATGGACAGTGCATCACGCATACAGCCCTCGCTCTTCTGCGCAATGATGTGCAGCCCTGCCTCTTCTGCCACCAGGTTTTCTTTGATACAGATACCATTCAGGTGAGCTACAATATCATTGGTCTGAATGCGCTTAAAGTCAAATATCTGACAACGGGACAGGATCGTAGGCAAGATCTTGTGCTTCTCCGTTGTAGCCAGGATAAATATAGCATAAGAAGGCGGTTCTTCCAGTGTCTTCAGGAAGGCATTGAAGGCCGCTGTACTGAGCATGTGTACCTCATCTATGATATACACTTTGTACTTTCCTACCTGGGGGGCAAAGCGCACCTGCTCGGTAAGGGCACGGATATCATCTACAGAGTTGTTAGAGGCCGCATCGAGTTCAAATACGTTGAAAGAGCTGTTTTCATTAAAAGTCAGACAGGTGTCACAGGTGCCACAGGCTTCTGTTTCTGCAGTGGGACGCTCACAGTTGATCGTCTTGGCCAGGATACGGGCACAGGTCGTCTTCCCTACTCCGCGCGGACCGCAGAAGAGGTAAGCATGTGCCAGATGCTCGGTTTTGATCGCATTTTTCAATGTGGTCGTGATATGCGATTGCCCTACAACCGTTTCAAAGGTTTGGGGGCGGTATTTACGTGCAGAAACTAAGTATTGTGCAGACATCAATTACAACAGATCAAAATATCAACAGGAGGAACGAAAATGTTCCTTATTATCCCTGCAATTTCTGTCATTTTGAGCAATTTACAAAATAGGGTTTCCCCCATTAAAAAAGAGGGCTGCAATTGCAGCCCTCTTCCTGTATGATCTTTGTTTTACGCTTTAAACGGTATAGCTGTCGGTACACGCAGGTGGGGGTATTTCTGCCCCAGTACGTATAGGAAATGATTGGCCACTACAATATTTTCTACCTGTTTATGCGGACTCATGGTCAGTGCATTACCGCCACTACTGGCAAAATTGAACAGGAGCATATTGTAAATGTCCATAACCACCTCGCCGTCTTCTGTAGGTAAATATAATTTGTACAGTTTCAGGTCGAACTTACCGAATTTGGCCTGTGCCCTGGCCATTCCGCTCAAGGGTTTCTCCTCAATGCGGGCCTGTTGCAGGCGGAACGGTTCAAAAACGATGTGCTTGGTAATGTCGCCATCGGTATCGGTATCCATCAGGTGCAGCGCTCCCCCGCTTAATACAAGGTATTTGGGTGTTTGTACTGTTCTGAATTTTACCGTGCCCAGTGTAGCCAGCCCTTTCAGGGTGTCTTTGGCAATATCTTTGGCCTGGTCTTTGCCGGTATACTGTGTATTGGCATAGGTAAATGCATCTGCAGGCTGATCGCCCAGTTGCTTTTTCACAAAAGCATACTCTGTTTCTAACAGGCGGTCTTTATAGGACGGTGCCTGCCTAGCCTCTTCGTCCATATCCAGGTGTTCCATTACATTCAGCAGCTTTCTGCGGCGCTGATAAGTGATGTAGAAAAAGGCTCCGTAAATGACAGCCATAATGACCACAACATATAAAATAGTATTGTACATATGCGTCCTTTAATTAAAAATAAGAAATTAAGCAGATTGCGGGGTAACCGGAGTTTTTTTAGATGGTATCAGCCCCCAGATAATGAATAAAATAATGAGTACAGCAACAAGCTTTCCGCCATAACGTGTGTAAAATCCCAGTTTATTCAGCTTATTTTTATCCAGTTTATTTTCGTCAAGTATGGTCTGCAGTTCCTGATCAGATAATTCGTAAAAGCTCTGATCAGTCTCGTTATATCCTACCAGTTTAGGCTCCTGGGTTACCCATAATGGTAATAACCAGGCTATATTAAATTCTTTGTGAAAAGTAGCAAGGTCGAGGTACTGGCTTTTAGTGTTCATCATTTTAGAACCTTCTTTGATCAGGTATTCGTCCGTGTCGGGCAGGTCAGCGACTTTAGTCAGTGCCTCGCGCTCTCCGAAAGGGATACGCGCACGGGCTTCGGATTTCTGTACACAACCAAAGATAGCAAGGGATAGGGTCAGGGCAATAGGGATTAAGCGTTTCTTCATGATTTCTTGTTTGAGTTTAGTTATTGATTGGTTATATTTCACGAAGATAAGAGCAAAGCATTAAAAAAATACACCCCAGCTTAAATCTTAAGCTGGGGTGTATTAATTACACTATCAATTAATTATAATTTAACAAATTTAACATTTTGCACTATTCCTGCCTCTATACGGATGATATAATTACCCGCAGTCAGGGCACTTACGTCCAGGTTATAGGTCTTGCCGGTAGCTTTGTTTCTGATCAGTTCCTTACCGTTAAGGTCAGTAACAATGATTGTAGCAGCGGCATCCGTTGCCAGGTTAATGGTAATATTATCCTGCACTGAAGGATTAGGATATACTGCAATCTGCGCTGCGCTGGTATTGTTGATCAGTACAATTCCGGACGTTTTGCTGCTGCCGTCAAAGTCTGTCTGTACCAGTTTATAATAATGCTTAGCAGCACCTGCATCTTTATGGATGAACTGGTATGCCAGGACTGCATGGCTGTTGCCCTCTGTAGCCAGAGAGGATACAAACCCGATTTTGCTGAAGTTTTTACCATCTGTTGCGTGCATAATGTCAAAACCACGGTTGTTTTGCTCCATCGCTGTAGACCAGTTCAGGATGTTATTGCCCTGCTGTGCATATCCTTCAAAAGAAGTAAGCTGCACCGGCAGAGGAACGGAACTACTACCGATGGTGAACGGACTGAAGGCAGCTACACCGAAGGCAGTTACCGTACCATCGCTGGCCGTACCTGTAACCGTTTCGCCCAAAGGCTCCCAGGCATTAGCAGTGCTGTTGAAGTGCGCCAGACGTACATCTGCCGGATTGATTACATTAGAACTGCTGCCCCAGGTCAGGGTCACATCCGCGTCGGCTGTACCGCTGCGGTTGATATCCCAGTATTCGCTGTTGGTCACCGCATCTAAACGTCCACTTACGGTAGTATTGCCATAACCGGCATTAAAGTATTCGGCAGTATAGGTTGTCGCTGCAGTAGAAACCGGCTTAATGATCACCGGGCGATATACACCGGCCTTACCTACCGGCAGGGTAAATGTTGTAACGGTATTGCTGCTCTTAGCCACCGGGCCATCGATATATGCAGTTGCACTGCCACCGGTAATTTGTGCGTCATTGCCCAGTTGCAATAATGCCGAAGCAGAAGTATGCAGGATACTGCCCAGGCTTACCGTACCATTAACGGTTACATTACCTGGCAGTTGTTTTTCACCACCGGAAATAACCAGGTTGTTATAGGTAATATCGGAAATAAACTGGGTAACGGTAGCATTATACTCAATCGTAGAGGCATTGTTGATGGTTACATCTGACATACGGAAGGTGCTTATAGTGCTGCCGGAAAGACCGTATTCATTGGTGCTTTTTACAGAACCGTTCAGTATAACCGGTTTAGTGGTAGCCAGTACATGATCTGCTGCTGCCAGCACACCATCAACTTTCAGTGTATCGGCGCTTTCATCAGCAGTCATGGTAACGGTATGTGCAGACTGGATAGTCACTACATTGCCGGAACCCGGTTTCTGTGTAGCATCGGACCAGGTAGGCGGGGTTGTTACAGAAAGATATTGCCAGGTAGCTGCAGTATTATAATCGCCGCTCGCTTTAGATCTGAACGGAGCTGTTCCGATCGGATTGGTTGCTGCCGGTACTGTCCAGTTGATCGTTACATCATCAATAGACAATCCGTGATCATTACCGGAGTGATCCGGATCATCCCATTTCAGCATAATATACTGTCCCGGAGCCAGACTTAAGCCGGTTAAGGCTGTGGCAGAAATTGCCGTTCTGTTAGCCGCCGAATTACCATTAATGGCATTGGTAGTATTATTGGCACCCGGACCATTTGTCTGTGGGCTGGTAAAGTTCAGTGCCGAAACCGCTGTCCAACCACTGGTAGTGGTTGGCTGCAGATCATTGATCACACCATTAGCTGTTTTGTAATAAAAAGATACGGTTTGCGCACCCGCACCGGCTGCGTTTCTCCATTGCTCGCCTGTATAGGCAACCGTTATATTAGTAATCGTCTGCGTTGAATTATTGCGCAGCAATACACCATAAGCAAAGTCTCCTGCTGCGGCATTGCCGGAACCCAGAGAGCCCAGGGCGCGGTCGCTGTTGCTGGTTGTACCGTAACTGTAAAGCCCACCAGAATTTAATCCTCCATCAGAAACCAGGATACTTGTACCATTACCGGTACGCTGTGCATACCAGCTGGAAATCGTACTATTGTCCGCCCAGGTACCGCTAGAACTGGCCGGAAGTGTGTTAAAGGCTTGCGTATAGCTGTTTGTGGCAGTCATACTCACTTGTGCAAAACCTGCATTACCGGCCAAAGCCAGTAAAACTAAACTGTAAATGCTCTTCATACAAATTATAATTTTAATATATATTTGCAAAACTAGAAGAGTTATATCACCTTAGAATGTCCATATAATTAATAAATTGTAAAGTATGTTTATAACAAAAAAGGAGCCTTATCTGCGGACTGCAGATAAGGCTCCTTTTTTGTTATAAATTATTCCGGCGGTGCGTTTATTGCGCGTCCAGGATAGGCTTCAGGAACATGAAGAATACGGCTCCTAAAACGATCAGTCCGATCACGATGGTCAGCAGGGTGATGGTACGTTTGTACCCTTCATTTACAATTTTCAGCTTATGTATTTCGCTGGCATTGTTGATTACATTTTCAATGCGCGGGAAAGCACTCTCTCCCTTTACAATGTAATCGAAGGCTCCGTACTTCATTGTATCTACAGCCACATCTATTTTATCCTGTCCGGACAGGATGATCACCTGTGTCTCCGGGTTTTTGTCCTTGATTTCTTTAAGTACGTCTACACCGTTCTTTGCATTTTGCAAATGAGCGTTCAGATGGTAGTCCAGTACAACGATTTCGGGGTTCAGGTGCATTTGCGCCATAGCCTCTTCTCCGTTATCGAATACTTTGATCTCGTATGTGTATCGTTCTGTTAAAAAGTCTTTCAACATTTCGTTTTGGATAGGCTCGTCGTCTACCAAGAATACGTAACGTTTGTCTGAAAGTGCCATATGAGTGATTGTTTTGTTGTAATTCCCCCGAATATATAACGCATTTTTTTAAAATGCAAGTTTATACTACAATAATTTTATCACGACATAGTGAATTATATTATTGTAGCCAGGCTCAACGGGTATATACCCGGCTGCTCATGTTGCGGTACCGGTGCCGGTTGTGGCATATCTACCTGATTAGGATACTTGTTCATCCCGATCCATACCAGGCTTCCATTACGGTAACGCTCCAGCAGATCTGCCGCCTGTGCCGCTACCTTTCCGGTCAGTATACCGTCGTTAAATGATTGTATAAATCCTCCAGCAGCCTCAATCTCTTTAAAGACATCCCAGCCTTTAGTACCCATCTCTGCGGTTAGTGTCTCCAGGTAATAACTACCATTGGCGACATCGGCAATATGGTGCAGGTAACTTTCTTCTTTAAACAGCAATTGTGTGTTTACACTCATCCTTCTGCTGAAGGCTTCTTTACCTTTAGAATGTCCTTCATCGAACGGGAGAATGTACACCGCATCACTACCACCCATTACAGCGGCCATACCGGCCAGTGTATCACGCAGCAGGTTGTTGTATGCATCGTATGGTGCTTTATATAAAGTACCGGTTATAGCCTGTATGGCTATTTCCGGGTTGATATCGTATTGTGCAGTAAGCAATTGCAACAGCTGTCTTAAAGCGCGTACTTTGGCAATCTCTTCAAAGAATACGGTACCGGTAGCCACAGTCACATGCAATTGTTTTACTGTATTTAAGGCATTGCTATCGGCCAGTGCCTGCAGGTATTCATTCACCTGCGCAGTAATCAGTCCCAGCTGGTATACCGATGGTGATCCGGCATTATAGTACAGGCTGCCATCAACGATCAGCTGCCCTGTACTCTGCGCGATGCGGTTTACCGCTGCTGCAAAGGTCTCGGCTGTAGCCTTAGCCTGTACATAATCAGATAAAGTATCGTGGCCTATTGTGGCCTGTACAGCATTATGTGCTTTCAGGTACGCTGTCAGTGCTTCTACAGATGCATCTGTTGCATTGCGCAGGTTAAAGAAGGTATGGATATAGGCTACCTCTACCCCATTGAGTAGTGTCGCCCAGTCGGTATTTTCGGCGGCCACTTCGAAAATCAGTCCGCTGGCGCCGGTAGCCAGTGTTTGTAAAGCCAGTTTATTGGCGTCCTGTTCCTGGTTTACGACGATGCGCTCCATAATACTCCAGTCAGTATGGGCAAATACAGGCTTGGTATCATGATCTGCAACATCTTCAATCGTATAGAACGGCTCTATAGTGATGCCATTATCATCGATTCTTCTCAGCTGCTCAAAAGTAATTCCTTTCAGATCTTTGGTCAGTTGTGCCTTCCAGTCTGCAGCACCTGCGGGGTCGAACCCTGCTAAAATATCTTCCATTATATATGTAAACTATTATGCAATAAATTTATTTTTCAGCTCGGGAGTTGGTATCCAGCAAGCCTCTTTTTTGCCAAACCAGCGATAGCGGTTGCGTGCAATC
This sequence comes from Edaphocola flava, assembly GCF_004118155.1. Taxonomy (GTDB): domain Bacteria; phylum Bacteroidota; class Bacteroidia; order Chitinophagales; family Chitinophagaceae; genus Edaphocola; species Edaphocola flava. The sequence continues at coordinate 258,099 of NZ_SAIQ01000001.1, forward strand.
CAGGCATACACCGTATTCCTGATCATTCGCGGCAGGATCATAAACCCATACAGTAAAGAATATGCTCCTTTAAGTCTGCGGGCAATCATCAATGCTGCGGAAGACTGTGTATATACCTTTCCATCTTCGACCAGCACGATACTGTCTGTGGTTATGTTATACTGCTTTTTCAGTGCTACGCCCAGATCAGATTGCAGTGAAGCGAAGCGAAAATAATCTTTCCGGTCATTCTTAATGATCAGCTGCACGCTGTTGCTACAGAGATTGCATACTCCGTCAAAGAGTATCAGACCGTGATCAGTAGGAATGCCGTTTGTCATATTATTGTGCTGTTTCTTTGGCCAGGGCCTGTTGCCAGTTCCAGGCGGTCTGCATCATCGTGGTTATATCATAACCAGGCTGCCAGCCCAGCAGGGTTTTGGCTTTGGTATTGTCTGCATATACTTTAATCACATCGCCTGCTCTGCGCGGACCGATGTCATAATTCAGTTTAAGACCGGATACGGATTCAAAAGCTTTGATCAGTTCCAGAACCGTTACCCCCTCGCCCGTTCCCAGGTTAAAGACCTCACAGCCTGATGGCAATGCATTCTCTATAGACTTCTGCAGGGCCAGTGTATGGGCATGGGCAATATCCATTACATGTATATAATCCCTCACACAAGATCCATCGCGGGTATCGTAATCATTACCAAATACCGTCATTCCGGAACGGATACCGATGGCTGTCTGGGTAACGATAGGCACCAGGTTTTCCGGACGCTGGTTCATCTCACCGATCAGGGTAGACTCATGCGCTCCTACCGGGTTGAAGTAACGCAGCAGTACGATTTTGAAACCGGGATTACCTTTTACAAAATCAGCACAGATCTGCTCGCCCATTTGTTTGGTAGCAGCGTATGGAGATTCTGCTTCTTTTAAGGGTGCTGTTTCGGTAACCGGCAGTGTATCTGCATTACCGTATACGGAACAGGAAGAGGAGAATACTACATTCTTCACACCAAATTCCTTAGCACACTCCAGTATATTGATCAGTGATCCGATATTGTTTTTATAATACATCAGCGGAGCATCTACTGATTCCGGCACCGATTTGTATGCTGCAAAGTGAATGATACCTTCGATATCAGGATTTGCTTCGAAGATGGTACGGGTAGCTGCAGCATCGCTCAGGTCTACTGCGTAATTATGAATGGATTTGCCTAATAACTTAGATACTTTATCATTCATCTCACCGAAGCCACGAGAAAGATTGTCTGCAGAGATTACCTCAAAACCATGATCTACCAGGTCTACAATGGTATGGCTGCCGATATAACCGCAACCGCCGGTCACTAATATTTTGCTCATGTAGATGTATTGTAATTTAACAGCACAAATATACAGCATAAAAAAGTCCTGCGCAAAGTCAGGGCTGATGTTGACATAATATTAAAATACAAACTGAGTATCCGCTTAAAGGAAACAAAGTCTAGTATTATAATTTAAGTAGCCTATATAGCTATTGCTACCTTTTGCATTGATGCAAAAGGTAGCGCCAAAAAATCAAGGCTGTATAAATCCCTGGCTAAAAATCAATGTGTCGGTCGCAAACCAGACTCGCTACGCTCAGACAGTGGTTTGCAACTCTATCGACCGAGCCAATGATTTTCTTGACGCCGGATTTATAAGGCCATTTGAACGATCTGTACTTGTACGGATCGCTTGTTGTTTTCATCACAGCGATAACCATTTTGGTTGGAGATGCGATCGTTGAGCGCCGAATGCATCACACGTTAAGCTCAGACGATCAATGCACGCAACGGTACAAAATGGCGGTGCTATGCAATCGCCTTGATGAAAACAAAGGCACTTTTGGTCCTTTTGTTGCCGGACAAAAGGACGAAGAAAAAAGGTTACTACATGCGGATAGTCGGTAAATACAATTGCTCTTTGTTCTTTATCGAGATACTCTGAAAAACAAACTACATAAAAGGGTAAGGGCTGCAAATTGCAGCCCTTACCCTTTTATGTAGTTTTGTAAAATTAGTCTCTGTTCAGTACAAAAACGCCTTCTTCATTTTTCTCGATTTTAGCGAGATTGGCAGAGGTCAGTTCTTTAATACCTTTATCCCATTTCTTACCGGACAGTTTACTTTCTGCTTTTAAGGCATCCAGTACTATTTTATCGGCCTGTTGAGATAATATATCTTTAATAGCTTTAGCCTCATCGCTCAATGGAACGCCACTGTCAAACTTCTCCGGTCTCATCTGAGGGAAGAACAGTACATCCTGGATAGACGGCTGATTGGTCAGCAGCATACACAGGCGGTCGATACCGATACCGATACCTGAGGTTGGCGGCATACCGTATTCCAGTGCACGCAGGAAGTCATGGTCGATAAACATGGCTTCATCATCGCCACGCTCCATCAGTGCCATCTGATCCTCGAAACGCTGGCGCTGATCGATAGGATCATTCAGCTCAGAATAGGCATTGGCAATTTCCTTACCATTGATCATTAACTCAAAACGCTCTACCAGACCTTCTTTGCTGCGGTGCTTCTTCGTCAGCGGAGACATCTCTACCGGATAGTCTATGATGAATGTCGGTTGCATATAAGTATGCTCCGATGTTTCCCCAAAGATCTCATCGATCAGTTTGCCTTTACCGATGTTAGGTGCCACTTCTATATTCAGTTGTTTACACACCTGGCGCAGACCTTCTTCATCCATTTCACTCACATCGATACCGGTATTTTCTTTGATAGAGTCGAAGATAGAAATACGTTTGAACGGAGCTTTAAAGCTGATGATCTTATCGCCTACCGGCACATCTGTGGTACCATGTACGGCAATGGCCATTTTCTCGAACAACTGTTCGGTAATGTCCATCATCCAGAAGTAATCTTTGTACGCGGTATACCACTCCAGTACGGTAAATTCCGGGTTGTGTGTACGGTCCATACCCTCGTTACGGAAGTTACGGCTGAACTCATAAACCCAGTCAAAACCACCTACGATCAGTCGTTTCAGGTATAATTCATTCGCAATACGCAGGTAATAAGGTACATCCAGTGCATTGTGATGGGTGATGAACGGACGTGCCGCTGCCCCACCCGGGATGTTCTGTAATACCGGTGTATCTACTTCTATTGCGCCCTGTCCGTTCAGGAAATCACGAATGGTATTCATGATTTTGGTACGTTTCAGGAATGTTTCTTTAATATGCGGATTCACGATCAGGTCGGCATAGCGCTGACGGTAGCGGAATTCAGGATCGGTAACTTCATCAAATACATTACCCTCTTCATCTCTTTTTACTACAGGTAATGGTTTCAGACATTTGGACAACAGGGTAAACTCTTGTGCATGCACAGAGATCTCTCCTTTCATGGTTGCAAATACATAACCTTTAATACCGATGATATCGCCCAGGTCAATACCTTTGATTGCTACATCCCAAAGGGTACTGTCTTCTTCCGTAGACAGTTCTTCTTTCTTTACATATATCTGTATGATGCCTTTACTGTCCTGTATCTTCAGGAAGCCTGCCTTGCCTTTGTTATTCACGCTCATTACACGGCCGGCCACACATACTGCTGCAAACTCATCCTTCTTCTCCTCTGTATACTGCTTCTTTATGTCTTCAGAATAATGAGATACAGGATACAGTGGCGCAGGATAGGCTTCTATCCCGGCCTGCGTTAGTGCGTTTAATTTCTCTCTGCGCACTAATTCTTGTTCGGATAAGTGTTGAACTTGCATATTTTTTGAATACGTTAAAAAATTTAAGACTGCAAATATAGCGCTAATTTGCTAATACGTCGGTGGCAAGTGGCCTGTAATTTCGATGCAACTATAAATTATAAGGAATAATGTGTAGAGATAAGTGAAATTGATTGTCTATTTACAGGACGTAAAGGCCTACATTACTCTTTGATCTTTAATTATATTTATGGCTACCTTTTGCCTTGATGCAAAAGGTACCGCCAAAAATCAAGGCTGTATAAATCCCTGGCTCAAAATCAATGTGTCGGTCGGTCGCAAACCAGACTCACTTCGTTCAGACAATGGTTTGCAACTTTATCGACCGAGCCAATGATTTTCTTGATACCGGATTTATAAGGCCGTTCTAAGCGGTCTGTACTGATCGCTTATTAATTTTGAGTACAGCGATAGCCCTTGTTTGGTGCTTCGGGCGCCTCATCAACCGGAGTTTTGTGCCCATAGGGTCTCGAAGGGTAATTCAACGCAGGCGATGCTACAAAATGGCAGTGTTTTGCAATCGCCTTAATAAAGACAAAGGTATTGTGTATATTATTTGGAATTTATAACAAAAAAACTACATTTGTATCCAAAAGTAAAACAAAACCCAACATGGATCAATTAAGACAGCAAGCCCTGGCTGTAGATATTCAGAAGCAGATAGACTTAGGCTTCTCGGCTAAGGAAATAAAAGAAAACCTGGTGGCTAATGGTTATTCTAACGAAGAACTGTCGCAGGTAAATGCGCTGATGCAAAAAAGCGAACAGGTCGAAAAACAGGCTAAATCGAGCCCCTGGACTATCATTATCTCCATTGTATTTATCCTGAGAGGGGTAATGTACCTCTCCAAAGGCCAGACGGGTCTTGGCGTACTGATGCTGAGTGTTGGCTTTATTGGCCTGATCATCAAACTGACCGTGGGCCGGAAATTTTAAAAGATTACAACAGTATATATAAAAGAATAGGGCTAACCAATGGTTAGCCCTATTCTTTTATAATTAAGTATACTTAGATCGTCATGATCTCTTTGTCTTTGTCTTTGCAAGCCTGGTCTACTTTCTCGATATTTTTATCGGTCAGTGCCTGTACGCGGCCTTCTGCTTCTTTGGCAGCATCTTCGCTTACGCCGTCTTTCTGCAGTTTTTTGATTGTTTCAAATGCATCACGACGATTGCTTCTGATCGCAATTTTCGCGGTTTCACCTTCTGCATTCACCCGTTTTACCAGTTCTTTACGACGCTCTTCGGTAAGTGGTGGCAGGAACAGACGGATTACTTCACCATCATTCTGTGGGTTCATTCCGATATTAGCCATCATGATAGAACGCTCAATCGGGCTGATCATGTTTTTTTCCCAAGGCTGGATAGAGATCGTTCTTGCATCAGGAGTCGTTACATTGGCTACCTGGCTGATCAGCGTAGGGGAACCGTAATACTCAACGGTAATACCGTCGATCATTGCAGGAGATGCTTTACCAGCGCGTATTTTCAACAATTCAGCATCCAGATGTGCCAGGGCTTTTTTCATACCTGAAGCAGCACTGTCTACTGCCTCGTCTAATAGTTCAATCATCGTTTTCGTTTTGTAAATGAGTTCTGAATCACTTTCAATAGGCACAAAAATAGAAAAATGTGCCACAAAAATGAAATTTTTTATCGGGTGCAGCGCAGCATACGGTCATTATCGTTCAGGTCCCGGAGCAGATCTGCCTGCCAGCCGGCGGCACTGTACAGGGCCTTTGTATCTGCTGCAAAATACTGGTTCAGCTCCAGGAAAACGGCCCCGCCCGCCTGCAAATAAATATCTGCAAAATGGGCGATCTTGCGGTAAAACTGCTGCGGATCACCATCGGTCACAAAAAGTGCCGTATGTGGTTCCTGATCCAGTACATGTACCTGCATAGCTTCCTGCTCCTGCGCTGTAATATAAGGCGGATTACTGACAATGATGTCAAAAGTTCCCAATCCGGGCCATTGTGCCTCGTCCAGAAAATCGCATTCTATAAAATTGACTTCAGCCTGCAGGCTTGCTGCATTCTGCCGTGCAATAGCCAGTGCATCTGTAGTAATATCTACTGCAGTAATATCCAGCTGAGGCGACTGCTTTTTTAAAGCGATGCTGATGCAGCCGCTACCTGCCCCAACCTCCAGTACACGCAAAGGCGCTCCGGCTCGCTGGCGTACACATTGCAATACAAGGTCTACCAGCTCTTCGGTCTCCGGCCGCGGAATCAGTACCGCAGGACTTACCACAAAGGTATATCCAAAGAAATAACTTTTACCCAGCACATATTGTACAGGGATATATTGCTGCAGTTGCTGCAGGCATGCTTCCATACGATCAAGCTGCACTTGCGTAAGCGCATCTTCCCGCTGCATTCTTAAGGAAAGTGTATCCAGGCCCGTAAGGTCTTCTATAACCCAGCCTGCAATGGCCTGTGCCTCCCCTGCTTCGTACAGATCGGCTAACTGGTCTGCTATATATTGTGAGGCTGATTTAATGGTCATGGGTCAGGCGGTCTCCCTCCAGGAGGTGTTTACTATTCTTCATTACATTATCTATATCCCATTCTATTCTGTAGCGGAATGGGGCTTTGCGTACGGTACAGTTTTCTATGGTACACAAAGGGCAGGAAAAGGGCTCACAGGGATCGAGGTGTATAAACAGCTCTACGGTAGTCCCGTACTTATCCACAACCAGGTCTTCCAGGGCCTTCATCTCTTCGTGTGCCTGTGCTACCGTATAATACCAGGGTACAGTAAGGTGCCCGTCCAGGTGTAAAATATTACCATAGCGGATAATGCGCAGGTTATGCAGATCGATCCAGGCGGGGCGTCGGTGCTCATTTACGTAAGTAATCACCTCTTCCAGCAGGCTCATATCAGCCTCATCCATAATTCCTGAAATGGAATTGCGTAACACACGGTATCCGGTGACTAATATAATGATGGCAAAAACAATAGCCACAACAGCATCCAGCCATAACCAGCCGGTAAACCGGATCAGTACCAGCCCGACAACAATACCTATGGTAGAATAGGTATCGGTACGCAGATGGCGGCCACTGGCTTCCATTGTGACAGAGCGATTCTTCTTACCGGTATTGACGGCATAGGTGCCTACAATATAATTGACCACTGCGGTAAAAGCCACCAGTACCAGACCTATATCCAGTTTCTGTAAGGTATGCGGCTTGCCTAAGCCTTTTATAGACTCGATGATGATGACCAGTCCTGCTATGGAGATCAGGGTACCTTCTATAGCTGCGGAGATAAACTCGACCTTACCATGACCGTAAGGATGATTGGCATCCCGGGGTTTGGCGGCCAGCCAGAGACTGTACCAGCCGAAGAGACCGGCAACTACATTGACAATACTCTCCAGTGCATCGGTAAAAATGGCTACAGAACCCGTCAGTAACCAGGCGACCATTTTGAAGGCTAATAAGAATATAGCGAGGAAGGCTATATTGCGTTGTATACGCACCGGATTATTATTCATATTAGTGATTACTTGTTGTACGCGGAGCCATTAGACCCGGACGTAAAATACGGTTTAGTGCGCTGGCTGTAAATCCACCCAGGGCACCGGAAATAAAGCCTATAAGGCCGGTGATGCATACTACAAAAATGTAGGAGGGTACGCCCATCAGTACTGCAATCTGCCGGCTGAGGATGTGCTCATTACCGATATCACGGAACAGGGCGATCACCAGCCAGCAAAGCCCTACACCCAGAGCTGCCGACAAAATAGCCGGCCCCATGCGTAAAGGCAAGAGCAGCACCATCAGGAAGGCAATCACCATCGATATCCACCAGGGGAGAAAATGTAATAACAGGGCTGATGCCAGTGCTGTTATCAGCATAATGATAAAAAACCGCATAATATCTTATTTACTGTTTTTAGGATAGAAAGTCAGCTGGTTATACGTTCCGTCTGCCCATTGTTGCATATAAGCGCTATAGAACTTACTGCCGGGATGCCCGCTTTGCCCACCGGGATATATACCGTAGGCTTTGATGCCGTTCGGGTCCATATCCACAACCATTCTCCAGCTGGGACCTTTACGGCCCTGCATGGCATTCAGCGTATTATAATCACCACCGGTAGGCAGGTTGGTAAAGCTAAAGGCTGCCTGCTCGCTCAGGTGCTTCACCGTAGTCTGTTTAGACAGGTACCAGGCTCCACCATTTGCGGCTTTTACTTTTTCAAAACTATCTGTAGCCTGCTTATAACTTTCCTGTACCAGAGCCCCCATAGCTTTGCCCGCAATGGTTTCCAGTATAGGCTTATTCGCCGCTACGCTATCATGCAGCAGCAACTGCAATGTTACGGCATCATCCGGTCGCACCAGCGCAGGATAGCGCCCCAGGCTGCTTTGCCATATATTGCGTCCTAAAGTATACCAGAGTATATGAAAGAAGGTAGCGTCTTTACTGTCCTTACTCAGTAGGTAAGGATGTTGCTGATCTTCCCATTTCAGTTGGGGTACATACAATTGTATGGCCGGGTACAGCTGCTCTGCCAGCATAGAGTACGCACTGTTCTGCAGCTGCATCATATCTTCTACACCGATGCTGCGCGCAGAATCGGACAGCCATTGTTGTAGTGTACGATTCAGGTACCAACCCCGCCACTCTGCAAAATCGCCGTTGTACCAGTAGGGATAAGTATTGTCTGTTACATTCTGATTCGCACTGGCTACATAACCCTGCTGCGGGTTCCATACGTGCGGGTTATCCTTCATAGGAATATCATTACCCCAGATTGTTTTGCTGGTGCTCCCGTTCATTACATATTTACCCTGGTCTTTCCATTTATTAATGAAACGGCCCTGTGCCCAAAGGGCAATATTTCCATGTCTGTCTGCATAGGCAAAGTTCTGTGCCGGACAGGTAAAATTACTGATGGCACTGGTAAAGGCTTCATAATTCTCTGCACGGTTCAGGGCATAAAAAGCCTTGAGCTCATTGGAGGGGCGATGTGCCATCCATTGCATGGCCAGCAATTTGCCGGAATGCAGAGGATCGGGAAAGCTGCTATCATACTGCACCGGACCCTGTATGGTGTACCGCACCGAATCGATGTAGGCATTGTCTTCGTCACGGATATAGATCTCTTCGCGACTGAAATTATACGGCACTTCCTGCTCATCGTAGATATAATAACGCGGATCGGTGGCCTGCTTTATTTCATAATAATCTTTTACATCACGGGCATTGTTAGTAAAGCCCCAGGCTATGCTGTCATTGAATCCGATAACCACAGAGGGGATACCGGGAAAGCTAACCCCATAGCTGTTGATACCCGGAGCTGTCAGCTGCACTTCGTACCATAAAGAAGGCAGATTGAGCTGCAGGTGCGGGTCATTGCACAGAATAGCCCCACCCGATTTGGTACGTTGTCCGCTGATGGCCCAGTTATTGGACCCTATACCGGTATTGCGCTCTTCCTGGTATCCGGCAGCGGCGACCAGAGAATCTTTAAGGGTAAAGGTAGCCCATAACTTAGCAACAGGGGTAATGGCCGGCATCTGTGAAGGGGCCGGAAAAAGAGTACCTGCGGGAATGACCGGGCTGCTGCCCTGCACCTTCTCCGGGTACAACATATCGAACTGCTCCTGCGGAAAGATCTCTTTCAGGTAAGAATAGGCAATATCGTCGGAGTAGCCGGTCAGCTTATCGGCCATAAATTTAATGATGAGTACCGATTTCAGGTTGGTCCATTCTTCCGGCTTAAAGTCCATCATTTTATATTCGAAAGGATAATCCATCAGCCTCAGCGAAGCGATATAGGTGTTTACCCCCCTGGTATAATTATCCAGCATGGCTTTGGTCTGCGCATCCTGCTCCATCATTTTGAGTGCATTCTTAGCGGCAAAGACCATTCCTTTCCTGCGCTGCAGGCGGTCATATTCCAGTGTTTTCCGTCCTGCTACCTCGCTCAGGCGGCCTCCCGCAGCCCTGGCCTGCATATCCATCTGCCATAAACGATAATATGCATGAACGTAACCCATCGCAAAGTACAGGTCTGCATCATTCTGTGCCGCTATATGTGGTACCAGCCGCTGATCAAAAGTAACATCAACATTACTGCGTAGCTCTTGCTGGGGGATGTGCATTTCCCGGCCATCTTCCGTAACGGCAACAGCATTCTTCCAGAAGCCTTTTACCGGTCCGAAGAATTTGCCTAATGGCGGGGTGCTACCCCAGTGATTGTTCAGGAAAAAGATCCATGCAGCACTCAGCAACAGTGCTATTGCAGCCAGTAGTATACGACGCATAGGATATAGTTTGCTTATGCACAAAGATAATGATTGGGCACAGCTTTCACCGTTTTTATTTATCCTGTTTCGTATTTGTATACAGGCCCTTGCGATCTGCTCCCAAAACGGCTTTAACATTATTTTAAACAAATAGTTGTCTATGCAATCATTTTTATATCTAATTTTGTAGTTGCATAAACAACTATAATTATGGATACCAAACATATCATCTCGACAGAAGACCGTCATAACCTGCTCACCGGGCGCATATTCATGCATGTGAGCCGCTTTCTTGGACAGCAGTTCAAAGCGAATGATATAAGCCTGACCCGGGAACAATGGACGATACTGGTGGTTTTATGGAAACAGGATGGCGTATCGCAGCAGACCATTGCTGATGAAACCGGAAGGGACAAACCCAGCACTACCCGCCTGATCGATAACCTGGAGAAGGATGGTTATATCAGCCGTCAGCCGGATGCCAAAGACCGCCGCCTGAATATTATCGTCCTTACCGAAAAAGGGAAAGCCCTTGAGGATAAGATTATGCCGGTGGCCAATAAAACGCTGGGAACCCTTACCCATGGCCTGACGGAAGCGCAATTACTTACAGTAAAAGAGGTATTTGCTACTATTTACGAAAATATAGATGCACATAAATAAATGATGAAAAAGTATTTATTAAGCAGTATGATCATTGCCGGTATAGGCATGAATACTGCACTGGCACAACCGGTATTAAGTCCTTCCCTGCAGGAGGCTGTTCATGCAGCCCTGAGCCTGAGTACAGACTTAAACACAGAGCGCCTGGAACTGGAGAAAATGGAACTGGAACGCAAGGGTGTATGGAACAAATATATTCCCCGTGTCGAGGCCAGTGCCTTGTACAGCTACCTGGACAATGATCTGACCATTGATATTCCGGCGGCTACTCTGCCCCTGACCGGCAATACCATTTTCGACGGCAAACAAACGTTCCAAAACCAGGGACAGGTATTTTACGGTGGTATTACGGCCAAAACGGTTCTTTTCAGCGGCGGACAGATATATAATGGTGCCAAAGCGATGGAGGCCAAGGCCAAAGGCAGCACTTACCTGCTGGAACCAAAGAAAGATGCGGTGATTAAAGAAGTAATCTTTGTGTTTGACCAATTACGCTTACTGGATGAGGCTGATCAGCTGATTGCGGAAAGCCGTAAAAGACTGGACAAGGAACAGGAACGGGTGGAGAAAGCGATATCGCTGGGACTGGCCATTCCTTATGACCGGGATAAAATAAAACTGGCCGACCTGGAACTGGAAACGCGCCAGGTAGAACTCTCGGGCAAACGAAAAGTGCTGATGCAGAAGATCGGTGACCTGTGTGGTTATGATGAGGCACAGATTGCTGCGGTGGTGTACGAGGTGCATCCGATCATGATTCCAGACCTGGCTGCGCTGAGTACAGAAAACAGGGCAGAGGCCAAAGCATTATCTTCTTTCCGTGAGGCCTATACCTATGCATTGAAAAAGGAAAAAGGATCTCTGCTCCCTACCCTGGGTGCCTTCGGATCGTACAGTTATGCCTCTTTATTTAATGGCAGCACGTCCACAACAATTCCTTTAACAGCCCTGAATGGTACGGCGTATAACTATAATATGAACCTGCGATTGAACGAGGCTACTTTAAGTCCGAACTGGATGGTGGGCCTGGCCTTTAAATGGGAACTGTTTGGCGGATTTGAACGCAAACATAAAATTGAAGCGGCCAGGATCAACATTGACCAGGTAGACCTGAAGCTTAATGATACAAAGCAGAAAATGAAACTGCAACTCGAAAACAATAAGGCCCGTTATGAGACTTTACTTCGCCAGATAGACCTTGCCGACCAGAGAGAAAAGGTGGCAAGCAATAACCTTACTATGGCGGAGAAACAATACAAAGCAGGCCTGATCAATGTTACCGAACGCCTCTCTGCCGAAACGGATATGTATCAATCCCGCCTGAACAAGATCAATACGCTGATCGAGGAACGCCAGGCTGCACTGGATACCTACGCTGCAACCGGTACTTTACAATCATCTCTTCAAACAAAATAAATCATGAAACAATATATTTTATACATAGCAGGTGCGCTGACCCTGGCCTCCTGTGGCAATAATAAGGATACTGTAAAACCGGTACAAGGCAAGGTAGAACGGGACCAGGTAGCGGTGGTGAGCAAGATCGCCGGACGCATATCGGTACTGAAGGTTCAGGAAGGTGATTTTGTACACAAGGGCGATACCCTGGCGATACTGGATATACCGGAAGTGGCGGCTAAAAAAGCGCAGGCCGAAGGTGCGGTGACCTCTGCAGAGGCGCAGTATCAGATGACGGTACACGGGGCGACCGGCAATCAGCTGAAGCAATTACAGGCCAAGAAACAGGCTTTAAAAGAACAATACGATTTTGCGCAGAAATCGCTGGACCGCCTGGGGGCTATGGTAAAAGACTCTTTGATTCCGCAACAGCAGTATGATGAGGTCTATGCCAAATACCAGGGTGCAAAGGCGCAGCTGATCGCGGTAGATGCAGAAATTGCAGATGTACAGAATGGTGTGCGCATCGAACAGCAAACGATGGCCCTGGGCCAGCAGGACCGTGCCCTTGGTGCCTTGCAGGAAGTGACTGTTGCTGATAAGGAACGGTATATTATAGCGCCTCAGGATATGCGTATAGAGGGCATTACCCTGAAGACGGGAGAGCTGGCCTTGCCGGGCTATACACTGGTTACGGGTTCGCTGCTGGAATCTACTTACTTCCGCTTTACCATACCGGAAAAACAACTGAAAGCATACCAGACCGGAAGTACGATTAACGTAACTGTACCCTACCTGGACAACAAGAGCATTACCGGGACCATCAAACAGGTAAAACAGATCGGGGCCTATGCCAATATCGCGACGGCCTATCCCGACTATGATATGCAGGAATCGCTGTATGAGGTGATCATTAAACCACAACAGCCGGAAGATGCCGCAAAACTGTACACAAAATCTACTGTAACCTTAGCTCCATAAATCATGAAGACATTTTTGAAATTACTACGCAGAGAGTTCGGCATGTTCTGGCAGAACAAGGTACTGCGTATGCTGTTTATCGGTGCGCCATTAATGTATGGTCTCCTGCTGGGCTATGTGTACAGCAAGGGTAAGGTGACTGATCTGCCGATCATTGTGGTAGACCATGACCAGAGCCGTATGAGCCGTAAGGCTATCGAAATGATGGAAGATAACGAGGTATTGCACATCGCTTCGCTGCAGTTTGATGAAAACCAGCTGAACCGTCTGGCGATTGAAAAAGAAGCGGCCTGTATTGTGATTATTCCAGACGGTTTTGAAAATGCTGTACTGACCAAACGATACCCCGAGATCACTACTATTGTGAATACGTCTAACGTACTTACAGCCAACTATGCTGCTACGGCCATACAGGTATGTCTGGGTACGCTGAAGGCTGGTATGCAGATGGAAACCTTACGAAAACAAGGCACACCGGAGCAATTACTGCTGAGCCAATACGAACCGTTCCGCACTACATTCATCAAAAAGTTCAACCGCTCGACCAACTATATGTATTTCCTGTGGCCGGGTATCCTGGCTACGGTATTGCAACAGGTACTACTATTAGGACTGGCCCTATCCTTTGCCGCAGAGTTTGAGAAAGGTACTTTTAAAGACCTGGTGAAACAATCCAAATCGACGTTTATGCTGCTCTGGGTAAAGGTGATTCCTTACCTGATCATGAGTTTCGGAATATGGATGATGTACTGGGGGTTTACCAAATGGTTCCGTATCCCTTTCGATCATAACCTGGGCACACTGACCCTCATTGCAGGGGTATTTGTACTGGCGGTATGTTTTATGGGTATCCTGTTCAGTATACTGATCCCTAATCAGCTTAAGGCAACGGAGATCCTTATGGTTGTAGCTACACCAAGCTTTATCCTCTCCGGTTTTACCTGGCCCCTGAGCCAGATGCCCGGCTGGATACAGACTATTGCAGACATCATTCCACTGACTCATTTCCTGCCGGCCTTCCGTATCCTGATCATTGAAAACGGTGCAGCAGACCTGACTTACCCATACATCGGTAAACTAGCCCTGATTGCGGTAATCGGTTTTGTATTATCCTTTATCGCACTGCACATCAAGAAGCGCAAAGTGCTGAAGGCGGAGGTGATTAAAAAATAAAAGAGTGCTAAAAACAAAACAAAAAAGGCTATACAATTATGTATAGCCTTTCCTTTTTGGTCTTAAAAATTCTATCTGAATAAAGTAATTTCTCCTTTAAATTCTTCTACACCATCTCTGGTACGCATACGGGCATAATAGTAATATACTCCGGCATCGGCTACTTTACCATTAAAGGTTCCGTCCCATCCGCTTTGTGCTTTAGAGCCGTAAGCGCTGTACACCAGTTGACCCCATCTGTTGAAGATATCAAACTCCTCAATAGTGATCAGGTTAGGATAGTTGCTCAGCGGGGCAAAGTAATCGTTACGTCCGTCACCGTTTGGCGTAAAGGCATTCGGGAACATTGTCTTTTTATCTTTGTAATCTACTGTCAGGTTGATCGTAACCGTACTGTCACAACCCAGTGAAGACAGGAAGCTTCCTTTATAAGTACCCGGATCCATCAGCTGCATATCACCAAACTCGTAGCTTTCGCCTTCATTGATGGTAATGTTCAGTGTTTTATTATAGCTAGGGAAAACTTTAACGGTCATGATACCGGTATCCTTACAACCCTGCGGTGTAGTACCGATGGCGCGGTAAGTAGTGCTCTGTACCGGATTAGCCACAACAGAAGCACCAGTAGTAGCGCTTAACCCATCAGGAGGTGTCCAGGTAATATTAGGGGCACCTACTGCTGTCAGTAATAATGGTGTTCCTTTACAGATCTCTGCATATGCAGGGCTTATAGACATTTCAGGGGCAGGATTAACCGTAACGGTAATCGGCACACGCTGGCTTTCAATAGCACAACCTGCAGCACTTTGCGTTACCCACCATGTAGTGGTACCTGGTGTGCTGGTATTTGGTGTAGGAGCGGTGCTGCTGCTGGTACCACCAGAAGAGGTAGTATACCAGTGAATATTAGCACCTGGTAATGTATTAGAAACGGTTAATGGTGCTGAAGTGGCGCCAACACAATAGCTCAGGTCTGCAACCGTAACAGGATCAGGTTGCTGACCACCGGAGATGATTACATTCTTAACAGCATGTGTTTCATAAAGTGCACCTGTAGAAGCGGAGAAACCGAAATAACCTACGTTATTGTTTAAAGCCAGGGCTCCTGTAATGATTGGAGTAGCTCCACCATCCAGATACACGCTCATCACCCCACTCTGATAGATCATGGTACAGGTATGCCAGCTACCATTGATCAGTGTAGACTGGTTGTATACTTCAGATCCGATAAGGCCGTTATATACGCCCTCTGTGTATCCTGTATTGGTAAATTTTCTGAGGGTAATCAGCGGGTTATTTGGTGGATTAACATTGTTATCATTACTGTATACATCGAAGATCAGGGCAAAGCCATTCATATTGGCCGGCATGCCCAAACCTGCGCCCAGTACGGTACCGGAAGGTGGATTGGCAATATACCAGAACGCCAGACCATCTGCAGGATCTACACCTGGTGTCACCGTAAATTTAAAGTCGAATGATACGCTGAAATAATCGCAGGCACTGCTCAGGTTCTGTGGGGTGCCATAGTAGATACTTCCGTTCTGACTTGTTGTGGCATTATTCAGCATAATGTCCGTAACGTTGTTAAACGCTGTTCCGGTCAGTGTCCATCCGGTAGTATTAATAGGATTGCCATTTAACGTATATGTATAACTCTGAGCAAAGGCTCCGGGCATGATAGTAGTTAAAAAGCAAGCAATAATGAGTAGAAATTTGCTCTTCATAATGAAAGTGATTTTTTGTTGTCCGTAACAATAAAGACACTAAAATACACTGCTTTGGTTGGATTTCATAGCAATTTGCCCAAATTATGCAAAAATTGAGGTCGAACAATAAGCTGATAATTACAGATTCGCCAATCAAATTTAAAATAAAATAAATATGTAAATAATCCATTTAACAGGAACTACAATACATGAGACAAATAAATCATTTAACATTTCTACTGTTCCTGTGCCGGAAAATATCTTTTTACAATACCCCCGATTTCAAAATCACATACTTGAATTAAACAATGTGTACTCAAAAAAATATCCTGCTGAGAATAGATATATAATAAGTATAGCCCGGCAATATGCCGGGCTATACTTATTATATATTGTATGTAATTGCTGTTTTTAGAAAAACTTCATCAGGTTATCTCTACCGGTACCATTAGATACATATTGTACTCTGGTACCCAGGTAGTTCTCGATGAACTTGCAATACTCGGTAAAGGTTTCCGGTAAATGCTCCAGACTGGTACATGCACTGATCTTTTGTGCAGTCCATCCAGGGAAAGATTGGTATACCGGCTCGATAGCCATATCACAGATATCAAAAGGCATTTCTTCCGTAACGGTTTCCCCTACTTTATAAGCAGTCGCCATTTTGATTTCTTCAAATTCATCCATAACGTCTGCCTTAGTAATGATCAGACGGGTAACGCCGCTCAGCATAATAGTATAGCGTAAAGCAACCAGATCGATCCAACCACAACGTCTAGGACGTTTGGTCACTGCGCCGAACTCGTTACCGGCTTTGCGTAACGCTTCTCCGGTCTCATCGTGCAGCTCGGTAGGGAAAGGACCACTACCTACGCGGGTACAATATGCTTTGGTAATACCATACACCTCACCGATCTGGGAAGGGGCAATACCCAAACCTGTACATACACCGGCTGTAATGGTATTGGAAGAGGTAACGAACGGATAAGTACCGTAGTCTACATCCAGCATAGAGCCTTGTGCACCTTCAGCCAGTACTTTTTTGCCATTGGCAATATGATTATTCAACCAGTACTCACCATTCACAATATTCAATTGCTGCAGGTAAGCCACTGCTTCAAAGAAGGCTGCTTCCCATTCCTGCCATTCGACTTCGGTCTGGTACATACGCAGCATTTCTACATGCTTAGCTTTTAATTTTTCATAACGCTGCTTCCAGTCAGAAGCCATTAAATCTCCTACTCTCAGGCCGTTTCTGCCGGTCTTATCCATATAAGCCGGACCGATACCTTTTAAAGTAGAACCGATCTTTTCAGAACCTTTTGCATGCTCAGAAGCAGCATCGAGTGCTCTGTGCGTAGGCAGGATGATGTGTGCTTTATGAGAGATGAAGAGGTTTTCTTCAACAGGAACGCCCAGTGCTTTCAGACCTTCGATTTCTTCTTTTAAAGTTACCGGGTCAATTACCACACCGTTACCGATAAGGTTCAGTTTGTTTTCCTGGAATACGCCGGAAGGAATGGTACGCAGTACAACCTTCTGTCCGTTTACGTAAAGAGTATGGCCTGCATTCGGGCCACCTTGAAAGCGTGCAATAATTTCGTACTGAGCTGCAAGGTAATCTACGATTTTACCTTTACCCTCATCACCCCATTGCAAACCTATTAATACATCTACCATAGCTTATTAAAGTAAAGCGCAAAATTAAGGAAACTTTTGGGGTAAAAAAGTATTTTTATCAACAAGCTATAAATTAAAAAAGTCTCTTATCATTAAGATAAGAGACTTGCTGCTTTTCGTACCACGTACGGGAATCGAACCCGTGATTCCTCCGTGAAAGGGAGGCGTCTTAACCCCTTGACCAACGCGGCAAAAACGATCAACAATTAAAAAAACTCTGGTACCACGTACGGGAATCGAACCCGTGATTCCTCCGTGAAAGGGAGGCGTCTTAACCCCTTGACCAACGCGGCAATTGTTGTTGTTTAATCGTTTTGGGATTGCAAAGGTAGAATCCTTTTTTTGATTTACCAAATTATTTTATCAAAGATTTTTTGGAGCTTGTTTTTCCGGCATCCCAACCCTTGTGTTTACCACCTTCATGTGGTAGTTTAGGTCGCTCAGGAGTGGCTCTGGGAGCGGGTTCTGTAAATTCTTCTTCTCTTAGTAACAGATCAACCTGGTACTCTTCTTCTTTTACCAGATGACCGGTTACAGGATTGTAATAACGCCATAATCCATGCTTGGTATACCCTCTGTCAGATGAAATGATCACCATCGTATCATTCAGGGTAACCGGGTTAGTCACCATAAAAGTATCGTATGCATACTTGGAATATATGCCCCTGTAATGTCCGATGCAGTACAACCGGCCTTCATCAAAATACTGTGCCTGTCCATCCAGCACACCTTGTTTAAATGTTTCAATAGAGATCAGCTGGCGCTCCTTACTGAGTTTATACCACAGCCCACTCTTCAGATCATCTTTATAGGTACCGAACTCCATATAGGAGGGATCGCCAAACTGTTCCGGCATATTAAAGAACCACATACCCTGCTTCTTACCCAGTTTATCTTTTTTGTTCAGGTTATCTTCACTAGTCGCCTTCGTCTCTTTGGTCTGTTGTGCATTCAGGGACAGTGGCAGTGCGTTCAAACCCATCATCATCAGTACTGTGCCCAGTAATATTTGTTGCGCTTTTTTCATGCTCTAATTTATAATTCACTTTATTCTTATGCCAAAATAACGTAATTTTAGTTTATGCTGTGTATAAGCTATTGTGAAACCTTATTTTTACGGCCTTTCTCTATGCGCATGTACCATTTCTGCATTTGCTTTTTACTGCTGTTCATTCCCGGCAAATCATCTGCCCAGGAGCTTTTGTACCAAAAGCCGCTGAACAGTGCCGCAAAGAGTATGACTACCGATGAACTGGGTAATGTATACATCATCTTTAAAGACAACAGCCTTGTAAAATATAGCCTTAACGGAGACAGCCTGGGCAATTACCGCAGCATACAGAATGGCGATCTGGCCACTGTTGATGCCAGTAACCCCCTCAAGCTCCTGCTTTTCTATCCCGAATATGGTAAAATAACTTTCCTCGACCGTATGCTCAGCCCTAAGAATGAGATGGACCTGAAGAAACTGAACCTCTTTCAGCCCACCGCTGCCGGTATGGCCAGGGATGGCAATATATGGGTATATGATGTGCAACTGGCGAAGCTGCAAAAAATTGATGAGCAGCTGAATGTAATGCAGCAAAGCGATGACCTGCGCTCTGCCACCGGCGATGTACTCTTTCCGGTACAGATACTGGACCGTGACCGCAAGATCTATACCGTAGACACTGCAAAGGGTATTTTTGTATTTGACCAGTATGCTACCATACTTACAAATATGGATTTGTTTCATGTGAAACAATTACAGGTATTCGATCATACACTGGTATACAGCACCCAACAAAAATGGATTAGTTATGATCTGAATATCATGAAGGAGCAGACCCTTCCCCTACCCGATGATCCGGAATTTATCATGGCCAGGATCGAAAAGGAGCGGATTTACTACTTATTTACCCACAAACTGCAAATATTCAGGACAATACACAATTAAAATCATCATTTTTGCGCTATGAACGAATTCGGCCAGATTAATATCAATGAAATTGTCACCATATCGATTACGCTATTTGCCGTGATCGATATACTCGGATCTATACCGGTACTGATCGGTATTAAGAAAAAGATGGGCGATATCAGTGCATTGACGGCAACAGTTGTGTCCGGTGCATTAATGATTCTTTTCTTCCTGGCGGGCAATGATATCCTGAAGTTTATGGGACTGGATGTCTCTTCTTTCGCGATAGCGGGTTCGATCATTATCTTTATCCTGGGTCTGGAGATGATCCTGGGTATAGAGTTCTTCAAACCGGACGGCGGCTCGGCCAAGACCGGTAGTATTGTTCCTATTGCCTTTCCCCTGATTGCAGGATCGGGCACCTTAACCACTATTCTTTCTCTGAAATCGGCATACCACCAGTATAATGTCCTGATCGGCATCCTGGTGAACCTGGTGATTATTTTTGTCATTATCCGTTCACTCAATGCTATGGAAAAACTACTGGGGCCTGCGGGTATCCTGGTGATCCGTAAATTCTTCGGGGTAATCCTGATTGCTATTGCCGTGAAGATATTCAGAGAAAACATGCATTTATAAACAAAATACCTGGCTACCGTATGAATATCCTCTTCCATACCGGCGCTGCTATAGGAATTATTGCTCTATGTGCCCAGCATATACCCCGTAATCCACGACCTGTACAACAGGCCGGCTACGGTTTATTATGTTTCTCGCTGGGCATAATCACACATGGTATCCTGGACTATATACCTCACTGCTACCCCGTACCGGCAGCACTGGATGCAAGTCTGGGCCTGATCATTATTTTACTCAACCTTTTGTTCGCCAGTGGTCGCTATCGCTTCATCATTTTTTCGGCCTTCCTCGGCAGCGTACTACCCGATCTGATCGACCTGGCTCCGCAGATTATCAACAAGCGTACGCATATCGGTATGCCTACACACAGCCCATACTTTCCCTGGCACTGGAAAGAATTTTCCGGATCTATATACAATGGCCATTGCCTGGTGTCAGACATTAATCATATTACCCTGCTGGCCTGTGTCCTGCTGGTATGCCTGGTAAACCGCCGGCACCTCAAAAGGCTATACCTGCAGCGCAGATAAGGCACTTGTATGAAGAACACAACATAATTTTAGCCCCTCTTATTTTTCCATCATAATCATTTGGCCTAATTTTGGGCTGCTTTCGCATTCCTGTATCAGGAAATAGAGAGTTTTTACGTTTATTCATCTGATTAAAATACTTATCTGAAATTATATGAGCAATCATACTTCTTATGGTATCGGTACTAACCTGATCCATGCCGGTGTAGAACCGGACCCAAGCACCGGAGCTATTATGACCCCGATCTTCCAGACCTCAACTTATGTACAGGATGCTCCTGATGAGCATAAAGGATTTGACTACTCCCGTGCAGGCAATCCTACCCGTCAGGCGCTGGAAAATGCACTGGCCGGTATCGAACACGGACAGTACGGCCTGGCATTCGGCAGCGGTGTTGCGGCAACAGATGCGGTTATACGCCTGCTCAATCCCGGTGATGAAGTAATTGCGGCAAATGATATGTACGGTGGCACCTATCGTTTATTTGAAAAGCTGTTTGTCAAATTCGGCATCCGCTTTCATTATGTAGACATGAAGGACCCGGAGAATATCCGCAAAGCCATCAACAGCAATACCAAACTGATCTGGACCGAAACCCCGACCAATCCACTGATGAACATTACCGACATTGCGGCGATTGCAGCGATATCCAAAGCGGCTAATGTTTTATTATGTGTAGACAATACTTTTGCCTCTCCTTACCTGCAGAATCCTCTGGATCTGGGTGCTGATATCGTGATGCACTCTGCTACTAAATACCTGGGTGGTCACAGTGATGTGATCCTGGGTGCGCTGATCGTGAATGATAAGCAACTGAGAGATGATCTGTTCTTCATCCAGAAGAGTGCGGGTGCTGTACCGGGACCACAAGACTGTTTCCTGGTGCTAAGAGGGATCAAAACCCTGCACGTACGCATGGATCGCCACTGTGAGAACGGTGCTAAAGTAGCACACTTCCTGCGCAACCATCCTAAGGTAGCTAAGGTGTACTGGGCGGGATTTGAAGACCATCCGGGACATGAAGTTGCGAAAAAGCAAATGCGCAATTTCGGTGGCATGATCAGTTTCGAACTGAAAGATGACAGCCCGGAGAATGTAAAACGTATGCTGATGTCTACCAAACTGATTGCCCTGGCAGAAAGCCTTGGTGGTGTAGAATCACTGATCAACCATCCTGCTACGATGACACATGCTTCTATTCCTCGTGAAGAGCGCATCAAGAACGGTCTTTCCGACGGACTGATCCGCCTGAGCACGGGTATTGAAGATGTGGAAGATATTATCAATGACTTAAACCAGGCTATTGGATAAACTTAATTTATGGTACCGGCACATGACCGGTACCTTCTGTTTTCAGATAAAGAGGCTGCAGACCGTGGCCTTATGCTGTATGCTGCTGCTTACCAGCAATGCTTTTGCGCAGCAACAGGTACCAGCTGCTGATACGGCCAAAAACAGCAATACAGCCTTTATCGAGATCCTGAATTCGACCTATACTGATATTGTAAAGCAAGGCACAGAACAGATCACCCGCATAGTGGGCGATGTAAAACTGCGTAACGGCAGTGATATCCTGTATTGTGACAGTGCTGTACTGTACCAGAACCAGAAGGTGGCAGAAGCGTTCGGTAATGTATCGATAGAACAGGCCGATGGTACACAGGCATTTGCCGATTACCTGAAATATACCGGTGGTACCAAGATCGTGTATATGAAGGGTGATGTGGTATTGAATGACAGCAAAGGCAATAGTTTATGGTCTGATGAGGTGGATTATAACCTGGCCACGAAAGTGGGCAAATACTACCATAACGGTACTTTACAGAATGAAGCGACACTGCTCTCCAGCAAATCGGGCGAGTATAACCTGAAAACAAAAGATGCGCGCTTTAAAGGGGATGTTGTGGTGAATGATCCGGAGTATACGGTTACTTCTGAGGACATCGGCTATAATACCGATACCCGTGTGGTAAAATTCTTTGCTCCATCCATTGTGCAGAATGACAATACTTACCTGGTTGCCAAAGCCGGGACCTATGATGCTGAGCATAAAATAGCGAAGTTCAAAGGGCGCTCCAACATCATCCACAATGCGCAGTTTATAGAGGCCGATGACCTGAAGTATAACCGTGTCTCCGGCTGGGCTGTAGCTACCGGGAATGTTGTTGCGATCGATACTTCAATGAAAACAACCTTATACAGTGGCTTTGCCATGTATAATGAACTTACAGAGAAAATGACGGCGACCGACCATCCGATCATGAAACGAAAAGATGGTAAGGATAGTATATTTATCATTGCAGATACGGTGTTTAGCGAACCTATAGCCAACCTGCAAAGACCTGATGCCGGGCCTATAGACACGGCGAAACTGCAGCTGGACAAACTGATCAATGCAATGCAACAAGGTGTGGAAGTGGACAGTACCAAACTACTGTTCCGCTCTTCCGTTAAGGATAGCACTGCATCATTAACAGGAAAAGACAGTACAGCTCACCTGAAAGGAAAAGACAGTCTGCTGGTGCAACCCGTAACAGACAGCCTGAACATACCGGAAGAGCCTGCATTGGAATTGCCACAGATGAATGTGGCTGCAGATGATTCTTTGCTGGTAGATACCGATACGGTGGGCGCTGTAACTGATAACCTGAAAACCTCATCTGAACGACCGGAAAGACCTAAGCAGCGTATCGGAGAAAATGCTGCACAAAAGATATATGATAAAGGAGATGGGAAAGAGGCCGATAAGCCGAGGTATTTTATTGCCTACCGTCATGTGAAGGTATATGCCGATTCGGCTCAGGCCAAATGTGACAGCTTACGCTATGCACAGTCTGATTCATTAATGATCCTCTATAAAAATCCTGTGGTATGGGGACGTAAAAGCCAGATACTGGGCGATACGATTTATGCCCTGCTGGACAGCAGCAAGATACAGGAAGTATATGTGCCTAAAAATGCAATTGTGATCCAGCAGAATGGCCCGGAAACAGCAGGCATGTATGACCAGATCCAGGGTAACCGGATTCATGCTTTTTTTGTAAACAACGAACTGGACTCTGCTGTAGCCTACCCTAATGCAGAAACAATTTATTTTCCTAAAGATGATGAAGAGGCCTATATAGGAGCTTCCAGGGCATCAAGCAACAGGTTGCGGATACAGTTTAAAGAGCGTAAGGTAAAAATGATTTATTACCTGACCGATTTCAAGCAAACGATGACCCCAATGATGCAGGTGGATCCGCAAAGTTTGCGCCTGAGCAGGTTTAAATGGCGGGAAGCCGAAAGACCAAAATCGCTGGAAGAGTTACTGGAACATGCTACTCCATTCCAAAGGGAACAGATACTGGGCAAAAAGGCCGACAAAGAACCGGATGCTACAGATCCCAAACCCAAGCCAGAGAAGGCTACACCCAAAAAGAAAACAAAGAGAAAATAATCATAGCAAAAGGAGCCCAATGGGCTCCTTTTATATTTGGGTTGGTATGAATGATGAAATAAACCTATTGCTTACTGATGCGTAAAGTTTGTACCGCATCACCAGCAGTGATTTTGAGTACATATACTCCTTTAGCTAAATGGTGCATATCTATTCCTGTTACAGGTTTTGCAGCGCTGTATACTTCCTCGCCAATGATATTATACATTTTTACGGTTGCATTGTTCACCTGTGTTTTCCAGCTGATATTCAGTTTATCGGTAACCGGATTAGGATACACGCCTGCTAATGCTACTGTAACGTTGGTCAGTGCAGTAGGACTGGTTGGTTTCACTTTTGTTGCCGTCTGGGTGAAGTTTCTGTTGCCGATGGCGCTACCAGAAGCATCTACAGTTATATGCTCGTCTGCAATGGTTTCAAAATTAAGGGCATCAGGGAAGATTGTATATGTTCCTGCAGGCAGATTTGCAAAAGAGTAATGGCCTTGTGCATCTGTAGTGGTATGTGCCACTACTTTATCCGTTGCCTCATCTTTCAGGTAAATATCCATGTTGCTTACAGGATCTCCCACAGCCAGGGTCTGCCCTGCACCAGGTCGATTGGCTCCCTGAGTCACATTACCTCCGATAAAGCCAGGACCGGTCGTCTGCGCACCGCTGAGCATAAAGATGTTTTGGCCATAAACAGGCATAGTATTCGTATGATTAATGGTAGCAGCACTGTACCAGTATATAGAGCTCATATGATAGGTAGGTACCATATACAAGCCGCCATTATTAATATTCAGTAAGTCCTGAGCCTTTACAAGATAATCGCCATTAGGCTTACCTGCAAAGTTGTACGCTACATAAATGGCATTGGTGGCACTTACGATCTGGGAGTCAACAGCAGTCAGCATATTGGTATTTGCATCGTGCTGAATGAGCCATACTTTAAAGGACAGGTTAGGGTAAACATAAGTAGGTGTTGTAATGCTATCATATGGTGCAAAAATGTTACCATAGAGATTGGCATTGGGAGCAGGCGGGCCTGTAACCACAACGGTTTGCGTATCGTTTGCATTGCAAGAACCCAATACAGAAGAATCTGACATGGAAAGAATCACCTTATATGTACCGGGAGCATTGAAGGTATACTGTGCCGTACTCCCATTACCTCCGATGGAATTCATGTACGTCAGATACGAATTGTTTGTCAGCATCAGCAGTGCATAAGACTGGTACGAGGTGCTGCTGGCCACAGTCGTATTGGTAAAGGTGTACGTTAACGTGTTGGAACCCGTTTGCGCATAAGTAAAGTCAGGGTTACAGGAAGGTTGCTGTGCATTTGCAGAACCCGATAGCAGCCATCCGGCAGCCAGGATAATAAGCGATAAAAATGTGCTTTTCATAATGATCATTTAAGGTTACAGAATAAAGGGGATTGAAAAATTAGTTGTCGTAATGATAATGACGATTGGTCAAAACAGTTTGTTAGTATGCTGATCATTATTTTTTGCGGGTACCGAACAGTTTGTATCCTGCAGACAATCTAAAATAGGCCTGGGAAAATACTTGTCGTATACCTGGTTCCGTAAGGCTACCATAACCGGAAAGATTTTGCTGCATCAGCAGATCGATCATTAATCTCTCGCGCAGCGTATAACTAAGACCAAGACTATAGCCAAAACGCATGGGGCTTGTATTGGCGGGTAATGCCAATGGCTTGTACTCTGCAAATGATGTGCTGCCGGGATGAGCAAATTTTGCAGATGCGGCGGGTGCCACAGTATCTGTAGTGTTCAGCACGGTATCGGTAATCGTAAAGCCCGATATTGTCTGTAGTTTATTGTTCCACAGCACAAGCTTGCCAAAAGTAAAATTCACCCCTGCCATAACCGAAAACTGCGGGTTTATTTTATAGCGGAGAAAAAGCGGTAACTCCAGTTCCGTAAAGTTCTTTTTCATTTCTACAGAAGCGATTATAGAATCATACGTTTGCCGGTATGCATAATCATATGTATATCCGGAACTATCATCTCCCCGGACATTGAACATCCTGGAAGTAGTTGCTCCGGCCTGGAAATAGTTACCGGCCTGGATCAGCGTACGATTCAACTGCGCCACTTTAATGCCGGGCTGCAATAAAAAGCTCCACCGGTCTGAAAGTTGTACTTCTCCGAATACAGAACCCACATATTTACCCGATGTAAAACTACTGAAACCGGTTTCATACCCGGCTTTAATACCCAGAAAGAGGTTCAGGGATTTCCTGATTTTCTGCTCTTCAGCAAGGGTCATTTTTTGCGCAGGCGGCAGTTTAACCGCTGCAGGCTGCTGCATTTTCTTTTCCGACAGGCGGGCCACTTTACCGCGCGTTACCGTTTCCTTTTTCCCTGCGGCCTCTACCCTGTCTCCGGATGCTTTTGTTACGTTTGCTACAGCAGGTTCTATATTTTCTATTGTATAGTTTACTGCGGCATTTTGCTCCGGAACGTATTTTCCTTGCGCCGCATTGGAGGTATCTGAAGCGCCTTTAAATGCAACTTTATGAAACACGATAGCCTCCGGCGATTGGTCTATAATATCCGGCGGCTCCGGTGCATGATCCTGCGCGGCATTGTCTAATGTAACCTTATCTTTATTGAGTTCTGGTACTTCGGCAATATTTCGGTCATTCGCCATCTTTTTAGCTGTAACCGTAGGATCAAGCGGTGTATTGAATGCCGGTTCCGGTTGTACGGGGTTCCCAACAAATGGTATATGCTTACCTGCCTGCACGGCTTCACTTCCTTTTAATGATCTGTCCCCGGTAGTACTAAGGTGAGCAGAAACAGGGGTAATACTGCCGCTTAGCGTCTTTCCTGCGCTGCTACGACCAGAAGGCCCAGGGATCGATGATAAGGTACGCTTAGCCTTATCATGTTGCTCCATAGCAGAGACGCCTGTGTTAGCGGCAATGCGAGCCACATCCTCCTGATGTCCCATCTGCTGTTGTGCTGCTTTCCCGGCCTCTGGCTCGGCGTCCACAATACCCTTTGCAGGTGCTGCTGTAGGATGTTCAGCTGCATCATCCTGCCCAGAGATACTGCGCTCCTTGCCCGCTACTAATGCTGATCCGGCCTGATATTGTACCGTTAAAGAGGCGCCACTCCACAAATAGGCAATGCCCCCTACTGCAACGATCAGTGCTGCGAGCGATGCAATAAACCCTTTGCCGAAAGTCCGGCGTTCAGGAGGATGCTCTTTCAATTTTTCTTCCAAGCCCTCCCATACCGATGCCGGGGGCTGTTCACGGGCACCCGCCAGCTGCTCCAGGAAAAATTGATCAATATTTTTTTTATTCTTATCCATTGCTCACATTAAAGCGTCAATCTTTTCTTTTAATCTGCGTCGGGCATCGCTTAAATGCCACCTGCTGTTGTTTTCAGTTATACCCAGCAACTGTCCTATTTCTTTATGAGAGAAATCATCAAATACAAATAAGTTAAATACACTTCTCTGGACATCGGGTAAACTATGAATCATAGCGATCAGTTCATGATAAGCCAGCTTGCCAATACTCGTTTCGGGAACAGGAATCTCCTGCTCTGTCAGTTCTGTTCGTACAATCTGGTCCTGCTTTATCTTTTTGCGTAAAAAATCCATTGTGGCATTAACCGTAATCCGGTACATCCAGCCTTCAAAGGAACCTGTACAGGTATATTGCCCGATATGGGTCAGAATCTTAAAGAAGGCTTCATTCAGAATTTCTCCCGCAGGGGCTGCATCATACACATACCTGCGGATGGTTGCATACAATTCGGGGGCATAGCGATCATATAACTTCTTTTGCGCACGTTTATCTTTCGCAATACATTGCTCAATAAGCATAGCCAACGGCGCTTCAATACCTGAAACGCTGTTGTCCATTTGTATGATTGCGGTTTGTTTTTCGTCGAGTTTCAAAATGCCTTTTGGGATCTGGTGTACACATGCAAAGGGTACTCCTTAGCAATGACGTTCCAAAATAATCAAACGTTAGGATTTATTTTACTATTTATAAAAAACTGAGTGTCCGCTTAAAGGAAACAAAGACTAGCATTATGATTTAAGTATCCTATATATCTTTTGCTACCTTTTGCCTTGATGCAAAAGGTACCGCCAAAAAATCAAGGCTGTATAAATCCCTGGCTAAAAATCAATGTGTCGGTCGGTCGCAAACCAGACTCGCTGCGCTCAGACAGTGGTTTCCGACTGAATCGACCGAGCCAATGATTTTATGAACGCCGGATTTATAAGGCCTTTTGGAGCGATCTGTGCTGTACGGATCGCTTGTTGTTTTCATCACAGCGATAGCCATTTTGGAGTGGAGCTGCGATCGTTGAGCATCGAATGCATCACACGTTAAGCTCAGACGATCAATGCACGCAACGATACAAAATGGCGGTGCACCGCAATCGCCTTGATGAAAACAAAGGCATTTTTGGTCCTTTTGTTGCCGGACAAAAGGACGAAGAAAATAGTTTACTATATGGGGTAGTCAGTTTATAAAATAGTATCACATGATAGTGACATCCGTGTTAATGCGGTATCAGATTAAAGCCTAAAAAGCCTGAATCTATATGAAAATGCTCCATACACAAACCCGGTTATACCCATAAAAAGAAGAGCGGCACCGGGGTGCCGCTCTTCTTTTATCATCAGAAAACTGTTATAGCTTCTGTACTTTAACCGTTCCGCTGCGTTGTGCATCTTTATACTGGATAAAGTATGCTCCCGCAGGAACAGATTGCAGGTTCAGCGTTTTCAGGTTGCCATTCATATGGTCTTCCAGGATCACTTTACCGGTAATATCCATTACCTGTATAGCCGCATTTTTCACGGCTCCTTCAACCAGCAGATTAACCTCTGCGGTAGCCGGATTAGGGAATGCATAACAGAACGTTGCTGCTGCTACAGATCCTGTAGTAGTGGGCAGAAATGGTTTTACTTCGTAAATACTCAAGGAAGAAGAAACTTCATTGGCCAGGATCACATAAGGCTTTCCGGTCGGAGAGCTTACAGAATCGATATAGATGATACCCTCTGCACCATTGTCTCCGCCATAGGTAGCCAGGTTGCGGGTATTTTTATAATCTACAAATACCGGTGCGGCAGGATTGGTAATGTCATATGCCATACAACCACCGGTTCTTTCCAGGGCTATAAATGCATAGTGCTTATCTCCGATCTTCGCTACAGCAACGCCTTCCGGCTCAGGGCCTTTATCATCACTGCGATTTTTGAACGTATTATTGCTGTTGCTCGCATTAAATACTGCATGGTATTGCGGATGCTGCGCTGTGATCAGTTCAAAATCCTGTCCGTTATCAGAAACCAGTGCACCGGTCGTTCCGTTCCAGATAGAGAAAGAACGGCTACCGAATGCATGGATTTCATCAAAGTCACCATCACCATCTGTATCTCCGGAAGCAGTAGTCACATTCAAGCGACCAAGGTTTGCTTTCAGGAAGGCAGCATTAGGGAATACTACAGGATCCAGTGTATAAGTAGCTGCACCTAAACGTACCACTTCTGCGTAAGCATTGTACTCACGGGCATCACCTTCATTGGCCGTAACCAGGTATGTTTGTCCGTTAACGGAATAAGAGGCAATCGCATCCGGCATATACAAACCTTTGATCGGCCAGTTAGCCAGGGCAATACTGTCGCTCTGGTCATTCACATCCAGTGCATTCTTGACCAAGCTATGGTCTTTCGTTCCTAAAGGCAATACATCGGTAATCGTGCTGGTAGCCAGGTCTATTACCGCAATAGCATTATTTTCCTGGCAGGTAACCCATGCCTTAGAATTGTCGGCCGCAATGGTAATGTACTCCGGCTCCATATCCTGTGCTACAGTAGCATTAGGTCCGAAGATGCGCACTCCGGAAGCTTTCAGTGTGGCCGCCTGTGCATTGAAGGCCTGGAAGTCAGCTGTAGATACATTGCTCTGTGTCAGATTCGCTACACCACCGCTGATATCAATGATCGATACAGAACCCTCCGGATCGATAGTATAGTCAGACTTAGGTTGTCCCTCATTTGCCGTCAGTACTTTATTACCATCGTGTGTGAAAGTAATCATATCCGGCATAGCGCCTACAGTTACCGATTTAATGAATACCCCGTTAGTATCGAAGAATACAGCCTTACCCGGATTTTCCGGTACCAGGTCTTCTACTGCCGCTACTACAATACCATTCTTTGTGGCTACAGAATTGATGTTGCCATAAGTCGGGTTGATCACGATAGAATTAACCGCTACAGGGTTTGCCGGATTATGAAAATCTACGATATCAATTTTACCACCGATAGAGTTTGCAATGAACAGGCGTTTAGATTGCTTGTCATAGGCAACGATCTCAGCAGAGTTATTGCCTGCTGTATGATTCTGATAAGAAGTAACATGGTTCAGGAAGTCAGATTTTGTCGCTATCGGTGCCTGCTTATCATCATCCAGGATAAAGGCAGTGAAGAGATTGGCACTTGCAACCGGTAAGGTTACATTTACCGGGTTGGCAAAACGCACAGCAAAGTATTCAGCATTTTCAGGAATATTATCATTGGCAATGGTGACCGTAATAGTATCATTTACATTATTGGCACCAGCCGGCCAGTTAAAGGTCAGGTTAGCAGGCATCGTAAAGTCTGTGCCGCTGGTAGCGGTACCACCAGGAACCAGTTCGATATCTACCGAAGCAGGATTGGCAATGCCCCCTACTATATTCGCTACAATTTTCAGTTCCAGTTGCTGTTCATTTACCGCAACGGCGCTACCTGCAAAACTGATGATACCGCTTACAGGTGTAACTGCAGGAGCAGGATATACACCTGGTGTGGCTCTTACAGTTCCACCAGCCGGAGCCGGATTCACTTCATTTACCGGAACGATCCAGTTTGCACCCACATTATTGTCAAGCGTAGCAGCAGTCAGTTCGTAAGAGAAACCGTACAGACCAGCAGGACTCGCAGGCCAGCCGTTTGTACCGGCATAATAGTGTACAGAGTCTACTGTCTGGTTCAATGAATTGCGGATCACAAGGATATCGTCAGAAGAGCTTAAACCCGCGCCCAGCATATAGATAACCGGTACATTCAGGATTGTATCTGCGGTATTAGGACTGGTAGAGAAAACTACATTAGCCCCCGCAGGCAGGTTCATTACCGGGAAGTTACCACTGGTACCCTCGGCCCATTTCAGGCCACCCAATGCAGCTGTTGTAGTACCGGCATTATATACCTCTATCATCTCCATATTATTCGGAGAGTGGATGATTTCTGTAATCACAAGGTTAGGCGAAGACTGGTTCCATATAAGGTCTGCAGTATCAGCCACATTCGCAATACCATTGGCGTTCACTACACCATTAATAGCCAGGGTATAAGCCGTACCATCTACCAGCGGAGCATGGGTCAGCACTACAGAATCGGTACCCGACAGTGTAGCCGCTGTTACCGCCAGGGCTGGGTTCAGTACATAATGACTGGTATTGGTTGCAGAAGCTGCAGTCACCGCCTGGTTGAACTTTACAGAGGTACTGGTTGCACTGTTTTGTCTGAATGAGGTTACAACAGGTGCCGGATTTGGTGCCGGTGGCGGGTATACACCCGGCGTAGCCCAGATAGGACCGGAAGCAGAGGAAACAATATTTTGTGTGGTTGCGGTCCAGTTGGTCCCTACATTATTATCCAGAGATGCATTATTCAGCTCTATAGAATAGCCGTAATAAGTACCGGCCGGTGCGGCAGGCCAGCCTGCTGTACCCACCTGATAGGCAACGGAATCGATAATAGCACCGCTGGCATTTTTGATCACCAGGATGTCGGAGGAAGAACCTAAACCCGCACCCAGCAGGCTATACGTACCACCGCCCAAAAGGCTGGCCGCTGAAGTTGTATTGGTTGCAAACATTACCTTACCTCCTGCCGGCAGCATCTGCGCGGGGAAGTTGCCGGTTGTACCATTGGTAAAGTACAGCCCTGTAAGGTCTGCTGCGGTTGTACCTGCATTATAGACTTCGATCATCTCAATATCATTCGGAGAGTGAATGATCTCGGTGATCACCAGGTTTGGTAATGGGCTGGTCGTAACCGGGTCACCTTTAACAGTAACCATATCAAAACGCCAGGTACCGCCTGTACCATAGGTACCGGTTGAGGAGCTGGCATTATATGCAGTGGAAGAAGGTGCAAAAGCCGCTACTACCCTGAATCCTGCAGTAGCATTATTATTCAGGCCGGTGATGGCTGAAAGGTTAAAAGAACGGCTGTTCCATACATCGCCCGATTGTGCAGAAGCCGTATCCACATCTACCCATACCGGATTGGCTACGCTGGCATTCAGTGTATACTGCAGCTGCATATGTGCCGGACCGGTATTGCTGTGTCGCTGATCGAACGTAAGGCGTATATTCTGATAACCTGCGGTAGAGGCAGAAAATGCGATACCGGCAGTTTTATTGGCTGTGCCCTGTGTCGGGAAGGTGGTCAGGCCCAAACCAGAATTATCGGCAGTAGCCGGATCTGATGAGCCTCCGTTAGACGCTCCGCTGGCAAAGGAGGCTGCAGTGCCCCCTGTGGCGGCCATTGTGCCTGTACCCAGCGAAGGACTCATGGTTCCCGTACTGGTATTATTGTCCGGCGTCGGAGAGTTAAAGTTCCATTGGGTAATGTTGGTCTGTGCAAACAGTGATACTCCGCTCATACAGCTCACTGCCGCCAGCACTACTGATCTGGTCAAAATCTTATTCATGGTTACAAAATTGATAATCCGCAAATATGCCAGTGCAGTGTTACATCAATATGTACTCAGAATTATGTTATTATGAATATTCTGAAAACAAATTGGAATGAAAGGAAGGAGAACAAAAAAATCCCCGGAAATGATCCGGGGATTTTTTATTGTATGTTTAAGATAAAGATTACAGGTTACCTCTTTTCGCCTGCTCTCTTTCGATGCTTTCAAATAATGCTTTGAAGTTACCAGCACCGAAGCTTTGCGCTCCGTGACGCTCGATAATTTCGAAGAACAGTGTAGGACGGTCTTCTACCGGTTTGGTGAAGATCTGCAACAGGTAACCTTCTTCATCGCGGTCTACCAGGATGCCTAAAGACTGTAATTTTTTGATATCCTCGTCGATTGATCCTACGCGCTCAGGCAGCATTTCATAATATGCTTCCGGCGGTGCACTCAGGAATTCTACACCTCTTGCTTTCAGATCTGTAACCGTTTTTACGATGTCTTTAGTTGCAACAGCAATGTGTTGTACACCTTCTCCTTCGTAATAATCCAGGTACTCTTCGATCTGAGATTTTTTCTTACCTTCTGCAGGCTCGTTGATCGGGAATTTTGCAAAACCGTTACCATTGCTCATTACTTTACTCATCAGCGCAGAGTATTCGGTATTGATTTGCTTATCATCAAAAGACAGGATGTTTACAAATCCCATTACTTCTTCATACCATTTTACGGTAGGCAGCATTCTGTTCCAGTCTACATTACCTACGCAGTGGTCTACGTATAATAAACCAGCATCTTCCGGTTTATAAGCGCTTTCCCATGCTTCGTAACCCGGCATGAATGTACCTTTATAATTTTTACGCTCGATGAACATGTGTACGGTCTCACCATAAGTATAGATACCGCTCATGCGTACTTCGCCATGCTCATCGGTCAGTGTAATCGGCTCCTGATAAGGGCGAGCACCTCTTTTTGTAGTTTCTTCAAATGCACTGTATGCATCATCTACCCACAGGGCCAGCACTTTTACACCATCTCCGTGTTTTTTTACATGCTCAGAGATCGGGTGATCCGATTTCAGGGCAGTAGTCAGCACCAGGCGTATTTTACCCTGCTGTAATACATAAGAAGCTCTGTCGCGTACACCGGTTTCAGGACCAGCATAGGCTACGGACTGAAAACCGAAAGCTGTTTTATAATAGTGGGCAGCCTGCTTGGCATTACCTACATAAAACTCGATATAATCTGTACCGTTGATCGGTAAGAAATCCTGCGCTTTGGCAATTTTCTGTGCAAATGTTTCTGTGGACATGATATATGTATATAATTTATTATCTAATCTGATTTTATGCTCCAAATGTAGCATTTTTTTACAAATGCTTAGGCAAGAAGCTGCTGCATCTTCTGTATTTCCGGCATCAGTTGTGGTTGTACTTTAAGGCCTTTCATCCGTTGCAGGTAACTACGGGCCTGCTCTTTATTACCATTGATCACTGCCATATCTGCCAGGGCCAGTAAGGATACAGCCTTATCATGCTCTACACTTAAGCCCAGGTCCAGCGCCATTTCGAATAGATTTCTGGCTGTGCCGAAATCATCCTTCTCTCTTGCCAGGTAGGCTTGTATATAATAATAGTATGCCTTTCTGCTTTTCAGGAGGCGTTCCGGCTTTTTGGTCATGGCCAGGATCTGTTCTGCCTCTTCCAGCTGTCCCTTACGCATACGGTTCAGTGCGAGGAATACGGTACCCATCATATAATACCCCCAAAGTAAGGCAAGGGAAATTAACGTGGCCAGCACCAGCAGGAGCTTGATATTAAAAACAGACGCTATGATGGCAACAATCACGCAAAGCAGCAGCAATGCAAACCGGACAACGGGTGTAAACACAGTAAAATAAAATTTGGGCTACAAAGATAATGATATTTATAAAGTTTGTCATTAAAATGACAACAGTCTAAGGTTCGTAATCCAGCGGTAATTGTTTATCCAGTTTTTCGTAAGACCAGTACCCTTCCAGAAATAAGGCATAAGGCGGGTAATAGTTGCCATTGTCCTGAACCAGCACCTCATCGGTATCGCGCAGGGTAATGATACTCTTCTGCTCTTTCGGAATAGGGGAAGCAAAAGGAGACTTCCGTTTCAGGTATGGCCACTCCTCTTTTTCCAGCAGGTAAGTCACCTGCAAGTATTTTTTGAAAGCTAGTGCTACCTCCGGGCTATCTGTGGCCACACGGAAAGAATCTGTAGGCAAGGGTGCGCTATATACAATATCAATCAGGTTAGGTGGGCTTTTAACCAGCGGTTTTTTAGGCCCCAGCTCGCCGCTGACCAGCTGTATCTCTGCCATTGTCGCCTGCCTCATACTATCCTGTGGAGACAAGCGGCTATAATCATAGTACTTAACCATATACAGTTCTCGCTGGGCGGTTCGCTCTATAAAATAATGATGGTTTGTTGCCTTCACTGTATCTTTCAGGGGCAGGGGAAAATGTATGGCGTTTTGCTGTGTATCCTTATCCATCCATTCTTTTAAGGCCATGAAGAATGGTACAATGCGCTGTGTATCTACCCCGGGGTGAGACAGCATTTTGGTAGCCAGCTTCTTAATGTCATTAGCATTTCGGGTATTGAGGCTATCTGACCACAGGGAAACGTAACGCCCGTAATCTTTTCCGTCTATCCGCTCCATTACATTCACCACAAAACCCTCTTCTGTACATTTGTTACGGTACACAGCACGCATAAAATGATTAATCGATCCACGATAGGCATCCTGACGGTTTTGAGCCACTCTGGCCTGTCGTTTTTTGCTCTTTATATCCATTGGGGTGTAGCGGGCCGATCCAGAAAAGAATACCGTGCGGTCTTTATAACTCCTGGAGAAATCCATCAGGTCATAATTAATAATATAGCCCAGCTGCTTGTGTTTAATGATCAGGGGTGCAGAGGCCTGTACATACAAGGTCTGTAGTTCTTTGTCGTAGCGAAATGTAAGCACCTCTTTATTGACCAGCACACATTGTTCACTCCATTCTGAATAACCGAGAAATGCATCAAGAAAGTCTTCCCCGAAACGGGCCCATCCTTTTTCTATAGGGGCCAGCACTTTTACCTCCTGCAGTTCATTATCCCTGACTGCCAAAGAAATATTGATCTCCTCCGGACCGGTGGAGGTAATATTTACTATCCTGGATTCGTAACCTACAGACTGAAAAGCCAGATCTGCGGGCAAGGTCCCGTTATATTGAAGTGTAAAGCGCCCGTCTTTACCGGTTGTAGTGCCGATAGTGGAGTAATTGATGTAGACGGCACAGCCGGCAACCGGTGCCCCATCCTTCGCATCCACCACTCTGCCGTATAATTGTTTGGCCCAGATATGATTACTAAATAGAAAACATAAAATAATGATTGGTAAAAACTTAAATTGTTTTTTCATAAAGAAAAGCATCTTTTTTCAGGCAAATTCAAATATACAATATTATATCACTAATTAATGAGTACGTCTTCCGGATTAGTTAGCAAAAAGTAGGATCAATTTAATTACCTTTGGCATTCTTATTACACACACGATCTATTGAGTATAATGAAAAAAAACATTGCCCTTGTAGCCGGCGGCTATAGTGAAGAACATATCATTTCTATCGGCTCTGCCGCAACAATTGAAAAACACCTGAATGCAGATAAATACGCTGTATACAAAATAATCATTACCAAAGAAAGCTGGTATCATGAATATAATGGTCAGCAGGTTTCTGTAGACAAGAACGATTTTTCACTGAACCTGGATGGTCAGAAGATCAACTTTGATGCGGTTTTTATCGCTATTCACGGTACGCCTGGTGAGGATGGTAAGCTGCAGGGCTACTTCGATATGATCGGCCTGCCTTATACAACCTGCAATGCGATTGTGTCTGCGGTAACCTTTAATAAGAGCTTCTGTAATAAGGTAGTTAATGATTTCGATGTCGTAAAGATTGCCAAATCGGTACACTTATTTAAAGAAGATTCTTATTCGCTCGGTTCTATCCTGGAGAAGGTACAATTACCGGTATTCGTAAAACCTAATGAAGGTGGTTCCAGCATTGCCACGACCAAAGTGTCTAAAGTGGAAGACTTACAAGGTGCTATAGAAGCCGTATTTAAAGTAGACACACAGGCACTGATCGAAGAATATATTGAAGGTCGTGAGCTGACTATGGGTGTATACCGCATAGGCAACGATATCTATACCCTGCCTCCTACCGAGATCATTTCCAAAAACGAGTTCTTTGACTATGCGGCAAAGTATAATAATGAAAGTGATGAGATCACACCGGCACAGATTACGGATGATATACTGACTACACTGCAGGATAAGGCTAAAGTGATTTTCCTGCGACTGAACTGTAAAGGTTTTGTACGCATGGACTTTATCCTGAACAAGCACAACCAGGAATTATATTTCCTGGAGGTTAATACTATGCCGGGACAAAGTGAGCGCAGCCTGATTCCGCAACAGGTGCGTGCTGCCGGAATGGAGCTCAGCGACTTCTATGAACAAATGCTGGAGGAGTGCCTGCGCAATAAAAAATAATTTACCTTAGCACTCGCATTATAAGATCAAAAATATAATTGATGAAAAAACTGTTTCGTTCGTTCTGGTTCAATCTGCTGGTGATCATCGGTATCTGCTTCGCGCTGTACTTTGCATTTTTTGCATCGCTCAGCCTGATGACCAAACACGGAGACGCCACTACTGTACCGAACCTGAAAGGAAAAAATGCTGCAGAGGCAATAAAAGTGCTGGAACAGCAGGGCTTTAAAATAAATATTGACTCTATCTTCGATCCTACAAAAAAAGCACTGGAGATACTGGATGTGCAACCGGTGCAGGGCTCTACTGTAAAACCGGGCCGTACTATATTCCTGCTGGTGAATAAAACGTATGCACCGGAAGTGGAGATGCCTAACCTGGTCAACCTTTCTTTCCGTAGTGCGGTGCTGATCCTGGAAAGCAATAAACTGGTGCTGGGTGATACACTCTTTAAACCGGATATGGCTAAGGATGCCGTATTACAGCAACTGATCAATGGTGTTGCCATCAAACCAGGGCAAAAAGTGCGCCAGGGTTCCCGTATTGACCTGGTGGTAGGCTCGGGCCTCAGCAATGTCAGTGTCAATGTACCGAACCTGATCAATGTTCCGTACCGCGATGCAATCAAAATACTGCAGGAAAATAATATTTTCATTACTGAAGTATGGGATGGTGCCATTTCCGATTCCAATACAGCTGTTGTATACTTCCAGATGCCTACTGCACGCAACGAGCAGGGCTACCCTAACACGATCCTGGAAGGAGAAAATATGGATATACGTATCCGTCAGCAACCACTGGAAATAGAGGCGCAAAACGAAAATCCTGAATAAGTTAGGATTGCTCAGAATTATCATTATATTTACACTGTTAATTATTTTTTTAAGAGATATGAAAAAGATTTTACTTGCTACAATAGGTGCAGCTTTGTTTCTGACTTCCTGTGAAGATGAGCCAAAGATTAACATTTCTTACGAAAAGGCATTGATGGACAAGCACTGGATCCTTACTGACGTCAAAGTAAACTCTAATGTAAAAGTTCCTACTAATACCTGGACCAGCACTTTCGGCAGTATTCCTCCATGTGTAAAGGATAATAAGTGGTATTTCCCTTCTACATCAGATCTCTCTGTTTTCGAGCACTGGACCAAATGTTCTCCTTCAGATCCGGACCTGAGAAGCCTGTTCTATAACATTCAGAATGAGAATTATA
The DNA here is from genome assembly GCF_004118155.1 of Edaphocola flava. GTDB lineage: Bacteria > Bacteroidota > Bacteroidia > Chitinophagales > Chitinophagaceae > Edaphocola > Edaphocola flava. The sequence continues at coordinate 296,756 of NZ_SAIQ01000001.1, forward strand.
TCAAGATATATTCCAACAAAGCTAATGTAGATGGTTCTATCGTAGTAAAGGGAGATTTCAAACTGGTTGATATCAAAACCTTCACTATTGATGAGCGTAAAGACGTAAGCTCTACAGTTACAACAAGTACGATCTACACTTATTCTAAAGAAGAGTAAGCTGGTAATGGTTTAAAATATTTATATTTGAATAAGGGTTTGTCTGTAATAAGATAAACCCTTATTCAATAGTGCGAATTCCAAGATTTCCAGACATGCAACAGAGCTCTGCCAGGTTTTACCCCTACACCGTACACTACTGCCCTATCCTGTTCAATTCAGTTACCATTGCCTATTGCGATGAAGGTCCTGCAGATGCCCCTGTACTCCTGTTCATTCACGGACTGGGACATAATTTTTCAGCATGGCAGCGCAATATTTCTTATCTGAAACAGTATTATCGCTGTATCGCGATAGACCTTCCCGGCAACGGAAGCTCATCCCGCGCGATGGACTACCCTTACAGTATGCACTTTTTTGCCTCCTGTATCAAAGAGCTCATCCATGAACTGGGACTGGAGCGGGTATACCTTTGCGGCCATTCTATGGGCGGACAGATCGCTTTTACGCTGGCCGCACAGAACATGCCACAGGTCAAAGGCCTGGTGCAATGTGCACCGGCCGGTATAGAAACCTTTAATGACTGGGAACGGTCTTTGTACAAAAGCACTATGGCGCTGGTAGATATGCTGAGCTCGGAAGAGAATAGCTTACGCAAGGCGATTCAGAATAGTTTTTACATTCTTTCTACAGATATTCAACCGTTTATTCATAACCTCCTGGAGCAGTTGCAACTGCATCCGAAAGAGCATTACCGTAAAATGATGGAAGCCTGTATAGGCGCTATGCTGGACGAACCGGTCAGTGATCGGTTTGCTGATATAGCAGTACCGGTATATATTTTATTCGGAGAGAAAGACGGGCTCATTCCCAACCGGTTTATTCATCCGGTCTCGGTACGGCAGCTGGTGTTGTCGGCACAGCCTTCTTTCCGTGCTTTGCAGTATGAAATTATACCCCGCTGCGGGCATTTCGTTCAATGGGAGAAAGCCGCAGATGTCAATCATTATATCCACAGCTTTATTAAAGAACAGGAGCAGAAAAACTAAATAAACTATATTTGCCCATTCTAAATTGCTATCAATACCCGCCCCCCGAAGGTTTATGGAGTACGCTATAAATATTGCAGACCTGTTTAAAAGATATCCGCATGCAGAGTTTAACTCTCTGGATGGCTTAACCCTGCGTTTTCCCAAAGGCAAAATATCAGGTTTACTCGGTCCGAACGGTGCCGGTAAAACCACTACTATATCTATTATGTGCGGTTTGGTGATGCCGGATGCCGGTACTGTAGAAGTTATGGGCCTCAATGCCCGTACCCAGATGCACCAGATCCTACAGAAAACGGGTATTGTTACACAACAAATTGCACTATATCCCCTGCTTACTGCATGGGAAAACCTCTCCTACATAGGCGGACTATACAACATTCCCCAGCCGCAGTTGCAGGATAAGATTGCCTTCCTGCTGGAGCGCTTCGGTCTGCAAAACAGTGCCCATAAGAAAGTAAAGCATTACAGTGGCGGTATGAAAAGACGCTGCAATATTATTGCTTCCCTGCTGCATGACCCGGAGCTGCTGATCCTGGACGAACCTACAGCCGGGGTAGATATCCACTCCCGGGCTATGATCCTGGATTTCCTGCAGGCCTATAATGAAGAAGGACATACCATACTCTATACCTCCCATCTGCTGGAAGAAGCAGAAAGACTCTGCCACGAAATTGCCATCGTAGACAATGGCCGATTAGTCGTACAGGGTACTATCGATGAGCTGAAGCACCAGGTAGCCGATGTGCATACGCTGGAAGAATTATTCCTTCACTACACCGGCCGTTCCTTAAGAGAATAAATGACGATCCGCGAATCCATACTGCATATTTATCCCTTACCGGAAGCCAGCCTCCGGCTCCTGATGGAGCTGCTCGAACCCGTACAGCTGCGTAAAGGATATATACTCCTGCAGGCCGATAAGGTAGAAAAAGAAGTGTACTTTATAGAAAAAGGTATTGTACGCGCCTATGCCGAAAGGGAGGATAGTGATATTACTTTCTGGTTCGGACAGGAAGGCGATATTGTGATCTCTATGCGCAGCTATGTAGATCAGCAGGCCGGCTATGAATCTATCGAACTGCTGGAAGACTGCAACCTGTACCGGGTACACAGTCATACATTGCAACAATTATTCGAAACCGATATTGCTATAGCAAACTGGGGACGCCGCTTTGCAGAAAAAGAACTGATCAAAACAGAAGAACGCCTGATCTCCCGCCAGTTTCGCACCGCTACAGAACGATACCAGGAACTGATGCAGCACCAACCGGGTTTGCTGCAACGTGTATCTCTGGGGCATATTGCTTCCTATTTAGGCATTACCCAGGTAAGCCTAAGCCGTATCCGGGCCGACATCCGCTAACCGCATTTTTTATCATTTGTAAAATGATATCTCGCAGTGCTTCACGAACTTTGCCGCAAACAATCAAGATAAAATGAACTGGATCATATTGATTATTGCCGGATTTTTTGAAGTTGCCTTTACCTCCTGCCTGGGCAAAGCACAGCAGAGCACAGGTACCACTGCCTACCTCTGGTATACTGCATTTGTCATCACCTGCTCTATCAGCATGCTATTGCTGATCAAAGCCACACAGACCCTTCCATTAGGTACCGCTTATGCTGTATGGACCGGAATCGGTGCCGTAGGTACGGTGCTGATCGGGATATTTGTATTTAAAGATCCTACTAATTTCTGGCGCTTATTTTTCATCTTTACCCTGATCGGTTCTATTGTGGGACTGAAAATGGTCAGCCATTAAGCTGAAAGGGAAAGCCCATTAACCGTAATGAAACGATTAATGGGCCGGTTTGATGGTGATAGAAGTATGAAACGTATAGGGGTTTACAGGGCTTGGTTTCCGCTGAAAAAGTTGCCCAACCTGATAGATGTATCAGGAAGGTTCCTCTTTCCTGCTTGGTATAATAATAGACGAGGTATTGTTGGAAAAGGTTGGGACAAACCAGAGAAAAAATTTATTATAAGGTATTATACTTCAAAAGGCAGCGCAGGCATAATGTCAAAAATGTCCTATTTTTGATCCCTTAACCTGATTGGACAGACCTATATGCAGCGACCGAAAACGAAACTACCTTCTATGACTTTATCTGAAAAACCGGCTGGTAAATGGAAAACCTTTACGCTGCCCGGCTTCGAAGGCTTTCCGGTATCGCTGATCATTAATGATATTATTAAGAGTAACCGGGATCTCCGCCTGTTTGAGCGGGCCGCCGCCATCTCCTTCAATATGTTGATGGCGATACCCCCGACACTGATATTCCTGGCCTCGCTGGTGCCTTTTCTGCCGCTGAACGATGCTGAGCCAGGCATACTGGAAGCGCTCAAATTACTATCTCCCAATCAGGGTATTTATGATAATGTATCGGGTATTGTGCTCGACTTCCTGCATACCAAACGCAGGGATTTATTGTCTATAGGTATCTTATTTACCATATTTTATTCTTCCAACGGGCTTATGGGACTGATGCGGGCATTTGACCGCGTATCGGAAGCGACCAAGTTCAGGACCGGCATCAACCGCCGGCTGAATGCCATATGGCTCACCGTCATACTGATGATCTTATCGCTCCTGATCGGTGCTTTTCTGATCTTTCAGAGTAATATGCTTAGTTATTTTCTGCAGTCTTTTGAGAATGACTGGGGGCTGATCCGTATGACCAGCCGGGTAAGTATGCTCTTAATTATGTTCCTGATGATGTGCCTGATCTATAAATTCTGCCCTTCGTTACATGAACGCAGCAAATTTTTCTCTCCGGGTGCCTGGTTTGCAACCATCATGACTACCCTGGTATCCTATGTATTTGTATTTATTGCCACCAATATTATCCATTACAGCAAGGTATACGGTTCATTAGGCTCCCTGCTCATGTTCCTGGCCTGGCTGTCGATCAGCAGTGTTATCATTATCCTGGGCTTTGAGCTTAATATTGCCATCTATCTGCGCAAAAAACAGCTGGTTAAGCAGCCGTAACTTCCTGCTTATCCCATACCGCTTCATTCATTTTCTTATCATCCAGCTCGCCTTCCCAGCGGGCTACTACCGCGCTGGCCAGGCAATTTCCGATCACATTTACGGAAGTACGGGCCATATCCATCAATTCATCTATTCCTAAAATCGCCATAACCGGCAGCATAGGCAGGTCAAATGAGGTGACAACACCCATAAGGATCACCAGTGAGGCACGTGGCACGCCAGCCACCCCTTTACTCGTTAGCATCAGCGTCAGACCGATCAGTAATTGCTCGCCAATAGGCAGATCCTTACCGGCTACCTGGGCTACAAATATGCTCGCCAGCGAGAGATACAGTGTGGTTCCATCCAGGTTAAAAGTATAACCCGTAGGCAGAACAAAAGCCACTACTTTACGTGGCACTCCAATTTTCTCCATGTTCTCCATAGCCAGCGGAAGAGCTGATTCTGAGCTCGTCGTCGCAAAGGCAATCGATACCGGCTCGGCTACTGCACGTATAAACTGGCGGATGTTGATGCGGGCAATAAGCGCGATCGGTACCAATACCACCAGTATAAATATCACTAAAGTTACATATAAAGTAATCAGCAATTTCAGCAAGGAAATGAGCATATCTACCCCCATATGGGCGGTAGTATAGGCAATGGCACCACCCACTCCGAGGGGGGCGAACTTCATAATAATGTTAGTAAACCGGAACATCGTCTCTGCCAAACTTTCAGTAAAGTTCAACAGGGGTTCTTTCTTATGAATAGGCAAATGTGCCAGGGCGATCCCGAAAATGATACTGAACACCACGATCGGCAACACCTCTCCGTGATAGATAGATTTAATAAAATTCTCAGGGAATATATTAATAATATGATCCTGCCAGGTCATCGGGTCAGCCTTAGGCAACTCTTCATGTAATCCAGGAGGAATGATGACCCCATGACCCGCCTGAGAGATGTTGATCGCAATAAGTCCGATGAATAAAGCAAGTGTCGTTACCACCTCAAAGTACAAAAGAGACTTCCATCCCATCCTGCCCAACTGCTTCATATTGGAGTGAGAAGCGATCCCGACCACCAGGGTCGCGAAGAGAATCGGGGCGATAATGGTTTTGATAAGTCTCAAAAATATCTTACTCAGAAATTGCAATTTAAAGGCGATTTCCGGGAAGATCAGTCCGATCTGGATCCCAACTATCATCGCAAAAATAATCCAGCTTGTGAGGGATTTTTTCTGGATTGAGTAAAATAAATATATGACCGTAAAAATGCCCCAAATTGCTTCAAGAATTTTCACGTCAAAAGAGATAATATTTTTTACATATAAAAAAGATACAATACTAAAAAGAACAAAAGATGTAAGCGTAATTAGTTTAAGATTATTTTTCATGTATAATTTATATATATTATAAATATTTTAAAGAAGAGATTATGTAAATATACGAAATATTAGCCTTTTAACAAATAATATTATGACACTTTCAGTTATATATATTTAAATAAAATAATATTATGGCAAAAAATGAAATATAGAACTGTATAATCTATATTTAATTTCATTTATGCTACATAATTAATTATAATTCAGCATTATAATAAATAGTTTAAATACAAAAATACATGAAATTGACATAATGTCATAAAGTGATATAAATACATAAGTAAAAAGCTCATAATTAATCTTATACATAAACTGTATAAACTAAATTATAGAGTGCATATATCATATTATATAAAACAATAATTAAAAAAATGACAAAATAAATTACAAAATATTATTATATATAAGTTGAAATAAGAAATCACTGCTCCGAGGGAGGAGATATTTAAACAGCGATAAAATTAGCTGCTTCAAAAAATTAATAATTTTACATGACAATAATTTTATATAATATAATAATATAATAACTATGAGTCATTCAAAAAGGTGACACCCTACCCGCTCACGCTTGATCGGGATAAATCTCATTTTTTCAAAAAATTTGCATGCAGAAATTACTAATATTACAATTATTTATAATTATAATATATTTTAATATAATTGGGGCACACCCCTCATTTTTACCCTGTCTTCATTGAGGAGCTGGAGAGTTACATTAAACTATTTAATTATTATTTTAATAATTAATATAAAGCAAAAAAAACACTTTATATAATTTTCAAATATGGTTGGCAAAAAAAATGGCTGCTCTTTGAGCAGCCATTTCGGGAATCAAAATATATTAATTATATTACATTTAAATAAATAACAAATTAAATTATTATCGAATTAAATATAGACTATATACTTACCTCTAAAATTCTTTCTATAAATTTTGAACCATGACTTGGATCAAGAATAATCACATATAAAAATCCGTATACAGATCCCCAGAAGTGTGCCGTATGATTTACGGTCTGCCGATCCTGCCGGCTCATGTATGCAGAGTAAATGAGGTATCCTACCGCCAGTAAAATAGAGGGGATGGGAATGATGTAGAAGAGGTAAATTTTATCCCAGGGGAAAAAGTAGATTACTGCAAAAATGACAGCCGCTACTCCACCCGATGCGCCCAGGCTTGCAAAGGAGGGGTTGTGCATATGCTTGTAAAAAGAGGGCAGGTTGGCCACCAGGATACCACTCAGATAGAGCAATATAAAATGTTCTGCACCGATCACCCTTTCCAGTAATGGACCGAAAAAGTACAGAGAAATCATATTAAAAATAAGGTGCATGGTATCGACATGCACAAAGCCGGAGGTGATCAGGCGATAGCTCTGCAAGGGATGTCTCATGACCACAGGATAAAGCAAAAGCTTGTGGCGGACCGATTCATGATTAAAAGCATACCAGGAGACCAGAACGGTAATTCCTATAATAAAATAGGTAACGGGCATAATACTGCAATATTTTGGATGAACTGTAAACTTACAGAAAAGCCCTAAGAAGCCGAAGGCAGGAATAATTAAATTATGTATAATATTATGGCATACCCGCTGTTTCATTTAATTGTCATATTCTGAAACATATCGAGATATGACAATTACACGACATTTATTTGCCGGGAGGCTAATACTTTTGCATCCTACTCAAAACACATTTTAAAATATTTGAACGAAATATGAGAAAACAGCTATTACTTTCTGCCGGGGCTTTGGCCTTATTATTGGCTTCTTGTAAAAAAGACACCAAAAACGATGACCTGAAAGTACCCTACAGCAGTCTGACTACTACCACTAACTACTTCACTACATTTAAAGATAATGCTGGTACAACTACCGTTAATTTCGACGGACAGACTACCCGCATCAAAATGCTGACGGAACTGGATGCTTACCTGAAAAAAGGTACTACCATGACCCTGGATCTGACGAAGATCGAGAACATGTACCGTAACACTAATGCACCCTTTGCTGATGCAGCATTAAATACCGCTACTGATAAAACGATCATTTCTAAAACGGCTCAGTCTTTTACTACTGCCAATGCTGAAATTGAACGCCAACGCTTCCTGGGTTATTTTGCCAAAATCAAAACGGCCAGTGAAAACTTCTCGCAAACTGCAGCAAGCGGTACTGCAGGTTTATTAGACAGCAAATACCTGGTAGATGCTAAAGGTATCGAATATGCTCAACTGGTACAGAAAGGTTTAATGGGCGCAATGCTTTTAGATCAGATCGCTAACATCTACCTGGGCGAAGAGAAAATGAATGCCGATAACATTGCAATCGTTGATGGCAAAAACTATACTGCCCTGGCACACCACTGGGATGAGGCATATGGCTACCTGACTGCTAACGAGTTCTACCCTAAACAAAACCCTGCTGATCCGACCAAATGGCTGGAAGTATTCCTAGGTAGTTATGTGCGCCAGGTAGGTACCAGCGTTGGTGGTGATCCTTCTGCCCTGTACCTGTCTTTCCTGAAAGGTAGAGCTGCTATCGTAAATAATGACCTGACTACCCGCAATCAGCAAATCGCAAGCATCCGTACGGCTATGGAGAAAGCAATCGCTACGATCGCGATCAGCTACCTGAATAAAACCAAAACGGCTACAAGCGATGGTGCAAGAATGCACGCTCTGGCGGAAGGTGTAGGATTTGTATACTCGCTGCGTTATGCACACAACGCTAAAGTAAATGCTGCTAAATCTCAGGAGCTGCTGGATAACCTGATGAACAAACCAAACGGTTTCTGGGACCTGACTAACGCTGATATTGATGCAGTAAGAGACCAGATTGCTACCCTGACCGGTGTAGACAAAAATGTTGTGGTTAACCACTAATACCAGTAGTACCTCATTTTAATCATACCAACCGGTACCGTATCTGCGGCTATCGGTTGGTATTCACATAAAGGATATGTTATACCGTAAAACAATAACTTATTTAAGTCTGCTGCTTTTATGCCTCTGTGGTGTATTTGCTTGTACTAAAGGTAACGGAACAGACAACCAGGCAGACAAGCTGGACCGCAAGCCCATGCTGACCCACTATGCGGATGAGTATGTGCTGCCGGGCTATGATGCTTTACTGCAGGATCTCAATGCTTTAAAAGACAAAGCAACGGCCTTTACCGCAAATCCTTCTGCAACTACCCTTGCTGCAACCAAAAGCGCCTGGCAGGAGGCTTACCTGACCTGGCAGACGGTAGATATGCTGGAATTCGGACCAGCTGAAGACATCAGCCTGCGTTCTTATATGAATACTTACCCGGCTACAGAAAGCAAAATCGAAGGCAATATCGCTTTGGGAAGTTATAACCTGGAGACGTTTGGCAATAAAGATGCACAAGGCTTCCCGGCACTGGACTACCTGTTGAACAGCCAGAGCAGTACAGGCACTATTGATCTGTACACAACAAATGCACAGTCAGCAGCTTACAAAACCTACCTTAATAACGTCATTAATAAAATGATCGAAAAGGTAAGTGCTGTAAAAACAGCCTGGGGCACAAACCGAGATGCCTTTATCGGAGCTACGGGTACTGATGCTGCCGGCAGTTTGTCTAAAATGACGAATGCGGTGGTATTATATTATGAGCGCTTTCTGCGCTCCGGCAAGATCGGTTACCCTGTGGGTGCTATGACGGGTACTCCATTACCGGGACATGTCGAGGCTGCTTACAGCCCGGAACTGTCTAAGGCTTTAGCCGTTAAAGCACTGGAAAGCTATATTGCTTTTTATGAAGGCAAACAGTATAATGGTACTGCCGGTACCAATGGTATGAAAGGCTATCTGGCCGGTATCGGTACCAAAGACAATGGCGTATTGATGGCTGATATCATCAGCCAGTCCCTGAACGAAGGACTGACGGCGCTTAACGGATTAAGTGGCACACTGAAAGACGGTGTGAGCAATAATCGTGTAGCCGTACTGAATGTATATGATAAGTTGCAGGGCTCTGTGGCTTTATTAAAAGTAGATATGGTTTCTGCATTCGGCATTTCCATCACTTATGTAGATAATGACGGAGACTAAGCTTCTATAGCCTTTTCTGTATAATTTTTTGATCCTATGTCGCATCGGTTTACATACCATGCCCTGACCCAAATGCTAAGGAAGCCGGTATACTCGGCTTCCTTAGCCACTTTCAGGATACTCTTCGGGCTCATGATCCTCGCCAGTATGATCCGCTTTTTCACAAAGGGCTGGATCGAAGAGTTGTATATCAAACCGGTTTTCTTTTTCAAATACTATGGCTTTGAATGGGTGCACAACTGGGGGCCTTATACTTACCTGCTCTTTATCATCTGCGCGGTCAGTGCCCTTACCTTTGCACTGGGTTACCGGTACCGGCTATCAGCGATAGTACTCTTTTGCAGCTTTACCTATATTGAACTGCTGGACAAGACCAATTACCTGAACCATTACTACTTCGTAAGCCTGGCCCTGTTCCTGATGATATGGCTGCCGGCACATTGCACCTGCTCGGTCGATTGCCGGCGCAATCCTGCTCTCAAGCGACGTATGGTCCCTCTATGGACAGTCACCTCTATACGATTATTGTTAGGCATTGTATATGTCTATGCCGGCCTGGCCAAGCTCAATTCAGACTGGCTGCTGGAGGCTATGCCGCTGCGGTTGTGGTTGCCCGCCCAAAATGATCTGCCGCTGGTGGGTTCATTACTCAGCCAAACCTGGGTAGCCTATGTGTTCAGCTGGTTTGGTGCAGTATATGATCTTAGCATTCCCTTTTTCCTGCTATTCAGAACTACCCGCCCCTGGGCTTATGCTACGGTCATTATCTTCCATGTGGCTACATCGATCCTGTTTCCCATAGGTATGTTCCCTTATGTGATGATCCTGGCGACGCTGATCTTCTTCCCTTCGGCAACTACTGATGCGGTATGTATGAGGATACAAAGGTGGATACCAGGTATACCGCTGGCCGCCGATCAATCGGTATATACATTTAAAAGAACGCATTCCCGGCTGCTGGCTGGCTTGTTTATACCGTTCTTCCTGTTCCAGCTACTATTTCCATGGAGGTACCTCTTGTATCGCGATGAGCTGTTCTGGACCGAGGAGGGTTTCCGATTCTCCTGGAGGGTGATGCTGATGGAAAAACTGGGCTATGCACAGTTTATAGTAGAAGATAGTAAAACGGGAAAGCGTACCGTAGTCAACAATGATCTCTTCCTGACCGACAACCAGGAAAAAATGATGAGCACACAGCCCGACTTTATCCTGCAATATGCTCATATGCTGGCACAGCATTATAAAGCGGAGGGATGGCACGAACCAAAGGTATTTGCCACCATATATGTAAACCTGAACGGCAGACGAAGTACCTTATATATAAATCCGTCTACCGATTTAAGCCAGGAAAAAGATAAATTTGCACACAAAAAATGGATCATTCCATTTAAAGATAAAATATATGGTCTCTAAATTTACCCTGCTTTCCGGACTGCTGTGCAGCATTACTGCACCGGTATGGGCACAACAGGATAGTACCCGCATCAAACAGCTGCGCGAAGTGGAGGTACTGGACAGGACAAACAGTGATTTCGACCACCTGCGTAAAGTAGATGGTATGAAGGTTACCGTGGGTAAGAAGACGGAGGTGATCAACGTTGAACAACTGACGATCAATAAATCGAATAATAATACCCGCCAGCTCTATGCAAAAGTTACGGGTTTGAATATTTTTGAAAATGACGGCTCCGGTCTGCAACTCAGCATCGGTGGCCGTGGCCTGGACCCTAACCGTACGGCCAACTTCAATGTGCGGCAGAATGGTTATGACATCAGTGCCGATGCCCTGGGCTACCCGGAAAGCTACTATACCCCACCCGCTGATGCCCTGCAAAGGATTGAGGTGATTAAAGGGGCGGCCAGCTTACAGTTCGGTACGCAATTCGGTGGCCTGGTCAACTTCAAGATGAAACCGGCAGGAGGGGAAAAACCTTTTTCTTTCTATTCCAAACAGACGGTCGGCTCCTGGAATTTTCTGGGATCGTTCAACAGCATTAACGGCCATATCGGCAAAGTGGATTACCGGGCATATGTACATTACAAACGGGGTGATGGCTGGAGACCCAATAGTGGATTTAACTCCCTCAATGCCTATGCTGACATTGGATACCATATCAACGAAAATCATAAACTGAACCTGCAGATCACGCACCTGCACTACCTGGCACAGCAGCCGGGAGGACTGGATGACCGCATGTTTGAAACCGATGCCCGCCAGAGCAACCGGGACCGTAACTGGTTTTATGTAAACTGGAACCTCCTGAGCCTGGAATGGATGGCCCGCTTCAGCGATCAGACGTATCTGCAAACGATTCTCTATGGCCTGATGGCGGACCGTAAAGCCATTGGCTTTCGCCCCAACCGTCCGGGACAACCGGATAACGGGGGGAAAAGAGACTTACTGCTCGGCAATTTCCAGAATTATGCACTGGAGTCACGGTTGATGCACCATTATAACATAGGCAACCGCAGACAAAGCGCGCTGATCGGCATCAGGGCATATCGCGGCAACACTTATAGCAAACAGGGTAATGTGAACAATGGCAGCGGCGCTGATTTTACCTTTGCCCATGAAGCAGATGAACTGACGAGTGATTACCACTTTCCTAACCTGAACCTTGCCGCTTTTGCCGAACATATTTTTCGCTTATCGGACAAGTGGAGTGTAACTCCGGGCCTGCGCTATGAATGGATACGCACCGCATCTGAGGGCATGTTTAACGATATTGTATATGATCTGCGCGATAGCATCATCAGTAAAAAAACGATAAATGAATCCCGTTCTCTGAATCGTAGTTTTCTTCTTGCCGGTATCGGCAGCAGCTACCAGGCTGGTATCAATACAGAACTGTATGGCAACATCTCACAAAACTACCGCTCTGTGACGTTCAGTGATATTCAATTAGTGAATGCCTCGCTGGAGATCGATCCTGCGATACAGGATGAAAAAGGCTGGAGTGCCGACCTGGGCATAAGAGGTATGCTTAAGGAATACCTGCGCTACGACATCAGCGGCTTTCACCTGTATTATGGCAACAAAATCGGTGAGTACTTCTTTGCCCGTCCCAACGGGCAGGTAATCCGTAAGAGAGGTAATATAGGGGTGGCACAGATCTCCGGACTGGAAACCCTGCTGGAACTGGATCTGCTGAAAGCTTTAGGGCAAAATTCTAAACAGTTTAACCTGAGTATTTATTCTAACCTGGCCTATACGCACTCCCGCATTACCGATAGTAAGATTGCCAATGTTGTGGGCAAAAGAGTTGAGTATGTACCGGTTTGGAACTGGAAAGCCGGCCTGCAGGCTAAGTACCGTAACCTTAAAGCAACCCTGCAGATGAGCCACCTGAGCGATCAGTATACCGATGCGACAAATGCCCCTTCGGGCAATTACAGTGGTGTCATAGGCTTGCTGCCGGACTATACTTTATGGGATTTCTCTGCTGCATGGCAAAGAAAATGGCTGATGGTAGAGCTTTCTGTCAATAACCTTAGCAATACAACCTATACTACCCGCCGGGCTACCGGTTATCCCGGACCGGGCATCATTCCCGGAGAAGGACGCGCCGTATACCTGACGCTGGGGGTGCAATTATAAAACAATATACCTATCTATATGCAGGCAACAATTTTGCACTGTTATACGCTTTGATCATTACCCCTTTGAGCACCTCAGGGTACGAAACGCTTGGTTGCTTAGGCTCCCTGTAGAACACATCGCTTGGCTGGCCTTATAAATCCGGCGTTAAGAAAATCATTGGCTCGGTCGATCAAGTCGCAAACCATTGTCTGAGCGCAGTGAGTCTGGTTTGCGACCGACCGACACATTGATTTTTAGCCAGGGATTTATACAGCCTTGATTTTTTAGCGCTACCTTTTGCATCAAGGCAAAAGGTAGCAGTATTGAAAAAGAATAAGCTTTATATAAAAAAGAGGGCTGCCATGCGAGAACGCAGGCAGCCTATTTTGTCCGTAAACAAAACTATAGACCGAATTTAGGGTACCGAAACGATACTACCATTTTCTTCTACTTTATAGACAGTATTTGGACTCCATCTAGGATGTTGTTTGATATTGATGGTATAACCGCCACCGGTTTTCAGGTGCCATTGCTGTGAGAATGATTTAGGAATGGCCCCCATACGGAATGCTTTACCCTTCGGCACCTGTATCTCAGCAGTCAGCAACTGCCCGCGGAATACTTTGGTCCCACCCAGGCTCAGGTATCTCGGAAAACGAACCGTATTACTATCCTGTCTGAAGGTGAACGGCAATGCTGCTGCATAGCGTTGTGCAGTGCGTATATCCCGGCCATTACTTTTACGGATCAGGTTCAGATGATACATACTGTCCGGGCTGGCCACTACATTTACACTCATCACCTCAAATTCATATCCGCCTTTTACAGTTTCTCTTACAAAGCTGAATTGGCCCAGACCTCCGGTTACGACAGAGTCGGTCATTGGTTCTATCAACAGCGTATCGGTTGGTTGTGCCATAGGAATAGATTCTGTAACACTGTATTCTCGCTTGATGTCTGACAATACATCTGTAATGATATAGAACATCATGAATACGCTCACCAAAAACCCGATGCCCAGGCTATACCCCACCCATTTATTGGTACGCTGTGGTTTTCTGGCGATGTGTACCAGCCAGCGCACAATAAAGATAATCGGGATCAGTACCGCCAGCGTAGCAGAGATGTATAGTACTACCGGCTGCCAGGATTGTTCAAATATAATATCTGCAAAAGGCATAACTACCGCTCCGGCAGTAGAGAAGCCGAACAATAAGCCCAGTAAACCCGCCAGGATACTTAAGAGTACGATAGCGAAAATGCCCAGTACAAAAAACAGGATACCATACGCAATAATCTTCAGTAATATGGTTGCAATATTGTCCTGTCTAGGCTTTACAGCCGTATTACTGTTTTCTGTTTTCAGTGCAGCACTCAGGTTTTGCACATCTATTTTCTCTCCGCGCAGCTCCATTTTTTCGGTCAGCGTAGAGGCCTTAGGCAATATCGCCCATAGCACAATGTATAATATAATGAGCGTTGGGAACATAGCTGCACAGAAGGAAGCCAGGTCATCTTCATTAATAATATTGAAGAATATAATGCCCATCAGAGGGAAAACAAAAAACAGGCGTACCCAGTTAACTGATACATTTACATAAGAGGACAACCCTTTACACACCCCACCCAGCAACTTGCCGTCAAGATCGCGGTACAGCCTACGTTTCAGCTGTGTTGTCGGTATGGCGTATTGTGGCAGAGCAATCCATAACAACAGGTATAATAAGATACTGCTACCATAGAAAAGTGTGAACAGCAGGAATACTATACGAACGACGGTTACATCCAGGTTCAGGTAAGATGCAGCACCGCTACATACACCACCCAGTAACTTATCATTGGTATTGCGTACAAAACGCTTGCCAGAAGGGCTGGTTAAGTTAGTAATCGCTTCAGCAGGACCATTACCGGTTTGCTGCTGTGCAGTTGTGCCGGCCTCTTCAGCCATGATGTATTCATCAGAAGTCTCCATTACAATCTGCTCCGGGCTGCCCATAATTTTGATTACAGACTGCACATCGTTGGCAGAGATGGAAATGTTATCCTTCTTTAGTTTATCATGAAAAAGTTCTGCTATACGATCTTCCATATCACTGTAGATCTCCATCCCCCCCTTTTCTTTTCCAAAATATTGTTTCAGCCAGTTCAGATAGTTCGTCAGCTGGCTATATGCTTCTTCATCAATCGGGAGTAACCTCCCGGCTAAGCTGATGTTGATTACCTTGTTCATAATTCGGGTTCGTTAGCGTTAATAATATTGTTTACGGCAGTACTTAACTGGTTCCAGGTAGTGGCCAGCTCCTGGTAGAATACCTCCCCTTCATCTGTAAGGGAGAAATATTTACGAGGAGGCCCGGACAGACTTTCTTCCCAGCGATAGTTAAGCAAAGATGCATTTTTGAGTCGCGTAAGAAGCGGGTATAAAGTACCCTCCAGGATATTAAGGCCGGCCAGTTTCATCTTATCTGATATCTCGGACGGATATACTTCTCCGTTTCGGATGATGGACAAGATACAAAATTCCAGGACCCCTTTTCGCATCTGCGACTGTGTGTTATCTACATTCATGGCACTGAATTAGTGTGAACAATTTGATGATATATGCTGCGCCACTGGTATACCAGTGAGGCAATGAGTATGGGTATGATAAAGAACAGCAGCGGATTGTACTGCCAGGCCTCCTGTACATTTCCCTGAAACAATGCGCCGATCGCTCTGGTAATACCACAACCGGGACAACTGATTCCGAACAATGTTTTAAACAGGCAGGGAATATGGAAACTATTGTTTATCCCGAGATCTGCGACTATTGTCAGCAGGTACAGCCCACCCAATATGATATACCATTTATGCCGTTTCAGCATCCGGACAAAAACCTGTCCGTTAGCCTTTATTGGTGACATAGTTACCGTCGTTGTCTTTAAAGCTGCCGGTCAGGATCATGATCAGATCTACCAATGCCCAGATACCACAACCACCCAGGGTAAGGATCTGCAATACCCCAATCGTGATCTTACGGTTGTAAAAGCTATGCAACCCGATCGTACCACCGAAGAAGCACAATAACAGAGTTATCAGCCAGCGGTTATCTTCGCTCTGAGCTGACATTGGCGGTGCCATTTGTCTTACACCACATTTAGGACAGATTTCGGCATTAACATTGATCACTGCTCCGCAGTCATTACAATATTTCTCTTTAACGTTGGTCATATAGTTTGTTTTTAGAGGATTAACTATTTTACAATACAAAGATATGTAGTTTAGTAGGTACTATGCAATACATAATACTATATTTTGCATTTATTTAACAAATAAAGGAGACATAAAAAAAGAGCGACATTCAATGAATGTCGCTCTGGTATTGCATTTCGGTTAAAATATTAGATTGCTCTGTTGCTATCGAATGCTTCTAATTCATTCGCTACAGCAGTCAGGAAGCTGGCACCCAGTGAACCGTCAACGATTCTGTGGTCATAGCTCAGCGATAAATACATCATCTGGCGGATTGCAATTACATCACCATGCTCTGTTTCCATAACCATAGGACGCTTTTTGATGCTGCCTACAGCCAGGATGGCCACTTGTGGCTGGTTGATGATTGGTGTACCCATCAGGCTTCCGAAAGTACCTACGTTAGTCAGGGTGAATGTACCACCTTGTGTATCGTCTGCTTTCAGTTTACCGTTACGTGCTGCATTAGCCAGACCGTTTACATCTTTAGCGATGCCGAACAGGTTCTTGGTTTCTGCATTCTTGATTACCGGAACGATCAGGTTACCGCTTGGTAATGCAGTAGCCATACCGATGTTGATATCTTTTTTAATGATGATTCTGTCGCCGTCAATGCTGCTGTTGATCATCGGGAATTTCTTGATACAGTTTACAATCGCTTCGATGAAGATCGGAGTAAAGGTGATCTTCTCACCGTATTGTTTCTGGAATGCATTTTTATTTTTATCTCTCCATTGTACCAGGTTAGTTACATCACACTCGGTGAAACTGGTTACGTGCGGAGAAGTAGACTTACTGCGTACCATATGATCAGCGATCAGTTTACGCATTCTGTCCATTTCGATGATCTCTACATTACCACCAGGGTTACTTACTGCAGCAGGTGCAGCAGCAGCCGGAGCCGCAACAGGAGCAGCTTGTGGCGCAGCGGCAGGAGCCGGAGCAGCAGCAACAGGGGCAGCGCCTCTGTTGGCAACATAAGTCAGGATATCTTTTTTGGTTACACGACCTTCATTACCGGTACCTGGAATATTTTCCAGTTCAGCCATACCGATACCTTCTTTGGCAGCGATATTCAGTACTAAAGGAGAGTAGAAACGATTACCACCGGTTACACCTGCAGGAGCAGCGCTTACCTGAGGAGCCGGAGCAGCTTGTACAGCAACCGGGGCCGGAGCGGCAGCAGGAGCAGAGGCTGCCTGTGGTGCAGCTGCAGCAGTTCCGTTGCCGGTATCGATGCGGGCAATAACCGTACCGATAGGTACTACATCATTCTCTTTAAATAAAATTTCAACGATTGTTCCCGCTGCAGTAGAAGGAACCTCACTGTCCACCTTATCAGTGGCAATTTCCAGTACGGTTTCGTCCATCTTAACGGAATCTCCCGGATTTTTGTGCCATTTCAGTACAGTGGCTTCCATAATACTTTCGCCCATTTTAGGCATAATCAAATCTACTACAGACATGTTTTCGGATTTTATTTAAAAAATTCTCGGCAAATGTAACGCATTGCTGCATAGTTTCAAAAAAATTATGCGATACAGCCTTTACATGTTCCTATAATTTATATGCCTCAGACCCTGAATCCGAAGTGCAGATCATCATTCCGTTGAGCCTCAAAGCCTTGAAAATACTACATCGCCAAACCTGTGCCGGCATTGGCATTTCCCCGGAAATGACATGAAGAGATTGCGGAATGAAACCCGGCAAGCAAATGGTATAATTGATTTTATAGTAGACCGTATTTCCCAATAGTAGACAGTGCGAAGACCGAAAAGCCAGTATGTGTACACATACTGGCTTTTCGGTCTGTTAAATAAAGTAAAGAGATTATACCTGTTTGTTGATGACTACATGCGTTGGCGTAGGACCGGCAATACCATTGGCTTCAAATGCCTTTTTCACCAGCTCGGTAACCCCGAAATACACATCCCAGTAATCGCCCTGAGTGGTATACGGACGTATAGCGATCTTGGTCATAAAATCGGACACGCTACTCACCACAAATTCCGGAGCCGGTGTGCTGAGTACTTTTGGATGTGAGGCAATCGCCTTCATCGCAATATCTCTGGCCTTATCTACATCCTGGTCATTGGCAATAGCCATATTGATATCAACCCTAAGGCTGCCATGTGTATTGAAGTTAGTGATCACACCGGTAGACAGTGGTCCGTTAGGAAGGATAACCGTTTTATTTTCAGGGGTCAGGATGATCGTACTGAAAATACCCAGCTCCTGTACTACACCTGCACTACCCTGCGCTTCTATAATATCACCTACCTTAAACGGACGGAAGATCATGAGCATTACGCCACCGGCCAGGTTACCCAAAGAGCCGTTCAGTGCGGCACCAATCCCTACAGCTGCACCGGCCAGTATCGCAGAGAAGCCCATAATATTCACACCCAGTATACCTGCGATAGACAGGAATAAGACCAGCAGTAAACTTACCTTAGCCAGCGACAAGAGGAAGGTAGACAGAGAGGCATCGAATTTCCGATGTGCAATGGCTCTGCGGAACAGGGAGATCAAACGGTTGATGATCCACTGGCCGATAATATACACCAGTATGGCCCCTACTACCTTTGGCCCGTAATCAAATAAGAAATCTTTGGCCTTGGAAGCCCATGTTTCGCCGATCTTTAATGCTTCATCGGCCTGCGCAGGAATAACCTGTAAGAAAATGCTCATAGTACAGTTTTTTAGATTTAGGCCAAATGTAGGGAATCATACTATAAAAAAATCATCTATAAAGAGGGTTTACAATTCATTAAAAAATGGCATTTACCGCACTGACAGCAGATCCATAATACTATACTATTTAGCCTACTCAGACTGAACCAGTTGCCGGCAAACTTTTGTAGCGCTATCAAAAAAAGAACAGTATGTTAATAACAATTGAATGATTTCACCTATTACCATCCGATAAATATTCCTTACACTATTGCATTGTAGCCGGTACTATTGAACGTGCTTTGGTCAGGCATCAGAGAGATGCAGGACATTGCGTTACACAATCAATGCATACAATGCTGATAAGCAAGCAATTCATATTATATCTCTACTTATGAAGCTTTATATTATTTAACATAACAAAGACAAATTTTTCAAATAAGAAGATTAAATTTACTTACCCTTAACCAGTTATTAACCAACTCTTAAAACGACAATCTAATGAAAGTTCTTCTTATTTCCGATGACCGGGCTTATAGCAGCTATTTAAAACGCAATCTTACTGCAGAGCAAATTGAGACTGAAGAGACATTTGCTTTACAAAGTGCTGTGCCCCTTATCAAGAAACATCATTATGATGCTGTTGTGTGCTGTGTTCCTATTCTAAATGCCCGCTGCCCACATGAGATCCTGGCGACCCTGAAGGAGGCTGCGCCGGATACAGGCGTGATTTTTATTACAGAGAATGTACAGATTTATAAGGCAATCGAACTGGTGCGTCAGGGACTGTTTACCTGCCTGAACAGACCAGTGTTTATAGAAGAGCTGATCACTAATCTTACCCAATTGAAATCCCATCAGCAAGAGAAAGCTTCTATGCGGCAGAAAGAGCAGATTGCAGTACCCTTACATACAAGGGAGCGCAAAGGCATTCAAAAGTATGTTTCAGGAATCAGTAAGATAGCGACCAGGATGTATGAACAGATAGACCTGGTTGCCCCTACTTCTTTCAGTGTGATTATTTATGGTGAAACCGGTACCGGCAAAGAATCTGTCGCGCATCGTCTGGCCAAAACCAACGATAGCAAAAATCCATACATTGCGGTAGACTGCGGTTGCCTCTCTAAAGAACTTGCCCTAAGCGAACTGTTCGGACATGAAAAAGGCAGTTTTACAGGAGCACACAGTGCCAAAGCCGGCGCTTTTGAGCTGGCTCATAATGGCACCATATTCCTGGACGAGATTGCCAACTTGGACTATGATGTGCAAAGCTATCTGCTGCGCGCCTTACAGGAACGCAAGATCCGCAGAGTTGGCGGAACGGAAGATATTCCTGTCGAAGTACGGGTTATTGCTGCATCAAACGAAGACCTGGCCCTGGCCGTAAAAGCCGGTAAATTCCGTGAAGATCTGTTCCACAGGTTGAATGAATTTGAGATTGCTATACCCCCGCTCAGAGAGCGAAAAGAAGACCTGAACATATTCATTGAGCATTTTATGCAGGAGACAAACATAGAGCTGCATAAAATGGTGATGGGCATAAATGCCGAAACCGAACAGCTGTTGCGACAGTATGAATGGCCGGGAAATATCAGGGAATTGAAAAATGTGATCAGGAGAGCCTGTCTGCTTACAGATGACGGGTGCCTAGTGACCCGTCAGGTATTGCCCCGCGAAATTCTGTACCCTATATCTGCGCTGTCAGGAGATATTCATGAGCTGCAGCCAATAGAAAGCCCTGCAAAAAAGGCTTCCCGCAGGATAGGTATTAAAGAAATTGAAGAAGCTTTAAAATGTGCCAATTATAATAAATCCAAAGCGGCCAGCCTGCTGAGGATAGACCGTAAGACTTTGTACAATAAGCTTAAAAGCTTTGCCCTGGTTGGAACTATCTGATAGTGCAAAACATTTTGCGGCGCTGTAAGCAATAACAGTTTACCCTTGCCGTTGCAGCATATAGGTAACGGCAGGTGTTTTTGGGGAATGTAATACTCCCTGAGCAAGCCTTTTTTCCTGGAGGCACTATTCGTACTGCTATGCCCGAAAGGCCCTCCAATACACCTATTACCTGCATACGCCGGATTATTTGATGAAATGTAGCAGGATATTGTGCTCCAAAGCCCGCTACTGATCAGTGTTTTATTTTGTCCATCAGTTTTAAACGAAAGACTATGAAAAATAAAAAGGATGTAAGCGAAACTATTCCCCCTCAGACGCAGAACCATCAGCCCGGCGTAGAGACCGAAATGGTGCCCCAGCCGGTATCTCAACCCAAACTGGATGCCCGGACGGGCCGCCTGCAGCATAAGGTAGCCATCATTACCGGTGGTGACAGTGGTATCGGTAAGGCCGTAGCCCTTGATTTTGCCAAAGAAGGAGCCACAGTGGCTATTGTATACCTCGAAGAAGAACGGATGCTGCAGATACCGAAAAAGAGATTCTTGCCATTGGCGGCAAAGTCCGGCTATTCAAAGGAGATGTGCGCGAAGAATCTTTTTGTAAACAGGTGGCTGTAAGCACCCTGGAACAGTTTGGTGCTATAGATATCGTGGTCAATAATGCTGCAGTGCAGTTTGAGCAAACTGAACCTACTGATATTACGGCGGCACAATTACGCCTTACCTTTGAAACCAATGTATTTGCGGCATTTTACCTGAGTCTGGCCTGTCTGCCGCATATGAAGAAAGGCAGCAGCATCATTAATACAACCTCCGTAACCGCCTACAGAGGCAGTGATCACCTTATCGACTATGCCTCGACCAAAGCAGCGCTGGTAGGCTTTACCCGCTCCTTATCCAGTGCCCTTGCAGAAAAGGGCATTCGGGTTAATGCTGTTGCACCTGGTCCGATCTGGACACCCCTGATCCCGGCCAGCTTTTCAGAAAAAGAAGTGGCTGAATTCGGAAAAAATACGCCGATGAAGCGCCCGGGGCAGCCCAATGAAGTGGCCCCCTGCTATACCTTCCTGGCTTCGGAAGAAGCTTCCTACATCACCGGACAGGTGCTGCACCCTAATGGTGGTGAAATTATTAACGGGTAATAATGATAGCAGTTAGCAGCAAAATAAAAAAGAGACCCGCTTAAGGGAAACAAAGACTAGCATTATGAAAAGACTAGCATTATGATTTAAATAGTCTATTTATATCTATTGGTACCTTTTGTTCTGTACGGATCGCTTATTGTTTTCATCACAGCGATAGTCATTTTGGTTGGAGATGCGATCGTTGAGCACCGAACGCATCACACGTTAAGCTCAGACGATCAATGCACGCAACGGTACAAAATGGCGGTGCCCTGCAATCGCCTTGATGAAAACAAAGGCATTTTTGGTCCTTTTGTTGCCGGACAAAAGGACGAATAAAATAGTTGAACAAATGCGGATAGTCAGTTAATAAAAAAAAGAGACCCGTTGCGGGTCTCTTTTTCCATTCAGTGCGGCAGAGGAGATTCGAACTCCCAAGTCCTTGCGGACACAACGACCTCAACGTTGCGCGTCTACCAATTTCGCCACCGCCGCTGATTTTTTGAAGTTCGCAAATATATATACAATTTCGGAGATAATCTGCGTTTCTATCATAAATTAATATCTTTAATAAAAAAATCGTACTTTTGCACACGACTATGCGTAAACTGCTGCTGCTTGCTTCCCTGTCCGGTCTACTCTTATCCTCCTGTGGGGGTGTGGATACTTATTTAAAAAATAAGGATGCCAATGTGAGACTGACTAAAGCGAATGAATACTACGAAAAGAGAACCTGGTATAAAGCTAATGAACTATATGCTTCTTTAATTCCTGTGGTGCGTGGCACCAAGAACCATGAAGAGCTGCAATACCGTTATGCTTATTCATTTTACAACATGAAGGACTATCTCAGTTCTTCTTACCAGTTCCGGACTTTTGTAGATAATTTCCCATCCAGCAAGCGTGCAGAGGAATGTGAGTTTATGTATGCAGTAAGCCTGTTCAAAGATGCGCCGAAGTTTACCCTGGACCAGTCCAGCACGGTAAAAGCTATGGCAGCACTGTACACGTTTACCTCTCTGTACAAAGATTCAAAATACACCGCAGAGGCGAATAAGTACCTGGACATCTGCCGCGAGAAATTAGAGCAGAAAGAGGCCGGTGCAGCTAAACTGTATTTCGACATGGATCAGTACAAAGCGGCGATTGTGGCATACAAATCTGCCCTGGATGAGTATCCTGATTCTGAAAATGCAGATTACTACCAGTATATGATTATCCGCTCCAGCTATCACTATGCGACACACAGCAGACCAGATAAGCAGGAAGAGCGTTTTGCAGAGGTTGTTTCCGCATTCAACATGCTTAAAGAGCAATACCCGCAATCGACATTTATAAAAAATGCAGAAGGCTTACAGGCTGATGCAACTGTAAAAATTAATAAATTACGTAAAAATAATGAGCACAACTAAAAAACTCGTTTCGTCTTTGAATCCCCTGATCGAAACACGCGATGTAGCCGCAATGAAGGAAAAAACGGGCAATATTTATGAGACCATTTCTGTCATTGCCAAACGTGCCAACCAGATCAATGTTACGATGAAAGAAGAACTGCATCGTAAGCTGGAAGATTTTGCGAACCATACCGATACGCTGGAAGAAGTTCACGAGAACAAAGAGCAGATCGAAATTTCCCGTTTTTACGAGCGTATGGCTAACCCTGTACTGCAATCGATCAACGAATTCAACAACGATAAGATCTATTATCGCAAAAAAGATTAATTCATTTCTGAATATTGTATAAATATAAAGCCTGATCAAATGATCAGGCTTTATATTTATACAATATTATTATGCTTTATTTTGTGCCGAAATGGAAGAAACAATAGCATACCAGTAAGAGCAGCAGTATGAGTACGGTAATGAGTATATTATGCTGCTGATGGCGCTGCATGCTCTTTTTCCTATCCTTACTGCCCGCGGTTTTATGCGCCTGTTGCTTCAGCTGTGCCGTCACCTTACGGATCTTCTGGCTGTCGCCCAGTTGCTGTAATCCTTCTACGGCATCATTCCAGAAAGGATCATCTACCTTATCTGCTTCCAGTAAATGCGCTTTCTCCGGAGGCAGACCACCGGACACATACTGCCACAGCGCCTCCTCATCATTAGGCTTGGGTTGCTGATATGGTTGTTTCCGGTTAGACATATTTAGCGTCCTTTTTTATTTGTTCTATCAGTATTTTCAGATTTCGCTTGCCGTTCTGAATATTACTTTTTACTTCTTTAAGTGTATAATCGGTACTGTCCGCGATCTCCTGGTAGCTCTTTTTATGCAGGTAAAACAGCTCTACACACACCTTCTGATCCTCCTTTAAAGCGGCCAGCGCCTGTTGCAGGTATTCATAGTGCTGCTCCACCTTCCAGTGTTCGGCTTCGTTCAGCGACTCATCGGCCGGTGTACACTTCAGCGCCATATCTTCTACAAAATGCTTCTTAGCCCTTATGTAAGAGATACAGGCATTCTGAGCTATACGATACAGCCATCCGCCAAAATTATCGATTTTATACTTTCCTATTTCCTGCAGGGCTTTTACAAATACCTGCTGTACCATATCCTGTGCTTCATCTTCATCCTTCAGGTACTTCATGCTTACCCCTAAAAGGCGCATGGTATACCGGCTCAACAATTCTCCTACATACCGACTGTCGCCTTCTTTGTAATACAAAGATAGCAGGTACTCTTCAGAAATATGTGCTAATGGACCAGTCAAAGTGTAAATGATTAAGGTGCTGTACAGTTATGACGCACAATGGATATTATTTCCATAAAATTAAGAATGCTTCTGTCGCAGATGGGCAAGATAATAATAAAGATGCTTAAGTACACTTTATGATGCCAATTATATCTTCTACAGGAAGCCTCCTGGAGCTAAATTAAGTAAATACTACCCTTCTTCATATTGACTTTGCTGCATAAAAAGATGCCCCCAATCATGAAATAGTACATACCTTTATAGAAATATTTTAATATGTATCGTCTAACATATACTATTGACTATTCGGGACAATACAAGGGTAAGGTCGAACATGCAGATATATACAATCGGCTATGCCGCCTCTTAGACAGTATTCCTCATAAAATAACAAAGTACCATACTAAGTTTAATGATACGGATAAAAAAAAGCCTCATTCGGATGCCCTGTTTAAAATGTGCTTATACTTACCAGATGTAGATAAGCTTCAAGCAGCAATAATATTTTTTAATCAGTATTGTACCTTAAAT
Organism: Edaphocola flava; assembly: GCF_004118155.1. GTDB lineage: Bacteria > Bacteroidota > Bacteroidia > Chitinophagales > Chitinophagaceae > Edaphocola > Edaphocola flava. The sequence continues at coordinate 322,080 of NZ_SAIQ01000001.1, forward strand.
CACCTTCCTTTGGATGAGCATCCCGACATCATAACCATGACAGAAGATGACCGGTATTAGTTTTGTAATTACCAGATCAACTGAAGAAACGGTAACTATGCCTTATAGAAAAAGACAGAACCTTACGGGCTCTGTCTTTTTTATATATGTTTAAGTTTTCAGTTTAATTCAATTTTATTGGGCCTTACCCTGTTCCGGCTGCCCTTTTTTGATGATATTAATCACCTCTTCTCTACCTTTTTTCAGGCGATCCTGCACTCTGGTAAGCATTTCACTTTCCTTGCCTTGTTCAATTTTAAGGTCAGCCATAGTTAACTGCGGAAATTTTTCTTTCAATGCATTGGATTGCTTATCCCAGTTTCCAATAATTTTAAAATCTTCTCTGGCACTATTTTTATTATTTTCCATTTTACTAGCATTAAGATTGTGAAATCATTTTCACTTAGTAAAGGTGGCACATAATGCGCATTTAATCGTTACATAAATGTGTTTAAATCTTACACAAATCACACAATCGGCCCATTGGCTTGCTCATTTTTCTATCTAAATTCTCTTTATAAATTATTTCTACAAGAGTATTCTGGTTATCAATGAAACGAACAAAAAAATGACACACGATTTGTGTGCCATTTCTATATTTCCTCTACTAAGATGTGGTTTTAGATGTCCATCAAATATTGAAAAATAAGAGTGCTAATGAAGAAAAAAAAAGAAGTCCGAATATGATCATATTGAATATAACGGTATCTTCTTTTGCGTAATGGCTATATTTAAGTTTACTTCTATATTGTTGTTTATCCATGCTTGTTGTTTGACTATTAATTGAATTCATGGAATAGATAATACTATATGGTACGTTTAAAGTACATATTAATAAAATGAGATAAATCTCAGATAAATAAACCGCAAAAAATTGTAGTGATCAAGTTTATACAGTATTCCTTAGATACAAGTAAAGAGAAGGTTATTACTAAGGACAATTTTCCTATTCCGGGAAGTGATATATGCAAATATAGGCTTTTTTTTATTAAAACAATAATTAATATCACAGACAATAAATTAGCCCCTCAAAAAAAGGGGCCTATGTACAATTTAAATAAAATTTGTTCCGGTTTTGACTGTTGTCTTTCAGTACCGTCGTAAGATAAGCTTATTATTCTCAGGAACAACGATTTATTTTTAATGTATTGCCTTAATACAACCCCGAACGATATTATGCTTATATGGCGTACACCCATCATAACATACAAAAAACAGTACAAAAGTTAGTTATTCTGATTTTCAACAAACAGGAAATTACATGAACTTTACATCATGATAACAGTAATAATTGTTGAGGATCAACCTGAACATCAATACAACTTTAAAACCATTATAAACAACAGCCCCTTATTTGACTGCATTGGTATTTATGGCAATGGAAAAGACGCTATTGAAGGTATTCTTCAACACAAACCCGATGCTGTTATAATGGATATCGGACTACCTGATATATCAGGTGTAGAGTGCATTCGCGAGTTAAAGCCATTAGTGGAAAATGTCAAATTTATGGTATGCACGGTTTTTGAAGATGATGAAAATATATTTGAAGCGTTAAAAGCAGGCGCCAGTTCATATATTCTTAAAAGAGGCAAACCATATCAATTAACCGATGCCCTTTTAGAAATGCACAATGGTGAAATGCCGGTCAGCAGCTGTATTGCAACGAAATTGCTGAATTATTTACCCCAGGCAGAGGAGAAGCCATTAGAAGAAAAGAAAGATTATACAATTACAAAGCAAGAAGCTACTATTCTTGAGCTCCTTTCAAAAGGTTGTAGTTATCAGGAAATTGCAGATAAGCTAATGATAAAAATTGCCACGCTCAAATGGCATATCTATAATATATTCTTTAAAATGAAGGTAAAGAATAGAACAAGTGCCATCAATAAATATTTCTCAAATGGAAAGTAAATAAGGTGAGTATCGTTTTAATGGATCGCATGATGCGATCCATTTTCATTACTACCCTATATATTAGTGGATTAGATTCCATACTAAATCTATAAATCCTTCATCATATAGTGTTGCATCAATTACCATGCCATTGTATTATAAAAAAAGCATAACAGTACTAAAGTTTGTTTGTCATACTTATAACACCATTCTTCATATAACTGACTATCAATATAGTGATGAGGTAATTGTTACTAAGATGTTTTCATCTTTTCGCGAGTAGCAGCCTCTGTAACAAACGGTTATCAATAAACCGTACATAAGTTAGGCTGTGCGCAACCGAATCACGTCAAGTTTTATATAATTTTGAACAAAATCAATAACCGGATTTTATGAGCAAGTTATTACTTGCACTTATGTGATCAGGAGCTTAATTGTAGATAAGTATTCTTTCGTAAATATACCTGATTCCTACGCCTATTTAAGAGCTTTCAAGTTTCTACTTGAGAGCTCTCTTTATGTACAGTCATTACTGCAAACCGGAAAAACGGCTACAAGCAAAGGTGATGAAATAACAAAAAGCATCAGATATGATGCTTTTTGTTCTCGCAATGCGCATGATTATTTGTATTTCTTAACTGTTCTGCGGTACAGACAGATCTTGATTAACCCAGCAATGCTGCGATTTCTTCCTGCGGTTCTTTTCCTTTATGGTGGTTATACCACTGATGCATCTCCAGTTCAAAGGCTTCAAAATCTCTGCCATTAGGATTGGATTTCCAGTCCAGCATCAGCGCCTGTGCCCCGGCCGGTCTTGGTCCCCAACGGAACAACTGATTATCTTCTTCATCAAAAGCCACCAGGATCGGAATACTTCTGGTCCCGTTAGTCAGATAAGCATCAATAATAGCCTCATTTTCGTCACGAAGCACGATACGCAACTCAATACCTGCTGCTGCAGCTACAGCCGCAATTACGGGCAGATTCTGCGCACTATCCCCACACCAGGCTTCGGTGATCACCCACCAGCTTTGCTGTGGCTGCGCTTTCAGTTTTGTAATCAATGCTGCGTCCGGAGTAAATGTTTTATTCCAGCGTTTCATACGCTGAAAATTCAATTTGGTATAAAATGCATATTTATCATTCGCAACCAGTTCCGGATTTGCTTCATTTTTTGCAATCACCCCCTCTGCATATTGCAGGAATGAGGCATAATCGTATGATTGTACGGCTGTCTTAAAGATATTCATATATCTATTTTAATATCAATGTTTTGAGAGGCCAAAGATAGTACTAATTACCAAAACAGACAGAGGCCGCAGCATATCATGCTGCGGCCTCTGTATAAAGATTTGTATGCTTAGTAAGGATAATTACCGCTGATGGACGGCACTACGCTACCGGAGATAGTATCCAGGATCATAGATGCGTTCATGGTTGCATTGGTATTATAGCTCCATTTCTGGCTGCCATCTTCACTATTCAGCGCATATACATTCTTATCAAAAGAGTTGAAGTATAAAGTATTGTTATACGCAAACGGAGAACTGCTGATAACACTGAAGGTCAGGAACTTCCATTTCAAAGTACCATCAATGATGTTGATCGCATACAGGTTGTAATCGTTAGATCCGAAGTATACATTCTGATTGTATACAAAAGGAGAAGAAGCGATACGATCTGAAGCTGTATATTTCCAGCGCAGCAGACCTGTTGCCGAATCTACGGAGTAGAGGTTACGGTCATCACTGCCTACGATAATATTACCGCCTACAGAGATAGGAGAACTCTTGATTGCAGAACCGGTAGGATAAGACCAGTAGGTACTGCCGTCATTTGAATTCAGGGCATATAAACTACCGTTATCATTTCCTACATACAGGTAGTTGCGATTTGCCGCACTTACCGAAGATGCGAAATTACCCGCACCGGAAACGGAAGTCTGCCACATCTGCGCACCATTATCGGCCTGCAGCGCGTATACTTTAGTTCCTGCAGCAAAGAAGACTACTTTTTTGTTGGTATCTGTTTTACTAACATTGAGCGCTGGAGAGGTCCTCACCTGGTCTGTTGCAGTATAGCTCCAAACAGTAGTAAAGTTGCCCGTTGGGTCAATCATTTTAACGGTATTGCCAACCGGGATAATCAGTTTACGATCGTAAGAAAGTGGCGTGCCATAAACCGCTCCTCCCAGTGAAGAAGAGGCCTCGATTTTACCGTTTTTCGGTTCTATTCTGTAGATCTTCCCCGTAATATCAACCACGTACAATTTACGGGAGATCACTACAGGAGTAGCATATACATCACTACCTACCTTTGTTTCCCATCGTTTTGCACCTGTTGCAGGGTCTAATGCCAGTACACTTCTATTACTATTTACAGCATATACAGAAGACACATAAGGAGAAGTCTCCGGACCGTCAACACTATAGGATTTCTTACACGATGTAACGCTGAACGCTAAAGAAAGCACTGCTGCTGATCCTAGAACTATTTGCTTCAATGTTGTCATTAATTGTCGTTTTTCAATTGTTTATTTACATGTAAACCAGATATTGTTGCGCGCCTGTGGCGCGCAACAATATCTGGCACTCTATTTTATCTGATTAAGGTTACATTACCCTGATAACGCTCTTCAGTACCATCTTTAAACTTGACACTGATATCGTAGATGTAGACACCGGCAGGTTGTACTTTGCCGCTGTACAGACCATCCCAGCCACGGCCGTCGATCTTCTGAGTCAGGAATACTTTCTCGCCCCAACGGTTGTATACAGACATCTCGAAGCTGCTTACACCTCTTGATAACAGGCTTCTTGGGAAGAAGTAATCACTAACACCATCTCCGTTCGGAGAGAATGCATTCGGAATATCTACATAACAATCTTTACGGATCGTTACACTATCAGTAGTCGAACAATCTGCACTGTTGGTTGCGGTCAGGCTGTATACGCCAGGACCGGTTGCCTGAATGCTTGAGGTTGTTGCTCCAGTATTCCAGTGATACAGTACACCCGTATTCACAACCTGGTTAGCCAGTGTGATAGGTGCACCACGGTAACATAATGCAGTATCATTACCCAGGTCTACCAGAGGATAGCCGCTGATCGTAATGTTCTTAGTATAAGTAATATCTGGACAGCTTCTGTAAGATACAGTCATCGCTACCGGATAAGTACCAGGCGTAGTATAAGCATAAGTCATACCAGTAACCGCTCCGGTTTGCAGCGTACCGCCATCACCGAAATCCCATGATACACCAGTAGGGTTCAGACCATAGTCAGGGGTAACATGAACTTGCTCACCGGCACAAAGTGTATTGCGATCCAGTACAAACTCAGGTGTCATTACAGAATCTACAGTTACCCATTGCTGGAAAGAATCAATACAACCCAAAGAGGTAACACCAACCATTTTGATCAGGTAATGACCGCTGTAAGGGTACTGATGAGTAGGTGTCTGCATATTAGAGGTAACACCGTTACCGAAATCCCAGCTCCAGCTTACAAAATCATTGTTAGGGAAGTTAGGGTTGAAGGTCAGGTTAGTGTTCACACAGACGATGCTGTCTACTTCAAATTTAGCTTTATAAGTAGGCGTATCTACGATCACATCGAATTTACGTTTACAACCACGATAGTTTTCTACTTCTACCACATAGTTACCTGAAGCAATATTTTTGAAGGTATCACCCTGGTCAGTGAAGTTTACGGCACGCAGTACATTGAACGCAGGATCCATCCAGGTAATTTTATACTTAGCGGTATCTGTTGCTGATTGTGTGATCCAGGCTTTACCATTGATCATGTCGCGGCACGGAGGCTGAGAACCGGTCTGGAAATCTCCGTTGAACGGCAGTACATAAACAGTATAGGTCACCGTCTTGATACTCGACAGCGGACAACCATCATCTTTATAAGTAATAAAGAACTGATATGTACCCGCAGCTACGGTATTCAGAATCCAGGAGAAGTGTGCTGTAGGATTGGGCGTACCATTGTTGGTTACATTGAACACTGCACCGGAAGGAATATTTGTTGCTGTAATGGTTACATTATCTCCCTGAGCATCTGTTACCGGTACATCAAAGGCAAATGTTGATGTTTGTGCCTCACAGGTTTCAAACTGAACACTGCTTGGTGTGCTTGGCAGCAAGTCGCCGTTCTGTGCACCGGATACCGGTGTAGATGGCGAGGTATTCGCACAGTTCTGTAACATTACGAATAACATCTCACGACAACAGCTACCTACTTCTACCCCATTGCGGGTCTCGGTTACTTTATTTACAACCACACAATTTACGAGTGCATTAGGCGTAAAGTCTGTCTGACCGGTAGTACCGGAAAACAGGAAAGTACCCGGCGCTGCAGGTAATGGAGTCGTAGCAGTATAACCAGCTACATAAGTCATATTAGTCGTACCAACAGCATTGGTATTGGCACCAACAAGGCTGTAAGACAAACCATCACCTTCTGTTTCTACCGCACCCAGGCTATAGCTCTGAGGAATGTTCAGACAGAAAAACGGTGAAGGATCGGATGTAAAGGTAGGGGTCGTATTCGGACCGTTTACATTATTCAGTGTAGCGCCGATGTACATAGTTGTACCACTTGCACCTACAGTATTTTGAATCAGGGCACTTCTACCCGCAGTAGAACTTACCAGGTCTCCGTTAAACGCAAAGCGCCAGTCGTTGGACGTACCGGCAATTACAATATTACCACGGAAAGTAAATTTTTTCACCCCTACGATCGTTCCACCGGGAGAACAGGTTGTACTGCTTAGCTGAGTCGCACATACGGGAGAAATCAGGATGTCACTTTCAGCATTAATGCGCGGCAGGTTGACCGCAGCACCTTGCTGTACACCAGCTTTGTATATATTAAGACCTGCAGAGGTAGAGCCCGTAAAGGACGGGAAAGAGCCACCGCTACAATCACCATAAATGATAACCTGTACCTGGTAGGTATGATTGGTCCCTGTAGTAGAAATAAATTTATAGGTGATCTCACCTCCTACAATGTGAGATGCAAATGCATTTATACCTCCAAAGAGACATAGTATCGTGCATAGTAATTGAGCGTATGCTTTTCTCATAAAATGGATTTATATTGATAGAATTGGTAAGCATGGTGAAGCACAAACCAATGAATGCAATGAGTAAAAGTAAAAAAAATGTTGCGCAAATCATAATATCAGGCATTTTTTTTTAACATCTAACCGGATCATACTTCTCCCTTTTATTAAGACAAGGTTAAAATGCCTTTGGTTGGTATATAAAAAACAAGAGCGCGGGATATTAAATCCCGCGCTCTTGTTTTTTATATTAAAATTGCCATTATCTGATTAAGGTTACATTACCCTGATAACGCTCTTCAGTACCATCTTTAAACTTGACACTGATATCGTAGATGTAGACTCCGGCAGGTTGTACTTTACCGCTGTACAGACCATCCCAGCCACGACCATCGATCTTCTGAGTCAGGAATACTTTCTCGCCCCAACGGTTGTATACAGACATCTCGAAGCTGCTTACACCTCTTGATAACAGGCTTCTCGGGAAGAAGTAATCACTAACACCATCTCCGTTCGGAGAGAACGCATTCGGAATATCTACATAACAATCTTTACGGATCGTTACACTATCAGTTGTAGAACAATCTGCGCTGTTGGTTGCGGTCAGGCTGTATACGCCAGGACCGGTTGCCTGGATGCTTGAGGTTGTTGCTCCAGTATTCCAGTGATACAGTACACCGGTATTCACAACCTGGTTAGCCAGTGTGATAGGTGCACCACGGTAACATAATGCAGTATCATTACCCAGATCTACCAGAGGATAGCCGCTGATCGTAATGTTCTTAGTATAAGTAATATCAGGACAGCTTCTGTAAGATACAGTCATTGCTACAGGATAAGTACCAGGCGTAGTATAAGCGTAAGTCATACCAGTAACCGCTCCGGTTTGCAGTGTACCTCCATCTCCGAAATCCCAGGATACACCAGTAGGATTCAGACCATAATCAGGGGTAACATGAACTTGCTCACCGGCACAAAGTGTATTACGATCCAATACAAACTCAGGTGTCATTACAGAATCTACTGTTACCCATTGCTTGAAGGAATCAATACAACCCAAAGAGGTAACACCAACCATTTTGATCAGGTAATGACCGCTGTAAGGGTACTGATGAGTAGGTGTCTGCATATTAGAAGTAACACCGTTACCGAAATCCCAGCTCCAGCTTACAAAATCATTGTTAGGATAGTTAGGGTTGAAGGTCAGGTTAGTGTTCACACAGATGATGCTGTCTACTTCAAATTTAGCTTTATAAGTAGGCGTATCTACGATCACATCGAATTTACGTTTACAACCACGATAGTTTTCTACTTCTACCACATAGTTACCTGAAGCAATATTTTTGAAGGTATCGCCCTGGTTTGTGAAGTTCACGGCACGCAGTACATTGAACGCAGGATCCATCCAGGTAATTTTGTACTTAGCCGTATCGGATGCCGGCTGTGTGATCCAGGCCTTACCATTGATCATGTCGCGGCACGGTGGCTGAGAACCGGTCTGGAAGTTTCCGTTGAACGGCAGTACATAAACAGTATAAGTCACTGTTTTGATGCTGGAAATCGGACAACCATCATCTTTATAAGTAATAAAGAACTGGTATGTACCCGCAGCTACGGTATTCAGAATCCAGGAGAAGTGTGCTGTAGGGTTTGGTGTACCATTGTTGGTTACATTAAATACTGCACCTGCAGGAATGTTTGTTGCTGTAATGGTTACATTATCTCCCTGAGCATCTGTTACCGGTACATCAAAGGCAAATGTTGCCGTTTGTGCCTCACAGGTTTCAAACTGAACACTGCTTGGTGTGCTTGGCAGCAGGTCGCCGTTCTGTGCACCGGATACCGGTGTAGACGGAGCTGTATTGCTACAGTTCGTTAATAATACGAACATCATTTCACGATAAGTAGTACCTACTTCTACCCCATTGCGGGTTTCGGTTACTTTATTTACAACCGTACACTCGCGGATGTTAGCACCGCTGGTGCTTGAGGTCATCGCTGCAGGCGTAAAGTCCAGCTGACCGGTAGTACCGGAAAACAGGAAAGTACCCGGTACAGCAGGTAACGGATTCGTAATAGTGAACGGACCTGTTCCACCGGTAGGCGTTACATTATACGTTACAGTAGTGTTACCTAAAGGATCATTGATTGCCGGTGCCAGGCTGTAAGTCAGCACATCACCTTCTGTTTCTACCGCACCCAGGCCATAAGAGCTCGCAATACCAATACAGAAGAACGGTGTAGGGTCGGCAGTAAATGTAGGGGAGTTATTCTGTCCTCCAACATTGTTCAGTGTAGCACCGATATACATGGTACCGATATTGGTCACATTATCGATGATAGACGTTCTACCTGCAGAAGAACCGTTTACCAGGTTACCGTTGAAGGCAAATCTCCAGTTAGCAGAAGTACCTGCAATGACAACATTGCCACGGAAGGTATATTTTTTTACCCCTACGATTGTTCCACCAGGAGAACAGGTTGTACTGGTCAGCTGGGTAGCACATACAGGGGAGATCAGGATATCACTTTCTGAATTGATACGTGGCAGGTCGATAGTAGCACCCTGCTGTACACCATTATTGTAGATATTAATACCTGCTGCTGTAGTTGAGGCAAATGAGCTGTAGGCAGCTCCGCTACAGTCGCCATACACGATGAACTGCAGCTGATAAGTGTGATTGGTTCCGGAAGAAGATATGTACTTATACGTAAGTTCTCCTCCCACAACGTGAGATGCAAATGCATTTATGCCTGCTATACAACATAAGACAGCACATAATAATAGGGAATAAATTTTGTTCATAATCAAAATTTATGTTTTTAAGTTATCAATGGTTTTCACGTGACAGTAATCCGGCATACAATTCGCCGAAAGCGTAAAAATAGTAAAGAGATTACACAAAAAAGACTTATTGCCGTAATATTTAATATATATACCCGATCGGGATTATGCACCCCATTCTTTTGTAGACAGGTTTATGAATCAATTCGTTGGCAAAAAGCAACACTATTTTTCATTGCTTGATATCTCGTACGAAAAGTCTTATTTTTGTAATATCATGAAAAAATATATAAGCCTTTTTTCACTCCTGTTGGGTATTTCCTTCAGTAATACAGTACTGGCGCAGGATTACGAGCAGAAGGAAGAAGACCATACGCATAACTTTTCCATTCCGGAATCGACTATTTACAATACTAAAAACTGGGTAAATACAAATGTGCTTAACCAGCAGAAGGTAGAGTTATGGAATATGCTGGACAGCGGCTATGTAATTATACATGAGTATTTCATGATCGACTGCCGCCCCTGCATTACCGCAGGCAAGGGCCTGGAAAAGGTGGTTGCCTCATTGAAAGCCAAATATCCCGGTAAGATCAAGTACTACCAGACGGTGTACGAAAATGAGTCTACAGAGAAAATGGCGAAGAAATGGGTAAAGGAAAACAAATTCAACCCCGATGCGCTTTTTATCAATGGAGCAGATGAGGTAGCCTTTTACGGTGGCATGGGCATGCCTACTATCGTAGTTGTAGGCGATGGCAGAAGACATAAAGGATTTTATAAAAAACAAGGCTATACCCCTTTAGAAAACGGTAAGATCATTAAAGCGGTACGACATGCTGTAGAGGTATCGAAAAGTAAATTTGAGGCGGAATGAAACGGCATAAATTAACCATTGCGGTCCTGTTCCTGACAGGGCTGACCATTTTACTGAGTGCAACGCAGAAAGAGAAAGCTACTCCTTACAAACCCACGCCCTTTCAACCGGCATTACCGGAGTTTGTAACGGACTACTTCGAACCTATGCCCATGCCTAAGGAAAACCCAATGACCAGGGAGGGTGTAGAGCTGGGTCGTTACCTTTTTTATGATGGTATCCTCAGCGAAAACCGTACTATGAGTTGTGCGGCCTGCCATCAGCAGGCATACGCATTTTCCGATCCCAGACAATTCAGCTTTGGGGTGCGCGGCGACCTGGGTGTAAAGCAATCCATGTCTGTGGTAAACCTGGCCTGGAGCAATTTCCTGTTCTGGGATGGCCGTGCCAAAACACTGGAGGCACAGGCCAATGATCCTATTACCAATCCTATAGAAATGGCGAGCAGCTGGGCCATCATACTGCCCCGCCTGCAATCACATGCAGATTATCCCAAACGCTTTTACAAAGCCTTTGGCACTACTAAAATCGACAGCAGCCTGGTGCTGAAAGCACTGGCACAATTCGAACGCAGTATCGTCTCTTTCAATTCCCGCTTTGACCGCTACTTCTTCGGTGGCGATGCCAGTGTGTTTACCAAAGAGGAAGAACGGGGCCTGGACCTATTCTTCAGCGATGGAGCATCCTGCAATCACTGCCATAGTGATGTATTACTGACCGATAACTTTTTCCGTAATAACGGGCTGGATATGAAGCCGGACTCCGGCATTGCCAAGACGACAAAGCTGTCTAAAGATGTAGGCAAAATGAGGGTCCCTACCCTGCGTAATATTGCCCTGACGGCACCATATATGCATGACGGACGCTTCAAAACACTGGAAGAGGTAGTTAATTTCTATTTTGACAAAGTGAATGGCGGTTCTCCCAACCTGGATGATCATATGATGATGCTGACCAACAGGGTTTATTTCGGGGAGAGTGACCGTAAAGCTCTTGTAGCCTTTCTCAAAACCATGACTGACTCTACCCTCATCAGGAACAAGGCCTACAGCGATCCTTATCCGTTTGAGGCTGACTGATCCACCATTTTTTCTCCGCATATTTTACAATAACGGGCATCACCATCATTATCACGGTTACCACAGCGGCTACAGGGCTTACCCACTCGCGGCTTCCTGCGCAGCTCCTGGGTTACAATACCGGTTGGTACCGCTATAATACTGTAGCCGCAGAGCATGAGTACAATGGCAAAAAACTTACCCACCGGGGTCACCGGAGAGATATCTCCGTAGCCGACAGTAGTAATAGTCACTATTGCCCAGTAAATGCTTTCGGGTATACTCTTAAAGCCGTTCTCCCCCTGCTCTACCACATACATCAGCGCCCCGACAATAACAGAGATGATGCTTATGAAAAACAGGAAAATAAAGATTTTACGATAGCTGTTGCGCAGGGCTTCGAGAATGTAAGAAGCATCTTTAAGATACTCCATCAGCCGGAAGATGCGGAATACCCGCAGTAAACGCAATAACCGTATGAGCAGCAGAAAGTGTGCCCCGGGAAAAAGAAGGCTCAGGTAAAAGGGAATCAGCGCCAGCAGGTCTATAACACCCAGCGGGCTGAGCACATAGGCACGGTTGTTTTTAATACACATCAGGCGCAGCATATACTCCAGTGTGAAGAATATAGTCAGTACCCACTCAGCGGTATAGAATACATTGAAATGCCGGCTGTAATTGCCCGGTAGTGATTCCAGGATAATGAGCACAGCACTCAGCAGGATAGCACATAATAAAACAATATCGAATAATTTACCAGCCGGGGTGTCCGAGTAGTAAATTATCCGATATACTTTTTTACGCCAACCTTCTTCAGGTATCAGTCTTTCTCTTGTAAACACAAGACAAATATAAAATATTTATCTGCTATGCGTGTCTGAAATTCTTAACCGTATCTACAAATGCCTTAGCATGATCTACCGGCACATTTGGTAATATACCATGACCCAGGTTGGCAATATGCCTGCCCGGACCGAATGCTTTCAGCATCGCAGTAACTTCTTTTTCAATTACCGGGATCGGTGATAATAATTTAGCCGGGTCAAAATTGCCTTGCAGGGTAATGTCTGCACCTGCAAACTGGCGGGCCATATGCGGCTCTATGCACCAGTCGATACCCAGACCATGCGCTCCGGTATCAGCCATTTCTTTCAGAGAACCCCATGCACCTTTCGCGAATACAATCGTAGGCACCTCATCTTTCAGTGCTGCAACGATCTGGCGGATGTATTGTAAAGAAAAGGTTTCAAAATCCTGTTTGCTCAGCAGACCACCCCAGCTGTCAAATATCTGTAAGGTATCTGCACCCGCAGCCACCTGGCCTTTCAGGTACGCGATCGTGGTATCGGTGATCATTTGTAATAACTGATGTGCCAGTTCCGGTTGCTGATAACAGAATGCTTTAGCCTCATCAAATGTCTTGCTGCCCTTGCCCTGTACCATATAGCACAATAAAGTCCATGGTGCTCCGGCAAAACCGATCAGTGGCACACGACCATTCAGCTCTTGCTTGATCAGCTTAATCGCATCAAACACATAAGAAAGCGTCTCATCTACATCCGCTACACGCACACGTTCCAGGTCTTTGGCCGTCTTGATCGGGTCTGGCAACAGCGGTCCTTGCTTTTCGATCAGCTGCACCTCCATGCCCATAGCCTGTGGCACCACCAGGATGTCAGAAAACAGGATAGCGGCATCAACACCTACTATATCTACCGGTTGTAAGGTAATCTCACAAGCCAGCTCAGGATTCTGGCAACGCTCGAAGAAAGAGTATTTATTACGCAGGGCAATATACTCCGGCAGGTAACGTCCGGCCTGACGCATCATCCATACCGGTGTGCGCTCTACAGCTTCTCCCATCAGGGTACGGATAATCAGGTCGTTCTTTATGTTTTGATCTCTTTTCATTTATTAATGATTATATAAAATAATTTATGTTTTTATCTCTTTACAGTATTCAATAGCATAAGCGACCAATACTTCTTCGTCAGGTTGCGGCGCAGTGGCTATACGATTGGTATATTGCTGCAGTGCCCCCGCTGTGGTATGTCCGATGGCAAAGGCTATTGTCTGCTCCGGCAGCGCATTAAGGCTGAAGAAGCTATGTACGGCACTGGGACTGAAAAACAGTATTCCCTCATAAACCGTATCAATCTTTTCCGGGCAGGCGATGGTATGGTATACCACCTGCTCTGCAAAAGGAATACCCGCCTGTGCCAAGCCCTCAGGTATAGTCGGCATACGCTGGTCTCCGCAATAGAAATGCAGGGAAGACCATGAAGCATTATACTGTTGTGCAATATCCCTGACCAGTTCTGCCGCATAAGGCCTCGAGGCCAGTACAGGCACATGTGGCAATACACTGTGCACTTCCCGTTCCGTAGCACCTGCAATACAGCATACCGCCTTTATCTCCGGCCGGGTAGCCGCATCCATGCCCATATAAGCCTTTACTGCATGTACGCTGGTAAAGATGGCAGTGATACTACTCTTTGGCGCAGCAAAGAGTTCAGGCACATCGCTATACTCAATACGGATAAAAGGCAGCATCTCCAGTCTGATGCCCTCCTGTGCAGCCCTGTCCTGCGATGCAGTACGCAGGGCTTTTGTACTAAGTATGTGTATAGAACGATGCATCGGTCAAATTGCCTGCGAATTTACAATAATTTTAAGTGGAGCCATCGAAAAAGAATGCGTATTTTAGTAGAAATAAAACAGATCAGCTCATGGCACAGAAGAAAACACTGGTTTTAGGCGCCTCCGAAAACCTGGGAAGATATAGCAACAAAGCCATCCGCATGCTGCGCGAATTCGGGCATGAAGTCGTAGCCATCGGCAAGGAAACCGGCCAGGTGCTGGATGTGCCTTTCAGTAAAGAAAGACCTGATTTTACGGATATAGATACCGTAACCCTCTACCTGAATCCGGCTAATCAGCAATCTTATTACGACTATATTTTATCACTCCATCCTAAACGTATTGTGTTCAATCCGGGCACGGAAAACCCTCAACTGGAGGAGATGGCTCGTGCAGCAGGCATTATACCACAGGAAGCCTGTACACTGGTACTGCTCAGTACCGGTCAATATTAATATATCATCAAAGGCAGAGATAAATCTCTGCCTTTGATGATTATTGGGAATCCTATCAATTTTATTCAAACCGACTATCCGCATGTAGTAACCTTTTTTCTTCATCCTTTTGTCCGGCAACAAAAGGACCAAAAATGCCTTTGTTTTCATCAAGGCGATTGCATAGCACCGCCATTTTGTACCGTTGCGTGCATTGATCGTCTGAGCTTAACGTGTAATGCGTTCGGCGCTCAACGATCGCATCTCCACTCCAAAATGGCTATCGCTGTGATGAAAACAATAAGCGATCCGTACAAGTACAGATCGTTCAAATGGCCTTATAAATCCGGCGTCAAGAAAATCATTGGCTCGGTCGATAAAGTCGGAAACCACTGTCTGAGCGTAGCGAGTCTGGTTTGCGACCGACCGACACATTGATTTTTAGCCAGGGATTTATACAGCCTTGATTTTTTGGCGGTACCTTTTGCATCAAGGCAAAAGGTAACAATAGATATAAAAAGAATTTCTAAGCATAATGCTAGACTTTGTTTCCTTTAAGCGGATACTCTTTATTCAAAAATACGGTAGTAAATACCTCCGAAGATAATACCTCTTGTCCCTAAAGCTACTTCGGTATACCCTCCGAACCGCTTGCCCCAGCTGGCACCGAATACGGTTAACTGGGCTACCGGGTAAAAGTAATTACTGCGGTCATATTCCTGGCCGGATACCGGACCTGAAGCCTGATAAAAAGAGCCTCCTCCGCCTACAAGAAAACCACTGTATAAGGCTATTGAATTGCGCAAAAACCAACGATAATTAGCCCCAAGTGCCAGGCTGGCAAAGCTGCGGTGGTGGTCAATCTCGCCATTACCCTGCTCATACGCCATTTGTTCAAATGAGCCATGGAACAGGAACTGCAGGCGCTTGCTTGCACCATAGGTATATCCGATCTGCATAGGTGGCAGTACAGGATTACCCGCATTCAATGGCAATGGTTTGCTATACCAGAGATCGTTCCTGGCTGCTACACTGTTCGGCACGCCTATGCCGATATGCAACTGGTGATACCGCTCCAATTCCCTTGGCTGGCGGGCATTACGTATAGACACTTTACTGTAGCGCTGTGCTGATAGAGACAGCGAGCCGCATAAGAATAGAAAAATTAAAGTCAATCGGGTTATAAACATCGGTATAACAGGGTTTGATACTGCAAGATAAGACGATAAAACATAGGATACAAGTAGATTTCAGACTGCCCTGCGCGTCACCTCGAGGGAAAACGGTAATTGACCCCAGCTTTGACAACAAACATGGTTCCATAGCCCAATTCTCCTACAAAGCGAAAATTAGCTAAACCTCCGATCATGCCCAGCACAACAACCTGATATTGAAAGTTGCTTTTATATTTCCAATCCTGAAAATCCTCAGCAAGCGGATCATAACGGGCACCCCTGATGATCGTTTGAGTAGTAGATGCACCAACCCCGGCACCAGAATACAGCCAATAATTTTCATCACCGGGATCACCTGGCTTATACCAATAATAACGAACCTGCAGTAAAGCACTCAACATATCTTTATGTACAGATTGAAGCCTATTATTTTGATCAATTTCAGCCCGTTTATTTACATCATAATACAGCTCCATGCCAAAGGAATATTTGCTGCCGGGTGAGGCATAATAAGCCAAGTTAGCACCCGTAAAATAGGTAGTAAAATCTTCCAGATTGGCCTTTGAAAACCAGGGAGAATGGCTTACACCGCGGGCACTCGGAAATTTTACCGCAACCTGTACTTCATGCGTCCAGTGTGCGGGATCTTTATGCTGCTTTGTCTTTCCATTCCGGATACTCACACCCTGGTAGCGTTGTGCGGTGACAGGAATTGCGCCCATGCAAAGGAACAGCAAACAAGGCAAAACCGGATTCTTCATGGGATAAGCTCTTTTTTTAATTAACTTTGTTCCCGATTCATTTATTATCTATAGTCACAAGAATGCGTAAAAATTTTTCTGATATTCCCTTTGTTCCTGCCGGCAAAGTAACATCTGCCCCTAAAGCCTCCTTTACAACGGCCGAGGGCATTCCGGTACAGAACAATTACTCCTTATCGGATATAAAGAATAAAAAACAACTGCATTTTGCAGCCGGAATTGCTCCGTTTTTAAGAGGACCATATACCAGCATGTACGTGCAGAAACCATGGACCATACGCCAGTATGCAGGTTTCAGTACTGCGGAAGAAAGTAATGCCTTCTATCGCCGAAACCTTGCTGCAGGTCAGAAAGGGCTTTCTGTAGCCTTCGACCTGGCTACGCACCGCGGCTACGACAGTGATCACGACCGTGTGGTAGGCGATGTGGGTAAAGCCGGTGTGGCCATCGATTCTATCCTGGATATGAAGATCCTGTTTGATCAGATTCCGCTGGATGAAATGAGTGTATCCATGACCATGAATGGTGCGGTGCTGCCGATCCTGGCATTCTATATTGTTGCGGCCGAAGAACAGGGCGTAGCCATGGAGAAACTGAGCGGTACCATACAGAACGATATCCTGAAAGAGTTCATGGTGCGTAATACCTATGTATACCCACCGGAACACTCTATGAAGATCATTGCAGACATATTTGAGTTTACCTCTCAGAATATGCCCAAATTCAACTCTATTTCCATCAGCGGCTACCACATGCAGGAAGCCGGTGCTACAGCCGATATTGAACTGGCCTACACCCTGGCTGATGGTCTGGAATATATTCGTACAGGTATCAGTGCCGGTCTGAAAATTGATGACTTCGCACCACGCCTGTCCTTCTTCTGGGCGATAGGTATGAACCACTTTATGGAGATTGCCAAAATGCGTGCAGCACGCATGCTCTGGGCCAAAATCGTAAAACAGTTCAACCCGCTTAAAGAAAAGAGTATGGCTTTGCGCACGCACTGTCAGACCAGCGGATGGAGCCTTACCGAACAGGACCCGTTCAACAATGTGGCCCGTACCGCTATTGAAGCGCTGGCAGCAGCGATGGGACATACCCAGAGCCTGCACACCAATGCCCTGGATGAGGCGATTGCCTTACCTACAGACTTCAGTGCGCGTATTGCCCGTAATACACAGATCATTTTACAACAGGAAACCGACATCTGCCGCACGGTAGACCCCTGGGGCGGTTCGCATTATATAGAATACCTGACCGAGCAGATTGCAGAAAAAGCATGGACCCTGATCGAAGAGGTAGAAGCACTGGGTGGTATGGCTAAAGCCATCGAAACCGGTGTACCTAAGATGCGTATTGAAGAAGCTGCAGCCAAGAAACAGGCCCGTATTGATGGTGGACTGGATATCATTGTAGGGGTAAATAACTACACTACCGATGAGCAGTCTGATATTGAAATCCTGGAGGTAGATAATACCAAAGTACGCATCCAGCAGCTGGCGCGTTTAAAAGAACTGAAAGAAAACCGTGATAATACTAAAGTACAGGCGGCCCTGGAAGCCCTTACCGAAGCGGCTGCTTCCGGAAAAGGTAACCTGCTGGCACTGGCTATTGAAGCGGCACGCTTAAGAGCGACTTTAGGGGAGATTTCCTTTGCCCTGGAGAAAGTATTCGGTCGTTACCAGGCAAGAATCAGAAGTATTTCCGGTGTATATTCTAAAGAGATTGCTATGGATGAAAGTTTCCAGCAGGCCCGTAAACTGGCCGATGAATTTGCTGTCCTGGAGGGTCGTCGTCCCCGTATTATGGTGGCGAAGATGGGACAGGACGGTCACGATCGCGGAGCCAAGGTAATTGCGACCAGCTTTGCCGATCTGGGTTTTGATGTGGATATCGGACCTTTATTCCAAACACCTGCCGAGGCGGCCAAACAAGCCGTTGAGAATGATGTGCATGTACTGGGTGTATCCAGCCTGGCTGCCGGTCACAAAACACTGGTACCGCAGGTAATCGAGGAATTGAAGAAATATGGCCGTGAAGACATTATGGTGGTAGCGGGCGGAGTAATTCCGCAGCAGGACTATGATTTCCTGTTTGCTGCCGGTGTAAGTTTTGTATTCGGACCGGGTACGATTATTGCCAAGAGTGCCATTGATATCCTGAAAAAGCTAATGGCTGCAGAAGCTTAAGCAAAACGGATTATGTATAAAATCAGATCGGGTCAGATGATATCATCTGACCCGATCTGATTTTATAATACAATATGACTATATCGTTTTACAATCATTACGGTTACTCTTATTGACCCGCACCCCGCCTTTGAGCCGGCCAAAATACAGGTGCAACCCGGCAGCAAAGTTAGCGTACCGTACACGGCTGTTGAATCCATACTCCCGGCTCACTGCAACAGCACTATTTCCATACATAACCGTAGCCTGTGCTGGCGTATTGGAGATCAGGTTCTGAATGTACATAAAGCTTATAGATAAGCGCTGGTCCTGCCCTAATGGAAAAATTTCCATGCCCAGCTCCACTGCGGGCATAATGGTGGCCGAACGCAAGAAGCGTCTGCTGTTTTCTGCATTATGGGTAACACTTACCGAAGATGTAGTGCCGGAACCGCTTATCCTATACATGTAGCCATCTTGTACGCCAACAGAGAAACCCGCAGTAAATGCGGTTGACAAATAATAAGTCCAATCTACTCTATGCCCATACCTGGCCACCAGAGACCAGGTACCCCAGCCATACTCCAGCTCTTCTTTTCCCGTTTGGTTAAATGAAGCAATGGGCTCGGGGGTAACAGAGCGGATGCTATGCTGCACCAGATAACGGCCTCCCAGGTATACAAACTGCTTCGTACTCAACCAGGGATAAGTCTTCACACCCAGATCAATCCCTAAATTGGAGGAGCCATTATCAGCTTTCCAATCTCCGATTTTAC
The DNA here is from genome assembly GCF_004118155.1 of Edaphocola flava. Classification (GTDB taxonomy): domain Bacteria; phylum Bacteroidota; class Bacteroidia; order Chitinophagales; family Chitinophagaceae; genus Edaphocola; species Edaphocola flava. Next base: position 341,765 of record NZ_SAIQ01000001.1, read on the forward strand.
GGGCATACATATCATTACCCCAGCTAGAGTTATACAGTACCCCTACCGTAAACCGGTAATCCTGTGCGTGTAACGGGTTAGCTGTACACAACAGGATCAGCAGACCGATACTCCATTTCTTCAGACAAATATTCAAATGCATATATATGATATATTGCCGCGCAAGATAATAACAATATACGGCTATTAAAAATTCTCAATACATTCGGCTAGCTATTACCTAAAACAGTGGCAATTATTTATATTTGCAGTCTTATGGAATTTTTGAAGCAAAAAGTTGAGGCACTCCAGCAGGAAATTGCCAATATACAGCCCGGTAATGCAGACGAACTGGAAGCGTTTCGTATTAAATTTTTAGGCACTAAAGGTTTGGTAAAAGACGTTTTCGGCGCAATGAAAGATGTAGCCCCTGCCGATAAAAAGGATGCGGGTCAGTTATTGAATGCGTTCAAACAGTTTGCAGAAGGGCATTACGAAAAATTCAAGCATTTACAGGGCGGCTCCGGCCAGGCTAAGCAGGCGGGTATAGATTTATCCCTGCCGGGCACACATATGCCGGTAGGCACCCGTCACCCGCTGAGGGTAACTGAAAATGAGATTGTAAGTATCTTTAACAAAATCGGATTTACCGTAGCGGAAGGACCGGAAATCGAAGATGACTGGCATAACTTCACCTCGCTGAATATGCCGGCAGACCATACGGCAAGGGATATGCAGGACACATTCTATGTAGCCCAAAACCCAGACTGGATCTTACGTACCCATACTTCCTCTGTACAAGCCCGTGTGCTGGAAGAAGGTAACCTTCCGGTAAGAGTGATCTGCCCGGGAAGAGTGTACCGCAATGAAACGATCAGCGCCCGTGCACACTGTTTCTTCCATCAGACAGAAGGTCTTTACATTGATAAAAATGTGTCTTTTGCAGACCTGAAACAAGTACTCTATTACTTCGTGACTGAAATGTTCGGCAGCAATACTAAAGTACGTTTCCGTCCGTCATACTTCCCATTCACCGAGCCGAGTGCTGAGATGGATATCAGCTGTACCGTATGTGGCGGTGATGGCTGTAACCTGTGTAAACATACCGGCTGGGTAGAGATCCTGGGTTGTGGTATGGTACATCCAGACCTGCTGCGCAACTTCGGCATTGACCCTGAAGAATATTCCGGCTTTGCTTTCGGTATGGGTGTAGAGCGTATTACACAGATCAAGTACCAGGTAAACGATTTACGTTTATATTCTCAGAATGACGTACGCTTCTTGAAGCAGTTTACCCCAATTCAATAAAATGTTACAGATGCAGTAAGCCCTTGGGCTTACTGCCTTTTAGTATATACAATACTCTAAACGATTTACTCTTGATATTAGTTACCGGCGCAAGCGGCTTTTTGGGCAATCATTTACTGGCAGAACTAACAGGACTGTCTGTTCCGATACGCGCATTGTATCACAAGCGCCGTCCGGAATGGGAGCATCCGCTGGTAGAATGGTGTGCGTGTGACCTGCTGGACACTTATGCCGTAGCTGAGGTGATGAAAGGAGTAGATACCGTATTTCACTGTGCCGCCATCGTATCGTTCGAGGCAAAAGACCAGCACCGCGTGGTAGAGCATAACCGTATGGCTACGGCTCATGTCGTAGACGAAGCGATGGATGCAGGTGTTCGAAGACTGGTGCATGTCAGCAGTATTGCAGCACTGGGTCGTGCTGCCGCACAAACCAACCTGGTCAATGAAGAAACACACTGGCAGGATAGTTCAACCAACTCGGCCTACGCCATAGGTAAGTACTATGCCGAAATGGAAGTCTGGCGCGGCATGGCAGAAGGCCTGAATGCTGTGATCATAAACCCCGGTATTATACTGGGGGAAACCCATGACTGGAACGAGGGTTCTGCGGCATTGATCAAGACAGCTTATAATGAGCTGTCCTGGTATACCGAAGGGGTTAACGGCTGGGTAGATGTGAAAGATGTGGCCCGTGCCATGATCTCCCTGATGCATAGTGATATACAGGAGGAGCGTTTTATCCTTACAGAAGGCAATCATTCTTATCGTGAAATTTTCACCCTCATGGCGCAGGCTTTAGGGAAGAAAGCACCTTACCGGAAAGCGGGCAAATTAGCTTCCGGTTTATTATGGAGGCTGATGGCCCTCAAAAAAATATTTACCGGTAAGCGTTCCAGCATTACCCGTGAAACCGCACGTACCGCACAATCTCAGTGCTTTTACGACAATACTAAATGGTTGCAGGCTATGCCTGACTTCCATTTTACCCCTATATCTGAAACGATTCAACGTATGGCAGGTGCCTTTCTGCAGGTGCAGACATCAACTGCCCGTGCCTAGTCGCAACACGGCACACGTATTATTATTTTTTTGCTATTCGGTATTTTTTTTGTAATCTTGCATAACAAGTCGGGCGAAATATTCAATTCGCTCCGGTCTCTCTTCCTAAATTTTATTTCAACAATTTCACACAAATCCCCCCACGTGTACATTCTATCAAAGAATCACTAAACTTAATCAAACTTATTCAATGCCATACGATATCAATCAACTTCAAGAGATGATTGTTCCAGAGCTAAACGATATAGCGGAACAACTTGGAGTGACTAATTTCAAAAAATTAGAGAAGCAGGAATTAATATATAAAATCATTGACAAACAGGCTTCAACAAGTGCCCTTGAACCGGACAAACCGAAAAGAGCACGCAAGCCGAGAATAGAAAAAAAGACTGCTGAAGAAAGAGAAGAACAAGGCACTCCGGCACCTGAAGTAGCTGCAGCAATTGAGGAAGCACCTGTCCTGGAAAACAAATTAAAAAAAGAAGCCAGACCGAAGAAACAGGTTAAAAAGACCAAAACAGAAATTCAGGCAATCAACGAAGCTGCTGATCTGGAGTTTGACGCACCGGAAGAAACCACTGTCCCTGCTACTATAAGCAATGAATCCAGTGCAGCCCCTACTATTCCTACCAAAGAAGTTATCGTAACCGAATCTGGCGAAGCAATCGAATTACAGGAGCCTAATCCTGTATCTGAACCACAAACAGAGCGTTACACACATAAAAATAAACAACAACATAACAATAAACAGCAACAACCGCAGCACCGCAACCAACAGGAGCAAAGCAATTTCAATATTGAATTTGACGGCGTGATTGAAAGTGAAGGTGTACTGGAGATGATGCCTGACGGTTATGGTTTTCTGCGCAGCAGTGACTATAACTACCTCAGCTCTCCGGATGATATTTATGTTTCCCCTTCTCAGATCAAACTGTTTGGCCTGAAAACCGGCGATACCGTAAAAGGTAATGTACGTCCACCAAAAGAAGGTGAGAAATATTTTGCATTGCTTAAAGTATCTACCATCAATGGTCGCCTTCCGGAAGAGATCCGTGACCGTGTACCATTTGATTACCTTACCCCACTCTTCCCGAACGAAAAACTAAACCTGGATATGGGTGCAAGCAACCTGAGCACACGTATCATGGACCTGTTTACTCCGATCGGAAAAGGACAGCGTGGCCTGATCGTGGCACAGCCTAAAACAGGTAAAACCATGTTGCTGAAAGAGATTGCAAATGCTATTGCTGCGAATCATCCGGAATGTTACCTGATGATCGTACTGATCGATGAGCGTCCGGAAGAGGTGACAGATATGCAGCGCAGCGTAAATGCAGAGGTGATCGCCTCTACTTTTGACGAGCCTGCAGAGAAGCACGTTAAGGTATCGGGTATTGCTTTACAGAAGGCCAAGCGCCTGGTAGAAGTAGGTCATGATGTAGTGATCCTGCTCGACTCTATTACCCGTCTGGCCCGCGCACACAATACCGTGGCTCCGGCATCCGGTAAGGTACTGAGTGGTGGTGTGGAAGCTAATGCCATGCAGAAACCAAAACAATTCTTTGGTGCAGCACGTAAGATCGAAAACGGTGGCTCACTGACCATCCTGGCTACAGCCCTGACCGATACCGGTTCCCGTATGGATGATTACATCTTCGAGGAATTTAAAGGTACCGGTAATATGGAGCTGCAACTGGATCGTAAACTGGCCAACAAACGTATCTTCCCGGCTATCGACATTACCTCATCCTCTACCCGTCGTGACGATCTGCTGATGAGCAAGGAAGCACTGGGTAAAATGTGGGTATTGCGTAACCACCTGTCCGATATGAATACAGATGAGGCGATGAAATTCTTACTGCAGAACATGAAAGGAACCCGCAGCAATGAAGAGTTCCTGATTACAATGAACAAATAATCTGAATCATAAATTAATACAAAAGAAGCGCCGCTGAATAGCGGCGCTTCTTTTGTGTTAAGACGTTATCTTTTGCGCGCAATTCCCGTATATTTGATATTCAGCTATAAAAGCCATCTCATGAATTTCTTTCTGCGCATCAAGCACTGGCAGTTTTTCTTAATTACATTTGCCCTGCCCCTGGTATTGGAGGCTTGTTTTATCCCTTCAGTCATCTTCTCGCAAAGATTCAATCCGGATATAATAGTCATTTTCAGTATCCTGATGCTTATCGTCCTGTTCATGCAGCTGGGCTGGTCATATACGATTGGCACAAACCTGCACAAGCGCCTTCCTCCAAGTGTACCTATGCCGTTAAAGCGATTCAAATGGTTCCTGTTTATACCACTTGTATATATAGGGCTGATCCTGCTTGTATTCATGCCACTGGTCCTGAAAACTATGGATATTGAATCACCGGACAATAGTATCCCGGTTGTCATGTCTGTTGCCCTGTTACTCATCATACCGGTACACCTGTTTTCTATTTTCTGCCTCTTATACACCCTGTATTATAATGCCAAATCATTAAAAGCAGTCGAGACACAAAGACCGGTAACCTTCAGTGATTTCGCTGGTGAGTTCTTCCTGCTATGGTTCTTCCCGGTAGGTATCTGGATCATACAACCCCGGATCAATAAAATATTTTCAGAGGAGCCTTATGATCATAATTTCTCCTTTATGAACGATACGGATTATACTTCCTGATCGTTCTGCAACATTATCGCTTAAATAATTACATAATTTATATAAAATGTCCTACTGCGCTGCTATAGAAACCATGCAACCCGAGGCCCGAAAAGACCTGCACAAACGTTATCATGACCATCATTACGGCTTCCCGATTCATGATGATAATGAACTGTTCGGCCGGCTGATCATGGAGATCAACCAGGCAGGTCTGAGCTGGGAAACGATCCTCAAAAAAGAAGAATCTTTTCGCGCTGCATATAACAATTTCAACATCGCTGCCATTGCGGCTTATACAGAGGCGGACAGAGAGCGATTGCTCAACGATGCCGGCATTATCCGCAACCGCCTTAAAGTTAATGCTGCTATTGAAAATGCGAAGACCATTCAGCAGCTGCAAAAAGAATTCGGTTCTTTTGAGAAATGGCTGGAGCACCATCATCCCAAAACAAAAGAGGAGTGGGTAAAGCTGTTTAAAAAGACATTTCGCTTTACCGGTGGCGAGATCGTTGGAGAATTTCTGATGAGTATCGGCTACCTGCCCGGTGCACACACAGAAAGTTGTCTGGTGCATCAAAAAGCAGTAAAAGCAGGTGCATTGTGGGCTAAGAAATAAGACTAAAGCATAATCAGCTATGGACAACTTACAGGATTGCTTCAAAAAAATAATGCAGCGTAGCGATGATGGCCTGCATGCACAGGACCGCCTCTGGAATGATATTACCAGGGCGTATAGTGCCTGTGGTCGCCATTATCATACTTTGCAGCACCTGGATCAGATGTACAGTACTTTATCTGCTATACAGCATCAGTTACAGGACACCGAAGTAATCTGGCTGGCCCTTTGCTACCATGATATTATTTATGATGCCAGCCGTCAGGATAATGAAGAGCAAAGTGCCGCATTCGCCAAAGAAATATTGGATGCCCTGCAGCTCCCGGCTGAAAAGGTGCAACAGTGTATAGACACAATCCTGGCGACAAAAGCACATACTGTTTCTGCTGATATGGATATAAACTATTTTACCGATGCAGACCTGAGTATCCTGGGGCAGGACTGGGAGCGGTATATACAGTATGCCAAAGACATCCGTAAGGAATATACTATCTATCCCGATGAACAATATTATCCCGGAAGAGCCCGAGTCATACAGCATTTCCTGGATATGCCCCGCCTGTTCAAAACGGAGTATTTCTACGGGCAATATGAGGAGAAGGCCAGGGAAAATTTAGCAAAAGAACTACAATTTTATGAGGGCGATATATGATGATACAAACGGATCTGCTCAATGTCTGCAACCGGGTATCATCATTTTGCTGATCCCTTTATTCTATTTATTGTCCTGTAATGCAGAACAAAAGCCTTCAGCACAAATTGATGTAGCAGAGATGAAGAAGGTCAGAGCATATCAGGCATATACAAACAACTGCGTCAGTTGTCATAATCAATTCAAACCAGCCACAGGGCCAGCATTATCGGGAACCCTTATTGATTCAAGAAGTGCAGAGTGGTTGTATATATTTTTGACCAATCGGGCAGAAACCAAAAATGATCAGGGACTTAAAAAGCGGCAAAAAGAATATGCCCCTGTCAGGTGTATTACACTGGACACCATTACAACAGCGCAACAAGAAAAAATAAAATTGATCATTGCTTACTTGAAGAATTACAGCAATCCCCACGGTACTTTTTAGTCTATCATCACAGCTATACCAAAATCAAGAGTATACACGTTTATGAAATAATAACTACTATTATATGCATAAACTCCTATTACCCTGTAGCATGCTGCTCAGCGTTGCTGCCATGGCCCAGGAAGCTCCTGCAGGCCATCAATCAGCAAAGCCTTCCCGATGGCAGATCGGGCTTAATGTAAGCCCTCAGATCAATTATCGCCTGCTCCGGGCTAATCCCGGAGACCATGGTAGTGACATAATTACAGAATCCCGGAATCAGATTGAAATACCGCGGCCTCAATATACAGCCGGGGTATCTTTGGGCTATCAGCTGAATGAACATATAAGCCTGAATAGTGGCTTGCAATACAGTAATTGGGGTGGCCAAACTAATAAGCGAAGAGACCTGATTTATGCGTTCCCGAATCCCGCACTTCCCACCCAAGTCAGTATGTTGTATAATATTAATTATCTGATCCTTCCGGCAACAGTCAATGTAACCTTTGGACACAAACGACTGAAATTCACTGCAGGAGCGGGATTAAATGCTATGTATCTGCTCCGTGAACAAACCAAGCAAAGCCTCTTCTATGCAAGCGGTGAAACAGAGACAGAAACAGCAAGCGCGTCTTATTACCGAAAATTCAATCTCGCGGCACAACTCAGCGCCGGTGTTGATTATGCCTTAAATGAAAAAGTGCACCTTAAACTGGAACCCATTTTCCGGTTTGCTGTGATCAAAAGTAATGATGCTCCGGTAAAAGAAAATCTATACAATTATGGCCTTAATATAGCTGCATACTGGAAAATATAAATGAAGTATCCTGACATCAAAAGCCGCGCTTAGCGCGGCTTTTGATGTCAGGATTACTCACAGATTACGATCTAATCAATTTTTGCTTTTCGTTTGGCGAGCAGGCCGCGCACCTGTTTTTCCATCAGGTTAAAGACAAGACCCGCCATCACAAATACAGATGCCGTAATCTTCCAGGGCAGTAAATCCTCATTCAAAATCAATGCCGAACTTAGGAACCCTACAACGGGCACCAGCAAGGTAAATGGTACTACTGTTGCGGTAGGATATGATTTTAATAAATAACCCCAGGCACCATAGCCCACATGGGTAGAGACATATACAATATAGATGACTGCAGCAATTGTCTCTGCAGAAACATGCTGAAATGAATTTCCTATCATTTCAGGCCCCTCTAAAAGCAATGAAGTCACTGCCATAAAAGGGAAAGCAACCAGATTTCCCCATACGACAAGCGCCAGCGGTGATGCGGCATCTACTTTTTTGGTAAACATATTTCCGATCGACCAGGATAAAGCTGCCAGCAAGGTGAGGATAAGGCCTATCAATGAAGTACTGCCATCTGCATGACTGGCCACAATACCAATACCTATAAATGAGATCAGCGAACCAACAATCTTCCATGCGCTGGGACGATCTTTAAAAAAGAGTGCAGCAAGCCCCATAGAGAAAAACATCTGCACCTGCAATACAAGTGATGCCAGACCTGCCGACAATCCCAGATGAATACCGCTAAAGAGCAATCCGAATTGTAAGGCAAAAGTAAACACACCATAGCCCAGAATGAGTTTCAGCGGGGCTTTGGGTCTGGGCAGGAAAAATATCCAGGGAAAGGCACTAAGCCCGAAACGAATCGTACTGAGTAAAAACGGAGGAAATACTTCCAGTCCTATATGAATGGCGATAAAATTCACTCCCCAGACAAGGGCAATGAGTAGTGCTACTAAAAGATGTTTTGTTTTCATGACATGGAACAGGATGATTACTGTATTTGCGAAAGGTAGACGCAAAGATCAAAAGCAAATAACCGGAACGCTAATGAGTAGTATTCCGGTTATTTGCTTTATGTTTTGTGGAGAATACCGGAATCGAACCGGTCACCTCTTGCATGCCATGCAAGCGCTCTACCAAATGAGCTAATTCCCCATGGGATTGCAAATATAAGCGCTTTTTTCTTTTCGCCAAAACTATTCAAAAAAAATCCAGGCACCCTGTTCAGCCACTGTATAGACCTCATATCCCGCTGTAAATAACTGTGTTTTCAATCGCTGTATTCCGTTACGGGTATTACCTCCGGCCAGTATAATTTGAGCAGGATGCAGCCTGATGATCTGCTCCGGATCGGCCTTCCCGGACAGGATCAGGACATCCATTTCCGGCGCTAATTGATGCAATGCTGTAGCATCTGCCCAGGCAATCCGTTTAGCAGAAAGATTCATGGTTCCATAAGTCAAAGGGGCTGCTTGTTGCTGGCAGATCCGGTAACCCAGGTGTGCCGGCCTTAGTATATATTCCTGCGCTGAGATACTTATGGGCTGTATACTATACGTACGTACCACACGACCGGATATGTGCTCTATCAGGGTTTCTTTACCTGCGGCATAGACTACTATTCCGTTCTGGCGTGTGGCCATAAAATCCTGTACCATCAGGTTCAGCACAAACAAGAGCAACAGACCTATACCTGCTGGTAGTGCCGGATAATATCGCCTCAGGAAATAAACGGCCAAAACGATAATACTGATCATCAGCAAGACATAATCCCAGGTATCAAGCGGTAGCCAACTGGCTGCATCTGGCGTATAGCGATCCAGGAAGCCCAGCAGGGAATGAAAGGCCTGCGTACAGGCAACCAGTACATTACCACATATAAGGGCAATTACGGGCAGCTGTATAGCCGAAAATAAAATAATCACCAATGACATCATCATCAGTAGTGTACTGAATACCGCTGCCAGTACATTGGCCGGAAGAAACCATACGGGAAACTGATGAAAGTAATAGATGATCAGTGGTGCTACCAATACCTGTACTGCCAGGCTCATCGCTATGGTCTCCCACAATAGTTGTAATGGCCGGAACGAAGATGAAAACCAGTTACGAATGGGTCTATAAAATAGTATAATGGATAAAACTGCCAGCAGAGACAATTGCACACCGATATGATATAACCAGGCCGGGTTAATGCACAGTAATGCCAACGCCGTTATAGCCCAGAGTTGCAGAGGTTCTGCCCTGCGCCTGCTGCACAAGGCAAGCGTGATCACAGAGAAACTGATGGCTGCCCGGATTGCAGATGGCGGATAATCGCATAGGGCAATGTAAGACCACACGAAAGGCAGTACCAGTATATACTTGATCCATTGTCTACGTGGATCGCGCATTCGGTAAAAAGGCAGTACCAGTAGCATAAACAGCAGGTTGACATGCATGCCAGAAATGGCAATAATGTGCATGATACCGGTATGCGTATACATATCTTTCAGCACGCTCATCTCATCCGTTACTTCGTTGAGGAGGGTGGCTTGAGCCAGGGCGGAGGTCAGCGTATCGGGTATATACTGCTTCAGTGCATATAGTATAACAGATCGTGCCTGATCACTTGTCTGGGTTTCGGAGGCTTTGCTAAGAATGTGTATATCATCAGGGGCAATGAACTGCTGGTGATAAAACCCGTTACGCTGTTGTTGCCTTATAAAATCTACCGCAAAGGGATTATGATTTTGTTTCAGCAACTGCAATTCATTAGGCACACGATATATCGCTCCCCTACCCTGTAATCGGACAGTATCGTTTTTATAGACGTACAACCTTACCTTACCCGATAAGGTATGCCAGCCGGTATGATCTCTGCCGGCCATTACAGATACCGGAATATAATAGGTAGCATTCTTTTCACGGGGTGTCTCCAGCACCTGGACCTGAAATTCGCGGTAGTTCTGATAGCGTGCACCTATCCAATCGGGCGACTGCCTTGTATCCTGGTAGGCATATAATACCCAGGCAGTAAGGGTAATCACAGAGAAAGCCGTCGCATTGCTGCAGTACGAACCCCATTTGTACCTGGACCTTAAAACGAAAGCGGAAAGTGCCATGATGCAGAGCAAGGCCCAGCAGCACAGTATTAAAGTACGGGAGCAGTGTATGCCCCAAAGGTCGTAGCTGATGATACCCGCAACAAATGCAGCCAGCACATAAAGCATGGGGGCTTTGCTACCGGCAAGAGCAGCAGAATAAAACATAGTATGTAGATTATAGGTAGGGGCAAGATACAAAAATCCCCCGGACAAATGTCCGGGGGATTCAATTATATTAAACTAAAGTAAATATTAGTTTTGGAGCTGTTTTTTAAATGTATCCATACCGCGGTCTTCATAGTTAGCCCAGATGGTGCAGGCATGTCCTACAACCAACAGTCCCCATGCTGCAGTAACCCAGGCTGGCCAAGGGTATACCCATTCTGTTTTTCCCGCATATGTTATGTACCACATAGCTACATTCGCAATTGCAAAAACGACTAAGTGTAACAGGAACATTGAAACTTGCTTACCGGTATGTTTAATTCTTTTTGGCATGACTCTTGTTTTTTCGGGTACAAAGATAGTACCTTATCGTGTATTATTTAAAATATTTCTTAAAAATTTTCCATGGCTGCGTAGAAAGACATGCGTGTATCTACAATATACTCCAGTACAATCTGGTCAAACTGCTCTTTGCCTTCTATAAAATCGATTTCTATAGGCAATACCCAGACCGGTACACCCCAGGCCTGCAATGTATCGCGGTGCAGGGCCAGTCTTGTGGCATCCTTTTCTGTAGTAATGATAACCGGTTGTTTAGCCTCCCAGTTTTTACAGGTTTGTTTTATTTCCTCAAGATTAGCAGTAGTAAAATAATGATGATCGGGATAACGCAGCAAGTGTACATCGGCTACCTTTTCTCTCAGGTGATGCAGCATTGGCTCCGGGCGGGCGATACCACTGACCAGGATAATATGCTGCTCTTTCTGTAGTGATACGGGATTGCCGGTAAAGAAGTCAAAGCAGGTACCGTAACGGATATGGGTAAAAAATACTTTCTGATGCGGCAATGGATTGATGCGTGCGGTGATGGCCTTGCGCTCAGCTTCCGGCAAATCAGCAGGACATTTGGATACGATAATCACATGGGCTCTTTTAGCGGCCCTGCGCCCCTCTCTCAGGTTACCGAAGGGCAATACATAATCGGTATAGAACGGACGGGAATAATCTGTAATCAGGATATTAAGACCTGCCTTTACAGAGCGGTGCTGGTAAGCATCGTCCAGTAAGATGACTTCTGTTTCGGGACGTTCTGCCAGCAAAGCGGGTATACCGGTCATCCGTTCTTCACAGACACTTACAGACATTTCCGGAAACTTGAGTTTAAATTGCATTGGTTCATCTCCTATCTCATAGGCAGTAGTTGACTCATCGGCCAGCTTAAACCCGCGACTGCGGCGCTTATACCCGCGGCTTTGTGTAGCCACCAGGTATTCATAACGCAACAGGCGCATCAGGTATTCTATATGCGGGGTCTTGCCCGTACCACCGGTAGACAGGTTGCCTACGCTGATCACCGGTACACTAAATTGTACAGAGGAGTAAATGCCTGTATCATAAAGGCGGTTGCGCAGCCACATAATCGCACCATACAGCAGCGAAAACGGGTACAGCAGCAGCTTCAGCACCGATACAAAAATCATTAACGGATTCAGGTTCATAAGCAGCGAAATTATGATTTCTCCCCCGAATAAGGGTTAAAATTAAATTTCTGTAATTTGATCTGATCTTAAATAAAATAGCCGAATTTCGCAGCCTATCCTGAAAAATTTTTCACTAACCTTTCTAAAATTGAGGCATTATGGAACAACAGCTGCAATCCATAATTGAAAAAACGGAGCACCTGATCGAGTATGGTACCGACAGGGACCTTCTGCACTTTTTAGAGGATCAGAATATCTCTGATGTAAAGGAGCTGGTAGATGAACTACCGGACCATGCCCCGCGTTTCTTTGAAGTGCTGCCCATCGGACGCTCGGTACATGTATTCAGGATCCTGGACTTTCCTACCCAGGCCCGTATCCTTAAAAAGCTATCTGGCCATAAGATTTCCGAGCTGATCAATGAGCTGCCACCGGATGACCTTACTTCGCTCTTCAGCGAACTGAGCGGCGATGCGGTAAAAAAACTCATCATCCTGCTGCCGGAAGAGGAACGTAAAGAAGCCCTGAAACTGCTGGGATATAAAGAAGACAGCGTAGGCCGTCTGATGACCCCTGATTATGTAGCAGTTAAAAAGCACTGGAAAATAAGCCGTGTACTGGATCATATACGCAGGTATGGTGTAAACTCCGAAACGATCAATGTAATCTATGTCATTGATGAAAAAGGTGTCTTGCTGGACGACCTGCAGATCCGTAAAGTATTACTGGCCGATCCGGATACTTTTGTTGAAGACATTGTAGACAACCGCCTGGTATCACTCAATGCCAATACCAACCAGGAAGAAGCGGTACAGGTATTCCGTATGAATAATCGTGTGGCCCTGCCCGTGACAGATGATAAAAACATTCTGCTGGGTATCGTTACTGTAGATGATATCCTGTGGGTGGCCAACGAAGAGTTTACAGAAGACATTCAGAAAATCGGGGGTACCGAAGCCCTGGATGAACCTTACCTGGATACGCCTATATTCAGCTTGTTTAAAAAGCGTGTGGGATGGCTTGCTGTCCTGATGCTGGGTGAGATGCTTACGGCTACGGCTATGGGCTTCTTTGAAGACCAGATCCAGAAAGCGGTGGTACTGTCCCTGTTCATTCCGCTGATTATCTCCTGCGGGGGTAACAGTGGTTCACAGGCCTCAACCCTGATCATTCAGGCAATGGCACTCGGAGAGGTTACCCTTAAGGACTGGTGGCGTGTTATGCGCCGTGAGATTGTCTCCGGTTTATTGCTGGGTACAAGCCTTGCGGTAATCGGCTTTGCGCGTATTTATATCTGGCACCTGGTCGATCCTACAATATACGGTGATCACTGGCTGCTTTTATCTATGGCCATCAGTACCTCGCTCATATTTGTAGTACTCTGGGGTTCTTTTGCGGGGTCTATGCTCCCTATGCTGCTCAAACGTTTGGGGGCCGATCCAGCTACCTCTTCTGCGCCATTTGTCGCTACCCTGGTGGATGTTACAGGACTGATTATTTACTTCTCCTGTGCCGTATTATTCCTAAGAGGTGTATTATTGTAAGTATTATTATAAAAATTATTGATTATGCAGACTGTAGATATTTTAAAGATTGTTGTACTGGCCCTACTGGCGGTAGTTGCATCCATCCGCTGGATCCGCTTTTTCAAAGCTAAAAAGAGAGGAGATGAACACCAGTTTACCCGTTTTGAAAGCATTAGTGTACTCGTACTCATGCTCATATTCCTGTACCTGACTTTCTGGTATAAATAGCACCAGGTTTCATTATAAAATGAGTAAGGGATAAGACGGAGCGTCTTATCCCTTACTCATTTTATATTAATGCTTCATTAGAAATATTTCTTCGCAAAAGACTTTCCGGCCATTGCATAACTTTCTTCCAGGCGGGCGCCGGTATCGTAATCATAGCCTCCGAAAGTACGGCCTGGCGCATCACTCATCTGCACTTTGGCAATAACATTAGCCTGATTAGCCGTTTCCACAATCCAGAACTCGCCGTCGATAGAGGCATTTTTACGCATGACATGCACATTAAAGCCCGGTTCGGTAAAGGTTGTTTTGAATATGAGTGTATATTTTGCAGATGGAAAATTACCCACCTTGGTTTTGGCAGAATGTTTGTTGAACAGGTCTTCGAATGCCGGTTCAAAACGCTTGCTGCGATCTGCTTTCCAGGCCTTGGCCCAGGCATCTCCCCTGCCCGCTTCCTTCTCATTATAATCCGCCTTTTTCTTTCGGATATAATCGGCTTCATCATCAAATTTACCTACACCCATTTTGCTGTAATCATATACAACGTTCAGTTGGGTTTCGTTCTTAACGGCATCCATATTGCCTTCCAGTACTTTAAACTTAATGGCTATAGCCTGTACAGACAGCATACTTGCGCCTGCAACCATCATTACGGTAGCATACAACTTGTTCATAATAATTGCTTTTGTATTAGGTGATTAATCTAAGATATAACAATTATAACAAATATGCAGCTAAATACCATATGAATTATAGCTTATCATTTTCTTTATGACGCTGTGCATCCCGTTTGGTTTTCTTAGCCATATTACGCTCAAAGGCTTCAGTAAGATCCACCCCGGTCTGATTGGCCAGGCAGAGCAATACCCATAATACATCGGCCATTTCATCAGATAGGTCTTTGCCCTTATCACTTTCTTTAAAAGACTGCTCACCATAATGCCGCACCATAATGCGGGACAGCTCACCAACCTCTTCCATTAAGATGCCTAAGTTAGTCAGCTCGTTGAAATAGCGGACACCAATCGTTTTGATCCATTCGTCTACCTGTCCCTGTGCCTCTTTCAGTGTTATCATGTTGTGTTATTTTGGGTAAAAATATAAAGGGACAAAGTACGTTACTTTGTCCCTTTATAACAATATTCAATTCAGATTAGTTTTGCTCGCCCAGGAGTTCAACCGTACCTTTTGATACGTTGTACACTGCACCTACCAGGCTGATCTTACCTTCTTCTGTCAGTTTCTTGATCACCTCGCTTTGCTGCAGAATGCTGTTGATAGAGTTCTGGATATTCAGGCGGGTTACATCTTCTACGAATGCATCGTTCTTGCTGTTCTTCTCGCCATCTCCTGCATTACCCGCTGATACCGCAGGCTGGATCTTATTGAGTAGACCGGTCAGGTTACCGAATTCTACGTGATCACAAGCGCCTTTTACCGCACCACAATTGGTATGACCCATGACCATGATCAGTTTAGATCCGCTTACACCTACTGCGTATTCCAGCGATCCCAGTACATTTTCAGACACTACATTACCTGCAATACGTACACTGAATACATCGCCGATACCCTGGTCAAACAGGATCTCTACCGGAGCACGGGAATCCATACAGCTAAGGATCGCAGCAAATGGTCTCTGCTGAGTGCCGGTCTCTTCTACCTTGCTTAAAAAGTTTTTGTTCTTGCTTATTCCGTTTACGAAACGGGTATTGCCATCCATTAAGATCGTTAATGCGTCGTTCGGGGTTAATTCTTCTAAATTGTTGTTATAAGACTGTAACATGATTTTAATAATTTTTTGATTTTGATTGTGTTTGTTTACTCTTTGTCGCCATTCAGCTCCTTCAATAGTTTTTTGTGCTTACCAGACCATTTCCGTGCATGCTCATCCTGCTCCAGTTCGGTCATCAGGTAGTGCACATTGGCACCTTCCGGAATTTTATAATCATTCTTAAATCCTACCAGGGATACTGTAATACCACGACTCGGCGCCTGTACAGTATAAAACTCCCTGATCTCTTCCAGCACATCATAGTCAATATATTCAGCTTTACTTGCATCAATAATTACCGTACTGCCTTCTGCAAAACTGTTCAGGGTTGTCTTGATACTTCCCTTGTTGAGGAACGACACTTCCTGAGCCAGTTCCAGGGTGGTTACATCTTTCTCTTCAGACTGCACACGACGGTAATAATACGGGATACGCATATTGCTGCGCAGCAGGTAGAAGATGCTGATGAGCATACCCAATCCTACACCTTTTAATAATCCCAGGAATGGCAGGGCTACAGCCACAGCGGTAACCGCAAAAGGAATAAACTCTGTAGGGCCCACTTTATACATATGTATGAAGGTTGCAGGCTTGGCCAGGCGATAACCGGTAAATATAAGGATCGCTGCCAGCGCAGATTTCGGGATCATATTCAGGATAGCCGGAATCGTAGCCACACAGACCAGCAGTAACATACCGTGTATAATAGCCGACAGCTTGGACTTGGCACCGGCATTGATATTGGCACTGGAACGGACAATTACCGAAGTAATAGGCAAACCTCCGATCAGACCACTGATAATATTACCGATACCCTGTGCTTTCAGCTCGGCATTACCGGAAGTGTTGCGCTTCAGCGGATCGAGTTTATCTGTTGCTTCAATACAAAGCAGTGTCTCGATAGAGGCTACCACCGCAATCATTACTGCATATTGCCATACTTTGGGATTTTTTAAACCTGAAAAATCCGGCATTTTAAACTGCTTAAAAAATGCTTCGGCAGAATCCGGAACATTCAGCTGTACCAGGTAATCGGCCCCCAGGTGCAATGCCCCACCGGTAGAGTGGAATAAGGAGTTGAGCAAAGTGCCGACAACCACTACCACGACACCGGCCGGAATCATCTGTATTCTGCGGAACGGCTTGGTTTGCCACAGGATTAATATAGCCAGACATACCAGTGTGATGGCAACAGCACCAAAGTGAATGTTTTCGGTAATACCGGTCAGGATATCGGTATTCATCCCCCGCTCTCCGTCTCTCATACCGACCAGCTTATCCGGGCCGCTGAAACCTACGGCATCGGGCAATTGCTTAAAGATAATGGTAAGACCGATACCGGCCAGCATACCTTCAATAACGCTGGAGGGAAAGAAGTTGGCAAAAGTACCCGCTTTGGCAAAGCCGAGAGCGATCTGAAATACCCCGGACAGCAAAACCGCACAGAGGAAAATTTCGAAAACGCCCAGGTCGGCAATGGCACCCACCACCAGGGATACGAGACCTGCGGCAGGGCCACTTACACTAAAGTTACTTTTGCTCAGAGAGCCTATGACAATACCACCAACTACACCGGCTACAATACCGGAAAATAATGGTGCACCTGAAGCCTGGGCGATACCAAGGCACAGGGGTAAGGCGATCAGGAATACGATCAGCCCCGCTAAGATGTCATGCTTAGCATATGCAAATAATGATTTATTTTTTGACATGATGTTTTGTTACGCTTGTTTGTTCTGAAAGATATAGTAGGATGGCCGGTACCCAACAGGCAACATAAGCCTGTAATGATTCTGCTGAATATTACACGCATAGCCGCACAAGGATTCGCATGCAATTGCAGGAATCGGTAAGGCACCAAAAGCCAGGCTGACAGATCGAAACCGGTCAGCTAATCATAAAAGGTAACTAAACTAAATTGGGAGGTTGTGTGGGGACTTCAAGATGATGAACCTTAAACAAAGCTTCATCCATGATGATGTAAGTGATCTTCTCTCCGGAGCCGACCGCTTCCGAAAGCAGGCCATAATGCAGGTACCAGAACTTCTTTAAATCAGAATCTTTTTCTGTATCAATATAGCTATGGTTATTATGAACTTCTTCTTCCGATACAACCCTTTGTTTGGACAAAATATCGCTCACTACCTTTGCCGGTACTAATTGTACCGCCAGTAGCAGGAACAGAAATATGGCCAGAAAAGGTCTTTTCATCGTTGCGAAGATACAAAATGATGTGATACATATTTTTTACGGTTAAGTTAATGTTTTAAGAAAGATCATTTTTTGTGCATAAATATGCCTATACTCATCCTTTAAGCGCATAAAAAATAGAGGAACCTTTTCAGGCTCCTCTATTTTTTATTTAGTAACAGTATTATGCTCTTATCGGATCACTTGTATTTTACGTACAACCATTCCTTTATTGGTATGGATATGCACGATATAAGTTCCGGCTGCGAGATCATTTGTGGTAATGAATTGTTTCGTCTGGCCATCTGCGTTTACCTGCAGCATGACCTGGCCTAGCATATTGATCAGCTGGATATTTTCCATTTTCACCCCTGTAGCAGCATTTTCAATAGTCAATGTACCCTGTTGTACCGGATTAGGATACAGTTTGATATTGGCCAGTTCTGGATTTACTTTCTTAACAGAAGTCGCCAGCAGATCTACTTCAATAACCAGGCTGGTATCCATAGTACCGCAGTGATTAGAGGCGGTTAAGGTTACATTATACAAACCGGATGTTGCATACACATGAGACGGATTAGCCTGTGTAGATGGAGCAGAACCATCTCCGAAATCCCAGCTGTAGTTAGTTACAAACTGAGGATTCAATGGCTGAAACTGTATCATACCCAGTTGTTGGTTAAACATCGGAATGAAGTTAAAGCCATCTATTGTAGGATCATCGAAGAAAGAAACCAGTGCCGTATCGCGACCTTTACAGCTATAACTGTTTGTCACTTCAACAGAGTAGGTTCCGGTTGCAATCGGGTTAATGGTTTGGGTTGCCGCACCGGTATTCCAGGAATAGCTTGCTCCTGCATTACCCGCATCCAGCACATAAGTCGCATAATTACATACGATAGTATCCGGTCCGAGGTTAACCACCGGTAAAGCTCTCATGGTTACGGTAGTACCGGTAGTAGTACGGCTACAACCAATCGCATTGGTGATGGTTACACTATAAGTACCGCCGCTGTTGACATTGATTGATTGTGTCGTTGCACCGGTATTCCATAAATAAGTGGCACCGGTATTAGCTGCATTCAGCGTAGTGCTGCTGCCCTGACACAGATCAAGCGCAGCCGGCAACACATTGGTTGGTGTTGGTTTAAGGGTTACAATAATCGTATCACGTTTAACACAGGTATTGCTGCCTGTTACCACCACACGGTATGAACCAGCTGCATTGACTGTAATAGTTGGTGTAGTGGCACCGGTATTCCAGGCATAGCTTGCACCGGCATTTGTCGCATTAAGTGTCAGAGATGCTGTTGCACAAATAGAGGTATCATTACCCAGGTTTACAACCGGAGCAGGTATTGTGGTTACCACAGTACCCGGTGTAGTAATAGAACAGCCCTGGGTATTTTTAATGGTTACGCTATAAGTGCCCGCAGCAGTTACATTAAGTGTTTGTGTCGTTGCACCGCCATTCCAGATATAAGTGCTGCCTGCATTGCCTGCATTTAAGGTGATGTTACTACCCTGACACAGATTAGCAGTCGCGGGCAGTGGGTTGGTAGGATTAGTACCGGCACTGATCACGATAGTATCTCTCTTCACACAACTATTCGTTCCCGTTACGGCTACATGGTACGTACCGGTAGTAGTTACTGCAATCGTTGCGGTAGTAGCACCGGTGCTCCACAGGTAAGTAGCGCCGGTTGTCGTTGCATTCAGGTTAATGGTTGCAGACGGACACAGGAAGGTATCATTACCCAGGTTAACAGCAGGAGCGGCATTCACCGTTGCAATTACAGGTGTACGGGTCGCAGTTACACAACCTGATGCTGTTGCACCGATGGCAGCCTCTACATAGTAAGTTGTTGTTGTAGCAATAGAAGGTGTTACAAATGTACCACCGGTGCCCAGTGCAGTACCACCAGTTGACGCAGCATACCATTTAATGGTATTGCCCGGACGGGCAGTCGCACTCAGACTCACCGTACCCGTACCGCAACGGGCGGCAGGTGTGGTGCTCAGAATGGCTACTGTATCCAGTCGGATGCATTTTACCGGGCTGAAACAGTTGGTGCCGCCGGTAATAATTTTCACTCTGTAACAACGCGAAGCAGCAAGACCAGTGGCGGTATACGAAGTCGTATTTGCTGCGGTAATATCATTCCAGGTTGCACCATTATCTGCCGAAACCTGCCATTGCAGCGCATTTGCAGCATAGCCTGTTGCTGGTGATAATTGCATGGTTGCGGTACCGCTCGCACAGATTGTATCAGCAGTAGAAGAGATCGTAAAGTTTGCAGGAGTTACAGTTGCATTTAAAGTATCATTTGTCGGATCAGAATCTGTAGTACCATTAGGAACAGTAGTCCACACCACCAGACTGTTTGCACCGGCAGGGAAAGTACCGGTACCGATTACTACAGTATCTGTATTAGCACCTGTTGCAGAGGTAGCAGGAACCAGCGTTCCGGTCCATGCATATGGTGTTTGTGTTACCCCGTTTATTTTCCAGTTGATCTGTACCGAAGTGATTGCATTGGCACCAGAGTTTTTCACCACTACTTTTACGGCCTGGCTACCCGGACAGAAGTTACCTGTCGGTGTAATTAATGCTGGTAAAGAAGCGTTATTCGCACCGGTTACCACTTCAAAGGCACCGATAGTAGGCGGATTATTACGCAGGGTTCCGTTAATATCTGAAGTAACAGAAGCAGTAAGGTTTACACCGGCACCAACCAAAGCTGTATTTGCAGGGGTAAAGTTGCCGGCATTAGGAGCAACAAACTGCGGATCTACAGCAGGCGAGCCTGGCTCAAATGCAGGATATGCTGTCTGGAAGGCAGACTGCGTTGCGTAAGCTGCAGTATAGTACCCGTAGTTCTGTGTACCTGTTTGTGTAGAATTGACATAAATATTATTCTTCAAGGCAGAAGAGATACTGGCTGCAGTACTGTAGTAGAAGCCATACTTCGTACCTAAAGTACCTCCGGTAATACTTATGATATTGTTCTTCACCTCAGAGCCGGTATTGGTACCGGTCAGATAGATACCATAGTTGGCAGAAGTACCGGTCTGTATTTTACTTATGTCGATGGTATTATGGTAATACATACAATATTGCGCAGAGCTGATGTGGTAAACACCATAGATAAAACCACCCTGGTTAATGTTGTATATTACATTGTTATAGATCTGAGCAGGACTGGTGCTGGTACCTCCATATCCGGTATTATAGATGGCATATACAGAGTTTGTATTTGCCACTGTACCGCCATAAGGAGAGTGAATGCGATTGTTGCGCACGATACCACCAACAGTTGACGATCCCAGATAAATACCGTAAAAAGTACTGGTCGTGGTTTTCGTTGCCCTTTGCACCTCGTTGTTTTCAATAATATTATTCAGACCGGCGCCGGTAATATATATTCCATATAAATAAAAGTTTTCAACCTTATTACCGCGAATAATATTGTTATTGTTTACACCGGTCATGGTTAAGGTATAATAAGGACCTCCGCTACCGGTAGTACCCTTAATATAGTTACCGAAGATGAAACAGTTAGTAGCATTGGTACCGGAGGTAATTGAAGAAGTATTAGACCCCGACATAGCAATACCACTACTATTCGCTGATAAGGTGCTTGTAATTGCTGTCAGGTCAAATGTACAACGGGTTATGGAGTCAAATACGCAGTTGCTGGTCAGTAAGGCACCCCAGCCATAATCGGTAGCCAGCGCTTTAAAGGTAAGGCTGTCAATACGTGTATACTGCGTGCCCGATAGGGTCAGCAACTGACGCTGTGTAGCTGTGTTGGTAAATTGAACAGTAGCACCACCACCATTTATACGCAAGGTATTGGTAGCGCTTGATCCTGGTACATTACCCAGACTAAATATCTCGTTATAAGGACCAGATCCAGAAACAACATTAACCACTACAGGTCCGCACATACCATAGGTCATTAAGGTATTGCTTAATGCGGTAAAGCTGGCAAAGTTGCTGCCACCCGTAGGTAGTGCACTGTTGATGGTATAAGTACCCGATAAGGAAGCCTGTAGTGTTGCACCCAAAGTATCATTAGCCACAAAACCATCCGAACCACCGTTAGGCAATGTGGTCCATGATTTGAAGGTTACGGCTGCTCCGGTAAAGGTATAAGCACCCAGGGTAACCTCGCGCTCATTAAGCCCTGTACCGCCAGCGGTATCTAATGGTAAGGTAAGACTGTACGGTGTTTGTGCCACCCCATTCAGCTGCCATTGCACCTGCAGGTTATTGATTACGTTATTACCGTAGTTTTTAACTTTCACTTTTACCTGGTTGCTACCCTGGCAGAAATATAAGGGAGCAGTTAACTGAGATACTCCGGCATCATTAGTAGTCACGATTTCGGCACTTGCCGCAAACACATTGATTACTGATGTGGATGAACTCGTATTATCTTTGTTGATCTGTACGCTAGCGACCAGCTTACTCTGGTTGGCAGGTAAGACTGCAATGGTGATCTGATATAATCTCGGGTCAGAAGTATTCGCTTCCAGCGCATCTGAAGAACGGTTGATACGGCCAAAACCCAGCAAGGCAACGGGTTGTGCTGTACTACCAAACCAATCCGGAATGATGGTCGCTGTAGAGATGGGCTGATTGGTACCATCTGTAAAGTTGATCTGTCCGGTAAAGTAGCTGGTACCACTACCTGAAGTCATCAATAGAAATATATTCTTAGCCGCCACGTTATTGGAAAACACCATAGTGGCAGAAGTCCCGTTGGTCGGGATGCGCACACTGTTATTGCTGCTGTAGGAGGCCAGGTTGAAATACAGGCCTGGCGTGGCCGCAACAGTACTGTTCACTACCCCTGATGCCGGTAAGCCCCAGGCAAGGGGCGTACTGCTTGCCGTCTGCTGCCAGCCCTGCGCCACAAAAGCGTAGCTGACGCCGTCCACATCTGAAGTGGTTGTAGCCAGTCCGGTCCCCACTCCGTTGACCACAACATCCGCGTTATACCCACTGGTTAGGGTAAACGGAACATACGCTGCGTAAATACTTTGTACATACGCAATTAAAGCGAATGCAAGTAAAAGTCTCTTCCTCATAGTTAATCAAATTATACTTTTGTTCATATAGTTGCGGTGTAAATATATAAATGCAAATGCACAATTTTTAACATTTACTACAGAAAAAATATATTAATAAAAAAAGGTTGGCTTGCGCCAACCTTTCGATTTTCTATGATGTCTTTTATTACTTTTTTACTAAAAACTGGAGGTAATCATCAGTTTAAAACCGTTGAATGCCGGTTCATAACGACATACCCCGCCGGTACAGTTAATACCCTCTACCTGTTTTACCCAGGCTGCAGAGAAACGGTGTGCTCCTTTTGTATAAGCCACAAACGCATTGTAATAATGCTCTTTTTTCGCTGTTGCAGTTGATGGTTTGATGTTGTACATATCGGAGAGTGCAAAAGACCATTTTGGAGCTAAAGCATACTCTACCTGCAGGAAAGCCCAGCTACCAAAATCCTGCTTTGTATCCATGTACTGCGCCTGCACAGTGATCGATCTTTTAGGAGACAGCTTGTACGCAAATTCGGCAAACGGTGTAAGCGCTTTTACCATCGGATGTCCAGGTTTGAACTGGTAGTATTCCTGATTGTAATTCATGTAGTGCAAACCTAATTGCAAACGTACATTTTTAATACTGCGTATATTGGTCTCGAAATAGGCCTCACGGTACAATTTCAGTTTCTCTATTGTATTGATATGAGTATAGCTTACGTTGAAATCATATTCATCATTAGGAGAATACAGGATATTACCACCCAGTGCAAGCTCGCTCCAGTCAAGCGATTGCGGTGTATAACGCGCAATAAGACGCTGCGGACGGATCTGCGCTACAATCGGCTGCCAGTTAACCATACCGAAGTTTGCAGATTCAGAAGGTGAGGTACGCATTACAAAGTTCTGCGTTCTCTTTGCGGTAACATTCGCTGCAAGCCCTTTAACGGCATAGCTCATATTGGTATAGAACAGACTACCGTCATTTACCTGGATACCGCCATTATAATCATTAAATGCTTCCTGGCTCTTATACGCTCCTTCTACATACCAGGAGAAGTTGCCGGCAGACAGCATATTGTATGCCGTAAGCGCATACATATTGTATTTAGGTTCTTTACGCTCTTCTAAAGGCAAGGCATTAATACGGGTAATAACCGCATCCATACTGCTTTTATCCATAGTACGGTTCACTGCACCAATACCAGGGTTGAAAAATACTTTATCTTTTATGGAGAAGCTACCTTCAAAGTTGATCCCTTTTATGATCGGTGCATAACGGTCAAACAGGTTCTTCTGTTGTCCGGTAAAGGCTTTAACGGAGATATTATCGGTCAGATCATACTTTAATCTTAAGCCCACCAGTGCATTATCGATCAGCAGACCACGATCTTCGTACGCACGGAAGATAATACCGCTACCAATCTGGTCGTAGATATAACCGCCGGTGATGCTCAACTTCTGAAATTCTTTACTGATGCTCCATGCACCAATACCAAAACCGGTTGTCGGCTGGGTAGGGAAACGCAGGTTAGAGTTATGGAAGGCATCCATTCTCAGGTAACCGGTAAACCCATAATTAGAATAACGAAGGCTCAGCCAGCTTTCTCCACCACTCAGCAGGTTGTCATACAAAGGGTTGCCCGAAGCGTTGATCGCAGTGTCTCTGTTAAAGAAGTTGACATTGGTCATCAGATCACCGGAAAAAACACCACTGTTCTGATTCTGTGCAGTAGCTGCGGTACCCGCCAGGAGCAGCGAGCTTAAAAGTATAGGTAATTTCTGACCCATTGCTTGGTACTTATTTTTTAAATTAGGTTAAACTTTATCGCTTTTAATCCATCTTATAATAGTTAATAAAATGAAAAAACGAAAACGATAGGCTAAAGTAGTGCATTTTTACTATATTTGAAATCCTAAATTAAATAACCATTAATTATTCTTTTAAATGAAAAAGATACTTGCGCTTGTAGCGGCTATTACACTTGCTTTTCAGGTAAATGCTCAGGAAGGTTCTTCCCTGCCTGACACGAAAGTTAAAGACATGAACGGCAAAGCAGTAGCGTTCAACACTACAGTAGAAAAAGGAAAAGTTACCCTGATCAGCTTCTGGGCTACCTGGTGTATTCCTTGTAAAAAGGAAATCAAAAACATCAGAGGTAAAATGGCTGGCTGGAAGACAGAAACTCCTGACTTCAACTATATGACCGTTTCGGTTGATGATGCCCGTGCAATGGCTCAGGTACGCAGTTACGCAAAATCTCAGGGCTGGGACTTCCCGGTATACCTGGATCCTAACTCTGATCTGAAACGTTCTTTAAACTTCCAGAATGTACCATTCTCTGTTATCGTTGATAAAGACGGTAAAGTTGCCTATATGCAGACTGGATTTGAAGAAGGTGGTGAAGATGTACTGTACGAAAAGGTAAAAGAAATCGCAGGAAAATAAGCGATGCAATAATATTAAAAAAGAGGCTTTCCATACCGGGAAGCCTCTTTTTTAGCTTATCCGGGCTGAATCAGTTAGTTTTGCAACAATTAATTGAATTCAGACATTTATGGCACAATATACTTTCAATCTCGCAGACGTCCTCACAGCAATGGAATTTGATAACCTGAATCCTATGCAGGAAGCAGCTATTGCTGCCACTCAGGAGAAGGATCATGTAGTACTGCTTTCCGCAACCGGTTCCGGCAAGACCCTTGCCTTCCTGTTGCCGATCCTGCAAAGACTGGATACTTCGGTACAGCAAACACAAGCGCTGATCGTAGTACCGTCCCGTGAACTGGCTATGCAGATCGAGAAGGTATTTAAACAAATGCGTACCGGTCTGAAAATTACCTGTTGCTATGGCGGGCACAAAAGAGAAATCGAAGAGAATAACCTGATCGAAGCACCTTATCTTATTGTAGGTACACCGGGCAGACTCTGCGACCACATCCGTCGTGGTAATTTCAAAACAGAAAACATTAAGCACCTGGTGCTGGATGAATTTGACAAAACACTGGAACTAGGCTTCCAGGAAGAAGTAGAGTTTATCATCGACAGCCTGCCTAATGTACAGCATAAAATGCTCACCTCCGCAACCAGCTCTATGGAGATTCCTGAATATGCAGGCCTGGTTGATCCGCAGGAATTAAACTTCCTCAGCGAGGATAATAAACCGGAGGCCCTGGCGATCAAACAGGTACTCAGTACGGACAGAGATAAGCTGAATACTATTTTCGATCTGATCTGCCATCTTGGTAACAGACCGACCATCATCTTCTGTAATCACCGCGAATCGGTTGAACGCACCAGTCAGCTGTTATGGCAGAAAGGTATCATCAATGAGTTTTACCATGGTGCTATGGAGCAGAGAGACCGCGATGCGGCCCTGTGCAAATTCCGTAATGGCAGTACCAGCCTGCTGGTAACAACTGACCTTGCTGCACGTGGACTGGATATCCCGTTCATCCGTTATATCATCCACTACCATCTACCGCTTACAGAAGACAGCTACACACACCGTAATGGCCGTACAGCACGTATGGAAGCCAGTGGTACCGCTATTTTAGTCCTGAGCCAGGATGAGAAATTACCGGCATACATTACCGAAGAGGTTGAAACGATTGAATTAAACCCTCCTTACGAACTGCCTGAAAAACCAAAATGGGTAACCGTTTATGTTCCCCTGGGCAAGAAAGATAAAGTCAATAAAATAGATATTGTTGGCTTCCTTTCTAATGTAGGTCAGTTGAAAAAAGAAGATATCGGTCTGATAGAAGTGAAAGATTTCAGTGCTTTTGTGGCCATCCGTAAAAGCAAGGCTGCCCATACCTATACGCTGATCAAAGATGCGCGTATCAAAGGCAAAAAAGCCAAACCAGAGATCATTAAGCAACAGTTCCTGAACCGCTAATACCGACTGCTATGAGGTCTTACATCTGCATTATCTCCAGCCTGCTGTTACTCTTTACCTCCTGCGGACAGGTAACGGAACAGGATGTAAAAGAACTGAAGAAAACGGTTAAGAAAAAGATTGCTGAATCTACAGCAGACGAGTCTTTTATCCTGGACTTTACGACCGAACCGAAAATGGTACAGATGTATTGGAGAGATGAGCAGAAGCATACCTTCAAAAGCTTCGATAGCCTGGACCAATGGTTGCAGGGCGATGGTAAATCCCTGCGCTTTGCAATGAACGGCGGTATGTACATGGAGGACAATAGTCCGCTGGGACTTTATATAGAAAACGGAAAGACTTTAAGAAAATTAAACACCCGCAGCGGTAAGGGCAATTTCTATCTGAAACCGAATGGTGTGTTTTATACCACCCGTTCGGGGAAAGCCGGGATCGTGCTTACCGAAAAATTTAAAGCATCGGCCGACATACGCTTTGCAACGCAATCCGGGCCTATGCTGGTCATTGATGGTAAGATTCACCCTGCATTTGACCAGGCCTCGCAGAATGTCAATATCCGTAACGGAGTGGGCATTCTGCCGGATGGCAAGGTACTGTTTGCCATGTCCAAATCGCTCATTACGTTTTACGATTTTGCACGCTATTTTCAGGAAAAAGGATGTAAGTATGCTTTATACCTGGATGGTGGCATCAGCAAAACATATCTGCCCGAGCAGGAATATAAAGATAAAACGGGAGACTTCGGAGTGATTATAGGAGTTACTAAATAAAAAGTAGCTTACTTTTCTGCGCACAGTTTCCGGAACAAATGGAATACCAATATACCGATCAGCGCACCTATACTATCTGCCAGCGCATCATACAGATCACAGCTGCGACCCTCAACCAGCCCGCTTCCCTGCAGTAATTCTACCGCATAACCATAAGCCGTACAGATCAGCAATACTTTAAGGCTATTCTTTACAGTGCCGGGGTGTTTATACACCGCAACGCACAGAAAGGCCAGGACGGCAAATATGCCGAAGTGTACCAGCTTATCATATTGGAAAATAGTCAGGCTGGGTACATCTTTGCCGGGCAGCAAACAGCCTGCAAATATAAAAGCAGCCCATCCGACACTCAGACAGGCTGCTCTTATTTTATTCCGTACCAACCAATGAAATACAGGACGCATTCTGGTGGTCGTATTTATGTTATTAACCGATCAGGTTTTGGTAAGCTTCAGCATCTAACAGTGCCTCAACATCAGCAATGCTATCTACTTTTACTTTTACCATCCATCCGTTACCGTATGGATCGCTGTTTACCGCTTCAGGCTCAGCAGCCAGGTCAGCGTTTAATTCCAGTATGGTACCTGCAACCGGCAAGTACAGATCAGATACGGTTTTTACCGCTTCTACAGTACCGAAAACTTCTTGAGCGCCTAATTGCTGTCCTACAGTTTCAACTTCTACGAATACGATATCACCTAATTCTTTCTGAGCGAAGTCAGTAATACCGATAGTAGCGATATCCCCATCTAAAGAAATCCATTCGTGTTCTTTAGTGTACTTTAAATTAGCAGGAATGTTCATACCTATTTATGTTTTTAATATTTGCTGCGAAAATACAATTTTTAAATTTCCTTGGAAACAAATTTATAAATATATAATTTCATTATTAAACTCTTGGATTATATAACCCCCACCCCATGATCCGATACCTGTTCTATAGTATCATTTTGTGCATTGCCCATTGCGCTGTAGCACAGCAATCCGTACCTGTCCGGATATTCCGGGACTCTGTACTGCTGCCGGACAATATCATCATCCTGGGGCCCGAACTCCGGGATACAGCACAGTTTACCATCACATTAGAAGCACACCTGCCTGCAGCGGCCAAAAATGCGAACCAATACACCATTCCCTTGCAGTTTTATTGCAGCAATCAAACCGGAAAATCGCTGCTGTACTACACTGAAGCGGTTTTCTACCATGACTCCAGGCTGACGTATGATCGTAGGGAGGTAATACGCTTACAGGCGAAAGAACAAAAAGTAATGCAACTCATCTTATACAGGGCATCCTCTCCCTCGTTCTCCAAGACAGACTTGCTGCAATGGCAGGTAGTGGGAGGAGGCATGTTGTATATTCCTGTCGCCTTCCGGCTGGTCTATGAGCAATAAAAAAGCCGGCTTATTCTGCCAGCTGATAAATACTTGGTATGTTACGGCCTAAACCATCATAATCTAGTCCGTAGCCCACTACAAACTTATCCGGGATCTCAAAGCCCAGGTAATCGGGTTGTATATCGAACTGGCGGGCAGATGGCTTGGTCAGCAGGGTTGCGATCTTCAGTGATGCGGGACCTTGCTGTTGCAGTTCCGGCATAAAATTAAATAAGGTACGACCAGTATCCAGTATATCCTCCAGCAGGATGATATGGCGGTCTTTCAGGCGCTCATCAAGACCTATAGCAGTAATAACTTTGCCAGTAGAGGTAGTGCCTTTATAAGAGGCCAGTTTGATGAAAGAAATCTCCGCTTCAATATTCAATTTACGAAACAGATCGGCTGCAAATAAAAACGAACCGTTGAGAATAGCAATAAACAAAGGTTTTTTGCCGGCATAATCGGCACTGATCTGTGCTGCGATCTGTGCACAGGCTGCATCAATCTCCGCAGCAGAAATATAGGGTACGAACTGTTTATCGTGTACTGTAATCTTATCCATTATTGATGAACTATATATGCCTGCAAAGGTACAGCCTTTTTATACAGAGCCTGCGTTATCTTTTTTATAAGTCAACAGATCCAGCACCCCTTCATTCTTCAATACAATAAAGCCGATCTTGTCGTTGGAGACTCCCTCTTTCAAAGCATAAGTAAAACGGTAATTGCCTGTTGGATCAATAACGGTTTCACAATAACGGAACAATATACCCGGCTCATGCTTCAGCTCCTCATACAATTCGTACAGATGGGTAGACAAAGCCAACAGGTTACTTTTGTGCAGGAGCAGGTGTTGAATTACTGCCTTACTGCATTCATAGGCATCATGTACATTGGTGCCTTTAAACAACTCATCCATCAGCACCAGGTGGCGGTTGCTCTGCTGTATTTTCTGTGCAGTCAGTTTCATACGCTGTACTTCGGCAAAGAAGTAACTTTCGCCAAGAAAGATATTATCTTCTACCTGCATATTAGTGATGATGCCATCCAGGAAGCTGATAGCATATGCTTTTGCGGGCACACCCATACCGATATGTGCCAGCAGTGCACTCAGCCCCAGACTGCGCAGCAGCGTGCTCTTCCCCGACATATTAGCCCCGGTCAGGAATAACATATACTGCTCCTGCCCCAGCCCGATATCATAGCTTACCGGTTGCTGCAACAATGGATGAAACAGTTGTCTGGCCTGAAGTTTAATATCCTGTTCATTACTGATCTCCGGCATTACAAAGCCCAGATCAAGTGTAGCCTTAGCCATACCAAACCAGGCATCCATATGGGCAAACTGGTCAAATACCGTAGTCATATATTTTTTCAACCCACGGCGGGCGTTATAACCGGCGTGCATCAGTTTACGCAAAGCGGTATGCTCATTCATATCCAGCATTTCGCGGCATATAGGTTCTCTCAGCAAATGAGCAAATGTCTCCTGCGCCTGCAGGACCAGTGCAGGTGTATGCTCATCTTCAATCGCATTAAAAGCAGCCAGCCCCTTGACCAGGTCTATCAGGTGCATTACCGAAAACTGCAATAGAGAATAGGCATTTTTATTGAAGATTTTCTGGATCGTAGCATCTAATGAAAACAGCCATGAGCTTGGCTTATAATGCAAACCATCATTCGATTCAAAAAATTCGCGCAGCATCACCATAGTACCATTAGAAATAACCTCCGGCCACACATCCTGGTGCCTCATCCAGTATTGCACCGCCTCCTGCTGCTGTATAAGTACTTCATACTGCCTGGTGGGATGTGTGAGAAAGTGACGCAACTGCCGTGTACCCAAATGGGTAGTACTGCGGTTAATCAGGTCAAAAACATTGACCTGTCCGGTAAATACAGAGAGATCTTTTAAGGTTATATTATCAATGTGCACTTAGGATATGATTTGGTCTGCTACAAAGACGAAAATACTTGATTTTTTCCCAAAAATTCCTGAAGGCCGCCAGAGACCACAATTTCTTCATCCGGTGTATACTCCAAACCTTTACCTTTGTATGCAATCATTAATCATAACTGTCATGCCATTAAGCAATATTGAACCACAGATTATCTGGAAGAATTTTTCCAAGCTGAATGCTATTCCCCGTCCTTCTAAAAAAGAGGCACGTGTTATTGAATTTATCAAACAATTCGGTACTGATTTAGGTTTGCCGACATCAGTAGATGAGGTAGGTAATGTGATCATCAAAAAGCCGGCAACAGCGGGCATGGAAGACCGCAAAGCGGTGATCCTGCAATCGCACCTGGATATGGTATGCCAGAAAAATAATGATACCGTTTTTGACTTTGACAATGAGGGTATCCGCATGAAAGTGGATGGTGACTGGGTAAAAGCGGAAGGTACCACTTTAGGGGCCGATAACGGATTGGGCGTTGCTTCCATCATGAGCATACTGGAATCAAACGACATTCCGCATCCCGCACTGGAAGCGCTGTTTACGATAGATGAAGAAACGGGTATGACCGGTGCACTGGGCTTGCAGCCTGGTCAGCTGGAAGGCGACATTTTACTGAACCTGGATACGGAAGAAGATGATGCTTTCAGCATTGGCTGCGCCGGTGGTGTAGATGTTACAGCTACGCAACATTACGACCTTACAGAAGGTGATGGCGATGCGGTAAGCATAACTATTTCAGGTCTGCAAGGAGGTCACTCTGGCATGGATATTCATAAAGGTCTGGGTAATGCCAATGTATTACTGGGCCGTTTTCTGCACCTTGAGATCGACGATATTCAACTGATCGGTATTGATGGCGGAGGGCTGCGTAACGCGATTCCGCGCGAAGCTAATGCCAGCTTTTATTGTGGCGATTTCGCCGATTACAGTGCTGCGTTTGAAGCCTTAAAGGCAGAGGTGATGGAAGAGTTCCAGTCGCTGGAGCCAGGCTTAACCATTAGCCTGAAACAAATTGACGGTGATGCAGAAGCCTTATCCAAAGAGGATTCCAACACGATCGTGTATGTACTGAAATCATTACATAATGGCGTATACCGCATGAGCCCTGATATTGCAGGACTGGTAGAAGCGTCTAACAATATTGCCCGCGTAGAACTGAAAGAAGGTGCTTTGTCTATCCAATGCCTGACACGCTCTTCCGTTACGTCGACCAAAGTACAGGTAGCAGAGCAGTTACAATCGGTATTCGAACTGGCTGAGATGAGTGTATCTACCTCTGGTGATTATCCGGGCTGGAAACCAAACCCGGACTCTTCTATTCTGAAAGTAATGGAGCAGCGTTATGAAGCATTATTCAGCAGCAAGCCTCATGTAGAAGCCTGTCACGCCGGACTGGAATGTGGTATCATCGGAGCGCATTATCCTAACATGGAAATGATCTCTTTCGGTCCTACCATTAAAGGAGCACACTCTCCTGAAGAGCGCGCCAACATAAGCTCTACACAGAAATTCTGGTCTTTCCTGAAAGATGTACTGAGCAATATTCCAAAGAAATAAAAACCCTTTTAATAAAGTAAAAAGGCGGCCATTGGCCGCCTTTTTACATCTATAAAATATAAGACTACTTCATTTTAAATGCTTTCAGAAAAGCCTTTAGCTGATCCTGTTCTTCATCACTGTAGAATACGGAAACAGTTTTAGTACAGTCGGGGCCACATTCTTTGGCGCAAATCCATTGTCCATCCATCATTCCGGGTATAGTACACACCCGGGGCTTGCCCTGACAAATGACCATTCCTTTTTCCAGGGAGGCACTGGTAAACTGTATTTTCTTCCCTGAAACAAATAGCTGTATCGCCATCCTGAGATGCCCGTCTTTACTCACCCCAAGCAATATCCAAAAGGGTTTACCGGTTTGCTCATCTTTCTGCTCCAGTACCCGATACTCCTCTATGGTGTATTCCAGGTGCTGATCTTTACAGACAGATTTCCAGAATTGTTTTATGGGTTCAATATTGCGTATGTCTTGCAACTGCTCTGTTGAAGAGATTGTAACGGCCTTTTTTTGTTTTGCAAAGGAACTATTACAGGCAAAAGCCAGCACAATAATCCAGAATAGTACGAACTTGCTCACGAAAGTAAAATTAAGATTAATCATTCTTGCTTAAACAGCATGATTAATAGTGATCAATAAATGATTGAACAGGATCTGGTTGGCTAGGCCCCTCCGTAAACATTGGCACTGTTTCTGTCTTCGAACAAGATGTGCAAGGATATTCACATGCCCATAAACTTTTCGTTTTTCTGGGAGTACAGCCAACAGTACAGCCGGAACAAGTTACGGTTCCTCCTGATAAGGATGCTGAAGTTAAATAAATAATCCCACCTTCATTGAAAACCTGGAATGCAATTTTAAAATCATTGTTTTTACTAGCTCCAATGAGCAAGTAATTTACAGAG
This sequence comes from Edaphocola flava, assembly GCF_004118155.1. Lineage (GTDB taxonomy): Bacteria > Bacteroidota > Bacteroidia > Chitinophagales > Chitinophagaceae > Edaphocola > Edaphocola flava. The sequence continues at coordinate 375,228 of NZ_SAIQ01000001.1, forward strand.
CCGGATTCATTTTCCTTTACTATATTAATAGAATAAGAGGTTAATTCATAATTGAATCTATTTTCTCGCATATATTCTTTCCAATAGTTTTTCACTTTAGAAATGTCCGATAATTGAAATTGTTGTTCGATTAAGACTCCGACTTTAAGTTTTGTCTGAGCTAAAATTGGCAAACTAAACAAAGCCAAAAGGATTGTAATAATTGATTTTCTCATTTTACAAAACTTTTAATAAATAAAAAATAAAATCCCGATCATCATTATGGCCACTTATGATAAATCAAGATTATTTAGTCAAAAATGCGCAATTAAAATTTATACCTCTAATCCTTTTCTGCTTAAAAAGTTTCCAAATTTGCCACCTCCGAGATATGTTAACGAATTGAAATTCTCAGACCAAATAGAATGTGAAAATTGTTTTAATATTATAATTGCACTACTAAATCTACCCTGTGTTTATGAATATTTCATCCTTGCATACCAACTTGAAGAAATTCAGGCTGGAACGTCGTTTTACTCAAATAGAGATGGGAGAATTGCTGAATATTTCAGCCAGTCAATATTCCAAAATAGAGAATGGAAGATGCCATATTAATCTTTATCATATTGAGGCACTTGCCCATAACCTAAGCATAGAGTTTTCAGTTTTATACTACAAATTAAAAGAGACTGAAATACCCTTTTCTCTTATAAATGATGATGCTGAATCTATTAGCTCCTCTCATAAAATACGTACAAATTCATTTGAAAGCGCCATTAATACATTAAGAGAATATTGCATTCGAAATGGTCATATAATTACTGTTGATTTTAATGGAGACGTCGCTATAAAATACAACAAATAAAAATGCTATCCTTAAACTAAGGATAGCATTTTTAATCTATAATTGCTTGTGATTACATCTACCCTTTAGGCTTAGCCTGAGACAGGATAGAAGAGCCCTGTGCAATAGACATCATTTCTTTCAGTGTACGCTGCATATTATCGGCATTACCATCCAGGAAGATGGTATTGCCTTTACCGTTTTCTGCAAAATGTTTGATCGCATCAGTCCACATAGAGAACAGGATAAATGAGGCATCCAGATTGGCCTGCTCCATTTCTTTCGCAGCTGCTGCCATACCATGTGCTACCTCTTCGCGGAACAATGCCACACCCTGACCTCTTAACTGTGCTGCCTGGCGCTCTGCTTCTGCCTGAATCTTGATGGCATTACCTTCTGCTTCTGCACCTTTCGTTTTGGTGATGAGCAAGGCCTGGCCTTCATTTTCGGCGGCGGCTTTCAGGTTATTAGATGCTACTACCTGCGCCATAGATTTCATGATCACTTCATCGAATGTAATGTCATTGATCTGCAGATCGATCAGGTGATACCCCCAGTCTTCCAGAGATTTGTCCAGTTGCTCTTTTACGTGCAGGATGATCTCTGTACGCAATGCCAGGATCTCACTTTGTTTTTTGGTGGCTACGAATGCTCTTACCGAACCTTCTACAGAACGCACCAGGGCCTGCATCAGGCTGCGCTCATCCATAAATTTGAAGGCCACGCTTTTTACCGTTTCTTCTTCCTGGTTGAACACGGCATACAGCAGCATGGCAGAGAAGTTTACATTAGCCTGATCCTGTGTAATGGCCTGGAATTTCAGTTCGATCGATCTGTTCTGAATGGAAATACGTTTAAAAATCTGCTCGATGAGGGGAATACGAAAGTTAAGCCCCGGGCGTAATACGCGACGAAACTTACCGAATACGGTAACCACGGCTACTGTTCCCTGACGTACGGTAACGAAGCAGGTAAACAGGACAACTACGATGACAATGAGAATGATGTAAGTAGGAGACATAATTGAATATTTTTGTGTTAATGCAGCTAAAATAAGTAATTTTAGCCAGCATATTATAAGAAGGCATACCGTGGAGCTCCTAACCCTTGATTTAGACAAAATAGAAGATGATTTTTTTGACAACTGTCAGCTGCTGGGCCTGCAAACCAATGCTAGTCCCACGCGTTTATGCTGGCTGCTGGAAACCTATCTGGGTCTGTGTTTTCAGCGAAGGATGACAGACGATATAGATGTGCGCCGTATTTATGATGTACCCCAGGCACCGCAACTGAACGGAACCTTGTTCGATCACATCGACACTCCGGATGAGCCGGTTCACTTTCTCGTATACCGTCATGTATTTCACTACACCGATCTGGGTATACTGTTATATACCAATCACCGCAATGGTTATTATCTGCTGCCGGAATCCAAGAGTCAGAATTATCTGTTACTGATACAGGATGAAGACTTCCGGATACGGGATAAGGAACTGGCAGAGTGGTTGCAGGAATTGCCCACTATAGAAGGGGTATCGGTCTTACCACTAGATCAGCTGAAACATAAGTCTAACCTGATTATATAAAAAGTGTTGCGCGGGCCGGGGCCCGCGCAACACTTTTTATATACAATTATGGAGAAGCTATTAGTGTGCTGTCCAGCCGGCATCAACCGACAGGGCAATACCTGTTGTCACCGATGCTGCTGCACTTTCTGTCAGGAACAATACTGATTCGGCAATCGCCTCAACAGTGATAAATTCTTTTACGGCATGCTCTTTCAGGAATACTTTTTCGATCACTTCTTCACGGGTCATGTTATGGGCTTTCATCTGGTCCGGAATCTGGTTCTCTACAATCGGGGTGAATACATAGCCCGGACATACTGCGTTCGCCGTAATACCGAACTCTCCGCCTTCAAGGGCCATTGTTTTGGTAAAACCGACGATACCGAACTTAGAAGAAACATAAGCACTCTTGAACGGTGACGCGATAAGACCGTGTGCAGAAGCGATATTGATGATACGACCGAATTTCTGCGCTTTCATTGCCGGCCATAAAGCTTTGGTCATATGAAAGGCTGCATTCAGGTTGATGTCGATAATCGCATCCCATTTTGCATCAGGAAAATCCTCAACAGGAGACACGAACTGTATGCCGGCATTATTGATCAGGATATCTACTACACCAAAGCGCTCCAAACTATGAGCAGCCATGTCGCTGATCTGCGCCGGATCGGCCATATTAGCCGGGAAGAACAGATGATCAATTCCGAATTCGGCAGCAATACCTGCAGCGATTTCCACACCGTTTGGTTCCAGTCCGTTGAAGATAATATTATACCCTTTCTGGGCATACATTCTGGCAATAGCCATACCTATACCGCTGGTACTTCCGGTAATCAGTACGGTTCTTTTTGTTGCGCTTGACATGAGTATTATTTTTTTAAGGGTAAATTATCGATCAGTCTTATGTCACCGATAAATGCCGCAATAAGCGCAATCATGTTACGGGAAGGACTATAGTCTTCCAGTATCTCAAGGGTGTCGGCATCGGCAAGTGTTACATAGTCGGGCCTAAAACCTTTATGCTCCAGCAAATCCAGGCATTCTTTCTTTACGATGTCAAATGGTTTAGTCCCATTCTGCGCTTCTACAGATATCAGGCATTGATAGAGCAAACCCGCCAGTGCCCGCTGTCCTTCTGTAAGTCTGCGGTTACGTGAACTCATAGCCAGACCATCCGGTTCGCGCATGGTTGGTACAAAGTGCATCTTTGTATTATCCTTACGCAGGCTTAAGAGCTGCTTTACGACCATGCATTGCTGGTAATCTTTCTGCCCCATATACAGGTTATCGGCCTGTACGGCATCCAGTAAGCGGCTCATGACCTGTGCCACACCCTGAAAATGTCCCGGGCGTGCAGCGCCATCCAGCACAGTTTCTACATATCCTAGATCGTAAGACTCAAGACTGACAATACCTTCAGGATACATTTCCGTGACCGGAGGCAGGAAAAGTATATCACAACCGGCATCCGTGAGCATGGCAATATCCTGCTCTATCGTAACCGGATAGTGTTCAAAATCTTTTGGATCATTAAACTGAGTGGGGTTGACAAATATGCTGCAGACAGTAGTATCAGCATTTTGTTTAGCGTTTTTGATCAGGCTGATATGCCCTTCATGTAAGGCGCCCATAGTGGGAATAAAGCCGATCTTTGCTTGTCCGGACCGGTAAGATTGCAGTGCTGCCTTAAGATCCGCTTTTGATTTAACTATTTTCATTCTGAAAATACGTGACTTCTATGTAAATTATTGGTAAAAGGTACTCAGATTAGGGATAAATTCATATAATATTCGTACCTTTGCCGTCAAACCTACCATAAAAAATGGTTAAAAACAAAAAAACATGAAATTTATAACATTTTACGCTGTGCATACATACGCTATCCCTTAGTGTACCGTGATTCCGATTGGTGATTGTATGTTATAAATATTTGTAATTTAAAAAAGTGCTTGAATGTCTAAGAAAAGAGTTTTGATCATTACCAGTGAGCTTTCCCCATACCTGGAATCTTCGGATTTCGCAGAATTACTAAACAAATTATCGGTTAAGACCTTTGACTCGGGAATGGAGATCCGGGTTATTATGCCGCGCTTTGGCACAATAAATGAGCGTCGTCATCGTTTACATGAAGTAGTACGCTTATCCGGGATCAATGTTGTTGTAGATAAAGAAGATCATCCTTTACTGATTAAAGTAGCTTCTTTGCCTAATGCAAGACTGCAAGTATATTTCATGGATAACGAAGATTTCTTCAAAAGAAAATTCGTGTACCGTGATGCCGATGAACAATTCTACAATGATAATACAGAACGTATGATCTTCTTCGCGAAGAGTTCTCTGGAGATTGTAAAAAAATTCGGATGGCCACCGGACATTATTCACTGTCATGGCTGGATGACCGCATTAGTACCGATGTTCCTGAAAACGGCTTACAAAAAAGAGCCTGTTTTCGCACAGTCTAAAACGGTATTTACAGCACAACAGAAACAATTTGAAGAAAAGTTGTCGGAGGATATGTTTAAAATGGTCCTGAATAGCGTTCCTATTAAAGACAAAGATCTGGAACCTTACGGAAATGACTATGATGGTCTGAACTACGGTGCCTGTAAATATGCAGATGTAGTGATTCATGGTCAGAGTAGCCTGAGCGACGATATCATCAACGATTTTAAATCGACCAAAAGCAAAAAAGTTGTACCTTACAACACTGAATGGTCAGAGGATATCAGCAGCTTATTTGAAGTGTACCAGACTTTGGCAGTAGATTAAAAGTAAAATTTAAACGTATTTATCTCTTGGTTACTAAAATCAATAAAAACATTATAAAAGCCTTGGCTGTTTGCACAGGCTTTTTTTCTTTGGCATCATGCCGGGAACACTCGGTAACACCTACTTCTGGGCTGGTACCGGAAGTGGATAACATTCATACCTTCGCGATGAATACAGGCGACTTTACCATTCAATTGCACAATCGCCTGTCCGACTCTATCATTACCAGTACTTATTATCTGACCGGCAGCACCAACGTGTCTGCGATCGGTTTAGGTACTTATGTAGATCCATTCTTCGGACGTACGACTGCATCTGCTTACCTGCAGGTAACTCCTTATAAGTCCGGCTTTGCTTTCCCAAGTGGTAGCATTATGGATTCTGCCGTGCTGGTACTCCCTTACCTGAGTGGCACTACAGGTGCCAAAAGCTATGGAGATACGACCAAAGCATTGCACCTGAATGTATACCGTACTACCTCCAAAGTTGAGGTATCCGGTACGTATTACAGCAGCTCTGTATTGCCGACAGAAGCGACTCCTATAGGGTCCGGAACTATTCCGTTTACCAATTATAAGAGCAGCAGCAAAATAGCTACTGCTACAAAAGATACGCTTACTGCCCAGCTGAGACTGAAGCTGAACAATAGTTTTGCTCAGGAAATCAGAAATGCAGATACGGCTAATTTTCTTAATACTACAGCTTTCCAGGAATACCTGAAAGGCTTATACATTACCCCCGATCTTACCCAAGCCGGCGGATTACTCAGCTACTTCCTGATACCGAGTGTAAGCTCCGGAGATCAGAAGAACCTGGCTGCTGCGCGCCTGGAGTTCTACTACCATACTGCTGATACCGTTTTAATGAGCAGCTTCCCGCTGAAGACTGATGTATGTGGTTATTTCACTAATTACAATCGTAATTATACCGGATACCCTGCAGCGAATTACCTGAATAAAAATTCTGATTCTGTACTGATTCAGAGTGAGCCAGGGTTTGCCACAGAAGTTACGATTACCGGCCTGATGAATATTCCACCAGCGGTAATCAATAAAGCGGAGATGGTGTTCACTGCGGTGAACCTGGCCAGCCCGGACAATATCTTTACCCCGATCGATGTACTGACACCGGTACTGATGGAGAACGGCCAGGAAATGCCGCTATATGAGGTGGTAGATAATAACGGTAATACGAACAGCAGTGGTTCTTTATTTGTGAATCCATATGCTCAGAAAAGAACAATCGCGGGTATAGAATATACTCAATACCGCATCAATATTCCAAGAACATTGCAGCATGCGCGCATTGAAGGAAAAAATGCAGTGACCATCCGTCTTCGCGGGTCGAAAAACTACCCTGGTATGTTCCGTGTACTGGCACCGGGTATCGGCGCGGGCGGAGAGACCAATTTTCAATTTAATCTCATTTATACTAAACAACAACAATAACTTTCATCATCTATGTGCGGAATCGTAGCATACATTGGAAAAAGACAGGCTTACCCTATTTTAATCAAAGGTCTTCAGAGATTGGAATACAGAGGCTATGACAGTGCGGGCGTCGCACTGTTAAACGGAGATCTGCATGTGTACAAAAAAGCAGGAAAGGTATCTGACCTTCAGAAATTTGCAGAAGGACAGGATGTTGAAGGTACAATTGGTATCGGACATACCCGCTGGGCGACCCACGGAGAACCGAATGACCGTAATGCGCACCCTCACGTATCTAACTCCGGCAATTTTGCATTGGTACACAACGGTATTATTGAAAACTATGCTGCTTTAAAAGAGCAACTGACCAACAGTGGATATACCTTTAAATCAGACACCGATACGGAAGTACTGGTAAACCTGATCGAAGAAGTCAAGAAACAGGAAGATGTATCACTCGAAGATGCTGTGCGCATTGCCCTGAACGAAGTGGTAGGTGCTTATGCTATTGTTGTGATTGATCGCACTAATGAAGATAGCCTGATCGTAGCCCGTAAAGGCAGCCCGCTGGTATTGGGTATCGGAGACCAGGAGTTCTTTGTAGCATCTGATGCTTCTCCGATTATTGAATACACTAAAAACGTAGTATACCTGGATGATCAGGAATATGCGGTTGTAGACAGAGCAGGTAAATTCACGATTAAGACACTGGGTAATATCGAAATTACTCCATTCATACAAAAATTACAGATGGACCTGGAGTCTATCGAGAAAGGTGGATTTGAGCATTTCATGCTGAAAGAAATCTACGAACAACCACGTGTAATCGCGGATGCTGTAAGAGGCCGTATGAGTGCTTCTGAAGGCTGGATCAAACTGGGAGGTGTAAATGAATTTGCAAACCGTATCAATAAAGCTAAAAGATTTATTGTAACAGCTTGTGGTACTTCATGGCACTCTGGTCTGATCGGTGAATACCTGATCGAGACACTGGCACGTGTACCGGTTGAGGTGGAATATGCTTCTGAATTCCGTTACCGTAACCCGATCATCCATGAAAGTGATATCATCCTTGCGATCTCTCAATCAGGAGAGACTGCAGATACACTGGCTGCAATCGAGGTTGCAAAAGAGCGTCAGGCGCTGGTTTATGGTATCTGTAATGTAATCGGTTCCTCTATCGCCCGCGTATCTCATGCCGGTTCTTATACCCATGCGGGTCCGGAAATCGGTGTGGCTTCTACCAAAGCATTTTCTACACAGGTAGTAATCCTGACGCTGATGGCTTTGCAGATCGCTCAACAGAAAGGTACTATTTCCAATTCTTACCTGCGTCAGGTATTGTATGAACTGGAAAACCTGCCTAAGAAAATTGAGAAGACACTGGAGCTGGATGCACAGATCAAAGTAATAGCTGAGCAGCTTAAGGATGCACAAAACTTCCTGTATCTGGGTCGTGGCTATAACTTCCCTGTGGCACTTGAAGGCGCACTGAAACTGAAAGAAATCTCTTATATTCATGCAGAAGGTTATCCTGCTGCGGAAATGAAACATGGTCCTATTGCACTGATCGATGAGCAAATGCCGGTAGTGGTATTGGCTACGAATGAAAGTGCCTATGAGAAAATTGTTTCTAACGTACAGGAGGTTAAAGCCCGTAAAGGTATTGTTATCGCTGTAGTGAACGAAGGTGACAAACAAATCAAATCGATGGCGGATTATGTGATCGAAATCCCGCAAACGGAAGAGATACTGACGCCATTACTGACGGTTATACCATTGCAATTATTATCGTACCACATTGCAGTAATGCGTGGTGCCAATGTAGACCAGCCGCGTAACCTGGCTAAGTCTGTTACTGTAGAGTAATCACATTTTAATATAGAAAGAGGAAGGCTCCTGCATATGTGCAGGAGCCTTCCTCTTTCTATAACTTATTGTACAATTGTTTATCGTATAATCCGGTTGAGCTTTCCGGCTTCGCATTTTGGTAATGAATCCTGGTCGTACAGGCATACATTGGTGGTAATCCCTACCCTTTTCTTTATTTCGGCCGATACTCTTTCTGCATAATCGGCTTTCAGTGCCCTGTGTTCTACGGTTTCCTTCCCTATCTTCAATTCTTCCAGCACATGATCATCCAGCTCGACATCAATATCCAAGGATACGATCATCTGCTCCTTTACAACAGGCTTCAGGTAGTAATTGGGCAGTAAGCCGCTGATATGTCCGAAGACTTCTTCGATCTGGCTGGGGTATACATTTACACCACGCACAATCAGCATATCATCTGTACGGCCAGCGATAGGGGCCATTTTGACCATGTTTATCTTTGAGTCATTATCATAATACAGACGGGTGATATCGTTGGTCCAGTAGCGCAGCAAGGGCATCCCTTCTTTGGTCAGTGTGGTGATGACCAGTACACCTTCTTCGCCTGGTGGCACCGGCTCTTTGGTAACCGGATCGAGGATCTCGGGATAGAAATGATCTTCCCAGATATAACTACCTCCCTTTTCCTCAAAATCTTCCATAGCAACCCCTGGCCCAATAATTTCGCTTAAGCCGTAAATATTGGTCGCTATGACGCCTAAACGCGATTCTACGTGTTGCCGCACCATTTCAGTCCAGGGCTCAGATCCCAGTACAGCATATTGCAGGCTGATATCCTGCGGGGTGATGCCTCTGCGGGCAAATTCGTCGGCTATCGTTAAGGCATAAGACGGAGAGCAGCAGATCACCTCCGGCTTGAAGTCCATAATCAGGTCTACCTGCCTGGTGGTCATACCACCGGATATAGGCAAAACAGTCATGCCCAGCTTTTCGGCACCATAGTGCAAGCCCAGCCCTCCGGTGAAGATACCGTAACCATATGCATTATGTAAAAGCATGCCAGGTCTGGCTCCGGCTGCTTTAAGGGAGCGCGCCACGACTTCGGTAAACAGATCAAGGTCTGCCTGAGTATACCCCACAACAGTAGGTTTACCGGTGGTACCACTGGAGCAATGTATACGGGTAAGTTCAGAACGGGGTACGGTAAGTAAACCGAAGGGATAGTTATCTCTTAAGTCTTGCTTGTATGTAATAGGTAATTTGTGGATATCTTCAATACTCCTGATATCCGCAGCAGTAATGCCGGCTTCCAGCATTCTGCTTCTGTAAAAAGGGGACTTTTCCTCCAGGCGGGACAGCAGCTTAAGTAAGCGCTCTGACTGTAAGGCACGCAGCTCCGAAAGAGACAAAGTCTCTATCTCTGTATTCATTTTTAAATCTGTTTGAGTTGTTCTACTAAGCTACAAATGATTGAATGAATAAGCAAGAAAAAGCCTGTATGTGCTGTTAAAATAATGCTATAACTACGCGGTAACCGGCAGCAGCTCAAACACAGACCAGAAGGCCCTGCAGGAGTTGACCACAATAACCGGCATATTCATTTGCTGCAGGTATTTTATGCCCAGAATCAGTGCCATTGAAGAACCGGTAGGATTGTATCCGATCACTTCATGTACATCCACTTGTTCAGGAGTATGTTCTAGCGTGATGGCTTCTGAATAGTTCTTCACTAATAAGAAGGGCTGATGGGTATACTGCTGTATAATCGCCTGCACCTTTTCAGCAGCAACAGATTTATTATTGGTCTTAAACTGTGTATAGGCTTTTAATGCTGCAATAGATTTATCCGGTGTGTTACCGGCTACCATAAACGAGGCGCCCTCTCCTACCTGTATATCTTTGCGCAGGCCTTTCAACAGCCACTCCAGTGTGTCATTTTTCTCGTCCACACCACCAATCACGACCTTTTGCTGCGGATACTGCAAAAGCTTTAATTCTGCATCCAGCAAAGCGCTCTCGAAGGATTGTGCTTTATGCACGAAGGTCATGTTATGTACATTACACTGAATAGATAAGGCTATCGCTCCGGCAATGGTATTGTGTGTGCTTTGAATAAAGGCCGTCGGGTTCAGCATCGATTCATTCTGCCGCACCATATTACCCAGGAAAGATTCTGAATCCTTAAGCATACCATATGCGGTACCTACTGTAATCGCAGAAAGATCTGCAGCGGTAACACCTGCATCATTGATCGCTGACTTGGCAGCAGTCAGCCCCATGCGCAGTCCTTTACTCATACGGCGCAGTTGCATCGGCGGAATCCATTGTGCATAAGCTGGTTCCTGTGCGTCAAGGCTTGGAGGACAGTTATCCAGATCAGGAAGCGGGCTATGGGTATCAATCATGCCCAAGGCATTGATACTGCATATACTGTGTATATACATCATAAGGTCATAAATCTTTGAAAAAAACCTGCAATACGCAGGTATGGCCAGCAAATATAAGTAAAGATTTCAGCTTATTCTACTACCTCACCCAATTGTTCCAGGGCCTTTTGCGCAGCAGTCTGCCCGGCTTGTTTTTTGTTGTAGCCGGTAGCTTTAATAAAGAGTTCGCCATCAACTTCGATTCCTACAGTAAATACCCTTCTTCCGGCTTCATTGGACTCGCCGAGGGTAATGAAATCGACTACTTTATTGTTGACCTGTGCCCAGTTATACAACTTGTTTTTAAAGTTGAAATCAGTGGCTTCAAGATCGTCAATATCGACGTAATTGTAGAGTAAGTTTTTGAGAATGAATTGCTCCGTTTTATCGAAACCACGATCGAGGTATATGGCACCTACAAGGGCCTCCAGAGAGTTTCCGAATATATTGCTCCGGCGCAGCATTTTATCGTGCTTATTGAAGCGGATCAGCTTTTGTATACCCATCTTCAGTGCAATCTCATTAAGAGACTGACGGCTAACAATTTTCGAACGCATTTCGGTAAGAAAGCCTTCGTCCTTATTAGGGTATTTTTTAAACAGATAAGCGCCTACAATACTGCCGATGAAAGCATCTCCAAGAAATTCCAGCCTTTCATTATTGGACTCCAGCTGCTCATTAGATGAACGGTGTGTGAAGGCAATGATATAAAAGGGCAAATGTTTAGGAGCAAAGCCCAGAAGATTTTTCAGTGCTTTTTTCAACTCTTTGTCATCACTTGACGAGTTCCTGAAAATATGCGTTCCGATGGCCAATAGTAAAGGGTTCTATTCTTCGAATTTTTTGAACACTACAGATGCATTATGCCCGCCGAAACCGAATGTATTACTTACTGCAGCACGGATCTCTCTTTTCTGAGCCTTGTTCAGGGTAAGATTAATTTTCGGATCGATAGCAGGGTCTGCAGTCGAGTGGTTGATGGTTGGAGGTACAACGCCATTCACCATAGCCAGAATCGTTGCTACTGCCTCAATCGCGCCGGCAGCACCTAACAGGTGACCCGTCATAGATTTGGTAGAGCTGATATTCAGCTTGTAGGTATGCTCACCGAATACTTTTTTGATTGCGGTCAGCTCAGCGATGTCTCCTAATGGAGTTGAAGTTCCGTGTACATTGATGTAATCAATGTCTTCCGGTTTCAGGTTTGCGTCATTCAGCACTTCATTCATTACATTGATTACGCCTAATCCTTCCGGATGAGGTGCAGTCAGGTGGTAAGCATCGGCAGACATACCGCCTCCTACCATTTCACAAATGATGTTGGCTCCTCTTGCTTTGGCATGCTCCAGCTCTTCAAGAATAATACCTGCACCACCTTCGCCCAGTACGAAACCATCACGGTTCAGATCAAATGGACGGCTGGCTGTTTTAGGATCATCATTTCTTTCAGAAAGGGCTTTCATTGCATTGAACCCTCCGATACCGGATTGGGTTACCACAGCTTCAGAACCACCTACTACAAATGCATTAGCCTTACCTAAACGGATATAGTTAAACGCGTCGATAAGTGCATTGGTAGAAGAAGCGCAGGCACTAACAGTAGCATAGTTAGGTCCGCGGAAACCATACTTCATAGAGATATGCCCTGCGGCAATATCCAGAATCAGTTTGGGAATAAAGAAAGGATTGAAACGGGGAGTTCCATCTCCTGAATTAAAATTGGTCATCTCTTCGATAAAGGTGATCATACCACCGATACCAGATGTCCAGATAACGCCTACTCTGTCTTTGTTAATTGTGTCTGCATCCAGGCCTGCATCTTTAACCGCCTGCTCTGCCGCTACCATAGCGATCTGAGAGAAACGATCCAGTTTGCGGGCTTCCTTACGATCCATGAATTGTTCAGGATTAAAGTCTTTCAGTTCGCAGGCAAATTTAGTTTTGAATTTTTCGGCATCAAACTGTTTAATGAAATCAGCGCCCGATACTCCATTAACCAATGCGTTCCAGTATTCGGTTACATTATTGCCAATTGGGGTCAGGGCGCCGAGGCCCGTTACTACTACTCGTTTTAACGGATAATTCATTAAATGTGTTTTTGTCTAAAAATAATTAAACTCTGGTTTCGCTTTTTTGTGTGAAGCTTACTTTGCGTGCTCTTCCAGGTAAGAGATAGCCTGACCTACTGAAGTGATGTTCTCAGCTTGATCATCCGGAATAGAGATATTAAACTCTTTTTCAAACTCCATCATTAACTCTACTGTATCCAGAGAATCCGCACCTAAGTCGTTAGTAAAACTAGCTTCTGGTGTAACTTCTGATTCGTCAACGCCTAATTTGTCAACGATGATTTTTTTTACGCGGTTTGCAACTTCTGACATGTTAGTTGAAATTTTAAGATTTTGTGCAAAAATACTTTTTTATTTAAAATTACCAATTTTCGTTTCAACTTTTTTAAACCTTTTTATTTTAGGGACAGCAGTCGTTTATGCTGTTATTACGCTGTTTTTAGCCTTTTTTTATCCTATAGTATATGGTATGTTAAAGCGTGAAAAGGTATGTTTCTGCCGCAGGAAAGCATTACCGGAAGCAAGAACACTAAAGTTAAGAACAATTAAGCTTACATATTCTTTTTCCACCATATTTAATAGTAACTTCGACCTATATTTCACCTACTAAACATTATTATCATGCGTCTCAGACTATTCACCCTGCTCGCTATGCTCTTCCTGGGTACCGGTACCCTATCGGCTCAAAAGAGCAAGATTACGACTCCCCTTGAGCTTAACAATTATTATGCTGATGTAACGGACTCTCTCTATACAATGGGACAGACCTGGGGCAAACTTTTCAACAAATCTTATACAGCAAAAGACTTTGCTCCGCTGGTCAGCCAACATAAAGCCATGATTGCTTTTGTAGAGCGTAAACAGAGGGAAGTGATGGCACAAAAAGATTTCGCCGGATCGGAAAACCTGCGCCTGGCCATGCTGGACTTTCTCTCTTATGAAAAACGCCTGATGACCGAGGGATTCATTCCTTTTGAAAAGCTGAAGGCCAATGCTACAGAAGAGCAGATCAAGACCTGCATATCCAAGCTGGAGGAACTGGCCAAATCGGAAAGTGAAGAACTAGGTAAAGTACAGAATGCACAAATGGAATTTGCCGAAAAGAATGGCTTTACAATTGAAGAATAATAAACTTGACTATAAAAGATAAAGGATCGCGTAATGCGATCCTTTATCTTTTTATAAATATATCAGTTCAATTAACCGATCTCACCACACATGCTTGCCGGAACAACCCACTCATCGAATTGTGCCTCAGTCATATGTTCAAAATCCAGGTCTTTCAGTTTATATTCAATTGCAGCCTGCTTCAGGGTAATGCCACGTTTGTGTGCATCCTGTGCGATACCAGCAGCGTTGTAATAGCCGATTTTGGTATTTAATGCAGTAACCAGCATCAGCGAGTTGTTTACGTGTGCGTCGATGTTTTTCTGAATCGGCTCGATACCCTGAGCACATTTCACATCAAAGCTTACACATCCTTCTCCGATCAGTCTTGCAGAGTGCAGGAAGTTATAGATCATCATCGGTTTGAATACATTCAGTTCGAAATGACCATTAGATCCACCTACGTTGATCGCTACATCATTACCCATTACCTGTGCTGCGATCATGGTCAGGGCCTCACACTGAGTAGGATTTACCTTACCCGGCATGATAGAAGAACCTGGCTCATTGTCCGGGATATGCAGTTCTCCGATACCCGCACGCGGACCGGAACTCAGCAGACGTACATCGTTTGCGATCTTCATCAGGCTTACTGCAACTGTTTTTAAGGCACCATGTGCAAATACTACTGCATCATGTGCTGCCAGACTTTCAAATTTGTTAGGAGCTGTTACAAATGGCAGGCCGGTTAATTCTGCGATTTTCTTAGCTACAGCCACATCATAACCTTTAGGAGCATTCAGACCGGTACCTACAGCAGTACCACCCAGAGCCAGTTCGCTCAGGTGCGGCAGGGTGCTTTCGATCGCCTGGATGCCATAGTTCAGCTGTGCTACATAGCCACTGATTTCCTGGCCCAGGGTCAGCGGAGTCGCATCCATCAGGTGGGTACGACCGATTTTCACCACGTGCATATAAGCTTTCGCTTTTGCATCCAGGGTATCTCTCAATTGTTTGATGCCTGGGATAGTGGTTTCTACCAGCATTTTGTATGCAGCGATGTGCATTGCGGTAGGGAAAGTATCGTTAGAAGATTGTGATTTATTTACATCATCGTTCGGATGCAGTGCTTTTTCTTTATCGGTCAGCTGGCCACCTTGCAGTACGTGTCCGCGATAAGCGACTACTTCGTTTACGTTCATGTTAGATTGGGTACCGGAACCGGTTTGCCAAACTACCAGGGGAAATTCATTATCTAATTTTCCTTCCAGGATTTCGTCACATACGGTGCCGATCAGTTGAGACTTTTCAGCAGGCAGTACACCCAGGTCAGTGTTAGTCAACGCGGCAGCTTTTTTCAGGTATGCAAATGCCTTAATGATCTCTGTCGGCATTTTATTAATATCCTGAGCAATTTTAAAATTGTCTACCGAACGTTGGGTTTGCGCTCCGTAATATGCACTAACAGGGACTTGTACTTCCCCCATAGTGTCCTTTTCAATACGAAATTCCATTGTTTGAAAATTTTAATCTTTGAGAATGAACATAAATTGTGAAGTGGTCTCACCAAGAATCGAACTTGGATCTAAAGTTTAGGAAACTTCTATTCTATCCATTGAACTATGAGACCGTCCTGATTTCAATATTTCAGGAATTGCGCTGCGAATTTAAAAACTTTTATCTGAATTGCAGCGTCTCAATTAAATGTTCTATGTCCTTTTTCAGGAAAGTGGCCGCCGGTGCTATAGAATCGGCATTCGGCGCACTGTTAAAATAGAGGGAACCGCGGATAAAATGTTTGGTTTTATCGGTAACGTAGAATTGGTATACAGATGCTGCATTGCCGCCAACTGTATAAAATACACCTTCCATACCGCTTTTGGTGGTAAAAGCAGGGGCGTCAATAAAGTCGGCCTTTTTATTATGGGCATTGGTCAGTTTGTAACTCTCTCTTACCAGGTCGTTCAGATCTGCTCCCGGTTCAATCGCTTTATAGCTCAGGTATATCATTGCATTGATACCGGGAAAGTTTACATTGATCCAATAGGGCTGATGCTCTTCTTTGATCAGGTTTAAATCCTGTACTACTTTTCCGTACACAGGGTATTCGAACCGGAAAGGGAAACCGGCGCTGTCAAAGGTTTTATAGGCATGTGTTTCCGGCAGGTCTATCTTGAAATATCCTCTGGGCTTGGGCATAGAAGGCTCCGGCTTGCAGGAGGTTACAAATATAAAGGAACTCACTACCAGGGTAATTACTGCGTAAATATGCTTCATCTATTGTGCTTGCTTTTTAACTTTATCAAGGGTTTCTTTAATGTCTTTGTTTTTGCGGCGTATATCTTTCAACTCCTCGTCTTCGGTACGGTCTACCGGCTCTACAGAGGTCCGTTCCGGACGATCTATCTGAGGGGTTGCTACGGGCGTTGTAGCTTCTGGCTGCTGGATAGTATCCGTACCGGCAACAGCAGTACTATCCTCCGCCAGAGGAGCGACTTTGGGCATATCTGTCCCTTTGTATTTATTCGCCTTATCCAGCACCTTACGGTATACGCTGTCCATAACTGCAGGATGTGCATAATACCAGTCCAGAGCGGTCTGCAATTTATCCAGCGATAAATTATGGTGCTTCAATACCATAGCATAATAATAGGCCAGCGTATCGGTGTTTTTTTCTGAGCCATGTGGTATGGTATCCGCAAATTTACCAATGCTGTAATCCTCCGCAACCTGCAGGTCAAAGAGGATATTGCCCATTTCTGTTACGGGAATAGGAGGCTCCTGTTCTCTATCGCAGGAGGTAAGTGTCAGGGAATAAACGACTATACTTAAAATAATGCCTAACCCTATCCGGAATCGGCTCAATTGTACACATTTCATTACTGGACTATCGGGCATCATTATATTTTGCAGCATTTGTAATATCTAATGCGGCCAGTTTAGGGGCATACTTTTTACGCTCTACTTCAGTCATCGATTTCAGCATACCTATGTATTCTGTACTTTTGGCATTGAAGAAGAACTGGAGTAAAACAGAAGAAGGGTTTTGCTGATTAAGGGTCACCAGACTTTCCAGACCATCCATGATCACTCTGCGGCTTTCTTCCGGTTTTTCCCACATCATATCCATCCCAAAGCGATGGTATGCATATAGGTAAGGACGAAACGCTTCAAAGCGCGGATTCATAATCTGATCTATAAGCCAGTAGCGGTTCTTATTACTTCCTTCACTTGATTTCCATCCGACAATAGTCTTTCCCTCTTCCGGCGCATTCAGTACAATATACTGTGCCTTCTTGAAAAATTCAGTGCCACCACCCTGCTGAAATGAATCATAGGTAAAACCAAGTATAATATTGATATAATAAGCAATTGTTGCGGTAAGGTTAGCCGCTACGGGATCGCTGCCGGCAACACGCTGTTCATCAAACAGTACGACTTGTCCCTGCTCATATTTAAAAGAAAGATCCCGGTCCTGAAAATTGACCAGCGGAGAGGTATATGTTGAGTTGAATACCGGGCGGGATGCCTGTACCGTAAGCGTTCCGCTGAATATACTCCCGCTTTTCTTGGTTAGGTTCAACAGGAAACTGGCTTCTATTTTCTCAATATTCTTATAGGTGTCATTGGTCCATTTGGTATTATTCAGCAATTGGTTCAGGGAGTTCTCCAGGTTTTCCATCAACTTGGGATCTACCCCTTGCAGGCGCTCATAACGCACCGTTACCTTGCCGTTAAACTCCTGGGCAAGAACTGCTGTATTCACCAACAGCATGCAAACAATAACAACGATAAAGCGTCTGATCATGATCTGGAAATATAATTAATAATCTCCCGGGCTACATCGGCCTTGGACTGCAAAGGTAGCTCATACGGAGGTTTGTTTGTACTGATGATGGTCACCTTATTGGTATCTGTACCAAAGCCTGCACCTTTATCATTCAGGGAGTTCAGTACAATAAAATCGGCATTCTTCTTTACCAGCTTGGCCTGGGCATGCTCCAGCTCATTATTGGTTTCTAAAGCAAAGCCGACAATGACTTGTTTTGTCTTTTTCTGCCCCAGGGTAGCGAGGATATCCGGATTCTTGACCAGTTCTAAAGTCATATGATCCGAGTTTTCTTTCTTTTTAATCTTTTCTTTTGCCTGTTCTGCCGGTCTGAAATCGGCTACTGCCGCACTCATAATAACCAGGTCCATCTCTTCAAAAACAGCTTCGCATTGTGCGTACATCTGCTGTGCGCTTTCTACCTTAACGACCGTAATACCCGGCATTGATACCGTCTCTTTGGTCGGCCCCAGGACGAGGGTTACTGCTACACCCTGTTGTGCCAGGTTTTGCGCCAGGGCTATGCCCATTTTGCCTGAAGAATAATTACCTATAAAACGCACCGGGTCCAGTTTTTCGTATGTTGGTCCGGCCGTGATCAATGCCTTCTTATAAATGGATAAAGCGTGTTTTTCAGCCTTTTGCGCCAGGAAACCGGCTACAAATTGTACAATACGTTCCGGGTCGGCCATACGTCCTGCACCAATGATGCCACTGGCCAGCTCTCCGTGTTCCGGCTCAATGATCGTATTACCGTATGACTGTATTTTCTGTACATTGGCCTGGGTAGAAGGATGTATCCACATATCCTCATCCATAGCCGGCGCAACCAGCACCGGACAGGTAGCAGAAAGGTATACTGCCTGTACAATATTATCGCAAAGACCATGTGCCATTTTAGCCAGACTATTGGCACTGCATGGAGCCACCAGCATCACATCGGCCCAGCGGCCCAGGTGCACATGATTATGCCACTGATCATTATCACTCACACTACTATATACACTATTCTTAGACACGGTAGACAGGGACAAGGGACTTACAAAGTCTGCCGCAGCAAGGGTCATTAATACCTGCACCTCTGCACCCTGCTTTACCAGCTGGCGTACCAGTTCCGGTGTTTTATAAGCAGCAATGCTGCCGGTTACCGCAAGAATAATTTTCTTATTGGTCAACATAAATCTTAAATAGATTGTCTTGATTTCAGTTCTAAATAATTATTGACTACATCTACAGTCAACTTTTCCGGTGTTGTCAATACTGCTATAATACCATAGCGGCGCAGCTCTTTGACCATTTGCTTTTTTTCATAGTCAAAGCGATCTACTATTGTCCGGGTGTAAATACCTTCTGTGGTATCGGGTTGTGCATCTTTCAGTTCTTTGATCGTCGTATTTTCAAAAAACACCACACAAAGCAGGTGTCTCTTGGCCAGTCCTCTCAGGAAAGGCATCTGCCGCTCCAGTGAAGTCAGTGACTCAAAATTGGTATACAGCATCAGGAAGGATCGCTGGCTGAGCTTATGACGGGTTACGGTAACCAGTCTTTCAAAGTCGGCATCCAGGAAGTCGGTATGCTGATGGTATAAGGTTTCCAGGATTTTATTCATCTGTCCCGGACTGGCCTCTGCCGGAATAATATCCTGCACCGAAGAGGAAAAGGTAATCAGGCCCACTTTATCATGACGATGCAGCGCAACGTTCATAAAAGTGAGTGCGGATTTAATAGAGTGATCCATTAAGGTCATTCCCTCAAAAGGCATTTTCATAGAACGGCCTTTATCAATCACACAATAGATCATCTGCGCCCTTACATCGGTAAAGGTATTGACCATCATATTGTTCTTACGGGCAGTGGCTTTCCAGTTGATAGTACGGATATCGTCTCCGTTGACATATTCCTTGATCTGTTCAAATTCAAGACTATGGCCCAGGCGGCGGATCTTTTTGGTACCGGCCATCTGATTGCGATCGCTGGTGGCCATCAGCTGGTAGTTTTTAAGATAGCGGGTGGTAGGATATACTTTTACCTCTGCAGGTTCATCCATCACAATTCTTCTCTTCAACAACCCTAAAGGGCTGGTCACAAAAGCAATGATATGTTCAAACCGGTACAGCCCGCGGCTGAGGGGTTTCAATTCATATGAGATAAGGTCTTCCTGTCCTGCACTCAGCTGCTTATACAATACGAAATCGCGTATCTGAAACTGTACAGGCACTTCGTCTATACATTCAACCTTAATGGCATATCCAAACCGGTTTTTCAATTGCAGTCTTACGGGATTATCTTCGGCCAGGTGCCAGCGATCCGGCACAATGCGATGCATCTCAAGCGTTCTGTTACGCCCAAACAGCAGTAGGATATCAATTACGGTAAGTGCTGCAAAAGTGAATAGTAAGATTATGGCTGCATACCAGAGCACGGGCATAAAGAAAGCAGCAAAAAACAGTACGGCATTTATGGCCAGTACTATAAACCAACGATAGTGTATAAAAACATTTTTCATGGATACCTGCTAAACTGTACAGCAATTTGCCGATCAGAAGTTCAAAAATAATAAATAAAAGCGAGGCTACCGGAATAAAGATAGCCTCGCTTTTTCTTTTCGCAAGAAGAATTGCGGGATGAAATTATTTAGTCCACAGGGACGGAGAACCTACTCCCTGGTATCCGAAGTTATCAATGATACCATCAGAAGAGGTTACACGATAGTATAATTTCAGCTCGCCGTGTCCTTTATAGAATTTTTCCGGGGTAATGGCACCATAACCTACAACGGTTTTGGTCAGTGTACCTACGGTATACGTCTGTGTTGGGATAAAGATAGAATCTTTAACAATGTTTGCAACCAGTACCGCATTGTTCTGGTTATTGAAGTTGCGGATCTGTATGCTGGTCAGTGTAGAGTTATTTTCTACTGATACTGTATAGCGCGCGATGCTGCTTACGGTACCATCTTCAGTAACTGTCCAGGCGCCTTTATAACGGTCACGGGTAATCGTTTCACAACGATCTCCTTCATAGCCAGCAGGACAGGTACATGATCCGTCAGTCTCACAAGTTCCTCCGTTTGCACAAACGATAGCCTTACACTTATCCACTTCACAAGATGATATTGTAAACGTAGTAATTGCTGCTATTGCGCTAAAAGATGCCAATAAAAAACGCTTCATAATTATAATATCTTACAGAATGATTGAAAGGGATTACTTAATTTTAATGCCTAAAAATAATCAAAGAAATCGGAAAAGCAAACTTTTGCTAAAAAAACAATTCAATGCAGGACCGGTTATACGGCTTAATTGCGCTTTTTGTTTTTAGAATAATGCCCGCTATTGCTATTATTGTTGCTATTACTATTGCTGTTGCGGTTGTTTTTATTACCTCCGCCTCCGCTACCGCCATTTTTATTGCGGTTTTGGTTATTATTATTGTTACCGCTATTACTCTGCGCGTGTTTTTTAAAGTTGCTGTTGTTAAAGCGAACCTTTACATCTCCCGGCACATAATCCAGCGCACCATTACTCAATACCCTCAGTTCTTCTTTGATGATATCGTCCTGCACCTGCTCTTTATGCCAGTTAGCATAAGATAGTTTCATGTAATAGGCTACTGATTGCGTAAACCCTTTACGTTTCTCCTCATCATCGGTTTGAATCGCACGGTCTATAATCTGGGTAATATTGTGCCCGATATGTTTATTCTTGCGGTTACGTTTTGGATATGGTAATGGTTCCGGCCTTTTAGCCATTTCCTCTCTTGTCGGAACGGGATACGGGGAATCGATCTTCAGCTCAAAATCAGAGATACGAAAGATATGGTCCCACAGCTTATGCCTGAAGTCTTCTACATTTTTCAGATGCGGATTCAGGATACCCATCAGCTCTATTATGGACTGTGCATTTTTCTGGCGTTTTTCCGGATCTTCTATGGTGAGAATATAATCCACCATTTTCTGAATGTGCCGTCCATATTCCGGCATGATTAATTTATTACGGGAAGTATTATACTGCATTAAAAAAGGATCAAAATAATTGAAAGTGAAGTAGCTCTCTCAATGGCATTTAAGGATGTATGCCATGAGCAAACTGTATAAACAGGAGATTACTGTTACTGCAAATATATAATATTTTAATTTAAAAACACTTTTTGTTCCTTTGGGCCTAAATGCAGGCTTCTGTTTAAATAATCGGAAGCGTTCGTAAAATTCCTGTAATTTTGCCACCTTCTGTATATTTTATTTTTAGTGATGCTATGTAGTAGAGGAGTACGATATGGCTTTACAATAAATTATTAATTGATGCAAAATCATTTCATCGAAAGCAACGGTCTTAAGCAGCATTACCTGGAGTTTTATGCCGGGCCGGACAAGCCTCACCTGATCATGGTACATGGCATTACAGCCAATGCTCATGCATTTGACGGTGTTATTCATGCCGGGCTGCTGGGACAATATAATATTTACTGCCCTGACTTAAGGGGAAGAGGTTTAAGTGCAAAACCTGCATTTGCCTACTCCCTGCAGGACCATGCCATGGATATACTCGGACTGCTGGACCATTTAGGAATTGAAGAGGCCAATATAGCGGGGCACTCTTACGGTGGGCTGCTCTCTGCCTATCTCTGTGCAAATTACCCGGACCGCATCCGTAAAATTGTGTTTATAGATTCCGCGGCGGAGCTGAATCCTAATTCAGGGGCTATGCTGGCACCGGTATTTGAGCGATTATCGAAGGTATATGATTCTTACGATGCATTTATTGACAGCATGAAAAACGCTCCTCAGATTACTTTCTGGGATGATTTTATGGAAAGCTATTATTGTGCGGATATACAGATGCGTGCAGATGGCAGAGTGGACACTATTCCCAACCTGGCTAATATGACTTCTGTTGCACTCAATGTCATAAACCAGAACTGGAAAAGTACCTTTGAGAAAATAATGATACCTTGTATACTCATCAACGGTACAGATGATTATAACCTGGATGAGCCCTTACTGCCCCGGTATAAGGCTAAAGAAACCGTTGCGATCATGAAGGACTGTACCCTGTATTCTGTAAAGGGCAATCACCAGACCATGTTATACGGCGCGCATGCCCGCGATATTGCACATATTATTTCGGATTTTATCCAGTAATCGTATATGAAATTTAAGGCGAAGACTACATATCGGAAATCGGGGTACCATGGCTGCTTTGCGGCATTATGGTTAGTCCTGTTCCTGTACTCCTGCAGCCCTACAAAGCACTTCAAACAAAATGAATACCTGCTGCGTAAAAACACCGTCAACCTGCGTACCGATCAGACCTATGCAGATAAAGGGGCTTTAAAAGATGCCCTGAAAAGTGTAATTGTTCAGCAGAACAATACTTATTTCCTAAGTGCATTTCCCTTCAAAATATGGCTGTATAACTTACGTTATAAAAAGTTCCAGAAGGATACTGCCAACTTCCAGATTCGCTCCCGCATTGCGGAAAAACCAGTTATTTTTAATGAAAGTACGATCAGTACTTCCAAGAAGCAAATGCAAAGCCTGTTGCGCAACCAGGGATATTTTAATGCTGTGGTGACGGCTACTCATACTACCAAGGATAAGGAGGTTGTTGTACAGTATGATGTCAATACGCACCATGGATTCCTGATTGATACATTGGACTACAATGTTGATAGCTCTGATCTGGCACAGACCATGCTGCCCATATGGAAAAAGAAATCATTGCTGCAGCAATCAATGCCCTACTCTAATGGTTTGCTGTCTGCTGAGCGCAGCCAGATGGTAAACCTTGCGAAGAACGAAGGCTTCTACAAATTCAACACCGATAATATTTCTTTTGAGCTGGACACCTCCGGTACCAAAACCTTACGCTCTAAAAAAAGTATAGTAGAAAACGCTGCCAATATTCTGGTGGGAAAAATCAAAAATAGCCGGCCTACTGTTTCTGTTACAGCTACGGTAAAAGAGGAAGAAAACTATACCGCATTCAACCGGTACCAGTACCAGCATATCTATGTATACCCGGAGTATAAGGACAATGAGAACTTCCGTAAAAGTTACCAGTACGAACAGGTGATTGACGGCATTACTTTCCGGTACAAAAACAAAAAACCACTTGTTCGTAACGGGGTTATTAAATCTAAGATCTTTCTGCAACCAAAGGGCTTATACCGCCAGCAGGACTATGACAATACATTGCTGCAGCTGAATGACCTGGGTATCTACAACTATGCCCGCATCTTCCTACTCGATGGTAAAGACTCTGCGGGCAGCCTTGAGCAATTAAATGCGCACATTATTCTGAGCCCTGCCAAACCATATGAGTTCTCTACCAACTTTGAATTATCAGGAGGGGATCTTTATATTGCCGGTAGTGCGGTGAATGCATCCGTTACCAATCGTAATATGTTCCGCGGGGCAAACCAGTTCTCCGTTTCCGGCACCTACGGGTTTGAGCTGAACCAGTATAAGAATACCGATCAGCCATTCTTCCAGCGGTTCTACCTGCTGTCTCAGAATTTCGGTTTAAACATGAAGCTGATTTCGCCCAAATTCATTTTACCGTTTTCCATCAACAATAACCGCTCTGCCAGTCCCAAAACGGTGTTTACGATTGGGGTCAACTACCTGGACCGCCCGGCCTACTTCAGACTGCGCAATATCAACAGTAGTTTTGGTTATGTATGGAAAAGCAATAACTGGACCACATGGCAGATCAATCCTGTGTTTATCAATACCCTGCACCTGAGCAATATTTCTGATTCTTTCCGCGTGCGTATGAATCAGGTTCAGGCCATTCGTAACAGTTACCAGGAGAACTTCATTGAAGGTGAGAATGTAGAATTTATTCATAACACAGAAGGCCGGTTACCGCACCGTCATACATACCTGCGACTGGGCCTGGAAGAGGCCGGTACGCTTATGCGGGGTGTCAATGCTATCGCTAAAGCAGCAAATGATAAAGGTTTATCCTTTAACTATGCTAATTATGTACGGCTTGATTTTGATGCACGCCAGTATTTCAAAAGTAATAATGCAACATTCGTGCTGCGCATGTATGGTGGTGTTGGTATCCCGTATGGCAATTCCCGTACGCTACCTTACATCAAACAGTACTTTGTCGGCGGAGCCTATAGTATCCGGGGCTGGGCACCACGCCTGCTGGGCCCGGGCAGTTATTACAATCCTGCAGCCCAAAACAGCCAGGACCGCATTTTCATTGACCAGAGCGGAGATATTAAACTGGAATGGAATGCAGAATATCGTTTTAAAATGATCCAGCTATTTGCAGGTGCAATAGGCCTGAATGGCGCTGTATTTGCCGATGCTGGTAATATTTGGCTGGCACAGCAGGACCCTAATCTTCCGGGGGCATCTTTCCGCTTCAATGCACTGTGGCAGGACATCGCACTGAGTACCGGTGCTGGCCTGCGCGCTGATATTGGTGGCTTTCTGATCTTAAGAGCGGACTGGGCTTTCCCATTGAAAAAACCTTACGTACCTTATAACAGCGGCTGGGTAATAGAAGGCATCGACTTTGGCAGTAAGGAATGGCGTCACCAGAATATCAACCTCAATATCGGTATCGGTATGCCCTTCTAATACCTAAGGGCTGATGCTATCTTAACTACTTATTAGTAAGTTAATTAATGTTAATGCACTCCTGCGATTGGAATAAGTCATTAATATTGTTTCTTATTTGTAAGTAATGCGCAGTAAAAGACAATTACGGTATATTACGGTGCTGATGGTATTGAGTCTGGCGCTTATTGGCCTTTTTCTGGGCATCTGGATCGACAGTAGTTATGAGACAGAAAAACGGAATCTGAATAAGGCGCTGAATGTATTATATAACGAACTTACCCAGGAGCAGTTTACCGAATATATTACAGGCGAAATGAGCCGGTATGTGCTGCAGCAGCAATTGGCTTCCGGCATGCTTTCGCTCAACCAGATATCTGCACTTAAATCATCTGCTACGGTTCAGTCATTAGGCACACCTCATCTGACTGCACCGCAAACTAATGATACAACAGCTTCTCATCCCAAAAGGCAACCGGAATCGCTTCTGGAACAAATGCCCACAATGCAATCCTATAATTCTATTGAAGATGCCCCGGATAGCATTAAGAAACTCCTGGTAAACCAGATTCAGTCCATCGCATCTACTCCGGAGGGATTGACGATCATCGCTCAACCTGATTCTGTGATCGCATCTAAAGATACACCGGAAAAGGTGTCTGCCAAAGGAACAGCAGGCTCCCCTAACGCCAATGCAAAGAAAAGTGCAAACCTGGACGAAATGATAGAGCAGGTAATGGGCATGATTAACGGGGCTAATGTGATCAAAAGTATGGATACGGCAAGGCTGTTTACCAGCTTCTCTTCGATGGTTACAGAACGGTACAAGGGACTTAAAGTATCAAAAAAGCAGCGCTACAATGATGATTTCTTAATGGATAATGAGAAGTCCGTTGCATCCTTACTCGGCATGGAAGTATATGTCTATAATTACAGGCCATACCTCTGGACCGGATTATATACCCAGCTTATGCTCTCACTGGTGGTGTTTGTGATCTGCACCCTTACTTTTTATTTTTCTTACCGCACGCTCGTGCAGCAGCAGCAGTTAACCACCCAGAAGAATGATTTCATCAGCAATACCGCTCATGAATTGAAAACCCCCATTACTACTTCCCTGCTGGCCCTGGAGGCCTTCAATCACTTCGAGATTAAAGACCATATCGAACAGACCAAAGAGTACATCAGTATTGCCAACAGTGAGCTTAAACGCCTGGAGGCTTTTGTGCTGAATATCTTAAACCAGTTATCGGTAGATCAGGGTACCATACAGTTTCATAAAAGTGAATTCCGCTTCCCGCAGTTATTGCAGAATGTAATTACAAAATACAAGGCGACTATTATTATGCAAGAAAGGGTACTGGAAATACTGGGCACTATCCCTAACGGAGTCATAGAAGGAGATCCTTTCCATCTGGAGAGTGCGATCGGCAATGTGCTGGATAATGCGATTAAATATGGCAGGGAGCGGATATGTATTGCTACTCATGCAGCTGATGGATATGTGCGTATTGAAATAGAAGATGACGGCACTGGTATTGCACCGAAAGAGAGCAAAAGAGTATTTGAAAAATTTTATCGCGTACACAGTGAAAAGGGACATATCGTAAAGGGCCATGGGCTTGGGCTCGCCTATACGCAATATGTGATTAAAGCGCATAATGGCACGATTCGTATTGATAACTCTTCTTTAGGAGGAGCAAAATTTATTATAAAAATTCCGATTAAGTATTAGTTATGGAGGGTAAAAAAATTCTGTATATTGAGGATGAACAGGCACTGGCCAGGATTGTGACGGATATGCTGCGACTGAAGGGGTACCAGGTATTGCACAAGGAAGATGGTCAGAATATCCTATCCGTTTTAAATAATTTCCAACCCGATCTCTGCATTTTCGACATTATGCTACCGCATATAAACGGATTGAGTATTGCACAGATTGTTCGCGGGATCGATACTAAGCTGCCAATCATTTTTCTCAGTGCCAAAGGACAGGGGCAGGATGTTATAGATGGCTTCAGTGCCGGTGCGAATGATTATATACGCAAGCCCTTTAGCATCGATGAGCTTATGGTACGTGTGCAATACCAGCTCAAGCAGAAAGAAAAGCCTGCTGAGCTACAATCAGGTACTCATGAGCGTGTATTTGGAGATTGCGCTTTCAACCCCCAACAGTATACCTTAAAGGTAGGCTCAGAGCTATATACTTTATCTCAAAGGGAATCGGAGATCCTTTCTATGCTTTTCCTGGATCCTGATGCCATCATTAACAGACGGGAGCTTTTGTTATCGGTATGGGGAGATGATACGTTTTACAATTCACGCAATCTTGATGTGTACATCCGTAAAATAAGAAACTACTTCCAGGCTTCAGCACAGGTATCTTTGGTTACCCTGAAAAGTGTAGGTTTTAAGATGATACTGAAATAGTATGGCAATCATACACAAAAGGCTAAGTCTATCCCGAAGGTTAGCCTTAGCCTTTTAGTTTACATAGATTAACAAATATGACTAGAGATCGAAGCAGATCTCCTAAAACATCTTTTTATACACCACATAGTCATTATTGTCCTTCTCCGGTACCCATAGGAAATAACCAAATCTGGAGTTATCGGAATTGATAAACCTGGAATGCTCCAAGGGAATCTCAAATCTGCCCTCGACAGTATTATTCTCTATATTGTAAGCCAGGATTTTATTATGGCCCTTTCCACTTTTGTCAATTGAACAAAAAGTTATTAATAAATTTGGGTACTGCACATCCATTCTTTTAATCAAGATATTAATACCTTTAAAATTGTTCATAAGATCAGAAAATCCAAAGCGCTCATTAACCGGTATAAATAAGGAAGTAGCCTCCTCTGTTTCCAGATCGTACAAAATATTGCCTATCGTAGTCATACAATACTTATCACTAAATCGCAAATCTATAAACTGGTAACCCACTTCTTTGTGTATTGGCGGCACCTTAAACTGAAGGAATTTTTTAAACTGATAGGTACCATTTTCTAATTCGAACTTAGCCAGAAAATAATTAGGCTTATCCTTATCTAATTTCATCTTAACAACAGCGAAATAAGCCGCATTATTGTATATGTGGAATTTCGGAAGAATGTAATAATCATCAGGAAGCCGTTCATCGCTGATGGCACGGGAGCCGCAGTAAACCCCATCTTTATACAAATTCATAGTATAAAAACTCCGTAATACAGAGTCTTTCATATTTTGGATATAAGTATGCATAGAAGTAGCGTAAATAGAGTCTTTTACGTATTCAAACAGGATAAACTCATCTCTCTTGGGGATGCCTTCTGCTTCCACTTCTTTCAACTTGCTTACTGCTGTAAATGAATCTTTGAAGTTCAACAGGTAGTTATTAAATAAATGTTGTGGGGTAAGGGAAACCTTTAGCTGCTGCCTCCCGGTTCTGAGATCAATAAAATCAAAAGTATTGGTCTGGACAGCATTCTGAACGTACATCTGCTCCCTGTTACTCATCATGATGATCGAGGCAGATTTTTTTATTTTATAACTGCCCAGATCCAAAGTATCCTTTACTTTAAATGATTTAAGATCCTCAATAAGGACATCAATATTATCATAGATTTTATAATGGGAATCAGTACCAAACTCCAAAGCATATGATTGTGGAGGAAGATAGTATTTTTCAAACAAAGCGGTAGATAGTACAAATTGGTGGCTCTTAAATTCATCCAATTTATACTCTTTCTTGATGTAATCAAGGTCCTCTGAAAAATCTTCAGATAGCAGGAATGCATATGGAATATTCTTTATATCCAGCACTTTTAATTTCTCATAGAATTTTTCATTACAGAGATGGCAATTACCAGGTACAAAAGGGATTAATACCCTTACATGTTCCTGCTCTTGTTTATACTCCTTTGTATGCTGCGCCCTGCATTGTGCATTACTGATCAGAATGGCTATGTAAAAAATAATGTATTGAAAGTATCTGATTATATTCATTTATGTTCTATTATAGGTTTTAAATAGAAGGAATATGACATAATCATATTCCTTCTATGATTGAAAGCAGCAAATATTAATTGGACTAATTACTGATATGATCAAACTCAATCTCCAGAGTAGTTGGCGTTCCCTTAAGGTCCTCAATATTAGTTCCGTCATTGTCACCAGGATCCATCATACAATTAATAACGGTACCATAACCGACCATTTCATAATCGTTGTAAATCTTAACCCTTTGTCCGGGTTGGGGATACTTTCCATAACCTTCAAACTCCATGCAACGCGGAGCATGCAGATTATGGCATGTTACAATAGATGTAGGATTGGGAGTATTGCCAGGCCCAGACGCCCAGCTGGAGGGTTGCCACCTGATCCAGGAAGCATTTGCAGCAGTTGCCGTTCCAAACAGCGCAAAACTCAAAAACATTAATTTTCTCATAACAGTAAATTTTAAGGTTAAATAAAGTCCAAACCTACCACATATAACCTAATATTCATAATCGTTATTTTTACATTCATTGTATAGGTATAAACTAAAATTGTAGTAGAAGTTATATCAGTCAATTAAAATCTACACATACAGAAGTTATTCTTTGGTTAATAAAAACACTGTAAACAAAAAGGCTACCCAACGGATAGCCTTTTTACTTGCACTTTAGACAATATCTACGGCACAACTATAGAGTACACAATCATTCACCGCAAGAATAGATCTGATATAAAAGAAAAGAGACTACCCTTTCGGACAGTCTCTTTTCTTTTATATTCAGTAAAAGTATATTACCAAACGTGGCATAATACTTCACCACCTACGTTATTGTTACGAGCTTCTTTATCAGTCATTACACCTTTAGAAGTAGAAACGATAGCAATACCCAAACCATTCTTTACTCTTTTGATTTCAGAAGGTTTAGCATACTGACGTAAACCTGGGCGGCTGATTCTTTCTAATGAACGGATAACCGGCTCTTTAGATTGACCATCATATTTCAATGCAATCTTAATTAAACCTTGTTTGTTATCGTCTTCGAATTTATATTTTAAGATATAACCTTTATCATATAAAATCTCAGTGATTCTTTTCTTCAGATTAGAAGCTGGGATTTCAACGATACGGTGTTTAGCCATCTGAGCGTTACGAATGCGCGTTAAAAAATCGGCTATAGGATCTGTTACCATTTTTAAACTTTAAATTTTAAGTTGAGTAATTGACGCTAGTTACCATATTGCTATGGACATAGGCCTAATAATTTCAAACCATCAGAAACCGAAACCGGCAATGATAGTCGACTAAATGCTTACCAAGAAGCTTTAGTTACGCCTGGTATCAAACCATTCAATGCCATTTCGCGGAAGATAACACGGCCAATACCAAATTGACGCATGTAACCTTTAGGACGACCTGTTAATTGACAACGATTTTTAAGACGAACAGGAGAAGCGTTTTTTGGTAATTTGTCCAATGCTTCGTAGTCACCTGCAGCTTTTAAAGCAGCACGTTTTTCAGCAAATTGAGCTACCATTTTCTCACGCTTGCGCTGACGCGCTTTTACGGATTCTCTAGCCATGATTAATTAATATCTTTTTTAATATTTTTGAACGGTAAGCCTAATTCTTTCAGTAATTCGTAAGCTTCTTCGTTAGTTTTAGCTGTAGTTACGAAAGTAATATCCATACCAGAAATACGATTTACTTTATCGATATCGATCTCCGGATAAATGATTTGCTCTGTAACACCAAAAGTGTAGTTACCACGACCATCAAAAGATTTGTCATTGATACCTTTGAAGTCACGTACACGTGGCAAAGAGATAGAGATCAAACGATCCATAAATTCAAACATATTAGCACCACGTAAAGTTACGCGAGCACCGATAGGCATGTTTTTACGTAATTTGAAGTTAGAGATGTCCTTTTTAGATAATGTAGGAACCGCTTTCTGACCAGCGATCATTGTCATTTCTTTCACAGCATCATCAACTAATTTCTTGTCAGATGTAGAACCTTTTACACCTTGGTTAAGACAGATCTTAACCAGTTTAGGTACTTGCATCACGGTTTTATAACCGAATTTCTTCATCAAAGCCGATTTAACTTCATCAGCATACTTTTTCTGAAGACGCGGAGTGTATGTAGTACTCATTATTAAATTGCTTGACTAGTTTTTTTAGAAATACGAACCGTTTTACCATCGTTACGTTCGCGCGTTACACGTACAGGAGCTTTAGCTTTCGCATCCCACAGCTGTACATTTGAAATATTGATTGGCGCTTCCTCTTTTACAATGCCACCTTGTGGATTTTTTGCACTTGGTTTGATGTGTTTGGTAACGATGTTAACACCTTCTACCAATACACGCCCTTTAAGCGGATATACTGCCAATACCTGACGGGGAGTAGTGCGGCTTTTGTCATCGCCTGCGATTACTGCAACCTGATCGCCTTTCTTGATATTGAATTTTGGTTTGAATCTAGTTTTCATTTTAAACGAATTCTATAGTGCCGCTTGAGTCAACGGGCGGCAAAGGTACAAAATATTTTTTACAAAACCTCAGGAGCTAAGGAAACAATTTTCATGTATCCTTTATCACGCAGCTCTCTGGCCACTGGCCCGAAGATACGAGTACCACGAGGGTCGCCAGCATTGTTTAATAATACTACTGCGTTTTCATCGAAGCTGATGTAAGAACCATCTTTACGACGTAACTTGTTCTTTGTTCTTACGATAACGGCCTTAGTAACAGTACCTTTTTTAATGCCACCAGCTGGGATAGCATCTTTTACTGTAACCACAATCTGATCGCCTACATAAGCATATTGCTGACCTGAGTTGCCTAATACACGGATACAAAGTACTTCTTTTGCACCACTATTGTCTGCTACTTTTAGCCTTGATTCTTGCTGTATCATTTTATAAAAATGTTTAGCTGTTCGCTTTAATTGTTAATTGTTTAATCCTTACACAGCAATGAGCTGCTCCGGACTGTTTAAAATCTTTTCAGCGCTGCAACACGATGGAATGCAGATGAATAAAGATCGCGTGGTAAACTATTTAGCCTTTTCGATGATTTCTACTAATCTCCAGCATTTTGTTTTGCTCAGAGGGCGAGTTTCCATGATACGTACGGTGTCACCAATACCACATTGGTTAGTTTCATCGTGCGCGTGGAATTTAGTAGTTTTTTTCAAAAACTTACCGTAAATAGGGTGTTTTACCTTACGCTCTACTGCAACAGTGATTGTTTTATCCATTTTGTTGCTAGTAACTAAGCCTATACGGCTTTTTCTAGTTTTTCTTTCTACTGTCATGATGACTAAAATATTTTTAGTTTCCTAATTGTCTTTTGCGTTGCTCTGTAATTAGTTGTGCGATCTGACGACGTACTGAACGGATGATCATCGGATTTTCAACTGGGTTAACAGAGTGGCTGAATTTTAATTTATTAAGACGATCAGTCTCAGCACCAATCTTATCTAACAACGCCTCATCGCTTAATGAACGATAGTCTTCTACTTTTTTAGACTTTGCCATTTTAAATACTTTTTTAATGGTTAGAACTATGCTTTACAGCAAGATTCATGATGTTAATTATGCTTCAACGTAATCGTGACGAACAACGAACTTAGTTTTGATAGGCAATTTTTGAGCGGCTAATTCCATTGCTTCTTTAGCCAGTTCCATTGGTACACCTTCAACTTCGAACATGATGCATCCTGGTTTTACTACAGCTGCCCAGTATTCCAAGCTACCTTTACCTTTACCCATACGTACCTCTGCTGGTTTTGCAGTAATTGGTTTATCAGGGAAGATACGGATCCAAACAGTTCCTTCACGCTTCATATGACGTGTCATAGCCTGACGTGCAGCTTCGATCTGACGGTTAGTAATCCATTTTGGCTCTAAAGCTTTCAGACCGAAAGAACCGAATGCTACAGTAGCACCACGTTGTGCATTACCTCTGATACGGCCTTTATGCTGTTTACGACGCTTAACTCTTTTTGGTTGTAACATTATATTATATTTTATTCAGATTGTACAGGATGATATCTTTATTGATTACCAGCGCCTGAACCTCCTGAGCATACAAAATTATTTTTATAAGGCAGCGTGGTATAGCACCACGCTACAGGATAATTAGTCTTTATTTTGACGAGGAGCTCTGTCACCACCACGGTTGTTACCGCCACGGTTATTGCCACCGCGATTGTTACCACCTGGTCTGCGATCGCCACGACCTTCGCTACGCTCACCGCCACGACGGTCTGTAGAACCGGAAGTGATGTTCGGATTCAACTCTCTCTTACCTAAAACTTCACCTTTACAAATCCAAACTTTCAGACCGATTTTACCGTAAACAGTCATCGCATATACGTTAGCATAATCGATATCCATACGGTAAGTATGTAATGGTGTACGACCTTGTTTCATTTCTTCTGAACGCGCGATCTCAGCACCACCTAAGCGACCACTCGCTTTGATTTTGATACCTTCTGCACCCATGCGCATTGCAGTAGCGATTGCCATTTTGATAGCTCTTTTGAAGCTTACACGGCCTTCGATTTGACGAGCGATAGTTTCACCTACGATCTGTGCATCCAGTTCAGGACGACGGATCTCCATAATGTTGATTTGAACATCAGCATTAGCGGTTAATTTTTTCAGCTCTTCTTTAATTCTATCTACTTCCTGACCGCCTTTACCAATGATGATACCTGGTTTAGACGTGTGAATAGTAATGATTAATTTACCAAGTGTACGTTCGATAACGATACGAGAAACACCACCTTTGTTGATGCGGGCATTCAGATAAGTACGGATTTTGTGGTCCTGTACCAGGTTCTTGCCATATTGTTTCTGATCGCTATACCACATAGAATCCCATCCACGGATGATTCCTAAACGATTACCTATTGGATTTGCTTTTTGACCCATTATTCAGTTGTTATGGATTTGAAATATTTTAAATTAGTTTGCTTTGCTATCAACAATGATTGTTACGTGGTTGCTGCGCTTGCGGATGCGATATGCACGACCTTGCGGAGCTGGTAACATACGTTTTACCATACGACCACCATCTACAAAAATTGTTTTCACGATCAGGTTAGCATCTGCTACATCCTGACCCTGGTTTTTTTGTTTCCAGTTGTCAATAGCACTTAATAATAATTTCTCCAATGCTACTGAAGGATGCTTTGTGCTGAACTTTAAAATGCTTAAAGCCTTTTCTACTTCCATACCGCGCACCAGGTCCGCTAACAAACGCATTTTGCGCGGAGAAGTAGGATAATTTCTTAAACGAGCTGTTGCTTCCATATACCTTAAATCCTTGAAGGACTCTATTTAAAAAGGTTACTAAAAAAATTAAATACTGTACGTAAGGTTTAACTTACTTTTTCTTGTCACTGTGACCTTTGAAGTTACGTGTTGGCGCAAACTCACCTAATTTATGACCTACCATGTATTCAGTTACATAAACAGGGATGAATTTGTTGCCATTGTGAACTGCAAATGTGTGACCTACAAAATCAGGAGAGATTGTAGAGCGACGGCTCCAAGTTTTGATTACAGTTCTTTTAGCGCCTGCTTCGTTTTGAGCCAATACTTTTTGCTCAAGGTTATGGTCAATGTAAGGACCTTTTTTAATTGAACGACCCATTGTTGCGTTTTTTGTGATGATTTGGCAGGTTTACTTTGCAGCAAACCTGCCCATTTTATCTATTAAGAATTAATTATTATTTTTTCTTAGCACGTTGAATAATCAGTGCATTTGAAGGTTTAGTCTTGCTACGTGTTTTCTCACCTTTAGCATACTTACCAGTACGGCTACGTGGGTGACCACCAGAAGATTTACCTTCACCACCACCCATCGGGTGATCTACAGGGTTCATCGCAACACCTCTTACACGTGGACGTAAACCTCTCCAACGGTTACGACCTGCTTTACCCATAGATTCCAGTTGGTGATCGCTGTTAGAAACAACACCTACTGTTGCGTAACATGCGCTTAATACTTTACGCAGCTCGCCAGATGGCATTTTTAATACAGCATATTTATCTTCTTTCGCGCTCAGCTGTGCATAAGTACCAGCAGAACGAGCGATAGAACCACCTTTACCAGGTTGCATTTCAATGTTGTGAATTACAGTACCTAATGGCATGTTTTTCATCAACAGCGCGTTACCTACTTCAGGAGCAACGCTGTCACCACTGATTACAGTAGCACCAACCTGCAGACCCTGAGGAGCAATGATGTAACGTTTTTCACCATCAGCATACGCTAATAAAGCGATGAATGCAGTACGGTTCGGATCGTATTCGATTGTCTTAACTGTAGCAGGAATATCTTTCTTGTTACGTTTAAAATCAACGATACGATAGTGTTGTTTATGACCACCGCCAATGTTGCGCATAGTCATACGACCTTTAGAGTTACGGCCAGAAGAACTGTTCTTTCTGTCTAATAAGCTCTTTTCTGGTTTGTCAGTAGTAATTTCTGCAAACGCATTTCCTACTCTGAAACGAGTACCGGGAGTGGTCGGTTTGTATTTACGTAAAGCCATTTTTCTAAATAGAATTTAGTAATTTGATTATCTGGCGGCTAGCCAATAGCGTCAAATTATTATAATTAATGATTTAATTATTGTATTTCAATTATTACAGAGAGAACAGGTCAATTGTTTCTCCATCTAAAAGCGTAACTACTGCTTTCTTGTATGCTGGCTTACGGCCTTGTACATATCCGGCTTTAGTGAAACGGCTTTTATTTTTAGCAGGAACTACCATAGTATTCACTTCTTCAACTTTTACATTGTAGAAATTCTCTACTGCTTCCTTAATTTCCAATTTGTTGGAACGCTTGTCCACTACGAAAGTGTAACGGTTTTGTTTTTCCATTTGGCCATTTACCTTTTCGGTAATCACCGGGCGAACCAATACTTCTGAAAGTCTCATTGTTATTAAATTTATTTTTTTAGCTATTGCTAATCAAAAATTATTTTTTCTTTCGTCAACGTGAATCTTAAGCTTCAACTTCAACTGCGTCAGTAAATACTTTAGCAGCGCTTTCTGTTAATACCAGTGTTTTTGCATTCAGGATATCATAAGTATTGATATCGCTTAATACGCTAGCTTTAACTTTAGGCAGATTGCGTACGCTTAAGTAGAAGTTTGCATCGTAATCAGCATTTACTAATAACAATTTCTGATCTGCAACTTTCAGACTGTTTAATACAGCTAACATTTGTTTTGTGTTAGGAGCATCAACTTTAATGTCTTCGATTACTACGATTTTGTTATCTTTTGCTTTATACGTCAGAGCAGACATCTTAGCCAGATCTTTCACTTTACGGTTCAGTTTGAAATCGTAAGAGTGTGGAGCCGGACCATTCACTGTACCACCACCTTTATATAATGGGTTACGGATGTTACCTTTACGGGAACCACCAGTACCTTTTTGACGGTGTAATTTGCGGCTAGAACCTTTTACTTCCGCGCGGGTCTTTGTTTTGTGAGTACCTAAACGACGAGCTGCTAAATATTGCTTAACTGCTAAATAGATAACGTGATCGTTAGGCTCAATGTTGAAGATATCTTCTGGCAATTCCACCGTGCGACCGGTCTTTTCACCTTTGCTATTTAATACTTCGATTTGCATGATTATTTCTGAATTAAAACGATGGAACCATTGTGACCCGGAACTGAACCAGCAACTACGATATAGTTTTGTTCAGGAAACACTTTCATTACTTTAAGAGCTTTAACCTTTACGCGGTCACCACCCATTTGGCCAGCCATTCTCATATTTTTAAATACGCGGCTAGGATAAGAAGATCCACCAATAGAACCTGGTGCACGCTGACGATCGTGCTGACCGTGAGATGCCTCACCTACCCCGGCAAATCCGTGACGTTTAACAACACCTTGGAAACCTTTACCTTTTGTAGTACCGATTACACTAACTTTTTCGCCTTCAGCGAAAATGTCACATGTAATAGTTTCACCAACTTGTTTATCGATAGAGCAGTTGCGAATTTCTTTCACTACAGATTTCGCATCTGTATTTGCTTTTGCGAAGTGATTAAGAAGAGCTTTCGGCGTGTTTTTCTCTTTACGTGTACCGTAAGCTATTTGAAGCGACTCGTAACCGTCTGTTTCTACGGTTTTCTTTTGCGTAACAACACAAGGGCCAGCTTCAATAATGGTGCAGGCAACCTGCTTTCCATTAGCCTCGAACACACTTGTCATGCCGATTTTTTTGCCAATAATACCTTTCATTTGTTAGAGATAATTATTATTTCGTTATTACAAGGGACAACAATCCCGTTTTGTTTTATGTTTATTTAATAGCTCAATGGAAATTCAGAACCGTGTCTGACACCCTTAGTCAAGCGCCCGTTTCAGTTGTTATTGCCACAGTATTATATATCTGTCGCACTGATAGGGATTAACCGTTTATTCAGTTATGTATAAAGAACAAAGCTTTCGCTATTAAATTTTTTGATTTTTACTTGAAACTACAGCAGGTTAGGCTTTGATTTCAACTTCAACTCCACTCGGAAGATCCAGTTTAGACAGCGCATCAACAGTCTTGCTGCTAGATGTATAGATGTCTAATAAGCGCTTGTGAGTACATAATTGAAATTGCTCTCTTGCTTTTTTATTTACGTGCGGTGAACGCAGAACCGTAAATATTTTCTTATCCGTTGGCAAAGGAATAGGGCCAGTTACGACTGCTCCTGTACCTCTTACCGTCTTAACGATTTTTTCTGCTGACTTATCAACCAAATTATGGTCGTAAGATTTCAATTTAATGCGAATGCGTTGTGACATAATTCAAAAAACTTCCTTTAATAATTGGGAGTGCAAAGGTATAACTAAATTTTTAATATCCAAATTTATTTTTAATATTTTATTTTTTCAGCATGTTATCATACTGTAACCTCCTGCACAATGAGGCGCAAATCTATGCAAAATCAGGCATTCTAATTGAATTTATTATTTTTCACATCTCTAAATGATTACATGCCAAATAATTAGCTGTAAAATAAAACATATTTAATATTTAATAATCCATCAAAAGCTTCACTTTTTTTTTCTTTTTGATTAGGTTTGTAGGCTCCCTATGTTAACAAGTTATAAACAAAGTGCTATGGTTTAATCTTAAAAAGTAATCAAATTCTATCATTATGATGAAATTTACTGCGAAAGTAAAGTTGGCTCTTCTGGCCGCCATGATGTGCATCACACAAGGCTTTGCCCAGACGTACACCTTTACTAATGCCGGCGCAACCGGTACCAACGGCCCCACCCAGGCCCAGGTAACCACAGCCTATGCTGCTACTCCCCAGGCAGGCATGGTTACCGTAACTGGTGGTATTCAAAACTGGAGTGTGCCCGTCTCCGGTCTCTATAAGATAGAGGTATACGGAGCAAAAGGCTACGGCACGAATGCGGGCCGCGGTGCCTACATGAGTGGCGAGTTTAACCTTATTGCTGCAGATCAGCTCAAGATCCTGGTGGGACAGCAAGGCGGATGCTGTGTGGCCAGCGGAACACAGCAATTTGGCGGCGGCGGCGGTTCTTTCGTTGTCAAGGCAAGCGGTAATGTGCCTATGATCATTGCCGGTGGCGGTGGCGGCGCTAATGGCAATGCTGCACTGGTCGCTACAGCGGATGCCTCAACTACAACCTCAGGTAATCCTGGTGCCGGTAGCGGCAATGGCGCAGCCGGTACCGCTGGTGGTGGTGGTGGTGGCATCAACAATGCCGGTGGTGGCGGTGGCTTCTCCGGTGATGGTGGTGTTACTGCAGGCGATCCCGGCGGATACGCTTTCCTGAATGGAGGTATGGGCGGTACTGCCGCTACTACATCCGGCGGATGGGGCGGATTCGGAGGCGGCGGCGGTGCCAACTCCTGGGATAACCGTCGCGGCGGCGGCGGTGGTGGCTACAGCGGTGGCGGCGGTGCAGGATCTTCTACCGGAGCTGCCGAAGTCGGCGGTGGTGGCGGTTCTTACAACTCCGGCAACAACCAGGTAAATACAGCTGGCCTGGGAACCGGACATGGATCTGTAATCATTACATTACTAAACCCTGTATCCAGCATTCCAAACAATACTGGTGTGATCGGCTTCCCAAGCCTGGTAAATGGCGCCTGCCCCGGCGGACAAATGATTACAGCACGCATTATGAACTTCGGTAATAATTTCGTGGATTCTGTAAAAGTGGCCTGGTCTGTAAACGGTGTGTTGCAGACGAACAACTGGTACCAGGTAAACCTGGATACCATTACCACTCCAACCAGTCAGCTTAATGTAAACTTAGGCACCTACAACTTTGGCCCGGGCACTTACCTGGTTAAAGCGTGGACATCTCTACCCAATAATCAGAATGATACTGCTCACGGCAATGATACCTTCCAGATCAGTTTAACGACCAAACTGGCCGGTACCTATACTATTAACAGTGGTGCGGCCACCGGCGGTACAAACTTTACCAGTTTTAATGATTTTGCTACGGCCCTCAATACGCTCGGGGTCTGCGGCCCTGTTGTAGCTAATGTTGTAGCGGGTTCCGGCCCTTATAATGAAACTGTGGCCTTTGGCAACATCAATGGTTCCAGTGCGGCTAACAGAGTACGTATTAATGGTAACGGAGAATCAATTCAGTTCAACCCTACCAGTACTGCAAACTACAGGATCGTTACCCTGGACGGAACGAAGTATTTCACGATCAACAATCTTAAGATCAAATCACTGAATAATACCTACGGATGGGGCGTGCATATTACCGGCAATGCGATGAGAGACAGTATCGTGAACTGTGAGATCAATCTCTCTGCTATCACCGGTACCTCTTCTGTAAATGCCAATGGTATTGTTATCTCAGGATCATCAACCTCTGCAACTACTGCCAGTAATGTAACCCATCTGTATATCGGTAATAATAATGTTATTGCGGGCGCTAATGCCGGTTCCGGCGGTGCATACTATGGTATTACCTTCAGTGGTGTAAGTTCTACTACTCCAAACGACAGTATCTCAATTGTAGGTAATGAGGTATCCAATTTCTATTACTATGGTATACGATATACTTATGTAAACGGTGGTAGTTTAAACTATAATAATGTACACCGCAGCAACAAAACTGCGATCGGAACAACTGCTTATGGTATATACTCATACTATTGTATTGGTATCCGCACTATCGGGAACAAGATCCACGATATGGCGGCCCCTGGCGTAACCTCGACCAGCACATTCTATGCAATGTATAACTACCATTATAATAATACAGCGGCTACTCCTATTATCATTGCAAATAATATTCTGTATAACCTGGGCAACTATGTTGGTCTACAGTATCTGCTGCAGGCTACAGGCCCGGCAACAAAAGTATATCACAATACAGTGGATGTAGCCGCAGCACAAGGTACTTCTACAAGTGCTATTTATGCAATCTACATGAGCATCAATACCGGTTCTGAAGTAAAAAATAACATTGTAACCTTTACTGGTGGTAATAATGGTACTAAATACGGTGTCTATGTAAGCTCTGCCAGTACACCTGCCATTCTGCAGAAAAACAATGTGTTCTTTAATACCACGCAATCCGGTACGCAGACACCGTACTATTATGGTACGGCCTATGCAAGCCTTGCAGCATTCCAGGCGGCTTACCCAACTCAGGAAGTGGGCTCCCCTTCTGCAGATCCTCTGTATACCAACTCGGCGACAGGCGACTTAAGCCCTGCTTCTTCCAGCATCATCAACAACGGTACCAATGTATTTACAGATGTGCCTACCGACATCAATGGCCTGCCAAGAAGTACGGTGCCTACTATTGGTGCATTTGAATTTATTCCGTCAGGAAATAATGATGCCAAAGCAGTTGCTTACCTCAGCCCTTCCTCTACCTTCTGCGCCAATACTACATTACCGGTGCAGGTAATTATTGGTAACGGTGGTGCGAATACAATTAATACCATGACGGTAAACTGGAAGGTGAACGGTACTACCATGACTCCATTCAGCTATACCGGACCGCTGACTTCACCTGGCGCTCCTACAGGTCAGAGCATTGATACAATTACGCTGGGTAATGTGACCTTACCTGCTGGTCAGAACGACATCGTAGTATGGACATCCAACCCTAATAATACTAATGATCCTAACCATGCCAATGACACGATTTTCTGGTCAGGGTTATCCTCTCTCAGTGCAGGTACTTATACCATCAATAGTGCGGCGCCTACTGCGGGTACAAACTTCAATAGCTTTGGTGCTTTCGCAACTGCATTGAACGCGGGTATCTGCGGACCAATAGTGGCTAATGTGGTATCCGGCTCCGGACCATATAATGAGACGGTAGAGTTCCCTAACATTCCGGGATCCAGTGCAGTAAATACCGTACGGGTGAATGGTAATGGAGAAACGATCCAGTATAATAGTACCGGAATCGGCAACCATGTGATCGTTGGTCTGAATGGTACGAAATACTTCACACTGAACAACCTTAAGATCAAGGCCCTCAATAATACGTATGGCTGGGGTGTATTTGTGACTGGCGATGCTAGTCGTGACAGTATTATCAATTGTGAAGTAGACCTGTCCAACATCACCGGAACAAGCTCTGTAAATGCCAATGGTATTGTCATCTCAGGTTCTAACAGCTCTCCAACAACTTCCTGTAATGTAACGCATCTGCATATCAGGAACAACAAAGTAATTGCTGGTGGTACAGGAGCCGGTGGTGCATACTATGGTATTACCTTCTCAGGGGTCAGCTCTGTGGCTCAGAATGACAGCATCTATATTGTTGGTAATGAAGTAACGAACTTCTATTACTATGGTATCAGAGCATCCTATAACAAAGGTGGCGAGATCAGTTATAATAATATCCATCGCTCCAACAAAGCCTCTACTGCTACCGCAGCATACGCTATATACTATTACTATGGTATTGGTATTAAGTGTATCGGCAATAAGGTGCATGATATGGCTATGCCTGGTGTGAATAATGCCAGTACACTGTATGGTATCTACAACTACCACTACAACAACTCTGCAGCAACGCCAAACCTGATCGCCAATAACATCTTATATAACATGGGTACTTACTCCGGCTTGCAATACTTAATGTATGTATACGGACCATCTCAGAATGTATACCATAATACTATAGATGCCAGTGCCATTCAGTCTAATGGTGGTGGTACGATGTACGGAATTTACTTTGGCTACAATACCGGGTGTACTTTCAAAAACAACATGATCAACATTACGGGTGGCAGCACCGGGGTTAAATACGGTATTTATGGTTCATCGACCACTTATGCGGCCGACTTACAGAAAAACAATGTAAACCTCAACTCTACCCAAGTCGGTGCACAGTACCCATATTACTATGGCACTGCATATGCAACCCTGGCCGCCTTCCAGGCAGCCTATCCGGCACAGGAAGTAGGTTCGCCAAGTGTGGATCCTCAGTTTATCTCTTCCACTACAGGAGACCTGTCTCCGCTGAATATTGCGGTAATGACTGCGGGTAATAACTTAATGGCCGATGTACCTGCCGACATTAACGGTGCGGCACGTTCTACTACACCAACCATTGGTGCATTTGAGTTCTCTGTATCGGGTACAAACAATGCAAGAGCCCTGAGCCTGATCAACCCTTCAGGCAATTATTGTTCCGGTACACAACCGGTTGAAGTAATGATCGGTAATGTAGGTACAAACAATATCAACACCCTTCAGATCAACTGGAGTATAAACGGAGTATTGCAGACACCAGTTGCCTATAACAGCCAGCTGGTGCCGGTCGGCGCTACTCCAGGCCAGAGCTTCGATACGGTATTACTGGGCAATGCAACCTTTAACGCAGGTACTAACCTGGTGAAGGCATGGACCTCGGCTCCAAACGGATTGCCAGACAGCCAGCCGGCTAATGATACCACCACAACGCATACCAGCCCGGCAACATTTACCGTTACCGCAAGCAAGGCTACGATCTGTGCCAACGACACATCTATCCTGTCTTTGTCTCCGGGTTACGGCTATGCTGACAATGCTTTGGAATGGCAATCCTCTACCGATGGCATTAACTGGACCTCAATTGCCAACTCTGATACTGTAAATTACCTGGTTACCAACATTGGTACCAATACCCAATACAGAGTACGTATTCTTACAGGTGGCAATAACTGTACGTCTCCGACAACAACGATCAATGTTACCTATGTAGCTCCCCCTACGGTAGTGGGCGATGAGAGTTGTGCGCCGGGAGCGCTGATGCTGACTGCATCTACTGGCCCTGCAAATTTCATCAGATGGTATAACAGTACGACA
Source organism: Edaphocola flava (assembly GCF_004118155.1). Lineage (GTDB taxonomy): Bacteria > Bacteroidota > Bacteroidia > Chitinophagales > Chitinophagaceae > Edaphocola > Edaphocola flava. The sequence goes on from NZ_SAIQ01000001.1 coordinate 418,999, forward strand.
ACCAACACTGTCCTGCTGACCAATGACACACTCAACCTTCCTTATGTTGGCGTAACTGCAACGTACTATGCAGTGGCCGTTACCCCGACAGGATGTGCCAGTGTAAAAACACCGGTTAATGCAGTGATACATGTATTACCTCCTGTTAACTTCGGACCGGACTTTGATACCTGTACCGCCAATTCAGCTATATTCACGATTGACCCTGGAGTACAGCATCCTGGTGCGACTTACCTCTGGGATGATAACAGTACTGCCAGTACCCGTAATGTACACCTGTCCGGCACATATTTTGTTACAGTAACAGATACTAACGGTTGTTTCAATTCCGATACGATTAATGTGTCTATCAGTCCGAGACCGGTGGTAGACCTGGACGCAGACGGAACAGGATTCTGTATCGGGGCTACTAAAGTACTGGATGCAGGTCCTGGCGGTGAAAACGGTGGTAACTATTACTGGACTACCGGCGCTACTACCCGCACCATCACCATATCTAATCCGGGTACTTATATAGTATATGTAACCAGCAATGCCGGATGTCTGACGGTAGACACAGTAATCATGACCCAGGACGGATATGCTCCTACTGCGACTGGTATACTGGCATTAGCCAATGGCCCTACCGGCTTTACCTTCTCTGCTGTAAATGCCCAGAATGTAACCGCATATGAATGGGACTTCGGTGATGGTAGCCCGGTAAGCACACAGCCTAACCCGACGCATAACTATACTGCCGGTGGTTATTATACCGTCAGATTAAAACTGTTCAGTACTTGTGCAGATATCTCAGACAGCTCTACGGTATATATATTAGGTACCGGAACCAGAGATGTCAATCTTGCAAAAGATGCCATTAAGGTATACCCGAATCCGACTAACGGACAAAGCGTATTCCTTGAAGTGACTGACCCAGTTAAGATCAATGAAATAGTAGTGTACAACACATTGGGCCAGGAAGTATACCGCACAACGGTAAGCACCTCGGACAATAAGTACAGACTGGACCTGCCGGCGTATTTAAGCTCAGGAATGTACCAGTTAAATATCAATACCAACAAAGGGAATACTGTTCGTAAACTCGAACTGCTGAAGTAATTCCTGATATATTACTGATAATAAAGAAAGCCCCCGGTTCCGGGGGCTTTCTTTATTATCAGTAATACCCATAAGCTTATGTCATATTACTATTTTGTGATAATTTTAACATTTTCATTACACTTAATTCACATTGTTGCCAAAATCATCATTTCATTGCTAATCAATACCTTTTAAAAAACATAATATTTTACCGAATATATAATAAATATAATTTAACACCATATCTATCTCTGATCACGACAGTAAGCTAGGCGAAATTTCACTTTCCTATTCAAAAACTATACATTCGTTGACCTTTTTATAAAAAGGATTATCTTTTTTAATATTTATTAGTATGAAAGTAAAATTCACATCTTCCGGAAGGATTTGGGCACTGCTCATTCCCCTTCTCATGTCCCAGACAGCACGTGTGCATGGTCAGGCGCCTGCAAGCTGTACGCCCGTCTACAGCACAGGTTGTACCTCGAATGACAACATCAGGGACGTGACCCTTGTAGGGGCGACTAATACCCTTTCCAATTTGAACACGCCCTGTGCGACTACGCCAATTAATGGCTACACAGACTATACTACCAGTGCTACTCTTGGCGTACCGGATCTATACCCTGGATCCACTTACAACGGGACGGCAACAACGACCTATACCAGCAGTTCTGAATATGTGAAGATTTGGATCGATTATGATAATGATGGTGTATTTGCCGCAACAGAGCAAATTGCTGCATATGGCCCTATCAGTAATACTGCTGCAGGTACGTACAGTTTTACCGTTCCGGCAGCAGCGACTCCGGGTGTGCGCAGAATGCGTGTAATGCTTGTTTATGCCTCATCTCCAAGCGGCCCATGTGCATCAGCATCCTTTGGAGCATGTCATGACTACAAAGTCTTAATAGCTTCTAGTGCTCCATGTACTAACCCACCTGCACCAGGTGCCACAGCCGCATCTCCTTCAGGGCAGGTATGTCCTGGCAATACCGTATCGCTTTCTTTACCCAGCGTTACCGTACCGACTGGCCAGACCTACGAATGGGAAAGTTCACCCAACAACGTTACCTATACCAGTATGGGAGCCCCATCTGCGATACCTGCTTTTAACGTAGCTCCGCTAGTGACAACCTGGTACAGATGTAAAGTTGTATGTTCTGCCGGTACTCCGGTATATTCTACCCCTATACAAGTAAATGTGGCCTTAGGTCTGGCAGGTACCTATACTATTAACGCTGCTGTAGCAACAGGAGGTACAAACTTCCAATCTTTTACAGCTGCTGCTGCCGCATTAAACTGTGGTATTACGGCACCGGTAACGATCAATGTAGTACCCGGTTCAGGACCATATACCGAAACCTTCAATCTTGCAGCTATTGGCGGAGCCAGTGCTACAAATAAAGTACGTATCAACGGTAATGGAGAAACCATCCAGTTCAACTCAACGGCTACGACCAACATGAGAATTGTAACCTTAGATGGTACAAAATACCTGACCCTGGACAGCTTAAACATTAAATCGTTGAATGCTACCTATGGTTGGGGGATACATGTTACCGGAAATGCAGAGAAAGACAGTATCCTGAGATGTACTGTAGATATGTCTTCGATTACTGGTACCTCTTCTGTAAATGGTAATGGTATTGTGGTATCAGGCAATAGCCTCACGTCTTCCACAAATGCTTCTAATGTGAAAAATCTGTATATCGGCAGCAATAAAGTTATTGCCGGTCCTGCAAATGCTGCGGGCGGATGTTATTATGGTATAGCATTCAGTGGTGTAAGTTCTACATCCCAGAACGATAGTATCTATATCGTAAACAATGAAGTAAGCAACTTCTACTATTACGGTATCAGAAGTTATTATAACAAGGGCGGAGAGATCAGTTATAATAATATACACAGAGCAACCAAAACCGTTTCTACAGCCACTTCTGCTTATGGTATATACTACTATTATGGTGTAGGTGTAAAATGTATTGGCAATAAAGTACATGATATGGGTGCTCCTGGTGTGGCCAATACCAGTACGCTCTATGGTATCTATAACTACCACTACAACAATACAGCTACAACGCCTATCCTGGTTGCTAATAATATTCTATATAATCTGGGTACATATTCCGGCTCTCAATACTTACTATACTGTTATGGTCCATCCATAAAAGGTTATCACAATACGATTGATGCAAGTGCCATACAGGCGACTACAGCCAGTTCTATATACGGTCTTTATGTAGGATATAATACCGGTAGTGATTTTAAAAATAATATCATCAATATTACCGGAGGTAATGGTGGTACCAAATATGGTATCTACCATAGTTCCACTACTTATGCAGCAAACTACCAGAAAAATGACGTTTATGTAAACTCTACACAGTCTGGTACACAAGTACCATACTACTATGGCGTAAACTATGCGTCTCTTGCTGCATTCCAGGCGGCCTACCCTGCACAGGAAGTAGGTTCTCCTAATACTGCACCACAGTTCACCAGCCCTGCAACGGGTAACCTGACTCCGGCTGCTTCTGCACTGATCAATACTGGTACCAATGTATTTACAGATGTACCTACAGACATTAGTGGAATACCAAGATCTGCAACACCAACAATTGGTGCATTCGAATTCTTACCTGCCGGTGCCAATGATGGCAAATCTGTAGCATTCATCAGCCCTGCAGGCACATATTGTGCCAATACGAACACTCCGGTTAAAGTCGTGATCGGTAATGCCGGTTCCAATACCCTGAGCAATATGACCGTAAACTGGAAGTTGAATGGTACTACCATGACGGCGTTTAACTGGACCGGTACCCTGGTTGCTCCAGGTTCTCCGACCGGTAATACAACAGATACCATTGTTTTGGGTACAGTATTATTACCTGCCGGTTCGAACAATATCGTGGTTTGGGTAACCAGTCCAAATGGCCAGACAGATCCGGTACATAATAATGACACAATTACCTGGACAGCAAACTCTGCATTACCTGGTGGTACCTATACCATCAACGCAGGTGCCCCTGCTTCGGCAACAAACTTTACCAGCTTTACCGGATTCAAAAATGCCCTGGCATGGGGTATCTGCGGCCCGGTGGTAGCGAATGTTGTAGCCGGTTCTGGTCCATATAACGAAATGGTTGAATTCCCTAACGTTACCGGATCAAGTGCAGTAAATACGATCAGAATTAATGGTAACGGGGAAATGTTACAATACAATGTACCTAATGCCAATATCTTACCGATATTCTCTTTAAACAATACCAAATACTTCACCTTAAATAACCTGAAGGTAAAAACCCTGAACAATACTTATGGATGGGGTATCCTGCTGACAGGTGATGCAAGCCGCGACAGTATTGTAAATTGTGAAGTAGACCTGTCGACCATTACCGGAACCAGTTCTATTAATGCGAATGGTATTGTCATCTCTGGTTCTAACACCTCTCCTACAACTTCTGCGGCAGTTACTTATATTAACATAAAAAACAATAAAGTAATTGCGGGTAGTACAGCTGCAGGTGGTGCATATTATGGTATTACCTTTACTGGTAACAGCTCAACTGCTCCTAATGACAGTATCAATATTGTAGGTAACGAAGTAACTAACTTCTATTACTACGGTATCAGGGCATATTACAATAAAGGTGGTGAGATCAGTTATAACAACATTCATCGTTCCAGCAAGGCCTCTACTACTACTTCGGCATACGGTATCTACTATTACTATGGTCAGGGTATCAAATGTATCGGTAACAAAGTGCATGATATGGCTATGCCTGGTGTGAATAATACCAATGTCCTGTATGGTATTTATAACTATCACTACAATAACACTCCGGCAACACCTAACCTGATTGCCAATAATATCATGTACAATCTGGGTACTTACTCCGGTACACAATACTTAATGTATATATACGGACCTGCTCAGAATGTATATCATAATACTATAGATGTAACTGCGCTGCAGTCCAATACTGGTGGTGGTTCTATATATGGTATCTACTATGGGTATAACAACGGCTGCAACTTCAAGAACAATATCATCAACATTACAGGTGGCAGCACCGGTGTTAAGTATGGTTTTTATGGTTCATCTACCAGCTATACAGCTGACTTACAGAAAAACAATGTTTACGTAAACTCTACCCAAACCGGTGCACAGTATCCGTATTACTATGGTACTGCATATGCAACCCTGGCAGCATTCCAGGCAGCATATCCAACACAGGAAGTAGGTTCACCAAGCGTAAACCCTCAGTTTATCTCTTCCACTACTGGTGATTTATCTCCGTTGAATGTTGCGGTAATGACTGCGGGTAACAACTTACTGGCAGATGTACCTGCCGACATTAACGGTGCGGCACGTTCTACTACACCAACCATTGGTGCATTTGAATTCAGTGTTTCCGGTACGAACAATGCAAGAGCACTGTCTTTATTGAAACCTACCGGCAACTACTGCTCCGGCACACAACCGGTTGAAGTAATGATCGGCAACGTGGGTACAAACAACATCAATACATTACAGATCAACTGGTCCGTAAACGGGGTTACACAGACGCCTGTTCCTTACTCCAGCTTATTAGTACCTATTGGCTCTGCATCTGGTCAAAGCTTTGATACTGTTTTACTGGGCAATGCTAACCTTAATCCGGGTAATAATGCCATCAAAGCATGGACATCAATACCAAACGGCCAACCTGACCCTTACCCGGCTAATGATACTGCAAAAATCATTGCAGTACCGGCATCATTCTCCGTAACAGGCAGCCTGGCTACTATCTGTGCCAATGATACCTCTGTATTATCATTATCTCCTGGATACGGATATACACCGGGTTCATTACAATGGGAGTACTCTACAAACGGTACTACCTGGACGGCTATCCCGAATACGGATACCGTGGTGTACAAAGCGACCGGCATCTCAACTGCAACTCAGTACAGAGTACGTATCTTAAGCGGTGGTAATGGTTGTATTTCACCAAGCTTTACGCTGAATGTTAACTATGTTGCTCCGCCAACAGTAGTAAGTGCACAAAGCTGTAGCCCTACTGCCTTAACACTGAGTGCAACTCCGGGCAGTGGTAACACCCTTAAATGGTACTCCAGTGCAACCAGCAATACCGTATTGGCTACCACCAACAGTTACACGACGCCAACCCTGTATGCAACCACAACATACTACGTTGTTGCGGTAACACCATCAGGATGTGCCAGCGTAAGAACACCGGTTAATGCGTATATCCATATCCTGCCACCAGCCAATCTGGGTCCGGATTTTGATACCTGTACCTTAAATGCAGCTGCCTTTACTATAGACCCGGGCACACAACACCCTGGTGCGACATACCTCTGGGATGATAACAGTACCGGAAGCAGCAGAAGCATTACCCAATCTGGAACATATTACGTAACTGTAACCGATACAAACACTTGTTTTAAATCAGATACAATTAATGTAATCGTAAATCCAAGACCTATAGTAGACCTGGATGCAGGTGGTACCGGATTCTGTGTTGGTGCAACCAAAGTACTGGATGCAGGACCAGATGGTGAAAACGGTGGTAATTACTACTGGACTAACGGTGCGACTAGCCGTACCATTACCGCAACGGCTGCCGGAACATACATCGTGTTTGTAACCAGCGCAGAAGGCTGTCTGACTTCAGATACCGTTACCCTGACCCAGGCCGGTTATGCTCCTACAGCAACAGGTATCCTGGCCCTGGCCAACAGTCCTATGGGCTTTACCTTCTCTGCCGTAAATCCACAGAATGTTGTGGGATATGAATGGAATTTCGGAGATGGCACACAGGTGAGTAACCTGCCTACCCCATCGCATACATATGCTGCTGGCGGTTATTATACCATCAAAGTAAAACTGTTCAGCGTTTGTGCAGACATTACTGATAGCTCTACAGTATATATCCTGGGTACCGGTACTAATGATATTAATATCACAAAAGATGCCATCAAAGTATATCCTAATCCGTCGAACGGACAAACGATATTTATGGAAGTGGCAGATCGCATCCGTATCAAAGATGTGGTGGTATTGAATAACCTGGGACAGGAAGTACACCGCAAAGCATATAACAATGGCGGAAATAAATATGAATTAAACCTGCCTGCTCACCTGAGTGCTGGTATGTACCAGTTACATATCAACACCGGCGAAGGCACCACGGTTCGCAAAATTGAATTAATGAAGTAGGGATAACAATCCTTATCTGTAAAAAAAGGTCCGGCGCTCTATAGAGCGCCGGACCTTTTTTTATAGATAACACATCTGAAACAAATATCTATATGAAAAATACGGCCAAATGATTTTTTTAGTATAACTTTATACTCTCTCTAAATTATACTTTTTGTGTCGGCCTTCTCTGGCTGACGGGCTATTTATTATTGGTGCATTATCAATTATAAATACCAAAAGTATGTTACGCAAACCCTTTTACAATGTTTTTCATGCGCTTCTATTCCTGCTGACCCTGTATAGTTCAGGCAGTTTATACGCGCAGGCAGTGACCATTACGTCCTCCTCTACCACCGTTACCGGGCTGACCAATAGCTCAGGCGGCAGTACAACCACTATTAACTTCCAGAACAGTAATCCCTACCCCATCATTATTACGAATCTTTCGGGTGTATCAGGGACTTCAGGAAATATGAATGCGTCACTCTGGTACAAACCCGGTGCCATCACAGCAGCTCCAGGACTTATTTCAGCCGTAAACGGATGGCAACTTGCAGCAGCCGGCACATTTGCCAATACCGCAAATACCACTACAACCAATGCGGTACCTGCATTATCTAACATCAACCTGGTTATACCACCCAATACTACGTATGGACTTGCCGTATACCTTGATGGTCAGCGGACTTGCTTCCCGGCTCTGGCCGCCACATTAACCGGTGGTGGCTGTACGGTGACCATGAGCCCGACAACCAGCTATGGTAGTGGTATACCGAACAGTAGTCAGACAACTTCACTCTCCTATAACTGGATAGGGACGATCACTTTTATCAAAGGTGTAAATGGGATGAATAATGCAGGCATTACCCAGTTGAGCAGTCCGGCAGGCAATACCTGCGCCGGAACTTATCCGGTTAAAGTAAAAGTGAACAACGCCGGTAATAATTTAATCAACAATGTTACCGTACAATGGTTGCTTAATGGTGTGGCACAAACCCCATATGCACTCAGCCAACCGCTGGATACTTTTGGGGGCAGCGGGGTTAATGAAAGAGAGGTAACACTGGGTAATTATACCTTTGCATCCAATACCCCGGTTGCCATTAAAGCATGGACGACCCTACCGAACGGTGTAGCCGATACTGTTCCCGGTAATGACACCATTAATAAAGTTATTAAAACCGGCCTTTCCGGTACATATACGGTAAACAGCGCCGCCGCTACCGGGGGCACCAACTACGCTTCTTTTACAGCACTGGCCAACGACCTGAATACTTATGGCTTATGCGGGCCAGTAACGGTAAATGCTGTTGCAGGATCTGGACCATACACCGAGTATATCAGTTTCAAAAATTTCCCGGGCAGCAGCGCCACGAATACGGTACGCATCAATGGTAACGGGGTAACCGTAAAATACCTGAACACGGCAAACCAAAGACAGCTGTTAACATTGGAGGGCACCCAATATACCCGCATAGACAGTATTACATTCCAGTCTATAGCTACAGATTATTGCTGGGGCGCCTTATTGTATGGCAATGCACTAAATGATTCTATAACCCGATGTACGTTTGACCTGAGTTCCATCGTGACAACTACCTTCGCAAACTCCAGCGGCATTTTGCTCAATGGTGCTCCACTAAGCCTTTCTGTAGGAGGCACTAACGGTACGAACTGTTACATCGCCGATAACTATATCAAAGGCGGTACCGGTACCGGTGGTATGTATGCCGGCTTCTATATATTCGGCAACAACAATAACAATATCATCCGGAATAACCGCATTGAGAATTTCTACAATACCGGTATTTCATTGACAGACGGTATCAATAACATTGTTGAAAATAATGAAATCCATCGTGCCACTAAGACAGGTATGAGCTCCTTTACCGGTATTAGCTGCGGCGGATCAACCACCACCACCGGGAGCCTTATTGTACGCAACAATAAAATACATAGTCCTTACGGTGGTACCGCGGCGAATACCAACTCATTTACCGGTATCACAAACTCCGCCGACGGAACAAGTGCGAATCCAGCTCTGTTCTACAATAACATGATTTATGATGTTAACCAGGGAGGAACTATCTACGGCTTATTTATAAACAATGCGCAATACTCCCGTTATTATCATAACACCGTAGACTTTAGCAAACCACTGACCGGTACCGGTCAGGTATACGGAATGTACATTGCAGGCCCTGATACACAACTGTATGTTCATAATAATATGGTCTCCATCACCAGTGGGACACAAGGTACCAAATATGGATTTTACTATTTTAACGGAGTGTCTGTTACGGATGCGCAGAAAAACAATATTTATGTAAATTCTAATCAGTCCGGACTTCAGTATTACGGGTATCTCAATACCCCATACACGACACAGGCCGCATTTCAGGCCGTATATCCTGCGCTTGAAAATGGCTCCCCTATTGCAGATCCGCAATATGTAAATGCGGCTGCCAATAACTTTACTCCTGCCAATCCCAATGTAACCAATGCCGGACTTAATCTAACCAGCAATGTACCGGTAGATATCTTCGGTACTACCCGTACCATCATGCCAACTATCGGGGCTATTGAGGTGCTGCCTACACAAACGAATAATGGCGCACTCACACACCTGCTGACCAAAACATCGTTGTTCTGTGCAGGCAATCAGAACCTTTACCTGAGGCTGGCCAATACAGGAACCAATACCATTACCAGCGCTACACTGAACTGGCAACTGAATGGTGTAAACCAGACTCCTTTAAACTATACCGGCAATATGGTTGCTCCAACCAGCACCAGTGGACAATGCTTTGATACCATAACCCTCAGCAATGTACCCGTTACCGGCCCGTCAACGATAAAAGTTTGGCTGACACAGGTAAACGGCGCAGCAGACAATAATCACAACAATGATACCATACAGTTATCACTGAGCCCGACTACATTTGTAGTGGCATCAGCCAAAGACAGCATTTGTAGTGGTACTCTGGCTTATCTGGCTTTAACACCTAAAATCGGTTATCCTGCAGGTGGACTGCAATGGGAAAGCTCTCTGAATGGTAGTATCTGGACTCCATTGAGCAGTACCGATACTACCCGGTATGCATCCGCGGCACTGAGCGCCAATACCTGGTTCCGTGCCCGTATCATAAATGGTGGTACCGGATGTTATTCCAACAGCAAACTGATCAATGTAAATACCAATACCCTTACCGCTGCAGACACTTCCCGTTGCGGACCAGGCAGCGTAACCTTCAATACGAGTACGACTTCCGGCAATGTAGTAAAATGGTACACTGCAGCAACTGGCGGTACTCCTGTAGCTATAGGCAACAGTTTTACGACTCCTTCTCTCAGCGTGACTACGCCATATTATGTTGCATCCGAGTCCGCAAACCTGATGGATACCAGCGTTGGCCGTCAGTCCACAACATCAACTTCAAGCAGCGGAACCAATGAATCAGGATTGGTATTTGACGCCTTGCAATCTTTCATACTCAGCTCGGTAAATGTATATGCGATCGTGAATCCTGCAGGCCCGGGTACCGTAACGGTTTCTTTAAAAGATGCCAGCGGTACAGTACTGCAAAGCGGCACCTTCCCGGTTAATGCAACTTACCCAAATGGAACATTGGCAACCCTACCGCTGAACTTTACAGTACCTGCAGGCACCGGCCTGCGCCTGACACTGAGCGCCTCTACCGGTATTGCAGGCCTGGCCAGAGAAACGATTGCGGCTAATATCAACTTCCCCTACACCCTTAACGGTGTGTGTACTATTAACTCATCTTTCAGCGGCACCTCTATCCTGACAACACAATACCTGCACTTCTTCAACTGGAAGATCAAAAATGGTTGTAGTGGTGCACGCCAGCAAGTCAATGCCATCATCAAACCGAAACCAACCGTTACCTTAGGCAATGACACCGCTATCTGTCCGGGTAATAGTATTACCTTAAACGCTACTTCTACTCCGGCTACCGGTCTGAGCTATCAGTGGAGCACTGGTGCAACCACGAATAACATTACAACAAATACACCAAACACCTATTGGGTGAAGGTGACGAACAATGTAAGCTGCTCGGCTACTGATACCTTAGTATTGAGCAATGCACCGATTCCAACAAACGCACTGGCGGCTGATTACGCATTATGTACAGGAGGCAATGTAGTATTAAATGCCGGCAACCCTGGTAATACTTATCTGTGGAACACCGGCAGTACAAGCCAGAGTATTACCGTTACGACACCGGGTAACTATACCGTAAAAGTAACCAATGCAGGTGGCTGTAATACGATCTGTAATACACATGTTACCCAATATCCTTTGCCTTTAAAATCACTGGGTGCAGACCAGGTGATCTGCAGCTGGGATACTGCTATATTGAATGCAGGTAATCCGGGTTGTACCTATAACTGGAATACCGGTAATACAACACAGATCATTACAACACCAGACTCCGGTACCTACTGGGTAAAAGTTACCAGCACTGTAGGCTGTGTGCAGTATGACACGGTACATATTGCTTATGCAACCATACCACCAAATGATGGGTTCAACTTTATACCCCAGATCAATATCCAACCGGGACAAGTATTATTTGAACCGATCAATCCCCTGGCTGGCCTGAGTTATACCTGGAACTTTGGAGATGGCACCCCGGAAATAACACAAAACAGTCCGGTACATATTTACGCCTCAAACGGCAATTATGTAGTAAAAATGACCTCTTTCAATGGTTGTCTGTACCACGATACAACACTCACCATTAATGTTGATCTGCTGACCGGAATCAAACGAGTGCATGGACTGGAGGCAACTATTGATATATACCCTAATCCTGCACAGGACATTCTGAATATCGAGATCAGGGATAAGGATATCAAAATGAATGGCATTGCGGTGTACAACAGCATTGGTCAGACTGTATTCCAGCAAACCATGCTGCATACCACCAAACAACAAATCAGTCTGAGCAACCTGAGCGCGGGCAGTTATATCATACATATCATTACCCCGAACGGTATTACCTACAGAAGATTTAATATTATCCGATAAAGATCTGCTTATTACACTACATCAGGGGCTGTACTTTTGTACAGCCCCTTTTTTGCGGACTACATAATTTCGTCAGCGATGATTATTTTTGTATAAAACCTATTTAGCTATGTCCGGACAAGATGATAAACAGCCCACTTTTGATGCCTGGAACAAGGTTGCCGCATTGTATGAAAGCCGGTTTATGGATCTGGACATCTACAATGATTCCTACGACTTCTTTCTTGGCTTACTCAACCAAAATGCAACAGTTCTGGAGCTGGCCTGCGGACCGGGCAATGTTACCCGTTACCTCTTACAGCATCGCCCCGACCTGGAGATTACCGGTATAGATATTGCTCCGAATATGATAGAGCGGGCAAGGCATAATAATCCGAAGGCGGCATTTGAAACAGGTGATATCAGGGCAATAAAAAACAGAACAGATTGCTACCAGGCTATTGTTTGCGGCTTTGGTCTGCCCTACCTCAGCCCTGAAGAAACCGCTGCATTGTTCGCAGACTGCTCCGGGCTTACAGCAAAAGAAGGTGTACTGTATATCAGTTTTGTGCCGGGCGATCCTGCTCTGTCTGGTTTACAAACCGGCAGCAGCGGAGATCAGATGTATTTCTATTATCATGACCCTCTAATGATCGAACAGCAGCTTCTAGATACCGGATGGCAGGTACATCACCAACTGAATGTACCCTATACCCATACAGATGGCAATGCCTCGACGCATATCATATATATCTGTATAAAATAACTGACAGTCTTTATAACCACCACTTATGAAATCACTTATTTTTTTGTTACTCTTTCTTTATCCTCTGCAGATGCATAGTCAAGAAACCAAAACGAAGTTCTGGCATATAGACAGGGCCTATGGAGAAACAGGTACTATTTCAGGGTATTATTATCTGTATCGATGGATATACAAAACACAGGACAATAATGCTAGATGGCAGGATTTATCCTCTGGAATTTATACCGCTTGGGTTATGGGCAATAGTAAATTTCAGGCTAAAGCAAGGATCTCTACCAGCGGAGGTGGTCTTATAGAAGCGTCATATACCGATATTTCATTACTTGCCGGCCCGGTTTGCCACTTTCGTCATGCTGCCATGGAGCTGGCAATAGGATTGGGTTACCAGGAATATGAATTAGAAAGCTACAGGGTACAATATGGTCCTCCGGTCAAAACTATAGGTTTTGCTTTCGAAGCAGGAATGCAATTGATTCCGGTACACTTCTTTGGATTGGCACCATTCCTTCATGGCAACATTACTACCAGGACATTTAATATTGGAGCAGGATGTAAAATAATGTTCGGCAAAGTGGGTTATACCAAGAAAGAATATAGCAGCCTAAAACATAGTTAAAGCAGTAGGGATATAACTTCTGGATAAATTAACAGAACCAAAGGGTTACTTTTCCCCTCTTGCTCAATTAATGAAATAAACGCCGGGATACACTCGCCGGGAAATATGGTGTTTTGCCGAAATTATCATATCTTTTGTAAGTAAATGTTTATTTTGCGACACACCACACAAGAAAAACATCAATATGAATTATTATATTTTACCTGTTGTCATTAACGATCGCAGAGAGGTAACCTTGCAATTACAATCACAGGATCAGCCTGTACATAATCAATATTTAATCGAGGTTCCGGAAAATGTACATTTCAACTTATTCAGTATGTTGAAGGATGCTGACATCCGTACATTTATACCGGAAACACAGGATATACACATCGGAAATCTGAGTCCGGCCTACACGCTGGAAGGGAACAAACTGACCGTTACCCTCAGGGCTCAGGAGCAAGCGCCCATTGTACCTGCAGCACCGGATCCGGAACCGGAAGCAGAGGCACCGCTCACTTACGATGATCTGGACACATATAAACCGGCACCCAAACAACAACCACAGTTTTTTGATGCACCACCTCCGGTTATGTCTGCCAGCAGCAATATCGGCCATTTCGCAGGTTGTATTGAGATCACTGCAAATAATTACAGCAATGGTGCGTTCAATGTATTTGGTAACATAGGCCACAGACTGCCGGAGCTGAATAATGATCAGTTTCCTGACCTGCATATCAGTGTAGAGCTGGTTGTAGGCACACATACTTACATCCACCAGTTCATCATTTCTTTTGCACATCCGGAACAGTTCCTTGGCATGGCCCTCGACTTTGGTTCCGAATCCAGCCAACTGGCTGTAAAACGATATCAGAGCGGATTTGGCTACCAGGAAAAAAAACCGGAACACGAAAACCTCTTCCGAAATATCTACGCCTTCCACAAAGCAAAAGGCTGGATCGATCGTGAAGATACCTCTTCTTATTACCAGGAAGAAGAGCATACCAATTTCTACAAATCAATCTTCTTCCTGAAAGAAGACCTGACGGGAGAATATGAGGATATAGACAAAGAGCTCTTTATCCAGAATATGCCCGACAACCTGAAAATGCTGGTCAACAGCTCCAGTAAGGACAGTGGTTTTGTAACCCTTACAGAGAAAAGATTTCATCAGCTGCCTAACCTGAAGATTACGCATAAGTATGTAGATGTATTCAGCCGCCTGAATTTCAATATCAATAAAGAAGGCTATGACATCAATGTAAATCTGGGAGAGGTTAAGAACAAAACGTATAACAGCATCCTGAAAGTTATCATTGAATCCTTCCTCAAAAAGGAGTTCATCAAATACAGCCAGGCCAAGCGCAAAATCCGTTTTGTATTGCTGGTACCTAACATTTATGACTATGCAGATATACGTCATACGCAGCAGTTACTGCATATGATCTTCGCTGATTTTGCACAGCATGAATACAAAGACAAAATACTCGCATGGGAGATCCTGACCATCTCGGAAAGTGATGCGTCCTTCCTGGGATATATTAATAAGAATGATGTACAGGTACGCAAAGACAGCGATTATATCATTGTTGATGCCGGTAAAGGTACTACCGACTTTTCAGTGATCCGTACGGGCAAAGACAATCTGTTTAACATCAAACCTATTTACAGAAATGGCTTCGCCGGGGCTGGTAACATGATTACGTTTGCCATTTTTGAAACAGTACTGCACTACATTCGTGCCAATGCAGATAATGCTGCTGTAGCGTTCCGCTTTATTAAAGATCAGGTGTTACGCAACCTTACCGACAGCAACCTGGAGGTAAAAAACAGGCTGTACAAAGAACTGGAACGACTGAAGTATAACTATATCGACAATAAAGCTTATGCCCTGAACCAATGGGTAAATGCCAGATCGGGCGACTTTAATTTCCGTAACATTACCGAATCCGGATCGGACATTAATACCCTGATCGATCTCCTATCACAGATCGAAAACATCAGTGATTTCTATGGTTATGTAGAAGATACCAGCAAACTGATCGCCCAGCGCGTAGTGAGCAATCTGAAAATGATCAAGGATAATAAGGAAGACTTTAACTGCGGTGGCATCATCCTTACCGGTAGAGGATTCCTCTTTAAACCACTGGCAGAAGAGTTGCGTTCCAGCCTTACGGAACAACTACAGATCGCAGGTGGCTTAATACATATTCTGAACGGTACGGAGCTGAAAGATGTTTGTATCAAAGGCGTATTCAACAATACTGTACGACTGAATACAGAGCGTATCGGCTACCCGATTCAGATCATTGTAGGCGCGAAGCAGGATGCAGCTCCGGCACAACAGGAGACTGAGGAAGAGAAGAAAAAAGTAAGCCTGGGCAATCGCCTGATCAACCTGTTCTTCAACGAACTGAACGATATAGAAAATGCCAGGGCCGTACTGACAACTGATAAACCGATCACCTACGATACATTATACAAGAGCCAGATCCTGATCGGGGCTAAACGCTTTAAAGTATCCGGCAGCAGCTTGTATGACAATCCGGGACAATCCGTAGATGCCGACATCATATTCACACCACAGGGTTACCTGGTGCGCAAACTGGAGCATAATACAGTAAAACAAATACTGCAATTATCCGAGATATTTGATCATGATAAGGTAGAAATGAATATGGTCGTACCATCTCTGTTTCCGAACTATATCGATGAGCAATATATCTACAGTATTCGCCGGGACGATATCCGTAAGGCACCGATCCTGCCTCCGCCACCTTTCTCCGGAGGAGCAAGCCAGAACCCGGGATACAATGCACCGGTAAACAAACCGAAAGGACCACAATATTTCTAAATCTATAAGCCCTACATATCTTCATTATGAAGCAAGCTATTTTAATATCAGGCATGAGCTGCATCAGCCTCTTCAGTTTCGCACAGAATATTGACGCGCAGAAAGGCAGCATGCAACTTCCCGGCTACACCGGCAGCGCCGCTGTTATCATCAGCAACGATGTACTCAAAGTACAGAAGGATGAAAAAGTACAGGACTTTGCCATAAAACGTTCCGGAAAAACAATAGAGCTGGCCAATCCGCAGGATAGTACCGCGATATATAATTTACTCCAAGTATCTTCTGCACAGTTAACTTCTGTGCTGAGTGATAATGCAGGAAGCAGCACCATCAATAAGATGCTGGATGTTGCCGGTAAAATGCCGGATGGCAAACTGCTCATCAGCCAGAACGGAACCGCGGCTTCTGCTACTGATACCGTCGAAGAAGAAGGGGCACAACCGGCCGCTGAAGTTGCCGAAACATCTACCTCCAATGCATGGTTATGGCCACTGGTAAGTGGTGTTATAGCCCTGATCATCGGTTTTATTGCAGGTAAAATGATGCGCCCTTCCACACCGGTACCACAACATAATGACAATGTTGCACCAGCCGGCGCAGCCGATCCACTGGTCTTACAGCAATTACAGAAAGAGCTGACAGATACGCGAGATAAAAACCGCCTGATCACAGAGAAGACACAAGCCCTCATCTCCGGAGATGAGCTCTATTACAACCAGGTATTTCAGAAAATCGTACTTCCGTTGCAGGAAGCCATCAACCAGGGCAACCAGGCTGAAATCATGCGTCAGCTCAATATTGCAGCGACGCACCTGTCCAGCATTACCCGTACCAAGATCCGTAAAAAACTTAATTATGATGATGCCAATGTGCAGCTCATCACCGGCAATCCGACCTTTACCAATGAGTTCCCGGTTATAGGTCCGGATACCCCAATCGATAAAATACCGGCAAACATCCGTGTACTGCGGGATATCCTGCAGCGCAATGGTGTGACCGGACTGGATGACAGTATCGTACTGGGTTATAAATTAAAGCATATCTAGATGAAGAAACTTTTGTTCTTTGGTATACCGGCTGCCGCGATTATCGGCCTCAATATTGCCTTTGGCAGCGTGCTGAGCTGGTTCCTGAGCCTTACCATTATTGCATGTCTGTTTTTCTATGTAGCCAAACTGGGACTGGAAAACATTATCAATACCCGGTTAAAGCAATATAAGCAGGGCGATGAACGCATCGGTAAAATGGTCGCGTTCAATAATAAATGGAAAAGCGTACTGAATTTCGGTTTACTTACCCTTGTCTTTATGACAGGGGTATTTGCCGTATACTTTACCATGAACCCTTTGGGAGACCGCAGCTGGTTTACCAATAACGAGTACCATGGCTTAAGCAATACCGGTATTGCATTTGATAAAAAGCTGGATGTATTCCCCATCCTGCAGGACAGCACGAATCGTGATGCACGCATTACGATAGCAGCATCCGGTACAGATCAGGCCAGGGTGAGCTTCTCGGCATTCTATCAGCCGGTGATACAAGTTGGTGATGATGGAGAAAATCGCCTGCTCAATAACATTTTCACTGCAGACATTAAAGATCAGTTCAGCATCAGTAATGCACAGAACAAACTGAATGTTAGCATACAGGAGCAACACTACAACATATTTAAACGCCTGTTCGGTGCACCGGAAAGTGAAACGGTGTATACCATAAGCCTGCAATGTAATGATGCAGAATTGCTGGAACAGTTTAATCTTACAGCGCCGTATACCGATAATATTACCATCAAAGATGCTCCGCTTAAAAAGGGGATGTCCATCTTCGACCTGTTCCTCGATAACCGCAACTTCAGCTCCGGCAAACCGGAGAGTTACCAGGTACTGGAATCTATATTGCTGCAAACCGGCAATACCTACCTACTGGTTAATCATTCAAAGGATGCGCAATCACTGAAACTATTCCCGGACAGAAGCTTTTTTACCAACGGATACCAGTTACAGGTAGGCGGACAAACGATCAGCCCGAATATCAGCAACACAGCAACGATCGGCCTGGGAGAACAGTTCTACATCGGATTCAATAATAATAAAAAACTATTGCACCTGGGTAGTATTGCAGGTGCCGATTATGCCCTGGGCAACCAGAACAAACTGGCTATTGTATTTGACTATCCCAATACCTATATGCTCAAAAGCCCGGGTATCCAATCCAGGGGCGACAAGAATATTCGTTTCATTACTAATGATTTTGACCGCATCATTACGGATAACTTAAAAGAAGGCTTCTATTTTACGACCTACAACCTGCGTGTGAGCGAGGCTATTGATGGTAATATAGACTATGTGACCGGATCGCCCAATACCCCGCTGGCCCTTGCCGTAACGGACAATAACCGTAATGGTAAACACCAGGATGTAACCCAGCAGAAATTTAGTCTGAGTAGCGAAGACCATAGTGTGCATTATCTGTTTGATGTCAGGGACTTTTCTAAAAACGGATTCAGCCCGGACAATACAGTGCTGTACCTGGGCATTATCTATATCGCCTTTGTATTGCTTACGGTCTTCTTCCCCGGCAAGAAAATAGACCGCCTGGAGCCGATCATCCTTTCGGTGATCTTTGCACTGACAGCCTTACGTTTTATACTGTACTGGCGTGTAGCCACCTTCCCTCCGCTGGAGAATATTACCAAATACGAGCTGGAAAATACGCTGATCAATTTCGATTTCAACCTCGGATTTATACTGCCCGTACCGCTTACCCTGATCTGGATCTTGTTGTTTGTCCTGCTCATTATTATTTACAGAGCAGTACTGAACCGTAAAGGAGATTTTGAACTGGATCGTTTTCTGAAGCTGAATACAGGCAACATGGCCGGTATCAACAAGACCTATGCAATATTCATCGCGGCCTGTCTTGTACTCTTTATGCTCAACAAGAAGGTGATGCATATAGAGATCTTTACCCGTATTATTTCTATTCTGGTGCCACTGCTGGGCTATTGGTATTTTTCCAAGATCAGCAATCGCCGGTTCGAGTATAAGCCACTGGATATACTGGGTGAAAAATCCAAACTGAAAATACAGGCTAAGGCTTATTTCTATTATCTTTTCAATAATCCGACCTTCATCATTACTGCACTGACCATCCTGTTCTTTGCTGTTTGTGACCGCGGATTTGCCATCCTGTTTACCCTTTTCATCCTGCTGAAGAATATCTTCATCAACTTCCTGAAAAAGCCGCTGGATCGCAGCAACAACAGCATCAAACGGATGCTGTATAAACCGAACAACTATTGGATATACGGTATCACAGCGCTGATTGTATACCTGACTACCCTATCGTTCAAATCGCTGTTCTACTACCTGCTGACGTACAAATTGTTCGTCATACTGGCCGTACTCGTATTCGTAGCATTGATCATTTATGTGCTGTATCCGAAAGACAGTAAAGTACTGAAGATTACATTAGGTGTAACCGCATTGTGGATCATCCTGATCAGTATACCATACACCCGTGCAAGAGTAGATCATCAGTTGAATGATGTGGTGAAACACGTGCAGTACCGCGCTTCTATCATTCACCAGCCAATCAGTCAGCTGATGCAGGAGAATGAATATACCTCGTTCAAAACAAGGAAGATCATTGAAACCGCCGAGAACCAATGGTTCATCAACTCCTATATCAGCAAACCATATGATGAGCATTATACCATCAACCTGCGCCCGCACTCCCGTGTGGGGGTAGACTATCCTACGCAGACGCGTGATGTGGTAATAGCCCGTTATGTGATTAGTGAGCTGGGCGATTTTGTTATGTACCTGATCCTGTTCCTGATCTTATTGCCTATGATCCTGTACCTGATCTCGTACAAGGTACAACTGTTGCCATCCGATCCGTCCAAACCGAGAGACCTGGGCAGCTATGCGGGCTTAATACCGCTGATCCTGCTCTTTACCATTGCCTTGTTTGTATGGCTGACGGCCACCAACCGTTTTGTATTCTTCGGTCAGGACTTTCCGTTCCTGAGCCTTACCAGCCGTGTATCGGTTATATTACCTTTATTACTGCTGGGCTTAACACTGGTACAGGCACCTACACAACAGCACTCATTCAACATCAACCTGCAGGGCAATGCGATTAAATATGCTTTCTTCGTAGCGCTGATTGCAGCATTTGCCTTAACTACGGTACAGAGAAATGAACTGAATAATAAAAACTTCTCCATCACCCTGGACAAAACCCAGAAGCATATAGATGTGGACCTGAACGGGCTGCTGGCCACTATACAGGACAGTCTCGACAGTAAAAGAGTGAAGTATAATTACACCCAGCTGATCGGCATCCTGGGCAAGGATGATCGCTTTGCACACCTGAAAAACGATGTAGTCGGAGATCCTTACACGCGCAGTATCTTCAATAACCTGATAGACAAACCGTCTACAGCATTTGAACTGAATAATCCGTTGTTTATCATTTACGACAATGAACGCTACAATGCCGTGTACAATAAGAATATGTACCTCGAACTGCCTCCGGTAGAAAGTCGTATGATATGGAACGGAAATGTAAGCGAGTCTTTATTCTTTAATGATGTATCTACCGCATTGGTGAGCTATAATAACAGCGCCAAAAATGTGCTGTTGCCTTATTTCATTAATGATCCGTCCAGCAGCATACAGTTTGCCTTAATGCCGGGCAACTGGTTTGCAGGCAACAACCCGGAGAATGTAGGCATCATTAATGTAAACAATAGCAGCAAGGGCCAGGCACATATTTTTGTATATAAAAATGTACAGAAGAATATTGAGCAGAATGCTACTTCATTTGTCAGCACACTGAACAATGAAGATCAGGCAACCATCTTCAATCAGGACCAGTCCTTTACCCTGGGCTTCCGCAACTCCGGCAACCGCTATGCATTAAATAAATGGATCAACGGAGAATATAAGATTGTGTACCCGCTGAAAGAAAATAACTTCTGGATATACAACTTTGCCAATGCCCTGAAAACCGCTTACAGTAACGAGAAAGAGCTGAATAAGGAAGTACGCATTACCCTGGATTATGCATTATCAAAAGATGTGCAAAACGACATTAATGCAGTCAGCAAACAGATTGTTGATAAAAACAAGAAATACAACTTTAGTGTTATCGCCACCGATGGTGACGGAAACGTGCGCCTGATGGCAGACTACGTAACCAATCGTAATGTGCTGGATCCGAACAATGATGCTGCTATTTATGCCCTGCAAAGACAGCAGTTCTTCTTCAGCAATGCAAAAAATGAAAGGGACCAGTGGGGTAATCGCAACCTGCTCAACCTGTTCCTCGGACCAGGCTCCTCCATCAAACCACTGACGACCAGCCTCATCGCATCGCAGGTAAATGCAGGATGGGAAAACCTGGTATTGCATCCTGCCGGCATACCGGAGATCAATACTTATGCTGGTCTGAAACTGGTGAAACCATGGAAAAATGATGACCACTATTACGGTGATGTAGGCCTGACCAAGTTCCTGGAATTTTCCAGTAACTATTACCAATCGGTAATGATGTTCCTGGGTTCGTATAGCAAAGAAGATTACTTTAAAGATAACCGTTACAGCCTGGAAAATGTGCTGAGTAAGGGTGCAGGCGCCAATAACACCTTTCCGAATTTATCTTTTAAAGGATCAAATTATTACCTGCCTAACTTTAATGCCCGCAAAGGCAACTGGCCGGCTACGGATAAGGGTAAAACGCATAAAAGCTACTTTGGCAATGAGAACTCACTCATCGCTACGGGCTTTGAGCAGAATGCCAGCCTGCGTACCAAAGACAAGGACAAAAATGATTTCCAGGTGACGAGTATCGACAGGGTTAATTATGTAGACTCTGCCCTGTATAATGTACTGGACCGCAACCGCAGCGGTGGTTACTTATGGAGCTTCCCTGAGCAATCGTATTATCTGCAGTCAGAACGGGCATTCAACGAGATACAGCAGAACTTTAACCTGGGGTTGAAAACAGCCACCCTGGGTGGTTATCCATATCGCATCACACCATTTATGATGTTGCAGATGTATATGTCTATGGCCAGCCAGAACCGCAATTTCCGCATGAGTGTGACGCGACAAGCAATGCCAGTTAAGAACTGGCAGGTAGACTCCAGCTGGAGAGGAGATGGCAATTTCCGCACCTTTATGGCCTACAATATTATGCAGGGAATGAGCGATGTGATCAATGGTGCAAATGGTACCGGTAAGCGTTTATCAGGCCTTAAAGCGAAGTACAGTAATTACTTCTTCTATGCCAAAACGGGAACGATCAACGAGCAGACCTCGAAAGGAAAAAGCTCCAGGAGACTGATCGTTATTGTAGCAGACAAAGATCTGACCAGTGCGGCAAACATAGGACAGGCAAGACTATACGGATGGTATTTCACCGTAGACCATACAGGCGATTTTGACTGGGATCTGGTTAATCGTATCATCAGTCAATCTGTAGAATCACAATCATTCAAATACTATTTTAATAAAAAAGCATGAGATCAACACCCATAAAGATCATATTGATTATCCTGTCAATAGTTCTGACGATAGGCCTGGTTTCCTGGCTTAAATTAAGTATTAAAAATGCGGCACCCGATAAAGAAAGGGTTACGGTCCGGGACGATGCATTTGGCCCGGAGCATTACAATTGGATAAAAACCGATACCTTCGTGCGCCTTGTCCAGACTGCATATCAGCCTAATATTAAGACTGAAGTAGTAGACAGCCAGCTCCTGGTTACCCTTAGCGGGGCCAATGAGATTACCCGGGATTTCTATAACGGTAATGCTGCACTATTGAAATATGACCTGAACCAGTTCGGGTTTAAAATCACTTACGACAAGAACAACAATACCGTGTATGCGACATTTAAAATAAAGAATAATGCCATACCGGTACCTAATGACATCCTTATTAAGATTGTAGACAAAAACAACAAGTAACCTAAAGCACATGCAGATCAACAGCAGCAACATCAACGCATTTATCAAATACCTGTACCAAAGAAGATTGTCTCAGGAGGCCAGTGAAGAAGTATTGCAGAGCTGGGCAGGATTGAATGATGCAGAAATACAGCAATACCTGAAAGAGATGTTTCTCTCCTGGAATTATACCGGGGAGGATATACACAGGGAGATACAGGAGTTCTATGCACAGCAGGGTACGCAACCTGCAGGAGCAAAGGTACAGCCGGTGCAGGATATGCCTCAGCAACGCCAGCCCCCCCTGAGCCGTCCGGCTCCGGTGAGTGTAAAACAAAAACGCAGCAAATCCTGGATCGCACTGCTGTTTCTACCCATACTCGCTATTGTCGTATACGTACTGTATCAGTATAAGCAATTCAAAAGCCTGCATTATGTATATGTCACTACAGACAATGTAACGATACGCGACATCGAGGGTAAACCGATCGGTCGTATGGACATATACCCTACTGCCAATTCGGTATCTTATCTGCGTACAACAGATGCTAAACTATACCAGGTAAAGGTGAATGATAAAATGTATGCCAGCCGCCGTGTGGTGTTTGACAGTACCAGTTTCAGCGATTACCTGCTCAACAAACCGGAGGCTTTTGGTTATGTCAATGAGAATTATGTGATCGAAGACAAGGATAATTTTCTGGTGTACCGCAATGTATTCCGCGAGATCAATAATGTAAAAAATGAAAGCACTACCCTTACCTCTCCATTCCGTAAGGTAATTGTTGGCAGCATCAAACAGCAGCCTGCCCTGCAGAAACTGTATATCGTCAATACATGTAGCAATGGCAACAAGGCTTACTCCTCCATGATCAAACAGACCCTGAAGGATAATGTATATGGTGTAGTGGCGCAGCTTTCTGACGGTGGGTATTATGTGTTTTACGGTAATCCGGAAACGAATAGCTATGAAGCGCCGAAACCGCTTAAGTATAAGACAGCATACACAGAGAGCTATACCGATCTTAAAAATGACAATACCTTATTTAAGCTCGTGAACGGAACCTATTTTTTATTTAATTGTGACGGTTCTGCCAAAGAATATTATACTAAATTTGACAACTCAGGTAGAATCGAATACCTGAAATATGCTTTAGAACCTTAAAGAAAAAAAACAAACAATGATCAGCAGAAGCAATATTGTAGCGTATATAAGTTTCTTATATCAGAAAAAATTCGGACAGGAAGCACCACAGGATCTGTTAGATTCCTGGAATGGTCTTAATGATTCGGAAGTAAACATCCACCTCACCGGCTTGTATAAGCACTGGAACCTGGATGCCATCAGTTCTAAAAATTTCGAACAGGAGTTTTTAGGACAATCCCGTAGTAACCATATTCCGATCATGCCTACGCCACCACCGGCTCCGGCTCAGAAAATAGAGTATCCTACGCACAATACACCAATGGAGCATCAGAACTTCAGCAATGTGCCTCCAGAACCCTTCAATGCAGCATTGGTACAAAAGAAAAGCAATGCAGGCATGTGGATTGCCATTATAGTTGGCTTGCTGGTAGTCGGCGGCCTGGCTTATTATTTCCTGGAAATAGAGAAGCAAAATACTAATGTACCAAACGAGGTAAAGGCAACCGATACTGCAAATACAGCCGTAGCGACTGCCAAACCCACAGAGACTATTGAACCTGCTGCCCCGCCGCAAACGGAAGATGACCGCACCAATGCCCGCGAGATACAAACATTATTATCCGCAGAGCAGTCCCGTAATTTTGATGAGATCTACCAGCACTTCTCTCCTAATATGGAACGCTACTGGGATATCAATTACCCTACCTACGATGAGCTGAAAGACCGCTACCAGGGCACCTGGGATAAAACTCAGAACAACCAGCACAGCAATATCAAAGTAGAAAAGGTAAGTGATAATACCTACGATGTATCTACTACTTATTCTTACTTCTCTATAAAAGACAATAAGGAGAAAAAGGTAAACTCTAAAGTACGCTTTGTCTTTGATGCAGAGCACAAGATCATCAAAACATACGGACTATAAGCATGTAATCTTTTTTTAATATAAAATAAATTTTAAAAACAGCCTCAAATCGTTAAATTTGAGGCTGTTTTTATATTTAACCGCAAAGGCACAAATTAAGCTGAGATGAGTACACACAGAAACATCAAACAAGAAGCACTGGACTATCATGCGAACGGAAGGCCCGGAAAGATTAAAGTAGTACCGACTAAAAATACGAAAACACAAAGAGACCTGTCTCTGGCCTACTCTCCCGGCGTAGCAGAGCCTTGTCTCATGATCAAAGAGAATCCTGAAGACATTTATAAATACACCGCCAAGGGCAACCTGGTAGCGGTAATCAGTAATGGTACCGCGGTACTGGGCCTGGGCGATATTGGTCCCGGCGCCAGCAAGCCGGTCATGGAAGGTAAAGGTGTATTATTCAAAATATTTGCAGACATCGATGTATTCGACCTTGAAGTGGATA
The DNA here is from genome assembly GCF_004118155.1 of Edaphocola flava. Taxonomy (GTDB): domain Bacteria; phylum Bacteroidota; class Bacteroidia; order Chitinophagales; family Chitinophagaceae; genus Edaphocola; species Edaphocola flava. Next base: position 445,021 of record NZ_SAIQ01000001.1, read on the forward strand.
CCAAAAACATTGATGAGTTTGTGACCGTGGTAAAAGCCCTGGAGCCCACTTTCGGCGGCATTAACCTGGAAGACATTAAAGCGCCTGAATGCTTTGAAATCGAGCGCAGGCTTAAAGAAGCCATGAACATACCGGTCATGCATGATGACCAGCATGGTACTGCCATGATCTCCGGTGCAGCCTTACTGAATGCCCTGGAGATCGTTAAGAAAGAACCCTCCAAAATAAAGATGGTGGTAAGCGGAGCCGGTGCAGCAGCAGTTGCCTGCGTAAAAATGTACCTGAACCTTGGGGTGAAGAAAGAGAACATCATCATGTTCGATGTAGATGGTGTGATCAATATACACCGTACCAACCTGGACGAGAGCCGCATGTTCTTTGCACAGGATACACATATCCAGACCCTGGCAGAAGCAATGGTGGGTGCCGATGTATTTATCGGACTCAGCGCAGGTAATGTACTGAACCAGGATATGGTACGCGCTATGGCACAGAACCCTATCGTGTTTGCCATGGCGAATCCTAACCCGGAAATCACTTATGATGATGCCGTGGCTGCACGCCCGGATATTATTATGGCAACGGGCCGAAGCGATTATCCTAACCAGGTAAACAATGTACTGGGCTTCCCGTTCATCTTCCGCGGTGCACTGGATGTGAGGGCCACTGCAATTAATGAAGAAATGAAAATTGCTGCAGTGTATGCGCTTGCATCGCTGACCAAGCAACCGGTACCAGACATCGTTAATATCGCTTATGGCGAGAAAAACCTGACATTTGGCCCGCAATATATTATTCCAAAACCACTCGATCCGCGTTTGCTCTCTACCGTAGCTCCGGCTGTGGCACAGGCAGCGATGAATAGTGGCGTAGCCCGTAAGCCGATCATGGATATGGAGGCTTACAAGCAGGAACTGAATGATCGCCTGGGCATCAATAACTCTATCGTAAGGGTGATCAATGAGAAAGCCCGTAAGAATCCGCAGCGTATTGTATTTGCTGAGGCCGACAATGTGAAAGTGCTGAAAGCCGCACAGATCGTGGAGGAAGAAGGATTTGCCTTCCCTATCCTGCTGGGTAATGAGAAGAAGATCAAACAGCTGATCGAGGAAAACAAGATTGAACTGAAAAACCCTCAGATCATTGATCCGCGCAGCGATGAGGCGATGCCGAAACGTATTGCTTACGGAGAGCAATTCTTCGAGAAGCGTCAGAGAAGAGGACTTAATGCATATGAGGCGAAAAAGATTATGCGCGAGCGTAACTACTTCGGCTGTATGATGGTTGCGGCCGGCGAGGCTGATGGACTGATCAGCGGACTGACCCGAAACTACCCGGACACAATAAGACCGGCACTGCAGACTATTGGAGTGGAACAAGGTGTAAAAAAAGTTGCGGGTATGTATATCGTACTGACACCTAAAGGACCTCTATTCCTGGCCGATACTACAGTGAACCTGAACCCTAATGCAGAAGAACTGGCAGACATTGCCTTACTGACTGCAAGAGAAGTGGCGCACTTTAATATTACCCCAAGAGTAGCCATGCTCTCTTACTCTAACTTTGGTAGCAGCGATACCCCTGAAGCACGCATGGTAGGTGAGGCAGCAAGAATAGCCAAGGCAAAACAGCCGGACCTGATCATAGATGGTGAGATCCAGGCAGCAATGGCTTTCGATAGCGAAACCTTAAGAGAAAACTATCCTTTCTCGGACTTAGTAGAAGGCGGTGTGAATACCCTTATTTTCCCTAACCTTTCTTCCGGAAATATTGCCTACAACCTGCTGAAGGAAGTAGCCGAATTTGAACTGATCGGACCAATATTGCTGGGACTGGAAAAGCCGGTGCATATCCTGCAACTGGGCAGCTCCGTACAACAGATCGTGAACATGGTAGTGATGACAGCATTTGATGCTCAGAAGAATAAAAAGAAATAAGGCATATGGCCAGACTAACGGTACATACTCCTTTCAATATTGATCTGGAATTTGCGGTGGCTCCTATCTTTAAGAGAGGAGCCGCTTATGGCATAGACCTGCTGATCACCGCCATTTTCGCATTTGTCATGACCAGCACGGTTTTGGACAAAGCTTCGGGGCTTGATGATCTGCTGGAAGCGTCCCAGCTCTTCCTTGTTGTGCTGCCCATATACCTTTACCATTTGGTATGCGAGCTGCTGATGAACGGACAAAGCCTGGGAAAGAAAATCATGCGCATAAGGGTTGTGAATGAATCCGGAAATGCAGCCAGTACCAGCCAGTTTTTACTACGGTGGATTCTGTCTATACCCAATCTTGCCTCAGTAGGCGTAGCCTATTACCTGCTTGCTATGCCGATGGTGGTTTTAGCAGTCGGCATCCTGGCATTACCGGACATCATCTCTATGGCAATATCGGAAACAGGCAAACGTATAGGAGACAGGGCCGCCAATACTGTAGTGATCGATCTTCGGTACCAGACAAATATTGAGCATACCATCTTCAGAGAAGTGGGTACACAAACCGATTATGTGCCCAAATTTCCTGAAGTCATGCAACTGACCGATAAGGATATCAATACCCTGCGCAACCTGTTGTCGCAGAAACGTACCAGCGACCTGGATCTTTATGTAGACCGTGTGGCCCGCAGAATCGAAGACGTACTTAAGATTCATAATAACAGTATGGATCCTTACTACTTCTTTGAAGAGCTGCTGCACGACTATAATTTTATTACCCAACAACAATCAAACCGATCTTAATTGAACTACCTCGGCCACGCATATTTATCGTTTAACCATCCGGAGCTTCTGGTGGGCAATATGATCGGTGATCATATCAAAGGCCGCATTGCCTTACAAAGCCTTCCGCAAGGCATTCATAACGGTGTATTATTACACCGGGAGATAGATCGCTTTGCCGACAATCACCCGGCGTCTCAAAAGGCCAAAACATACTTTCGGGAGCATTATCGCTTATATGCCGGTGCATTTGTAGACAGCCTTTACGATCATTTTATTGCGAACGATCCTCACTGCTTTACCAGTGAGCAGGCATTATTTGATTTTACCCAGGAGACTTACCACACACTGGAGCAATACCTGCCCCAGCTGCCGGAAGGCTTCCAAAAGATATTCCCCTACATGCGGGAGCACAACTGGCTGTATGGTTACCGTACGATGAAGGGTATGCAGAAGTCCTTTAACGGACTGGCACACCGGGCCAAATATATCGACAATGCCGACCAGGCCTATGTAGCCTTCGTGTCCCATTACTATACCCTAAACCAGTACTATTACGAGTTTATAGATGATGTAAAATCATTTGCACAAAGTGTCATAGACCAGTACGCAGAGAAGTAAAACTTATTGTTAATTTTTTCAGATAATTGCAGGTTAGAAGTAACTTCGCAATATTGTATTTTTTTGAAATGAATATTGATCAGTCTGTGATGAAGATCCTTAAAGCATCCCCTTATTATATCTTAGTATTTTCGGCATTTTTCCTTGCCTGTCAGGCAGGAGCCACCCATGAAGCGAGCGGCAAACCATTGATCAATAAAGAAAATTATAAAAAGATCAATATTACCTACGCCGATACCAGCAGCCCTCAGGCGAGACAGCTTATCGGTTCCCTCGATTCCTATTACAATGTACAGGTTAACCGTGGTTTTAACGGGAGTGTACTGATTGGCAAAAAGGGCAAGATCCTGTACCAGCGACACTTTGGTGTGGCCAATAAGGCAGCACAAATGCCATTGAGCGCTAATGTTTCCACCCAGCTGGCCTCCACCTCTAAGCCATTCACGGCAACTGCTGTGTTATGGCTGTATCAGAATAAATACCTGGATATTGAGCTTCCGGTAAATACTTACCTGAAGAACTTTCCATATACTAATATTACGGTAAAAATGCTGCTGGATCAGCGCAGCGGATTACCCGATTATACCAAAACGGGTGTGCCTAAATGGGCGGGTAAAACTCCGATGTATAATAATGATCTGCAGCAATATCTGGCTACTTATAAACCGAAGCTGATGTTTACACCGGATTCTCGCTTCAACTACAGCAATACAAACTATGCACTGCTGGCAAGAATCGTGGAAGAAGTATCGGGCATGCCGTATAAGCAGTTTATGAAAGAGCTGATCTTCGACCCGCTGGGTATGACACATACATTCGTATATGATCCTAAAGATGATTACAGCAATCGCCAGATGACGACCAGCTATAAATTTAACTGGCTGATCCATGATAACACACATGAGGATGGAGTCTATGGTGACAAAGGCATCTACAGTACAGTAGAGGATATGTATCGTTGGGATCAGTCTTTCTACAACCACGATATCCTGAGTGATAAAATGCAGAAACTGTCCATTACCGGCTATTCCAATGAAATGCGCGGCATGAAAAACTACGGACTGGGATGGCGTATGTACGACTTCCCTAACGGGCAGAAGATCGTATACCACAATGGTTGGTGGCACGGAAATAATACCGTATTTTACCGCTTTATTCAGGATAATACAACGGTAATTGTACTGGGCAACCGATACAATGCCAAGATATACGAACAAGGCAAAGAAGTATACCAGATCCTGAAAAGATTCTCTAAAGACTGCATCTATACCTTTGGCCAGGATGTAGCCGGAGATGAATAAACAAACCCTATTTTAATCATACTATTCAATATGAAAGTAGTCATATTTGCCGGAGGCAGGGGCACCAGAATATCAGAAGAATCGCAGCTCAGACCTAAACCCATGATTGAGATCGGTGGCAAACCGATTTTATGGCATATCATGAAAACCTATGCGCATTACGGGCATACCGAATTTATCATTTGCCTGGGTTATAAAGGCTGGCATATCAAAGAGTATTTTGCCAATTACTTTCTGCACAATGCCGATATGACGGTAGATCTGCAAAACAACAGTATTGAATTTCTGAATAATAATGCAGAACCATTTAAGGTAACGATGATTGATACCGGGCTGGAAACAATGACTGCCGGAAGACTGAAACGTGTACTGCCTTATACCAACAATGAGCCTTTCCTGCTGACGTACGGCGACGGGCTTATTGATGCTAATATTAATGAGACTATTGACTTTCATAAACAAACAGGAAAGATCTGTACCATGACCTCAATACAGGCGGGCAGCCGCTTCGGGGTCATCAAGATGCAGGACAATGGTGTGATCGAATCATTTGAAGAGAAGCCTAAAGATAGCGGCTCCTGGATCAATGCGGGATACTTCGTAGTAGAACCGGAGATCCGTAAATATCTCGAAGGTGATATGGATGATATTATGTGGGAAGCAGAGCCTATGGCAAACCTGGCAAAAGATCAGCAGATTGCGGCCTACAAACATCATGGTTTCTGGAAGTGTATGGATACCCTGAGAGAGAAAGAAGAGCTGGAAAGCATGTGGGAACAGGGCGCCAAATGGAAATGCTGGTAAAAAATAATTTATAATCATGCAGGATCTCAGACAAGTATTTAATGGCAAAAAGGTATTTCTTACCGGGCATACCGGCTTTAAGGGAGCCTGGATGCTGCAATTACTGCACCACCTGGGTGCTATTGTAAAAGGCTACTCCCTGGCCCCTGAGCAGGACCAGGACCTGTATAACCAGATAGATGGTGAAGCGCTCTGTTATGCCTCTGTAATTGACGATATACGCAATGCACAGGTATTACAGGGAGAGATTATACGCTTCGAACCGGATTTTGTATTTCATTTTGCAGCACAGGCGCTGGTTCGTAAAAGCTACGAAATACCGGTTGATACTTTTTCGACCAATGTAATGGGTACTGTACATATCCTGGAGGCTATGCGCCACCTGGAAAATCCTTGTACTGGTATCATCATTACCACCGATAAAGTATATGAGAATAATGAAAAAGGATTGCCCTTCCTGGAGCAGGATAAATTAGGCGGTTACGATCCCTACTCTGCCAGTAAAGCAGCATCTGAGATCGCGATCAGTTCCTACATCAATTCCTTTTTCAACCCGGCAGATTATGCCGTACATCAGAAAAGTATTGTGTCGATGCGTGCCGGTAATGTAATCGGCGGTGGTGATTATTCCACAGACCGCATTATCCCCGACATTGTACGGGCCATCCAGCAGGATGTACCGGTACAGTTACGCAACCCGCAGTCGGTACGACCATGGCAGCATGTGATTGAACCGCTGTATGCTTACCTGCAAATGGCAGCACACCTGCAGGAGCAACCGACACAGTATGCTACAGCATATAATATTGGACCGGAGGCGGCTGATGTATTAGATGTAAAAACTGTAACAGAGCAATTTATCCAGGCATTCGGCCGCGGGCAGTATGAAACTCCGGCCCAGAACGGGACTGCTGTACATGAGGCTAAATTACTCTTGCTGGACAATACCCGTATTAAAGAAGATATCGGCTTCCGACCCAAACTGAATGCTCAACAGGCGATACAATGGACAGCAGAATGGTATGCAGATAAAGAGCGTACCGCAGCTGAAAAATGTTGTGCCCAACTGGAAGCATATATGGCGCTGTAATAACGAAATAAAAATATTCAATACAATGGAATACTGTGAACGTGTTCCATTTTTTATGGACTAAACTGATGCTTTCTTTACTGCAATAGAAGTGCTATTACCTGCCGTATTTCATTTTTAAATCTTTTTCCAGATTATTAAATACATAGTCATGCTCCTGGCTAACACCTAACGTTTCCATTGGTTCCCAATAGAAACGTGGCGTTAGCACAGATGTGTAGGTGGTTATTCTGGTTAATTTGCAGCTATTATTGCCAACTGGCTCGAAGTAATAAATTGCTTGCTTAAATCCTATCCATTTCCTTCCGATCAAGTTATAATCAATAACGTCCATCTTCAATACTCTTCCAGGTTCCAGTTGTGTTACTCTTTCCGTAATCGTTCCTCCACCAAAGTCAGCATTACTTAATCTCCCGCCCCTGAAATAGCAAGTTCTCAATGCCCCCACTTCCTCTTTTTCCAGAATACATTTTGTAGGAATGGGTAAATCCAGTTTGAGTAAAAGTGGCTTTTCCGCATCAAGTGTATCAACCGACTTGATGGCATCATATACTTCGATTGGAGAGTAGTTAAAAACCTTTTCTGTTTTAACTACTATTATAGTTTCCTTGTCACTTTTAAGAAAATGTTCCGTTGGCGCGGCGATCAAAAAAGGAATTAAGGGTAAAACCAGAACAGAAAACCTGTTGGTCTCCTTGATTATTTTGTAACGCTTAACCAATCTGGTGATTACATAGCCTAAGAAGATGAATGGAACAATTAAGCCCAGGGCCATCACAATGCAAATAACACCAGAGAATCCGGGAATGTAAATCGCAATAAGTAACAGGATTGTGGTGATGACGGCTCCCAGAAGTGCATATCCTCTGACCTTCATAGTGCCAATAGCAACACCCAATACAACGGGAAGGAGGCCAAATAAAATCCAGCTATAGTCTGCAAGTCCAAAAAACAGAAATATAATTCCTGTCCCGATAAAGATTGTGGTCAGCAAAATAGACAGCCGGAAGCTTTTATCTTTCAGTATTGTATTCAGCATTTCTTACTCTTGTTTTTAAATTCTTACTCTTGTTTTTAAATTTAAAGGTAATCTGATAAATAGGTAATATAATAAAGCTGATCGTCCATATATAATATCCTATACTGATAGATATCTCCTGGTTTGTAAATACCGTTTTGAAGTCTATTACAGCTTCAAATATGAAAAAGCAAACAGCTAGTATGAATGCCATTATACCCACAGGATAGGTATCCTTACCTTTTCTGAATTGTCTGACATCAATATAGTACAGGATATTGGCAGACCAGAAGAACAAATAAGGCCATGCCAAAGGATAGAACGGAAACAGAAAGCCAGATATTAAATTTAATACGCCAATTTGACGATTAACTGCTGGCAGTAGACAGGACAGCGCAAACAATGCCAATGATAAATACAGGATGCCTTGTCTACTTAAGCTATTCATGTAATCTTGATCTTAAAACACCACGAAGATATAGGGAATATTTTAATACAGACTTTAATTCTTTGTCAGAGGAAATAAATATATTTCCTCTATTCATAAGGCATTAAACGCTATCAAAAAGGAACACATAAACGTGCTCCTTTTTTGATAGTGGTCTAAGTATCCGAACTGTGCTCAACGTGACACCAGATACCTTCTATAATTCGCAATAAAGCTTTTAGCTCAAACTGCCGATCTTCTAAACCGCCTGATCAGCCACCCGCCCATTACCCATACCATAATCAGGGCCACAATGCCTGTTATAATCGGGAGTACTAAGGCCATTAATGAGCCTCCAATAGAAGCCACATTCTCACCACTGGCAACTATTCCGTTACCGGTGGTCATGGTAAACTTCCCGGAAAGTAAGCGGGTCATAACCGTACCGGATTGTATGACTCCGGCACTACCACCACCTACAATAATGCCTAATCCCCAGCGCAGCATTTCATCATTTATAGGTAAGACCGCAGTGGTGAGCAATGTACCGGCTACCACTGCAAGGGGTGTTGCTATCGTATCCAGCGCATGGTCGACCACAGGGATATAATACGCTGCAATCTCTAATACAGATGCACTGCCAAATGCGACGATAGCCGCTATAGATCCCATCCAGGCAAACTGGTTGTGTACCCAACCGGGAAACCATCCGAAATGGGTAGCCAGGGCGGTAACCAGCATCGGCACAAATACACGGAAACCGCAACTGGCACTGAGTCCAATGCCCAGGAAAACAGCCATGATTATTTCCTTATTCATTCGGTATATTTTTAGTGTCTTATAAAGTTACCATTTATCCCGGATAAAGTATGGAAGATGCTGTATCGGGATTCCTTTAAAAGGGCTAATTTTGCAGTTCATTAAAAAGCTTTATGTCAGAAAATACGATACTGGGCCTTAAGCTGCCTACCGATCCGCGCTGGGTAGACATTGCCGCTATTTCACTGGAAGATATACTGACCGATCATGCATTCTGCGAACAGAAAGCCGCTACCACAATGATCTCCATTATTCAGCGATATTCTGATCGTGCCGAACTGGTCGATAAATTAGCTCCGGTGGTAACGGAAGAATGGGGTCACTTCCGCATGGTGCTGGCCGAGCTGAAGAAAAGAGGATTACACCTGGGTAAACAACGTAAGGATGATTATGTGAATGCCCTGCTGACGCGCGAGCCTAAGAACATCAGCCCGGAACAACGTCTGCTGCATAAACTATGTATCTGTGCATTGATCGAGGCCCGCAGCTGTGAACGCTTTCGCCTGCTGAGCCTGCATATCTCTGATGATAAACTGAAAGAATTCTATTATAAATTTATGGTTTCAGAAGCCGGGCACTATCGCCTGTTCCTGGATCTGGCGCGTACTTATTTTGAAGAGGAAACTGTACGTGACACCTGGCAATGGTGGCTGCAGGAAGAAAAAGAAATCATGGAAGCTATGCCTCCCCGTGCAGACCGTATACATTAATCCATTAAAACGATAACATGCAATATACCCAAACTGACAACTTCTTCCTGATGGCCGGTCCTTGTGCCATAGAAGGTGAAGATATGGCCCTGCGCATTGCAGAGCAGATTGTACAAATTACCAGTGCACTGAACATACCATATATTTTCAAAGGTTCTTACCGTAAGGCAAACCGTACCCGCCTCGATTCCTTTACGGGTATTGGTGACGAGAATGCGCTGAAAATCCTGCAAAAAGTGGGACAAACTTTCGGAGTACCGGTGGTAACAGACATTCATGATGCTTCGGAAGCAGCTATGGCTGCGGAATACGTAGATATTATACAGATCCCGGCATTTCTGTGCCGCCAGACTGATATTCTCGTGGCAGCAGCACAAACCGGTAAAGTCGTAAATATTAAGAAAGGACAATTCCTGGCTCCTGAGTCCATGCAGTTTGCAGTAAACAAAGTAAGAGAAAGCGGTAATGAGCAGGTGATCCTGACCGACCGTGGCACTATGTTCGGCTATCAGGATATGATTGTAGACTACCGTGGCATCCCCATCATGAAAGATATGGGAGTACCTGCGGTGATGGATTGTACACACTCTCTGCAACAACCGAACCAGACCTCTGGTGTAACCGGTGGTAATCCGCAGATGATTGAAACCATAGCGCGTGCTGCCATTGCGGTGGGTGCAGATGGTTTATTTATCGAAACGCATCCGGACCCTAAGCATGCAAAATCGGATGGTGCTAATATGCTGAACCTTGCTTTATTGCAGCCTTTGCTAGAGAAGCTGGTGCGTTTGAAAGCAGTAGTGAACACACTTTAATATACTAACCCATTTTTATAAAAGAATAGTGGCGCGCTCTACGAGCGCGCCACTATTCTTTTATAAATCTTGACTTAAGATTGATCTAAGAATTAGGTGCCCAGGAGGGTTTGAAATCACGCTGAAAATCCTGCCAGGTGGTCTTTTTAGGATATGCCTCCACGAAGAATTTCAGTATGCTTTCCATCTGGTCAATACGCTGGTATCCCGGAATCGGATTCACAAAACTCATGTTCTCGCCAAGAATAACCGTAGTCGGATAACTCATGCGTCCGCCCATCATTTCAGCAGCCAGGCGATTAGCGCGCAGCTCCTGCTCGAAGGCATATTCCTTACCATAGAACTTTATAACGTCTTTGGTTTCGGCATCAAACTTCACCGCATAGAAGTGCTGGTTTACATATTTAATCAGCTCTTTATTGGTATATGTTTTAGAGTCCATTACCTTACACCATCCACACCAGGAAGTATAAAAATCTACCAGTACCATTTTAGGTTTGGCTTTCATTTTAGCCTCCAGCTCTTCCATAGAGATCCATTGGATTTCATTGGTGTCTACCGCAGCATCTTTCACTACAGCAGAGGTCGTTTTAGAAGACTTGGCTGTGCTTTTTGTTTTTTTCTGTGCCCATAATGGTTGTGTAATACAACTTAAAGACAAGGCAGCAATTAACAGGTATTTCATAATTACAATTTCATGCGCTTAATAAGACCGGCATATCCGGCTCAGAGGTTTGTAAATTTAAGCTAAAAACCGCAATGAAAGCGTTAAGATTAGGGAAAGACCGGGACAAAAGTCTGCCTCAAGTCTGCTGCGCTACAGATTTAGCCGTACTTTTGCATGGTATTCAAATACAATATTCATCATGAAAATTGCAGTTGCCATTACCGGTGCCAGTGGATCGATCTACGCGAAACTTTTCCTGAAAAGCCTGAAAGCTTTGATCGATGAGGATCTCGACATACAGGTAGACCTTGTATACAGTAAGAACGCATATACGGTGTGGAAAGAGGAACTGGATGATGAATCTTACAATGAGTTCCCTTTTAAGATCTGGGAGACGCATGACTTCTATGCTCCTTTTGCATCGGGCAGTGCAGGATATGATGCGCTGGTGATCGTGCCCTGTAGTATGGGTACGCTGGGCCGTATTGCGACTGGCATCAGTGATAGCCTGGTGACCCGCGCAGCTGATGTAATGCTAAAGGAAAGACGTAAACTTATTTGTGTAATCCGGGAAACACCGTACAACCTGATACACATCAATAATATGAAAACGGTGACAGAAGCCGGTGGTATCATATGCCCTGCATCACCCAGCTTTTACAGCAAACCTAAAGACCTTACAGAAGCAGCGATGACGGTTGTGGACCGTATTATAGGCCTGCTGGGCCTGCCGGGAAAGGGATATAAGTGGGGAGAAAAATAAATCGGAAACCGCAACCGAGGTTTCCGCATGAGCACTTCCTATATCGCCTAATCGCTGCTGCCCTTCTAATGCCTCAGTATATTCATGATACAGTCTTAAGCAAAAGCTCTCAGCAGCTGATCTTTATACCCGGCCGAAACCTCTATCTCACTGCCATCGGCCAGTACAACATAACCTCCCGTACCCTTATGGTATTTCTTCACGAAATGGATATTGATGATATGCGACTTGTGTATGCGTACAAAAGGATAGGTCAGCAGTTCTTCAAAATGTTTTAAAAAGCGGCAGACCATTTTCTTACTGCCATCTTCCATAAAGATATCTGTAAAATTGCCATTGCCTTTCAGGCGCATAATGGCCTTGTTCTGCACCACTTCAAAGCCATCAATAGTAGGCAGGATCAGTTTTTGCAGTTCAAAGTTGTTCTTGTTATTATCAATCACCACCTGGTTGCGGCGTATACCATCCTTCTGCTGTATGAGCTGACCAACTTTCTGCACGGCGACGATCAGTTCTTCTATACTGACCGGTTTCAGCAGGTAGTAGGCTGCACTCTGATTCAGGGCACGTAAGGCATACTCAGAATAAGCGGTTACAAAGATTGTTTCAAAATCCAGATCACGACAGCCTTCCAGCACATCAAAGGCATTTCCAAAAGGCATTTCCACATCCAGGAATACCAGTTGCGGTTGCAGTTCATGTAATATGGCAATAGCATCGGTACAGTTATAGGCAATACCGGTAACTGTTACCTGCGGGCAATACTTGGCCAGGTAAGCTTTCAGTGCCTGCACCGCAGCCATTTCATCTTCTACGATAACGGCATTAATGGTCTGTATCTTCATCGTTTTTTCTTTGTATGGGTAAGGTAAGGGTTACAGTTGTTCCGTTTTTGCCTTCGCTGGAAAGGTCTTTCAGCTGGTAATTGATCTGTGTTTTATACAGGCTGTTCAGCAGCTCGATCCGCTCTTTGGTATTCTGCATGCCCAGTGATTTATAGGCTTTCTGGTTCTCTGTTTTCAGGGCCAGACTCTGCTCTATCCCGATGCCATTATCGGTTACCGTCATATAGAGCGTATTGCCCGCCTGCTTTATATCCAACCATAGCTGGCCCTTATCTGTTTTATACCGTAGCCCGTGCCAGATGGCATTCTCCAGAAAAGGTTGTAACAGCATATTGGGGATCATGATATCGTGCGATTCTATATTATCTGCTACATTGATGTGGTACTCAAACTGGCTGCTGAATCGCTGATACTCCAGTGATAAATATTTTTGCAGGTGATCCAATTCTACACTCAGGGGCACAAAATCATGACTGGAATGCTCCATTACCGTACGCATCAGGCGTGAATAGGCATTGAGGTAGGCATTCGCTTTGCGGTCATCGTGTTCAGCAATAAACTGGTTCACACTATTAAGGCTATTGAATACAAAATGCGGATTCATTTCTCTGCGCAAAGACTGCAGGCGGATCTGTTTATTTTTGCGCATAATGGCATAATAGGCGCGCAGCATCAGCCCCAGGAACAGCAGGATGACTACGACAATAGCGAGCAGCAAATAATTGGAGCGGCGCGATTGTACAATAATCTCTTTCTGTAATTCCTTTTCGTTCTCCAGTTGCTTTATTTTCTGTGCCGATAATTCCACTGCTTTTTTATCCATAAGCGCACTGTCCTTCAGCAGCAGCTCATCCATATCATCAAGGAACTGCAGCATCACAGACTGTGCTTTCCCGGACTCATTGGTCTGTATATAAAACTCGAGCAGATGTTTCAGCGCATTTTTGCCGGCCTGTGTATTATGTACTGATTTGGCGGTATCGTAAGCCTTGCGCAGGTTTTCTTCGGCCAGTACTTGATTTCCAGACTGCGCATATAGTGTACCCAGCTGTGTATAGGCAGTAACCTTTAGTTTGGATTGTGTCTGAGCATCCGTATTTTTTACCAGGCTCTTGTTCAGTGCAATGGCATCCTCAACCTTATTCTGCTGCACCAACTGGCGGGAAAGCTGTTCCGCCGCAGCTTCGGTACCGGCATTTGACTTATCCTGTTGTTTTACGGCATTGGTCAATGAATTAATGGCTGCTTTACTATCTTCTACATTATTCTGAGAGGTGGCCAATTGTGTATAGGCATCGCTCATTTCCTGCTGTACATCTACCTGCTTATCTTTCGTTTTCTGCAACAGGGAAACATTATCCTGCGATAATTGCTGCTGGTATTTATAATTTGTTGTGCGCAGGCGGCTGGCGTCATTGTAATTTAATTGCCGGTTCAGGTTGCTGTTGGCTCCTTTACCCGCGATGTCATAATTCTGGGCAGCCTGTTTCAGCTTGGCCTGCATCTCCTGTGCCTTCGCTACTTTACGCTTTGCCATAGAAAAGTCACGATCATTGTTTTTAAACAATACTGCTGCCTTTTCAAAGTATTGTTCTGCCTTGTTGTACTCCCCCTGTGTGAAAAACACATCGCCCATGCGCATATATCCGTCTGCCTGCTGATTATTATTATCGGAGCTGATGTCTTTCTCGGCTTCACTGGCTATAGTACCTATGCTTTTTGCCTTCGGCGAACTCTTCTTCAAGGATTCAGAACTGGCAGGTACAGACTGTGCCATCACTGAGCCGGTAAAGGCCAGTAAAAGCAACAATAACATACTCACTTCAAGACTTCGTTTCATCTGCATATTTTGAAAGATAAAATTATAACTAATTATCACAATGACCTCCTGTTTCACCAAGTCATACCCTGCATTCACCCATTAGTACCTTCTACACGCTATGTCACTGGCTATTTTTGAATTGTAAAATATCTCTCAATACAATTTTCGATTATGAAAAAACTCATTTTTGCCTTTACTGCTTTATGCTCCTCTTTGCTGTCCACAGCCCAGATCTCCGGCAATATCAATTACGAAGAAACGGTGCACTACCCGGAGCAAACCATTAATGTAGGAGCAACGGCTGACCGCAACCTGTATATCAACATTAAAGGTATGCTCAATGTAAAACCGGATATGCTGATCGCTACTTTTTCCGTCACACAAACCGGTAAAAGTGCACAGGAAGCACATGAGCTGATGGACAAGCGCATCAAGACGGCTACCGCTGCCATGCAGGCACTTAAAGGGGCGCAGATCTATGTAGATATGATTTCCTGTGTACCGCTCTATCAGACGCAGGTAGAACAAAAAATATTCAGTAAAAAGACCTACAATGAAGTACCTGCCGGATTTGAGCTCAAAAAGAATATACAGATAAGGCTCACCGACCCTGCGCTGATGGATGAGCTGATGGCCATCGCCGCAGAACAGGAAATATACGATCTGGTCAAAGTTGATTATACGGTACTGCATATGGAGGAGCTAAAAAAAGAGTTGATGGCTAAGGCGCAGAAACAGGTCCTGGAGAAGATCAAATTCCAGGAAACGCTCTTGGGTATCAGTCTTACGGGAACTGACCGTACCTACAATGATGGTTTCAAAGTTTTCCTGCCTACAGAAATGTATAAACGCTATACGGCTTACCGCAACAACTCAATCACCGGTGGCGTTAACACCAATCGCTTTAATGCAGCGGATAAGAATACCAGCCTTTTTTATCAGCCGGTGATGGATAAGGAATTTGATTTTGTACTTAACCCAGGCATTCTGGAACCATCGGTACAGATCCTGTACCAGGTGCAGCTTACGATTCTGAGAGATAAAGAAAAAGACAAGAAGCCGAATAAAGAATATATCCTGGTGAGTCCGGATGGTCAGTTCAAAACATTACCGATACAACCATAACATCAGTTTACCCTATTCTTTAGTTCATTCATCAAGTCATCCGGCATATTGACCCAGTTTGCCGAAAACACATCTGACAAGCAAATAGCTTTGTATCTATAAAAATAACTGTTATGAAAAAGATGATCCTTTGCGCCTGGACCGCGCTATATAGTATATCCTGCATTGGCGATGTTACTGCACAACAGCAGCAACGCAGACCGGTAAGCAGTTTTGACCGCCCGGTAGCTGCCCGTAAAACCAGGATACAGGTGGCTATTCTGCTCGACACCTCGGGCAGTATGGAGGGCCTTATTGAACAGGCTAAATCCCGTCTATGGAATATTATCAACAGCTTAAGCACCTTACGTTTCCAGGGGCAGCAACCGCAGATAGAGATTGCTTTGTACGAATATGGTAATGATGGTATCCCTGCCTCTAATCAATACGTGCGCATGATCAGTCCGCTGACAACAGATCTGGATCTGATCTCTGAAAAACTATTTGCCCTGCGCACTAATGGTGGTGAGGAATATTGCGGTGCCGTGATCCGTAAAGCAACCCAGCAACTGGCATGGTCGGACAGCCGTAATGATATACGCCTGATCTATATTGCCGGTAACGAACCTTTTACCCAAGGAGGTGTTTCGTATAAAGAAGCAATCGGTCTGAGCAACAGTAAAATGATCGGAACCAATACGATATACTGCGGCGATTATACGGAGGGCATCAACAGTTCATGGAAAGATGGTGCTTTAAGAGGCAACGGTGAATATTTCAACATCAACTCTAATGAAAAGATCCGTTTTGTGGCCACTCCTTATGATGATGAAATTGCACAATACAACGATCGCCTGAACAGTACTTATGTACAATATGGCGCATCCGGTGCGATGAAAAAAGATATGCAGATGAATCAGGATGTAAATGCCTACAACGTAAGCCAGTCCTTAAAAGTAGAACGCAGCATCAGTAAGTCCAAAGCGGCATATAACAACCAGTCATGGGACCTGGTAGACCGTATGAAAACGGACAAAGGAGCGGTTAAAACACTGGAGAAAAAATATCTGCCTAAAGAACTGGAAGGCAAATCAGAGGCGGAAATAGAAGCATACGTTGTGACCAAAACGAAAGAGCGCGAGGCCTACCAGGACAAGATCAATACGCTGGCGAAACAACGTCAGGCATACATCGATAAGAAGGCTGCAGAAAATACGGTGACCCAACAAGACGATCTGGGTACTGCTATCAACAATTCTATTATGAAACTGGCGAACAAGAAAGGCTATACGGTAGATAAAAACTAATAGCCGGAGCAGTGCGGGAGTGCGGGGCTATGTATTACAGCATACCGATTGTCTCCCGCATTATTATTCCCATTATACTTTAAACCCTTATTATTTATCTGCATGATCAAAATCAACTTATTACTACTCTTGTCCATTTGCTCGCTCGTATGCTTTGGGCAGCACAAAAACCACACGCAACAGCTGGATAGTATTTTCGCTACACTACATGCCCAGCATCAGTTTAACGGTTCGGTACTAATTGCGGAAAAAGGAAAGGTGATTTTGGAAAAAGGCTATGGCTATAGTAACGAACGGACAAAAGCACTGAATACTGCACAAACAATTTTTGAACTGGCTTCCTGCTCTAAACAATTTACCGCTACTGCCATTGTACTGCTGAAGCGGGAGGGCAAGCTAGACTATAAGGACCCGATCTCGAAATACCTGCCGGAACTGGGCTTCTGGAACAAGGTTACGATTGCAGACCTGCTCCGCCATACCAGTGGTCTGCCCGAATTTCTTGCAGATATGGATAATAATCAGGATAGCACTAAAATTGCGACCAATGCAGATGTGATCCGGTTTTATGCACAGCGAAAAGATACGCTCAGGTTTGAGCCCGGCAGCAGGCACCGTTACTGCAACACCAACTATGTACTGCTCGCCAGTATCGTAGAACGGTTATCAGGCAAGCCCTTTGCGGGTTTCCTTCAGCAGCGCATATTCAAGCCCCTGCACATGGACCACACATTTATTTACAACCGCAAACAGCGACCACGCACGATAAAGAATATTGCAACGGGCTATGCCTGGGCCACCGGCTCTTTCAGAAAAATATCTTCAGACCAAAGGGAGTCCGGAGACTATTTTGTACGCACAGTTGACGGTGTGACTGGTACGGCAAAAGTAAATTCGACGGTAGGCGATATCTATAAATGGATAACAGCGCTTAAAAACAATACCTTCCTCACCAAAAGTGAATTTGAAGAAATGACGGCAGTCACACAAACCAGCTCTGGACAGGATATTGCCTATGGATTCGGGTTTATGCTGTCTAAAGGAGCAAACAGATTTTCGTTCGGGCACAACGGCAGCTGGGATGGTTTTGCTACCCTCATCTTCCATAATATGCTGAAAGATCGCACCGTGATCATCCTGCAGAATTTCAAAATGGGAGCTTTCCCTTATAACAATATTGTGCAGGTATTGGAAGACAGTCCGCAGGAAATGGAGTTTCATAAAAAGATCACCCTACCGGCGGCTACGCTACAACAATATACGGGCGTATACCAAACGGCCGATACCAGTGCCGGCGCAGAAGCCCACTCCATTACATACCTGGATGGTCACTTGATATACAACACCACCAGGAATACCTGGGACATGCGCTTCTATCCCATTTCGGAAACAAAATTCCAGGGCATCCGCCAAGCCAGCAATGATAGCTATTTACAATTTACACCTATGGAAAACGGAGACCTGAAACTTGAATTATTACAAGGCGGTAAAGTCATTGACAGCGGTATCCGCAAAAAATAAAACCCCAATCCTACCACCATCAAAAGGGCGCTCACAGAGCGCTCTTTGCTTTTGTATATTGTACAATAAATAAGGGCTTTCCAGATCGGAAAGCCCTTATTTATTGTATTATATCAAATCTGATTAGATATCCAGTTTCGCATATTTAGCATTCGCTTCGATAAACTCGCGGCGTGGTGCTACTTCTTCACCCATCAGCATCGCAAATACGCTATCAGCTTCTGCGGCACTATCAATGGTTACCTGTTTCAGCGTACGGCTTGCAGGATTCATCGTTGTTTCCCAAAGCTGCTCTGCATTCATCTCACCAAGACCTTTGTATCGCTGAATGTTTACGCTGTCTTCTTTACCACCTGCGGCCAGTTTTATAACCGCTGCTTTACGTTGGTCTTCATTCCAGCTATACATCTGATCTTTACCTTTCTTCACTAAATACAGAGGTGGTTGCGCCAGGTATACATACCCCTGCTCTACCAGTTGCTTCATATAGCGGAAGAAGAACGTCAGGATCAGCGTAGCGATGTGTGAACCATCGACATCGGCATCCGTCATGATGATTACTTTATGGTAACGCAGTTTGGTCAGGTTCAGCGCTTTAGGATCTTCTTCAGTACCTACAGTTACACCAAGTGCTGAATACATATTCTTGATCTCCTCATTTTCGTAGATCTTATGTTCCTGCGCTTTTTCAACGTTCAGAATCTTACCTCTTAATGGCAGGATGGCCTGGAATGTACGGTCACGGCCTTGTTTGGCGGTACCACCTGCCGAGTCCCCTTCCACAAGGTATAACTCACAGCGTCCCGGATCTTTATCAGAACAGTCAGCCAGTTTGCCCGGCATACCACCGCCGGTCAGTACGCTTTTACGCTGTACCATTTCACGGGCTTTTTTGGCTGCGGCACGTGCCTGTGCGGCCAGGATCACTTTGTCAATGATCAGTTTGGCCTGCTTTGGATTTTCTTCCAGGTAATGCTCCAGTACTTTGCTTACTGCCCCATCCACGATGCCGCTCACTTCTGAGTTACCCAGCTTCGTTTTGGTCTGGCCTTCGAACTGTGGCTCCGGCACTTTCACCGAAATGATTGCACTTAAACCTTCACGGAAGTCATCGCCCAGGATTTCAACCTTTGCTTTTTCAAACAGTTTATTCTTATCACCATACGCCTTAAACACACGCGTAATGGCTCTTCTGAAGCCGGATACGTGGGTTCCGCCTTCAATAGTATTGATATTATTTACATAAGAGAAGAGATTCTCGCTGTAAGAGCTGTTATACTCCAAAGCGACTTCTACCGATACAAATGCTTCCTGGTCGAAGCCCTGCATATATACCGGCTCAGGAATCAGCACATCTCTTTTCGCATTTTTATCCAGCAATTGAATGAACTCTACAATACCACCCTCACTGAAAAATACTTCTGTCTGAGGGGTACCGTCGTCATCAACTTCCCGCTCATCGGTCAGCGTAATGCTGATGCCTTTGTTCAGGAAAGACAGCTCGCGTAAACGTGCTGCAAGGATATCTCTGCTATAAGTAGTGGTAGTGGTAAATATGGTAGGATCCGGCCAGAAATGCTGCTGGGTACCACGCTTGTCGGAAGTACCGATCTCCCGTACATCATATTGCGGAATACCGCATTTATACTCCTGCTCAAAAATTTTCCCTTCACGGAAAACCGTTGTATGCATGTGTGTACTTAATGCATTCACACAGCTTACCCCTACCCCGTGCAAACCACCGGATACTTTATAGGAGTCTTTGTCGAATTTACCCCCTGCGTGCAGTACGGTCATTACGATCTCCAGGGCAGATTTACCTTCTTTCGCATTAATGCCCGTAGGGATACCACGGCCATCATCTTCTACGGAAATAGAGTTGTCGGGATAGATAACGACTTTGATATTTTTACAGTGTCCTGCCAAAGCCTCATCGATGGAGTTATCCACGACCTCATAAACCAGGTGGTGTAAGCCTTTCACACCCGTGTCCCCGATATACATTGAAGGGCGCTTACGCACCGCTTCCAAACCTTCCAATACCTGTATGGAATTGGCATCATATCCGGGCTGAACGGTCACATTTTCGTTGTTTTCCAAGCTCATTTGTGTGTTTTATATTTCCTTAAAACCGGGCCGCAACGGCCCTTCTTTGCTAATATGCGAAGATACGATTTAAATAGCAAAAAAAGACCATACTTATCCCCAAAACAAGCATAAAATGTAGATAAGTCTTTATATGTAAATACGGCCTGCCCCGAAGCAAAAAATATGCCCGAAATTGTTGCGTTTACAGTACATTTGTCGCAATTATGCTATACATTTATAGCTACATTAGGTAAATATACATATATCAAAACGCGTAAACACGATGTCTATAACGATCAGACCGATACATACCAAAGCCGATATTAAGAAATTTGTGCAATTCCCCTTTGATCTTTATAAAAACAACCGCTATTGGGTTCCCCCGATAAAGGATGATGAAGTAAAATCGCTGATGCCGGAAACCAACCCTGCCATGAAGTACTGCAAAACGTCTTTCTGGCTGGCTGAAGACAATGGCAAAGTGGTAGGTCGTATAGGAGCAATCATTAATCCGGCTGCGAATGAAAAGTTCAATGAAAAGATGTGTCGCATTACCCGACTCGAATTCATTGACAATCCTGCTGTCTCTGCATTATTACTGAAAACAGCGGAGCAATGGGCTCTGGATCAGGGCATGGATGGTGTACACGGGCCACTGGGCTTTACCAACCTGGACCACCAGGCTATGCTGATCGAAGGATTTGATCAATTACCTTCTATTGCATCGGAATACCATATGGATTATTACAAAAAGCATATGGAGGCGCAGGGTTATGAGAAGGAAATAGACTGGGTCGAGTTTAAACTGAAAGTACTGGAAGCGATTCCGGAGAAGGCCGTGAAACTGAATGACCTGATCAAGAAAAGATATAACTTAACGGTAAGAAGCTTTAGCAATAAAGATGAGTTAAAAACCGTAGCATTGCAGGTGTTTCACCTGCTGAATACAGCTTTTGACGAACTGTTCAGCTTTGTACAAATGCCGGATGATGTACTGCAATTCTACATCGGTAAATACATCGAGGTACTGAATCCGAAATTCGTGAAAGTGGTAGAAGATCCTGATAAAAATATTATTGGTTTCATCGTAAGCTTACCCTCTTTAAGCGAAGCGATGCAGAAAGCAAAAGGAAAACTATTCCCGTTTGGCTTTGTGCATATCATGAAGGCTCTGAAAAAGCCTAAAGTTGCGGACCTGCTGCTGACGGGCATTCACCCGGACTGGCAGGCACAGGGCGTAAGCGCACTGCTGATTACAGAGCTGCAACAGATCATGATTGAACATGGTGTGGAGTGGGTAGAAACGACCGGTATGATTGAGACCAATGAAAAAGCAATCAATCACTGGAAAAACTATGAGCATGTGCAGCACAAACGCAAGCGATGCTTCAGAAAAATGTTACGCTAAACGAGAGCACGTCCAATGCCCAATTCTATAAAATACCTGTCTCCGAAGATGATCTGCCTGCTGGCAGCATTTATACTGGCTTCTTCCCTTTCGCTCCTGTCGCTGGCGATAGATGGTGAATGGACGCTGCCGGTCATTATTTTCGGAGTTACTTTTGTATTGTCCTACCTGGTGTATAATTACTTCCTGCAGATCTTTATCGGCAGGAGACTGAAGCTGATTTACAAATTCATCTACAATACCAAGGCGGGTAAAAAGGAACAGTTTTTCTACGATAAAATTCTGCCGCAAAAGACTATAGAGCAGGTAGAGCATGATGTAACCAAATGGGCGGAGAAAAAGAGTACCGAGATTGAGTTGCTGAAAGTAAATGAGCAGTTCCGTAAAGAATTCCTGAGTAATCTGACGCATGAACTGCGTACGCCTATTTTTACCGTACAGGGCTATGTCCATACCTTACTGGACGGGGCCATTGAAGATGAAAATGTAAACCGCAAATTTCTTAAAAATGCCAGCAAGGGCCTGGACCGCCTGGTGCAGCTGGCCAGTGACCTGGAGCAGATTTCTGCACTGGAAGCGGGTAATAATCCTTTGATTTATTCTAACTTTAAGATCATGAACCTCTTTAAGGACACTTACGAGGAGCTGATGCTGAAAGCCAAGGAGAAAAACATTCAACTGCTGTTTAAAGATGATGCGGATGAAAACCTGCTGGTGCATGCCGATCGGGAAAAGATACGCCAGGTGGTCGTGAACATTATTGAAAATGCGATCAAGTATGGCAATCAGAATGGCACCATCACAACCGGCTTCTGGGAGCTGGATCAGAAAAAAATTTATGTAGAGGTTTCGGATGATGGTGTGGGCATTGAGGAACAGCATTTAAACCGCATTTTCGAACGTTTTTACCGTACCGACAAAAGCCGTAGCAGTGCGATACCGGGAACAGGATTAGGACTGGCTATTGTAAAACATATTATTGAAGCACACAGACAGATTATTAATGTAAGAAGTAAAGTTGGTGTAGGCTCCTCCTTCGGGTTCAGCCTTGCCAAAGGCAAACATTAAACGCTATGCAAAATCCAAACATGAGACAGAAAGACATTATGCAGTTCCTGGCCTACCGCCTGGTGGTTATCAGCATTATTGTACTTATGCTCACCTTTGGCAAAAGTGTATTGCTGCCCCTGGCTATGGCCACTATTTTCGCCCTGGCTATGGCTACTCCTACAAGATACCTGGAAAAGAAGGGACTGAGCCGCTCCTGGGCTGCTACCATATGCCTGCTTCTTGCGTTACTGGTATTGAGTGGCGTATTCCTTTTCATCTCTGCACAGGTGATCAATTTCCGGAACGATTTTCCGCAGCTGGAGCATAAGTTTAACGAACTGATCGTCGATGCCCAGAACTTTATACAGGACCGTCTGCATGTTTCTCCAGCGGTGATACAGGAGAATATTGATCCCCTGCTGAAAAAATTACTGAATGAAACGCCTAATGTAGTTGGCAGTATGATTTCATTTTTCTCCAGCTCTATGCTGCTGGGTGTCTTTACCTTTATCTATACTTTAATGATACTGATCTATAAAGATAATATAGGCACCTTTCTGAATGTCAGTTTTCGTCATCTGGAAGGCGGTGCTGTAGCGCAGATCATCAATAAGACACAAAATGTAATCAAAGGCTACCTGAACGGTCTGCTGATCGAAATGCTCATTGTGGCTTCCTGCCTGGCCCTGGGCTTCTCAATTGTGGGGGCGAAGTATGCTATTTTACTGGCGGTGATTTCAGCGATGATGAATGTAGTGCCCTACCTCGGATTTATTACAGCAGCCATCATCAGTGTGATCATTACTTTTGCAACCAACTCTCCGCATGCGGCCATATGGGTCGGCATTATTTCTATTATTGTACACCTGATCGACAGCAATATCATCCTGCCGGTACTGGTAGGTAACAAAGTCAGCATTAATGCGCTGGCTACGATCGTCAGTGTATTTATCGGCAGCCTTATATGGGGCATTCCCGGCATGTTCCTGGCGGTACCAACAGTAGCTATTTTTAAAGTTATTTTCGACGAAATTCCCAATCTTCATCATTGGGGAGTCTTGCTGGGCGGACGCCCCAAGCCTCCTAAGCTCAAGAAGAAGCCCGTGGTGAAGGCTTAATTACAACATTCCCCTTACCCTTTAATTATCTCATTCATGGCTATACATAAGCCCGGGAAGAAAGATATTGACAATACCGGACTCAACAGCAGGGCTACGACCAAGTATGCCCGTTTTATCAATAAGGATGGTAGCCCCAATGTCGTATGGCGCGGCTCCGGCATCCTGGATCGATACAGCATTTATCACTACCTGATCAATATCCCTAACTGGAAGTTTATCCTGCTGATTTTCGGATACTATATGCTCATCAATCTGCTGTTTGCAGGCATATACTACGTAGGCTGCCAGAACCATCTTTTAGGGCTAATCAAAGGCACTCCTTTCGAGACCTTTGAAGAGGTATATTTCTTCAGCTCTCAGACGCTGACTACGGTAGGATACGGGCGCATAAGCCCGGAAGGCTTACTGACCAATACCATTGCCTCTACCGAGGCCCTGATCGGCATCCTGACCCTGGCGATTATAACCGGTCTTCTTTATGGCCGTTTTGTCAAGCCCAAGGCTTATATCCGTTACAGTGACAATGCCGTAATCGCTCCTTTCCAGGATGGCAAGGGACTGATGTTTCGCCTGCTGCCAATCAAGAATGCCCGACTGAGTGAGGTAATTGTAACCCTGACGGCGAGTATGATGATTGAGGAAAACGGCAAAACCATCAATAAGTATTACAGCCTGCCTATGCAGTTCAATACCATCAATTCTTTATACCTGAGCTGGACGATCGTGCATCCTATTAATGAAGACAGTCCGATCTGGGGTATGAGTATGCAGGAGCTGGAGGAAGCTGATTTTGAATTTATGGTCTATCTGAAAGCTTATGATGAAGATTTCTCCAACACGGTTATATCCCGCACCAGCTATACCTTTGATGAGATCCTGAATGGCTCAAAATTCATCCCGATGTATTATGATTCTGAAGAGGGAGAGGGAACGATTATAGATGCCAGCAAACTGAATGATTATACAGAGACCCCTGAAAGCAGGATATAAAGAGAATGATATACAAAACAAAAATTCGCGCTCCATGGAGCGCGAATTTCGTTTCCAATAAATGTGCTCATTTTTTGGATAAATTCAACCGATTATTATCACTCAAAACGAAAGAAACTGATGGCAAGAAGCCTGCATTGTTCTATTTAACTATAATCCATAGGTGTTGGAATATATGCGCAAAGACTTTACTTCATCAAACAAATAATCGAATGCAGCTACCATCACAGACTGCCTGAACAGGCGGTTATAAGACAAAGGATATAGCATCCATAAACTACAACTACTACCAAGCCGGACGCTATACCTTTATCTTGTTTCTTCTAATAATCATTCACTGCTATCATTTTTCACAGGTGCAGCTGACATTATAATACATACCTTAAACGATAAAATTTCTAAGCACCCGCACTCCTCAAAGCTTCGGCTTAAAAAGCTATATCATATACATTTCAATAGCGATCTTCTCTGTGTCAGGGATGTAAAAAACACAATCTATTCATGCACAAAAATCAGGTTATTATACTTTCTGTACAATAACCTGATCAGACTATTTTAAGTACTGAATCTGATAATGTCTCTAATATATTTATGGTAGTAGGGCTATGATAGAGGTTGCCCTGTTAGCGGGTAGCAGCAACCTTCTACAAGAGCTATCTTAATGATTGCAGAAGTGGTAAAGACTGGAATAAAAAAAGCTCCGGTAATATACCGAAGCTTTTTTGCTCTCCCTTCAGGACTTGAACCTGAGACCCCCTGATTAACAGTCAGGTGCTCTAACCAACTGAGCTAAGGAAGATTGTTTTCCCCTTTTGGGACTGCAAAGATAAAACAGTTTTTGAATTCTGCCAACAGATTTGAAAAGATTTTTAAAAAATATTTTCGTGTAAATCCAGGCCTGGCAATGGATTGGTCCAAAAATAAAAGGCTTCAACTTTCGTTGAAGCCTTTCGCTCTCCCTGCTGGACTTGAACCAGCGACCCCCTGATTAACAGTCAGGTGCTCTAACCAACTGAGCTAAGGAAGATTCTATTTCCCTGTTGGGATTGCAAAGGTAAAAAACGAATTTGATTCTGCAAAATTTTCTTTAAAAAATCTAAAAATTATTGCGGGTACTTATTCTTATAAAACTCCTGGTATTTAGCCCAATCTTTATCGGTAAATAATTTGATGATATTGTCCGCAGAAACCATAATTAATTCATACTCATTAACCGAAAAGTCACGGAACAGGTTAGACTGTTTTTTAAGATTGCTGATATATGCTTTTGCAGCTGCAGCATTCTTAAATTCTTTTACGACCAGGATATTTTTCTGCCCGTCAAGCGGGGTCAGAGAGGTGGCCAGTTCATTCAACCCTTTCTGAGACTTATGGTAATCTTTAAGTCCTGCACGCAGGCCCACCAGCCTGTTCTGGTCTCCTGTAGCGGCTATCAGTACATAATGCAGGTTAGCAGGTGCATAGCTGTATGCAGCAGGCACATTGTCTCCGGCCATCACCTGCGGGCCATTAGCACCAGCGCTTGCCGATGCTGCAGGTTGCTGCGACATTGTCTTCTTCACATACTGTTGGAGGGATTTAGCCCAGGCAGCGGTCTCATCGTTAGGATGCTGTGCAATAAATCCGGTCAGTAAAGAGTCGGCTGTCTTATAGTCCCCCTTACCGGCTATTGATGCGATACGCACCAGTGTATAACGGTTAGCAAATGGTGCATAAGCGTTGGGATAAAGGGATTGTGCACTGTCGGCATTGCTCATTGCCAGTTGGTAATCCTGGCTCATCAGTGCATTATAGGTACGCTCATAATGAGCAGCAATATCTTCCTGGCTGCTTTGCTCCTGTACCTGCGCAGCATTGGTGGTAATCAGCCCGGCCCATTTAGAGTCTGCGTATTTACTTTTCAGTGTTTGCGCATAAGCATCTGCATCGGTTACCGATGATTTGGCCAGTGCCATACGGTAACGGTTATATAACTCCTCTGCACGGTTAGGATGTTCCGGGAAGCGTTTGTCCAGGTCATCATATGTCTTAACTGCCATTGGAATATCTTCCATATTCTTGTAGTATGCTGTACCCAGCTCAAAGAGGTATTGTTGCAGTCTGCCTTTCATCTCCCTGATATCTTTCTCTGTCCTGGGTATTCTGGCCAGCAGATCTTCTTCTGTAGGCAGGCTTTTCAGCGGATCAGTTTCTTCCTCTTCTTCTTCGGTACCTGCAGTACTACCTCCACCGGATTTGAAGTTATTACTCCTGTTCCAACTGTCTTTTAAGGTTCGCTCACCCCATTTCTGTTTAAAGGTGTTGATACCCTGCTGCACCATAGAAGGATTGGCAAAGTAAAAAGTCGATCCTCCGCCTAAAGATACCGGTCCGGCAAGTACAGGGTTATTCCCTGCTGCTGAAGGATTTTTGGCCAGGTATATGCTGTCATTGATTCTTTTTTCCAGGTCTTTGATGTACCTGCGGGCTATGGCTCTTTGTTCTTTTTCGGAGAGGCCGCTGAGCGTCAGTAAACTATCCAGATATCTTACTTCATTACCAGGTGCTGCTACTTTGTCCAATGCCTGTGAGCGCTGCAATGCCACCGGATGTTCCGGCTTATTCGCTTCGGTGAGGAAGAGCAAGGCACTGTCATAAGATATTTTAGCTTCATTGTACTTATTCTGGTCATAATACAAGGCCCCCATTGCCGCAAAGGACAATCCTTTCTGCGTTGGGTTTGTGGTACTTTGCTGAATGCTCTTACGGTAATTGGCAATGGCTCCGGGTACATCTTTATTGCGCTCGGCCACTTTAGCCATCGTGAAATAGATCTTATCGTAAAACGATTTGTACTTCGCTTCGCGACTCATTGCACTGAGGCTCTGCATCAATTCTTTCGCATCACCCCTGCCGGCATTAATACTATTATTGACCAGGTGAATACGGGCATTAAAATCCATCTCCATAGCAGGCTTCAGGTCTACTACTTTGGCAAATGCAGAATCAGATGCAAGGAGGTTATTTTCTCTCTGCAGAATCTGCCCCCTAAGGTAGGCGGCCCGCTCTCTCAGCCATTTAGGCATCTTTTCATCATCGTATATTTTAGCCAGGTCGTCTGTAGACTCTGCGTATTCAAACTTTTTAAGGTCAACGAAAGCCTGGGCAGCAGAGAATCGACCTTGCAGGTCTTCATTAAACTGCTTGCTGCTGCGCACCATATTCAATACCGTCTGGGCCATATTGACCTGGCTGTCCTGTGCCAGCGTTCGGGCCAGCCAGAGCATCGCATCGTTCTTAGAAGACAGGTGGGTGAATATATTTTTCTTTTCTTCCTCTGCCAGGTCATTACCTTCTGCAGATTTAGTTTTGGTATTTCCTTTTTTCTGGCTCTTTTCTTTTTCTTTCTGACGCTTCTCTGCTTCTGCAGTAGCTACGATATATTTGAATGCATTTGCTGCATTGGTATAATCTCCTTTGTAGTAATATGCCTTACCCACCAGCAGATACATATTATCCTGCCATTTACTGCGCGGATCGTGAATCTGTATGCCTACTCCTGCTCTTCTGATGAGGGAGTCCATATCACTGGCAAACCTTGTGGAATCCTTATCGGGATCGAAAGGATATAAAGGCAACAGGGAATCGTAATTATTATTGGCCAGCTTGAGCATATTCTGCTCCATCTTATCCATATTCAGATTGGCATTATAATAGTAGTTATATCGTGTGGTGGTATTATGATATGCCTGTCGCACGAAACCCCATTTCTTTTTACGCATCTGCTCATTGGAATAGGCATCTCTTTTCTTCTGTTCTTTGGCCCTTTCCTTTGCATTCGCCTTTTTCTCCCTGTCTTTGGCTCTCTTCTTGCTTAAGGCCTCGCGCTCTACTTTCGCCTTCGCCAGACTATCGGTACGTACTGCTCTTACCGCAGCTATACTGTCTTTAATAACCTTGTTACGCGCCGTCTGGGCAGCTATAACTGCCTGCAGGCTATCGTTATACTGCTTCCGGACAGCCGCCAGGCTATCCTGCATACGCTTACGCTCTGCAGCCATCTGTTCATTGCGCTTTTCTCTTAAGGTAGCCAGACTATCCAGACGGGCCTGTTTCATCCGGGCCAGGCTGTCTTTATACGCCTTACTTTCCCGGTATGCTTTGGCTTTGATCAGGCTATCGGAGCGACGCTGCTGTATTACCTTCAAACTATCGGATATGCGCATACGGGCCGCACGCTGTGCTTCCAGTACGGTATTCAGGCTATCACGGTAATGTTTATTGGCAGCAGCTGTACTGTCTGTAATACGTTTCTGCGCTGCCCGCATGCTATCCAGCTCACGGGTGCGTGCAGCCTTCATACTATCTACATAGCGCTGCCGGGCCTGCTTCATACTGTCGATATACTCTTTAGAACCAGGCTTTAACTGGCTCGCTTCGTAGACAACCTTACGGGTTGTATCGGCAGGTGAAGTGGCTTTTTGAGGATTTTGCTGCCTTTGCTGTTGCTGTGCATACATTTGTTGTATACAAAATGCAACAAGCAGGAACAAAAAACTATATATATATCTGTATTTTTTCAATTTTCGGGTCTTAACTGTGCGATGTTACAAAAATAATAACTACTTTAATAATAAAATATTGCTCATTTTTCAATTTTTTTTGTGCTTTCTCTGCATTTTTGCAGTTAAAAACATCTAATCGTGCCCCATCATATTACTATTGTCTCTCCAAAAACACTACATTATATTACTGATATTGCCGCCCGTACCTGGAAGGTTGCTTATAAAGACATCCTGAGCCCGGAACAGATTAGCTATATGCTGGAAGAAATGTATGCGCCGGCTGTACTGCTGCAAAGACTCGAAAAGGGTAATTTATTCTACCTGATCTCTGATGAGCTGGAGGCACCTATGGGCTTTGCCGAAGTAGAACTGAATATAAACGGCGCTGAAGCTAAGCTGCATAAGATATATGTACTGCCAGAAGCCCAGGGCAAACATATGGGCCTGCAATTACTGAACCATATCAAATCGGTTGCCGCTGCCGGTGCGCAAACAGCACTTACCCTGAATGTAAACCGCTATAATCCGGCACTTAACTTTTACCAGAAGCATGGATTTACGGTGCTTCGTGAAGAAGATATCAATATCGGCAATGGCTACTATATGAATGATTATGTAATGCAGTACTTATTTTAGTGTATTTTTGTATACATACAATCACTATATATAAAAATTCAATATGCTAGTACATCTACATCCTGACAATCCGCAAGAACGTGTACTGAAGCAAATCGCCGATGTACTGAAAAAAGGTGGGGTTATTATCTACCCTACTGATACCATATACGGTATCGGCTGCGATATCAATAACCAGCAGGCTATTGAAAAGGTATGCCGTATCAAGAATATCAATCCCAAGCAGGCGCAATTCTCTTTTATCTGTAAAGATCTGAGCGAACTCAGTACCTATGCAGCCAATATGAGTAACCCGACATTCCGTTTTCTGAAAAGCTGTATTCCGGGACCATATACATTTATCCTGAATGCGACTAAACTGGTGCCCAAACTGCTGAAGACGAAAAAGGACACTGTGGGTATCCGTGTTCCGGACCATAAAATAACGCATGCTATAGCCGAGGCTTTAGGGAACCCGATCATGAGTACCTCTTTGCCACAGGAGGCTGATGTAGAGCACTACACAGATCCTGAGGTTATTCACGAGGATTTCGGCCACCTGGTAGACATGGTTATAGATGGCGGTATAGGTAATATACAGGTATCTACTGTAATCAGTCTGGTTGATGACTATCCTGAGCTGATCCGCCAGGGGGCAGGACCTTTCGAAATATAAAATTTACTTTTGCTTTATGAAAACGAATGAAGTACCCCAGGACAAGGGTAATTATAAAAACAGGGACCAGAGCCGGAAAGTGGTATATGCGACGGATGAAAAAGGCGAATATACTACGGTAAACAGTGATGGCTGGGAGGTAGAGCACCTGGCTACAATTCAGGCCTGGGACCAGGCGAAACTGGAACTGGAAGAGGTGCTGGATGGTATTCGTAAGGGAGCATTAAGTCCACTCGCCTATTTCATGAAGAAAAACCTGATGGATACCGGTATACTTGCCCGCCACGTTGGCAAATGGGGCTGGCAGGTAAAACGCCACCTGAAAGCCAAAGTATTTGCCGGACTACCGGAAAGTATGCTGCAACGATACGCAACCACATTCAATATAACGGTAGCAGACATCCGTAATTTCAATCCCGATACTGCTGAAAAGCACTAATTATCACTTATAATTCCAGATCATATTTTGCCTGTTATAGATTTTAAGCACCAGATGCATGCCCACTGTGAGAGTGGTGCAACAACCAATTTATTAAGACATTACGGTGTACCCATGACCGAGCCTCTGGCTTTCGGTATCGGCGCCGGACTGTTCTTCAGTCATATTCCTTTTATTAAAGTAAACGGTGTGCCCGGCACCAGCTACCGCAGCTACCCCGGCACCATCTTTAAAACCCTCATGAAGTCGCTGCATATTGATTATACCATGCAGCAATTCGGCAGCAATGAAGCCAAAGGGAAAGCGGCCCTGGACCAGCTGCTGGACCAGGGTATACCCGTAGGTATGCTCTCCGGCATCTTCTACCTTACATATATGCCCGAAGCCTATCGCTTCCAGTTCAATGCCCATAACCTGGTTGCCTATGGACGGAAAGAGGATGGTACTTACCTGATCAGTGACCCTACACTGGAAGGGCTGCACGAGATCGCTCCCGAGGATATGCAGAAAGCACGTTTCGCCAAGGGATTTCCCGAGCCTAAGGGCAAGCTATACTACATTACGGATGTACCCAAACAACTGGATATGGAGGAGGCCATCAAAAAAGGGATCAAAAAGAATATATGGCTGTATACATCTCCCCCAATCGGTATTTTCGGCAATAAAGCGATACATACCCTGGCGAGAAGGATCAAAACATACCCCGATAAACTTACCGACAGACAGGCTGTCCTGTATGTGGGTAATATAATACGTATGCAGGAGGAGATCGGTACCGGTGGCGGTGGTTTCCGTTTTCTGTATGCTGCGTTCTTACAGGAGGCAGCTGAGATACTGGGCAAACCAGAATTAAAAGAGTTTTCTCAGCGCATGACGGCTATTGGCGACCAATGGCGGAATTTTGCCTACAGTGCGGCCCGCATCTGCAAGGCCCGAAAATCTGACCTGGTCAGCTATAATGACCTCTCTGACATGCTGCACAAGATCGGACATGATGAATTGCGCCTGTTCAACGAGCTCAAAAAAGTAAATTTATAAGATATCAACTGATAAAAAAGCACCTGCAGGAATTCCTGCAGGTGCTTTTTATTAGGGTTAAATGGGTAAGCTAGACTTACTGCTTCACTACTTTAACCTGTGCAACCGGTGTGGTGCCGGTATAAACCGTGATGAAATAAACCGAAGGGGTCAGTGTTTCCAGTGACAGGGTCATTTGCGGACCATTACCTGTAGTCTCCAGTACTTTTCTACCATTCACATCGCTAACCGTAACTGTTGTCTGATTACCGATGCCCTGGATCATTACCTTATCCCTGGTTTCTGTAGGGAATACCTGAATATCAGCGGCACAGGATATAGCCACCAGCTGTACTCCGCTGTAACTATAACGTGTATCATGATCGTTAAATCTTAAACGGTAAGTATAACGTCCTTTTGCCAATGCCTGGTCGGTATAACTGTAAGCAAAGCCTGTACCACGTGCTGTGATGGAAGCTATCGGGCTAAATGCCCTGCCGTTCTCACTACGCTCTACCTGTATGTTTTTCAGTTGCTCTTCTTTCAATGTGGTCCAGTCCAGGCGTACTGCACAGTGGTTGTCTACTACCGCAGTGAATGCGCCTAAGGTTACCGGCAGGGGTTGACTGAAGTTCACTGTATAGCTCGCAGGGCTTGGATCTGCTTTACCCGCCAGATCTATTGAAGCAAACTGGAAGCTGGTTGTTATTGTACCTATAGGTGTACTTGCAGTTGGGGTTATCGTCAGTAAGGCCGGGTTATAGTTAGGAATAGTGTCTCCCGGATTGATTGTTACTCCATTATATTTCAACACAAAACCATTGGTCGGTGCTGCGGTTACAATAACCGGCTTGCCATTCAAAGGTGCTTGTACCCCGCCGTTATCTTCAGGATCGGAACCCTGCATCGGTACATCGGACAGCGTGATCGGTGTACCAATAACCGGAGGGCCAGTCACCGTCTTGGTCGCATTATAACTTTCCGGTAAGCGTTCGAAGCCAAAATTTACATTAGTAACATCACTTGAAGGAACTACAGGAAATACATTTACTGATGTGGCTGTGCCCGTTACATTCGTACCTGTAGTATTATTCTGGCCTGTATTGCTACCGGTCGGACTCCAACCAGTTGGCAACGCATTTGCAGGATTAAAGGTTGCTCCCGGATCTAACACCTGTGTACTTGGTGCTACCAGGTAATTTTTAAAATCAGGTGCAACGAGTGTATAAGAACCATCCGGGGCTACAGGGGAAACACCTACGATCTGATTCGTCACCGGATCGATCAGGTATACATATAGAGGTGTACTGCCCAGTGTATTTATTGGTGTACCGTCAACTGCATTATTCGTCAGACCATTTGCATCATTATATATTTTACCGCTGATCTGGTAAGATGCCTTGCGCAGGAAGAAATTGTCCAGGTAGGCGTCATTACCGGCTGTTCCATTAGCATAGGTCTGATAATAAACGCCGTAATCACCACTTGAAAGTACAGAGAAATTCGATACTACTTTATTCCAGCCCAGATTGATACTATCTGTAGCATCTCCAGTAGTAGGCTGTATAACCAGGTAGCCAGTAGCAGCCGTATCACCATTGCCGATATTCACTAATGTATATCGTAATTTTGTGGCAACAGCGTAAACGCTTCCCTGAAACCATTTATTTGCACCTTTTCCATACAGACCAAAAGAATAGTTGTTACCGGCAAGCAGGTTCACCGTGTCGGCAAAGATATTTACATTGGTCCCGATTCCAGCAGCATTATTTCCGTCAATGGCCATAAAACGGTCGTTCCAGGCTCCGGTAGTGGCACCGGCAGAATAGCGCCAGCCCCAGTTCGTAAAGTTAAGTGCAGAACTCTGTACCGTCAATCTTCCATTACCGTTATCACCTGTCTCGATCGTTGTTGTACCCAGCATACTCGTCACGGTGTAGGAAGAAGGTGAATACAATGGTCCCATATAGAATGCATAGCTGGATCCTACGGTATAATCGACTGTTGGACTATACAATTCAGGATGGCTTGCACTGAGCAGATAATCATACAGCCTTCCGTTAATATGCAGATTTGCGAAAGCATTTCCGGTAGAATCAATAGTACCGAAACTACCTCCGTTCTCATTCGTAATGAGATTGGGATTGCTGGCGATCGTATCTGTTACGTATGAGATGGACGCAGGTAAAAACCCGAAATTCAGCACACCGTTCTTTTGATAAGGACTGGTATTGAACTGTAATGGTGTTTCATTGGCAAATACAAATGCTCCGTCTGCCATAGTGCGCGGCCAGTCAAAAGCCAGAGGTTCCGTACGAGGAAGCAGGTTGCCCTGCGGTTGTACAATTACAGCAAAGCGCTCCAGTCCATCAAGTTGACTGCTGGTAAATTGGTATGCACCGTTGGCATCGGTAGATAAGGTCACTAAAGGACTGGCTGATGTTAATTGCTTGAGCCATACTTTGGTACCCACTACTGCAGGTTCTGCACCATCTTTAATGTTGTTCAGGTTAAAGTCCTGGAAGACTGTGCCGGTAATGCTGAAATCCTGAAACAGCTCTGCCTCTGCTATGTGTATGGCAGCACCACCGTTATTGACCAGGCGATAGTAGCGATAGGCAGTATTGTTACTAACTGCAAAGAACTTTCTTGAGCCCAGCATTTCCCAGGTATTACCCGTACGGGAATCCAGGTTTACATAACCGCTGCCTGCCGTATTGGAACCCTGTAAGGTCCAGTTGGTTGGGTTAAAAGCCGCATTAGAAGGGTCGTCGGTAAGGCTATAGCCTTTGATCACCTGTGCGCTACCCAGGTCAATAGTGGCCGTACCGTTGCTGTTCAGTAAAATAAAACTTGAAGGGTTATTATTGACCAGGTTGCTGCCTGATATACTGGTCCCCAAACCAGAAGTATCTACGGTAACGCTGGTACCGGAGCTGGTCGCATCCTGTAAGCTTTGCGCCCGGGCTGCATAATTTGATCCTGCGAGTAATACCAGTGCGCATAGTCCTGCCCTGGTGAATCTCTGTTGTAATTTTAAGCTCATGTCTGTTATTTTTAAGGTTAACTATTGTGTTTATTCACTATCGAGGATGCCACAAAATCATATGACATTGAATCCCAATGCAAAATTCCTACAATAGAAAATCCCAGTCAAAACCCAAGAGCTAACTTATGTACTGTTTTTGATTTACTAGGACAGGCATTTCTACTTAAGCCCATACTTTTGTATTGCATTTATACAAAATGCCCATATATTAACCACTGAATACCAAATATCAGAAAGCAAAATACCCTACCTAAATTCCAGCTTTCGCGCTTATAATATGCATAAAAAGGGCGCACCCGGTACTGGTTGCGCCCTTTTTATGCATATTATACTTACTATATAGGTTGTTTATTTCTTTATATATACCCTTACTCCAGGGCGTACAAACTTGTAAAAGTCCATGATATCATCTGTAGTCATCGATACACAGCCATCTGTCCAGCCCAGGCCCATTTCCACCATTTTTGCACCGGTTGGGTAGGTACCGTGAATACCTATTGCACTGCCCACACCTACCTGGGGTGAGATAAGCCCTTGTGCTTTTGCCGCCTGGTGCTTTTTATAGGACTCTTCGTTCGGGTAGTTCAGCTGGATAAATTTACCCCAGTTTGCATTGTCGCGCACACTGATAATCTTAAACCAACCTTCGGGTGTTGCACGATCGCCCTCACACAGCTTATCCTTAAGCCTGTCCGGACCGAATACGGCACGGTACTGACGAATGCGTTTCTTTTTGTAAATCAGGGCTACCAGGTAATTGGTCTTGTCAACATAGACCAACAGGGAGTCCCTGTTCATAGTATCCACATTAAAAGGTTTCCTATCCTTAAAACTGGGCATCGGCGGAGAAATCGTTGTTTGCGTCACGCGCATACCATCCTTAAAATACTGGATTTTACGGACGATATTGCCATGTGCATCTTTACGCTCTTCCAACACAGTTATTGTCTTTGGTACATCTTTCTCCTCAGTCTGTGCCCATACCCTTCCGCTGCCTGCAATGCCTAATATTGCAGTAAGTATAAGTAAGCTCTTTTTCAGTAACTTCATTGTACAAAACAGAATAATTGTTTTACAAAAAATAAGCAGCCAGCAAGGCTGCTTATTAAACAAATATACGAAAATTAATCTCTTCTTCCAAAAATGCGCAACAGCATCAGGAACAGGTTGATGAAATCGAGGTAGAGGGTCAATGCCCCCATAATAGCCCCTTTCTGGCGGGCTTCTTCACTGTCCAGCAATGCTAATGCTTTGATTTTCTGCGTGTCATATGCAATCAGGCCCACAAAAACTGCAACGCCTACATAGGAGATAATCCAGTACAGCATGCTGCTGCCCAGGAAAATATTTACAATAGAAGCAATAATCACGCCCACTAAGGCCATCAGCATAATGCGACCGAAAGAGGTCAGATCCTGCTTGGTAAAATAACCGATCAGGCTCATTACCCCAAAGGTAACTGCTGTAGTCCCAAAAGCAGACATCAGCGTAGCACCGCTGTATCGTAAAAATATGGTAGAGATTGTAAGGCCTGTAAGTGCTGCATAGGCAAGGAATATAAATGTTGCAGTACCTACGCTCATTTTTTGCACCCTCAGGCTCAGATAGCCTACCAGTAATATTTGTCCTAAAAAGAGTCCGAAGAAAATAAACGGATTTTTAATTAAGGCTGCTAAAATAGTAGGATTGGTAACGGTAAAGAAGGCAACGGCCGCCGTAATGGTCAGTGCCAGGAACATCCAGCCATATACTTTAGTAACATACTTGGCCACATACTGCTGGTCAATTACTTTATATTCTCCATCCATAAGAGAATCATTGTTGTAATCATTTTGATTGTAATCCATAATAATAGCTTTTGAATAATACAAATATAACGAATTCCCCGCGATTCTGATTGTAAGCGCGCTTAAAGCATAAAAGGAGCCGATGGCTCCTTTTATGCTTTAAGGCTTGTATATGTACATCCTTTTAGAACTTATAATTAAAGCTCAGTGAGAAAGATTGTTTGATCTGCCACCAGCCCAGTCCGCGCAAGGGATCCTGAGTCTGTTTGCCCATAGCATCTTTTGCAGGTACAAAGGGTACATCATTATCATATATCGCCGTCAGCCCGAAGTTGGCAGAAAAATACTTAAAGAACTTAAACGCGATAAAGTTATCTACCAGGATATCTATATTACCCGGGTTATCTTTTTTAATCAGGGTTCCTGATGCATCATAGGTATTTTTGGCCAGATAATTGGAGTATAAGTCCAACCTTCCCCTGTACGTTATTGTTTTGCTCAGATCCTTCTGAAAACGCGCTGACATGTATGCCCCTAACTCCATGCGCAGGGTCTTATTATAGGGCACACCAAAAGCGCCGACATCACTTCTGCTGGTGTACTCTTTAGACACAAAGGTCATACGCATGGCAGCCGGCGACACGAACACACTGAGCATAGACCCTTTACGGTATTCAATACCGGGAGATACAAGTACATACAGGGGTGATAGAAACCCGGAGGTACTGCTATCCCGCCAGTTAGGCAAGTCGTAATTATACCCTTTACTGAATTGTGTCTTTGCATTCAACAGGCCGGAAATATAAAAGTTTGCATTATGTCCTCCCAGCCTGTAACCATATTTGGAGGTATAATCCAGGCGGTCATCTGTTTTACGTGGCTGAAAACTATTGGAGTAGGCATAGAACAATCCATAGTTGGCATCCAGGGTATTGGTCCATATATGCCGGTTATAATAGCGGACAATATTGCCATTAAATACGCCATTGACGGTGAGAGATGCTAATTCACCCCCTGCAGCCCAGTTATGTAGCATGCCCTGATTTCCGCCAAGATATATATTGGCATTCCTGATCCAGGCTACGGTATCTATATTTTGATCTTCCATTCTTTGGGCTGAGATCTCGTCTACATTAGCAAGTTGTGCCTGGCTGCTTAAGGATAACAAAGTAGCCCCAAGTAACAGTAATCTTTTTTTCATTGTTTAGAATTGTAGTTGTTATTTAATAGTTGTAGTTTATTGTGCTTCAAAAACGGCAAAAGTAGTAACATCAATCAAGTAAGTACGACTCATTCCGGTTAATACCATGTTATACTTATTATTAAATCACAAATATCTTGAAACATAAAAAAGCCATGAAGTATAGGTATTACTTCATGGCTCTTTTATGTATTTATGTATCAGTATAATACGGCCAGGCTTTAAAACTTATAGGTAAATCCTACCGTAAAGGTCTGTTTTATCTGCCACCATCCCAGTCCGCCGATGGGTTCTTTAATCGGGTTGCCATTCGCATCTTTTGTGGGAATAAAAGGCACATCGTTATCATAAATTGCCGTCAACCCAAAATTGGCAGAGAAGTATTTAAAGAATTTAAAGGCAATAAAATGGTCGAAGAGGATATCAATATTACCCGGATTGTCTTTTTTAATCACATTTCCGTTAATGTCGTACGTATTTTTGGCCAGGTAGTTAGAATACAAATCTAAGCGGCTGCGGTAGGTAATGTTCTTCGTAATGTCTTTCTGGTACCTTGCCGACATATAAGCACCCATTTCCATACGCAGGTTTTTATTATAAGGCACACCAAAGGCACCCACATCGCTACGGCTGGTATAATCTTTAGATACAAAAGTCATACGCATGGCGGCCGGCGACAAGAATACGCTCAGCATAGAGCCTCTACGGTATTCTATACCCGGAGAAACCAGTACATATAAAGGTGAAAGAAAGCCGGAAGTGCTGCTGTCTCTCCAATTCGGAAGGTCATAGTTATATCCTTTACTGAACTGCGTTTTGGCATTCAGTAAGCCGGAAATATAAAAGTGCGAGTTTTTGTCCCCCAACCTGTAGCCATATTTGGACGTATAATCCAGGCGGTCATCCGTTTTACGCGGTTGGAAGCTATTAGAGTAGGCGTAAAACAGTGCATAATTAGCATCTACGGTATTGGTCCATACATGCCGGTTGTAATAACGAACGATATTACCGTTCAATACTGCATTGACAGCAAGTGAGGCCAATTCTCCTCCCGCGGACCAGTTATGCAGCAAACCCTGGTTACCCCCAAGGTAAAAATTGGCATTTTTAATCCATGCTATGGTGTCTACATTTTGACCCTCTACTCTCTGTGCATAGATTTCGTCTACTTTACTGAGTTGCGCCCGGCTGCTTAAGGATAGTACAGCAGCTCCG
Source organism: Edaphocola flava (assembly GCF_004118155.1). Taxonomy (GTDB): domain Bacteria; phylum Bacteroidota; class Bacteroidia; order Chitinophagales; family Chitinophagaceae; genus Edaphocola; species Edaphocola flava. The sequence continues at coordinate 484,574 of NZ_SAIQ01000001.1, forward strand.
ACTAACAGCAATACTTTTTTCATTGTACAATTAGAATTGTGAATTGTTGGTGCTTAAAATATTTAATAATGTCTGTATTAAGGTTTGTATTTTGACGCCTGGAAAATGGCGTTATTATCCTGCTCGTTCAGGATCTGCTGCAGGTCTTTGCCGCTTTTTTGCGCATAGGCCTCAATAATACGGTATCCGACAAAGGCACTAACATTGCCCGGAGCTTCGGCAGGGAAACCTGCAGAATTAGGCGCTGGTGTGGCATAGCGCATGATCTGCTGATAGTTCTTGCTATACAGCAGATTATCTTTCAGGAAGAAGTTATAAATCAGTGGTTCATTGGCCTCACACCACTTCATCTGTTCGGGAGTATAGCCCAATAGCAGGCTCAGCGGCATCTCCGGCAATACTTTATGCAGGTAATAAATCTCTTTACCATTCAGCATCATCAGGTCCAGCAGTGATTTATTGAAATTGTCATGCTCATACACACTGTTATACACTGCTTTGGCTGCCCACATCGGAATATTTTCAGGAGTGTGGTTGATGAGTGCATAATCTGGTATACCTATGGCCTGGTAAGGGAGAAAGCTTTTGCCCAGGAACATATCCAGACCAATACCTAATTGATCATTATGGGTAAAAGAAGTCCATTTGTTCAGGCAGGATGTAAAATAATATACCTTGGTCGGTAAGGGTACATTGGGCAGATAATACTTGATGTGTTTGAAGGCATCCAGTATAGCCTCGTTGTACTTACGGGTATCTGTAAATACTTTATTGACGGTATCGTTTAATGCTTTAAAATCAGGATGAACAAAAACCGTGCGTACCGGAACTATATGTTCTGCATTGGTATACGGCTGTTCTATATGACCAAAGGGCAGTAAGGTATCCAGGTAAAAGGGAAGGAAAGTCGGATATTTCTGCTGTAACTGCTGTAAGCCTTCCGGAACAGCATTACTGTCAATGGCAGAAAAATCTTTATAGAAGTCAACGTAATCCAGCTTTACAGCCACTTTACTGACATCAACATCTCCGGCACCAGGGCCGCAGGAAACAAATATGTTCAAAAGGATACAGGCCAGACCGGTTCCTATAGTAGAAAGTATACGCAATTTTATAGTTTTTTGCCTGCAAATGTATTAAATATTTTATACAACAGATAAGGCATATAACTTACAAATGCAGATAGTAGGGGTTTAATAAGTCAATAAACTCAGGGGTATAGGTACGGGAACCCGATTCGTAAATGCATAATTCGGTTGTTTCCGTTTGCGGATGTGCCTGCCTGCTCATCAGTCCTACGACCCTGTTGGGCGCTTTATGGAGATGCGGTCTGATCAGTAATTGGCTGTGTATATGCAGGCCGGCCTTGCGGGCAATACGTATCCAGGCATCCCATTCAGATGCAGGGTATAATATACCGGCTTTACCATCGGCAGACAGGAGCTGTGCTACTTTTTCGGCCAGCACTTCTTTGCTTAAAGTATGGCTGTGCCGTGCCATGCTCCGATGGCTATCCTGGCTCTCGAGATGGTTGTGAAAGAACGGCGGATTACAGATAATGGCATCATACAATGAAGTATCATCCATATCCTGCAAGGCTTTGCCACAGACCTGTACCCGCTCAGCCCAGGGGCTGTTGCGCACATTTTCGGCAGCCTGTGCACAGGCGTCTTCATTAATTTCAACAGCAGTAATCAGGGCATGGGGTACTTCCTGTGCCAGCATGAGGCTCAGCAATCCGGTACCGGCACCAATATCCAATATGGTCGCAGGATTGTTCTGACGGAATACAGTAGCCAGCCAGGCCCCTTGTATACAGGCATCTGTACTCACTTTCATCGCACAACGATCCTGTGCTATACGAAACTGTTTGAAGTCGAAATAAGCGTTAGGCATAGATAATTATTTCCAGGCGGCTCTTGCTGTAGGCACTGCCAGCAGATCGGTAAATTCTTTACGCTGCATTTTATAATGCGCTGTAATGGCGATCATGGCTGCATTATCGGTACAATATTCAAACTTGGGCAGGTATACTTCAATCCGCAGTTTCTTACCCAGTTCGGTCAAGGCCGTACGCAGGCCGCTATTGGCCGATACACCCCCGGCTACACCTATATGGCGTACCTTATATTGTTTAGCGGCTTTTTCAAACTTCTTCAGCAAAGCGGTTACAATGGTATATTGTACAGAAGCACAGATATCTGCCATATTTTTCTGTACAAAATCCGGATCTATTGCTTTTTGCTTCTGAAGGAAATATAAGACGGCGGTTTTGATTCCGCTGAAACTATAATTCAAGCCTTCCAGGCTGGGAATCGGGAACGGATATGCCTGAGGATTGCCCTGTTGTGCATAACGATCGATCAGCGGGCCACCCGGATAAGGCAGTTCGAGCATTTTGGCAATCTTGTCAAAAGCCTCTCCGGCTGCATCATCAATGGTCTCTCCCAGTATCTCCATATCCAGCGGACTATGGCAGAGCACGATCTGTGTATGGCCTCCCGAAACGGTAAGGCATAAAAAAGGAAATGCAGGTTTAGGGTCCTCAATAAAATGTGCCAGTACATGCGCCTGCATATGGTGTACCCCGATGAGGGGAATATTCAGGGCCTGCGCCATACCTTTGGCAAAACTGCTGCCCACCAGCAGGGAGCCGAGTAATCCCGGAGCCTGAGTGAATGCGATAGCCTGTAGGGCATCTTTGGAAATGCCAGCTGTTTTTAATGCCTGGTCCACGACAGGGACGATATGCTGCAGATGAGTTCTGGACGCAATTTCGGGTACAACACCCCCATACTGCTCATGCACTTTCTGCGTGGCAATAATATTGCTTAATACTTGTCCGTCTTTGATTACTGAAGCTGCGGTTTCATCGCAGGAGCTTTCAATAGCCAGGATTATCTGATGCTGTGGTACTTCCATTTCGCTGCAAAAATACGGGATTTATTCCTCGTCTTCATCTACAACTTTACCATCATCCTTCTCATAACCCTTACCCACTCCGATAACGATTTTGCCGGATGCATCAGAGTGCGCATTCAGGTTGATAACCAGCCCTTCGCCTTTTCTTCTGCTCAGCCCTCTTTCCTGGCGGTCTTTATCGACCTGAGGATTGCGCAGCGGTACACGGAAGTCTATATTGGTGGGCTTACCTGGTGCCAGTCCATACAACCCGGCAAAGGACAGGTTCAGCGCACTGGTATGCAGCTCTGTTTTAGGAATAAAAATACTTCCGCTGCGGATATCGAAGTTGCCGATAAACCGTTCTATCTCGATATTGTCCAGGCGCCGGTTTTTAAACCATTTCTGTACTTTATCGAACAAGGCAAAGTTCTTTAAGGATGCTTTATTCAGGTCGTATTTTATGATGCCGTTCAGGCGCTCGGCCAGCAGCACGCCTTTATCGGTTACATTCCCATTCAGGCTTCCGCTCAGGGACACATTACCACTCACATTTTTATCGGTCAGGCTTTTAAAGCCGAAATTGTTCATAGCATAAAACAGCTGACTGACCTGCACATTTGCCACGCTAAACTGCAGGTTGAACGGATTATTTACCACCTGCTGGTTTACTTTACCACTGAGGTCAATAGCCCCCTGGTCATGGTTGAGGTGAAGATTATGTATGGTAAGACCGGAATTGGCGAAGGACATAGAGGAAACTACATTTGTAGCCACCATCTTGCGGTACACCGCTTTATTGATGTGCATATCCATAGAAATATCACTATTGGTCAGGAAGGCATCCAGCCGATCAGAAGCGGAAACTTTACTGCGCTTACCTGCGCTCCTTTTCTGTACGAAATAGGTCATGAATGCGCCCAGGTCAATATTGTTACTGAGCAGATGCAGGTTCATAGAAGCCTTGCCGGGTATTTCCACGAAGCTTTTCAGGAAGTCTTTAGAGACCCCATTAATGGAGATATCGCTGTTCTGCGCAAATATCTGCACTTTATTCAGCAACAGATCCGGTCCGTTAAACCCGAGGCTGGCATTCCCATTATGGAATTTGAGGTTACGGGCATTATAGACAAAGTCAAAGTTCTTCAGGTCTATAGAGCCGTATATCTCATCCGGGATCAGGGAGTTGGCAAATAAATAGCCATTATACTTCAGGTCATAACTACAGGATCCTCTTGTAAAAGTAAACTGCTCACCGAATGTATTGTTCAGCGCTGTAGCATCAAACTGCTCTTTAAGAGACGCAATTACATAAGGACGAACAAAGTTCATGATCACCACATCGCGACCAGACACCGGCAGTCCGTTATACAAGGCATGCAGACTATCCAGTAAAACCACAGAGTTACTGTCATGACGGCCTTTGGTTTCGTTTACATGATTGAAAAATTTGCCTTTGAAATACACATCTGTAAATGTTGATCCAAGCAGACTTACCGTATTTTTCTCTGTGTTGAAACTGATATCCAGGTATGGATTGGTGCCGCGTTCGAGCATATCGCCACGAATGACCGCAGCCACTTCAAGTGTCTTGGCGAAATCGAATTTGGAGAGCTTCTCAAAGATGTTTTCAGAAAGCCATTTTACGGCCACATTATAGGTAATCTTCTTCCCCTCCAGGTTGATCTGGAATGGTAAAACCTTGGGTCCGCCAAAACGCATCCAGGCACTTAGCTTCAGCTTCTCATTATCTATTTCTATATCGCGCTCCTGCACCACGCCAAGCCGGGTTATGGTATTGTAATCAAAGTGCAGGGTTCCCTTGATCTCTGCATTTTTCAGGAAAGAACCTTTCGACAATTTAAAACCCAATCCACCCATCAGTATATTGACGTCAGCTTTAATTTTCATAAAACTATCTACACTGTGCACTTCCGCATTTATCTCTCGTAATTTCATGTGAAAGCGTTTGTTCATAGGAACATTGTCAATCACAAAAGTCACATTATTGACCTCTATATTTCCTACCTCCAGCTTACTCTTTTTGTTTTTCACTTTAAGCTCTTTGGGCTTAAGCAAATAGTTGTTGGAATAGCCGTTCTTATCAATAAAGATGTGAAAAGTACCTTCGTCTGCAATAATTTTAGAAATCCTGGTCTTACCGGTCAGCAAAGAAAAAACATTCAGGCGCACATAGGCATGCTTCAGATCGATCAGCTTCTGATGGTGCTGTTCGTAAAGACTGTCCTGTAGCGATATCCCATCCATGCGGATCGATATATTCGGGAAGGTACGAAACAGCTCCGGGCTGATATCTTCGATATGTAATTTCCCTTCGATACGCTCTCCGGCCGCTTTTTCCAGGCGGGAGAGCAGCTCTTTTTTATGGGTCTGTACATACCAGTATAGTACACCCCAGAGTATCAGCAACAGTAATAATAATGCTGCCAGTACATACAGTATTCTTTTAATCCATTTTTTGCGCATAGATAGGTGGGTACAGTTTGATTCTTATTGCTTTAAATATACTGTATATTTCTCTATTGCCCCTGAATTTTTTTCAGGTATTCCTCCGACATTTTCTGATAGAAGGGTTTTAGTACCGGTGCGGTTGTACGGTAACGCTCAAATAGCATCTGCTGTTGCTTCAGGTAATCAGAGAGTTCACCAGGCATTGGTCTCGGGGCATCTTTGCCAGCCTCTGCACTGCGTTTATTATCTTCTTCCTGCTCCTGTATCGCCTTTTCGGCTTCCAGCATGCGGGTAAGGATTTCTTTATTTCGTTGTATCAGTTGGCTAATATCTTTACGGAATACCAGATCAGTTTCCTGCTTATCCAGCTCTGCCTGTATGGCCCGTATTTCATTAGTCAGCTTACTACCACCCTGGCCGTTACTGTTCAGTACATCCAGCAATTCCTGCATCTGTTTACGCAACATCGCCTGCTGCTGCGCCAGGCGCGCAACCTGCTCTGCATTGCCCTGGCTGCCTCCATTTTGCTGCCCGCCAGAGTTCTGTCCACCCTGTCCGCTCTGTCCTTGACCCGATTGACCAGGTTTATTTCCGGACTGGCCTTCCTTCATCTGCTGCATGCCCTGCCCCATCTGCTGCTGGCCGGTAATAATATCTTTCATCATGCCTGATCCACTGCCCTGCCCTTTACCTTTTTTAGGTTTGCTTTGCCCACTGCCACTGGCGCCGCCTTGCTGAGATTGCATAAGGTTGCTCAGCAACTCATTCAGCAGTAATGCCAGGTTATTGGCTGCGGTCATTGCATATTGCTGACGGGGCAGAATCTCACCAATATTGCGCTGTTCAAAAGCATCTAAAGTGCGTGCAATATTCTGGTCCAGATCCGAGGTTTCTTTGTTCACCGTCGCGGCAATACTGAAGATTCTTTTGCTCAGCACATACAGGCTGTCCTTGATCATTTTAGTATTATTCTTCAGTCTGTTCTGCTCTTTAGTCAGCAGCAGGTAGGCCGGACTGCTCACACTGGTCGTACGCAGTGCATTCATCAGCTTTTCCTGATCGAATGAGAAACGGATAAGATTGGTCAGCAACTGTCTTGTAGCCTTGATATCAATATCCAACTGCTCCATATCCATACCGGAAGCCATCTGCTTCAGGCTCTGACTCATTTCCTGCAATTTGTTTTTCGCATTCTGTTGCGATTGCTTTGCACTCTTCTGGTTATTCTGTTGTAGCTGATCGCTACTTTTATTCATTTCCGATTCCGCCTCTTTACCGGCATCCTGGGCTTTATCCAGTTGCTGCGGTTGTTGCAGCTGATTATTCTGCTGTTCAATGGCTTTCATGTCTTCCTTCATCGCCTTGTCCAGCTCCTGTTTGATCTGCTCCTGTTCTTTACGCAGCGCTTCATTACTTTGTGCGCCTGCTTCTGTTTTCTGTTCCAGGGCAGCTTCCTTCTTCGACAGTTCTTCCATTTTCTGCGCCAGGCCCTCCATTTTCATCTGCATTTCCAGGCGCTTCATCAGTTCCTGCATCCGCTCCATATCCATATTGAACAGCTTGTTATTCTGTTCCATCTGCTGCAATTGTTCCATTGCATTGCGCTGATCTCTTTTCTCCAGCAACTCCTGCAGTTTTTTGATCTGTTCTTCCAGCTGCTTATCTTTCAGGTTATCGATCTGATCCTTTATCGCCTCTTGTTTCTCTTTCAGTTCAGGGCTCAGGCTTTTGGCATCACTTTGCTTGCGTTGTTCTTCAAATCTCTTTTTAAGGTTCTCCAGGTTAGCTTTCAATTGCAGGTTCTTGTCCAGCAGCGATTGCATTTTCTGATTGCGCTCCCAGCTGCTCTCTCCCGACTCCATCATTTCTTTCTGCATGTTCTTAAACTCTTCGTTCAACTGCTCTGCCTGTGCGGCACTGCTGCTCATACTGGAGTTCATTTTTTCGGCATTCTCCTCCATCACTTTATCCAGCTGCTTCATATCCGGTGCCTTCCAGAACATCACCGTGCTTTTACTACTCTTGCTTCCATTCACGGCATCATTATCCCAGGCTTCAACGTAATAATTTACCTGGTAGCCCGGCTGTAATTTTAATGTAGCAATATCAAAATAATGGGAGAATTGTACTACCTGTCCTCCACTCTTCAGCGGTACCGCCTTTATGCTGACCACTTTATTCTGCGGATCGAGTACCTGGTATACAAATGACACCTGGCGCAAAGCGTAATCATCGCCGGCGGTACCGGTCACCAGCACCTGCTGGGCAAATGTGGTATCCTTATGTGCATCTATACTTACCTGTGGATACTGATCGTCTATAACCTGTACCTGGTATTGAAGCGTATCGGTTGTAGCCTGTACATTATTTTTAAGCCATAACTGGTAAGGCATAGAGGCCATGAAGCGAACGGCGGTGCTGAAGCGTTTGCCCTCGCGGCTCATAGGCTGCTGCACATTACCGGCTTGTACCTGTATCTCATCTGTATGGGCTGCACCCAGCTCCCAATGTATGGTGGTACCTACGGGCACCGTAACATCCGATAAACCCTGCATGGTCTCACTTTTCTTTCCCGTATATGCAGGATAAGTCAGGGTCATGCGCATCTGCTCCAGCTCCGGCTGAAATAATACAGATAGCTTATAGGGCTGCGAATAGTAATCGACCGCGGTGAGGCGGAAAGACAAGGCATCGCTGACTTTAGGAAAGGTATAGGTAAATTTATGATTGCCGATAGATTTCATTTCGACCTGCTCGCTACCCAATACGAGGAAAAGGCGCTCCGGCAGTTTCTCTCCCTGCACAGAAGCGGTAAGGGTAAACGGTTGTCCTTGTACTACCTTCAATTGTTTGGGGTCGACATAAAAAGTAAAGGGAGCCGGCTTCGCAAAGAAAACAGATGGTTGCGATAAACGATAACCGCCTTCGGTAAATACCTTTGGGGCAATGACAAAAATAAGGGCGGCGGCAATAACCGGCAAAAACAGGAATGGTAAATACCGTTTGTTCTTGCGCATATCTATCGCAGCACCAAAAGGCAGTACACTTATTTTACCCGCTTTCTGGTCTATGCTTGCGGCAATCAGTTCATTACTGACCTCGCTTTCGCTGCTTTGCTCTTTCAGCTGCAATACATTCAGCAATTTGTCCTTTACTTCAGGAAAGAAATTACCGACAATGGTTGCTGCCTGCTCATGATTAATCACCTTGCCCAGCTGCTGCATTTTCAGCAAGGGTATAATAACCCAGAACACCAGGGAGAGCAGGCCCACACTGAGCAGGAAGACCAGTAGGGTCCATTTTACCTGTATCGAAAAGTAGAAAAAATATTCACCAATAGTGATCAGTAAAAGATAGATCAGTAAACAGGCTGCAAAGATGAGCCCTCCGCGCAATAGTTGATTGGCGTAGTACTTACGAATGAATGCATCCAGCTTCTTCAGTAGCAGATCGTAATGGCTCATTGTCTGGTATTCCTATTTAATTTGTTTGCGCACCCGTTTCAATGCTGAAAGATAGGCGGTATTGTTACTTACGGTATTGGCAGCCTTTTGATACTGTTGTGCAGCATCGCGGTATTGTCCCATTTTTTCATAGGCCATGCCTGCGTTGTAATGGGCATTGGCTTTTTCCTGGCTGGTCACTCCGGGAAAGGTGGTTACCTTATTGCTCGCTTCGATGCATTCTGCATATTTGCCCATACGCAGTGCGGCCAGCGCAATGTTATTCACAATATGCGGTTGCTCCGGAGCAGCACTCTGTCTCAGGGCCTGCATATACAGACGTACTGCGGCTTCATAATCTTTGCGGGCATAAGCTTCCTCGCCCTGTTGCAGGTAATCCGGAGCAGCCGAGGCCGCAGCGACGTCAGCAACAGCTTCCACCTCAGTAGCTGCAGAGATATCATCATAATCAGTGCCGAAATAGCCGGTATAGCTTAATTCATTATAGTCCATAATACGGTTACTGCGGTCTATGCTGAAGACTTTCCAGAGATTGCCTTCCTGCTGTCCGGGCAGATAATAGGTTTTTACCAGCTCATCGCCACGGTATACAAATACTTTTGCATTGCTGCGGCTCAGCTCATCGGTGCGGTATTTTTTATTGGTATAATCCCTTACCCAGAAGGTATACTCATCGGCATCCCTTTCTGCAACAGTAATTGTTTCCGGGCCATAGCCGTTACGGTCATCTACATCCAGGTTAGCTCCTGGTCCGTTTTGCTTCCCGTAATAGACATGGTTTGTGCCATAGATCGCATGTATGTCCAGATCTGCCGGCTTCCAGCCCCAGCTAAGTACTACCCTTATCGCCTGATTGTCTTTCAAAGAAGGACTAAGGGCATAGGTATATCCCTGACAGGGACATTTTACCACCAGTGTGGAATAACCGTTTTTCTTGATGATGAGCATCGTTTGTTCATCATCATCAAAGTTGCGGTCAGTCTGTATCTCCCCATTGCTATTGGTCGTACCGACAACGCTCTGGCGGCCATTTTTCTGTATATAGATTTCTGCACCACTTACTACGGCATCTTTTACGGTAGCATCAAGCACTTTTATGGTTTTGCTATTTTGTGTCCAACCAGTATAGCCGGTCAGTAATAAAAGCGGCAACAGGTATGGTTTAATATTAATCATCTAAAACGCAGATTTTTTTATTCCAAAGTCAAATATAATTGTTTTACATCTTAATGCCGGGAAATAGCCAGGCTATTTACAATAAGAACTTATCCAGTACGGACTGGTATTGTGTACGCCCTTCTTCCCGCATCATATTTGCAACAAAATCGGTAATCCATAATGGACCCGCACTGAATCCTTTTGTGCCCAATCCGTTACAGATCCCAATCCTTTTATATAACGGATGCCAACCGATAAAGGGTATCTGCCCTACTGTCGTGGGGCGTTCTGCACAGGTATGCTCCAGCACCTCGAATGGCAGTTTCATCCAGGATTGCAGCAAAGCAATCGTTTCTGCTTTCCAGTGTTCATCAGGAATCATATCTTCAAAGTCCCAGTTATAATTACTGCCACACCAGTAGAGGCCATTGCCTTTCGGAATAAGGCGTGTTTTGCCTTTATTAAAAATGACCTGTTCCGGCAGGCCGTTTATGTGCAGGTATAACACTTCTCCGCGGTTACGGGTAAAGCGCAAGGGACTGAAATAGTTCGAATCTCTTGCGGCTACACCATTACAGTACACTACCGCATGCCAGTATGCTCCTTTATAGGCCACAGCATCCTCTCCCGGAATCAATAATTGCTCCTCAAAAACGGCTTCCATCAAAATCTCTTTTTCTTTGAGGAAGGCGTTCCATGCCTTCAGCAGTACTTCATTGTGCACCATGGCCACCGGATCACAAACATGTACTGTTTCAAAATGCTGAAAAAAGTCGCGAAACGACTCAACCTGATCTGGCTGTGGCTCTCGGTCTGAATCAAAAAATACCAGGCTGCCATCACTAACCAGGGGTATGCCCAAAAAAGATTCCATCTCCTGGTATATCCCGATAGCGGTATCATACATAACACTCCGGCGCTGGACACCGGGTTTTGTTTTACCGGAATAGGGATTCAATACCGCTCCGGAAGTATAACTTGTCGGGTTAGATGCCGGCATGTCTATTACCATAAAAGGAATATTCCTGCGGTATAACATAAAACTCAGCAAAGTTCCTGCGATACCTTGTCCGACAATAAGCACGGGATGATGAATATGCATAAAAAAGCCAGCGATTGTTACGCTGGCAAATGTAGTTGTTTACTTCCACTTGGTCTGGAGTACTACCGGCTTTCCCGATATATAGTTTTTATGTTGCTGGTAACGGACCAGTTCTTTCTCCAGAAATTTTGAAGCATAAGAAAAAAGAATCAGGTCATCTATCCAGCCCAATACCACAATCCAGTCCGGTATGATATCTACCGGTGAAAGGATGTACAGAAAGGATAAGATAAATAACAATAAAGTCAGTACCGGCATCTTATATGTTCCGGCAAAAACTTCACGGAACATCGGCAGAATGATATTACGCTTTTTAAATAAGCCGTAAAATCTGCGTAAACGTGCCCCTGGCATAAAACTTCCTTTGTTTTTCAATTGCGAATTTGTGAATTTGGTTAAATTATAAATTAATTAGATGTAAAAATAACCCTTAAGTTTAAAACACATTCTTAATATATTACAATTGTATTGTTAAGAATCCGGCAGTATATTATTATGGCCGGTGCATGCACCGGCCATAATAATATACTGAATAAATGATAAGAATGTTTATTTTTTGACCAGCTTCAGCTGCTGTATTGGCCCCTTTCCGGACACTTTCAACAGATACCATCCAGCAGTCCAGTCAGTCGTATTGACCTGTATCTGCGCTGCTGTAGCGGTTTGCCGCAATAGTGTTTTTCCGGTAATATCATAAATTGCTATCTCCGCCCCTTCACTGATACCGGCAATCGTCAATTCACCGGATACAGGGTTAGGAAATGCGTTCAATTGCCGGCCGGCAGCACGCTCTATCCTGCGCACCGGGCTATATTCAAAGCTATTGTCTGCATCTACCAGTTTAAGACGGTAGTAGGCAGATCCGGCGGCAACATATGGATCATGGTAACGATATTGCTCTGCCTCATTACTGTTTGCCTTGTATACGGGTACAACATTTATAGTATTCCAGCTTTTGCCATCAGCACTGCGCTCGATTTCAAAACCTTTGGCCTGTTTCACCATACGGGTTTCCCATTGCAGGTCTGCACCTTCTGCTGCAATACCGGCATTAAAGTAGCTCAGGGTAATGGGTAAAGCGGCTTGAAATTCTTCCAGCTTAATATCATCCAGGCCAAAATCATTTCCGTTGACAGCAGTCTGGGCATTATTGATCGCCAGGGTATGGCTCGTTGCGGTAGCTACAAAAGTTACTGTGGCCGTGGCCCAGTTGGTGGTTGCTGAGGTCACACTCTGACTATTCCCTCCATCGCGTAGAATAGTAAAAGTCGGCACACCAGATACGGAACCACCCGTTTGCAACAAGAAGCCGTATTTAAAAGAAAAGCGGTACGTACGGCCAATCGTAAGACCAGCGTATGTTTTGCTGAAGACGATGCCTACAGGTGCGGATGCAGAAAACACATTATCTGTCCAATACATCAGGAAACGGCCTCCGGAAGCATTATTCGGGCTTTGGGTTGCTCCTATATTAGTATTGCTAACCTCCCAGCTCCCATTAATCAGGCCATTTCTAGGGCCGGAGGCAGGAGACGCTGCATTTTCATAATAGGCACTGCCATTGTCCGTATAATCACTTTCATAAGTAAGATTATTGAAATCGATCAGGTCTATCTGGTTCCATGTTTGTGCCCGGGCATCGGCAGTCGCACTCAATGTAAATATGGTCAATATGGAAAATAGTTTCCATTTCCGGGACATAGGAATCCCACTAAGGTTTGGTAATGCTCTCTTCATAACATCTTATAAATTAAAAATGGGTAATACAACTCTTTCATCCCGACAGCCCAAAAGGCTTCAGGAATCATTATTTATCTATAGGGTATGTGGTTGTATCCAATTGCCGGCAAATACAGTTAGCTCAGGAAAATCCTACTGTCTTGATCGGAATTACATATTTTAAAAATAGATATACTTAGTATACAGGTACTAAATTATAATACCCTTCTCGCGTGAAAAAATATAACCAATCCAATAACCAGACCTTAACAGCTCAATTGCCTGCCCGGAAATGACAAAAAAACGCAGAATCAATACAGGCAATACTAACAGCTACACACTCGTGGTTTTCCTTGTTTTACAGAAAGTTTATGAAACATATTAAACTGAAAAGAACTATCTTTGCGCGCTCAAAAAGTACATCTTGGTGCTTTATCGTATTCCAGATCGACAAAACACTTTACTAGATTCACTTTGCTGGCAAAAAACAGTTTTTTACGGTATCTCCCGGCGGAACTCTATTACGGGTTTCGCTTTTTTATCGCTGTTGATTTTTAGCAAATTGATTAGTAAAAATTCCGGGAAAAAGTTTATATTTATATACCCTTTACCGGACAACAATCGATAAAATGCGTTCATAATATTATTGTAGAAATGGCTGTAAAAAATAAAAGAAACTTAAAAAAAGAATTACAGAAGTACTTTGGTTTCGATAATTTTAAGGGAGAACAGGAGGCGATTATCAACAGCATTCTGGGCGGCAAAGACACCTTTGTAATTATGCCTACCGGCGGTGGTAAATCGCTGTGTTACCAGTTACCGGCACTGCTGAGTGAAGGGGTGGCACTTGTGGTTTCTCCGTTGATCGCTTTAATGAAAAACCAGGTAGACCTGATCAGGGGATATAGTGATGATGATAATGTGGCACACTTCCTGAACTCGAGCCTGAGCAAAGTACAACAACGTAAAGTAAAGGAAGATCTGGTATCGGGCAAGACTAAGCTATTGTATGTAGCACCGGAAACACTGACCAAACAGGAGAATATTGATTTCTTTTCCGATATTACTATTTCATTTGTAGCAGTGGATGAAGCGCACTGTATTTCTGAGTGGGGACATGATTTCCGCCCGGAATACCGTAAACTCAGCGCTATGATCAAAGAGATCAACCCTGATCTGCCGATTATTGCCCTGACCGCTACCGCTACTCCTAAAGTACAGGACGATATCGTCAAAAACCTGGAGCTGAGAGGCCCTGAGGTATTTATTTCTTCCTTTAACAGACCAAACCTCTATTATGAAGTAGTACCTAAGGGTTCCAAAAATCAGGTATTGAAACATATTGTACGGTTTATCTCTCAGCATAAAGGTAAGAGCGGTATTATTTATACCCTTAACCGTAAGACGACCGAAGAGCTGGCCAGTACACTGGTGGCTAATGGTATCAAATCGGTAGCCTATCATGCTGGTCTGGATGCGGCGACCCGTGCGCAGCGACAGGATATGTTCCTGCATGAAGAGGTGGAGGTTATTGTAGCCACTATCGCTTTCGGTATGGGTATCGACAAACCGGATGTGCGTTTTGTAATGCACTACAACATTCCTAAATCAATCGAAAACTACTACCAGGAAACCGGGCGTGCCGGAAGGGACGGACTGGAAGGAAGGTGTATTTTATACTACTCTCATAAGGATGTTCAGAAACTGGAGCACCTGATGAGGGACAAGCCTTTGAGTGAACGTGAAATGGGCGCTCAGCTTATTGCTGAAACGGTTGCTTATGTAGAAAGCGGGGCCTGTCGCAGAAGACAATTGCTACACTATTTCGGTGAGATTGATCGTATCGAGAATTGCGGCAACTGTGACAACTGTTGTAATCCTAAAGAGAAGCTGGATGTAAAAGACAGCGTTAAGATCATACTGGATGCGATCGACCAATTGGACGAACGCTTTGGTATTGATTATGTGGTGGACCTGGTACTGGGTAAGAAAAACCCTCAGATCACTACATTCAAACATAACAAATTATCGTCTTACGGTGCCGGTCTGATCATGGAGATGGATGATAACTTCTGGTACTCCCTGATTCGCCAGATGATGCTGGAGGACTTTATCCGTAAAGACATTGAGGAATACGGCTTGCTGAAGATTACAGAAAACGGCCGTAAATTCCTGAAGAAAATATTCCCGATCAAAGTTCCATTGAACCATCGTTTTGAGGATATGGAGGAAGAGGAAGAGGATACACAATCCGGAGGTACCGGTGCTGCTGACACGGTACTGCTGGAAATGCTGATGGACCTGCGCAAGCAGGTGGCTAAAGAGAAAAAATTACCTCCATTCGTGATCTTCCTGGAGAACTCTCTGGAAGATATGGCACTGAGCTACCCTACTACTATGGCAGAACTGGAGAAAATCCAGGGTGTAAGTAAAGGGAAGGCCCTGAAGTTCGGTAAGAAATTTATTGAACTGATTGCGGCTTACGTTGAGGAGCATGAAATCGAAAAGCCGGACGACTTTGTGATGAAAAACGTGGTGAACAAGAGTGGTCTTAAGGTGTTTATCATCCAGAATATCGATAAAAAGATTCCGCTGGAAACGATTGCCAAAAATAAAGACCTGTCGGTTCACGAACTGTTGCATGCGATGGAAACCATCGTAGCCAGCGGTACCCGTTTGAATATCGGTTATTGTATAGATGAGGAACTGGATGATAATGAGCAGGCAGAGATCTTTGATTATTTTAAAGAGGCGGAAGATGATGATCTGAACGCAGCTTATGAAGAATTCAGAGACAGTGACGTATCTATTGAACAATTACAGCTGATGCGCATTAAGTTTATGAGCGATTACGCCAACTAATTATAGATATACAAAAAGATCAGGCGGCTGGAAACGGCTGCCTGATCTTTTTAGTAGTGTACTGTACCTGATCATTAAACCAAAATCCCTGCATCTGGTCAAATGATTAAGTGTAGTAATACACCGCTGACACATATACAATACATTAAATATAAAAAATCACATTCTAATTCTCAAAATGTTTAATATTTAATAAAATAATTGTAGTTTTGCGACCGATTTTTGAGCCTCTCAGGAGGTTCCCCGAACCCAAAAATCCCTAATAAAGTAATGGAAAAAGCAGAAATGATTGCCAAAATCAACCACTTTTTGGTTGAAGATTTTGAAGTTGAGGCAGAAGACATTCAGCCGGAGTCTAAGCTGAAAGAAACCCTGGACCTGGATAGCCTTGACTATATTGACTTAATTGTTGTGATTGAAAATAATTTCGGATTTAAAGTAAAGCCGGAAGATTTCCAGACCATGGAGACAATCGAAGATTTTTACAATTATGTTGAAAAGCGTCTGGTAGCCGCTTAGTACCAGAACTATTGCCCTTATTATGGCTCAGTGGAGTGGAAAATCTCAAGGATCCGCATTAGGATATAAAATATTTATCTTCCTGTTACGCATAGGTGGTCTCAAACCAGCCTATGCGTTACTGTATATAGTAGGCTGGTATTACATTTTCTTTGTACCGGCCGCTACCCTACCCCTAAAATACCTGTACCAGGAACGTCTGGGCATGGACTCCCGTACCGCCCGTAAACTGATCCGTAAGAACATTATCCGTTTTGGGCAGACCATTCTCGATAAGATATACCTGTTCAGTACGCGCAAAAATCCGTTTACCATTACACGGGAAGGAGAGCGCAACCTGAATGATATGGTTGATGCCGGTAAAGGCGGCATTATCGTGAGTGCACATCTGGGTAATTATGAACTGGCCGGACAGTTGCTGGAGCGACTGGAAACGGTGATCAATATCGTCATGTACGATGGCGAAGACACCCAGATCAAACAATACCTGGATAAGGTCGCGGATAAGAAAACCTTCAACATTATTTTTATCAAGGAGGACATGTCGCATATATATGAGATGTCAGCAGCCCTTAGCCGCAATGAACTGATATGCCTCCATGCCGACCGTTATATGCCTGGCACCCGTACAATTAAGCATGATTTCCTGGGCAAGGAAGCCCTGTTCCCTTTAGGCCCGTTTATACTCGCCAGCAAGCTGCGCGCACCGGTAAGTATCGTATTTACGTTGAAACTGACCGATCTTCATTATCATTTTACGGCAACAGTACCACAGGTCTACGAGGGCCGTGGTATGCAGGGTGCCGAACGTATGCTGGAAGATTATGTGGCTGCGCTGGAAGAAAAAGTAAAACAATACCCGGATCAGTGGTTTAACTACTTCGATTTTTGGGAAGAGCAGAAAGCGTAAATTATCGTAACTTCACGCCTTAAGTATCAACAGCAAACGATTGTGCAATATATACCTCAGGCTGCTCCTTTTGTCATGATCGACGAGATCACAGAAGCAAATGAGCAGCAGACTACTACTACTTTTCGCATACCTGAAGAGCATCTGTTTGTATCGGAAGGATATTTTACGGAACCCGGCCTTATTGAAAATATGGCCCAGACCGCTGCTGCGGGTACGGGATATATGGCGGCACAGCATCATGCAGCTCCGCCTGTGGGTTTTATCGGGCAGGTAAAACAACTGGAGATACATGCATTGCCTAAGGTGGGTGAGCAGATCACCACGACTACAACCAATGTACAGCAGGTGATGAATGCCTTTATCGTTAACGGGATCATTCATTCGGGAGATAAACTGATTGCCCGCGCAGAATACAAAATATTTTTACAGGAGGAAAACAAGTAAATATGATTTACCATGTTTCCGACGCTATAATCAGCCCCCTGGGCTTTGATACCGACTCGGTATACGAGGCGGTACTGAGAGGCGCAAGTGCCATTCGCCCGGTGTCTTTTCCCGACGGCAATACTTTTATGCTGGGCAAAATGCAGGAGGCACAATATGATGCACTCAACACCGCAGCACTAAACGGTTACAGCCGTTTTGAGCAGATGTGTATTGCGGTGATACAACAGGCATTATCTGCAACAGATATCAGCCTGACCAATCCTGATACCGTACTGATTTTATCTACGACCAAAGGAAATATAGAATGGATCAATGATCCGGAGCGCAAAGCACTGGCATCGATTCCCGCTGCGGCTCAACGCATTGCTGCTTTTTTCAAACACCCCAACCCGGTTATTAATGTATCGGTAGCCTGCATCTCCGGAGCAGCTGCCCAGATCACGGCCAGACGTATGCTGGAGGCTGGTCTGTACAAACATGCTGTTGTAGCAGGTTGTGATGTAATCAGCGATTTCGTACTCGCCGGTTTTAATTCTTTCCAGGCACTTTCAGATGAGCAGTGCCGCCCCTTCGATGCGGAAAGAAAAGGATTGAACCTGGGTGAAGCTGCTGCCTGTATTGTATTGAGTACTGATATACAATATAGCAGCCAGACAGCGGTACTCAGCGGCGGTAGCATCAGCAATGATGCCAATCACCTCTCCGGCCCGTCCAAAACGGGAGCAGAACTGGGCTTGGCCATCAGCCAGAGCCTTGCTGAAGCACAGCTTGAACCACAGGATATCGGTTTCATCTCTGCACACGGAACGGCAACTAATTATAATGATGAAATGGAGGCTAAGGCCATTGGTCATGCTGCGCTGTCGGCAGTACCGGTACACAGCCTTAAACCCTATTTCGGGCATACACTGGGTGCTTCGGGCCTGCTGGAAAGTATCATCAGCCTTAAAGCTATGGAACAGGATACCCTGATTCCCGTACCAGGCTTCCGGGAAAGCAATACCAGCATACCTTTACACGTTATTACCTCGATCGGCCATCAGCCTGTCGCGCATTTTGTAAAAACTGCTGCCGGATTCGGTGGCTGTAATGCGGCACTGGTATGGTCTAAAAAAGTAACACAATGACCTCTTCAATTCAAGCAATACTTCAACGTTCTATAGACGTAAAGCAACAAATCCTGGAAGACCAGGAACTGATTGCCCGTGTACAATCATTGACAGAACAGATCACAGAAACCTTCCGTAATGGAGGTAAAGTCCTGTTCTGCGGTAATGGCGGCTCGGCTGCAGATGCACAGCACCTGGCAGCAGAGTTTTCCGGTCGTTTCTACACAGACCGCGATCCCCTGCCCAGCGAAGCACTGCACTGCAATACGTCTTACCTGACAGCTGTAGCCAATGAT
Organism: Edaphocola flava; assembly: GCF_004118155.1. Lineage (GTDB taxonomy): Bacteria > Bacteroidota > Bacteroidia > Chitinophagales > Chitinophagaceae > Edaphocola > Edaphocola flava. The sequence continues at coordinate 503,536 of NZ_SAIQ01000001.1, forward strand.
TATGGGTATGATATGGTATATAGTCGCTTACTGAAAGGCTCAGGCAAGAAGGGCGATGTCCTTATAGGGCTGAGTACTTCCGGCAATTCTACCAATATAGTAAAAGCATTTGAACAGGCACGGGAAATGGGCATCACTACTGTAGCCTTTACCGGCAGTACCGGCGGGGCAATGAAAGATCTCTCCGATATACTGATCAATATTCCTTCTGATGATACGCCGCGTATACAGGAGTGCCATATTACCCTGGGGCATATCGCCTGTCAGTTGGTTGAAGCAGCATTATTCAAAGGCTAAAAAGATATGAGTATGGAATGTATCGTACTGGCGGGCGGCTTGGGCACCCGTTTACAACACATCGTACCGGATGTACCCAAATGCCTGGCACCAGTCAACGGCCAGCCTTTCCTCGCACACCTGTTTCACTACCTGGAGCAGCAATATTGCGATCATGTGATCTTATCTCTGGGTTATAAATATGAGATGGTACTGGAATGGCTCAAAACCAAAGCCTTTACGTTCAAGATCAGTTGGGTGATTGAGAAAGAGCCCCTGGGTACGGGCGGCGGACTGAAGAGAGCTTTGCTGAAATGCCATTCTGATCAATGTTTTGTACTCAATGGTGATACTTTGTTTGACATTCCCCTGAGGGAAATGAGCGAAGGACTCAGCGATGAGGTCAAAGCTGTGATTGCCTTAAAGCCGATGCAACAATTTGAGCGTTATGGTACCGTTATCCTGGACGAAGACCAGTACATTACCGGCTTCCGCGAAAAGCAGGCCTGCGATAATGGCCTGATTAATGGTGGCATTTACCTGCTGAACCATGCTAAGACCCTGCTACAAGACATGCCGGACCACTTCTCTCTGGAAAAAGATTTCTTTGAACCGGAAGCAGATCAGCATAGCCTGAAGGGATATATTAATGAAGGATATTTTATAGACATTGGCGTGGAGGAAGATTACTTACGGGCGCAAAAAGAGATCGGACAGTAACACATGAGAGCATTATTCCTGGATCGCGATGGGGTGATCAATATTGAAAAAGAGGGTAGTTATATTTTCAACCCTACTGAACTGCATTTTTACGATGGCGCGCTGGAAGCCATTGCTCATGCCCGCAAATACTTTGACCTGGTGCTGGTGGTAACTAACCAGAGGGGTATCGGCAAAGGCTTGATGACCACTCAGGACCTTGAAGAGATACACCAATGTATACAAGAGGCATTAACACAACACCAGGGCCACATCGACTGCTTTTATCATGCTCCGGCATTGCATAGTGATGACCTGATGCGCAAACCGAATACCGGTATGGCCTTGAAGGCACAGGAGGATTTTAAAGATATAGATTTTGCCCGGTCGGTTATGATCGGCAATAATTACAGTGATATGAAATTTGGCAGAAGCATGGGTATGAAAACGGTATTCCTGCATACTACCCAGCCGGCACAGGAACTGCCTAATGAATGGATCGATGAGCAATACGATAGCCTGGCATCCTGGATAAAGACTTTAGACTAAAACTTTTCCCAAGGTTCTAAAAGAAACCTTAAACATAAAAAAGGAACGGGCCGATATATATCGGCCCGTTCCTTTTTTTATCAAATGCAGTAACAGATTACCTGTGCTGTAGTATTATTTCCATTGATTACCGGCAAAGCTGTCGCTTACCACCAGTTCTTTGCTACCTGAAGTGTATTTGTAGAAACCTTCTCCGGATTTAGCACCCAGACGGCCCGCCTGTACCATATTGGTCAGTAAAGCAGCAGGAGCATATTTAGGATTACCGAAACCGTTATGCAGTACGTTCAGGATAGACAGGCAGGTATCCAGACCGATAAAGTCTGCCAGTTGCAATGGTCCCATCGGATGAGCCATACCTAATTTCATAATCGTATCGATCTCTTCTACACCAGCTACACCTTCCTGCAGGCTGATGATCGCTTCATTGATCATTGGCATCAGGATACGGTTAGCGATAAAACCAGGATAGTCATTTACTACGCAAGGTACTTTACCAATGTGTACAGACAGATCATAAATTACTTGTGTAACTTCTTTTGTAGTCGCGTAACCATTGATGATTTCTACCAGTTTCATTACCGGAACCGGGTTCATGAAGTGCATACCTACAACCTGTGCCGGTCTTGACGTTACGGCAGCGATGCGGGTAATAGAGATAGAAGAAGTATTGGTCGCCAGGATCGCATGAGCCGGAGCTAAACGATCGATGTCTTTAAAGATTTTCAGTTTCAGGTCTACATTTTCTGTAGCGGCTTCCACTACCAGGTCAGCACCGCTCAGGCCGCCTTCCATATCGATATGGGTAGTGATATTTGCCAGGGCGGTATTTTTCTGCTCTTCGGTAAGGCTGCCTTTAGTGATCTGGCGGTCCATATTTTTACCGATATTGGCCAGTGCCTTATCCAGGGCCGGCTGAGCGATATCGATCATTTGTACTTTATAGCCGTTTTGGGCAAATACATGCACGATACCATTTCCCATAGTACCTGCACCGATTACAGATACTGTTTTAATTTGCTGAATATTGCTGATAACTGTGGTTGCTTCTGCCATATCCTTAATTGCTGTTTCTGACATTATTAATTTTTTTGAGAACATACAAAAATACAACAATTTCATAATGTTTGCTTCAAGCTGTTAATAATGTGGCGTTAAATATATTAGCAGCTGCAAAACCGTCAAATAACTTTATCTTCGCAGCCAAATTTATTGCCTTTTATGCCTCAATCGCATTTAAAAATCAATACACTCGACCATAAGAAACCATTGCGCGTACTGGCCAATATCGTTTCTGTTGTGTGCCACCCGGTCTTTATGCCGGTTATTATGACCTTCGTGCTGTATGGCATCAATAGGGTAAGTTTTGGTAACATTACCATGAAAACGATGTATAGCTGGACGGGTATTCTCGCACTGAATACAATCTTTTTTCCCCTGGTCACTATTTTCCTGCTGAAGCGCTTAAACTTCATTGAAAGCATCAAACTGAATAATTCCAAAGACAGAATTATTCCCCTGATCGCCACCATGATCTTCTATTTCTGGGCGTACATGGTGTTCAAGAACATGAAACAACCGGAAGTAGCACCGCAGGTACTGCGCATTTTCCTGCTGGGTAATTTCTGGGGTATCATTGCCATTTTCATGGTCAATATCTTTAAAAAAGTGAGCATGCATGCGGCTGCCGCAGGTGGTATGATCGGTATCCTGATCGTTGCCATGATCGTAAGCCGTGTCAACCTGTTTATGCCGCTGATGATCTCTCTGCTGATCGCTGGTATCATCGGTTCTGCAAGACTGGTTTTACGGGCACATACCAATGGAGAGATAGGCCTGGGGTACATTCTGGGTATTCTGGCACAGCTGGCATCTTATTTCTACATCACCCGCCTGATCAATATTTTTGATTAATTTCACTAGGTAATTTACATAAGAAAGCCTGCACATTTTGTGCAGGCTTTCTTATGTATAATCACTTTAAACTTATCTCTTTCCTATACGGTATCCTTTCAATGCGAAGTACAGGATAAACAGATATGCAGGAATCATCATATAGTAAGCGGTCTGCACAGTGATGCCATTCAGTTCAGATATGCGGCCATACAATGGTGGTAAAATTGCCCCGCCTACAATGGCCATAATCAGCAATGCAGAACCCATTTTTGTAAAACGGCCCAGGCCATCTATCGCCATAGGGAAGATTGCAGGCCACATCACGGAATTGGAAAAGCCTAACAAAGCAAAGAACCATACCGCAGGATGCGTTGGAATGCTCAGCTCCTGCCCCATAAGGGTGAAGGTTTTCAGGCCAGCTTCTCCATTAGTGGTTACCGATAGTACTACCAGTAACATACTTAATATACAGGCAACCACAAGTGCTTTGCGCTGACTGATATATTTGGGAATAGCCCAGATACCGATCCCATAACCCAGTAATAAGGTATAGCCAGTATAGGTCGCCAGGTGTTTGGATACATCCAGAGAATAACCGAGGTATTTACCAAAGCCGGTAAAGGTATCATAGCTGATTACCTCTACCCCTACATAGAGGAATAAGGCCAGCACACCGATCACCAGGTGCGGGAACTCCAGTACGCTTGATTTCTGAACTGCAGTAGCATTTTGCACTTCTGGTGCATTATCCTCATCCGGAATTTCAGGAAGGTGGGTAAAAAACAGGAGTAGACCCACAAGGGCAAAGGCAATAGCAATCCAGGTGTATGGGGTAATTACTTTCTGCGCCAGGGCATCCAGCGTTTGCGCCTTCATTACCGGATCCATTGTAGTCAGTTGTTGTTCCAGGGCATCTCCGTCTTTCAGAATGATGCCGCCCAATGTGTATATGGCTATAATTCCCGCAATTTTATTACATACCCCCATAATGCTGATTCTACGGGCAGCACTTTCCTTAGGTCCGATCGCTGCAGCATAAGGGTTGGAAGCGGTTTGCAGCAGTGCCAGTCCCGTGCCAATGATAAACAGGCCGGTCAGGAACAGCGGGAAACTACGGGCATTGGCTGCAGGAATAAATATAAGAGCGCCAATAGCCATGATGAACAGACCCAGAGACATTCCTTTCTTGAAACCGGTAGCTTTTAGTACGTAGGATGAAGGGATGGACATGACAAAGTATGCCGCAAAGAATGCAGTGGCTACATAATATGATTGGGTAGTCGTCAGCTGACAGGCAAGCTTCAGGTAAGGAATCAGCTGGCTGTTGGCCCAGGTGATAAAACCGAAGATGAAAAAGAGCAGCCCGATAATCAACAATGCAAAGCCGTAATTATTTTTATTATTATCCTGCATTTATATATATTTTTGGCGTCTAAAGTACAATTATTGTTGTTAAGTTAAGATATGAACGATAAAAAATATGCCATCGGAGTAGATATTGGCGGCACCTATACCAAATTCGCGCTTGTTGATGAAGCAGGTAATATCACCAGAGAACAAAGAATCCGTACAGACAGTTTTCCCACACCGGAAGATTTTGTACAGGGCCTTTGCCTGCATCTGCAATCGATCCTGGATCAGCATAATGAAAGAAGCCCGATACGGGGTATCGGCATCGGTGCGCCGAGTGCCAATTACCATACCGGGGTGATTAACGGTTCTGCTAACCTGCCCTGGCGCACTTACATTCCCCTGAGGGATATGGTTGCGGCACAAATGGTGGGCATGCATACCGTCGTAACCAATGATGCCAAGGCTGCTGCTTTGGGCGAAATGCAGTTTGGCGTGGCCAAAGGCATGAAGGACTTTATGGTCATTACCCTGGGTACCGGTATCGGTAGTGGTATCGTATCTAACGGGCAACTGATCTATGGACATGATGGTATGGCGGGTGAGGTAGGTCATATTATAGCCAAGCCTAATGGTCGTCCCTGTGGCTGCGGCCGTAAAGGCTGCCTGGAGACGTATGCCTCTGCGACTGGTATATTGGTGACTGCTCAGAAAATTATGCTGGCTAACAGGCTGATCCCTTTTGAAACCTCGCAGGAGATTACAGATGCAGCCATGATGGGCAACCCTATGGCGATGGAGATCTTTAACCAGACCGGTAAAGTGCTGGGTAAGATACTGGCTCATGTGCATACAGTCATCTCTCCGGAAGCGATTATTTTCTTCGGCGGACTGGCCAATGCCCGGGAGTACTTGCTGGTACCTACACAAAAGGCATTTGAGGAAGAATTATTATTTGTTTACAAAGAACGCAAACCACAATTCCTGGTATCGGCGCTGCAACATAAAAACGCAGCAATACTGGGGGCCGCAGCTTTAGTTTTTTAATTCACTTATTACCAAAAGGTTTATCTTTGCGCATTATGTCATCCGTTCTTATCAAAAACATTCAGGTTGCCGATGCGACCTCTGCGCACAACGGCAAAACTGTAGATATACTCATTGAAAAGGGCCAGGTTACCCAGATTGGGAAATCGCTTAAAGTAACGGCCAAACAGACCATCGAAGGAAAGGGCAGATTTATAGCCCCGGGATGGATCAGCTTAATGACTGATTTTGCCGAACCGGGATATGAGCATAAAGAAACGATTGAAAGTGGCCTTAATGCTGCTGCACAAGGTGGTTTTACACAAGTTATCGTTGTGCCGAATACCAATCCGGCACTGGCTACAAAAAGTTCTGTGAGCTTCGTACAGCAGAGCGCCAAAGGGCATCGTGTTCAATTGAAAGTAATGGGTGCTGTATCGCAGCAGCTGGAAGGTAAAAATCTGGCTGAAATGCTGGAGATGTATCATGGAGGGGCTATTGCCTTTACCGACGGCTGGAAACCGCTACAGCATGCAGGACTGATGCAGAAAGCACTGGAGTATGTGAAAGCATTTAACGGTACAGTAGTACAGATTCCGGTTATGGCCGAACTTTCGGACGGACTGATGAACGAAGGACCTAATTCTGTACAGCTGGGCATGCCGGGCATACCGGTTATCGCAGAGACTTTACTGGTAAACCGCGACATTGAACTGGCCCGCTATACAGGTTCTAAACTGCACCTCTCCGGTGTAAGTACTGCTGAAAGCCTGAACCTGATCAAAAAAGCTAAAAAAGATGGTGTAGCCGTAACCTGTTCGGTAACGCCATATCACCTGCTGTTTACAGACGACAGCCTGTCGACCTACAACAGCTTATACAAAGTAAATCCCCCGCTGAGAAGCGAAAAAGACCGCAAAGCGCTGATCAAGGCGCTGGAAGATGGTACTATTGATGCTATTGCAACACACCATAAGCCGCAGGACTGGGATTCGAAAGTTAAAGAATTCGAATACACCCAATCCGGTATGGCTACTCTGGAGAGCTGCTGGCCTATGCTGCGTAAAGCGGCTCCGCATGTTACTGCAGCACGCTGGGCTGCCCTGCTATCTCAGAACATCGCAACCATATTCGGACTGGAAACTACTTCTGTTGCAGAAGGTTCCATTGCGGACTTCACCCTGTTTGACTATGATACGGAATGGATGCTGACACCGGAAAATAAAGCCAGCCTTGCCTTTAACACGCCATTGCTGAACGAAACACTTACCGGTAAAGCTCAAATTCTCTAGTTTATTATGAAGAAAAAAAATATTGCCTTCGGTATCAAAGCCGGATTGATTATTGCAGCGCTGTATGTGCTGATGTTGTGGATCAAATTTAGCTTCCTGAGCTATAATCCTTTTGCATTTTACCTGGGTAGCTTTATTTCTTACTTTATTATTATCGCTGCATTGGTCATCACCGGTACGCAAAAGCGCAGCAGTTTAGGCGGATATGCAGAGATTAAAGATCTGTTCCAGCCTATATTTATCGCGATCATCTTTGCAGAGGTAGCATATCTTTTATTTACTTATTTTTACCTGAATTATTTCAACCCTACATTCTTCCAGACCTACGAGCAGTCGATGGATGCTTTTGCGCATAAGAATAAAATGAGTGCGGAAAAGATCAAGGAGCAGATAGAAATGGTGCGGGGTCAGGCCAAATCCAGTAAGGATTTCTGGGGATTAGCCAAGAACCTGCTGGCCCGCTGGGTAGTGGTAGATAGTATTTTCGGACTGATGATTGCCTTCCTGTTGCGTAAAAAAACACCGCAGCAACTGATGGATATGCATATGTCCAAACAAGAACTTTAAACCCGACAAACAAGTGTTAGATTTATCTGTAGTAGTACCTTTATTGAACGAAGAAGAATCGCTGCCGGAACTGGCTGCGTGGATAGATCGTGTCGCACAGGCACATCAGTACAGCTATGAAATCATCTTTGTGGATGATGGTAGTACAGATGACAGCTGGGATGTAATACAAAAATTACGCAGCGCCAATCCAAATATCAAAGGCATTAAATTCCAGCGTAACTATGGCAAGAGTGCCGCACTGAATGAAGGCTTTAAAGCGACTAACGGATATGTTGTGATCACTATGGATGCTGACCTTCAGGATAGTCCTGATGAAATCCCTGAATTGATGCACATGATCCGTGAAGAAAAATTCAATCTGGTGAGTGGCTGGAAAAAGAAGCGTTTTGATAATAGAATTACTAAAAACCTGCCTTCTAAATTCTTCAATGGCGTAACCAGCCGCATGTCTGGTATCAAACTGCATGACTTTAACTGCGGACTGAAAGCCTATAATTATAAAGTAGTCAAGAGTGTGGAGATATATGGTGAAATGCACCGCTATATTCCTGTTCTGGCTAAGAATGCCGGATTTAAAAAGATCGGCGAGAAAGTGGTACAGCACCAGGCCCGTAAATATGGGGTATCCAAGTTTGGCTGGAACCGCTTTGTGAATGGATTTCTGGATCTGCTCACCGTACAGTTCATCGGGCAATTTGCCAAAAGACCTATGCACTTCTTCGGACTACTGGGTGCCTTCCTGTTTTTTATCGGTTTTATTTTTGTGTCTTACATGGTTATCTGTAAGCTGATCTGGTGGGATGCTTATGGTATTGTCAACAGACCACCATTCTATATCTCATTGACGCTCATACTGATGGGAACGATGTTCTTCCTCTCTGGTTACCTTGCCGAACTCATTGTTCGTAACGCGCCGGAGCGTAATCATTATTATATTGACGAAAAATTAGGACTTTAACATCCTTTTAGATCATTATATTTGCGAACATCCCCCAAAAGCAGACAAAATGGCTCAGAAAAGGTTAGCAATACTTGGCTCAACAGGCTCTATAGGTACACAGGCATTGGCTATCGTCGATGCTCATCCGCAATTATTTTCGGTAGAGATACTGAGTGCCCATTCCAATGCAGCGCTGCTGATCGAACAGGCCGGTAAGTACCAGCCCAATGCAGTAGTGGTTACGGATGCGAAGGCATACGAAACGGTAAAGCAGGCTTTATCCGGATCGAATGTAAAAGTATTTGAGGGACATAATGCCCTGAACGAGGTGGTACAATGGGATACCGTAGATTTTGTACTCGGTGCTATTGTTGGCTATGCGGGCCTCCACTCTACCCTCTCTGCCATTGAAGCGGGCAAAACCATTGGTCTGGCCAATAAGGAAACCCTTGTGGTAGCGGGCGAACTGGTGATGCAGAAAGCAGCTGAGAAAAGGGTACCGATTATTCCGGTTGACAGTGAGCATTCTGCTATATTCCAGTGTCTTGCAGGCGAACGTATGGATACGATCGAAAAGATCATTCTTACGGCCAGCGGCGGACCTTTCCTGGGCAAGAAACCTAACTTCCTGGTTAATGTTAAGAAAGCGCATGCATTGCAACATCCTAACTGGTCTATGGGTGCTAAAATCTCGATTGACTCTGCTACGCTGATGAATAAAGGCCTGGAGATGATAGAAGCGAAATGGCTTTTCGGATTGCAGAATGAGCAGATCGAAGTGGTGATACACCCGCAATCTATCGTTCACTCCCTGGTACAGTTTACCGACGGCTCTATCAAAGCACAGATGGGCCTGCCGGATATGAAACTGCCTATACAATACGCGATGGCATTCCCGCATCGTATCCAGAACGACTTCCCGAGGTTTCAGTTCAAGAACTATGGTACACTGAACTTTGAAGATCCCGATATCAAAACTTTCCGCAATCTGCAACTGGCTACACAGGCAATGTACAAAAGCGGCAATATGCCTTGCGTAATGAATGCCGCCAATGAAGTAGTAGTAAACGCATTTATCAACAATAAAGTAGGCTTCCTGGAAATGAGCGATATTATCGAGCAGACCATGGAACAGCTTCCGTTTATCGAAAAACCGAATATGGAAGAACTGATAGCCTCTGATACGGAAGCCCGTGCTTACGCAGAGCAGTTATTACATAACAATGATTACTAAAAACCTATTAATACATCAGAATTTCTCATGAGTGGACTTTGGGTGCAGATTGCACAATTTTTCGTAGCACTTTCCTTGCTGATCGTTTTACACGAGGGAGGGCACTTTTTCTTTGCACGCCTGTTCAAAACAAGGGTAGAAAAGTTCTATCTTTTCTTTGACTTTCTCTTCCCTTTCAGCAATATCCTGCCTTTCTCTTTATGGAAAAAGAAAAAAGGTGATACAGAATATGGTATCGGCTGGTTCCCCTTAGGTGGTTATGTAAAGATCGCTGGTATGGTGGACGAGAGCATGGATAAAGAGCAACTGGCCAAGCCACCGGAGCCGTGGGAATTCCGCAGCAAGAAGCCCTGGCAGCGCCTGCTGATTATGCTGGGCGGGATTATCATTAATATCCTTACTGCATTTGTAATTTATGCTATGATCCTCTTTGTATGGGGAGAAAAGAAATTACCGATGGCTGAGCTGAAATCGGGTATCGAAGTGGCTGATAGTCTTGGTTATAAGCTGGGCTTTAAAGACGGCGACCAGGTAAAAAAGGTGAACGGTGAAACACTGGTTTACTATAACGATCTGATGCCGAAAATGCTCTATGCACAAAATGTTACCGTGACTCGCAACGGCAAAGACACCACATTTACCCTGCCGGTTAACTTTGTAGAGCAACTGGTAGACAATAAGAATAAGACATTATTTACCGTACCATTCCCTGCTGTAATAAGAGGGGTGACCAAAGATAAACCTGCTGCACAAGCCGGTATCATGGCCAAAGATGTGATCGTGGCAGTAAACGGCCAACCTGCATCAACTTTAATGCAATTCAAAAATGCATTATTGCTGCACAAAGGTACTACCATACCTGTATCGGTATCCCGCAATGGTACACTGACTACAGTAAACACTGCAGTATTAGAAGACGGTACTATCGGTATTGAATTAAAACTGCCTGAAAATAATGATGAGCTGGCTGAAATGGCTAAGGTCAATATGGAAGTAAAAAAATACACTTTCTTCCAGGCAATACCTGCTGGTATGACTATGGCCAAAGATAAAATTGGTCAGTACTTAGGCCAGTTTAAACTGATATTTAATCCTAAAACCGGTGCCTATAAAGGTGTGGGTGGTTTCGATTCCATGCGTAAGATCTTCCCTGAAGAGTGGCACTGGCAGTCGTTCTGGAATATCACAGCCTTTATCTCCCTGGCATTGGCGGTGATGAACCTGTTGCCTATCCCGGGATTAGATGGTGGCTATGTAATGTTTACCTTATGGGAAATGATTACGGGTCGCAAACCGAATGAGAAGTTTATGGAGATCGTCACGACCATAGGCCTGGTGCTCCTGCTGATCCTTATGGTAGCGGTCAACGCCAATGACATTCTGAAATACTTTAAATAATACATGATAAAGGGCTGCTGCAGAAGCGGCCCTTTTCTTTTGAATTACCTATTTTTGCAATCCAGGAAAAACAGATCGCACGTGAATACCGTATTAACTCTTATCAAGAAAGACATCCTGCTGGAATGGCGTCAGAAACATACATTCTTCAGTGTATTGCTGTATGTCAGCTGTACGGTGTTTGTGATCTATATGATGGCGGCACAACCCGAGACTAAAATCTGGAATGCTTTATTCTGGATTGCACAGCTGTTCATCACGGTAAATACGGTAGCTAAAAGCTTCCTGCAAGAGAATGCAGCCCGTAACCGTTACTACTTTACCATTGTGCCCCCGGTACAATACCTGCTGGCAAAAATGATCTATAGTGTAGTGCTTATGCTGATCATCTCTCTGCTTACCCTGGGCTTATTTTCCTTATTGCTGGGCTACCCCCTGCTGCGTCCCGGAATGTTCATATCCGTCGTATGTCTGGGTGCAAGTTGTATGGCAGTACTCTTTACCTTCTTGTCTGCTATCGCTGCACAGGCCAGGCAGAATGCGGCACTGATGGCTATTATGGGCTTCCCTATTGCTATTGTGATGCTGATGATGCTGAGCAAGCTGTCGAATGCAGCGTTGTCGAATGTACTTCAGGAGGGCTGGATGATGCTATTAGCAGTCATGCTGGGCATGAACTTCCTTATTCTGGGGATCGGGGTGATCCTGTTTCCTTTCCTCTGGAAAGAATAATAAGTACAAAAATCTATTACATAAAAAAGAGTGCTGTATCATAACAGCACTCTTTTTGTATCTGGTTTTGCTTCAAATTAGAATGCGAAACCTAATCTGATACCAGTAACGATACCAGGCGTAAATGTAGCTGATTTACCAGCAGATTTGTTAGTAACTGTAGTAGTTACGTTGTTGAATGTTTGCGTCAATTCAGTTTCGCCCATTGTAGTAGAAGTGTAACCTAAACCAGCTTCAACACCCAGGTATACATTCTTAGCAATGTAGTAATCAGCACCAACCATAGCACGTACACCCCATACAGTGTTGTTCATGCTTTTAGAATCGAAAGAGTAACCAGTCGTGTAAGTACCGCCCTGAGTAGCATTTTCGCCGTTAGCGTGTGCACTCATGTTACCAATGATGAAATCAGCAGCTACATAAGGAGACAGTCTTCTTGTACCCATGAAGTGTTTTTCAGCACCGATGTTGAACAATACAGTTGTGTTACTCTCTTTTACGAAACCTTCTTCGCTACCAGTACCGTAAGCATTAGTTCTTTCGAACTCGTTAGTGATGTTAGCACCCAGTCTTACAGCCCAGTCGTTAGTAACGAAATAACGAAAACGCAGCATACCAGCATTGTTGTTCAGGCTTAAACCTGTATTACCTAAACCACCTGTTAAACCTAACTCAGCAGTTACATTGCCAGCGTGTGGTTTCAGGAAGTCATGCTCAGCATTTTCGCCGCCCATGTTTCTGAAGCGTTTTCCATCACGACCAGAGTAAATACCTCTTTCTTCTTGTGCGTTAGCAGCCAGTGCAAATACAGACAGACCAACAATTGTCATTAATTTTTTCATAAAACAAAGTGATTATTTGATTGTAAAAAGTGGCGCAAATTACTCATTAATTTCAATATTTTGACATTTTTCGACAATTTGTCGAACTAATATATTGTTAAAGTCTGACCATCACAAAACATTGCTACCCTTTAATTTAGGGGAAAAATCCCCTTTTTTTACAATTAAATAGCAGTGAATTATATGAATAGAAGAAAAAACATTTAGCTTTACATTAACGTATTCAACTACACAACTTTAACACAATCAACTATATATAAAACATTTCTATTCACTCCTCAAAATTACTGTACTACATGAAACAATTTTACTCCGGATGGTGTAAGGCGATTGCCGTCTGTACATTCATCTTTGGTTGTCATACCCTGACCGCCCAGAATAACCTCGGTATAGGTACTGCCAGTCCCAGCGCCAGTGCAAAACTGGATGTAAGCAGTACCACACAAGGCTTGCTTATGCCCAGAATGACACAGGGCGAGCGTGATGCCATCAGTAGCCCTGCTACTGGTCTTATGATCTTCCAGACCAACAATACTCCTGGCTTCTATTACTACACGGGCTCTGCCTGGCAGGCGGTAAGCTCATCTGGCAGCAGCAGCTCTGGTGCTGATATCTATGGCAATGGTGCAGCAGGTGCGCTTAATGTAACGGTAGGTAACACTGTTGACTGGTCTGCATCACCTCCTTCAGATCTGAATTTTCAATTTTCCAGTATTACGATTGCCGGTACCCTGATTGTACCCAGCGGCACCAAAATACGCTGCAGCGGCAACGTTTCTATTACCGGAACCATTACGGTATTACCTGCAGGCAATACAAACTTTGCCACTGTTGGTGACAAAGGTATTGCACATACAATAGCTGTATTCAGCACTAATACCTATGTACCACAGGCAGTACGTACTGCATCTATTCCCAGCCTGATCAATATCCCTGTATACGGCGGCGGTAGCGGTGCCGGTGCCAGTAGTGGTACCAGTACTGGTGGTGGCGGTGGCGGATCCTTTGCGATCTATGCCAAAGGAACCTTAACCGTAAGTGTCGGTGCAGTAGTTGCGGCTAATGGAGCCAATGCCGTACTTGCTGATGCGGCCGCCAATAATGCCGGTGCCGGTGGTGGTGGTGGCGGACTGATTGTATTAATGTCCAAAGGCGCTATGAGTATAGCCGGAACAGTAAGAGCCAACGGAGGTAACGGAAGTGATGCTGCTACTGTATCGGGTAGTTACCGTGCCGGCGGCGGCGGAGGAGGTGGTGGTGTCATTATCATGGCAACTTCTGCTACGCCTAGTATAACCGGAACCTTACAGGTAAACGGCGGAGCTATCGGAGCTAATACTACTACTGGTACCTCTGCTGGCAGCTTCGGAGGTGCCGGTGGAGCATCTGGTGGTAATGGCGGTGTAGGTGGTGTTGCCAATACAAATGCCGCATCGGCCGGATCTTCAGGAATCGTCAAAACTATTGTTTCTGCCAACCCGGAAAATCTATATTAATCCAGGATTATAATCAATTCTTCTCACTAATTAAACATAAAAACAAAATGACAAAAACATCTACGCTCATCAAACAGATGATCTGCACCCTGGTATTAATGCTGAGCGCATGGACCATTCAGGCACAAAACAATGTGGGTATCGGTACTACCAGCCCAGCCAGCAGTGCTAAACTGGAAGTAAACAGTACCACACAAGGTATGCTGATTCCACGCATGACTTCTGCGCAAAGAATCACTATCAGCAGTCCGGCAACCGGCCTGATGGTGTACCAGACCGACGGTGCCGCAGGATTTTATTTCTACAACGGTGGTGGCTGGGTTTCTCTGAGTAGCTATACCTTACCATCACAATCTGGCAATTCCGGAAAGGTACTTAAAACCGATGGTTCTAATGCTACCTGGCAGGATGCTGTAACTACAGAAGCAGTGCGATTTTACATTTGTGTAGCAGGTATTTTTCCAACTTATGACGACCTGGCTTATGAATCTCATTCTATGGGTGAAATCATTATGCATGGCGGCAGCTTTAACAGCACCGGAAGCTGGTTGCCTTGTAACGGACAGATCCTGAGCATTGCACAGAATCAAGCACTGTTTGCTATCCTGGGCACAACATATGGTGGTAACGGACAAACTACTTTTGCCCTGCCTAATCTGAATAACCCATCTAAGATCCCTACTGGTCGATAACCTTATACAAAAGAACCTATGAATTTCAAATCTAAACAAACACTGGACCTTGGTATTGTCGGTGCGGATATGCCCATACAATTACAGCCTTTGCAGGTTAGGTTTTACAGGCATCATCAAAGCAACTGTTTCGTCTGATTCAGTGCTTGTCCATCTTCATCAGGTCTTTTTCACTAATTAAACTTAAAACAAAATGAACAAAACAAATACGCTCATCAAGCAGATAATCTGCACACTGGTATTTATGCTGAGCGCATGGACCATCCAGGCACAAGATAACGTTGGTATCGGTACCACAAGTCCGTCAAGCAGTGCGAAGCTGGAAGTAAACAGTACCACACAAGGTATGCTGATTCCACGCATGACTGCTGCACAAAGAGTCGCTATCAGCAGTCCGGCAACCGGATTGATGGTATATCAGACCGATGGTACTGCAGGCTTTTATTTCTACAACGGTGGTAGCTGGGTTTCTCTGAGTACTTATACACTGCCTTCTCAACCAGGTAATGCCGGCAAAGTGCTGAAAACAGATGGCGCCAATGCAAGCTGGCAGAATGCTGTAGCTACTGAGGGTGTTAAATTCTACATTTGTGTACAAGGTATTTTCCCAAGCTATGATCACCTGGGCGGAGAATATCATTCCATAGGTCAAATTATCATGCATGGCGGCAACTTTAACAGCACCGGTAGTTGGTTACCTTGTAACGGACAGATCATGAGCATTGCACAGAATACAGCACTGTTCTCTGTCCTGGGTACCACTTATGGTGGTAACGGACAAACTACTTTTGCCCTGCCCAATCTGAATAACCCATCTAAAATCCCTACCGGTCGATAATCTTAAAAAAAGAAATTATGAACTCCAAATCTATAAAAACATTGGGCCTTGGCCTTACGGGTGTATGTATGGCACTTACTGCATCGGCTCAGGTGTTCTATAACAACGGTGCAGAAATATTCGTCAACACCGGCGGTGCTATGCAGGTAAATGGTGATATGACCAATGCCTCCGGCAGTACCTTTACCAACAATGGTACGGTTACCGTAACCGGCATCCTGACCAATAACCAGACGATGGTTGCACCAACTACAGGTACACTTACCTTTAATGGTACCGGTGCACAAACCGTAAACGGAAGTGCACCCTACCTGGCCAAAGATGTGGTGATCAATAACCCTGCAGGGGTAACCCTGAATACACCATTGGTAGTATCGGGTAATATGACCTTTACCTCCGGTGATATCGTTGCTGCCAGTACAACTACGCCAGTAACCTTTACCAGTACAGGAACGTACTCGGGTGCCTCTAACAGCAGCCACGTAAATGGCTATGTGGTTAAAGAAGGTACGGGTACCTTCAGCTATCCGGTAGGAAATGGTACAAATCTGCAAAAAGTAGATTTAAATCTTTCTGCCAACGGAACGGGTATGCGTGTTAAATACAACACGGGCAGCGCCGGTGGTAATAACTACACTACTACAGGAACAGATGCCACTCCCCTGGCGGTTTACAATACTGGTGAATACTGGGATATGACTCCGCTGACTACCGCAACCGGTGCAGTAACTATTTACTGGGATAATGTAAATAATATTACCATCACCAGCACTTCAAGCCTGCGTGTAGCACATAAAAGTGGTGCAAACTGGCTGAATGAAGGTGGCCTGAATATTACGGGTAATACTACTGCAGGTAGTGTTACGAGTAACCCTGTAAGCACCTGGAGTCCGTTTACTTTAGGCGCGACTTCTATTACTGCCCTGCCGGTACACTTACTGGATTTCACCGCAAAAGCAACGGATAAAGGTAGCCTGCTGGAATGGAATACTGTTTCTGAAGAGGAACAAACCCGCTATACTGTTGAACGCAGTGCTGATGCAAAAACATACAGCAGCATCGGAACGGTACAAGGTCTGGGAGAAAGCAAGAACAGCTATTCTTTCCTGGATGAACAACCGTTAAGCCCGGTTAACTATTATCGTCTGCGCATTACAGAACCTGGTGCTGATGCAACATACAGCCCGGTACGCCTGGTTCGTAATGAAGGAAAAGGCAGCTTAACTGTTAGCCCCGTTCCTGCACATGACTACATTATGCTGACGAACAGCAATACAGCACTCAATGGCAAAGCTGCCTGGATCAGTGACCTGCAAGGTAGATCTGTATTGAACTTTACAATAGCAGAGCAGGTACGTCTGTCTACAGATCACCTGGCTGCAGGTATGTACATTGTACATCTTCCTGATGGTCAGAATCTGAAGATTATTAAAGATTAGTCCACTAAAATTCAAAACAAA
This sequence comes from Edaphocola flava, assembly GCF_004118155.1. Classification (GTDB taxonomy): domain Bacteria; phylum Bacteroidota; class Bacteroidia; order Chitinophagales; family Chitinophagaceae; genus Edaphocola; species Edaphocola flava. The sequence goes on from NZ_SAIQ01000001.1 coordinate 520,826, forward strand.
AAAGGCCATGCATCATTGCATGGCCTTTACTTTTATAATCAGATTATCCCTGTATCAATCCTGCTTTTTTGAGCAGTTTACGATTCTTGCGTTTATGGATTAAGTTATAGGCATAGCTATAAATAATCGGTAGAATCAACAGGGTAAGGATGGTGGAGGTCACCAGACCACCGATCACTACAATAGCCAATGGCTTCTGTGTTTCAGAACCCACTCCGGTGCTGATCGCAGCTGGTATCAGACCAATAGCCGCCATCAGGGCAGTCATTACAACCGGACGTATACGTGAGGCCACGCCCTGATGTATTGCTTCGTCCAGGTGCATTTTAGCCTCCAGGTTTTTACGGAATTCGGTAATCAGGATTACCCCGTTCTGTATACATACCCCAAACAGGGCAATGAAACCGATGCCGGCAGAGATACTGAAGTTCATATGGGTAACATGCAGGGCCAGTATACCTCCGATCAATGCGAATGGTACATTCATAATCGTCAGCAAGGCATCTTTTGCATTACCGAAAGTGACGAACAGGATCATAAAAATAGCGAGTAAGCAGAGTGGTACTACATTACTCAATGTATTGCCTGCTCTTTGTGCATTTTCAAATTCACCATTCCAGGTCATAGTATAGCCCTGTGGTAGTTTAATGTTTTTAGCCACAAGTGCCTGTGCTTCTTTAATCGTACTACCCAGATCACGACCACGGATAGAGAACTTAACCGGAATATAGCGGGAGTTATTATCACGATACACGAAACTCGCACCAATCAAGGATTTGGAGGTACTGATCTCGCTGATCGGGATCTTGGCACCATCCTGTGTTGGTACCATCAGGCGGGCAATTTTATCATCCGCATCACGGAACTCTTTGGCATAGCGTACCCGGATATCAAACTTACGTTCTCCCTCATACAGTTGGGTAGCGGCTTTACCCCCGATTGCCATTTCAATCACCGAGTTGGCATCCTGGATATTCACACCATACATGGCCATTTTTTGCTGATCCAGTTCTATGCGGTACTCGGGCTGTCCGAGGTTACGCAATACGCCCAGGTCTTCGATACCTTGTACCTTCTTTAACTGATCCATTACCTTATTGGATAAGGAGTCGAGTGTATTGAAATCCTGACCGAATATTTTAACTGCAAGAGAAGCCGGAACACCCGCCACTGCCTCATCTACGTTATCACGGATCGGCTGAGAATAGTTGTATAATACGCCCGGGATTTTGCTGAGCTGATCATTCATCTTATCTACCAGCTTATCGGTAGTTACCCCTTTAGGCCAGTCTTCTTTTTGTTTAAGGTCTACGGCAATCTCTACATTGAAAAACCCTTTGGGATCGGTACCATCTACGGTACGGCCTACCTGTGCCAGAGTGTGATTTACTTCCGGAAATTTCTCAATAATTTCCATCATTTTACGTGCCACCTCATTGCTCTGATCTAATGACGAGCTCATGGGCAACTGTGCTTTTACCCACAAGGCACCTTCATCCAGCTCCGGCAGGAACTCAGAACCCAGGAATTTGGCAGACCCAAAAGACAGGGCCATAAATACCAGTGCGGACAGGAAGCTCACTTTTGGATGCGAATAGGTCCAGCGGAAGGCACGTCCTATATACTTTTCAAAGAAATGTACAACCACATTATGCTTCTCTTTTACATTCTTACGCAGCAGTACACTGGACAATGCAGGTACCAGGGTAAGGGTGTACAAAAGCGCACCCAGCAGGGCAAAGCCCAGGGTAAAGGCTAATGGAGAGAACATCTTACCTTCTACTTTCTGAAAGGCGAAAATCGGAATCAGACAGGTAATGATAATCAGTTTGGAGAAGAAGATGGACTTACCCATTTCTGTACCCACCTGCTTGAACAAACCTAGCTTAGCCAGTTTATTAAAGCGTTCCATACCGACTTCTCTCGACTTATGATCGAGGGCTACAAATATACCTTCGACCATAACGACGGCACCATCGATAATAATACCAAAGTCTACCGCTCCCATCGATAGTAAGTTTGCAGACATGCCCCGCATGCGCATGAGCATAAACGCAAATAATAAAGAAAGCGGTACAATGATGCCTACAATAAGCGTAGTGCGCCAGTCGGCCATAAAGATGAGTACAATCAGCGTTACCAGTACAATACCCTCTACGAGGTTATGCAGCACCGTATGTGTTGCATACTCCATCAGATGGGTACGATCATAGAAGGGTACGATCTTTACATCTTTGGGCAGGATATTATTATTCAGTTCATCTACTTTGGCATGGATCAGGTCCAGTACCTCTTTTGCGTTTTCACCTTTACGCATCACAACAATACCTTCTACGACATCGTCATTATTATCGAGATGAACCTGCCCCAGGCGCGGCTTTTCGGTCTCTACAACCTTAGCCACATTCTTTACCAGGATAGGTACACCATTGGCTTTGGTGACAATAATATTATTGATCTCATCAATATTGTTCAGCAAACCAATACCACGTACGATATAGCTCTGTCCGTTCTTTTCGATGACATCGCCACCGACATTGATATTACTTTTATTCACCGCTTCATACACATCCAGGGCAGATAAACCATAGTTGGCAATATCCTGCGGGTCTACCCTTACTTCGTAAATTTTCTCTCCGCCACTGAATGTATTTACATCAGCAACACCTGGTATGGATTTGAATTTGCGGTCCAGTACCCATTCCTGTATGGTGTTGAGCTCACGGATGTTGCGTGTTTTGCTCTTCAGTATATAACGGTATACCTCTCCTGTAGGACCGTATGGCGGCTGCACATCCGGCGACGCGCCATCGGGCAGATCGGCCCCTCCTATGCGGCTCATGACCTGCTGACGGGCAAAGGCATCATCTACATGATCATCAAAGATGAGGCGGATATAGCTCAGACCAAAGGAAGAGGTGGAACGCAGGTTGATCTTGCTTTGCACCGAATTTAACTGTGTTTCCAGTGGTATGGTTACGAAGCGCTCTACCTCTTCTGCACTGCGGCCGGGCCACTGTGTGATGATAATGATCTGGGTATTGGTGACATCGGGAAATGTCTCGATGGGTGTTTTGGTATAACTTACATACCCGATTACAGCCATGACTGCTGTCAGGAAAAACACCAGGTATCTGTGTCTGAGGGAAAAGTGTATGACCCCCTTAATTACTTTATTCATGTGGAAAATATTTTTAAACTGCCGCAGGACTCATGTACCGGGCATTGTTTGTGATAGATACTATATGGTACCTTAATATTTCTGTAGTTCTTCAAAAAGCAGGGACTGGTATTTAGTCACTACTTTCTGTCCTAATTTCAGGTCTTCTGCCTGGATGAATGTGAGATCATCTGCCTTCTTGATCACATGCACTTCTACAATCTGCAGGTCATCTTTGGCATTAAATACCACGACATAGTTTTTACTGTCGACAGATATCAGGGAACTGGTAGGAATACAGGTAGCCATACTGCCTTCTGTATTTTCCACAATTACTTTTACAAACATTTCCGGTTTCAGCAACAGGTCTTTATTGGCCAGGCTTATTCTTACCGCCATAGATTTATTTTCGGGGTCCAGCACATCGCCTACTTTTTCAATCTTGCCTTCAAACACTTTATCCGGGTAAGACATCGGTATGATCTTTACGCTATAGCCTTGTTTTACTTTCGGAATGTCGGACTCATACACATTCGCATTTACCCAAACATTGCTCAAGTTTGATACGGTGAAAATATTCTTACCATCATCAGAACGGATGAAAGCACCTGTGGTAGCGTTTTTAGCCACTACATAACCGTCAATCGGGGAGGTCAGAGTATAGTTACCACTCTGCGTAGCACCGCTACCGCCGTTAATGCTGATCTCCGCTTTGATGCGATTGGCCTGTGCCAGTGTTTTCTGGTAGTTTTGCTTTGCTTCTACATACTCCCGTTCGCTGCTGATGCCGTTTTTATACAGGTTCTCTGCACTTTCCATTTCTCTTTTAGCAATCGATATATCGGCATTGGCGCTGTTCAGGTCACTATAGCTACCGGCTACATCGGCACTTTTGATTACGGCCAGTACCTGGCCTCTGTGTACAAAATCGCCCAGAGAAACCGTAGTAGAAACGATCTGCCCGCTGCTGCGGGGAAATATATTCACTACATTATTCTCATTGAAACTTACGCTACCGGTAAGGGCCAGCTGATCCACTTCCGTACTGGTGCGTACAGAGTCCAGCGTTATCATGTTCATCATCGTATCACTGATGACGTATTTTTTATTGGAATTATCCTGTGGTTGTTCTTTACTGCCGCAGGCGGTAGCCCATACCAGCATGCATAATACGGGAATGCTTATCTTAAAATTCATGGTTATTATTTTGTTTTGGGGGAAATAAATTATTTAACAAGATCCGCACCGGACTGGAAGTTCAATTCTTCCTTGGCCAGTTGCAATTGCAGGGCCAGATTGGATTTCTGGCTCATTACATCCAGGTATGCCTGGTGGTAATCGATAAACTCTACAAGGCTCAGTTGACGCTGCTTATAGCTCTGCACGATATTGTCATACAAGGCATCATAGTCTTTGTAGAATACATCCTGGTTATCGGCATTCATCTTCTGTACCGCGACCAGTTTGTTGTATGCTGCTGCAACGTTGTTCTGCAGTGCAATACGCTTATTATCGACCACTGCCTGCTGAGACCTGATCTGGAATTGAGCGGCCTTGATATTACCCTGGTTACGGTTGAATACCGGTATAGGAATACTCAGTCCCAGCCCCCAGTAATTAGGTGTATAGTTACTATTCTGATCAAAATTGGGAGAGATGGTCAGATCCGGTACCGCCATGGCTTTCTGTACTGCCAGGTTTTGAGTAGCACCGGTCAGCCGGTAGTTCTCGATTTTATACTCCGGATTATACTCGATTGCAGTAGTCATGGCATCCTGTAGCGGAGGGAGTACCACCTTATTATTCATCTGCTCAGATGGGATCAGTACGCTTTGCGGGCCGGTCTGCAGTAAGGTGCGCAGACTAGCCTCCAGGTCTTCGATCTGCTGGTGGTTATCTGCTATTTTCTGGTGCAGTGTCAGTTGTAAAGCCTGCAGCCGAAGCAAGTCTTTACGGGCAATATTACCCGCCTGTAATTGTGCCTGCATCCCTTTGACCAGCTGGTCCAGGTGGCCATCTTCTTCTGCATATAAACGGGAGAGGTTCAGTGCCTGAATCAGTGTATAATAGTTATTCCGTAACTCCAGTTTCAGCGTACGCATAAGGTCGATGAACTGCCAGTAGGTAATTGTTGCATTGGTACCTGCCAGCGCTACATTTTTGGATCTTTTACCACCCAGTTGTATCAGCTGCTCTACCTGTACCAGGAACTGGCCTCTTGGTGTACCATCGGGGTTGACACCATGCTCGAAAAAGCGGCGATTGGCATATACATTCTGGTCTGTGCTCAGCACCGGATTATCCCATAGCCTGGCCTGTGTGATCAGGGCGCTGTCCGCATTAACCTGGTAATGCTGTGCCAGCAGTAATAAGTTTTTTTCTAAGAAGGTCTGCTCAACCTCGTTCAGGTTGACGCGAAGGGTATCGCTGGTTTGGGCATAGGTACGCGCACTGCATACCCACAGAATGAACATTGCTATAGCAAAGCTCATAAATGATGTGTGTTTCATTTAATTTAATCGTATTAATACAGAATACTGGCCTGCCTCTGGTTGGAGACAAACATGAACAGAAAGGCATACGCAATGCGCGGCCTTCAATATCAGATTAAATTAAGCTTTGGGAGGGGGAGGATTGATCTCTTTGTAGTAAAGGAAATCGTATTTATCGGTATACTCTGTATATTTTACAGGAGCATGTTCCGGTATAGATTGTAATTCAAATTTTCGGATTTCCTGTATGGCTACATCAAAGAACTTGGCTGTCTTGGTGATGTGCTTGATAGGATGATGGTGGCCCGTATCTTGTTCAGGAAAAGCATTGACCTGACCGAAAGTGATCTCCACAAGATACTCCAGTACAGAGTCGATCTGGTTGAACATAGATACCTTATGTCCTTTGCCGTCTTTGACTTTAATATAAAACCCAGAACTATAGACGCTCATATTCATGATCTGAAGCGCCAATAGCATCACGATGAACTTCTTGCTCAATATGTGGAATTTCCTGGTCAAGTTCGGAATGGGCTTTTGGTAATTTTGGTACAAATGTAGAAACAGTTCGGGCTAATTCCTAGTTAACACACTGTTATGTAACATTTTGATTTTTTTAATAGTCAGCAAATATAACAGTTTAACTCAAGTATGCATACAGAATGCTCTTTTTAACAAAAAAAATATATGGGCAGGCTAAAAACAAACAGGCCAGATGCGCTGCTCTGGCCTGTTAAGGTACACTCCTCTACTATTTGAAACAAATCAAACACTAAAACTAGAATCCTCCTTGTTTTAATCTTTATGTAAAAAAAAGATTTATTTATACCGGCGCCAAAAAGTACCGTATTACATGAATATAGCATAAGAACTTTCCGCAGTGCTGTCCATAACAAACCCGCCTGCGATACGCAGGCGGGTTGTCTTTGTGTGCATTAAAGTATGTGCAATCTCAATGTATAGCTTATTCTTTAATCACTTTATAACTGCTCCTCATACCATTCTCTTTCACTACGGAGATGATGTATAAGCCTGGTGCATAGTGACCCATGTTGACCATATGGCTGGCTACATTATCCGTTTTAATTGTTACCATAACCTGTCCGGTAGCATTGGTAATTACAATCTTGTTGCTGCCATTCAGTCCCTGAATCCATAACTCGCTGCGTACAGGGTTAGGCAGGATGCGGATCGCACTTTCGGTTTGTGCAAAGCCGACCATTCTAACCGGGCTGTATACATAGTTACCATCAAAGTCTGTTTGCTTCAGGCGATAGAAGTTATTACCGTTCACCGGTTCTTTGTGCGTGAACGCATAGTTTAAGGTTATGTCACTGTTACCAGAAGCAGCCAGACTATTTACAAAACCGATAGTATTCCAGTTGCGGGCATCAGTACTGTGCTCTACAGCAAAACCTTTGTTATGTTGCTCGCTGGCAGTAGTCCAGTCTAATAAAACCTTACCTTGCCCTTTGGTTGCCGTAAAGGTAGTGAGCTGAACCGGTAACACAGTCTGTACATTTTCTGTAGAAGACAGGTATACAAAGCTGGAGAAAGAATTGATGTTATGGAACTCTACATAATTCACGCCATTTTCTACCCCGGTTGCATCAGGTGTAATCGCAATGGCTTTACCCGCCAGGAATACACCATCATTATATACATCTGCCAGAACAGAATCGGCATTACCTTCATACTTAAACCAGCTGTTGGTTACAGCACCCGGTACAATAGTTGCATTCATTTCACTGGTACTGTAGTAAACCCTTACTTTACCTGTTGATATTGCTCCGGCATTACCGTTTAAGACGGTAGTGATACGAGGCATCAGGTTGGTTGTGCGGGTACCATCGTCGTAGCCTATACCTTCTGGCGTAATCACTACATCAAAATTGTTCAATTCTGTAGTGGTATATCCTGCCATACCCAGCAGTCTCTGTGTTGGATTACCCATCTGGTTAAACATTACCCACTCTCCTACGCCACAGTTATTGTTATACTGGTCTGTAGTTTCAGTTACCGCAGGCAGGTATACCACGCCGTTAGCCAGTGGAGTCAGTTTCGCAAATGTAAAGAAGCTGGTTCCGTTAGGGAAAGCATGCGTTACATCATAATCTGTTCCGTTTACCGTAAGTGGCACAACCGTCAGGTTGCTGGTGAATGTACTATCGCTGGCAAATAAGATTGCATAGCTGCCGCAAGCATCACCTAATGGCAGTGTAGTGGTACCTACTGAAGCCACAGGGAAGCGGATCAGCATTTCGTTAGCCACATTGGTATTCTGTACTTTCCATACACGGTTCATGCGACGGGCATTATTGGTACCACCTGAATAGTTAAATGCAGTATAGGTACTTGCAGTATTAGTCATCGCTTGCGTATTGCCATTGTCACCCCATAACAGGAACTGACCATCTGCAAGTGTTGCCGGGTTCAGATCATTAGTTGAATCAATTTCACCCAGACCCATGATCACCTGTCCGTTGGCATTGGCCATCTGACTGCGGCTTTGTTTCTGCAGCAGCGCTGAGATATAATCATAACCCACACCAGCCACATTGTTGTAATAAGTCGCATTAGTTGCTGCATTCCATACCACTACATTCTGTGAAGTAGTATAGTTGTTGCTGTTGTTCAGGGTAATACCATACTTGATAGCCAGATAAGATTCTACTTTGTTTCTTTCTGCCGGGCTGATATTTCCGTTACCATAAATGATTACCTCACCCAGGTCGCCGGTAAAGCCGGCATTATCACTACCATTGCTGGAGAATTGTGTAGAACCGAATGCATGACCACCGTTGAACTGGCCTCTTGTCGTGTTGGTACCGGCAGTACCATTTGCGGCTCCGTTCAATCCTTTGGACACATCGAGATCACTGAATTTATTGTACATGATACTCGGATTATTCGTAGCATACAGGATATTGCCCGGATTAGCAAGGTATCTGTTGTTATATGCAGTATTCATACGCTCGATGCGCTGATCTGCCATGATACCAATACCATCCCAATAGTTAATGCTTCCACTCTGGTCTGCATTATTCACCAGGGAGCTGAAGATCCTGCCATTACCTCCTGCTACTACCCCTTCCTTGGTCAGGGTGAAGATATCGTAGTTCAGGTTGGTAACGGTTTGCACATTCAGGTTACCCAGTGATTGGTTTGCGTTAGTAAACTTGATACCAGGGTTGTAGTTAAAATATGTACTGCTTCCTTGTGCAGAAACAGGTTGTGCATTATCTCCTAATTGTGCAGAAACCGTACCGGAAGTAAAGTCGGTCCATGAAGTCACACTTGAGCCTACCGCATTTGCTTCTGCAAATTTATCGGCTCTGTACCAGTAGCTAAGGTTATTGGTCACCCCACCCGGTGCCTGAATGAAGGCAGCAAAAGTGAAGTATTCGCCATTGGCAAGTGTAACATCTGCATAGTTATATTCTACGCCATTCACTACCTGGCTGTTGGTCATATCCGTGATCACATCAGAAGAAGTGATGGTCGCATCAGTACTCTGGATCAGCTTCAGGTTGGCGTATCCTTTAGGCCATGCCACACGTACAGTTCCTACAGCACCAGTATTCTGTACTTTCCAGATCGATCCGAAACGATAGTTAATGCCTGAGATACCGGCAATAGATACAGTTGGCGCTTTAGCCAGGTTGTTATCGCCCCAGATCAGGAATTGACCGTTGGTCATTAATCCGGTATTAGCTGCGTTGGTACTTTCCAGACCGGTAGTACTTACCAGTACCTGCTGACCTGCATTGACACTTTTCGATTGTTTTTGGTTTAAAGAACCCACGTCATCTCTACCAATACCGGCAATATTAGAATTATAGCCAGCATTTGCAGTAGTAGCATCCCATATTACTGCACTGGAAGAGTTCACATAATTCTGTGCAGTAGTCTGATCCAGCGTAATACCATACTTAAGTGCCAGATAACTATGAATTCTGGACAGATCTGCATTGGTCATATCACCACCGGTAGGGTTATGATACAATACGACTTCTGCAATATCACCGTTGAAGTTATCTCCGGTAGTACCGTCTGCCCCCATATACGCACCGGTAGTCGGCAGCGAATAGTTACCTCCGGTATAAGGATATGGTGATGGGTACACTTTCATCAGGCCATTGTAGAACCCTCTCTGATTGGCAGGGCTGCCGGTCTTTGGTAATATTGCTGAATAGATACCAAAGTTATTCGGAGTGGCTATCGCTGCAGCGGCTGTATTGTAGTTGTTACCGATTGCAGGGATTGCTGTATTGCCACCTGCTCCGGAATAGAAGAAGCCATCATCATTACCTGCTACAGCAAAAAGACTGCGGGTAACCGTATTACGCTGAGGATTTCTGGCCACCACAATATAGTGCACAGAGCCGGCAGTATTTAAGTAAGCAGTAGTATTGTTACGTAAGTAATTGTTTGTACCATCAAAAGTAACGGTAGGGTTAAAGTTCCAGGTGCTGGTATAAGTTGTCTGATCATTGTAAGGCAGTACCGCAGTACCACTTGGTGTCAGATTCACCGCATTGGTAGTGGTGGTAGCCCATTCAGTAACCATTTTATTCGCATCTGTGGTCACACCGTTATCGGCTTTATACCATAAAGACAGATCAGTACCAACGCCACCCGGACCAGCGATATAGCCTCCGAAAGTGAAGTACTGACCATTGGCAAGGGTTACGTCTGCATAGTTATATACCACACCGTTTATGGTCTGTGTATTCACGCTCATGTCCGTACTTACATCACTTGCATCGAATACGGCATCTGTACTTTGTATCAGTGACAGGTTTACAATACCAGCAGGCCATGCTACACGCACAGTACCTACAGCATTGGTGTTCTGTACCTTCCAGATGGCCGCAAAACGCAGGTTTAGTCCTGATATGCCGGTCAGTGGTGCCGACAGTGCTTTAGTCAATCCATTGTCTCCCCATACCAGGTATTGACCATTGGTCAGGGCTGTATTGTTCGATGTATTAGTATTGGCCAGACCTGTAGTACCGATCAGGACTTGCTGTCCGCTAACGTTACTGCGCGATTGCTTCTGGTTTAAGGCACTATTCTCATCATTAACCAGACCGGCAATACTGTTGTTATACCCATTATTAATAGTGGTATCCCAAACTACTACAGAAGTACTGCTCAGGTAATTTGTAGTACTGGTACCGGCATCATTTTTTAAAGTAATACCATATTTAAGCGCGAGATAAGAATTGATTCTCTGCTTTTCATCACCACCCGAATTCTGATGGTCTGTACTGTAGGCAAATACTTCAGACATGGCCCCCTGGTATTGCTCATACCCGGTTGCAGTAAGGTTATACCCTTCTGAGCCGATTGAAAAACTCGCCGCAGTGTTAATACCCCCAACATTGTATGCAGTAGTAGAGAACAGCTGTCCGTCTATGTTCATATACATACCATTGGTACTGCCACGCCAGGACATACCACCGATATGGGCTGGTTTGGTATTCAGGGTAACGGTACCATTGGTAACCAGTACGGTTCCGTTATCGCGGGTCAGATAGTAGGCATTATCTCCTCTTACCAGATTAGGATCATCATCGCCCCAACCGTATGGTGTACGCCATCCGCCTACTGTGGAGTTGAACATTACCCCATAAACCGAACCCGGGCTATTGGTCGCCGGGAAATAGTTATCATTAAGTCTGTAGAAGAAATCATTGGTTCCGTCGAAATAGTAGAACGGATTGAAGTTAAAGTTATAATCTTTGTTATTAGCCGTATAGCTGGCATTGGTTACCAGTGCAGGTTGGTAAGCAGTATTATTGGTCTGTATCACATCTCTGCCATTACCAGATATATCTTTCCAGATATTTTTCTGTCCTGCAGTAGCCGTGCCATCATCTGCTTTATGCCACATGAGCAGTCCGGTAGTCACCCCACCAGGTCCGGCCAGTTTTGCACCGAAGGTAAAGTACTGACCGTTGGTCAGGGTTACATCTGCATAATTGTACACCACCCCGTTTATAGTAGTGGTATTAGCCGTCATACCGGTAATCGTATTGCCGGTAGCAAACGTTGCATCTGTACTCTGGATCAGGCTCAGGTTAGTCAAGCCTTGAGGCCATGCTACTCTTACTGTTCCTACAGTGCCCGTATTCTGCACCTGCCATACGGCCGCAAAGCGATGACTGAGGCTACTAGCGGTAAAGGAAACCGTAGGCACCTTGGCCAGTCCGTTATCGCCCCAGATCAGGTATTGACCATTACTCAGTCCGCTTGCATTAGCAACGTTGGTATTGGCCAGGCCGGTAGTACCAATCAGCACCTGTGTACCGGTATTAGTGCTCCACGATTGCTTTTGATGCAATGCACCATTATCGTCACGGGCTATACCGGCAATATTGCTTTTATAACCAGTGTGAGCTGCCGCAGTCCATACGGTAGCACCCGCTGCATTTTTATAATCTTTCGTACCACTTGCATAGGTAGTACCGTATTTGATAGCCAGGTAAGTCTCCAGCTGATCCATCTGAGCAGTGGTAAGCCTGTCTTCAAAAACCAAAATCTCATTCAGCTGACCGCTGAATGAACCATAGTTATCGTCGGCGCCGATACGCAGATTGCGCGCGCCGGTACTCTGGTTGGCATTATTCAATTGAGATCCTACATAATCGGCACGATCCCCGTTCATAGAGACCGTAGCAGCAGCATAGTTGACATTGGTGCCTCCACCGTTCTGCCATCCGGATCCTGCATTAAAATACATATTTGCTTTCAGGGCATTGGGACTCAGCCCCTGGTATCCAGGCCCTCCGGTAAAGAACAATACCTGATTCGTGTTGGCGAATAGGTGCAAGCCCGGATAGTCCATAGAAGAATGGAACCCGAGGAAACCATTTCTTTTCAGGACATTTACATAACCGGCGGCATACAAGGTTCCGTTGACCCGGTCAATAACATTTACACCGGTACCGGCATTGAACTGCATCCAGTCATTACTGCCGTCAAAGGTAACCGTAGGGTTAAAGTTGGCCAGTGTGGTGGATGAGGAAAATACCGGTCGGCTCCCGGCTGTAGACTGAATCAGGTTAAACCCTGTGCCCTGGAATTCGTTCCATTGCTGTACGGTCGCGTTATTCCCGGCAGTGGTGATGCCGGCATCCGAAAACAGGCTGGATGTTACATCCGCACGATACCATGCCGTAACCGGTACGCCACCAGGATTCTGCGCCAGTGCCGGCAAACCGAATGCGAGGTTAGCCGCCAGTACGCTCCAAAGTAGATTTTGTTTCATAGAAAAAAATTTGAGTAATGCGTAAAAGGTGAATACAAGCACAGCAGCGGTTTACTGATACATAGATGCAGTCTGAAAAGACGGTTATCATCACATTTTTATGCGGAGCCACTGTGTATTTTTCAAGGTGTTATACATCAAAAGTAGAGCGGGAAACGAAGGCGGTTAAAAACTTACGGACAAGTCGAATTAACTTATTGAACATTCCGCACCCAGCTATTGACCCTATACGCAAAACCACTTGTCCGGCATTTAGAGCAGACTAAAACAGGCACCGGATCAGTAGGAATATGATTAGTACATAATATTTTAATTATTGAATCAGATCGAATTATTATACTTTCGGACATTACAATATGGAGAAAATGCTTCGGATTTGTATCTTTCGTCCACTATTAGCCTAAATCATACTGTACTTGTTCAATAATTATATTCAGAAAACACAATCGGATTCTTCGGAAAAACCCCGAGTGCTTACCTTTAGTGTCTGAATGTGAGTTTGAATAGTTACCATACTTCAATTCATATACACGATTTTATGTTTGCAATAGCAAGAATAACTCAAAACAAAAAAAACGAAAGCGGAAATGTCTATATGCGTACCAGTAGGTTCACATGTATCCTTAAAATCTTACTGGCAAGCCTTATATGCCTTATTGCAGATACCGACAAGGCATTCGGCAAAAGTGTAGAAGATTCTGCAACACAGGTTATTGCTGGTTTTTACACCCGCTATAAGCAAGGTACACTGACAGAAAAAGCCTACCTGGATACTATGGGTAAGACGATGCGGCGGCTACTGTCAAAACATATTTTCTTCGAAAACAAGGACCTCCTGGTAATGCTTAGCCCTTACCGGAAAGTAATCTGGGATCATCATCATGGTGAATTATACAAACAGGAATATTATGCAATCCTGAGTAACCAGGCCAAAATGTCGGGCAGAGACGGGGAGATGTTATTCTATGCTGAAAAAATGATGAGCGAGGTAAAAGGACACAAAGGCAATAGCTTTATAACGCCGCTTACTTTTCTTGTTGATTACTATAACAGTAAAAATGCCTTTGATCGCACACTGGAATTATACCGTAAAAACAGAGCATCTATACTAAGCTTGCCGGAAGCTGTAAAAAACCGTGAGCTGGATAGTGTGCTGTTGACAAGAACGAGCAATTTATTGACTTACATTGGCAATGCTGCTTATCGTAACAAAGATATGGCTATTGCTGCTGAAATAGATTCCACTGTTGCAAGGGAACTAGCGTATGCACAGGTGATAAACAGTACTAACCTGGATGCCATTTACCGCCTTAAGGACACACGTATACAGTTGCTTTACAGGAAAGGAATAGCGCTGAATTCGCCTTCTGTCATATGGGATGCGATTAGGCAAATGGAAGCCTTATCTCAGGATCCTAAAACCCCGGAGTACCTTAGGGATTATATGAAATTTTCATTGATTGATTATAAAACCATTTTCTTCCTGGAACAGCGTAATATAGACAGTGCCAATTATTATGTAAACCTTATAGCACAACAGTTCAACCAAACCACGAATCCTTATGATGCGTACATGGTTACTAAATATAAGGCGCGAGCTCTGTACAACCAGGGAAAATACAAGGAGAGCACAGATACGCTGCGCAAGGCAATTGAACTTATTGAGGAATTTGTGGGTAATTCTGCATCAGATGCCAGCGATATGATGTATGCCCGGGCCAAAGTAGAGGATCAGCAGATTGTGCTGGCTGAAGCTGAGGCTAAGCAAAAGAGAACAGATCAGCTACTATTATTGATCGGGGCCGGCGCTGTACTGCTGCTGCTGGCAGGTGTTTCTGCTTTTGTGATTATACGCCAGCGCCAACAGGCCAGGTTCCTGGAGTTTAAACTTAACCTCGCACGGAATATACATGATGAGGCTAATCCTGCACTGCTTTATGCCAAAACTCTGGCCAAGGCAAAGCGCGCGGGAGAAGGACTTACAGACAAGAGCGAACTGGAAGAACATATAGATCATACGATGGAACTGATACGCAGCCTGGCACATGATCTGAAATCGGATAAGCAGTATTCGGTTGCTGATCTGATCAGCAATATAAGACAGACACTGGAAAAGCTGAGCCTGATTGGTGAGTTTCACTTCCAGATACATGAGAAGGTAGATGATAAAAGGTTTCTGAGTCACTATCAGTACACCCAGCTTAAAGCAGTATTGCAGGAGTGCATTACCAACACGCTGAAGCATGCGCAGTTCAGCAGGATCGACCTCTTTTTCAGTAATCTGAAAGATAAACTGAATATCATTTATAAAGACAATGGAAGCGGCTGGTCGGAACAATCATCCAATGATGGTATCGGGCTTGACAATATGACGCAGCGCATTCAAAAACTGAATGCAGATGTTACGATAGACAATCAGTATCCTGAAGGATATCAGATTGACCTTTCCGTGAAATTACATTAAACAGACCGGAGCTCCGCAGGGGATCATGACCGGGACCGTAAACAATAGACAATGGAACCCTCAAAATATAATAAAGTGCTGGTGATCGATGATCACAAAATGGTAGCTAATGGTATAAAGCTGGTGATCGGCGACTTGTATAATCATTTTTATATGGCGTACGAAGGGGCCACAGGTATGAGCCTGGCCCTGCAACATTTTCCTGACCTCGTTATCGTTGACTATAGCCTGCCGGATACGACAGGTGATCTGCTGGTAAGAGAGCTGAAGTATAAATTACCCGAAACCAAGATACTGGCGTACTCTTTCTCATATGCCCCGGATGCAATCCTGCGCATGTTACAGGCTGGTGTAAACGGCTATGTGATCAAGAAAGAGGATGATGAGGAATTTATTAAAAGTGTGCACCTGCTCATGAGCGGCAGAGATTATTTCTGCAAAGAAGCCCGCAACCATATCATTAACCGTTTTTCGGATGCGAATGATGAGCTGGCGATGAAGCACCTGATTGCCAACACTAAGTTTTCCGGCAAGGAACTGGAACTGATCAAGCTGCTGTGCCGGCAGATGACGACAAAGGAAATAGGAAATCACCTGTTTTTATCAGAGCGAACAGTGGAGCAATACAGGAGTAATATCTCTAAACGTATAGGAGCCCGGAATCTGGCCGGCATCATTAAATTCGCACTGCAGAACGGTATTGTGCAACTGGACGAATTATAAAGAGCATCCTCCCCAAAAGAATAATGCTGTTGTAATATTAACCTTATGGTCTTATTACAACAGCATTAATTATTTTACTTATTCTTAGCCTCGTCGTCCATCAGGGCCTGGTCGGCTTTCTTCTTAAAGTTACGGGCAAATTCTTTGAATTCTGTAGCCAGCGCTTCGTTGCGTGTTGCACGGGTAAAGGTATCGGCCAGCGTCATCATTGTCTGGAAGAAGAAGTCATTCATCTCATCTACCATCATACGCTTGGTCCACAAGTCAATGCGCATTGCCGTTTTCTCCTGGCCATCCCATAAAGACAGGAACATGGCTTTGGCCGGGGTAGGCTCTCCGCTTGTACCAGATGCATGCCATTCTATATGCTCCGGCATTTTCTCATTATCCAATACTACATTTATATTGATGTTGTGCTTGTTGTTACTCATAATTTACTGTGTTTTGCGCTGCAAAGTTGCTATTTTTTTTTCAGTTTTCAGACAATTTCTACATCCGCCTGATCAATCCAGCCTTCCGTACCATTTGCCAGGCGCACCAGCACCTTACCTTCTTTGGGCTGGCCTATTAGGTTCAGTATGGTACCTTCCGGCACACTCATCCGGGGTTTGGTCATATCGCCTGATTCATACAGGAATGCCTGTGAGGAGAGTACTACCGCTTCGGTATTCACTTTTCCCTGACGATAGCCGGTGAAAGCAAAGCTGATGATCAGTAACCATACAATGGCACTGAGGCTTAACCAGCGGTAACCAAAGCGGATCTTGCCTGTAATCATGCGATAGATCACAAAGAGTACAAGAAGGAAGCCGATCAGGGCAGCAATAGCCCAGGTATTGGCCGGGATCTTATACAGTATGGCATGATACCAGCGCATAAAAAAGATATCTTTTAATACAACCGGTGCGCCCGGTGTTTTGCTGTGGATAAAGGATATGTTTTCCCTGGCCTGCTTATTTGAGGCATTCAGTTTTAAAGCCCTTTTATAGTTCAGTACGGCCTTGCCCCGTTCACCGTTTTTATAATACGCATTTCCGAGGTTGTAATACACGACATCACTGGCCTCATGCTTTTTTACAATGGCTTCATAATGTTCCGCAGCATTACGGTACTGATGTGCCGCGTAAGACCTTGTCGCTTCATTCCAGTCCTGCACAGCAGCCTCATCCTGCGCCCATCCTATGATACAACCTAATAGCAGCAGTACAGATAATATTGCTTTCCTCATCATTTCTTTTTAAAATAGGTTTCATAAATACCAATCAGGTTTCCGGCTTCGTCTAATGTAGCCTGTCTTTGCTGTTGCCCACCTTCAGGACTATACAGGGCCATTTCACATTCGGTAATCAAGGCAAGTGTTTTTTGCACCTGCTCTTCTGCAATACCCCTAAAACGCAGTTTCTGTACTATATTCTCTTTGCTGAGGCTGCTGATCGGCATGGCTAGTTTATCGCTCAGGTATAGCCATATAGCTTTCGACACCTCTTCGTAGAATATGGTATTGCTGCTATGCTGCAGGGCATTTCTGGCTGCGGCCAGGCGCTTCCAGGCTTCTTTATTGGCCTGTCGGGAGCGAAAGACATCTGCGTGCTGTAGCCTATGCTGTTTGCGGCGATGCTGTACGGCCAGGAAACCAAACCCGATCAGTACTGCTATATACAACAACCAGTAGTAAGGCTGTTGCCATAGCAGCGTATGCTTATCTTTAAACGCCGGCATTTGACTAACCGGTCCATGTATATCTTTCATCTGCTCCACACCGCTGCCCTGGCTGCCTGCAGTTTTTGTACCCTGCGATACCGATAGGGTAAACGATCCGGTCTGCAATGTTTTATAAGTACCCGAACCGATGTCAAAATAACTGATCTGAATAGGGGCAATGGTATAATTACCGGCACTGTCGGCACTGATCTGGTACAGAAATTTTCTGGAACCCAGCAGTTTCGGCATGAGGTCTGAAATAGAATCGCGGGACTCCGGATCGGTTGTATGTAATCCAGAAGGAAGGTTCAGCACCGGGGCATTGATCAGTCCTATGTTTCCACTACCATTTATCGTTAACACCAGTTGGGCCACATCATCGGTTGACATGCTGCTGCGGCTGAGTGATGCAGATAAGACAAACTGCCCTACACCACCAGAGAAATCTGCAGGTTTACCGGCAGGCAGCGGCTTTACATCAATATCTACAGCGGGGCTTTCAATCTCGGCTTGTATGGTCTGTGGTATATAACGGTTACCGCCAACTGCAGCAGCCACTTCTACCATACCTTCTGCCTTGGCAGGGTCCAGTCGCAGGAGGCCACTCTGCTGGGGAAACAAAGCTGTTTTCCGCAGCACAAATACATTATATCGCTTCCCGTTAAAGTTTTCCTGTACCGGATTCATATCCGGTTCTCTCTGCTGATCCTGAGACCAGAAGCCATTCAATACCGGCAGGGAGGTTGGTGACAGTGACATACGCAGGCGGGTATATAGTTTATACACCACATTGATCTGTTGACCCAAATAAGGGTTTTTATTATCTACTTCTGCACGGATAAAAATATTGTCTTTAAGGTGCGCTTCTGTCAATCCGGCTACATCTACGGAAGGGAGCTCCTGCCGTGGCTCCTCCTCTTCTCCGAATGACTGCTGTAACATTTGCTGTCGTCGGCTGCCTTGAGAGGCGACCAATATACGTACAGGGCTCGTCCTCATCTCCTGGCCGCGCTGTGTGCGGATGCCTGCAGAGCCGATGGTAAAGGTTCCTTGCCTCAAAGGTTGCAGCACATAGGTATAGCTCACCATATTTTCCTGGGTGGTATGCCCGTTAATGGTGACTACATTGTTACTATAGCTTTCTCCGGGCCCATCCAGCACCCTAAAATCCCTGAGGGACGGCTCCAGGAACGTAAACCGCTCTGTAGGATTAGAGATCGTAATTGTGAGCAGGAACTGCTCCTGAACCCCTACAGTATTACTGCTTACCTGTGCGGAGACGGTGGTGCCCTGAGCAACAGCATTAATACTGCTGAGCAACAGCAACATAAGACCCGCAAATACTCTTTTATATTTACACCAATACATATTCAATCTTAATACTCCCTTTTTGGATTAGCAAATGTAAAAAAACTGTACTGTACACGCATGGGTATTTACTAAATCTTCCGGTAATTTTTCCTTAAGGCGTCTCAGTCTCTTTATTATGAAGAATCTGTTTCTTTATCTATATTTATATATTTATATCTCTATCAGGATAACGTGATTTTTATGAAAAAATTGAATGCTATACTATTTTTAGCTATTACTTTAATCCTGGGCACACAGGAAACTGCACACAGCCAGCAAAAGGCCTATTCCCGTGCGGTGGTTGATACCCTTTGCAGTCCTTACTTCTACGGAAGGGGTTATGTCAAAAACGGCATGGAAAGAGCCGCACAGTATATAGCCGCCGTATTTAAAGAAAACGGGCTGAAACCGCTTTCCGGGCAAAGTTATTTTCAGTCATTCACATATCCGGTCAATACCTTTCCGGGTATGGTAAAGGTAAGTATTGACGGGCAGGAGCTCGTAGCCGGCAGGGATTACCTTGTTGGTCCGGAAAGCCGTGCCAATAAAGGCTCTTTTACCCTGGAACAGAGAGATAGTAATATTTATGTAGCACAAGCTAATGTTCCGGTCGTGATAGAACAGGTCAAAAAACTGGTCTGGAGTCCCTCACCTAAAGTAGCTAAGTATACCCTTATTCAATTGCTGGACACTACGGGAAACAAACATCCGCAAACGGTGCAGCTGCATATTGAACAGGAGTTTATACCGGAATTTAAAACGGCGAATGTCTGTGCGATGATCAAGGGAACACAATACCCGGACAGCTTCCTTGTTGTGACGGCTCACTACGATCACCTGGGTGGTATGGGTAGCCAGGTGTATTTTCCCGGGGCCAATGACAATGCCAGTGGCGTAGCTTTATTGCTGAACCTGGCACAGTACTATGCCCGTAATCCGCAGAAATACACTATGGTTTTTATTGCCTTTGCGGGTGAAGAGATCGGACTGAAAGGATCTAAATACTTTACGGAACATCCACTCATGCCTTTGTCCCGGATCAAATTCCTGATCAACACAGACCTCGCCGGTACTGGTGTGGAGGGCATTACTGTAGTCAATGCTACGGAGTTTCCCCGCGCTTTTGCACAGCTGCAGGAGATCAATACAAAACAAAAGCTGTTTACTGCGGTGCACTCAAGGGGCAAAGCTGCCAACAGCGATCATTATTTCTTTACGGAAAAAGGAGTACCTGCATTCTTTATCTATACCCAGGGGGGTATTGCGGCCTATCATGATATTTATGACCAGGCCCGCACACTGCCCCTGGATCATCAGGAGCAGTTGTTTCAGCTGATTGTTCAGTTCTTTAAAGGCTTATAAAAGCGGACTATTGCTTGGTGATTTTATGCACTTTTAGCAAGGCGCCGCTGTACATCGATAATGTATTACTGATTAGAACAAAACGGGCTGCCAGAAGGCAGCCCGTTATTAATATTTATTGCTTGATAAGATTACCATTTCGGAACGAAATTACCGAAGCGATAGGTAACACCAAGCTTGATCATAGCCGGTAACTTCACTTCGATAGCATAGCCATTCACCTCATTGGCAGGCAGATCTGCTTTCAGCTCCACACCCAGGTTACCCGGACCGGCTGCAAATTCATAACCCAGCATTAATCCTATGAAAGGATGTTTGATGGTCTCTTCTGCATTCTGAAAGGTTGTCTGATATATTCCGGTATTATAATCACCTACAGTCTGGTTGTATTTGAACATTTTATAAGAGAAGCCCATACCGATATAGAAACCGTTATATGCATACTCACGTTCTTTACCGAAATATCTTTTTACATACAGCTCAGGACTGAAGGTAAAATACTTAAGAGTTGTGGTAGTGGTTTCTTCAGCTGGCATCATGTCCTCTTTATAGAACAGTTGTGTTTCTGTTCTCTCGGTACTGGGCATCAATACATCAGCATTGATCCCTACACGGATGGTACGCAGGAAGCCAAATTCTACAGCGGCTCCGAAATAAGGTTTTTTATAATAAGAGCCGTGTGCATAACCGGCATTAAGGCCGCCCATAAATTGTGCCTGAGCTACAGTGCATCCAACCAGGCATAATATGGTGATTAGAAATTTCTTCATACTGATTTTGAATTTGCGGCTAAAAATATAATTTATTGTTAAGAAAACCAAGTATTCAAAAGCCCCGGTAAGCGAATTTAGTTTTACGCATTACCGGGGCTGATGATTTATATTTTCGGATCTGTTAGTTCAGGCTTCTGAAATCGACCGGAACCAGTTTGCTTACACCTGCCTCCTGCATCGTTACCCCATAGATTACATCTACCGCAGACATGGTTTGCTTATTGTGCGTTACAATAATAAACTGTGAGTTATCGCTGAATTTGCGGATCATCTGGGTGAATTTACCCACGTTGGCATCATCCAGCGGGGCATCTACCTCATCCAGGATACAGAATGGTGCTGGCTTGATCAGGTAAATGGCAAACAGGAAGGCTGTTGAAGTCAGTGTTTTTTCACCACCAGACAACTGCGTTAATGTGCTCGGGCGTTTACCTTTTGGCTGCGCATAGATCTCAATTCCGCTATCGGCAAGATTGCTCTCATCCGTAAGGCGCAGATCTGCATTATCTTCTTCTGTAAACAGGGCTTTGAACACCTGTACAAAGTTCTCTCTTACTTTATCAAACGTTTCTTTGAAACGGGCATTGGCCGTATTTTCCACCTCTTCGATAGTAGCCAGCAAGGTATCACGGGCATGCTCCAGATCAGACTTCTGATCGGCGATAAAATCGTGGCGCACTTTCATTTCCTGGTATGCTTCTATCGCAGTCGGGTTGATCTCTCCAATATTATCCAGTCGTTTTTTTAGTTTCTCTGCTTCTGCATTCAGCTCATCGATACTCAGCTCATTTGCTCTTGGTTGCTCCAGCACCTCATCCAGGTCTACTTTGAATTCTACATGCAGGCGTTCTTTCATTCCTGCAACCTGCAGCTTCATTTCGCTCAGCTTTTCTTTGATGGAAGAGAGCAGGGTATCGGACTGATCTCTTTCTCTACGCTGGCGGCTGATGCGGCTTTCATGCTCGCTGATGCTATTGCGCAGCTCATAATACAAGCGATCTTTCTCACTCAGTGATTTTTCATCCGTCTCTTTCTGCTTCAGCAAATCGTACAATTCATTATCTCCAAAGTGCAGCTTACCACTGGTATCGCTGATCATCTGCGAGGTCTCTTTGAGTTGCACCCGGTTGTTCTCTACCTGGGTAGCCAGATCTTTTAACTGATTGGATTTAAAATTCAGCTCCTGCTTCAGGTTTTCGATCTTACTCTGCTGACGGGTATATTGCAGATTCTGGTTATTATATTGCTGAGAAGCCATATTAAAATCGGCCTCTACCATCTGGAAGTCACTCTCTGCAGCCTTTATCTGGTCCAGCAATTGCTGTAACTGATCATTGATATCATCCAGTTCGTTCTGCTTATCACTTACATTCTCCCGCGTATCTTCCAGCTGCTGTTCTGCATCCTGTATACGGGTGGTACTGTTCTGATCCAGCTGTTCCAGGTGCTCGGCTTTATTGCCCAGTGCATAGATCTGGTTCTGCAACTGGTTCAGCGCCACTTTAGCCTGGTCAATCGCTTTATCATTCAGGGTAGCATTAAAGCCCGCAATCTCGCTGCGTTTCTGTTCTATAGAAGCTTTCAGGGCTTCGGTACTCTTGGTTAATACTGCTATTTCCTGCTCCAGTCGTTCCAGGTTTTTGGCCCGACCGATCTTATTCCCCTCAAACTTGCCTATTGAACCACCGGTCAGGGAGTAAGCGCCTTTAAGGATATTGCCCTGCTTATTGATCAGCACGGCTCCTGCAGGTACCTCAATGTCTTCTACAACTACTTCTTCTGCCACATATACATTCCGCAACAGGTGCTCTGCCAGCGACTGGAACGGCTTGTCTACGGTTACCACAGACAATGCCGGTGTGAGCCCTTCCTGTCTCCATTGCACGGGTTTGCCGTCTGTCTGGAGTGCATCCAGGATGAAGAAGCTGGCCTTTCCTTTTTTATGGGTATCCAGCAAGCTTATGGCTCTTTGCGCTTCCGCAATATCCTTCACTACATAATAGCTCAGATAGGCATCCAGTACATTCTCCAGTGCGGCGCGATAGGCATCATTCACCAGGAATACATCAGATAAAATAGGTGCTTTACTACCCCACTCTTTATTTTTATTCAGGAATTTAATGCTTTCCGGATAGCCTTCCAGGCTGTTGACCAGGGATTGCAATAAATCGTGTTCATTCTTTTTGGCATCCAGCTTACGGGTTTCTTCTACAGAAGTCACTCTTAGTGACTCCAGCGATTCCTGGCTCTGGAAAATATGTTCTTTTGTTTCTTCCTGCTTTGCAATCAGTTCCTGCAAGGCATCCTGCTGATCAACCAACTGATCTTCCAGCATTTTCTTTTCAGTATGAATCGCCTGCAACTGCGACTGGCGCTGTGTTTTATCTTCCAGCAGTTGCTGCAGACTGCGCTGCAGGTTTGCAATAGAAGTATCGGCTACAGCAACTATTTTCTCGGCATCGAACTGACGGCGCTGATTTTGCTGAAATGTACTGCGATGCGTTTCCAGCACTTTCTTCTTTTCATCAAAAGTGTGGCGTTTATCATCTACCGTATCCCGGAGGTTTTCCAGTTGCTCTTTCAGGTCTTCCAGCGATTCCTGTTCTTCATCGAGCTGTTGTGTGGTAAAGGCTATACTCTCTTTGAGCTGTGCCACCTGTGCATCTGCTCCGGACAGGAATTCGTTTAAATTCTTTTCCCGGTCCTGCAGGTGGTCCAGTCTTTGCGCAGCCAGCTTTTTTTCTCCTTCCAGCTGGCGTATACTCGCCAGCAAGTCATTAAAACGTTTTTGCAGGCCATGTAATTCATGTTCCTGCTGGGTCAGTTTTACTTTATTGGCTTCGATCTCTGCCTCATCTCCCGCCAGGGATGCGTCTACCTGTAACTTACGGTCACTTTCACGCTCCAGCTGGTCGTTCAGTTCCTGGTATTGTCCGTTAAAGGTTTCGAGAGATGCTTTGGCCAGCTCTACACTGACTTCGCGATATTCATTCTTAATCTGGTAGTATCGTTCTGCTTTTTTCGCCTGGTTTTCCAGGGTACGCAGGTTATTGGTGATTTCGAACAGCAGGTCTTCGATACGATCTACATCCTGCTGGGTGGCTTCCAGCTTGGCCTTGGCCTCTTTCTTTCTGGTCTTGTATATAGAGATACCGGCTGCCTGCTCCAGCATTCTGCGGCGGCTGCCTTCCTTATCTTTAATAATATCATCGACCATGCCCAGCTCAATGATGGCGTAAGAATCATTACTTACACCGGTATCAAGGAAGAGGTTATGGATATCTTTCAGGCGGCAGGCCACATCGTTCAGGCGATACTCACTCTCCCCACTGCGGTAAAATTTACGGGTAATGGTTACCGTAGTAAATTCAGTGGGCAGCAGGTTACGGGTATTCTCGAAGGTCAGCGACACCTCGGCCATACCACTGGTGGCACGGCTGCGCGACCCGTTAAATATCAGGTCTTCCAGGTTATCGGAGCGCAGGGCTTTGATCTTATGCTCTCCGATAACCCAGCGGATGGCATCAATGATGTTGGACTTGCCGCAACCATTAGGACCTACGATCCCGGTTATCGGATTATCCAGTATGATCTGGGTTTTATCGGCAAATGATTTGAACCCCTTTATCTCAAGTGACTTTAACTTCACGTACAGAACTGATTTATGCGGACAAAAGAAGTTGGTATGGCGAACAGGCTGTAAATATCTTATATATAACCATAGCCATGATACATTATGGATGCAAATATATCATATTTACCCCTATATAGCTATACATCAATCAAACCTCGGCAAAATTTCCGGTTTCAGCAAATCGGGATTTCAACAATAAAAAATGCCCGTCTCTTCGGACCGGCATTAGGATACACTCACTATTTCAATCTTATTTTATCATGCCTATACCTGATTCTCCGGCCTAATAGGTTACCTCCAGGATATATTAATCCTAAAAAAAACTTCAGGACCCTGAAAAGAATCCTGAAAGGGTGTCCCTCCCTAATACTAAACAAACATCTTAAGCATGGACATTGTAGTCAGATTTTCTTATTGTAACAAAAGAGGTACGGGCTTTCACTCCTTTACTCTTTTATTTAGTAATCCTTCCCAGATTTATTGCGTTATAATTTATTTTATCATGATTAATTCTGTAACAAATATCTGAAACAAAGCAGATTGATACAATAAGCAGCAACTAACTAAAGTATGGGATTTGAGGTATAAGACAGGCTTTTTTACATCAATTCCCATACTTTAGTTGTGGCAAGCATCGCTAAGGCATAAAAATGGCATAGCCGGTATACCCGCTATGCCATTGACGATTATAAAGTGTATAATTATCGGAGTAATAAAAATTATTGTTGCAGCAACAGGTTCAGCTCTTCAAAGGCTTTGGAGCAGACCTTATTAAGGTGCAGTACCAGACGCGGCAGTACCTCCTGCTGCGCTTCTGCAGCCGAATGCTCGATCAGGTATATATTACTCACCTCTTCCTTAACACCCATATAGCCCAGTTGCGGCTTGAGGGAGTGCGCCGTTATTTTCATAGTAGCATAATCTTTGTTTTCCAGGGCTGTATTCAGCTGCTGTAAGAGCTTTGGACAGTTTTCGAGGAACATGGAAATATATTTGTTGCGCTTTTCAGGATTGCTTCCGGTAAACTGTTTCAAAAACTGCATATCGGTTACCTGGTCTGGTAATTGCAATGTTTTTGAAGCACTGTTTTCCTTTTCTGTCACCGATGGCTCTACAGATTCCTGCTGAAGGTTCAGCTGATTGCTCATCTTCAACAACAGCTCTTCTGTATTGAAGGGTTTGGAGATATAGGCATCCATACCTTCTTTAAAATAAGTGCGCACATCGTCCTGCAATACATTGGCCGTCATAGCTATGATCTTTGTAGAGCGTTTAGGCTCCTGCATTTCATTGCGTATATAACGGGTGGTACTGATTCCGTCACGGACCGGCATCTGTATGTCCATCAGGATCATATCATAATCTTTTTCATGCAGGCGCTCTATCGCTACATCTCCGTTCTCGGCAATATCGATACGCACTTCCGGCAATAATGATTTCAGGGTCTCTACTGCCACGATACGGTTAAACTCATTATCCTCTACCAGGAGTACACGCGATTTATTCAGCGCAACCTTCATCTCTTCGGTCACCGCTTCTTTTTTAATAACCGCGGTCTGGTTTTCTGAAATATCGAATGGCAGGTAAACGGAAAATACAGTACCATGCCCCAATTCGCTTTCTACTTCTATTCTCCCCTTCATCATATCCACCAATTGTTTGGAAATGGTGAGGCCTAAGCCTGTACCCCCATACTTACGGGCCATATCACTGCCCGCCTGGGTAAAGCTTTCAAATATGGAGTTGATATACTGCTTGGAGATGCCTATACCGGTATCCGCTATATCAAAACGGATCAGCACTTTATGCTGCTTCAGATAGGATGCGCTGAGCCTGATCTGCACACTGCCTTTTTCGGTAAATTTTATGGCATTGCCCACAAGATTGACCAGGATCTGGTTCAGGCGCGTAGGATCACCCACCAGCCGATCCGGGATATTGGCAGCAATGTCCAGGTTGAAAGCAAGGTCTTTTTCCTGTGCTTTCAGGATCATCATTTCCTTGGTGCTTTGCACCAGGTCTTTCACCGAAAAATCGATTTGCTCGATCTCGATTTTATTGGCTTCGATCTTGGTGAGGTCCAGAATATCATTGATAATAACCAGCAGGTTATCGGCACTCTGCTGAATAACATTCAGGTATTTCTTCTGCTCATCAGAAGGTTGCTTATCCAGCAACAGGCGTGTGATGCCCACAATGGCATTCATTGGTGTACGAATCTCATGGCTCATATTGGCCATGAACTGCTGCTTCAATGCTGCAGTACGTTCGGCAACTTCTTTTTCTTTCTTGGCGACTTCAATTTTATTTTTGATCTGCAGGTTACGCAGTTTGTTGAATGTATTCTGATGAAAAATCTCTTCCTTGAGTTTTTCATATGCTTTCATATGCTGGTATGCTCTTGGAATATCATTGAGGGCATCGAACAGCTCAGACATTTTCTCATGGATACCCAGGATATCCTGACGGCGCAGAAACTCTTCTGCAAGCTGCAGGCTACGCTCCAGATAGGCCTGCGCCTTGGAATACAGAGATTGCTCTTTGTACATGCAACCC
Source organism: Edaphocola flava (assembly GCF_004118155.1). GTDB lineage: Bacteria > Bacteroidota > Bacteroidia > Chitinophagales > Chitinophagaceae > Edaphocola > Edaphocola flava. Next base: position 548,317 of record NZ_SAIQ01000001.1, read on the forward strand.
AGATAATATTCTGATAGGATCTCGCACTCTACATTACTAAACACTTTTGATTGCTCCAGCGCTATGTTGAGGAAATGGGACGCTTTTTCAAAATCATTCATTTTGAAATATACCTTCCCTACACCGCTATTGGCCAGGGCCTTTGCAGGAGAATGTTCATCGGTAAGGGCCTGTGTGCGTTTGAAATATTCCAGGGCCTCGGGAAACATTTCTTTTTTGAAGTAAATATTACCCAGGGTGTTATAAATACTGACCAGCCGGGTCTTATCATCATCTTTTTCGAATATCGGCAGGCATTTGAGTGCATATTCCAGGGCAGGATCATAATCTGCCATATCGAGGTACAGGTTGGCAATATTCGTGAGGTTGATAGACTGATTGATTACATCATCCAGGAATTCATTGATCTCCAGGGCCTCTTCAAAATGCACCAGCGCATTGGAAATATCGCCCAGCTCGCGATATATGCGGCCGTAATTATTCAGGGCTTTTGCCTCGAGCGATTTATCATTGATCTCTCTTGCTATAGAGTACGCTTCGGCCAGCTCATCCAGGCCATCTTCATACTCACCTTTTATCCAGTAACAGGCACCTTTATGATTATAGGCGGCACCTATACCTTTGGCGTAACCAATCTTCTCAGAACGTTCCATAATCTCATCTGCCAGTACAAGCGCGCGCTCTACATCCTCTGTCCTGATCTCTAACGCGATATCCGAAAGAATATCAATACGGTCTTCTTCGGTTGCTGCATTTTTATATTTCTCCTGTAACTGGGAAAGCTTTACGGTATCCATTATCTCTCTTTATCAAACTTTTAAAAACAATAGCCCTAAAGTTAATCGAAAAGAATGATTTTTTCTAATATTAGTATTGCCTATACGATTGAGTATCTGTATTAAAAAAGCCCCTGCTTTGCAGCAGGGGCTTCAACTATTATGCTTTAAGTATATTACTTCAGGATTTCAAACTTGCGTTCGGCAGTGCCTTCTGCAAATCTGATACGCATATGATACATACCATTAGCCAGGTTGCTCACATTGATCACCTGTTTGCCATTAGGATGTGTTGCTTTATGCGTAGCAACCAACTGACCTAATACATTATAAACCTGTATTTCCTGTAGGTGCATGCTGCTTACATTTTCCACAACGATGCTTTGATTTGCAGGGTTAGGATAAAGTTTCAGCGCTGCCTCATCCAGATCCAGATCATGCACACCATTACCTTGTACCGTTACTTGTTTGGTCAGGGTAGTGCTGCCGCAATCATTGGTCAGGGTTACCGTTACAGTGTATGTACCCGCTGCAGCATAACTGTGTACCGGGCTGGCACTGGTTGAGGTTGAGGTATTATCACCGAAGTTCCATAAGTAAGAAAGTACATTCTGTCCATTGGTTACGGTAAATGTAAAGCTTGGCGACGTTCCGGTTACCGTAATCGCATCTGCAGAAGGCAATGGATTAGTCGTCAGGTTCATCGTATCCGAAGCAGAACAACCTGCAGTATTGGTTACCATTACATGGTAGCTGCCTGCGGCATTTACACCAATGGTCTGTGTAGTAGCACTGTTGCTCCACAAATAAGTAGCACCTGCATTACCGGCATCCAGGGTCAGGGTATCGTCGGCACATATCACCGTATCATTACCCAGAGCAACTACCGGCAGGGCATTAATGCTGATATTAATCGTATCTGCTTTGCTACATCCTGTAGAATTGGTTACAGTAACCGAATACGCACCTTGTGCACTTGCTGTAATGGTTTGGGTTGTCGCACCATTATTCCATAAGTATGTAGATCCTGCATTACCCGCATTTAAAGTAATACTGGCATTGGCACAGATTCCGGTGTCATTGCCCAGAGATACGGTTGGTAAAGTACCAGTGGTCAGTACAATGGTATCGGTAGACCAGCAACCGTAGATGTTGGTAACTTTAGCCCAATACGTACCCGGTGTGGTTACGCTGATGGTTTGTGTAGTGGCGCCGGTACTCCACAGATAGGTATTACCCGGATTACCTGCATTCAGGGTTTTACTGCCTCCGCTACAGATAGGAGCATCTGGTCCCAGGGCTACTGTTGGTAAAGCGCTGAAGGCAACGGCAATGGTATCAGATTTAGCACAACCATTGGCTATGGTTACCGTCACAGAATAGTTACCGCCGATTGATGGGGATATTGTCTGTGTAGTGGCACCATTGCTCCAGAGATAAGTTGCACCTGCATTCGCCGCATTCAGGGTAATTGATCCCGATCCGCAGATCGTTGTATCATTACCTAAACTTACAGCAAGACCCGCGCAGGATACCACATTAAGGGTATAGTCTTCGATGGTACCATAAGCACCGGTATAACAAGGAGACGGTGTGGCTGCATCAGCACCACCGATGCGCATACGATGTGCACCTAAGGTAGCTGTAGCCGGCACCAGGAACGATGCATTTACCGTATCTGTACCTCCCGATCCGGCAGACAGGCCTGTAAACACGGTTTCATCCGGATCATTAAAGTCAAAATCATTATTCCAGTCTACATAGATCACGGCATTATAGTCATAGGTAAGCGTGCTGAATACGATCTTCATATTCTTCTGCTGACCCTGCGGACCATTAATGCTCAGGTTAGTATAGTTACCATAGTTATTGGTTTCTGCAGTAGTAGGATTACTAAAGCTGCCGGCGATCACATTAATGATACCCTGATCATCTACAGAAACAGGTGCCGGTGTACAGTAGCTGGTCGTTACAGAAGCCATATTAGACCATGGACTTTTGTCAGTACCAGAACATACAGATCTAACCCAGAAGTAATAGGTAGTATTTGCAGCCAGCGGACTCACGCTTGCTGTAGTACCGGTAGGTACATTGTAAACTGGTGTAGATGTTGCTGTAGGGGCTACACCGGTTGTATTGTAATAATACTGGTACCCTTGTGCCGGTGCTGGTGTTGGCGCAGTCCAGGAAAGGTTTGCAGAAGTAGCTGTGGTGAGGTTTGCCGTTAAGGACTGAGGATCGAAACAGGTTGGTGTTTGTCTCAGCTCAAAGTTATCAAAGCCAAGATACCACGGTGCACCAGTCGACTCGTTCACACGAATTGCGAAATAGTATGTGCCGCTGGTAGTCGGGATAAACGTTCTGGTTACTTTCTGATACGTCATATTGGTAGTCGTACCGGTAGTCACAAAAGAAGCGCCCATAGTTACAGCACCAGTACTGTCCTGTATTCCATTACGATACACATCTCCCTGCCATCCGGAATAGTTATCTCCGGCCCAGTAGAAGCTAAAGTCGTAAGAGGTACCGGCAGTCAGCTGGAAGCCTGGAGTCCACATAAACTCTTTATCAGCAGACCATCTGTTGCGCAGCGCATTGGCTCCTGAATATGGTCCTGCAAAATAAGTACCGGCGACTTCGTTGGTCGTTTCCCAGTCACCATTCTGTTTTTTCCAGCAGGATGGGAAAGCGGTAGCACCAACAGAACTCAGCGCATCGAAGTTTTCTGTCCATGGCAGTACTGTTACTGGCAGACAAGGAGTAGTAAAGCTGCCTATAGTAGACCAGCCGCTCTTCGCACCACCGGAGCATAAAGAACGCACCCAGTAATAGTGTGTTGCATTTGGCGTAATACCGGTAGTTACATTTACCGTAGTGATACCCGTACCTACAGAACCTGTTGCAGTAGTAGCTGCAGTAGGTGGTGTGTTGGACAGGTTGATGTAATATTCATAACCATTTGCAGCACTCGCAGCGGCAGCCCATGAGAGGGTTACACTTTGAGCGGCTACATTGGAAAAAGTTGTCGTTGCTGGTTGTATACAAGCCGGAGCAGCAGTGATATTTACCTTGTAGTCCAAACCCATACCATATGAAGAGCCGGAAGCATTACAAGGTTGTGCACTGGTTGGCTGTGCATCATCTCCTCCTCTTATACGCATGTAGACATTACCCAGAGATGCAGTAGCCGGTATGGTAATTACGACACTGGCAGTACCAGATGATCCGGGATTAGAGTTGGAGGTAAAGAATTCGGTAGTCTCGAAGTTACCGTTGTTATTGAAATCTATCCACACACCGTTATACTGGTTACCATCTGATCCGAACGTAAGACTCAGTGTAGTCGGTACCGTTTGCGGAATATCCGGAATGGCATTCTGCACACCAGATCTGTCAAAGTAGTACGGGCTGTTATTGGTTGGAGGAACATCGCTCAAAGTACCAAGTGTAACCTGTGCGATGTTATCCGTAGTACCACCATTGGCATAAGTAGGTACACAAGTCAGAATAGAAGTTGTAAATGATCGTACAGTACATCCTGCTGCAGAACCTAAGCTATTTTTAGGAACTACTTTCCAGTAGTAAGTAGTGTTTGCTGCAAGACTGCCTAAGCTATAAGTGGTATCAGAAACCGTACCTGCCAGTGTAGTCGGGTTAGAGGTTGTGCCATAATAGACATCATACCCGGTAGCACCCAGAGCAGTGTTCCATCTCAGGGCCACGGGAGAATATAATCCAGTTGCGGCATTGGCAGGAGCGACATAAGTTGCGCAGGGAGGAGGTGCAGTAGGAACCGTATAGGTAATACTTAAAGACGGAGTGGCTCCGTTACCGCCAGCATAACCGGCAATATTATACGTATTGGTAGAACCTCGCACAAAGCCCAGACATAATTGGGTACTGGTAAGATTGGATGCCAGGAAACTAATACCGGCTGCATTCAGACTAAGGGTATTGCTGGCATTAGCTGTCCAGGCAACTGAAGAGAATGCCGTACCCGAACCACAATTGGTATAAAGGGTTGCACCTGCTATGGTTGCCGGGTCGCCCGTAAAGCCATAAATGTTGTTAGCTGCGCTGGAGGAGGTACTGCTGTAGGTAACGAAAGTTACACTTGCTGCACTGATTACAGCACCGGCAGGAATGGAGGAAAGGTTAAATTTTGCAAAGCCGCGGTTGGCACTTGAGTTGATCGTAACCATGTTACTGTCATACTTTGTTCCGGCAGCACTCACACTGCCCACATTGTAGGAGCCGGTAGTACCCGTGGCCTGAATGGTAACGGTAGTTTGAGCTTGTGATCGCCAGCTACCCATCAACAATAGCAAAGCGAATAATGATTGAATAAAAAATGTTCTCATACAGTTTTTGTTTGAACGTTTAAGTGATTCATAATGTAAGCTTGTACTCTATCCTATATGTTTACTTCTATTTTAGTTTTTTGCGATACCCCTCCTCGGCATTATATATGTTTTAAATCAAATATTGTCATTTGTTAAACTATTAGCTTTATAAAATTATTTTTTTATTAAATAAAACCAAAGGATATATGACAAACTAATTGCCAATAACATTTCTTTAACCAAAAATTACCAACCAAAAAGAAGGCCCCCGGTTATAACCGGGGGCCTTCTTTTTAAATCTTATATAGTTTATATTATTTTACATACATTTTCAACTCATCACAAGAGGTCATATAATTCGGATCTATTTTGATATAATAGCCTTTAGACTTCTCTCCCAGCCACTTTCTCAGGTGCATCAACTGCTTCATCTGCAATGCATTTTTTTGTAAGATATTGTAGTCATCCTTCAGGTTTAACTGATGCGGATCTGTCTTCGACTTTACATACAGGATACGGCATTTCATACCACCATACGGATCACTGTATTGTTTTGGCTTACTGTATTCACCTACTTTCAGCTCTGCTGCAGCAATAACCAGATCTTCGGATTGGATATTATCAACGCTCAGGATGGTAGAACCGGTACGCGGGTCAATAACCATACCCCCGCTGTTTTTAGAATTTTCATCGTTACCTACTTTCGACAGGGCTTCATTAAAGGTAAGCTTACCGGTACTCAGCAGGTTATAGGTACTATCCAGTACGGCCAGGGCTTTGGCAATATCACCGGAAGTAAACTGCGGGATGATAACGATATAACGGATATTCGCATCATCGCCATTTCTGCTCACCATTTTGATAATATGATATCCAAAGCTGGAGCGGAACACCGGAGAAATCTCACCCGGCTGTAATTTAAATGCCGCAGCAATAAAGCGGTTATCAATATTGTTGGATTTACGGTTCAGGTTCATTTCACCACCCGTTTCTTTTCCGGCATCTTCTGTATACAGCTGTGCCATCAGTTCGAAGCTTTTACCTTCTTCTACAATCTGGCGGCGGATATCAGCTACTTTATCGTAAGTATACTTTTCCACTTCCGGATCTACCGAAGGTTTCAGCACGATCTCACCAAACTCTACTGTAGCCGGGATGTTGGTACGCTTATCTTCAGGAATGGTATTGTAATAGTCTTCTACTTCTTTAGGAGTAATAGTAATATTTTTGATCACCTCCTGCTTCATGCGTTCAGAGATCATCTGGTCTTTGATCGGCTCACGATAATCTTCCTTGATCTGGTAAATGGAGCGGCCGGTTGCTTTTTCCAGTGCTTCTTTATTTCCACCAAACTCGTAGTTCAGGATGTCAGAGATACGGCCTTCCAGTGCAGATTCTACCTCATCTTTCGTTACCATAACACTATCCCTTGCGGCCTGTTCTACCAGTACCTTTTCGGCGATCATGTCTCTTAAAAAACCGCATTTTTCACTTTCGGGAAGTTCCAGGCCGGAAAGATCTTTCTTTTGACCCAGGTAACGTGCACCAATATCAGATTGCAGGATAATTTTATCACCCACTACCGCCGTGATTTTATCGGCATACTGGGTCTGCGCCTGGGCTGTATAAGCACCCAGCACCGCACATAAAATTAACATTGATTTCTTAACCATAAGGTTGCAAAGATAATTTTTGTATTTTGAAATAAATAATAAAAAATCACAGGTAATAACCGATTCTTAAAGCGAAAAGATTATTGCGCTGTGCTTTATATCCGCTAAAGTCCTGCGGTATATCTGCGACTGCCCGAACCGGTGTTATGGAATACTGGTAGCGCAGCTCTGCGATGACTTTGTTACTTAAACGGAAACTGGCACTGCCAACGTATTCCCATTCATTTTTTTTGTACGGATATTTTTCCGGATCAAAATCATTCCAGGCATACAGACCTCTATAGCGCTCCTGCGATTGCACCAGGCGGTTGTACGACACGCCGGCACCGATTACCCATCTCGGAGCCAGTTCATAATGCAGCAGCAGCGGTACTTCTATGTAATTCAGCTTCATCTGGTATACCATCAGGTACGGCCCGGCATAGCTTTGCCATTCCCTGGCATATCTCGATCCTTTCTGGGAAAACAGAAGTTCCAGGTTCAGGTATACATTCGGTGCCAGCATGGTATAAGATGAAAATCCGGCATTCAGCCCCACTTTATGTACGCCCGCATCAAGGTCTCCGTCTACCTGAGAGAAATTACCACCGGCTATGATCCCGGCCTGAAACCTTGGCTGTGGCTGGCTTAATGCCGGCTGCGCGCTAACGTAAAACGGGAGCAGGAACAGGCATAGCAGGCAGGATATAAGGGTGACATTTTTCATTACATATATCATTTTTAGATCTGTCGCAAATTTACACATTCATTTATCGCCCCGAAATCTTTATTTTTGCATACTTTTCATATACGTTAAACACAACCATATTATTATATATCGATGGAATTGAGTAAGAATTTTCAGCATATTGCCAGCGAAACCAAGTGGTACGAGCACTGGAACAGCAAGGGGTATTTTAACTCCACCCCGGACGACAGACCGGCCTATACAATTGTAATGCCTCCACCAAATGTAACCGGGGTCTTACACATGGGTCATGCGCTGAACAACAGTGTGCAGGATATCCTGATACGCCGTGCCAAATCGCAGGGATACAATACCTGTTGGGTACCGGGCACCGACCATGCTTCTATTGCTACAGAAGCTAAGGTAGTGGCCATGCTGGCAGAGCAGGGCATCGATAAAAATGCTTTATCCCGAGAAGAATTCCTGAAATATGCCTGGGAATGGAAGGAAAAATATGGTGGCATCATCCTGCAGCAGCTGAAAAAACTGGGCTGTGCACTGGACTGGAACCGTACTCATTTCACCATGGATGATGCTTACTACAAAGCGGTAATCAATGTATTTGTAGACCTGCATCAGAAAGGTTATATCTATCGCGGTGCGAAGATGATCAACTGGGATCCGCAGGCCAAAACTGCCTTGAGCGATGAAGAGGTACTGCATAAGGATACGCAGTCTAAACTGACGTACCTGCGCTATAAAATAGAAGACAGCGACGAATATATCACTATAGCAACCGTACGTCCGGAAACAATTATGGGCGATACCGCAATCTGTGTACACCCTGAAGATCCGCGCTACGCGCACCTTCGCGGCCAGTACGCTATTGTACCGCTGATCAACAAACGCATCCCGATCATATTTGATGATTATATAGATATGGAATTCGGTACCGGTGCCCTGAAGGTAACTCCGGCACATGATGTGAATGACTACAACCTGGGCCAGAAACACCGCCTGGAAGTAGTTGATACTTTGAATGAAGATGGTACTTTAAGCGCTGCTGCGCAGATCTTCGTTGGTGAAGATCGTTTTGCCGTACGCAAAAAAATCATCCCGGAACTGGAAGCCGCAGGCGCACTGGTTAAACAGGAGGATTATAAAAACCAGGTTGGTGTAAGTGAGCGTACCGGTGCAGTAGTAGAGCCACGCCTGTCTATGCAATGGTGGTGTAAGATGGAAGATATGGCCTTACCGGCACTGAATGCGGTGATGAACGATGATATCGAATTCGTACCGGCTAAGTTCAAAAACCTGTACCGCCACTGGATGAGCAATATCAAGGACTGGTGCGTAAGCCGTCAGCTGCGCTGGGGACACCGCATCCCGGCATGGTATGCTCCTGAAGGAAATATTTATGTAGCGGTTGACGAAGCCGGTGCATTTGCCCAATATAACAAAGATTATCCTGAAGCGAAACGCAGCGACCTGAAACAGGACAATGATGTACTGGATACCTGGTTCAGCAGCTGGTTATGGCCTATGGAAGTATTCGGATGGGATGCCAATAAGGAAAATAATGCCGAACTGGATTATTACTACCCTACCAATACACTGGTAACGGCTCCGGAGATCATCTTCTTCTGGGTAGCCCGTATGATTATGGCTGGTTATGAGTACAAACAGCAGAAACCGTTCCAGCACGTATACTTTACCGGTATTGTACGCGATAAGCAGGGTCGTAAAATGAGTAAATCATTAGGCAACTCTCCTGATCTGTTGAAACTGATCGAAGATTATGGTGCAGATGCGGTACGCTTTGGGGTAATGATCGCATCTCCTGCAGGTAATGATATCCTATTTGATGAGGCCTTCCTGGAGCAGGGACGCAACTTCTCCAACAAAATGTGGAATGCCCTGAAGCTGATCAAGATGTGGGAAGCTAATGCAGTTGCTACTGATCATAAAGCTCCTCATTTTGCTACTTTATGGATGCGCGAGCGCATTAAAGAAGTGGCTGCTGAAATTGAAGATTTATTCAAAGATTTCCGCCTAAGCGAAGCCCTGAAAACAATCTACTCCCTGATCTGGGATGACTTCTGTTCCTGGTATCTGGAATGGATCAAACCACCATACGGCGAGTCTATCAGTCCACAAACACTTAACGATGCTATCGGTATTTTCGAGCAATTGTTACAACAGCTGCATCCGTTTATGCCATTCGTTACGGAAGAATTATATCATTTACTGCGTGAGCAGGACCAGGACCTGATGACCCGCCAGTTACCGGATTACGGTACTGCCGATAAAGCGATACTGGACCAGGCGGCATTGCTGAAGCAACTGATCTCCAGCATACGCGATACCCGTAACAAAAACCAGTTGAAACCAAAGGATACTGTAGAACTGGTGATCAATTCTACTGATCCTGAATTTTATAGCAAAGCAGGCCAGATCCTGCAGCGTCAAATAAATGCTACCAGCATTGAATTGTCTGAAACAGTACCTCAAAGCGGCATTGCACTGGTTGTAAATACAGAAAAAGTATTTGTGATCACTTCTGTTGCAGTAGATGCTTCTGTTCAGAAAGATAAAATGGCTGAAGAGCTGGCTTACCTGAAAGGATTCCTGGTGAGCATTGAGAAGAAACTGGGTAATGAGCGTTTTGTACAAAATGCGAAACCGGAGATTATCGCTACCGAGCAGAAGAAAAAATCAGATGCCGAAGCCAAAATCAGAACACTGGAAGAAAGCCTGGCTAATCTTAACTAAAAAATTGAACTAAAGATTATGTTAATCTGTAAGGGTTTAGTCGATATTGACTAAACCCTTATGTATATTTGGTATCCTATTAAGGTTAAATCTCTTCGGAATATGAAACAAAACAGGTGGAAACAATGGGGCATTACCGCAGTTTTAATTGCTGGTACTGCTGGAGTGTTATGGGCACAGAAGCAAAAAGCTCCGGTAAAAGACGACCGGAAAGGGCAAACATATCTTTCTGATAAAGCGACGGCAACGGGCAATATCAGCGTAGACAATTTTCATAAATTGATCAGCGAACCGGTTTGGGTTAAAGATTCTGCCGGCAATTTCTACCCCGTACAAACCTTTACCTATACCTATGCCGAAAGAGGAATATATGAAGATGAAACCGGAAAGGAATTTATCAGCACCGACTACCTCAGCAGCCATTGTAAAGACAAGCTGGACAAAGGCATGGCCAGTGACATGCAGTACCGTGCCAAAGCCGGAGATACGGCATATATTGAACAGGTTATGTATATGCTGCCGAATAAAGAGGGCAAGCAGACAGCAGTACAGGCTCAGGGCATAAAATTGATTCTTACCAAATAAACAATACATGAAACATATACTGTTTTTCATACTCGGCATCTTCCTGACTTCTGCTTCCTTTGCACAGCAAACAGAAAAAATAGTCTCCTGGACAGTAACGGTTAAATCGACTAATGCAGACCAGGCAGAATATGAATTATCGGCAAAAGCAACTATGCAGAAAGGATACCATATCTGGGCTATGGATGCGGGTGGTGACGGTTCCCTGATCGCGACCAGCATTACGATTACCCCTGATCTGAACTGGAAAAATAAATGGATGGCCGATCAGAGACCTCATGAGGAGAACCTGGATTTTATTGATGGCACTGTTTTTTCCTATAATAATACAGTCACCCTGAGCCGGAAATTTACAGCGGATAAAGGCACCAAAAAAATAAAGGGTATCATAACTTATCAAAGCTGTAACGAGAGCATGTGTCTTCCACCGGACGATGTTTCATTCGAAGTTACACTACCATAAAACGAGAGCGGGTTTCTTAGGAAACCCGCTCTCGTTTTATCTCCACTAAGTGACCTAAAGCCCAATCCTGACAGATATATCATTGGCATTCAGCAATTTAATTTGATTCCCCTCCAACTAATGGGCTGTTTCTACCTGTCTATAAGTGAAACCCTGTTAAACATGAGAAAACTTTTATTATTGCTTACCGGTAGCCTGTTCTTTATGGCAGAAAACACGGAAGCCGCAACACAAATCACTACGGCTACGGTCAGCGGTAACTGGACGCTCGAAGGCTCACCTTACTATATCCATAATGACATTTCAGTTTCGTACAACAACCTGTTGACGATACAACCAGGTGTACAGGTGGTATTTATGGGTAATTACCAGATGATTGTACAGGGTAAATTATCCGCAGTCGGTACCATGGAGCAGAAGATTACTTTCCGGGCCAATGATACCACAGGATGGTCCAATCCTGCATTAAATACTGCGGGAGGATGGCGCGGTATGGTACTATTGAACAGCATAGGTACCAGCATGAATACCCCTACCCTGGAGTACTGTATTTTCAAAGATATGAAGAATGGCAGCATTCAGTCCAGCGGTGAAAACCTGTATATCAACCAGTGCGAATTCTACCATAACCATACGAACGGAAATGTAATCAATCTGGCGAACTTTCCCAGCACGGGCAATGCCAAATTGAAATTCACCAATTCTGTATTTCATGATAACCTTGCGGGCGGCGCCATGCTGTTTACACTGTATGCAGACAGTACATACGTCACCAATAATAAATTCTATAATAATACCAATAACGCGAGTCAGGGCATTTACTGTAATGCTGCCTTTGCAGACACCTCTACCGGTGTGCTGATATTTAAGAATAATGAACTGTATAACAATACTGTAACTGCCGGCGGAGCGGTAGTCAGCTGCCTGCAGGGAGGCATTGTCAATATCCAGAACAATAAGGTGCACCATAACCAGACGACATTTCAGGGATCAGTATCGGTGCAGTCAAAAAAGGCAGTAATCGAGCAAAATCTTATCGCCAATAATCAGCAAATACTGGGCGATGGTGTTTTCTGTGGCATCAATGATGGTGGCGGCGGCCTGCATCTGCTGGGACAGATCCTGATGAGTGATGTGCCGGGTAAGAATGAATATACCGTGCGCAACAATATTATTGCCAATAACTATTCCTCAACCAGTGGAGCTGCTATCTGGGCACAACACTGCAAGGCAACGATTATCAATAATACGATCATGAATAATACGGTGAAGGACGCTACAGGCTCGGCAGCGGTGCATGGCTGGGGTACTTACTGCCGTTTAAAAATCAGTAATAACATCATTCTGAACAATAAGCAGAATGCTATTCCTGCAGATACAGTTTATAACAATTTCAGATACTGGGGGCCAGAAATCAGCTTCTCCAAAAATCTTATTGACTACTTACCTACCAGCAGTATTATAGCCGGTGCGCAGGGGATCAATACTAATATCTACAAACCGAGTGCTTACCTGGCGGCGGCTCCTCAGGGTGTAGGCCCGGCGGTGAATGCGGTTAATGCAAACTTCAGCCTGACCGCAGCTTCTGCAGACTGCATCAATAAAGGCAGCATGGCAATGAATACCTATGGTACGCTGGATTACCTGGGCAATGAAAGGGTATTTGAACAACTGGTAGATATCGGGGCCATCGAATACCAGAAAACCACTACAGATACTTCTACGGCACTGAATACCATCGCAGCAGAGCAGTATTTTAAAGTATATCCTAATCCGACTAAAGGGGTTTTATACCTGGAGTATGATGCGCAGCTGCATAAATTAGTACAGGCAGACATCTTTACCATTACCGGTCAGCTGGTACAGCAGGTATCACTTAAAGGTGGCAGCACCATTGATGTAAATGCGCTCGCAGAGGGCATGTACATGATGCGCCTGATTACCGACAAGCAGGAAATTGCCTATAAAAAATTCATCATCAGTAAATAAACATTCCTGATAAAAAAATGGGTTGAGCGCTTGCTCAACCCATTTTTTTATCAGGAAAATACTTCTGTATCGATCCCGTCAAAACTGGCATACACCATGCTGGGGTGCGAGTCCTGGTGGTATATATTACCGGCGGCATCGATTGCGATCGCTCCGGCAAAACCATCGTACGGTTTTAATTCTTCAAATGTGCGGGCAAAGGCCTCTTTAATATGCATACCATCTGTAACCCGGGTCACAATTTTGGATGCTACAGCACCACTGACGATATCCTCTCCTACTCCGGTACAACTTACCCCGCAAAAAGCATTGGCATAATTGCCTGCCACTGTTGCCGAATCGGAAATACGGCCGGGTATTTCAAAACCCTTACCGCCTGTTGAAGTTGCTGCGGCTATGCGACCGGCTGCATCTAAAACCACACAGCCTACTGTTCCGGTACCTGTAGAGGCCGTTTTTGCTTCATATTCTGCTCTGCGTTGCGGAATCTCGGTATCGAATTCCTCATAACCATGTGCGCGTGCATAACTGGTAGCTCCTGAGCCTCCCAGAATACGGTCATCTTCACCTTGCAGGTCCAGTGCCACTTTGATCGGGTTTTTCACCGCTTCAATATTAATGACCCCACTCATTTTCTGTGTAGTGCCATCCATCACCGCGGCGCTCATCCTGATCTTACCATCACGCTGTATCTGCGATCCGATCCCGGCATTGAACAAAGCATCATCTTCCAGCAGGCTAACGGCATATACTACTGTTTCTGTAGCAGTATGTCCCGATGCCATATACTGGTAGGCCTTTTGTGCAATTGCTGTCAGTGCATCCTGCTTGGCTTTCTTGGTAGCTGCACTAGTTGACGATTCTGAAAAGAAACCGCCATGTATGATTACTTTCATTGCTTAATTATTATCTACCCCAAACTTGCCAATAGAGGTATATTGTGAAGAGTGTATGAAGAGGCGACGTGTCTCCAGGTCATAGGTATCAAACATGCTCATGACATGCGTCACCAGGTGATTGATAGAGATGGGCTGACCCAGGTCTACGCTGGTCAGGTTGGTATCTTTAATCTCGTTGCCATCTACCAGTATCACCAGGCCGGAACCCAGTGCTTCCATTTGTTTATTGTTCTTGATCAGCAGGCCGGTATCTTCTCCCAATCCTATGCCCAGCACCCATGGGTTACCCACTACTGCCTGGAATAAGCGACCGATACGGCCTCTTTCCACGAAATGGGTATCAATGATCACATCATCGATAAGCCCCAGTCCGCCGGTCATTTTTACCTCGCCTTTAAGCATTGCTTCAGTGCTGGATCCCTGGTAGATCATATTGTCTGATGCTGCAGCTGCACCGGCTGAGGTACCGGCATATAAAAATTCTTCTGTACGGTATTTTTTGAGTAATAGCCTGTGGAATTGTGTGCCTCCGAGAATGGAAGATAAACGCAGCTGATCACCACCGGTAAACAGTACTACATCTGCTTTTTCGAGGCGGCTGATCACTTCGGGATCATTCGCATTTTCCCGTGTAAGGATATTCAGCACACCAGTATTTTTAGCATTCAGGTATTCAAACGTGCGTACATATTCCGCACCAACCTCACCCGGAATCTGAGAAGCCGTAGGTACAATCTCGATACGGGAATCTTCACCGTGTTTAGATTCTTTGATAATACGCTTCAGAATGCCTCTTTCAAAAAAATTGAGGTTATTCGCTACATTCTCGTCGTAGCTGACTTCTGTAAAACTGCCCTTGTTCACTGCACCACCTATGATCACTAGTTTTCCCACAACATCTCCGTCCATTAATTTTACTATTTTATCATTTACAATGAAACAAATGTATAAAATATTTCCAAACTGGTACATACCAAAAGGCCCTTAAAACACAAATCAGCCTTCTTTAACCAACAGTAAACAAGTTCCTGTAACATACCCGTCACAAACTATTTTGCATTTGTATATAAAAAAAACTTTAACTTGGAAGGGATATTAAAAGCAGTTCCCTTTAAACATAGTTTCCTAAATGAAAATCTTGAAAATACAAGCCCTGAGAGGCCCAAATATATGGAGCATCAGAAGAACCAAACTCATACAGATGAGGCTTGATCTTGAAGAGCTGGAGCAACAACCGACGAACCTGATACCGGGATTCCGGGAGCGAATAGAAACCATGTTTCCTACCATGATCAGCCATCGCTGTTCTGAAGGTGTAGAAGGTGGTTTTTTCTATCGGGTAGAAAAAGGCACCTGGATGGGCCATGTCATTGAGCACATTGCACTGGAGATCCAAACCCTTGCGGGCATGGAGACAGGCTTTGGCCGTACACGCCAGACCAAAACGGATGGTATATACAATGTAGTGTTCAGTTATATAGAAGAGAATGTAGGTCTGTATGCTGCCGAAAGTGCAGTGCGCATTGCCGAAGCCCTTATTACAGATACCCCTTATGATGTCGAGGCAGACATTATGGAAATGCGCCGCATCCGTGAGCGGGTACGTCTGGGCCCAAGTACTGCCAGCATTGTGGAAGAGGCTGTTGCCAGAGACATCCCCTGGATAAGACTGGGCACCAACTCGCTGATCCAGCTGGGTTACGGCATCAACCAGATGCGCTTCCAGGCCACCATTACCTGTAAGACCAGCAATATAGCGGTAGATATCGCCTGTAATAAGGAAGAGACCAAACGAATGCTGGATATGGCCTCCATACCGGTTGCGAAAGGAAGTATCTGTGTTGATGAGGAAGGCCTGAAACAGATTATAGATCAGATTGGTTTTCCGATCGTGTTAAAACCATTGAATGGTAATCATGGCAAAGGCGCTTCTATTAATGTAATGAATTGGGAAGATGCGGCCTCCGGCCTGGTACATGCACAGCAATACAGCCGTAAGGTTATTGTAGAAAGATTCATTACCGGTCATGACTTCCGCGTGCTGGTGATAGATAACAAAGTGGTCGCTGCGGCCCGCAGGGAACCGGCACACGTTATCGGAGATGGGAGCAGTAGCATACAGCAACTGATTGACCTCACCAACCAGGACCCGCGCCGTGGCTACGGACACGAGAATGTATTGACCGAGATTACGGTAGACCGTGACACCGAAGACATCCTGGCTAAAAGGGAATACAACCTGGATTCCATACCCCAGAAAGGTGAAATTGTGCCCCTGAAATCTACAGCCAACCTGAGCACCGGTGGTACTTCTGTTGATGTAACGGAAATGATGCACCCGGAAAATATTTTCTTATGCGAACGCATATCCCGTGTTATTGGACTGGATGTATGTGGTATTGACATCATGGCTCAGAACCTGACCCAGCCGCTGAAAGAGAGCGGTGGTGCAATTCTGGAAGTGAATGCGGCACCGGGTTTCCGTATGCACCTGGCGCCATCGGAAGGTTTACCGCGCAATGTAGCGGCACCGATCATAGATATGCTCTACCCTCCGGGTAAGCCCAGCCGTATTCCTATTATTGCCGTAACGGGTACCAATGGTAAAACGACGACTACCCGACTGATCGCACATATCATTAAAAACAACGGTTACAAAGTCGGATTCACAACATCAGATGGTATCTACATACAGAACCATATGATGGAGAAAGGGGACACAACCGGACCGCTGAGTGCTGAATATATTCTTAAAGATCCTACGGTAGAGTTTGCGGTACTGGAGGCTGCCCGTGGTGGTATACTCCGCGCAGGGCTTGGATTTAGCCGCTGCGACATCGGGGTGATCACTAATATACAGGAAGACCACCTGGGCCTTAATGATATTGAAACACTGAAGGATCTCGCCAATGTAAAAATGGTGGTGGCCCGCAGCATCAGAAAAGATGGCTGGGCCATCCTGAATGCAGAGGATGAGATGTGTGTGAAAGTAGCCAAGGAACTGGATTGTAATATTGCTTATTTCAGCATGACCGAAGACACTCCTTTTGTACAGAAACTGGCGAAAGAAGGTAAAATTGTGGCCGTATACGAAAACGGTTATATAACGATCAAAAAAGGCTCCTGGAAGATAAGGGTGGAAAAAGCCAGCCTGGTGCCACTGACCATGGGCGGCAAGGCGCGGTTTATGATAGCCAATGCACTGGCGGCTACACTGGCGGCTTATCTATGGGGCTTTAAAACGGAAGACATCAGCCTGTCATTACAGACTTTTATACCAGGTGCGGCTCAGACTCCGGGCCGTATGAATATTTTTGAATTTAAACGCTTCAAGGTCCTGATCGATTTTGCACATAATCCTGCAGGGTATCGGGGTATTGAAGAGTTTATGCAGAATATTGATGCCAGCCGTAAGATCGGTATTATTGCCGGTGTGGGCGACCGCAGGGACGAAGACATCAGGGAGTGTGCGAAGATTGCGGCAAGGATGTTTGACCACATTATTATACGCCAGGAGAAACACCTGAGGGGCAGACAGGAGGAGGAAATTCTGCAACTGCTGCTGGAGGGTATAAATGATTCCGGCAGAACAGTAACCTGGGAAACCATTCCTAAAGAGATAGAGGCCCTGAAACATGCGATCAGCATTGCACAGGACGGCACTTATATTGTAGCCTTAAGCGATGTGATCACCAATGCGATACAGGTAGTACAACAATACCTGGACAAGGAAAATGAAGAAGACATTATTCTATCATAACATAAAAAAGGGCTGAACAAATTGTTCAGCCCTTTTACTTAAAATTAATCATTATTGCTCTTAGGTGCCAATGCTGTTACACGCTGGTAACGGAAGATTACGATCCCGATCAGGGCAACAATACCGCTCATTCCGGCAATTAAGATGTCTTGGGTAAACAGGAACGAGAGTGCCGCTACCATGCCTTCTGCAAAGATGCAGGCCATAACATGGCGAAAGCGCCACATATACACATCATATCCTTTCTCTCCGACACGCTTACCCAGAAAATAAGTGGATAATATTATTATTAAAAGATCTATCATTTTTTACTTTACATATTGACTCATAAAGGCCGTAATACTTTCTTTCATATGGTCGATCTGCATGGCATCCAGACCATGGTGACAAGCGATCAACATACCGCCACGCATTACTTTATCGGCCTCAGGATAACCTGCTGCGCTGGCTTTATGTGCTACATTTTTAAATCCTGGCTGACGCAGAATATTACCGGTAAATACGGTACGCGTCTGGATATTTCTTTTCTCCAGGAAGATCTGCAGATCTCTGCGGATGAAAGGAGCATTTTCTCTTACCGTAACAGCAAATGCCAGCCATCCTGTACGGGAATCCGGTAACTGCTGTGGCAGGATAAAGAACTCTTCGTATTGCTCGAAGAAGCTGCGCATCGTTGTATAATTAGCAGTACGCTTATCTATATTATCGCCCAGTTTATTTACCTGGATCAGACCGAATGCAGCACCCAGTTCTGAAGGTTCAATGTTGTAACCTGGCTCTTC
This sequence comes from Edaphocola flava, assembly GCF_004118155.1. GTDB lineage: Bacteria > Bacteroidota > Bacteroidia > Chitinophagales > Chitinophagaceae > Edaphocola > Edaphocola flava. The sequence goes on from NZ_SAIQ01000001.1 coordinate 567,026, forward strand.
GAATACAAATTTTGCATCGTAAGGGATACCGTCTACTTCTACATTGAAACGGTTTTCGATTTTCTCTGATTCTACGAACAGGGAAGAACTGCGTCCCCAGCTTCTCAGCAGGCGACCACGATCATAAAAGGCATCTGTATTCACACACAGCATACCACCGTTACCGGCACAGTTTACAATATGAGAACCATAGAAACTTGTTGTGCTCATATCGGTATAACGACCGCTGGATGCACCTCCAATCTCAGCACCTAAAGTATCAGCACTGTCTTCCAGTACAAACAGGTTATGTTTGTCTGCAATCTCACGCAACACTTTCCAGTCCGGCAGGTTACCGATCAGGTTAGGGATGATCATTGCTTTGGTTTTAGAAGTAATCATTTCTTCTACCTTAGACACATCTGTATTATAAGTACCCTCAGCCACATCAACAAAAGACGGAATCCATCCTTTCTTAACGATTGGCGCTACCGTCGTGGAAAAAGTCAGAGCAGGAGTAAGTATCTCCGCACCGGCTTCAAAGTTCAGCAGATCAGCTGCCAGGTATAAAGCAGATGAACCCGAGTTTACACCAATACCATATTTTTTTGCATAAAGCCCTGCCACTCTTTCTTCCAGCGCACGTACATTTTTACCCATTTGTGTAGAGGTCTTTAAGACTTCTACTACCGCATCGATTTCTTCCTGACCATGAACCGTCTTACCATAAGGTACATGAGGATACTGATTGGTACTCATAAAATATTTGATTTATAAAATTTACAAGACAGCGAAGGTACAATTTAAATTGATGTTCTATTTTAATTTCCTGCAGATTATTGTTAAAACCCGGGGAATGATTTTACGCCTGATTAGTTCTATATTTGTGGCATGAATTTAAGTATACCAGCCACTATACAGAACTATATCGGGGGCAGATTTCAAGACCCTGTAAAAGGCATTTATCTTGACAATATCAACCCGGCAACAGGTGCTGTATATGGTCAAATACCCAACAGTACCACAGAAGATGTAGACCTTGCCGTTGCTGCTGCAGAAAAGGCCTTCCCTTCCTGGGCGGCCACCAGTCCGGAGCACCGCTTCCGTATTATGAACCGCATGGCCGAACTGATCGAAGCTAACCTGGATGCACTGGCGCTGGCCGAGACTAATGACAATGGTAAGCCCCTGAGCCTGAGCAAGCGTGTGGATATACCCCGTGCTGCGGAGAACTTCCGCTTCTTTGCTACGGCTATTATGCACTTCGCATCGGAAAGCCATAATATGGAAAACCGGGCCATTAACTATACTTTACGCAAACCAATAGGTGTCGTGGCCTGTATTTCGCCATGGAACCTGCCTTTATATCTTTTTACCTGGAAGATCGCACCGGCACTGGCTGCAGGTAACTGTGTCATTGCCAAACCATCTGAGGTAACGCCTATGACGGCTTACCTGCTCTGCCATATAGCGGCAGAAGCCGGCCTGCCGGAAGGGGTATTAAATATCCTGCATGGTGATGGTCTGCATTGCGGATCTGCGATGGTGGTTCATCCTAAGGTGAAAGCCGTTTCCTTCACAGGAAGTACCCGTGCGGGCAAGGATATCGCTGCACAGGCTGGAGCTGTGCTCAAAAAGACTTCCTTAGAGCTGGGTGGCAAAAACCCTAATATCATTTTTGCTGATTGCGACTGGGAGAAAATGATGAAGACTACAGTGCAGTCCTCTTTTGCAAATCAGGGCCAGATCTGCCTTTGCGGTTCCCGAATCCTGGTAGAAGAAAGTATTTATGAGCGCTTTAAAACAGAATTCATCGCAGCGGTACAGCAACTGACAATCGGGGATCCGCTGGAAGCAACTTCCAAACAAGGTGCGGTGGTAAGCAAAGTTCATTTTGATAAGGTAATGAGCTGTATCGAGCTGGCACAATCCGAGGGAGGCCGCATACTCCTGGGCGGCAATGCCGTTCAACCGGAGGGCCGTTGTGCCAATGGTTACTTCATCGAACCTACTATTATTGAAGGTCTGGGACCGGATTGTAAAACCAATATGGAAGAAATCTTCGGACCTGTTGTGACCCTGCAGTCCTTTAAAGATGAGGCAGAAGCCTTAGCCCTCGCCAATTGCAGTGACTACGGACTGGCGGCCACTATCTGGACACAGGACGTAAGCCGTGCACAACGTATGGCCAGCCAGGTACACAGTGGTATTATATGGGTAAACTGCTGGTTGCTGCGCGACCTGCGCACGCCTTTCGGTGGTTTTAAAAATTCGGGTATGGGTCGCGAGGGTGGCTGGGAAGCCTTACGCTTCTTTACCGAGCCCAAAAATGTTTGTATCGAATATTAGAAGAACATACGCTTATATAAAAAAGCAACCGGATGATGATCATCCGGTTGCTTTTTTATATAAGGTTTCAATTAATTATAGCGCACTAAACGAATAGTATATACCAGTATTTTATCAGAAGGTACATAGCTTGGCTCTAATATTGTATGGTTTCCTTTTCCTAATGATGGTGGCAGGTACAATTTCATTTCTCCTCCCATACCAATCAGCGGCAAAGCATATCTCCAGCCATATATGTATTTCGACAAGTCGTGGTACATAGCGGTAGAGTTATTATTGGTTTTCACAAAATAATCTTCGTTGTCATAAGCACGACCTTCAAAGTTGGCATATATATCAGAGCATATACCAGGATGATTGGCTGTACCTGGTTTAACGATCTGGTAGAAAAAGCCTCTGTTATCATACACTGCATTTGCATTTACAGATTCAACATATGCCTTCAGCGCCGTTATTTCCTCCTGGGGTACCGTCACACTTACATCCTCACATACATCCTTTTTAAAGCAGGAAGAAAGGCTCACACAGGCCATCAGGGCCACAAATATTTTTTTCAGCATAAATTAATCTTTTGTAATGCTATGAAGCTTAATGGTAAAAATAGTGATAGAACCTCCGGGAATAGGCCCGTTATCCTCATCACCGTATCCCAATGCAGGTGGCAGGTACAGGATAATCTCTCCACCTTCTCCTACTAATGGCATACCCATTCTCCATCCCGAAATCAATGATAAAAGGGAGAAAGTCTGGTTATTATTGGAATCGAACACCGTACCGTTCACCAGCTTACCGGAGTAATCGATCATAATGGTAGCGCATTGCGATGGCTTTTTGCTCGATCCCGGGTTCTGGATTTTATAATAAAAACCCCTGCTGTCATATTCAGCGTTAATACTGTTATTGGTTATATAATTCTTCAGGGCAACAGAATCGCGTTCCGGAATACTTATATTAACATCCACACAGGTACTGCTGCTTTTATCCTTGCAGGAAACGGCAGTGGACAGAATAGCAGCGGACAGAATAGTATACAATACGGATTTCATCATCGTCAGTTCAAAAAAAGTAAACGCAAATTTATGCTATTTCATTCAGATTCCGCTCCGGAATCCCTAAACATAACTTAATTTGTTATCTTTTTATTGTGAGCCTATACGGTTCTTTTTTTACTATTTTTGCGCAAACACTATCAGATGAAGGATCAGGTCCATCAAAAAATACATACGACTGAACTGGTTAAAAAGTACGGTAAGCGTACTGTAGTAAATCATGTATCTATAGAGGTGCAACAGGGCGAAATTGTTGGGCTGCTGGGTCCGAATGGTGCGGGTAAAACGACCTCTTTCTATATGACTGTGGGCCTGGTAAAACCGGATGAAGGACAGGTATTCCTGAATGATATGGATATCACGAAACTGCCTATGTATAAACGTGCGCAGCTGGGCATTGGCTACCTGCCGCAGGAGGCTTCTATCTTCCGTAAATTATCTGTGGAAGATAATATTGCTGCAGTACTGGAAATGACAAAATTATCCCGTCAGGAACAGAAAGACAAACTGGAAAGCTTGCTGGAAGAGTTTCGCCTGACGCATGTACGTAAAAGTATGGGCGATGTACTGAGTGGTGGAGAACGTCGTCGTACAGAGATAGCAAGGGCACTGGCGGTAGATCCTAAATTCATCCTGCTGGATGAGCCATTTGCCGGTATCGACCCTATTGCGGTGGAAGACATTCAGGCGATTGTGGCCAAACTGAAATTCAAAAACATCGGTATCCTGATTACGGATCACAATGTAAACGAAACCCTGTCGATTACAGACAGGGCTTACTTAATGTTTGAAGGTAAATTATTAAAATCGGGAACTGCAGAAGATCTGGCTGCAGACGAAGAGGTGCGCAGAGTGTACCTTGGTAAACATTTTGAGCTACGCCGCAAGAAGTACGACGTAAACTAACGACTAGCCCTTCTCCTTACCCGGATACTCATCCTGATAGTTATATAATATCACGAACTCTACTCTCCTGTTTTGCTGGCGGCCTTCAAATGTTTCATTGCTGGCAACAGGATTTTTAGGACCGAATCCCCAGGTATAGATACGTTTATTTTTCACTTCACTTTGCAGTAATGCTGCTTTCGCGCTTTCTGCACGCTCCCAGGACAGTTTTTCATTCATCTCCAGGCTGCCTGATATATCGGTATAACCGGTTACCAGTACGCTTGTTTTGGGATATTTGTTCAAAACTGCTGCCAGTTTTCCCAGAGAAGGCAGATAACTGGTATTTACGATTGAGGAGTTGACCTCAAAAAGTAATGCCTCCGGCAATACTACTTTTACTTTATCATCTTCATAAGTAACCTTCGCCTCTGGTAAGGATTTGGATAATGTCTCATACACATCCTTCATATCCTTACGCTGCTTTGCAGTAACGTGTTTTTTGGTTTTACAGGATGTAGTGGTGGTCATCAATGCTGTGCCAGAACCCAATGCCAGGAATAAAAACAAATACTTCTTCATCTCAAATACATATTTATATCGCAAATATAGGCAATACAGTCTTATAAAAGTATTGCGCGCCGCAAGCGGCGCGCAATACTTTGGATATCAATAAAAAAACTACTTAATTTTCTGTTAAGGGAAGATACCTAACTCTTCGTATGCCACACCAACTTTGTTGATAGCACAGATGAAGGCTGCAGTACGCATATCTTCAACTCCCTGATTCATTTTCAGTGCTTCACGGATCTCGTGGTAAGAACCGATCATAGTGTCTTCCAGACCGGAGTATACCAGATCAACTTCTTCTGGTCCACGCAGGATCATTTTACGCTCTACAGCGCCGAATGATTTACCGGTAATGCTTTCTACACCTCTAACGATTTCCGCATTCATATTTTCGCTGAAACGTTTTTCCAGACGACCATAACGAACGTGGCTCAGGTTTTTCAACCACTCGAAGTAAGAAACGGTTACACCACCAGCATTCAGGTACATATCCGGTACGATCAGTACACCTTTTTTGTTCAGGATCTCATCTGCTTCCGGAGTCAGCGGACCATTTGCCGCTTCACCAATAATTTTAGCCTGAATTTTCGCTGCATTATCACCATTAATAACGGCTTCCAGAGCGGCTGGGATCAGGATATCACATGGTTTTTCCAGTGTTTCTGCGCTTTGCGCAATATTCTGTGCACCAGGGAAGTTCAGGATAGAACCTGTTTCCTTACGGTGTGTCATTACTGCTTCCAGGTCAAGACCTTTCTCGTTGTAAATACCACCTTCATATTCTGCCAGACCTACCAGTAAACAACCTGATTCCTGGAAGAATTTAGCGGCGTGGTAACCCACATTACCTAAACCTTGCACGACAACACGTTTACCATCCAGACCAGGAGTCAGGCCGATAGCGTGCATATCTTCTGCAACATTTACCAGTTCGCGGATACCGTAGAATACACCCAGACCGGTTGCTTCTGTACGGCCTCTTACACCACCCTGTGCAATTGGTTTACCGGTAACACAAGCTTGTGCATTCAGCTCACCAGGATTTAAGGAAGAGTACGTATCTACGATCCAGCTCATCTCACGGGCACCTGTACCATAATCCGGAGCAGGAACGTCGATACCAGGACCGATAAAGTTTTTCTTAGCCAGCTCTGAAGTATAACGACGGGTAATTTTTTCTAATTCAAACGGAGTGTATTTTTTAGGATCAATCTTGATACCACCTTTACCCCCACCAAATGGTACGTTTACCATAGCACATTTGTAGGTCATCAGTGCTGCCAGCGCCATAACCTCATCCTGGTTTACATCCATGCTGTAACGAATACCTCCTTTACAAGGTAATTTGTGGTGAGAGTGCTGTACACGGTAGGCTTCAATTACCTCTACTTCATTGCCGATTTTTACCGGGAATTTGATTTTCAATATCGAGTTACAAGCTTTAATCTGCTCTAAGATACCTTTTTCAAAACGAGTAAATTTAGCTGCCTTATCAAAATTACGCTCCACTCCCTGAAAGAAGCTGTATTCGCTGTGTGATGCTGACATACTTTTTAGTTGATTTTGGTTATTAAAATTATGGTTGATTTTGCTCTATCTTTTTAATTTTCTTTTCGATAGTAAACAAATATAAAATTATTCCTAAAAAAATAGTAAAAATTACGGTTACAACTACATATATTTTTCCGTCACCTCTCATTTGGTCTGCCATGGCCACCTTGCCGGTATCCTGGGCATTAGTGATCAGCGGTAACAGTACAGCTGACAGACACAAGATCAGCTTAGCCAGATATGATTGTATGTGTTTTAAACGCATAGTATAAAAAGTGTTTTTTCTTTATTACTTACTTTATTGAGTACATCTATTTATTTTCCGCCGCCAGTCAGCAAATCTTTCTTGGCCACCAGCTGGTAACGTATACCCAGTGTTGCAATCCAGCATCCTAACAGGAACCAGCCTAGTACTGCTGTATAGAATACCGGGCGCATGGAAGGCGCCAGATCACCAAATCCTGGATTACCACCATTTCCCGGGTGCAAAGAAGCGGTAAGGCGTGGAAGGATCATGATCAGAGGGATCATGATAAAATAGGCGAAGACATTGTATACTGCCGATATTTTGGCTTTTTTGTCGTAATCCGGTACTGCTCCGCGCAACGCCATATACGCAAAATAGATGAGTAAGCTCAGCGCAGATGCCAGTTGCTTAGGATCATTACTCCAGAAATCTCCCCAGGTAAAACGAGCCCACTCCATACCGGTAACCATACCTAAAGAGCCGTACAGGATACCCACTTTGGCAAACTGTTCGGTATAAATATCAAACTTCAGATTTTGTGTGTTCAGGAAACGGATAGCATAAACGAGACTAACTGTAAAAAGAAGCATCATACCGAACCACATCGGTACGTGGAAATACAGGTTACGAATCGTTTCATTGAGAATGTTCAGCGCCGGTACCGGCATCAGGAGTCCTACAATAATGGTTACAGAGAGTAAAAGGACACAGACAACTTTCCACCAGATTTTTCGCATAATAAGAATAGCAGAGGCTATATTAATTTATTATTAATCCGACAAAGGTAATAACATTTATGCCATTTCAGATACCAAACTGCTGTAATTATTTTTTGTGACAGATTCCTGATCATATGTCTTTTATGGCATTTGGAGACAAAGCGGTTCAGGAGCTATATTTGCAGTATGATTACGATAATTTCCGGCACCAACAGAGCTGGTAGCAATACACTGAAAGTAGCTGAATATTACTATAACATAGTACGCCAACGCACGTCCGATGTACATTTGTTCTCTTTGAAGGATATGGATGTACATTACCGTAGCGAGGCATTTAAGCAGGTAGAATCTGAATGGCTGATCCCTTCAGAGAAGTTCATATTTGTGCTGCCGGAATATAATGGGAGCTTTCCGGGCATACTGAAAACGATGATGGACAGCTCCGACATCCGCAAATGCTGGTGGCATAAAAAAGCACTGCTGGTGGGCCTTGCAGATGGTCGTGGCGGCAATGCCCGTGGCCTGGATCATCTGTCCAATATCCTGCATTATCTGAAAATGCATGTGCACTATAACAAACTGCCCATCTCTAAAATCAATGAAGAACTGCTGGAAGACGGCAGCTTTAAGCATGACAGTACCCGCATAAACATTGACCAGCAGATCGATGCTTTTATGCAGTTTTAATGTAGCAATTATATATCTACATTAATCAAATTACGAAAGCCCCTGTATGAATTAATTCATACAGGGGCTTTATAGTTCATTGTCTGGTCTTGTAAATTGAACCATTATCGTATCCGCTGCATACCCCAGATACCCTGCTCATCCAGGAAGCGGACGATGGCCTCATGTACCTGCGGACTCAGGACTTTCTCCCGGCAGATGATATCATACCCTTTTGGGGTAAATAAAGTACTCTCGAAAAAAATCAGTGCAAAATCATCATCCATATGCACCCATTCCCATTTAGAGCGCATAAGTGTCAGTAGTCCTTTACCTCTCCATTCAAATTTGGTGCACTCTTTATTCATAGGCTTATCAAGGCCTCTTATACACTTTTGCTCCAGCCCTTTCATGTAGAAAACCGTGTCCTCCAGCTCGGGGCCATCCGTTCCGGCCACGATACGATAATGAAATGATGGATCTTTTTTATCTCCTTTCAGCCACATCGGAAAATCGGTATAGTGTACATACCAGGTTCCGGTCAGGGCATCCAGTGTATTAAACATGGTCTCGATCAGTTTTGTATGCATAGGCTTGACAAACAATTTAGTATACTAATATACAACCTGATTCTCTATTTACCAAGCAAAAAGCACCTTGTAATGCAGTACCAGCAATGGTTCTACGACGAACGCCCGGTTTTACCCGACGAATGTTCATCGAGTCGTATCCCCGACTGGTCGAAAAGTGCTGGCACACCGTGCAGGGGCGGAGTATGTTTGCATTAGAAAAACAAACAAATAATCTTAATCACTCCTCAAAAACTAATATTATGAAAAACTTATTCTTCGCAATCGTAGCTATCGCAACATTCTCTGGCTTTTCTGCACAGGCGCAATCTACCGCCAGCAAACTGGTATATTACAAATCTACGCATCGGGTAATCGAGATCGAGCTGGGCAATATTATGACCACCACTACTTTCTATATTAAAAATGACAAAGGAGAGGTAATCAAGAAAGGAAGCGTAGCCCGCAATGGCAAGATCGCTGTAAATACAGCGGAACTGAAAAACGGCAACTACCGCTTCGAGATCTGTGGTGTAACTCAGGACTTTACTATCCGTTAATCCACAATATATAAAGCCGCTTCCTGATTGTCTGCATGCAAGCAGGAAGCAGCTTTCATTACACCGTTAGTGCAACACGAAAACCGCGTGCAGCGTAGTATGATTCGGCACCGTTGTGGTAGGTAAATACCGTATTGTACCGCCGGTCACAAAACAGGGCACCACCCAAAGAACGGATGTCTTCCGGTGTCTGCACCCAGCTGGATGTTTTCAGATCAAAGGTCCCCAGCTCCTGTAGCGCTCTGTATTGTGCTTCTGTAAGCAAGGTTGCTCCCATTTCTGCAGCCATACCCAATGCACTGTGTTTGGGCTTATGCTCTTTCCTGGACTCCAGTGCCTCATGGTCAAAACAAACGCTCCTGCGGCCTTTAGGGCTTTCTGCGGCGCAGTCGACAAAGAGGTACTCATCTGTTTTTTTATTGTAACCAATTACATCCGGCTCACCTCCGGTCATTTCCATTTCATTAAGTGACCAGATTTTATCGGGATGAGATTCAAGCCTGGCCTGCACTTTAGTCCAGTTGACACCTTCGTGCCGGCCTTTATTTTTTTCAAAACGAGCCTGTAGTATATCTAGCAGCTCCTGCTGCACTTCTGGTGCTACGGTCTTTTTGTTACTTTTCATATCAATAGATTTGAGAGGAGTATAATGATGCTTTTAAAGAACTGCCCGACAGTACTTAATCGTCCAGGCCCTTGCCTTCCATGATTTGTGGTATACACTTCTCTACCCGGGAAGCGCGCGTCTTCGATTGTTTCGCTTGTCCGAAGTAAAAAAGATAAGCCCTTTGTCTTCCGGGAGTCAGTGCGGCAAAGGCTTCCTTCAGCGCAGCATTGTTATCAAGCTGCTCCTGAAATTCTTCCGGTATGGCATAATCTTTTGTTTTCTTCAATGCAACTTTTGCTCCCGACTCTTCTATTTCCACCGCTTCAAATATGTACTGCTTCAGGGTTTCCTCCACCGCCTCTATATCGGTCACGGATGTGAAGCGGACTTGCCTTGCCGACTGTACATTTTCCGTCTGCTGTATGAGTATGCCTTTCGGATCTTTCAGTAAAGCGCCTTTCATAAATAGCACTGCACAATACTCCTTAAAGGAGTGAATGAGGATAATATTTTTGTCCTGATAAGTATAGCAGGGCACACCCCACTTGAGCTCTTCTTTAAGCTGGCAGTCGAGGACAATAGTGCGCAGCAGCCTTTGTTCGTCATGCCATTTGGTGGCCTTATCAAAAAAGAAATCTACTTTCGGATTCATAGCATTAGTTGTGGCTTAAAGTTACTATTTTTCGTGCCGCCGGGCGGAAATACCAGGATACAATAGTCAGTAACAGCAGCAATAGCGAGGGAAAAACTCCCATAGGATCACTCATGACCATATGTGATATAGCCGCACCGGTCATCGCAAAGAAGAACCCGGCATATGCCCATTCTTTCAGTACCGGAAATTTAGGGACCAATACGGCAACAACACCCAGCAGTTTCCACACACCCAGTATGGTCAAAAAATAGGACGGATAACCCAGTACTTTCATCTTTTCTGCTTCTTCCTCCATGGGGATAAGTTGCACAATTGCCGTAGAGACCATACCCAAAGACAGCCAGATCGTAGCTATCCAGTAAATGATTTTATTTCTTTTGCTCATGGTTATTATTTTGAAGTAGCCAATAATTCCTGAATACGGTTGTGTGCCATGTTGAGTCCATACTCAAACGGCAGCTTCAGCATCTGGTCACGATCTGCGATAGAGCGGTATACAATCTGCATGCTCAGTTTGCTACGGTTATCGTCCAGCGATTCAAATTCCAGGAATTCGAGCTGTACCGGGAAGCCCGCATTTTCCATTTCAAAGGTGCGTACAATACGCTTGTTCTCTGTACATTCATGAATGGTGCCATTGGCTTTGAACACCACATTACCTTTATCATCGCTGGTTTCAAACTGGTATCCGCCATGCGGCTGCACATCCAGCTTTACCACTTTTGTACCCATCCATTGCGCTACGATCTCCGGCTCTATATATGCCTTAAAAAGCAGGTCCAGGGGCAGGTCGAATGTGCGGGTGATCAGCAGATCTTGTTTACCTTCTTCGGCATGTACTTTAGTTTTCGGTTCCATAGTTTATTTATTTTTAGCTTGATAGTTTTTCATAATGGCTTCCAGTTTGTTGAAGCGCTCATCCCACATCTGGCGGAACGGTTCTATAAAATCTGCGATCTCCTTCATCTTATGCGGATTTAAGTGATAATATATCTCCCTGCCCTGTTGCTCCTGCTTCAGCAGCTCACATTCGGTCAGTATCTGCAGGTGCTTAGAGACAGTTGGCCGGGCCGTATCAAAATTGGCGGCAATAGCCCCGGCCGACATCGATTGTGCAGCCAGCAGCATCAGTATAGCCCTGCGGGTAGGGTCGGCAATTGCCTGGAATACATCTCTTCTCAGATTCATTATGTAGCTATTTGACTACAAATATACATGTAGCTATTTAACTACGCAAATATTTTTTCACAAAAAAATGCCCGGCGCTGTGCCGGGCATTTTTTTTATGAAATTCAGTTATGATTATTTACCCTGAAATGCAGCTGGTCTTTTCTCCAGGAATGCTGCTGCACCTTCTTTTTTATCTTCGGTATCGAAACACTCACCGAACATACGGATTTCATTATCCAGTCCGGTAGGGCTAACGGTAGCCGCTTCATTAACCAGGCTGATGATCTTGCTGATCGCCACCGGTGCTTTGGTCAGTATTTTCTGAGCGATCTCGGTCGTTTTAGCCAGCAGCTCTTCTGCAGTAAATACGTGATTAACCAGGCCTAAAGCTTTTGCCTCGTCTGCTTTGATCATATCTGCAGTCATCAGCAGTTCCATTGCCTTGCCTTTACCAATCAGCTGTACCAGGCGTTGTGTACCGCCATAGCCAGGAATCAGGCCCAGGTTCACTTCCGGCTGACCGAAACGTGCACCTTCACTCGCGGTACGGAAGTGACAGGACATCGCCAGCTCACAACCACCACCTAATGCAAAACCGTTTACCGCTGCGATAATAGGTTTAGGGCTGTTTTCAATTTTATTAAACACAAGCTCAGCACCTCTTTTAGCCAGGGCTGCACCGCCATTGCCATCCAGGTCTGTAAATTCAGAAATATCTGCACCCGCTACGAAAGCCTTTGCACCGGCACCGGTAATGATGGCTGCTTTGATGTCTGCATTCTGGTACACCTCGTCCAGGGCTGCACCCAGTTCTGTAATCACGTCTTTATTCAAGGCGTTCATTTTGTCAGGACGATTGATCGTAATGGTACAGATATGTTGTTCTACTTGTGTTAGAATTGTTTGATACATGTTTTAAAAAAATGGTTTATAAAATTAGTTTGTATAATTTAGAAGATGCCCTCTTTCAGTTCTTCCCATAGTTCTGTATACGCTTGTGCTGCCCTGGAGCTGGGTGCAAATGCCATGACCGGAGCCTGGTATATGCCCATCTTCTCCACATCGGACAGGTAGGGTATGTAGGAAGAGAAGAATCTGCGCTGACGGTGAAAAGCTTCCATGGTTTCGAGATGCAAGGCTTTGCGGCTGTCGACCATAGAGAAGTAACACATCAGCTTGGCCAGGTCTATCTTCTTTTCTTCAAAGAAAGACTTGACGGCCTCGAAGGTTCTCAGAGATAGTGTAGTAGGTATAGTAGGCAACAGCACAATGTCCGCCGCCTGAAAGATATGCTCTGCCAGTACAGAAAACCCCGGAGGGCAATCTATAAAGACCAGGTCATAATCGTTTTTAAGTGGTTTCAGCAATTGTTTTACATACTTCTTGCTGTTACCCTGTGCCTCCAGCATAGCATCCAGCTTGCGGCTGGAGAAGTCGGAGGGGATAATGTCCAGGTAATCATAACCGGTATGCTGTATGAGCTCAGAGATAGCCACATGCTGTTCTACCAGCTTCTTTGTATCCTTGGCGCTACCGGCACTGGCCTGATAGTAGAAGCCTGAAGCCCCCTGCGGGTCCAGATCCCAGATCAGGGTACGGTACTCGTCCATAGCAGCAAGGTGTGCGAGGTTTACGCAACCGGCGGTCTTCCCCACACCACCTTTAAGATTATACAGGGCAATGGTAATCATAGATAAATATTTTAAAATGTTTACTATGCAATTCACTGATGTAAAACAAAGATATAATAGCCTTACATGTATTACCTTTCTATAAAGCCTGCTGCTGATTACATTTTGCCGATCTCGTCATCGATCCACAGCGCATAATTGGTATACCATTTTGCGGCTTTAGGATAGATTTCTGCCAGGGCACCTGCATCGGCCTGTGTACCATGTAACAGGAAAATATGGTTTTCGTCCTCATCTTCGCTGTTGGCAAACACGAATCCGAATGGGTTCAGTGCTTCAAACTGTTTCATATCTTCCGGAAATACAGACAGTACCTCCAGGTAAGTATTAGTAGGCATGTGTACCAGTACAGTACGGCCTTCCAGTTGTTCGCCTAAGTGGTTTTCACCATCCAGCAGTACGAATTCAGGAATCGGGAATTTATTTGCAATATTCATCTCTTCTTATTTTTGCTGTTTATATAATTACAATACTTCGATCTGGTTTTTCAGCAGATCTTCAAATACTTCTCTTTTTCTGATCAGGTGTGGCTTACCGTCTACCACCAGCACTTCTGCCGGTTTCAGGCGGCTGTTAAAGTTAGAGCTCATTTCGAAGCCATAGGCACCTGCATTATGAAACACCAGTACATCACCCTCTCTCACTTCATTGATCTTACGATCCCAGGCAAAGGTATCTGTTTCGCAGATATTACCCACCACAGTGTATATACGCTCAGCCCCTTTAGGATTGCTGATGTTTTCGATATTATGGTATGCATCGTAGAACATAGGACGGATCAGGTGGTTGAAGCCTGAGTTTACCCCTACGAATACGGTAGCAGTAGTTTGTTTGATCACATTTGTTTTCACCAGGAAATGGCCCGATTCGCTCACGATATATTTACCTGGTTCGAACCACAGCATCAGCTCTTTGTTGCTGGCTTTCTGAAATTTATCAAAGGCTTTCAGTACTTTCTTTCCTAAAGTCTGTACATCTGTCTCCAGCTCATCTTTAGCATAAGGCACTTTAAATCCGCTACCCATATCGATATACTTCAGGTTAGGGAAGTGCTCTGCTACCTCAAACATGATCTCCAGGCCTTGTACAAATACATCAGCATCTTTGATCTCACTGCCGGTATGCATATGCAGCCCTTCTACATTAAGACCTGTAGACTTCATGATGCGCTCGATATGGCGCAGCTGATGTATAGAGATACCGAATTTGCTATCGATGTGACCGGTAGAGATTTTATAGTTACCACCCGCAAAGATGTGCGGATTGATGCGGATAAAGATCGGGTAAGCACCGGCATATTTATTACCGAATTGCTCCAGGATAGAGATATTGTCAATATTAATGTGTACGCCCAGTTGCATAGCCGCTTCAATCTCGGCCAGGTCTACACAGTTAGGGGTAAACAGGATGCGATCAGGGGTGAAGCCTGCACGCAGACCCAGTTGTACTTCATAGATGCTCACACAGTCCAGTCCGGCACCCTGCTGCTCTACTACTTTAAGGATATTAATATTGGACAATGCCTTACAAGCATAAAAAAAACGAGTCTGCTTATCGAATGCCTTGCTTAACTTTTGATACTGCTGCTTTATCTTCTCTGCATTGTACACATACAATGGGGTACCAAATTCTTGTGCAATCGCTAATAGCTCGTTGTTTGTCATAATAACTTTTATACTTGTTTTAAAAAATTTTAGAATCCACAAAAATATATTAAAATATCATTTATAGCAATTCCAATGCGGATAAATAAGCCTCCGCCTGGCCTATAGGGGTACATGCTTCATAGCAGGGGCAAAAATACATTGTTTACAAGACGCCTAGTATCAATACAATAAACATAGTCTTTTTGACTGCTTCGAAAAGTTTGGGATCAAAATATTTTTAACAATTTCATTAAACCTATGCAAAGCCCTATAGTCTATGTAGGGCTGCTTAACGAAATATTAAGGACTACTACGGAGTATTTCACTAATTAGTGTCAAAAGACATACGTCTGTAATCATATTATCGTTATTTTCGCCGCATTACATACACTAGAATAAAACATTATCAGAAATTAACCCCATAATTATAATTGAACATGAAAAAAACACTACTCGCCTTACTGGCCACGACGACCATTGGCATGGGCATGAGCCATGCACAGACTCCTGTTAAACGCTATACCCCAACCTACTCTACCGGTGCTGCTTACGCACCACTGACCAATGCTACCGATGTAGGATTTGATGTAGACTGGGACGATACGGTAAGTGATGCCATCAACCTTCCGTTTACCTTCAAATACCAGAACACTCAGGTAAATACGGTAAGAATCGAAACCTACGGAAGCCTGTACCTGAACGACCTGGCGCATGAAGACGTTGACATGGGCCATATTACCGGTGTGTATATGGACTATGTTTCTGCTGGCAGAGGTAAAGTATTCTATACCACAACAGGTACTGCCGGTAACCGCATCTTTAAAGTAGAGTACCGCAATGTGGGCCGCTACAATGATGATAATGGTACCGATACCCTTAACTTCCAGATCTGGCTGTACGAAAGCGATAACGCGATCGAATACCGTGGTGGCTACTCTAATGTATCAGACACTATGTTTGCCAAAGATGCAAACGATGTGCTGGTAGGTGAGAAAGAACTTATTTTCTGCGGACTGGTATCTAACCCAGGTGACTCTATTGCTACTACAGGCGGCAATGCTTTCCTGCACGCAGCCCAGTACCTCAACAACACCTTCTACAACAATGCAGTACTGCTGTCTGACCTGCAGACCCCTAACCCATTGATTATAGAAGACTTACTGTATGGTGCCTACCCTGCAAACGGTTCTGTGATCCGTTTTGTACCTGTAAATCCGAACAGTATTGCGAAGGTAGACTTCGATATGGCTAGTGTATACCCTAACCCGTCTAAAGATGGTAAGTATAGCCTGACCCTGAAAGAAGCCCCTCAGGCTGGTGCTACACTGACGATCTATGATATGACCGGCAAGGTGGTGCTGAACCAGGCTTTAAACCAGTCCGGCACAACCATTGATCTGACTGCTTATGCTAATGGCAACTACTTCGGTAAGATCAATAACGGCGGCCGTACCGGCAGCTTCAAACTGATCAAAGAGTAAGCTATTCATACACGACATTAAAAAGAGAGGCGATGCATTGTGCATCGCCTCTCTTTTTAATGTCGTCTCATGCCTCTGTGCAGAGCGAAAAGCAGGGTATAAAAAAAGAAACCATAATGCTCTAAGCCATGCCCTGCAAATTGCGTCTATATTACCACATCACCAAAGAGAGAGATAATACCCTTGCCCTATAAACCCTTAAACAACCCAAACGATTATGAACATGAAAAAACCCTTACTCACTCTGCTGGCCGCAACTATGCTGGCTACAGGCATCAGCCATGCACAAAACCCGGTAAAACGTTACGGTGTATCCTATAGCGGAAGCACATACACCCCGCTGACCGGCGCCACCGACCTGGGCTTTACCGGCAACTGGGACGATACGACCAGCGCCAACATCACTTTTCCCTTCCCGTTTAAGTATCAGAATACTACGGTCAATACTTTTGCGATAAACAATACGGGCAGTATATACCTGAATGGTGTGGAGAGCGATTATACCTACCTGGGCCAGATTGGCGGCATCAACCTGCCGTACGAAGGCCGGGGCAGAGGCAAGGTCAAGTATGCCACCACCGATACAACGGGTAACCGTATATTCAAAATAGAATTCAGCAATGTTAGCTGGGCAAACGATATTAACGGCACCGATACCTTCAACTTCCAGGTATGGATGTATGAGCAGAACCATGCTATCGAATACCGTGCCGGTTACAGTAATGTAGCCAATACCATGTTTGCCACTACTGCCGCCGAGGTATTGTATGAAGGTAAAGAGCCCATTGCCTGTGCCCTGCTGGGCAATCCCGGCGACTCTATAGGCACCAACTTCCAGCAGCAGTTTATCCATGCTGCCCAGTACAAGTTTATCAGCAGCGAGTTTACAGATACTGCTGTGCTGCTCAGTGAAATGTCTTTTGATAATCCAGAGTTTGACATGGCTGCCCTGGATGCCGTTATCTATGGTTACTACCCTACTAATGGCTCGGTAATACGCTTTGTACCGCTTAACCCCAACAGCATTGCAAAGATAGATTTCGATATGGCCAGCATATACCCCAACCCATCTAAAAATGGTCAGTTCCGTATGCAGCTGAAAGAAGCTCCTAAAGCGGGTGCTACCCTGACGGTCTGTGATATGACTGGAAAGGTGGTGTTGCAACAAGCGATCAATCAAGCCACTACCCATATAGACCTGGCTGGCTATGCCAACGGACACTATTTTGGCAAGATCATGAACGGCGGCCGTATCGGCAGCTTTAAACTGATCAAGGAGTAAACCTACCAACATAAAAATTGCGGCGATGCATAGCATCGCCGCAATTTTTATGTTGGTCAATACCCTTTAAGGAGTAATTGTCCCCGTCTTTTCGAGCACAGCGCAGCGTCGTCGAGAAATCTCCTGAATGCTGTTCTGTATAAGAGGAGATATCTCCATTTCGCTTCGCTTCAGTCGATAAGACGAAGTGGAGCCGAAACTCGGTCGCTGAGGCCCTCAAAGCACCAATGTTGTACAAAAGTACCCTTCTAGAGCCTCAGAGTACAACAAGCGTTTCTGTGCTGGCCAACTCCAACCGATTGTACCAGTAGCAGAAATTATAATTCTAAACCTATCTTCAGGCACAACTCCGGCACTTTGGTATATGAGAATGTTGTGAGCTGATTTTTATAGTATACCTTCTCTGCCTGCATTGAATAATTATAAAAAGTACGGAACCACAATGAATTATCTTCATTAAATAAAATATTCAACTGTAAGCCATAAGAAAGCTTTGTTTTTTTATTTGAAAAAATTGTAACATCCTTATTGCTGCCTACATAAAAGTGAATCCTTTGCACTTCTGATTGAAAAACCTTTGGGCGGTTAAAATTATTGTTCTGCTGATAGGTATACGGCAGTAAATAGTCGTACCCATTTCTGCTGAATCCAAAAAAATGATTTGTATGTTCATAATGTTCAATAGTATTTAGGGTAAATGGGGCAGATGCACCAAGCCTTACCTCAAACTCATGATTCTTGATTCGGAAATTCTTCCCTACATGCAATGAAAAGCTTAACAGATTCAATTGCTGGTGATAGGTATACAGCTTATCTGTTGGCCCATTCAATGAAGAGTGGTCGGCCAGAAACTCATCAACTTTATATTCGTAACGAACAGTATTATTCAAGGTTCTGAATTCAGCACCAGCACCTATAAAAAATCGTTTAGGTAGCCACAATTCATAATCCAGCCCCGCTGCAAAATTGATGTTGTTTTTTACAATTACCTTACCAGGAACAGTGCTGGTTTTATCATTCGATACTCTTCTATACTGCCTCACCCCATTGGAATCATAGTTGTCGTACACGGTTTGCTTTTCTACACCACTTGTATTGATGCTGTATATAGGCATCGCATAAGGCCGAATGGCTTTGGTTGAAAAGCTTTTTTGTGCATATACACTACTGTTACTCCAGAGCAACAGTAGTGTATATGCCATATATCTAATTATTGTTGTTATTGGCATAATGGTAGTATTTGTGTTAGTTCTAGTTTTTCATTGCCTTATAAAAATATTCTGCCAATTTTAATAATGCATCACCTTAAAAGCCACTGCTGTAAATGCATATTGACTATCAATGAACTTCTTTTGTTATTAACTTTATGATTGTAAATAATAGCCTTCTTCTTCGCTGGCACGCGCTCCCAGCGCATGCCAGCATTCCCGTCTTTTCAAGCACAGCGCAGCGGAGCCGAGAAATCTCCTGATTGTTATTCTGTACAAAAGGAGATGTCTCCACTGCGGTCGACATGACGAAGTGAGCATTCCCGTCTTTTCAAGCACAGCGCAGCGGAGCCGAGAAATCTCAAGGTATTACAAAAAGAGATATCTCCACTACGCTCACACTTCGGTCGATATGACGAGTGGGAGATGAAAGCTCGTTTACTGAGGTACTCGAAGCGACAGGGTTGTGCCCCGGCCCCATACTATTACCTCTGAAAAGCACCAAAAACAGTACATAAGTTAGTAGCAGGGCTGCTGCCGTTGCAAGAGCGGGATATTAATTTAGAGGTAATATTTATTCACTTTCTAAATTTAATATTTATGTCAGGAATCAACAACAACCGTGTAAATGCTGTAATGAACAGCGATCAGCTGGCCAATGTAAAAACGCTCTTTGCTGCCATACAGGCGCAGCTGCCCTTTCTCGTAGGGCTAAGCCCGGCCGAGCGGGTCAATCTGCCTAAGATTAATGTAAGTAACAAAGCTTTTACAGAAGATGCCTTTAATGCCCTGCGCAACAATTCTACGCTGTTTCCACCCTTTATGGATGCTAATGCCTTGCAGAATGACCTTACCCTATTTGCCCAGCTGGACGAATTAAGTGCTATATGCAGACAGCTGTCGGAGAAGATAGACGACACGCGCATCATAGCCGGTAGCGAGGCTTATACCACCGCATTGAGCGTCTATCGCATCTCCGAGGCGGCAGCCATAGCGGGCATTCCGGGCAGCAAAGCCATATACCAGCAGCTAAAGGCACGATTCAGCTACAGCCCGGCTACTTCGGAAGCCGGTACCCCCACCCCTGAGGCAGGTGCCCCTACCGAAAACTGAAATAGAGGGTAGACAAATGCAAAACCTGACCTATACCAAACACTAATTGAGGTACCCAAAAGTGAAATGAGGGGTAGACGATGGCTAAGTGCGAGGGCAAAAAGTATACCCGGCACTGGTACATTGCCTACCCCTTAGGTATGGATGCGCATACCCTCAGGCTATATAAGAGGCAGGCGGGGCCACCCGAAAGCAAAATTGGATTTCACTTTCTGATACCCTCGATGCTCCATAGCGGTAGGTACGACTGGTACAGCGGTGGGTGCATCTGTATTTTTGTTCAGTACATAGGGTACCTGGGCCCGTCGGCGCGGCTTTTGAGTGGGTGCATGTGTCACGGCAGTATGTTTCTGCGCCTTTTTTGGAGGCGGTACTACCTGTATCACAAGCCTTTGTGGCTCCTGCACGACCTCTATATGCTGGCCGGGAGCAAAGCCGCAATCGGCCAGCCACTTGCCCGCAAGCCTTATCTTGGGGTATATAACATGGGTTTTGTACAGCAGGTGGGCATTATAGGTGACATGATGGTCATATACCTTTACGATGCGGGGCTTCTTAGCAGCCGGGCCATTAGTTTTCTTAACCATAAAGCGGGTGTTTTAGTTATAGCACAAAGCAAAGGCATGTGGCCTACCCGTACGGGTGTTACTTACAGGTAAAATACTGCGGTGGCAATACCGGTAATTAGTATAGAAATGTGTAATTTTCCAGTCTGAAAAAACAATTGACCTATGACCAAAACAACCAACCGTAAAGCGCACGAAGGCCGCAACATAAAACGCTTTCGCGAGATGCTGGGCATTAAACAAGATGCCCTGGCCGCAGACCTGGGCCATGACTGGAACCAACAGCGGGTATCGCTGCTGGAGCAGCGCGAGACTATAGAACTGGATGTGCTGCAACAGATTGCAGCGGTACTGCACCTGCCGGTAGAGGCTATTCAGAACTTTGATGAAGAGCAGGCAGTGAATATAATATCGAATACGTTTAACGATCAGGCAAACGGTTATAATTACTATCCTAACTTCAATTTTAATCCAGTGGATAAGATGGTGGAGCTATACGAGCGCATGCTCCAGCAGCAGAAGGAGATGATAGATCGACTGGAAGCGTTGATGAAGAAATAGACAAAAGAATAAGGAGCCCGGTGGGCTCCTTTTATACTAGTCAACTTACTAATAGAAATATCCTTATAGTACAACAGGAATTTTAATATTTTTTTTGTAGTTCTCTATATTTGAATGATTTCTATATTTATCATACAATGATTTCAAAGCAAATCCATTCAATATTAAAATCAATGTACTTACAATAATAGAAAGAATGATGTGACTAGTATAATATTTATACGCTTCGTCTAAATTATAGTTGTTCTCTTTCAAAACAATAAACATTATAAAAATAAGAATGGAGAGAAAAATCACACATTCAAAAATGCTTTTTCTCCTCCATTTTTTTATCTCACTGCTAATAAACTCCTCTTCTCTAATTTCTCGAATCTTCTTCTCGCTAATCATCAACGCTTCTTTCAATCCTAAGATTTGACTTTGATTATCATTGGTAAGTTCCTCATATTCTCTTTTTGCTTGAGAAAGTTTATTAGCTTCACTTCTAATAGCCTTAAATACACTATCTATACTTCTAGCAGTTTTCTCTTCTAATGCTTTCTGCTTACTTGCTTCATCATTCAACCTTTTAATAAACTCTTCTTTATCACTCTCTGCAATAGAATTAAGCTCCTCGATATCAATTAGTTGTTTATTGGTAATTCTCCTTGCAACTCTTAATATATCTTCGTCTGCTATCTCCTCTTGTGCATATTTGCACAAATTATCATCCAAATCTTTCAATACCTTAGATTTAGGCAAGTTCTTATTTAATGTCAAAGAAATTGTGGATGTTAATCCGATATTCACTAAATCATTAGCACTGAAGTTACTATTTATAGATGGACTACTTAGCCACAATATATTTAATAAATCATCTGCTTTAATACTAATCGGCTGAATACCATTTCTTACACTATATATCTCACCTGAATATGATGTAGAGTTATTTACAAACCAGCTATTTACTTTTTCAAAATCTTGAACATTCTTACCTCTTTTCTTCTTTACATATAGAATAGCTGTTGCATCATGTAAAGCTGAAATCTCAGAATTTCGAATTTTCTTAAGATCTTCAAATTCAGAAGTATATCTCGCTTCATTAGTCAACTTATCATGATTCGCTAAAATAAATATTTTAAACTTATTTAATTCAATCTGTATATTATCAGCAATTCTTTCTAAGTCTGATTTATTTAAATTTCTTCTATCGCATGCATTATAAACATCTTCAGGATTAATTTTTTTTTTGTAAAAAAGACTTATCAAAATTATGGGCCTTATTCTTTAATAAATTCTCAGTTTCATCAATAGTAGCCTTTAATACAGTAATCTTATATCCGCTCGAAATGGCCACTTGTACTAAAGTTCGACAAGTATGAGTAGATTCAGGTGTATTAAGATCCAATAGACCAACAATGAAATTTGTGTCTAGTATTAACTCTACTTCACCAGTATTTATATGTGGCTGGTATTCAACGTAGCAAGCAATTATAGATCCTAAATATATATCTTCAATTACTTCATAGACAGAAGGAATACTCTTAAAGAAATTTATAAATTGGGCTTCAAGAGTATAGTCCTCTCCATTAGTCTCACCCTTTATTGAAAAAAACTTACATAGGCTATGTTTATTTCGTTCAATAAACTTGAAAATATTTTCTGAATCATTTGTTGACTCAGTACTTTCTTTAAAGGTGATATACAAACTCTCAATATTGTCTATCTCCTTTTTTTTCTCATTAAAAACTTCCTCGAACTCATCAAATGTATATTTCGAGATCGCAAAGCTACCGTCGGCATATAAAAAGAATCTAGTAGCATCTTCTGTATTGACTTCGATTGCAATTCGATTAAGAATAGTTTTTAATACTGGAATTGGGAAGTCAAGAGAATAAAGCTCATCTGCTTCGGCCTTTATTTCACCTATACTTTTCCCACTATATATTTCCTTTCGATTTAAACTTGCTATAACCCTTTTAATTAAAGGTATAAATACGTCTAATGGACCTTTTATAAGCTCACCATTATTTCTTATGTGTGATAGAATACTATAGGTTACCGCTTTGTTCTTATTTGTCATTCTTTAGAGAATCAATTAAAATCATAAATAAATTTAAATATAACTCCATCTCTATACAATATCCAAACTTTCATACTTCCAATTTAAATAATGCATCCAAAAAGGGCAGCTTTCCCATAAAAAAATAAGTAAAAATCCCCTTGCATTTTTACTTCGCTAGAACCACCCAACATGAGTCTTAAACCTCAAACAGGACATATTCGAGGCACGTGTGCCAGCCCGCAATCGTTCCCGTCATTTTGAGCACAGCGCAGCGGCGTCGAGAAATCTCCTGAATGCACGTACAAAAGGAGATATCTCCACTGCCGTCGATATGACTTAGCTACCAGAGGAGATATCTCCATTTCGCTGCGCTTCAGTCGATATGACGAGTGAGTGTTCCTAAGCTGGCGCGCTCCCCAGCGCGCGTCTCAAATCTAATAACAGTAAGAGAAACCGGCACACGAGGTGCCTGCGCTAGCGTACAAAGTGAGTATACGACAAAAGGCTACCCAATGGGTAGCCTTTGCTATTGTATTATGTTATGCAGCAATTACTTGCTTAAGTGCATGCTTCTTTCTTTGTACAGGGTTCTGAAGTATGGGTCTCTCAGATCTTTGATGAAGCGGATAGCCTCGCCCGTGCTCTTCATCTCAGGCCCTAACTCTTTGTTTACATTAGGGAACTTGCTGAAGCTGAATACCGGCTCCTTGATCGCGTACCCTTCCAGGTGCTTCTCAATGGTGAAGTCTTTCAGTTTCTTATCGCCTAGCATTACTTTGGTAGCAATGTTCAGGAACGGTACACCATATGCCTTAGCGATGAATGGTGTGGTACGGCTGGCACGAGGGTTGGCCTCGATTACAAACACGCGACCGTCTTTGATGGCAAACTGTATGTTGATCAGTCCTTTAACGTTCAGTTTCAGGGCTATTTTCTTTGTAATGTCTTTCATCTCCTCAACTTCCAGTTTACCCAGGTTGAAGACAGGCAGTACAGAGTGGCTGTCTCCGCTGTGGATACCCGCCGGCTCTATGTGCTCCATGATGCCCATGATGTATACTTCCTCTCCGTCGCAGATGGCGTCGATCTCGGCCTCCTGGCAGCGATCCAGGAAGTGGTCGATCAGGATAGTATTGCCCGGCAGTATTTTCAGCAGGCTTACTACGCTCTCTTCCAGCTCCTCGTCGTTGATAACGATACGCATGGCTTGTCCGCCCAGTACATAAGACGGGCGCACCAGTACCGGGTAGCCTACCTGGTTGGCTACTTCCATAGCATCGTCGGTAGTGTAAGCGGTACCATATTTTGGATAAGGTATTTTCAATTCTTTAAGCAGGTCAGAGAATCGGCCACGATCTTCTGCGATATCCATATCGTCGAATGAGGTACCGATGATCTTAATGCCTTTGGCATGCAGGCGTTTAGCCATTTTCAGGGCCGTTTGTCCGCCCAGCTGTACGATAACGCCTTCTGGTTTTTCATGCTCGATGATCTCCCACACATGCTCCCAGTATACCGGTTCGAAGTACAGTTTGTCTGCAATGTCGAAGTCGGTAGATACGGTCTCAGGGTTACAGTTGATCATGATCGCCTCATAACCACACTCTTTAATAGCCAGCAGACCATGTGTACAACAGTAGTCAAACTCGATACCCTGACCAATGCGGTTAGGGCCTGAACCCAGTACGATGATCTTTTTCTTATCAGTCACCTTAGACTCATTCTGCAGGATATCGTCAGAGCCGGTTTGCAGCTCTTCGAATGTGCTGTAGAAGTATGGAGTTTTGGCTTCGAACTCGGCGCTACAGGTATCTACCATTTTGTAGACACGGGTTACACCCAGTTCTTTACGTCTTGTATAAATCTCTTCCGGAGTGCAATCGCCCATCAGCTCAGCAATCTGCTCATCACTGAAGCCCATTTTCTTAGCTTCGAACAGTACTTCTTTAGGCAGGCTGTGCGATTGTTTGTATTCCTTGATCTTTGCTTCCAGTTGTACGATCTCCTGGATCTGGTACAGGAACCAGCGATCGATCTGTGTCAGTTCTCTCAGTGTTTTGATAGAGATACCTACTTCCAGCGCTTCTTTGAGGCGGAAGATACGGTCCCATGTAGGGCGCTTCAGGTATTCTTTCAGCTCTTCAGGACGCATGCGGCTGCGGCTGATAGAGGTAAGACCGATAGCATTGTTCTCCAGGCTCTGACATGCCTTTTGCAGGGCTTCAGGGAAGGTACGTCCGATAGACATTACCTCACCTACAGACTTCATCTGCAGGCCCAGTGTATCGTCAGCACCTTTAAATTTATCAAAGTTCCAGCGTGGCATTTTTACGATTACGTAATCCAGCGCCGGCTCAAAGTATGCAGATGTTGTTTGGGTGATCTGGTTTTTCAGCTCATCCAGGTTGTAGCCTACCGCCAGTTTAGCAGCTACTTTGGCAATCGGGTAACCCGTTGCTTTAGAGGCCAGTGCAGAAGAGCGGCTTACGCGCGGGTTGATCTCGATGGCGATGATCTCTTCTGTCTCCGGGTTGAGGGCGAACTGTACGTTACAGCCTCCGGCAAAGTTTCCGAGATTACGCATCATATCTACTGCGGTATTACGCATCAGCTGGAATGCTGTATCGCTCAGGGTCATAGCCGGTGCTACAGTAATGCTGTCGCCGGTATGGATACCCATCGGGTCAAAGTTCTCTACGGTACAGATGATAACTACATTATCAGCAGCATCTCTCAGCAGTTCTAATTCAAATTCTTTCCAGCCCAGTACTGCTTTCTCAACCAGTACCTCGTGTATAGGAGAGGCTTTAAGACCGGCATCCAGTGCCGCTTCCAGCTCATCTTTACTTTTTACAAAACCACCTCCGGTACCACCCAGTGTGAAGGACGGACGGATAACCAGTGGAATACCGATCTCCTGTGCAAACTCTTTACCCTCAAGCATAGAGTTGGCCACGCGTGCAGGTGCTACGGGAATACCCATCTCCAGCATCCACTCGCGGAACAGGTCGCGGTCTTCTGCCTTATCGATTGCTTTAATGTCTACCCCGATCAGGCGTACATTGTACTGCTGCCAGATACCCAGCTCGTCTACTTCTTTACACAGGTTCAGCGCAGTCTGTCCACCCATAGTAGGCAGTACGGCATCGATATCATTTTCCTTCAGTATCTGTTCTATACTTTCCGGAGTCAAAGGTAACAGGTAGACCTTATCCGCAACTATGGGATCGGTCATGATCGTAGCAGGGTTACTGTTGATCAGTGTTACTTTGATTCCTTCTTCTCTTAAACTTCTGGCTGCCTGAGAACCGGAGTAGTCAAACTCACATGCCTGGCCTATTACGATAGGACCGGAGCCAATAATTAAAACAGATTTGATGGAAGTGTCTAAAGGCATTTTATATATGTTTATTTTTATTTTACGGATTTATGCTGCACTCAGTCCCCAATCATTGTATCGTGAGTACCCTCACCTATAGATACAAAAAATCGGGCTGGCGCCCGAAGTGCAAAACTAACACAATTATGCTTTCTGTACAAGTAATTATTCAGAAGCTTGTGCCGATACCTGCCTATTTATATATAGAGTATAGCTATTACATTTATAAAAAAGCCCGGGAGGTGGACGCTCCCGGGCTGAACTTTAACCACATACCTTATCGTAATAAGGTAATATCTCCTTTGTATGTTTTCTTCTCTTTATTAGGCAGTTCTACTATAATTATATACTGATACACACCCTGGTCACAGGCTTTCCCGTTATAATTACCATCCCAGCCGCTCATCGGGTCAATGGTTGTAAACACCTGCTGACCGTAGCGGTTATAGATCTCGAACCGCAGCAGCTTCTGAAATTTCGCATTAGTAAGCCCAAAAACATCGTTGCGGCCATCGCCATTGGGGGTAAAGGCATTAGGCATAATAGGATCCTGGGGGTAGCGTACATCTATATAAATATCTGCCGTATCCTTACAACCATAAGCATCTACCCCTACTACTGTATAGGTTTTAGGCTCGGTAACCGGGTAGGTAGTCGGGCTCTGCTCTCTGAAGTCGTGAAATGCCCCCAGCGGATACCAGGTATAGAACACTGCCCCCTGTGCAGACATGTTCACTTCCTTGCCATAATCGACCAGTGTGCCGCTCGGCGGGGTAATGCCGAACAATGGAGTTGGCGCCCTGAACCCTATCCTGACCTGTTTTGTGGTGGTACAATGGGCTTTGGGCGTGCTCGCCGAGAAGGTATAGTTATATACCCCCACAGGCATCCAGATATAGTTGGTGGCAATATTGGCTGCCCTCAGGCCGGTAGCCGGTGTCCAGTTATAAGTATAATTGATATTATCGGGCAGTACCTGTACCGGTATCATGAGGCTGTCCTGGCCGCAGGCGGCGGTATCGTCTGTCATAATGATCTGCGGGTAAGGTTCTGTAACCGCATGAAAGGTAATACTTCTTGGCGGACAGGTAGCCAGTGCACCTGGTTGTGTAACGGTAAATACAAAGTCCTGGTCCTGGGTAATGACCGGGTTTATGGTGAGGTTGCCCAGGTTATACTGCGCCGGCGCCCAGCTGAACTGAGAGCCAGGATCGGTCGATCCGGTAATAGCGATCTGCGTACCCGGACAATAGGCAGGAAGCGGGGTCGTCAGATTGGCATACAGTGCATCATATATATATATAGTATCTCTCTTTACAATATCGGTCGGGTTCAGACAACTGCAAGGCTCCAGCAGATCTATGATCAGCATCTTAGTACCATTGGGAGGCAGTAGCCCAACAACATCAATTGTACGGCTGGCCTGCATCGCTGCCAGCTGTATGGTATCGGGCAATAAGGCGTAATCTGATCCGGGGGATGCTGTGCCTGATTTATTGATATGCAGTACCAATGGCGCTGTGGTATCGCCGGTACGGGTAAAGGTGACCCGGGCAGGATTACAACCTCTTACCGTATGGTACCTTGGGTCGTTGGCCCCGCCACCGGTCGTAACGGTCATAGTTACCGGTATGCTGGTCTCATACTTAATCTTGAAGGTTACATTATCATTGACATACCCGTTAAGCTTGGTGGGAGCGTACGCACTCGCAGTGGTTGGAAAGTTACCGGCACCTGTACAGACTGCCTGGTAAAAAATCCCTTTAGGGTCAATACGACAGACTCCGGAATGAAAATGCTCACTGTTTGGGTCTCCGAAATAGCTGGCAAATTTAAGCCCGGCAAAATCGTCCCGGAACACTGCCATGTAAAATGGCTTTGGACTGGTATCGATCGCATTGGCCGTAACCGGCATACCAGTTTGTTTTAAAGACCAGGTAAATGTAGATATTGCAATATTGCCGCACTTATCTACAATCAGGGAAGAAGGAAAGATGTCGCCCATATACCCGGTTCTGAGGCCGGTACGGGTCGATGCCAGCGAAGCATTCAGCGCAGGAGCCAGCTTATCTATAAACACTGGGCCATTACTCACAAGTCCCTGTGCAGAGGTATTGGTAACAGGATAATTACCCTGGGTATTACCGGCTACATATACATTATGATTGCAGTCAAACGCAACCCGCATGGCATAGTCTGTCGTATCAGTACCTATGTAAGTAGAAGCCAGAAAAAAGAAATTATTATTATCAATAACGGTCACAAACCCATCCAAACGGCCGCCGGGCCTTGCTGGCTTATACGCCCCAAAGGATACCGGGTAATTGCTGGATATGGTGCTGCCCACGATGGCGATGCGGTCTGCTCCGGGATCGTACTCTATACCATAGGCACCATCCCAGGCACTACCCCCTATATAGGAGCCGTATTGCAGCGTAGTGAGGGTAGGATTAAAACGGGTAATGGTGGCATCGTGATTGCCTCCAAGCGCATTCTGAATAGCACCGGGTGTGGTGGGAAAGTCTGTAGAACCGGAGTTGCCGGTTATCCAGATATTATCCTGATTATCAAAAGCTACATCAACAGTACTATAGCCATAGTTGCCGGGGGCATAGGGACTGAAGTAGATAAGGTTCATATAATAGGCTTCTGGTCCTGTTCCGCCCAAATAGGTACAACCGACAAGTGCAGATCCTGCAGCATTAAACTTAACTACGTACATATCGGACGTCCCTTTCAGGCTGGACTGGTAAGCTCCGGCAGTAACTGGTAGTGTTGCCGTTTCGGTATAACCTGTCATTACCAGCTCCTGATTGTTGGTGACCCGTAAACTGCTGGGCAATATCCGTCCGCTATTGCCACCGAAATATGTGGAGTACACCAGGCTGGTACCATTGGGATTGTATTTATTGATGCCAATACTAAACGTACTGGGTACCGTGGTCTGATAGGCACCAATGGTAGTTGGCCAGCCCCAGGCAAATATGGTTGCTGAAGTATAGGTATTGCCAGCCGTATCATATGTGGCTCCATAACCGTTCACCCCTCCATCGAAAGGATTACTGTTATTGGAACCGCTAAAGGTGGCAAATACAACAGATGGATCAATTACGAGCTCATAAGCTTTATTATATCCTTTAGGGAAATGATAAGACAGCACGCCCTCTTTGAAACGATAGGCAGAAGGAACCATTACTTTCTTCCCTTCAATCATCTGGTAACAAACCGGAGCCTGCTCCATAACTTTATTTACAGTCGTGGTAATTGCTAAAGATCCATCCCGCAATAAAGCCGGCGTTACCCCATCGAATGATAAGGCGATCTGCTGCGGGTCTGCACCGGGATGTACAATAAAATCGTACTTGAGGTTATCGCCCGAAGCACCATATATTTTAAAATCGACACCAGTATAGATATCGTTCTGTAATACAGAACCATACAAGCCCACATTTCCCGCCCATTTTTTCGGATCATTACCGATGAAGTAGTTATGATACGCTTGTTTCTTGTCTGCTGTTGTGTAGGTAACACCTGGATTACTGCCTACAAAGTTTACCTTATAGGCATGTCCATGAATGAGAGGGGCCTCTGCCTCTTTCTCTTCTTTTGTATCATGTATTTTCCGGATGTCTTCTTTGCTGACGAAGTTGTATACCAGCCCATGATCGGTAAGAAACAGCGCACCATTGTCGCTCAGGCTGGCTTTATACTTTGCTTCGGCAGTCCATTGTCCTTTGTTCTCTGCAAAGGTCATTTGCTGCACCTGGTGTTCATGTGGTACACTTGCGGTGGGTGATCCGGGAGGAGGCGTTGCCCAGCCGGTGACCACACCGAACCCGGTCAGTCCGGCCAATAGCCATAATTTGCCCATAGTGATAATTTTTTACAATTGATAAATAGGGTTACCCAGGACATTAGGGTAAATGTCCTGAAATGGATTATCAACAATGGGAAATGCTGAAACTACTGTCTTATTGGGATTTGTCAGTACTCAAATTTACGGAGAAACACAAGCATTATTATCTTGTGTTGTAAAAACAGTACAAAAGTATGGGACCTCTACCCTAAAACACAAATCCCGGAACGCATAGCGTTCCGGGATTTTATGGATAATGGTGATATATTATATCTTATCGGAATAAGGTTACCGTTCCATTATATGTCTTAATCGTTTTGTTGGGCAACTCTACGACAATGATGTAGTTGTATACTGCCTGGTCACAATTCTTACCTTCAAATGTACCATCCCATCCTTTGAGTGGATCTATGGTGCTGAACACTTGCTGGCCCCAGCGGTTGTAGATTTCAAAACGAAGTAATTTCTGGAATTTAGCATTCGTCAGTCCGAATACATCATTCTTACCATCGCCGTTCGGTGTAAAGGCATTCGGCATGATCGGATCTAAAGGATATTTTACATCAAGGAAGATCGTAGCTGTATCCTTACAGCCATACTCATCAATACCCAGTACGCTATAGGTTGCAGGCTCCAGCACCGGCAATGTTCTGGCTACCGGCATGTCCGGATTGTAGAACTGCCCCGGAGGGAACCAGGAGTATAGTACTGCTCCCTGTGCAGACATATCTACTTCCGTACCATAAGGTACTACGGTACCGCTTTGTGGTCTTACATAACTCAGGTCAAACGGCGGACGTACATTGATATTAATATTATGAGTGGAAACGCAATTTGCCTGCGGTGTGGTCACTGTAATTACATAAGGATAAGTGCCTGGCGGACGGAACAGGAAGTTGGTTCCTATATTGGTTGCTCTTAAGCCTGTACCCGGCGACCAGTTATACAGATAATTGACAGAATCGGGGTATACAGAGACCGGTATGACTGCAGAATCCTGGCCACAGACGATGGTATCGCTTGGTGCCGATATAATAGGATACTGCTCTACCAATGCATGGTATGTCTTACGTCTCGGAGGACAGGTTGCCGGTGCTCCCGGTTGTGTAACGGTTATCGTAAAATCTCTTGTTGTCAGTAATGTAGGCGTTATGGTAAGGCTACCGGTATTGTACTGCACCGGCATCCAGCTGAAGCTCAGACTAGGATCGGTTTCTGCTGTGATAGAAATCGTCGTGTTGGGACATACGGCCTGCTCTGGTGTAAGAATATTGACAAACAATGAGTCCAGAATATATACTGTATCTCTTTTCAGAATAGGAATAATAGAAGCTCCTGCTGCTACCGAATCGGGATGTAATACGCCAATGATCACATATTTATTACTACCCAGAGGTGGTAACAGACCCTGAATATGCAGGTCAACTGTGCTGGACCCTCCTGGCACTACCAGTGTAGGTGCAATAAAAGCATAGTCTGTACCATTAACTGCTGTACCGCTCACCTGCAGGTGGAAGGTAAATGGCTGTAAGGTATCACAACCTAATCTTTTATAACGGATTACCGCAGGGTTACAGCCTCTTACGGTATGCAGCTTGGTAGAACCACCTCCACCACCGGTTATGTTTTCGGTTTGTACCGGTGTACTCATCAGGCTTCCTGCTTTCAGGAATACTCCTGAGTTCAGCGCACCATCAACCGCATCAGCAATCGCTAATTTCAGGTGGTAGGTCTGACAAGGAATTACGTCCTGTATGGCAGTCAGCACGGTAGTCATACCGTCAAAAACAATATTTGGATTTGCAGTTGGAAGAAGGTTATCTACATAATAGGCGGTAAACGGAGAGCCTGGTGCAATAGCATTACACGTGGCTATATTACCATTGATACCTGCACCCGGATTTACGGTATTGATCGCGATCGGCACATTGGTACCCGGCACCAGCGCTATATTCCTCTTGGTAGGAATAGCAGGAATATTGGATACAATACCCGGACCGGAAATCAGGAATGCAAATACATCATTAAAAGATGAACAGGCATATTCCGGATACTCTTCCGAACCAAATACATACTGAAAGCGCACCGTATCGCCCGAAGGGATAAAGTCAAACTCCAGCACACATGCATTGTTGGTAGCCGAGCCATTGATAATAGAGGTCAGGTCGCCATCGCCCGGAGTGTTACCACCGGTATAGCTCATACCCTGTGTCGCAATAGCATCTACACCCACTGTAAATGTTGCAGTATTGGTCTTTGCAGAACCGGTTGTGAGTACGATACCGCTATCTATACCCAGATTACTGGTTCCGGAAAAGGTACCACTACCTGTAGAGCGGCAAACCAATGTTGGATTCATGGTTACTACACCCTGTCCGACAAGCTTATTGACGAGCTGGGTTGCGGTAACATTATCAATAACAGTTAGCTGCGCCTGACTTAGGGTGAAGCTGCAGCACAAAACTAAAAGTACACTTATGATTTTGTGTAGATATCGAATCATAAATTATAGATGATTAGTGATTAGGTTAATTATTTAAAAGATGTTTCACATGCTATTGTTCAACATACATATAAACCAGGTAAAAGTATAGAAGTTGCCGGCGGCCGGTGTACACAAGTAAGCAGAAGTATAATTAGTTATACCTTACAACGGTGTAAAAAAAATATAAGACAAACAAGTAAAGGTCATGATGGTTAAAGCTTAACTATAGGGTTCAAATAGGTATTTATAGAAAAAATCTCTATAAATATAAGCAATAATTGTCATGATTACAATGATTATTTAAAAAATAGTTAACACTAAAGAAAAAAAGCAGACCCTATATATAAATAACCATAACCTGTCTTTTCTTAAGTCATTCATTTATAATTCAATAGGGCGTATTCTGCAGAATACGCCCTATTGAATTATAAATGGGAAAAAACAAGGTACTATTCAATCAGCAACGCAAGCGATTTTTCGATCATTTGCGTAACAGAACGCGATCCGTCTTTGGTAAACTCTTTTGTCTGACGATTTGCGATAATTGTATTGATAGATAGGCAATGGTGGCCCATGATGCGCCCCAGTCCGTAAATGGCAGAGGTCTCCATCTCAAAATTGGTAATGCGGTGATCTCCGCAACGGAATCCCGCCAGAGAATCGATAAGGTGCGGCAAAGCCGGTGCCATACGAATCTGACGGCCCTGAGGTGCATAAAATCCCGGACAGGTAACGGTTATACCATGTATATACCCTTCTCTGGCCGGAAATTTGTTCAGCAGTTGAATAGACCCTTCGGCCATATATGGCCTGATCGCCGATGTTTCTAAACGACTGTGTTTCACAAAAGCATCTTTGATAAAAGCCACTTCAGCATTCTCACTATAATAATAGTAGTGCAGCAGATTATCCAGGCCGATGCCGAAGGTGCTGACCACAAGACTGTCTACCGGTATATCGGCTTGCAAAGCCCCGGAGGTGCCCATTCTTACGATTTCGAGTGTGGTATGATCTTCTTTTGGAAGGCGTGTACTGAAGTCTACATTGACCAGGGCATCCAGTTCGTTAAGGGTAATGTCTATATTATCCGGTCCAATACCGGTCGATACTACACTCAAACGCTTCTGCCCTATATACCCGGTATGTGTTATGAACTCCCGGTGTTCTTTTTTGTGCTCAATACGGTCAAAATATTTAGAGATCATAGCTACCCTTCCAGGGTCTCCTACCGTAATAATGGTGTTGGCTATTTCCTCGGGATGAACATCGAGATGGTAAATACATCCTTTTTCTGTTATGATCAGTTCCGATGCACCGATAGGGTTTCCCTGCATAAATAATCTCTATTTTTATTTGGAATTTTAAACAATCAAACTTACCTTTGCTGTCCTCTAAATCGCGTATGCGATACGTTTTGGTACCGTGGCCGAGAGGTTAGGCAGAGCTCTGCAAAAGCTTGTACAGCGGTTCGAATCCGTTCGGTACCTCACAAAAATACAGAAAGCATCACATAAAATAAGTGATGCTTTCTTTTTTTATTTCTTAATTTTGATAGGATTGTGAACCTGGAGATCAGATGAGTAAACAAAAACAACCTAAAGTATACATAAAGAATAAGCCTGCAACTTTTGAATATGCTATTGAAGACAAATTAGTAGCAGGTATCATGCTTACCGGATCGGAAATCAAATCGGTACGTTTGAATAAAGTAAGTTTTAACGACAGCTATTGTTTTTTTCATAAAGGCGAATTGTGGATTCGCAGTCTGCATATTGCACAATATGTAAATGCCGGCTACGTAGGCCACGACCCTACCCGCGAGCGCAAATTGCTGCTGAATAAAAAGGAACTTAAAAAGTGGGCCCAGAAAATAAAGGAAAAGGGATTCACCATTGTACCATTATCTATGTTTATCAGCGACAACGGCTACGCCAAACTGGAGATCGGTTTGGGTAAAGGAAAGAAGCTGCATGACAAGAGAGACAGCATAAAAGCCAGAGATGCAGAGCGCAGTCTTAAAAATAAGGATTGGTAAATTTCCTGAATTAATTGTTAAGGCATAAACATTATTCACCTATTTATTTATTTTTGTGCTGAAACCATAGATTTTGATTATACAGAATTAAACCTTTTGCATATCAATACTCTAAGTATGAACAACTATTAAAAACAAATAAAAAAATAGATTATGAAAAAAATCCGCATTATTGCTTCCGCAGCTTTATTATCGGTAACGGCTTTAGGCGCTGTTACTTTATCTTCTTGTACTAAAGAAGATTGTGCAATTGGATACGAAGGTTCTGACTGTACTACTGAGATCAGAGAACAAATGATTGGTACATTCAATGCGACAGATGTTGACAACTCAACAGGAACTCCATATACTTATACTCCGGTAGTATCAAAAAACAACAGCGTTACTGTAGTAAACATCGCCAACTTCGGTGACTTCTTCACTAACACTGAATTAGTTACTTCTAATGTAACCAAATCAGGTAACACCATTTCATTCAGTATCCCAGCTCAAAAACCAGATAACATTTATACTGTAACTGGTTCTGGCCAATATGACGTGAGCACTAAAAAAGTAACGATTACTTACTCTTTAGATAACGGTGTTTCTATTAAAAACTACACTGGTACCTGGACTAAACAATAATCCGTAATACCAATTAAGTTACATAAAGAAGCCTCAGGAAATTTCCTGAGGCTTCTTTATGTATACATGTTCGCGTGATCTTCATCTGCGAACATATTAGGTTCTTAGAAACGACTAGCCTTTTTATCAGAAGTAGACTGAGTGTTTTGTTTGTTTTCATCAAAACGGGAAGCTTTTTTATCAGCAGCGTCTTTAGCTGCGTTTTGTTTTGCTTTTTCGTCATCAAAACGGGAAGCCTTTTTATCTTTGATAATGTCTTCCTGTGTTCTCGGTTTTTCCGGAACTGGCTTAGGCGTTGGTTTGGTAGTCACCGGCTTGGTTGTTGATGGTTTGCTTGGTTTAGCAACAGTACCACCACTTGCAGCAGCGGCAGCAGCAGCTTGTGCAGCAGCCAGAGAATCTTCAGCTGCTTTTCTCAGCATAGAATCTTTTTCAGCAGCAGCGGCAGCAGCGATAGAATCTGCTGAAGCTTTTGTCATAGAGTCAACCTGTGCCTGAGTGTATGTACCTTCATTGGCATTATCTCCGCCACAAGAAGCAAAAGTCAGGGCACCGGCAAATGCGGCTAATACTAAAATGCGTTTTTTCATTGTTTATGATTTATTTGTTTTGAAACTTTAGTTGTCTACAAAGATATTATGCAAAAATTAAAATCTGCCCTAAAAATAGTATATAGTATGTTAAGAGCGGGGTTTATGCAATTATAATTATACTATTTGATACGATTTCCGGCAAAAAGTAACCCTTTACACCTATATGATGCAAAAAAATTAATAAGTGCATAAAAAGATAATTTTTGTAAAAAAGAATTCTTAATACTATCTTTGCATATGGCAGCAAAATCTAGCAAGTTTTACGGCGAGGGACTTACCTTTGATGACGTCCTCTTAGTGCCGGCTTATTCAGAAGTACTTCCGAGAGAAGTAAACATTTCCACCAAACTTACCAAAGACATTACCCTTAACACGCCCATCATTTCGGCCGCAATGGATACCGTTACGGAGGCGAATCTGGCTATTGCATTGGCGAGAGAAGGCGGATTAGGTATTCTACACAAGAATATGAGTATTGATAAGCAAGCCGAGCAGGTACGAAAGGTAAAGCGCTCAGAAAGCGGTCTTATCCTCGACCCGATTACGCTGCACCCCGACCAGACTATTGGTGATGCTCTGAAAGTGATGAGAGAAAACAAGATCGGTGGTATTCCGATCGTGGACAGCGCACACAAGCTGGTAGGTATCCTTACCAACAGAGACTTACGTTTCGAGAAAAACGTGAAAAAGAAAGTTTCTGAAATCATGACCGCAGCCAACCTGGTGACCGCACCAAATGGCACTACCCTTCAGAAAGCGGAGAAAATTTTACAACAACATAAGATTGAAAAATTACCGATCGTAGATAAAGCCGGACAATTGATCGGCCTCATTACTTTCCGTGATATTTTACAATATAAGAGCCACCCTAACTCTTGCAAAGATCAGTTCGGCCGCCTGCTGGCAGGTGCTGCCGTAGGCGTTACTGCAGATCTGCTGGAGCGTGTAGAAGCCCTGGTACAATCAGGTGTGGATGTGGTAACACTGGACAGTGCACACGGACACTCTAAAGGTATCCTGGATGCCGTGAAGCTGGTTAAGAAAAACTTCAAAAATCTGCCGGTTATCGGTGGTAATATCGCTACTGCTGCTGGTGCCCTGGCCCTGGCAGAAGCTGGTGCTGATGCCGTAAAAGTAGGTATCGGACCTGGTTCTATCTGTACTACCCGTATCGTTACCGGTATCGGTGCTCCGCAGCTGACTGCTGTTATGGAAGCCGCTGAGGCACTGAAGAAAAAAGGTATTCCTGTAATCGCTGATGGCGGTATCCGCTACACCGGTGATATGGTAAAAGCCATCGCTGCAGGTGCAGCCTGTATCATGGCCGGTTCTGTATTTGCAGGTACCGAAGAAAGCCCTGGCGATACCATCATTTATGAAGGCAGAAAATTCAAATCTTACCGTGGTATGGGTTCTCTGGATGCAATGCAGGATGGTTCTAAAGACCGCTACTTCCAGGATGCTGAAGATGATGTGAAGAAACTGGTACCGGAAGGTATCGTAGGTCGCGTTCCTTATAAAGGTACTGTAAGCGAAGTGGTACAACAATTCGTTGGTGGTCTGAGAGCCGGTATGGGATACTGTGGTACTTCTACTATCAAAAAATTACAGGATGATGCACAGTTTATCCGCATCACCAGTGCAAGTATGGCAGAAAGCCACCCACATGGTGTGGTGATTACTAAAGAGGCGCCAAACTATAGCCGCTAATTCATTTTACATTCTTATAATAAATCAGGCAACCATATATGGTTGCCTGATTTATTATAAGAATAATCCTATATTTATCTCTTCAAAATCCATGTCATGCAAAAGATTACCCAAACCATAAAATACACTGCAGCATTGCTTCTCCTCGGCGGCGGCACCCTGCAGGCACAAAAAATAAAAGAATACTACCCGGATGGCAAACTATCCTTCAAAGGCAATTATGCTTATGTATGGGGAGAAATGGAAAGTTATGAATATCCTGAAGTGATGCAGACACGCTCTGCAAAATGGAGTAACCGCTTTGCGGAACTGGATCAGTATAGCAACCTCATACCCCGCAAGCAATATGACGGGAAATGTACTTTTTATTATATCAACGGCAATATATACTATACCGGCACTTATGAGCATGGTGTAAAACAGGGTACATTTACCTTTTATCATATGAACGGAAAGGTTGCGGCTAAACGTAATTATGATCATGGCATGGCTTCCGGCACCTGGGAGTCCTGGGACGAACAGGGCAGAATGACCACACAATTCCATTATACTGCTTTTTCAACCCAGGTAATGAAAGAGATCAGTAACTATGTATTTGAAGAAGTTGCCGACAGAGATCGTGGCAGTAACAGAAAATATATGGATTCTGTATTTTCCAGTATCTACCAGCAGGATTGGAAAGATCAACTTGATCCGCGTACTGCTGAAGAACGGGACGGAATATATGTTATAAGAAAATATGCAGAACAAAACCTGTTTAAACGCAGTATAAAAGACGGATCATTTAAGGTTTGGAAAGAGGGACAACCATACATGGAATTCTATTTTAAACAGAACAAGCCTGTCGGAACCTGGAAAGTATGGGAAGACGGGCAACTGGTTTGCAACATGAACCTGGATATACCTCGTCCGCCACGTCCGGTTCAGAGAGAACTTAAGACTATAAGCCTTTCTGAAATGGAAGGGTCCGGAGATCCGATTGCCATAGATCCTGGTATTACAATAGCTGTTCCCCCAGATGGTGCACCACCTCAAGCGGAAAAAGTATTTACAGCAGTAGAGCAAATGCCTGAATTTCCTGGCGGTCAGGCGGCAATGATGACCTACCTGAACAAGAATATTATTTACCCCGCTGAAGCAGTGAAGAAGGGAATCAGTGGTAATGTGATTTTAAAATTCGTCGTAACCGAAAAGGGAGACATTGAAGATGTGCAGGTAGTACGTAAGGTCAATCCTCTGCTGGACAAAGAGGCCATACGCGTAGTTAAGGCAATGCCGAAGTGGAAACCCGGAAAGCAAAATGGGAAGGCCGTAAAAACACAATACAATCTGCCGGTACGATTTGTACTGCAATAAATAAAAGCGGGAGCCCTATGGCCTCCCGCTTTCATCTTTTAAATATTTAATCTTTCATTGTAATAATTGGTTTTTTCGCTCCTGATGCTTTCATGATTTCCGGCATCGTGGCTTCGGCGTTCTTAAGTGCTTTTGCCTGCTGGCCGGTCCAGTGCTTCGTGAGGTATAACTGTCCCTGACTTGTATCCTGTGTGGCAAATACCAGCGGTAAACCTTTTTTAATATGGGTTATAACCTGCGACATCGCTGCAGCTCCGCCTTTTGTCAGCTTCATATTAATGCTGTTCGCCGTGTCACTTACTTCTATCTCCGGCCGTCCTTGTGTTACGATATCTCCCCCATCTATTTTCGAGGATATTTTGTGAATCGTGAACCCGATATTATTTATATCCTTATTAATCATCGCCCACTCTGTACAGTTTGATCCTTTATAATATGGAGAAAGCCCCCAGTGCAGGTTGAGCACCAATGGAATGCCCAGCAGGGTTTTATTCCGGATAAGGGTAGTTCCTTGCACAATCACCAGGTCGGGCTGTATCTTATTCAGCAAAGCCACCACTTCCGGGCTGTTGATATCTTCTACCGTTTGTAGTGGTATTTGGTTATTCATCTCCTGCCACTGATCGCCCAATACACGTTCATACCCTGCTCTGATCTTATGGCGTTGCATAAAATGACGGGCGATGATCGAAACTGATTTCAGGATACCTTTCTCCATTATTTTCTTCAGGAGGTTTGATCTTGAGTTTTCCCTGATGACCAGCACCAGCTGATGGTCTTGCGCAATCCTGTTTACAAAATAATTCAGGTGTACAGGTGTGCCAATCAATGCGACGATTTTTAATTGATCCATTGCTTAAGTTTCGTTTTCAGTTGGAAGGAAGATCTGAATTTATTGAGTGCAATTTTCCCATCCTGTACCAGCGGATTGAAACGATGCAGTAATAGTTGTCCATGAATATAATGATCCAGGGGGAAATAGTTCTTCTCCATGATCGTGCTGATACCGGTATGCATACCTGCTTCTGCAGCTATTGCAATAATACGTTCATTAAAACTGCCATTGGGGTATGACACCCAATCGGGCTGTCTTCCCAGCAGCTTTTGTAATATGTCCTGTGCTGTCCGGAACTCTTTGTTTACTTCTTCTTCCGACAGGTTGGTCAGCACTTCATGCGTGTGGGTATGGTTGCCAATGTGGACCAGCGGATGCCGGGCAAATTGCACAAATTCCTGCTCCGTCATAAAGCGGTTGGCATCATGTTGTACATACAGTGCATGTTTACCAAAATTAGTTCTGATATACGATTCAATCTCGCTTAACCGCAGACCTTTTAAATGCATGACTTCTTTAAGAATAGTTTCATCTGTCTGACCGGATTGCTTCCGGTAAAAATATAAGGCATCTGACCAGAATATTTTCCCGTTATACAGGTAATCTGTAGGCACAAAAAAGAGTGCGGGTATATTGAACTCTTCTAATACCGGCAATAGATTGAGGTTATTATAATAGCCATCATCAAAAGTAATCAGGCCATATTTCTTCGCAGGGTCTAACTGATCCACTCCGGCGGTAAAAGGTCCGGTAAATACATATCCCTGATCCAGAAAAAAATGAATGAAATTCCGGAAATCCTGCACCGTAAGCCGTTCCTGCGGATAAAGCAGGTTATGCTTATAGTCCGATGACTTTTCCAGGCAGGCATGAAATAAAAAAGTATTTAAAGCCGGTTTTTCCCCAAACATCTTTACATAGATATTCGAGGACAAGTCATCAGCAATATTGAGCAGAGATTTTAAAAACATATCATTTTGGTCAGCGCGGACATCTTTATTTCCGACAATGATACCGGCAGGTACACGCATTTATTCCCATGCCGAAAATAAGATTAAATAAGACTTGAAACTAAAAAAGCGGAGTGATTTTTCACCGGGCTTACCCTGTTAAAATCACTCCGCTTATATTAATGGGCATTAAGCCCTAAACTTTCATGCTTAGCTATTGAAAGGCTTTCTGGCTTTAGGGCCACGTTTATCACCGTAGTCTCCTTTTGGCTTATTGCCACCACCATAAGAATTACCTTTGCTGTAGCCACCTTCACGACGTGCGCCGCCATAGCCACCGCCACCGGATCTGTTACCGCCACCTCCGAAAGAAGGTTTGTTATCTGCTTCTTCTACACGCACCTTACGGTTATTGTATTTACGGGAGCTGATGTTTGCAGAGATATAATCCAGTGCATCTGCAGGGATGTTAAAGAAGCTGCTCAGTTCTCTTACAGTGATCTTAGTGATCATATTACCATCAAAGTCTGTTTGATCGGTAATGAACTGAATCAGTTTTTGCGTATTCAGGCCATCTTTGGTACCTAAGTTGATGAACAGTCTTACTGAACCATCTCTGTTAGCACTTCTTTCAGTTGATTTCTGCTCGTATCCTGAGTTTAAGTCCGGAGCATCTTCATAAGAAGCAACGGTATCTTTCAGTTGCAGCCACAGTAAACGTTGGATCAGGTCTTCTTTGTCAATACCTTCAAAGCGCTCATTGATTGCTTTGCTCATTTTTTCGCTGAAGTGAGTCTGACCTTCTGTTTCTTCAATTTTCTCCATGAAGTAGAACAGGCGTTTACGCACTACTTCATTTCCATCAGGAATATCAGATTTGTTGAATTTCGTTTTTGAAATGCGTTCGATCTGACGGATCTTTCCGATTTCTCTTGGAGTAACGATAGACATACAGATACCAGATTTACCGGCACGGGCAGTACGACCACTACGGTGCGTATAGCTCTCTACATCTTCCGGTAATTCGTAGTTGATTACGTGGGTAATATCGTTAACGTCAATACCACGGGCAGCTACGTCAGTTGCAACGATCGCCTGCAGCATTTTACGTTTGAAGCGATCCATTACTTTGGTACGCATTTTCTGATCCATGTCACCGTGCAGCGGGCTTACATGATATCCTTCACGCATCAGTTTTTCAGAAATATCCTGAGCATCCTGTTTGGTGCGGGTAAAGATAATACCGTAAATATCCGGTGCGAAATCCAATAAACGTTTCAGGGTATCATAACGGTGATGAGCGCTGGTCACAAAGTACTGGTGATCGATGTT
This sequence comes from Edaphocola flava, assembly GCF_004118155.1. GTDB lineage: Bacteria > Bacteroidota > Bacteroidia > Chitinophagales > Chitinophagaceae > Edaphocola > Edaphocola flava. The sequence goes on from NZ_SAIQ01000001.1 coordinate 609,349, forward strand.
CTCATTCGTTACGTTTTCTCTTGCTACTGCAATCTCTTTAGGATTATTCATAAAACGCTTTGCAATACGTCTTACGTCATTATTCATGGTTGCAGAGAATAACCAGCAGGCTTCTTTCTTTTCTGCATTTTTCAGGATGAAATCGATATCATCACGGAAACCCATGTTCAGCATCTCGTCTGCCTCATCCAGTACCACCGTTTTCACGTGGTCTAAATTGATCACACCGCGCTCCATCAAGTCCATCAAACGACCTGGTGTTGCAACGATGATATGCGGACGACGTTTAATTTCTCTGATCTGTGCGCCGATCGGAGTACCACCGTAAACGGCAACAATTCCTACTCCAGACAGAAATTTACTATATTTTACAAATTCTTCCTGAATTTGCATACACAATTCCCTTGTAGGACTCAGTACCAAAGCTTGAATTTCGCCAAGTTCCTCTTCTATACGGTTCAGCAAAGGAAGCCCAAATGCCGCGGTTTTACCGGTACCTGTCTGTGCCAGGGCGGTAATGTCAATGTTCTCACGAACCAAAAGCGGGATGGTCTGTTCCTGAATTGGGGATGGTGTTTCAAATCCAATTGCCTTTACAGCCTGTACGAGTTCCTCTTTTAATCCGAATTGTTCGAATGTAATCATTACTATTTTTTGAAATAAGCTGCAAAGGTACGACAATTCTGTCATACTCAATACTTTTATTATATGAGAGCTATATAATCTTTTATGTAAACCTCATACAAGTTCCTGGTAAACCTGCATCGTATGCCCTGCAAAATGGGCTGCTGTAAATCGTTCTGCATACCTCAGTGCTTTTACAATCTGCTCCTGCCGTTTGTCTTCTCGTGTCCATAATTGGGCAATGTGCGCAGCAAGCGCAGCATCATCAGAAGGGTGGACATACAGGCTGTCCGGGCCGCCGGCCTCTTCCAGGCAGCTGCCCGTAGCCGCGATTACCGGAACGCGACACTTTATGGCTTCCACAATAGGAATACCAAAGCCTTCAAAAATACTGGGATACACAAATATAGTTGCCAGCTGGTATATGGCAGGAAGATCGGCAAATCCTACATCAGAAAGGACTTTTACCCTGTTCTGCAAATCATGCTCCCGGATGTATGCTTCCACTTCTGTACTGTAATCCGTCTTTTTACCGACGAGTACCAGCGCAACCTCTGCGGGTAGTTGCTTTAATGCTTTTACAATCAACAATGCATTTTTGCGCGTTTCAATCGTGCCTACACTGAGCAGGAAACGCTGGGGCAGCTTATATTTTACAGCCACAGCTCTTAGCTGTTCCGGAGGTACTGACTGTTCAAAAATCTCATTGCAGGTCTGGTATATAACCCGTATTTTTTGTGCAGGTATTTTCATATACTGCACCAGGTCTCTTTTGGTTTGTTCACTGATGGCAATGATCAGATCGGCTTTATCACAGGCAGATTTGGTTTTAAACCAGTATATTTTCCGGTCCAGGGCCGGATATAATTCGGGAAAGCGCAGGAAGATAAGATCATGTATGGTCACTACATATTTTACCCCCTTAGGTGTACTGCCTGCCGGCAGCTCTGCACTGAGGCCATGGTACACCTGAATATCTTTTTTAGGTAAGGTATAAGGAATCCGGAAGCTTCTCCAGAAAGAAGATAAGAGCTTGCCGGGAGATTGTATCACCTTTACCCTAGGCATCTCAAAAGCCTGGTCAAACAGGCTTGGCCCCTCCAATAGTGGTGTGTATAACAGGTATTGATGCTGCGGATAGTATTGATGCAAAGCCTCCACGAGGGAACGACTATAATTTCCCAGGCCGGTACGATTCTTAAAGGCTCGTTTTGCATCAAAAGCGATGTTCATATCCTGCAAAATTAGTTCATTTTTGATTTACTGTCCCGCTTCAGCAGTTAAGAAATCATGTACGTCGTCCATCCACTCGTCTTTATATCGGTTCAGATAGTTTTCATGGCCCGCAAGCGGGTATATCTTCAGCACTTTCCTTCCCTGCAGATTATGGTAAATAGCATCGATTTCCTGTCGGCTCACATACTTGTCGCTGCCTCCTGAAAGTAATAATACCGGGCACTTAATCCCCGCAGCATAATCTATAGGGCAATGCTCAAACGCATTGAACTGATTCTCTACCCCGCCCCATAACACCAGTAAATGTGCCATAGGAAATGCAGGCACCCCCATAACATTAAATCGTGCTGACACGGTTTGCAATAAACTTCCGAAAGGACACTCTAATATTGTAGCTTGTACCGGTGCATCTGGCGTCTGGGACAAATAGCGCATGATGGATACCGCGCCCATCGAGGTCCCAAATAAGACGATGTGCCGCTCACCCATTTGCTCCAGTAGCTTTACACTTTCGGCTACCTGCTCCGCCTCTTTGTATCCGATAGTGGTCTCATTGCCTTTTGCTGCACCAGCCCCCATAAGATCGATCAGTAAAGTGCTGTAGCCCTCGTTCAGAAATGCTTCTGCCCGGTCGAGCATACCGGCTTTACTGGAGCCATACCCATGACAGATCAGTACAATTCCTTTACGGTCCGGAGCTTTGATATACCAGCCTTCTGTAGGATGGCTTCCTCCTATTTTAAGGGTAACATATGATTGCTGAGGAGTTGTAAACAGCTGTGGGCGCGGGTTATCTGCACCGGTCAGAAGGGCCGATAATTTTTGCGAGAAAGACAGTGCATCAGGCTTTACTCTCTTCTCCGTTGTCGGTTCAAAATGGGTAAAGCGGTATGCGTGCAAGGCCGCAACAATATTCATCAGCAGCACGATCAAGCCAATGCTCCAGAGCAGGATACGCCGTTTCTTTTCTTTACGGATATACATAGTCTTTTTAAAATTCAGGGTCTACCTGGAATGAGATCATTTGTTTGGTTGCCGGGTGCTTCACCGACAGATACTCTGCATGTAAATGCAGCCTGTTTGCTTTGGTGCCGTACAGGTCATCGCCCACTATGGGCATATTCAAACCTAATGAGTGGGCCGAATGCATTCTCAGCTGATGGGTACGCCCGGTTATGGGATAGAAATACACACGTGTTTTATTTCCTTCTATGCCAATCACCTGCCATTTGGTTTTAGAGGGTTTGCCATACTCATAGCATACCAGCTGATGCGGACGGTTATCGAGATCTACCCGCAGTGGCAGATCAACGAAGCCCTCTCTCTGCTCCAACACACCATCCAACAGGGCAATGTAGCGCTTCTGTATTGTTTTTTTGATAAACTGGCTCTGAATATAATGATGCGCCTCTTTGGTCTTTGCTGCAATCAGCAGACCGGATGTAGCCATATCCAGGCGATGCACCAGTAATGGGCCAGTAGCATCGGGATATCGCTTCTGCAAAATGCTCAATACACAATCCTGTATATTGATGCCGGGCACGGACAGGAAATCTGCAGGTTTATTAACCACGATGATGTATTCATCTTCGTATACCGTTTTGATCTGGTCGCCCAGATCCTCCTGCACCAGCATAGGATTATCATCAGTTTCCATCCCCTCCATCATATGTTCCAGTATCGGCTCGCACTTGCCTTTACAGGCCGGATAGAAATAGCCGTGCTTCCTGATTTCCGAAACAGGTGATTGGCCCCACCAGAACTCGGCCATGGCCAAAGGTTTTAATCCATGCTGAAAGGCATATTGCAGCATTTTAGGCGTGGCACATTCGCCAGCGCCTGCCGGTGGATTTTCAAAAATCTGCGGATCAAAAATGGTCCTTACATTTTTATATGTTCCGTATTGGTTTATAAAGTTGTATTGCTGAAAAAGCCATTCCTGGAGATGGGCAGACTGTTGTTTGCGCAATTCTTTCAGCCGGTCTATTTCCTGTTGGAATCCGGCAATGGTTTGTGCCAATGCATCGGCCTGCTGGCGGCGCTGCTGCGTAAAATAGCGCAGATATGCACTATCTGTTACACTTTCTTTGGCCAGGGCCTCACAATACAATTCATATTCAGCTGCATCCAATATGGTCTTTTGTTCATTTCTCCTGGTTTTACGTAGTGCTTTCTTTTCGCGCAATTGCTCTTTTAGCTGAGCGATATCTGCAGCCACTGCAGATTCTTCAATCGCGGCAGTTGCAAGTGCAGCAGTATATTCCGGTGCTGCTTCCAGTGCTGCTATTTGCAGGGTTACCTGGTGTATCTCCTGCTCTCCTGTTCTGAAAACGCCGCCTTCTCTGAGCATATCAAATACCGGCGGCACAAAGCGGCCAATCGTATTAGAGTTGGCCAGCTTACCGGAAAAAGCGGTCAGGTACCCTACCCTGCCGTCCTGGGTCTGTACCAGCAATACGCCAAACATCTTACCGATAACCAGACCGGCTTGCCCTTCCTGTAATCCGAAGTTATGCTCCCACTCCTGCTGCGACAGGAGGTATTGCTGCAATGCAGCTACCGCTTCCAGACATAATGGATGCGGCTCGTAATAAAACGGGAAGGTAAACCGCTCCGGCAATTCTGATGGAGCGATATCCCGCTGGAAAGGAATAAAACAGGCTGGCACTTCCGGCACACTAATCGACATATACTATTCTCTGGATTTGAATCTGCAAAATTAAAACAAAAATAGAGTTACGATAAAATAACATTAAAACTTATTGCATATTACTTTAAACATGAGTACATTAGTAGCAATAAACAACCTCTAATTATGCACCATTATTACTCGTCCGTTTGTGCCGGGCTTTTATGCCTCGGCCTTCTTTCTGCTCCTGCATATGCGAGAATACAGAAATTTCACGCTGATCCGATATCTGACCAGATCAGCGCTCCTATAACCAAAGAATTGAGTTCCTACCGCATCTTTAGTCAGGATCGATCGGCGATTCTATCTTTTATACATAATATACGCGGTCGGTACAATGACCCTGCTTTCAGTACAACTATTACCATTCCCATGCTGGATGGTAAGGAGGAAGATTTTGTCATCAGCAGCAGTAATATACTCCCGGAATCTTTCCTGGCAGCTAATCCTGACATCCTTGCGTTTAAAGGAGTCTCGGCTGATGGCAAAAAATCGCTACGCCTCACCCTAAGCCCAATGGGTATGATGGGGACGATCCGTATAGCGGGGATGGAAGGCGCCATCTATCTCGCACCGGTCGATCTGCAACAGCCCGACAACCTGATTATTTATTCCGCAAAGGATATGCAGCAACATGTAGCGGCAGCCAAATGCGGCACAGACGGTAGTCTGTATAGTTCAGAACCGGACCTGCATTTAATGACGGCATACCTGGGCTCTTCGCAGATGCGCAATTACCGTCTTGCAGTCGCGGCATCGGGAGAATATACAACCTGGGCCACAGGTCAGGCAGCAGCGCTGGCCCTGATTACGACTTCTGTAAATAATATCAGTGCAATTTATGAAAGAGACGCCAGCATACATTTCACCCTGGTGACCAACAACTCTGTCATATACCCAGATGCGACTATCGATCCTTATACAACTGTTAGTTTTCCTTCCGGCACAACCCTGACGGAAAACAATACTGCACTGAATACCAATATAACCAGTGCAAACTATGATGTCGGCATTTTATTTGGTTACGGATGGTCCGGCGGACTGGCGCAATTAAGTTCTACCTGTGGCTCCAGCAAAGGACGTGGTGCAGGGGGGCTGAGCAGTAGCTTCAGTACCGGCTCTTCCGGTCCGGTGTTTGACAATATGATTGCACATGAGATTGGACACCAGTTTTCTGCACAGCACACCATGGCCTCCAACAACGGTGGCTGTAGCGGCAATACCAATCCTGCCACAGGCTGGGAGCCAGGTGGTGGCTCTACGATCATGGCTTATGCAGGTACCTGTACCGGCAATTCATACCAGAACAACTCTGATGACTATTTTCACGGGGGCAGCCTCGGGCAGATTGCTACCTTTATCACTTCTGGTGCCGGTGCAGGATGTGCGACCCTTAGCAGTAGCGGCAACACGACACCTATCAGCAACGTGACATCGGCCAGCTATTCCATTCCTAACGGCACACCGTTTAAACTTACACTGAATACGACTGATGCCAATGCCGCAGATGTATTGTCCTATACCTGGGAGCAGATAGATGCTATCGGCGGTGCTGGCACTTCCAGCGCTCCAAGTGCAACGGCGACCTCCGGTCCACAGTTCAGATCGTTCCCTCCGGGTACCAGTGCGACCAGATACTTACCGAGCCTTTCGGTATTGTTAGGTAATGCGTCGGGCACATACGAAGTGCTGCCTACTGTAGCCAGGATTATGAACTTCCGTGGCACGGCAAGAGACAACCATTCCGGCGGCGGTGCTGCTGCTTATGCAGATGTAGCGGTTACTACACTGGCTTGTGGTCCGTTTTCATTTACCAACCTGAACACCACTACTTCTCTGGTGGCTAATGGTTCGAATACCGTTACCCTTAACTGGAATACGGCTACGGCCTGTGCTGCAATGCCCAATATCAAAATCTCTTTTTCTACAGACGGGGGCCAGACTTTCCCGTATACAATCCTGGCCAGCACACCTAATGACGGTACCGAAACCATTACGGTACCCAACCTGCCTACCTGTTCCGGTCGCTTTATGATTGAATCAATCGGGAACATTTATTTCAATATCAATGCAGCAGACATCAGCATCAGTTCTGGTTGCTTAGTCAACGGCACACAATTTACACCAGCTACTGCGCTAAGTGCTCCAGTGGGAGATGCCTCATTAAATATGAGCCTGGCACCTGCTTATGGTACAACGATTAGCTCCCCGATTACCGGAGCAATAACCAGTTCTTCTACTGCGGGTAATTTATCGTTCTACAATCCTAATACACCTGCCTGTCAAGGACCTAGTAACAGCAACCGTTATAATCTCATTGAGTTCTATCCATCGGTTTCCGGAACCTATACATTTAACCGAACCACTTCCGGAAGTATTGTAGTAAACTTATATGAAGGCGCTTATAACAGCGCCAGTGTTTGTGACAACTTCCTGGCCTCATCGGCCAATATGAACGCGACAAACGATGGGGTGATCATTGGCACATCTACCAGTGCCAGCCTGTGTGCGAATCAAAAATATGTATTGCAGGTATCGACGTTCAGCAATTCGGTTTCTTTACCAAACAACTTCAGCATTAACGTGGTAACACCTGGTGGCGGCAGTATCAGCACCGGTATCGCTAACCCTGCGGGTACCAATTATATGTATGTTATGGTCAACAATACTACCGGCAATATCGTACAGATCGCTACTACCGCAAATATGACCAATACGGGCAATTTCCCGATCGGCAATTATACTGTGTATGGCTTATCTTCGACCAGCACTGCTGCTGCATTAAATACTACTTATGCCGGCACTTCATTTAACAGCTTTAATACTGCTTTACTGAATCAGACAGGTATCTGCGGACAGGTATCTGCTAATGCGAGAACCATAGCCGTAACGGCTCCGTTGCCGGTAACATTATTAAGCTTTAAAGCCAGCAAAACAACTGCAGGTGATGCATTACTGGACTGGAAAGTAAAAGAAGACGCTATGACTGCCGGTTATACTATTGAACGCAGCCTGGACGGACAATACTTTACGCAGATCGGAACTGTCAGCGCTAAAGGAGATCTGCAAGTTGCAGAACAGGTGTATCAATATACTGACAAGCAATTTGCCTCTTTGAACGGGAAAGTATACTACCGTTTACGTGTAGCTAATAAAGATCAGAGTCTGCAATATTCTGACATTGCGATGCTGCAGAATGGCGAGGCGAGCAACAATATCAGCGTGTTCCCTAACCCGGTTAATCATGATCTGTTTGTGCATTTCAACAACGATCCGGCTGCTACTTACCACATCAGTATTACAGATGTTTTAGGTAAAACGGTATGGCAACAAGACTACCAGAAACTGAGTGGTGCCAGCCGATTGAGCATACCAGTATCATCTTATGCATCTGGTATGTATTATATCAGTATTACGGATGGCACAGATATCAGTACGCACAAGTTCATTAAAAAATAGACGGCTTATTTTTCAACAATAACAAAGGGATGCTTAGACAAGCATCCCTTTTTACGTTAACAACAAATAAATCGAATTTTACTGTTTTTCTTCATTGCGCAATACCACTGTTCCGTCAAAGACATCGATCAGTACCGGTTTGGACTTATCTATATCTCCGGCAATGATATGGCGGCTCAATAAGTTGATGATCTCTTTCTGGATCAGTCTTTTCAACGGACGGGCACCAAACTGCGGATCAAATCCCTGTTCTGCAAAATAATCTATTGCATAGTCTGTAAAGTTCAGCGTAATGCCCTGTTGGGCTACCCGTTCTTTAACTTCATCAAACTGTATTTTGATGATGCCACGAATCTCATTTTTCAGCAGCGGATGGAACATGATTACCTCATCTATACGGTTAATAAATTCCGGTCTCAGGGTTTGACGCAGCATCAGGATCACATCATCTTTTGTGCGTTCAAACACATCGTGGAATTTTGCATCGTTACTACCACTCAGTCCTTCAAAATTTTCCTGTATAATATCAGAACCCAGGTTACTGGTCATGATAATGATGGTATTTTTAAAATTCACCACACGACCTTTATTATCGGTCAGGCGGCCATCATCCAGTACCTGCAGCATCACATTAAATACATCCGGGTGTGCTTTTTCTATCTCATCCAGCAGGATTACAGAATATGGTTTACGGCGCACGGCTTCTGTCAGCTGACCACCCTCATCATAGCCTACATATCCAGGAGGCGCACCCACCAGACGGCTTACGCTATGCTTCTCCTGGTACTCACTCATGTCGATACGGGTCATCATAGAATCATCGTCAAACAGGGCTTCTGCAAGGGCTTTGGCCAGTTCTGTTTTACCCACACCGGTTGTACCCAGGAAAATGAAAGAACCGATTGGCTTGCGTTCATCCTGCAGACCTGCACGGCTTCTGCGAATGGCATCTGCGACTGCAGTAATTGCCTCATCCTGGCCTATTACGCGTTTATGCAACTGTTCTTCCAGGTGCAGTAATTTCTCGCGCTCACTCTGCATCATTTTCTGTACCGGTATGCCGGTAGCCTTTGCTACATTCTCTGCTATATCTTCTGCATCTACTTCTTCTTTCAGTAAGCGACGATCCAGGGCCAGTTCATTCAGGGCATTGGTATTGGATACCAGTTGTGCCTCTTCTTCTTTCAGTTTACCATAGCGGATCTCAGCCACTTTACCGTAATCACCGTCACGCTCTGCTTTTTCGGCTTCCTGTTTCAGGGTTTCAATACGGCTTTTTGACTGCTGTATTTTCTCCACCATTTCCTTTTCGGTAGTCCATTTAGCTTTCAGCGTATCACGCTCTACCAGCAGGTTGGCAATATTGGTATTCAGCGTCTGTAATTTGCTTTCGTCATTCTCCCGTTTGATCGCTTCGCGTTCAATCTCCAGCTGGCGGATTCTTCTTTCCAGTTCATCCAGTGGCTCAGGCATAGAATTCATTTCCAGCTTCAGTTTCGCTGCACTTTCATCGATCAGATCAATCGCTTTATCGGGCAGGAAACGATCGGTAATATATCTTTGAGACAGCTCTACAGCTGCAATTATGGCTTCATCTTTGATGCGCACATGATGGTGTGTTTCATAGCGATCTTTCAATCCGCGCAGGATAGAGATCGCATCATCAGTACTCGGCTCATCTACCATCACTTTCTGGAAGCGGCGCTCCAGGGCTTTATCTTTCTCAAAATACTTCTGGTATTCGTTTAAGGTAGTAGCACCTATGGCTCGCAGTTCGCCGCGGGCCAGGGCCGGCTTCAGGATATTTGCGGCATCCATAGCGCCTTCTCCACCGCCTGCACCGACAAGTGTATGTATCTCGTCAATGAACAGGATGATCTCTCCGTCACTTTCAGAAACTTCTTTCACCACAGATTTCAAGCGCTCTTCAAATTCACCTTTATACTTTGCTCCTGCAATCAGTAATCCCATATCCAGTGCATAGATGATTTTGCTGCGCAGACTATCCGGCACATCACCGTTAATGATACGATGTGCCAAACCTTCTACTATAGCGGTTTTACCCACACCCGGTTCCCCGATCAGTATCGGGTTATTTTTAGATCGGCGGGAAAGGATATGCAGTGTTCTGCGGATCTCTTCATCACGACCGATTACCGGATCGAGTTTACCGGCCTGTGCCAGTTCATTCAAGTTTTTTGCGTACTTGGAAAGGGAATTGTAGCTATTATCTGAAGTTTGAGAATTGACGGTACTGCCCTTTCTCAGGTCTTTAACAGCCGCTACCAGGGCCTTTTCAGTTACCCCGGCATCTTTAAGCAGTTTTGCTGTATCGTCGCTGCCTTGTATAATAGACAGTAAGAGATGCTCCGGACTTACAAATTCATCCCCGAATGTTTTGAGGATATTTGAGGTTCTCAGGATCGCATTGTTTACCTCCCGGCTTACCGACTGTGCGGCATCTCCTCCGGTCTGCTTGGCAATACGGGCAATACTTTCATCCAGTTTTGTATTGATCAGGTTAAGATTACCATTGCTTTTCTTTAATAGAAATTCAATAGGTCCTTCTTTATCTTCCAGCATGGCTTTGAGTAAGTGCTGGGTTTCAATATATGGATTGTTATGGTTAAAGGCGACCTGCTGTGCCTGTTGCAGGGTCTCCTGTGCTTTGATGGTGAAATTATTTAAGTTCATAGCTAGACGCTTTGTTTTCTTTTATAAAATTAATCCTACAAACTAAGCACCAGAAACAAATACATGATATTTCGTCATTATTTAACAGTAGTGCCCTGACGGGCCGTCGTGTCCTGTTTTTATGACCGGAAAATATTACCGATTTTTATATTCTATTGTGTAAAATTGGCATTAAGACTGACTTGCAGGCTCCTGTACGATCGCGTTAAGGTGATCAAAAAATGCCGGATATGATTTATTCACGGCATCAGCCTGTGTAATATGTACCGTACCATCGGCCTTTAAAGCCAGTATAGCTGCTGCCATAGCAATGCGGTGATCATTGCAGGAATCTACAGTTGCGCCTTTTACATCAGCCTTTCCTTTTACGATCATATAATCATCCTGCAGGGTAATAGAAACACCCATTTTGCCCATCTGCTCCTGCAAGGTCAGGGCACGGTTACTCTCCTTATGTTGTAATCTGCTTACGCCTTCTATAACAGAAGTTCCTTCTGCGCAGGCAGCCAGCACCACTAATGGAGGGAACAGGTCCGGGCAGTCTGTTGCATCGAACTGGAATGCTTTCAGGGCCTGATGTTGCACCACAACTTCTTCTGTAGTGATAGACATACGACAACCACAATCATGCAGGGCTTCTATAATTTTTTTATCGGCCTGTGCTGAGAATACGTCCAGTCCGCTGACGCTTACCGATCCGGCGATAGCACCGGCAACAAGAAAGAATGCTGCATTACTCCAATCGCCCTCTACAGACACTTTTTTCAGCCCCTGAGCGGCAACAGCTTTTTTCGGATTAAAGGTGAATCGTTTGTAATTATCGTTCTGCGGTACATTCATACCAAAAATCTCCAGTACCTGTAAGGTAAGATCAATATAAGGTTTGCTATTCAGCTGCAGGACGGCAATGGTTACGGGTTCGGTGATCTCCGCCTGAGCATAGGCCATCAGCACACCGGTAAGTACCTGAGAGGTAATGCTTCCGTCCAGGGTGATATCTTTAGGCTGCAAGGGGCCTTTTATGGTAATCGGGAACCCTTGTGTGACATCGCTGGTATAGTGTATACCAAGCGTAGTACATGCCTCTTCTATAAGCTTCAGTGGTCGGTTCCGCAAAGAACCTTCCGCTTCTATAGCGATCTCTTTGCCGGCCAGTGCCGCAATCATACTAAACATACGCAATGCCAGACCACTTTCTCCACAATGAATCATCGGTTCTATCGCATCATTCGGAAAGCCCTCCGAATCCACTTCAACCTTTTGCTCATCCGGTATATATTGTGCTGCAGCTCCCAACTGTCTGATCAGGGAAAGCGCGGCTTTCTCATCTGCAGAGCCGCCGAAGTGCTCCAGCACGGTCTTTCCCTTGCGTAATAATGCCGCGGCCAGCAGGCGCTGACTTACACTTTTAGAAGATGGGATACGTATATTTCCTTTAACGGCCTGTGGTTGTATAGATATATTCATTAATGATCACTGTTTTGAAAATATGCTGATTAGTGCATTGCTGCAGCTATGATATCAAATGAGATGGTGCTGATCTCTGCTGCTCCGATGGATTGTAGTAAAATATAGTCAATCCCGGATCCTGCTGTTTTCTTATCGGCCTGCATTAATGCAAGTGTGGCTTCTTTATCAAAAGCCAGATGGTGCGGTAAGTGATATTGCACGATCAGTTTTTGTAACCGTTCTGCTTCTGTAAAGCCTGTTAATTGTGCAGATAGTTGCGCGGCAAAACACATGCCTATGCTTACAGCTGCACCATGGGCCAGCTGATACGGGTTTTCTATGGCATGGGCCAGTGTATGGCCGAAGTTGAGTTTCTTACGCTCTCCCCGTTCAAATTCATCCTGCTGTACCACTCTTGCTTTCAGTAAAGCATTGCGTTGTACCAGTTCGGCTAATAATGTATGCTGCTGCTGATAGTCTGCCAGTGTATGTGCTTCCAGCGCGGCAAATAAATCGGCATCATAGATCGCCGCGTGTTTAATGATTTCTGCGAAACCATTGATCCACTCTTCCTGCGGAAGCGTACGCAGCAATTGATAATCATACAACAGGAACTCCGGCTGCAGTGTAAGTCCAATCATGTTTTTGGCCATGCCGATATCCAGCCCGTTCTTCCCTCCGATAGCAGCATCTACCATAGCCAGTATTGTTGTCGGTACAAATCCGAAACGGATGCCCCGTTTATATATGCCGGCAAGGAATCCGGTAAAATCGGAGACTACTCCACCGCCAACACCAACCAGAAAACAGTTACGATCTGCATGGAATGCAAGCAATTCATTTACGGCACGCTCCAGTACCGTAAGGCTTTTGGCCGCTTCTCCTGCAGGAAGTATAATTACTTCTTTGTCTGCAAAGATGGCTTCATGTGCTGCATAAACATTTGTATCGGTCACATAGATTGTGCGTCCGGACAGCAGTTCCGGCAATGCCTCTATTGACGCATCGAAACAAAATTGTGTTGCAGCCTTTGTGAATTGTATCGAAATCGCCTGCATGATTAATCTTTTTTCTGATTCATGACCATATCCTGTTGCTTAATGCTCTCCAGGTGTATGGCATCGAAATACTGAATGATGAATTCTTCGCTTAATCCCAGGGCGGCACCTTTGGCACATAAACGGTCCAGTATTTCCTTCCAGCGGCTTACCTGCAGAATCGTGACATCATTCTCTTTTTTATATTTACCGATCTCCTGTACCAGCTGCATCCGGCTGGCCAGCAGTTCGATGATTTCATTATCCAACTGGTTGATCTGCGTGCGGTATTTCTGCATCAGGGTGTGCAACTCTTCCGTGGGCATTTCTTCCTGCCTCCAGATAATCTGATCCAGAATATGCACCAGATTATTGGGGGTTACCTGCTGACGGGCATCGCTCCAGGCAGCATCGGGGTTGATATGGGATTCTATCATAACCCCGTCATAGCGCAGGTCCATTGCTTTTTGAATGGTTTCCTGCAGCAGGTGGCGATTACCGCAGATATGTGAGGGGTCAATAATAAAAGGTACATCACTGCATCTGCGTTTCATTTCCAGTGCCAGATGCCACATGGGTGCATTGCGGTATACGGTATTGCCATAATGCGAAAACCCACGATGTATCAGACCAATCGCCTTATCTCCCGTTTTCTGCATGCGCTCATAGGCTCCAAGCCAGAGTTCCACATCTGCATTCACCGGGTTCTTGATATATACCGGTACATCTACACCATACAATACGTCTGCGACTTCCTGTACACTGAAGGGGTTTACAGTCGTGCGGGCACCGATCCAGAGCACGTCGATTCCGGCTTTGAGTGCCTCTTCTGTCTGCCGGGCATTGGCCACTTCTACAGCCAGGGGCAAGCCTGTCTGATCTTTGGCTTCCTGTAGCCAGCTCAGCCCAACTGATCCTACTCCTTCGAAACTGCCCGGTCTTGTCCGGGGTTTCCAGATACCGGCACGTAATATATCTACTCTACCCGTCTGTTTTAATGCCTCTGCTGTAGCCAATACCTGTTCACGCGTTTCGGCACTGCAAGGGCCGGAAATGATCAGGGGTCGTTTATCTAAAATCTGCTTTATTGTTTCTGCACTCATGTGATTTCTCTTAATATAGTTCAGGGCTTATCCCTTTTTACGATCAGCACCCAGTCTGACTCCAGCGACAGGTATCCGTATTCGTAACAGAACTGGTATACATGGCCTTTCTGCGTCTGGTGCTGATGGGTATGATAACGGGTTTGAAAACCATGCTGTAGCAAGGTTTCCCGACGTACTTTAACCGTCGGTTCTCCTGTTTCCATCAACTGCTGCAAAATTCGCCTATTCTTGCGCAGTATATTGTTAATATTTCGGACAAAATTGTTCTGATCACTGTTTTGCCGGTTATTAAAATGGTTACGGCAAGCATCATCACAGAATTTTTTATCTGTACGGCCTTTTAGTTGCCTGGAGCAGTCCAGGCAACGCTTTTCTTTGGTTTCCATAGGTTTCAATTCGGTTTTAGACGACAACAAACGGTTACAAACAATTATACCAGTACATAAGCACTTAAATACCGGTTCAGGCCGCTACCCGTCTGCATCTTTGTATCAGCAAGTAACACAAAATAGCAAACAAATTTCATTATTCATTTTAAATTTTATTCAGATGAACAGCTTAAACAACAGCGTAAGATTAATCGGTTATGCAGGAGCAGACCCGGAGACTAAAACCCTGGACAATGGTATTACTGTAGCCCGTGTACGCCTGGCAACGAATGACCGGTACAAAAACAGGAAAGGAGAATGGCAGCATGAAACTACCTGGCACCAGATCGTACTCTGGGACAAACTGGCGGCCAAAGCAGAACAGCAAATATTTAAAGGGGCTATGATACTGATTGAGGGTAAGATTACCAGCCGCAGCTATGTCAATGCCTCAGGACAGGCACAATATATTACCGAAATAAGGGCCGGTAATTACATGCTTCTGGATAAGAAGAACGATCAACAGTGGCCTGAGCAGGCTGAGGAAAGCTTTGTAGCAGAAGAGCATCTGCCTTTCTAAAATAAAACCTGCACCTTAACACCTTAATATGCGATTAAAGACAAACGGTTTGTCTTTAATCGCATATTTTTGCAAGACAAACATTGTCTTATTTATGCTACAAGCAGGAGATAAAGCTCCCGATTTCAAAGCAATTGACCAATATGGCCAGGAGCACCAGTTAAAGGATTATAAAGGAAAGAAACTGGCTATTTATTTTTATCCGAAGGATAATACACCAACCTGTACTACACAGGCCTGTAACCTGAGAGACAACTTCAATACCTTAAAAGATAAGGGGATTACCATTCTCGGCGTAAGCATTGACGCGACCAAAAGTCACCAGAAATTTTCGGATAAGTTCCAGTTAAACTTCCCTATCCTGTCTGACGAAGATCACCATATGGTAGAGGCTTATCAGGTCTGGCAGCTGAAAAAGTTTATGGGCAGGGAATATATGGGTACGGTGCGTACTACCTTCTTAATTAACGAGAAAGGTATTATCGAACACATTATCGATAAGGTAAAAAGTAAGGATCATGCACAGCAGATCCTGGATACCTGGGCGCTGAATTAAACTTCTGCCGAATTTTATTATCTTAGTACTATTGTTTGGCATCGCTGCCTTAACATCCGAAAAATATACATTATGATGAAAAATATCCTGAAAGGCGGACTTTTGATCGCTTCTTTATTTGCAACAGGTGTGCAGGCAAAGGCACAGAATGCCAATGAACTGCTCAACTCCCTGTTTGGCAATAAAAACCAGCAAAATACTTCCGGCACGAACAGCGCCGGCAACCTGAGCAATGCACAGGTTGTAAGTGGCCTCAAAGAAGCCTTGCGGATAGGAGCCAATAATGCTGCCGGTAAATTATCGGTTACAGATGGTTTCTTTAAAAATGCTGCTGTAAAAATCCTGATGCCGCCTGAGGTACAGCAGGTAGAAAGGACCCTGCGTTCTGTGGGTATGGGCGCCTTGGTAGATAAAGCGATCCTGTCGATGAACCGCGCTGCGGAGGATGCATCCAAACAGGCTGCTCCTATTTTCGTCAATGCCATTACAACTATGTCTTTGCAGGATGGTATCGGTATCCTGACCGGTGGCAACAATGCGGCGACCAATTACCTGAAACTGAGGACTTCTGATGCACTTACACAAGCGTTCAGACCAATCATTCAGAGTTCCCTGCAAAAGGTTGGTGCAACCAATATCTGGAAAACGGTATTCACTACTTATAACCAGTTACCGCTGGTGAGCCGCAAGGTTAATCCAGACCTGAGTAGCTATGTGGTACAAAAAGCAATGGACGGTATGTTCTACAGCATTGCTCAGGAAGAAACCAAGATCCGTACAGACCCTGCTGCACAGGTAACCAGCCTGTTGAAACAGGTGTTCGGAAGGAAATAAGAAAATTCATTTTATAGTCAAAAGCGATATGCCCTGCATGTCGCTTTTTTGATTATAAAGGCATAAATGAAGCAAATACGCAGATAAACATTACGCATTTATGAAATTGTTTATTCAATGCCTATTTATATTAATTTTGCAGCCATGAAATACTTAATCGTTGGCCTGGGCAATATCGGTTATGAATATGATGCGACCAGGCACAATATCGGTTTTGATGTAGCGGATGCCTTCGTGATCAAACACGGGGGTAAATTTGAACAGGATCGGCTGGCTTTTGTGGCTAATGTAAAATGGAAGGGTAAACAATTTGTCGTGATCAAACCGACAACTTATATGAACCTGAGTGGTAAGGCCCTTAAGTACTGGATGGATAAAGAAAAAATTGCACTGGAAAATGTCCTGGTTATCGTTGATGACCTGGCGCTTCCTCTGGAGGCGCTACGCCTGCGCCCCAGCGGTAGTGATGCCGGCCATAACGGGCTGCGCGATATACAGGCAACCTTAGGCACGACCAATTATCCGCGTTTACGCTTCGGTATCGGCAATAATTTCCCAAAAGGCAAGCAAGTCGATTTTGTACTGGGTAAATGGAAGCCCGATGAAATGCCAATCATCCATGAAAAAGTGCTTACCTCAATCGATATTATTGAGAGCTTTGCCGCTATGGGTATGGCTCGTACCATGAATACTTATAATAAATAATCTCATTCAAAATAGTACCTTTGTAAGATGAATCAGAATACTATCGCATCTATTATTCCTCAGGATTTTGATGACAGTTCGCGTGTATGGATCTATCAGAGTACCCGACCATTTAATGAACAGCAGGAATTGGAGATCAATGAACAATTACTGCATTTTATCAGCCAGTGGAATGCGCACGGCGCACCAGTTAAAGGCTGGGGTAAATTATTGTTCGGTCGTTTTGTTGTACTGATGGCTGATGAAACGCAGGAGAAAGTAAGCGGCTGCAGTACTGATAGTTCTGTAAGAGTGATCAAGAGCATCGAGCGCCAGTACGAATGCAACCTGTTTGATCGCCTTTCAATTACCTTCCTGGTAAAAGGCAAAGCCGAGGTGCTGCCGATGAACCAGGTACAATATGCACTGGATAAGGGTTATATACAACAGGACACATTACTGTTCAACAACCTGGTATCCAGCAAGAAGGAGATGCTGGAGCAATGGCTGCAACCGCTGCAGGATAGCTGGCTGGCCCCACGTTTACAATTTTCTACTCCTACCAACTCATAAACATGATCTTATCAGATAAAAAAATCTTAGCTGAGATTGAAAAAGGAACGATTGTTATCGATCCTTATGACAGAAGCTACCTTGGCAGTAATTCTTATGATGTGCATCTGGGTAAATATTTAGCCGTATACAAAGATGCGATCCTGGATGCGAAGGCTCATAATGAGATCACCCATTTCGAAATACCGGAAGATGGTTATGTATTGCAACCGGGTGTATTATACCTGGGGGTAACGCAGGAGTATACCGAAACGCATGAGCATGTGCCATTCCTCGAAGGAAAATCCTCTACAGGCCGCCTGGGTATTGACATTCATGCTACCGCGGGTAAAGGTGATGTTGGTTTTTGTAATACCTGGACCTTGGAAATTTCCTGTGTGCATCCGGTGCGGATCTATGCCGGCATGCCGATCGGTCAGCTGATCTACTTCCCGGTAGACGGCGAGGTAGAGCACCTGTACAATAAAAAACAAAATGCCAAGTATACCGAACGTACGATACGCCCGGTAGAAAGTATGATGTGGAAAAACAGCTTTTAATTTTTATATAGTTATATAATGATGAATATTGGAATCGTCGGTTGCGGAGCCATGGGTAATGGTATTGCCCAGGTAGCTGCAATGGCAGGACATACAGTTGTGGTTTATGATAACAATGCTGCGGCATTGGACAAAGCCAGACAATCGACAGAAAAAACACTGCAAAAACTTGCAGAGAAAGGTAAGATAGCTGATGCACAGGCTTTACTGGCTCAGTATACTTATTCCAGCGATCTGGCTGCGCTTAAAGACAGCGGCCTGATCATTGAAGCAATCATTGAAAACCTGGATATAAAGAAAGCTGTATTTGCGCAGCTGGAAGCACTGGTACAGGATAGCTGTATCCTGGCATCCAACACCTCTTCCCTCTCTATTGCCTCTATTGCAGCGGCTTGTACAAAATCGGAAAGGGTGATTGGTATCCACTTCTTTAATCCTGCGCCGGTAATGGCCCTGGTAGAAATCATTCCTGCTATACAGACCCGTGAAGGCCTGGCTGATGAGATCAAAGAGCTAATGCTGCAATGGAAAAAAGTACCGGTGCTGACCAAAGATACTCCGGGCTTTATTGTGAATCGTGTGGCACGCCCTTTCTATGGAGAGGCGATCCGCATTATGGAAGAAGGACTTGCGACCAAAGAAGATATTGACCTGGCAATGACACAGGTGGGTGGTTTTAAAATGGGACCATTCATGCTGACTGATTATATCGGCCATGATGTAAACTATATCGTTACAGAAACTGTATTCCAGTCATTCTATTACGATCCTAAATACCGTCCGGCATTTGCGCAGAAACGCCTGCTGGAAGCGGGTTGGCTGGGTCGCAAATCGGGTAAAGGTTTTTATAATTACGAGCAGGGAGAACCGGCTTTGACCAGTTCTTTATCTGAGAAGGAGCAAAAAGCTATTGTTGAGCGTATACTGTTTATGCTGATCAATGAAGCTGTCGAAGCTTTATACCTGAACATTGCTACGGCTGCCGACCTGGATCTGGCTATGACCAAAGGGGTAAACTACCCTAAAGGTCTGCTGCAATGGTGCGATGAGCTGGGTGCAGATTACGTTCTGGCGGGATTAGATGCTTTATATAATACCTATCACGATGACCGTTATCGTGCAAGTGCTTTATTAAGAAAATATGGTGCGGAGAAAAGAAAATTCTTCAATTAAATATATTAAATAAAAAGCGGCGCTACGATATTGTAGCGCCGCTTTCTTATACAATAATCTTGCATAAAAGAAGGCGCATTATGCGCCTTCCTGAAAAAATTCTTACTTAATATTCTTCTTCATTAAAGAAGAAGTCATCCTGGGTCGGGTAATCAGGCCATATATCTTCTACTCCTTCGTAAAGTTCACCTTCATCTTCTAACTCCTGAAGGTTCTCTACCACTTCCAGAGGGGCTCCAGAACGGATTGCGTAGTCAATTAATTCGTCTTTTGTAGCAGGCCATGGTGCATCTTCTAAATGTGATGCTAATTCTAAAGTCCAAAACATATTATAATTATTTTCTTGTAGTTTTAATTTCGGCAAATGTAAGATATAGTTGATAAAAAAATGCAAGTTTTTTATCCGGAAATATTAAATTTTAGTTATAAAGCAAAACCCTTGCCAGGAGGGCAAATCGGGATAATAGTATTACATTTACACTCCTTAATAATCACCTTTTTATTCTGAATTATGTTATTACAGGCTCAGCATTTATCTAAAAGCTATGGAACACTGGAAGTATTGAAGGATGTTTCGCTCTCTATTGAGAAGGGAACATTTGTGGCCATAGTTGGTCCATCCGGTGCGGGCAAAAGTACGCTGCTGCATATCCTGGGCCTGCTGGACAATCCAGGCACAGGTTCTGTATCTATACTGGATACGCCTTTAGAGCGCATGCCTTCCCGTAAGCAAGCGGCTTTTCGCAATAAAAATATTGGTTTTGTGTTTCAGTCTCATCATTTACTTCCGGAATTTACAGCCCTGGAAAATGTAAGTATGCCTTTATGGATAAATGGTATGGCAAAGGAAAAAGCAATGGAAGAAGCGCGTATTGCATTGCAGCAAGTGGGCCTTTCGGCAAGGGTAGATCATAAGCCCAGTGCGCTTTCCGGCGGGGAACAACAGAGAGTGGCTATCGCACGAGCCATTGTACAGAAACCTGCAGTGATCTTTGCAGACGAGCCTACAGGCAACCTGGATACGGCTACTGCGGCAGCGGTTAACCAGTTATTCCTCGACCTTAAGGCACGCTACCAGCTTACCTTTGTCGTAGTTACACACAATGAGCAACTGGCTGCACTGGCAGATCGTGTACTAACAATGAAAGATGGACGCATTATCGCAGATAGTATGGATACTGCACTGAAAACTACTTTGAATTAGTCCAGGTAAAAAGTCCGTTCTTTACAAACTGATAGGGATAAAATTGTCCTTTGAACCGCTCCAGTGCTTTTTGCACCGCATACTTACTATTGCCGGGACAATAGAATACCATAAATCCACCACCTCCGGCTCCGCTTATTTTGCCTCCGGTAGCCCCGGCATCCAGTGCCGTTGCATAGATCTCATCTATGAGTGAGTTAGAAATGTCTTTAGCAGTTTGTTTCTTATGTTCAAACCCGAAATGCAATATCTCCCCTATCGCATCAATATTCCCGATAAGTAAGGCTTCTTTCATCATTATAGATTGCTCTTTCAGATGAGACATGGCTTCGATGGAGTCTGCTCTGCGCTCTGCAATATTTTTGCTTTGTGCGTCAATAATTTTTGCGGACACCCGGCTGGTTGAAGTATAAAACAGTAAAAGGTTATTTTCGAGTTCGTGTATATGACTGGAACGCACCCGAAGAGGATTGACGATTACTTTATCCTCAGAAAAGAATTCCATATAATTGAAGCCTCCGAATGTTGCGGCATACTGGTCTTGCTTACCACCGGACATTTTAAGGTCTTCTCTTTCGATGCTATAGGCCAGGCGGGCAATTTCGTATTCGCCCAGCGGCAATTTAAGCCATTCAATAAATGCTCCTAATATCGCAACCACAAGAGTAGAAGAGGTACCTAAACCAGAACCTGCCGGTACATCGACAGAGGTGGTGAGGCGAAACCCGCTGCTTACCGGTCCATAAGTCGCTACAATGCGGTTATAAATACCTTTAGCCAGATCTAGATAACCATCAATGGGTAAGGCATCGGCCAGGGAATACTCTTTGTATTCGTCCCGGTCTACTGCTTCAATAACAATTGCAGGCTCGTCGATGGGTTCTATAGAAGCATAGGCATAAAGGGAGATGGTTGTATTTAATATGGCACCTCCATAGAGATCACTATACGGACTTACATCGGTTCCACCACCGGCCAGGCCTATACGCAAGGGAGCTTTGCTTCTATATAACATGTGAACGCTTACAAATTTTGAGCCACAAATATATATAAAAAACAAGTCGCTTCCAGGAGGAAGCGACCTTTTGTTTGTTTTTAGCTTTTTAACTAAATTATTTTGCAGCTTTAGCAGCTTCAGCAGCTTTTTCAGCACCAGCTTTAACTTCGTGAGCAGCTTCTTTAGTTGCGTTAGCAGCAGCTTCAGTAGTTGCAGCAGCAGCGTTAGCAGCGTTAGTACCAGCAGCTTCAGTTGTAGCAGCAGCAGCGTTAGCAGTTGCAGCAGCAGCAGAATCTACAGTAGTTGCAGCTTGCTCAGTAGCAGCAGCAGCTTGCTCAGTAGCAGCAGCAGCTGAATCAGCAGTTGCAGTAGCGTCAGTGTTAGCTTCGTTGTTACCGCAAGATGCAGCGAATAAACCCATAGCGATAGCGAAAACGCCTAATTTTAATGATTTCATTTGTTTGTTTTTTAAAATTTTAAAATTGTGATTTTGAATATTAATGCGCAAAAGTAAAAAAGGTAACCCAACTTTCGAAAAATTTTTAAAAATATTTTTTGAACGGCTTTTTGGGTTACTTTTTGGCAATTTCAGCATTAAGTAAATGAATAGTATTAGTTAACTTAGCATACGTTTAAACAGGCCTGTACATGTTCCTGAATAGCCGAAAGGTAATTAGTATATATTCTAACATAGGCGGGAAGGCATCATTTACAGAATAAAAGAACAATTGCTGGTGAGTAAAACAAGTATTTATAGTGATAGCGAACTGATAGAAGGATTATCCCGCAACAACAGCCAGGCTATCCGGGAAATATACCGTTTGTATCAGTCTATGCTGACCAAATGGATCGTGACCAGGGGCGGTGCTGAAAATGATGCATATGATATCTTCCAGGAAGGATTAATGGTATTATATGAAAAGGCGCAAAAACCGGAATTTGCCCTTACCTGTAAATTAAGTACGTACTTATTTGCAGTATGTAAGCGGCTCTGGTTTAAAAAACTGGAGTCCTCCAGCCAGGTATCGTTCCTGCAGGAGATGGAAGATGAGGAAGACAATGATATGGAGGCGCAATACCATGACGATGTGTCCCACCACCTGGAGAAAGAGGTCAACTTCCAGCTACTGGAAAATGCAATGAGTCAGTTAGGTGAGCCTTGTAACGGATTGCTGAAAGCTTTCTACCTGGAGGAAAAGAACATGCAGGATATAGCAAAGCAATTTGGCTATACTAATGCAGAAAATGCCAAAACACAGAAGTACAAATGCCTGAACCGGCTGAAAAAACTATTTTTTTCGTCTAGAAAGACAACATAATATTTAAGAAGATGATTCATTTATTAAACATAGAGGAATGGGCTGAGCGATATAAGGACGGAGATCTCAGTACAGCTGAGATCAAAGCACTACATACTGCTCTGGATGAGGATAAGGTGTTAAATGCATCTTTTCAGCAGGCGCTGCAATTGCAGGTACTGCTGTCAGAAAAGAAATCGGCTGCGGCCATCCGCGAAAGCCTGAAACGTGCTGCTGCGGAACATAAAAAACTGGCTGCCGGCACTCCGGCTCCGGCTATGCAGATAAAAACATCGTTTTCTGCACGCTTACGCCGCTACTGGAAGCCCTTGTCTGCCGCTGCAGTCATCGCGCTGTTCTCGTCTCTGCTGACATATACCTTTACGAGAGATAACCGCCAGGATCAAAACCAATATACACAGTTACAGAAAGATATCGCGTCTCTGAAACATTCTCAGAACCAGATTATCAGCAATATGAACAAAAAAGGTAGCGGTACCCATATCGACTACCCGGGAGATTACAGCGGTTCCGGCTTTGCCATTACCAATGACGGACTGGTTGCAACCAATTATCATGTTGTGGAAGGTGCGGACTCTGTTTTTGTACAGTTGAATGATGGGAGTTATTACAGGGCCAATATCCTGACTGCCAATCCGCAATCTGATCTGGCTATCCTGAAAATTACGGATAAAGATTTTGTGTTCGGTAAAGCATTACCATATATGATCTCTAAAAATCCGTCTGCTTTAGGTCAAAAAATCTTCAGTATCGGCTACCCTCAGGACAATGTAGTATATAACGAAGGCTATATCAGCAGTGAGCACGGCTATAACGGAGATACAGCATCTTACCAGCTGGAGATTACGGCTAATCCGGGCCAGAGTGGTGCCCCTATCCTGGATAACAACGGGAATATAGTAGGTATCATTACCGGTAAGAAAACCAATACCAATGGTACAACCTATGCGGTGCATGCCAATGAATTGCTGGCTATGATCAATAACCTGAACAACCTGACCAAGGATCAGAAGATCAATCTGAATACCAAAAATCGCTTAAGCAGCAGCAGACCAGACCAGATCAAGGTACTGAGAGATTATGTCTGCGCCGTGAGGGTCTACAAATAATGATTACCAGGCCAGATCATCATCCGGCTTAGGTGTCTTGAAATTTTTACGGGAATCCATTTTTTCCAGTTGCCGCTCTACAATAAGGGCGGCAATTTTTTGTGCTATATTTTCATGGCCAAAGGCTTCTTTTATCTTCTCTTCTGCGACATCGAGCCGGTACAGCTTTGAAAAAAGCTCCTCTGTATTATGATCCAGCATATACTGCACTTTGCCTGACAACATATTGATGAAGTCCTCCAAAGTAATCTCCGGTATGCGCTCTAAATCGAATGCGTCCAATATTAGTTTATTGGACGCATTCCACTGTTCATTATTTTGTTGTTCCTGATTCATATTGTGCCCCTATTGGCCTGCAAAAGTAAAGGTCAGTTTCAGGCCGCCTTTTGTACTGCTAAGCGGGAAGGAGGTATTCACATAAGGTTTGCTTTGTCTCCTGTCGAAATAAAACTGTAGTTGCAGGTTATCATTAATGATATAATCTATCGTAGGTGTGATACCGATTACGTTCTGTCCCATTGTTGCACGGTTTTCATTTTGTGCCATATAGGTGTTAGAGGTAAGGTCATCGCGGTACGAGAAGTCAAACTTAATATTCAGATCATTCTTCAGTCGTTTGGTTCCGAAAAAGCTGAATGGCAATACCAGGCCGCGAATACGGTATCCTAATCCGACAATCCATTCGGTAGAGCGGGTCTCACTTACCTGGTAATCGATCAGGCTCAGACTCACAATTCGGGAACGGTTATAATCTACTCTTAAAGTAAGGTCATTTTTAAACGCAGCATTAAAGCCCATGAGTGGTCCGAATGTTTCGGTAATGGTCATATTCGGCACCTGGAAGAATGGTACGTAGTTATTGGAATTGGAATCAATAAATGATGGGAAACCTACTCCCAGCAAATCTCTGTAGTACAGGGAATTTGCAAAAGAGTTCATCATCATTTTGCCGGTATAGGAATGGTTCAGCGTGAAGGTGTTTAATATATCGCTCAGAGGCGCTACATTAGACAGCCCGGTATACGTCAGTTTCCAGTTCGGCATAGGGAAATAGAAACGGAACGGATTACTCTTCACATTATTATAATCATATACCAGCAATGGCACTGCTCTCGGATCTCTTCCTGAATAGGCCGCTATAAATGCCGGGATAAGTACATCCTGGGCAAAGCCGGTATACCCTTTGGCATAGTTAGGATTATTAGGATCTGCCGTACCATTTGTGTATGGATTCACATTACCCAGTCGCTGAGAAATGATCTCGCGGTTGGCCATAAAATCACGATAGGTACTGGAGAGTTCACCTGCTTTTCCATTCTGGAATAAGGTTTTCACCCCGATATAGGAAACGTTGAACGAACCGGTATAATAAGGGTTAAGGCGCTCATATTCTCCGCTCGCATCATTAAATTTATTAATCTCAGACTGGTTGCGGGTAAAGTTGCTGGACCAGTTCAGATCGATACGCAGATCCGGTACAGGCTCCAGTGCAGCACGCAGGCTATACGATTGAGTATACATCTGCTGGTACATACCATTGAACAAACTATCTGATGACAGGTTTCCTTTACGCATTTGCTCATCCAGCCAGTATCTTGAAGGCTGGTATCCGAATGCAAAATCCAGTCCGTTGGCATTATTGCGCATATTGGCACCCAGGTAGTTCGTACTGTCCATATAACCTGGCAGTATGGTACCCATGTTCTCTGTGTAGTCAAAATTGACGCGTTTCAGCATAGTAGCCAGTCGCACAAAGAATTTCTCACCATTGCTTACTTCCGGCAGGATGTTTTGTTTTGCTTTACGCCATGTAACCATCGCCTGTCTGTATCGCTGACGTTCTGCTTTACGCATTTTCTTCAGCTCTTGTCCAACCTGGGCCAGGCTCATACTATCGCTCCCTTTTACATCTTTTGCAGTAAAGGTTTTTCTTTCCGGTTTAGGCGGGATGCGACTTGTTTTCTTCTCTTTCTCATCTTTCTCCTGCTGTCCATCTTTAGGTAACTTACCTCCCGGTCCGCCGGTAGGAGAGAAACGCTCCATGGAGCCTGCAGAACTAACGCTGTTTTTATCTTTATCTTTAAAGGCATTAGTCTTTGCATTTTTCAGCACACCGTTAGTCGGACGGTTAATGGCTTTCAGGTATCGGTTTTTATTATACAGCTGACTGAAGTTCAGTTCTCCGGTTATTTGTTTCAGCTGGGTATTGGTAATTACATTACCCTGACTGCGTGCGAGCAGTGATGCAGCTGTCCAGTCATAGGTAGCATTATATACAACATTCGCAGTAGTCCAGTCCAGGAACGGGAACTTCTTGGTCGGAATGGTATAGGTTACATCGAATTTCTGACTGAAATAAGTGTTACGACCGAAGTCCAGCAGCCTGTCATAAAGACTATCTCTTTTGGATGCTGTATTGATTCTGCCATATGGCTCATCAATACGCGAGATATTTGTTGCCTGGTAATTTACAGACAGCGAACGGGTCAGATCCCATTGCATATTGTAATTACGGTTCCAGACAAAGTTTTTATAATAATATGCCGGCATTTCATATCCAGCCGCATCTACGTCTCTCAGGATCGTCTCGGTGAAGGTACGTTCCAGGTTGTTGCGGAAAGAGAATGTCTTTGGCAGATAATTAATATTAAAGTCCTTGATAAAGGTCAGCCAGGGAGATTTGGATTTGATCCTTTTCTTAAATGGCTCAAATGGTTTAGTAGTTACACT
The DNA here is from genome assembly GCF_004118155.1 of Edaphocola flava. GTDB lineage: Bacteria > Bacteroidota > Bacteroidia > Chitinophagales > Chitinophagaceae > Edaphocola > Edaphocola flava. The sequence continues at coordinate 636,309 of NZ_SAIQ01000001.1, forward strand.
ATAGGTATAGCCTAATGCCAGTTTCTGATCGGTATAGTCATTGCCCTGGATCAGGGAATTACGGCTGAATTGTCGCAGGTATGAGTAGCTCAGATCAAAGTTCTGTGCACTCCATGGCATAATCTTTTTCTGTTTAGAAGGATTACCCAAAATACGCATGTTGTTGATATTAAAGCTGGTAATCGCATTAAAATCCTGCGCTGCCTGCAATACCGCTTTACGCTCTGCACCGGTCAGCCCACGCATCTTGTCGGTCAGCGTAATGTCCACATCATAAGGGTCATACTCCGGATTGCTCACAGACTGATTATAACCAACAAACACCGGTAATTGCACACCCCAGTTTTTAGGCATGATCTTACCCAGGTTCAGGTTGGCATTACCCTGATACTGGTAATAGTTATCTCTCGAACGGTCATTTACCCTCTGGTCTATACTACCATAGCCCTGTGTATGCATGGTACCGGCAACATTGACCGTACCAAAGTCGGCCAGTTGTACATTGACCTGCCCTGATGCTGCATAGGCAGCTTTTTCATCCAGGCCCACATTTCTCAATTCATCGAACCATACTTCGGTACATTTAGGCAGTCCGTCATCGGCTGGTGTTTGCGGAGTCTTTTTCGGGTTCAGTACACCCAGCATAATATTTTTCACCTCCCCTATGTTCGGGTTACCGATGATGCGGATCATACGGCCATTACGGTCTGTTCCGTCATACAGGTTGGCAACCGGGAAGTTATCTTTATTTCTTTTTGATTTCAGGTCTACAAGATCCTGCAATACAATACGAAGGTTATTCTGCTCCGGCCAAACGGTTTCGGCTGTCTGGGTGCCATCGGGGCTGGTAATCTTCAGTGGTACCTGGTATTCGTAATAGTTACGTACAAAGTCAGAACCAATACGGATATAGGCTACCAGGTCACCGTCATTTACCGGAGACTGATCGGGAACTGATTCTGCGTGAATGAACATTTTCAGTTCTTTATATTGACGCATGTCTGTTCCTACTTCTTTAAATACGGCACGGGAATCGCCATCTTTAAGATTACAGATTTGCACGGAAAGTGATTGCTCATCGGCATTGAACTGCTGACCGGTTGTGGCTACCTGTTGCTGTTTCAGGATACCAGGAGGCATCACATATCTAACCGGCTTTCTGGAGCTATTCTGATCCACACTTACAGTCGTGAGACCGAAAGGCGTACCCAGGATATCGTCTTCAGTCAGGGGTTCTCCCGGATTAACCAGAGAGAAATTGTATTTTCTCCAGATACTTCTGTCTAACTGTAATTGTGCAAAACGCATCACCACGCTATCTTCGAAGCCATTCAGGAACATTCTGATGAAACGGATAGAACGGAAATCGCTGATACCGCCCACTTTGGCAGAGAATCTTCTGATCGGAATTTTAAACTGATACCAGGTATTATCTGTAATTCTGCCATCTGGCAGCTTAATACCTGTTGCTACTGTTTTATCTACCAGGAATTCGGTAACCCCAACCTGCATGTTCGGTTCTATCTTTACACGATACTGATAGTAGGCCTCTGTTTCGTTCAGAGAGTTATCTCTGTTGATGTCTTCTGACTCAGGAATAGAACTACCCGCAGTTTCTGTTGCATTGGTTCCGGAAAGAATAGGCGCATTACCATGAGGGTTATTGAAATAACGATAACGCTGCAGAATTGTTCCATTTGAGGCATCATAACTTCCATCGTAAAAATGCTTGAAGTCATCTGAAGCAGGGTCCAGTGCTAATTTCTGATATGCAGGTGACGTTTCTCCTAACAGCGTTTTCATCTGGCCCAGGAAGGTATTGAAGAATGTCTGCTCATCTGCATTATCCATCTCATCATATCCCACATCCTGCACGGCTCTCGCCCCCTCCTGCTGATCAAATGCACGCACCAGCTGCTGCTGGAATTTAGGCACTTTACCCCATACGGTCTGATCCATTTTAGTAGGATCGACAGGATATGGCACACCGTTTTCAAAAGAAAGACGGGAATCTTTCAGTACATCTTCCGATACATTACCCAGGTTGAAGTAAAGGTAACCACCTCTGCTGTTCTGTTTGTACATATACGGATCCAGTACCCAGAAGGTAATGTACTCTACATTGCTTTGTTCGAAATCACTTTGCTCAATTGCTCTCTGAATACCTCCCCAGCGGGCTGTCGGATTCAGCAGATTACCGGTAGCAGGGTCAACGTTAGTAGGATCGAAGTTGTACGGACCACGCACTTTAGGGTTAAAGTTCAGATCGAAAGTTGATTGTACACTTTGTGTAGTGATCACTGATTTTTTAGGAAATACCTCTGCCTGAGGAACCTGTCTCCAGTAATCCTGCAGGGTGGTATCATTACGCACACTTTGCGGTACGGATGTTCCTCCACCATTAAGTGTTGGTTCGATATTATACCAGGCCAGGTTAGCCCTGTTATAGCCTATACGCAGATCATTGGACATGCTGGCTTCAGGAAATAATATATTATTTGCCGGTCCTGTTGCTTCAAACGGAATGCTGGAAAGTGTCCAGTTATTGATCGGGTAGCGCAGGTCATAAGAAGTTGCGGCCCCTTCAAAGTCATCTACGAAAACCGTACCACCTTCATCTCCGGCAATACCGTTGATAAACTTGGAGTGGCCGGGCAGGATACCTGCAACCTCAGCACTGGCTGAGATTAAGGATGGTGCTGAAGTACTGTAGAATGGTAATATTTTGTCCAATGCCCTGGTTAAACCCGGCATTTCGGACTGGTAGTTCATATCCGCACCCAGTACAGTATTCTTAATAGGGTCATAACCACTGATTACCTTTTGGGTATACGGGCGTTCTGTGAGGCGCATGTACGTTGCCCCCAGGGTAAGTTTATCATTGGCATAATAATCCAGGCGGGTACCCATAAAATTCTGCATGGTCTGTCCGAAAGCCGCATTGTCTTCATAGGCAATGTTGATCGGCACACCTGAATTCAGGATACCGGTATTCAGGATTTTCACCACACCCATACTATAGTCTACCTGGAAATCGGTGCCTTCCTGTAATTTTTGTCCGCCGGCTGTTACGGTAACAGAACCTTGCGGAATATTGAACCCATTAAGGCGTATTTCGGCTCCGCCACCTGTACTCTGGTATTCACCCGTAATCAGGAAACGGTTATTTTGCTGCTGTTGTAAGGCAACTGTCTTGGTAGAATCGTACAGAATCTGATACAGGTACTTTTGTTCCAGGTTAGGGTCATTGCCCAAAGCGGGTTTCAGATCATTACCAAATGGTTGCAGTACGGGGAATATTACTTTACCCTGTTGTGCATTAATGGTAATCCCATCTACATAATCAAACACCCCATCTGGTCCGGGATCGTTTTGTGCATTGAGGCGATCCAGATTCAGCAGACTGATCAATGGTACACCTGCCTGAGGCCCTTCGGGCAGGAAGCGTTTATTACCACCACCCGGATCTTCGTACACTACATTCAGGCGGAATTTATCTTTACTGATATTAATTCCCTGTAAGGCATACACATTCTTCATCATCAGGTTCCAGATCGGCAGCTTTACACGAGCCGAGGTCCCTTTCAGTAATTTAAGGAATATTACTTTCTGCGATGCTGAGTCAGGAGGAAGGTCTTCAGAGAACTCCCCTACCTGGTGTGTTACACCATTATAAGTATAGCGGTATGCTACCCCTACCACATCATCGGGATTGGGTGTGGTATTGATAGAGATATATCCTAACTGAGGTTGAAAAGTGAATTCGTTGGTATTCAGTTTACGTAAAGTAACACGCTGAAACTCCTCTCCTTCTTTTAAGCCCATACTGATCGCTCCCTGCGTAGCGGAACTCTGTGTTCTTACAAGTGGGTTCTGTTGCAGGTTGAGGTATAGCGCATTGGCATTGTTATCCGGAAGCGCATTTGTAGCTCCGTTGATCAGGCTGGTGTTGTAGGGATTAGCCTCTCCCAGATCCATAAAGGTCAGGGCATCACGGATACCTTGCGTACTTCCGGTACGATTGGTAATCCACACCTCCACTTTAGAAATTACGGCCTGGGAATTGATGATCGGGAAATTGGCCAGTGCCCGGTCATAATTATTATAGAAATGCTGTGCCAGGAGGAAGTGCTTGTTTTCCTCATAGTCATAAGCTTTTACTTCAAAATTAGTTGTTTGCGCCCCACCCTTTACGGTCATGCTGCGGCGCTGAGATTTTTGCTGCGATACTACCCCGGTTACCCACAGTTTACCGAACTGGAGTTGTGCTTTGGCTCCAAAAAGGGAAGATACGCCGGATATAAGGCTGCTGCGGAGCGGGAAGCTCACATTACCTAACTCTACTTTTTTGATGATCTCATCATCCTTACCGGTATACTCCAGCTTACGCATTTCCTGCATATCGCCAAAGTTTGATAAGGTATTGTTGCTGATATTCAGCTTCATTTTATCTCCGATCTTGGCCACCAGCTGCACATTCATCTGCATGTCAAAATCGGGAACGGTATATTTCTGAGAACGTTTAGGAATATTTGGGTTCCGCAGATTCTGGGAATAAAACCCTGCCAGTACCGTCAGGTTACCCTGTGGTTTAATATCTAATTTGGTATTACCGAACAGGCGGTCAAACACCCCATCTTTGTATAATACAGGAAGATCGGGCTTTTTGTCAAACATATTCAATGCAGCTAAACGCTCACTGAAATAGTCATTTTCATCTTTGCGGGTCTGGTATTTATAATACTCATTAAAATCCATTACATATGGATTCTTCACTTCTTCCCCGCCTATTTTTTCTGTAAAGATATATTTGTTGGAATCCGGATCGAAGGTCACTTCCTTTGTCATGTTCTTCGGATCCTGCAGCTCAAAATAATGTCTGCCCGAAGTATCCGGACCGGCATGTTTTTTTTCCGGTATCGGGAACTTCAGGGTATCACCCGGCATAGCTTCTTCCTGCTCGTCCGTATCAGTCAGCTCATCGGCTGTACTCATAGGGTCAAGGCCACCGGTTGCCACTTGTACCGCCAGCAGACTGACGGCAACAAATGCCAGTATTTTCCCACCAAATGCTATTTTCTTATTCCGCTCCAAATTCGATGCTCAATTATTATACAAGTGTCAATAATATTATAAATTTTTAAGTGCCGTTTTAATCAAGGCTTCTACCGAATGTCCTGCATCCAGCATAGGTTTTGATTTTTTAATGGCGGCCTCTGCCCCGGCTTTCGGGATGCCCAGACCTAAAAGGGCATTCAGTGCTTCCAGTTCTACCACATCATGGCTGCTGGCAGATGGTTCTCCGGCCTCCGGCAGGTCAGCAGCCAGCTTACCTCTTAATTCGAGGATAATCCGTTGTGCTGTTTTGGCTCCTATGCCTTTTACCTTTTCCAGGGCTTTACTATCACCATTCATGATGATCCTGGACAAATCATTAGCTGTAAGTGAAGAAAGGAGAATTCTCGAGGTTGCTGCCCCGACACCTGATACGCCTAAGAGCTTTTGAAATGCTTCTTTCTCTCTCATGCTGGCAAAGCCATACAGTACCCAGGCGTCTTCTCTTACCTGCAGATGGGTAAAGAGTTTTGCACGCTCCCGGCCCTTTATTTCTTCATAGGTATTTAAAGTAATATGCACCTCATAGCCCAATCCGTTAATATCCACATAAGTCTGTGAGGGGCTTACTTCTACCAGTTTTCCTTCCAAATATCCGATCATGTATCTTATATAAGCTTATATCACTATATCCAAACGAAAAAACGCTGTTAAAAAGTACAGCGTTTCTTAATTATTTCTCAATTCAATACTATATATTCAGTATCTTATCTCCACCAAGGTGAGTTCCTTTTATTGATCTTCCAGAAGAAGTTCAGGGAAATGGTTGAGTACATATCCTTGTTCTTAGGATCTCCTCTGTACTGACCAGCTGTGTGCTTGGTTCCCGGAGCTAATTCAAATGATTTATCTGCCATTTTCTTAGCCATGTCAGCTTTCACATTATCGCCCAGATAGGCAATGTCAAAACGAAGTGGATCAATGTACTGTCCGCTAACATCATCCAGGTAATCTGTAAAGGTATAACGAGTTACATATTCCAGACCCAGTCCCAGTCCACGGCCCATATCTACACGGAATCCGATACCTGCAGGAATGATAATGGAGTATTGGTTATAATTAACCGGATAGCCTGCTTTATCGAAATTCTGGCCTTCTGTATGCAGCGGGCGCAGATCTACCCATTCTTTATAATCAGTTTCGTAATTCTTTGTATAAGAACCTCTTGGATTGAAGTACATACCGCCCACACCCACCATCAGGTAAGGCTGGAATCTTGAATGTGCCAGACGGCTGTATTCCCAGTTTGTAAACAATTCCATCGGGCTGATCTCAACCATTAATGAAGATTCCCAAACAGTGGTTTTTACATCCAGGTTACGGTAATAACGCTGTACATAATCATCCGAAAAAGAGGCAGCACCCTGAGCACCGGTCTTATTCCAGACATCATTGGCGTATAAAGTACCGTTAGCAATACTTAAGCGGAAGGACAAACCCGGAAGATGTGTATAACGGCCGTAAATACCACCCATCATTTTCACATTTTTCCAGTAATCTGAATTACCATAGTGATCAATCGGCGATTTAGTACCTACATCCGCCCACATATCAGACATTCCTAAATTTATTCCTAAAGAAAATCCACGCTGATCAATATACTTAATATCGGGTTGTAACCAATCACGTTTTGTTTTCTGTGCGCTAGTTGAATTCACCCACAACAAACCCGTGGCCAAAACACCAATATTAATTGTCCTACGTAATAAATTCCGCATAGTTGGCTATTTATTTTGAGCTATGAAAGTATAATAATTTTGTCAGAATTGAAAGAAAATCCTAAAATTCTTCTAAAAAAGCCTAAATATCTAAATTATATATTTAAAATGCAAACTTTGGCTGATTATATTTCAGCTTTAATATGCAGTAAATCATTGCTGTGCTTCACTATAGCTTCATATAAGGCCGCATCTTTTGTCAGTGAATGACCATAAGAAGGGATCATTTCTTTCATACGTTCTGCCCAGCCTTTTTTCATTTCTTCTGGGAAACAGCGCTCAATCAGCTGAATCATAATCGGTACTGCAGTCGAGGCACCCGGAGATGCACCAAGCAATCCGGAAATACTACCATCTGCAGCAGTAATTACCTCTGTACCAAACTGTAAAACGCCACCCTTGTCTTTATCTTTCTTAATCACCTGTACACGCTGGCCGGCAATCTCCAGTGCCCAATCTTCAGATTTGGCATTCGGAAAATACTCTCTTAATGCTTCCAGTCTGTCGGCAGGTTTCTGCATCACCTGCGCAATGAGGTATTTTGTCAATGGTACATTTGCCAGACCGGCTCTTACCATCGGGTAGATGTTATTACCTTTTATAGAGCAGGGCAGATCCCAGAATGAACCTTGTTTAAGAAACTTGGTAGAGAAACCGGCGTATGGTCCAAACAATAACTCTTGTTTGCCATTAATCATACGGGTATCCAGGTGCGGAACGGACATTGGAGGTGCTCCAACCGCAGCCTTACCATATACTTTTGCCTTATGACGGGCTATGATCTCAGGATTGGTACAACGAAGCCACTGTCCGCTCACCGGAAAACCGCCGAAGCCTTTCCCTTCCGGTATGCCTGATTTCTGGATCAGGGTCAGTGCACGGCCACCCGCGCCTACAAATACAAATTTTGCATTTACGCGGAATGTATTGCCGGTATTGATATCTGCAACTTTAACGTTCCAGCTCTGATCGGCATTACGGGAGAGGTTTTTCACCTCATGATGGTAATGCAGATTTACGGCAGGGTCGTTAGCAATAGAATCGAATAATAAGGTAGATAATTTACCAAAATTCACATCAGTGCCGGTCGCTACTCTTGTAGCGGCTACAGATTCACCTGCATCACGGCCTTCCATGATCAATGGTGCCCATTGCTCGATCTGCCCCTTGTCTTCACTGTATTCCATAGAAGCAAAAGCGTGATGCCCTTTCAGTAAATCAAATCTCTTTTTCAGGTAAGACACATTCTTATCTCCGATAACGAAGCTCATATGTGGTGTTTGCGCCAGGAAAGATTCCGGATCGCTGATCTTGCCTTTTTCCAGCAAGTATGCCCAGAACTGTTTTGATAACTCAAACTGTTCATTTATCGCAAAGGCTTTGCTGGCATCCACATCCCCGTTTGCTTTCTCCGGGGTATAGTTCAATTCACACAGGGCCGCATGACCAGTACCCGCATTATTCCACGCATCAGAACTTTCGGCAGCAATTTCTCCCAGTCGTTCATAAATAGCTATAGAGGCATTTGGTTGTAATATCTTTAGCATTGCGCCTAAAGTGGCACTCATGATTCCTGCTCCAATTAGCACAATATCATACGAAGCATCGCTTCCGGAATGAGACATATCTAAACTTTTAAGTTTCGCAAAGTTAAACCTTGAATGCTAAAAAATCAATATGAAATTTCATAAATTTACATTCGTCGTTAAATAGTAAGGGTGCCTCTGCAGAGGCACCCTTACTATTTAATCATTTTATCCTATAAAATATATTTGTCTTATGCGGTCATCGCAGCTTTTTTAGCAGCGAGCTTTTCAGAATGGGCTGTTGCCGCATCCCGCACCCAGGCGCCATTGTCCCAGGCATTTTTACGTGCAGCCAGGCGCTCTTTATTACAAGGGCCATTACCTTTCACTACATTCCAGAACTCATCCCAGTTGATGGTACCGAAATCATAGTGACCACGCTCTTCGTTCCATTTCAGGTCTTTATCCGGAATGGTCAGGCCCAGAATATTAGCCTGCTCTACCGTTACATCGATAAATTTCTGACGCAGATCATCGTTGCTAAAACGCTTGATCTTCCATTTCATACTCTGGATCGAGTTTGGACTAGCATCATCGTTAGGTCCGAACATCATAATAGCCGGCCACCAGAAGCGGTTCAGCGCATCTTGTGCCATTTTTTTCTGTATAGCGGTACCATTTGCAAGAGTGAGCATGATCTCATAGCCCTGACGCTGGTGGAAACTTTCTTCTTTGCATACACGAATCATTGCACGGCTGTAAGGACCGTATGAACAACGGCACAAAGGCACCTGGTTCATAATAGCGGCACCATCTACCAGCCAGCCAATCGCTCCCATATCGGCCCAGGTAAGGGTCGGATAGTTGAAGATGGAGGAGTATTTAGCGGTACCATCATGCAATTGATCCAGCATCTGATCGCGGGATATACCCAGCGTCTCTGCGGCACTGTATAAATACAAACCATGACCTGCCTCATCCTGCACCTTGGCCAGCAATACTGCTTTTCTTCTTAACGAAGGGGCACGAGTGATCCAGTTGCCTTCCGGCAGCATACCTACGATTTCACTGTGTGCATGCTGAGATATCTGACGCACCAGCGTTTTACGATATTGCTCCGGCATCCAGTCTTTCGGCTCGATTCTTAATTCGTTGTCTATTTTTTGCTGAAACAGCGATTCTTGTTGTTCGTTTGTCATAAAACCTTAGTTAGATGATCTGTTATAACACAGACTACAAAGATACTTATTTTTACCTAATATTACTTAACGATTAGCATAATAGGTCTCATAGAGATCAAAAGCCATCTGTCTGACCAGTTGTAAACTGTCATTAAATACAAATACATTTACCCCGCGGCTTAGGTGCTTCATATTCTTTTCTTTACCCGGATAAATGAAAAAAAGAGAAACAGTCGTTTCTCTTTTTTATTTAATGCTTTTCCTGTAATTTATCTACCACGACCAAATACTTTCGGACATCTGGATTGTAAATATCTTTTTGCATTACCGAAGGCGTCGAAGTATACGGCGGCAGTAATTCCTGCAGTCCAGTACCAGTCATTGCCTTTAAAGTCTCCACGCTGGAATCTGTAGTTAGGATAGTTACCATCCCAACCGGCAGCTGTATTACCTCTATAGCTCATTTCAACTGCTTTAGATCCTTTGTATTTATTTAAGGTATCCAGGTTGATATAACTACGGCTTACATCATCAATATAATCTGTAGAAGTATATCTCAGACCAACCTCTGCACCCAGCATGATGGTCTTACCGATAAAGAACTTAACACCACCACCAATCGGGAATGCCGCATTGATCAAAGGATAAGCCTTACGATCTGGATATTGCGCCAATCCCTGGCCTTCTGTGCTCAGGTCTCTTAAATTATGTTTTTCACCTTTGCTGTCATAGGCAAAAGGATTGCTGTAAAATGCACCAACACCGGCAAATATGTAAGGGCTGATCTTCAGACGATCTACATCTACCGCCAGAAAGTTTACTTCAATAGCTCCGTAGACCTCGCCTACATTATTACTGAAGCTCAGGTTTCTTCTTTCATATGTTTTGTTCAGTGATAAACTGTCTGCTGCCGTAAGTCTGATGTAATTGGCACCGAAACGAAAACCTACCCTGGGAGAAACAAAGTATTTGTACAGGAGACCAACTGAAGGTTGCATCATTTTATTATTATCCGGAATGACATTGGGCTGTAAATCTCCGTAAAACGAGCTAACGCCAGCGGTCAAACCGATCTCATGGTGCTTTTGTGCAAATGCCAGAACCGGTAAGGCGACGAGTGCGGAAAGTATAATTTTTTTCATCAGAATTATTTTCTCGATTATTCAATGCAAGTGTGGTGTTACCACAGCTTTAACAATCCAAGTTACAAATATAATTTTTAGAATTGAAAAACAAAACTATTCGGCAAAATAAATCCGGCCTGCCTTTGGCTTATATATAATAGTGCACCAGATAATCCGGCAAGAGACAAATCACCATCAATTCAGCCGTTTTTTTACCCGTATAATCTTAACAGCCTGTTATTCAGCATGAAATATAAACAAATCAAATAATCATAATTAATTAATAATCAATAACTTGAATATATTTTTAATTTTTTTTAACTAAAACAAGGCATTTTTTAAGGAATACCGTCTTACCTTTGCCCCGAACCAAATGTTTATGTGTACATGATTTTGAGGAAATTAATTTGTTCGCTACTCGCCATTATATCAATCAGTGTCATTACTTCTGACCTGAAAGCGCAAGGTAACGGAGCAAAGGAGAAAACAGGAAAAGCAAGCTATTATCATCCAAAGTTTATAGGTCGTAAGACTGCAACCGGAGAAATATTCAGTAATAATAAATATACTGCTGCCTGCAATCAATATCCTTTAGGTACATATCTGAAAGTAACCAATACAAAGAACGGACGAATAGTGTACGTAAAAGTTAATGACCGAATCGGACATCCGCAACGTATAATCGACTTAACACACAGAGCAGCGGCTGACCTGAACTATGTAAATAGCGGACTGGCCAATGTAACCATCGAGGCGGTAAGCCCCGACGAAGGAAAAAGAAGAATTTTCGCACAAACTACAGGTGATATGGTTGACGACAACACATTGTAATCACACTGTAAAAAATTATCTAAAAACTGCTTTTGTAATAAAGCAGTTTTTTTATTTATATATGAAAAGGATACTTTTATAACTATTTCTTAGATTATAAACATTCTTCAATGTATCTTTGCAGTTCAACTTTTAAAACAAAAAACACCCTCTGGAAGGGGATTTGTGAAAATCAGATTTGTGATGGAAAATAATACAGATACGGAATTTCTGGAATCGCTGGCGGATAAGGAATATGAGCATGGATTTGTGACCAACATTGAGATGGACATTTTGCCTCCGGGCCTTAACGAAGATACCATCCGCTTTATTTCTGCAAAGAAAAACGAGCCGCAATGGATGCTGGAATGGCGCCTGAAGGCTTATAACGCTTTCCTGAAAATGGAGTTACCAACCTGGCAGAACTTTAAAATGCCGGAAATGAATTTTCAGGGTATTTCTTACTACGCTGCTCCCAAGAATACACCAAAATATAACAGCCTGGACGAGGTAGATCCGGAACTGCTGGCTACTTTCGAGAAGCTGGGCATCCCGCTGAACGAGCGTAAAAAACTCTTAGGTGTAAAAGACGATGAGGCTGATGTAATTACTGACGAGGACGGAAACGTTTCTGAAAGACCATTAGTGGCTATAGATGCGGTTTTTGACTCTGTATCAGTTGCAACTACTTATAAAGAAGAACTGAAAAAACACGGTATCATCTTCTGCTCTATTTCCGAAGCTATTCAGGATCATCCTGAGCTGGTTAAGGAATATATCGGATCGGTTGTACCGCAGACAGATAATATTTTTGCGGCGCTGAACTCTGCCGTATTCTCAGACGGATCATTTGTATACATTCCTAAAGGTGTTCGTTGCCCTATGGAACTGTCTACTTATTTCCGTATCAATGCTGAAAATACCGGCCAGTTTGAGCGTACCCTGATTATTGCCGACGAGGGCGCTTATGTAAGCTACCTGGAAGGCTGTACTGCTCCTCAGCGTGATGAGCATCAGTTGCATGCCGCTATCGTAGAGATCGTTGCGCATAAAGATGCTGAAGTAAAATACAGTACAGTACAAAACTGGTACCCTGGCGATAAAGATGGCCTGGGTGGTGTATACAACTTCGTAACCAAAAGAGGGATCTGTAAAGGAGCCAATTCTATCATCTCCTGGACACAGGTAGAGACCGGTAGTGCTATTACCTGGAAATACCCTAGCGTAATCCTGCAAGGTGATAACAGTTATGGTGAATTCTATAGTGTAGCGGTGGCTAAAGGCAAGCAGATTGCCGATACCGGTACCAAAATGATCCATATCGGTAAGAATACCCGTAGCCGCATTATCTCCAAAGGTATCTCTGCCGGTAACGGTCAGAACTCATACCGCGGACTGGTAAGCATCGGTGCTAAGGCCGATAATGCACGTAATTTTACCCAGTGTGATTCTATGCTGATCGGTGACCGTTGCGGTGCACATACTTTCCCGTATATCGATGCTAAAAACCCTACTGCAACCCTGGAGCATGAAGCAACTACTTCTAAAATCGGTGAAGATCAGATCTTTTATCTGAATGCAAGAGGTATCGATACCGAAAAAGCGGTAGAGATGATTGTAAACGGTTTTGCAAAAGAGGTACTGAACAAATTACCGATGGAGTTTGCCGTAGAAGCACAGAAACTGCTGGCAGTATCGCTGGAAGGTAGTGTGGGTTAATACTGGTTTTATCATTCAATTCAACATTTAAAAAATACATATAAAGTGTTATCTATAAAAAATTTACACGCTCGTGTAGAAGATAAAGAGATCTTAAAAGGACTTAATTTAGAAGTAAAAGCAGGCGAGGTGCATGCGATCATGGGACCAAACGGTGCCGGAAAGAGCAGCCTGGCTTCGGTACTGGCGGGCAGAGAAAACTACGAAGTAACCGAAGGTTCTGTAACCCTGGATGGTAAAGACATCCTGGAAATGGCTCCTGAAGAGCGCGCAAGAGAAGGTGTCTTCCTGGCGTTCCAATACCCTATCGAGATCCCGGGTGTATCTAATATCAACTTCCTGAAAACAGCTCTGAACGAAATCCGCACACACCGTGGACTGGACCCGATGACGGCAAAGGAATTCCTGCAAAAAAGCAAGGAAAAACAAGCACTTGTTGAGTTTGACGCGAAACTGGTAAACCGTTCGCTGAATGAAGGTTTCTCCGGTGGTGAGAAAAAACGTAACGAGATCTTCCAACTGGCTATGCTGGAACCAAAACTGGCTATCCTTGATGAAACAGATTCTGGTCTGGATATCGATGCACTGCGTATTGTAAGCCGTGGCGTAAATAAACTGCGCAGCGAGAACAATGCTTTTATCCTCATCACGCACTATCAGCGCTTACTGGACTATATCGTTCCGGATTATGTGCATGTATTGAGCGATGGTAAGATCGTAAAAACTGGTGGTAAAGAGTTAGCCCTGGAACTGGAAGAGAAAGGCTACGATTGGTTGAAGTAATAACACAAACAAAAATGACTACAAAACAACTGGAATCTCCTTTATACGAAAGTTTACAGGCTCAGTTTGAGATCGTGTCCCTGCAGGATCAGCATGAAGCGACCAAAGCATACCGCACTCAGGCCATGGAAACCTTCCGTGCATTAGGATTCCCTTCTATAAAAAATGAAGAATGGCGCTTTGCCAATGTATTGCCGCTGGTAAAAACAACTTATGAAGTAAGTGCAGACAAAAATGCACAGATTTCTGAAGAGACTTTAGCCCATGCCCAATCATTGATTGCTGCGCATAAAGAAGATATTTTACCTAAGCTGAAAGGCGAGGAAAAAGGTGCTTACCGTCTGGTAACCATCAATGGCGTGTTCTCCAAAGAACTGTCTTTCCTGCCGGATAATGCTGGTATCACAATCAGTACGATTGGTGAGGCAGTAGATCATCCGGGCTACCAGGAGTATTTTGGTAAAATCGTTACCCTGGAAAACAATGCATTTGCAAGTCTGAACTCCGCAATGTTTACAGACGGTTTGTTTATCGAACTGAAAGCAAATACGGTACTGGATATGCCTATTCACATCATTAAGGTGAAACTGGCTTCGGGCAATGCTTTGTTCCAGCCACGTAACCTGTTCATCGTGCGTAAAAACGCACAGATGGATGTCATCGAGACCTATATCTCTGATGCGGATAACGAGGCTGCTATCCTGATCAACGGCGTGAGTGAAATCGCACTGGAAGAGAATGCACACTTCTTCCATTATGATATCCAGAAGGGTTGCAAAAACATTCGCAAAATACAGCGTAATGAAGCGGTGCAGCAAAAGCACAGCAATTACAGTAACTATACATTTACTTTCCCGGGTAGCAGTTTTACCCGTAACAACCTGACCATTCATCTGAATGATGAGGCTATAGAAAGTCACTTATACGGTCTGTACCTGACTGCCGGTGAGCAACTGGTCGACAACCATACTGAAGTACACCATAAGAAACCAAACGGCGAGAGTAATCAGCTGTATAAAGGTATTATTATGGATAAGAGTAAAGCAGTATTCAACGGTAAGATCTATGTGTATGAAGATGCACAGAAAACAAATGCTTTCCAGCAAAGTAACAATGTACTGTTCAGCGAACAGGCTACGGTACATGCCAAGCCTCAGCTGGAGATCTTTGCTGATGATGTAAAGTGTAGCCATGGTACAACTATTGGTCAGCTGAACAAAGAAGCGATCTTCTACCTGAAAAGCCGTGGTATCGGTGAAGAGCAGGCCAAACAACTGATGGTGAAAGCCTTTGCCTTTGATGTGGCTGAAAAAATCAAAATTCCGGCGCTGAGAAGCTATGTGGAGGAGATGATTATAGAAGAAATGAAAGGACACTAGTCCATTATCAACATAAACGCAGAAAGGACAGCTTAACCGTTGTCCTTTCTGCGTTTTAATAAGTGATATGAAACCCAAACATTACCTCCTGGCTGCACTATGCACCATTATCCTGGGCCTTAGCCTTAGAAAGGTATCACTCGTACCCTTATGGATCGGAGATGCCCTGTATGCGGTTATGATCTATTTCGGAGCCAGGGTTATATTTTATGGCATAGCAACATCTACAGCCGCCATTATAGCACTCTGCTGGTGTTATGCTGTGGAGTGCCTGCAACTGGTGCAACAACCATGGTTAAGCCATATCAGACAAACACTTCCGGGCAGACTGATACTGGGCCAGGGATTTCTCTGGAGTGATCTGGTCGCTTATGCTGCTGGCATTGTCTTCGTTTACCTGATTGATCAGTTTATATTAAAAAAGAAGGGATGATTATAAATCATCCCTTCTGCATAAATTTTACTTTATTAACCTTCCTGCGGGTCATGAATTTTAAACTTCAATCCCTGCATATCGGGGCTCAGCCTCAGCTGGCAAGCCAGGCGGAAGTTATCTTCCAGGTCCGGCAGGGTATCCAGCATGGCATATTCATCATCGCTCATCTCCGGCAGAGTATCCAGGCCTTCAGACACCTCTACACAGCAGGTAGCACATAAAGCCATACCGCCACAAGTTGCCAGAACCGGGTATTCGCTGGCCTTCAGCATTTCCATCAGGCTCAATCCCATATCTGTAGGGCATTCCAGGGTATCTACAGAACCATCATGGTTCTCGACATATACCTGAATCATATTATCTTCCATAAAAAATATACTGATTTTCTGAAGGCAAAATTACAGCTTTACCGTCGGTAATTTTACATCGTGATAAAATAAAAATTGCCAGCCTTCTGTCTTCCCCTGCTCTGCCCAGCGTTCTCTCAGCTCCATGGCCAGCTTGCCATTATAGTCATACTTAGCTACATATTTGATTTTCATCTGACGAGCCTGAGGAGCCTCATCACCTCCGAAAAATATCTTGCCTTCTGCGGTATCAATCCAATAGACAATATGTTCCGGACTATGTCCGCCACTGTGTTCGTAATGAATATAGCCATCGATAGTGCCTTTACTTTCTTCCAGCCATACCACGCGATCACTACTCTTGAGTGCATCCAGATCTTCTGTAAAGTAAGATGGTGCACCTTTTTCATAGGCAAATGTCATCTCAGGGAAATATACATAAATCTTTGCCTGTGCAAAAGCCGGCTCTTCCATGATTACCGGCAGACCGCCTGCATGATCTTTATGCAGATGGCTCATCAGTACTTTGGTTACATCTTCCGGGTGAATATTATGCTGCGCCAGGTTAGCGATCAATTGCGCTACTCCATCAGCATTATGAAAACCCAGTCCGGCATCGCAGATAATGACATCACGGTCATTAACGATCAGGAATGGCTGTACTTCTACCAGTATAGACCCTATAGAACGGTCATTCAGTTCATCTTTGGTTTCATCAAAAGGCAGGAATGTCTTATCTCTCCCAACCGTAAAAGTGCCTTCTGACAAAGGAAATATCTGTGTTTGCATAAAATGGTTTATCTGATCAGAATATGTCTGTCCGCATCCAGTCTCAGCATAATGAAGATCAGGACAGAGAACGACAGGAGGGAGGTACCTCCATAGCTTAACATAGGTAAGGTAATCCCGATTACGGGCGCAAGACCCATAGTCATAGAAAGGTTGATCGCAAAGTGGAAAAACAGTATAGAGGCCACACAGTAGCAGTATACCCTGCTGAATACCGACCGTTGCCGCTCGGCGAGCACTACAATCCGTAACAATAAGGTCAGGTACAGCAATACCAGCATCATACTGCCTATAAAGCCAAACTGCTCCCCGATACCGCAGAATACGAAGTCGGTATGCTGCTCCGGCACGAAGGAGTATTTTGTCTGTGTACCATTCATAATACCCTTACCTGCCAGGCCACCGGAACCTATAGCAATTTTGGACTGGCGTACATTATAATCCGCATCCTTTTTAGCCGCCTCTCCGGGCTTTTGAAACTCCAGCGGTACATCCTGCCCCAGCATAGAGTAAATACGCTCTACCTGATAGCCTTTAAATACGTTTTTGAAGATATAGGGAACGATCAGTTGTGAGAACGTAACCGCTATGAGCCAGCCCCCTACTATAAATAATATTACTATCCTTTGTTTCTTGATTTGTCTCCACAGCAACCATACACAAAGCAAAGCGATTACGGTAATACCGATAAACAAAGGCAGGCGCTCGATCAGCAGAGAAGAGAGGAATAAGGCTACACCGCTGATCCCTACGATCAATATACTGTTCGGCAATCCCTCACGGTACATGGGCAGGAAGAAGGCAAAGTACACCAGTGCCAGCCCCGTCTCGTTCTGCAGGATGATCAGTGCACAAGGTATCATCACAATCGCGGTTGCAATCAGGCGGTCCTTAAGGGTGTTGAATTTAGTATCCTGCGCAGACAGGAACCTGGCCAGGGCCAGGGCTGTAAATATCTTACAGGCCTCTCCCGGCTGGAAGGTAAAAGAGCCGAATTTGATAAAACTATGCGATCCCTTTACCTCTCCCCCGATCACAAAGGTGATCAACAGGAGGAAGATCCCGAAAACATAGGATAAATTGGATAATGAATAAAAGACCTTGCTGTCTGTAAATAAGATAATGAATCCGATAAAACAGGAAATACAAAGCCACATCAGCTGCTTCATATGGCTTTTCTCCATATTGAAAAACGGCTCAGAGAAACTGGTGTACTCTGAGGTGTACACAGCCATTATCCCTACAGTGATGAGGGATAAAACCAGTAATAATGTAGGCCAGTCTATACGGGCAAGAACAGGTTTACGATGTGTAGGCATGAACAGCAGGTGTGTTTAGCAGAATTAAGTATAGGTATAATATAGTTATTTTTTCAGGCGGTAGAATCGTTCCAGCATAGTATTTACCAGCAGGGTATCTCCGCGCTTCATCATAGCAGCCTGGCTTTCTTTATCAGCCATTTTCATTTCCCATCTCAGGCGGTCTTTAATACGTTGCAGGGAGTCAATGGTATAGGTATATTTTTTGACCAGGTTTGCATTGAACATTTTTTCTTCCAGTGGTTTGCGCTTTACAGAATCTGTCAGGTATTTTTCCATCATCAGACTGGCTACAGGACCAGCCCAGGTAGCACCGTAACCCGCATTCTGTACCACTACCGCAATCGCAATTTTAGGATTGTCTTTCGGAGCAAAGCATACGAATACCGAGTGGTTATCCAGCTTGGTCTTCTTACCGAAAAGCAGGGCATAGTTCTCTACCGTACCGGTCTTGGCCGATACAGCAATACCCGGCAGCTGGGCCACCTTACCCGTACCATTGGTTACCACCATCTCCATACCATCGATTACCGCCTGGTAATATTCTGTAGGGATATGTGTAGTCTGGTGTTTCTCCAGGTATTTTTTCAGTTTGGGATGTTTGGGATCGCCACCAATACTTTTTACCAGGTGCGGTGTATAAAAGTAACCTTTATTGGCAATCATACACATTGCATTGGCCAGCTGTAAAGGTGTTACTGTAACCTCTCCCTGCCCCATACCGATAATAGACATGTTACAGGAATTCCAGTTACCATTATAGGTTCTGTTGAAATAGTTGGTGTCTGGGATATTACCACCGCCTTCTGAGCTAATATCTACGCCCAGTGGTTTACCGAAGCCAAAATGCTCCATATATTCATACCAGGTAGATAATCCCTTATGTACTCCTCCGAATTTGGGCAGGTCTACAATCTTACGGAACACATCACAGAAGTAGGCATTACAAGAGTTGGCCAGGGCCACCTTCAGATTGGCCGCGTGTCCATGACCACTGTGTGTACACCCTACTCTCTTACCACAGGCATAATAGCCCCCAAAACAAGGGTAACCAAATGCGGGTGTAATAGCACCTACATCCAGTCCTACAAGCCCGGTAATCGGTTTAAAGGTCGATCCAGGAGGATAAAAAGCCTGGGTAGCATAGTTCAGTAAAGGTTTGGTCGCCATTTTATTCAGTTCACCAAAGTGCTTTCCTTTTTCTGCACCAGTAAGCAGGTTAGGGTCAAAGCTCGGGGCTGAGACCATAGCCAGTATCCCCCCGGTTCGGGGATCAATAGCGATTGCACTTCCGATCTTACCGGACATCAGTTTTTCACCATATGCCTGCAACTCTGCATCTACATATAACTGCAGCTCTTTACCACCAATAGCAGCCGTATCCATATCGCCGTTTTTATAGGCATCTCTCGGACGGTTCATTACATCACGTACGAGATATTGCACCCCACGGGTACCTCTCAGTTCTTCTTCATATACATTTTCCAGTCCGCTCATCCCCACATAATCGCCCTGGCGGTAACTGGAGAAGCGCGAGTTTTCCAGCATCGCAGGCGTTACCTCACTAAGGTAACCCAGCATCAATGCGCCTGAAGATTCAGGATAGGAACGCATACTGCGCTCTACAAGCTCAAAACCGGGAAACAGGTACATATTCTCCTGTAGTCTGGCGTTCAGTTCTTTGGAAAGTTCTCCTTTATAAACACCCGGTTTTTGCTTACCATTTTTGACCAGTACTTTGTTTAATTCTTTTACAAAGTCGGCCGGGGTGATGCCCATAATACCGCAGAAAGTGGCGGTATCCATATCTTTTGTGATACGGCTAGGTGTAACGACCAGATCGAACGTCACATTATTATACAACATGGGTTTCCCGTTGCGATCCACGATACTGCCACGGGCAGGATAGATCACCTTACGGAAAATGGCCTGATCATCGGCCAGTATCTTATATTTATCGTCCCATACCTGCAGATTGAACAAGCGGAAAATCAACACCACAGCCATTGCGGCAAATAACAGGCGAACAATCCAAGCTCTGGGATTACTACTGAAATTGAACATGTATAAATGGAATAAATCGGAATTAGCACAAATATAAAAAAGACAGTAATGCCAACGCATTTTTTGCGCAATATTTATCAAAAACAAGCGATCCGGCCCCAAAATGGAGCCGGATCGCTTGTTTTTATTTGTATTCAGGTTTCTTAGCGGATCAGGGTTACATTACCCGATTTGCGGAAACGCTGATTGGTATCTTTACAATAAGCATCAATTTCCCAAACATAAACCCCCATGGTACATTCGATACCTTGCAGATCGCGACCGGTCCATTTCACATTAGGGTTAGTGGTGCTGAATACTTCTCTGCCCCAACGATCATATATTTTGAAATAGTTGATCTGCGTCAGCTGCAGGTTCAGTAATCCGAAGTTTTCATTTTTAGGAACGAATGCATTCGGCAGGCGGATATCTTCACAAGGTACTCCTACTTTAACCGAATCAATTGCAGTACAACCGCTTGGTGCAGTTACGGTTAAGTAATAGGTCATATTCTGCGCAGGTCTTACTCTTGATACTGGTTGGTTGGTTACAGATTCAAAGAATACATCCGGAGTCCATTTGTAGGTGTAAGTAGGTCTTACTGTTGTTTGCGGGCCACCCAGCTGTGTAATAGAACCATCAGTGATCACACGGTCTTCACCGGCATCAGAACGGATATTATCCACTCTAACATTGAACGTTTCTTTTACGATACAGTTAGGAGCATAGTTGATCGCTACAGTGTATACGGTTGAATAATCAGGCCATACTTTTACGAAACGGCCAGCCAGGGTATCAATATTGTAATTAGGGCTCCAGGCAAATGAATCGGTGCCGAAAGTCAGTACGTGCATGTTGATGGTATCACCGCTACAGATAAGGGTATCCTGAACAGTCAGGTTATAAGACGGGTGATCAATTACAGTGATTGGTTTACAGAAATGGCGTTCTGTAGCCAGGCCCTGGTCAACGGTCAGGAATACAGAGTACGTACCGGTAGCATTGTATTTTACCGGATCCGGAATACGTTTGTTAGATCCTGAAATAGAAGCATTAGAGCAATTATCATATTTTATGCGGGTCAGTGTATTGTCAGAACTTACTACGTGCATATATACACCGTTCTCGTCTCTTACGGCATTAGATAATGCGGTAGGTAACAGAATCTCCGGCATAGTCATTACACTGGATCCAGGAACTGCGGCAATAGAAGCAGGCCAGTATAAGGTTACCCACTCACCGTTATTTTTATTGGTCACATAACCATAGTAGTCGTTACAGTTTTTAACCACTGCGATACCACTTGGCACATCCAGGTCTCCGCTCAGGGAACCCATATCTACTGCAAATGGTACGTTCAGGTAAGAGTTACCGAAGGTTACATGTGCCAGTCTGCTGGAGTTTTCGTTGGTTACGATGAAGTGGTGGTTACCCAATTCTGTAACCGCTGCAATTCCGCTAGGGCCGTCAAAAGCATTGCTGATATTACCAAAGCTTGTCGTGTTCTGGATTACATCAATATTGCTGCTCAGATCCAGACGCGTCAGCTGGTTATTATTATTAAATGTAAATACGCGGATAGAATCATTTTCTACCACGGTAAACAGTTCTCTTGGTTGATTTAAAGTCGCGGTTACATTGTATGCGAAGAAACCGGTCGGTGCATAGTTAAGGCCATCGTTAAAGTCCAGACGAACAAAACGGGCATTACCTATTGCTGATGAGCCGATTACAAATACGTGCCAGCCACCTGCATCTTTGATTACAGAAATACCGGTAGGATTATCCGGAACGCGGTCCTGATAATGTCCGAAATCGGTAACGATCGGTGGCAGTTCTATACCATCTTCATACTGATAACGGAAAACCTTACCATCCTGACTGCCGGTGAAGCTATAGTAAAAAGTATCTACTTTAAGTGTTGTCAGACAAGTGTTTGTATTAAGCTGATAGTTGCCTGTACCCACATTTGTGGCATTTACCGTACCCCCAAGCAAAGGCGGACAGAAAGACCAGTTATATGTCTGCGCATTATTTACCAATATATTTGGGGTAAACTCAGACCCTAAACAAATAGTATCATGCGTAAAAGAAAACAATGGTGTTTCCAATTGTGCCTCTGCCTTAGGCAGACAGCAACCCAAACCCAGGATAGTTAACAATAACTGTAGTTTTCTATTCATATCAATTCTTAAGAAAAAGCCATGGTGAACGGCACACGGAGGCGCCGGAAAAATTCAAAATTTTGGCTAATGTAATAATAATATCGCACATTTTCATAAAATATTGCTAATTTTATTTTTCATTATTCTGACAATTTATGCGTAACAGACTTTTACCGCTTACCCTCCTTTCTACTTTATTATTTTCCTCCAATACCCATACCAGCTTTGCCAAAGAAGGCATGTGGCGACCAGCCGACCTGAAAAAGCAGGAGGCTGAAATGAAAAAAGCCGGATTACAGATTCCGGTGACCCAGTTATACAATGATGGCAAACCTGCCCTGAACGATGCTGTGGTTATTTTCGGCGGTGGCTGTACCGGCGAGGTAGTATCCTCACAGGGACTCATCTTTACCAACCATCACTGTGGTTATGGCGCCGTGCAGGGTGTAAGCTCTAATGAGAAGAACTACCTGATCAATGGTTTCTGGGCCAAAAGCAATGCGGAAGAGATTCCCTGCCCCGGCTTATCGGTAACATTTATCAAAAAAATAGAAGAAGTAACCAAAAGTGTACTGAGCGGTATTACGGAAGAAACTTCTGAAGAAGAACGCAATAAAATCATTGCGAGTAACATCAAATTTCTGGAAGCCGGCTATAAAAGAGCACTGGGCTTTACGGCCGAGGTAAAGCCTTTTTACAACGGCAATGAATACTGGGTTACCGTACTGGAAAAATATGATGATGTGCGCCTGGTGGGCTTTCCGCCAAACGGCATTGGTAAATTCGGTGGTGATACCGACAACTGGATGTGGCCACGCCAGACCGGCGATTTTGGCATCTTCCGTGTGTATGCAGGTGCAAATAATAAACCAGCTGCCTATAGTCCGAACAATAAGCCCTACAAGGCCAGCCAATACTTCGCCGTAAACACTTCCGGGGTGAAAGAAGGTGACTATACCATGGTGTACGGTTTCCCTTATGTAACCCGTGAATACCTGAGCAGCGCACAATTAGCACAGACCCAGGATGTTATTGATCCTATTCGTATTGCAGCACGCAAAATCAAGCTGGGTGTATGGGATGAGGCGATGAGACAGGACCCTAAAACATTCCTGAAATATGCGTCCAAACAATCTTCTATCAGCAATGGTTATAAGAAATGGCAGGGCGAGATCCGCGGCCTGGAACTGAATGATGTGAAGAGCAAAAAACTGGCTTATGAAACCCACCTGATGGAGCGTAGCAGTGAGGATACCGGTATCAATAATCCTAAAAATACCCTTAGCCAGATTACGGCTGCTGTGGAACATAACAACCCATATCTGAGGGCGTATGAAAGCACCAATGAAACTGTACTGGGTATTGAGATTGTAAGCCAGGCGGTGTATCTGCAGCGTGTGCTGAACATTCACCGTCAACATATTACCGGCCAGGCACTGACCGATACGCTGTCTAAAGTTAAGCGTGGGCTGAGTAGTTTTTATAAGAACTACGACCCTGTACTGGACAAGACATTGTTCGAAAATCTGATGCCGTTTTACTACATGCAACCTGGTATTGCGGTTGCGCCTAAAGTAAAAGCCCTGTATGCTGAAAACGGAAGCGATTTTGGCAAATGGAGTGGTAATGTATTCGGACAGAGTGCTTTAGCCTTACCACAACTGGCTATGCACTATTTCGACAGCCCTAAAGCAAGCGATACTATCGATATCAAAAACGACCCTGCATATAAAATCTATGCGGCGGTAACAGAATGGCAGGACAAGCAAGTGAAACCTGAAATGACGGCTTTCAGCAAGCGTATGGATTACCTGAACCGTGTGTACATGCAACAGCAATTGCAATACATGGGCAAGGATCGTAATTTCTATCCTGATGCAAACCAAACATTAAGACTGACCTACGGTCATGTGCAGGGCATTACACCGCAAGGATCTTCCCTGTATTCATACAAAAGCACGCTGGAAGATGTGATCGCGAAGCACAATCCGGATATCGAGGAATTCAACGTTCCGGTAAAACTGCGCGACCTGTATATGAGCAAGGATTATGGTCGCTGGAATGTAGACGGTACTGTACCGGTTACCTTTATTGCCAGCAATCACACCAGTGGCGGCAACTCCGGCAGCCCGGTACTGAATGCCAAAGGACAGCTGATCGGTATCAACTTTGACCGTGTATGGGATGGTACGATGAGCGATCTGTATTACGATCCTAATCTGTGCCGCAATATCGCAGTAGATATCCGTTATGTATTATTCATTATTGAAAAATATGGAAATGCTTCATGGCTCTTTAAAGAAATGAATTTAGTGAAGTAAGTTTTGTAACTTTATAGAACAGTATGAGATACATACTGTTCTTTTTTTTTAACCCAAAAATCTGAGCTATGCATGCTACAATCATTGCCGTATATGACCAGCAAGACAAAGCGGTTGCAACGGTAGAAACACTTAAAGAAAGCGGTTTCGGAAAAAAACATATGACCCTGTTGGGTAAGGTTGATGCAGATGATGCATTACAATCAAAAATGAGCACTACAGCCGCCGCATCTGTTGGTGCAGGTGCCATTATTGGCCCGGTAGTAGGTGCTTTAGCAGGCATTGGTATTATTGCAATTCCAGGTCTCGGATTCATCTACGGTGCAGGCGCACTGGCAGGTGCTATCATGGGATTTGACTTTGGTATTATTGGTGGCGGTATCATCGCTAACCTGCTGCTGGACGGGGAGAAAAGTGAAATTGCTGATATGTATGAAAAAGAACTGCAGGAGGGTAAGACCTTGCTGATCTTCCGTGACTCGCAGGAGGCTGGTGAAAAAGCCATGGAAATAATCAAACAAAAAGGCGGATATAATGATGTAACGATGCATTAATATCTTATGCTGATTTTGGATAATAGGGCTGCAAGTAATATGCAGCCCTATTATGTTTGAATACATATCGGCAATAGCAATCTTTCTATATTCCCAGATATGTTACATTCCGTTTACAATAAAAAAAACAGGTATCTGATGATTGCATCATTGATACCTGTTTTTGTAATGAAGAAGACCATTTATTGCCCTTTTGGCGCTGATCCTTTTTTATCGCGTGATTTACGATCTGCCTTGTCTTTGGGTGTATCCGCAGAGGTGGCAGGTACTGGTGTTGCTGGTGTAGTTTGTACATCAATTGCAGACGTTCCCGCAGGTGGCGGTGTTGGTGCAGTCACCGTATCCGTTCTTGGTGGTTCCTGCGTCTGATTTACATTCTGGTTGTTTTCCTGAGCCATTGCGGTACCTAAGCCCGCGATACAAAATACGGCTGCTGACAAAATTACTTTTTTCATAATCCTTAAATTTTGTCTGTTCCACTAAAAATACAGCCTTAAAAAACAGAACAGACTTGTTTTTGTTGTGATACAATCGTTTTATTAATGATCAATTGTAGCCGGCTGAGTTTTTAACGTAAAGGTTCATTACATAAGCAGTGATGTACTTTGGTTATCGATTTGTTATTTCAAAGAAAAGGCCTTTTTACGCAAAACAGGGAATATGATTGTTAATGAATTGTTGCACAAAATTCCTTTTAACAGGTTTTTTCAGATTCTGAAACATGTCTTTTGCATTTATGGTACAAAGGGTGGAATTTCACTAATAAATCCCAATAAAAACCGGGATCTTCTTTCGAAAATCCCGGCAACATTTATATCATTTCTGCTGTCTACCAGCCCAATAGTTTTTTCATTTTAGCACCCACTTCTGTCTGCATCAGCCAGGACTTGATTTTAGCCAGGCCTTCAAAAGCAGGGGCATCTTCTGCAAACGGCGGAGCCAGCGCACTGATCTCATCATAGATCCAGCGCGTAGCCGGCGATAAGCGCTCTTTGAAATCTTTGGCATCAATCGCCTGTATAATAGCCCAGGCATGCACCGCAAGGGTTTCAAAAGAGTTTTCGATTACTTTAGCACAGATGAGCGCAGCATTGGTGCCCATGCTCACGATATCCTGGTTATCATTATTGTTCGGGATACTGTGTACATACATAGGGTTACTCAACATCTGGTTTTCGGCCACATTACTCACTGCAGGATACTGCATACCCTGTATACCGAAATTCAGCCCCAGTACTCCTTTATTGATAAAAGGTGTCAGGCGTTTATTCAATGCAGGATTCAGCAGGAAGTTCAGCTGGCGCTCTGCCAGCATAGATAATTTTGTAACGGCTATTTTAAGTTTATCCATTTCCAGGGCTACATAATCGCCGTGGAAATTACCGCCATGATATATATTCTCTGTACGGTAGTCCACTACAGGGTTATCATTTACAGAGTTCAGCTCTTGCTCTATAATCTGTGCAGTATACTCGATCGTATCGTAGATAGGACCCAGGATTTGCGGCACGCAGCGCAAGGAATAATATTCCTGTACCTTATCTTCCAGTACACTCTCGGTTACTTTCTTTTCATACAGGTGCTCATGTCTTTTACGCATCAGCCCGCTGTTTTTAGTGATCGCGCGCATAGCTGCGGCTACGATATTCTGCCCTTTATGCAGCTTCACACCATTCAGCTCTTCAGAGAAGTGGTCATCATAGGCTTCCATGATCTCATTCACCATCAGGGAGAACAACATCTCACCCGCCAGTAATTTACGGGCATGCAATACATTAATCGCACCGATTCCGGTCATGGCAGAAGTACCATTCAACAGGGACAATCCCTCTCTCATATGAATCTGCAAAGGCTTAAGCCCTACCGCCGCAAATACTTCTTTTGCCGGTAATACCTGACCCTGGTATTGGAAATAACCTTCACCGATCAGGCCCAGTGCCAGGTGTGCCAGTTGTACCAGATCACCGCTGGCCCCTACTCCACCATGCTGGTATACGCAAGGATAGGCTTCTTTATTGATCAGGTCTTTCATCAGGATCACTAACTCAGGATGTACTCCGGAGTAAGCTCTCATTACTGTATTCAGTCGTGCCAGCATTAAGGCGCGGCTCTGATCCGGAGTCAGCAAAACGCCCATACCGGAGCTATGGCTCCTGATCAGGTTGAGCTGTAACTGACGGCAATCTTCATCCTCAATACGGTATTGCGCCATAGGGCCAAAGCCGGTATTGATTCCGTATATCAGTTTATCTTTCGAGAAAGACAGGAGAAAATGATGTGATGCTTCCACTTCTGCTACCGCTGCGGCATCCAGTGCAATTTCATCTTTCTGCAAAACGATCTGCTCCAGTGCTTCCAGCTGCAATAATTTATGGCCAATTATTTCCATGGTTTTTCTTTATGCTGTTAAGGTCCGGTTTAAATCCGGCAGGTAAATATAGGTTTTTTATCTCCTTTCGTGCTGGTTTTCATCCTGCTCCAGGTGCAATATTGCTGCATCTATATTATAGATTTCTTTGAGGTGCACTTTCATTTGCTCTGCCGCAAATACCGAACGGTGCTGCCCACCGGTGCAACCAAAGCTGATGGTCAGCTGATCGAAACCACGTTGCAGGTAATCGTTGATCGTAATATCTACGGTACCAAATACATTCTCCAGGAACTGTGGCATGCGGGTTTTATTCAGCAGGTATTCCTGCACCGGATAGTCACGACCCGTCTGGGTTTTATAGATCTCCATACGGCCCGGGTTCAATACACCACGGCAGTCAAATACAAAGCCGCCACCATGTCCGCTGGTATCTTTAGGCAAGCCTTTCTTATAAGAAAAAGAATAAATCTTTACCGTTAAGGGATGCTCCGGATTTTGTGTCGGAATATGAAACTGCTCGATCACCTCCGGCTTTACCAGCTCCTGCAGCACTTTACTCAGCTCAGGATATTTGATCAGGTAAGCATAGTCCTTTACGTATTCCTGCAATTGCAATAAGGCAGGGTATATGCTGGAAATGAAGTGTGGCTTACGTTCTATCAGTCCCCTCAAACCATAGGCACCAAGGGTCTGCAATATGCGCAGCAGTACACACTCCAGGTATACTTTCATGAAGTGCAGCTCATCGAAATCAGAGATCTCTTTGGTGGCCTGAATGGTACGAATGTAATGACGCTCCAGGTGTGTTTTCCAGGCTTTAGGCAATTGCGCTTTGGCCTGCCATAACAGGGACACCAGGTCATAATGGGGCAATCCTTTCATCCCACCCTGGAAGTCGATATAGCCCGGCTTCCCATCCTGCAACATAATATTGCGGCTCTGGAAGTCGCGGTACATAAAGGTTTTCACCGATTCTGAATCCAGGTCACGGCTCCAGCTCTCCAGCTCTTCCTGCAAGATGGTTTTATCATAATTCAGCTTCAACACATCGGCAAAGTAGTATTTGAAGTAGTTGAGATCGGCCAGGATAGCTTTCTGGTCAAATGCCGCTGTATTATAACACATGGTATAATCGATCTCACGACCCGCTACCCACTGGAAGCGCACCAGGTCGGCCACCGCTTGCTCATACAGGGCCTTAACCTCATCGGTCTTTCCTTCTTTCAATACCATTTCCAGCAGTGAGCGTCCGCCCTTATCTTCCATAAGGTAACAGATATTATCGCTGGTCTGATCATAGATCTCCGGAACCGGTAATCCATGCTTCAGGAATATTTTAGTGAAATAGAAATAAGTATTATTCTCTCTCTTATTTTTGCTGTATGCACCGATGGCACGGTGTTTCGCACCAATCAGCCGTACATACATACGGTCAGAACCAGAAGGAGGAATAGCCTCAATCTTATCCACCGGTTCATTAAAATGCTTGGTGTATAATTCGCTTAACCGGTCAAGGTATGCGGTTGTATCAGACATCTGAACTGTTATTTTTGGGGTAATCGTATAGTAATAATTGTCTCTTTGCCTTGTGGTAATCGGCCCATGTATCTGCATCAATGCTAAAGGCTATGATCCCACAGGTAGGCACATTGTCCGTAGTAAAGCCCGGTATGGCATCATTCACCATATCGGTTATACCCGGGTTATGCGCCACGATGTATATGGTATTGTAGGCGTCATCTGCTGCACAGATCTGATCTTCGAGCCTTTCCGGGCTTGCATGATACAGGAAGCGGTCCCAATGTATGTCATTGGTAAAGCCCGTTGCGGTTGCAATCAGCTCGGCGGTTTGTTTGGCCCTTTTTGCAGTACTGGCATAGATCGCATCCGGTTGCAGACCGTATTGCAACAGTCGCTTGCCCATCAATGATGCATTTTCCTTACCGCGGCTGTTCAGCGGGCGGTCAAAATCGAGTTGTCCCAGTTCTGCCCAGCTGGATTTGGCATGACGAATGATGACGATGCGCTTACTCATGGCTGTCAAATGTTTTTAAATGAAATGCTGTTCCGTCAAACTCACCATAGGTGTTCAGGCTAATCCAGTCACCCAGGTTGATATACCAGCTGTTGCCTAATGGCAGGGTCATAGCCAGGTGACGATGCCCGAAAATGAAGTAGTCGATATGCTCCCGCTGCAAATATTCTTTAGCAAAGATCACCAGCCACTCCCGGTCCTCTCCTTTGAAATCGCCGTCATGTGCCCCCTGGTGCTTGGCTCCCCTGCGGCTGAAGTAATTGGCAATACCCACACCGGTATCCGGGTGCACCCTGCGGTACAGCCATTGTGCAAACGGACTGCTCATTACGCTTTTCAGGAATTTGTATTGGTGATCGCCGGGTCCCAGACCATCTCCATGAGCCACGAAGAATTTCTTACCTCCGGCTTCAAAAGTGATGGGTCCGTAATGCACCGGAATATTGAGTTCCTCGGGAAAATAGTTCCGCATCCAGAGGTCATGGTTACCGGTAAAGATCTCTATAGCAATACCGGCATCTGCCATTTCGGCCAGCTTGCCCAGGAAGCGGGTGTACCCTTTTGGGACTACATTCTTATATTCAAACCATACATCAAACAGGTCTCCGACCAGGTATATTTTTTCGGCTTCGTCACGGATGCGGTCCAACCACTGACAAATACGTCTTTCCCTGAGCAGACTGGAGGCCTTATCAGGTATGCCCAGATGGAAATCTGAGGCAAAAAATATTTTCTTTCCTTGAGGGAGCTGCATATGGCAATATCAGGGGCAAAAATAGCTAAATTGCCGGGATTATTTTGCAATAAATATGTTGGTATTTATAAAAAACACCTATATTTGCAGCCCTGACAGAGAGAGGTGTCCGAGTGGTTGAAGGAGCACGCCTGGAAAGTGTGTATACGGGAGACTGTATCGAGGGTTCGAATCCCTTCCTCTCTGCAAAAAGCGATATTTTTATGCAAAATATCGCTTTTTTTATTTTAAGTCGATAAGGATAAAAACGTAAAATGCCCGTAAATACTGTATTTACGGGCATTTTTAGCTAATCAATGAAAATTTTAGAATTTACTAAAATTAAATAGCGTTAATCAATTAGCTCAGTAGACTTATAT
The DNA here is from genome assembly GCF_004118155.1 of Edaphocola flava. GTDB lineage: Bacteria > Bacteroidota > Bacteroidia > Chitinophagales > Chitinophagaceae > Edaphocola > Edaphocola flava. The sequence continues at coordinate 667,157 of NZ_SAIQ01000001.1, forward strand.
CTTACCTCTGTTGTTGTCTACAAAAACTACTTCATACTCCCTTCACTATCGGCATGTGCAATGGTCTTTCAAAAAATATAAGCTTGATATTAACCGATCTTCTCCGTTATTTCATAGCATATGTAGTCTTTTTATAATAGGTGAATTTTCTTAATTCACTATCCTACAGTCTTAACCCCATTTCGTAAACTTCAAATAATCGTTCTTCAAGAAGGCCTTATTGCTGAAAATTGTATTATTCACATTAACATCAATACTTATTTTTTCGAGCCTCTATTTATCAAATAAATTCCTGAGTTAAAAACACTTTCGTTTACTAAGGTGTTTAACCTTTCCGTTTGACAAAAGAGTTAAATGGTGCTGGTGGGAATTATAGCTTATCAATTGAAATTACTTCTCGACCGCTAACGCGATTTTTTTGCATCATAATCATCTTGTTATTTAAATATCATTAATATTGAAAAAAGAATAATTGAAAATATAAATACATATCCCGCAAAGCTAAGTGCTTTGTTTCTGAATTTCCGAACCTTATCATCCTTATTTTGAACGGGTTTTTCATATGACGTAAATATTGATAGGTCAAGTTTTGGCGAAGGAAATAAATTGTTTGTGTTCAGAACCTCCAAATAGCAATACAAAATATAACTTGTCAAAAAAGAGACAAAAAACAAAGCAAAACAAACGCCTGTTAAAATTGAAATAAATTCACTCATATTAATTATCCTTCTTTGGTTCATGTGTGCTGTCATATCCTCCAATTTTGCAGAAGACTTAACCTTCGATTCCAGTGCTTACCATTCAAACTCTTTATTAGATAATTCTAAGTCACCAGATAGATCATTTTGAAAAACAAGTATTCCCATTGAATTCCATTTATGAATTAGAGCGAGTCTTAATTTTGGCTCAATATCTCTTTTTACAATGTTTGTTTTCCTATACAAATATTTTTTTAAAAGTTTATTAAATGCCAATTTTTCAAGTTTACTTTTTGTATTAGGATCTACTTTATAAAAGTCTATTTCTCTAGCTTTTTGACTAGAAAGTTTAACCACTGTAGGTATCCGATCTAATTCAAAATTATTGTCAACAAACTCAATATTTGCAGGCATAACATACTGAATAATATCACTAGAATTTGAATCAATAATTTGTACGTTTATACTCAAATATATTGTCGTTCTCGATTCTACATTTTTGAAATAATAACCAATATAAGAGTTTAAAACCGAGTCATTTCTTAAATGGTAAATTCCAAATTTGTTTTTCTCTCCAGCTTCTTTGTTTTGAGTACCATTTTGTGAGAAAGTGGTTAAGGAAATGAGAAGTAATAATATTGAATAAGCATATTTTTTCATATAAGTATTTTTTTTATAGACTATATTTTCTGAATAAAAGAGATATTCTTTAGGAATACAGGGCTTATCGTCTCTTACTTAGAAAGTAGTCTTTTACTTAAGAAATTTAAGTAAGCTGTAGGAAAATTTCTCCCAAAAAATCGGATGTTGTATCAAAGGTTTAATGAATTCTCTCAATCCCTATTCAAAAGGTTTGTTAGAAAATTTAAAATTCCATGATAGATCATTTGAAAAAAAAAGTATTCCTTAATGGCTCCATTTAAGAATCTATTTTTAATTTTCTCATATGATTTCAATCAACAGTTATTATTTTCCATTGCTCATAATTAAAATACGCAGTATCGACATTTCTCATTTTTATTTGAAATTTCCCCCATTTTCTTGTCTTAGTCAAATGAGTGGTATCTCCATTAGAAATTATTTTTATTTCTATATTAGGATGTCTGGCATAATTTCTATCGGGTGCCATAGTAAAATCAACGTAACCATTTATTGTATACATGTTATCTTTCGGATTTAAACTTGCACTTTCTAAAATAACAGGTAGTTCATTAGTACCTAAAATAAAGGCTTCTTTTTGATTTGTTAAGTGTACCTGTTCTAAAGGAACATATAATTTTGTGGCGCAACTTGATAAAAAAAGTGCTGCGAATACTATAATTGAATTATATCTCATGTAATTATTTTAATTTAATTTTCAATTTGCCTTTGATAGCCGCCTGGGTTTGGGTTACCATAAAAATCTCCTTCCATTAATACACTTCTATTGTGTGCACCATCCATACCAGGATAAAATCCTTTTAGCTTATAGTTAAGGAATGTCGGATTGGTAGTTGGCATTCGGTATGGCAATCCCTGTGCGGTACGGAACCAATTCTCTCTTAATTCATGATATACTACAGAGGAACGATTAAGAATTTTACTATCATTAGGTGCAAATTGATAAAAAGTAGACGGTGGAATATAAACTAACCCATCAACTCCTGCTGGACGAGTAAGGGCATCTTTATCTTGTTCAAGGCCCCCATTAATGTTTTTTGGTGTTTTTGATAATGAGAATACTCCGCCAGTTACTTTTTTTCGCCTACCCTCTTGATAAAATTGATAGGTTTTACTTCCGTTAAATTCAAAAGTTAAATCTTTTCCGTCTTTGTCTTTAGCATTTACCAAATCATTGATTAAAGCTAAACCTTTATTTTCTTTAAGCAGGTTATCCTTTTCAGATTGCGACATGTCGCCGAAATCCAGGGAAACAGTTCCATCCTCACCAAATTTAACATATTTAGATCCATCCATGCCATCCTTACTAATTGCTAATCCTTTGATGTCTTTTTTTTCACCTTCTGAATACCCCTCGGTATTAGAAATTCTAAAAATATCTCCTAAAGGATCAATATTATTAATTGGGTTATTACCCATTGAAACATAAGGGCTCATCGAATATACCATTTCTGCTTTTGTGTCTATGCCATTAAACCTCCCTATCTGCGGATCTAAGCCACGGTAAAAAGTCTCATATGTTTCCAGCCCAAAAGAACGATTCAGTTCAATGCCTTGATATTTATTTGGTTGTAAACTACTAAGTGCTGCATTTGAACTAATTGTTAAGCCGTATGGATAATAATGGTTCTCTTCCAATACTTGCCCTTTGAAATGAGAAATCTGAACATTATCAAACCATACATCCGTACCAATACTGTTATTATCTACAAATACAACGACGTATCCTGGCTGAGTCATCGGATTTGGATTGACACTCATATTGCTGAACGTGCCCGGGAACAGAGGAATGCCAATCTTTCCACTTAAGGTTGGTATCAGATTGAAATTCTCATCAAAAAACAAATAGTTCAATCCTGCTTTGGGTCCGTTATTTTGTTGTTGCAAATCCATCTGTTGTTCAATAAAATTTACTACTTCCTGATTTCCTAAAGCCTGATTGATCATGCTTTTGCTTTCACCTGCTTCTTCTACAGGAATGCCCCCAACTGTTCCACCAGTCAATGCCGATAATAACGAATTTACAACTTCTTCAGCATGTGGTGTTTCTGTAGTTTCCGTCTGATCACTTTCATAGTAGCTATCCGCTGCAAAGGTAAACTTATCACCAGGCATCACCCGCAGCATAATAGCGGTGCCAATGCGCATATGGGGGTCATTAGCTACCAGGTGTGCGGCCTTCAGGTCACCGGGGCTGATACTACCCGGCTTATCATCACGAACCAGGGCAATATTATCAAAGATCAATTGCTCACTGTTTGCCGTTGCAATTTCATGCAGCGCCAGATACTGTTGATTGATTGGTTGTGCGGTGACCGTGCTGCGCACATTCCCAAGGTGATCTTTAATAAAGTAGTCGTACACAAATTTGGTCTGTCCGCTTTGTGCTCCAGTGGTCACTACTTCCGGTCTGCTGCGGCCCTCTTCATTCAGGATATACTGCAGCACATTGTCTTTGTACACAAAGCTCCCGATGTAATCCCAAACCTCAGTGGTATTGGCTACATCGTCATGTACGGTTTTCCGAAGACGGTTCCCCGATGCGTCGTACATATAGCTTATATTACCCTTGCCGTTCACATTTATTTTTGATGGCTTATTGAGGTAGTTATACGTAATACTGACACCTTTATTTTCATCTGTAATCATGTTTCCATTAGCATCATAGGTATATTCTATCCCCAGATCAGCACCATCCTTAAAGTCGGGCAATGTGCCGGTTGAGGCAGCTGTAACATTATCCTTCACCTTTACTAACTTATTGCTGGTAACTGCATAAGTATACTGGAGCTGGTCCATATTAATAGGGTTCGTGATGATGCCTCTTTGGTTCATGGTCAGGATATTACCGCGGTCATCATAGCTTATATTAGAAGCCGTATAGTCCTTATGGCTATTGGTCCATAATCCGCCTTGCGACAGCTCCCGGTATTCGGCATGGTTCAGGCGGCTCAGTTTATCATAAGTGTATCCATAAGCATTATTTGTTCCAGAACCTAGTGAATCGTAATACTTCCAGGTAATACCGGCGATATTTCCATTGTACAGCTTGTTGGCAAAGCCATCATCATAATGCAGGGTTTCATTAAAGAAGTTTACATCATGGTTCGTTGATTTGCGCGCTTGTATATGATTGAGCCATCCCCGTATGTTGTATTCATGCAGGATATCAGTTGAAGTGAATTGCTTAATTACCGGCTGGTTAAGATGGTTATAATCATAATAGGCCAGCTCATACGGTGTGCCATCATTTATACTTTGGGTAAGGCTCCATACCAGGTCATTGCCGCCCTGTAAGGAAAGGTTGCGTTTATAGGTTTTATCCAGTTTTATATTAGTAAGCGCAGTAGTTGCTCCTGGTACAGCCTGTGCAGAAGGGTTCTGATGCCAGGTAATATTGCGATACGGCATGCCCTGGAAATAATACAGGCTACCGGTAATATCAGTCCCTCCGTTAAGGTTAGTTTGCGCACTCTGAATTGGTCGTCCTTTATCATCATAAAACTGTGCTGAGGTAAGCCACTGGTTGGTATTCGGATTATCCGGATCCAATACGCGAATTTTGCTGCCGGTAATCATACCTTTAGTAGCAAAAGTATTGCTATAGTTTACTACGCTGGCATCTCCCACAGGTGCCGCAGGTATTTTACTTGAATTAAAAGATACCCCGGTTAATTCTGCGTAATCATCGTAATAGGTATAGCTCAGGATATAAGCATTGGTAATGCTGCCCGGATAGGTATGGTAAAGATCGGTCTGTGTCGCGTAATAGCGCCAGTCCGGTGCAGAATAAGTTCCAGCACCACTTATGGTGGTTACCATTGCACTTCGATTATCAGTACTGTTTATCAGGGCATTGATTACCGGGCGGTTCATCGCATCATAAACAGTCATCATCCATTTATCCTGTGCACGTAAATTCCCATCCTGGCTCAGAACCATCCGATCCCTGCTGTCATAAACCATATATTCCACGGCCTTGCCAGGAATCTTTCGTTCTACCAATCTTCCCCTTCCGTCATACCGATAGGAATAATATAAACCGTCCGGATTCTCTAAATTCGGGAGCGACCAGGTATAGTAATAAGTCGTGGTGGTAATATTGTTAACTGTATTACTGCTTACATCTACCTGCGGTATGGTTGCTCCGGGGGGAAGTACATAGCGCAGACGGCCAAGATCATCATAAACATAAAAGGTATAGGTATAATTGATCGGGAACATCTCTTTCGGTGCTACGGTATACATCGGAGCTGTACTAATTTGGGAAAGCTGTCTTCTGGCCACTATTCTGCCTAGTTTATCGGTTACCTCTTCACTTTGCTGCCCATCTTCATCGGTTACACGGGTAATGTATAGCTGTCCATCTTCATAATGACCATCATACTGAAGGGAGTTCGTGCTGCCAACGCTAAAATGCGGATAGCAGCCTTTCACTACATAATAGGTAGGTGAGGCACCATTCAAAAGGTATTTTTCTCCGTTGACATCATAAACCATTGTCTTTCCCCGACTGCTGCCTACCCAGTTCTTGCCCGGTGCCATCTGTTTAACCGGACGGCTCAATGGTGAATTGTCAAACTCAGTAATTCCATAAGGCTGTTGACCATCTGCAGGCGGATAGAACTGTTCAATACGCATTTTCGCATTATATTGAAGATTACCGTCTGAAGACGTTTCCTGCGCCGTAAATGGTAGGAACTGTACACTTTCCCTACCCATGGCATCATAAACATGATGCTGTATAATATCGTACCCATCTGCATGTGCCTTGAAATTTACAGATTGCAGCGGACGGCCCTGTCCGTCAATGTATTGAGTCATTTGCCGGTGCTTAACACTACTATTGATGTAGGTAGTTGGCTCGTCTGGAATCTCAACACGTACATAATTCTTCTTGATCGTATCGGAAAAATTGACAACAATTGGATAGCTGCCCAAAGCAGGTGCAACAGCAGTTGTTACCGGAATATTGCTATTTCCAGTCTGGGCTATAACGGAGAAGGCCGAAGAAGCCAGCAATCCCGTTGAGATAATATAATTGATATAATAAAAGTATTTTGACATGATTTGATTTTTAGTTGTCCTGTAATTTATACTCCTGGGTTTTGATCAGCATACCTTGTTCGTCTGTGGTTTTGATCATGCGACCTAAGCCATCATATTCAAAATAAAGTATCTGACCAGAACCGTTATTTTGGGCGCTAATTTGCCCGCTATTGCGGTCATAGCTAAAACTCTGCATACTGGCGACCGCCGGACAGAACATAATTTCATCTATCAGGGCATTGGCCAGCCCCCCGGTTCCATAACATACAATACCTACAGGCTGACCGGAAGTTGTTGTTACTTCGGTTTCATAATAGGACCAACCGTTGGACAGTGTTCTCTTAGGACTCAGGAACTGCACGCTGTTACCATTGGCAGCGTAATATTCTACACCAGTTGGACGGGTAGCCCAAAAAGAAAGTGTGTATTTTTTACCACTAGTCAGCACCAGGTTCGTTTTTATAGCAGCGTTGCTGGCAGATGCCGTTAAAGATGGGGAAACTGTAAGTGCTCCTGTTCCTGCCATTGCTTTCGCCGGACTGGCAATCTGGAAGCTGGTACCATTATAATCCCAGCCATTTTTATATTCTGCCCCAGAGTTGCTATAGTCACCTTCAAAGCCGGCATAGGCAATTTCTGCATAAGCTGCATTCTGCGTTTGGGAACTTGGTAACAGTCCCTGATAGTCCCAGGTAGTGGCAGAAGGCATGGAGTTATTGATCCTGGTCAGCACCTTAGGATAAGTATTATTGGCTCCAGAACTATATTGTGCAATATTTTCCTGCAACTTATAACGAGTATCCATCACAAAATTGTTGCCTGAAATGGTTGACGATTTAAACCCAGTAGGAGCAGCGGCATTATCATAAACCGTTACCGGCTCTGTAAACTCTGTTGCATATTTTTGCCATGACAGTGGTTTATATAGACCATAAGTATACAGTTCAGCACCTAAGACCTTTGGTAATGCACCTGGGGTGGGATTAACAGCTGATTTTTTGGTAATTTTTTCAACCGGATAGTTTTTGATCCCGTACTGCTGCAACAAATTCTTCAGCCCCAACCCAATGACATCTGTTGCATTTCCATTATAGTCTGCATGGCTATTATATTTTATATCTGTAGTGATCTTTGCTCCATCACTTGTAGTTTGTGATTTTGAGATCAGATTACCATAAGTATCATAACTGTATTCTGTTTCTGTTGCAGCATAGTCGCCTTCAGCATTATACAGCCTTTCTTCCGTTTTAATCAGCGGTGTATTGTAATAATAATACTTAAATGCCCATGCGCGCAGATTGACCAATCCACCTCCATTACAAGTAGATGTGAGGTAGTATAGTATCCTGCGGTCACTCGCTTTAATGAATTTGTTTTTTCGCGCCGGACTGTAATCATATGTGTTTATTACTTCTTTGACGATATCGCCATCGGAATTGTAATCGGTCGAATTCAAAAGATTTCCACGGTCCATGTCCGTTGAGGACAGTCTGAAGTTCCTATCCTGATAAATATTTACGCTGTAATAACCACTGTGCAACTCATCTCTATAAGCTGCGTTATCGAGATTTGAAAATTTATAGGTTGTATAACTACTATCAGCATTTACTTCCGTTACCGTACTGTAATTCACCACACCACCTTTGAACAGTTTGGTGAACTCTTTATGGCTGACTGTTGAAAAATTTGTCAGGTAGAAATTATTGTACGTAGTCCCATAACATTTATTAATTTTTATAATATCATCGGTTGGATCAAAGTTCAGAATACCACTGTAACCTGAAGCATCTGTACTCGGATAGTTATTGTGATAGAAATAATTTTTAATTACCGCTGGGGCACCAAAGATATCTACATGCTTGATCTGTTTGACCCTACAGCCCGGACCATAATTATTCACCCCGGTTACATTCTCAATATCCATTGTTCCTGCTGCCAGGTTTACATCAACTTTCTTTGCGTATAAATTACCTTCATAGGTGAATTCTGTGCTCCCTCCTAATGGATTAACTATTTTCGTCAACATTCCATCCAGGCTAAAGGCACTATGAAAGTCCTGGAGCATTAACTGGCTCATACCGCATGCCGTATCATCACCAGTTCCGTTGTAAAAATCCCAATAATCTTTACTTAAGGCATCAAGTTCTGGAAGACCACCAACATTATTGTAAGTGAAGGAGTATTTGCTGTCCGTTTTAGTGTCTTTGAAATTGAAGCGGTACAGCTCATCCAAAGTTCTCCTGGTATTAGGGTTGGCGCTCTGTACGAATTTATACCCATCTACATAACTCTGGCTAATCTTATCGAAATACACCAGTGAATCCAGTTGTTGGTTGAAATTGGGCAGATTCACAGTAGGATATTGATACAGGTAAGGAAGCAAATAATCGCCATCACCAATAAACGCTGCAGTACAATAATCAATCTTATTAAATATATTTTCTTTTTCAGAAGTAAGTGGGCAACCCAAGGTAGGTAAAGGTTTAAGCCATTTCTCTACTGCTTGAGAGTGTTTAAAATAGAGTATTCCGCGGCTGGTTTCTATACTATTAAGATAAACCGGGTTAATTGCGGTCAAACCAAATTCAATTTCGGGATCACTCCAATTCGTTCCCTCCACTGCTCCATAAAGGTAATTTTTGCTTCTTTGGAACTGCACTTTCCCTCTGTTATAAGTAAACTTTATCTCTTCGCCAAGTGGAGAAACAATTTTACTCAGCTTCCAGGTATTCGCTGTACGCGCCTGGGACATATGGCTATTGATGTAATCTCCTGGATCTTTAAGCATTCCCCTGGTAAACTCAATTGCTGAGTCAACACCGCCAAAAATGTACTTATAACCATCCGGGGTCGTTAGCGTAAACTGAGTAAACAGTGTTGCCACGTTAGGCTTATGGTAACTTGTCATTTCCCCGGGACTTTTCCAGTTATTATGGTTGTACTGATAAAAAGTTGACTCATTATAGTCATAAGTATAGAGCACTTCTTCAATCTTCAGATCAAGATTCTCTTTTGATTTGACCTTCCATTCCCCGGTCTCAGATCTAAAAAAGCTACCGCTGTGCCCTGCAAAGTTAAACTGGAACTCATCCGGCTGTCCGTCATAACTATATGACCCGATTGGGTGGTTAGGCCCAGATTTTAATGGATCATTGTGATCGTCTAAGAAGGTCGAAGTATTCCAATCCGAAGTGTTGAATTGAGAACCAAAGAAATAATACCCTCTTTCAAAAACCTGCCCGTTATCCTTCCAGGCAAAATTATACATCTCGTCCGGAGAGCCATTTACGCTTCTTGTAATCTGGCTTTCTCCGTCCAGGCTCCAGGACATTCCCATCAGACCCGGCATTTCATTAACCCTGATCCCTCCTGAATAATAGCTCAATCCGATATTATATTTCATGGCATCACCCTGGAGGGTATATAGAGGAATATTTACGGTTGCACAGCCATGAAACATATCGACTCCCGAATGTTCCTTTTTCTGGACTGATTCTGAATTCGGAGTCAGGTTTGTATTGGGAGAAAATCTTCCTGCAATGGCTTTCGCACCTTCAACGTTCATTGACTGAGAAAATATTTCACTATTGCTATTTAGCATAATGGTGCTTAGTAGCGCTAATTTAGCAAGGTTAATTCTTTTGCGCTTGGAATTCGGATTGACCAACTTTTCCGGTCTCTTTAAAAACATATTTCAAATTTATTTTTAAGCTTAATGATATATTTATTTATATTTTATAGCCTGCTCTAATGATCCAGGGGCTATTGATGCCTGTTTTATCGTTGAGGAAGTTATAGCCAATCAGGAAGGTGCCCTGCTGATTGCGGTTAATGCGATAGGTCTTCATTAGACCTATATAAACTGCATCCTGTAATAATCCCATAGCCGTGCGTACATTAGATGCATTACCATAACGCTCCTGCAATTGTACATAAGGCCTGTTCAGGGGTTTGAGGCTCTTCTCATAACCACCCTGCAAGCTGATGCCCCAGATCAGTTGTCCGTCCAGGAACACTCTTCCGGTCAGGCCTTCGTAACTTAATCTCAGGTGCTGCCAGTCGCGGCCCAGTCCCAGGCTGGCATCCAGTCCTATACCGATGCTGATGCGTGGGCTATGGCGATAAGCAGCATTCAAGCCGGCCTGTACCATAACGGGCTTTTGTCCGTTAGGCGATGCTCTTTGTGTCTGCAGATTGTATTGGTACTCCCAGCGCTGCCAGAATGGTATGCCCCGCATAGGGTTCTTCAGATCAGCCATGGGATTGCGGAGGCCTTGTTTGACTTTATCTTTTGTGTCTTTAATCGTGTTCTTAGCCTCATTAATTGTTTGAGCAGCCTGTTTTACTTTAGCTGCTTGCTTCTCCAGTCCCAGTTGTTTACTATAGTCCTGTACCTGCTGCGCCGCCTGTTGCTGTACCTGTTGTAACTGGTTGCCGAACTGCTGTTCCAATGCGGCATTGACTGAGGATTTGGTCTGGTAGCCCATTTGTTTCAGGTCCTGCTCACTCAGGTTTGCGGAAGACATGCCCGGTAGTGATGAGCGGGACAGCATCTCATTAAATCCTTCTATCCCCTGCAGCAGATCAAGGGCTTTCTCTTCTGTTGCATCAGGGTCCTGTACAATTTTCTTCCAGTACCCGGCCTGCTGTGTGCCATAGCCATAGGCTTTGTTGAGCCTTCCTAATTTGGATGCGAAGGCAGATTGGCCCAGTAAGCGGTTTAGGGCATCGCTGCGCTTTTTGACCTGGTTCTTCAGATAGTCCTGTGCATTAAGCTGACTGTTGAGCTGGTCCATACCGGGTACGGATAAACCTGTGCCACTGGGTATTTTTTGCTGTATAAAGGATTGTATTTTCTTCAGGCTGTCCAATGCTTTGACCGGTTGCATTCCGGCCAGCTTATTTAGTAAAGCCGTATCCATTGCTGTTTTGCGCAGGCTGTCAAAATTGGCTGCATTTAGTTTCTCATACTGTGCATATAAGGTACTGTCGCTGCGTTGCAATTTGGCGGCCAGACGGCACTCCTGTCGCTGTAGTTTGCGCAGCATGCGTTGTTGTGCGCGGGAAGCTTTCTGCTGGTATTGCAAGTGCTGGCGGTATTGCTTCTGGATATACACCTCTGCTGCATGCACGATCTCTGTACTATCTTCAATGGCAGCTGCCTCCTGTGCCCGGGCACAGATCCATGCCGGGAGTATACACAATAGCAATAATAAAAACGACTTAAACATAGCGAATTTAAGTATAGCAAAGGGGTTTTAGAGGACGCACAAAAGTATTATTATTTTTAGTGAATTTTTAACTACCTAGTCCCAAATGTGAAAAAATGTTATTAATAATCAATGAAATATTTTTCAATAAAATATTTCCCATTTTTGCAAAAAACAGAAAATGAGGGATAGAATCTTTTACTGTTTTGTATTTCAGGACACTACATAATCACTATGAAGTGATAGTTTGATATACTGTTTCATAGATCAGTTAAATATCTGATCATTATATGGTAAACATTATTTCACAATAGGTAAGGGAAACCAGAGTAATTTAATCACAAACATGAAAGAGGAAAGTTGGAACATTGATAACCTGAATACGACAAATGATAAAAATGCCACGAATAATCGCTATTCGTGGCATTTTTGTTTTTAGCACTATAAAATACGCTCTGGAAGTGTGTTTCACCAATAAGGTTCGAATCTCTTCCTCTCTGCCAATAAAAAAGTCCGGCCTTAAGGTCGGACTTTTTTATTGGTAGTAGATACTACTAATCTTTCATTTCCTTATCTATCTTGAAGCGGAAAGTGCCATTGGTAATGTGCAGCACTTCTCCATTAGTTGCGTATTGTCTTGGTAATTCTATATCAAATTTACCTTCTACCCAACCGGCGGCTACTTTTGTAATTTCAAAGTTTCCTACAGTAGCATCTTCTGATCCATAGAACTCAAACTCTTCGCCCACCGTCTTGGTCATCGAAAAATGTACGCTCGGACAAGGACCGTCTTTCGGAACTACAGTTTGCACATAAGGCAACTTACCCACTGCAGGAGCGGCATGTGGTGGTGTGTGGATGATGATATCCAGCTTATAAGGCACTTTTACTTCATAAGATACATACAGTACGTGATCATTGCCTGCTTTTTCATCTTCGGTTTCCGGTTCAAATTTATTGTACGCGTTTAGCTCTGCGTTCTTATGGGATATGGTTTTCCCGTTCAGGTCATACTTTAAATATGCGCCGGTACTTTGTGCAGAGGCTGTTGTAAATAATGCTGCTGCAATAAGGGTACATACGGCTTTCAGAAAATGTTTCATTGTATTATTTTATATGTTCGTGTTGTTAAGAATAGAACAGGCAACACTACAGTGCTGCCTGTCAGAAATATCTATAATCGGGCAAGCAAAAAGAGAGATTACTTTATGCCCAGATCTTCAATGCTGATAATTTTATCGTCCTGCCAGCATATCTTGAAACTGCGGGTAGTAACGCCTGCTTTTGCTTCCATGGTACAACAAGGTGCATTTGAGGCCACAACCTTTGCACCGCTCATAATATAGTCGGTGAAAGTGAGGCTATTTCCTTCTGCCAGTTTGCTTTTCAGTTCGTCACTGAAATATGCATCAGCTGCCTTTTGGGCACTACCTTCAGTACCATCCAGCATGGCCATGAATTCTTTCATTTTGCCTGGAGTAGAGGATGCCGTAGTTTTAGCGGGCACCTTGTCTTTAGCGGCGCTTTTGTTAGACTGAGCTGCGATGCCGCTGCATGATGCCATAATAATGGCTACTGATAATGATGCTGTAGTAAATATGTTTTTCATTTTTTCAGATAATTCAGATGAGATATTTGCTTTTAAAACTTAAAAAAGAAATAGACCACTGCTGCCCATTCTTTCTTTACACCGCTGGCATAACCAATGGTGCTGTGGCTACTGTTCTCCACCGTGCCATTGCTTTTGATATAGCCGATCGTACTATGGCTACTGTTCTCAACAGTGCCATCGCTTTTGACATAACCCACTGTAGAATGGCTGCTGTTCTCGATCGTGCCGTTGCTTTTGATGTAACCAATAGTACTATGACTACTGTTTTCGATAGTACCATCACTTTTAATATAACCAACCGTTGAGTGGCTGCTGTTTTCAATAGTCCCATCGCTTTTGATATAGCCCTTGGTACTATGGTTACCTGACTCAATACTCTGGGCATTACAAACTGTTATACTTACAAGTCCCAGAATGGTTAAGAATACTTTTTGCATGTCTTATTTTTTAATCGCGTTAACGATACTTTTTAAGAAAGCATCCATTTCTGCTGTGCTCTTAGCATCATTGTGTACAGATGTGGAGGCTACCAGGGTTAATTTAGGATTAGTAGGATGGGCGAGGATATAGACAACAAACTGACCGTTAGGCTGCCATTTTTCACTTCTGCTCCCTCTGAATTCCTCATCGGCGCTAAAGGTATATCCTTTCAGACCATTCATATTTACCGGCTGATACAGGGTCATCAGATCCATCTTCTTAATCTCTCTGTTGTTCTTCCAGCTCAGACTTGGAATTCTTCTGCGTTCCGTCAGCAGCCCATTGATATGATCCCAGTCAATAGTATATTTTTCAATATCGTAGTTTGCAAATTTGGTCACAAAGTCCTGAGATGCATAGTAGGCTGCAGCATGGATAAAATCATTGGCCAGCTCCTCTGCATTCATACCCGGAAAATCATCGCTGGATATTGCATATACTGTATATCGATAATTATTCTTATCCCTCAACTCATACCCAAATATGGTTCCTGTGGCACCCAGACGACCACTTTGTTTTAAATCAAAATCACTCGCGATATTGGTCTTATCTACTTTCAGGTCTAAAAAGGGGAGGTATAAATTTTTGGTTTCCCATACCGGTACATTCAGTACGATAGGCTCCAGTAAAGCAATGGATTGGCCATACTCCTCATATCCTGTCTTTTCTCTGTAGTTAAAGGAGATTTTAACCTGTAGCACTTTGCTGGCTTCTCTTCCGGGAGCAGCACCAAATATCCAGTCCAGGTTATTACCGCCCATATCCATAGCACCTTTTTCAAAAACCTTGAACTTCTTTGAAGCAGGAGTGCTTTTCAAAAAATCCTCTACGGCAGCTGTACCGTCTTTTCTCAGGTACCAATAGCCTTCTTCTTCATTTTTCGCCGTCAGGATATCTACCACTAATACCGTTCTTCCATAAATGAAAGATGGAATTTTCGGATTCTTAAAACTCACTTCCAGTGAAGTCAGATCTTTCGGGCTAACTGTAGCCCCTGATTTAACAGGCTTACCATTAATAAAGGCTGTAAGCTGGGCGTGTACCGTGCTCGTCAAAAGTGCGAATGCCCCCAACAGGGCAAAGCGAAGATGTTTCATAAATTAATATATCAGTTGTTTAAATATTACGCTGTATCAGAATCGGTAACGATTGTCAAAACCCTGCCGGCGTATCAAACACTGGCAGGGCAATAGTATTAGTAATTATTTCAGGCTTTGGAAAGCGGCAAGTTGTTTATCCAGCTCTTTCAGCTCTGTATTGAATATAGGTTCTATTTTAAAGTATCGGTTACCCTTTTTAAAGTAGAACAGGAAATTTTTAATGGGACTACCATTGGAGCCTTTCATTTTAAAAATAACCCCGAAAGCGCCATTGGTCAGCTGTTTGGTTTCGATCAGTTCTATAAAGTCTTCGCTTGCAGTTACCGCTTGTTTCAGCGTAGTAGTATCTCCTGGATACGCAGACTCCTTTATTTCTGTAAGACTAATCCTTGCATCGCTGATATGGAAATCATAATCGGATAATTCTGTGTCTGTTTCAGAAGCGCCATAATCCTGAAACTCCGGCACCTCCTCGGTTTTAGGCATAGTGATCGTAAGATCATATTTCTCCAGTTTCTTTTCTTCTAATGGCTTGGATTGTCCACAAGCCTGGAATAATAATGTGGCAACTACAGTTAATTGTAAAAGGTACTTTTTCATTTTTTTTAATTTGGGAGATTAAATTTATTCAGGTTCAATGCTACATTTTTACGGATAAGGCGATCTTAGTTAAAGGCTTTTGCTGGTATAGATAGTTTACAGGGCTAAAATCGGGTCTAGGCAGTGGCAGCAACAGCAACTTTCTTTTTAACGAAAAAGCGCATAATACCTCCTACAATGCCAATGAATCCGGCAAAAATCATGCAGTACACACCAGAACCAACTTTAGCACCTACGGTTAATGCATCCCCTGTAGTAGAATCGTTATAATATTTCAGTCCGAGCATACATACGAGTATGGAAAACAGAATCGCAACAACGGCGCTCCATTTTTTGTTCAGGGCACCCATGCCTAAAATAATAGCACCCAGTACAATAAAGAACAATCCAGGATTACCTCCATAGTCTCCCATAAAACCATTATGAGATTCTCCTAATAACTCAACCCATGGCAACCATGCAGAAATGATGGAAAGTACGCCGGCAATAATCAATGTCAATCTTGAAATCATGTTAAATAAGTTTTGTTTTAAAAAATTTGCATCCGCAAAATAGTACGCATAACTATACCATTTTAAGCAAATGAAAATTCGCCGGTACTTTTTGAAAATTCGTTACCATAGAGAGGATGTACGTAATGTTTAGATGGAATTTAGGGCAGTAAAAAACTCTTCCTTCTTCCTGACAGAAAGAGGAATCACCGTTTTATCTTTCATAATGATGCTTCCGGAATCTGTCTTTACATAATGATCGAAGTACAGCATATTGATGAGGTGTGACTGATGCGTACGGAAAAAGCCCATAGGCAGTAACATGGTTTCATACTCCTTCAGGGTAGTAGAGACCAGCAGCTTCTGACCATTAAGCATATAGAAAGTGGTATAGTTCTTTTCAGACTCACAACGAATGATATCCTGCACATTAATGGAGTAAACCTTCTCCGCTGTTTTCAGCACAATCTTCTGCAGATTTCTGGGGCGTTCAATATTGGAAAACAGGGTACTGAATTGTAGCTCCAGCATTTCTTTGCTTAAGGTTTCCTGGGCTTTGGTAACCGCTTCAATAAGGTCTGAAGGGTCAATAGGTTTCAATAAGAAATCAATGGCACTGAACCTAAAAGCTTTAACCGCAAACTCCTGGAAGGCTGTTATAAATATCACTTTAAAATCAATGGGCTTTAGTTTTTGCAACAGGTCAAACCCTGTACCATCACCCATTTCAACATCCAGGAAAACAAGGTCAGGCAAATATTTCCTGATCGCAGTAACTCCGGAAGCCACACTGTCTGCTTCCGCAATAATGGCAACATTTGGACAATATTGTTTTATGAGCGCCACGTTTTTCTGGCGGATATTATGAATGTCGTCTATGATAATCGCTCTGAGCATGTCCTGATTAATTATAACTGTATGGAATTTCAAAAAAGGTTTTAACACCTTGTATCGTATTATTCTCGCCGGTGATATTCAGTGTATGAATAGTGATCTTCTTATCGGACGCAATACTCTCCAGTCTTTCCCAGGTAATTTGTGTGGATAAAGAGCGCTGACCTTCTGCTGTTTCTTTTTCGGCAAGCCCGGTTCCGTTATCGGTTACTTCAAAAAACAACTGTTGTGCTTTCATATAAAAACGAACATGAATAATGCCTCCTTCCTTTTTATGCTTCAGCCCATGTCTGATGGCATTTTCAATAAAAGGCTGGGTAAGCATGGGCGGCAGTAAAACAGCTTCTGGATCTATACCCTCGTCGACCGTTACCTTATGCGTAAAATTATTATTGTACAACAGCTTTTGAATATTCATGTAGTTATCCAGCATATTAAGCTCCTCATCCAGTCCGATATAGTTCTCCCTCGAGTTCTCCAGGATCTGCCTGGTGAGCTTGGAAAACTTTGTCAGGTAATTGATCGCCTCTTCATCTTTGTTGCTGTGGATAAGGCTTTGAATATTGTCTACTGAATTAAAAATGAAATGCGGATTCATCTGCGTAAGTAATAATCGTTGTTTCAGCTGTTCATTCTTATTCGCAGTGATGATCGCTTTTTGTCTGAAAGATTTAATGACGAAAATAATAACCACGCCTAACAGCAAAGCCAGCGCGACAAAGCCGTATAACAGCATATTTCGTTTGGCTATCTTCTGTTGATTAGCCAATGCTGTAGCAGCTGTTTTCTTATCAAACTCATATTGTAATTGCTGCTTTTCAAATTTTGCATTGAGTGCCGTAACTGCGTTTATTTTCTCCTGGTTGATGTAATCTTCTCTGAATGCGGCCTCCTTTAAAGCATATTCATATGCATTTACATAGTCGCCGTTTTTGGCATACAATTTGGCAAGGCTGCCTGTTATACTAATGCTGCCTTCAAGGTTATTGAACTTCTCTGTTAGCAGCAATGCTTCCTTATAATATTTAATAGCTTTAGTAGTATTGCCCGCTTCAGCCTCTTTAATCGCCAGGTAGGCTAATGCAGGCTGCAGCGCTATTTCATCATTCACCTCGCGGGCAGCGATAATTACTTTTTCAAAATAGTAAACTGCGGAATCTTTCATTTTTAAAGAATCACAACAAATAGCCATGTTCATATAAAAATCCATCTGTGGCACTCTGGTTCCGGTGGCATCATAAGCATGCTTCGATAACCAGATATACTTGTAAGCGCTATCAAATCTGGAGAGGTTTATATAAGCAGAGGCGATATGATTATAGGAGAACCTTAGTGAGGAATATTTTTCTTTTTTTATGAATATTTCAGCAGCCTGGCTACAGTACTTAATGGCTTCTTCTGCATAACCAATATTGCTGTATGTCTGGCCCAGACCCTGCAATGATATACCTATCTGAGCGCTGTCATTTATTTCCTGTGCAACCTTCATCGCTTCATGATACAAAGCGATTGCTTTTTTGGTATCACCAGAACCGCCATAATCTTTTGCCAGATTGCTCAGCACGATGGCTTCTTTTTGTTTGAATCCATGCGCACGCCCATAGGCCAATGCAGTTTGATGCAGCTTGATTGCCTGTTCCCGTTCTCCGTTGTTATAGGCTATCGATCCCAGTGCCAGTGTATTCATAAAAATACCCCAGGGATAGTTGATCTGCTGTGACTCTTTTAAGGTACGGCTTGCAAGGTCTTTCGCAAAAGCAGGGTTGATGGTGACACTATCTGTAACGGTTTTAATATTTGCTTTGATCGCATTTGTATCAAGCGTCGGGAAGGCAAATGATCGGGCAGAACAGAAACCTAACAGGAGTAATAAAACAATAGCTTTTCTCAATTGACATGGTAACATAATAGAAGTAACAGTGTAAACGATTGGTTAAAGTGCAAATATATATAACTAAACTGCCTATTTTAAATATTAATCACCATTTATGGATATTTCTCTTGTTCCTTAATCAAAAAATAATAAATCATAGGCATAAATATTATCAGTCTAAACTGAATATTGGGCAACAGATTCCGAAAATTCGCTCACCAGTAACGAACATTCGTTTCAAGAGCAACTGACATAAGCGTTCTTAAGTTTCACACTGTATCTGAATCGAAAAGGAGTTAAGGAAGGCATCCCATACATTATAACATAAGTTTATATAACATATCACCTGCTGATAATCTGATATACGCTAATTTTATGCTCACCTATGAGTACGGAAATGACAGGCATCATAGCCGGCATTTTTACCGGTATATCCTTACTACCCCAGCTGATAAAACTGATCAGGGAACAAAAGCCGCAGGACATCTCAGTGTTGATGCTCGCTGCATTACTGATCGGACTAAGTCTTTGGGTGGTATATGGTATCCAAAAACAGGACTGGCCTATTATCGTGACCAATTCATTTTCGCTCCTGGTAAACTGTTGCCTTTTAGTACTGAATTTTTATTACCGCAAGCGTAAGCATTAAACAGGAAGTACCGTAGCATTGCTCATCGCCCTACCACCGCTAGGTGCTTCAATTGTTGATTTTTAAAAAACAGGATATGAAAGCAATCTGGAATGGTGCCATAGGATTTGGCCTGGTCAACATCCCCATCAAAATTTACGCTGCTACCGAAACCAGTAAACTGGACCTGGATATGCTGGATCGTAAAGACCTCTCTAATATTCAATTTAAGCGTGTAAATGCCCATACCGGTAAAGAGGTAAAATGGGAAAATATTGTAAAGGGATACCTGATCGAAGACCACTATGTGGTATTGGAAGAACAGGACTTTGCAGCGGCCATGCCCGAAAAAACAAAAATCCTGTCTATAGATCAGTTTGTCAAAGAGGCTGATGTGGACAGTGTATATTTTGAAAACCCTTACTTTCTTGAACCTCAGAAAAGCGGAGAAACCGCCTATCGCCTGCTCCTGCATGCCTTGCTCAATACAGGTATGGCGGGTATTGGCACTTTTGTATTGCGCGAGAGTGAGGCCATAGGTATGATACGCCCTTATAATGATGAGGTACTGATGCTGCAACGCCTGCGCTTTGCTGAAGAGGTAAGGGATTATAAAGACCTGAAATTACCGGCTGCAAAAGCACCTAAGCCTGCAGAGCTAAAAATGGCGAAAAGCCTTATTGAGCAATTATCCTCGGCTTTTGACCCCACAGTGTATGAAGATAATTATGCTAAAGCTTTGCTGAAAATCATTAAGCAGAAAGCAAAAGGCAAAACGGTGAAAGCGAAAAAAACAGCTGCACCGGATAAAGGTAAAGTGGTAGACCTGATGGCACAATTGAAGGCCAGCCTGCAATCCCGTAAACGCAAAACCACGGCCTCATGAAAACACTGAAAGACTATAATGAAAAGAGAAAATTTGACGAGACCACTGAGCCGGAAGGCCGTAGCAAAAGCAGTAAAGGAAAGCTCATCTTCGTCATTCAAAGGCATGCCGCCAGCCGCCTGCACTATGATTTCCGGCTGGAGATGGATGGTGTACTGAAAAGCTGGGCTATACCCAAAGGACCTTCTCTTGACCCGGCAGATAAACGCCTGGCTATGATGGTGGAGGATCATCCTTATGATTATAAAGATTTTGAAGGCAATATACCGGAAGGCAATTATGGAGCGGGACAGGTAGAAGTCTGGGACCATGGTACATATGAGCCACTGGAAGAGAGTAAGCTGGATGATGAAAAACAGCTGCTGAAAGATCTGCAATCGGGATCACTGAAGTTTGTCCTTAAAGGCAGAAAACTGAAAGGAGAATTTGCCCTGGTCAAAATGAAACAGGCTGAAGAAAATGCCTGGCTGCTGATCAAGCATCATGACCGATATGCGGAAAGTCCTTACGATGCGGAAGCGCATACCGCCAAAGGATCAGAAGTCACGAAATTTCTGAAACAAAAAAAAAGCCCGGTCGCGAAAACAAAGAAGCCCTGAAGCCCGAGGTAAGGCGCTTTAATACCTTGGGCAAGGAACGCAAACTACAGCACTATATACATCCGATGCTGGCCAGTCTGCACACACAGCCATTCGATGACCCGGACTGGGTTTTCGAGATCAAGTGGGATGGCTACAGGGCTATAGCCGATCTGCGACAGAAGGAAGCACAACTGTACTCCCGAAACGGCATTTCATTTGCCCAAAAATTCCATAGCATTGCGGAAGACCTTTCTGCACAGTCTTATGATATGGTACTGGACGGGGAGATCGTTGCTTATGATGCAGAGGGTAAACCTTCCTTCCAGTTGCTGCAGCAGATTGATGACTATCCAGATCTGACACTGGTGTACCATGTATTCGACCTGCTGTGGCTGAACGGGCACAGCACCGAAATGTTGCCCTTGCTGCAACGCAAAGAATTGCTGAAAGAAGCACTGACCGAAACACAAATGGTACAGTACTGCGACCATATCTCTGAGGAGGGTATTGCATTCTTTGAACGACTAAAGGCGATGCAACTGGAAGGCATGATAGCCAAGAGCGCCGACAGCGTGTACCGGGAAAACTACAGAAGCCAGGATTGGCTCAAAGTAAAATTTACCAATACAGAAGAGACTATTATCTGCGGCTTTACGGAACCAAGAGGCTCCCGGCACAAATTCGGAGCACTCATATTGGGTAAATATATAGATGATGTGCTTACCTATTGTGGTCACACTGGTACAGGATTTAATCACCAATCACTTGATGATCTCTATACCAGGTTAAAGCCACTGATTACAGCTAAAAGTCCATTTTATACAATACCGAAAACCAATGCTCCGGTTACCTGGGTAGCACCGGTACTGGTATGTGAAATTAAATTCTCCGAAATTACCAAAGACGGCATATACAGGCACCCGGTGTTTGTCGGGCTGAGGGAGGATAAAGAGGCCGGTGATATCACCGAAAAAACCAAAACAATGAAAAAGAAAGCGACCACGCAGAAAGCGGGTGAGGAGGTGATTACCTTAAACCGGCATAAAGTTATACTTACTAACCAGGATAAGATTTACTTCCCTAAAGAAAAGATCAGCAAGGGTATGGTTATTGATTATTATCAGTCAGTAGCGGCGTATATTTTGCCGCATCTGAAGAATCGTCCTTTGTCGCTCAACCGCTTTCCAAACGGCATTGAGGGCGATAGTTTTTACCAGAAAGATGCGGATGAGCATGCACCGGACTGGATCAAAACAACCGATGTGTTTTCAGCATCGACTGATAAAAACATCCATTACCTGATCTGCAATAATAAAGCTACGCTGGCCTACCTCAACAACCTTGGCTGCATTGACCTTAATCCCTGGAACAGTGCCCTGCCCGACCTGCAGTACCCGCACTTCCTGGTATTGGACCTGGACCCTTCTGCGAAAAATACGTTTAATGATGTGATCGAAACCGCAGTACAGGTAAAGGAAATACTGGACCAGGTTAAGATAAAAGGATACTGTAAAACCTCTGGCAGCACGGGCATACATATATACCTTCCGATGGGTGCGCAGTATACATTTGAGCAGGTAAAAGATTTTGCACACCTGCTCATGCAGGAGGTCAATAAACGATTGCCGGAACTGACCACACTGGAACGCAGCCTGAAAAAAAGAAGTGATCGAAAGATCTATCTCGACTACTTGCAGAACCGCCAGGGACAAACGCTGGCGAGTGTATACAGCCTGCGGCCCAGGCCCGGTGCTCCAGTATCTATGCCATTGGAATGGGAGGAACTGAAAACGGGATTGAAGCCAACAGACTTTAATATATACAATGCACTGGAGCGCATAGAGCAAAAAGGAGATCTTTTCAAACCCGTACTGGGCCACGGCATCAATATGGAAAAGGCACTGGAACGACTGGCCGGATTATAAAAATGCCCTTCCGGAGAAGGGCTTCTTCCAGGGTTCTGGCGCAGCCATCATGCAGGTAGAAGGCCCTAGTTGCAGCACATAGTACGGTATTCGGGAATGGTAAAAAGATTACCATAATTATCTGTGACCTTAATGTCGGTTAAGATAAACCTGTCCTTGTATATTGCCTGCCCTATAGCCCGCTTAATATGCTCAGACAACCGGTTACCCTTATTGAATGATGAATAAATGCACGTGCCTTCTCTATAAATAGAAAAATGATATGAAGTGATGCGGTAATATAATTCTTCGAAGTCATGCCCTCTTAATATGGATGGCTCGCAATAAAAGGAATCGGTATAGGGCATTAACATTGTCCCCAGTTCAAGTGTTCTGTACCCGGGTTTAAATTTAATGTCAGGGATCACAAACTTTGTAACTACGCTCAGATCAAAAGACGCAACCTCAGCACTATCCGATTCGTTAAGGATTTCAATTGTTCCACCACTGCCTTTGGGCTTTACATAATAGACAGAGTCAGTGACCCTTTTATACTCCAAACCATAAAATTGAATAGTGTAGCCATTGTTGGCAAAATTCATGAGTATTATTTCATTGAAATAAAAATTGGTTATTTCAAGGGTGCGGCTACCGTTAACGGAAAGAAGTATTGACTGAGAAGCCAAACACTGTATGCTACAGATTAATATCACCAGAATGACCAAGAGCTTACGCATAAAATTCACTAATAGATATTTTTATCATCAGCTATATTACGCAACATTCCCACAATCTTTACCCGGTCAGAAAATAAGCTGTTCTTATCTATCCGGAACATTATGTATTCTTCATCTTTCAGGGAAGTAGCCTGAAAGCGAACAAAAATACCCCAGTCATTTTGGAAAATTGTATCTAATATAAGCATGTTTTGTTGTATGGTTATATTCTTGCTTGTTATGCGAATTACATATCTACCATCGCTACTTGATTGAAAGATATCCTTTTGCTTTGCTATAGAACCGGACTTATCCCATATATAGAGGGAATCTGGCAATGGAAATACAGGCCAATCATACGCCTTGAGAATGTCCATTTGTCTATTAACACTAAATTGCATAAAAGATTTCATCGCTGCACTGGTTGAATCTTCAATTCTAACAGATTCTTCACCGACTATTGGGTCTACAATAATAAAGGCCTTCCCAGATATTAAATGTTTAACAGGAAGATCTATATTATTCCTGAATAACTCTTGGCAAAATATATTCAACACCTGTTCCCTAACTGGCATGCGCATTTTCTGAGCTGCGATTTCAGCAAAAAGGCCACTCAATAGTCCAAAAATAAGTAATCGTCTAAATAGCATTAGATTAATTTAATAGACAAATTATAAGTATGCATTATGCACGGTAGGCGCGAGCCTTGAAAATTATATCCCTTCATACAACTGGCTGATCATGTACCAAAATAGCATCAGCATTATCCCATTGACCAAAATGGATGTATAAATAAAAATATTCCTTTTAATGATCAAAAATAATAAAGATAATACCATAAGCATTGCTGGAATGAATGTAAACATGCTTATCATTAGAAAGCTCCCGGCAAATCCTTGAAAACATCGCAAAAAAAATGCCAGCAATGCATTAATAATGGTAACAGTAAAAAAGATTACAGATACCATTAGCATTTTTATATTTTTGTTTTGTCCCACTATTTATTCTTTAAAATTAAATTTCATCGGAGCATAAGACATAATACGTGTGTCAATTTTCTTTCTCATGTAATAATAGTTCAATACATTCTACGCCAGCCACCCGTTCTATTATGGGTATTTCTGTCCGTATGTCTACATAAGCAACATCGGCATATAAGATAATCTTGCCGAACAAAGACAATGGATAAAATGCACCATACTTTTTTAATTGAAGAGTGTAAACTACTCCCACATTTCTTATATGCCGGTCCGTCAATACAAGACGTAGTTCTGCTATTTCGTATATAAAACGGAGCTTGCCAATATACACTTCTACGACACCGCCGATGCGGATAATTTTTTTAGTCACTAGACATTGGAACCAATTTACTATCATTGCATACAACCAGATCAAAGCAGTCAGCAACATGAGTATAGTATTTTTATCATAAAAATACAAGCATAGGATACCACAGCCAATACTCCATAAAAAAGTCAGTAAAGCAAATCGGAAACCGGTTTTCGTTTCTACAGTATATTCCATATCAGTATATGTTTTTATAATATTCACCCTTTCCCGGATTCGTTCCTTTTGGCGCTGGAGCTGTCTTTTTCGTTCATCCCAAGCATCTCTCAATCCGAAATGCTCCTGCAGGATTTCCAATTTACGTTTGCATACTTCAACTTCTTCGGTATAAAAAAGCATTATGCTTTTTTTAAATAGCGCCTGATAGCCAAATCGTTTTGTAAAATGGAGTTCTATGATAAAGCCTCGTGGAGGTATATTGCTCAGATAAGTACTTTTCTCTGACTGCCAGCTTATATAGCATTGCTGCCTATCTAATATATACTTTTTCCGACCAAGCAGTAAACAAACAGTATCTCCCTGCTTTATCAGGGTTCTTGTATACAATCGTTCGAAAGTATTATAAATATGTACCTTAAAAATGGCAAAACAAGCGATAACGCCCACTGGTGCGTAGAAAGAGGAAAGCACATTATTGGATATAACAAACCAGGTGATAGCAAAAAGCTCCAATATCCCCACTGCAAAAGAAAACCTGTCCTTACTATCGGGTTCAATCTCAAAATACTGTCCTGATTCAATGATTTTATACCGTTCATTCATGCAAATATTATATTAAGCAATATACATACGTTCAGTTAATCACAACCATTATAATGAAAATATTCCGGGTAAGTGCCCGGGCGGTTTACCTTGAATCTAAAACTACCCACTTCCTTAACAAGGGTATCTCCGGGATGCAGGTACTGCCAGGCTTCGTAAGCATAAATAGTATAGGGAATTCCCTCTCCTCTAAGAAATATCCGAGGGCTTTCTTTATTTTCTTTATCCCTAAATACAGAATCTACAACGCCACTCATGGGCAGATTATAATATTCCCGGCAAAAGTGCTGACCCTTCAAATGCGTATCATAAAAAGCAATTCCAAAGAAAGCAATCACGATACTTATAGTAATTAATGCTCTTTTCATAGTATTGATATCATATTTGAACATACTAAGGACAACTCTTGTAGTAATCAACTATACGATGTGCTTCTGTATTATAGTCAATAGTCAGCCAGCATGTATCTTTTGCATTTAAAATAACGTCAGAGAAGAATATATTATAACTAACGATTTGGTCTCCATGAGAAAAAGCATTTATTCTCTGAAATGTAAGATGGCTGGTCAATTCTTCAATTGATATCTTAGTTCCTTTCTGCTGGTCGAGAAAAAACATTACCTCTTCTATACTATGCAAATTTCCTGTTGACCGACAGGAATGAGCCAGCATGATAGAAAGGAGGAAATAATATTCCCTGTACTTCATAGTATATATTACATTCAATACTTATAGTCTATCCTTTAATAATATTAAGCTATAATCTGCTCAAGATTCCCGATGTTTTACTTTTAAATTTTCATCAATTTTATCTATAAATTCCTCCTCAAAAACTTTTATCAACTTTTTTTTCAGAAAAGGTGTATACCATCCAATACCGCCGTTCCCTTCACTACCTCCTCTACCATTTTCATCATGAGCATAAGCAATAAATATTTCAGATGTTGTATCTCTATTCCAATCATTTTTATTTCCAGTGTATCTGAATGTATATCTATACTTTTTCCCATCTCTAGAAATATATAGCTCAACGTAGGCATCATTGGAGAGACCTTTTATAGTATCATGTTTACCATTTGTAACATCTACTAAGGGATTTTGAGGAATAGTATCCTGAGTAAGATTATTACTATTGGATATTACCGCATTTACTGCATGCTGTAATTCATTTTTTTTCACTGGATAGGCGTACGCTTTAATGCAACCATGCGTCCCAGCCGATAAACAGGAAGAAAATTTTACTATTATTACCAGAAAGCATACATAGAAATGATTGCGAAGTAGTAATCGTATATTCTTTTGCAAGTCCAATCTTTTTGTGTTCAACATATTTTAATATAATAAGTTTACAATTACATTGCTTCGATAATCCTAATGACTTCATATGCTTTTCCATATGCTGTTTCAAATAGATTATTAAGATCCATTGTAAACAGTTCGTTTCGGCATTTCAGATATGCAGCTGCGCTATCAGGATTATTAAATAATCCATTCTGATTCAGCCTGTCCCTGAATGCGCGCATAGAATCATGGACAACAATGATGCGACTATTGCATAATTCATGGTACACACTTGAATAAAAATAGTCTCTGGTCCAATACTCAGGATCTTCTATAAAAGCTACATCATAACCCAATACAAAATACCCATCAGGTATCAGGACAGCCTCTTCATTACTTTGAAAAAACAATAGTTTTGATTGGTGATACCCCTCTTTTTGTTTCAACCATCCATGAAAACGCTTGACAATACTCAATCCTATCTGGCTACTAATATAGCACTCAAATGCGTCATTAATTAAAATCGTATCATCTGGATACAGAGCGTTCCAATCAGGAATAAAGTCGGTCCATTCCTGATTACCAATGCTATCTACTCCCAGATATCCATTGTTGTTTTTAATTCTGATAACATAACCTTCCATAATAACGCATTATTGTAAACCTGGTTAGCAAAAAGATAGTAATTCATTATCAAGAGTAAATAAAAACAAATTCTACCATCTGAGCATTGTTCAACTTATTATGTATTATATTTTATACTTAGAAAACCAACTCATTTGGCACATTACAGAATTTAGCCACCGCCATTATTTCTCCATTAAAATCATTTGACGTTAAGTTCTTTGTATAAAATTCTTCTTTCTTTGCTAGAATTTCCAACTACTTTGTCGCAAGATGTTAAATAACAGTAGACCTGATCAGTAAACTCATCTTCAAGATAAATAATGTATCTTTTATTTATTTCAAAAAAGATTTCACACATTGAGCCACCTATTGGTGTCTCAATGTATACGAAACAAGGTTTAACCTCATTCTTATAATTTTTATTTACTGAAACTTTATATCGATAATAGGATGCTAAACATCCCGTTTTCCTTAAAGAGTCAACTTGAGAAGTGGAGACTTCGGTTCCTGCACTCTTACATATATCATAATTAACCAATTTTCTTTCTAGAATTGTACAATGAAAAATATATTTAGCATTCTTTATTATTTCCTGCATACTTAATGATTGAGGACAACTACATCCTATCGCCAGAGTGGGCTTCAGAAACAAAGTCAAAATAATTAAAAGATACTTTTTCATATTTACTATTTTCTATCTTTATTTAGAGTAATTAATGGAGCTATTAACGATTTAATATATTCCTTTTTTTCCTCATCATATACTTTATAAGTTCTAGACTTACCTCCATTAACCTCATTTCCATCCTTATCTGTAATATTCATTAAATGAATAACTATTATTTCTGAGTTAAACTCAGTTGTCAGTTTTAAATGCAGAAGCTAAAATTTCATCAACTTCCTCGTTCTGGACTATACAGATCCAGTTATAGTACTGCCCCCCAAGCCTGCTGTGACCATACAAATGATGCTCTGCCAGGCACAGGATACCTGCATCTATATCCTGAGGGTTGAGTGTGTTTACAAATTGCATCCCAGCTAATTACCACACCTGCTTTTACCATACTTTATTGTTGCTCTATCATAAAACATTCAACAACGGTCACCAGCTCTTTTAAGACACTACAGTTTTGAGTACTGCCATTACCACACTTACCATCGAAAATGAAGAATGTATTTTGAAACCACTTTTTTATTTGCACAAATTCCAGGTTTCCATTTATTCGATTTCAAAATAACGATTCGTGCTTTATTTTCAAGACTTGAGGGAATCTCTTTAAGAGATTCAATTTTCAGTACTTCGCCACTTGTATCAATGACGATAGCCATTTTAATACTACCGACATGGTGTTCATCTTCATCAATGCTTAAATTACTATTTATATATCTTAACGATGCCATTTCACCACCTTCAAAGCTTGGCATCACATCAAAAGTTGTATAAACATTGCGATTTAGAGTTTTGTCATTATAGCATACACATTTATAATCATCCGCTCCCAAATGATATTTATTAGTACAAGCAAATAATGAAATTGACAAAAATGCAATTTGTATTTTCATAATATCCGTATTAATCTGGATTCGTTGCTATCAGCTTTTACATCATTATTATTTTAGAGATCATTCATTAATATCGGGTTTAAGCCATTTACAGTGTACTGATATTGATTTGACCCAGGATGCCCCCTCTCCATATTCTATCTCTTGGCAACCTACTACTATCTTCCTAAAACAACCTTGCTAATTATTAGTCCTTCTCCCATTTTTAATGATACGATTATGTGAACAAACGAGCATGGGATGCTTATCCTCAATTCTTGAACACATCGTACTTATTGAATGCATTGGAGCGTCATTTTAGACCATAAAAATACGAGAAACAGGTAATTATACCCATTCCTCGTATTTGACCTAAAATGATTTAATATTGAAAATCAGTTACTTAAATCTACTCAATTAATTCATCACTAACTTTGATACACTACCGCTTTTGCATAGTCTAAAATATCAAAAACCTTAATTGTACAGTGTTTTAGACCTTATTACTTGCAAAACAACAAAGTGAGTACACTACCTGAAACACTACCCCTACCATTCTCCCGCATTTTTATTCTCTTTTACTTTTTTAAATGCTTTTAGGTATATACTATTGCTAAAAAACGGAAAGGATCTTAAAAATTTCTCTTCATTATAATTATCCGAAATTAAGTCTATATCCATTATTTCAACAATTCTCTCTTTTATACGATTACGTTCAGAATCAGGAAAACAATCAATTATTTTATCAATATCATTCCCTTTTAAAGGATAATTTATTAGCATTATATAAACAGCACTTCCAATGTTTTCGCTTTCACTTTCATCCTTAACGTTCATGATGACATTCAACAAACGAATATACAAACCAGTATCCCTAATATCTGTATTTGTAAGAGAGTCAAAAAAAGCATCACTTGAAGTCATATGATCATTGTCAAGTTTTAAATAGCTTTCATAAGCTAAACAATGTTTATATATTGCTCTTTTATCTAAACTTACAACATCCCGTTTATTACTACCGATGTTACAACTACAAATAAAAAATACAAATAATAGATTACCCTTTTTGAACATATCGAGATGGTACATATCCTTGTTGATTTTTATATTGAATTTTAGTATAGTTACCGCTAGTTCCAATGACTTTAACTTCAGTACCGGCATCAACTCGCGTAGCCTCACCAGAACCAGGATTAGGTCTTAGATTAGTGTAACCATCTTCACCTGCATCAATTATGTGAGCTTTATAAGAATTAAAAACCTTCTTCGATGATCCGGTACCATGTCTATTTTCATCATATTTAACGGGGCTAGACAGATCATCTACTAGAGTAAGAAATCCTTTCTTTTCTGTCGGGTCTAACCTTTCGATTCTATCTGTAATTTTTTTGAGTTCCTTTATATCATTATCGTTAATCCTCATGCAACCGTGAGTACTCATCAAAGCTTTACCGTCAGCATAATACCCTCTTCCTCCATGAATATGCATACCATTTCTTCCTTTCCCCTCCTTTCCTCTATAGTCAAGCGCCAGAATATTGTTAGGACCAAAACTTTTAGTAGGATAACGTTTCCCTCCAGTCTCTCTCCACTCTAATATTTTATATTTTCCTTGAGGTGTATCTCCATTGGTTTTATTCCTTACTCTACCAGAGCCAACCGTTTTAACAATTGTCCTGTAGATAACTTTCCCGTCATTATCAGTTACTATCATTGTAGCATAACCATATTTAGACCTGTCTCTATGTGCATGAACAGTAATATCCCATTCACCATCAGGATCAATTTTATCAATAGGAGAACCACTTGCCATTAAGTATGCTGATTGCCATGGCATTTCATTCGCTTCCGGATCTAAACTTAAAAATCTACCAGTTCTACTATCATAAATTCTAGCTCCATAATCTAATGAATTCCCTATCCCCTTCAGTTCATTATCCTTCTCCATTCCATTAAACCCAAATCGATATCGGTCCTTGTTTTCATCACAGATACCTACCAGGTAGGTCTCTTGTGTGGTCACCGGGTAGGTATAGCAGGTTGGGTTCAGCAAAATATCATATGCCCCCAACACCCATAGCTGTACGCTGGAGCCGGTCGGTTTGAAACTGATACGATAGGTGCCCTTACCGGTAACCGGTATGCTCCCCAGTACTACAGCATCTGAACCAATCATCTCTACAGCCTGTATAATGGTGGCATCATCGCCCGTTTGCGACATACTCGCGATATCCAAAGATATTTGCTTTCATCATACAAATAGTGCGGATGGATAAATATCCATCCGCACTATTTGTAATTAAGGTAACGATATTGTAAATCGACCTATTAATCTGCTGCTTTCTCAAAACATCAAATCTGATACATTACCTCCATCCGCACTATTTTTCTATTTAAGGTAATGTTATTGTAAATCAATCCAGTAATCTGCGGCTTTTCCAAAACATCAAATCTGATACACTCCCACACTACCTTACCACATTACCCATTACCATTTCACATTAAAACTAGCAAGAATTATACAACTATCTGGTAATACGCTTTTCAATTTTCGAATAGATTTTTGAAGTTTTCTCCCTTTATCTAGGTTGATCTTGGATACAATATTCTTTTCATAAAGAGTGCCAGAGATATCAAGTTTTTTCAAGTTCACTAAGTTTGTAATATCCTTAGGAATATAGCTTATAGATTTTGGCAAATAGATTTCTTCAAGGGATTTCATTTGTAAAACGGTTTCCCAATACCCATTTACATCAATACACTCTATATACAGAGTTCTAATATTAGACAATTTTGCAAGGTCTCTATAAATAGAATGAAGGTTAAGTTCTAAAGAATTAAGTTGCTCTAAGCTATAAAGTTTTGTGGAAATATGCTTTAATTCATTAGGGTATATCTCAAGAACCTTTAGCCTTTTCATTAAACCAATTTCATCCGGAAGAGAATCAAATTTACAGTCTTGAAGATAAAGTTCACTTAAGCTATCTAGATTCGACAAAGTTCTTAGAAGCTTAGGTAATTGATTATTATTTAATCCTGAAATTATTATCGTCTCGAGTTTTTCAAACTTCAGTAGACTATCAATACTTTCTGTACCCAACTGGTCTAAGGATAAATGATGAACTGTTCCCGCATTCTCATAGACATCTTTAAGATTATAAGCATAGGATGGTTTTACGTCCAAGGCTTCCTCCATTCTATTAATGTTAGTTTTATCTAAAGTACTATCGCAAGAGGCACTTATAAAAAGAAGCAACGATAAAACGATAATAATATAATGCATAAAAAAGATTTTATCTACTAAGACTACTGATTGCTGATTGGCGAGTTGCCCCTGAAGAGTTCGCTTTTTTCCCATCATTAACTTTGCCGTTGTTATTTTCATATTGTATATTTTCATCTAATGCAACCGGAGGGGGATCATACCTCATTTGCGATCTACTCTTAACCTCTTTTGGAATATCCCCAAGCTTTGCATTTGCAGCATTTATTCTACCGTTAGCAGTAAGTAATCCAGTATTAGTTGCGTTTCTCACTATATAATTTCCCAAATCGACTACCATTGATTTAAGAAAAACACCATTGCTATTATTCATTAAATGATTATCTGGTACTCCATCATAAGCAATACCAGATAATGTATAATCCTCAATTCTATCAGAAGAGCGTCCCAATTTAGAGGTGTAAACATCAAAATATAGGTCAACAAAACCAAGAATATGCCCGAATTCATGTGCAACTGCATCTGATCGCTTACTTAAATTCATTACAGTTCCCCCTACAACATTATCTCGATAATCCGATTGATCAGAAATGTAGGCACGAGAATCCCAAGGTTTTAATGTGAATAGCTCTTGTTGATTCTTAATAATTACAACATTAACATCAAATTTAATAGAATAGGTTACCTCATTATAAGCTTTGAATGACTGAGGCCTATAAATCTTGTCTATTTCTGTCTTGATATGCCTTCTATCTAGTTCTGTTCCATTGACTAAATATATAGTACTTTTAACAGTAATCTGATTTCCTTTAATATAATATTCTGCATCTTCTCCATTTCGATCAACCAAGCTAATTGGATTATTTTCAAAAGCATTATAAGGGCTAAGACTCGGATATTTACTCGCACTAGGATCAATACTCATCCATCTCGCAACTCTACTATCATACATTCTCGCCCCAAAGTCTAATGAGTTCCCTATCCCCTTCAGTTCATTATCCTTCTCCTGTCCATTAAACCCAAATCTATATCGGTCTTTGTTTTCATCACAGCTATCTACCAAATAGGTTTCCTGCGTCGTAACCGGGTAGGTATAGCAGGTAGGGTTCAGCAGTATATCATATGCTCCCAGTACCCACAATTGTACGCTTGAACCGGTCGGTTTGAAGCTGATACGATAGGTACCCTTACCGGTAACCGGTATGCTCCCCAGTACTACAGCATCTGAACCAATCATCTCTACAGCCTGTATAATGGTGGCACTTTTACTAAAACAGATCGTTCTTCTGCTTAGCCTTTTGAGATGTGTTCTTAAGGTTAGATTTTTCCTTTCTATATGGTTCGTGCCTCTGTACTTTGTTGAGTGAATATCGGGCGGTAATAAATATTTATAATTTGGCAGCTGATCCGTGAATATTTTTGTCGCATTCGATAATAACAATGTATCCGTTATTCTTCCTAATGTTCTGTTCGTTCTCCTCCCAATCGCAAAATCTACTACCTGTTTCGTATCTCTTCTGATGGCATAAACTATCCAACGCATACGAGCCTTGTTCTTCACATAAGTACACAGTTCATCCAACTCATATTCTTTATCAAAAGAAATCACAGGCTTTACAATTTTTGAAGCAATCAATTTTATTCTTCGCAAAACAGTATTCAAGCTTATTTTCAGCAACCTGGATATACTACGAATGCGGCAGCCTTCCTTTGTTAATCGAATAATGCTATCATCGTTTAAAGACCAATAAGCTCTATAGTTGTAATAGTCTAATGCTCTTTTGCCACAACATCGGCAAACATATTGCTGCTTCCCTGTACCCGTCTTTCCATTTTTAACTATTCTCGGAATATAGCAATGCGGACATATTTTGTTATCACTAATTCTGATACACCTGGACACAGTATACTGCATTTGAGCGTCATTTTAGACCATAAAAATACGAGAAACAGGTAATTATA
The DNA here is from genome assembly GCF_004118155.1 of Edaphocola flava. GTDB lineage: Bacteria > Bacteroidota > Bacteroidia > Chitinophagales > Chitinophagaceae > Edaphocola > Edaphocola flava. The sequence goes on from NZ_SAIQ01000001.1 coordinate 701,283, forward strand.
CCCATTCCTCGTATTTGACCTAAAATGATTTAATATTGAAAACCTGTTCCTTAAATCTACTCAATCAATGCATCACTAACTTTGATACACTACACGGTCCTCAAAACACCAAAACGTGACAAAGTTAAAAAAACATTTTTTTTAACCAAATTTTGTGAAAAAAATATTTGGTTTTATCGATCAAATTAATTAAAATCACTCTATTGTGAATTATTTAAAAAACAAACTATAACTATTTAAAAATCAATAAATTAAAGCAAAATAGTATATAAATACTGTCAAATAATGCTTGCATCTGCATGACTATAGAAACAACAGGATTGTGATAAATTCTCAATTCACAATATGTTGACTGTTAAATAATTACCCAAAATCAGTATATTAACATTCTATTTTCATAAATTTTTATTGCCATTATGATCAGTTTCTGGGAGAAAACTTCCTTGCTTACATATGATTTTATGATCATCGGATCGGGTATTGTTGGGTTGAATACAGCAATCAACCTGAAGATACAGTACCCGATGTCCTCCGTATTAGTACTGGAGCGGGGCATCCTGCCGACCGGTGCCAGTACCCGCAATGCAGGCTTTGCCTGTATGGGTAGCCTTTCCGAGCTGACAGATGATCTGCAAACGCTTTCGGAGGAGGAGCTGCTCAGCCTGTTTGCACAACGTAAACAGGGCATAGAATTACTGCGCCAGAGGTTAGGAGATGAGGCTATAGGCTATCGCAAAAATGGAAGCCATGAGTTATTAGCTGCTCATGAGACCCCTGTACTGGACAAGCTGGATTATTTCAACACGCTGTTGCGCGAGGTATCTGCTGAGCCTGTATTCCGGATCTGTAATGATACTATTGATCGCTTCGGTATGTCACGGCAACACTTTCCTTACTGTGTCGAGACTACCTGCGAAGGCGAACTGCATACCGGAAAGATGATGCGCAGCCTTATTGATTTTGCTATCGGTAAAGGGGTCGAAATCAAAACAGGTGTGGAAGTATTGGAGATTGAGGAAAGCACACAGTGTGTAACCGTTAATGTACACGATCCTTATCGTGCAGAAGGCATGCACTTTAGCGCACAACATGTGCTGGTCTGCACTAATGCATTCACCCCGAGATTCTTTCCCGACCTGGATATCAAACCCGGTCGCGGGCAGGTAATCCTTACTAAACCCATTCCGGGTTTACGTTTGAAAGGCATATTCCACTTCGACCAGGGTTATTACTATTTCCGTGAACTCGAAGGGCGCATTTTATTCGGTGGCGGCAGAAACCTTGATTTTGATACGGAAGCAACGGACCAAATCACACTTAACGAACAGATCATCGACAAACTGTGTAGTTGGCTACGGGAGGCCGTCATACCGGAAACTCCGTTTGAAATAGACATGAAATGGTCTGGCATTATGGCTTTTGGAAAAGATAAGAAACCGATTGTGCAATCTTTCAGTGACCGCATACACGGGGCATTCCGCATGGGCGGCATGGGTGTTGCTTTAGGCAGCCTGGTGGCACAGCAACTGGCCTCCCTACCCGATCACAAATCATAATGACCTTAATGTTAATATCCAGACCTCCGCCAAACCATGTTATAGTATACCGTATATTCGTATGACGAAAATACATCAACTATGAACACTCCTGTTTCCAAAAAATTAGACATCGTTATTCCTGCATTCAGAATGCATACCCAGAGCTTCCTTAATGTGCTGGATGGTATTACGGAAGAAGATGCGCTGAAAAGAATTGACGGCAAAACGAATCACATCATCTGGATGGCGGGCAACCTGGTCAACTGCCGTTACGGTATGGCATGGGTTCTGGGTTTGAGAGAAGAAGATCCGTACAGCGATCTGTTCTTCCAGGGCAAGGCCTTGAGTCCGGAGTACAACTACCCCAGCTTACAGGCGCTGAAAGAAAGTTTTCACAAAATCTCTGCGCTGCTGTATGAGCAATTACTCCAGGCACCGGACGAGCTCCTGGACAGTGCCTTCCAGTTCGGCATGAATGTTCCTTTTGTACCGGCAACAGTATTGAGTTTTATGGGTATGTGCATAGGCCGTGAAGATTATCTATGCGGCCAGATAGGACTGATGCGCAAGATCCTCGGCTATGAGGGCATGAAATATGATATAAACACCAACATTCCTTACTAACCTATGCATGCGCAATCAACCGGCTTTGCCGAAGCGAATGGGATTAAGCTATATTATGAAATTTATGGTAGCGGCGCTCCCCTGGTCCTTATACATGGCGGAGGCTCTTCCGGTGCATTCGATTTCAGTGAGGTTATACCACGCCTGGCAGGACAATATACGTTGATTACAGTCGACCTCCAGAACCATGGCCGCTCCGATCACCGGTATGAGCCTGCAACCTTTGTTCAGGATGCCCGCGACATTATTGCTGTAATGGATCGGCTGGAGATTGGCAAAGCGTCTTTCTTTGGTTTCAGCAATGGCGCGTCAACGGTAATGCAGCTTGGCCATCTATTCCCGCAACGCTGCGAAAAGATTATTGCAGCCTCCGGTCTTTCGAAAAGAGAGGGCATGATTGATGGCTTCTTTGAAGGAATGCAACAGGCGACCTTGGATCATATGCCAGCCTATCTGCAGGAAAATTTCCTGAAATGTACACCTGATCCGGTGAGGCTTCAGAACATGTTTTTCCGGGACAGTCAGCGCATGCTGCACTTCAGTGACTGGCCGGACGAAGTTTTGCAATCCATAAATGTACCGGCATTGTTTATAAGCGGGGACCAGGATGTGATCAAACCAGAACATACCACAGCAATGAGTAGACTAGTCCCTGACAGCCGTTTACTCATTCTTCCGGCGGGACATGGCTCTTATATGATGCCAGATGAGCAGGGCAGGGTTGACGATACTTTGATTGATTGCTGTGTAGAGTTTATTACCCGATTTCTGCAAACATAATTGCACCTCTTATCGGCACAAATCTTAAGTGTCTCATTATTGTTATTTATTATTTTATGATTTTTACAGGGTTATTTTTTTGTAAAATAAAATACTAGGGGTACTTTTGCCCTGTTAAATGATGAAAATTAATACAGAATATAAACGCAATAAACGTAGCTACCTCCTGGGGTAATCATCTTTATATGGGTTTATGTTCCAACAATATGAAGAGGCTTACCGCTAAAAGGTAAGCCTCTTTGTATTTTGTACATACCGTAAAATATCAACAAATAATAAATCATGAGTAAACTAAGTAATCTTGCAGAATCGCTGGTCGGATCGGAAATTGTGAAATTAGGCAATGAGATCAATAATCGTATCCGCAATGGAGAACGTATTTACAACTATACGATCGGGGACTTTAATCCTGCGATATTTCCCATTCCGGAAGCGCTGCAGGCCCAAATTATAAAAGCTTATCATGAAGGATATACGAACTATCCTCCGGCTGATGGTGTACTGCCTTTAAGAGAAGCAGTAGGCCGATTTGTGCAGAAATATGAAGGGGTGAGCTATGCGAATGATGAAATTCAGATTTCCAGTGGTGGTCGTCCGTTGATCTATTCTTTATTTAAAACATTGGTCAATCCCGGCGATAAGGTGATCTATGCCGTTCCTTCCTGGAACAATAATCACTATACTACCCTTAACGGTGGTATCGCCTGCGAGATACAGACCACTGCCGAGAATAATTTCATGCCTACGGTAGAAGAAATAAAACCACATCTGCAGGATGCCGTTTTATTATGCCTGTGTACCCCGCAAAATCCTACCGGAACGACTTTGTCTAAAGAGACACTGGAGCAGATCTGTGACCTGGTACTGGAGGAAAACAAACGTCGTGGCGAGGGCCGTAAATTATATGTGCTGTTCGACCAGATGTATTTTACCCTGACCTATGGTAATACTAAACATTTCCACCCTGTGGCTTTACGTCCGGAAATGAAAGAATATACTGTTTCTGTAGATGGTATCTCCAAATCATTTGCAGCAACCGGTGTACGTGTGGGCTGGGGTTTCGGTCCGGCTAAAGTAATCGCTAAAATGAAAGCACTGATGAGTCATATGGGCGCCTGGGCACCCATGGCTGAGCAGATCGCGACTGCTGCATTCCTTGATGATGAAACTGCGGTAGCTGAATACCTGACTGATCTGAAAGGCAAGCTGGAGCAGCGCTTATGGCGTATCTATGATGGCATTGAGGCACTGCGTGCAAAAGGTTATGCTGTTGAGGCCATCGCGCCGCAGGCGGCCATCTACCTGACCCTTAAATTCGACCTGAAAGGCAAATCTTTCCAGGGCCAATTACTGGAAAACCAGGCAGATGTAACCCAGTTCCTTTTAGGCAATGTAGGCCTGGCACTGGTTCCGTTTAACTGCTTTGGTGCAGATGCACAAAGCCCATGGTACCGCATCAGTGTAGGCACCTGTAAACTGGAAGACCTGGATATTATCTTTAATAACCTGGGGCAGGCTTTAGCCCAGTTGCAATAAACTTTAACTGAGTATCCGCTTAAAGGAAACAAAGATTGGCCTTATGATTTAGGCATTCTATTTATATCTTTTGGTACCTTTTGTTGCCGGACAAAAGGACGAAGAAAAAAGTTGACCACATGCGGATACTCAATAAACTGCATATAAAAAGGAAGGGCGCGATCACAGATCGCGCCCTTCCTTTTTATATGCAGTAACCTTACTCTTCCACTACCAGGCGGAAGCCGTTACCATGAATATTCACAATACTTACTTTCGGATCTTCGCTTAAATACTTACGCAGTTTGGCAATATATACATCCATACTTCTTCCGTTGAAGTAGGTATCACTACCCCAGATGCGTTTCAGCGCCTGCTCACGTGGTAACAGATCGTTTTTGTATTCGCAAAGCATTTGTAACAGTGCATTTTCTTTTGGAGACAATGTTACATCTTTTCCTTCGCGGGACAGGATGCGCAGCTTGCTGTTGAAGTGGAAGCTGGCCACATCAAAGTCTGTAGCAGAAGGATTTTTTTCCTGGATCTCCTGATTACGTTTCAGAATAGCTTTGATCTTATGCAACAGCACTTCACTGTCAAATGGTTTGGCAATATAATCATCAGCCCCTAAACGATAGCCCGTGATTACATCATCTTTCATGCTGCGTGCAGACAGGAAGAACAATGGAATATCCGGATCTATGTTACGAATCTCTTCTGCCAGTGTAAAGCCATCCATATTCGGCATCATTACATCTAAAAGGCAGATATCAAACTTTTCTCTTCTGAATGCGGCCAGACCCAGAATACCGTCTCTGCACAGTTCTACAACATAGTCGTGCAGTTCGAGATAATTCTTCAATACCTGACCTAAATTGGTATCGTCTTCAACCAGTAATATTTTTGATTTTTCTATTTCCATAATTTAATTGATGAGATTAGGTGAATCTTGTGTTTCAAAGGTATAATATATTGATTATAAGACGTAAGCCTGCTGCACTATTTTTTGTTAAAATCTCGGACAGTTATAAGTATCTCTGCCACCGGAAATACTACTGTATAATCCTTTAAATGACAGGGACAGCTCTATAGCACCAAAGCTTCTGTTAGCTTTGGAGAAGCCGGATGTTGTTGCATCAAAAGAGCACATTAATCGCATCTTGGTCCACTCAATCCCCACAACAGGTATAAAACTTTCATTCCAGCGGTAAAATACACCCAGTATCATTTGATTATTAGCCCGGTCCATACTGGATACATTCAGGTTAAATAAAGCACCTGCAACCAATTCCGAGGCTTTCTTCTGGTAAGCGTAATATAAAGAAGGATTGATAATGAATTTATCTCCGGCTTTAATCAGGGCATCTACATTTGCCATTGGTCTGATACCCAGGCGATTCTCCTGGCGGTAAAAGCTTTCATTAGGACGATTAAGGTGTTGCGCCCCTACTCCGATCTTCAGGTAGAAATCAGGGTTGGGAAAGTATGCATAGTTTACCCCCAGCATAACATCGGCATAGCGTACGCGGTTTGTGGCATAGGGCTCCTGTTGTGCCAGGTTTTTATTAAAAGACATCCCATCCCATTGCGCATCGAAGGTAAGACGGGAGAAGTCTATACTACGTTGTACAAATGCGCCGCTGATACCTGCAGAGATCATATTATAATCATTCAGCTGCACATGGTATGCAAGGGAGGCCTGTACTTTGTCGAGTGATAAGATACCGGCTCCTGCCTTATCAGAAAAGAAGGCGACACCGATACCCATCCAGTTTGTAAGGTTTTTATTCCGCAACAGCTGGAAATCTCCATGAGCGGCAATCGTCTTAAATGCTGCCGGAACATTGGACCATTGTTCCCGGTAATTAACCCCTACCTGATAGTCTTCTGTAGGGATGAGGGCTGTATTGGCAGGATTGAGTAATTGTGGTGCATTGTAATATTGTGAGAAGTGTATACCCTGGCCAAATGATGGCAACCCGAGCAGACACATTCCGATCAGTATTAAAAAATGACGCATGGAGTTTAGAGTTTATGCCTATAAAGATAACATTTTATTTATAACATGTTCCCTTAAGGCCAATAAAAAAGCGCTGCCACAGGGGCAACGCTTTTTTATAATAAATGATCAAATAATTTATTTTACGATAAATACATTGCCATTAGGGTTAAAGAACTTACGTAAAGAATCTTTTACCACTGCAGTATCAGAATTGCCTGCAACACTCATGGTAATGTAATAAACTCCGGCACCATTCTCCTTTAAGGACAGGTCTTTACCATAAGAGTCCTGGCCAAATGCCTTCAGTTTATCCAGTTTTTTATCCGCAGCTGCCTTATCAGTGAACTGCAGGATGGCATAGTTATACCCGTTTGAAGGGGTAGCCGCCGCCTGTGCAGGAGGAGGAGCTGTAGCCGTTGCAGCCGTATCATTACGTACAGCAGCCGCTTCCGGTGCTGCATTTTCTACTTTCGGAGCAGCATCATTATTGTCTTTACTCATGTACCAGTAGATACCGATTCCCGCACCTAAAATAGCCAGCACGATCAGGGCCAGAATGATAATTTTAGACCAGTTCACCATTGGCGGTTTGATCACAATTTCCTCATCAATAGTCGGTTCTTTCAATTGCATCTTCTCATACATCTGAGAGATTGTCTCGCCGGTAGTTGTAGCCGCAGGAGCATGTGTCTTGAAATAAGGGATCGTACGGGTTTGTACTTCAATGTTCTGATCAGAAATGAAGGTATTTTTACCTTCAGTACGTACAAATTTTCCAAATCCCGGGATGGTCACCTCCTTACCTTCGGTCAGTGCTTCCCTGGTCTGGGTACAGAAATCTTTAATCGCATTTGCAGCATTTGCAATGCTGATGCGTTCATTAGTAGCAATAAAATTGGCCAGGGCATCATCAATTGAGCCATTGGCAAAGGTAAAAGATACCTGGTATTGGGGACCTTCCATCTGGTCACCCTTTTGAAGGGCTGGCTTCCTGGTAACCAGGAAGTTACCTAAATTCGGCAAATAGCAATATTGGTATTTGTGCAGGAAAAGACCTATATATTTAGCAACATCCATTCTTTTATATCTATGTTTATTTAGTTTCTGGGGTACAAATTACCTTACGCAAAAGTAAGGATTAGAATTTAAATCGGATTCCACCCAGTATATTAATTCCATATACCGGATATTGGTTCCATAACTGGTATTTCTGATTCAGGATATTATCGGCCTGAACAAATAGGGTCAGTCTTGGAATAACATCATAGCTGGCCATGGCATTAATGTCTACAATCATCGGCAGTTTCTTATATGTACCATCCGGGTTATTGGCAAACATGCGGTCATAAAGCGTAGCTCCGGCACTGAGGTTAAATTTAGGGAAGGCATTCCAGTTCAATCCCCCGCTGATACTTACCTGCGGCATATGCCAGGCTTTATCCTGACCTTTTACATTATATATATTCCACACACTGCTACCCCATACGCTGAACTTGCTATGGATCTGGTAACGCAGGCGCGCTTCTACATTGACAGCGCTGGCATCGAAATAACGCACATCAAACTGACGGCCATCGGTACTGTCGGTATAGTTATTGGCAAACATGGCCAGGTTCTTCCACCATTTATATCCTACCGTACCGCCAATCTGGAAATGACTGTTCAGCGCTGCATCAAAACCGGCAGACACTTTATTGCTGGTTCCCTGCACCGGCGTATACTGGTACAGCATGTACGGATTATAGGTACTCAGGTTTTTATAGGTATTCTGCTCCAGGTTACTGGTCCAGCCTGCCATTAATTTCAGGCCTTTATTTTTGGTCAGAACCGTTTCTGCGGTCAGGTCTGGCAACAGGTACACTTCATTACCCTTCGCCCATGTCGGCTTCACGCCTATATGGATCTTAGTTCTGGAGAAGGCCAGATCTACTGCAGGTGTCAGTTGCAGATAGCTATTACCCTTAACCCCATTTCCGGCATCGTACTGAGTCAGATTAGCATTTACGCCCAAACCGATACTCACGGTTGAATCTATCGCTTTGGAGAAAGGCAAAGCCAGTCCCAAAGCACGCTCCTTAGCCCCCATGCTGTTATTCAGCAGGTATAAAGAGACAGTAGGCTGGTACTTGATATTCCAGAAACCAGGAGACACCGGTGTCAGCGCAGCCTGGAGATCAACCCCGGTATATACCTGTTTAACCCGGTCTTCCTCATAATGATACACGGTGGTATCATAGCCATACTGGCGGTATGCCCTGCGGTCTGCATTCAGCTGCAGGTCAAGGGTATGTTTCGGAAAATAGTAGCTGCCGCCTGCGGTAAGGGTGTTCTGAGACCATTGCTGGTATAGCGGTTTACCTTTTTGAGACAAATGGTTGAAATGAAAATTCAGATCATACTCATCACCATATATACCTCCTACACCAGCATCGATGAGGTAAGTATTAAGGTTACCAATACCCAGCTTAATGTAATTTTCAAAAGGAAGTGTTTCCTTCTGTTGTTTCATCGCCAGCGGTTTGATCGGCTCTGCTTTATAAGAATAACTGAGCGTTTGTTGTGGTACGGTATAGGCAAATTTAGGCTTTACCGTATCAATTACCGGCAATGAAGGTACAAACTCCGGTTTGGGAGCAGGGGCCACTTCCGGCTTGTAAGTAGAATAAATACTTAAAGACTGTGTCTTAAAAGTAGTGTCTGTATTATTGCGGCTGGCCTGTTGTGCCTGCAGGCTCCAGGGAGCAGCTGCAAGGGTAAGGGCCAGTAAAGATTTATGATTGATGCGCTTCATTCTGTTTCGTTTTGTTGAACATTGATCCATTAATCGGCCAGCTTACTTTTATTTTTCTCCAGTTGTTTTACTTTTTCCAGCTTATCTTTTGCTTCCTGCACCAGCGTTTTATCACCGGCATTTTTTACGATACTCTGCAGGGTAGCTTTAGCATTAAAGTAATCTTTATTATCGGCCAGGATATCTGCCAGCAGGATGTAATTCTTCACTGTCCAGTAAGCATCGCCATTAGAAGCCTGTGCGGCATAGCTCGCAGCCTTTTCCGCTTCCGCATTCTGCTTCTGCGCAAATAAGATTTCCGCAATGTGGTAACGTGCCTCTGCACTGATGTTTCCGATATTGGCTTTGTCCAGCTGCTGATAAGTAGTCTTCGCTTCGTTCAACTGGTTGTTCATTTGCTGCACCTTGGCTTTATACAGCTGAGCCGTCATGCGGGTGCGCTCTTCTACACCACTTGCCGCAAGAATGCTGCTGGTATAGCTTTCCGTACCGGTATAATCTTTTTCATCAAAAGCAATCTTCATGAGGCCTTCCTGTGCTGCAGGTAATGATTCTGTAGCCTGGTGCTCCACCAGCATATTGTAGTATTGCTTGGCAGCTGCTGTATTTTTCTGATTGGCATTGATGGTTGCGGCCCTCAATGCAGCATCTTCCGAAAACTCGCTCCAGGAGCCGGACAGCAGGCTGCTATAGTCTGCCAGTGCTTTATCATATTTCTTTTGCTGATAATAGCTCTCTCCTCTGTAGTAAAGTGCTTTTACCTGGTACATTCCTTTCGGGTATTGCGTCAGGTATTTATCATACTGTGCAATGGCTTTATCATAATTCCCGTTAGAGAAGTCATTATCGGCCGCATCAAAGTATGCATTTTCAACATCGTCTTTATCATCTACAGTAATACCCTGTTTTTGCAGGAAGTCTGCATACTGCTCCGGTTTGCCCTGTGCCACATATAAAGTCTTCAGTGCACTCAGTGCCGCTGTGCGGTCTTCTGCAGCAGGATATTTAGTGATGTATGTTGTATAGGCATCTATCGCTTTAGCACCCTGGTTATTGTCCTGGTAGGCAAATGCCAGCTGGTAGGCAGCTTTGGCCTGCAGGTTTACATTGGTTGTATTCAGTTTTTCGAGCAATGCAATCGCTTCTGCATTTTTATCCATAGCGATATACTCCGAAGCCAGCTCCAGTGTGGCATCTTCCTTAATGGAAGTCTTACCTTTCTGTACTACATATTTCAGCAGTTCCACTTTCTCGGCCTGCTTATTCTGCAGTCCCAGGATTAGTGCTTTCTGATAACGTGCATAATCGGGATCGCCTGAGTTTGCGGCAATCGCTCTATCATACAGACGGGCTGCATTATCGAAATCTTTCTGCATAAATGCAGCATCAGCCTGGCGTACAATTGCATCGGCAGATCCTTCAGATCCTCCCCTTTGTGCATCAGCAAAAGCGGTTTGTGCATCGGCATAATTACTGGCCTTCATACTGGCATAACCCAGGTTGATATTGGCATTCTGCACCGTAGCCTTGCTGCTTACCTTAGCTGCAGCAGACTCATTTCCTTTTACTTTACTCAGGAAACTTTTGGTTGCAGTTACAGACTCGTTGAACTGGTTTTGCTTGTAATCGATTTCTCCTTTCCAGAAGTAAGCGACAGCTTCCAGTGCCGGATTTACCGGTCTGCGCAGTGACTCATCAAGATATTGCTCTGCTTCTCCATAACGCTTGTCCTGCAATAGTTGCAGACCACGGCCTACGGCTGCTTTCTGAAACAGGGATAAGGCTTCATTGCTGTTTTCTTTACTATCGGCTAATAAATCGTATGCTTCAGCATAGTTATTATTCTTCAGCAGCATAGAAGACAATAATGTCCTGGCTTCAGCAGCATTGCTGCTGTTCGGAAACTCGGTCAGGAAGCGCTTAAAGCCGGTAGTAGCCATAGGATCGAAGCCCAGCTCATAAGACAGCTTATTATATAAGAAGAGTGATGCTTCTTTCTGCGCAATGTTATAATCCATTTCACTGCACAGACCAAAGGCATTACGCGCGCCTTTCTTATCATTTACTTTGAGGTAGCAATCTCCCAGCAGGTACATGGAGGTTTGCCCCAGAGAATCCTGGGTACTGCTCAGTTGCTGGAATTTATCAATCGCTTCTCTGTATTTGTTTAGCTGGTAATAAGTATATGCCATCTCATACAGCTCCTCTTTTTTCACACGTTCACTGTTGGCATAATAATCCTCAAAGTAAGGCAGGGCCTCATCATAGCGCTTCATCTCAAACAATGTCTGCGCGGTCAGTAGCCTCAGTTCCTTATCATAATAGAGCTTATCTTTTTTGCCGAGGTAGCGGCGGGAGTTAGATAATACTTTATCATAATCGCCTTTAAAGTAATGGATCTCGGTCTCGTAATAGGGAACGATATCCTTATACTCTTCAGAGTTATGCACTCTTTCAAAGCTTTTCAGGGCATCATCAAAATTACCTTCATTATAGGTCAGCAAGCCATAATAATAGTTTGCCGGTAAGTAATATTTATTCTCCGGGATCTCTTTAATCCCCACAAAGAGGTTACGTGCCTGGCTGAATTGCTGATTGATGAAATAGGCATAGCCCAGTTCAAACTTCGTATCTGCAATTTCTGCATTACTCAGATTGTCCACACCGGCCATTTCGTAATAGGTAATGGCTGCGGCCAGGTCGCGGTTATTTTCAAAGTAGTATTTACCCAGTTCAAAGGCAACCCTCTGGCGGTATGCAACATTCGTTTGTTTACTTACATACGCCTTAGCTTCCCCTATAGACTCCAGGTTACGGAGTTTAACCCCCGACAGCATACGATAGTATTCTGCCTGCTCTCTGTCCAGGGAAGTGACTACAGCCACACTGGACTGGCCCGGTTGTTGCGGATAAGCCAGGAATTCGGAAAGTGTATGCGCCGCAAGGTTATAGTGCCCCTGCTGGTACTGCTCGATACCGTGCTGCAATAAGGCTTTGGGTTTCAGATTACTGATAGTCGTTTGCGCCATGGCAGCCGTGCCTATAGATAATGCTGTACCCAGTACCAGTGATCTATGTATGATTGATTTAAAGTTTCGCCCCATTTTCAAATGATACATTTTATGTATTTGTAATCCCGGTGTATTATTTGGGATAGCCCTTGGCTATGATACCAAACCAACAAAGATAAGTATTCGGGACTGGTACCCAATAAATAATAGTTAAAATGTTGTATAAAAAAAGCGGCTCACATGAGCCGCTTTTTTTATACGTTTCTTCATTTGTTTTAATCCCGTGATCTGCTGTTGGTAAACAGCATGATATAATAGATCAGGGTTGCAATAGAACTGATTGCAGCCACCACATAAGTTCTGGCCGCCCATTTCAATGCATCCTGTGCTTTATCATGATCGGCACCTACTGTTATCCCGGTAGATTCCAGCCACTTCAGCGCCCTGTTACTGGCATCATACTCAACCGGCAGGGTAACCAGGCTGAATATTGTAGACAAAGCAAATAATACAATACCTACCAGCATCACTATAGGGCTCGCCTTGGCCACCAACAGCGCCAGGCCTATCATAATCACCCATTGAGATAAACGGGTACTGATATTCACCACAGGCACCAGCTTACTGCGTAATTGCAGCATACTGTAACCGGTGGCATGCTGTACCGCGTGACCGCATTCGTGGGCGGCAACTGCAGCGGCAGCAATACTATTGCTGGCATATACCGATTCACTCAGGTTTACGGTCTTGTCTGCCGGGTTATAGTGGTCGGTCAGTCTTCCCGGTGTGGAAATAACCTTTACATCCATGATACCATTATCAAGCAGCATTTGCTCTGCCACTTCTTTACCGGACATGCCGCTCATCAGCGGATCATGGCTGTACGTTTCAAATTTACTTTTCAGTCGATTACTGACATACATCCCGACCAGGAACATAATACCGGCAATCAGATAATAACCCATCATAATTTAATACTGGTTTGATTATAATTAAAGGTACAAATTTGGGACCAAATTAATTTTGACAGATGTTATGACATTTTTATACTTTTAAGGGCTGAAATCCGCATTTGGTGCAATTTCTGGCATAAATCAATCCCATTTATCATTTGTTTTTTAACATATATTCAACAAGCATGAGAACATTATTCCTGAGTATACTGGCCTGCTTATCGACTTTCCTGCTTACAGCACAAGACAATTATTTCAAAGTAAGCACCCTTAATCTGAAAGATGGCAGCGTACCTGTATTTTCTAATAAGAAAGCGAAGAAGGTAAGCAAACGCATTAATGAATACCTGCAACTGGCTACAGTGGGCAGCCTGGCAGAGCCTCATAAGGACAGTCTAACCTGTGCTTATGATTATGTTATCCTTCTGAACAATAATCGCTGTCTGTCTGTACGCTGCACACCGATAGACAGCACACTGCCTGTACCAGCTAAAAGTATTGCTTTTAATGCGGCTACCGGGCAGGTGATCGGCATCACCGATCTATTCTCTTCCACCGGATTGGGCGAACTGAAAAGAATGATTTTACGCCAGCATGCCGATGCTATTGCACAATATATTCCTGCAGAAAGTAAGGAGGAGGTGAATAAGTGCCTGAAAAACAACCTGGGTATCTTTACGTTAAAACAAGGCATTATTTCCATCCAGTCATCATCATGCTTCCCTGCAAATACGCCATACCGTGCGGTTCTGGACATGCCGGTACAACCGGTGCAAAACCTGCTGAGCAATTATGGCTTCGGCGTATTCGGGCTGAACCCTGATGTAAAAATGAAAAAGATGGTGACCAATAGCCTGCCTAACCTGTACTCCGGCAAGATCGGAAGTGATGCAGTTCTATTGCAGTTAGACCCGGTGATGGATAAAACCCTGAGTGGTGTGTTATATAATGTACATACTGGCAAAGCCATACCCGTACAGGGCAGCTTTCGCAGCAATCATTTCGATGCGGAAGGCAGCTGGGGCAAATTCAGTGTGGTGATCAGCAATGGTATGGTACAGGGCAACTTCAGACCGGCCGGCGGCAGACCGCAAACTATAAATCTGGAAAAATAAACCTTATTTTGTCCTTCAAATAAAATCATCCGTGCTGCGCAACTCAATCGTTTGTCTATTATGCCTTGCCTTTCTGAGCTCTTGCACACAGAAGGCTAAGGAGCGTAAGATGGTCTTCCGGTACAACCAGGCCGGCGGACTGGAAACGCTGGACCCTGCATTTGCTAAAAACCTGAGCATTATGTGGGGCGTGCACTTTATATTCAATACCCTCACAGAAGTGGACAAGGAGCTTAAGGTTACTCCTTCCCTGGCGCAATCCTGGGAGCTATCCGAAGATGGGCTGCACTATACTTTTCATATCCGCAGAGATGTGTACTTCCATGACAACGAAGCCTTTCCCGGTGGCAAAGGCCGCCGCATGACGGCATATGATGTACAATATAGTTTCGACCGGCTCATTGACCCGCTGACGGCCTCTTCCGGCGCCTGGATCTTTAATGACCGGGTGCGCAGCAAGCAGCCATTCGAGGCGATCAATGACAGTACCTTTATCATTCACCTTAACCAACCGTTCCGCCCGCTTCCGGAGATACTCAGCATGCCTTACTGCTCTGTAGTACCGCATGAGGTAGTGCGCAAATGGGGCAAGGATTTCCGCAATCATCCCTGTGGCACAGGACCTTTCCGTTTTCAATACTGGGATGAGGGTAATACACTGGTGTTGTATAAGCATCCCGGCTACTGGGAGCAGGACAGCAGCGGCCAAAGGCTCCCCTACCTGGATGCGGTACAGGTAAGTTTTAATGATACCAAGGCAACAGAATTCCTGTTGTTCCTGCAGAAGAAACTTGATTTTGTAAACGGATTGGACGGTTCTTTCAAAGACCTTGTACTGACGAAGAAAGGCACATTGAAACCGGACTTCCAGGATAAGATACGCTTGAAGAAACTGGTATACCTGAATACGGAATACCTGGGTATACTGGTCGACAAGGACAATGCAAAACTGAAAGGCACTCCCCTACTGCATCCTAAGGTGCGCCTGGCGATTAATTATGCCATAGACCGGAATAAAATCGTGACCTACTTCCGTAATGGTGTAGGCATACCGGCCACTACGGGTTTTATCCCTAAAGGCATGCCGGGTACAGAAAAGCGCCTGGCTACCCCTTATGAATATAATCCGGCCAAAGCCCTGCAATTACTGGCAGAGGCGGGCTATCCGAATGGTAAAGGTCTTGCCCCTATTATATTACAATGTCCCGAAGCGAATGTGGATGTCTGCAATTTTGTGGCTACACAATTAAACGATATTGGTATACCGGCAAGGGTGCAGGTGATGCAACCCGGATTGCTGCGCCAGGAGATGAGCCGCTCACAGGCACCATTCTTCAAAGCACAGTGGATTGCCGATTATCCCGATGCAGAAACCTACCTGGCATTTTTCTATAGTAAATTCCCAGCACCGCCGAATTATACGCGTTTTAATGATCCTGTATTTGATCACTTATATGAGCGCAGCCTACAGGCAGCCGATGATGCGACCCGCTTCCATATGTATGCACAGATGGATAGCCTGATCAGCAGCAAAGCACCTGTGGTGCCGCTGTTCTACGACGAGATGCTGCATTTTACCCAAAATAACATCAGCGGATTCGAAGAGAACCCGCTGAATATTATAGACCTGAAAAGGGTTCGAATAAACAAGTAAGTTATTACAAAAGCTAATTAATTCTCTGAGACATTTCCAATTTTTTTAATTTTTGACTCTAGTCCAATTAACTTTGTAGGGTCAGGAAACAGATTCGATACATTTTCAGGTGCGACTAAAGCAGGATGAATTTCTGCTCCTTTTTCTATTAAATTCGCAAAAATTGATATTGAATTTTTAATTCGTTCTATGTTTTCTGGAACATTTCCTGAAAAATTTTCGGTTTGTATATGTTCTGCTTCTGCCTGTATCATAATTTCTGTCTGAGCTTTCTGAGCTTTCAAAATATCGTCCAAACTTTCATTTTTGACTTTCAAGGACTTAATTTGCTGTTCTAGTAATCGTCCTTCTTGTATTTTTTTATATATAACGGCAGCAGACCAAACTACACTTGCAATAATACTAACTGCAGTCGTGCCAATTAGAACGTTTAACCATATTGATCCGTTTTCGACACTTACTATTTTTGTGTGACCTCCGACCTCCTCATTATAAACTATTTGTGATAAAGCAATATGAATATCTCGAGAGACTTTGGATAACTCATCGAAGTCATTCACTGGTGGCAATTTAATATTTATCGAATCAACCGACTCTTCCGGCACTGTCTTAAGCAATAAATTTAAAAAATTTGCAAGTAACAGTTTAAGCTGATTAAGATTATAAATTAGTGTATTTCCTTCAGACTGTTGAATATTCATCTGATCATTTGATGACGTAAATATTGCAGATTGTTTTATTACATCTACAATTGTATCAAAAAGGCCAAGAGAATCTACCTCATTCACAAGTATTCTTAAATTACTTAAGCCAGAAAATTTTAAGCTAGGAGGAGAGCCATGCAATTGTTCGGTTTTCCAGTCTAATTTCCCCAAGATATCTTGAAGTGAAAATTTAATTTGTTTTAACGATGTCACCATATTTTCATTACGCTGTTACATAAATATACACAAGTTTATGAAAGCGTCTAAAACAATACAAATTTATTTACGTACACTAAAGAAAAAACACATCAAAATAACAGGTCAAATATTTCGTTTACTCCTATTCAGACAATTGTGCTTTCTTCAGCCCCAGTCCTGTGCCCTGAGGCTGCAGGATGTGGCCGTTCTCGTAGCGGATGCCTTGTATACCTGTTGTATCCTCAGACAATAGTGGTCCGTCGATATCGGCATAATCGGCCAAAGGCAATAAATGGCTTAAAGCAGTGGCACCGATCACGCCTTCGTTCATACTACCCAGCATTACCTTCAGCCCTTTGGCTTTTGCAGCACGAATGAGGTCTACACCTGGTGTAAGGCCAGAGCACTTCGATAGTTTTACATTGATTCCATCATACAATCCGGCAATCTGCTCCAGGTCTTTTGCACTCTGACAGGCTTCGTCTGCAATAATTGGAATGGTTGTCAGTGTTTTCAGGATACGCATATCTTCTACATTGCCTTTCTCCAGTGGTTGCTCGATCAGTTCTATACCGGCCTGCTCCAGCTCCGGCAATAGGATTCTGGCTTCTTCCAGTGTCCAGCCCTCATTGGCATCTACCCTGATCTTTGCATCCGTCACGCTACGGATCGCTTTGATTACTTCCATATCCTCACGGCTACCCAGCTTTACTTTATATATAGGCCAGGGGTGCGCCTGCACACGACTTATCGCTTCTTCGGGACTGGTAATGGCAATGGTATAATCGGTCAGGGGAATGTCTTTCCACTCCAGGCCCAGTAACTGGTACACTGGCTGGCGCTTCATATGTCCGAACAGGTCCCAGCCGGCGATATCCAGGGCCGAGGTCAGGAAGTGCTCACCGGGAATGAGGTGATGCAGGAAATGCCAGAAACGGTCGGGGCTATTCAGGTTATATTGCTCAATCATTCTACGCTTTGCTTCCAGCAGGGCGATCATGCCCTCTACCGTTACATCGTGGTAGCTGATGGCTGTAGCCTCTCCGTAGCCGCGCAGGGCTGCAATACCCAGGCTGATGCTGAGGCTTTCCTGCTGGGTTTTTATTCCTTTTGAAATGCGAAAGGGATACTGAAAAGGGAAATTATGACGTTGATATTGTAATTGTAACATAAAGCAGGATAAAAATTAAACCACAGAACGACAAAAATAGCGATTTAAATCTCCTATCTTTGTACCCTTTTATAAAAATAAACATATAAAAAAAGCGATGAAGAAAATCTTCGGCACTATCTTATTGGGTTTAATGGGCAGCATGTCTGTTTTCGCCCAGGACAATACCACTGAAACTCCAACAGCAAAGAAAAATATACGTAAACCATCTCAGGACCATATCATGATCCAGTTATCTCACGATCGCTGGGCCGGTGCTCCTGATTCTGTAAAAACCGGTGGACTAGGCAGAGGCGTGAGTGTGTACCTGTGTTATGATTTCCCGATCAAGAAATCTAATTTCAGCTTCGGTGCGGGTGTCGGCATTACCTCTAACAATATTTATTTCAAAAACCAGCGTATGGTACTGAACGGACGTACCGGCAGTCCTGTATTTACGGAGACTGATAAAACTATCTTCAAAGGCCAGAAGCTGAATACTACTTATCTGGAAGCTCCTTTGGAACTGCGCTATTTTGCCAATAAAAACAACCGTAATACCGGTTTTAAATTTGCCATTGGTGCAAAAGTTGGTTTTAACGGTATCGGTGGTGCCCATTTTAAAGAGAAAGAATCTATTGAGGGTAAATTTGTAACCTATAAAACAAATACCAAACGTTATATGCAAACCTGGAGACTGACCCCTACTGTACGTATCGGTTATGGCAACTTCAGCGTATTTGCACAATACACGGTAACACCGCTGTTTAATACCGGTGCAGGGCCGGAAGATATCCGTCCGATGTCCTTCGGAATCTGTATCAGTGGCCTTTAACCGCAATTAATCCAAAATACTCCGCGAAACTTTACCCAAAGTTTCGCTTTTTTTATATTTTGCTTTCCAATCTCCTCTATTGACCCGGTTGTATCGACATATCGAGTTTCTGAAAGCTGTACTGCTGTATACGCTTACAGCATTTGGCGGCCCTCAGGGTCACCTGGGCATGATGCTTCGCATCTTTGTAGAACGCCGTAAAGATATTACTGAAGAGGAGTTACTGGAGCTGAATGCCTTCAGTCAGATGCTGCCCGGCCCATCCTCTACGCAAACCATTATGCTGATCGGGTATAAGCGCGGCGGCCCTACACTGGCCATTCTGACCTTACTGATATGGGTATTGCCGGCAGCCATCCTGATGGGTGCCTTTTCTTTCCTGATTACTTATATGAATATCCAGGCGATCAAAACCACGATATTTCATTATATACATCCCATGACGATCGGCTTTGTAGTGTATGCTGCACTGAAAATGATGGAAAAATCGGTCAGCAACCTGGCCACCTGGATCATCATGATTGTCTGCGGAGCCCTAACCCTGATATTTCATAATCCCTGGATTATCCCGGCGATGTTCGTCCTATCGGGCTTTATTACCAACCTCAGCAATAAGCGTATCCCGGAAAAGAAAGAGCCGAGAAAGAAACTGAAATGGATCAATATACGCCTGTATATAGCTGTATTTATCCTGGTAGGTCTGCTCAGTGAGCTGGCACGCTGGGGCGACTGGCCTTATAAGCGCATCTTTAACCTCTCCGAAAATTTTTACCGCTTCGGTACATTGGTGTACGGTGGCGGACAGGCATTGCTGCCCATGATGTTTTTTCAATTTGTAACCAGACCCCTGGCTATTGGCAGAGAGCCTTTTCTGAGCTCCTCTGAACTCATTACCGGCTTCGGTATGGTACAGGCTATACCCGGTCCGGTATTTGCCGTTTGTGCCTATGTAGGTGGCATGTCCATGAACCAGTTTGGCAGCGGCTGGCAGATACTGGGCGGCCTGGTGGCCATCACAGCCGTGTTTCTGCCCAGTACTTTATTACTCCTGTTTTTCTATCCTATTTATCATAACCTGAAACAGCATGTGATCATATACCGTGCACTGGAAGGGATTAATGCGATGATTGTTGGTATTGTATGGGCATCGGGCATACTGTTCTCGATGGACATATTACATATCACAAAACACAACTTATTATCTTTTGACTGGGTACAGAATGTTGATCTCCTGAGCATACTCGTGCTGATCGGCACTTATCTTACCCTCCGGTATACCAAAGTACCCCCTCCGCTGCTGGTTGGCACCGCATTAATTCTGGGCTATTTCTGGGGATAACAGAAAACTTTTGTTAAGGCTACCGGATTTATACCGATTTGTATTGTTTTATATGAAAATAGGTTACATTTGCTTCGAATAACAATTAATTATACCAAAAAATAAACCGACATGGATACTTCAAAATTCATTACAGCTTATTGCTTGAAAACAAAAGAGAAAAACGTACCAATGCACAATGCCGTAGTTTCTAAAACAGCCAGAGGCGGTTATATCGCTAAAGGTGATGATGGAAAAGGCAATAAAATGAGCGCGATCCTGGGTGAGGCGAAAGCATTACAAGCGATCAAAGATAAAGTTGCGAAACAAGATTTCTAATCAATAGTTCATTGATATAAAAAAGCGCAGGGTATACCACCCTGCGCTTTTTTATTATCTTGCGTCCGAAAAAATATTTTATCCTACATGAATAAATTTTTACTCGGATTATTATTATTACCCGCAACTGCTATAGCCCAGCAGGACAGTATAACGCTGCATCAATCGAACACCACTATAGAAGCCACAAAGAAAATTGTTGTGTACAAACAGCCAAACATTTGGGCACAATCTACCAATTTCTCCAATGCATTGAGTATAGCACAAACAGGAGTGCAGACATTCAGTTCCGGCGCTCCCGGAAGTGACATTGAAATGATTATACGGGGAAGCGCCAATCCTTATGGCAATAGCAGCCCTATGATTATGATCGATGGTATGCCCTTCTACGGAGACAAGTCCGCCATCAATACCTACAATATTGAAAGCATCAGTGTAGAAAAGATACCCGCTAATTTCAGTGCACCATTAAGCCTGACCACAAATGGTATCATTCATATCCGTACGGCAAAATCTGCTACACGGCCCTCAAAATGGTATGTGAACCTGAATGCCAATATGGGATTCAGCAGTCGTGCCATACCTCAGTACGATATCATTACCGATCCGGGTCAGTATTATGAAACCTATTGGCAAATGTTAAGAAGAACTGTCGTTGGAGGTACAACTCCAGAACAAGCCGCTTCTGAAAATCTGATCCCAGCACTTTATGGACATAACTTGTATAATGTCCCGGATGCTGAATTGATTGATCCCACAACTGGAAAACTGAACCCTAATGCACAATTAAAGTATAAGGACAGTTGGAAAGATGCACTCACCAGATCAGGTTTATTACGACAATACAATGTCAGCGCAAGAAAGACATGGAAAAAAGCGGATGTCTTTATTTCCGGAAATTATGCGAAAGATGATGGGTACATGATCAAATCTTCATTCGAACGTATGGGGGCCAATCTGCAGGCACATTACAGACCAGTAAAAGGTTTGGAAATAGGCCTGTCAGGATTGTACAGCTATAGTAAAGATCAGCAGCTTACTTATGGGACAGCATATATTAATCCGATTTTTGCACTATACAACACAGCTCCTGTACATCCGCTGTACCAGAGAGATGCAGATGGCAATATACTTATAGACCCGACCACGGGTAAAAAACAATATTCTGATTATCCGTACAATATAAAGATCATACCTGCGCTTGACCGTTTTAAAAATACACAACGATATAGAAACCTGTTTTTGATTCCAAGCATTAAATATGAAATAGTTCAGGGACTGAATGTTGCGGTACAAGCAAGCTATATGAAGCGTGCGAAACTATATACCAGTATTCCCGATGATACCTGTGTATTAACTGATAATTTCATTTTTCAACCCGAAATCAGCTACAATACTCAATGGCATAAACATCAGCTATCTGTAAAGGCGCAATACTTCAATATGAAGGCATCATTGGACAGGCGAAATGAAATTGTAGGCCGTTATAGAATATCGGAACTATTGCAGGATAGCTTTCAATCGGTCCTGGGAGACGTTGCTTATGACTTCAATAATAAATTGAAAGTGCAGGCAAAGCTTCAAAAGCAACTGAAAGTAACTGCCAATCCGTATATTCAAGATAACGACTGGAGCTGGGCAACTTTAGCCAACTGGAAACAAAAAGTGTCTACGTTGAACACGGAATTCTCTGCGGGTTACAGTAGTTCTGTAATTCAATACAATCTATTCAACCCCATAGCAACGGAGCCCTACTACAGTGTTCAATCAAACGGTATGAATCCTATACAAAAACAAATCGACCTTGGAGTTAAAATATCCGGAAATCGTGTTGAGGCAAATCTTAACTGGTTTCAGAAAAGTGGCCGCAACATTTATCTGGTGCAGTATTTTCCTCCAACAGTAGGAGGTAGCTATCTTAGTCAGGGATTAGATACCAGAACCAGGGTATTAGAAGTTAATATCAATACAAGACTTACGAATTCCGGATCTGCTATAAGCTGGAACTTAGGTCTCCATGCTACGCACTGGAACACCAGAGTAACTGCTGTTCCCGGAAATGATACAATATATACCTACAGGGGTTTAATCACTAAGGGAGCGAATCCTAATGAATGGTATGCACCTGAATATGCAGGTATAGATCCTCGTACTGGCGCTGCACTATATTATAAATATACTAACGGACAAAAAACGACTACTAGTGATATTAATAGCCTTTTGAAATCAGATTATCAATCTCAGGGAAGCAACTTACCTACTGTATTTGGTTCATTGTACAATCGCATCACATTCAGAAATTTCAGCCTGCAATTCGCTATTTCTTACGCACTTGGCGGTACCGCATATGATGCATATTACTCTTCATTAATGGGAGGATATGGCAACTATCATAAGGATGCCTTAAATGCATGGAATCCAGACAACAGGACATCCACCATTCCGGCATTAGACATAAACTATAATTATGACAAGTACAGCTCCCGCTTTACAACCAGTGCCTCATGGGCCAGCCTGAAATATGTAACCCTGAATTACCGACTGCCATTCAAACTGTATAAGAAATCGGGCTTTGATAATATGAGTGTGTATGCCAGTGGGGAAAACCTGTTCTTCATCAGCGCCCGCAAAGGCTTTAACCCTAATGAAGCTATAGGCACACCGATGTACAGTTACCAGCCTATGCGTACGGTACGCCTGGGTGTAAACATCGACCTGTAATTTAAATTTCAAATATTTTTAATCAGTCCCTATGGAGAAACCATAGGGACTTTGTATTTTAGTCCGATGATTGAACAGTCTTTACCCAATAAGAAAAAAGTGCATCGTGCCTGGGCCATGTATGACTGGGCCAACTCGGCATACAACCTGGTGATCACCTCCACTATTTTTCCTATTTACTATATCAGCATTACCCGCAATGAGGCTACAGCAGATAAGGTTTCCTTCTTCGGACTGGAAGTGGTGAACAGTTCGCTGCTGAACTATGCATTGGCATTTGCCTACCTGGTCATTGCCATACTCTCTCCTATCCTATCTTCCATGGCCGACTCCAGGGGCAATAAGAAACGCTATATGCAGTTCTTCACCCTAACCGGATCAATTGCGTGCATGGCACTATATTTTTTTACCGGACAAAGGATAGAGCTGGGTATACTTCTCTCTGTGGTAGCCGCGATCGGCTATTGCGGCAGCCTGGTATTTTACAATGCCTATCTCCCCGAAATTGCGATCAAAGAAGAGCAGGATCAGCTGAGTGCCAAGGGCTTTGCCTATGGTTATATTGGCTGTGTATTACTGCAACTGATCTGCCTGGTATTTGTTTTCAAATACAAAGACTGGTTTGGACAGACCGAGGATTGGGGTCCACGTATCTCCTTCTTCCTGGTAGGTCTTTGGTGGATCGGCTGGTCTATCATACCATTCACCGTATTGCCCAAACCTGCCGTTCCGGTAATCAATAGTACTAAAGCAAAAAGCGTGGTACGCGGCAGTTTCAGCGCTTTGAGAAAAGTTTCGAAGCAGGTGCAGACCATGCCTAAACTAAAAGTATATCTTGCGGCCTTCTTCTTTTACAGCATGGGCGTACAGACGGTAATGCTGGCTGCTGCGGTATTTGGCAGCAAAGAGGTCAAAAAACTGGTAGATGGAGAATGGGTGAATATGGGGGCACAGGACCTGATTCCTGCCATACTGCTGATACAGCTGGTGGCCATTCTGGGCGCTATGCTGATGGCCAAATTATCGGCTAAGATCGGCAATTTTAAGGTACTGATGCTGAATGTATTTATCTGGGTGGTGATCTGCTGCCTGGCCTACTATACCCGCACCAATTATGAGTTTTACGGCATTGCCACACTGGTGGGTGTCGTAATGGGTGGTATACAATCGCTCAGCCGTTCTACCTACGCCAAACTGATCCCGAAAGACACGATGGATAATACTTCTTATTTCAGTTTCTATGATGTAATGGAGAAACTGTCGATTGTACTGGGCATGTTTAGTTTTGCGTTTATAGAACAGATCACCGGCAATATGCGCAATGCCATACTGGCCCTGATCAGCTTCTTTGTTATCGGATTTGTATTGCTGCTGCTTACCAATAAGGCTCCTTTGCAGCGCCGCAAATCCTGATTTACGGCAATAAATAATTTTTGTTTTTCGCTTTTATTCCTTTTATTTTGGATATATGACACAGGCATTTTCTTCAGATGTAGCAGCGGTTCAGTATTTGCAGGAAAAATATGCAACCCTGAAATCGGCTATCGGCAAAATTGTCGTGGGACAATCGGATGTAGTTGAGCAATTGGTTATGGCTATACTGTGTAACGGACATAGTCTGTTAGTGGGTGTTCCGGGACTGGCAAAGACCTTGCTGGTAAAGACGCTTGCCGATGCTATGGACCTGAGCTTTAAACGCATACAATTCACTCCTGATCTGATGCCCGGCGATATTACCGGTTCCGAGATCCTGGATGAAAGCCGCCATTTTAAATTTATCAAAGGACCTGTATTTGCCAATATCATCCTGGCAGATGAGATCAACCGTACACCGCCCAAAACGCAGGCTGCCTTACTGGAAGCCATGCAGGAGCGCACAGTTACTGTAGCGGGTGTGGAGTATCCTTTACCCCAGCCATTCTTTGTACTGGCTACCCAAAACCCGATCGAACAGGAGGGTACTTATCCCCTTCCAGAGGCACAACTCGACCGTTTTATGTTCCTGATCAAAGTGGACTATCCAAGCTTCGAAGAGGAGTTACAGATCGTGAAACAGACTACCGGAAATACCGTTGCGGCAATAGATAAGGTGCTATCGGGCGAAGAGATTATTTATTTCCAGAGCCTGATCCGCAAGGTTCCGGTTCCGGACAATGTTTTGTCGTATGCCGTAAAACTGGCGCAGAGTACCCGCCCGGGCATGAATGGCAATGAGGCTGCTAGCAAATACCTGGCCTGGGGAGCCGGTCCGCGCGCTTCGCAGAACCTGGTGCTGGCGGCGAAATGCCATGCAGTACTACATGGCAAATTCTCTCCAGATATTGAAGATGTAAAAGCGGTTGCTGCTGCGGTACTGAGACACCGTATCGTACTGAACTATAAAGCAGCTACGGATAATATTACTATTGAAAAATTCATAGAACAGATCAGCGCTTAGATGAGTGTTGGTTTATAAAAAGCATTGCGCCGCCCTACGGGCGGCGCAATGCTTTTTATAAACGGATAGTCTTTTGCTTGTAAGAAGTCGTGTCGGTCAATGCACCGATAAAGGCTTCCAGGTCTTTCTTCTCCCGCTCACTTAATCCCAGCGGATCAGGGGGCAGGGTCTGATTATCCAGCTCAAATCCTAAACCGGCACCTCCGCCACGATTATAAAAATCGATTACTTCTCTTAAAGTGGCAAACACGCCATTATGCATATATGGTGCTGTAACTGCGGCATTGCGTACACTGGTGGTTTTGAACGAATGTAACTGATGCGGAATTTTGTATAAATGATATTTACCCGAATCCAGGTCCAGCTTAGCATTCAGGGTATCTGGTGTTTGCGGCACGCCTAATACTTCACTCTCCATCTTTTCAAAATAAGGAGGTACTGACCCGTTGAAGGCCGGCATGAAATGGCAGGTCCCACATTTGGCCTTGCCCATAAATATATTGAACCCACTGATCTCCTGCGCCGTCATGGCCTGCTCATCGCCCCTCATGTACCGATCAAAAGGACTGTTCATCGCCGTCAGTGAGCGCACATAAGCAGCCAGTGCATATTTGATATTGGCAGCGGTTACGGTATTGCTTCCATATGCCTGCTGATAGGATTTACGGAAGACCTTATCTTTTGTATATGCCGCAACAATATGTTCAAAGGCTCCTCCCATCTCTGCCGGATTGGCAATCACATCATGCACCTGGTCTTCGAGAAAAGTAACGCGGCTATCGAGGAATTGTACAGGCTGATACGCCGCATTCAGTAAGGTGGGTGTATTGCGCAATAACTTGCGGTCTCCGGCAATGGTTTCGTTCAAAGCAAGGCCGTCTGTAAAGGCCTTGTCTGCCATATGACAGGTAGCACAACTACGCTTGCCGGTTGCAGAAAGCCTGTTGTCATTAAACAATTGTCGGCCCAGATCAATAATTGCTGCGGTCGGTCTCGGTGCACCTGTCGGGGTATAAAAACTCAGATCATAAGCCTCTTCACTGAACAGGTGTGGCGCATTGGCCGCAATAGCTCTGTTATGTGTCTGCACAAAGGGGATGGCATGATCGACCTGGTACTGGTACATACTGGCACAAAGCGGATTTACATACTTCGATACAAAAACAGCGCGGTCAAACTCATTAAAATCTCCGGTGTACTGCTCCAGGTATTGCAGTGTTTTCTGTGCGGACTGATGCATCTGATCTGCCTCAGGGAACATGTTCAGCAACTGCACTGTAGCACGCATGGTAGAGGTGGCTTCGGGAATACTGTTTAATGCTACCGGCACATCAAAACCACTGATACCGCGGGTGATGAGCCGGTACAGGTTCAGCTTGATGGCGTCCAGCACGGATGAGCGCGTAAGCGACATATTGGCCTGCTGGGCTTTCAAACGGTTAACGGCGAAGATCAGGCCGTCGACTTCTTTAATTGCAGCTTTGGGCTCCCAGTTATCTGAGGCGAATACGACCTCTTCCAGCACCTGGAACCCGGTTGGATAAATGGGTTGTTCCGGTTCGGAGACTTCTGCCTCTAACAGGTTCGGCCCATTGATCTTTAAAGCGGTTTCGGGAAAGTGGTATTCGACCAGTGCTTCTATTCTTTTATAGGTCAGGCGAGACTGCAGGAAGGCTTCCTGCACCTGTGCCTGTGGTGCCCTGGTCATAAGCATTTCTCTCAGCAGCCTTACCTGCCCTTGCAGACTATCTACCTGTGTACGGTAATAGGCATTCACCAGTGCAACCGGATCATTTTGTTTTTCTGCACTCAGTAGCGCCACTGTGATGATCACTGCAGCAATGGCAAAAAGGGTTTTGAGTTTTATCCAGTGTTTATTCATGTTCATGCTGATACTTAAAAAACGATATTCGTATGGGGTAGTGCTTTCTTTAATCGATCGATGGTGTCTTTACTGATCGGGTTGCCGACCAGAATAATGTTACGCAGGTGTTGCATTGTAAAAAGGCTCTCCGGTAAGGATTGCAGCTGATTGTTACTCAGGTACAGCGACTCCAGCGATTTCAGTCTGGCTACAGAAGCTGGCAGTGTTCGCAGTTGATTGTTGTTGACGTTGATCGATTTTAATGCCTTCATCTGATGAATGCTTTCCGGCAATACTTCCAGCTGGTTATCGCCCAGATCCAGGCTCTTTAATTTATCGAGCCGGGTAAACGATTTAGGCAGGGCCTTCAGTTTATTAAAGGTCAGGTCCAGTTCTTCTAATGTACTGAGCTTGCCGATCTGCTCCGGAAGGTTCAGCAATCCGTTATGGCTGACTTCCAGCAGGCGTATACTTTTAAGGCTAGTGATCTCTTTCTGCAGGCTGCTGAAATTGTTCCAGGACAGGTCCAGTGTTTTTAATTGCTTCCAGGATGCAATACTTAAGGGCAGATCTGAAAGGCCGTTATTATCGAGTTGCAGAAATTCGATCTGCTTCCAGTTGCCTACGGCTTCCGGTAATTTCTTCAGATGATTATAACTGATGATCATACTTTTTAACCGCACCAACGCGCCAACAGACTCCGGCAGAAAGCGATAGCTGTTCTTTTGCAGGTCTACCGTTTCCAGATGTACCAGTTGCCCGATTTCCGGGTTCAGGACTTCATCTTTCACAATACGCAGAGAGAGTATGGTCGCACAGTCTTTAAATTTCAGCGCTTCGTTTACCGAACGGAAAGTAGATTTGGTACAGTCAAATGCAGGTTGCTGTGCATGCAAACAATAGCCTCCCAGAAGAAAGGCTATTGTTGCACTCAAATAATATTTGAGCTTCATTATGGTATTTGTTAAGATTATTATTGCTTGATAATTTTGGTATGTAAGGTCTGACCATTGATATGGATTGCTGTGGTGTATACACCTGCAGGTAATTGCTGCATATCAATTTCAAATTCATTTTTACCGGAAGTAATCTTACGATCCTGTTTCAGTACTACCGCACCAGTTACATTGTACAGTTCGATTGTTGCTGCTGCAGTGATCTTGCTGTTCATTACTACTGTTACTTTCTGTGTAGTCGGGTTAGGATACAGTGAGGTCAGGCTTGCATGATCGATCACTCTTACAGAAGTTGTAGTATCTTCTTCCTGGATCGCATCTGGTCCCAGGAATTCTTTACGGGCAATAACGATTGCAGATTCTTTATTGAATTTAACCAGGGCACCGGTTGCATCGCGCATCTCTGTTGCATTGGTAGCATCAGGGTGTTGCATTGATACAAACATATAACGGTTATCCGGAGATAAAGTCATACCGGTAGGTTCACAACCTGCTGGTGTTACTGCAAACAGTTTTACCGCAGGATTGGTTTGTGTGTGACATGGTGGTACCATCCAGATGTGGTTACGGCCACCGTCCTGGATTACATACAGGTTACCTTCGTTATCGAATGTCAGGTTATCTACACCGCCATCCCATTGCTCTTGTACAATGCCATCAGCAGTTTCGATATTATAGATCGTTGCACTGTTACCTACAAATACTTCTGCCTGACTTACGGTGCTGCCGTTATCTGCAAAACGGTATACACGGCTGGTTGCTTTTGAAGTGAAATAGATTTTATGATCCAGCGGGCTGATCTCTACATCCTCAACACCATTGAAGTTAGTAGCACCCACAGCAGATGCATAGGTTCTTACGTTGTTACAATCTTCCGGAGTGTAGTTAGGGATACCGATCCAGTCACCGGTTGTGGTAGAACCGATAGGTCCGTCCAGTTTTAAAACAAACAGATCACCTGAGCTCATATCACCAGCAGTGTGTGCCACATATTTCCATACATAACCGTAAGAACTTTCATCAGCACCTTCGTATACGGTTTTCTTATCCGGAGCTACCACACAGTTTTCGTGGCTCATACGACCCATGCCCCAGATCTTATCCGGTGTGCCATCGTTATCGTAATCTTTGATCGTGTGTGTAGCCGGGTCGATCTCAACCATCCAGCCGATATCCTGGTAACCATCGTTATTCACATCAGCAGTCGGTAATGTTTCTTCTGAAGTAATGATGGTGTTCCAAGGTGTTACCGTACCGGAACAGTTACGGCCTGTACCACCGATACCACCAAAGTCTACCGGGGCATTATTGGTAATAACCCAGGTATCTGTAGTATCGTTGAAGTTAATGTTCAGCATAGATACACCTGCAGTAGGCCATGAACCCAGCTCGTGGTTGATAGACAGGTAACCTTTTCTGCTGCTGTTATTGATCGGCACATAACCGGTAAAGTCAAACAGACCTTTGGTTATGCCATCAGCGGCATTGGTGTACGCATCGCCTTCCTGTAATAACATCTGGAAGGTATGTGTAGCAGGGATTCTCAGAGAATCAGGCTGCGTGCTTGGCATTACAGACACAAAACGAGAGATGTGTAAAGAGTCCAGATCCTGATCGCAAACAACCGGTGGTACTGGTTCTACCAGTTCCAGTTGCAGGGCGAAAGAAAGGTCAGAACTACTCAGGTCACACTGGTGTACTTCTACAGCGAATGTATTGGTACCCACCTGTAATGCCGAGGCCGGAATTACGTGAATACGGAAATCGTTTTCTGTAGCAGTGTTGCTGCTGGCAAATGTTGTATAAGTAGAAGTAGCCGGCATATTATCACGGATGATCTCCTGACCATTCAGATATACAACAGCGCCATCATCTCTTCTTAATTTGATTACTACATCCTGGTTGGCTGTTGGTAAAGCAGCCAGGTTGAATTGTGCTCTGAAATAGGTAGTGGTGTATTTGGTTGCGGTATTCGGGCCAAAGCTTACTATTGTAGCTTCATCACCATCACCATAACCCAGCTCTGCATTACCAGAAGTCCAGGCAGCATCAGCAAAATTAGATGCCGTCCATGCTGTACCCTGATCGGTACCATTGTCCAGGTATTTCCAGCTGCTCTGTGCAGGGAACAATACCGTTGTCATCTGTTGTGCATTAGCCTCCATCATCCCCAATCCTAACAGTGCCGCACAACCTAAAAGTGTAAATTTCCGTTTCATAATCAATTGTCAAATTTTGCAGACAAAGATCCAATGACAGTGTTACAGAAAGATTACTGAAAGGTTACCGAAAGATTATGCCAGGGTGAAGATTATGTAAACACGGTTGACATAAAAAAATATCCGACTGTGCCCAGCCGGATATTTTTTATATAAATGTAACTAAGTGTCCGCTTAAAGGAAACGAAGTCTGGCATTATGATTTATAAGGCCGGTTTGAGTGATCTGTACGGTACGCATCGCTTATTGTTTGTACGTTGCAATAAACTGCTCCATTTGTGCAAGAGAAAAAGAGCTGAGGTTCTGCGCAGGAGTCAGTCCTCCTTTCTGTGCAGTCAGCACGCCATACTTCACCAGGTCCATGCCGTCAATGCTGTGTGCATCAGGGTTGATGGATAATAATACTCCTTTTGACAATGCATATTCGATCCAGGTCCAGTCCAGATCCAGGCGACGCGGATGTGCATTGATCTCCAGCACGACCTTATGTTCCGCACAGGCATCGATGAGGGTTTTATGATCGACAGGATATCCGTTGCGCGACAGCAACAGGCGACCAGTCGGGTGACCCAGAATGCGTGTGGCAGGGTTTTGAATAGCCGTCAGCAGACGATGCATGGCTTTCTCTTCTGTCATCTTCAAATTGCTGTGTACCGATCCGATGACCAGGTCAAAGGTGCTCAGCACCTCATCAGTATAATCCAGTTGTCCGTCATTCAGGATGTCGGCTTCTATGCTTTTGAAAATTTTAAATGGTGCCAGCTGTGCGTTCAGTTTATCGATCTCTTCATGCTGTAAGCGGATGCGTTCAGGTGTCAGCCCGTTCGCATAAAATGCAGCCTGAGAGTGATCACTGATCACCAGGTATTCAAAACCTTTTGCTTTTGCAGCCTCTGCCATCTGCTTCAGCGAATGTTGTCCGTCGCTATAGGTAGAGTGACTGTGGATGATGCCTTTAATATCGGAAGGCATGATCAACTCCGGCAGGTTATTTGCTGCAGCCTGTGTTAGTACGGCTGCGTTATTTCTCATGGCTGGATGTACATAAGCTAGTTTATTGGCCGTAAAAATATCCTGCTCGCTACTGATGTTTTCCGGCAGCTGGTATTGTGTGGCAAAAGCCTCCAGGAATTCCGGCTCCCCACTTCCGGCAAACAATTGTTTATAAAATACAGTTGCATCCGTTACCAGTGCAAAAGTAATATGTGGCAATCCGGCAAGTACGATTACGAGGCTTTCTGTATCCTTTACTTCCGCAAGCTCGTACTCCATTCCTATAAATGCCGTCAGGATCTGTTCGCGGTTGAGCGTGGTCACCATATCCAGTTGCGACAGTGTCGGCATCTGGCGGCGAAATGCACCTGCCGGACTGATCAGTGCATCGGGATATGACTGCTGCAAACGGTCTGTGATCTGAGCCAGTACAGCATCCGCTGCGGCATACAGGCAGAAACCAGAATTGGAACGCATAAATGCAATGCTGTCCAGTATGGCCTGCTGCGTTTTGGCGCCAAATCCTTTAATAGTCGTAAGCCTGTTTTCCTGGCAGGCATACTCCAGCTCGCCAATGCTTTCCAGGCCCAGTTCTTTCCATAAAAGGCTGATCTTTTTAGGTCCGATTCCTTTTATAGATAACATATCTATTACTCCGGGAGGAGTCTTCTGTACATAATCTTCCAGGATGCCCAGCTTGCCTGTAGTATCCAGTTCATGAATTTTTGCCGCCAGTGATGCGCCTATAGCGGGTAAGGCCTTAAGGGCATCGGTAGACAAACCGGAAAGCTGCTCCGGTAATTTCTCTACGCGAAATGCCGCTGAGGCATATGATTTTGCTTTGAAGCTATCTTCGTTATGGATATCCATGAGCTTGGCCAGCAGCTCAAAATGGTCGGCAATTTCATGATTTGTCATAGCACAAATATATTGTGAAAATGCCAATCAGACATAAGCATTAATATCTGCCTGACTCCGGGAATACCTGTTAAGCTTTGACTTGTTTAGGAAAACATTAGCTTAACCAATCATTTACAAATTATCATTATACGTTATATTTGAAACAACTTACCCATTTACCTCTAAAAAATATGCTATGAACTTAAGATCTATTGTACTCCTTTCTGCCATTGCAATAGGGAGTACACAATGCAAAAAAGGAAATGGAGGCGGTACTGAGCAACCGGGTAATGACACGGTAAGCCGTTTTGCGCCTGTTGAAACCGCTCCTCCAAATACCAATTACCCTTCAGCATTTGAGGGTCAGACCCGCATTTACGGGATCAAAACCTTTACCCCGCTTAAGGTTGAGGTACTCACATCCTCACTCAGCAATCCCTGGGGCATAGAAGTATTGCCGGACGGGCGTTTCCTCATTACGCAGAAAGCGGGCACACTAGCCATTGTCAGTGCTACGGGTACTATTGAAAACACCATACCGGTGAGCCCTGCCGTAGCTAATGCCGGACAGGGCGGTCTGCTGGATGTGGCGCTGGATCCGAACTTCAGCCAGAACCGGATGATATACTGGTCATTTTCCCAACCGGTAAGTGGCGGCAACCTCACGGCCATTGCCAAAGGTAAACTGGCTACGGACTGGAACAGTATCGAGAATGCATCTGTCATCTTCCAGGCTACTCCTTCTTATAACGGTAGCTTACACTTTGGAGGCCGTATGCTTTTCGACAACCAGGGCAATCTGTTGCTGGGTACCGGTGAGCGTTCTGATCTGGTAACCCGCCCGCAGGCTCAGGAGCTGAATAGTCACCTGGGTAAGATCCTCCGGATCAAAACAGATGGTACTCCGGCTACGGGTAATCCTTTCCTGAATACCAATGGTGCTATGAAAGCAATTTATTCCTACGGTCACCGCAATGTGCAGGGACTGGCTATAGACAGGGTTAATAATGTTTTGTGGGCCGCAGAATTTGGCCCTTTGGGTGGCGATGAAGTGAATATTGTGGAGGCAGGCAAAAACTACGGATGGCCGGTGATCACTTATGGAAAAGAGTACAGCGGTGCTACGATAGGCAGCGGCATCACACAGCAGAATGGAATGGAACAACCTCGCTATTACTGGGACCCTGTGGTATCACCCAGTGGTATGATCTTCTATACATCCAGCCAGATCCCGGAATGGCAGAATAACCTGCTGATTGGTGCTTTAAGCGGTACACACATTGTGCGCCTGAGAATCCTGAATAATAAGATTGCGGGTGAAGAACGCCTGCTGCAAAGTGAAGGTCAGCGTTTCCGAGATCTGGCCCAGGATAATATGGGTAATGTATATGCGATAACTGATCAGGGCAGGCTGTATAAGATCTCTAAATTATAAACTGAGTATCCTCTTAAAGGAACCAAAGACCTAAAATATTTCTTAGGTTTCCATTTATGGTTATTTGGTACCTTTTGTTCCCAGACAAAAGGACGAATAAAAGAGTTGACTACATGCGGATAGTCAGTAGATAACAAAGACATAAAAACAACTGAATAGAACAGGCCGGTGATGACACCGGCCTGTATAATTTTATAAACGAATCTTTAAATCCATTTCCTGCTTCATGGTCAGCAGGGCTTCTGCATTGCCCCGGGCATCATCTACCGGATTATGGGTATGCCTGGTGCGCCGAAGGTGTTTAAAATTCTGAAACATATCTTTCTGCATCCCTTTATAAAGGCTGCCCAGGTTTTGAGAACTGAAGCCAAAGGGATTTTTACCGGTAAAATGGTTGAAATACCAGCAGATAAACATCCAGTCAAAACCGTTATTATCACTGATGAAAATCGGTTGAAATACCAGCAGATAAACATCCAGTCAAAACCGTTATTATCACTGATGAAAATCGGTTGCCCCTTTACATTTTTGCTGAGCCACTGTGCAAATGCATGCATCACCTCCGCCGGATCGGCAAAGGTTTCCGTCTCGGCTCTGCTGAACCCGGACACTGCCAGCGCTTCTGGAATAAATTGTTCTGATATGGGTTTTAGCTGTCCGTAAAAGGTCTTGTCTAAAGGCTCTTCTACCAATACGGCACCAAAACAGATCATGGAGTAATCTCCGGGAATAGGGCCATCACTTTCTATATCGACCATTACATAGGGCATAATCTCATCATTTTGCGGATCACCAAATATACGATCAAACACATTTTGATTATTCCATATTTAAAATTTGTCTTCTCTAAACTCAAACAATTTGTAATAACTTCGCGGCATGGAAAATCATGTTAGGGTTCGTTTCGCCCCAAGTCCGACCGGTGGCTTGCATTTAGGTGGCGTACGCACTGTTTTATTCAACTATCTTTTTGCTAAAAAACATAAAGGCACTTTTGTACTGCGTGTCGAAGATACCGACCAGACCCGTTTTGTTGAGGGTGCGGAACAATACATCTTTGATTGCCTGAACTGGGCTGGCTTGAATCCTGATGAGAGCCCGCTGAATCCGGGTGCTTATGCGCCTTACCGCCAGAGTGAGCGCAAACCGATGTACCGTCAGTATGCCGAGCAACTGATCGCACAGGGTAATGCATATTACGCATTTGATACTCCGGAAGAATTGGAGCAGATGCGCGAACAATATAAAACTACTGAGAATCCTTCTCCTCAATACGACCACCGTACCCGCGGACAGATGCGCAACTCGCTGAACCTGTCTCCTGCGGAAGTACAGGAACTGATTGATGCTGGAACACCATATGTAATCCGCATTAAAATGCCGGAAAACGAAACGGTACAATTTACCGATCTGATCCGTGGCAGCATCAGCAATGAAACGCAACTGGTAGATGATAAGGTATTGCTGAAAAGCGATGGTATGCCTACTTATCACCTGGCTGTGGTAGTGGATGATTACCTGATGAAAATTACACATGCCTTCCGCGGAGAAGAATGGCTGCCAAGTGCTCCTATTCATATCCTGCTGTGGAAATACCTGGGCTGGGAAAATGAAATGCCGCAATGGGCGCACTTACCGCTGATCCTGAAACCGGATGGCAATGGTAAACTGAGCAAGCGTGATGGTGAGCGTCTGGGCTTCCCGGTATTTGCCATGGAATGGAAAGATCCCAAGACGGGCGATGTGGTTGAGGGCTTTAAAGAAAAAGGTTTCTTACCGGAAGCGTTTATCAACATCCTGGCGATGCTGGGCTGGAATGCAGGTATGGAGCAGGAAATCTTCAGCCTGGAAGAATTATGCGATTTATTCTCTCTGGAAAGGGTACATAAAGGTGGTGCTAAATTTGACTATGAAAAAGCCAAATGGTACAACCAGCAACATATTCAGCGTGCAGACAATGCTCGTCTGGCACAACTGAGCAAGCCTTATTTTGAGGCAAAAGGCATTACTGTTGCAGACGATCAGAAACTGGAGCAAGCGGTGGCTATGGTAAAAGAACGTTGTCATCTGCTGAGCGATTTTGCAGAGCAGGCTTCTTTCTTATTCGCGGCACCGGTTACGCATGATCTGGATGCGGTGAAACCTAAATGGACTGCTGAAAAATCTGCTTTCTTCACCAAATGGATGGATGGCCTGGCACAACTGGATGAGCCAGCTGCTATGGAAGC
Source organism: Edaphocola flava (assembly GCF_004118155.1). Classification (GTDB taxonomy): domain Bacteria; phylum Bacteroidota; class Bacteroidia; order Chitinophagales; family Chitinophagaceae; genus Edaphocola; species Edaphocola flava. The sequence continues at coordinate 737,563 of NZ_SAIQ01000001.1, forward strand.
TGCCTTCGGCGCGCTGGCTGCTGAGGCAGGGCTGAAAAAAGGTGAACTGATGATGCCACTACGCATTATGCTGGTGGGTGGTAAATTCGGACCGGGTGTATTTGATATCATACATTTCATTGGACTGGAAGAGACCAAAGCCCGTGTACAGCATGTGCTGGCAGCACTTGCATAAAGCAATCAAGATATATAAAAAATGATCTCCGGGAATAGTATTCCCGGAGATCATTTTTTATATACCCCATACAATGTTAGAAGCGGTATTGCAAACCAATGTTTACATTCAGTACCTGTATGGCTGTTGTAGCTTTTTCGACAAAATAATCAGATGCAAAATCTGAAGAATTATTATATGTCTTGTTGGAAAATGTGATTCCGTTATTGATCAGATCCTGCCACTTCATCTCTCTTTCTACAGCCCCCACTTTGCCATTTCTGCCCAATGCCTGGTAATAATCTGCTCTCAGATTAATACCCAGCTTGGGTGTAAAGCGATAAGTGATTCCTGCACCGATGCCCGGCATCAGTGCAAAACGGGTAGACCCTTCGTAATTATAAGCAGTAGCAGATACGATTACACCCTCGTATTTATTTGCATTAAAAGGATTCTTGGCCCATACTGCCTGGTAATAATCCGGGTTGCTAACATTCACAAAACCTAACCTCAGTCGTACATCCGCACTCCAGTGTTCATTTTCCAGCACTTTATATACTGGTCCGATGAATAAGCCGAACTGACGAAATGCAGGATTCGGTTTCTGATACAATTCAGTATATCCGTTTTTAATATTAAAAGAATAAGCTCCGTTATCTACGATGGTATCTTTACTATGCTGCTGGTAACCCAGGCCTAAACTCAATCCCAGGCGATTATTGGCCATGAAATAATAATTACCGTCCAGCCCGATATTGAAACCTGTATTCGCTTTTCCGGTCGTACCGGCATAATCTCCCATTGGCAAACTCGCACCAGCACCAAGGTTCAATTCAAAAGCACCCGGAGCACGTTTAAGACTCACTGCCTCTTCCGCTTGCTGTGCCGAAGCCATAGTTCCGTTTAATAATGCGGTCAGTGCTACCAACAATAATCTGCTCATATGTTTATTTTTGTGGGCCAAAGTTACTGCTTTCCTAAAACAAAAGCGGTCCGCTGATTAAACGGACCGCTTTGCTATGATCGTATATTTTAATACTTCAATACTTTAATTTCTGTTCTCCTGTTTTGCTCATGCTCTTCTTCGGTACAGTTCGTACCATCGGCACAGTTATTTACCAGACGGTTTTCTCCATAACCTTTTGCCACCAGGCGTTTACGGGCTATGCCTTTAGACACCAGGTAGTTTACTGCAGCCTCCGCACGCTGTTGTGACAGGGTCTGGTTATACTGGCGGTCGCCACGGCTGTCGGTATGAGAGGATAACTCTATCGTCATGCGTGGATTAGCTTTCATAACACGTACAATATTATTCAATACTATAGCGGCATCCGGACGGATGGCAGAAGCATCGAAATCGTAGAAAATATTTTTCACCACAAATGCTTCGCCTTCTTTCAGATCACATACACCCAGCTTAAGGGTTACATACAATGTCTTACTACGATCCAGTCCTTTAGTGGTCACCAGTTCTGTCTGGGAAAATTTACCGCGCTCGCTGGCTACAATATTATAATCTTTCTTAGGGTCCAGCTGAAAATTAAAGCGACCTTCTTTATCAGATATCTGTGTGAGCATAGCACCATTATCGCCCTGTGTCAGGTTGACTTCTATACCTGAAATTTTATGTCCGGTTTTACAGTCAATGGTTTCGCCCACCAGGGTGAAACGTTCATCATCATGAAACAGTTCTTTGTATACATTATTGCCTTTAAACTCTGTCTGGGCAATCTGGGCGCTGGTTGTAGCCACTCCGTTCTTATCACCCCCAACGGTATAATCTTTAGCAGCCAGTTTGGTATTGATCATCCCGTTGGCATCGGTAATACCTGTATATACGACACCTCCGGCGTCTTTGATCTGTACTTTTACGCCGCCTAATGCCAGACCTGTTTTCTTATCTTTTACCATCACAATGGTTTCTACAGCACCTTTGCTCTGGTTCCCGCCGCTGTTATCATGACTGCGCTTACTACTGTTGCCAAAGCGCAATTGCAGCCCCAGGCTTATATTCATGTTGGTGATCGGTGTAGTACTACTGGTGGTCTCTTTACGAAAATACTGATCTACATTATTTACGTAATTACGCGAGCCTTCCGGTTCTTCCCAGAATTTAATGCTACCATCCAATACCTGTGCAGTCTGCTCATGTTGGGTGACGGTGAACTTACCTGCCTTGCCAAAACTACTCAGGTAATCGGCCTGCAATACAATACCCAGGTTGCTGTTTATATTATAGACCAGTCTAGCCCCGGCCAGTCCCATAAGGGCTAGCGGTTTATCGGAACTGTTGTCGGTATACACCGGTGTGATCAGGTGCTCATACTGTGCGGTGAAGGGGTTCATTGCATAAAGGTCCTGCTGGTATTGAGGGTATTGCTGCATCAGCGCACCTACCCTTGCAAAGACATTCAGGTCAAATGCTCCGAAACGGGTTCTGTACACGGGGCCGAGGCTCAGCGCTATATGCTGGAAGGCATTGCCCTTTTGTGTAAAGGTGGTATATCCATCCTGGAAAGTGTAGATATAACTGCCTGCAGCATTTGAATCGGTGTTAAATGCTTTCAGTTTATGCTGCTGATAGCGTGCATCGATGCCGATACCCCAGTTACTATTATTAAAGAAGTAATCCAGTGCCAGACCGCCGTTGATTCCGTTCTTAGCCTTTCCCGGTGCCCCACTGTAAGTGCCGGTCGGCATGCTTAAGCCTCCGAATAAGGTAATCTGAAATGGCTTTTGTTCCATTCCTGTTGCAGGAACCGGAACGGTCTCCTGAGCTACTACCGAGCCGGTTAGGCCAAGGGCAATCATAGTAGTGAGTATCGCTTGTTTCATAAATCCCTTTTAGTATTTAAAAAATAGTTCACAATTTAGTAAAACGCTGTTTACGATCCATCAGGAATATTGCGTTTTAACATCTTATGTTGTTAACGGCATAACAATAATTCATCAAAATATAATATTGCTCTAAACCATTTGGCGTTAAATTTGCTAGACAACACCGAAATAAAAAAGTATATGACTCGTAAGAAACCCGGTAACATTATCAGGGATATCAGCTGGATGTCCTTTAATGCCCGCGTAATGCAGGAGGCTAAAGATCCTAGTGTACCTCTTTTTGACCGCCTCAAATTCCTTGGAATATTTTCAAATAATCTCGATGAATTTTTTCGTGTCAGGGTCGCATCGCTGAGAAGAATGTCTTTGTTAGGAAAAGCCGCGAAAGCTGCAATGGAAGAGAATCCGGACAAAATCATGGATAAGATCATGGCTGTGGTGCTGGAGCAGAACAAGGACTTTGACAAAGCTTTTGCTGTAATCATTTCTGAACTGGAAAAGAACAACATTCACCTGAAAACGGAAAAGCAGCTTAGCAAAGAGCAGCAACAGTTTGTAAGGGATTATTATAACGATCATGTGCGTACGCAGATCGTCCCGCTGATGATTGAGAGCATACCGCAGATGCCTTTGCTGAAAGATAAAAGTATATACCTGGCCTGTATGCTGGGTAGTACTCAAAACCCGATGATGCATCGTTACTCATTGATTGAGATGCCTTCGGAACTGCCCCGCTTTGTGGTATTACCTTCTAAGAAGGAAGAGAAGGATATTATCCTGCTCGAAGATATCATCCGTGCTAACCTGCCTCAGTTATTCTCTGCATTCGGTTTTGACCAGTTTGTCGGGTATATCATTAAGGTAACACGCGATGCTGAATTTGATTTTGATGTAGACGAAAATACGGATCTGATCACTAACCTGGAAAAGGGACTTAAAGGCCGCAAAAAAGGTAAGGCGACCCGATTTGTTTATGATAAGTCTATCGATAAAATATTACTGGAATACCTGGTCAAGCGACTGAACCTTAAAAAGGAAAACCTGGTACCGGGCGGGCGTATTCATAACTTCAAAGACTTTATGAACTTCCCCTCTTCTGTATTCAGCAACCTGGCTCCAAAAAGGGAACCTTTGCTGCACCCGGAATTAGTACAACCGATACGCATTATGGAGGTGCTGAATAAGAAGGATGTAATGCTGCATTTCCCCTACCATTCTTTTGATCCGCTGATCGATCTGCTGCGCGAAGCGGCGATTGATCCTAATGTAGAAAGTATTAAAATAACCTGCTACCGGCTGGCCAAAAAATCGCAGATTGCCAATGCACTGCTGAATGCTGCCCGTAATGGTAAAAAGGTAACTGCAGTACTGGAATTGCGTGCCCGCTTTGATGAAGAGGCTAACCTGAAGTGGAGAGAGAAACTGGAAGAAGAAGGAGTGAATGTGATATTGGGTATTCCTAATATGAAGGTACATGCCAAGTTATGCCTGATCCGTAAAAAGGAGTTCAGCAAGACGAAACAATATGGCTTTATCAGTACGGGTAACTTCAATGAGATCACTGCAAACTTTTACGGTGACCACTGTCTCATGACTTCTAACCGTACAATTCTTGCGGATGTAAATCGTGTATTTACCTACCTGGAGCAGCCGCAAAAACTCAGCACCTTAAAAGCCTGCAAAACCTTACCGGTATCGCCTCTGACGATGCGCAGCACTTTTATAGACCTGATTGATAAGGAGATCAAAAACCATAAGAGCAAAAAGAAATCGGGCATTATGATTAAGCTCAACAGCCTGGTGGATAAACCGCTGATTGAGAAAATTGAAGAAGCGGCACAAGCTGGTGTAAAAGTGGATATGGTGATCCGTGGTATCTGCTGCCTGCATACTGAAGATAAATCGTATAAAGCGCCTATTAATGCGATCAGTATTGTAGATGAATACCTGGAACATGCACGTGTATTTGTTTTTGAGAATGCAGGTGACCCTAAGGTATATATCTCTTCTGCTGACTGGATGGTCCGCAACCTGGACCATCGTGCAGAGGTGGCCTGCCCTATCCTGGATAAACAGATCAAACAGGATCTGATCAATGTATTGCATTTGCAGCTTGCAGAGAACGATAAGGCACGGATACTGGACAATCACCAACGAAACGAATATGTACCCCGTAAAGAGGGTGAAAGAGTAATCCGATCTCAGTACGAAATTTATAATTACTGGAAGCAGAAAGCCTTAGCGGCAGGTCAGCAAAAAGAAAAATAATATGTACTTTCGTCAGGTATTTCTAAAACACCATTCTATTGATTTTAGCTGCTATCGATATTGGATCTAATGCTGCGCGACTACTGATCAGCGACGTACTGCCTTACAAAGACGGCACTGTAGACTATACTAAACTAAACTTACTCCGTATACCGCTACGCCTGGGTTTTGATGTTTTTGAAACCGGGGTAATACCGGAAGAGAAGGCCAAAATGGTGATCGACACCATGAAGATCTACCAGCAACTGATGGACCTGTATAAGGTCGAGCATTATCGTGCCTGTGCCACTTCTGCCATGCGCGATGCGCGTAACGGAACGGAAATCATACAACAGGTAAAGGCAGAGACGGGTATTGATATCGAAATCATCTCCGGCTCTGAAGAGGCTAATGTAATTTATGAAACCCATATTGCAGAAAACATTGACAGCCAGGATGCCTTCCTGTACATTGATGTAGGTGGTGGCAGCACAGAGCTGACGATGTTTCACCAGGGCAATATTGTTTTTAAAGAATCATTTAATATCGGAACCATACGCCTGCTGAATGGTCTGGTAACAGATGCTCAGATGGATCACTTCAAATGGTTCGTCAAGACACATACCAGGGAGATCAATAATATCAAGGCAATTGGTAGTGGTGGCAATATCAACAAAGTATTCTCTCTATCCAAGACAAAAGAGGAACGTCCGCTTAAACTGGAGTTGCTCAGGGATTATTACAAAGAATTATCTTCGGCTACCATCGAGGAGCGGATGCACTTATACAATATCCGACGCGACCGTGCCGATGTAATTGTACCGGCATTGCAGATTTATACCTGTGTTATGAGATGGGCCGGCGCGCAGGAGATTTATGTACCGAAAATCGGTCTGGCAGATGGCCTGATCCGTATGTTGTACAATAAGTACAAAACGGACAAGGGGTAATTAAGCCTGAATTATTACATTTAATCCCTTATTTTTGTAACAACCAAGAATTGCTTTTCCATGCAGGACAATACTATATTACAGCTCACTAATGCCAATATTTATCAGGGTAAGACCCAGATTCTGCATGATGTTAATCTTCATATCAACAGGGGTGAATTTGTATACCTTATCGGGAAGACCGGTTCTGGTAAATCCAGCCTGCTAAAGACCTTATATGGTGAATTGCCACTTGTAGAGGGAGAAGGTGTTGTGGTGGGCTCTGATCTGCGTAAAATGGACTGGAAAAAAATTCCGTTCCTGCGCCGTAAAATGGGTATAGTATTCCAGGACTTCAAACTGTTGACAGATCGTAATGTATACGAGAACCTGGAGTTTGTACTGAAGGCTACCGGCTGGACGGATCCGAAGCAAATGAAGGCCCGTATCGAAGAGGTACTGGACCTGGTGCACCTGCCGGCAAAAAGCTACAAAAAGACATATGAAATGAGTGGTGGCGAGCAGCAAAGGGTGGATATAGCCCGTGCCCTGCTGAATAACCCTCAACTGATCCTGGCCGATGAACCTACAGGTAACCTGGACCCGGATACTACGGATAAGATCATGCAACTGCTGGTCAGCATTGCTCAGGATATGAATACAGCTATCCTTATGGCGACACATGACTATCGTCTGCTGCAGAAATATCCATCACGTATTGTACGTGTAGAGGATAATTCGGTAAGTGATAATGCTGATATTCCAGAACTCAGATCATAAGCGGGATTCCAATTCCGATCAAATAAATACATAAAAGAAGGGCCGGTAAATATTTACCGGCCCTTCTTTTATGCATTTAATATGTACTTATGCTTTTACAAATGAGATGGCTGCCCAGCCTCTTTCATCCATAAAGCTAACTGCTTTCAATCCATTGGCATTTGCTGATTCCAGGATAATATCAGTATCCTGCTCTTTCAGTATACCACTCAGGATCAGTGTACCATCTGTATTCAGGGAATCACTTAATATCTGCATAGAATCCAGCAGTATATGGCGATTTATGTTGGCCAGGATAATATCATATTGCTTACCCGTAATCAGGCTAATATCGCCCAGGTCTACGGCTACTTTGGTACAATCATTATTCTTCACGTTCTCTACTGCATTTTCGAAAGACCATTCGTCTATATCGATCGCATACACTGAGGCTGCTCCCAGCATTTCGGCCAGGATAGCGAGGATACCGGTGCCGGTGCCATAGTCCAGTATTTGCTTGCCTTTCAGATCCAACGCCTGCATATGCAGCATCATCAGTTTGGTCGTGGCATGGTGTCCTGTACCGAATGACATTTTAGGTGTAATCAGTATCTCATAAGGAATACCCTCTACCTTAGGATGAAATGCGGCCCTTACACTACAGAAGCCAGGCAGTAAAACAGGCTCAAAATTGGACTCCCAGGTGGCATTCCAGTTTTGTTCCGGCTCTTCTTCCACCACATACTGTACATTAGCCAGCGAAGCAATCTCCTGTAATACTGTTTCATCCACGCTATTTTCCGCAGCATAGGCAATCAATTGCTCATCTTCTGCTTCCTCAAAGCCGGTAAAGGCATCCATTGTACTCATCTGAGCAATCAATACAGCTCTCTGCTCATCATTAGCAGTATTGTATCTTATCTTAATGTAATTCATATCTGGAATCAATAATAACTAAAAAATAGGTTTGTCCTTGCAGACAAACCTATTTTTATAAATAGTCTGGTTAATATTATTTGTTTACGCGGCTACCAGGCTGACCTAAAGAAGATTTTTCATCAACTTCCTCTGGTACATTGGTATTGTCAACATTCAGGTTTTTCTCCTGGCTTCCGATCGTACCTGGTTTAGAGCTATCAAAAATGATGCGTTTAGTAGGATCTTCGTCCATGATTTTAAACTCAGTACGGCGGTTCAGTTGCTGACCGGCCAGGTTAGGCTTACCGTTAGTTTCGTTAGGCGCTACCGGCATAGTCTCACCAAAACCTTCTGCTTCTAAACGGCTTCTGTCGATGCCACCTTTATTTACCAAGTAGTTTACAACAGATTCGGCACGTTTTTGAGATAATGTTTTGTTGTATTCATCAGAACCTCTGCTATCTGTATGAGAAGCAACTTTCACGCTCAGAGACGGATTGTCGTTCATCAGGCTGATCAGTTTTTCCAAATCGCTTACAGATTCAGGGCGCAGATCATATTTATTATCATCGTAGAATACGTTATCCATACGGAACCAGCTCAGATCGATCTGGTTTACATAAATCTCAACTTCTACAGTGTTATCATTAGCCTGACGCTCTACTGCTTCTGTATTCACGTTAGCATGAGAAGAAGTGTACTTAGGCTTATCTGCAGTGAAGGTATAAGAGTGTCCTCTTGGAGTATTGAACTCAAAATTACCGTCAACAGAGTTGAATGTATTTAAGTTACCATTCTCATCTACCATTTTCACCACTACTTCACCAACAGGCTTCTGTGTTTTGGCATCGATTACTTTACCTAAAGCTTTTAATTTCGGCTCGAACTGTACTCTGAAGATGTCATCACAACAAGTTGGATTTTTCAGGGCAATAGAACCTACGCGGTTAGATACCACATATCCGTCCGGTTTACCATAACCATCCAGGATGAAGTACATATCATCTGCAGGAGTATTGATCGGATAACCCATGTTTTTCATACCAGAGTAACGGGACGGGCTGTTGCCGGCCATAGTCGCTTCGAATACATCCAGACCACCCATAGTTTCCCATCCGTTAGAAGAGAAGTACAGTTTGTTTGTACGGTTATCGAAGTAAGGAGTCATTTCATCTCCTTTGGTATTGATTTGCTTACCTACGTTTTGCGGACGACGGTATGTTTTCAGACGGGAATCATATACTGAATACCAGATATCATAACCACCACGGCTTTGCAGTTTACGGTCAGAAGTAAAGAACAGGATCTCTTTCTTACCGATTTTTACGATACAAGGATGTGTACTGGAAGAACCTGATTCATTGATACCATTGCCTAACTCCTGCGGAGCGCCCCAACGGTCGTTTTTGAACTCAGCTACGAAGATGCGGCACATCATACCGGTATCACCTTTCTGATCCATACACTTAGTGAAGTAAAAACGATCACCACCTTCTGCCAGAACACCATTACCTACATGGTATTTCGGATCATTGAACTGACCATCCATAAACGGAACAGCCCAGGTGAATGTATCTTTTACATCAGTATACTTATTTTTTTGCGACACCATGAAACGGGATACATAGTCCGAACGTTTCTCTTTGATCTTGTCTACAACGATGTTGGTATTCATCGTACCGAACAACAGTGCTGTGTCGCCCAGAGGGAACGGAGACAGTTCTGTGTTTGCAGAGTTGATATTTGGTCCGAGTTGCGCAACAGTTGCGGCCTCTGGATTGGCAATCGATTTAATACCCAGGTAACAACCTTTGATTTCAGTCTCTGTTTGTTTCAACAGGATCTTAATATCTTTGTTTGGTTTTGGGTTGTCTTTCTTGAATTGTTGAAACGCTCCGATAGCTTCGTTATAGCTACCGTTCATTTTTAACATCAACGCTTGCTTGAAGATCGCTTCAGGATAGATTGCTTTTGCTAAACTGTATGCATAACCATAACTTGCTGCTGCATTGGCATAATCTCTCATTCTCCACTGACTCTCGGCAATCTGGTAGGCCAGGTACGGATTACGGGGCTGTTCCATCTGCAGTTGTTTGTAATACTCTTCTGCATTGTAAAAGCTACCGTCTTTGAATAAGCCATCCGCCCAACGTAATTTCTTTTCGTAGCCTAGCTTTGCAACAGGATCATCCGCTCTTTTGCCGTATTTATCTCTATCTCTTTGTTGTGCTAAAACATCAGTTGGTTGTACACTAGCGAATGCTATTGCCGCAGTCGCTAATAATAGTATTGGTTTGCGTTTCATATTTTATGCAACGTTGAATGTGAAAATTTTTGAAAATTCAAAAATGACGTAATAAATTTTTCTATTCCTGGTTCTTAGAATCGACCACAAGGGTATAACAGTTTGTGGGCAAATTCGATCGGGCTTGGCGCGATATAGCGTACCATTACTTCAAAACCGCCATTGCCGTTGGTTGCATTTTTCAGGTCAGAAGTATTGAAGTCATAACCGGCACCGATACGGAAGCCTTTGAATTCAACACCTACAGTAACCATCGCAGCATCCTGATGACGGTACCAGCCACCAGCATAGATTGCCGGAGCGGTAGGGTAAGTATAATCATCGCCTAATTTGTAATGGAATTCAGAACCTGCTACGATCTCGCTGGCAGCATTCTGAGACTGGAATAATACAGCTGGTCTGATGCTGAAACGATCGCTTACGCCAATGATAGCACCTGCCTGAGCAGTATAACGGATGCCTAAACCGACATCTTTAGTTGATTGTTGTTTCTGGAAAGATTCCAGTGGTTGTGTCAGGTTATTGGCACCAACACCGAGTACATAAGAGAACTTGTCTGAAGCGGCGTGTGACCAGGCTAAACCGGCATTAACGATCCAGCTGCCTACACGGTTATTCAGGTTAGCCCATTCTGCACTTACGCCTGGGTTCCAGTTACCTTCATTAAAGTCTCCTGCAAAATACAGCTTACTGATGTCCAGATTTTTGCTGGAGTAACCACCTTGCAAGCCTACTGTTAAAGCCATTTTACCGTCTCTACCCAGGAACTTGTGATAGGCCAGGGATGCTAAGCCGGAAAAGTTATTCAGGTTACCGTCGCCGGCTCTGTCATTATATAATTGTATACCGCCAGCCAGGTAATCGTCAATAGAGATATCTCTGATTAAAGGCATATCAACAGAAACGGCATATGTTTTGAATGCAGCATTACCTAATGCACTACGCCACTGGTCGCGATAAACCGCAGACACTCTATACTCTCCCTGGAAAGCACCTGTAAACGCCGGGTTAATTGTAAGCGGAGATGCGTTGAATTGCGTAAAGTGCACATCCTGCGCCGTTGCATTTCCTATAGACATTATAGAAGCAGCAAACAGTAACGCACCGGTGATAGTATTTCTACACTTCATATTTTATAAATTGTTAGTCGGGTTAACAAATATTTTAGTTTGAGGAGAAACCAAAAAAGGCTTAAGGCATTAAAAGTCCAAAAAAAAATTTGATTTTCCTTACTTTTTCTTAATTTTTTTTTAATTATTTATTTTTTTCAAAAAAAACACTTAAATCAGCTCCGGGCAATTATTAAGCCATGATTATCACTGCTTATCGCAGTAATGTAACATTGCCTGTTTTATTGACCATTTTGCCGGTTTGTGCATCTCTGAGGCGTATAATGTAAACATATACTCCATTAGGCTGTGGCATACCATTCAACTTGCCATCCCATCCTGAATTGATGTTAGAAGAGGAGAAGATCTTCTGACCCCATCTGTCATAAATTTCAAAGATCTCCATTGCGAAATTGCCTCTGAAGCTTGGTTTGAAGGTGGTATTGTTCGGGTTAAAGGCATTAGGCATATCTGCTACACCTTCTTGTCTCACAATAAAGTCAATAGAATCTGATACAGAACAACCTTCATCAGTAGTTGCTGTATAGAAGTAACGGGTATTTACCAATGGGCTGAACAATGGATTGGACAGGCTTGAATTATTGATACCAGATACCGGGAACCAGTTGAAATGAACGGCATTTGTTGATGGCTCCAGCTGATAGCTTTCTCCGGCCCAGATTACTACAGAATCAGGCAGGCTTACCGCTGCAGCAGGATGCACCGTAATGTTTACAAATTGTGTATCGATACAGCCATACTCGCTGGTGGCCAGCAGGCGGAACTGTGTTGTGGTTATCGGGCTAAAGGTCGGTGTCAGGCTATTCGGATCGCTGACCCAGTTGGTCGGCGTCCAGCTGTATGTATTATCCGGATCCAATGGCTGATTATCAATCGTACTGTACGCACTTACCGGAACGGACTGGTTAGGACAGATACTGGTATCTCCCGGCAGCACATTCAGGAATTCTCCCGGATACACGGTGACCGTCATCGTATCACTACCCACACAACCGGCCGGGGTGGTGGCCATAACAATAATATCTGTGGTGGCATTAGCCTTGAAGATCGGTGCAATACGGTACGGATCATTAAAGTTTGATTCCGGCATCCATTTGTATGTAAAGGCACCTGTATCCTGAGGATTGGTCTCTACAAACATAAACAGACTGTCATAAGTACACATTGAGGTATCGCTACCGATATTCACCCCTATGGTCTGTACATCTACGGTAAAGCTGGCATTAGAAACACGACAGTTCGTATCCAGCGAAGGGATGTTTACATACAGATTATAATTATAGATACCAGGAGCAGGGAAGCTGATGCTGGCAAAATCGATAGTTGGAGCTGTTACACCTAATGTTGGATTCCATACATAACTTAATGGTCCGAAGATGGTATCTGTTTCTACATTTACATCCAGTATTTGTCCAAAACACATTGCAGTATCACCTACATCAATAGTCACATGGATAGAATCCTGAATTACTACGATTGCAGAATCCAGTACTACAGGGTTAGCGCTACAGCTGTACGGAGACAAGAATTTGATCCATACTGTTTTATCGGCTCCGGCAACTGGCAATGGTAATGCTTTTACATATACGTGTCCGGTAGTTGCATTTGCAGGAATAGTTACTGTTCCTGTCAATAACTGATAGTCCACACCATTAACAGCTGTACCGGATAACTGGTACGGGATTGTCAGCGGCAGAGGAGCAGCATTTGGTCTGGAGATGGTTACATCTGCCTGAGGACAACCTCTTACGATAAATGCGGTATCGCTGGTAGTAATATTCATACCGGAAGCACCTGCAGATAAGGCAATAGAGTTAAGGCTTCCTGCTTTCAGGAATACACCAGAGTTTAATGAACCATCAGACACATCCGCTACGGCCAGTTTCAATCTGTATGTATCACATGGAACAACACTCTGTATTGCAGTTAATACCGTAGTCATACCGTCAAATACGATATTTGGATTAGCTGTAGGAGTAAGGTTATCTACATAATATGCGGTAAATGGAGAACCGGTAGCAATAGCATTACACGTAGTAATATTACCGAAAGTACCTGCACCACCGTTTACAGTATTGATCGCAATAGGTACATTGGTTGTACCCGGTACCAGGGCTATGTTACGTTTAGTAGGAATAGAAGGGATGTTAGAAACAATACCAGGTCCGGAGATCAGGAATGCGAAAGCATCGTTGAACTGAGAACAGGCATATTCCGGATACTCTTCTGAACCAAATACATATTGGAATTTAACTGTATCACCAGCCGGAATAAAGTCAAACTGCAGCACGCAGGCATTATTGGTTGTAGCACCATTCATAAGTGCAGAAAGGTCAGCATCACCTCCATTATTAGCAGCAGATGACAGCATTCCATTGGTTGCAATAGCATCTACACCAGTCGTAAATGTAGCAGTATTGGTCTTGGCAGCACCGGTAGTTAGTACGATACCGCTGTCGATACCGAGGTTACTGATACCGGAAAAGGTGCCCGCACCACCAGTACGACAGGTCATGGTAGGATTCAGGGTAATAACCCCTACCCCAACCAGCTTATCGACAAGTTGAGCAGCGGTTACATTGTCTACAATAGTCAATTGCGCTTGGGAGCGGGGCATTGCAAAAAGAATACACAAGCCCAGCAAAAGAACATGTCGGATTTTAGTATAACTCAATTTCATAAATTGACTTTTTTTATATGATGAATAAGGGGTTTTTCGACTACTAAAATATGAAAAATTGTTTAAAGATAGTTAAAACGGGCTAAAATTCAAGTACCGGACAAAAAAACGGTCATGAAAACCATGACCGTTTTAATATTTATTTTTTTAATAATATTTACTTTCCTTGTATTAATCCGAACTGAGCGCTCAGCTCCATCATCTTATCCATAGGCTTCTTAGCCGCCAGGCGTAAAGATTCTTCCATCAATATTTCCGGCATCTCATACTTCAGGCAGAGGTAGAGTTTTTCAAGCGTATTGAGCTTCATATAAGGGCAATCGTTGCAGGCACAATTATTTTCCGGCGGTGCCGCAATCAGGGTTTTATGCGGAGCATTCTTCTGCATCTGGTGCAGGATTCCGGATTCAGTGGCCACAATAAAGGTATCTGCCTCGTCTTTTTCTACGTAAGACAGCAATTGCGATGTAGAACCGATAAAATCTGCAATTTTCAGCAGCGGCTCCTCACATTCCGGGTGGGCGATCAGCTTAGCCTCAGGATGCTGTTCTTTCAGACGGGTAATTTTCTCCAGCGAGAAGATTTCATGTACCATACAGGCCCCGTCCCACAGCAGCATATTGCGGCCGGTAACTTTATTAATATATCCTCCCAGATTCTTGTCCGGAGCAAAAATGATTTTCTGGTCTGCAGGCAGGCTATCTACAATCATCTTGGCATTGGAAGAGGTACAGATGATGTCACTGAGTGCTTTCATACCGGCACTACAGTTAATATAGGTAATCACAATATGATCCGGGTGCTTTGCTTTGAACTGGGCAAACAATTCCGGAGGGCAGCTATCGCTGAGCGAGCAGCCTGCATTAAGATCCGGCAGCACCACTTTCTTACCCGGGTTCAGTATTTTGGCCGTTTCTGCCATAAAGTGTACTCCGGCAAATACGATCATATCTGCATCCGTTTTCGCAGCAGCCTCTGCAAGTGCCAGGCTGTCGCCGATAAAGTCTGCAATATCCTGTATTTCCGACTCCTGATAATAGTGTGCCAGCAGCACCGCATTCTTTTCTTTCTTTAGTCTCTTGATTTCTTCAAACAGGTCCAGGCGGGGATCAATAGGCATATCCAGGTAGCCTTTTGCAGGCACCTGAGCCACCAATTCGTTGTATTTATCTGCAGTTTCCATTTTAATTATATATATCCGTTATTATTCAGATATCTAATTTAGACAATTTAATGACAAAGAACGACCAATTTTTCTTTATGACTTTGTTAATTTAAACCTGTTCTTTGCAGAATACAAAGGTACGACATTCAGATGCCTTGTTTCTTTATTGTTTTTTGTAGATTTGCCCGAATATATAGTTCTGTATCCGATTTTTTACAATACATTTTCCGACATGAAAAAATTGTCTATACTTCTTTTCTCTCTTGCTTCAACAATGGCACAAGCACAACAATTACTGACACCCGAAACCCTATGGAAACTGGGCCGCGTCAGTACACAATCTACTACTCCCGATGGCAGTACGGTCCTGTACACGGTAGCGCATACTGACCTTACTACTGAAAAAAGTAACAAGACGCAGTACCTGCTGAATATGGCCACAGGCGAGAGCAAGCCAACTACGGTACTACAGGGCAAACAGTTTGTACAATGGGACAAAACTGGTCTGTATGCTTTAAATGACGGCTCTTTATTCCTGAGTAAGGATAATGGTGTAACCTGGACCAGGATTCATTCCGGCCTGAAGGATGCGACCAATGTGCGCATCTCTCCAGATGGTAAAACAATTGCCTACAGTAAAATGGTTGCTATTGACAAGATCAAAGGCAACGCTCGTTATAATGATGTACCCAACAGTTCTGCATATGTATTTACAGACCTGGACATCAGACACTGGGATTACTGGAATGATGGTAATTACTCCCATATCTTCATCACCGGCATTAACAGCAGTGAGTCGAAAGATATTATGCAGGATGAGCCCTACTATGCACCACAGGTACCTTTCGGCGGAGCCGAAGATTTTGTGTTCAGCACAGACAGCAAGACACTGATCTATGTATGTAAAAAGGCAAAAGGTAAGGCTTATGCGCAAAGCACCAACACGGATCTGTATGCATATAATATGCAGGATGGCCGTACCGATAACTGGACCAAAGGTATGATGGGTTATGATATGAAACCTTTATTCAGCCCGGACGGAAAGTACGTTGCCTGGACCAGTATGGCACGTGATGGTTTCGAGGCCGATAAAGTGGACCTGTACCTGATGGATCTGGCTACTAAAAAGAAAACAAACCTGACTGCTAGCTGGAACGAAACAGTAGATGGTGATTATATCTGGGGCAATGACAGTCGTACCCTTTATTTCAATGCGGCTTACCGTGGCACCCAGCAACTGTTCTCTGTTAATATTACTACTCCTGGCAAAGTAAAGATGATCACGGATGGTGCGTTTGATGTAGCGGGTGTTGTCGCACAACATAAGAAAGATATACTGGTAAGCAGAACGGATATGAACCATAGTGCAGAACTGTATATGGTGAATACGGCCAATGGTAAAATGAGCCAGGTATCTCATGCCAATGATGAGGTATATGCAGGCACTGCAATGTGTACTTCTGAATTGAAAATGGTCACTACAACTGATGGTAAGCAAATGGGTGTATGGGTTGTATATCCACCAAACTTTGACCGTACCAAAAAATACCCTACCCTGCTGTACTGCCAGGGCGGACCACAATCTGCGTTAACACAGTTCTACAGTGTACGCTGGAACTTTGCGCTGATGGCCGCTAATGGATATATCGTTGTCGCGCCAAACCGCAGAGGTATGCCGGGCTGGGGCACTGAATGGAATGAAGCGATCAGCAAAGACTGGGGCGGACAACCTATGCGCGATTATCTTGCGGCAATTGATGCTGTGGCAAAAGAATCTTATGTAGATAAGAACCGACTGGGTTGTGTAGGTGCAAGCTATGGTGGTTACAGCGTATTTATGCTGGCTGGTATTCATGAAAATCGCTTTAAAACATTTATCGCACATGATGGCCTGTTTGATATGAAGAGCTGGTATGGCACTACTGAGGAGTTATGGTTTGCCAACTGGGACCTGGGTGGTAATTACTGGCAGAAAGATATGCCGAAAGCATACACTCAATATAATCCAAGCAACTATATAGACAAATGGAATACTCCGATCATGGTCATCCAGGGTGGTATTGACTTCCGTGTGCCGATCGAACAAGGGCTGCAGGCATTCCAGGCGGCGCAGTTGAAAGGTATTAAAAGCAAGCTGCTGTATTTGCCGGATGAGAACCACTGGGTATTGCACCCGCATAATGGCCTGGTATGGCAACGTGAATTCTTCTCCTGGTTGAAGGAAACCCTGAAATAAATACAAGAAAACCATTAAATAAAGAATTATGCAATTACATACTATCGATACGGGCTTATTCAAACTGGACGGCGGTGCCATGCATGGTGTAGTACCTAAAAGTTTGTGGAACAAACTGAACCCGGCAGATGAGCATAATCTGTGTAGCTGGGCGATGCGTTGTATGCTGGTTGAGACAGACGGCAGACTGATCCTGATCGATACCGGTATAGGTGACAAACAGGACGAGAAATTTTTCGGGCACTATTACCTGCATGGAAATGCAAGCCTGCTGGGCTCTATCAAAGCGAAAGGCTATAGCCCGGAAGATATTACAGATGTATTCCTGACGCACATGCACTTTGACCATGTAGGAGGTGCTGTAAAAAGAGCGGGTGATCAACTGGTGCCTACGTTTAAAAATGCTACTTACTGGAGCAATGCCAATCACTGGGACTGGGCGGTAAACCCTAATGACCGTGAAAAGGCTTCTTTCCTGAAAGATAATATCCTGCCCCTGCAGGAGAGCGGACAACTTCGATTTTTCGAAGGTGCCGATGGCGATGAGTTCGTTCCCGGTTTTAAAGTAAGACTGGTAAACGGCCATACAGAATCGATGATGCTGCCACAGATTGAATACAAAGGAAAAACAATCCTTTACTGTGCCGATCTGTTACCAAGCATGCATCACCTGCCGTTGCCATGGGTTATGGCTTACGATACCCGCCCCCTGGAAACGTTGAAAGAGAAAAAAATATTGCTTGATGAGGCTGTTGCGAACGACTGGCTGCTGTACTTTGAGCATGATGCAACCAATGAGTTGTGCTCTTTACAACAAACAGACCGCGGGATCCGTTCTGGCACCATAATGACATTAGAAAATATGTAATATACAATTCTGTTTTTTATCAGTATCTTATATTTCACGTCTAAAAAGCTGCTTTTTTCTTATAAAAAGCAGCTTTCTTTTTTTAAACCTTTTTTGTATATTGTCAACTTTCAGGCTATTTATTGGCATTTTTCACCAACCAATCTACTGTAATGGTAGTCTATATTAGGGTGTGACAATTAATAACCATCATTGTAAAATAACTAGTGTACTATGGGTAAATTTTTATTACTAACCGGCATTTTAGGCTTAGCTGCATCTACCAGCTGGGGCGGTCCTAAAATACCGGATGCAAAGCATCAGCACGAGGCCGGAGAGCAGGCTGCACTTTCTTTTATTGAAAATAAAGGACAATGGGTTTCGGAAGCCAAGTATCAGGCACATGTTGCCGGCGGTGTTATGTTCCTGACCGACAAGGGCTTCGTGTACAACTTTGTCAGTTCAGATGATCTGGAGGCATTCCACGAAGCGGCAGACAAGGGCAACAATTCTGCTGACCTGCCGATACACGGCCACGCTTATAAAGTAAACTTTGTAGGTGCAAATACGAATGTAACGTACAGCAATTCCGGTAAGAAAAGTACGTATCATAACTACTTTATCGGTAACGACGCCAGCAAATGGGCTGGACATGTGGGATTATACGAAGGTGTAACCCAACATGATATATATAATGGTGTTGATCTGAAGGTTTATTCAGAAAACAACAATGTAAAGTATGACTTTGTAGTGAAACAAGGTGCTAACCCTCAGCAAATCCACCTGTCTTTCGACGGTGTGAGCCCTAAAATTCAGGCTGACGGTTCCCTGCTGATTGCAACAAGCGTAAATAAGGTAATTGAGCATGCACCGTATACCTACCAGGTAATTGACGGTCAGAAAGTTACCGTTCCTTCCCGTTATAAATACGAGAAAGGAGCACTTACCTTTGATTTCCCTAAAGGATATAACAAAAACTACGACCTGGTGATTGACCCGGCCCTGGTTTTTGCAACATATAGCGGTGGTGTAGGTACTACACCATACTATGCCCACTCTACCACTTATGACAAAGCAGGTAATACCTATACTGCGTCATTGGCTTACGGTATAGGCTGGCCTACCACAACAGGTGCTTACCAGACTACTTTCCCTGGCGGTACAGGTTGTGCTGGTATTAATAAATATACTTCTAATGGCTCTACGCTGGTATACTCTACCTACTTCGGTGGTACGGCCAATAACGTTCAGCCTAATACCTTAAGAGTAAATGACAGTAACCAGCTGGTAATGGCGGGTAATGTGTCTACTACTACCATGCCGGTTACAACCGGTGCTTATCAAAGTACCCTGAATGGTGCATCAGATATCTATGTAGTTAAATTTACGGCTGACGGTTCCGGCATCCTGGCCAGTACTTACCTTGGTGGTACCGGTATGGAAGCCTTACAAAACGGTTCTACCTTTGCCTACACAGGTCTGGGTGGTTCTAACGGTAACCCTGCAGACGTTGCATTCGATGCTTCCGGTAATATCTGGGTGGTATCCAATACTGCTTCTACCGACTTCCCTACTACTGCTACAGCGTACCAGTCTGCCAATGGTGGTAGCCACGATGCGGTAATCGCTAAACTGAATGGCAACTTAAGTTCCTTAATGTACGCTACTTATATGGGTGGTAATGCCTGGGACGGTGCTATCGGTATTGAATATAATAAGAATACAGACGAGATGGTTGTAGCAGGTTATGCCGGCTCTGCCAACTTCCCTACTACTTCAGGTGCTTACCATACCACTTCAGGTGGTGGTATCGACGGTTTTGCCGTTAAATTCCGCAACAACAACCCTATGGTTCAGGCAAGTACTTTGTTAGGTACTTCCGGTACAGATATCGCTTACCGTGTAGCGTTTGACTGTGGTAATAATATCTTTATCGCAGGTAGAACAGATGGTGCTTACCCCGTAACCAATACAACGGCTCAGGGTTTAGTATCAAATGGATATGTATTTATCGATAAACTGAATCCAAGTCTTTCTTCTACTATTGCTTCTACCAGAACAGGTGCCAGCAACAGCAGCATCACGCCTACGGCGATGATGGTGGATATCTGTGGTAACATTATGATCTCTACAGTAACCAGCTCAAGTAACCAGACTGGTATGCCACTGACTCCGGATGCATTCGATGCGTCTCCTAAACCTTCTTACTTCGCAGCCTTTAAAGCAAACTTTACGGAACTGATCTTTGGTAGCTTCTTCGGAAGTGCGAGTGGTGACCACTTCCACACCGGTATCTGCCGTATGGACCCTAACGGTATTGTATACCAATCAGTATGTGGTACAAGCACAGGCTTCCCTACTACTCCATGGTCTTATGCTCCAGTTAAGTTAAACGGTGGTACCAACGATAACATTACGTTCAAATTCGCTTATGATATCGTAAGTATTGAAATGGAAACAGAATCAGGCCAGGGTGGTAACCAACTGAACAGAAAACACACCGTGAGAGGTTGTAATTCTGCAAAAATCACCTTTACAAGAGGCGGTGACACTACAGTACCAATGATCCTGCACATCAACAAATTAGGTGATGCTGTAAACGGAACCGACTACCAATACCTGCCAGATACCGTTTATTTCAATGCCCTGCAAACAAGCAGAACTATCGAAATCAAACCATTACTGGTACCTAACATGCCTACCGGTCCTAAAATGGTCATCATTGAGGCGCTGAACCCTTGCGGATGTGATAATGGTGTACAAAATGTAATTAAGAAAGATACCGTTTACATCTTAGACTCTCTGTATGTAAATATCTCTAACCCTTTACCGGCTTATTGCCCTGGTACCCAGATATCTATTACTGCCGATACAGACCCTACCCTGGACTTTGACTGGACGCCTGTACAATATAACCTGGGTAGCCTGACGATCAACCCGATCCTGTTAACAACCCGCGACTATACTATTACAGTAAGACAACCTGGAGCTCCGGCTACCTGTCCTCCGCACAGCAAAACATTCCATGCCCTGGTAGAACAGTACCCTATAATCTCCATGCCTTCCGATACCATCGTCTGCGGTCAGGACTCTGCAGTAATCGCGGTATCAGTATATCCTGACACGGTTAATTACCTGTATACCTGGACTCCAAGCACAGGTCTGAGAGCGGCTAATATCGGTACAAACTACCTGTTAAGACCAACTGGTACTTATACCTATAACCTGCATGTAACAACGCCTTTAGCGAACTGTTTCTCAGATCACCAAATGATCATTAATGTAAGACCTCCGTTCCAGCTGACTAACGTACTGCCAGTAAGTGGCACTACCGTAAACTATGGTGAAGAGGTAAATATGTCTGCAATGGGTGGTATCTTATACTCCTGGTTACCGGTAAGCATGTTCTACGATCCGGATAATCAATATGCAAGAACCTTCCCGATCACTGAGCCAGGAACCTTCCAGGTAATCGGTATCGATGAGTATGGTTGTAAAGACACTGCATCAATTGACCTGGAAGTGAAATATCCGCTGGATCCGATTATGCCAAATGCATTTACACCAAACGGTGACGGTAAAAACGATGTATTCGGTCTGACCAACGCTAAATTCCAGAAACTGCTGCGCTTCGAAATCTATAACAGATGGGGTCAGCAAGTATTCAACACTATCGATCCGATGAAAGGATGGGATGGTAACTTTGAGGGAAATCCATGTGCACAAGCTGTATATAGTTATATCATTACAGTAGAACTGCCTAACAAGGAACTCAAAACATATAAAGGAACGGTCACCTTATTCAGATAAGACTGATTGAATCTGATACAAAAAGACCGGGAACGATAAACGTTCCCGGTCTTTTTTATATGCCTTACTCACATATAAGCCCATATACGAAAGGAGCCGCAAGATCATCTTGCGGCTCCTTTCGTATTATTAAATGATGTATTGCTTATTTGTTAAGAATGTAGGACATGATATAATCATTCATAGCTTCTATATAGTTACATCCTGGTCTGTTCTGATCGCTCTTCAGTTTCACGGCCATATTATTCAGTACTTTCTGTACTGTATGGTCAAAATCTTTATCCTCTATAGCATCTGCCAGCTCTCCGTTCAGTTCTTTAATCTTTTCTTTGGCCACCTTCAGCACCGGTACACTCTGGCGCATGATATACCATTCTGCAAATTCGTGAATATAGAATGATATTAATGCTTTAGCTTTTGGTACTTCTTCCTGACGGCGTTGCAGGGTCACATCATTGATCTTGGACAGGTCATCTACATTAGCCAGGATGATGTGCTTGTATGAGCCCAGAGAAGGACTTACATTATTAGGGATAGAAAGGTCTATAATGATCTTGTGGTCCTCTTCAGCAAAATGTGCCTCTGTGATAATCGGGGCCGATGCATTTGTGGCTACAATAATCACATCATATGCACGTATCGCCTCACTCATTTCGGCAAATGGAATATGACGAATGCCCAGTTCTGCTGCAAAAGTAGCCGCTTTATCTTCGGTACGGTTTACCACAGCCAGGTTGTCTTTCAGTCCCAGTTCCTGGATCAGGTTTTTACAGGTATTCTTACCTATATCTCCCACCCCGATCACCAGTATCTTACTGTCACTTAAGGTCGGCACATGCCATTTAAGAAATTGTACAGCTGCGTAGGCTACCGATACGGTACCACTGCTCAGATTGGTCTGGCTGCGGATTGCGCGGGAAGACTGCAATACGGTATTGAATAAACGATCAAGAAAGGCATTGGTTTTACCTTTCTCTTTAGCGTAGTTAAAGGCTGTTTTTAACTGCCCTACGATCTCATAATCGCCCAGGATCTGAGAGTCTATACCAGCCGCGACATTAAACAAATGCTGTACCGCCATAGTACTCTCCATTGTATAAGCATGCTCCCGCAGCAGGTGCAGATCGCCATCTGTGTATTTACACATCAGGGCCATCAACAGCTCTACATCTTTGGCTACACCATATACTTCTGTACGATTACAGGTAGATATTACAAAAAGGGCCCCCACTCCATAATCAGGGGCATCGGCCAGTAGACGGTCATAGGCATCTGCACCAATGGCAAAACGACTACGAATCTCCGTACTCGTGTTCAGGTGGTTAATACCCACACACCAGAATTCCTGTAAATTGTTCCGCTCGTCTAAAATCATAATCGATGAATACAAGAATTGACATTACTGGCGCAAAGGTACATTATCATTTGCACACCTTTAAGTAGTTCTGTCATTCTAATGTCATAAAAATTGTACCATATATCCTATATACGAATAAAGACAGAAGTCAGTTTTAAATATTATTTTTGCTAAAACTTCTGTGTACATGGCTAAAAAAGGCTTGATTTTAATGAATTTGGGTTCTCCCGACAGCACTTCTGTCAAGGATCTGCGTAAATACCTGAATGAATTTCTAATGGATGAGCGGGTAATTGACAAACCATACCTGTTTCGCTTGCTGCTGGTTAAGGGTATAATTGTTCCTTTCCGTGCACCGAAATCTGCCGAAGCATATGAGCAGATCTGGTGGCCAGAGGGCTCTCCACTGGTAGTCCTTACGCAACAACTGAGAGAAAAGGTAGCTGAAAAGACTGATATGCCTGTAGCTATATCCATGCGCTATGGCAATCCGACTCCGGAAGCAGCCTATGAGGCCTTACTGAAAGAAAATCCAGACCTGGAAGAGGTAATCTTATTCCCATTATACCCGCACTATGCTATGAGCAGCTATGAAACAGCCGTGGAGCATATGGTTCAGGCTAAACAAAAGCATAACTACAACTTTAAACTAAGTGTTGTGCCCCCGTTCTACAACCACCCGGCATATATTGCGGCCCTGTCTAACAGCATTAAACCGCATGTGGCCGATACCGACAGCTTTGATCAGCTATTATTCAGCTATCATGGTATCCCGGAGCGCCATGTAACCAAAACAGACCCTACCGGACAGCATTGTATGAAGGTGGAGAACTGCTGTTACAAATCTAACCCGAGCCATAAAACCTGCTACCGTCACCAGGTAACGATGACCAGCGAGCTGGTGACTAAAAAACTGGGCCTGCCTAAAACCAAATGGCAGCAAAGCTACCAGAGCCGCCTGGGCCGTGATCCATGGCTATTGCCAAGCACACAGACTGTAATACCTGAAATGCCGGCAAACGGGGTTAAGCGCCTGAAAGTAGTTTGCCCTTCATTTGTAAGCGACTGCCTGGAAACATTGGAAGAAATCGAAATGCGCGGTAAAGAAGACTTCATCTCTAATGGCGGTACGACATATGAGTACATTCCCTGTATGAATACGGCCGATGACTGGGTAGATGCGGTAATTGAGCTCTGCAATACAGCAGTATAACAATATATATAGTATAGTAAACATAACCGGAAAGGGGTACTTAGACAGCTCAGTACCCCTTTCCGGTTAATAGTTAATAATTAAGTAACAATAATTTCAAATTGTAGTAACATTAAGTTTAAACCTTTGCGCGAAATTCCACAACACGAAATAAGTATGCACAAAATTATTACTACAGTTGCTATTGCGTCTATCGCGACAACTGCATTCGCACAAAATGCGCCTAATCTTAAAGGTAATATTAAAGACGGCAGCAACAGCGAAGGATTACCAGGGGTAACCGTAAGTGTATTTGAAGCTGGCAAAACAACCAGTACACTGAATGCGCTTACCGACATTGACGGTAATTTTGAGTTTACCCTGAAGCCAGGTAATTATAAAATTGTGATCGAGAGCATGGGCTATCAAAGCAAAGAGATTACGGATATCACAATTGCGGAAGGTGCAAGTATGCCTGCTGTAAATGTAGTAATGAGTGAGTCCAAATCTACCGAGCTGAATGAGGTTGTTGTAAGCAGCTCCATGAAGAAAGAAACGGTAAATGCACTGTTCACCATGCAGAAAAATGCAGCATCCGTTTCTGACGGTATCTCTGCAGAAGCGATCAAACGTTCTCCGGATAGAAATACTGCCGATGTGCTGAAAAGGGTAAGCGGTACAACCATCCAGGATAATAAATTTGTAATCATCCGCGGTCTGAGCGACCGTTATAATACTGCCTTGGTAGATGATGCGGTACTGCCTAGTACTGAACCTAACCGTAAGGCATTCTCTTTCGACATTATCCCTTCTGCGGTAATTGACAATATCATCATCACTAAAGCCGGCACACCGGATCTGCCTGCCGATTTCGCAGGTGGGGTGATCAATGTACTGACTAAAGAAGTACCTGAAGAGAACTTCAACAATATCAGCATCGGTACAGGTTACAATACCGTATCTACCTTTAAAGATTTCAAAACGGGTTATAAAAGCAGCACCGATTTCCTGGGATTTGACAATGGCAGAAAATTGCCTAAAAACTTCCCTACGGTTAAAGAAGCAGGTGGATTCCTGACTCCGGCTCAAAGCGCATCATACCTGAATATGCTGAACAATGACTTCAGTGTACAGACACGCAGCGCTTTACCGATGATGAACCTGCAGGCTGGCCTGGGTCGCGTATACAGACTGGGTAACGGCCGCAAATTCGGCTTCTTCGGTGCCCTTAACTACAACCACAGCGAGAACATCAGACCAAATGTACTGCGCCAGTACGATGACTATAACTATACGGACAATGTATATAACTACTCTACTACTTTAGGTGGTGTGGTGAATATGGGCTACTACTACGGCAAAAGCAAGATCGGTCTGAAAACATTATACAACCGCAACTTCGATGACAACTTCATGTATCGTGAAGGATTGAACATCGGAAGAGGTACAGACATCCGTTACTATGCCTTTGACCTGGTACAGAAAGCCCTGTTCAAAACTACGCTGAACGGTGAGCACCAATTAGCTGGCCAGAGCAAGATCAACTGGTTATTATCGTATAACTATATCAGCAATAACCAACCGGATCAGAAGAAATTATCCTACGGTTATAACAATGCAGAACAAGCTTATGTAGCGGATCTGGGTACCCTGGGTAAAGCCAATAACCGTATGTTCAGCAAGCTGGGTGAATCTATCATCAATGCAAACATCAACTACAGCAAGCCGGTTAACCTGTTTGAAAAATCAACTTTAAAAACCGGTCTGTTCGGACAATACCGTACCCGCGATTTCAGCAACAGATATGTGGGTGCCACTACATCTGATCAGAGCGTACTGAAAAATGGTATTCAGGACCTGTTCAGCCCGACCAATATCAACAACCAGATCTATGATTTCAGAGACCAGACCGGTCCTGGAGATGCATACACTGCACAATCCAGCACATCAGGAGCTTACGCTATGCTGGACAATAAATTCACTGATAAGTTAAGACTGGTTTGGGGTGCACGTCTCGAAGCATATAAAATTGACCTGAGTACTGTAGAGAAAAAGTATGTAGATCAGTTCTGGTGGGATGTATTGCCATCTGCTAACCTGACTTATGCCCTGACAGAGAAAACCAACCTGCGCGCTTCTTATTTCAAGAGCCTGGCCCGTCCGGAGCTGAGAGAGATGGCTTTAATGAGCTATTATGATTATGAGCTGAATGCAAACATCAACGGTAATCCGAATCTGAAAAGAACGACGATCAACAACTTCGATCTGAAGTATGAATACTTCCCTACCGGTGGTGAGATCCTTTCTGCATCAGTATTCTACAAGGACTTCTCTAACCCTATTGAGAATTACCTGTACGGTTCTAACAGTGCGTATGACATCACTCCTATGAACTTCCCTAATGCCCGTAACATCGGTGTGGAATTGGAAATTCGTAAGAAATTAGGTTTCCTGGGTAGCGATTTCCTGAACAACTTTACGTTCTATGCAAACGTAGCCCTGATCAATTCTAAGGTTACACTGGACAAGACACGTTATATCAATGGTATCGCTTCTGACTCCCGCCCACTGGCCGGACAGTCTCCGTACATGATCAATACCAGCCTGAGCTACCGCTCTCCTAACAGCAAACTGAACCTGACAGCGATGTACAACGTAATCGGTCAGCGTATTTACCTGGTAGGTGACGGACGTTTCGGAGATGTGTATGAAATGCCACGTAACCTGTTAGACTTCCAGGTAGCATACAACCTGTCTGAAAGAAGCGAACTGAAACTGAATGTTAAAGATATCCTGAGTAGTCCTTATCGTTTCTACTTCGACCAGGACAGCGATAGTAAATTTACCGGTTCTGCATTCAAAGATGGCAGCATGCAGGCAAATAAAGACTGGATCCTGCAACAATACAGACCAGGTACGACTTTATCACTGACTTATTCTTATAAGTTCTAAGACCAAAAATTGTCCCCCATAATACACACATGCGAAAGGGCTGCCATATGGCAGCCCTTTCGCATGTAATCGGCAAAATATTCTTTAGTTTTGTACCCGTAATTTCAACAAGCCCAAAACCATCAGCTACAGCGGAGAACCCATATTGCAAACCTCAGTCGAATTCCTGAAAGGAATCGGCTCCTTTAAGGCGGAACTGCTCCGCAAGGAACTGCATATCAGTACCTATGGAGATCTGCTCCATTACTTTCCCTACCGCTATATCGACGGCACCCAGGTACAGAATATACAATCGTTACAGCCAGACCAGGAATGGGTACAGCTGAAGGGCATCATTATGAACTTTAATGAGCATGGCAGTGGTTTTAAGAAAAGGCTTACCGCCACCCTCTATGATCAGACGGGCCAGCTGGAACTGGTATGGTTTCAGGGCATCAGCTATGTGCAGAAAAACATACTGCCCAATACGGCGTACAGCATATTTGGTAAGCTGACCTTTTTTAATGGTTTCCCTACCATTACCCATCCCGAGATTGAAGCCATCAAACCGGGGCAAAACAATGCTGCACCGACTATGCAACCCGCATACAGTGTAACAGAAAAACTGAGGTCCAAAGGGTTAAACAACCGTTCATTTGCAAAGGTGACCCAGGCACTGCTTGAAAAGATCAGGCCGGGAGATATTTATGAAACGCTTCCACCAAACATCCTGCAGCAGTACAATCTTTGCGGCCGGTATGAAGCCTTAAGCCAGATACACTTCCCTCAGAATGCTATGGCACAGCAGCGCGCCAGCCATCGCCTTAAATGGGAAGAGCTATTGATCGCACAATTGAAAATCACACGTGCCAATATCCGCAATCACCAGCAACCGGGCTATGTGTTCGGTTCTGTGGGCGATCTGTTCAATACCTTCTACAACGATTACCTGCCTTTCGACCTAACGGGGGCTCAGAAAAGGGTTATTAAAGAAATCCGAACCGATACCCTGCAGGGAAGACAGATGAACCGGCTGGTACAGGGAGATGTAGGCAGCGGCAAGACAATGGTGGCATTGCTCAGTATGCTTATAGCTGCAGATAACGGCTACCAGAGCTGTATGATGGCACCTACTGAGATATTAGCCCAGCAGCACTTTCAGGGCATCAGCGATTTGTTGAAAGACATGCCGGTCTCCATAGCGATACTTACCGGATCTGTAAAAACGAAGGAGCGCCGCCGTATACTGGAGGGACTGAAAGAGGGCACTATTCATATAGTTGTGGGTACCCATGCCCTGGTAGAAGATAAGGTTACATTCCGGAACCTGGGCCTGGCCGTGATTGATGAGCAACACCGTTTCGGGGTATCGCAAAGAGCTAAGCTCTGGCAGAAAAACACATTACCACCGCATGTATTGGTCATGACGGCAACGCCTATTCCCCGCACACTGGCCATGACCTTGTACGGAGACCTGGACGTATCTGTTATTGATGAGCTGCCTCCGGGACGTAAGCCTATTCACACCACCCACCGGTTCGATGTGTACCGGTTCAAGATCATGGAATTCATCAAATATGAAATTGAAAAAGGGCGACAGATCTATATCGTATACCCTTTGATCGATGAGAGTGATAAGCTGGACTATGAGAGCCTGATCGCCAATTATGAGCAGGTCAAAACATACTTCCCTGATCCGAAGTATAATGTGGCTATGGTTCATGGCCGTCAGCCTGCCGATGAAAAGGACCGGAATATGCAGCGCTTTGTCTCCGGCGAGGCCCATATACTGGTATCGACAACCGTAATCGAGGTGGGGGTAAATGTACCTAATGCATCGGTGATGCTGATTGAAAGTGCAGAACGCTTCGGGCTGTCACAATTACATCAGCTGCGTGGCCGTGTGGGGCGTGGTAGCGAAAAATCTTACTGCATATTGCTTACCGGGCAGGAGATCTCTAAAGAGAGCCGTCAGCGCATGAGCATCATGACGCAGACCAATGATGGCTTCCTGATTGCGGAAGAAGACCTGAAGATGCGTGGCCCTGGAGATATATACGGTACCCGCCAAAGCGGGGCACTCGATTTCAAAATTGCCGACATCGTACAGGATGCAGCGCTGGTCGAAGAAACGAAAAAGGCAGCTGAACTGATCTTATCTGAAGATCCCGGCCTTACCCATCCCAACCACAGAATGCTGTACCAGGCATTGCACCATAATACCCAGAGCAATACTCTGCAATGGAATAAGATCAGTTAAAAAACAGGGATACATGGCTCAGCAATTATCCTTATTTTTGTCTGAATCTAAAAAAGTATTACCCATTATGAAACGGATTTTATTATTAGCGGCTTTAATGAGTTCGGCTACATTTGCGGCGATTGCACAGAAATATAAAGCCATTATTAAAACCGATGCCGGCACAATCGAGGCTTTCCTGTATAACAATACTCCGCAACATACCAAGAACTTTGTAAAGCTGGCTAAATCGCACTTTTACGAAGGCGTACTGTTCCACCGTGTTATTCCTGATTTCATGATCCAGTCCGGAGACCCTAATTCCAAAAAGACGAAAGCCGGTGAAATGCTGGGCGATGGTGATGTGGGATATAAAGTACCTGCTGAGTTTCGCTATGAGTATTTCCATAAAAGAGGTGCTTTAGCTGCAGCACGGGACAACAATCCAGAAAAAGCATCTTCCGGATGCCAGTTCTATATCGTAGACGGTAAGAAATATACCGATGCTGAGCTGGACCAGATTGAAAAGCGCAACAATAAGAAAATACCGGATGCACAGAGAAAAATCTATAAAACTATAGGTGGCACTCCGTTCCTGGATGGCAATTACACCGTTTTCGGTGAGGTAACTAAAGGTATGGATGTTGTGGAGAAAATAGTAAACCAGCCTCGCAATCAGGCCGATCGTCCGAATAAGGATCAGCACATTCAGTCTGTAAAAATCAAGAAAAAATGGTTGGGCATCTGGTGGTAAACTAACAAAGCGTACATGTATACTAACGTAAAAAAACTGCTGGATCTTAAATATGAGACCTATCATAATGAAGCCTTCATAAAGAAAGATCCGGTTTCTATACCACATTTATTTTCTCAAGTACAGGATATTGAAATTGCTGCATTTTTTGCAGCAATTTTAGCATGGGGCAATCGTACCATGATCCTGAATAATTGCCGCAGGCTGCTGGAGATGATGGACAATGCTCCTTACCAGTTTGTATTGCAGCATGAAGAGCAGGATCTTAAACCACTGTTTCACTTTGTACACCGTACATTTAACGGTACAGACCTGTTACATTTTATAGCCTTCTTTAAAGTGCATTACAGCAAATACGAACTGCTGGAAAGTGCCTTTATCCCGCCGGGAACTGAGGCAGTAAATGTGGAACGATCGCTGAATCATTTCCATCACTATTTCTTCAGTATACCGGATGCTGCAGAACGCACCCGTAAGCATATTGCCAGCCCGGAACGGGGCTCTGCCTGTAAGCGGTTAAATATGTTCCTGCGCTGGATGATCCGCAAAGACAGTCCGGTAGACCTGGGTATCTGGAATTACCTGACTCCGGCACAACTCATTTGTCCATTAGATACGCATGTGGCAGATGTATCCCGCAGATTGGGGTTAATCGAGCGCAAGCAAAATGACTGGAAGACGGCTATAGCGCTTACGGAACACCTGCGTGCTTTTGATCCCGAAGACCCGGTAAAATATGATTATGCTTTATTTGCATTGGGCGTGGAAGAACGTTTTTAAAATACTGAGGCGCGGGCTTTGCCCGCGCCTCAGTATTTTAAAAACGCATTTTATATCGTTACCTGCTGATGCAGTCTCGGGATGTGCACTACGCCAAAACCCTTAGCCAGCAATCGCTCGCGGAAAGCACGCTGCGGTTCATATTCTCCATGCACAAGGAATACCTGCTGCACTTTAGTGGCATCCTGACAGGAAATCCATTGCAGGAGATCGTTATAATCGCCATGAGCACTCATACTCTCAATCACTTTTACCCTCGCATTCACCTCATAGCCCTTACCGAAAATGGTGACTTCTTTCTGACCAGACTTCAGCCTTCCGCCCAGTGAGTTAGGTTCACAATATCCTACGATCAATATTGTATTGCGGGTATTCTCAATATTGTTGGCAATATGATGTTTCACCCTTCCGGCTTCTGCCATACCGGAAGAAGAGATGATGACACAAGGATCGTTACGCAGATTCAGCGCTTTAGAAGCATCTACGTTTTTGATCATGGTCAGCCCAGGAAATGCAAAAGGATCATCATCACGTTTCATCACTTCCTGCACCGCGTCATTAAACAATTCCGGAAAGCGTTTAGTCAGTTCCGTAGCTTCAACAGACAGAGGACTGTCTACATAATATGGTACTGGTGGTAAGCGCTTTTGTAAGGAAAGTGCATTAAGGGCATACAGCAGTTCCTGTGTACGACCCACACTGAAAGAAGGTATGATCAGTTTGCCTTTTTTAACAAGGCAGGTTTCTACAATAGTCTCCAGGAAGCGCTCCAGAGAAGGCTGTACACGATTATGTTCCCGGTCGCCGTAAGTACTTTCCATGAGGATAATATCTGCCTGCGGGAAAGGAGCCGGAGCATCCAGGATAGCATCATCATAACGCCCCACATCTCCGCTGAAGGTGATATGTTTGGTCACACCCTCTTCTTCTATTTTCAGGTGCACACAGGTGCTACCAATAATATGTCCGGCTTCGGTATGCAGCACGCTGATCTGCGGATCTATCTGGTACCATTCGCCCAGGGGTGCAGCCTGCATTAAGGCAGTTGCCTTGTCTACATCTTCTTCCGTATACAATGGCTCGACTAAGGGCCTGCCCTGGCGCTTTCTTCTTTTATTGATATAAGTGGCCTCACTTTCCTGAATCCGGGCAGAATCGGCCAGCAATAACCCCGCCAATGCTGCTGTGGCTTCGGTACAGAATATTTTACCCTTAAACCCTTCCAGCACCAGCTTGGGCAGTAAACCCACATGGTCGATATGCGCATGCGATAACACCACATAATCTACCGTAGCAGGATTAAAACCAAAATGAGCATTCAGCTCCATGGTCTCACTACCCATACCCTGGAACATACCACAATCCAGCAGTACCTGTTTGCCGTTATCCAGGGTAATGAGGTGCTTGGAGCCGGTTACCGTACGGGCCGCCCCGTGAAATCCTATTTTCATAATTATAATTAAAAATGATCCGTAATATAGCCTGACGGCCTGTTGAGAATAGATTCCAAGTTACAGATTAAAGTGTTACAATCTTCTAAATTGTTTATTTTTGGTCAGCATAAATCATTTATATGAAAAAATCTCTTCTGCCTCTGGCCTCTCTCTTACTTATGGGCCAGATGTCAAACGCACAACATATGAATTATCCTCAGACCCGTAAAGAAGACCAGGCCGACAATTATTTCGGTCAGAAGGTAACCGATCCTTACCGCTGGCTGGAACAAGATACAGCCAAAGAAACGGAAGCTTGGGTACAGACGCAAAACCAGTTCACCAATGCTTACCTGCAACAGATCCCTTACCGCGATGCCATCAGAGAAAGACTGACGCAGTTATGGAATTATGAAAAATACTCTGCTCCTTTCAAAAACGGGCAATACTACACTTTCTACAAAAATGATGGTTTACAGAACCAGTCCGTACTTTATATCCAGACTGGCATTAATGGCAAGCCAGAAGTATTACTGGACCCGAACAAATTATCCGGCGATGGAACGGTAGCCTTACAGGCGACAGCATTCTCCAAAAAAGAAAAATACTTTGCATATGCAGTATCTGCCTCCGGTAGTGACTGGCAGGAAATATATGTGATGGATGTAAAGACGAAGCAACTGCTTTCTGAGAAAATTGAATACGTAAAATTCACCGGTATTTCCTGGAAAGGCGAAGAAGGCTTTTACTACAGCGGTTATTCCAAGCCTAAAGATGAGGCCACCAAATATTCTGCAAAAACAGAATACCAGAAAGTATTCTTCCATAAAATAGGTACTGCACAAAGTGAAGATATACTGGTGTATGAAGACAAGGAACATCCATTACGCTATGTAGGCGCAGACCTTACCGAAGATGAGCGCTTCCTCGTGCTGGGTATTTCTGAAGGTACAGACGGTAGCGAGATCAAGATCAAAGACCTGAAAGATGCAAGTAATAAAGGCTTTACCACTATCGTACCGGGCTTCGAAACCAATGCTTCCGTGGTAGATAACATCGGCGACAAAATCGTACTAAACACCAATAACGGCGCCCCGAATTATAAAGTAGTTTTACTGGACCCAAAAAATCCGGCAGCTGCCAACTGGCAAACCCTTATCCCAGAACAGAAAGAAAAACTGGAAGGCGTGGGTACAGCAGGTGGCAAATTGTTTGCCAATTACCTGAGAAACGCGGTAAGCGTAGTAGAACAATATGATTACAAAGGCAAGAAAGAACGCAGCATCACCTTACCGGGCTTAGGTACGGCAAGTGGTTTTGGTGCGCATAAAGACGATAAGGATTTTTATTATACCTATACTTCGTTCATCAATCCTCCTACGATTTATCACTATGATATTGCCACAGGAAAGTCTACCCTGTTCCGCAAGTCCAGTGCCAAATTCAACCCGGAAGAGTATGAGACGAAACAGGTTTTCTATCCTTCTAAAGACGGCACTAAAGTACCCATGTTCATTACCTACAAAAAAGGCTTGAAGCTGGATGGCAATAACCCTACGATGCTGTATGCATACGGCGGATTCAACATCAGTCTGACCCCATCATTCTCTATGGCACTGATTCCATTCCTGGAAAGTGGTGGTGTTTACTGCCTGGCCAATCTGCGCGGTGGTGGCGAGTTTGGCGAAGACTGGCATAAAGGTGGTATGCTGTCTAACAAGCAAAATGTATTTGACGACTTTATCTCTGGTGCTGAATTCCTGATCAAAGAAAAATATACTTCCAGCAGCAAGCTCGCTATCCGCGGTGGTTCTAACGGAGGTTTGCTGGTCGGCGCCTGCCTGACGCAGCGCCCGGACCTTTATGCAGTAGCCATCCCGCAGGTGGGCGTACTGGACATGCTGCGCTATCATAAATTCACTGTAGGTTGGGGCTGGGCTGTAGAGTACGGTAGCAGTGATAATCAGGATCAGTTCGACTACCTGATCAAATATTCTCCTTTGCACAATATCAAAAAAGGCACGTGCTACCCTGCAACTATGATCACCACTGCCGATCATGATGACCGTGTAGTACCGGCGCACTCTTTCAAATTTGCAGCGACCCTGCAGGAAAATCAAGGCTGCGAAAAACCGAATCTGATCCGTATCGACTCCAAAGCCGGACACGGCGCCGGTAAGCCAACAACAAAAGTAATTGATGAAGCTGCTGACATCTGGGCATTCACTTTATGGAATATGGGCATTAAAAACCTGAAGTTTCCTAAATAAGTACAATTCAAGATTTCAAGTATAATAAGAAGGCTATCCCGACGGGATAGCCTTCTTATTATTAGTATTTCTGAAATTTCACCTGCTCTGTTCTCCCTTGCTGCTGCACTTCCAGAATATAAATTCCTTCCGGGAATTGCGTAATATTCAGCGCTCTGTCTTGTGCCAGTTTATTCTGATCTACAACTACCCCTTTCATATTGATGATCTGGTAATCCACCAATTCATTCTCCTTAAATGATTTGCCCAGTATAATAGTTATACGATCATTGGCCGGGTTAGGAAATACAAGTGTTTGGCTTGTCTTCATTACCGGAAACGGAAGTGTTGCATTATACTGAATTTCTGTTTGATCAAAATCATCGAAGTAAATATAAGGTTCCAGATTCGTCATATACAAATCATCAATCATACTGTGTATAGCAATCGTATCATTAATATCTTCTACCATTTTATTGGCCACTGCCTCATATACATTTCGTTCCAGTAGTGTACTGTCTTCCTCATTAAGGCGGGTTTGCAGATATATGGCCGAACCATCTTTCTCCCTATAAGTGTCCGGCCTGCCATATGTAGGCGCGACCATATTCAGGGCATTTTTTGATCCATAAAACATACGCTGACCACATGCATTGGTCACTTTAAGCGACCAGCTTACGCTATAGTAAAAAATACCGAAATGAAAAAAGCGCGGTGTCTGTATAGACGAACCATAAGCATGATAAGTATTACTGCCGTTGACCGGATGGGAATAATTCACCACCCACTCATAAGTTGCGCCAGCCTGTGGATTAAGCACCTGTAGGCTCAGGCCCATTTTAAAAGGGAATATGTTCTGAAAGCAGGATACGACCTGGTTACTCACGGTACCATTCTGCACCAGTTTATTTATTTTATTTGAAGGACATCCATCGGGTGTATACTGATACTGTAGCAGCGCTGTATTGGCCGGTACAGGATTGGCTGTATTGTTCTGTACATATACTGTACTGCCCTGGTTAGCATAACCGGTAATGTTTAAAGAGTTATTATCGACCGACCAGGTACCCCCCGTTACCGGAGGAGTTACCGAAAAGGCTGCTGTACCGCATACATAAGCAGGCCCAGTGATCTGCGACGAACTGTTACATATTTCGCTATACCCATCAAGCTCAGGATGGCGCTGCCAGATTTTTACATAATCGACTTCGGCCTCGCCCAGCTCGGTGACACCTGAAGTAGCTGGGCCATGAATCCCGTCAACACCGGTAGTAATATTAAAGTTACAGTTTGAGTTATCCCTTCTGTAAGGGAAACCGTAGGTAACTTTATAGGTTCCATTTGGGTTACAACCCGAACCGATCTTAACTGTATAGCTCAGACCACTGTTTGTATAGACTGAAGCCTCTTTATAATACTTCCACATGGTATGCACCAGCTCATTGTCCAGGTAGAAGCGTATGACAGTAGTATCCCACTCACAGGTATAGGTATGCCAGTCATTCAGGTAAAGGTAATTGCCCGCCATCCAG
Source organism: Edaphocola flava (assembly GCF_004118155.1). Lineage (GTDB taxonomy): Bacteria > Bacteroidota > Bacteroidia > Chitinophagales > Chitinophagaceae > Edaphocola > Edaphocola flava. Next base: position 774,048 of record NZ_SAIQ01000001.1, read on the forward strand.
TTGATATATTTTTGCCGGGGATACTGGATATCTTTTGCATTTTGTGAGGCATTTTTAGTAGTATGATATGGTAGGGGAGCAACAGATGTATCGGTAGACTTCTTACCCCATGCATGGGTTGGATAAGACATTCTGGTCCTGTAACGGTTAAAGGTGAAGGGATTGCCTCCATACTGTCCGCTCCAGTCCGGGCCATAGCTTTCGGCCATATCTATTTCATTGACTCCTACATAACTACCATACCAAGTCCATAAAGTAGTATGGGCTTTGGGGAATACCGGCATTTTCATACGCACCTCAAACTTGCCGGCATTAAAAGCCTTTTTCTGGTTCTGGTAATAGTACCGGGTAGATATTTTACCTGTGGTATAATATTCTGTATGCCCATCAGCATCCGTATAGGCCTGGCTTTTCACCTTCAGTTTTACCGTACCATTACTCACAATCACATTTTGGTCCAGGTCACCGGCATTCCATTCGTCATGTATCCCATCAGGCTGCCACCAGCCGGAGCGTCGCGAGTTAGCGTTCTGGCAGTAATCGTTATAATACCAGCCTCCATTGGGCAGAGGCTGCTCCATACCCAGCCAGGAGCCATAGGTGATCCATTTAGAATCGTCCAGACTGGTTCCATTGAAATCGTCAAACAAAATGAGTTTCCAGGGGCTGTTGTCACAAATCTGTGGATTTGAACCGGAAGCAAAGGTACGATCGGGCAGCCAGGCATTCTGTGCGTAAGATAAGCTGCATAAACCTGAGGACAGCAGCAGGGCTGTTAAGTATTTTTTCATAAATGATTTATGATTTTAAGTGTTAAAAATAAAATATTGTGGATTTATGGGGGATTAGACATAGCAACCCCAGACCGTACCGAACATAGTACAGATCAGGTTAGTTGTAAAATCATTAGAGGAAATTGCTCAGGACGCTAGCGGACGGTAATATCCTTTGGTTCATATATAGTACCCCTGACTAATAAGCTATCATTGCCTTTGATATAAAAACTATTAGTAGGATCCGGGAAGTAAGAATAAAATACTGTAGGGTTAATTATATACTTACCCTTACCCTTATACTCATAAGCATCAATACGCGAAGAGTTATGCTTGTCTGTAAAGTACTGTACACCATCAAGAATAAACCCAATGGGTACCAGGGTATCATCTGTTCCTCCATAACTAAGAACAAATGAACCTGATTTAGGATATGAATGAACATTAAAATCAAATTCGAAGCTGATTTCTTTTCCATTAATTTTATTGAGTAGGTATATTTGTGGTTGTCCCATCATATAATATCCTTCAACGTTTCGTGTACTTAGTCTTGTACCATCAATATATAATTCAGATTTTTCATTTCTATCCTTATTGCAGGCCGCAAAGCCCAAAAGAAATAAAGCGGATAATAATAGTGAAGTGTATTTCATAAAAGTGTACTTGTAGTGGTATAAAAGTTTTTATAGATTCAGATTATGATAAGTACTATCGTATAGTTTTATCTTTAGCTTCGTAAATAGTGCCCCAAAAGCGGATACTGTCATTGCCTTCTATAGCTTTAGTGCTATCACTTGGATCAGGTACCCGTATCCGCAACCAGATCGGCTCTATAGTATATTTTCCTAGACCATTTTCTTCAGTAGCCGAAACAACAGCGTTTGTATAAGAGGAAACAATATAAATTTTACCATCCCCAAGGATAACTCCAATATTTGCAGTAGCAGGTTGGGTACTGTTAGAAATTGGGATAGCACCACTTTTGGAGAATCCCGCATCAAAAAAGACCAGAGATACAAATTCACTCCCTGAATAAGTCATCTCTGAGTTTCCACTCATAACATAAGCCTCAAACTTTCGTGTTTCATATTGTTTACCGTCAATATAGAAGGTAGATTTTTTATTTCGATCCTTATTGCAGGCCGAGAATAGAAGAAGAAGCGAGGCAAATAAAGAAAGGTATTTTTTCGGCACAGTTTAGTTGTATTGATTAGCTAAAATTAAAATAAATCATCTGTTTGTGTATCAATTCCTTACTATCTAAATGTTAAAGACGTAAGGAAAATTTCAATTTCAAAACCAGCATTTTAAATAGTGAAGGAAGCCGTAAATGAACGGGCGCTACAATTATATATATTCTGAATCAATGATGTTCCTGTAAAATATTTGTTATCTGAATGGTCATTTCATTGTATTACTGTAGTTTTAAACTCACAAAACTGATCCTACGATATTTTATCACCAATATAATTGTGCGATTTGCAGACTGACTTTCTAATCATAGGTTCCGGTATTGCCGGACTCACTTTTGCCATCAAAACGGCACAACGCTTTCCTGAGGCCAGGATCACTTTGCTGACCAAGGCTCAGGAAGATAATGAAACCAATACTAAATATGCACAGGGCGGTATCGCGGTAGTAGATACTGACGGTGATAGCTTTGACAAACATATAAAGGATACCCTCATTGCCGGTGACGGATTGTGTAATGAGGAGGTGGTTAAAATTGTGGTTACTGAAGGTCCGCAGATGGTACAGGAGATGATCGACTGGGGTACCCGCTTTGATAAAGATGCGCAAGGCGAATACCTTAGGGGTAAAGAAGGCGGGCACTCCGACTTCCGCATCCTGCATTATAAAGATATTACCGGCTGGGAAATTGAGCGCGCACTACTCGAAGAAGTCAAGCGTTTTGACAATATCCATATCTTCAAAAATTATTTTGTGGTGGATATTATTACACAACACCACCTGGGACACCTGGTGACCAAATCGACACCGGATATTACCTGCTATGGTGTATATGTGCTCAATAAAGAGACCAACCATATAGAGAAGATACTGGGTAAGGTCACGCTTATGGCGACCGGTGGTGCCGGACAGGTGTACCGCAGTACAACCAATCCTAAGATCGCGACCGGCGATGGTATTGCTATGGTATACCGTGCTAAGGGACGTATCGAAAATATGGAGTTTATACAATTCCACCCTACTGCCCTGTACGAAGTGGGCGTCAGTCCTTCTTTCCTGATTACGGAAGCGGTACGTGGCGACGGGGGCATCTTACGCAATGTGCATGGAGAAGCATTTATGCCACGCTATGATGAACGTAAAGACCTGGCTCCCCGCGATATTGTAGCCCGCGCTATAGATAATGAAATGAAGGTAACAGGTGCATCGCACGTATACCTTGATTGCCGTCATATGGATCAGGAAAAATTCCTGCATCACTTCCCCAACATTTATGAGAAGTGTAAAAGCATCGGTATAGATGTGTTTACACAAATGATACCAGTAGCTCCGGCGGCACATTACTGCTGCGGAGGTATTAAAACGGATACACGCGGACAAACCTCGATCATGCACTTACTGGCCTGCGGTGAATGCAGCAGTACGGGCCTGCATGGTGCCAATCGCCTGGCGAGCAACTCCCTGTTGGAGGCACTGGTATACGGTAACCGCTGTGCAGACCGGGCTGCAGAACTATACCTGAACAGCACCTTCCGGGACGATATTCCCGACTGGAATGCGGACGGTACTGGAGAACCGAAAGAGATGATCCTGATCACCCAGACCCGTAAAGAGCTGGAATCGATTATGAGTGATTATGTGGGTATCGTACGTAATGATGTGCGGCTGCAAAGGGCTATGCGCCGCCTGGATCTCCTGCATGATGAAACGGAAGCCCTGTATGAAACCAGCACAATCTCACCGCAACTGGTCGAGCTGCGCAACCTGATCACTATCGGCTACCTGATTGTAAAAGGGGCTCAGTTCCGTAAAGAGAGCCGGGGCCTGCATTACACCACAGACTATCCCGGAAAGAATGATATACTACAGAATATTGTTCTGTAATAAAAAAGGAAGCGCATATGCGCTTCTTTTTTTATTGATGATATTTTTTAGCCCTGCGGATAAAGTATATGGCCAGTAATATTACACCTACTACTTCGCCCAACATACCCAGGCCTAGCATCATCGCTGCACCAGGCAGGTGTTCCAGCTTGAATAAAGCACCTACGAGTGTGGAGATAATTCCTGCAGCGGTCAGAATGATTGCGGTAATGACTAATGATTTCATGTTTTTATATCTGTTTTTCGGGTGTACAAATTGTAATGCTTACTCCTGGCTCATTACTTTATAAGTCGGGTCTTCCATAATATTTACCTCTATTACAGTAGCGGCGTTTTGCAATATTTTCCGGCAGTCTTCACTCAGGTGGCGCAGGCGCAATACCTTACCCTGCTGCTGGTAGCGATCTGTCAGTTTATGCAGCATGTCGATAGCGCTCATATCTGCCACACGACTTTCTTTAAAATCGATGATCACTTCGGCAGGATCATGTGCCGGATCAAATTTTTCTGCAAAAGCGGAAACAGAACCGAAGAATAAGGGTCCGTAAATCTCATAATGCTTCACCCCGTTTTCATCGACATACTTGCGGGCACGAATGCGTTTGGCATTATCCCAGGCAAATACAAGCGCGGCAATGACCACACCGGCTAATACAGCCAGCGCAAGGTTATGCAGCAGCACGGTAATTACCGCAACGGTAATGCCTACAAATATATCTGATTTAGGCATTTTGTTGATGATGCGAAACGATACCCACTGGAAGGTCCCGATCGCCACCATCATCATCACGCCAACCAATGCAGCCATAGGTATCTTTTCTATAAAAGGTGCACCCACCAGGATGATGATGAGTATAGTAACGGAAGCGATAATACCGGCCAGTCTGGCACGAGAACCGGCGTTAATATTGACCAGCGTTTGCGCTACCATGGCACAACCTCCCATACCTGCAAAAAGGCCATTAGTCACATTGGCCGCACCCTGTGCCATAGCTTCTCTGTTGGCATTTCCCTTTGTACCGGTAATCTCATCAACCATAGACAAGGTGAGCAAGGACTCGATCAGGCCCACACCCGCCATAACAAGAGAGAAAGGAAAGATGATCTTTAGGGTATCCAGTGAAAAGGGTACCAGTGGAATATGAAATGCCGGCAGGCTACCGCTGATATGGGCAATATCCGCTACCGTTCTGGTCTGTATACCAAAGCCTGTAACGATGGCAAATACGACCAGTATAGCCACAAGCGATGCCGGAACGGCTTTGGTCATTTGAGGAAAAAAATATACAATGGCAATGGTCAGCAAAGTTAATCCCAGCATCACATACAGGGCATTACCCTGCAACCATTGGGTGCCACCGGCAGTTTTGAATTGTACTACCTGCGCCATAAAGATGATGACAGCCAGGCCATTCAGAAAACCATACATTACCGGCTGGGGTATAAGGCGTACAAACTTTGCCAGCTTCAGTGCACCAACCAGGAATTGTAATACTCCGGCCAGCAACACTGCTGCAAACAGGTACTCCATACCATGATCTTTGGCCAGGGCAATTAATACCACCACCGTGGCTCCGGCACCGCCGGAAACCATTCCCGGACGGCCTCCAAGGATGGCTGTAACCAATCCCATCAGGAAGGCAGCATACAGTCCGGTAAGTGGGCTAAGGCCCGCCAGGATCGCAAAAGACAGCGATTCCGGGATCATGGTCATGGCTACGGTAAGCCCGGCTAGTATTTCATTTTTATAATTAACCTTCCGGCTAAAATCAAATGGACTGGTAAAAAAAGGCATAATGAATAAAACTGAAAATAGCTGAGGTGCGGGGGATTACAAAAAGAAGCGCTCCGGGCAGAAGCCTGAAGCGCAATATATAAGGTCGGTGAGGAGAAACGGATTATCCTTTTACGTTCGTTTTAGGCTTACGCATGATAGCTACGATCTCAACAATGAATCCCAGGATCACCACAATCGGTGCCAGCGTAATTCTTCTGAAACTGAAGATATCTTTTGAATACACATTTGGATCGTCACTTTTACCACCTGCCATCAGCATGAAGCCGATAACGATCAATGCCAGTCCGGCAAACATCAGGTAATAGTTCTCTTTGCTAAACTGAAATGTCTTTGGTGAATTGCTTTTATTATTGGGTAATGCCATTGATTGAATATTAGAATGCCAAAAATAGTAAATTATTTTTTAATACAAATCCTCAACTTTAAGTTTAAGATACTTTAATACTGAACGGTGTGTACTGATCAGGGATATCAGCACGCCCAGTATCAGTACCAGTACCAGTAAAGCGATAAACAGGGTATTGTCACTGAATGCGTTCAGTTCCGGGAAGCGGCTCAGTACAAAGGATTTTAAACCCAGGATTGCTACAATGGCCACCGCTGCACTGATTAGTCCGCTGAAGATCGCAGAACGGTCAAAAGGACGGGCAATAAAGCGATGGGTTGCACCCACCATCTGCATGGTCTTAATGGTATGACGGCTGCTGAACATGGATAAACGAACGGTATTGTCGATGAGGAAAATAACACTGAACAGTAAGATCAGGGAAACTACCGCCAGGATAATGCTGACACGGTTAAGGGTGCTGTCCAGCGTGTTGACGATCGGTTTAGGATACACCACTTCACGCACAATATTGCTCTGCAACATGAATTTTTTGATCTTCTCCATGCTGTCTGTATTCACATAGCCCGGATACAGATTTACATTAAGAGAGGTATACAGTGGGTTGAAGTCCAGCAGTTCGGTAAAGTCTTCATCGTACTCTTTAGAAAACTGTGCAGCCGCTTCTTCCTTTGTGATCATTTTGACCTGGGATACAAAACCCTGTTTTTCCAGTATTTTCTGCAACTCATCCGCTTTTTCCTGGCGGGTATTATCATGCATGATGACCTGCATCTGTACATTCCCTTTCAGGAATTTGTTCATGCCACGGCCATTCAGCATCAGCCAGCCCAGTGAGCCCAGCAGGAATAATACCAGCGCTACGCCGATGATGGAGTATATATAAGAAGGTGTGATTTTCTTCATCTGATCTGTTTAAGCTAATCCGGTATAATAGCAGATATACCGGCGATTTGCCCAAAAATAGTAAAAAACTGGCTAAACATAAGCCATTAACATTGGATAAATACCCACATTTCTCTAAATTTGCTTCACGAAATTTCAAAAAATTCAACATTTTCAATTATTCCCGATGGATAAATTAGCAACCCTGCAGCAGCATACCGAAAAAGCATTATCAGGTGGCGGACAGGCAAGAATCGAAAGTCAGCACAAAAAAGGAAAACTTACGGCGAGAGAAAGAGTGCAGTTATTAATGGATGAAGGTTCGTTTGAGGAGATCGGTATGTTTGTGAAGCACCGTTGCACAGACTTCGGCATGGAAAATGAACAATACCTGGGTGATGGTGTGGTAACGGGTTACGGTACGGTAAACGGAAGACTGGTATATGTATTCTCTCAGGACTTTACTGTATTCGGGGGCAGCCTTTCCGAAACGCAGGCAGAAAAGATCTGTAAGATCATGGACCTGGCCATGCAGAACGGTGCTCCGGTAATCGGTCTGAATGACAGTGGTGGTGCGCGTATCCAGGAAGGAGTAGTCTCCCTGGGTGGTTATGCCGATATCTTCTATCGCAATGTACAGGCTTCAGGTGTAATCCCGCAGCTGTCGGCCATTATGGGACCTTGTGCCGGTGGTGCGGTATATTCTCCAGCAATTACCGATTTCATCCTGATGGTAGAGCATACTTCTTATATGTTCGTAACCGGACCGAATGTGGTAAAAACAGTGACACATGAAAATGTAACCAGTGAAGAGCTGGGTGGTGCAATGACGCATGCTGAGAAATCGGGTGTGACACACTTTGCCTGTGCCAATGAGATCGAGTGTATTGATTACCTGAAAAAACTGCTGAGCTATATGCCACAGAACTGCGAAGAGGATGCACCTATCTACCCTTACGAAGCGGGCAATGAAATCAGGGAGAAACTGAAAAACATTATCCCGGAAAATGCGAACCAGCCTTATGATATGAAAGAGGTGATCGAAGAGCTGGCCGATGCAGATTCTTTTGTGGAAGTACATAAACATTATGCGGAGAATATTGTGGTAGGCTTTGCACGCATTGCTGGTCGCAGCATCGGTATCGTAGCCAATCAGCCGGCAAGCATGGCAGGTGTACTGGACATTAATGCTTCTAAAAAAGGAGCACGTTTCGTACGTTTCTGTGATGCCTTCAATATTCCTTTATTAGTACTGGTAGATGTTCCGGGCTTCCTGCCAGGTACAGACCAGGAGTGGAACGGTATCATCTCTAACGGTGCTAAATTATTATTTGCGCTGAGTGAGGCTACTGTACCTAAGCTGACCGTGATTACCCGTAAAGCTTACGGCGGTGCTTATGATGTGATGAACTCTAAACACATCGGTGCGGATATGAACTATGCATGGCCTACTGCAGAGATCGCGGTAATGGGTGCTAAGGGTGCTGCAGAGATCATCTTCAAAAAAGACATCGCTGCTGCTGAGGATAAAGATGCAAAATGGAAAGAAAAAGAACTGGAATACACAGAGAAATTTGCAAACCCTTACGGTGCTGCAGCACGTGGCTTTATCGACGAGGTTATCTTACCGGAAAACACGCGTGAGAAACTGATCCGTGCATTTAAAATGCTGGAAAATAAAGTGGTTAAAATGCCGAAGAAAAAACACGATAATATTCCGCTGTAAACGGTATACATCGATATAAAAAAGGGTTCGCAATGCGAACCCTTTTTTATATCGATTCTAATTTAGAATTATCTTAACTGACTATCCGCATATAGTAAACTATTTTATTCGTCCTTTTGTCCGGCAACAAAAGGACCAAAAGTGCCTTTGTTTTCATCAAGGCGATTGCGAGGCACCGCCATTTTGTACCGTTGCGTGCACTGATCGTCTGAGCTTAACGTGTGATGCGTTCGCTGCTCAACGATCGCAGCTCCACTCCAAAATGGCTATCGCTGTGATGAAAACAAGTAAGCGATCCGTACGGTACGGATCGCTTAGAAAGGCCTTATAAATCCAGCGTTGATTTTTTGGCGGTACCTTTTGCATCAAGGCAAAAGGTAGCAATAGATATAAATAGAATGCATAAAATATAATACTAGACTTTGTTCCCTTTAAGCGGATACCAGTTTATCTTATTTACCACATTTATTGTATTCATCCATAATGCGCAGGAATACTTCATTGTTTTCTGCTCCTTTGAATACATTGTATTTATAACCGTCTTTTTTGTCTTTGATTTTCTCAGATACTTCCGGACAGTCTTTCAGGTATTCGCTCATTTTTTTTGCAAACGGAGTGAAGGTAATGTCAATAATCTCATGAGCATTTTTAAACTCCGGCAACATTACATAATAGCCTGTGCTTAAGGTATAAGGCTTGCTTGCTGCAAAGTCTTTAGGTGTTACTTCCAGTTTGCGCAGGAAGAACATTTTGAATTTATCATCATCACTGTTGTTCAGGCGCTCCATGAAGATGCGGGTATTGCCGATAGAGATATCGTCTTCCTTCATGCGTATAGGATAGAAGGTTTTATTCTTTACCGTAAAGAATTTTACATCCTTACTGCCCAGTTGTTTCGGCTCCATTTCATTTGCAGGCGTAAACCATACAAATTTCAGATCTGTCATGCTTGTACTCACTATAAACTTCACAGTACCTTCCTGTGTGGTACCATCCTCAAACGTTACACTGCCATTACCATCGATGATGTAATTAGCACCTTCATATCTGCCCAGATCATCTTCCTTTCCGGCAAATTTGTTCAGCTTATCCATAAATTTTCCCTGTGCCTGTACAGTGTGTACAGCACCCAGGATGCAAGAAAAGAGCATTGCGCCCAGTAAAATTTTTTTCATGATTATTTGTTTATCTTTAGCGGCAAAAATATATAAAAAATGTTCAATAAGTACCCTGTCCTTGTTTTTATCCTGTTATTGCTGCCTGGCTTATCCAAAGCCCAGCAAATCACTTTTGATAAAAAATCCGGCAACTTCCAGGCTGATGGGAAAGTGATTGCCAACCTCTCTTCGGAGAAAGTAAAAAGCATCGGCAAAAGCTACTATGTAAAAGATGCTGCCGGTACAAAGACACTGCTCTCTTATGAGCTGCACAGCTTTGAAGACACCTTCGGCAGTGCCACCGTTTACTATTACAGCATTGAGGCTCCTGAGCCGGGCTATAAAGCTTACCGACCGAACTTCACCAGTATGAATACATTCAAAGAAGTGGGTGAACTGGTCGTGGCCGAAAATCTGTTGCAGGCCGATGGTTCGCTGAACAGCGAAAAGGTAAAGGCTTATTTTGAAGAAAACAGTTCAAAGAATATAGACTACCCTTCCCGTCATGCATTCATTAATGACTCTCTGATGAAGCTGGTGAATATACCGTCTACACCTGCAGAACGGGATATGCGTAAACCGCCTGTCGCCAATGAATATGGTAAGATAGGACAGGATAATGTAGTCATCGGTTTCTGGGAGCTGGTAGAGGGCGTGAATGATGATTTCAATCACAGTAAAAACTACAAATTTATTATCCGTAACCTGAATGGTGGTATCGTATGTGTATCCTGGATCAGGCTGTCAGGCTCGCATACGTATGCATTCAAAAACGGAATGCGTACCCGTGAAAGCTGGCAGGGACTTGACCTGGTGAATAATAACCCGATCAGCAGCCCTGGTGGTCAGCAGGGATATGCGGCGGCACTGGCACAGAACTTAATCAGAATGGGTTTGCTTTAAACAAACCCATTTATTTTAACTGAGTATCCGCTTTTAGAAAAAAAGCTCTACATTATTTCTTTGATTTCATTTTGTATTTATGGCTACCTTTTGCCTTGATGCAAAAGGTACCGCCAAAAAATCAAGGCTGTATAAATCCCTGGCTAAAAATCAAGGTGTCGGTCGGTCGCAAACCAGACTCACTTCGCTCAGACAGTGGTTTCCGACTTTATCGACCGAGCCAATGATTTTATTAACGCCGGATTTATAAGGCCATTTGAACGATCTGTACTTGTACGGATCGCTTATTGTTTTCATCACAGCGATAGCCATTTTGGTTGGAGATGCGATCGTTGAGCACCGAAAGCATCACACGTTAAGCTCAGACGATCAATGCACGCAACGGTACAAAATGGCGGTGCACCGCAATCGCCTTGATGAAAACAAAGGCACTTTTGGTCCTTTTGTTGCCGGACAAAAGGACGAAGAAAATAGGTTACTACATGCGGATTTCAGTTTATTTTATTTAAGGTGTTTCCAGCAAGGCATATATGGCAAAGGAAGCCAGCCAGTGCTCTCCTCCGTAACCGCCATTGAATATCTGCGGCAGCGTGGCATTGAGAAAGGCATCTGATGCGGTTTTAAAGCGTACTTTGTAAGGATTACGATCACTCAACTGACTGCTGATTGAGCGCATACACCATGCCCTGCTGAACGAGAGTCCGTCAAGATGTACGGTCTGGTAATCGCTGCGATCACTCACTACCGGCATGGCACATAAACGATCTATACTGCGTGTCTTATAGTATTGTTCAAACCAGGTATTAAATGCTTTTTTATCCAGCACTCTCTTCATCAGATCGGCGGCCATCAGGCTGGGTGAAAAAAAGTCGCTGCCATCAGGCTCCAGATAGGCAGGCATATCACTGTTACCAAAATAAAACTCTTTCGCTTTAGTACTGATCTGGTGCAGGAATGCGGTATCGCCCTGCTGTTTAGCCCAATCATAGGCAAAGGCTAAACCAAAGGCTGTATTGGGATGCACACCGGTCCTGTTCGGATAGGTCTGCTTAGGCAGGTATGCTTTCCAGAGGCTGATGATCTTTTGGGTAAGGGGCTGCATGGACTGATGCCATTTCTGAAACACCGGATCCTTACCGCTGGCCAATGCTTCATCCAGCTTCAGCAACCAGGCCCAGCCATAGGTACGTTCATAGGTGTTGGAGGCGGTATACTTACCGAAATAACTGGCTTCCCGCTCCATTTTATCTCGTTGAAAACTGTTATCCAATACGGCAATGATGCTGTCCCGATTGGGTAGCTGTGGATATTCCTGTAATAATCGTACCAGCATCCAGTGCCCATGTACACTACTGTGCCAGTCCAGGCAACCGTAAAATACGGGATGCAGTTCGCTTGGCAGCAGTCGCGCATCTGCAACGCTATCGGACAGATGGCTTGTCTTATTCGGAAATTCGGATGGGATACAATGCAGGGGCATTCTGCTAAGCTTCAGTGCGATCTCCTGGTTCAGCTTTGTCTGCGCAGACAGGTTGCATGCAGCACAAAACAGGCCAAGCAATACGATAACTTTTTTCATAAACACTAATATAGTTATTCTACTTCAATTGCCATCCTTTCCGGATCAGGAACTCTTTACAGGAAGGACAGAAGCCGGTTTCTTCATCGGTTGGATTACCACCTTCTGCATCGCGCATATAACATGTGGGCACAGGGCAATGCGGTAAGCCTTGTGTATGACCTAATTCATGTATCGCAATTTTAAAAAACTGGTCTTTCACTTTATCCTTATTTACCCGGAATGTAGATGCGACACAGGCATTGCCCGGCCGGAAACCCAGACCCATTAAACCCCAGTCTGCGACATCTCCTTTCGTTGCACTGATGTCTTTATGCGTAAGGGCAATCCAAACGGTATCGGCACCGCTTTTATGTCTGAGCATATGAATAATGGAATCGGCCCGATAGCGGTTGCGCGGTTGGTAATATGCTTGGGCAGGCATTGGTAAAGGCTTGCATAAATATGTTTTGGTATTGATCTGCCTTATCTGTTGCAGCATTGCACGGGAAAGCTCAGGAGAAAAATCGCCCAGAGGCTGAATCATAATAGTCTTGCCGGATGACTGCTTTGTATCTGAGCTACAGGATACAGCACTGCAAAACAGCAAAACCAACAGAAGAAATAAAATGGATTTTAAGAAGTAATGCATAGTAAACCGTATGAATTCAAATATACGCAAAAACAAGCTGGGATAAGCGCCTGTCTGGTTTCATATAAAAAAGTAATCGCTTAAAAAAGGGGGGAATAACACCTAAAGCAAAGGGGAGAAACACCCTGGGCTCGCGGGTATTTTTCACGGTATTTTTTCAAGCAATCATTTTTAATATTATCATATCTCCGCTCAAACAATTATACGTAAAGGCTTGACGCCTGCGCACGTCATATAATCCTTTTTTTACGTTCTTTGCAGCTGCTGATACTATTGACTATAGGGTGTACCTTAGCGCTGCAATTATTCACCCATATAAACACATAGAGTTATGACAAAAATGCCGATTTCGGAAGTTCCTGAAGTACAGATCAACATTGAAGCGTACAGAGATAACGTAATTTTCACCGACCTGGGTGGCAGACCTATCGAACGCCCACAGGGAGAACTGCATTCTATTGAATCTTTTCAGACTTTATTTGATGATTTTTGTAAGCTGCCTGCATTAAATCCAGACCAGGATTGGTATGTAGGTGTTTACCCTTGCATTAAAACAGATAAAGACGGTATCCAAAGACTCTCTTTCTATTTTATTCCTACTATCGGAGAGAAAGGTCTGACTAACCCTCCGGGCACAAGAATCAGTACTTCGAAGTTAACGGACTACTTACAGGCAGTAAACGGCGGTGTAACACCTGCTCAATTAGGAGACATTCAAAACAACGTATTTGACATCGGCAATCTGTGGCCATAAAACACTATGATCCTCTATCTTAATATCATCTTCGAACTGATCTGTCTTTGTTTTGCTGTTTTTACCCTTCCAAAAGTAAAAGCACCATGGACATTATTTATACTGTACCTGTTATTTGTAGTGGGCATTGAAAGCTATGGCCTGTACGCCGCAGAAAACCACATCAGCAGTAAAATGGTTTATAACATTTATGTCCTTACCAATTTCTATTTTGTTCAGGCGATATTATATAAGATCTGTAACCTGAACAGTACGGGAAAGATACCTGCATGGATCTTTTCCGTATTGTTTCTTTTGTTTTACGGAGGAGAATTAATGTATAATGGTCCGGAACAATTTACGCTGACCAGCATGATTCTTTCCAATATTCTCATTACTATACAAAGTCTGTACTATTTTTACAGCCTGATGACGCAGGATGATTTTGTACAACTGAAAAGTCATGCTCCCTTCTGGCTGGTAGCCGGGCTGCTGATACATGCATTCGGCAGTACTGCTTCCTTCCTGTTTTACGAGTACCTTGTTGCTATTAATAAAGAACTAAAGATTCCTGTACGGCAAGTCATCATTCTTTTTCTTAATTTTATCTTGTACGGCTCCTGGAGCTATGCCTTTGTATGCAAGTATCAGCAACGGATATCATCTTAATTGTAGGACTCATTACCACAATGACACTCATTGTCGTCATTTTTTTGCTTGCTTATGTTGCGGTCTATAATAAACGGAAGAGAAAGCATGTGGAAGAAAAGGACAATATGAAACAGGCATTTTCGGAACAGTTGCTCCAGGCCCAGCTCGAAATACAGGAGCAGACCTCCCGGAACATCAGTGAGGAGATACATGATAATGTGGGACAGGTATTGAGCCTATCCAGCATACAACTGAATATGCTGATTCAGCATCCTGAAAAAGCAAAAATTGAACTTGCCGAAATCAAAGAAAACATTGATCTTGCACTGGAAGATCTCAGGGGCATAGCCCGTAATCTTAACGGTGGTTACCTGCAGCAGATCAGCATCAATGAGTTTCTGCAAAAACAACGGCGACAGCTGAATAAAGGAGGTCAGCATCTTTGCGAAATGTACACTTCCGGTACTGAAAAAAATATACCGGTACAACATAAAATTATCCTATTCCGTATTTTGCAGGAGTGCCTGCAGAATATCATTAAACATGCACAGGCTACAGAGATTATCCTGCGTACTGCATACACTGAAGATCAGGGATTGAAAGTGACAGTACAGGATAATGGTATTGGCTTTAATGTTTCAGACCAACAGAACAGAGGGCTGGGTATTGGCAACATGGAGCGCCGAATGCATTTACTGCAGGGCGAGTTTGCAATAGAAAGTAATGCCGGACAAGGCACAACCATACACCTCAACATCCCTTCTTATGACTAGTAAATATATTAATGTTGCCATTATTGATGACCATGCCTTATTTAGAAAAGGGCTTAAAATGCTCATCAACAGCATCGACAACTTCGAGGTGATTATGGAAGCCGATAACGGCCAGTCCTTCATCGAGGCATTGCCCTCAGACAAGTTGCCGGATATAGCCTTGCTGGATATCCGTATGCCGGGGCTGGATGGTTACGAAACGGCCTCCTGGCTGAGTCACCATTACCCTCAGATCGCCATCCTGGCCCTGAGCACTATGGATGATGAGGCGGCGATTATTAAAATGATTCAGAGAGGAGCCAAAGGTTATTTACTGAAAAATGCAGATACCGATGAGCTGCAGAAAGCTATTGTAGCTGTACTGGAGCAAGGGTATTTTTACAATAATCATATCACCCATAAAGTGATCAGTACTATAGGTGGAGTGATCAATGGCAGTTCTCCGATTGCTACAATCATTAACCTGAACGAACGGGAAAAGGAATTCCTGAAACTGGCCTGCTCTGAAATGAGCTATGCAGAAATCGCCAAAGCGATGTTCCTGAGCCCGCGCACTATAGATGGATACCGGGAGAGCCTGTTTGAGAAATTCCAGGTTAAATCCAGGGTGGGACTGGTCTTATATGCCATTAAACATGGCATTGTTGTACTGGACTAATCCTGCTGAAATGAATATAAAAATTGTGGCCCTCTTATACAGAGGGCCACAATTTTTATATTATCAATATTCAAACTTATCTGAATAATCTATCTCAGTAAAGTCACCGTTCCTTGTTTTTTAAATGGCTTACCTTCTGCCGTACGGGCATCGATCTGGTACACATATACTCCGGCGCCCTGCGGCTTGCCTTGCCAGGTCCCATCCCATCCATGCTCTATATCGGTGGTAGAGAATATTTCTTCTCCCCAACGGTTAAATATCTTAAAGACATTCAATGCGGCAATACCTCTTTTCACCACTTTAAAACTACCATTACCTGGAACAAAGGCATTAGGCATATCAATCGCTGTGTTCATCACCAGTATATCTACAGAGTCAGAAACGGTACAACCGTTTTCGGTAGTGGCTACCACAAAATAACGTGTATTTACTTCGGGACTCATCACAGGATTGCTGACATGTGCTGAGTTCAGCCCTGCATCCGGGAACCAGGTAAAGTGTACTGCATTGGTGGCCGGCTCCATAAAATACTGCTCTCCGCTATAGATATTGACTACATCAGGAATACTCAGCACTGCAGCCGGGTGTACGGTGATCTGTACCTGCTGTGTATCGGTACAGCCTTTATCACTTGTACCGATTAAGGTATAGGTACCACTGGTTACCGGTGTAATCAGCGGAGTGGCACTGCTTGTATTATCTACGTACAGAGCGGGCGACCAGCTATACTGCTGTGCTCCTGTGGCCTGTAATTGTACAGAGTTGCCGGGGCATATTGCGGCTTCATTGAGGTTCAGATTAAGGAAGTCACCGGGATTGACAATCACATGTACGGTATGCTCCATCCAGCAAGTGAGATTAGGATCCGGTGCCGATACTCTCAGGGTGTAATTGCGGGACTGATCTGCAATGAACCATACATTAGGGGCAGTAGTACTATTCAGGCCCGTAGATGGGGTCCAGGAATAGCTGAAATTAGGATTAATGGGATTGGTACTCGTTTCTAAACGAACGGTATCATACTGACATACAATCAGGCTGTCCGGTGCCAGAATCTTGCCTGGTGACGGCATAACATTTACCGTAATCGTCGAGACACTGTCGCATCCGTTTATATTCTGGAAGGTGCTGTCGAAAGTACCTGCGGTATGTACAAACTGCCCGAAAATATTAATAGAGTCTCCCTCACAGATATAGGCAATATCGTTAGTGGCTGTAGTGCTTAAGGTAATCGCAAACTGACCCGTTACCTGCACACAACCATTCAAGGTCATAGTACAGGTATAGGTGCCCGTAGCTGCTAGCGGTGCATTGGTAACCGTTGCGGTCTGCCCTGTAGCGGTAAAGCCATTAGGCCCGGTCCACTGGTAATTGGTGTATACTGCATTGGGTGCAGTACTTGCCGGAGCAGTAAGGGTAAAGTCGCCTCCCACACAAGCCTGGCCTGAAAAATTGATTACCTGATTCACGGGGGTAATGGTAATATCGTCCATGATCATACCCAGCGTGGATGGATTATTTACATTGGCCAGATCTAAAGTTACCGTAGCCGTGGTTGGGGTAAACTGGTAATTCTGGCACTGCAGGTTGAAAACCGTATTGGAAGAAGATACATTCTGGTTTAAGAAAACCGCAGTACCATTATATACTTTTGCATTAATCGTGCAAGGAATAGGCGGCAGGCTAAAGCCCGCACCTCCTGCGGTTCTTCGCGTACATTTAAAGGAAAGGTTGTAGGTTTCTCCCGGTGTTACAGGGATATTTATCTGGCGAAAATTAGAACCGTTATCGATCTCTGCGGTAAGATTGGTTGTGGTACCACCATATACATTTTCTGCCATCACCTCGGCGGTAGTAGCCGGGGCAAAAAATGTCCAGCCGGTATTGCCGGCAGTAAAGGTTCCGTTGGTTACGAGATTTTGTGCCCGGGCTTTCCCTAAGCTTAAAATACCGGTAAATAAGAAAAATAATCCGAGACGATAATTCAGATTTTTCATATAAAATGAGATAAAATTGTTTTCAGATGCTAGCACAAAATAGAGCTGTGTTTTGTGGAAATGAAACTTTTGACAGACATTTTTGCGCTCCTTGCTATCTATAAAAGACAGGCTGAAAGCAGATTTAGTTTGTATTAAAAAAATATTCAGATAAGTATTTGAAGATTGATGCAGTACAAATTGACTATAATTATATGTATATAAGTTACCGATTCGTTAATCATAAAATGTTTATCAATTACATGTCTGTAATCCTGTAATGAAGCTAAAAACACTCAAAATTGGTGATATGCTAGAGTTGAAGCATAAAATATAGGGATGGGTAAGATTTACATTGAGAGCGAACAATCATCAATAATAATATTTGCCTTGCCAGTATCCTGCCTGTAACATACCTGTTTAATGAAGAGAAGAGACTACCAGCCTTCAGGTCAAGTGGACTTCTCTTCAAAGCCTGAACAGTATACGTGAGGATTCAGAACCTGAAACACAGCGTTAAAATATGGGCAGATGAATAGACATTCACCTGCCCATATTTATACTATGCGATCAAAAGTCTGTTGTCAATAAGATTAGTCTTTAATCACCTTTACATATTCAATGATACCATCTGCATGTTTTACCTGAAGCGTATACATACCAGAGGCCAAGGCACCGAAGCCGTTTAACTCGTATTCTTTGACACCTTTAATTGCCTCAATGTGCATACTCATATGCTGTTTGCCAATGGCGTCCAGAACACTGATCTGTACCTTACCGGATTGCGACTCATTCAGCTTAACATATAGGGTATTGTGCTCTGTACCATAAGGATTGGGATACACCTCAATATTATTATTGCTATGGTCGCAGGTATTGGCCAGACGTGTTGTCTTGCTGTAATAAATACCACCATCTTCTACCTGAGCGATACGGATGTAGTTATCTTTATAAGGTAAGTCTATTAACTGCTCATAGGAGGCAAGCCTGAGATTCTGGCCTTTGACAGTGGCTACAGTATTATATGTTTTACCATTTTCGCCCAGCTCTATCCTATACTTCATATTTCCTCCTGCTTCATCCTGTGCGGTCCACCGTACAACAGCGGTATTGCACGCCTGCTGCGCTGCTTCGAACCAGGTGATTGACAATGGCAGTGGCAGAATCTCTGAATTCTGGATTGTGCTTGTTGACACCGTATCACAAAGACATTGACTCTGACCAACCGGTTGTGACGGATTGTTAGCAAAACGCAAGAGTACATTTTTACTGACACAAGCTGCACAATTGGCCTGCATAGTGTCATAATAATCAATACTTATCGACTGCCCAGCAGCCAGACCTCCTGTATAGTTCAGGGAAGCATATTGTTTATCTCCTGCATTAATAGAACCGGAGTTGTCCATATCCATAAATACTTCCATAATAACTGATGTACCAGAAGCCACATCGGCAGTACCACTGTTCGTCAGCATACCGGACATTTTAAGTTTACTGTGCGGATTGCAGTTTGTACCCTGTGGTGTACAACCGGTATTAAAGCGAATGGTATCAATATCTGCGCTCAGTGAAGGCCGCAGGGTAATCAATGGGGTACTGGTATCTGCTCCGTTTATGGTAGAAATAACACACATCATATTGTCCCGGGCACACCAGAGATTCCCTCCGATATAGGTATTAATGGTCGCTACCCGCTCAGAATCAATGGTACAGTGGTTAACTCCTGCAGATTCTGTATACTGCATATAAAACACTATACTATCGCCCGCAGGTATACCAGCTGCATATTGCCAGCCAATGGTCTGCTTGCCGGTGCCATCTGTACTGACGGCAGGGTTAGTAGCCGGGGCATTATGAGAACCTGTGGTGGCTGATGAATAGCTCACAAAGTTATATGCTGCCGGCAATTTGACTTTAACAGAATCACCGGACAAAGTCGCGCCACCACTAATAGGAAGTACAATACGCATAACACCGTTACTGCCTGATCCGCAGTCGCTGATCTGGGTTACGCTCATCTTCGGATTGGTCAGATAGCTGAGGCTGGGCGCTCCTACAATGTTCAATGGTGGCGGGTCTGTATTAAACAGGCTGGTGACCGGACCACAGGCTACATTACCGGCAACACGACTATGAATCATTGAACCTGAAGTATAGCCACAACTGGTCGTAATGGCGACCCGAAGTTTCATCTTATTGGCCGGTGTCATACTGATCTTTCTCAGGGTATCTGTGGCGGGCATCGTCCAGCTGTATACCCCTGCGCTGAGTACGGGATCTGTTGTATTGACAAAAGCACCATTTCCATATTGCAGCTGTGTACGGCCCGGAATCATGCTCATGCCATTGGGCAGCTCAAAAGATACCTTAACGGCATTTGCATCCTGTGTCTGGCTGTTGACTATATAGAACTGTACGGTATCGTCATTACAGATATCCTTGGTTGTTGTAAACAGACTATCACTCATCTGCAGTTCTCCGGCAAAGGTATTCAGGGTATATGTCGATTTATTGGCGTTAGCCTTACAGTTATAATTGGCCCAGCTGGTCGGATATCCCATACATGGTGTACGGTCGGCATAAATATCCAGGTTCAGACTTCCTGCACACTGAACAATATGGGTATAGATATCGTAATCTTTGGTAGTGCCATTGGCCCCCAGATTGCCTAACTGAAAGATGTAACTGCCCGGGGCACTCATCGGCACTATGTCTCCGGTACTCTTAATCTTTACGCTATCTACAATAATACCTGATGTATTGGGAATGTACATCCAGTTGTTATCTATGGTGCCGAATGCCTGTGAATTATTAACCGTGTAGCGAACCGGAATGATCGCTTTATTACTGGTTACATTGGCCGTGCTGCCAGCATATAATACAGGCTGACAATTATTAACTCCGGGCCAGAATAATGTTGTGCCTGTGCCGGTAACAGTATTCGCATTCAGATTAAGGGTATCCAGCATAGGACGCATATGCTCAAAATTCCAGACTACCGGGAAGGTTGTGGATGGCTGTGTATGGTCTCTTGTGCAGGTCGTGGATGGATTGGTATACTTTGTAGTCACATCGACATTAAACGCAGAATACAAATTAATCTGCCTGTAGTTAAATCCGTAGTTAGCGGGTATCTGTTTCAGATCAACAATCAATGTATCATTGACAAACGTATACGCAGATGCGGGCAATAATTGGTTATTGATGGAACTAACGCACTGAGGGCTTCCTTTGATAATACGCACCCAAGTGAGGCGCACTGCGGTTGGTGTGAAATTAGAAGAAGCCGGTATATTTATTTTGAGCAAAGTTGGTGCATAAACATTCCTGCTCTCATAAGGAAACCAGTTTGTACCACAGGAAGATGCCTGAATCTGGCTGCTAAGAATATATCGCACGGCTACAGAATCTGAGCACGTGGCAGGACCTGCCAAACGAGTTGTACTAAAGCTTCTGTTCATATCTATTGTATGAAAGTCGCAGACTACAGAATCACACTTCAGCAATTGTGTTGTTGTAGGATTTACTGTCTGTGAAATACCCGGTATATGCTGGAAGCTCCAGACCATATCTCCCCATCCGAAGTGTGGTTTATAATAAATTACATTCTGGGTAAGTTCTACGGTATCTCCATCCATATAGGTAAGCAGGCCGGGAATATTTAGTCCTCCAGTGCCCTGCAAGGAGATATTGGTCCGGAAAGTCCTGCCGGTACTTACGGGCGTAGAGGTTCCTGTACCGGAATACGTACCTACTCCTGGCCGCCTGATCACTACCTGCGGTGCCTCTTTGGTCAGAAATGCATTACAGGCATTGGCGGAATTAGTATCTGAGTAATTAATAGAGCTGTTCACAAACAGGGATGGTATCCCCGCCACGTTAGTGGTGTGTACTACTAATTTGTACTTCAACTGTAATGTATCACCCCAGGTAATGCGGTTTATGGCCACCTGGTTCAGATCAATATTACCTGAAGCATCTGGTAGTCCATCCTGATTATTGTCCGGGGCGTCGAAAGTCGTACGCTGATGACCATAATTCAAAATAGACACCCCATCTGTACAGGCACTTGCACACTGGCTGTTCCATATCCAGGTTGCGGGGAATGTAGTTGCTCCCGATTCTATGGCAGGCTCAGTATTGGTTGTATCAATATCATAGATACGGGTCATGCGTACACGACGCTGGGCCAGGCCCGGACACTGGTTTACAAAGCCGATACTCAGCTGCCAGGCTCCGCGACGGTAACAGTTATACACATCTTTGGTACGAAAGTCCGGAACCGGGCAATTACTGCGTTTAAAATATATGGTGATTGTACTATCAATTGCTGTGTTATCCAAAACCATATCAGCATACCAGGGGTTATTACTCCAGGTACTCAGGCGACCGAATGTCCGGTTCAGCTTTCCATCCCATTTTACGCCACCATTGGTATAAATCCTGATCGCGAATGAGCTTTTATCTGTGTAGAACGGAAGGTCCATAACATCCATACGCAATAAGGTACGTATGGTATCATTTTCAAAATAGGCACATTTACGGCCATCGGTATTTGTACTATCGATAAAAACACCTGGTGCATGGAACTCTGCCAGCAAATGGCCGCTCCCGCTTGTAGGGTTAAATTCTGAGCGCTGCACTGTATCCAGTCCATTATAGATTTTTTGGGGAAAGGCCATTGCACAGCCCGTAAAGGTCCCTGACGGACAGCCTTGCCAGCTAATACGGTTGTCAGAAGCGCCACTCAATGCAGGACCGTAAATACCGCGCATACAGCCGCCACAAAAGCTTTCGGAGAAGCAATGGTCAAATTCTGAGGAGGACACACGGGTGAGCGGTCCTGCCGTCCTTACCTCAAAGGTAACGACCACACTATCGCCAGGAGCCAGATCGCCCAGACTCAGCATGGCATTATTCCATTTATTTGAATTGGGAAAAGTCGTTAATGATTGCGCATAATCAGCTGGTGTACCGGTATTCCAGGCCCATGGTATACCGGTTAGGCGGCTCATCGGAGGACGATATAGGGTGCCCCCGTTTTTGGTTACCCAGATTGTTGCTGTATCGATATACTTCAGTCCGTAAACTGAGGGAATTATTGTCGTATTCACAGCGGTCACCTGCGAGTTATTCTTCACTAATTCCATATACTTATTGACACGGGTATATATCTGTCCAGGTGTATCAGGATCGCCTAATGCATATAAAGTGCGGGTTAGTGCCGGTTGTAAGGGGCTACTGGCATTAATACTGGTAACTGTATTTGCGGTATTACTGCTTGGATTGCTGCAATTAGATCCATAGCATCCCCAGGTAGCCGTGAGTGTCCCGTTGATCGGGCTGGTGCTTCCTACCGCCATAACAGTATCATGCAAAACCAGGCATTCATTCTGATCCAGTTTGCCATCACCATTACCAATGGTTGCAAAATCGGCTGCAGTCAGTACTGTTCTGGCATTGTTTGTGCCCAGACCAGTGGCAATACCATTGCTAAATCCCTTGACTATAAGACTACTGTTGCTATACACGTCGGAAAACACTAGGCTATCCAATGCTCCGAAACCACCATTGCAAATTGTAATGTCACGAACAAAAGGTGTAAGGCAGTTCGCACTGATGGTACCGGTCTGCGCTGGTGTAATGGAAACTGAAGGGAACAGCATTCCATAGTTGGCCGTAACAAATGGTGCAGTATACAGGCTACCCCAACTGGCGGTATAAGTATTTTTAATATTGGCTGCTATTGTTGATACAGCGCAGGAAGCCCGTACCTGGAAAGTAATATCTACAAATCCGCTGGCCGGTATCGAAGCCAGGTTAAAGGTTACAATATTAGCGGATACGGTGGTCCCGAAAGTAACGCCTGTACCTGATACAGAGCCCGATACATAATTGACACCTGGAGGCAGGGAGTCCCGTACGACTACTCCGGTAATGGGTGCGGCCGTAACATTACTCACCCGGAGTACAAAAGTACCTGGTGTCATCGCACAGGTGGTCAGATCCGGTAATTGCACCGAACTAATATTTAGGCTGGTGCTTTGCTGAGCTAAACCGAAAGTGCCCCGTACGAAGCATGTGAGCAGCAAAAACAAGAATTTAAGATAGTCGAGCTTTTTCATTTTTTTAATTTTGATATACAATAAGTCAGTGTATGGCAATAGTTTATACTGAATAATTGCAAAATTATTTTAAATAAAAGCCAGCTCATAAGCCTGAGCACTAGATTAAGTACTGTTTTTATGGCGATCTCAATTATTTAATACGTGTCAAATAAGTTGAATTTCAGGCAGAAATAAAGCATAAAAAAATACAACAAATACTAAATCAATATGTTATCTAAACATATTAGCTACTCGAGTGAAAATAGCACCCCATACTTTTGTTTGGTATTGCCGATATTGGCATATCGCGGGGTTGGGCCATAAAACATAGAATGTCAGAGACTTGGCATGACCTTATGCCAAAATCATTCAGCCTGCCCTGAAATAAGGATATTATTCTTTGGATCCAGTCTCCGGCTTTCAATTCCGATGCAGGATAAAAATAAATCTACTCTTCTCTATAATTTATACAGACTTGTTTTCGTTATTTATTTAACACAATTGTGAATAATTAATTAGAGTCAGAAGGCCTATTGGTTCTAATTTCTTTTTTTAACCTTTAAAGTTAATTTGATTATGAAAAAATTCTTTTTTGCAATTACTTTAAGTTTGTTTGCAGCCTTTACTGCAGATGCAGCGGTTACCCCGGTTGGTAGCGGAACAATACCATGTGCATATACCGCTTCTGTAAGACATTATACGTATAACCCTACTACAGGTGTTACCACATATTATGGCCCATACTATTATTTTAATTCTCTAACAGATGCGTTTACGTATATATTAGAACAATACCCACCTGTGCCTTACGAAAGGAATAGTGGTGCTAATATAGCGTGTTATACAGAAGGTCCGGTAATAGGTCCTCCTGGTCCCTAAATGATGCGTAAGTATATATTCCATTATATGATTAAGCCTACCCATTTTGGGTAGGCTTAATCTATTTACAGCATTTATTTGTGCTTATTATTTTGCTCTATTTTATCCCGGGCATATACATTAATAAAAGAGATATTCAGAGAGGTAAAATCGGCTGTAATGCGCAAAGAAAAAGGGAAACAGCGCGATTGCTATTTCCCTTTTGTGACCTCGTTAGGATTCAAACCTAAAACCTTCTGAGCCGTAATCAGATGCGCTATTCAGTTGCGCCACGAGGCCATTCCCTTGATTGGAGTGCAAAGATAGGAAGTTGTTTTTTTTCTACCAAATTTTTTTAAAAAAAATTAAAGGCCGGGTGTAAAAACCCGGCCTTTATTATTCTGAAGCTTAACGCTTTGGATATTAATATTTAGTTGTCTCAGCAGCCCAGTTTGTCCATCCTGCAGTCCAATCGGTAGTACCGTCAAATGCACCGATATAAGCAACTTGCTGGAAGCCTGTCAGACCTGCGAAGCTTGCACCTGTAGCTGCCATAGAACCACTTTTCAGCAGGAAGCTAGGTGTACCGGTTGTTGCAGATACAGCTGGTGAATATTTGTATGCATCAGCTAACATAACTGTATCGCCGTTTGCATAGCTTTTGTTGTTGTTGGCATCAAACCATGTGGCAACATCGAAAGAAGAAGAAGATGCTTTCTTAGGAGTTGTACAACCAGCGATGATGTTGTTTTTGAACATTAATGTACCTGCAATAGCATTACCTGAAGTAGCCGTACCTTTTGTATCATCGATGTATACACCTACAGGGAAACCTAATAACATAGAGTTTACCAGAGACATAGATGAGTTACGACGGATCTGCGCACCATTCTGGAAGTTAGCATTGATACCGCTCAGAGAAGTTCCTTTACCAGGTCCAACGATGGTCATGTTAGAGAAGATCGCTTTGGTCTGAGGCGTCTGAGTAGAACCGTTACCATCGTTATCTGATTCGAAACCGTTAGAACCACTTACGTCCGCTACGTTTTTAGCACGTTGTGCCACACCGAACTGAACCTGACCAGAGAAACCGAAATCTGTATCGAAATCATCATCCCATGAATAAGTAGCTACTAAGTGATCACAGTTTACAGTACCACCGAACCATTCGAAGGCATCATCACCAGAACGGTAAACCTGTACATAGCTGATAGTAGTACCGTTACCAACACCACCCATAGTCAGACCGTTGATTTCGTTATCCGGAGAATATGCGATACCAGCGAACTCAATTCTTACATATTTTAATACACCAGAGTTATCGTTAGCAGCTGTACCACCATACTCATTGTATTTAGCTTCCTGACCAGCAACTGTAGGAACCAGACCACCTTCGATGCGCGCTGTACCACCACTTGGGTTGATAGGCGCTTTACCTAATACGATGATACCACCCCAGTCACCTTCACGACGAGAACCCGCAGCTTCTTCTGAAGTAAATACGATAGGTTTATCTTTAGTACCTTCTGCCATAATTTTACCACCACGGGTAATGATCAGGGTACCTTTAGTTTGTTTATCGCCCATGATGATCGCACCTGGCTCAACAGTCAGGGTTACACCATCCATTACATACACAAAACCTTCGATGGTATACTTAACACCCGCTTTCAGGGTTTTGTTAGCAGTAATATCACCTTTCAGCACGTTACTCTCCGGAGTCGGATCTACAGTAGTTTTATCTTTACAAGATGTCAAAGATGTTGCAGCAAACAGTGAGCCGGCAACGGTTGCGAGTAATAAACCCTTTTTCATAATCGCTTGATTAAATTTGTTTTTTATAAACTTTGGGGCAAAAGTACCCTACCAGTATAACCAAATTGTTATCCCACTATTACGCTTATATTATCGCATTATTACCGAATTGTTACCAGCAGTCTGGACCACGCTATAAAAGGATAAGGAGCCGCAGTTGCGGCTCCTTATCCTTTTATAGCGTAATCTATTTAATCCATTATATATTCGACTTTGACCTTCTCAATACGCAGCTTATCTACTGCCAGTATAGTAAAGTCATAGTCTTCGAAACTGATCTGTTCATTGATCGTAGGAAACTTACCGGCAATCTCGAGCACAAGGCCGGCCAGAGAATCGCTCTCTCCTCGTATTTCGGCAAAGGTGCTGAGCGGTATACCCATTATACGACACATATCATTAATGAGCATTCGCCCTTCAAATATATATGCGGTGTCGCTTATCTTTTTAAAGTTATGTTCATCTTCATCAAACTCATCCTTAATATCACCGATGATCTCTTCCATAATATCCTCTAGGGTAATGATACCGGCTGTGCCACCAAACTCATCTACAACCACTGCAAAGTGTACCCTGTTATCTCTGAAATCATTCAGCAGATCATCAATCAGTTTATGCTGATGTACATAATATGCCGGGCGTATAAGGGTGTGCCAGTCAAAGTCATCTAAACCTATATAAGGCAGAAAATCTTTAGTAAATACCATACCCACAACCTCATCTATATTAGTACGGTATACGGGTAAACGGGAATATCCTGCATCCAGCAGCTTCTCTCTTACTTTGGTAATGTTCCAGCTCTCACGGATAGCCACTACATCAAGGCGGGGCTGCATAATCTGTTTTACACTGATGCTGCCGAACTTTAGTACGCCTTTAAAAATCTCCACTTCTTCTTTCGAAGCTGCATGACCCAGACTGGCTTCTATAGCATCTTCCAGCTCCTTGAGGTTATCGATCTCTTCCAGTTTGCGGTTGCGTTTCTGATCGCGGTATTCATCAGAGTCCACCAGTACCTGACCTATTCCTTTAAAGGTAAGAAACAGCACATTCACAATTGGTGCGGAGAATCCTGCCATGCGTATATTATTCTGACGGGAATAAACCTTCGGTAATACTTCTACAAAAAGTAATAACAGGAACATGGAGGCCAGTAATACAATGCCGAGTATAACTACTAAATGAGCCTCTTTGGGTAACAGTAAACGGGCCATGTGATTCATCAGGAAGATGATCAGTATTGCCAGGGTTATTTTGGATACTCTTAAAGTAGACAGCAATAGTTCAGGATCTTCCAGGAGGGTAATGATCATGCGGGAGTTCTGATCCTCTTTTGTTTTCAGGTAATTGATATCCTTCAGTTTAAGACTGAAGAAACCTACCTCTGCTCCTGCAGCAACAGATGCAAGAAAGAGTATACCCAGTACAAGGATACATAATGTGGTAATTGTTGTTGGCGATACCGCCAATGCCGCCTGTAAAATCACAACCATAATCTCTGAATATCTGTCAATAAAACGTCCTATCGCTAAAATAATCAAAACGCATGGTTTTGATTATTCAGTATTGCTCTGCCACTGCAGAAAATTTAATCTTAAAAAGGCAATATGTCATCCAGTTCCGGATCATTTCCCGGGTTCAGGAAAGTGTTATCAATATTGTCCGGTTTGCCCGATCCCTGGTGGTCACTTTCTTTACGCTTATCCAGCATGACCAGGTTTTCGGCTATAATCTCTGTCTGAAATCTCTTGTTCTTATCTTTATCTTCCCAGCTGCGGGTTCTCAGTCTTCCTTCTATATATACGAGGCTGCCTTTATGTAAGTACTTACCCGCCAGTTCTGCCAACCCTCTCCATAAAACAATTGTATGCCATTCTGTTTCTGATACCACATTTCCGTTTTTCTCCTTCCTCATCTCAGTAGTCGCCAATGGAAATTTTGCTACGGGAATTTCTCCCTCTATATACTGCAGATCCGGTTCCTTACCCAAATTTCCAATTAGTACTACTTTATTCACGCCTCTCATACGATATAAATTTTACTGTTAAAAATATGGCTTTTTCTAATTTAATAAATAAAAATAAGGTTTTTCTTCCAAAAACGAAACTATTGTTTTGGGGAAGGAATAATTATTCAACTCCGTATAAGGGACCCACATTCCATCGGCTGTGAAGTAATCTGGAATAGCATTCAGGTGAACTATAGAGAACGTACTGTGTATCAGTTGATGGGTTAACCGCTGCCTGGTCTGCAGTACTTGTTCCTGCTTGCTGCTGATATATTGTGTATCATTCAAAAGACGGCACAGCTGCTCCGGCATGCTATCTTCTACCAGGAAAAACTCATACAGGCTCTGCCATACATCTCTGGCCGTTCGTTGCTGCACATATACCTTATCTGCGCAAACCAGCACCCAATAATTGAGCCAGCGTTCTTTCACCTTTATCTTTTGCAGCTTAACCGGCAGCTCAGCCACCGTGCCCTGATTGTATGCTTTGCACTGTGCAGACAGACAACATTCAGCACACAAGGGCTGTTTCGGTTTACATACCACTGCTCCGAAATCCATTATCGCCTGGTTGTAAGCCGCAGGATGCTGTGCATCAAATACGGCATCTGCCAGTTCTGTAAATATCTTTTTCCCTTCAGGAGTATTGACGGGTGTGGGTTCTGCAAAATAGCGCGACAGTACGCGGTACACATTCCCATCTATGACAGGATAAGGCAAGCCATATGCAAAGGAGGCTATGGCTGCAGCTGTATAGGCCCCTACTCCTTTGAGGGCAATAATATCGTCATACTGATCCGGGAAACGCCCCTTGTAGCGTTCTGCAATTTCCCTCGCGGTATGCAACAGATTGCGGCAGCGGGCATAATAACCCAACCCCTGCCATAGGCGGAACACTTCGTCTTCCGGCGCATTCGCCAGATCGGTTACGGTCGGATATTGTGTGATAAAACGCAGGTAATAAGGTAATCCCTGCTCTGCACGGGTTTGCTGCAATATAATTTCAGAGAGCCATATTTTATACGGATCTTTTTCCTCTTTCCAGGGCAGACTTCTATCATTAGACTCGGTATGCCAGCGCAACAGGGCTTTGGCAAAAGCAGAAACAGTTTTCATTCTTATGGGTAAAATACAAAAATAATGGCTGCCTGAAATATACAGGCAGCCATTATTCTGTTAAGGCAAATATAGTTTAAATGATCGGATATTACTTAACTACATTCAGTTTCTTGGTCGTATGACCTTTACTGGTCTGAATGCGTAAGGTATACATACCTCCGGCCAGGTGTTCTGGTAATGCTACTTTGTATGTACCATTATGCTGCTCGAAAGAAGGTACCTGCATTATCTCCTGACCCATTACATTATAGATCGCCAGAGATTGCAGTTTAACCGATACATCATCAATTTTGATATAAGCAATGGTTCCGTCATTAGGGTTTGGATATACCTGTACCAGTTTACCCACCTGGTCTACGTCATTAAGACCGGTACCGATAATGCTTACCATTGTGCTGTCTAATACATCACCGCAGGTGCTGTATGTAGTCAGGCTCACATTGTAGTTACCACCTGCAGGATAAGTATGCGTAGTTTGTCCTGTGCTGGAAGCGCTTGCAGAAACCGTTACCGGAGCAGAACCGTCACCAAAGTTCCATTTGAAACTGGTTACATTCTGAGGATTAACTGCAGAGAAGCTGAAGCTGCTCGCCGCCGTAGGTTGTGTAACGATGCCATCTACTATCGGCATATATCCTGTTGCGATGATTTTAATGGTATCAATTGTCAGACAGCCCTCATTGCTGGTTACATATACCACATAAGTACCTTCACCTGCAATAGAAATTGTTCTGGTCGTTGCACCGTTATTCCAGTAATAATTACCACCGTTTTGTCCGCCAGGACCCGCATCCAGTATACGTGTACCACCCAGACACAGACCTGTTCCACCAGCTTCCAGATTTACAACCGGATTCCATTTCAGGCGCACTTCGATAGTATCTCTTCCAATACACCCATATGAGTTGTCTACGGCAACATGATATATGCCGCTCTGACCTACTGTACGTGTCGGTGTAACCGCACCATTATCCCAGGTAAATACAGGACTGTTCGGAATAGTACCCGGATCCAGTGTAATGGTTGTACCCTGGTCAACGCAGGTGTTAACATCTGGCCCCAGGTCTGGCATAGGCACAGGATTAACTGTAGCTACTACCGGAACCCTTACTGATTCACAAGATGTTTTGACAACCCATTTGTATAAATAATAGTAGTAATCACTTGTTGCACCACCGGAATATGCTGAGGTAATGCTGGATACACCTGCAACAGTGTAAGGATAAGAGAAACCGGTAGCATACTCACGCACCAGGTTAGTGATACCGGATGTAGCTACTACAACCAGTCTGTAACCAGTACCTGCCGGTACGCTGAAGTTCAGCGGAACAACATTCATGGTACCGTTTGCACTAACATTAACGCTGGCAGTAGCAGATTGTAAGGTTGTACCGGCAGCATTTTTCAGGGCAATTGTTACCGCTCCCGTAGGTGAGGTACCCATTGGATACACATTGACACTTTCCAGGGTAAACGGCGCCAGGGCATCGAACATCAGACCAACATCGTTAAAGCCACTGTTACCAGAGGTAGAAGTAGGTGTAGGTTTACCCGTATTATAAACGGAAGTACCTGCGCTGGCCGCTGCATAGAATGTAGTTGTTACCGTCAGGGAAGGAGTATTGAATGTAGCTCCTGAACCGATGCTATTGCCGCCGGTTGCCGCTTCATACCATAATACCTGGCTGGAAGCACTGGTTGGCGTAGCGCCGATTACAACAGAACCATCTCCGCATCGTTGGCCATCTGTAGCGGTAATAGATCCTGGATCACCTACTACTACGCTGTCTACAGTGGTTGTCTGTACCAGTGTGCCATCACAAAGGATCTGCATGCGGTAGTATGTTGTACTGGTAATGCCGGTAACCGGAAGGTTAACTGTCGTCAGCGGGCTGCCGATATTAGTCCACGGACCTGCTGCTGCAGTGGCACGTTGCCATTGATAGGTAAAGCCGGTAGCCGGTGGCATACTGATATTGATACCTAAGGTACTATTACCATTTAGACACAGGAAATTAGGGCTGGTTACTGAATGTATTGCAGGCAGCGTTATGGTGCTACATGCCGGAGGATTAATAATGATAATTGTATAATCTTCTGTTTCTCCATAATAGTAATCGGGACATGGATCAAATGAGGTAGAACCTTCTACACCACGTACACGGATTCTGGTAGGACCTGTTAAGGCAGTAGCAGGAGGAATGATGGTACCGGTAAAGGCACTACCCGCAGGAATGGTATTAGGAGAGGCGGCACATAATTCTGTAACCGGATCGAACACACCATCATGGTTCCAGTCTGCCCAGATGCGTACACCTGTGCTGTAAGATGCAATATTTACCGCAAAGTCAAACCCGAATGAATGGGCTGCTGTAACGGCCATAGAAGTGTAATCGGAATATCCAAGTGCACCGCTGGCGCAACCAGTACCCAGATTGCTCACATCTATCATAGCACCTGTTGTGGCAAAGCCATCAATTGTACCACCATAGGTACAACCATAGGTATACGTCGGTGTACAATAACAGTTAATGAAGTTCTTAATCGTAATATGCTTGGCATTGCTGTATACCGGTGTACCACCGCTACATGATGTTTTCAGACGATAGTAAGCAGCGGTATTGATACCTGCTGTCATCATATAGTATACAGTGTTAGCACCCGTAACATCTGTCCAGCTACCTGCAGCTCCGGTAGGAGATTGTTCCCACTGGTATACCATGCCACTACCATAACTGGTACCGGTTGTATTCAGGGCAAAGGAAATATTAGGACAGATAGAATCTGGTACACTTGCAGCAATAGTGCCTGGTGTCGGCGGATTGGTACAAGGTGGTAATGCAATAATATTAATGGTATAATCTTCAGCCTCTCCATAATAAGCAGAAGCACATGGTCCAAAGCTTGTAGAGCCTTCTACACCACGTACACGAATCCTGGTAGGACCGGTAAGCGCAGTCACCGGCGGAATGATCAGGCCATTAAATGAAGAGCCTGCAGGAATGGTATTTGCAGATTCCGAACATAATTCTGTAACCGGATCGAAGATACCGTCATGGTTCCAGTCGGCCCAGATTTTTACACCTGTTTCGTAAGCAGAAATATTTACGGTAAATGTGAATGGTAAAGATTGCACTGCAGAGATGGCCATGGAGGTATAGTCAGAATAACCCGCACCGCCGCTTGCACAACCGGTATTGAGGTTACTGATGTCAACCTGCGCACCGCTGGTAGAAAAGCCATCAATCGTACCGCCATACGTACAACCATAAGAGTAAGTAGGTGTACAGAAGCAGTTCATGAAGTTTTTCTTCAATACTTGTTTTGCATTGGTGTATACTGGTGTACCGCCACTACAAATAACTTTAAGGCGGAAATAGGTAGTCGCTGAAATACCCGCAGAAAGGGTGTATGTGATATTGGTTGCACCCGTAACATCTGTCCAGCTACCCGCAGCTCCGGTAGGAGACTGCTCCCACTGATAGGTCATACCACCACCCAGGCCTGTGCCTGTGCTCGCTAAAGCGAAAGAGACGTTAGGACATATAGAATCCGGAACGCTGGTCGCAACTGTACCTGCAGTCGGAGGGTTAGTACAAGGTGTAGACGGTGTAACCAGGAGTGTATAGTCTTCTACTTCTCCATAATCCACTGCGTTACAGGCATCAAAAACAGTAGAGCTGTAAGAACATCTAACACGCATTCTCTTGCTGCCTGCTGTTGCACTGGCCGGAACGGTAAAAGATCCGGTAGCCGTAGCTCCTGAAGAAAGTGTTGTTGTCGGATCATAAACAATCTCACCCGGATCGGTAAAATCGCCATCTTCATTCCAGTCAACGAAAATTTTATAACCCTCGCTCCAGCCAGGATTATTGACAATAGTAAAGTTAACTGTTGCACCTGCCGTAGTGGTGTGGAGCATCGAGGTCTGGTTGCTGATACATGCTGTGGCAACTGAGGATCCTGAGTTCAGATTCGAAATGTTGGTGACGCCCCCGGTAGTAGAAAAGGATTGGATGTAGTCATCATCACAACCATAGTTGTAAGTGGGGGTACAATAGGTCTGGGCATTGCTTTTGACACCCAGTCCGAGCAGCATCATAATGCAGATGATGCCGCGAAGATGAATAAATTTCAGATTCATACTTAAAGGTTTACATGTGGAGAATGCGTGTCGCTCATGCCCTGTAATGAATTGCAGCTTTATCTTGTTGGTAATAGTAGGTACAACTTATAAAACAACTATTAGCAGAAATGAGAAACAAATGCTAAAGTATGAATATTTTCACATACAAGTGTAAAATATGTAAACTTTAATTAAACAATCAATTTCATTATGCATAAAAAAGAGGCATGCAGTAAACTACATGCCTCTTTTAGGTATTTAAGGATAAGAAAAAGTACTATTTCACTATCTCCAGTTTCCTGGTGGTCATACCTTTATTCGTATTAATACGGATATTGTACACACCAGAAGCCAGGCGCTGAGGCAGTGTTACTTTATGTTTATTTGTGCTGCCATCAAACGATTTAAGCGTATAGATCTCCTGCCCTAAAACATTGTACATTGTGATCTCTGTAACTTTTACATTACCGATTGCTTCGATGTACAGGATATTACCATCGTTCGGATTAGGATAGATCTGAACCAGTTTGGCATCTCTATCGATGTCATTGATACCGGTACCACCTACAATCGTTACCATAGTGCTGTCCATAATATCGCCGCAGACGCTGTATGTAGTCAGTCTTACGTTGTAGTTACCACCACCTGTGAATACGTGATTGGTCAGCCCTACAGACGAAGTAGTTGCAGGCACCGTTACCGGAGCCGAACCGTCACCAAAGTTCCAGGTAAAGCTGGTTACATTCTGAGGATTCAGTGCAGAGAATTTAAAGCTGCTTGCAGTTAATGGCTGTGTTACAATACCATCCACTATAGGCATATAACCACTAGGGGTGATCGCTACAGTATCAATGGTCAGACAGCCCTGGTTGCTGGTTACATAAGCGATGTATGTACCCGGATTAGTGATCGTAATGGTTCTGGTTGTTGCACCGGTATTCCAGTAATAGTTACCACCATTCAGACCGCCAGTACCGGCATCCAGTACTTTAGTACCGCCCAGACAAAGGCCTGTTCCGTTTGCACCAAGATCTACAACAGGATTCCATCTCATGTTTACATTAATGGTATCTCTGCCCACACAGCCGAATGTATTGGTCACTTTGACATTGTATACGCCAGTTTGTGTTACATCTCTTGTTGCAGTAGTTGCACCATTATCCCATAAGTATACTGGCACATTAGGTATCGTACCCGGATTCAAAGTAATCGCAGCACCCTGATCAATACAGGTGTCGATATTTGGTCCCAGGTTAGGAGCCGGTACCGGATGGATGGTTGCAATAACCATCTGACGTGGAGCCGATTCACAAGGTTTGATACCCAGTATCATATTTGGTCTCTGCGTAATGGTAGAACCTGTACCCGTATTGCTACATTTTACAGCAGGGGTTACATTATCCTGGTTGTTATAGTGAGTAGATACAAATGTTGTAGTATGATATCTTACGGTACTGATCGGATTCGAGCTATTGTTATTGCTCCAGCAGGTCTGTACTACGATGTTAGATACACCATCCCATGTAAACGGAACGTCGAAGTTAAGCGTATTCAGACCAACAGAGGTTGTCCAGTTCGCAGGGTTTCTCACCTGAGTAGTGGCAATCCATGTAGCTGTGGTCAGTGCAGTAGCATTAGTCTGACCCATGCTTACCGCAAAACCGTTATAAGTAGTACCCGCAGTAGAACCCGGAACCACTACATCAAATGCCAGGGAGTTGATTGTAGCACCCATAGTAGCACCTGCAGCCAGCAATTCAGAAGCTGTAATCAGGAACTGGTGTCTGTATCCGCCCCATACGCCATAGAATGGAGTAACGGCACCTGTACTAACTGTTGTACCATTTCCGATAGCGACACTGCTTGGTGCAGAACCGCCTACACCACCTACAACCCAGAAGGTATCGGTTTGTGTCAGGAACGGAGTTTGCCATGGAGAGCCGGTACCAATAGGAGCACCGCCGGCACTGTTTTCATACCATTTTGCAGTACTGTTACCGCCTGTTACGGCTTTCAGGGTAACCTGGCCTGGTCCGCAATTGAAGCTATCTGTTTTAGAGATCAGCGTCGGGTTAGCAATCACAATCTGTTTCACAGGTTGCTGACAGGTTGTGCTGCTTGCAGAGATAAGGGCACGATAAAATCTGTTTGTCGTCAGTGTTGGTGTCGTATAGGCCACGCCTGTTGCACCGGTAATATTAGTATATGTCGCACCGCCATTCAGTGACTCCTGCCATTGAATGCTACCGGTGTAATAATTGGTATTAGGACTCAGTGATAACAGGGATGCACCGCTGGTACAGATCGTATCAGGAGCAGCTGTAATCGTCACATTACCTGGTTGTACCCATACTCTAAAGGTATCTGCTCTGGAACAGGTAGTAGATGCTGCTGTGGTATCACCACCGATTGCAAAATAAGTGCGTTGTCCTGCTACTGATGATTTCATGTATACGGTGTTTGCAGAACCTCCGGTGTACGGAATAGTTGCAGCAGCATCGGTATACAAATCTGTAGTCGGATACCAAATGTATGGAGTATACGGGTTTGGTGTCGGAGGTGTAATAGACAGTGTAGCAATAGTATTGTTACATACTACCGGTGGCGCAGATTTGGTTGCAGCCGGTCCGGCATTTACAGTAGCCACAACTGGTACACGAGGAGATTCACAACCTACTTTTAATATCCAGTTGTAGAAGTAATAGTAGAATGCAGTTGAAGCACCACCTGTATAAGATGAAGTGATAGAACTGATACCGGCTACATTATACGGGAAGGTAAATCCTGTACCGGACTCACGGATCAGTGTAGTCATACCGGTAGCAGCGGTTACTACCAGACGGTAGTTAGTACCAGCAGGCACGGTAAAGTTCAATGGTACTGTATTCAAAGCACCTGCAGCACTCACCGTTACATTGGCTGTTGTAGACTGTAAAGTCGTACCAGCTGAGTTTTTCAGCGCGATGGTAATCGTACCTGTAGTAGATGTGGTACTCATTGGGTATACATCTACACTTTGGATAGTGAATGGAGCTAATGCATTGAACATTAAACCTACATCACTGAAGCCAGAGTTACCGCTGGTAGAAGTAGGGGTGATTTTACCTGTAGCATAGTTGGTTGTACCCGAACCTGCCGCAGCGTAGAAAGTTGTTGTACCGGTAATATATGGTGTATTAAATGGTGTACCCGTTCCGATAGACAGACCACCGGTTGCAGCGGTATACCATAATACCTGGCTTGCAGGGATGGTTGGCGTAGCACCGATCTGTACCTGGCCTGGTCCGCAACGTTGTCCGTTTACGGCATTTACCGTTCCCGGATTGGTTACAATCACGGTATCGGTTGATGTAGTAACTACCGGAGAGCCGTTACATAATACTTGTAAGCGATAATAAGTTGTTGCCGTAACGCCATTTGCAGTAGCACTTGAACTGGTACCTGCAGTACCCAGATTGGTCCAAGGGGCAAGACCGTTAGGAGAGGTTTGCCATTGGTACGTAATACCTGTTGCTGCAGGCATTAATGAATCTATAGTCAGACTTACATTTCCGGTTACACATAATGCACTCGGGTTTACAATGGCGTTAACATTGGACGGGAAGGTTACAGTATTACATGCAGGAGGTACGATGATACTGATCGTATAATCCTCTGTTTCACCCCAGGTCTGGCTGCTACAAGGCGTAAAGGTTGTAGAACCTTCTACGGCTCTTACTCTCAAACGTGTAGGGCCGGTAAGCGCTGTTGCAGGAGGAGTGATGGTACCAGTGTAAGAGCTACCGGCAGCAATCGTAGCTGCAGAAGCAGCACACAGTTCTGTTGTAGGATCAAAAACACCATCATGGTTCCAGTCTGCCCAGATTTTTACACCAGAACCGAAAGCAGAGATATCTACTTTAAAGTTGAACGCAAATGTTTGCGCTGCAGTTACCGTAAATGCGGCATAGTTGGAATAACCCAGGTTACCACTGGCACAACCCGTATTCAGGTTGTTTACATTGGCAATCGCACCGGTAGTGGAGAAGCCGTTGATCGTACCACCATTGGTACAACCGGAGGTATATACAGGATTACAGTAACAGTTGATAAAGCTTTTTACAGCAACCAGTTTTTCATTGCTGAATACTGGCGTACCACCGCTACAGATTGATTTCAGGCGATAGTAAGTATTCGCAGTAATACCGGCTACGGTGTAGTTCAGCGTAGTACCACCGGTAACATTGGTCCAGGAACCGGCAGCACCGGTAGCGGATTGTTCCCATTGATAAGTCATACCCGAACCCAGGGATGTACCTGTAGTCGCTAAAGTAAATGCAACGTTAGGACAAATAGAATCCGGAACGCTGGTAGCTATAGTACCTGGTGTAGCAGGATTGGTACATGGTGCGGAAGGAATTACAGTTAAGGTGTAATCTTCTGTCTCACCGAAACCCTGGCTGCTACAACCGTCGAATGTGGTGGTATTAAATACACAACGTACCCTCAGGCGTTTATTACCAGGAGTAGTTCCTGCAGGAATCACAAATGATCCTGTTGCTGAAGCTCCGGCTGCTAGTACAGCAGTGGGGTTATACACGATTTCTCCTGCATCCAGGAAGTCTCCGTCTTCATTCCAGTCTACAAATATTTTGTAGCCTTCTCCCCAACCGGGGCAGTTCAGAATGGTAAAGTTAACTGTGGTCGTGGCCGTAGCCGTATGCACCAGCGTCGTCTTGTTGCTGAAGCAGGAGGTGGCAGAGGAGGACCCAGAGTTCAGATTCGAAATGTTGGTTGTACCGCCGGTTGTGGAAAATGACTGTATATAGTCATCTGTGCAACCATTCGTGTATGGAGGTGTACAATACTGGCCGTAGCCTTTCATTATACCCCCGGTACCCAACACCAGCATTAGCAGCATAAATAGCTGCCTGCCTAAGGTAAATTTCCGTTTCATACTTCTAAAATTTATTAGTTGGCAATAGTGATAAGTGGCTTGAATTAAATATTACAGCAATGGAGACGCCATAAAGAGATCATAATGTGATTATGACCCAAATACAGCTCTCTCATCTTTAATTAGACATCTCCCTGTAAATAAAGGTTGGTATATCTTTAAAAATATTCCATATAAAAAATTAAGTATTCTCTTTAAGCAAAAAAGACCTGTAGTATTCCTCTATTTCCCCATTTTATGGTGCGTATCTGACCTGGTGCTGATCGTCGCCTGCAGGCAGACAGCCATAAAAAAAAGGCCAACCTTACGGCTGGCCTTTTTTTATATGGAATTGCAACAGATTATTTCGCAATTTCAAGTTTACGTGTTGTCAATCCTTTATCGGTATTGATACGGATGTTGTATATACCGGCAGCCAGGTGTTGTGGCAGGGTTACTTTATGCTTATTGGTAGTAGATTCAAAAGCATTCACTTTTAATACCTCTTGTCCGATAGCATTATAGATAACCAGTTCTTTCACTTTAACTGCTCCTACTGCTTCAACATACAGTACATCACCATTATTCGGGTTAGGATAAACCTGTACCAGTTTAGCATCTTTGTCTATATCATTGACACCGGTACCGCCGATAATAGTTACCATAGTACTGTCTGTAATATCACCGCAGACGCTGTATGTTTTCAGTGTCACGTTGTAGTTACCGCCACCAGGGAATGTGTGGTTGGTTAAACCTACTGTTGACGTAGAAACAGGCACAGTAACCGGTGCAGATCCGTCACCGAAGTTCCAAACGAAGTTGGCAACATTCTGAGGGTTCAGTACAGAGAACTTGAAACCGGTTGCAGATAATGGCTGAGTAATGATCGCATCAACTGTTGGCATATAACCGCTTGGTACGATATCTACTGTATCAATGGTCAGACAGCCCTGGTTGCTGGTTACATAAGCAATATATGTTCCCGGGTTAGAAATAGTAACCGTTCTGCTGGTTGCACCTGTATTCCAGTAGTAGTTACCACCGTTCAGGCCACCTGTACCGGCATCCAGAACTTTTGTACCACCCAGACACAGACCTGTACCATTAGCTGCTAAGTCTACAACAGGATTCCATTTCATGTTTACATCAATCGTATCTCTGCCTACGCAACCATATGTGTTGGTTACTTTCACATTGTAGATACCAGTTTGCATCACACCTCTTGTCTGTGTAGTTGCACCGTTATCCCATACAAATACTGGGTTATCAGGCAGTGTACCAGGGTTCAGGGTAATTGTGCTGCCCTGATTGATACAGGTATCGATATTCGCACCCAGGTTCGGAGCTGGTACAGGACGGATATACGCAATTACCATTTGACGTGGTGTTGATTCACAAGGTTTAGTGATCAGGAAGCGCATATTTGGTCTTTGACTCAGTACAGAACCAGTCGCAGTATAGTTACATGCATCGGCTGGTGTAAAGCTATAAGAAGTATTATAGTGTGTAGCAGCAGATGAAGTCGTATGGTACTTAACTGTATTAGACGTGTTAGAAGAGTTATTATTACTCCAACAAGTTTGTACTACCACATTAGATACACCATCCCAAATGAATGGTACGTCAAATGTCAGGGTGTTATAACCGGTAGTTGTGGTCCAGTTAGCAGGCAGTTTTACATCTGTAACCGGTAACCATGAGCTGGTTACTAAAGTTGTAGCTGTAGTATGACCCATTTTCACCGCAAATCCGTTATAAGTTGCACCTGAAGTAACAACGTCAAATGCCAGATTCAGAATTTTAGAACCACCTGTTGCACCTGCAGCAGTCATTTCCGCAGCAGTGATCAGGTATTGATGTCTGTAACCACCACCTATACCGTAGAATGGAGATACCGCACCAGTACTGGTCGTAGTACCTGACCCGATATTCACATTAGTTGGTGTCATACCACCACCTGCAACTACCCAGAAAGTATCTGTTTGTGTCAGGTATGGCGTCTGCCAAGGAGAACCGGAACCGATTGCAATACCACCATTTGCACTTTCGTACCATTTTGGTGTACTGTTACCGGCAGTAGTAGCTTCCAGGGTTACAGAACCCGGTCCGCAATGCATACTGTCTTTTTTAGATACAAAGCTTGGTGTAGATACTACAATGTATTTGGTTGGTGATGCACATACGCTAGAACCCGCATTTACCATCAGACGATAGTATTTGTTAGCCGTCAGCGATGCAGTGGTATAGCTTGTACCATTAGCACTGGCTATATTCACATATGTAGCACCATTGTCATTAGACTGTTGCCATTGCAGGCTGTTTGGATAATAGTTATTGGTAGGTACTACTGTCAGTACAGTTGTACCGCTGTTACAGATCGTATCCGGGAATCCGGTAATCGTTTGGTTACCTGGTTGTACCCATACATTAAAGGTATCCGCTCTTGAACAGGTAGTAGCCGCTACAGTAGTATCGCCACCGATTGCATAATAAGTGTGCTGACCAGCTACAGAAGATTTCATATAAACTGTATTTGCAGAACCACCAGTGTATGGAATAGTTGCCGCAGCATCAGTATATAATTCTGTAATTGGATACCATTTGTATGGAGTATAAGGATTCGGAGTCGGAGGGGTCATAGATAAAGTCGCAACTGCATTATTACATACAACCGGAGGAGCTGACTTAGTTGCAGCAGGACCAGGGTTGATTGTAGCAGTAACCGGTACACGTGGAGATTCACAACCTACCAGCATGTTGAAACGGATATTAGGACGGCTGGTGCTGGTGTAGGTATATGCAGGAGCAGAACATACTACAGCGTTATCACCATAATAATATAATGATGAGTTGAAGCTTGTTGTGCTACCCGCTACGGTGTTACCAGATACATATGATGTATTGTTGAAACAGGTTTCAATAATGATGTTAGATGCACCATCCCATACAAACGGAGTGCTCAGTGTGTGCACGTTAGTGCTGGAAGCAGTCGGTAAGTATGAAGCATTGGTATATACAGAAGTCATACCAGTCTCCCATGCAGCTAAAGCAGTCAGTGTTGTTTGCTTCATTTTGATTTCGAAGTTGGTCAGTGCCAGAGTATTGGCACCAATCACCTGAAATGCTATTGACTGGATAGTACCAGGACCGAACCCTAAAGCTGTCAGTTCTGATGCACGGATCAG
Organism: Edaphocola flava; assembly: GCF_004118155.1. Classification (GTDB taxonomy): domain Bacteria; phylum Bacteroidota; class Bacteroidia; order Chitinophagales; family Chitinophagaceae; genus Edaphocola; species Edaphocola flava. The sequence continues at coordinate 815,848 of NZ_SAIQ01000001.1, forward strand.
GTACTGATTCTTATTACCATAATAATAGTTATAGTAAGGGTTAGGTATGCTTAATGCCGTAGTACCTGTACCCACCCATTGTGAAACCGGGCTGGTACCAGAAGCAGCAGCAGCATAAAAGTTGGTAGTAGCAGGGATGTACGGAGTTACATATGCGGGACCTGTAGCTACTGGTAAACCACCCGTTGCTGCTGTATACCAGTTAATCTGTGTACCTGCGATAGATGGTGTAGCACCCAGAGATACCTGACCAGGTCCGCAACGCTGACCGTTTGTACCAGTTACAGTACCAGGGTTATTTACAATAACAGTATCTACAGAAGAGGTTACTGCCGGAGAACCGTTACACAGTACCTGCATACGATAGTATGTAGTTGCAGTCAGACCAGTAACACTACCACCAGGAGTTGCTGTAGCAGTACCCAGGTTAGTCCATGGACCAGTAGCAGCAGGTGCACTTTGCCATTGATAAGTGATTCCGCTGGCCTGAGGCATCAGGGAGTCAATAGTCAATACTACATTACCGGTAACACATAATTTACCAGGAGATGCATCAGAGTGAACGTTAGTAGGGAAAGTAATTGTGTTACAAGCAGGAGGAGTTACAACATTGATTGTGTAATCTTCTGTCTCACCATAACTGTATGTTGTACATGGATCAAAGTTAGTAGTATTATATACCGTTCTTACACGTAAACGGGTAGGACCAGCCAGTGCCGTTACAGGAGGAGTGATCGTACCGGTAAAGGTACCGCTGGTTACCATGGTAGCACCAGAGTTTGCACAAATCTCAGAAGTACTGAACACACCATCGTGGTTCCAGTCTGCCCAGATCATAACACCGCAACCATAAGTCATTAAGCTTACATTAAAGTTGAACGGGAAACCTGCAGCGTTAGAAATCGACATTGCCATGAAGTTACCATAGCTGGCAGGAGAACAACCAGAGTTCAGGTTGCTTACGTTCACCATAGCACCAGTAGTAGAGAAACTGTTGATCTGACCTAAAGTACAACCATATTGGAAGGTTGGTACACAGAAACAGTTCAGCCAGCTTTTTACAGCAACCAGCTTAGCAGTAGAGTAAACCGGAGTACCACCGCTACATACTGCTTTCATACGGAAATAAGTATTAGCTGTAATACCTGCAGTCAGGTAAGAGTTAGGGCTTACCGCGCTGGTCACATTAGACCATGAACCTGCAGCACCAGTAGCGGATTGTTCCCATTGATAAGTCATACCGCTACCGATTGTAGCACCAGTATCTACCAGGGCAAATCCCACGTTAGGACAAATAGAATCTACAAGAACCGGAGAACCGGCCAGAGGAGGGTTAGTACATGCTGGACCAGTTACGATATCAAACTGTGCATCCGGTCTGCTTAAAAATGCAGTTGCACCGGCAGTATTCCCAGTTGTCATTGAACAACCTGCAACACCATCAGCATAATAACCAAAAGTACGGGTAGTAGTGAATGTAGTACATCTAAAGCCATAGTTTACACTATAGCTGGTATTATCTCTACACACCTCGATCAGGATATTGTCTACTCCGTTCCAGAAGTATGGGGTCGAAAAGGTATACGTGTTCCATCCTACAACCGGAGTCATAGTGGCAGCAGTATACACATTCGTCATACCAGTTGTCTGTAACGCAGTAATCGAAGTGATGGTATTAGATATACCAGCAATCTTGATGTTTACATTCAACGGAGTCGGAGAACCTAATGAAGTAATATTAAAGCCGAGGCTGTTAATATTACCGGCAGTAGCACCTGCAGCAGTCAGCTCAGATGCAAGATACAGATATTGTATTCTGTTATCATGATAGTAGGTAGAGTACGGCACAACGCCGGTTGTGCTGTTTGCTGTACCTGTAGTACCTATTGTATAGACAACAGCATGGCTCAAACGCGGCATAAACGCCAGCGGAATAAGCAGTAAAGAGAAAAGCCAATGTTTTGCTCTCTCAATAAACGTAAAGTTTTGCTTCATACTTTAAATTTTAAAAATCCTTATATACTAGTTTGCTTCACGAATATAAAAAAATTATTATCAATTTCTTATATTTTAAAAGAAAAAAATTTTATAATTTCTTAACAAATGTATGTATATACAAATACCCTTAACAAGGTAGACAGGCCCCAAAATAAAAGGGTTGGTTTGCAGGGAAATATTTTTTTTAAAGAAGATTATCCAGGGCAGACCGCAGCTCTCCCATGGCATGCATGTCACCGGCAGCACGGGCACGCTCAATCCCCGCCTCATATATTTCCGCCGCAGCCGACTCCTTACCTGTACGCTCCAGCAGCTTGCCTAAATGATAATAGGTTGCAATGTATTCCGGCCGGGCTTTTAAGTTATCATTAAAATATTTTTCTGCATCTTCAAGGGCATCATTTTTTACATACTCCAGTGCCAAAGCATGCACGAGAAAAGGATCTTGAGGCGATTGGGCTAAAAATTCTTTAAGTCTGGTGATTCTATCCATATTACAATGTTCTTTCTTGTTTTCTGATTAAAGATTGAATTAATGCAAAAATTGAATAAACTTTTTATTTTTGTTGCTTATCCAAAATCTTTTTTTATCACATGCAAAAAACAAACGGAATAAAAAGATTCCTGCCTGATGCTATAGTCATCATTGCATTTCTGATTATTAGCGCACTATACTGTGCTCCGGCCCTTAAAGGTAACCGCATAGCTCCACATGATACCATCAGCTGGATGTATATGAGTAAAGAAGCCAGAGACTATTATGCCGTGAATGGTAAAGGACCGGGCTGGTCTAACTCCATGTTCGGTGGGTCTCCTGCTTCAATGATCTATCAGCCAAGCTCTGCCAACTGGTACAATACCATATTTGGAAAAGTACAATTGCAGCCGGACGACGGCAGCCTTAACCCGATTATGCTCTTCTTCTTGGCTATGGTGAGCTTTTTCCTGCTCATGAAAGCACTGCGACTCAATTCATGGTTGAGCGGAATAGCCTCGGTTGCATTTGCATTCACCTCCTACCACTTCATCATTATTGCGGCAGGGCACGTGACCAAAATGATAGACCTGTTGCTATTCCCCGGAGTCATTGCAGGTATCATCTATATTTACCGCGGCAGGTATGCCTTAGGTACATTGTTATTCGGTATATTCATGGCTTTGTTTATTGGTGCCAATCACTTCCAGATTATTTATTACGGCGTTATCGTTTTTGCAGTATTAGGACTGGCATTCCTCTTTATTGCCATTCGCCAAAAACAGTTAATGTCTTTTGTCAAAGGCTCTTTACTGATCCTGCTGCTGTCAGGGGTATCGCTCCTGCTTAACTATGCCAGCATCATCATCACCTCAGACTATAGTAAGTATTCTATCAGGGGTAATGCCAGCGAGTTAACCATCAACAAAAAAGACAACCCCGAAGAGAACAAGAATAAAAGTGGCTTATCCAAAGACTATGCCTTCCAGTGGAGCAATGGTATCGGAGAGACATTCTGTATCCTGGTACCGAACCTGTATGGCGGACAGAGTGGTGAAAACATCGGTCCAAATTCCAAATTCGGAGAGGCGCTCTCGGAGCTGGGTGTACAAGACTACCAGGTAGAGCAGATGACCTCCAGAGCACCAACCTACTGGGGGCCACAGCCATTCCTTTCCGGCCCTATCTACTTTGGTGCGATTGTTTGCTTCCTGTTTGTATTGGCATTGTTTGCAATCAAGAGCCCTTTAAAATGGTGGATTACGGCATTATCAGTATTATTTATGATGCTGTCATGGGGTAAAAACTTCGAAGCATTTAACTACTTCCTGTTCGACCACCTGCCCTTATACAACAAGTTCAGAACGCCGAGCATGGCACTGTCTATCACCGGAATATTATTCCCTTTACTGGGCTTCTGGGGACTGCACGAGTTCATGAGCGATCGCTATACAAAAGAGCAGCGCATAGCCATGCTGAAAAAAGCACTGTACATTACCGGTGGCTTAACGGTACTGATCCTGCTGTACAGCCAGACGATGATGAGCTTTAAAGGAGACGGTGATGCTGAAATGGCAAAATCTTACGGAGAGCATGCCAATAATCTGCTGAAAGCCATCAGAGAAGACCGCCAGTCACTGGCTCTGAAAGACAGCTTCCGCAGCCTGTTATTCATTCTGATTGCCGCTGGTGCAATATGGGCATATGCAACCGAGAAATTACAGAAAAATATTGCGGTTGCCTTACTGGGACTGTTCTGTATTATTGACTTATGGGGTGTAGGACACCGCTATGAGCATGAAGAGACCTATACCGATGCGGCTACCCTGGAACAGAACTATTATACCCCACGCCCGGTAGATGTCGAAATCCTGAAAGACAAAGACCCTGACTTCCGTGTGCTGGATCTGTCGATCAATACATTCAATGATGCCAAATCTTCCTATTTCTATAAAACAATAGGCGGGTATCACGCTGCAAAACTGCAGATTTACCAGGATCTGATCGAAACACAAATCAGCAAATTGAACAGTTCAGTACTGAACATGCTGAATACAAAATACATCATTACACAGGGTCAGCAACCAGGACAGGAGCGATTAATTCCGAATCCCAATGCACTGGGCAATGCATGGTTTGTATCAGAAATTCACTTTACCAAAACAGCTGATGAGACGATTCTGAGCATGAATGCCCCAAGTATCCAGGATGCAAAACCGGATAGCCTGAACAGTGGATTCAATGCACTGAAAACGGCCGTAATCCGCGATCAGTACCGTGCTGCAATAGGAGCCGACAAATACACTAAAGATTCTACTGCACGCATCAAACTGACCAAATATGATCTGCCGGCATTAACCTATGAATCTGTAAATGATCATGATGGTTTCGCCGTATTTTCCGAGATCTATTACCCGGAAAACTGGAAAGCATTTGTCGATGGTAAAGAAACGCCGATCTATTGCGTAAACTATGTTTTAAGAGGTATTAAAGTACCTGCAGGTAAACATGAAATCAAATTTATCTACGAGGATAAAGCGTTTAAGAAAGCAGAAAATATTACCACTATCGGTAGTATTGTCCTCACTGTAATTATGCTGGCTGCTCTTGTTATGGCATTCATAAAAAGAAATAAGCCTAAAGAGGAAACACCGAACGACGAACTGGTGTAAATACAGACGTAAATACTTACATTAAAAAAAGTGCGGACAGTTAAACTGTCCGCACTTTTTTTGCTTACTATGTATAGGTTTATTTCTTTATCTGCCATATAACGGCACCATGATAATGGAGCAGATGCCTGATCAGGTAAGGATCTGATACCGTAACAACACTATCCCCTACCTGGCTCTGTATATACGCTCCGGCAAGATCCGGCACCTCCTGTTTTTTCATGATCAAACCCTTTGCTTTAGCCTGATACAAATAAAATTTCAAAGGTGCATTATAGTGATCATCAAAAACCAATACAGCTCCCTTTTCATCCTCATCTCCTCTGTTATACTGGCTAATGTGCTGCACGTTGATTTCCGCATGTGCATCATTTCCCGAAAGGGTATCTTTCAACAACACAACATAGGCCGTCGTAAACAATAATATCAAGAAACCGATCCCCATCCTGCGCTTCAGCTGGCTGATGTTTGCCGCATGGCGCAGGTATTGATATGCGCTCGACAAAGCATAAGCCGCTACAATGGCTAAGAAAGGATATACCGGGGCATCATACCAGCCCAGCTTGGTTTTGGCCAGAGAGATCATCAGCAAAAACCCCAGGCCCATTAAAGCCGTAAACAGGACCAAGCGGCCATGTGCGGTACGGCGTTGCCGATACCCCAGCCACATACCTGCAGGCACAAACAGGAACCAGAAAATAAAGTCTCTGCCCGTCATCCAGGAAAGGTAGAAAGTCCAGTTCCCGTCGTTGGCTTCTTTTGCTTCCAGAAAACGCCCGCCCAGTTCATTTTCCATCACCGCATGAAGATAGCCGGGATTATACCGCTCGCGGATAAAGTAATAAGGTAGCGCTATCAGCAAGAAAAGTACTATTGCGAAATAAGTATTTTTATTGCGGAGAAAAGCCTGTAATTGCCCGCTCAGCAGGAGATAAAAGACGAGAGCAGGCACAAATAATAATCCGGCAACCCCCTTGGTAAGCACGCCCAAACCGAATGCCACAGCCGCTATCCAGATCTGGCGGGTAGATTTTGTCTCGGTATACTGCCACAAACTAATTCCTCCTACTGTAGTCCATAAAGTAAGCAGGGCATCGTAATCTCCCGTACGCGTTACATGCAGGTCTACATAACCTTTCGTCGTTACCAGTATACCGGCTGTAAGTATTGCCCATACCGGGTTTCCAATGCGTTGTTGTATAAACCGGAACAAAAAAATCAGTGTCAGCAGGGCGGCCATTGCAGAAGGAAAACGTATAGCCCATTCATTAATGCCCCATAATTTCAGGGAGCATACCTGCAGCCATATCATCAATGGCGGTTTGGTATTCCACATATCAGGTTTGCCATCGAAATAGGTAACCCAGGGATTGTGGTTTTCATACATTTCTATGGCATTTACCGCCAGTCTCGATTCATCCCAGAGCCGGATGGACAAACTACCCAAACCGGCAAATAAGGGAATGCAGGCCAGGATAAACAGGGCAGCATATATAATTCGGTTCTGATGGAATTGCTGAGGCATGAGACTATGAAAACATTTTTAGATCTGCTACATAACAGAACGCAATATTACTAATGTCTACGTAAAAATAAGCGGGCAATAAAAGATCCTGGTAAGATAGCAGATCTTTCAAAAAAGGGCATAAAAAAAGTCCAAACAATATGTTTGGACTTTTGAAGAGAGCAGAAGACGCGATTCGAACGCGCGACCCCAACCTTGGCAGAAGAATAGTCCTGCTGCTTTTAACGGCTTACAAAAGGACAATGATGTAGTGTAAGTGGATAGTACGTTGCGACAATATATTCTCAAAGGAATTACAACACTCAAATTGCAAATAAAATAGTTTGACTCTATAAATTTAAGCTGGATAAATAATTCACAAAACTATTAAATATATTGCCTTTATACCAACAATATTTATACATTTGCATTTTTTTCAGCAATAAGGTTTTTTAACATTTAAACTTAAACAATTACCGAAAAATATAATATTAATAAGGAACAACAATACATTCAAATTTAAAAAAATATGAAAATCACTAACTACAGTTAATATCAAAGTATGACATCCCTAACTATGATTAATAATTTTTATTTGCGCAGAGTTTCATTTTGAACTGCAAAACAAGTATCCGCTATCTAATTTTAACAAATACTATTATTACCAAGCGTTTTTCAAACACCAATATTTATCACTATACTCAACATAGGTAAAAGAACGCCATGCCAAACTATGTTGAAAAAATTTAATGGTAGGCAAAAGACTTTATGATGAAAAAAATTATTGCACCATTTGCAATTCTGGTTTCATGTTGCACAGTTACCAACACAAATGCGCAGGATTATCGACCTGCATATTTAACTGTAGAAAATCAATTCATTTCTACAAATTTCGACATTGTCGATTTCTCTGGTTGGTTGGAAGCTAAGTATGATAAAGAATTAACGCTTGAAGAGTTTCTTGCCAATAAACAACATTTTGGTCTTGGGGACGAAGATGGCTTCGTTTTAGTTAGAGAAACCGGAGATAATTATCCATTCATCAAGGAAGAAGATAGAATAACACACTCCCGGTACAACCAAACTCACAATGGTGTAAAAGTAGAATATGCCGAAATATTTCTGCATCATCAGAATGATAAAATTAAATTCATTAATGGAAAAACAGCAGAAGGGCTCAGCATAAATGTTTCACCATCGTTGAATGAGAATGAGGCTTACGACAAAGCAATTGACTACTTAGGTACAGGCAATATTTATAGCTGGCAGGATGCAGAATACGAAATATCACACAAAGAATGGAAGAATGATACAGATGCGACATCATATCCAAAGGGAGAACTTTTAATAGCAAAATTAAATCTGAATCAGGACTATTCTAACAAAGAGTTCGTATTGGCTTGGAAGTTCAACATTATCTCTTTGTCACCAGCAATGTCAAAAGCAGTTTATGTTGATGCTCATACAGGAGAAATCATCAAAGATCTTGATTTACAAAGCCATGGATCAGGAAATCTATCTTACGGTTATGGAAGTAATGTTTATTTAGACACTCGATACAGAGGCGGATTGTACTCGCATTATGTAGCAAGAAGCGACGACGCAAATGCTCCTAAAATCTGGACAAAAAAACACCACTCTACAGGTGCATTCGGAGGTTATAACTGCACCTGGCCATATAATATAATGGGATGCACCACCAATGCCTTCGACCAGGATGATTACTGGGAAGATGAAGTTGTAGCTACCCCTCACTGGTTAGGTACAAAGGCATGGAATTTCTGGAAAGTAAAATTTAATAGAGAGAGCTATGATAATGCGGGCGCGGAAGTAAGGATACTCAATAATATGCCGCAGAAGCAATCTTCATACGATCCGAACGATGATGTACTCCGTTTTGGACGCTTAGATGGCGCGAACGGCGGACCCCATCAGGCCACAAGGGATATTTTCGGTCATGAATTTGGCCACGCAGTGATTAGATATACACTTGCTAACGGAAATTTCAATGGAGCCAATGAACCCGGAGCATTATGTGAGTCTTTTTCGGATATTTTCGGGTACGAACTGGAACGATATATCAATGGAGGACATCTCAACTGGTCTCTGGGCGAAGATACACAAATAAGAAGATGGATGAACAATCCTTCTCAATCAGTAGTTTATGGAGCAGCAGAAGGTTGCAGTGATCACAATCAAAGTCAGCCTGCTTTCTACAAAGGACCAAGATGGTATTTTGGTAGTTGCGACCGAGGTGGTGTGCATATAAACAATGGTGTACAAAACTACTGGTATTACCTACTATCTCAAGGTTCCGTCAATGCTCCCGAAGGAACATTTAATAATATTTCTGTAGGTGGAATCGGCTCCGATAAAGCTTTGAATATAACTTTCTACAGCCTCGACAACATTTTGTCTTCAAATTCAAATTTTAATGACGCCAAAAATGGTGCCATTTTAGCTGCTGCTATACTTTACGGTAGTTGTAGTAATGAAGTGATACAAACGACCAATGCCTGGGCTGCAGTAGGTCTGGGAACAGCCAGACTTCCACTCTCAATTTCAGGGCCTAGTTTTATAGGATTTAGTGGAAGCACAGGCCTTCCAAATTCAGGCTATCCAATTAATTATTATGCTAATGGTGGTAATGCAAGACAGTATGTATGGTCTTATAGCGGGAACTGGTCTTATTCTGTTTTAAGCCCAGGTTTCCCTTGGGATAATCATTTTAAAATTACTAATTTTAACAACCAATTTGCTACTTCTATACTTAGTGTTAGTGATAGATGCACTACGGTTTCCAGAACAATCTATTTCCTTAATACAGACCATATTATTGAAATAAATCCCAACCCGGTAATATCAGGTACAGCACAAGTTCGCTTAAAAATGCCGGTTGTTGACGACGCTAATCCTGTTATTATAAACATTGTAGACCTGCAGGGAAATTTAAAACTAAACCGAACAGCGACTACCAGTGAATTAACAATTGATCTGAATGCTCTGCCAAATGGCAATTATGTACTTCATGCCAGTCAAAATGAATTGGCAGGAAGCATTCAGTTTATTAAACAATAAAATTACCATTCACACGTTGCACTAAGCATAAGTGATTTGCAGCGTGTGAATATTTAAACCCGATTAAATGAAAACAATATCACTAATAGCTTCATTCATTTTGTATTCTATTTATGCAACAGGACAATTAAAACATTCATTCGCATTAGATTACAATATATATGGAAATGTTTTTTCATCGCCACAACAAGGCTTTTTCTCTAAAGAAAATTACAGGTATTTTTGGCCACAAATAAGTTATACAGTAAAAAAAGGTAAACAAAGCCTAAGTCTATCTGCGTTAATTTATGGAAAGGAATTGTATTATAGAGAATTAAAAGAAGGTGATCTATATAGATATGAAAATACTAGCTTTAATGCACTATATGGATATGAAATATGGGAAAAGAAAAACTTTGCCTTCAATCTAAACGCAGGCTTGAATTATGGCAAGTATTCGCATAGCAGTGTTGCTTGGATGCCCGATCCATACGAATACATTCTTGATGGAGGAAAAGAATGGGCTCTTGGGCTTGTAATTGGTGCAAACCCTCGTTTGAAAGTGTGGAATGGCTTTTTTGTAAATGGTAATTTTAGATATACATTGAACCCATTTACTCATTATACCAGACATTCAAATACACTATATATAGGGGTCGGATTGGGTTACGAATTTGGGAAAAGCAGAAATTAGGAATTATTTACGCCAATTAATAAAAAATCATCTTTGAAAATTACTATTCCGTTTTATTGTCCTCAATTTTGGCAAAACGTAGCTATTAAATAACAAACTTATACTTGTTTAATAGTTAACTGTACCTCAGAATTTATCAAGAACAATTGATAAAAATAGTAGTCTAAATAATCATCAGGTAAAGAGTTTGAACTTTTACAGGTTCTCCCTGGCAAATGAAATAGGTCATCAACGTTGATGACCTATTTCATTTATATCAGCCTTTGAAGAAAGTAATATTTGTTCGACACAATAAAAAAACCGTACTCAAATGAGTACGGTTTTTACTTGGAGCAGAAGACGCGATTCGAACGCGCGACCCCAACCTTGGCAAGGTTGTGCTCTACCAGCTGAGCTACTTCTGCAGGTTAGGTACGCTTGCGTACCTACTGGTTTTTTGTGCCCCGGGCCGGACTTGAACCGGCACGGACATTGCTGCCCACAGGATTTTAAGTCCTGCGTGTCTACCAATTTCACCACCAGGGCTTAGGCAAATCATAAAAATGATTGTCTAAAAATTCCCTAAAGAATTTGGAGCAGAAGACGCGATTCGAACGCGCGACCCCAACCTTGGCAAGGTTGTGCTCTACCAGCTGAGCTACTTCTGCATTGAATATTGAAAGAACTTTAGAACTCTTTTCCCGTTTGGGATTGCAAAGATAGGATTCTTTTTTAATCGCACAAATTTTTTTGTCAAAAAATTCAAAAAAATTTTTCCAATATTCCGTTTATACTAGTATTCAAAGTCTACCCCGGTATAGTTATGCGGAGTGATCGCTTTAAGCTCTTTTTTGATTTCTACTGAAACATCCAGCCCTTCGATAAACTGGTGCAGCGTTTTCTGTGTTATACCCTCTTGTCCTCTGGTCAGCTCTTTAAGCGCTTCATACGGTTGCGGATATTGTGCTCTTCTCAGAATGGTCTGAATAGCCTCTGCCACTACAGCCCAGTTATTATCCAGATCTGCACTGATTTTCGCCTCATTCAGCAACAGTTTACCTAAACCTTTTTCAATAGATTTTAAGGCAATCAGACCATGCGCCATAGGCACACCAATGTTTCTCAATACCGTAGAATCGGTAAGGTCTCTCTGCAGGCGGCTGATCGGTAATTTGGCACTCAGGTGCTCATATAAAGCATTGGCTACACCCAGGTTTCCTTCTGCATTTTCAAAATCGATAGGATTTACTTTATGTGGCATGGCAGAAGAACCAACTTCTCCTTTCTTTGTCTTTTGCTTAAAGTACTCCATCGATACATATGTCCAGATATCACGACAGAAATCGATCAGGATATTGTCAATACGTTTTAAGGTATCGAAGTGTGCCGCAAGGTTATCGTAGTGCTCGATCTGAGTCGTAAACTGCATTCTCTGCAGGCCCAGGCGCTCATTTACAAATTCGTTACCGAAAGCAACCCAGTCATGGCCCGGGAAGGTTACGTGGTGCGCATTGAAGTTACCGGTCGCCCCTCCGAATTTCGCAGCATAAGGAACATATCCGAACAGGTCGATCTGGTTTTGCAGACGCTCTATAAACACCATAATCTCTTTACCTAATGTTGTCGGAGAAGCAGGCTGACCGTGTGTTTTAGCCAGCATAGAAATATCTTTCCAGGAGCGGGCCATCGTGCGTATTGTAGACATTACATTCAGCAGGTAAGGCATGTATACTTCCTCTACAGCTTCTTTCCATAAAAGCGGGATAGCTGTATTGTTTACATCCTGAGAAGTAAGCCCAAAGTGTACCCATTCTGCAACACTTTCTCCGCCCAGCTGATTCAGCCGCTCTTTGATAAAATACTCTACTGCTTTTACGTCGTGGTTGGTTACCTTTTCGGTTTCCTTGATCTGCTGTGCATCCTCTTCAGTCATCTCTTCATAGATCGCACGCAACTGAGCTGGCTTTACAGATTCCGGCATCGTGAAAATGCCTTTATCTGCCAGTAAAATAAAATACTCAATTTCTACCCGTACACGATAACGGATCAGACCGAATTCAGAAAAATATCCGGCCAGTTCCTGTACTTGTTTATGATAACGACCGTCTACAGGGCTTATGGCGCCTAATGGAGAAAATGATGACTGCATAATATTGATATGAAATATTTTTTATATAGAACAGCGCAAAAGTACAAACTATTGTTAGAATCATAAAATACTGTAACCAGACCACTTTCGAAATATGCTTGTTACAGCCGGACAATCCATACTTGTACGGCACCTTACACAAATGGCATTAAAAAATATTTAAGATTCTTTGTAACTTTTTTGCCTTTAATTCGATTAAGTATCATTGACCGCATAAGATTACGATGTGGTCCGTTCTGGTATATATCACCCCCTATAGACCCTATCATGATGAAATGTAAAACACTGTTACTGCTTTGCTGCAGCTTACTCTGCTGCCAGGTAATATGGGCAGTCACACTTAAAGGAAAAATCACAGACCCTAAAGGCGAGGCTATTCCATTTGCCACCCTGCAGGTCAGCGGAACGAGTAATGGCACTGCCGCCAATGAAGATGGTTACTATGTGCTGCAGCTGCCCGAAGGCAAAGCCACACTGGTTGTACGCATGATCGGTTATAAGCCGGCCTATAAAACCCTTATGGTAAGCAATAGTACTGAAACGCTGGACATCGTCCTGGAAGAAGAGTCGAAAGAACTGACAGAGGTTACGGTAAAAGCTAATGCGGAAGATCCTGCATATGCCATCATGCGCCAGGTTATTGCACAAAAATCGAAGCACAGTAAGGCGATTAAAACACTGGAGGCAGATGTGTACCTTAAAGGTAAACTCCTGATGCGGGATATACCTAAATCTTTTTTCGGAGTAAAGATAGAAGAGAAGGATGCGGCTGACATGCAAAAGGACCTGATGCTGGACAGTAACAACAGGGGTATCTTATACCTGTTGGAGCAAATGACGCATTATACCTATAAGGCCCCAAAAAGCACCTACAATGAGGTAAAAGCGATAAAGACCAGCGGAGATCCCAAGGGACTGGGATTTGCGCAAATGCCGGCTATTGTAAATATTTATGAAAATAATGTAAGCCTGCTCTCCGGCATCGGCAGCCGTGGCTTCATCTCTCCGGCACATAACAATGCATTTTTCTATTACCGCTTCCGGCTGCTGCAATCCTATATGGACAATGGCCTGATGATTCATAAAATTGCGGTTATACCAAAAAGGGAGTATGAACCTCTGTTCCGGGGTACGGTTTATGTGGTAGAGGGCGACTGGGTTTTCCAGCAGGTGCAGCTATCGCTGGACAAGCGGGCCCAGATGGAGATGCTGGACACGCTTGTGTTTGAGCAGCAATACCGCAAAACGGAAGACAGTAAATTATGGGTGATACAGCAGCAGATTATGTACCCGCATATGTCTCTCCTGGGCTTTAAATTCTCCGGTGATTTTGTGACCAATTACGGCAATATGGTGATCAATAAACCGGTGAATGAAAAATTATTCAGCAGCAAAATAATCAGCACCTACGATCCTGAATCTTTATCAAGAGACAGTAGCTATTGGGAGCAGCAAAGGCCCATAAGCCTTAGTACGGAAGAGCAGACCAACTATCATAAAAAAGACAGTGCGGCACAGATAATGCAGAAAATGCGGGACTCGCTCGGCCCTCCGAGTTCCCGCCGGCTGGACTTCATTTCCTTCTTGACCACCGGTGCGTATATCCGCAAAGGCCATCATGAATTCGGATTAAGCGGGCTGCTCAATCAAGTAGGATATAATACCGTTGAGGGTTTATACACCGGACTGGAGCCTTACTGGCAATACAATCCGCACAAAGGAGATATGGTAAAACTCATCGCCAACAATCGTTATGGCTGGGCCAATCAGCAATACCAGTATATGTACACCGCACAATATGCGCATGAGGATACTACCCGAACAGATAAGGGCTGGAAAGTACAGCTCAGTGGCGGCCGTTATGTATTCCAGATTAACCCGGACAACCCGATCAGTGCACCATGGAATACTTCTGTAAGCCTTTTTTACGGGGCAAATTATATGAAACTGTACCAGGCAAGCATCGGCAGACTTAACTTTGAAAACCGTTGGGGCAACGGATTATCCTTATCGGCAGATCTGCGTTACGAGGACAGAAGCCCGATGGAGAACCATACGGATTATACTTTCTATCAAAAAAGAAGAGGCGAATTTACGCCTAACAATCCACCCGAATTGCCCGCATTTGAGGCGCATAAAGCGGCCATCGCAACCATCAGCCTGAACTATCAGCCAGGCTGGAAATATATACAATACCCCCAACAAAAAGCAGCTGTAAAAGGCAATGCTCCACTGTTCGGCTTATCCTATAGTAAAGGTATAGCAGGTATTATGGGCAGCCGCAGCGATTTTGACCGCTGGACGGTTTCGGTAAAAGATGAATTCTCTATGAAGTTACTGGGAAATATCCGCTACAATGTACTGGCAGGGGGCTTTCTGAACAAGCGCTATGTAGGCAACCCGGATATGTATCATATTATGGGCAACCAGACTATCCTGTCAGGTCAATACCTGAATAGCTTCCAGCTGGCCCCTTATTACCGCTTCAGCAGCATTCCCTCTCTGTATACTGAAATGCATGCAGAATGGCATTTCAACGGCTGGCTTACGAACAAAGTGCCCCTGTTTAAACGCCTGAACTGGCATTTGGTTGCTGCCGGTAATCTTATGTACATTAACCAGAACCAGTACTACGGCGAATATTCTGTCGGACTGGAAAATATAGGCTTCAAATTTATGAAAGTGCTGAGGGTCGACCTGGTTGCCGGATACGAGCAGGGTAAGGCACGGCCGAATTATGGTTTACGCCTCGGGTTAAGCGGAATTTTCTCAACCTTGAAATAATCTGGGAAAAGCTGTATATTACCCCTTTGTAATCACTATTGCGCACATTTTTGAAATGATATTAATTTTTATTAGATTTGCGCACTTTCATTTTATTAAAAACATAAAGTAGGAAAATGGCAATAATTCAAAACATCCGTGACAAATACGCTAAAATAGCAGGTGGGGTCATCGTTGTGGCCTTAGTAGGCTTTGTTCTTATGGATGCTACCAGTGGCGGTCGCGGCGGAGGGTTATTTGGGAAATCTACCAAAATAGCGAATGTAAACGGCAGCAAAATCGATTTTAAAGAATATGAATCCCGTATTACGGCATATGAAGATCAGCTGAAACAACAGGGACAACCGACTGACGAAAATACCCGTGCACAGGCGAGAGACCAGGTGTTCAACCAAATGGTACTGGAAAAGCTGATGGCTGACATCAATGATAAACTGGGCCTGACGGTTACAGAATCAGAGATGAAAGAAATGTTCTCCGGCAATAACCTGGACCCTATGGTAATGCAGGCACTGACTGGTGGCCAGCAGGTAGATCCTGCACAGGTGGCTGCTCAGGTAATGCAACTGGAGCGCACTAAAGATCCTAAGCAAAAAGCACAATGGGAGCAGTTCAAAGCACAATTGAGAGAGGCTAAAATCCAGAATAAATTTTCTGCTATGGTAGCCGGTAGCGTGTATACTCCAAAATTCGTACTGGATGACCAGCACGAAGGCAGAGCCAACAACGCGACCATCAGCTATGTAAACCTGCCATTCACACTGATCAGTGATGATAAAGTAAAGGTTACTGATGATGATATTAACAAATACATTCAGGCTCATAAAAAACAATTCGAATCTAAAGAAGAGACTCGTGCTGTGGAATATGTAAGCTTCAACATCCTGCCTTCTAAAGATGATACTGCACGTGTAATGACTTCGATCAATGCACTGCGTGCAGACTTTGCTGCAGCTACAGATGATGAGGCATTTGTAAAAAGAAATTCTGACAACCCGGTTCCGGTAGCGTACCAGACTAACGAAGCGTTACAAACTTTACCTAATGCTGCAGAAATTACTTCAGCTGCTCCGGGTAGCGTTGTAGGCCCGTTCTTTGTGGGTGAAAATGTTACATTGGCTAAAGTGGTTGATCGTGGTAGCTTCCCTGATTCTGTAAAAGTGCGCCACATCCTGGTGATGACGAAACAAGGTCCTAATGCAATGCGTACTGATGCTCAGGCTCAGGCTCGTATTGACAGTGTACTGGCTATGGAAAAAGCTGGTGTACCTTTCGATTCACTGGTTGTACGCTTCTCCGATGACTATAATCCTCAGAGGCCTGATGCACAGAAAGGTGAATATGAATTCCCGCTGTCTCAGAAATCAGGTATCAGCAAAGAATTTGGTGACTTCGCATTCAGCAGTGCTGCTGTAGGCGCTACTAAAGTGGTAAAAGTTGACAACCAGGGTTATGCCGGTTTCCACTATATCCAGATCCTGAAAAAAGGTAAAGAAATCTCCAGCAGCAAAATTGCGTTTGTTGGTAAGCAATTAAGCGCGGATAACAATACTTATAATGCGATTTACGCAAAAGCATCTCAGTTTGCTCAGAAGATCACTACTGATCCTAAAGCTTTCGATAAAGAAGCATTGGCTAATGGGCTGAACAAACAAAATGCTGCTGGTATCAATCAAAACAGCTTTATCATTCCTGGTGTAGGTGCATCTAATGATATGGTAAGATGGGTATATAATGCTAAGGTTGGTGATGCTTCTCAGATCTTCCCATTAAGCGGCAACCGCCTGGTGGTAGCTAAACTTACGGAGATCAATCCTAAAGGTATCATTAAGCCTACCGGTGCTACTAAAACAGCCCTGGAAAGCTACCTGAAACAACAGAAGAAAGCTCAGTTACTGATCGATGCCAACAAAGGCAAAGGACTGGATGTAATTGCACAAAACAATCAATTACAGGTTGCTACTGCAGATTCAGTAACATTCGTTGCTAACTCTATCCAGGGTATCGGTAACGAACCTAAAGTACAGGGTTATATCTTCAATAAAAACTTCAAAGAAAACACTGTTTCTCCTGGTATCGGTGGTCTGAATGGCGTATACTTCGTTCTGGTAAACAAACGTTTTGTAAATGCTGCAATGGGCCGTGATCTGAAAACAGAGCGTATGATGAACGATATGATGATGAAATCAAATGCAACGCAAATGATTATGCAATCAATCCGTGAGTCTGCTGATGTAAAAGACATGAGAAGCAGCCTGTATAACTAGACTACTACTTTTCGTATATAAAAAGGGTTATGTATCACTACATAACCCTTTTTCTGTAATATTGCATACCCAAAATGTTCTGAGCAATGCCGGCACCCAAACGTCTCGTATTTACTGTAACCAATGACCTGAATTATGACCAGCGCATGATTCGCATCTGCACTACCCTCGCCGAGGCAGGGTATGATGTTACGCTGGTAGGTCCCTGGCGCAAAAGAGGGCAGCCTTTGATCAAACGGCCATTCCGCCAGACACAGTTACGGGTACTGGCACCAGCCGGCAAATTATTCTACGGCAGCTACTGGATTGTACTGTTCTTTTACCTGCTGTTCAAAAGAGCAGATGTGATCTGTGCCATAGACCTGGATACTATCATGTCCGTACTCTGGGCTTCGAAGATCAAGGGCTGCAAGCGTGTATATGATGCGCATGAGCTATTTACCGAAATGAAAGAGGTGGTTACTAAACCACGTGAAGCAAAGATCTGGAACTGGATTGCAGATTATGCGGTACCGCAATTTCCGGTTGGCTACACTGTAGGTAATTACTGTGGCCAGTACCTGCTGAAAAGACATGGAGTACACTACCCTACTATTACGAATGCAACGGTTTTACGTCCGCTGGAAACCATACCGGACCGGGATAGTAAACCGTTTATACTATATCAGGGTGCGGTGAATAAAGGGCGCTGTTTCGAACAATTAATACCCGCCATGCAGTGGGTAGATACACCATTGCTCATCTGCGGCAGAGGAAACTTTTTTGAAGAGGCACAGCAGCTTGCAAAGGAATATAATGTGAGTGATAAGATCACTTTTAAAGGGTTTGTACCACCGGACGATCTGTACCATATTACCCGTGAGGCTAAGATAGGCCTTATCTTACTGGATAGCGTGTCACAGAATAATGTGTATTCTTTGGCCAATCGCCTGTTTGATTATATGCATAATGCCGTACCTCAGTTATCGATGGATTACCCGGAGTACCGTGCGGTAAATGAACAATATGAAATTGCACTTTTGCTACCCGCAGATCCGAGTCCGGAACTGATTGCAGCAAAAATCAATTACCTGCTGCACGAAAAGGATTATTACAATAAACTGGTTGCAAACAGTCTCGAAGCCCGTAAGGTGTATAACTGGCAGGAAAATGAAAAAGTCCTGCTGGATATTTATAAAAAATTATTAGCCGGCTCATGAGTTTACGTTTCTCTGTAGTCATACCGATGTATAATGCGAGCCGGACGATACTCGCAACAATTACCTCCTGTCTCGAACAGGAGTACTTGCCGCATGAGATAATTGTTGTTGATGATTGCAGTACGGACAATGGCGTAGCACTGGTACAACAAACATTCGGAGATAAAGTAAGGGTATTGCAACAGGCCGCCAATGCTGGCCCTGCTGCGGCCCGTAACAGCGGCTGGGACCATGCCTCCGGCGATTTTATAGCCTTCCTCGACAGCGATGATCAATGGCACCGGGAAAAATTGCGTTTATGCCATCAGGTACTGCTGGCACAACCTCAGATCGACCTGCTCTGGCATTATTACCAGACTGCTGATCTGCCCCAAACATTCAATAGCGCAACAACACCCGTTAGGACCTCATTTTTGAGCCTTTTGCGCCAAAACCCCATATCTACCAGCTGCGTATTATTCAGGCGAAATACGAGCCTGAGATTCGATAGCAGGATGCGGTATTGTGAAGATTATGATCTTGCACTGAGATTTACCTATAGTCACCAGACCTGGTTGCTGCCCTTATTCCTAACTCAGCTCGACAGACCGGTGCTGAGTGAAGGCGGACTGAGTGCCAACCGGAAGCGCATGCGTATGGGTGAAATGCAGGCCTATAGTCATCTGGCCAGGTTACACCCCGCCTTTACCTTGCTGATACCAATTTTATATATCTGGAGTGGGGTCAAGCACCTGCTGGGTGCCCTTTGGCCTTCCAGGAAAATAAAAAAAGCCGCAGAATAATTTCTGCGGCTTTTTGTTTACACTGAATATTTTATACTCTTTGATAGTCATCATCCAAACGAATGATGTCATCCTCACCAAAATAGGTACCATATTGGATCTCTATTATGGTCAGCGGAGTTTCTTGTTTGTTTTCCAATCTGTGCTTGGCACCTTGCGGTACTCTGAATACTTCACTGGGACCTAAAGTATACACTTCACCATCAAGGGTTATGGTTGCCTCACCTTCAATAATAGTCCATATTTCAGAACGATGATGATGATACTGATAGCTTAACCGCCCTTTTGGCTTCACTACGATACGCTTTACTTTATGTGTCGGTGCATCTTCCAATACCCAATATTGCCCCCATGGTCTGATATCTGTCTCCATCTTTTATTGCGTCAAAACTTTTAAAAAATACGATCTCGAATTATAGAACTGAAAATTCGGGAAAAATATTATAACAAAAAAGTAAATTATGAATAATAAGGCGAAATCATGAGGTAAACCACCACACCGGTTACCGATACATAGAACCATAAAGGCCAGGTATACTTTGCTATCTTGCGATGACGGTCAGACTCTCCGGTCAAGCCCCTGTATGCTGTGAACAGGATGAACGGCAGGATCACTGCAGCAAGAATAATGTGTGTAATCAGGATGAAATAATATACCAGTTTGATGACTCCGGCACCGCCATATTTAGTATCTCCAGCCCATAAATGGTGACAGATATAAGATACCAGGAATAGTACCGAAAGAATAATGGCCAGTAACACTACATTTTTATGCAGGTTAATATTCTTTTGTTTAATCGCAACCAGGGCGATGATCAGGCACAGAGAAACCAGCGAGTTGATGATTGCATTAGCCAGGGCAAACTGGTGCACATCAAAGCTAAACGGGTATGGAATTTTCAGCACTTTACTGTCGAGTAAAACAACTGCTGCAAAAATGATCACAGAGACCAGGATAATCCAGAAACGAGCCCGGCGGTCATTCTTATTAATAATGGCTTGCATAGAACTATTTATTATGATTTTTACGTTTTTCGAGATCCAGTAAGATGACACCATCTGCAACCTTGGTCAGGGCGTGGCCATCCAATCCATCATAGTAACCGCGTATATTACGGAAGGTATCGACCAGCACTACCTGCTGAGAGTGGATGAACTCATCCGGAGTTTCCGCATCCAGCTTCAATCCCAGCTCATTTTTGGCATAGTCAAATATTTCCTGCTGATTGCCGGTCAGGAACCACCAGCGGTCATGCTGCGTTGTAAATCGATTGGCATAGGCTCTCAACGCAGGCACACTATCATTAGGATCTACAGAGATGCTGATGAACTGAACCAGGTCACGGCTTTTCTTATCAAATGCTTTTACCACTCCCTGGATATTGTGTGTCATTGCGGGACATACAGTCGGGCATTTGGAGAAAAAGAAATTGATCACCAGTATCTTTCCCCTCAGATCTTTATTAAGGCTTACCTGCTGGCCTAACTGATTGGTCAGCTGTATATCTTTCAGGGTATGAAATACAGTATCATACTTCATTTTACCATCTACCAGTTGACTATCTACCTTTTCCGGACGATAGAATTTCGGGATATTAAGTGCGCTGCTTACGGATTTGTTATAGTATAGGAAAAAAGAAAGCGGGAGCAAAACTGCCACCGCTATTCCTATTAAAAATCCTTTTGACTTTTTTGAAGACATTATGGATAAATATGTTTTAAAATATTAATGGCCTCCTACAATAGCTTTAACCGTATGGCCGAAAGTTTCACCAATACCTAAGTGATAAGTAGAATCTACTAATAACACTACTGCCAGCCACACTACTAAAAGCATCGGGAAGAGCACGAATTTAGCAAATACTTTGGTTTCATCACCTAAGTGCATGAACACTTTAACAATGTAGTATGCTTTTAACAGAGTAAAAGCTACGAAGAAAGTAATGATCAGGATATGCGGTACATTAGCATTAGATGTATATAACATCAGACCTGCAAATACCTCGATAATAGTGATCAGGGTAAGGATACCGGTAACTTTCCAGATTCTCTTAACCTTAGCACGGCTTTCATCAGAGTTGATATCTTCATGATGAGCCAGAACACCGGAATATAATTTAGACTGATCTCCTTCATATAAGTGAGTCAGATCGTGAGTATCGTGATGGTGAGACATAATTTATTTGATATTGATAATCTGAATAATAATATTTTTTCCTCGCAAGGTATCGGTTACAACAGGTAGAAGAAGGTGAATACGAATACCCAAACCAGATCTACAAAGTGCCAGTAAAGACCTACTTTTTCAACCATTTCATAGTGACCCCTCAGCTCGTAAGTGTTATTTACAACATTCAATAAGATAATGATGTTGATGATTACACCTGATGTTACGTGCATACCGTGGAAACCGGTAATGGTAAAGAAGTAGTTATAGAACTCATGTGTTGCGCTCAGGGCTACCTCTGGTGTCTTCTGCAACACATCCGTTACATAAGGTTTATGGGTATTAAAGAGGTGTTCAAAAGAGCTAACAGGTGTTTTAGACAGATCATTGTAAGAATCCCACCATGCACCGCTGTGGTATAAGTGGGTCCACTCCCAAGCCTGACAAGATAAGAAGATCACACCACCGATAATGGTCCAGAGCATCCATTTGATTACGCCGGCTTTATCATTACAGTGACCGGCATGTACAGCAAGTACCATGGTTACAGAAGATACGATCAGCACGAAAGTCATAAAACTTACAAATACCAGTGGAGCATTCCAACCTTCGAAAAATGGTACAGAATGGAATACATGGTTTGGATCAGGCCATACTTTGTGCATAAATCTGTTAGAGCCCATTGAGGCTAACAAACCGCTGAAGGTTAAAGCATCTGATAACAGGAAAAACCACATCATTACTTTACCGTAGCTCAACTTAAACGGCGACTGCCCTCCGCCCCAGATAGAAGGGGATTTAGCATTTGTTGTTGCGTGTGTCATAATTTTGTAAAAACAATTTTATTGGTATACTTCTATGCCAAATTACTTTTTAAATTGGGTGCAATTTAGTAATAGAAATTCACTTTTGCTGTATTTTTGTTAAAATATTTTTTATTATAATTAGTCTCCTACTGCTTTCTAGCGATACATCAGCAGGAATACATATAAGTATAACCACAGAATATCGATAAAGTGCCAGTATGCACCGAAAATTTCCAGTCCCACCGCATTTTTCTGAGGATTAAAGAAACGATTCTTGATCAGTACAACAATCAGGGCTACTACGCCACCCAGGATGTGCGCAAGGTGCGCTCCGGCAATAACATAGAAGAATGAGTTGCTCACATTACCGTTGATGCGGATATTATGCGCATACATATCTTTAAATCCAAGGTATTGTAATACCATGAAGGTGATACCCAGAGCCAGTGTCAGCAGCATCAGTCCGTTATAGGCACCCCAGTTTTTCTTTTTAAATGATTTCAGGCCCAGGAAGTAGGTAAGGCTGCTCACCAGGATTACACCGGTTGAAACGGTAAATATCTGCGGCATTTCAAATTGCTCCCACATACCTTGACCACGGCGTACCAGGTAACCGCTGGTAAAGCCGGCAAACATCAGCATGATACTCCCTAAGGCAAACCACATTGCAAACTTCTGCGGATGCACTTTCCGGGTAGGCGCTGGTAATTGTTCAGTCATCATCGGGTCCTTTACTGTTTCCATTATTATTTAAATATATTGATTTAATTAGAGTTTGTCATATAAAAATGCCAGCAACACTATCGGGAGGTAAAAGAATGAAGTATACATCAATCCTTTAGCGCTGGAATTATCACTTCTGCGGTAGAACATGAAAGAAGCTACAAAATAAGCCAGCCCCAGGGTTACGGCAACATACATAGAGAACGTTCCGGTAAGCTTTATAGCATAAGGGATCATGCTGATCGGAATCAGGGTAAGGCTATAGTACATACACTGCAGACCGGTATAGCGGGTCTTTCCGGCATGGCTCGGCAGCATACGAATGCCTGCGCGCAGGTAGTCATCATACCCCACCCAGGCGATAGCCCAGAAGTGAGGAAACTGCCAGAAGAATTGTATCAGGAAGAGTGCCCAGCCGCCTACATTTTCCAGGCCACTGAGCGAGTTGCTGGCCGCAACCCAGCCGATGATCGGCGGTAATGCGCCCGGTATAGCTCCGATGAACGTTGCGATCGGGTGGATCTTTTTCATCGGGGTATAGGCAAACCCGTAAAGTAATAGGGATAACAGGCCAAGCATGCCTGCGAAAACATTGAAGAAATAGCAAATGGTGCCCACACCAATTACGCCAAAGATAAACACCAGTACCCATGCCTCAGAGGTCTTCATGCGTCCGTCCGGCAAAGGTCTGTTCTGCGTACGACGCATGTGCTTGTCGCTCTCCCGCTCCAGGATCTGGTTTACGATATTGGCACTGATCGTAATCAGGCTACCTCCTATGGCGAGCAATAAAGCTGTTACCCAGGTAAAGTTGCCATGAGGTGCCAATAAATAACCGATTAAACTGGAATATACAACCATAAAGCTCAGATTAGCTTTGGTCAGTTGTATATAATCCTTCAGTTTAGAGGGTTGCGTCTTATTTTTGTCATCAGTAATTGCCACCGTGGTACTCAATTTCTAGAAGTGTTATATGATCAGCTTGCAAAATTAAGGCTTTCGGGTGGATAAAAATTTAATTTTTTAGACAGAAAAACTGTCGCCACAGGCACAGGTACGGCTGGCATTAGGGTTGATAAAGTGGAATCCTTTACCATCTAACCCGTCGGAATAATCCAGGGTGGTATCGCATAAATACAGGAAACTCTTGATATCTGTTACCAGGGTAATGCCTTTATCTACAAATACCTGATCTCCGGATTGTGATTGATTATCAAAATCCAGCTTATAAGAAAGGCCCGAACAGCCACCACCTACAACACTAACGCGCACAAAAAAATTCTCACCCAGGCTTTCATCCTGTTGAATCTGTAATACACGTGCAACGGCTTTATCAGAAATATATATCATGTTATTATTTTTTCAGTTCATTTACTGCCGCTTTAATTTTCTCTACTGCGAAGCGGACTTCTTCCACAGTATTATATCTTCCAAAGCTCAGGCGTACTGAACCCTCTATCACCGTTTGAGGCAGGTTCATCGCTGTAAGCACATGAGAAGCCTTTTGTTGTGCCGAGGTACAGGCCGACCCTACTGAAAAGGCAATGTCATTGTTTAACTTGCTCACCAGCCGCTCTGCTTTTATCCCTTCAAATGCAATATTCAGCACATTCGGCAATCGCTGCACCGGGTCTCCGTTCAACACGGCCCCTTCAATTTCCAGCAACGCCTCCTCAGCTTCATTTCTAAGCGCATGTACTGCACTCATCCACTCTTCCATATGCAGACGGCACTGCTCTGCAGCCTTTCCCAGGCCCACAATAGCCGGCACGTTTAAAGTGCCGCTGCGCATTCCGTTCTGGTGCCCTCCTCCATCGATCTGTGCAACCAGCTGGACCCTTGGTGATCTGCGCCGGGTGTACAGGATACCCACTCCTTTAGGACCATAAAATTTATGCGCGCTTAGCGCTAAAAGATCTATACCATCGTCCTGCACATTAACGGGTACCTTTCCCACAGCCTGTGTAGCATCACAGAAAAAGAACACTTTGTGTGCTTTCGCAATGGCACCAATCTCTTTTACCGGATGTATAACGCCGGTTTCATTATTGGCATACATCAGGGCAATCAGGATCGTGTCCGGAGTAATAGCCGCTGTAAGTTCCTCCAGGCTTATTCTTCCGGCTTCGTCCGGATTAAGATATGTAATCCTTGCTCCCTGGCTTTCCAGGTGTGCGCAGGTATCTAATACTGCCTTATGCTCTGTACTGCAGGTGATGATGTGATTACCAAATCCTTTCATCACCTCAAATACGCCCTTCAGAGCCAGGTTACAGCTTTCTGTTGCTCCGGAAGTAAATACAATAGATTGGTCTTCTGCATGTATTAATTCCGCCACCTGCCTCTTTGCTATCTCAACCGCTTCATCAGCCTGCCAGCCTTTAGCATGCGTCCTGCTTGCTGCATTCCCAAATTTTTCTGAGAAATAAGGCAGCATCGCCTGCACCACTTCTTCCGAACAGGGAGTTGTTGCGTTATAATCGAGATATACCAAAGCCGATCAGGGTTGAGAAAATTAAATACAAAAGTACGGGCTTTAACTTAGTTTTGTAGCCTCAAGTATATCATCATTTTTGATTCCTTGATTTGCAATATTTATAATTTTATTTTATGTTTAAAAATGTAGAACATATCGGCATCGCTGTCAAAGACCTGAATGCCTCCATTTCCCTCTTCGAGCAGTTACTGAATGACAAAAGTTATAAGACAGAAGCTGTTGAAAGTGAAAACGTAAGTACCGCTTTTTTCCAGACCGGTGAAACTAAAATTGAGCTGGTTGCCTCATCCAGCCCGGATGGCACCATTGCGAAGTATATTGAGAAGAAAGGGGAAGGTATTCACCACATTGCTTTCGAGGTTGAAAACATCGAAAGTGAGATGGCCAGATTGAAAGAATCAGGCTTTGTTTTACTCAATGAACAACCTAAAAAAGGCGCAGATAACAAGCTAGTATGCTTTTTACACCCAAAAAGTACAAATAGTGTACTGATCGAATTATGTCAAGAAATTAGATAACAATCTATTCTACAAATAAATACACATATCACCTTTTCTCATTAACAATCGCGTAAGACATAGCTATACATATATTTCAGTAATTTTGTTGGCGTATACCACTATTCGTACAGTAGTGGGCGTATAAGTATTATGTGTAACGTCATTTTTCATCTCTTTAACAATTGTACTACTGACCTATGAGAAAAGCAGACATGGTAGCAAGGATTGCTGACAAAACTGGCATTCCGAAAGTTGACGTACTCGTAACCTTAGAAACATTTTTCAAAGAAGTTAAGAACTCTCTTACCGACGGCGAAGCAGTGTTTATAAGAGGATTCGGGAGTTTTATCGTCAAAAAAAGAGCGGCAAAAATCGGCCGCAACATTAAGAAAAACGTAGCAGTTGAGATTCCGGAGCACCTCATTCCGGCATTCAAACCTGCTAAGGAATTTGCACAATCCATCAAGGATTATGGCAAATCAACCACTTCCGATGACGGAAGTGACGATTAAACCCTATAGAAAAAGAGCAAGAAGAGTCTTACTGAAATAAATCATAATGTCGCCTTGGTTACACGGGCGACATTATGTTTTTTGCAAATATGAAATTGTGCACAACTTTTCATAGAATTTTTTTTATGTAAATGTATCTTTGTTTTAAAAAATAAATAATATGTCAGAGGAAAAACTGAAAGCGCTCAAAATGACGCTGGATAAGATTGATAAGGACTTTGGTAAGGGTTCTGTGATGAAGCTGGGTGAGAAGAATCAGTCAGAGATGGAAGTTATTTCTACGGGTTCTCTCGGACTGGATATTGCATTAGGAGTAGGCGGTCTGCCTAAAGGAAGAATTATAGAAATATACGGACCGGAATCTTCTGGTAAAACAACCATAGCTATACATACTGTTGCCGAAGCACAGAAAGCAGGCGGTATCTGCGCTATTATAGATGCAGAGCATGCTTTTGATGCTGCTTACGCCCGTAAACTCGGCGTGAATGTGGATGAGTTACTGATTTCTCAACCTGACTATGGTGAGCAGGCCCTGGAGATTGCAGAGCGCCTGATCTTATCCGGAGCACTGGATGTAGTTGTAATTGACTCTGTTGCAGCCCTGGTACCGAAAGGTGAGCTGGAAGGCGAAATGGGTGAAAGCAAAATGGGATTGCAGGCTCGTCTGATGAGCCAGGCCATGCGTAAGCTGACTGCCGCTATTTCCCGTACTAACTGTACCTGTATTTTCATCAATCAGTTGCGTGAAAAAATCGGTGTAATGTTCGGTAACCCCGAAACTACAACCGGTGGTAATGCCCTTAAATTCTACGCATCTGTACGTCTTGACATCCGCAGATCTACTGCAATTAAAGATGGCGATGTAGTGTTGGGTAACCGTGCTAAGGTTAAAGTTGTTAAAAACAAAGTTGCACCTCCATTCCGCGTAGCAGAATTCGACATTATGTATGGTGAGGGTATCAGCAAAATCGGAGAACTGATTGATCTTGGTGTTGAACTGGCTATCCTGACCAAAAGTGGTTCATGGTTCAGCTATGGCGATAACAAAATAGGCCAGGGTCGTGATGCAGTGAAAAACTTCCTGCAGGACAATCCTGAATTTGCCGCAGAGATTGAAGCAAAGATAAGAGAGCAGCTGAAAACAGCTTAATTCTGACCAATAAAACAAAAAGGGTACGCCAATATACAATGGCGTACCCTTTTTGTTTAAATACAGCACTCAAACAGCTTTAAAAACAAAGAGCGCAATCATTATCTGGTTGCGCTCTTTGTAATATGCTATAGAAGGATTATAATTCCCACATATCCATTTCTTTTTCGATGATTGCATTCATCTCATCTTGTCCTTTAATCAGACCATCAAATCCACCTTTGTAGTTCTCATTGGTAGGATTGTTATGACTAGTTTTAATAACATATGAAGAGAAGAAGCCACGATCCAGGAAATCGGTCCATGACATACGACGTACATCATTTTCAGGATTATATACTTCATACTGTGCCAGTATATCTCTGGCTTCAGGATAGTAAACTGTGAATAATCTTCTAAACCCTCTAGGTACGCCGTCCTCTGTGTAAGTAATCATTAATGGTGAAATTGCGCGGATACGGGAGATCATACGGCCTGCATTGCGGTCGAAGATCCAATCTTCCTGAATTTCATATTTATCAACACTAGAAGGATCAAAGCTACCATCGGTGGTTACTTGTTTTTCCTCTCCTGTTACAGGATCTACAACGGTAGTAGTTCTAGACTCACCCATTATATTCTTATCTAAATCTTCAGTCGACAATACTCTCGTAAATTTATCATCAGCAAATGCTCTAATTTTACCTTTACGGGCTGCGTCAACTAAAATCTCGATGAAAGCTCCACCACCAGTATATTCATCACCCTCGTACAGGAATGAAACATTCTGCTTTTCTTTTACATCGATACGCTTCCATACACGACGTTTGAAGGCTACATCAATTTCACGGATATTGTGCCATTGTAAAGCTTTGTTGTCGTGATTTACACGATCAATCATTCCATCCGGAACTAATGAAGGCTGCCACTCTTGGGTTACATATTCCTTAGGACGAGCTTCACTGTTCGCTCTGTCAGCGTTTAAGGATCCTTGAGCCATAACAGCAGGGCCAACCATAACCAGGTTACCAAGGATTAATGAATATCTTAAAAGGGCTTTCATATCTAAATTTTCTTAATTATATTAATAAATATTATCTCAGCTTTACAATAATTGCACCATCAACGCTTCTTGGCGGTACACCAGGACCAACAACTTTGATATTCTCAAAATACCAAGTGTCACCAGGCTTAGAGCTGTTTATGAGTGCTTTAGAAGCTGCATTAAATGTAGGACCAGCTACTTCAACTCCTTGCTCTTCACCATCTGAACCTTTACCAATACGCACCATTCTGAAAGAGGATACTGTAAATCGATAATCATAAATAAAGTTCTCTAAGTCAGCAACCAGACCCAGCTGTGCTTTCGCCTGATTAGCAGGTATTGTAATTGAACCTGTTTTGCCAGCAAATTTTATTACAGGGTTAGGTACCGTTCTGATCCGCATTGTACCACCACCAACTTTTACAATCTGGCCCGACTTATTACGCGCAGATATAGTATAATCTACACCTTTATTATTAGGAGTTGTCACCTTTACAGTAAATTTGCCAGAGCCTACTTTGGTAATTGTTGCACCAGGCATATCCCATGACACATCTTCAATGTTATAACCAGAAGCAGACAGGGTAACCGGGTTATCCAGACCGATATACATCACGTTCATCTTATCTAACTGTAAAGAAGCACCTGCAGTACCTACGGTATAGTTGAATGACCAAGGTTGTGTTTCAGTTTTACCTTTTACAGTCAGAGAGATAGTACCACGTACTGTTTGTACACCTGTACCATTTGCCTTGAACTTGATCACACCAACGCCGTCTTTTACCGTTGCACCACCTACGTTAGAAGTAACAACCGGATTAGCAGACTTACTGTAAGAAGCTAATGCAATGTTTGCAGTAATTTCATCACCTGCCAGTGCGTAGTTTGTACTTGGTACAGCTACCGCCATCAGACCGTCAATCTTATAAATAGTAGAGTCAAATACTTCATCCCCTACCTGAGCCATCAAATGCTCAATCATTACGCTCTCTGAATTCTTCACATCACTCTGCCATTTAGAGAACAGGGTTACTGCTGCAATAACAGGAATGTTATGGAAGGTACCAAAAGACCAGTCACCACCAGGGTTCAGATCACTTTTATCAATTGAATTGATTTTTAAAGGTATACTTTTTCGTAGATCAGCTTGCTGATCCTGTGGAACTTTTGCAACCAAAGAGTTTATATAATCTTCCAGTTGCTTTTTAACCACATCACCTTTTTTCTCTTCTACGAACATTCTTGTAGCGATATCAATATCATCCATGAATTTGATGCGCTTAACACCAGATTCCGTAACCCAGCCACCTGCTGTAGTAACAATCTGATCTTTCCATTTGGAAAGTTTATCATCCATACTCTGTGTTTCAGTACGGATCAACTCTGCAATTTTATACAAAGAGTCTGCTTTAGGTTTTAACTCAGGTCTCTTATCTGCAATATGCTCAAATGCAGTGTACATTCTCTTATTCTTATCTGCTATACCCTCATTCGAAGTCTCGATACTGGTATTGATCGTGCTAAATGCATCCAACACCTCCTTAGTGATATTCAGAGCTAACATCGCTGTTAACACCAAATACATAAGGTTGATCATCAACTGCCGGGGCTCCTTAGGTATTGACATCCTTTATACTTTTGTTATATAGTGAATTAATGAAGTTGAAACAATCTCAGGATTAACGTCCCTGCATAGCAGATAACATGTTACCGTAAATGTTGTTCAATGAAGTTAAGTTTCTGTTCAGGGAAGCAATTTGTGTTTTTACTGCTTCGGCATCCTGAGCGGTAGAAGACATTGCTTCTGAAGCGCTTGCCAATGTACCGTAGAACTTGTTCATTGCTTTCAGGTGATTGTTTGCATCTTGCAATTCTACTTCGTAAATCTGGTTCAGGGAACCTAAGTTTTTAGACAATGTCTGTACTTGTGAGTGGAATTTCTGAGTATCTTCTGCAGCATTGTTGAAAGACTGCATTGTACCTACTGCTCCAGCGAAAGTATCTTTCATCTGACCTAATGAAGTTGCCGCTTCACGAGCACTTTGAGTGAACTCGCCTGTTGCTGCAGTTACATCAGTGATATCTTTCATTTGACTAACGGTAGTACCGAATTTGTCAAAGTTTGATTTCAGGCTCTTGAAGTAATCTGCTTTCAGATCTGCTTCGTCCAGCATTTTATCCAGTGCTGCACCAGCTCCTGTTGCACCGCTTCCGCTACCAGCACCTAATGGTTGTGTAGGAGGAACGAATTTAATACCTTTTTTATAACCTTCAACTACAGGGTTTTCATCCAGGTTAGGATAGTAACGCTCCCAGTAGTAATCTTTGTGAGGAGGTAAGATACCTAACAGTAAGAATAGAAACGCTTCAGTTAACAGACCAATAGTCAACATGGTACCAGCTCCCGGTAAGTGCTCCAGTTTAAACAGGGCTCCCACCAATACTACAGCCGCACCCACACCAATGATCAGGTTTTTGATATATTTACCTTTCTTCGTTTCAAAAAATAAGACTATTGAATTCATTATTTTGAGTTGTTTAATTATTGTTATTAATGATTAATTATTTTCTGGTACCAGGTGCAGGTTCAGCGATACCGATTGCCTCAGCAGTACGGATATAAACGTTTCTGAAACCAATGTATGCCTTAGCGGTATCAGCAAATTCATAGTCACGATTTTGGATTTGTAAGAACGGAGCAGGGTCTCTCCAGCTACCACCTTTAACTACTTTTCTGCGCATCCATGCTGGGTCAGAATCTTTAATTTTAATATTGATATCCGGGTTCATGTCAGAAAGGAAGTTGCGGTCATAAGCACTTACAGTATACGTTGTGCTTGTCCACTCTGCAACGTTTCCGGACATGTTGAACAGACCGTAGTCGTTCGCCCAGTAAGCATCAGCTCTTGTGGTATAAAGACCACCGTCTGCTGCGTAGTCACCGCGGCCAGGTTTGAAGTTAGCCAGGTAACATCCTTTTTGGTTGGCCACATATGGTCCGCCCCAAGGATATGGAGACAGTTGACGACCACCTCTTGCTGCCCACTCCCATTGCGTTTCGCTAGGCAGTGCGAAGTAACCTTCGAAGTACAGTTTACGGCCTTCTCTGTCTGTTCTCCACAATTGTGTTCTCCAGTGAGCGAAAGCGTTAGCCTGGAACCAGGTAACACCTACAACAGGATACTCATTAAATGTAGGAGACCAGTTGTATTGTAAAGCGATCGGCTCATTGTTAGAGTAGTTAAACTGTCTTACCCAAACAGCTGTATCCGGGTAGGAAGAAATGCTCTTTTTCACAACGAAATCCGTTCTTGGTTTTCCCGGATTTTTAGTCGCTTCTTCGTAATCGAAGTAAGAGAAGTTATATACCAGTTTGGAATTATCAAACTCTTTTTTACCCCAACCCGATTGCTCTGCAGGGATGTATAAGTTCATCAGCTGATCTTGAACATCAGCATCTTTCCAGTTGATTTTTTGCTTCCAGTCAATACGTTGGGAGCCATCTTCGTTATCTACAAAATGCTGTAATTGCGTATGTGCGATTGAATCTCTTACCCAGTTCGTAAATTGACGATACTCTGCATTAGTGATTTCGGTAGCATCCATATAGAACCCTTGCACCTGAACGTTGCGCACTTCAGCATCTAATGCATTCTGAACATCCTGATCGCTGTAGCCAGTTCTTAGATAGCCCGCCGGAACCCAAACCATACCTACTGGTGTAGGAGGTCTGTAGCCGGGATTTGTGTTGTAATCACCCACAACCTGACCTTGCGAACCAGGTTTTCCGCAACTGGCGAACAACATAGCGACAACGGCAATACTCAAGGATTGTTTTCTCATCTGTTTGTAATTTTCTTTGTTATTGCTTCTTGATTTTTAAGTTTTCTGCCCAACAAAAGTTTTAGCAAAATATTAAAATAATGATATCTAACCTTTCAGGGCCTGAACTCGTCTAAATTCATAAAACACTTAAAGATAAAGCACTTTAACGATTTTTTACAAGTTTTTTAACCAAATTTAATTTCCAAATATCTAAAAAAAACTTCAGAAATCAAATATTTTCTAAAAAATCACAGCACAATATTTAAAAAGTTTTTTAAATAAACAAGTGTCTTGCTCTTTTTTTAATAAAAAACAGAGTGGGTACCCTTATTTAACAGTTAACAATTGGCTAAATAAAGATATTTTGTAAATTATTCCAACATTTCCTTCACTTTTATTTTAGATAAAATATTTCTCAGCCCTGTCTCGGGTGGTAAACAGGCAAAGTGATCACAGAGATAGAGTTGTTGCTCGCCCGAAAGGTTCTTCCCGACACACACAGGTAATTGATTACCAGGCTGAACGGGCATAAGCAGAACATGCGGGACAAAGGTCCTGTGTAGGGTAGACAGGCTCTCTTCAATATTATTTCCGGCGATAAGGAGGGTGTTCAAATTATTATAACGTTGCAATGTTGTAGCCCAGTATGCAAAAGAGGTAGGATATCTGATAACCTTTGCCTGCATACTCAATAACATGCGCTTCCCCCGGCTTTCGGTCTCCTGATCTTCGTACCATCTCGCCAGGCGAATGCTGTTTTCTGCCATCATTGCATTCACAGAAGGCATGGCTCCGTCATAGGTTTCAATCTTGCGCACAATAATGTCTTTCTGAGCCTCATCGCTAAAATAAAAGAACATTTGCTGCGGGTCGCTGAAATGCGCTACGGTGTACTGGTAAAGGCTTTGAGCAACATCCAGGTACCTGCCGTCTGCCAGTGTACTGCTGTAATCCAGCAGCGCCTTGATCAGGTAAGCATAATCTTCCAGGCTGGCATTAAATTTCACCTGCTTGCCGTCATAACTACGATATAAAACGTCTTCTTTCAAGAAGGTCTGTAATAACCAGTCCAGTAGTGTTGAAGCGGTATCACTGTATTTTTTTTCACCCAGTGCTGCAGCAGCTTTCAGCAAGGCAGAAGCCATCAGTGCATTCCAGGAGAGGAGAATTTTATGGTCCAGTAATGGCCGGTTACGCTGTGCTCTCCGGCCGAATAATTGTTGCTTCGCAGTACGCAGTAGTTCGTCCAGATTTTCGGAGGTTAAGCTGTATTTTTCCAGTATATAATGCAACGGTTTATCATTATGCAGAATAGTGGCCCCTTCCCAGTTCCCTTCCGGAGTGATATCCCAGTACTCCAGTAATGCCGGATGAATATCCGGGATGAGTTCCAGAACTTCTTCATAAGTCCAGGTGTAAAATTTACCTTCCTCGCCATCAGAGTCCGCATCCAGCGCTGCAAAGAAGCCTTTTCCGCTTTGCACAGGAGATAATTCGCGCAGGCAGAAAGCAATTGTTTCTTCTATCACCCGGCGGTATCTTGCGGCCCCGGTAATCTTATACGCATCTGATAAAACCTGAATAAAAAGTGCGTTGTCATACAGCATCTTTTCAAAATGCGGAATCAACCAGTCATTATCGGTAGCGTAACGTGCCAGTCCGCCGCCAACCTGATCATATATACCACCGTTCAGCAGGGCATCGAGGCTAAGCAGGGCCTGGTCCAGCGCAGTTTTATTATCTGTAAAAAAGTAATAGTCCAGCAGAAACTGGATCGTCATGGTCTGCGGAAATTTAGGTGCGGCACCAAAGCCTCCGCTCTCCATATCTGCCTGCCCCATTATGTTTCGAAACACCGTTTCAAAATGCTGCTGCGGGTTTTCGGTTTCTATATCAACCGCAGTTTCCGTAAGACTCAATTGCTGCAAATGGGCCACGAGCTGTTCGGACTGATGGTGAATATCTTCAGGTTTCTTTAACCAGGTCATGTGTATCGCTTCCAGCACCTCCATCCAGGAGGCTCTTTGGTATACCCTTTTCGGAGGAAAATAGGTACCGCCATAAAATGGCTTACGCTCCGGTGTCACAAACATGTTCAGCGGCCAGCCTCCCTGCCCGTTCAGCACCTGTAGGGCATCCATGTACAAATGGTCTACATCAGGGCGCTCTTCACGGTCTACTTTTATATTGATAAAATGCTCGTTCATGTATGCCGCAATAGCCTCATCTTCGAAACTCTCTCTCTCCATAACATGACACCAGTGGCAGGCCGCATATCCAATACTGACCAGGACAGGTTTCTGCTCGCGGCGCGCGCGCTCAAAAGCTTCTTCTCCCCAGGGATACCATTCAACGGGGTTATGAGCATGCTGCAAAAGATAAGGACTTGATTCGTGTATGAGACGGTTAGCCATAATTGTGTTTGATCTGTTTTTAACCGGTGAAATCCAGTTAGATATAGTTAAATGAAATATAAAGGGATGAAATTAGTCATTTTTGCCATTTGGAAGATTAACTTTGCGCAATATGCAGCAAAGGCTGCCCGGATGAATCTGATATGAAAAAAGTATTTCCTGTTATTATTGTCCTCATATGTCTCTCCCTCTTCGGGCTGATGTTTATTCAGCTCAACTGGGTAAAAACGACAATGGAGGTGCAGAAGATTAAGTATAGCTTTGAGATTGAGAATGTTATAAACAAAACCCGTTCTGACCTGCGTAGCCGTTTGGCCATGGTCAGGGGACTTAACCCTAATTTTATCCGTATTACAGATCTGAATTCAGATAACTTTCTGTGGTCGGGTGTGAGTACCTTGCCTGAGGCGGACATCCGTAATATTATTCAGACGCACCTTAATGAGGAAAAGATAAAACTGCCCTTTGAATACTGCATTACCCTAAGGGGAATGGTAGAGAATAATTCCCGTAATTTCAGAAGAGAAATGTTTGAAAGTGCTTACCAGGCACCACTTACGCTGGATGGCAGTTATGGATTGATCCTGTATATCGAAGAGCCTAAAAATTATATTTCTCAGCGCACGGCATGGATGTTTGGCGCCGCAGCTTTATTTACAATCATCATTATTGCGGCTTTTGCACTGACCATCCGAACCATGTTTAACCAGAAAAAGATCGCAGAAATCAAGTCGGACTTTATCAACAACATGACGCATGAGTTCAAAACGCCGCTGGCTACAATTTCCCTGGCATCAGATGCCCTCTCAATGGAGAAAGTACGCAAAAATCCCGATATGCTGGACTACTATTCCGGCATCATTAAATCGGAAAATAAGCGGATGAACAAGCAGGTTGAAAAAATTCTGCAGGCAGCGCAGATCGACAAAGATGATCTTAAGCTGAAATTGCAACCGATTAATGTTCATGATGTTATCGAGAAAATGACGGAAAGTTTCTCCCTGCAGATTGAGCAGCAAAACGGCACACTGGACTCTAACCTGCTGGCCAAAAAATCGATGATCATGGCAGATGAAGTGCACTTCTCCAACATCATATATAACCTTATGGATAATGCCGTTAAATACTCCGGCGATCATGTTAAACTAGAGATCTCTACGGCTAACAGCAAAGGTAATGTGGTGATCAAAATAAAGGATAGCGGCATTGGGATGAACAAAGAGACGCAAATGCATATTTTTGAAAAGTTCTATCGCGCCCATACCGGCAATCTGCACAATATCAAAGGGTTTGGCCTGGGGCTGAGCTATGTGAAAGCGATTGTAGAATCACATAAAGGAAAAATAAAGGTGGACAGTGCATTGGGCAAGGGAAGTACCTTTACTATTGAACTGCCTTTATCTTCAGAAGAAATAGCATAAACTCAATTCTTTTTATACTCATTTATTAACCAAAAAATCAAAACAGAAAACAATTTTATGAAAGTAGCTGTTGTCGGCGCCACAGGACTTGTTGGCAGTACAATGCTCCAGATCTTATCAGAGCGCAATTTTCCAGTAACTCAACTGATCCCTATCGCATCCGCAAAGTCTAAGGGTAAACAGATAAAGTTTAAGGGAAATGAATACCCGGTTGTAACGCTTGAAGAAGGACTGGAAATGAAGCCAGACATTGCACTATTTTCCGCAGGGGGCAGCACTTCCCTGGAATGGGCTGAGCGCTTTGCTGATGCTGGATGTTTTGTCATTGACAATTCATCTGCAT
This sequence comes from Edaphocola flava, assembly GCF_004118155.1. Taxonomy (GTDB): domain Bacteria; phylum Bacteroidota; class Bacteroidia; order Chitinophagales; family Chitinophagaceae; genus Edaphocola; species Edaphocola flava. The sequence goes on from NZ_SAIQ01000001.1 coordinate 852,790, forward strand.
GGCGTATGGATCCTACCAAGAAACTGGTAGTACCTGAAGTAAACGGTGATACGCTTACCAAAGCTGATAAGATCATCGCTAACCCTAACTGCAGCACCATACAAATGGTGGTAGTATTACAACCTTTACATAAACTGTATCATATCAAACGTGTAGTAGTGAGCACTTACCAGTCTGTAACCGGAAGCGGTCAGAAAGGTGTAGATCACTTGCTGGCAGAGCGTTCCGGGGCAAATGACAAACAATTCTATCCGCATGCGATTGATATGAATGTTATCCCGCATATTGATGTATTTACCGAAAACGGTTATACCAAGGAAGAGATCAAAATGATTAAAGAGACCTGTAAAATTATGGGTGATGACAATATCAAGGTTACCGCAACTACAGTGCGTGTACCGGTAATGGGTGGCCATAGTGAAAGTGTCAATATTGAATTTGAAAACGACTTCGATCTGAATACGGTAAAAGATACCCTGGCTAATGCAGATGGTATAAAACTGGTAGACGATGTACAGCAGAATCAATATCCGATGCCGCTGGATGCATTCGGTAAAGACGAGGTATTTGTAGGCCGTGTGCGCAGAGATGAATCCCAGGCCAATACCCTTAATTGCTGGATCGTGGCAGACAACCTGAGAAAAGGAGCTGCTACAAATGCAGTTCAAATTGCAGAACATCTGGTAAAACACAGCCTAGTATAAAAATAAAAACATTATATTAGATAATTATATTATACATATTTACCTAAAAAGCTATAGTACAGATTGTACTGTAGCTTTTTTTTCATTTAAATACAGTGTTTATAACTTGCTCAAACTCAAAATGGAGCGTTTTCTGTATTTTTTTTATATTTTTACCAACCAGTAATAAAGCCTTGGCTGTCTTTATATTATAATGCGATAAAATAAGTTTTTTTACTCCAATAAACTGTATGACGATGAAAAAGTATACCATATTGCTCTTGCTTGCAATATTCTCAGGCTTCCTTTCCAGGGCGCAAATCGGGTTAACGTTTGATGACACACTCATTTGTAGGGGAACCACTATAACTATGGGTGCCACATTTACCGGTCAGGTGAATGGCCTGAATACGGATGACTACTTTACCGATGAAGTAATTGATATCGGTTTCCCATTTGTATTTTACGGACAGACATATAATAAATGTGTGATCTCCGGTAATAATTTTATCTCTTTTGACACCACACTGGCTACAGCGTATAGTTCTTACCAGTACACTACGGCCTTAAACTCTACCAACGGCCAGCTGAACAAAGTGGCTATGCTTGGTTTTCAGGATCTGGATTTGAGTCAAGGTGGTACACTTAAGTACCAGACCTTCGGTACTCCCGGTTCCAGAAGATTTATCGTAGAGTATTGCCAGGTACCGAAATATGGTTTTTCCTGTAACCAATACAAGGTAACTAACCAGATCATCCTGTATGAAGGTTCCAATATCATTGAGTTCCATACAGCTGATATGCCTGGTACACCAACTTGTCCGAGCACAAACAGTGCTGCTAACGGCGGTAACTCTATCCAGGGCCTTCGTGATGTAACAGGTACAACTACTAATCAGATTTTTACACCAAACAGAGCTCCAGCAGATCTGTGGGGAACTATCGGTAGCACCAACTCTTCAAGAAGATATACGCCAATCGCGACTGCTCCGTTTTATGTAATTGACAGCATTCCGTTCAATCCATGGCAGATCATCGAAAATGCGAATAGTGCATTACTGAAATGGTATGATGCAAACGGTACATTCTTAGGTCAGGGACCAACAATGACAGTTACACCAGTTAACCCTCCATCTCCTGCAACCGGAACTTTCTATGTGGTAGAATATGTAGGACAGGCTGGTTGTGATCAGACTCAGACCTATACATTCCTTGATACAATCCATGTCCGCTATGATGATAAGAAAGCGTATGTTTCCCAGGCTATCTGTGCGGGCGAAACCTACAATTTCTACGGACAAGTACTGTACAAATCAGGCGTATATGACACAACTTTCAGCACTACAGGCTTAAGCTGTGACAGTACTATTATCCTGACACTTACTGTAAATCCTCGTCCTAATGTGACCCTGAATGAAAATAGCAGCGTTAAAATCTGTCAGGGAGATACATACATCTTCAGAGCGGTGAAACAAACCGGTGCTACTTATCAATGGATAAAAGACGGTGGTGCCATACCAGGTGCAACAAGAGATACATTGCCAGCCACTACACCGGGTAACTATCGTGTACGTATCACGACCAATAAAGGTTGCGTGGACACATCGAAATCTGTAGAGCTGAAGGTTAAACCAAACCCTACAGTGAAGATATCTTATGTGAGCAGAAACGATTTCTGTGCTGAGGATACGGTAACCCTGAAAGCTACTGCTACGGGTGATAACCTGGAATATGTATGGACTCCGGATGAGTACGTGAGAAGAACCTCATTGGGTATATACAGCATTGCAGAGGCAGCGGTACCGCAAACCGGTTATGTGAAAGTAACGGTATACAACGGCGATATCTGTTCGGCTTCTGACTCTGTGCTGATCAAAGTACATCCTTGTTGTGAAATCGGTATGCCTTCTGCATTCACACCGAATGGTGATGGTAAAAATGATTACTTCAACCCGATCCTTCAGGTAGGTCAGAAAGTGGTAACCTTACAGGTATATCACCGCAATGGTCAGCTGATTTATGACAACGAAAACCCGACCAAAGGATGGGATGGTAAAGATAAAAACGGTAACTATTATACCAGTGATGTCTTCATGTATATCCTGAAATACAACTGTTCGGATAATAAAATTTATGAGAAAAAAGGTGACATTACTATCGTAAGATAACATCCATCCACATCATATAAAAAGAGCGGCACGCAATTATTGCGTGCCGCTCTTTTATGATTCAGCTATTTCAAAAAGCTGACAAAAATCATAAAAGGGGCTGACATTCATCAGCCCCTTTTGCATTTGTGCCGGCTAATTTTGTATTCAAACGAAGCCGGTATATGAGCATTTCTTTTATCAACTTCAATTCTTTTTCCAAAAAAGAATTGTGCCAGTTTATCGTGCGGAGATGCTATGAGAATATGCGTAAAGCTATCCGGCGGATGGAGGCACATTATGTGCATGAGGACTTTGATACGGACCGCAATGATGACCTGGAGACCGCACTTCCCTTTATATTTCTACAGTTCAAGGAATCCTGCGAACAGTTGATGCTATGGGAAGAGAAGCTTATACTTCCGTACTTCCAGGATCAGGATCATACACAGTCCAGATACCGGGCCAATACGATCCTGAACCCTCATCTGCTCACCGTCAAACATGAAAAGCTGAAACAATTATATGATAAGATAAAGTTTCATAGTGTGCATGATGTACATCACCAGAATGAAACACTGTACCAGATAATGAGGTACGACCTGTTGCAAACCAATATACAACTGCTGGACTGGGAGTATCTGATACAGATACTCCTCTACAGCAAGCCAGTCCCTTAAGATCTCACCTGTCCTACTTCAACTCAAACAAAACAACATGGTGAACGAAACTGTATTGCAGACGGCTACGGCTACTGTTTGCTATCACTGCGGAGAAGATTGTCCCAACAACAGCATGCGGTATGATGATAAAGTATTTTGCTGCAGCGGTTGCCAGACCGTATACACCCTATTGCAGGAGAATGGCCTCTGCAATTATTACAACCTGAACGAACATGCAGGTATTAACCGGAGAGAAGTCATCCGGAAAGATAAATTTGCGTTCCTGGAAGATCAGTCTATCCGGCAGGCGCTCATCCGGTTCAAAAACGAGGTCGAGACCCACGTAACGTTTTACATTCCCTACATACACTGCAGCAGCTGTATGTATCTCCTGGAGCAGCTATACCGGATTCATCCTGGTGTAATCCGTACCGATATCAACTTCCTTAAAAAAGAAGCAAGTATTATTTTCAATGAAAAGCAACTACCCCTGCGGGCTTTGGTAGAGCTGCTTACAGAACTGGGGTATGAACCTCATCTCAGCCTGCAGCAAATGAAGCAGGAAAAGCCGAAAGTTAATCGCAGACTGGTTTACCGCCTGGGCGTTGCCGGATTTTGTTTCGGCAATATTATGCTGATGAGTTTCCCCGAATACTTCTCTGAAGATGTACAGCAGGAGGCTTACCTGGGCAGCATTTTCCGCTATCTTAATCTCGTGCTGGCACTACCTGTATTTTTCTATTGTTCTTCCATATTCCTGCTATCTGCCTGGAAAGGTTTAAAACATAAGCACATCAATATCGACTTCCCCGTTGCCATAGCCATTGTAGCCACCTTCGGACGCAGTGTAGCCGATGTCCTTTTTCAACAGGGAGCCGGCTATTTCGATTCCCTTTCCGGCATCGTTTTCTTCATGCTCATCGGTCGTGTGGTACAGGACAAGACATACGGCGCACTAAGCTTTGAGCGTGATTATACAGATTACTTTCCTATAGCTGCAACAGTAGTAAAAGACGGACAGACAATTGCTCGTCCACTACCGGATATAAAGGCCGGTGATACGCTGAAAATACATAACAATGAACTGGTACCTGCCGATGGCATCCTGGTCAGGGGAAAGGCCCAGATAGATTATAGTTTCGTGACCGGGGAATCCGTTCCAGTACTGCCAGAAACGGGAGAGATCATCTATGCAGGAGGTAAACAGCTGGGTGCTGATATAGAACTGCTCACGGTCAAAGAAGTGGCCCAGAGCTACCTTACCGGTTTATGGAACAAAGAACACCAACAGGATGATGCCGCGATAAAAGCACATGAAACGCAGTCTTTCGTACATAAACTTGCCACAAATTTTACCTGGATCGTACTGGCGATTGCATTCATTACCGGCCTATACTGGTGGGCTCATGATCCTGCCAAAATATGGCCTTCTGTCACTGCCATACTCATCATCGCCTGTCCCTGTGCACTGCTGCTGACCTCTACCTTTACAAGAGGCTATATCCTGCGCATATTGGGCCGAAACGGATTGTACCTGCGCAATGCACATGTAATCGAACCGCTGGGAAAATTAAACCACCTGGTGTTTGATAAAACCGGTACCCTGACTGCAGCAGAGCAGATTTCGGCTGCACACTACGGGCCCGAACTTACAATTGAAGAACAGCAGCTCATTGCCTCGCTCACCCACCCCACAACACATGCCATGAGCCGTCCGGTAAGGGCTATTCTTAACCACGATCACTTATACGAAGTCTTCGGCTTTCATGAATATCCCGGACTAGGCGTAAGTGGTACGGTTAATGGAAAAGAAGTCCGCATCGGTACTGCCGGATTTATGCAAAGGAATGCGGAACACATTGCACAAAAGGGCACCATACTACTGATCACTATTGATGAAGAAGATAAAGGATATTTTGTCTTGACACAGGGCTTAAGAAAAGGAATAGAAGGCCTGCTGCACCGCTTACAAAAGTTGCTGCGTATCTCTATGCTTTCCGGCGATATGCCGCACCAGGCCAAACTGCTGCAACAGGTAGCCGGCCCGGATGTAAATCTGCGCTTCCAGCAGCAACCGCATGATAAGCTGGCTTATGTGCAGCAACTGCAACAGCAGGGCAAAACGGTGGGCATGATCGGGGACGGATTGAATGATGCCGGTGCCCTCAGGCAAAGTAATGTGGGCATTTGTATTGCAGAAGATACCAACTCCTTTACTCCGGCAGGAGATGCTATTCTGAAAGGCGCGCAGTTGCATATGCTGGACAAACTGATCCTGATGAGCAAGAGCAGCAGGCTGATCATTATCCTGTGTTTCAGTTTCTCGTTCCTCTACAATACCATCGGTTTAATCCTGGCGGTACAGGCCAGACTATCTCCTATTGCAGCCGCTATATTAATGCCCTGCAGTACCCTCAGTATCATCTTACTGACCTATATCGTCAGTAAAATCCGCAGTAAAAAGCTGGGCCTGAAATAGGCACTAATCAAAGTATGATAAAAGTCATATTCCGCTATGAGTATTGTCATAGAATAGTCGGGTAGCCGGGAATAATTTTGTATAAATTTTAAGACAATGAGCGTAATCATCATTTTACTGGGATTGAGCTTATGCGTGAGCATCGGCTTTCTCATTGCATTTATCTGGTCTGTAAAATCAGGTCAGCTGGAAGATGACTACTCTCCCGCACATAAAATATTCTTCGACGATAACCAGCCCGGAAACGTCCAATAAGCATTCTTACAAATCGTCTATACAATTAACCAATATGAATAACGAAGCTATAGTACAAAACACTTCCGGCATGCAGGTAGAGAAATTCTACTACGACAACAAGACGGTGAAAATGTTTGGTGTTGCAGCCATTTTCTGGGGCGTGATCGGTATGCTCGCAGGGGTTTACATTGCATTTGAACTGGCCTTCCCATCCTGGAATCTGGGTTGGGCCCCGATTACCTTTGGGCGCATGCGCCCTGTGCATACCAATGCAGTCATCTTTGCCTTCGTCGGCAACATTATATACATGGGTGTTTACTACTCCCTGCAACGCCTGCTGAAAGCGCGTATGTTCAGCGACAAACTCAGCAAGATCCACTTCTGGGGCTGGCAACTGATTATTCTTTTCGGCGCATTAAGCCTCTGGATGGGTTTTACACAAGGTAAAGAATACGCCGAACTGGAATGGCCGCTGGATATTGCCATCACACTCATCTGGGTAGTCTTCGGTATCAATATGTTTGGTACAATTCTGAAAAGAAGAGAGCGCCATCTGTATGTGGCTATCTGGTTCTATATCGGCACCTGGGTAGCTGTGGCTATGCTGCATATTGTCAACTCATTTGCACTGCCCTACTCCGGTATGCATAGCTATAGCTGGTATGCTGGTGTACAGGACGGCCTGGTACAATGGTGGTACGGACACAATGCGGTAGCTTTCTTCCTGACTACTCCATTCCTGGGTTTGATGTATTACTTCGTGCCTAAAGCGGCCGGCAGACCTGTTTATTCTTACCGCTGGTCTATTATCCACTTCTGGTCACTTATCTTCATTTATATCTGGGCCGGGCCACACCATCTGCTCAATACCGCATTACCCGGCTGGGCACAGTCTTTAGGTACCGTCTTTTCCATCATGCTTATTGCACCCTCATGGGGTGGTATGCTCAATGGCTTACTGACGCTGAGAGGAGCATGGGATAAGGTAAGAGACGAACCTATTCTGAAGTTCTTTGTGGTAGCACTTACCTGCTACGGTATGGCTACATTTGAAGGTCCGATGCTGTCTCTGAAAAGTGTTAATGCCATCAGCCACTATACAGACTGGACCATTGCACACGTACACGTTGGTGCGCTGGGCTGGAACGGATTCCTTGCCTTCGGCGCCATTTACTGGCTGTTCCCGAGATTGTACCGCACAGAATTATTTTCCAAAAAACTGGCCAATACGCACTTCCTTATCGGCACCCTCGGCATCATCCTGTATGTAGTACCTATGTACTGGGCTGCACTGACACAATACATGATGTGGAAGCAGTTTACACCGGAAGGAACACTGAAATATCAGTTCATCGAAACAGTAACCAAAATTGTACCAATGTATGCCTTAAGGGGATTCGGTGGCCTGCTCTATGTTTCCGGAATATTCCTGCTGATATACAACATTGTCAAAACAGCTAAGAAAGGAAACTTCCTGGCTGAAGAAGAAGCCTTTGCCGCACCATTACCAAAAGTAATGCCTAAGGTGGCCAAAGAGCACTGGCACAACTGGATCGAGCGCCGCCCTGTGCAAATGCTGGTATTGGCCCTGATCGCAGTCGCTATCGGTGGTATTGTAGAGATGGTACCAACATTCCTGGTCAAATCAAATATTCCATCAATCACTTCTGTGAAACCCTATACCCCACTTGAGTTACACGGCCGTAACATTTATATCCGCGAAGGCTGTTATACCTGTCACTCCCAGATGATACGCCCATTCCGTCATGAAGTAGCCCGTTACGGAGATTATTCTAAAGCAGGTGAATTTGTGTATGATCATCCGTATCAATGGGGTTCTAAACGCACCGGACCGGATCTGGCCCGTATCGGCGGTAAATACCCGGACAGCTGGCATTACAATCATATGCTGGAACCGGAAATGATGACCGCAGGCTCTATCATGCCGGCTTACCCATGGTTGTTCACCGATCGCATCGACAAAACCAAAACACCGGATATCATCAATGCGATGACCAGACTGGGTGTGCCTTATCCTAAAGGATATGATGCTATCGCAAATGACGATCTGGAAAAGCAGGCCATGCAGATCAAAGAAAGCCTGGCGAAAGATAAAATAAACGTAAAAACAACTGATGAGATCGTAGCCCTGATCGCTTATCTGCAACGCATGGGTACAGACATCAAAAAAGATAACAGGGATAGCCTGAATATGGCCGTACCGAATTAATCATACACAAACTAAGGTTTATGAAATTCAGAAATTATCTGACCTCAATCGAAGGTATCAGTGCGTATCCATTGTTTACACTGATCTTGTTCATGCTCATTTTCGTGCTCGCATCGATCCTGATTTTCAGCAAGAGTAAAAAAACAATCGATCACATCAAGAATATTCCCCTGGAAGACGGACAGGAATAAAACACCATTAATCCACATAGCTGATGAGAAAAATATTATCACTAATCGCCCTTACAGCCCCTAATATATTGTGGGCCGCAGACCCAGCCCCAGTCGCAGCAAGTGCAGGTCCGGAAAGTCCATGGGCAGCCCTGGCCAATCCTGTAGCCATCATCATGGTCACTATACTGATCGTACTGCTCTTCGTTATTATTTTCCTGAGCCGTATTGTACTGAACTCCCTGGAGTTTTACAAGGCTAAACGGCAGGCCGAAAAAAGCAAAAGCAATAGTAGTGCACTGACGGCAATATTAATCCCACTACTCCTGTTCTCCGGCCTGAATGCCTTTGCACAGACAGCCGATGAGGCTGCCGAAGCCGCGCCCAAAGCTGTGGAGCTGATCGGAGGCATGAACCCTACATTGTTCTATACGCTTTTTGGTGTGTTTATCCTGGAAGTGGTGGTCATTATTGTCCTGCTTTCTGTAACCCGCTTCCTGGTTGGCCTGGAGCGCAAGAAAGAGCATAAGAAAGAAAAAGGGATCAGCTGGTGGGAAAAAATGAATGCCACCAAATCACTGGATGCCGCCTCAGAAGCAGAGGCCAACTGGGGGCATAGTTATGATGGCATTGAGGAGCTGGACAATCCTACACCACCCTGGTGGGTAGCAGGCTTTGCCCTCTCTGTCATTGTAGGGGTCATATACTTCTACCGCTATGATATTGCTAAAACGGCTCCGAACCAATTGGAAGAATATGCGATTGAGGTACAGAAAGGAGAAGCTGCCAAGCTGGCCTACCTTGCTTCTGCTGCCAATAATGTAGATGAGAATACCGTAACGGCATTGACTGAAGCAACAGATATTGAAGCCGGAAAAGCAGTATTTGTACAGGTATGTGCAGCCTGCCACGGAGCAGATGGCGGTGGTAGTGTAGGACCAAACCTCACAGATGACTACTGGCTGCATGGCGGTGGTATCAAAGACATCTTCCGCACCATTACAGTCGGCGTTCAGGATAAGGGAATGAAATCCTGGAAAGATGATTACTCACCAAGACAGATTCAGCAAATTGCCAGCTATATTAAAACACTGCATGGCACCAAACCCGCGACACCAAAAGCTTCGCAAGGAGAGTTGTATATAGAGGAAAGCAAAGAAAACGGTGCACAAGCCACAGCAGCTCATGGGACAGCTGCTGCAGCGGACAGTACATCAGTACAGTAAGTTTTTTTGTTTTGAGTTGAAAAAAAGGCTGTCCTGATTCTTCAAGACGGCCTCTATTTTTTCAGAAAGTCCTGCAAATCCTTCATCCATGTTTCCTTAAAATTTTACAACATGGCATTTATTAAAGAGAGTGAACACTCTTTCAGAGACGAGTTATCAACCATAGATGAAAAAGGCAAACGTAAGTGGATCTATCCTTCAAAACCAAAAGGAAAATTCACCACTGCACGCTATTACCTGAGTTACCTGTATTATGCACTGTTCTTCGGTCTTCCGCTAATACATATTCATGGACATCCGCTATTGCAATTCAATATTCCGGAAGGTAAGTTCATTATTTTCGGCACCATATTCTGGCCCCAGGATTTTTTCATTTTCGGGCTCATCATGGTTGCGGCCATCCTTTCGATTGCCCTGTTTACCATGGCATATGGCCGTATTTTCTGCGGATGGATCTGTCCGCAAACTATATTCATGGAAACTCTTTTTCGCCGTATCGAATATGCAATTGACGGCGACGCCGCGCAGCAGCGTATCCTGAAAAAACAAACCTGGACCACTACAAAAATTATTAAAAGAGTCCTTAAACAAAGTCTCTTCATTGCACTATCCTTCCTGATCGCAAATACTTTTCTGGCCTACATCATCGGCACAAAATCATTGCTTAAAATCATGAGCGAACCGGTAATGCAGCATGTCGGCGGCTTCATGGCCATACTGTTATTTACGGGGGTATTCTACGGAGTATTTGCCTACATGCGCGAACTGATATGTACGAACATCTGTCCCTACGGAAGGCTGCAAAGTGTACTGCTCGATAAGGATTCTATAGTAGTGGCCTATGATTATAAAAGAGGCGAGCCCCGTGCCAAATTCCGTAAAGAACAGGGAGATGCCGGTGATTGTATTGACTGTCTGCAATGTGTGCGGGTATGCCCTACCGGTATTGACATCCGGAATGGTACACAACTGGAGTGTATTAATTGCACTGCTTGTATTGATGCCTGTGATGCTATGATGGTAAACATAAAACGCGATACCGGCCTGATCCGGTATGCATCTGAAAGCAATATTGCAGAAGGCAAAAAAAGTGTTTTCACGTTAAAGCTAAAAGTATATACCAGTATCCTGGCCATTATTATGATCGGCATTACAGTGCTGCTTGTAAAGAGTAAAAACGTAGATGGAAATATCATCCGTTCCGCGGGCATGCTATTTCAGGAACGCGGTACAGACAGCATTTCAAACCTGTACAATGCCAAATTTATCAACAAAACATTTGACCGTTTCGACCTTAGTCTGAAGCTGGAAGACCGGAAAGGGTATATACAGATGGTAGGTAAGGAACAGATCGGCATGCGCCCGGAAAGCCAGGGCAGTACTAATTTCTTCATCGTACTACCTCGTACAGAAATCCGCAACCGGAAGGAGAAACTAAAAATCGGTGTATACGAAAACGGGAAACTGGTCATGTACCTGCATACTACTTTCCTCGGACCAATGTCCTGAACAATTTATTCAACCAAATCAAAAAAATAAAATCATGGAATACCAAGTCAAAACAAAAAAGCCATACGGCTTCTGGAATTGGGGTACTATACTCACCTTTGTTTTTATCCTCGGGGCTTCAGGCATCATCTTCATGGTGTACCGCTCACAGCAAATGTCTGCAGAGCTGGTTACAGACAATTATTATGCAGAGGAATTGCAATTTCAAAAAAAGATAGACGCACGTACCGCAGCCAATACCCTATCCCGCAAAGTGGCTATTGAATATATCAATGCACAGCATGCAATCGTGGTATCCTTCCCGCAGGAGTGCCTGAAAGAACATATAAAAGGCCATATCTATTTCTACAATCCTGCCAGTGGCAAACAGGATCGCATTATTCCCATCGCTATGGATGCACAAGGCTTGCAGGTGATCGCCGCAGACAAGATCGACAAAGGCACCTATTCTGTGCAGGTGGAGTGGAGCATGAATGACAAGGCTTTCAGTACGGATGTTCCGTTTACCAAACTATAGCGATATGTACACCGCAATTATTTTTTCCGCATTGGCAATGGGTTTCCTGGGTAGTTTTCACTGTATCGGTATGTGTGGCCCACTGGCCTTATCGCTTCCGGTACAGCACCTCAGCGGATGGAGGCGATGGATGGGTATACTCCTTTACAATCTCGGACGCATCAGTACCTATGCTATACTGGGTTTACTACTGGGCCTGATCAGCACACAATTTTCATTCTTCGGCTGGCAGCAAAAAATATCGGTAATACTGGGTTCTGCGATGATCGGCTACCTGCTCTACAGCTTGTTGGCAGGAAGAAAAACCGGCAGAAAAGCCATACAACTCCCCTGGCAGAAAAATGTGCTGCAAGCCCTGGGCCGATTATATGCTCATAAAAAAAGCTACACCCTTTTCTTAATTGGGCTGCTCAATGGTTTATTACCCTGCGGCATGGTCTATATGGCCCTTACCGCAGCCTTTGCACTGGGCAGCCATCAGCAGGCAGCTGCGTTTATGGCGGCCTTCGGTGCCGGTACATTACCGGCCATGGCAGGTATCGGTTACCTGGGTAGTATGATCAGTCTTAATTTACGCAACAAGATCCGTCGTGCAGGACCTTATCTGGCAGGCTTTATGGGGCTACTGCTCGTCCTTCGTGGTCTGAATCTGGGCATTCCCTACCTGAGTCCGGAAATCAGGGAGCAAAAGGTGAGTTGCTGCAGCCCGAAATAAAGGGCAGGAAAAGCAAAAAATCAAAATCCTTATCCTTAAATAGTTTATTTTCGTCACATATTTTTCGGTATGGTATTAAATTATGTCTGGATAGGTTTTTTCCTCATCGGTTTTATCGTTGCATTATATAAGGTGGCATTTCTGGGCCAGATGGATATTTTTTCCACCATGGTCACCAACTTATTTGACAGTGCCAAGACCGGCTTTGAAATATCTATCGGTCTTACCGGTATGATGGCCCTCTGGCTGGGTGTTATGAAGATCGGTGAGCATGCGGGTGTGGTAAATTTTTTTGCCCGTGGCGTACAGCCGTTTTTCAAAACCCTCTTCCGCGGTGTACCTAAAGGACATCCGGCCTATGGCAACATCGCCATGAACTTCTCGGCCAATATGCTGGGACTGGACAATGCCGCGACTCCGCTCGGGTTAAAAGCCATGAATGATTTGCAGGAGCTGAACCCGCAGAAGGAAAAAGCGAGCGATGCCCAGATCATGTTCCTGGTGCTGAATACCGCAGGCATTACCCTTATCCCCTCATCGGTCATTGCCATTCGCCAGTCTATGGCAATAGAACAGCATATAGCCAACTTTAATGCTGCTGACATTTTCTTACCTATTCTTATTTCCACATTTGTCGCCTTTACAGCGGGCATACTGATCACGTCTGCATTTCAGCGCATCAATATCTTTAAATGGCCGGTGATTATTTTTATCCTGGGCTTTGGTGGTGCTATATTCGGGCTGGCCGCATGGTTGCGCCAGTTTCCTGCTGAGACCATGAGCAAATATGTGGGCCTTATTGGTAGTGGGGTGATCCTTACGATCATTATGCTGTTCCTGATAGCTGGTCTGCGCAAAAAACTCAACGTATACGATCTGTTTATCGAGGGGGCCAAAGAAGGCTTTACTACGGCCATTAAAATCATCCCTTACCTGGTGGCCATGCTGGCGGCAATCAGCGTTTTCCGCAGCTCCGGCTGTATGGATTATCTGGTTGGGGGCATTGCTTTTGTAGTAGCTGCAATGGGATTAAATACAGATTTTGTACCGGCACTTCCGGTGGCTTTCATGAAGCCATTAAGTGGTGGCGGCGCCCGTGGTTTGATGGTTGATGTACTTAAGGAGCATGGTGTAAACTCTTTCCCCGGAAAGATTGCCTCTATTATCCAAGGCTCTACAGAGACCACATTTTATGTACTCGCCGTATACTTCGGCAGTATCAATGTTAAAGATACCCGCTATGCTTTGCTATGCGGTTTACTGGCCGATGGAATCGGCTTAATTACAGCTATTCTAGTAGGCTATCTTTTCTTTCATTAATTTTATAGCTGATTTTTTATCTGATGAAGATATTTCTGGCCCAACAAAACTATATTATCGGTGACTTTGAACACAACACTTCCAGGATACTGCAAGCCATAGAACAGGCTGCAGCTGCAGGTGGTGAGCTTATCGTCTTCCCCGAACTGGCTATCTGTGGCTACCCTCCGCGCGACTTCCTGGAGTTCGAAGATTTTATCGACGCCTGCAAAAATAGTATTGACCGTATCTGCGCCGCAGCGCAGGATATTGCAGTACTGGTAGGTGCGCCCAGCCGCAATCCGGTACCACAAGGCAAAGACCTGTTCAATAGTGCATACTTTATTTACGAAGGCAAGGTGCAGCAGGTGATCAACAAAACCTTGCTGCCCAATTATGATATTTTTGATGAATACCGCTACTTCGAACCATCCTTTGACTGGAATATAGTTTCGTTCAAAGGCAAGCGTCTGGCAGTAACTATTTGTGAAGATATATGGGATATGGAAGCTGATCAGATGTATCGCTTCTCTCCTATGGACAAGCTGATCGAGCAGCAACCAGATATCATGATCAACCTCAGTGCTTCTCCATTTGATTATACGCACGCAGAAGACAGGCTTTGGGTGGTTAAGGAGAACTGTAAAAAGTACCAGCTGCCGATGCTCTATTGCAATACGGTCGGCTCTCAAACCGAGATCGTCTTTGACGGTGGATCGATCATTGCGGATGCCTCCGGCAACATCCTCAAAACATTACCCTATTTCGAAGAGGCTTTAGATTTTGTAATCTGGAATGAAGAAGACAACAGCCTGGAGCTGCCGGTGCAGCACAGTGCGGAAACACTGCCATCTGCTCCATTGAACCCGGTTACCTATGAAAGTGAACTGAATATCGATCGCATTCATAGTGCACTGGTTATGGGCATACGTCAGTATTTTGAAAAGATGGGCTTTAGCCAGGCTGTTGTAGCCAGCTCTGGTGGTATTGATAGTGCAGTAACACTGGCACTGGCCTGTGAGGCACTGGGACCAGATAAGGTACATGCGCTGCTGATGCCTTCACAATTTTCTACGGGCCATTCAGTAGATGATGCGGTACAGCTGTCTGAAAATCTGAACAACCGTTATGACATCATCCCGATCAAGCCGGTATTTGACACCTTTGAAGCTGCGCTGAAACCCGTTTTTGGTGACAGGCCATTTGACGTAGCGGAGGAGAATATACAGGCCCGTACCCGTGGCACGATGGTGATGGCACTGGCCAATAAATTTAATTACATATTACTCAACACTTCCAACAAAAGCGAACTGGCTACCGGTTACGGCACCTTATATGGTGACATGGCCGGTGGGCTTGCCGTGCTGGGAGATGTATACAAAATGCAGGTGTACGCCCTGGCGCGATACATCAATCGCGACAGAGAGATCATACCGGAACATATCATTACCAAAGCCCCTTCTGCAGAGCTGCGCCCGGGACAAAAGGACAGCGACAGCCTGCCGGACTACCAGGTACTCGACAGCATTATATACCAGTATGTAGAACGCCGTCAGAGCCCGCAGAACATTACCGGTCAGGGTTATGATCCTGCATTGGTTAAAAGGGTTATTACCATGATCAACCGGAATGAATATAAGCGCAATCAATTTTGCCCTATCATCAGGGTATCATCCAAATCCTTTGGCATCGGTCGCAGAATACCGATCGTAGGAAAATATTTAGGTTAAAAACATAAACGACAAACCGTAAAAAACGAAGTACAACAATAAAGAAAATGGATACAAAACAGAGACCACCGGTATATTACAGCGAATATCTGCAACTGGATAAAATCCTGAATGCACAGTTTCCGGAAAGTGCAAAAGAAGGCATAAAGGCAGATGATGAAATGCTGTTTATTATCATTCACCAGGCATATGAACTCTGGTTCAAGCAAATCCTGCACGAGGTCAATATTGTAAGAGAGATCTTCAAACAACCGAACGTACCGGACAACTCTTCCGATATTTTCAATGCTGTATCCCGCCTCAAAAGGGTGATCAAAATAATGGAGATTCTCGTGGCGCAGATCTCTGTACTGGAGACCATGACTCCACTGGACTTCCTGGATTTCAGAGACCTGCTGCGTCCTGCATCGGGCTTCCAGAGCATACAATTTAAAATTATTGAAGCCCTGCTGGGGCTGGAATATGCAAACCGTTTCGGTCATGAATATTACCTGTCTCAACTGAACGAGGGTGATATTAAAAGAGTAAAAGATGCAGAGCATGAAGTGTCTCTGATTGTATTGCTGAATGGCTGGCTGGAGCGCATGCCTTTTGCCAACCAGGATAAGTACTGGTCTGAGCATACATTCTGGGATATTTACCGTGCGCAATATGCATCGGGACTATCTCCTAATGAGCAAGCTAACCTGGAAGTATTTGATCAGCTGTTCATCCAGCCAGAGCGTTATCCGGAAGGTCGCCGCCTGAGTCAGCTGGCTATGAAAAATGCATTGTTCATTATGCTGTACAGGGATTATCCTATGCTGCACCTGCCTTTTGAACTGCTGGATCGTTTACTGGAAATAGATGAGCAATTATCGATGTGGCGTTACCGCCATATTCATATGGTACAACGTGCAATCGGTAAACGTGTGGGTACAGGAGGCAGCTCTGGTGCCGCTTACCTGAAATCTGCTGCGGAGAGTCATATTATCTTCAAAGAGATTGCAGAGATCAGCTCCTTCCTGATGCCTAGAAATGCGTTACCGCAATTACCGGATGTACTGGTTAAGGATCTGAGTTACAATAAAGACTAAGCTTAGTTAATTAATTGTAATTAATGCTTCCGTATCTGTTTGGATGATATAAATGCAGTACATTAGTACACACATAAAAAAACAGTACATTATGAATATCTCTGAATTATTAAACAGTGCTACCGGCCAACAAATCGTATCTCAGGTTTCTGAACGATTTGGTCTGGATCAGCAACAGGCAGGCGCTGCAGTGCAGTCCGCCATTCCTATGATCCTGGGTGGTCTGGGTCGCAACTCACAAACCCCGGAAGGTGCTGCTGCACTGAGCCAGGCATTGGACAACAAACATGATGGTAGTATACTGGATAATATCCAGGGATTTTTTGGAAACAGCGATGCCGCTGAACAGGACGGCAATGGTATCCTGGGACATATCTTTGGCAACCAGGTTTCTGAAGTGAATAATGGTGTGGCACAGTCTTCCGGCATCAGCCTGGCTAAGATAGGACCGATTGTAGCTATGCTCGCACCTATTGTAATGGGTTATCTGAGTAAACAGAAACAACAGAATAATGTATCAAACTCCGGCGGTCTGGGTGACCTGATCGGTGGCTTAACCGGCGGCGGACAAGGTTCCAAAGGCGGACTGATAGACATGGTATCCGGCTTCCTGGATAAAAACAAGGATGGCAATATGCTGGACGATATCATGGGTATGTTCGGTAAGAAATAAGTGAAATTTTAAATTGTGATTGAATATTAACTAACAGGGCATCCTTCATGAAGGATGCCCTGTTAGTTAATAACACTTTTATGTAAGCTTATTTATATATTTGTCTCTATGAAAAAGATAGAGCCGATACTCATTACCCTCGTATTTACAGGTGTTGTTTTAAAACAATTTCATATTGCCGGTCATGCTACTATTATTACCCTAAGTATATTGATATTAGCATTCATATATATGATATTTGGCTTTGCCTTATTTAACGATATCCGATTACGGGATATTTTCAAAAAATCAGCCTATCAGCAATTAAATGTTTGGCGTATAATTGGAAGTGTATTCCTGGGTCTGACCTTAAGTACATCAGTTGTAGCCATTTTGTTTGGACTACAGGATATGCCAGGGAAAGAATATATGTTATTAATTAGTATGTTAGAACTGGCGCCGGCATTTCTTGTGGTCTTGTTCAAAACGATACAGCACAAATCAAGTTTTTATATTAAAGTACTTTCAAGGGTATCAGCGGTAATAATTCTTATTGCCCTACTATGGCAATATCCCGGTATACTATAATCTTTTCCTATATTATGCGCAACATTCATACCCATATTGTTCATCCCCTGGAGGAAGAGGTTGTCAGCCTTTACGAAAATTTTCCTCAATGCCTGGATCTGTCTTCCTGCAGCCTGGGCCTGCATCCATGGTATCTGGAACAGGCAGAGCGAGACTGGGAGGTGCTGCAGCAGTATGCAACATACTCACATGTAATGGCTATTGGTGAATGCGGACTGGATAAGGTCTGCGGTACTCCCTGGGAGCGGCAACAGCAGTATTTTCAATTGCAGATAGGATTGGCCAACCGCCTAAACAAACCATTAATCATTCATTGTGTAAAGGCATATGCCGAATGCATGGCGGAACTACAGGCCGCCAAAGTGCCAGTGGTCTTTCACGGTTTTAATAAATCTATAGAAACGGCACAAATGCTGCTGAGTAAGGGCTACTATCTTTCCTTCGGACATAGCCTGTTCCGGGAGGGCTATGGAGACATTCTGAAGCGGGTACCACCGGAGCGCATTTTCCTGGAAACAGACGATAAAACGGACATTTCTATCGAAGATGTATATAAAAGAGCGGCAGAATTGCTCAATTTTCCATTAGATGCGCTTATTTTGCAGCTGGAAAAAAATTATCAAAATATTTTATAGGTATGCAGGATAAAAGTTGGTTGTCGAGAACGACCTTACTTATTGGGGAAGAGGCTTTAGATAAGCTGGTGAACAGCCATGTTATGGTAGTAGGTCTTGGTGGTGTAGGTTCTTATGCTGCTGAATTTATATGCCGTGCTGGTGTAGGTAAGATGACCATTATTGATGGTGATGTGGTAGACCCGACCAATCGTAACCGCCAGCTGCCGGCCCTGGCCACCAATCATGGTGTATCGAAAGCCGATATTATGGCGGAGCGCCTTAAGGCGATCAACCCCGAACTGGAGCTGATCGTTGTAAAAGAATTTATTACTCCTGAGCGTGTTGAGGAACTGCTGGATACTAATCCGGACTATGTGATCGACGCGATTGACAGCTTTACGCCAAAGACTACTTTTATGCGTATAGCCCATAACCGTAATATCCGGTTTGTGAGTTCTATGGGTGCCGGTGGAAAGGTAGATCCTACCCGACTGAAGGTGACGGAATTGTCTAAAACATACAACTGTCCCTTTGCTATGAAAGTGCGCAAAAGAATGCGCAAATACGGTGTGAACGGAAAAGGCGTTACGGTTGTTTTTTCAGATGAAATGCCGATAGAGGAATCACTGATGATGACCGATGGCAGTAACTTTAAGAAGTCATTCTACGGTACGATTTCATATGTACCGGCAGCATTTGGCGGCGCTGTTGCTTCCGTTGCGATCAGAGAACTGATGAAGTAACAATTAGCGGGGTATTGTGTACCTTTGCCCCACATTTATTTTATATATAAAATTTCCGCAATCGTGAGAACGAAAATTAAAGACATTTTAAACAGCGAATCATTAGATTATACGGTAAACATTAAAGGATGGGTACGCTCTTTCCGCAATAACCAGTTTATTGCGCTGAATGACGGATCTACTATTCATAATATCCAGATCGTGATTAATCCGGAGCAGGCTGATGAAGCCGTACTGAAAAATATTCAGACTGGTGCGTCCATGAATATTAACGGTAAGGTTATCGCCTCTCAGGGTAAAGGACAGCGTGTAGAGATCGTTGCGGAAAATTTTGAAGTTTTAGGCACCTGTAATCCGGAAGAGTTTCCGTTACAAGCCAAGAACAGACCTAGCCTGGAATACCTGAGAGAAATTGCACATCTGCGTTTCCGTACCAATGTATTCGGTGCGGTATTCCGCGTACGCCACAGCATTGCTTATGCTATCCATAAATTTTTTAATGATAAAGGTTTTGTATACCTGCACACCCCTATCGTAACGGCTTCTGATGCCGAAGGCGCAGGTGAGATGTTCCGTGTAACCACACTGCCGTTTGACAATCCTCCGCGACTGGAGAATGGAGAAATCGACTTTACGGAAGACTTCTTTGGCAAAAGCACTAACCTGACCGTAAGTGGTCAGCTGGAAGCGGAACTGGCAGCGATGTCATTCGGTGAAGTATACACTTTCGGCCCTACGTTCCGTGCAGAAAACTCTAATACTACACGCCACCTGGCTGAGTTCTGGATGGTGGAGCCAGAGGTTGCGTTCAACGATCTGAAAGATAACATGAACCTTGCTGAGGAATTCATTCAATATATCATCAGGTATGTGCTGGAGCACAATATGGATGATCTGCAATTTCTGGAAGAAAGACTGGCGAATGAAGAAAAGCAGAAACCGGCAAATGAGCGCAGTGAAATGAGCCTGCTGGAGAAGCTGAACTTCGTTATCAATAATCAATTCGAGCGCATTACGTATACCGAGGCGATCGACATCCTGCTGCAATCAAAACCATACCAGAAGAAACAATTCAAATATGATGTTTCCTGGGGTATAGACCTGCAGAGTGAGCATGAGCGCTTCCTGGTAGAAAAACACTTTAAAAAACCAGTTATCGTTACCGATTACCCTAAAGATATCAAGGCCTTCTACATGCGCCAGAATGATGATGGCAAAACCGTTGCGGCTATGGATATCCTGGCACCGGGTATTGGCGAAATCGTCGGCGGTTCTCAGCGTGAAGAGCGCCTGGAACTGTTGGAAAAACGCATGGAAGAGATGGACATCCCTACTGAAGAAATGTACTGGTACCTGGACAGCAGACGCTTTGGTACGGCACCACATGCCGGTTTCGGACTGGGCTTTGAGCGTATGGTATTGTTCATCACCGGTATGACCAACATCCGTGACGTAATTCCTTTCCCGCGTACACCTAAGAACGCAGCGTTCTAAGGTACCGGCCTAAAAAGACATTAATAAATGGACATATCCTTATCCTTAATTGTACCTGTGTACAACAGGCCTCAAGAGGTAGAAGAATTATTAAACAGCCTGAGCCATCAGAGCAATAAGCATTTCGAAGTGCTTATTGTGGAAGATGGCTCTTCTGTGCCTTGTAGCGATGTGGTGGCCAAATATGCGCCTGTACTGGATGTCAGCTATTACAATAAGCCGAACTCCGGCCCTGGTCAGAGCCGTAACTATGGGGCAGAAAGAGCGAAAGGTAATTACCTTGTATTCCTGGATTCTGATTGCGTCATTCCACCAGACTATATCAAGGCCGTGCTGGATTCTTTAAACAATCAGTATGTAGATGCATTTGGCGGTCCGGATGCGGCCCATGAAGATTTTACGGATTTTCAGAAAGCCATCAATTACTCCATGACATCTATTATTACAACAGGTGGCATTCGTGGTGGCGGGGAGAAAATGGATAAATTTTTTCCCAGGAGCTTTAATATGGGTTACTCCAAAGAAGTATTCGAGCGTACCGGGGGCTTTGCTAAAATCCGTTTTGGCGAAGATATTGATATGAGTATCCGTATCCTGTCCAACGGATTCAAAACAAGATTGATCAGGGAAGCATTTGTATACCATAAAAGACGCAGCACGTTCAAACAGTTTTTCAAACAGGTACATAACTCCGGCATTGCCCGCATCAACCTGCAGAAAAGACATCCGGGTACGCTGAAGCTGGTACATACCTTACCGGCTCTATTTACCCTCGGATTTCTGGCCTGTCTTATCGGTGCCATATGGTGCCCCTATTTGTTACTGCCTTTAGTACTGTTTTTTGTGATTGTATTCCTGGATGCCACACGCAGTACCAAAAGTGTACGTATCGGATGGCTGGCTATGGGTGTAAGCTGGATGCAGCTCGTGGGCTATGGCAGTGGTTTCATCATCGCCTTTATCCGCCGCAATATCCTGGGTCAGGGGGAATATGCATCTTTCGAAAAAACATTTTACTCTTAAAGCGTCCCCATTTTCTATGCTTTATATAAAAGCTTTACATATCATATTTGTAGTGACCTGGTTTGCGGGCATATTTTACATGCCACGCCTGTTTATCTACAATACCGAGGCACAGGGCAGAGCAGATCTTTCCGCAGAAAGTAAAGGTGTATTGACCCAGCAATTTCAGATCATGATGAAGCGTCTGTGGCGCGGCATTACCATTCCCTCTGCCGTACTGACGGCCATTTTCGGTCCCTTAACAATGTATCGTTTCGGTTACTTCAGCTCGGTGCCTTCATGGCTCTGGGTCAAGCTGGGCTTCGTCATAGCGCTCTATATTTATTTCTTCTTTCTGCATGGTATTTTTAAACAGCAGATGCAGGGTATATATAAGCACAGCTCTATGCAGTTAAGGATCTGGAATGAAGTGGCGACTATTTTCCTGGTCGTGATCGTATTCCTGGTATCGGTAAAAGATAGCATGAGCTGGATCTATGGCCTTATTGGTCTTATAGTATTTGTAGTAGCACTGATGAGTGCGATACGTGTTTATAAAGTCATTCGTAGTAAAAAACAATCTTAAAAATATAAGTAATGGAACAATTAGTAAAAGAATTAGTGGAGAAAGCTAACCTGACTGAAGAGCAGGCTGCCAAAGCAACTGAAGTTATGGTCGCTTTTGTAAAATCAAAAGTACCGCCGATGTTTCAGGATAAAGTCGATGATATGATTGCCGGTAAATTTGATATGGGTTCTATTGCCAGCATGCTGGGAGGAAGTCCCCTGGATATGCTGAAAGGGATGTTTGGTAAGAAATAATTTTCAAAAGTAAAAAGGAATGGGTTGCAGCATATGCTGCAACCCATTCCTTTTTATAATAAATAAAATAACTATCCGCTATAAGCAACCTTTTTATTCGTCCTTTTGTCCGGCAACAAAAGGACCAAAAATGCCTTTGTTTCCTTTAAGTGGATGCTCAGTATAAATAATATCTAATCAAAATACTGATCTGCCATGTAGATAAAGCTGGTCATGGCTACAGCACCTAGATGTAACTCTCTTTTGTTGACATCCTCAAACACATCTCTACGGCTGTGGTGCATATCGAAATAACGTTGCGAATCAGGCTGTAATCCGGCCAGACGGCAACCGGTTTTTCCTAAAGGTCCTATGTCTACACCACCGCCTTCTTCTTCAAAATCATATACACCTAATGGCATAAAAATCGATTTCCAGTTACGGATTTTATCGCGATCCGCAGCAGATACCTTCAGACTGAAACCGCGTGGTGTATAACCACCCTCATCACTCTCTAATGCAAAAACATGTTTCTCCTTACGGGCTTTAGCGCTGTCGGCATAGGTTACGCCACCACGTGCACCGTTTTCTTCATTGGCATATAATACCACACGAATGGTATGCTTTGGCTGCAGACCCAGTTGTTTAAATGTACGCAGTACTTCTATCGACTGCACACAACCCGCACCATCGTCCTGTGCCCCCTCGCCTACATCCCAGGAATCAAGGTGACCGCCCACAACAATAAAGCCCTCTTTCTGACCCCGCAATTCACCAATCACATTATAAGACAGGGCAGTACCCTTCATACCACAGGTTGATTGTAATGCAGCTTCTGTCTTACCTGCCTTACACCACTTAGCCAGTGCATCTGCGGTACTGTTTCCGATCGCAATAGCGGGTATCTTGCGCACATCATCATCATATCTCATAGACCCGGTATGCGGCACATCTTCCAGGCCGGTCGACAATGATCGTATAATCAAGCCGGAAGCTCCTTTACGCGAAGCAACATTGGCCCCGTTAAAACGGTATGAAGCAATATCGGAATATCCGTCAAAGGTCTTTACAAATTCCTGGCGGAAGGCATAGTTCATAAATACAATCTTTCCTTTCACCTTAGCCTCCGGTGCTGCATTCAACTCTTCCATATTATTGAAGCAAACGATCTCGGCAGTTAAGACCTTACCTTCTGTACCTTCCGAATTGCCCAGAGACAGCATAGGAATGGTTTGCCACTTACCCTCATATTTTACTCTCAGCGATTCTTCGCCCCGTATCCATTTAGGTACCGTTACCGGCTGCAGCCAGACCTTATCAGCACCGGAACGCTCCAGCAATGCCTGGCCCCAGGCAATAGCTTTGTCCTGCTGCGGACTGCCGCTCAGTCTATGTCCTATGGTTTTACACAAGACCCTTAAGTTTTCATAGGCCTCACCGCGCAATAAAATCTCATCACTGATCTTTTTTACGATGGCACTGTCAGACTGTGCATGAGCCGTGGCGGCCAGCAGGCCTAAACATAAGCATAGTAATCTTTTCATATTATTTCTTAATCTGTTGCAAATGTAAGTGTTGTATCAGACAAATTATAATGATAAGGCTGCCGGACAGAAACAGTTAAATAAGAATCAGTAATTTTACAATTGCACAAAGTACAGACGAATGGGAGATAGCCGCAACTTCATTATTGAACGCGTACAGACGGAGACCAATCAGGCCAAAACTTTTTTTATCATACCTGTGGAAGGACAGCAACCGGTCTATAAGCCCGGCCAGTTCTTACACCTGGCCTTTCCAGCCAAAAACAATACGGAGTATCGCTCTTATTCTTTTTCTTCTATTCCGGAGGAGGGAATGGCTTTTACCGTTAAGGCAATGGAGAATGGCAATATTTCCCGCCTGTTTTATGATCATTATAAAGAGGGGGATGAGCTTAATGTCATCAACATCGCCGGAAAGTTCGTTTTACCGGATGATCTTTCTGAGATACAACAGGTACTCTTATTTGCTGCCGGAAGCGGCATCACGCCTGTCTTTTCTTTGATCAAATCCATACTGCTGCATCAGCCACACATCCATATTTTCCTGGCCTACAGCAATAGTAGTCCGCAACAGACTATCTTCTACCATACCCTACAGGAGCTGCAACAACAGTTTCCGGAACGGCTGGAGATCGAATTTATCTTCAGCAATAATAAAAACCTGCTTAAGGCAAGGCTGAGCGGCTTCTGGTTGCAGGAATTGATTGCCCGGCATAAAAAAGCCGACTGGCCCCATATACTGGCCTATACCTGCGGTCCGATAGAATATATGGATACGGTGAAGATTACTTTATTTACAGAGGGTATGGTACCGGCGCAGTTCTTTATGGAGTACTTTGAAACAATGAGCGAAGAGATGATCATTGCCCCAGAAGACAAAGAAGCCCATATGGTGCATATTCATTTTAAAGATACCGACACGACCGTAACCGTACAGTATCCGGATAGTATACTGGATGCCGGTTTAAACGCAGGTCTGCACCTGCCACATAGCTGTCGCTCCGGGCAATGCGGTACCTGCGCTGCCCGAATTGTAAAAGGTGAGGTATGGATACAGTATAATGAAGTACTGACCCACAAAGACCTGGAAAACGGACTGACGCTTACCTGTATGGGATTTCCGATAAACGGTGATGTAACGATTACCTACGATTAAGCAGGGTGTACGAGAAAGATTGTGGGACGCTTATGCAGATCCGGTTTTTGTTTGCTCCATTCACCTATCGTGAGTGTTTTTACAGAGGCTGTTTCTGCAGTGATGTCTACCGCAATACATAATTTCGTTTTTTGCGGATGCAGGGCTTTTAATGCCTCTTCCAATAACTGGTTATTACGGTACGGAGTTTCTATAAAGATCTGTGTTTCCTGTTTTTGCTGGGCGATCTGTTCCAGCTCTTTTAATGCTTTGCCACGCATGGGCTCCTTTACCGGTAAGTAACCCAGGAAGCGGAATCCCTGACCATTAAAGCCGGAACCCATCAATGCCAGCAAAATAGAACTCGGCCCTGTATAGGGAATGACTACTGCACCCAATTCCTGGGCACAGGATACGAGCTCACTACCGGGATCGGCCACAGCAGGGCATCCGGCCTCACTCATCACACCCACATCATAGCCCGCTTTAAGCCATTGACGCAGCAATGCCTTGTCTGTGGTATGCTGCTTGTTTACTTCTGCAAAAGTGATCTCATCAATCACAACTTCTTTGTCATATGCCTTAAGCCACCTTCTCGCGGTACGTACCTGTTCTACAAAATAGTATTTCAGGCGACATGCCTGCTGCTTTACTGCTTCCGGTATGGTATCTGTTGCTTGTTCTGCAAGGGGTACGGGTATGAGGTGTAATCGGCCTAAAGACATATCTGTTGTTTATTTTCAAACACAAAGAACGTCATTTTTCTACAAATCATCCGGTAGCCGATTTCAACAATAACTTACTAGTTTTGCAGCATGATCCGAAAAGGAGTTTGTTTCTGTTTATTAATTTGCCTCGCCTTGCTGTTGCACAGCTGCAGCCAGAAAAGTAATGGACGTGTACATAAACCCAATTACATTCCTGCAGATTCCTTGTCTGCACTGCTTTCCGGACTGGAAGAGGGAGACATTGTATTGCGTGCGGGCAATGATGTGACCAGCAATATGCTGCGGCAACTGAACCTTAAGGATAAACGGTTTTCACATTGTGGCATTGTATTTTCCGAATCGGGTGCCTGGTGGGTATACCATAGTATAGGCAGTGAGTCTGCTCCTGACCAGGCCATTAAAAAAGAGCCGCTCATGCATTACTGGAATCCTGAAGATAACCTTGCCATCGGCTATGCCCACCTGCATATAAGCCGGCAGGAACGTACAAAGCTCTTACATACTGCAGATAGCTTATATCGCCTGCAGATCCCCTTCGATATGCAATTTGACCTGAAGAGTGACGATCGCATGTACTGCACAGAAATGGTGGCAAAGTCCATACAGTGGAGTATTCCGGAAGCTCACCTGCAACCTACAGATACGCTGGGCAGGCAATACTGGGCGGTAGATAATATCATTCGTAACAGGCTTGTAAGCGCAGTACATTACCTGCAGGTGAAATAAAGTCAATTTTATTACCTTTGCTGACAATTACGCATTATTATGAACAAATATATTCTGGGTTTATTATGCAGTCTTTTCCTGTTTCTGGGTGGATGCAGGAAAGATTCTTCTAAAGATGTAGCAGAACGCTTTGCCAATGCTTTTCATCACCGCGACTACAAAACAGCTATGTCTCTGGCTACAGCAACCAGCCGTACACAACTGGAAACCATCAGCCAGTTTGCAGGTAACCTTCCGGATGCATCTGCACAGGAGGCCAAAAATATCCTGGTAGTGATGGGTAAAGGTGAGGAGAAAGGCGATCGTGCGACGTACTACTATACGACCTCCGACAGTGATATAGAACAGAAGATCAACCTCATAAAAGTTGATGGTAAATGGCAGGTAGAATGGAATAAAATGGACAGCCCTGTAGTAGACAAGAAAACAGAAGCTCCGGCTGCTGCTCCCGCAGACTCCAGCGTACAACTGGAAGTTGGTACACCGGAAGGCCTGGATACTACCCTGATACGCGAGTAGACTAATCAAAAAATAAATCGGCAGCAATGCCATCGGCGAACAGTTTTCCGGCAGCAGTCAGGATATACTGTTCGCCTTTTTGCTGCACACGCTCACCCAGGAAGGGATCAATTTTCTCCTCCAGCTCTTTCAGATAATCTGTACCGAAACGATTGGTTACATACTGCCGGTCTATACCCCACATGGTGCGTAAAGCGGTTAGGATATACTCATTGAGCTGATCGGCTACAGACAATACTTCCCGTTCTATATTCATGATCCCTGCTTCAATGCCTTTTATATACAGGGCATTATTAGCTACATTCCACTGACGGCTTACCTGGTCGAAAGAGTGAGCAGACGGACCTATTCCAAGATATGACACACCCTTCCAGTAATTGGTATTATGTACTGCATACTGCCCGGGTAAAGCGAAATTGGAAATTTCATAATGATCAAATCCGGCAGCGGTAAGAAATGCCGTCATCAGCTCAAACTGCTGTGCCGCCTGTTCTGTCATTGGTGCAGGCACCTTTCCTTTTCCTACCTGGTGCGCCAGTAAGGTATGCTCCTCTACTGTCAATGCGTAGGCTGATACATGTGGTATACCGAAACGTACGGCTTTCTGCATATTCTCCATCCAGAGGGCATTGCTTAGGCCCGGTGTACCGTAAATAAGGTCAATCGTTAGATTGCTGTACCCTGCATCCTGTGCTCTTTTGATGGCAGACTCTGCTTCTCCCGCCGTATGTGCTCGCTGCATAAAACGCAGATCGGACTCTTCAAAGGATTGAACGCCCATGCTCAGTCTATTGATTGGTGTATGCCGTAAGCCGGACAAAAAGGTATCATTCACATCGTCGGGATTAGCCTCCAGCGTACATTCCTTAAGGTCAAGGGTATAATTCCGGTAAATTGTTTCCCATATCAGCGCTAATTCCTTCTCTGAAAGCAGCGATGGTGTGCCACCACCAAAATATACTGTTTCTACAGCTGCTCCGGCCAGGTAGTCCTTACGCAGCACCAGTTCCCGGCAGATTGCGCTCACCACGTCTTCTTTATATTTCAGTGAAGTGGAAAAGTGGAAGTTGCAATAGTTGCAGGCTTGCTTACAAAAAGGAATGTGAATATATATACCGCCCATGGATTATGTGAATCTGTATGGCAAATTTCAGTATTTTCGCTGTATTAAAAATGAAAATTACTATGCAAAAAATATTGAGCCTCCTGATGATGATTTGCTTTGGTACTGTTGCCGCTGTGGCACAGCAGTCTGCGGCCCCAAAACAACCGGCCTGCTCCGATGCTAAAGTGCATGGCAAACTGGTTTCTATCGATAAAGAATGGGAAAGCAAACAATATAAGCTGGTGTACTTCAGTTCTGAAAATGTTCCGAGCAAAGCTATGGTTCCGTTTAAGTTTGAGGTAAAACAGGGTGAGACTTACCAGATCAACTATGTTGTGGGCGCACACGCATCCAAATACCAGGTAACTGTGGTGGATGAGCAGATAAAAGAAGTAGTGAAAGAAAAGGGCAAAACCACAGGCAATGACCAGATGACGGTTGTGAGCAAACAGTTTACAGCTCACTCAAATGGCGTATATATGCTTGTATTTTCACAGCAAACCAAATCAGGCAATTGTGTAGGTATTTCTTTATTGAAAAAATAAATCCGGTATGAAACGGCTGATCCGTAAACTTTTCGGCTGGCGTGAGGGTACGCCCTTCAGCTTTTATCTTACCGATTTTGTATTTCGTAAGGTGCTCCGGCAGAATGCTTCGGCCCGATGGCCGGTGCACTTTACCAGTACTATTCATAACGGAGAGCGCATTACGGTGGGTAAGGATACCTATCCAGGAGACTCTCCGAATAATTATATCAATGCGGCCAATGGTATAGAAATAGGTAGCTATACCAATCTGGGGCCGAATGTAAGCCTGATATCTGCCAACCATGATGCTGTTGATAATAGTGTCTCTATACCGGCAGAACCGATACGGATAGGGGCATACAGCTGGATCGGCAGTCAGGTTGTTGTATTGCCAGGTGTACAACTTGGCGAATTTACAATCGTAGGTGCAGGAGCTGTAGTAACCAAAAGTTTTACTGAAGGCTATTGTGTCATTGCGGGTAATCCTGCCCGTATAATCAAGTCCCTCGACAAAGAAAAGTGTTTAGCATTTGCAAGAGAAAACCCTAAATAAGATCATTTACAAAGATTCCTTTATCATCTTTTCCATAAGGTTGCTCAGCACCCTGGCGATGATACTGATCGCTTATGCTTTCTCGCACAGCCTGTCTACTACAGATTACGGTCGCTATACCAATTACTGGAACCGTTTCTATGCCTTTAATGCTTTTGCAGGGCTGGGTATTGCGGCTTTTATCTTTACTTATTCAAAAGACAAACTGATCCTGCTCTTGCGGCAGATCAAAAGAGGGCAATATATTGCACTGGCCTTATTTATGCTGGTAGCCAGCATTGCCTTTGCCGGTGTACAGGCCCGATCGGGATACCCCGCTCTTATCTCCATAGCATTTATGCTGTTGAATACACTGTGTATCATCACAGAATCTGCACTGATCATCTTCCGTAAATTCCGGCAGATATTCTGGATCAACCTCCTATACCTGATCGCTTTTCTCTGGCTGCATTACCGGCAATTACATGCACCGATATTTGATGCTGCCAGTTTATTCAGCAGTCTATGTATCCTGTTTGCCGTAAAGTTGCTGGTCAGCGGTTTTTTCCTGTACGAGCGTAATGCGGCACCACAAGCAGAAGAGGTGCCTGCCGAAACTAATTACCAGAAATTGTGGTTGCATCTGTATCTGTTCGACATGACGCAGATACTGATGGTCTATGTAGATAAGTTTGTGGTTTCTATTTTGCTGAACGAGTCTACGGCTGCTATTTATAATAACGGGTCTACGCCCATTCCTCTATTGCCTATTATTTTCTCAGCAGTATCCAGTGCTTCACTGATGCAGTTTTCGAAATATGATAAAGGAGATACCGTAATGCAAACAAGCATTATGCGCAACCTGGCCAGGATATTGTCCAACTTTGCCTTCCCGATCTTTTTCTTTTTTGTGTTTTTCAGATACGAGTTTATCGTCACTTATTTTTCGAACAAATACATTCCATCGATCCCCATATTCCTGGCTTCGCTTTTCGTCATTCCATTGAGGATGTTCAATTACACGATTATTTTCCAGAAGCATGAGCGGGGAGATATTATTAATACCGGGGTACTGCTGGATATAGGTGCTACACTGGCACTGGTGTATCCTTTATACCTCTTTATGGGCCTTCCGGGTATTGCACTAAGCTTTGTATTGGGCACTTACATACAAGCCGGTTTTTACCTGTATAAGATGACCCGCATTTTACAACAACCCATACACAGGATTGTACCAATAACCAATCTGGTGATGAAGTTTCTTTTCTATGGGCTGCTGGTCTACGGTCTGTATGAAGGTTTGATCCCTTTTGTGAGACCCATAACGGCTATGCTCAGCACCATTTGTGTGACCGCTGTGGTGATACTGGCCATCGTACGCAGAGAATACAGATCTGCACAACACCTCTCATAATACACCATAAAGAGTTTTTTTGAGCGCTTAGGGAATAAGCGCTAATTTTGCTACATATTAAAAACGATTAGGATTTGATAGAGAATAAGAATATCCTGGACCAGGAAGTGGATGCTGTACTGGTGGGATTGATCCAAAAGGATCAGAATGAGCGACAGGTAATGGAATACCTGGATGAGCTGGCTTTCCTGGCAGAGACTGCCGGTGCAAAGACCATGAGGAAATTTGTACAGAAATTGCCACACCCTGATAGCCGCACGTTTATCGGGAAAGGTAAGCTGGAAGAAGTTGCGGCTTATGTAAAAATGAAAAATATAGGCCTGGTTATATTCGATGATGAACTGACCGGCTCACAGATCAGTAATGTACAGAAAGAAGTAGGGGTTAAGGTTATTGACCGTTCGGATCTGATCCTGGATATTTTTGCCCGCAGAGCCAAAACGGCACAGGCCAAAACACAGGTCGAACTGGCCCAGTACCAGTACATCCTGCCACGCCTGAGAGGGATGTGGAGTCACCTGGAGCGCCAGGGAGGGGGTATCGGTTCTCGTGGTCCGGGTGAAACGGAGATCGAGACTGACCGTCGTCTGGTAAAAGATAAGATCAACTTACTGCGCAAACGCCTTCAGGAGATTGACAAACAATCTCAGACTCAGCGCCAGCAAAGAGGAACCTTTATCCGCGTAGCCCTGGTTGGCTATACCAATGTGGGGAAGAGTACGCTGATGACGGTATTGAGTAAATCGGATGTATTTGCAGAAAATAAACTGTTTGCCACACTGGAAACCACTACCCGTAAGGTGGTGTTTGAGCAGACTCCTTTCCTGCTGAGCGATACGGTTGGGTTTATCCGTAAGCTGCCGCATCACCTTGTAGAAAGCTTCAAATCAACACTGGATGAAGTTAGAGAGGCGGATATCCTGTTACATGTGGTGGATGTATCACACCCTAAATATGAAGATCAGATTGGTGTTGTGGACAAAACCCTGCAGGAAATTGGTGCATTTGATAAACCGATCGTACTGATCTTTAATAAAATGGACCAGTATATCAGAGAAACCTTTGATGAATTCCTGACAGAAGAGGTAAAAGAGGACTTGCTGAAACAATTGTACCGCCGCTGGGATAACCTGACGCACGGTAATGCTTTGTTTATTTCTGCTACAGAACTGTCTAATATCGAACGCCTGCGGGAGACTTTATTACACAAGGTAAAAGAGCTGTACAGCATCCGTTACCCATACATGACCAACTTCTTCTAGACTATGAACCAGACCAAATTATCGGTTAACGTAAATAAAATTGCCACCCTGCGCAACAGCCGCGGTGGCAATAACCCTAACCTGTTGCAGGTAGCCCTGGATTGTGAGCGTTTTGGAGCAGATGGCATTACGGTACATCCGCGCCCGGATGAGCGCCATATCCGCTATGCAGATGTGTATGAGTTGAAACAGGCGATCAGTACTGAATTTAATATCGAGGGTAATCCTAAGGAAGATAAATTTGTACAACTGGTACTGGACAATAAACCGGCGCAGGTAACTCTTGTGCCTGATGCTACCAACCAGCTTACCTCAAATCACGGCTGGGATACGATTAAGGAACAGGCTTTTTTACAGGAAATCATACCAGTATTTAAGCAGGAAGGTATACGCGTATCGGTATTTGTAGATCCGGTGGTGGATATGGTGAAGGCGGCAAAAGACTGTGGTACGGATCGTATAGAACTGTATACTGAGGCCTATGCTGCATATTTTCCCAAAGATAAAGAATCGGCCATAGCGGCTTATATAGCTGCTGCAAAAGCCGCACAGGAGGTATCACTGGGCCTGAATGCGGGACATGACCTGGACCTGCATAACCTTACTTATTTTGCGCAGCACATTCCTGGTCTGCTCGAAGTATCGATCGGCCATGCACTGGTCAGCGATGCTTTGTACATGGGCTTACAGAATACAGTAGCCATGTATAAGCGTTGCCTGGGCGCATATTAAATCAGAAAAACAGCTGGATATATTCAGTCCAGTATAGTACAGCAGAAAAATATTTTTCACTGTACTATACTGGACTTTTCTTTTTTTACGTCTTATATTTAGGAAATAAAATAAAATATGCTTGAATTGATCTTTACAAATATGTAGCATTTCATATCGGATTTCATTTTTTTGATGTTTGCCAAAATCAGCGACATGAATAGTAAAATCTTATCAACCCTGCTCCTGCTCTGCTTTCTCTCTACATCTGCAACAGCACAGCAAACCAGGTACGGGTCCAATATCATACGCCTTACACCACTATCAGGATTTGGTCAGACTTTTAATGAATATGACGGGCACTGGTCCATAGGTATGTCTTATGAGTATATCCTGGGCAGACAACAACGTATCGGGATTTGCATACCATTCTATTACGGACTAAATGTACAAACAGAGGTAGTCTTGTCTAATGGCATCACTATTGATAACTATGCATACCTCTGGAACCCTGGTGTGAAATTCTACCCCTTTGGCCAGACAAGGCTGAACTATGCGCTGGGACCGTCTGTATTTGCTGCTTATGGCGATGCAAGTACCTATATAGGTATGGGTCGTACGGAGATTGCTACCTACCGGAAGTACGGAATGATGATCAATAATTATCTTCATTTCAATTGCACGCCTTTATTCAATATTGGTATGGAGCTGGCCATCGGCATCAGCCCGATCAATAAACGTAAGGTTGCCTTCCAGCAGGAGCAATCACTGGAGACCGCTTCTTTTATTAAATTAGGTTTCCAGGTAGGCTTTCGTTTCTGATCCGTATCATTATTTCTATCTTTGCCCTAAGGCGTGTCACGTTTTTTACGTCTATACAAAAAGAGCTATAATTGCATATTACAGATTTAAGTATTTTTTCACCGTTAAACGAGCTATCTATGTCTAAAAAAATCGCCCTTACACTATTGAGTGCTGTTGCCTTATGTAGCACCACCTCTCTGTCTGCCAGACCACCTGTGCAACAAGCCTCTGCCAGACCTCTGTATGGCCCGAATGTCGTACGCTTCACGCCAGTAACGGTTTTTGATAATTCTGTAGGTATTGGTTTTGCCTATGAGCGCATTCTGGACAAGGAGGGTAAAATAAGCGTCAATATCCCTATATACCTGGGCATAAATACGAACAGCGGTTATTACAGCGGACCTGGCTATAACAACAATACCAATTATTCCATGTTATTGAATCCTGGTGTTAAATTCTATCCTGCCGGGCAGAGAAGAGTAACTTATGCACTGGGTGCATCTTTATTTACTATGATGGGTGAAGACGATTATTATTATGGCGGTCCTGCAGATAAAGCAGATTATCTTAAAGCCGGCATCATGATTAATAACTATGTTCACTTCAACATTACGCCGAAATTTAACCTGGGCCTGGAGTTAGGTGTGGGCCCGAGCTACATCAATCAGTACAAAACCGTTAATTACACTAATAATGAGGGTATCGGTTTTAGTGCACAGTTCGGCTTCCATATGGGCTTCCGTTTCTAATTTAATTATAAATACTAAAAACAATGTTCAAAAAATTACTTTCAGCACTGCTCGTACTGGTTATGGCAACCGGAGCAGCTACTGCTCAGCAAAACAATTATGGTCCTAATATTATCCGTATTATGCCGCTTACCGCTTTTAACGGAGGCGTGGGTCTGGGGGCATCTTATGAGCGTATCCTGGACAAAGATGGCAAAATAGGACTGAACATACCGTTCTCCCTGGGTTTTCGTAACAACGGTGATTATAACAATGATATGAACGCCACATTCATGGTTAATCCTGGTATTAAATTCTATCCGGGTGGTCAGCGTAAGGTAACTTATGCCCTGGGTGCGTCTTTATTTGCATCTTTCGGGACAAACAATGGTTATCGTTATGATATAAACCAAAGCTATCAGTATGTAAATGCCAATACGCTGCAAGCTGGTATTATGGTGAACAACTACCTTCAATTCAACCTGTCTCCGAAAGTAAATATCGGACTGGAACTGGGTGTGGGACCTGCCTACATCGATCAGGAGAGAGATGTTACGAATCATATTACATACAACAACGGACTGAATGTAATGGGGCAATTCAGCTTTCATATCGGTTTCAGATTCTAAAAAAATACATATCAATGAAACTATGGGGATTACCGGATGGTAATCCCCTTTTGTTTTTATATTTTTGTGACAGATATTCAATGCATGAAAAGTATTTATTTTAAAGAGCTGAGCTCTTTTCTCAGCTCCGTGGTGGGTTATGTGGTCTTACTGGTATTCCTGGTGGTGCTGGGTTTATTTTTATGGGTGCTGCCCGACAGCAATTTCCTGGATTACGGCTATGCCAGTATGGAACAATTCTTTACAATTACCCCCTGGTTAATGTTATTCCTGATACCGGCCATAACCATGCGCTCGTTTGCAGATGAATTTAAGGGAGGCACTATTGAATGGCTTTCGACCAA
The DNA here is from genome assembly GCF_004118155.1 of Edaphocola flava. Taxonomy (GTDB): domain Bacteria; phylum Bacteroidota; class Bacteroidia; order Chitinophagales; family Chitinophagaceae; genus Edaphocola; species Edaphocola flava. The sequence continues at coordinate 888,075 of NZ_SAIQ01000001.1, forward strand.
GCCGCTAACCTTGCACCAGATTGTGGGTGGTAAGTTCTGGGCATCGTTTACCCTTGTGGTTATTGCCCTGATTCCTACATTGATCTATGTATTTGCGATTAACTGGTTAGCTATCGAAAATGCGACCCTCGATTTCGGCGCGATTACCGGGGCTTATATCGGTTTATTACTGCTGATTGCCTCATTTGTTTCTATAGGTATTTTCTGCTCTACACTTACAGATAACCAGATCGTGGGTTTCCTGCTGGCACTGATTCTGTGCTGGCTGCTCTATAGTGGCTTTGAAGCCATAAGCCGCTTACCGGTATTCTCCGGCGGTGCAGATTATTATATTCAGCTGGTGGGCATGGACGCCCATTACAATTCGATCAACCGCGGGGTGATCAATACTAAAGATGTAATCTATTTCCTGAGTATAACTGCTGTATTCTGGCAGCTGACCATATTTTCATTAAAGCGTAAAAAACTCAACTAATCTTATTGGAAGCGATCATATATAAGTCGACAGGAAGTTTTTATACCGCCATAGATGATACGGGAAAGGTGTGGATTGCACGCGCCCGGGGTAAATTCAAAATAGATAAAAGCATTAAATCTACCAATCCGATTGCTGTGGGTGACCAGGTTACCCTGCAACCGGAAAGCGAGCAGGACAGTACGGCCATCATTACAAAAATTGGCCAGCGGCACAATTATATGGTCCGCACTTCGCCGCATAACCGCCACCACAAACATATTGTTGCGTCGAATATAGACGAAGCTATTGTGGTAGCAACGATTCATAGCCCGCGCACCTCTAACGGTTTCCTGGATCGCTTCCTGATTACTGCAGAAGCATATCATATTCCTGCTACCATCGTGTTTAATAAAGCCGATCTGATAGAGGGAGCATATGTGGCCGAATGGGAGGAAAGAAAACAATTATACGAAGCGATCGGTTATCCTACATTTACCATTCAGGCTACTGACCCTACAAGTGTGCAAACGCTGAAAGATCACCTTGCAGGTAAGACCACTCTGATCAGTGGTCACTCCGGTGTGGGTAAGAGTACGCTTATCAATGCGCTCCTGCCTACTCTGGACTTAAGGGTTCAGGAGGTTTCTGACTGGAGTGGTAAGGGACAACACACAACTACTTTTGCAGAAATGTTTGAGCTGAGCAACGGAGGTAAAATTATAGACACACCGGGTGTAAAAGAATTCGGGATTGTGGATATTGACCAATACGAACTGGCACAATACTTTCCGGAGATGCGTGCCAGGATGCCGGATTGCAGGTTCAACAACTGTCTGCATATAAACGAGCCGGACTGTGCGGTGAAAGAATCTCTGGGAGCCGATATCAGCATTTCCCGTTATGAAAGCTACCTGAATATCCTGGAGTCATTACCCAAAAACAATTATTAGAAGTATGAATCCTGCAGCACTGCACGTCATCAGGAGTCAGCATCCTGATTATTTAAAAGTACTGGTATTAAGACAGAAAGTATTGCGCGCACCGCTGGGCATGAACCTTTATGATGAAGACCTGAGCCGTGAAATAGACGAGCATATATTTATCTATAAAGAAAATGAAACTATAAAAGGTTGTCTGCTACTGGCACCGGTTGCGGTTCAGAAAGGAAAGTTGCGCCAGATGGCTGTTTCAGAAGAGGAGCAAGGCAAAGGAATAGGTGCAGCCCTGATCCGGTTTGCAGAAGAATTTGCCAGAAGCAAACAGTACAAAACATTCGAATTACATGCCCGTATATCTGCCCTTCCGTTTTATGAAAAACTGGGCTACGAAGCAATAGGAGCACAGTTTACAGAAGTTGGCATTCCACATGTAAAAATGATCAAACAGTTATAACAAAATGGCTAAGGCAACGAAAGAGAAAGTAGATACTTTAGGAGAGTTCAACCGGCTGATGGCGGTGTTGAAGTCTCGTCAATACAAGAATATTTATTTACTGGAAGGAGAAGAGCCGTATTATATAGATCTGCTGCTGGACTATTTTGATAACCAGATCCTGGATGCAGATCAGAAAGATTTTAACCTGATTACCCTGTATGGTAAGGACAGCGAATGGAGTGAGATAGTCAATGCCTGTAGCCGCTTTCCGATGTTTGCAGAACACACTATTGTGATCTTAAGGGAGGCTGCCCAGTTGCGCCAGCCCGATCAGCTGATTCCCTACTTCGAGCAACCGTCTGCCAGTACTATACTGGTAATCGATTATCGCGGTAAGGAGACAAACAGTAAAGACAAATGGGTAAAGCCCCTGAAGGATAAAGCTGTTATTTTCAAAAGCAACAGGCTGGCCGAAGATGATATACCTTCATGGATACAGCAATATGGCGCCATGCAACAATATAAGGTATCTGCTGAACTGGCAGAAATGCTGGCCGGATACCTGGGCAATGACCTGCAGAAAATAACGAATGAACTGGAGAAGGTAAAGATCAATGAGCCGAATATGGCTGAGCTTACCGCAGAAATGATAGAACGTTATGTGGGCATCAGCCGGGAGTATAATTATATGGATCTGCCCAAAATGATTTTTACTAATGACAAAGTGCGCATAAGCCGTATGCTTACTTATTTTGTGGCTAACCCCAAAAGTGCTCCTCTGCCTGCGCTGATGGCAACATTCTATACGTTTGCCGACCGTACTTATCGCTGCTATTCTGTGCCAGATGATTATAACAACCCGGAGAGTCGTGCATTGTATTATTACCGTTCATACTCCCGGATGTTTTCCGTTACGACAATACATAAATTCATTGCCCTGCTGAATGAATTTGCTTTAAAAGCAGTGGGCATCAATATCTCAAACAAAGACGACAGTGAATTATTAAAAGAGCTGGTCGGTAAATTAAACGCATTATTATACCCTCAAGGATAAAAAAACAATTATCATGAATTTAGATCTGACAAATAAAAGAGCGCTTGTTGGCGGCAGTACCCAAGGTATAGGATTAGCCATTGCGAAAGAATTATCTTTGCTGGGTGCAAGTTGTACCCTGATTGCCCGTAATGAAGATAGCCTTAAAACGGCTGTTGCGACATTGGATACAAGTAAAGGACAGGTACATGAATACCTGGTAGCAGACTATAGCGATTATCAGAAAGTAGCTGCTACAGCACAGGAATATGTGGCCGGAAAGCCGGTGCATATCCTGATCAATAATAGTGGTGGCCCTGCTGCGGGACCAATCGTAGATGCGCAGCCAGAAGCATTCCTGGCTACTTTCCAACAGCACCTTATCTGTAACCAGCTGCTGACGCAGGCAGTGATTCCTTCAATGAAAAAAGACGGGTATGGCCGTATTGTAAATGTGATCTCTACTTCTGTAAAAATACCTTTGAAAAACCTGGGTGTATCCAATACAATTCGTGGTGCAGTAGCTTCCTGGGCTAAAACAATGAGCAATGAACTGGCTCCGTTTGGCATTACCGTAAACAACGTATTACCAGGTGCAACCGCAACTGCACGCCTGAGCAACATTATCGATAATAAAGCCAGCAAAACCGGCATGGATAAGGATGCGGCGGCACAGGAAATGATTGAAGAGATACCGATGAAGCGCTTCGGTCAGCCAGAAGAGATTGCTTCACTTGCAGCTTATTTATGTTCTCCGGCTGCGGCATATCTTACAGGGGTAAGTATCCCTGTGGATGGTGGCAGAACAGGAAGCCTGTAGAGCAGTACAATAATTTCAAAAAATAACAGGGATCAGAAAACGAACAATTCGCTCGTTTTCCGATCCTTGTTATTTTTTAGCTAAAACCATTTCACTTGTTTTTACCGTATATAGTGGAAACTCGTTAATTATGAAGAAAATTATTTTACTATTATCCGTTTCCATCGCGTGCACAACAGCGAAAGCACAATCCATTATCGGTATCACTACCGATGATAAAATATTTGAAATGGCACAGGCAAACAGTCCTGGCACCATTACCACTCCTATAAGTATAACCGGTATTAGCGCAGGCCAGACCATTGCCGGGATCGACTATCGGCCAAATACCGGCGAATTATATGCACTAGGGTATAACGCTGCTTTGAGCAGCGGCAATGCAAGATTGTATGTAATTAATAAAACGACAGGAGCTGCCACAGCCATTGGCCCTAATGCTATTGATCTCAATCTAGGCAATGGCAGTATCAGTATTGACTTTAACCCTACTGTAGACCGCATACGGATTGTAGGTGCAAATGGTAAAAATTACCGTTTACACCCTGTAACCGGTGCAATTGTAGCGACAGATGGAGATCTGGCCTATGCAACCGGCGATGTAAATAGCAGTACAGTTGCGCAAATCGGAGCTTGTGCCTATACAAACAGTTATATAGGCAGTGAATCTACCACACTGTACGACTATGACAAAAACCTGAATATACTGGCTACACAGGTTCCTCCAAACAATGGTACACTCAATACAATTGGCAGCTCGGGTATTATGGTAAATAATACAGTCCCGAGTTTGGGTATGGATATATACTTCGACCCGGTGTCCAAGACGAACATGGCTTACCTTAATGCTAATACCGGAAGTGGCAGTAATGATAATCTTTACTCGCTTAATCTGACTACAGGATCTGCAACATTGGTAGGGCAGATCGGTACCGGTATTAATGTAAAAGACATAGCTGTGGTCATTGACAGAACTGTTCCAGCCACCTACAGCGGCCAGCTGGTATATGGTCTGACTACTAATAACCGTAACCTTATTAAATTCTCTACCGGTAATCCAGAACTGATACGAGAGCTGTTACCGATTAGCGGTGTAACTGCCGGACAAGTAATTGTCGGAATGGATGTACGCCCTGCGGATCTGGGATTGTATGCTTTGGGCTATAACAGCATGAGCCGGGAGTATCAGGTGTATCAGATCAATACCAGCAACGGTGTGGCAACTGCGGTAAATACTACACCCGGAATGATCAATTTAGGAACTGGTGAAAAGATCAGTTTTGATTTTAACCCTACTGTAGACCGTATACGGGTTGTCTCAACAAATGATTCGAACTATCGCATAAACCCTGCAACAGGTGCCATAGGTGCCTTGGACACCAACCTGGCCTTTGCAGCTACTGATATACATGCTGGCGTCAATCCTCACATAGGCTCTGTAGCATACATCAATAGTTATAAGGGTGCTACAACTACTGCTATGTATGGTATTGAAGATTCTTTACAGTCGCTTGTGCAGATCAATCCTCCTAACCAGGGTACTATCATTACTATTGCCGATAATATCCTGATGTTTAATCCTGCAGATTTGACTTCTGATATAGATTTCTATTATGACTCTGTCAGTATGATGAATATGGGTTATCTCCATGCCAATACCAATACCTCGGTTAATGATAAATTATACAGCATTAATACCAATGGCACGGTAACATTGATTAATGATATAGGAATGGGCATTCCGGTATCAGATATTGCAGTACAATTGACGTTCACTAACACTTCTACTAATAGTATTGCAGAGCTGCCCCAGAAAGCATTGTACGCAGTATATCCTAACCCGGCCTATGATGAGCTACATATTGTCTTCTCTGAAAATACAGCACAGCAAATGGTTCTAAATATTACGGACATAAGTGGCAAAACAGTGTTACAACAATCTATAGCCAAAGGTGCTTCCGAGATAAGCATATCGGTAAATGCACTGAGCAATGGACTTTATTTCCTGAATAGCTCCATACCAGGTGCAAAAGCAGTATCATTTATGAAGCAATAATAAGCAAACCGGTTATAATATAAACAGAGGGATGTCTGAAGACATCCCTCTGTTTATATTATAACTTTACTATTCTCTAGGCAATCTCTTCTTCCTTAACAATCTCTTCCTCGCCCATTACCATTTCTTTTTCTACAACCAGGTTATCGATAATAAACTTCTGGCGCTGTGGGGTATTATTACCCATATAGTATTCCAGCAGTTTCTGTATAGGCGCATCTTTGGAGATCAATACTGGGTCTTTACGCATATCCTCCCCGATAAAGTTACCGAACTCGTCCGGAGAAATCTCTCCCAATCCTTTGAATCGGGTAATCTCTGGCTTACCTCCCAGTTTATACACTGCTTTCTGCTTCTCTTCTTCTGAATAGCAATAAATAGTTTCCTTCTTATTGCGCACACGGAATAATGGCGTCTCCAGTATGTATATATGACCATTACGCACCAGGTCAGGGAAGAACTGCAGGAAGAATGTCATGATCAGCAAACGAATGTGCATCCCATCGACATCGGCATCGGTTGCAATTACAATGTTGTTGTATCGCAGGCCATCCATACCGTCTTCAATATTCAATGCGTGTTGCAGCAGGTTGAACTCCTCATTCTCATATACCACCTTTTTGGTAAGGCCAAAACTGTTCAGCGGCTTACCTCTCAAACTGAATACGGCCTGAGATTCTACATCACGGCTTTTGGTAATAGATCCGCTCGCAGAGTCACCCTCAGTAATGAAAATAGTGGATGTCAGTTGCTTTTCCTGCAATGCTTCTTTATTCTTTCCGCTTACCTCTTCATTAAGGTGCACACGGCAATCTCTTAATTTCTTATTGTGCAGATTGGCTTTTTTCGCTCGCTCATTTGCGATCTTACGGATGCCTGAAAGTTCTTTACGCTCACGCTCACTCTGTTCAATCCTTTTTTTCAGGGCATCTGCTACGGCCACATTTTTATGCAGATAATCATCCAGTGCCTTCGAGAGAAAGTCCAGTACAAAGCTCTTCATGGACGGGCCATCGGGCGCTATAGTAAGGGAGCCCAGTTTTGTTTTTGTCTGACTTTCAAATACCGGTTCCTGCACTTTTACCGCAACTGCAGCACAGATCGTCTGGCGTATATCAGAAGCATCATAGTCCTTTTTAAAGAAGTCTCTTATTGTCTTTACATAAGCCTCTCTGAATGCCTGCTGATGGGTACCACCCTGGGTTGTATGCTGCCCGTTTACAAAGGAAACGATGTCTTCTCCGTAACTTCCGGTATGTGATATGGCTACTTCAATATCTTCTCCTTTCAGGTGAACGATCGGATAGCGCAGATCATCTTCATTAGTCTTATTCTGCAACAGATCCAGCAGACCGTTTTTGGAAACGTATTTTTTACCATTCAGGTATATTGCTAAACCGGCGTTCAGGTAACAATAGTTCCATATCTGGTTCTGTACATAATCCATAATGAAGTGATAGTTCTTAAACACCGTATTGTCCGGTGTAAATGTCACTTCAGTACCATTAGCTTCTTCCGTTTTTGTTTCTTTACCTTCTTCGAGCAATTCTCCTTTCGCAAACGTAGCAGTTTTGCATTTTCCCTCACGATAAGCGGTAACAGAAAAGGCAGAGCTCAATGCATTCACGGCTTTGGTACCCACACCATTCAGACCCACCGATTTCTGGAAGGCCTTGCTATCGTATTTTGCACCGGTATTGATCTTACTCACTACATCTACCAGCTTACCCAAAGGAATACCGCGACCAAAGTCTCTTACGGTAACCACACCTTCCTGGATAGTGATATTGACTTGCTTACCAAATCCCATGGTATACTCATCAATACAGTTATCTACAACTTCTTTCAGCAGAATGTAGATCCCGTCATCCATACTGCTCCCATCACCAAGCTTACCGATATACATACCGGGGCGGAGGCGTATGTGTTCTTTCCAGTCAAGGGATTTAATACTACTCTCATCGTAGTTGCTTTGCATTTCACTCATATGACGACTTCACTGATTTTATTAAAATATGATGGCAAATTTAACTAATTGTGGCGGCTTTATATTTAAGTATTTGCCCAGTTCTTCAATATATTTAATCCCGACTCGGTCAGAACCGACTCCGGATGAAACTGTACACCGGTACAGGAGTACTTCTTATGACGGAAGGCCATAATAATGCCCTCATCAGTTGTGGCAAGGATCTGCAGGTCTGGCTTGTCTTCCATTCCTGTTGCCAGTAAAGAGTGGTAACGCATCACCTGTAAGGGACTTGATAGTCCGGAAAATATATGCTGTCCATTATGTTGTATCTGACTCGTCTTACCATGCACAGGAAAAGGAGCTTTAGTGACCTTGCAGCCGAAATATTGTGCCAGCGCCTGATGACCGAGACATACGCCCAGGATTGGGATTTTATCATGAAAATAATCAATCACAGACATCGTAATCCCGGCATGTTCCGGATCTTTGGGACCTGGTGATAAAATAATGCGTTCCGGGTTCAGCTTAATGATTTCATTCAAACTCAACTCATCGTTACGGATCATGCGCACATTCTGATGCACCTGCTTCAGATAATCCGCCAGGATATCCGAGAAAGAATCGTAATTATCAATCAGTAACCACATTTACGGCAGATGATTATTTACCTTATCAAACATGCTGCCCAGTTCGGTATAGCTTTCTTTTACAAATGGTAATAATTTACCAATAATATCAAAACCTTTAGCTGCGAAGGGTTCTACTATGGCGTAAGTCTTCGATCCGGCTTTGGTTTCCGGCCTGATCAGGCTTACTTTATCGGCCAGCCACAATACACTGCTCCAGCCAAAGGTCACTATAATACCATACACAAGGGCTCCGGCCATTTTATTGGCCCAACCAAGCTTTACTGTTTTCAAGCCCTTATCTATCGTTCGCGCAATCATATTAATGATAAATATAATCGCTATAAATACGACTAAATAAGAAAGCATCGGTATCCAGGGACTTAATGACGATTGCTCATTAAATAAATAAGCGGATAATTTATGAGAAAACTTCAAGGCACCCAGCATGGCAATGATGACTGCGGCCAGCGAAAAGGCAGCAAAGACCAGTCCTTTCCGGTATCCCTTCATCATAAACCATACCAATAGTACAAGATATATAAAATCAATGGGCATAAATATGCAGGTATTTTAAAGATTCAAAAGTACGAAAACGAAGGTTCCATAAAACAAAAGATTCAAACCAATGATGGCTTGAATCTTTATATCCATTCTGAGCTATATAATATTATTATATTACGCTAAAAGTCTTTTTACTGTTTCGGAGATCAATTTGCCATCAGCGCGGCCCGCAAGTTTTTTGGAGGCAGATCCCATCACTTTACCTAAGTCGGCAGCACTGGTTGCACCTACTTCTGCAATGATTGCTTTAACCTCAGCTTCCAGCTCTTCGTTACTTAATTGCGCAGGCAGAAACTTGTTGATGATTTCAATCTCTTCCTGCTCTTTTTGTGCAAGGTCAGTTCTGTTTTGCTGTGTAAAAATCTCCAGAGAATCCTTGCGCTGTTTCGACATTTTAGTTAATAACTTTAATTCATCTGCCTCGCTCAAAGATTCTTTCGCTCCACTGGCTGTTTGTTCAACCAATATTGCCGCCTTTATTGCTCTAAGGGTACGCAAAGCCACTTCGTCTTTAGCACGCATAGCCGCTTTGAGTTCTTCCATTACTTTTGCTTCTAAACTCATGATTATTAAAATTTAAGCAAAAGTAAACCTTAAAAAATACATTGAAAATATTTTGTTGAAATTATATCATTCTATTAAATTTTATTTATCTTTGGTTTAAAATTGTTTAACTTCAATAAAAACTTTTTAAGAGCATGAAAAAAATATTATCTACTCTAGCTTTAGCGACAATTGGCGCTTTTAGTTCTTATGCGCAGAACATTGATCTGCAAGCATTCGTATTCATCGACACAACCGGTAATCCATTAACAGATACTGCTGATCGTACAAACACAATGAATGTAAGCATCAACCAAGGTCAGACTTTTACCGGAACAGATGCTTATGCTGTTCCTAACGGTGCTACTACTGATAGTATCTACGGTATTTACGGTATGTTCACTAACGGTCCTGATGCCTTAGGTAACGGTGACAAAATTTTATTCTCTTATTCTGGCGGTCGCTTCCTGAGAGAAGATGAGGCTATTGCACAAGGAGTACCATTTGCAGATAAGTATTTCTGGCTGAACCAAATTACTTTAAGCAGTGCAGTAGAATCACCTAGTACTGTTGCAAGCTTCTCCAAATTAGCAGTTGACAGTATTGGTCTGTTAATGGACTGGGATATGTGGGTTGACAGTGGTAAAATGTCTTTAAAAGGTAAACCACATGATACTTACGTAAATGGTAAAGCTTATGGCTTCTTCTTCCGTGTCTATGGTTTAGGAGACGATGCTGACAACCCAGGAAACATTGATGCTAATAAAAAGAACAACCTGTATGTTCAGAAAGTAATCTGGAATGGAGGTGGCGTTGGTCTGAAAGATATGCTGGCTAAAACTAAGCGTGAAAACTTAGTTGTATATCCTAACCCAGCTACAAGCGAAATCTCTTTTGATTATAACTTCAAAGTTAATACTACTGCTGTATTAACCATCAGAGACATTACTGGTAAAACAGTTCGTGTAAATAACTATGGTCGTCAAGTTGCTGGTGCCAGAAACTTCAAATATGATATTTCTGGTTTAGCTGCTGGTACTTACACCGTTGAATTCGTTACTGGCGAAACTAACGCTGTGAGCAAAGTAGTTATCAAGTAATCTGATAATAACCAAGACAATAAAAAGGGCGCTATTCAATGAATAGCGCCCTTTTTATGTCTTTCTTGTATGTGGCGGTTTTTTGGATAATGTGGTTGATTACCCACCCAAGATAAGGGCGGCATTATGAATTACAATGCCATAGCAATGCTCCACAGATACCCTATTATCCTCTTACTTATTGTATAAACTTACTCCATTTAAACTATATACACTACTTGAGCCCAAATAGTTCAATATTTCAAGAGTGTACTCCGGAAGATTATACAATCCTACAACAGAAGCTTATAACCGTCTAAATTATAGTCAAAAACATTATTCAATAAGACATAGCTCACTTAGTATACACTATAATCTGGGTAACCTCTAACTATACGCTATTACTTATAAACACGACTATCACATTTGGATAAATCTATCTAACTTCCATATAGAGACTTAAAACAAGGGATCAATTTTTATACTATACTAACTAAAACAGGTTGTTTAAAAAAATTACTACATAAAAGTAAAGGCCATGATTTATTATCATGGCCTTTACTTTTATGTAGTAATAAGTACTATTATGGATTTTGATAAACTCCTAAGTTCTGATTTAATTCAGATCCAGGAATTCTCCAGTTAATCTTATCATCTGTAGCGTTAATCACCATGTTATCAGAACCGATAATTCCAGATAAGAAGCCAGAAGAACCTCTGTTAATAGCAGCTAAAGAAGTTACACCGTTAAATCTAGCCATTTGACGCTTAGCATCGAAATATCTAAAGCCTTCACCCCATAATTCGACACGTCTTTGACGCCAGATTTCATGAACGATCTGATCTTTATTTACAAAAGCCGTAGTTGTATAGTTTGGATCACGAGTAACACCGAACTGGCCCAATAAAGTTAAGGCATCAGTAGTATTCCCTTGTTGTGCTAAAGCTTCTGCTTCAATCAAATACATCTCAGCAGTTCTCATCATCGGATAATCTGCGATGAAGCTGGTTTTAGAATTAGCATAAAATTTAAGCTGAGATTTACGAGCCAAGTTACCTGATGGGTTAGATAACCACCATTGTCTTCTTACGTCAGAATCAGGAATTCTTGTTAAAGTTGTATCGATAGTGCCAGCACCAAAGAAGATCGCGTTACCAATAATTTTCTGAGAACCAGTTGCATAAGCATTTAATGCAGGATCCATATGAGACATAAATGACGCATAAACACCATTTTGCTCAGCATTGATTACTAAACCCCATATCCACTCTCTGTTAGATACTTGGTTAAAACCATTAAGCAATTCAGTACCATTCATCAGTGACCAGCCCTGACGAGCGGCATTTGCCATAGTAGCTGCTTTAGGCCAGTCTTGCTCATACATTGCCGCTCTTGCATATATACCTCTAGCAACATTGATGTTGATCTGAGATTTATCACGACGGGCAGGAGTTCCCGGTTTCTCAAAATAAGCAATAGAAGAATCCAAATCACGATTGATCTGATCAATTACTTCAGTCAAACTTGCACGCGGATTACCAACTTTCGTAGGCTCAGTGTAAATAGGTACCCCTAAAGCTTGTGAAGGGGGCACTGCGGCCTTAACACCAGTTCTTGAACCAGGATTAGCTACAACATATTTACCATCAATGCTGTTATATGGGTACTGATAACATTGAATCAGTTGCAGGTATGCCCAGCCACGGAAAGCATAAGCTTGCGCTTTGATTTCGTTTCTATCTTCTTCTTCACCTGTGGCCGCATCAATATTTTGCAGAATGAAGTTTGCATTATTGATCACAGCATAGTAAATACTCCATTGGTATGAACTTCCACCACGGGCATCATTCCAACGTACAGCAGAAGTAATGAACCAGTTTGATCCATAAGCAGACAAACCCATATCTTCACACATTAATTCATATGTCATGTTGATAGAAGGTATGCTGAACTGATCGTGATCATCAGCATCAAACAGTCTTCTAGTCATACCGTTAATCACAGAACGGGCACCACTAACTGTTTTGAATACATCCTGTGTAATAGCCTGATCGGTAGGCTTTGTATCCAGGAAAGATTTTTTACAAGAGGTTGCACCTAAAGCTAATGCTAGAGATAAACCCGCAAACCCTAATATTTTATTGATTTTCATTTTAATTTAATTATTTGAGTGAATTACAGTCCAACATTAACACCAACTACATAAGTTCTATATGGGAAGTATGTAAAGTTAGTCGCTCCGAAGAAAGAAGATTGTACATCCAGACCTGTTCTAGCAGTAAAATTCAGTACATTATCCATTGCATAATAAATTCTTACACTCTTGAAAGAAGAGCGTGATAACATTTTTGGAGTTAAAGTATAGCCAAGGTTTACATTTCTTAATTTCAAGAAGCTATTGCTTACCAGGAAACGACTAGAAGCGGAACCAGCATTAGTACCTGCACTACCATAAGAGAATTTAGGAACAACATTTGCATTATTTTCATCACCAGATTGGCTCCATGCATTAATCATATCAGCATGAATTGCATTACCACGGGTCTCAGCACCACCACTCATCAACAGTGCGTAAGTACCATCATAGTTCTGGCCACCCAGACCAAATGTAAATGTGAATGATAAGTCGAAGTTTTTATAGCTAATTTGATTAGACATTGAACCTTCAAGATCTCTGAAAGGAGATTTGAATAATTTTCTGTCTTCTGTAGTCAAGCTATTATAGTCAGTGGTTACAGAACCATCTTTCTTATACCATTGAGATACACCATTAGAACTAACACCAGCATATTCATATGTAAAGTAAGAACCAACAGGTAAGCCTTTTGCTAAGATATCAATTCCGCCAATCAGAGAGTCTTCGCCCTGAATCTGAGTAATCTGGTTTTGGTTATGTGCCAGGTTTACTCTTGTATTCCAGTTGAATTTTTTAGAACGTACCCAGTCATAAGATACCTGCAGTTCAACACCACGGTTTCTCATAGAACCAACGTTTGCGTAATAACCAGAAGTACCAACAGATAATGCTAAGGGCTGAATATATAACAGGTTGTTAGAACCTTTGTTATAGAAATCCAGGGAAGCAGTCAGTCTGTAATTCTTTGTTGCAACGTCGATACCTAAGTCCATTTCAACCTGGCCTTCCCATTTCAATTTATCATTACCATAGTTAGCAAAAATCAGACCTGGATTACCAGCATTAGGATAAGAAGCGAAACGATCTAACCATGAATAGTAACCATTGATCGCGTCATTACCGGTAACACCCCAGCTGAAGCGCAATTTCAACATTTCAAGTTTATCTTTCATGCCGCTCATGAAAGATTCTTCAGAAATCAACCAACCAGCACCGGCAGCACCAAAGTTACCCCAACGAGACTGAGGGCTGAAACGAGAAGACCCGTTTCTACTGAATGAACCGTTCAAGAAGTATTTCTTTTTGAAGCTATACTCAGCCTGACCAAAATATGTTTCAATTCTCAGACGATCAACTTGAGAACCAGAACCTTCACCAACAGCAAAAGCAGCACCTTCAGTAAAGCCAGGAGCGAAAGCACCTGTTCTACGCATATAAGTGAATGAATTCTTCCAGTTGTATGCCTCGTGACCAACAGTCAAAGAGAATGTATGCTGAGAAGAGTCATTCTGGTTCAGGTTGTTAGCCTGTGGTTTCCAGGTTAAAAACTGGTTGAATGTGTAGTTAATGTTTGTAGTAGATTGTCTGGTAGTTCTACCCAGTACATTAGCAGCATCACCGTACTCAGAGTTATAATAGTTTAACTGATCACCGGAATAATAGTTTACGGAGAACTGTGTTTTTGCAGTCAGGTCTCTGTAGATTTTTGCCTCTAAGTATCCAACACCGTTACCATTTAGAGCAAGTGTATTAGGCTTATTATAAGTTAATGCAGCAACAGTATTCGTATTCAAACCGAATGGTCTTAATTCAGTATTACCGTGCGCAGTACCGGTAGTGTTATAACCGAAGTCATATACAGGAGTACCATCTGCCTGATACATTCTGTTACCATTTGCATCGTAACGGTATACCGGGTAGATTGGACCCATTTGCATTGCACCAAAGAAAGGGTTAGAATATGCAGTACCTGAACCTAAGAAGAACAATTGATCTTCATAAGCAGTCTGAATTTTAAACCCAGTTTTTAACCAGCTGTTAATTTTAGAGTTAACATTTAATAATGCTGTAATACGACTATAGTCAGAGTTCTTAACGATACCCTGATCTCTTGTATAACCTAAAGAGAAATAGTAATCACTTTTATTGTCTCCGTTAGAAACAGACAAGTTGTAGTTCTGACGGATACCAGTACGTTTCAGTTCATTTTCCCAGTTATCTGTCCATAACAAACTTGCATCAGGATTAACTTTACCGTCAATCATTAATTTATCGTTAGGAACATTATATGCATTGTAACCACCCAGGAAATCAACAAAATCTTCTGAGCTTGTACCAGTTGTAGACTGATCTGCATAACCTTTCCAGGCCATTTCATAGTAGTCCTTAACCCCTAAAGTTTTATAAGCAGGGATAAAACGCTGTAAAGCACCTACAGAAGCATCAAAACTAATTCTTGGACGCTCAGATTTTTCACCACGTTTAGTAGTAACCAGGATTACGCCATTCGCTGCACGCGCACCATATACCGCTTTAGTAGTCGCATCTTTCAGGATAACGATATCTTTGATATCAGAAGGGTTAATTGTATTTAACGCACCGGAATAAGGAGCACCATCCAATACGATCAGCGGGGAGCTGCTCGCACTCAAAGAACCCATACCACGCACCATGATATCAGGGTTAGAGCCAGGCTGACCGCCGCCACTGGTAACTAATACACCCGGAGCAGCACCATCTAAAGCCGCAGCTACACTGGTAACTGGTCTTTTAGCGATTTCCTTAGCAGTAACTGTACTGATCGCACCTACATAAGTTCTTGGATCTAATTTGGTACCATATACTGTAACCTCGTCGGTTTCTGTAGAAGCACCTGCACTAAATGAAAAATCTACAGTGTTGTTATTGCTTCTAATTCTAACTTCTTGCTTTTCGTTACCAAATGATGAAAAGATCAAAGTGTTCGCATCATTCGGTACAGAAATGCTGTAGTTACCATCATCATCACTCAGTGCAGAGATGTCTGTACCTTTAACTGTGATTACAGCACCAGATATAGCTTCTCCGTCTTTATCCTTAACGGTACCTGTAATTACTTTCGTCTGGGCGAAAGCTGTTTGCGTGATGGCTGAGACCACTGCAAACGAGAGTAGCATTTTCTTCATACCCTTTTTAGATTATTGAAAAATTTAAATTTTTATTTTCTATAACATATTAACACAGCATTATCTTAAAATGTAACAACACTTCTCAATAATGCTGCGCTAAATTAACTAAAAAATAATACAATTTGTATTTTTTTTATAAAACTTATTACTTATTGATAACAATTCTTTTTGTAAGTTGACTATTGTCTACCAACACGTTAACCATGTAAACACCATTCGCGGCATAGTCAATTGACATTTTGTAACTATTATTAGTAACCTGGTTCACGCTTGCTTTGCTCACCACCTTTCCTAATACATCATAAATTACGATAGATGCATTTTTAGGCGTAGCAAAGTTGAACTGAATTGTGATATTACCATCAGCACTTGGATTAGGATATACCTGGAAAGCAGAATTATCCATTTGATCCAGGCCTCTGATACCTACAGCATTTGTACAGTTGCTTACCGGAACCGTTTCTACGGCCATTACGTTGCTACCGCTTGGATCCAAAGCATCTTTCAGACGGCTTTGTGCACCGGCAAAAGCAGGGAAGTTCGTTTGATCGAACGGATTTTCCCAACCTACAGGAATTTTAGAATACTGAGAAGAAACACCGAAATCTTTACCATCCAGGTTACAAGATGCATCAGGACCACCGGATAATACACCAATGATTCTACCGTACACATCGAATAAGCCAGAACCTGAAGATCCGCCAGCAGTACCACCGGTTAAGGTATTAATATTCCAGTGCGTATTAGATACTGCGGTCTGGTTGAAGGTACCGTTACCGGCAACTTCCAGTGCAGCTGACAATTTCATCAGGTCACCGCCAGGATGGTGCATACCAATGAAGTAGTTATATTCATCTTCCATTTCTGCAACAGAATAACCGGCTTTTCTAGACCAGCCAGCCAAGTGTGCATTAGTAATTGGAGACAGGTTATCATTCAGCTCTAACAACAGGAAATCCTGTACCAGAGAAGGATGCGCAGGATTACCTGCCATCGAAGGGTAGTTACTTCTGGATACGAATTTCGCACCGCCAGTCAAGGTTGGGGCATTTATGGCATTAGGTAATCCGGTACCATTACAGTTAGTTGCTTTGAAATTAAAACGGAACTGCCAGTACTGGAAGTGTGCGTTTGTTCTTTGGTTATCACCATCACAGTGTGATGCAGTGATAAATAAAGGACGACAAGTAGTACCATAGTTACGTGTATTGTTGATCAGTGTACCGCTACAGAAACCGATATCAGCGAACGTAGAATCCGGAGAAATCAGAATTCTCGCTACACCTGTTCTTTCATCAGCATAATCATTTGCAGCAGGACAGATCGCATTTACGTGACATTGAGCAGACTGGCCAATTACTGGTGGGTTAACAGGATCAATCTGGGTACTGCTGTATTGTGCTACATCATTATCCAGACCTCTGTATAAGGCACCAGCATTTTTAATGCGGTATTGAATATCGCTTACATTTACGTTAGGATCAATATCCATTTCGATATTCACAACGCTACCCTGTACAGGTTCATTGGAGAATCTGCCATCAGCAACATTATGGTCTGCAGTGTATGCACCCAAAATCTGGCGACCGTTTGCATTGCTTACAAACAATCTAACCCCTTTCGGCAAGTGGAACTGATCATAATATAAAGTGATCGCTTGTGCTTCCGGAATTTCTACAGAAAGTTTCCAGATACGAGTACCATCAGCAAGATAAGTCCAGCTACCGGTTTTTTGAAAATCCAGATCAGCAGGTATTGTAGTACCAACTCTGTACATCTTCACCGCATTCGCTGCTTGTGCATCTTCCAGAGCCAGACGCTCATAATCCGGTTTTTGCAATATTACATGCTTATTAGCAATCGTCACATAGTCTCTAACACTAGCGGACAATGGGAATCCTCCTGCTCCAACCTGAGCCTGCGCAGTAAGACCGCCAAGACACGAAAGCAAGGTAATAAAATACAACTTCTTCATAAAAGAGTTTAAAATCGTGAACTTTTAAAAAATAAGGTTTGTAAATGTAGGGCTTATTTTGTAAATATAAGACAATTTTTCAAATCTGAACGGCATATCTGCTATATTTTCTATGATACTTATTCCTTCCATTTCTTTCAATTTATTCGAATTATTGAACAGAAAAGTATCTCCATTTCAAAGCATGAAATTGTAACAAATGACATCTATTGCCAATCCCTTTACGACAAAGGTTTTCCACATTTTTTTAAAAATGTGTATATTTTTTAATAAAAAATTTCACTACGTAAAAATTACTTTTTAATATTGTGCAAGAATTCGTTCTTACTAACCCATTTTATACAAAAGTTCAGTGTAGCATACGCTGAACTTTTTATTTTTACATTCCGCTCAAACAAAGGCCCCTACAGCGTTTCAACGGTTAGCCATTTCAATGATGAAAACTTTTTCCTACATTTTGTTTTACAAACCCTTTCAGGTCTTGTCTCAGTTTTCTGCAGAGGGCGATAAAAAAACACTCGCAAATTTTTTCAGCGACATTGAAAAAAATATTTATCCTGTAGGTCGTCTCGACTATGATAGTGAAGGCCTGATCTTACTCACAAACGATACAAAAATAAATCAGCAATTGCTGAGCCCAGCAGCAGCACATCAGAAGACATACTACGTACAGGTTGAAGGTATCCCGTCGAAAGAGATGCTGCAACAATTAACCGAAGGCGTAGTTATTTCTGTAAATGGCAAGCCGCATAAAACAGCTCCTGCAAAAGTTTCTGTAATTACCGAACCGGAGGCTATTCCGGAACGAAATCCTCCCATACGTTTCCGCAAAAATATTCCTACTAGCTGGATTGCACTGAGCATTACAGAAGGCAAAAACCGGCAAGTCCGCAAGATGACCGCAGCCGTAGGCCTGCCAACACTAAGACTGATCCGTCAAAGCATAGGCAGTGTAGAAATCGGCAGTATGCAGCCAGGAGAATTTATATACCTGCGCCCCAATCTTGTAAAGAAATTATTCCTCCCAATCTCCTAAATGACCCATTAATAATTTCGCAACAATTGCGTAATGATAGTGTAATAGGCATCTAACATTTCCGTAATAGGTTTAAGGTTACTTCGCATAAACCTTTATACCAATTCTTATGGCAAGATCCTTGTCTGTAGCGGTTATTAGTGATGTACACCTGGGTACGTACGGATGTCATGCCACCGAATTACTCAATTATCTGAGGAGTATTAATCCCCAGATACTAATCCTCAACGGCGATATTATTGACGGATGGCAGTTCAGTAAAAGATACTTTCCCCAAAGCCACTTTGAAGTCATCAATGAAATCTTTAAAAAGGTCTCTGAGGGTACACGCGTGGTGTATATCACCGGTAATCATGATGAAATCCTGAGAAGATACTCTGATATGGAAATCGGCAATATCCTACTGACCGATAAATTTCTACTGAACATTGATGGCAAAAAGATGTGGATCTTTCATGGTGATGTTTTTGATAATACCACAAAAGGATCCGCTAAAATTATTGCCAAACTGGGCGGAAAGGGATATGACCTGCTCATACTGCTAAACCGTGCTATCAACTTTTGCTTAAAGCTGATGCACAAGAACAAAGTATCTCTATCCAAAAAGGTGAAAAATGGTGTAAAAAAGGCGATTACTTATATTCACAACTTCGAACAGACCATAGCAGATCTGGCGATTGAAAAGAAGTATGACTATGTGATCTGTGGCCATATACACCAGCCCTTGATTAAAAATATCAGTCAGGAAGATGGGTCTGTCACCTATCTGAACTCCGGCGACTGGATCGAAAACCTCACCGCACTGGAATATAATAACAATGAATGGTCTCTGTATCAGTATACAGAATGTGAGTTTGCAGATATTCCCAAATCAAAAAAAATGTACAAGAAATACGAGGTAAACCTGGAAATGGATATCCTCCAATACATACATTCCACAAAGACGGCAATATGAGGATTTTCTATGCGGTACAGGCCACTGGCAACGGGCACATCAGCAGAGCAATGGAGATACTTCCCGCACTATCACAATATGGAGAAGTAGATGTTTTTCTAAGCGGAAACAATGCAACGCTAAAGGCAGATTTACCTGTTATAATGCGCAGTAAAGGCATTAGCTTACATTACACTTCAAAAGGGAAAATAAACTTCTTAAAAACGGCGCTGAATATAGATCCATTGCACGTTATAAAGTATGCAAAAGAGCTACCGCTGAAGCAATACGATCTTATCATTAACGACTTTGAAAGCATTACCTCTCTTGCTTGCAAATGGCAGCGCGTACCATCTGTTCATTTCGGGCATCAGGCCAGTTTTGCCTCACCCAAGACGCCAAGACCCCGGCATAAAAACTTCATGGGAGAAGCGATCTTAAAGTACTATGCGAGCGGAACAGTTTCAGTGGGACTGCATTTTGCAGCATACGACCAGTATATACTACCGCCGGTAATTAAAACAGAGATCTGGACTGCACAACCGACAAAACAGGATTTTATCTGTGTATATCTACCTTCCTGTTCAGATGAAATGCTGCTCCCCTATTTATCACAGATAAAGGATTGCAGTTTCCATGTATTTTCCCGGCAAACTTCTTTCATCACAACGAAGCAAAACTGTACTTTCTTTCCTGTAGATAAATCATTGTTCAACCTCAATCTTACGCACTGCCAGGGAATCATTACCAATGCCGGTTTTGAAACTCCAGCTGAAGCTATGGCCCTGAACAAAAAGATACTGGCGATTCCTATTGGCGGGCAATATGAACAGCAGTGCAATGCTGCTGCACTGGCCAGACTGGGCGTATCTACGCTAAATAAAATAGACCTTCATTTCACAGAAAAGGTCCGCCAATGGCTGGACCTTCCTGATACAGTTTATGATCACTCCTTTAACCGCTCTACTGCTCATATAATTCAAGAAATGATGCAGATAGCAGAAAAGGAGCAGGTATTTACTTCACAATCTCATCAACTACTTTTTGAGTAAGCGGATGATAATTGGGTCTGGCAAGGGTATAGATTTCTGAAGCCATTTGTTTGCCTTCAGCAGTCTTCATCATCTCTTTATATAAAGGCTGCAAGAACTTCTCTCTGCCGGTTACATAAAGGAAAGAGCGCATTGCGGGGTATGCAGGCGTATACTTTGTTTTTATAGACAAAAGATACCAGAGATCAGCCTTTTCACTGTTCTGTGTCTGTGTAAGATGATATACCTGATCCAGGTCTTTCATCTGCTCCAGATTGATGTTTGAAGTAACCATCTGGCGCAGGAAATGCATCCATTCATAAGTACTCCATTGTACAGCCGGTAAAGCAGCAGCTTTAGTACCGGTAGTAAACTTTTTCGCCACAGAATCAACTTTTACGAAACGCTCCATATCTGCTCTCGGACAGCTTTTCGGAATGCCGGCACTATATACCCATTCATTGATATTTATCTTCATCTTCCAATCAGGATTCTGATCCAGCAGATGCTTGTTCAGATAATCAATGAAATCTTTTGTGTTCATTGTCTTGAAGGCATTATCGTTGAAATATTGAGTAAGGAAAGTATCCATTTTTGCACGGCCAACGGTCAGTTCAATAAGCTTCAGCAAATGTGCTCCTTTTTCATAGGCAATGTCGGTAAGCCCGTCATCTGGATTACGTCCTTTCAGGTTCAGCCGCAGGTGTGTATCTTCAGGTTTATCTTTCAGATCTTCCATAGTAGCCACAAGGTCCTGATAGCCCAGTTCCCATTGCATATCAGTATACGATTTACCTTGCATGGCTTCTGTAATACGACGCTCGAAATACATGGTAAATCCTTCGTTCAGCCAGAAATCATTCCAGGTATGATTGGTCACCAGATTACCACTCCAGTTATGTGCCAGTTCATGTGCAATCAGGTTGACCAGCGATTTATCTCCGGCCAGGATAGTAGGGGTACAGAATGTTAGTTTAGGATTCTCCATACCTCCGATCGGGAAGCCTGAAGGCAGTACCAGTATATCGTATCTTCCCCAACGATATGGTCCATATAATTCTTCGGCCGTATGCACCATCTTACCTACATCTGTAAACTCGTTATACGCTTTGGCCAATATGGACGGCTCGGCATAAACACCTGTACGGTCATCAATAGATTTAAATCCGATATCACCAACGGCCAGAGCCATCAGGTAAGCAGGTATCGGCTTATCCATATGGAAGGTATAGACGCCATCTGCCGCTTTCTGTTGTGGATTGGTTGCACTCATCAGGGCCATCAAACCCTTCGGAACAGTGACTTTTGCATCGTAGGTATAACGTACGCCAGGACCATCCTGCACCGGTATCCAGGTACGGGCATGTATACTCTCCGATTGTGTGTAGAGGAATGGGTGCTGCTTGCCGAAAGTTTGCTCCGGCGCCAGCCATTGCAACGCAGTCGCTTTATCGGTGGTATGGTAGTAAATCTTAACTGACTTATTTTCTGGCTTGATGGTTACATTCAATGCAGTACCCAGTACAGAATCCGGGTTACCCAGTGTATATGCAGCTTTGGTTACACCATCCAGGAAAACACTGTCAATAACCAGGTCTTTCGTATCAAAAATAATCTGGCTTTTTTTATACGGATTTTCGATATCCCAGAGGGCACTTCCTGTGATCATTTTTGTATCAAAACTCACCTCAATATCCAGGAACAGATGTGTGCCCTTTACACTGTCTGCATTGCTTTGTGTATGGTAATCTTTATTGTCGAAAGCAGCTTCTGCTGCCAGTGACTGTCCTTTATCCTTATCGCCCGACTGTTTACAGGCAAGAAGCGTACAAGCCGCCGCAGAAAGGAGAAGTAGTATTTTATTCATATTAGATATTATCAGATTATCGTGGGTTTACATTGCCCGAAACAAAACTACTGAATTAATTTTCTTTATCCCCATGCTGACTTAATTTCGTGTTATTCAAGCAATGAACATATGGAGCAGATCAATATATTCTGGCATCGGAGAGACCTTAGAGCAGATGATAATGCAGGACTGTATTACGCATTAAAGCAACAGAAGAATGTGTTACCGGTATTTATTTACGATACCGATATACTGGACGAATTAGGTGACAAAACTGATGCCCGGGTAAGTTTTATACATCAATCTGTTGAGCAACTTGGGGAATTTTATGCAACACAGGGTTCAGGCTTACATACGTTTAAGGGCCGCCCTGCCGAAGTTTTTGCTGCACTGGCACGGCAATACAAGATTGGAGCTATTTATTGCAATGAAGATTATGAGCCCTATGCCCTTAAACGGGATCAGGCCATTGCACAATGGTGTGCGCAAAATGATATATCCTTTCATTCTTATAAAGATCAGGTCATATTTTCTGCACAAGAAGTACTTAAATCTGATGGAAATCCATACACAGTGTTTACTCCATACAGCAAAGTGTGGAAGGCCAAATTGAATGACTTCTTTACACGCTCCTACCCGACGGAAACATACTACGCATCCCTGATTCAGCTGAACTCAAAGCCGGTGTCTTTAAGCCTCGAGGTACTCGGATTTGAACAAACAAGAATAGCCCTACCAGGTAAAAATATTAAGGCCACACAAATACGGGAGTATCACTTAACCCGTGATCTACCCTACCTTATAAACGGAACAACACGTCTGGGTATACACCTCCGGTTCGGAACGCTTTCTGTCCGCAAACTCGTAAGGCATATTATACCTCTGAATGAAACCTTTCTGAATGAGCTGATCTGGAGAGAATTTTTCCAGTCTATTTTATGGCATTTCCCACAGGTAGTACAACAATCTTTTAAGCCGCAGTACGATCATATCCGCTGGCGTAACAATGAGCAGGAGTTTGCTTTATGGTGCCAGGGCAATACCGGCTTTCCGATTGTAGATGCAGGTATGCGTGAACTCAATGCTACAGGGCATATGCATAACCGTGTACGCATGATCGTGGCCAGCTTTCTGGTTAAGGATCTGTTGATTGACTGGAGATGGGGCGAAGCATACTTTGCAGAGAAACTACTGGACTATGAACTGGCTGCAAATAATGGAAACTGGCAGTGGGCTGCTGGTTGCGGATGTGATGCGGCACCTTATTTCCGGGTATTCAATCCAGAATTGCAGCAAGATAAATTTGATCCGGATAAACAATATATCAAGAAATGGGTACCGGAATACGGAACAGGAAATTATGCGGAGCCCATGGTAGACCATAAAGCGGCAAAGGAGCGCTGCATCAGCGCACATAAAGAGGCTTTGCAACAGGCAAAATAAAACAGGGACTAATGTTGTCCCTGTGAATAACTTACGCCGGCTAAAACAGCCACCTGCAAACGGTTTGTGGCTGGTGGAATAGGGCAATTATAATGTACACTGTATGCACAATAGGGATTATATGCTTTGTTGAAATCCACAGTCAATATACCATTACGGATATCTTTTACCGAAAGATCAATATACCTTCCTGCACCATAGGAGGTATGTCCACTGGTCTTATCTGTAAACGGTAAAAATAGCCCGTCAGGATCTTGTGCATGCGGAGGATCGGCCTGGTATATAATCAGGCTTACAGCAGTATCTTTCAGCGTAAAATCCAGTTTACCATATTCCTTAAAGTATTTTGTCTTCTTTGCGGAAGTAGGCATCGCCAATGTTGCACCACTGTCGATTGGGGTAAACCGTGCATCGACTATATAGTCCTTACTCAAAGGATAAAAGGTAATGCCCTTGAAGTCAGCTTTCTCTTCCGGATGCAATGGTGTGGTACTATCCTGCTCCCAGAAAACCTTCAGCTCTTGCTGAAAATCGCCGGCAGGCTTCAGGACCGGGTCAGTAGCTGTACCAGCACAGGATTGCAACAGAAGCGCAGCAACAATGATCGTAATTATAAAACGCATAGACTATACATAAAGCTCCATGACATGAGCCATGGAGCTGATGAATAAATATTAAGACAATCCGGTAATGACACCATTGTTATCGATATCCATACCTGCAGATGCCGGCACTTCAGGCAAGCCCGGCATACGCATCATCTGGCCAATGACCGGAATAATGAAACCTGCTCCGGCTGCCACTTCAAATGTGCGTACATTAATCACAAAGCCTTCCGGACGGCCCACTTTCTTTTCATCATCTGAGAAAGACTTCTGGGTCTTGGCCATACATACCGGAAACTTATCAAAGCCTAACTTCGCAAATGTCTTCATCTGGTTTTTGGCCTCTGCACTGAATACAACCTCAGCCGCTCCGTATATTTCTTTGGCAATGATATTGATCTTCTCTTCGATGCTCAGGTTCCAGTCATATAATTTGCGATATGCATTCTTGCCTTCTTCGATAGAAGCAACTACAGCCTCTGCCAATGCGGCTGTACCAGCACCACCTTCAGAGAAACCTCTGGAGACTACTGCTTTGACACCCAGGCTGGCACATTTATCAATTACAAAATTGACTTCTGCATCGCTGTCGGCCGGGAAATGGTTAATGGCCACAACAGGATTCAGGCCGAATTTCTTACAGTTTTCAATATGTTTTTCCAGGTTAGCAAAACCATTCGCTACCCTTACCAGATCTGGTGTGTTATATTCTTCTTTTTTGGCACCACCATGATGTCTCAGGGCACGGATAGTGGCCACCAGTACCATCGCCTTCGGAGCAATATTTCCGGTAGGGCATTTAATATCCAGAAATTTTTCTGCACCAAGATCGGCGCCAAATCCGGCTTCTGTCACTGCATAATCTGCAAGAGACATACCCGTCTTGGTAGCAATAATAGAATTCGTTCCCTGTGCAATGTTGGCGAATGGTCCGGCATGTACGATTGCAGGATTACCCTCCAGGGTTTGTACCAGGTTAGGCTTAATGGCATCTTTCAACAGGATCGCCATAGCACCCTGTGCTTTCAGGTCGCGCGCAAATACGGGCTTGCGGTCGTAGGTATAGCCAACGAAGATATTACCCAGTCTGTTTTTCAGGTCTTCAAAATCCTTAGCCAGACAAACGATCGCCATTACTTCGGAAGCCGCGGTAATGTTGAACCCATCTTCTCTTGGCACACCATTTGCCTTACCACCCAATCCTATTACGATCTGGCGCAGCGCACGGTCATTATTATCCATTACCCGCTTCCAGACTATGGTACGCGGATCGATATCAACTCCGCTGGAACGATGCTGGAGATCATTATCAATTAGTGCAGAAAGCAGGTTATTGGCCTTTTCAATAGCAGAGAAATCTCCGGTAAAGTGCAGGTTAATATCGACCATTGGAATTACCTGAGAATATCCGCCTCCGGCAGCACCACCCTTAATGCCGAATACTGGCCCCAGTGAAGGTTCCCTCAGTACGGCAATAGCTTTTTTGCCTATTTTATTCAGTCCGTCCGTGAGGCCGATGCTTACCGTAGTTTTTCCTTCTCCGGCGGGTGTCGGGGTAATAGCAGATACCAGGATGAGGTTGCTGTTTTTTACTTTTTCTTCATCAATAAAACTAAGCGGTAGCTTAGCTTTATGCTTACCATAATATTCCAGGTCATCGGCTGAAATACCAATAGTAGCTGCGATATCGCGAATATGTTTAATGTGCGCACTTTGCGCAATCTCTAAATCCGTAAGCATGGGATGTATATTATTTTGGAGTACAAAGCTACGCATTAAGCGTGAAGATGTATGATATTGGATATCCGATTATTTCTACTATTTGAATTTATTATTCCCTCTTCATTTTATGAGATTTATCACATTTTTAGTGGCTAAAATTTGCGAAATTTACGGTGTACACTAAAATGGATTTTTTATGAAAACGATTATTGTTCCGGTAGATTTCTCTCATGCTTCTGTAAACGCTGCAGAGTATGCCAGTCAGATGGCCGGTCATATGCGGGCTGATAAAATAGTATTGTACCATACCTATGGTGGTTCTTACCAGATCCTGGATGCCGGTACTGAGATTATTCGTTCTGAAATCAACTCCCAGTTACAACATCTTTCAGATGCATTGATTCCGCTTGCCGGAAATGACGTAAAATTTGAGCTGGTGGCCGGTGATGGTTTCCTGATAGATGAGATATTGGAACTGGTCGACAAATACAATGCTGACTTGATTGTGATGGGTATAACCGGTAAAAATGCGCTTGAACATAAACTGATTGGCAGCAATACGCTGCGCGTGGCCAGCGATTCGGCCTGCCCGGTATTGATTGTGCCTTCGGAGGCCAGCTTTAAGGAAGTAAAAAAGGTAGCCTTGTCTATGAAGTTTAAGGCGGGTATACTTGATGAAACGCCTTATGACCATATCCGTAATATGATCAAAGACCTGAATGCAGAGCTGGTGATCCTGAATGTTGCAGATGAAAGCCATAGGGTAAACCCGCAGAATATACAATCCGGTCTTACCGCGACACACATTATGTTCGATGATATAAATGCAAGCATTGAGTTCCTGGGCGAAGATCGTGTTGTGGAAAGGGTTACGGATTATGTACAGCAGCATGAAGTTCAGATGCTGATCTCGATAACCCATAAACTCGGATTCCTGGAATCCTTATTTAAAGGATCAGTAACCAAGCAACTTGCTTTTCACACTCATGTTCCACTAATGGTATTCAAAGCGATTCAACCGGAGGAGTAATGCTGCGATGTTTCTTTAACTGAGTATCCACTTAAAGGAAACAAAAACTAATATTATGATTTAAATAGTCTATTTATATCTTTTGGTACCTTTTGCCTTGATGCAAAAGGTACCGCCAAAAAATCAAGGCTTTATAAATCCCTGGCTAAAAATCAATGTGTCGGTCGGTCACAAACCAGACTCGCTACTCTCAGACAGTGGTTTCCGACTTAATCGACCGAGCCAATGATTTTATTAACGCCGGATTTATAAGGCCATTCTAAGCGATCTGTACTTGTACGGATCGCTTGTTGTTTTCATCACAGCGATAGCCATTTTGGTTGGAGATGCGATCGTTGAGCAGCGAACGCATTACACGTTAAGCTCAGACGATCAATGCACGCAACGGTACAAAATGGCGGTGCAACGCAATCGCCTTGATGAAAACAAAGGCACTTTTGGTCCTTTTGTTGCCGGACAAAAGGACGAATAGAATAGTCACCTACATGCGGATAATCAAGTTTACTTTATATAAAAATGGCACTATCACTGATAGTGCCATTTTTATATAAAGTAAACTGTCTTTAGAATGTTTTTCCTTTATAGAATACTTTGTACATATTCTGACCGAAGCGGTACTGGATCACATCATAATCCAGTCTCCACTCTGCTACGGAAGCACTGGTCACATCAAAAATATCGCCTTCGGTAAACACCCGCAGTACATTAGCCGTATTCACATAGGCCAGTGAGTTATAAGCCACCTTATAGGATTGCGGATAGTACGCATCCAGGGTATAGATCTTTCCTTTGTAAAATACTTTAAAATAACCACTCGCATCCCTATAGGCCACTACATTATCTCCGACTTTATAATCAGGGTTAAAATAGCCTACAGTATTGGTTTCTCCATTATAGAATATTTTAAAATAGCCGTCATTGCTTACATAAGCGACCAGGTTATCTCCGGCCTTATAACTCGTCGGAGTAAAAGATTCGAGCTCGGTAACCTCTCCTTTATAGAACACTTTAAAATTACGGTTGGCATCTACATACGGAACTACATTACGACCTACATCGAAGCTGGTAACAGTATAGGTTTCCAGTTCATTCAACTCGCCCTTATAAAAAACTTTAAAGCGATTGGCATAGTTTACAAATGCTGCGATGTTATCCGATACTTTTACAGAAGGCAACTGCCCGTCTGCAATGCTCAGGCCATCATTGACTACACTGGTATCAATGTCCAGGGTATTGCCTCCACCCAGGAAGGATTCAATCTCTACAATATTGCCACCGTAATATGCTTTGTACAGGGAGCGTACATTATCGAAGAACAACACTACACTATCTCCAACTGCATAGGTGGACATATAATTGGACAGTCTTGTTGTTGTACCATTTTCCCATACAAACAGCGCATTGTTATTGCGATAGGCAACCAGGTTGTCTGTCACCTTAAAATCGGATGTAAAGCCCTGGTTGATCAGTTGTACGCCGCCTTTGCTGTAAATTTTAAAATTGCGGGTATTGTCCAGGTAAGGAATGGCTACTCTGCCTATATCATACCGAACCGGAAGCAGGCTTTCAATTTTACGGTCAATGCCATTATCCCAAACCATAAACTGGTTCTGAAAGTTGGTGTAAGCCGATACGGGTTGTGCCATTACTTTGCTGCCTATGCTGCATAAAATGGCCAGAAGCGTATAAACATATTTCATTATAAAAGGAAATTTTATAAGCAGTAAAGATAATCGAAATATTCCAGAATGCTTATAATGCATATGAGCAATATGCTAATGCATATTGCTCATATCTACTTTTGCTTTACTGCTTTTTGCAAACAGTATAATTGGGATACCCACCAGGAATACAATACCAATGCCCATAAATACATCCATGTAGGATAATACTACTGACTGTTTCATGATATTTCCTTCCAGTGCTGTGTAGGCCATTTGTCTTGCTATATTCAAAGGACTACCCGAACTCATAAATTGCGCCACCATACCCTCAAATCGCTGCTGGAATGCAAGATTATCTGGGCGTATATGACCAATCATATCCATTCTGTGTACGGCGTTCTGATGGCTCATATATGTTGTTATCAGTGCCACACCAAACGATCCGCCCAACTGACGCATCATTCCCGTAAAGGAAGCACCCTCTCCGATCTCTTTTCCTTTCAATGTACTCAGTGAAAGTGTGGTGATCGGGATGAACAGCATACTTAAAGCGAAGCCACGGAACATCAGTAACCAGAAGAAGTGTTCTTTACCAGTATCCGGTGTAAGAATGTTGTGTCCCCATACACTGTAGACAAAGAAGAGGAAAAACCCTGTAGCGGCTATGTATTGCTGCTTCACGCCTCTCTGGATCATCTGACCTACAATAGGCATCATAAAGGCTGTCATTAATGCTGCCGGCACCATGATCAGACCTGCCTGGAAGGCAGTCCAGCCTAAAGAGCTCTGCAGGTATAAGGGGATAATGAATGTTGAACCATAGAGTCCGAAACCGAGGATAAAGGTAAGTACTACCCCGATCTTAAGGTTACCATCCTTCAGTACCTTGAGGTTTACAATAGGATTGGCACAGGTCATTTCTCTCCAGATAAACAGGTAGAAACTTACTGCTGATACAATGGATGTGATCAGGATTGTCGGGTCACTGAACCAGTCAGATTCCTGCCCCCTTTCCAGTACAAACTGTAAGCAGCCTACCGCTGCGGTAAGAAACAGAATCCCCCACCAATCCACTTGCTTAGCACTTTTCTTGGTGCCGCCATAGTTCGGATTACGGACATATTGCAATGCCAGTATTGCGGCGATAATTCCTAAAGGAATATTGATATAAAAGATATAAGGCCAGCTGTAATTCTCTACCAGGTATCCGCCTAATGGTGGTCCTAAAGTAGGGCCGATAATTACACCCATACCATATAAGGCCTGAGCCATACCGCGCTTTTCTTTAGGGAATACCTCGGTAATAATTGTCTGAGAAGTTACGAGTAAGGCACCGCCACCGACACCCTGCAGGAAGCGGAACAATACCAGCTCCCACATCGTTGACGCATTACCACATAATAAGGAACATATGGTAAAGAGAATAACAGATCCGGCAAAATAGTTACGACGGCCAAACTGTTGTGACAACCAGCTTGTCATCGGGATAATGATTACATTGCCGATGGCATATGCCGTAATCACCCAGCCGATCTCGCTCAATGTTGCGCCCATATTACCTTTCATTTCATTCAGGGCCACATTCACGATCGTCGTATCCACGATTTCTAAGAGCGCACACATGATAGCGGTAACTACGATAATCACCCGCCTGCTGCCGTACTCTACTAAAGAGTCTTGTTCCATAAAATTTTGAATGGATGATTAAATAATTATTTCAAATGCACATCGACAAATACGCTCATACCTGAACTTAATTTCTTCAGGAAATCCGGGCTTACCTTATCCGTAAAGTCGATTCTTACCGGAACTCTTTGTACAGTTTTTACAAAGTTGCCAGAAGCATTATCCGGAGGTAACAGAGACGTTTTTGCACCTGTTGCCGGTGAGAATGAGGTCAGTGTACCTTCCAGTTTCTGGCCAGGGAATGCGTCTACTGTTACCGTTACGCGCTGTCCGACTTTCATTTTGGTCAGCTGTGTTTCTTTAAAGTTCGCTACTACCCATTTTTTATCATCCGGTATGATCTGAAATAAAGACTGTCCAGGTTGTACCATTTGCCCGGGCTGGATATTTACGGTACCTACATAACCATCTACCGGAGCCAGGATTACAGTATAGCTCAGATTCAGTTCTGCAGAAGCGATGCCTGCTTCAGCCTGCGCAATTGCTGCATTAGCTACTGCTACCTGACCGCGGTTTATACCACTCTGAGAAGCTACAGAAGCAGTTTGCTTCATTGCTGCTTGTTTCTGTGCATTCAGAATACCTAATTGTTTCTGTGCAATCTGGTACGCGGCTTCGGCCTGCTCAAACTGTTGCTGTGTAACAGAGTGATCTTTGATCAGATTCTGGAAACGTTCGTAATCTTTCTGCGTTCTCCACAGGTTCACTTTTGCACTTTCGATCTGTGCATCGATAGTACCGGTATTGGCTTGTGATGAAATTACATTCGTCTCAGTAACAGAAGAACCCGCCGCAGCTACGCTGACATTGCTTTTTGCAGATACCAGTCGGGCTTGCGCCTCTTCCAGTTTAACTACGTAATCTCTGTCATCAAGGATAACTAATGTATCTCCTTTCTTAACCATCTGGTTGTCCTGAACCCTGATATCTGCAACATAACCTCCTACGCGCGGAATTACCGGGCTGATGCGGCTACTGATCTGTGCATCATCTGTATCTTCATGTTTCTGTCCTTCTGAGTATTTATAGAAACCGTAACCACCGCCTAATATTACCAACGCCCCGAATATGACTGCAAATTTTTTGCTTTGCTTTTTCTTTGAAGCAGTTTCCACGTCGTGTTGTGCTTGATTATTTTTCATTTTGATATTTATTGTACTTTATTTTTTAAATGAATTATTTTTTTTGAGGATAATAAGACTGGTACAGTGTACCGGTAGTGAGCAGTAATTTCTGATAAGCCACTTTGCTGTCTACTTTAGCGAATTCGTAGTTTACATTAGCCTGCAGTTTGCTGGCATCAGCATCCAGTAATTCGGTTGCGGTAGCCAGGCTATTGTCGTACTTATTTTTAACGATCTTGTAGTTCTCATTTGCGAGGTCAATAGCGCGAGACAATACTTCTACTTTCTTCACACTCTCCAGGTAATCCTGGTATGCTTTATGTGTCTGCAGTTTTACACCGTCTTTCAGTTCTTCCTGGGCCAGGCGCACATCTTCCTGCTGTGCCACACTCTGCTTTACCTTCGCTTTATTCTTGTACAGATCCGCGATATTGTAACTAATACCTACTCCAACATTCATGGCATTGGTTACGGTAAGTGCATCATGAATGTCTATCGCCGCATAACCACCGCTGGCTGCTATTGTAGGCAGGTAGTTGCCTTTGGTGACCTTAGTATTGTATACTGCTGCCTGCGCTCTGTTGTCCAGTGCTTTCATATCGGAACGGTTGGCCAGGGCTGCAGATTCATAGTAATCCATGGACTGCACTTCTGGTTGTATCGCTTCTTTATCTCCGGCAATCGTTACATCAGTCTGCTCATTAATACCCACCATCAGATCGAAATTATAGTTTGCGATCTTTTTATTGTTCTCTGCATCGAGCACTGATAATTCCATGTTTTTTTCCTGCAATTGAATGTTCAGTAGGTCATTTCTCGGAATCAGGCCATTCTTTTCCAGATTGGAAAAGTCTACAACTCTTTGTTGTGCTGTTTTTAAATGCTCTTTTACCAGGTCCAGGTATGTTTGCGCTTTGTACAGGTTGTAATACGCTTCAATGGTATTTTCTACAACTGCATCTTTCTGATGTTCAAAATCCAGCACTGCTGCTTTTTGCAGGTATTTTGCGGCCTGTACACCATTATTGATTTTGCCACCAGCATAAATCGGAACAGATGCAGTAGCCATTCCTAAGGCAATCTGGTTTACTTTAATACTTCCACCCTCAGACTGTCCGCCATTATCTCCCGAAGACATGGCCTTCAGTAATGGTCCTGTTACAGTCGGTGTGTTCAGTCGCATGTATTGCCCGTTGATCTTCAGATCCGGCAGGCGACGATCACGTGCTTCTTCCAGTTGAGCAGAAGCCTTGTCCACAGCAATGTTGCTTCTTTTCAATGCTTTGTTGTTCTGAATACCTAATTCAATGGCTTCAGTAAGGCCCATATTGCGCTGCTCCTGAGCGCCGGCAACTGTGCTAAAAGTCATCAGCGCCGCAAATGCACATACGGATAATCTATTTTTCTGTATCATTGGTTAAATATGCTTTTAGCATTATTTTTAATTCTTTACTTAATTTTTTCACCACTTTTTGCTGGTACAGCTCTTCGTTATCTTCAGGAATATTATAAACCAGGCTGTAATACGGAGTATTGGAGATCACCTGATTTATGGATCCGATCATTACACATGCCAGCATTATTACGTCAATATCTTTACGGAACAGGCCCGTCATCTGTCCTTTCCTGATCACAGATTCAATTGTTTTACGATTTTCCATCCGGCTCTTCACCACTTTAGCAAAAATCACAGAATCCTTATCCACTTCCTTCGTTGTTTCGCGGATCATGATCTTATTGAACTGGCGGCTTTTGTAGAATGAGGTCACAAAGAAATCGACAAAACGCTCGATCATCTGAAAAGGCTCCAGCTTATCATTAGCGATTATGGCATCAATCTTAGAGGTTTTTTCGCTTAAATGCTGGTCGAAAATCGCTTCCAGCAGTTCTTGTTTGGACCCGAAATAATAAGAGATCATCGCAAGATTAACACCAGCCTCATCGGCAATATTACGTACCGAGGTTTTAGTGAAACCCTGGTCAGCAAAGAGCCGCAATGCTACCTCCATAAGGTGCAACTGCTTATCGTTATACTGACTTTCCATAGTAATTAAACGTTTGTTTGAAAAGCAAAAGTAAAATAAAAAACTAAACAAACGTTTAATTGGTTTATTTTTTTACAATTTTATCACAAAAAGGACCGGCACCATAAGGTGCCGGTCCACATATAATAGCTACAATCAGGCTGTTTTTTTAGGAAAGATTAAATGATAAATCTGTATAATCCCGATCAGACCATTGGAGATAATGATGGGCATTTTCCAACCCAGCAGGATACCATATGCTACAAATAAGATGCAGCCCACCAGGTTGATGATGCGTACGATTTTCAATTGCCTGGGCATAAATGAGATAACCAGGAAGGCCATAGCCAGATAACCTACAATCTCTATCTGCTGATCCATAAAGAGGATTATTTATTAATTAAAAGAGGTTAAAGGGCTTCCAGCACCACTTCCATTTTGGAGCCACGGGAACCTTTTACCAGTACAACACTATTGACAATGGGGTTACGACTGATCCAGTCATAAGCCTCTGCAGATGTAGCAAACCATTGGTACTGGTCCTTCACCGATTCAAACTCCTCACCGACCAGCAGTACTTGCTCAAAATTCAGATGCTTTGCAAGATCCACCAGCGATTTATGCTCCTCGTAGCAACTCTCTCCCATTTCCTTCATAGCGCCCAGCAACAACCATTTGCTTTTGTCTGTGTGCAGGGTAGCCATATTTTCCAGTGCCAGTTTCATACTACTCGGATTAGCATTGTAGGCATCCAGTATAATTGTATTGGTTCCTTTTTCGAGTAATTGTGAGCGGCTGTTAGAGGGTTGGTAAGCTTCCAATGCCGATTTGATGGTATCAATATCCATATCGAAATAGGTACCGATCGCTACGGCAGCAAGCACATTGGGCAGGTTATAATCACCTACCAATTGGGTTTGTATGGTGGTTTCCATACCCGAACTCAATACGGCCAGCTTCAGCAGTCCGCTGCTTTGCAGGGGCTTACCGATAATTTTAGCATTAGTCGTACCATATGTATATTGATGGGCTATGCCCTGAGCCATTTCGCCCAGGTAGTCAAGATCGCTGTTGATAAAGATCGTTCCCTGATGTTCGCGTATATAGTCATATAGCTCTCCTTTTGCTTTACGCACACCTTCCACACTCCCAAAACCTTCCAGGTGGGCTTTCCCTACATTATTGATCAGACCAAAATCGGGTTCTGCTACAGTACAGTAAAAAGCGATTTCTTTCTGGTGATTGGCCCCCATCTCTATAATGGCCATTTCTGCATCTTTCCTGATTTTGAGTATGGTCAGCGGTACGCCGATATGATTGTTCAGGTTGCCTTCTGTAGCATAGGTACGGTACTTTGCCGAGAGGACTTTTGTTACCAGTTCTTTAGTCGTTGTCTTACCATTGGTACCGGTAATGGCAATAAAAGGGATGGTGAATTGACGGCGATGATGCAAGGCCAGCTGTTGCAAGGTCTCCAATACATCAGCCACTAAGATACAACGCTCGTCTACGACAGCATCTGCTTCATCTACGATGCAGTAAGCAGCTCCGGCATCTAGAGCTGTTGCTGCAAAACGGTTGCCGTTAAAATTAGCTCCTTTAAGGGCGAAATACAGATCTCCCGATTTAAGTTTGCGGGTATCGGTTTGCACATCCGGGTGCTGCAGGTATATCTTATATAAAGAAACAATATCCATGTTCCAAAAATAAATTAGTCTTGTTTACAATAATTCAGGTGTATTATTTTTTGTGCACCGGCACGCACTTTATATCGCTCATCGCTACGCATGCCACACACCCACACTACTTTCTTGCTATCTTCCAGTACCCATATATGCTCTTTTTCATGCAATGGCACTTTAGCATCGATCAGTATTTTCTTGACTTTCTTTTTCTTCATTCCCATACCGAAGGGATAGAAATAATCTCCTTCTTTCCATGGGCGCAGGATCAACGGAAAAGTCAGCTGGTCTGCATTCAAATATAAATCATTTGGACCGATCTGCGTCGCTACGGGCAGTTCATGGACAGACTTTATCTGTATATCGAAACCCGGGCCCTGTATCTGTTGCTGCCCTTCTTCTATCAGGATATGCCCACTCTCTTCTGTTTTTCGGGCAGTAATGATGAAAAAGTTGCGATCTTTGATCAGGCGGTAATCGCCCATAGGTATATAATGTCCAGAAATGCTGTGCATCATATGCAGCACATCCGGCACCTGTGCCGGTGTGAGCCCGAATGGCTTCAGCAATTCATAGGTAATTGTAGCCAGGGGCTTGCAGTGTACCAGCTTACGCAACGGGATGCGCCAATCCTTGCCCGATTGCATCAGTAATGATTTACGATAGCGCTCCACACCCTGACGATATAACTCTTCTGCTTCTGCGAAGCGCAGGGTATTGTCGAAAAGGCT
The DNA here is from genome assembly GCF_004118155.1 of Edaphocola flava. Lineage (GTDB taxonomy): Bacteria > Bacteroidota > Bacteroidia > Chitinophagales > Chitinophagaceae > Edaphocola > Edaphocola flava. The sequence goes on from NZ_SAIQ01000001.1 coordinate 924,434, forward strand.
TTGCTGTGCATTGGGGAAAATCTCCTGCACCTGCGGCAGCAGATGATGCCTTACTTTATTGCGCAGATAATCATCTTTCTCATTGCTGGCATCTTCTCTCCATTCAAGATTGATCTCTTCTGCGTATGTTTTAAGCTGTTCTTTTGTAAAAGGCAACAAAGGACGAATAATGCGTTTCTGCTCCGGCAATATACCATGCAAACCAGCCATGCCCGTACCCTTAAAGAAATTCATCAATAATGTTTCTACGCTATCCTGCTGATGGTGGGCCGTAGCGATACAATCGTAGTTAATCTCCTTTCGCAGGGTTTCAAACCAGTCATAACGCAATTGTCGTGCGACCAGTTGTATATTCCCCCCTTCTGCTTCAATAACTGTTGTAGTATCAAAATCTTTGCTGTAGTACTGCACTTCATTGACAGTACACCATTCCTGCACCAGGGCAGCGTCTGCATCTGATGCGGCCGCCCGAAGATGAAAATTGCAGTGTGCTACAGCAATTTCAAAACCGGCAAGCCCGTATGGCGATTGTGCAAAGTATTTTTTAGCCTGAACGAACAGGCTGGCCATTGCCATACTATCCAGTCCTCCGCTCACAGCCAGTATAATCTTACTGTGCCTCCAGTTATATCGATCTATAATATTAATCAGTTGCTCCAACATATGCGGCAACAAAGGTACATACAATAAAAAAACCTCTTCAGAAAGAAGAGGCTTTTTACAAAAAATATTTAAAGGCTTATTTAGCGCCTAATTTAGCTTTGATCTGAGCAGTTATGTTATCTGCATCTTTAGCATACAGGATACCTTCAGAGTTCAGGATGTAATCATAACCGTTTGCTGTACCGTAATCTTTGATCGCTTTTTGCGCTTTTTCCAGTACTGGTTTGATTAATTCTTCACGTTTTTTCTCAACTTTCTCCTGAGAAGATTGATCATAATCCTGAATACGTTTTTGCAGGTCCATGATCTCTTTATATTTTACTTCTTTAACTGCTTCAGACATTGTTTTTTCACCTTTAGTGAATGCATCAGCTTTAGTCTGGTATTCAGTCATCATTGTTTTTCCAGCGTCTTCAAAAGTTTTGGCATAAACCTCCAAATCTTTATTTGCCTTTACCATATCAGGCATGGTTGCTAACAGTTCAGAAGCATTTACATAACCGATTTTTTGTGCACTCGCGCCAATCGTCATCAGAACCCCAACAATGGCTAATACAAAGATTTTTCTCATTTCTTGTTTAATTTATTTGGTTTTTTGTGTGTGCAAATATATAGTAATATATTTTATTTTTTGGTAATCATCTTTAAAATATCTTCACTTTTATCCAGCTTAGGATCAGCGTAAAATATGGTAATTCCACCCGACTTATCATAAATGATATCATAACCTCTTGAAGCTGCGTAAGACTGAACAGAGTTAAACACTTTATCCTGAATCGGCTTGATCAGTGTCTGGCGTTTTTTGAACAATTCTCCTTCATAACCGAAGTATTTTTTCTGCAGATCTTTGGCTTCTTTCTCTTTGGTTACAATCTCTTCTTCTCTTTTAGCCCTCATAGCTTCTGAAAGCATGGCGCGCTCGGCCTGATAGCTTTTATACATCTGGTCTACACTCTGCATTTTAGCATCTACTTCTTTCTGCCAGCCATCAGAGATATTGTCCAGTTGCTTTTGTGCAGAACTGTATTCCGGTATTTTCTCCAGGATATATTTAGAATCAATTACACAATATTTCTGTGCCTGTGCGGCAAATCCGGTACCGATGAACAGTAAAGCGGCAACGATTAGTTTTTTCATCATGATATTTTTTGCTTTTGGATGCACTAAATTACTTTAAGTTTAATGAAAGCAGGTCTTTAACGGCTAATTTTCACTATTTCTTTACAACATTACAGGTTCTGGCCTTGATTTCCTTGCCAAAAAAGAGGCTGGCATGTGCCTCGAAATCAGCGGCATCGCCTGTGGTAAAGAATAATTCCGTTCCGCTCTTGTCCATGCGCGTCTCCATTTCCGGATGTCTTTGCAGGTAATCGGCAAGACTATCGGCTACTAATTCGCCCTGGCTGATTATACTAACGGAATCTGGCACGAATTGTTGTAATATGGGTGTTAAAATGGGATAATGTGTGCAGGCGAGCAGTATAGCATCAATTTGTTCATCCTGTTCCAGCAATTGCGATACATCACTGCGAATAATCAATTGTGCGGCTTCGGTCTGGTAGGCATTCGCCTCAACTAATGGCACCCAGAGAGGACAGGCATGCTGCTGCACTTCCATTTCGGGGGCAAAGTTCTTGATCTCGATCAGGTAAGATTCTGACTGTACTGTACCCATTGTACCTAATATACCGATATGCTTACTACGGGAGTATTGTCCGACCACCTCTGCTGTGGGGCGAATAACGCCCAGCACCCTCTTATGTGCTCCCAGGCGGGGCAGATCATGTTGCTGAATGGTCCGCAAGGCTTTTGCGGAGGCAGTATTGCAGGCCAGGATCACCAGTTCGCAACCATTCGCAAACAGCCATTCCACGCATTCCAGCGTATATTCATATACCGTTTCAAAAGATCGGTTACCATAAGGTGCACGGGCATTGTCGCCGAGATAAATGTAGTTATACTCCGGCATACGGGCAGCAATGGACTTAAATACGGTAAGCCCGCCATAGCCTGAATCGAAAATACCTATTGATGCCATGAAAAATCGGTTGTAAGGACTGCAAAATACACAATACAAACGGATTTATACATATCAGCTATTTAATTGTTCCTTAACATTAATGACAAAAAATGACAAAGCCAGACCTGTAACAGGACTCAGAAAACAGACTTTATGTATTATCTTTGCCGGATTATGCCTGTGATGTGATTCACTTAGTTAATTCAGATTTGACATGAAAACGATAGGAGAAAATACACCATCACTTACCCTTGAAAACTGTTCTAAATGTGTTGCCCAGGATGCGGGCAGTATGCATGTGTGCCATATCGGCAAAGGCTCTGTTCAGGAAGTGTTCCTGAAAGACTTTTCGATCTGCTATGGCAATGTAGATATGATGCGGGAACGCCTGATTAACTATGAGTATGCAGAGCCTAGCGTAAAAATGCTGTTTCAGTTCTGTGGATCCAGGATTGTAAAGATTGATGGGTTCAAAGAAGATGTAGAAATGTCCTGCAACAGCCATACACTTCTGTATACTAATATTAATGCTGGTCAGGTACATTATTCCGGTTGTGAACAGCAAAAGTTTCTGGAGGTTAATTTCAAACCGTCTTTCCTGATTCCTTATCTGCCTAACGAAACAATATTCAGCAAATTTCTCTCCCGCATAAAGGATCAGAAAAATGCAGTATTGTCCGGCACGAAAGGCCTCGTATCTGTTCCGATGCAGCAGGTGATCGACAGCATTTTTGACAGTAAGCGTAACGGTGCATTACAGCATTTATTCCTCGAAAGTAAGGTGAAAGAACTCTTACTTCTCCAGATCGAAAGCTACCTTAAATCTGCGGCTGAAGACAAAGCTGCGGTACATAAATATCATGTAGACAAGATTTACCAGGCAAAGGCAATTATCGAAGCCAATATAGGCCATCCCTGCTCGCTGATCGATCTTGCGCACCAGGTAGGCACTAATGAATGCACGCTTAAAAAAGGTTTCCGTGCTTTACTGGATACCAGTGTCTACAGTTACTGGAACGATCTGAAAATGCAAAAGGCTTATAAAATGCTCCAGGAAAGTGATGCTTCTATAGCAGATATTGCGCTGGATACCGGATTTAAAACGCCTCAGCACTTCTCTACTGCCTTCAAAAAGAAATATGGTATAACACCCGGAAAGGTAAGGACCGAACCGGTTGCAAAATAAGATATTCAATTAAAAAGCGGCTCCTGTATTGTACAGGAGCCGCTTTTTAATTATCGTGTTTTGATTATTTATTGTTGCTGGAAAGTGCTGACATGCCTTTCCGCTTTGGTCGGAAAGATATCCTTAATGGTAATCAGGATACAGGTTTCTTCTACATCTCCGAAATCAGGGTTATTTGCCGTATCGAATGTTTTCATCGTGCTACTCAGGTTCATATAGTTATTGATCAGCGGAGGTATATTTTCACCACGCTCCTTCACAAAGTTATTGAGCAGTAGGTGTCCTTTCTTGTACTCCTGCCCCTGCAGCTGATTCAGGAAATCATTTACAGGACTCACAATATTTACTTTCAGCTCCGGCTTCGCCTGCAGCAGGTTATCCTTATCCGGGAAGTAATACTGCATAAAGGCCATAATATGATCTCTGGCCAACAGGTCGAAGGTCTTATACATGGTTACTTTACCAAAGAAGTACTTAATATCAGGGTGCAGTACGACTAGTGCCCCCAGTCCATCCCAAAGATTGTCCAGGCTGAAAAGCCCTTTTTTACCTCCGTCTTTTCCCTGGTACAAGGGTTGTACGAAACTGCGACCCAATTCTATGGTATCCGGCAGGTAATTCTTTATAAACTGTTCTGAAAAATCAAAGTAATGTGTGGTAGACAGGTGTACTTTACCTGCTTCGTCAATGGCATCCTTGCATTTAATATAACGATACCCACCAATAATTTCCTTATCCTCAGGGTTCCATACAATCAGCTGCTGATAACTGTACGGTCCTTCATCATTCTCGTCCAGGTCATAAGGTTTTCCGGTGCCCCCGCCGCCGTCACGGAAGGCCCACTCGCGCAGGCGGCCGATCTCCAGCAATACATTAGGGGCATTGTCTGCATTTACAATATATATTTCATTGCCCCCTTTATTGGTTTTACGCAAAAAGGTATGCTCGTTCAGCTCCTGCTCTAATAATGCTCTGGATACCGGTGCTATGATCTCTTCCATCAAAATCTTGTAGAATATAGAATAGGTTAAAATTAATCAGGTCTAAATTTAATATTAATATTTGTAATCTCTATGACCTTATTTTCCCTTTGAGGGCTGCTGGTACACAAATGTACGGGCATACTCTTCAAAGCTGAGTTCTGGGTTTTTGCCCATTGCATATACGTATGTTCTCATACACTCTGCCCACTCATCCGGCTTGCGGCTATTGTCAAATACGGTATAAGGTATAGGCTTTCCAAAATGTATGTGCGTACTGTTATTGCGCAGTTTATACATTTCATTTGGGAGATAAAGCATTTCAATATTGGCCTTTATCCCTAACATTTTACGGAAACTGCTGAGTCGGTAAAAGAATTTGCTGAGCTTGCCCTGTACCAGAACAGGGATAACAGGTTGCTTATATTGTACTGCCTTTCTGATAAAGCTGCGGTTCCAGGGAAGATCCTGTATCACGCCATCTATTTTACGGCTTACCAGTCCGGCAGGGAAGATCATCGTTACATTGCCACCGGCATATATCTGATCTATCCGGCGCAGGTTCTGGGCTGCATTAGCACCTACTTTATTTACAGGTACGAAAAGGGAACCAAAGTTCTCTAGCCGTGTAAGGATGTCATTAACCAGGAAGTGGATATCTTTTCTTACCTTACTCACTATCTGTATCAATGCCATACCGTCGATACCACCAAGCGGGTGATTAGAGGCGATGATACAACCTCCTTCCGTCGGCACATTTTCCAGGCCCGACCAGGTGATCTTTGCACTTACCTCTTCCAGTGCGGCTTCCAGGTATTCAAATTCAAACTTATGGTGATTTGCATTTTCGAAGCGGTTTATATCCTCTTCATGTACAATATTCTTGATGTAGTTAACCAGAAAGCTGGGTGTCCACTTATGGGCAGACGGATTTTTATCCCGGAAGATCTTATCTATATCCACATATTTCTTAAATGCCATACTCAACTTATTGAACCTTGCAAATTAGTGAATTTATGCGGCTTGTATTACAAATATGGGCGTTTAGCGGAGAAATTTTGCATTTCTGTTAGTACTCCACTCTGGCGGCATCAGGGCCAAAAGAATCTTTTCCCGGATCGTTTTTGCCGCCCGCATCTCTGCAAACAGTTTACGGAAAGCATATAGCTGCACATCCCAGAATCCCTTGGGCTCATGGCCTATGGAGCCGTATACTGGTTTGGCCTCTTCTGCCACGAAAGTGCCGAAAAGCTTATCATAAACATTCATAAACTCGCCGTAATTCTTATCGATATACTCCGGGTTGCGTGCATGGTGTACATGGTGTGCCGAGGGGTCAATCATAATCCAGTTCACCAATGGTATTTTAGACACCAGATCTTCATTGATATGTATAAATGTACCCCAGATTTTAAGCAATGAGTATGTGATCACGAAGACGACTGGCTCTACACCAAACAAGGGTATAAGCAGGTATAATGCATCTGTGCTGATGACGTCAAATATAGAGTTCCTCACCCCTGTAGAAGTATTCATATGTAATGCAGAGTGATGCACTTCATGCAGGCACCAGAAAAAGCGCACTTTATGGCTCAGGTAATGGGAGCAGTATTGCAGGAATGTGTAGAGGAAGAAGCACAACGCAAACTGGTACCAGCCCGGAAGGAGGTTTATAAAACGATGCTGATACAAATAGGGATTAACCCGGGCGAGCAGTATATACTGAAGACTTGTCTGGGTCACAATGACCAAGAGACCAGACAGGACATTGATGCGAACTTCCCTTAAAAGAAAGCGCTTGTTGTTATAAAGATTGTATGCAAATTCCAGTGCTATAAAACTGATGACATAGACTGGCAAAAACTGTTTCAATGATTGGTAAAAGGCGATCTGATTCATAAATGATCATATTTTATTATATCCTCTCCAACGTCCAGATAATTTCTCCACAAATTTAATGAATCAGGATATTAATAACATCTATTAACCTTCATTTATGAAATAAAAAAAGGGTACCCTATTCAGGGTACCCATCACATTGTGAAAAGAAAGTTTATTTGATAGTGATGTACTTCATCATTACTTTTTCAATTTCTTTTTTGCGTGCTGCATCTTTCAGTTGTTTTTGCTCTACTACATCCAGTGCCTCATACATTAATTTATCATCTACCGCTTTAACCAGGGTCAGTGTGTTACCTTTGGACATTTGCTCATTCCATACCGCTACAACATCTTTCCAGAATTCTTTTTTCTCAGCAGTCCAGAATTTAGCGGCAGCATCACATTTACTGTCTTCTACACGCACATATTTGTTATATCCCTTTTCGTATGCCAGTACATTATCAGCAGCGCCTTCTTTGCGAATGATCTTTTTATTGTCCTGCTCATGCATATATCCTTTAGAAGAAACGATAAGGCGATTAGTACGCTCCATTACGTTATAATCGCTGCGTTTAGTATACTCTCTGCGAGGTAAAGGTGCATCTGCAGTGTTCAGCCAGAAAAGCTGACCATTAGTCTCTACCCATTTAGAAGTACCCTGGTAGCGTGGTGCATCATCTACTTCCCATACCGTTTGCGTCCACTCACCTTTTACAGCAGCTGCGCTTAATGGTGCTTTTTTGATCCACTTCTGATCGCCGTTATAGCTCCATAAGTTTGTTTTTTCAAACTCCCAGTCTTCTCTCCAGTGCTTGATCACCTGACCACCGGCAACGAGTAAGTGCTGCATTACATATTTTTTAGGAGTAGCTTCCAGGGGCAATACCATTTCCACTACGGCATGCTCATTCAGTTTTCCCACAGTTTGTTTTTCTGTAGTATCGTTAGTGAAGGTCTCTGCGTAGTTGAAGCTAACTTCGAAACAGCCGCACAGGTTTTTAATGGCTTCCTGATCTTTTGCTGTTTGTGCATTTGCGGCAGAGATTGCTGCCAGTACTGAAATCCCCGTAATTGCTAATGTTCTTAACATGATTTTTTTGTATTGTAATGATTGATTTAAGCTTAAGTATTTATAAGTAATAAAGTAGAATTATTGAAGCAGTTCGTATCTTAACTCCGGTCTTCCTCTTTCTCCACCGTCTTCAGAAGTGAAACTCAGGAACTTCAACCTGTAGTAATTACCCTGGCTGTCTTTTACAATATAGAAGCGGGTCTTGATCACACCAGGATCAGTAACACTTGGTGCAGCGGTTTTACGCCATCTGCTGCCAATTTTCCAGCGCTCGCTGACAAAAGTTTCTGCCTCAGCCATAGCCCTGGTATAATTATTAAACGCAGTCGTAGCTTCTGCTGCAGTCGCATATTCCTTTTCTACAGCCATTGTACCATTGAGGTAGTTGATGGCTACCAGATCGGAGAAAACATATGCTACGAAATCGTTACCCAGTGGTGTTTTGTAGATAGCCATGGTCCACATAATATCCCAGTCAGATTTTTTAGGCTCACCACTTACTACACCCTGCTCAAAGAACCAGTATTTAAAGTTGTAGTCCTCGTCTTTGGCAATTTCAATTGTATTGAACGTGGTAGCATCGATGGGCGCATATTGCAAAGTATAGCCACCGCTTACATTACGCTGCACACGAATCTTTATGAGATCTCTTGCTGCAACCGAACCCGCTGTGCCACGATGAATGACAATTACTTTATTTTCTGCTTCAGTACTGCTGACTACCGGAATGGCCGTTTTGGTCAGGTCTCCGTCAATATCATCTATCATAGCAAATGCTTCCGGTGAAGGATTGGCTATATCCAGCTCAAAGCTGACACCTGCTACATCTGAACTATTAACCGCATTGATATCGGTCTTATTGGTCACTTTGGCCATAGCAGCTGTAGTATTATTGATCAATACACGAAAATCGCTACCGCAGTAAAAGGCCAGATCCCAGCCCGCACGCGTAAGTGTACGCTGCTTATCTTTACTGAAATCAATGAATACGGAATTACCGGCAGCCGACCCTTGTTCTGAACCCACAATTCCATTTACCTGCATAGTATTACCGTTAGAACTGCTGTCTATAGGGGGAACATAAATATCTTCAATCTTTGTTTTATTACAAGAGGCAAGGCTCAGCAAAAGCACCGTAAACCATAATGCATATCTCATACTCACTATTTTAATTTGTTATTAAAATTTACGTTCAGAGAAACGAAGTAAGAACGACCGTAACTAAACGCAATATTCCCGCCACCACCGTGTACAGACCCAGAAGTAGCTGTACTTTGTAACTGGCTTACATTAAATATATTTCTTACGCCGCCGGTAACACTTAGCATAGAGCTAATTCTTTGCTGTACATTCACATCGGCCAAATGGTAGCCCTGTGTGTAGGTCAGGTATATTTCCTGTTCTCCATGATCATTCTTTTGGCTACCATAATTGGTACGTTTTGCGGTGTATTTATAAAACAGATTGATCCTGGTTTTGGTCTTTTGAATGTGATACATCACCTCCACGTTTGCTTCTGGGCTCCAGTTAAGCGCACCATACTTTGTTTCAAGTTTTGAAGATGCCTCCAGATCATTACGTAAGCCCAACAGTAAGCCGCCCAACTTCCATTCAATATTTTGTGTGGTATACTTGTTTGTAAAGGATATTCCGGTTGTTTTATTGTTCGCAATATTTACATAAGTATATTTAGTAGTACTGTTCTCTGCCAGCGCCAGTACAATCTGGTTATCAAATACGTTGTAGAAATATCCGATTTCTGTAGAATAGACACTTTTATCATTTACCGGTTTGCGATAAGTTAGAGATCCGTTAAAGCTGTTAGAGTTTTCTGCTTTAAGTTCCGGATTGCCTTCAATATCGTGGTTAGCATCCTGGAAGTTGAGATACAATTCTGTAAGCGATGGTGCACGAAAGCCTCTTGCATAAGACAGTCTTACGGATAAGTTATTATTGAAGCGGAATAAAGTATTTAATGAAGGTAGAGCCGGCGGTGCATCATATTTAGAGTTCTTATTGAAACGGACTCCGGGACGAATATTAATCCGATCCGTAGGTTTATATTCTGCCGATACAAAGCCTGCATAGTTACTTATTTCAGGCATACCTTTAATACGCTCTCCACTAGCCTTATCCCAGCTGTATTCAATACCCGGCTGTATACTCAGCTTATCATGAACATTATACACCGCAGAGGCACGGAAGTTAATAGAATTGAACTTTGCGGTATCCTGATCTCCATCACCATTAGTCAAACTTATGGTTCTGCTACGGTAATCGATTAATTCTGTTCTTGTAAAACGGGCATAGTCGGTATAGGCAAAGCTACTATTCAGAACCAGATTTGGATTCCAGCGATAATTGAACTGTGCCTGCTGCGCCATTCTGCTGGTGGTAAATGTTTTGTTTTGTGCCCTATATGTATTCAGGTTAACAGGTAATTTGGTGAGGATCTGCTCCAGCAAATAATCATTGCGATAGAAAAGATCCCATTTATTGGCATGATATCCCAGCTTTACAGATGGCAGCCACTGTTCCTTTGGCTTCCAGCTCTGTCCACGACCTATGCTGTCTGCACCAAAACCGCCAAAATCGTAGTGTAATATACCTACCTGCGCATTCCAGCCTTTATTATCCCAGCTGGCACCCAATTGCTGTGTGTGCAAGCCTTTATTGGTCCCAAAGCTATACTCTTTACCTACAGTTTCTTCAGCCACTTGAGCCTGTAACTGCAGTGTTTTTTCTTTAGATTTTTTAGTAATGATATTAATAACTCCCGCCAGGGCATCGGAACCATACATGGTAGACATTGGCCCTTCTATAATTTCAATACGTTCGATCTGAGCCGCATTGATCTGGTTCAGGCTCTCGCGGATATCGCCGCGGTCCAGCACCGGCACGCCGTCCATCAGGATCTTGATATTACGGCCGCTCATCCCCATTAGAGAAATGTCGGCAGTGCCTAATGCCATATCATTATTAAAACGAATGCCCAGCTCGCCACTCAGGATCTGCTGTACATTAGTTGCTGCACGGGCCTCAATCTTTTTCTGATCAATGACCTGCATCTTATATACCGATCTGCGCAGGCTCTGCGGCTGGTACTGTGCGGTAACCACCACCTCATCCAGGTTATGTCGGGTAGAGTCGGATTGCTTTTGTGCATTTGCCGTTTGCGAGAGTCCATTCACAGCTAAACCTATACACAATATAGTTAAGTGTACACAGGTACGGGAACGGCCTTTCAAAAACATAACTTTTCGCACAATTACAAGATTTTTTGCAAAACTATTAACAATAACGGCATTGAAGTTGTCAAATCAGGAACTCTTGTTATAAAATCGGGATTTTTTACGGTTATCTGACAATACTATATACATAAAAAATATTTTAAATGTAACAGAATTCAGAAAAAGATCAAATTAGCCTTATATTAGCGGAAACATTTAGTACATGAAGAAATTTTTACTTTTCCTGGGCCTGCTCTTCTGCAGCCTTCATTTTTCTGCATCCGCACAGACTACAACTATAAAGGTATTTGATACTGTACTGTATTTTGACGGTTATGCCAACAGAGTAGATACTCCATTGCCTCCTCCCGGTGTTATACGCCACCGTAACGACCTGTATGCACGCAAGCTCAGCACGCAGGAATTACAATCTATCGGTAATACCCTTACCATGAATATAACGATTAAGGCTGCCTGCGATAACTATGACCGTATAGGTAATGTAAACATCGCATTTGTACCTAAAGGTGATACTACATACAGTCCGGATAGCGTGTCCAGAATTGAGATAGGCCGTTATATTACTCCATTCATGAATAAAAATGTATCTCCAAAGCAGGTACCCTATACTTATACAATGGACAATGTAGCATACCTTTTGCGTGATGCTGCACTGAATGCGGAATATGATATATGGGTAGAACTGGAGCTATTTGGTGTGCCTTATGCAGCTAATACCCAGGTGGCAGGCTGTGCCGGCAGAAACGATGTATTCTACGGATCTCTGGATTTCGTGACCAGCGGCCCTACCGGATCACAGAACAATAATGTGCTTATTCCTATTGCATTTAAAGAATCATTCAATAATTATAATGCAAATGCTACAGATACTGTGGGTAAAACAACCAGAACATTTACGTTTGATGTGCCGCAGAACCTGACTGATGCCTCTTTCTTCCTGATTACTTCTAATCATGGTGCAAACTCCGGAGGAGAAGAATATATCCGACGCAACCACTATGTATATTATGACGGCAGCCTGATTCATACGTACAAGCCGGGACGTACCTCCTGTGAGCCGTTCAGACAATACAACACTCAGGGTAATGGCATCTATGGCAGCAGCCCTAAATCGGATGCAACCTGGCAGTCGTTCAGTAACTGGTGTCCTGGAGATAAAATCGACATTCGGGTATTGAACCTGGGTCCAGTAACTGCAGGTACGCATAAATTTATGATCACTGTACCGGCGGCTACCTTTGCCGGCGGACAAGGAAACTTCCCGTTATCCTTATACTTCCAGGGCAAAACTTCTGGCATGCTATCGACCAAGGATGCGCAGATTACGAAGTCTTCTTTCAGTGTATATCCTAATCCTGCACAAGGTGCCGTAATCGTAGAGCAAAAGGGTAACCTGTCTATAAAAGGTATACGCGTATATGATGCGCTGGGCAGAAATGTCCTGACACAGACTCAGGTTAATCAACCGAAATTCAGCTTTGTTACTACAGATTATGCTTCCGGTTTATACCTGATCCATATCGAAACCAAAGAAGGAACTGTAATTGAAAAATTACAGGTTATCAAATAGAACATAATAACATTTTCGTTCCGCAGGGAAGCTCCAAAAGGGCTTCCCTGCTTGTTTTTAACCCTATTGAGCAATTTATTATTTGCTGCGTCACAGCTTGACGGAGACACGTTGTTTCTTTGCTCTAACAAACCAGAAAACCCTATCAACCTCAAAAACCACACCTATGATTTTATATATTCCCCGGTATGAAATGCCCATCTTAAAACCGGCATAAAAACGCTTGCTCCGGCACCCAATAGTATAATCATACAAGCATACCCCAAACCTGCATTCTTCATTCGGCACTAGCGAGAATAAGATGCCACACCCTACTGGGGTATGACATTGTATTGCCTTATAAACCCCATATTTTTTAAAACCCTATTATTTATGACAACTTATCAAAAACTAACCGGTAAAGTGACCATTACCGGTGGAAAACCGGCCAGTCAAAATCCATCCGGCCTGTTATTACAAGCCTACATCAGTACCACACCTGAACACCAGCTGTGGCTGGGATCTGCCCGTGTAGCCGCAGACGGCAACTTTACGCTGCTGGCCAACACAGATAGCACGGCCTCAGACAACATGGTTATCTATGTCTACAACAATGAAACATTGATCAAGCAATTTTCTCTGGAAGGCATCAAAGAAGACCTGGAAATCGAAATTACAGCAACAGAATATGATACAGCCGTACCGGATGATGTGATGGGCAAAGAACATGCCGATTATTTTGTGATCCGCGGCTCTGTATTACTGGGTACTGCAGGTGTTGCTGCCGTACCACTGGATACCAATAACTGGCAACTGGTATTGCAGAAAGCTCTGTTCCGTGAAAGTATTGCCATTGCAGGTACACAGATCGATTCGTTTGGCAATTTCGAGTTCAAAATTCCGTATCGACTGTTGTATGAAAGCACAACTGCCAAAGAGTTCAATGCAATCCCTAAACTGCAGATTGCACTGGAGCGCAATGAGATTACCGGTCCGGTTGCACTGTCTTCATGGATCGACCTGGATGTACAGGAGCAGTTTGTAACGGTGACAATGGATACACCAAGTCAGTATAGTGATTTCTACAGAGAGTACGATTACACAACACAGGTAATCGTAGAAGTTTCTGGATTTGGTGAAGCAGTCTTCAATGGCTTCGTTACAGAAGGCGAACAACCTGAAATAAACCTGCTGAAAGCCACAACTGGTATAGACCCGGTAAATGTGGGCAACCGAATTGCAGCAGCCAAACTGACCAGTAGTTATAGTCTTAATGCAGAACTGATGTATGCATTGATCCGTAAAGGATACCCAACAATGGAAGCTATCGCTACACTGAACGCTGAAAGCATTTTGGCTATTGTTCAGGAAGCGAAAGATCAATGGGTCATCAACAATGAAACTTCGACAAGCACACTGTTAGAGAAAATTGACCTGGCCCGCGTGAATATGGCTACAGAAGAGCTTACCTCTGAAGGTGTAAGCCTGAGAACCCTGTTACTGGCCATGGTGAATGATGCTGATGTGGTAGCAGCATTCCTGAAAATGTACCTGAACAATGATTCGGAGGACATGCCCGCATTCTGGACTGCTGTTGCTGCCAATAGTAGTATTGGCACAACCAATGCCAAACGATTCCAGGATGGCCTGCAGGTAATGGCTGTAGTAGGTATGCAACCCGAGATGATCAAGGACATTATGGGAAAAGATCTGCCCGCTGATGTAAGCGAATACCTGAAACAAACTCCTGGCGCCTGGCTTGAGGAAATCAACTACGTATGTAATACCAATCTGAAGCTCTGTGTACCTGATGGTATCCGTAATGGTGTATCTCAGGAAGACTATACCAATATTGAGGTGAAGCAAGCCTACAGTGAAAAAATCTACAGTATCGTTTCCGAATTATACACGGTAAGCCGCATTAAAGATATGCTGACTACCGATACCGCTTTCATCGCAAAGTTTGAGAAAGCCACCGAGATTAAGGCTTTCCTGAATGCTAATCCTGAATTTGATTTCAGAATCAGCCGCATCTGGGATGTAGCACCGGAGGTAGATGCAGATACCCGTAAAGAACTACAGGGATTACAAAATATGAGCCGACTGGCCTCTGGTAAACCTGATGTATTACAGAAACTGATCACTGCGGGTTTCCGTTCTTCCAATGCAATTGTGGCAGAGGGAAAAGATTCCTTTGTGACTAAGCTCTCGGGTGAACAACCGGAACAATATGCTGGCATAGCCAAAGAAATCTATGATAAAGCAAAACTGGTTGATGCCCATATCAAACAATCTTATGTACAGCTGCTGCCGGGCAACTTTGCAGAAAGAGTAACTACCAATTGGGAAGCCTCTATGTGGACCAACGAGGCGCAACCTGGCTCTGAATACAGTTATCCTGATCTGGAGTCATTATTTGGCGACATGGACTTCTGTGCCTGCTCCGACTGCTCTTCTATGTACAGTCCATCAGCTTATTTTACCGATGTCTTCAACTTCATTAAGACCAAAGTAATGAGCAATGCCGGAGAAGAACTGGTGCGTCGCAGACCGGATCTGAAACACATCGATCTGAGCTGTAAGAATGCCAATACGCTCATGCCCTACATCGACCTGGTGAATGAGCTCCTGGAACTGCAGATCCTGAAAGACATTTCTAAACAAAATGGACAGGATCAAAACATGTTTGTTCCCGATTCTTTCCAGACAACGGCTACCGCTGAGGAGCTGGCTGCTTATCCGGAACACACCTATAATGTACTGGAAACCATTAATGGCAAAACACATAAAATACCGACCGCATACCACAACTACGTAAAAGTATATGATGATCGTCTGAACAAGGCTATCTTCCCAAATACCTTACCGTTCAACCTGGCCACAGATGAGAGCCGTGTGTTTCTGAAGCACCTTGGCCATGCCCGTAAAGACCTGATGCAATTGTTCAAGTCTACTACGTTCGATACTGCATGGAATAATACAGAGGTGAATGCCTATACTGCTGCTGCAGAGGTACTGGAAATCAACAGTCAGGTTGCCGATATCATTACTAAAAACGTTTCGAATGATATCTGGAAATACTACGGATTTGCTGCCGAAAATACCTGGTATGATACCTTGCGTACAGACCTTGAAACCCTGCTGCACAATATCCAGGTGGAATACAAGACCTTCCTGGAAATGCTCACTACCGACTTCCTGAACCCTGTTGTACCAGCCATTGATGGTCGTGCATTTGCCATTACAGCAAAAGATCCGGATCCGTCAAAAGCAGGTACTTGTAAGATCGAAGAACTGATGCTGGTGTTTAATGTTACTCCTGGTGATAATACAACACAAATTAAAGACAAGAAGGTAGCTTTCTTCGACAAGCTACACCGATTTGTACGCCTGATGAATGCTACAAAATGGACCGTTTATCAGCTAGACACAGTTTTGCGCAGCCTGGATGCAGAAGATATCGCAGCCGCTGAACTTATCTATGTCGCACTGACCAAACAATGGTCTGAACAATACTCCCTGGCTCCGGAATACCTCTGTGCTTTATGGAGTGGTATTGATACAGTGCGATATATGAATATGGATAATGAGACGCAACCGGAATATCCGTCTGCATATGATCGTTTATTCCGTAATAAAGGGGTTACGAATCCTACAGATCCGAACTTTGAAGATCACGGTGCGATCTCAGGAACGATCCAGGATAACCTGGGTACGATTATTGCCGCATTTAATACCACCGAAGAGGATATTACAATGGCGATCGGCAGCAATCTGAATGTGAACACCACGCTGGAATTGCTCAGCCGTATACAGCAGCAAGTGTTATTGTATCGCTTAACGGGTTATGAATCCCTGAAGGAATTATACTACAACCTGCAGCTAACCTTCAACCTGTCGTTTGATGATACTACTCCTGCAGCTGCCATTGCATCGTTCCGCAGATTCCGCGAAGCAAAAGCATTTGCCGATAAATGTGTCCTGAAAACAGACGAACTGCAATTCCTCCTGCAGCACCGCGACAGTGGCAATAAATTTATCGTAGATGATGCCGGCATACAAGCATTCTACGAGCAGTTGAGAACAGAGCTGAAACAGGTGCTGGGCGATGGCAAACTTACCGGCAACACAGATGAGGTACTGGCCATGAAAGATCGTCTGGAAAAACTAACGATTCAGAAATTTACCGCTGCATTTGCCACAGACCTGGATTATACCAAAGCATTGTTATCCGGTTTGATTGTACCACTGACCAGTACAAAAACATTGCTGGAGATACTGGTATCTGATGAATTTATCAACAGTACAATAGCCATCACAGCCACAGACTTTATTTCCGGGCTCATCACTTTTGATGAACTGTACAGAACGTATCACTTATGTTCCAAGGCAGCATTGATCACTTCAAAACTGCTGTTAGGCTCTAAGTTGTCTATCCTGTTACAGCAGGCCCATGCACCATTGGGAGTATTCAATATCAATGATCTTCCGGTAGCCACGTTCCAGACAGGACAAGATCTTGTTGATGGATTTACCAATCTCAATAACTGGATTGAGCTGAGAGATACCTTGCGTCTGACCGACACACAGCTGATCGGCATCCTGAAGGAGATTACCACCGGTGTGGACAATAGCCAGCTGTTACAGACACTGGTCAACACCATGCTGTGGAGTGCCGATGACCTGGTATACTTACTGGGCGAAGGTATCACCAACAAAGGTGTGCTGAAATATACCTTCTCTCCGGCAGTAGCCAATACCCATGATTACCGCAAAGCCAGTCTACTCCTGCAGGTCGATAAGATCATGCGCGCCATCAAAAAAACAGGTCTTTCTGCAAGAGCGTTACATGCAAGCTTATTACCACAGATCATTACGGAACAATCCGTTGCGGTGCGTAAAGCTGCGAAAGCCAAATATGAAATTACAGAATGGTATAGCGTCGTAAAACCATTGCAGGATGTATTAAGAAGAAGTCAGCGCGACGCGCTGGTAGCTTATCTGCTGGTAAATCCGGAGATTATCTTGAAAGACAGTACAATGAAACTGAAGAATGAAAACGACTTGTTTACATATCTTCTGATTGATGTGGAAATGGAATCCTGCATGAAGACTTCGCGTCTGAAACTGGGTATCAGCAGCCTGCAATTATTCATGGATCGTGCAATCCTGAACCTGGAGCAGTATTATAAAATTATACGCGATCCGAATACCGGTCTCATTACAAGCAGTACTATTGAGCCTATCAACCTTACGGAAGATAATATAAGCCAATGGCAGTCCTGGAGAAAATGGTATCGCATCTGGGAAGCAAACCGTAAGATCTTCATGTATCCGGAGAACTGGATCGAACCGGAACTGCGCGATAAGAAAACCGGTTTATTCAAAGAACTGGAATCACACCTGTTACAGGATGAGGTAACGGATGCGCGTGTAGAAGAAGGATTCCGTACTTACCTGGACGGGTTGAATGAAATCGCCCGACTGGAGCCGGTTTCCGCTTACCACCAGACCAGTTACGGAAAAGATATCCTGCACGTATTCGGCCGCACGGACAGCGATCCGCAACGTTACTATTACCGTAACCGTGAGGATAATGAATGGTCTGAATGGCAGCGAGTATCTGTTGATATCAAGAGCCAGCATGTGGTACCCGTAATGTGGAACAATAAGATGTACCTGTTCTGGCTGACTTTCCAGAAGAAAAAACCAAGTACCAGCAGCAGTACCAATACGACTACTGGGGAAACTGTGGGTAATGGCAAACCAAGCATGGACAGCAAAGCAGAACGATTCGCCGATCCTAAAAAAGCCAGAGAATTTGCTTACACCGGAAATAACTGGACAGAGTTAATGACCAATCCTTATGCCAATGCAGGCACTGCAATCATGAATGATACGGACAACGACCGTTACAGCATCTGGAACATTACCCTTAACTGGAGCCAATTCCAGGACGGCAAATGGTTAAGCCACGACCTGAGCAAGGATATTATGGACATCGATCTCGCGAAAATCCAGATCAACGGCAATGCAAAGTCGAGTATTACAGATAATGCACAGGCTGCTGATATTATTTACAAACTGACCAATAATGGTTCCATTACGATTGAAGAATTCTTCCGTAAAAGAATCTTCCTGTTCACACCGTTCGATCTGACACAGGATACAGAAGATGGTATAGCGTTCAACCTGTTGTTCGCACCAGGATTGAATGAGGTAGGAACTGGCCTGCATACTTTCCTGTGGAAAGGAGATAACAGCCGTGACCCGTTTGTATTAAGAGACAGCGATCGCGGACACAGCATGCTGGCTCCAAGCGGTACGCGTTTCAATAATATGAAATTTGTACAGGACAAGGCACAAGGTGCAGGATTCAAGAAAGATGCTGCATATAGTCATAATAACTCCGGCTACTTTACGTATTCGTACCTGACTTATTACCCTAACCAGGCATCTGTAAAAGTATACGGTTCTCCGGTACAGATCCTGAAACAGTCGCCAACACCGTTCCGTTTAACGGCTTGTGCCGCTACGACGACAGATACGATGTTTGACCCGGTAAATAAACGCTTCTTCTATGAAGATGAAAACAATACCTTCCTGGTTGAAGATACATCCGGTACACTCACCGCCTACTTCGATCCGAAACTGATCAATGCGGGCAAGTACATTTCTCTGGATAACGTAACGCGCTTCTCTGCTGCGAATTTCTCTGCTACGGCAACCAAGTCTGGTGCGATCAGCAATACACCAGTACTGGGTCAAAGCAAGACAGCAGAAAAGGGTTATAAATTCCAGACCTTCTATCATGCTCAGGCTCCGAAACTTACGGCAGCACTGAATAGAGGTGGTATTAATAATCTGTTGACCCTGGCCAACCAAAGCCAGTCAGATACGATGAACTTCGTTTCAAAATATGCGCCAACGGCTAAGGTAACGAGTCCGTATCCGAAGAATAATATGCAGTTCGATTTCTCCGATCCGTTCAGCATGTATAACTGGGAACTGTTCTTCCATGCACCGATGCTGATTGCACAACAACTGAGCAATAACCAACAGTTTGCTGAAGCACAGAAATGGTATCATTATATCTTCAACCCGACCAGTACCACCGGAAATGGCGTGCAGCGCTACTGGAAATTCCAGAAGTTCTATGAGATTGCCGGCACACCGATCCAGACGATAAATGATCTGCTGATCAGCATCCATAACAATAACCCGGATGCAGTGGCACAGGTAAAAAAATGGGAGAAAGACCCGTTCAATCCACACCTGATCGCCCGTATGCGTATACTGGCATACATGAAAAATGTGCTGATGAAATACCTGGATAACCTTATTGCCTGGGCAGATAATCTCTTCAAAAGAGATACCATCGAATCCATCAACGAGGCTACACAACTATACATTTTAGCAGCCAACCTGCTGGGTGAACGTCCGAGACAAATTCCTGCAAGAGTTAAACGTACCGATCTCACTTTCGAAGAGCTAGCTGATGAAGGACTGGATGCATTATCCAATGCGATGGTTGCTATCGAATCATTCCTGGCACCTAACCAAGCTCCGGGTGTAAACATCTACCAGACCGATGCAGAGAAAGGTGAAGAGCGCAAAGAGGAGGGCAGTATTGCAGTAGAAACCTTCTACTTCTGTCTGCCGAAAAATGACAAGCTGTTGTCTTACTGGGATACTCTGGCCGATCGCTTATTTAAGATCCGCAACTGTATGAACATTGACGGTGTTACACGCCAGCTGGCCCTTTATGAGCCACCGATCGATCCGGCATTAATGGTGCGCGCCAAAGCTATGGGTCTGAGTACAGAAAGCCTGCTGAATGATATATACGGAAAAGGCAGACCATTCTACCGTTTCAGCTATATGGTACAAAAAACCAATGAGCTGCTGGGTGATGTAAAATCACTGGGAGGTTCTATGCTGAGTGCCCTGGAGAAGAAAGATGCAGAAGCCTTGTCGTTATTACGCTCCGGCCAGGAATACGACCTGCTGGAAAAAGTAAAAGAGATCAAGACGCAACAGATCGCAGAAGCGACCAGCAACCTGGAAAACCTGCGCCTGGCGAAGAGCAATACGCAGATCCGCTACGACTTCTACAGCTCCAGACCGTTTATGAATGCCAATGAACAGAAACATCTGGACAAAATGCAGTCTGCGATGACTTACCAGATCGTACAAGGCATTTTGCAAACTGTTGCTGGTGCTGTCGCTGGTGTACCAACCTTCCATCTGCAAATACCAGGTGCAGGTACAAGTTATGGAGGCCTTCACCTTTCTAACGTTATGCAGGCAGCAAGTACCGCAATTGGTATAAAAGTAGCAGTGGATAACAGTAAAGGCTCTATGGCTGCCACAACCGGTGGTTATGAGCGCAGGAGAGATGACTGGCAAATGCAGGCTGCAACAGCAGCGAAAGAACTGCAGCAACTGGATCAACAAATACTTGCATCAGAAATCCGACTGGATATCGCGAATAAAGAACTGCGCAACCATGAGTTGCAGATGGATCACAACATCGCTGTAGACAACTACATGCGCAGCAAGTTTACCAATGTTGATCTGTACAGCTGGATGATTGCACAATTAGCTACGACCTACTTCCAGAGCTATCAGATGGCTTATGACCTGGCTAAACAGGCTGATGTATGCTTCCAGAGCGAATTACCGGCAGGTAAATACCCAACCGGAGGTTTCATCAAGTATGGTTACTGGGATAGTCTGAAAAAAGGTTTACTGAGCGGAGAGAAATTACAGATGGACCTGCGTAAAATGGAACTGGCGTATATGGAGTCTAACGAACGCGAACTGGAACTGACCAAACATGTATCCATGGCGATGTTCAGCCCTGCATCCATTATACAACTGCGCCAGTCTGGCAACTGCACCATTGATATTCCAGAGGTATTGTTCGACCTGGATTACCCGGGCCATTATATGCGCCGCATTAAATCGGTAAGCATTTCTGTGCCTTGTGTAGCTGGTCCATACACGACCATCAGCTGTGAATTGCGACAAGTGAATAGCAAATACCGCAAGTCTGCCAGTACCGCAGGCAACTATACCGATTCGGATAAATATGTATCCACTACATCTAATAGTGTAGTAGCGACCAGCAGTGCGCAAAATGACAGTGGTGTATTTGAACTGAACTTCAGAGATGAGCGTTACCTGCCGTTTGAAGGAACCGGTGCTATTTCGGAATGGAGCATTACCTTCCCGGATACTTATCGTCAGTTCGACTACGATACCATTAATGATATCATCCTGCATATCAAGTACACAGCCCGTTCCGGTGGTGAAACCTTGAAAACCAAAGCAGAGGAAAATATCAGTACAACACTTGCGGCTATTTCATCAGACATCATGTTACACCGCTATTTCAGTGCCCGTCACGAGTTCAGCAATAACTGGTTTGCCTATGCCAAAAACTTTGAACACAACAGCTATGCCCGTTTGCAGATGAGTATGACACAAGACAACTTCCCGTTCTTTACCAAGGGTAAAACCATTACGGTAAAACAGATCAGGATGAGTATGAACGGCAAGTCCAATCTAACGGATGACTATACTGTAGGCATTACCTACACCTCAGCAAACGGTTATAAAACGGTAAGCAAAACATTCGATAGCGACAATAAATACACCAATACATTTGGTTTGGGTGCAAACCCGATTGTCTTCGCGAACAATGCCAAACTATTGCAGATTGCTGTAACAGACAGTGATGGCAATCCTGTTAATGCAGCTGACTTACTGGACGATCTGTATGTAGTACTGGATTACACCATTGCCTCACCAGGACCGGATACTGAAGAGGACGATGTAGCGCAAATTGATATTCCTACAGCAAATCAAGTTGCCTGGTGGAAAGCAGATGATGCACTAAACACGGTCGTTACCGATCAGAAAGTAACTATGCTAAAAGACAAGAGTGACCAAAACATCAATATGATTCCATATAGCGGTGTCAATACCCCTACTTTAGTGAGCAGAAACGGGATCAAAGCACTCGAATTTATCAACAGTGCCCTTTATAATACAAGCAACCCTAATATCATTTCCGGATATGATTCATTTACCATTTTCATGGTCGGTAGTACCTCGCTTATTCGTGGTTCATATGGTATAGGTTCTAATAACTGGAGCATTGCTGTGCTGCCTGTTTTATTCTCAACATTATTCAGTCAGAATGCCATTGAGCGGGTAGACCTGCACCAGACTGCATCAGAATTAATGATTACCAGCCTGGAGCAAACACTGGGTATGGCCACGATAAAGACATACAATACTAACGGTGGCATGGATCAATCAACAACTGTCAGCAATGGCTATTTAAGAGACACTGACAATATTGGCTTTGCCTTAGGAACCGATGCCAAAATAGATGTGCCTTACAACGGTGACTTCTATGAAGCCCTTGTCTATGACCGCGTACTGACAGAACAGGAAATCCAATCTGTACTGAGTTACCTGAAATCAAAGTACCCATTCCTTAACGCATAAACCTGATGTAACCATGAAAAATACAGATCAGCAATACAATAATCAAGAACAAACCAGGAGCCAGGCCGCAAAGGCCTCGCCCCTGGAACAATACAGCGTCCAACCAAAACAGGACGAGGACCGCAGTCCTTATTACAAAAGCGCTGCGCCCGCTATCGCCCTCCCCAAAGGGGGAGGCGCGATCAGGGGGATAGATGAGAAGTTTACGGTCAATGCCGTGAACGGAACAGCTTCAGTAGAAATCCCTCTGCCCCTTACAGGGGGCAGAGGAGGTTTCTCTCCTGCCTTATCGATCAGCTACAGCAGTGGCGGTGGTAATGGTATCTGCGGACTGGGATGGAACCTGGGCCTGCCTTCTATTCAACGTAAAACAGACAAGCGTTTGCCGGAATATGACGACGCACATGAAAGTGACGTATTCCTGCTGGCCGGTGCCGAGGATTTGATTCCGGAACTGGATGCACAGGCAAATCGCCTGATCTCCACAGAAGGGATCTATACGGTAAAAAAATATCGTCCGCGCATCGAAGGTTTATTTGCCCGCATCGAGCAGATCAGCCAGGGACAACAAGTGTGGTGGCGCGTCACTACAAAAGACAATATCACTACTTATTACGGACTCAATGCTGCAAGCCGGATCGCCGATCCAGCTGATGCTACACGTATCTTCCAATGGCTGCCTGATATGGTAGTAGACCATAAAGGAAATGTGCAGCAGTTTGTATATGTTGCAGAGAACCTGGATAATGTTCCGGATCATGTATTCGAGCGCAATCGACTGAACGGAACCGCAGCCTGTACCAATACATACCTGAAAACGGTCCGTTATAGCAACCGTACTCCTTATTTCATTGCAGAAGCCGACACCTGGAAACCAACACTACCGGACACAGAATGGTTGATGGAAGCCGTCATAGACTACGGTGACCACTCCGGCGAAAATCTGGTCCCTGATCAGAACTGGGCGTGCAGAAAGGATGCCAGTTCTGGTTTCCACGCAGGTTTTGAGATCCGCACCTGGCGCAAGATTCAGCGTGTGTTGATGTTCCACCGTTTTGAAGATTTAAACGATGGTGCAGCAACGCTGGTCCGCAGCCTGGAACTGCAGTATAAAAGTGATACCCAAACTACCGCAGAAACGCTGGAAGCAGACTTCATTACAGCAGCCCTATCAAAGGGATACAAGTTGGATGGCAGTGGCAACTATATTTTCAAAGCCTTACCGGCCATGACTATGGAATATAGTCCGTTGGTATGGGATACTACTATTCATAAAGTCGATGCAGCATCTTTCCGTGGTGCACCACAGGGCTTAACGGGTCCTTATCAGTGGACCGATCTGGAGGGAGAAGGCATCAGCGGTATCCTGAGCGAGCAGGAGGGTAACTGGTACTATAAACATAACCTGGGTAACGGACAATTTGCCGCACCCAAACAAGTAGCGGAAAAGCCTAATTTCTCCGGCCTGGGCAATGGTTTGCAGTGGCAGGATCTGGATGCAGACGGCCGCAGACAATTAGTGGATGCACAGCTGGCCAAAGGCTACTGGCAGCTGGACGGACCAGATGCCTATACCGAATACAAAAGCAAATGGGAGCCTTTCCGCACGTTTGAAAAAAATATCAATATTGACTGGAATAGCCCATTCACCAAAATGCTGGACCTGAATGGTGATGGCCGTGCCGATGTGCTGATCACCGAAGACCGCGCCTGGACCTGGTGGGAGAATGAAGGCAAGACCGGTTTTGATTTTGGAGGAAACAGTCCGGTATATACCGATGAAGAAAAAGGACCTTCTTTACTGTTGCGCGATGCAGTGCAGAGCATCTTTCTGGCCGATATGAATGGCGATGGTATGACCGACCTGGTGCGTGTGCGCAATGGTGAAGTCTGCTACTGGCCTAATATGGGCTATGGTCGTTTCGGAGCAAAAGTGAGCATGAGCAATGCACCGCTTATGGCGGAAACAGACCTCTTCAACCCGCTCTACATCAGCCTTTCGGACATTAGTGGCACGGGAGCTGCCGATATTATTTATACCGATGGCTACAACTGTACCGCCTGGATCAACCATTGTGGTAACGCCTTCTCCGAAGCAGTAGAGATCAATCCGCTGCCGGCAACCGATGCATTCAGCAAACTGGCGGTGATGGATTTTCTGGGCACGGGAACAGCCTGCCTGGTATGGAGTTCTCCATTGCCTAAATATGCCGATGCTCCTATACAGTATATCGACCTGATGGCAGGCATTAAGCCACACTTACTCGTACAGTACCATAACGGTACCGGTAAAACCGTAAGTGTATCTTACAAAACCTCTACCCAGTATTACCTGCAGGACAAACAGGAGGGGCTGAAATGGGCTACCCGTTTGCCTTTCCCGGTGCATTGTATCGATACGGTTACGACTTATGATGTTGTGAGCGATACTCGTTTTGCCCAAAGCTATCGTTATCGTCATGGTTATTACGACCATGAAGAGCGTGAGTTCCGCGGCTTTGGATATGTAGAAACGGTGGATATCGAAACGGTAGATCATACCGAAGGCAGCATGGACCAGGAACCCGTACTGACCAAAAGTTGGTACCATACCGGGGCCTGGCTGCGCGGTGATGCCATTCACCAGGAATTTGCCAAAGAATATTTAGCATTCGAAGGCTGGGATACCCCTTTTGCAGATGGTCAATCAAGACCCATTATTACAATGCCGCAGGGTATGGATGCTTTGCAGCAAAGAGAAGCCTGTCGCGCATTGAAAGGCAGTCCGCTGAGACAGGAAGTATATGCCTTACCCCAAAATGAATTACCGCACATTTATACGGTGACAGCATTTGCCTATGCCGTAAAACAGGTACAGCCAGCACCGGTTAATGCCAACTGGCACGCACCCATACATGCCTCCTTTATGAGTTTGCAGGAACAGCAGATCGCCTTCAGTTGTGAAGGAAATATGGAAGATCCGCGCATCATGCATCAGCTGACTTTATCAACAGATGCGTATGGCAATCCGAAAGAGCAGGTACAGATCGCCTATGCCCGTAAGCATAGTGATACCAGTCTGCCGACAATCGTACAGCAGGAGCAGGCAAAGCTCCACATCACTTACAGTACCAATACTTTTACCGAAGATGCCATCACGCCACAGCATTATCGCCTGCGGGTGCCATATGAACAGAAGGCCTATGAAGTGCGCATCGCTGCTCCGGTAAATGAGCCCCTGTATAGCATCTCCGGGCTAAAAGCAGCAATCGCTGATACAACTGAAATCGATTACAGTCAAAGCAGTACATTGGGTACGCGCAGACTGCTGAGCCATGGAAAAACAAAATTCCTGGGTAATGATACCACTACGGTATTGGCTTTTGGAGCGCTGGATACCCTGGGCTTAGGATATGAAAGTTACCAGAAAGCTATTACGGACACTACCCTGGCCTATGCCTATGACAGCCGGGTCAATGATACCATGCTGGAAGAAGGCGGATATGTGGATATGGATGGTGCCTGGTGGATTCCCTCCGGAACGGCAACATATGATCTGCCACAACAGCATTTCTACACACCAACCACTTTTACTGATCCCTGGGATAATGTGACCGTAGTGGAATTCTGGGACAATGATCGCATGCTGCCTAAGAAGGTGACCGATGCGATAGGCAACAGCAGTGAAGTGCTGCGCTACAACTGGTATACCTTGCAGCCAGAGCGGATGAAAGATGCCAACAATAATATCAGTGAAGTGCTGTACGATGCTCTGGGTATGGCCGTGGCTATGGCCGTTAAAGGTAAAGACGAGGGTACTGAAGGAGATACGCTGAGTGGCCTGGACATTGATAGCGTTACCGATCTGGCTAACCAGCAAACCTTCTGGAGCAACCCGGACAGCATTGCAGAGGAACTCTTACAGGATGCTACCTGGCGTTGTATCTATGATATGAACAGCCTTCCGGTGCGTGTAGGCATGATTGCCTGCACAGAGCACACATACGGAACGGCCGTTAATACGCCGGAACTATTGATCCGACTGAGTTACAGCGATGGCTTCGGCAGATTAATTATGCACAAAGCGATTGCCGATGTGGCACAGGATCAAGACTGGATCGGAACTGGAAGAACGGTGTATAACAATAAGGGCAATGCGATTATGCAGTACGAGCCCTACTTCAGCGATACCCATCTCTGCGATACAACAGAACAGGCTGAAGCACAGGGTGTAAGTGCAAAAGTATTTTATGATCCGGTAGGTCGTGTGCGCGAAACGCAGGTGCCGGATGGTACCTTTAGCCGTACCCGATGGACCGCCTGGGAGCAGGAGTTATGGGATGCAAATGATACCGTGCTGGAAAGTGACTGGTATACAGCCCGCATTGGTGGTACCTTAGGTACTGCTGAACAGGAAGCCGCTACAAAAGCAGCCGCACATGCCAACACACCAACCATCGTTCATACTGACTCTTTAGCCCGTGGTTTCTTTTCCATACAGCAAAGCGATGCGACAACCTTTATTGAAAGTTATGAGGTGTTGGATATACAGGGACAAAGGATTTCGATGTTCGATGGCCGCGGATTGCAGCCTTTACAATACCGTTATAATATGCTGCAGGCACCTTGCCACCAGGAAAGTATCGACAGTGGCACGGCCTACACCTTATTGGACGTAGCCGGACAGCCGCTCTACGCCTGGGATGCAGAGGATCGCAAAACCTATATGACTTATGATGTACTGCGCCGCCCATTAGCGCGTTACCTGACGATTGGTCTTACAACCACTAAACCCGAATACTGGATTTATGGTGAAGAGCAAACCGACGATACCGCACTGAACCTGCGCGGACAAGTGTATGAGCACTTTGATGCCAGTGGCAAACAACAGGCGGTGCAATACGATTTTAAAGGCGCTCCGCTGGAAAGCACACAACGATTACTCAGCAGTGCGACCATCACAGAAGTAGACTGGGACAATGCTCCGGCTTTAAGTACCGAAGTATTTACGGCCACCATACAATATGATGCACTGGGCAGAGCGGCTAAAACTACCGACCCGGGCGGGCATGAACATCATTACATTTTTGCACGCAGTGGGGCTTTACAGCAAGTGAAGCTTGACGGAACGATTTATGTTCAGGAGATCGTACATGATGCCAAAGGACAAAGGCAGGCCATCTGGTATGGTAATGGTACCAAGACTTCGTATACCAACGACCCCTTTACTTATAGTCTGCGTCGCCTGCTTACAGTGAAGCTCAGCACCAACGACATTTTGCAGGACCTGAATTATATCTATGATCCTTCGGGCAATATTACCCGTATTACCGATGCGGCACAACAAACGTTGTTCTTCGACAATACGGTGGTGAGCCCCGATCAGGTCTTTACCTACGATGCACTGTATCGCCTCATCCAAGCGGAGGGGCGTGAACAGAAAGGCACTAATGACTTTGAGGTAACGGATAATTTCACCGACACCTCCTGGAAGGTGGCCCATAAAGGAGATGGTGCAGGGGTACAAAGGTATACGCAATACTATACCTACGACGAGGTGGGCAATATTCTTGAACTGCAGCATAGTGCCGGCACGGCGAGCTATACCCGCACTTATACCTACAGCAATAGCCATAACCGATTACTGAGTACTACGGTGGGTAGCGATACCTACACCTATGCACATGATGTACGGGGCAATATGAGTGCCTTACCGCATATGAATAACATGGCCTGGAACCATCATAACGAACTGGCTTCGGTGGTGAAAGGTACAGACACTACTTATTACCAGTATGGTGGTGGTCAGCGTATCCGCAAGCATACCATAAAAGGTACGATTGCAGAGGAGCGGATTTATTTGGGTGATTATGAAATCTACCGTAAATTCGACAATAGTTCTTTGATTTGTGAAAGAGAGACCCTGCATGTAAGCGATGACAGCGGACGCATTGCGATGCTCGAAAACCGGACTTACGGCACGGCTGCTGACGATAATAATACCACAGCTACCCTGACCCGATATGTGTACAGCAATCACCTGCAATCGGCATCTTTAGAGTTGGACGAGGATGCCAATATCATCAGCTATGAGGAATATCATCCTTATGGTACTACATCTTACCAGGCCGTAAATGCCAGTATTAATGCCGTAGCCAAACGCTACCGCTACACCGGCAAAGAACGGGATGAGGAAAGTGGCTTGTACTATCATGGTGCACGCTATTATATTCCCTGGTTATGCCGATGGACAGCGGTAGATCCTCTGGAGGTTAAGTTTGCGGGTATGAGCCCATATAACTATGCTTTTAATAACCCGGTGATGTGGAATGACTTGAGTGGGGCGAGTCCGGGGAGTGATAAAGATGAAATATTCATGGGAGGTGTAGGAGAGACTGTTGATGTTATTGATACAAGAATGCGTGAAGGTCAAAAGAAAACTTTAACCTACTCCACAACAATCTCTGGGCCCGGCGGACAAGCAGCCACATTCACGTCTTCAACCAATTTTTATTTCCACATTCAGGATGACAAGAATGCAAGTGGTTGGTATGCAGAGGACGACTACATCAATATGATGGCTAACCCAATGGTTGGATTAATTCATGCTGCAGTAGGTGATGAAAAACGATATATTTTTGGATTTGGGGTTGGAAATAATGAAGCACTTGCTAAAGCCGATGATGCTGCATTACAATTCTTAAAATCTAATAAAGGTTTAATTTCACCTGACTTTTACGATCTTTTACAAAATAAATCAGGAGAATTAGCCAGTAATTTCAGTCTTAAAAATTCTGGAAGTGGGGTAGTTTATCTTTCTGATAGTCCACTTGATATAATCGGGCCGGGAATTTTGAAAGCTGCAGGAAAGGCAAGTATTTCGATGGTAGAAATGCTAGGAGCATTAACAAAATCCGAAATTTCCGCATTTAATATTTCTGTCTTTAATCTAACGCGTCAAATGACAACACAGATGACGTCTGAAATGCTGGAAGGATCATTAGCAAAAATGGCTACTGCTATTGATGAAATTGCAGGATCAAGTCGTAATGCCGTCACTAGGGCGGTCGGAGCGAATTCATTACAAGTAGAAGCCAGATGGATTAATCATGATGTATGGAATAAATTAACAAAATTGGGATTACAGGATAAATTTAAATCTGCTATGGATAAAGGGTTTGCACCAACGAGAGAAGGGGGAAGCGGAATTATCCGATTAACCACTGGGGAAAAAATCGAGCATGCAGGAAACCTTTATGAATACAAGATTAAAATATTAGGAAAAGGTGTAAGTCATTATAGATTATACGGAAGGCTAGATAATAACGGTGCTCTTGTTTTTGATTACTTACTAAATAAATAAATATGAACTTATTAGAAATCGAGAATCAATTTTCTACATCATGCAACATTGATAAAATAAAAGATGATTTAACTCAATCCTTTTTTCGTCTCATTCATAATGAAGAAAACATTGAAATTAAAAATGAAATTGATGAATATGCGAAAGGTAATGATTTGGTTCTGATCTTTTCTGGCATAAGTTTACACATATTAAATCACAACAAAAGGGCCCCATACTTCTTTGCTAGATTAGATATTAGTACAAACTCATTGAACAACCCATTTGCATGGTATGATATTGAATATGGGGTACAGGGTGAGTTTTTAGATGATTATTTAGATTTTTATTGATTAGATTGTTTCCATTTTGGAAAGTAGTGTATAAGCTTTCTTATTTTTACTAAAATATTTCATATCTAGCAAATACTAGAATATATTGATATCAAAATAATTACTACAAAAGGCAGCCCTAAGGCTGCCTTTTGTAGTTCTAACTTAAATAATAGCCTCTGATGAGATCAAATAAAACTAAGTGTCACAGATTTATGGGCGAACAATAAAAACCGTTGGTCTCGTATTTGGAACAACTATGAAACCTTCCGTAAATTCGATACTCTCTTAGCACGCGCAGGGGGTGCACGCCAGTTGGGCCTTTAAATCAAGTGTAATGGGTGAAGTATTTGAAAGTGCAGCATATGGTATTGAAAATACATTTTGGCAACATTATCTCAACAATAAAAAGTAATTAACATGAATTGGGAAAAGATTTTTATAAGAATTTTAAATGGAGAGCAGGACATCCCCTCACCATACAGTAAAGATGGAATATTAAAAACACTCTTTGTTATAGTAGATAAAGAAACAAATTTAGGCTATCTTTTAATTTGGTGTTCAGTTACACATAAAGCAGTTCAGCTATCTCGAATGAAAGTTCCCCAAAACACAAAGCTAAATTCTGTATATTCTGATGAAATAAAGAAAATGGATGTAATAAACTATGAATTACAGGATATAGGAGTTTTTACATCTGAGATGGAGGCTAATATGAGAAGGTAGTATTATAACTTTAAGTATGACTCTATTATTTTAAATTACGCATCCGATACCGGGGGTTCTTTTTCTAAAATATTTTCCTTTTCCTAAAGCCTCGACATGTCCTGGCGTAGGCGGGCCGTTTCTTTGCTATATAAACACAGACACCCTATAAACCCTGAAACACCGAACCTACATCTTTTCTATTTTTCAGGGTTAAGCACTGCACTCCTTTATTTGATACTATTCTATCAAAATTTCTAAATCTACCGTAAATTCGATACTTCGACAGCATCAAGACTGTCTAGTTCTTTGACACCATCGACAAGCTCAGTGCAGGTTTGTGAAAAAGAGACCCTGCATATAAGCGATGACAGCGGACGCATTGTGATGCTCGAAAACCGGACATATGGTACGGCTGCTAATGATAATAACACCGCAGCTACCCTGACCCGTTATGTATACAGCAATCACCTGCAATCTGCGTCACTGGAATTAGATGAAAATGCAGCTATCATTAGTTACGAGGAAATCAAGCCCGCGCAGATTCGCCAATTCCAAAATGAAAAATAAAAAATAGATTGGCAATATCATCCTTATGGCACCACATCTTACCAGGCGGTTAATGCCAGCATTAATGCCGTGGCCAAGCGTTACCGCTATACCGGCAAAGAAAGAGATGAGGAAAGCGGCTTGTACTATCATGGTGCGCGCTATTATATTCCCTGGTTGTGCCGATGGACGGCTGTAGATCCGATGGAGGCTAAATATACGGGTATGAGCCCTTACAACTATGCCTTTAATAACCCGGCGATGTTTAATGATCCGAGTGGAATGGAGGGTGAAGGATTTAAACAATCCAATCCAATTAATCTTGATGAAGTTTCCATTATCGGACGACATCCAGTTCATGATAAAATTTAGAGTTTACAAAGTGAAATTACTGGTCATTTGATTAATGCTGGCATCAATCTTGCTACAACAAAAACACAGTTTTCTCCCACAGCTACCGTCCTAGCAATTTTAATGCCTTCTCCTGGAGAAAATGCAGCAGCGGATTATTTACAAGGTGTAAAATCAAGAGCATCTGAATACGCTGATATACTAAGCGCGCTTGCAGGTTTAGCAGACAAACTAATAGAGGCAAGCGGAGCCGAAATTAGTCCTGCTAAGCCTCCAGAACATTCTAATTTGGACCCAGTGGGTCAAGCAATGCAATTCTATGCACAACTCCAGATCGTTAACGCTCTTGCAAAAAATATTGAAGACTTTACAGCTGATGTAAAAGCTGCTTCACATGGGGACAATACCGCAAAAGGAAAATTAGGTTTAGACGTGCTAATCACCGTACTTACAGAAGCAGTGGGCGCATATGCAAAAGCGACACGGGCGGTTAGACTAGGAGAGGAAATACGTGCACCTCAAGGATTCAAAAGTCCGTATCCTGAAAAATGGCAGAGGTCAACATTTAGTACTACTCAAGGTTCAGAGTTCATTGATGATGCAATTAGGACTACAGAACAACCACTATCCTCCAGTGTGACAAGTAGAATAAAACGAAAAGCTGCATATGAAACATATAGTCCTCATTGGGTTGAAGCCAATCTAAATGATGCTCTAAGTCAATTCGCCCCAGGAGTAGGTGGCATTATTTCGGCAGACGGAGTAAAAACCAGATTTTTGAATCGTAATACAAACATAGAAGTAATTTTTGACAATGAGAATAGTTATTTCAGAATCTATGATCACAATAAAAATCAATACATAAATATGAATGGGCGTGTCCCCTCGACCAATAAACTTAGTGGTAAAGCAGCAAAAAATTATATACAGTCACAAACCCATTTCAAAAATGTTAGAAAATGAAAAGACAATATTTAATCTTTGTTCCAGACAAAAATCTAAATGAAACAAACACCGAGTATGCAGATATTATTAATTGGGGCTTTGAACATATAGGTCACTCTAATGTTTTTGCACTGAATGAAGAAGAGGCGTATATATTACAAAATGAGACCCCTATATTGGATTATATTAACGACAATAATGAAAGTATGATTCAAGTCGGAGAAGATAGCTGGATCGACTCTATTGAGGTAAAAAATATCGTATATAATGAAGTGAAAGATTATTATTCCAAACTTAAGGACGGACAAATAAAAGACATGGTCTCAAAAATTTTATCCATACTAAATATTTCCATACAGACTGGGCGGAATATGTACTTTTTTTGGTAATCTTAAAAATCTCACTAAAGGAATTGATCTTCAGACTTATTATTTTAATTTCAACACTTCTCTGACGGCGAGATAAGTATATCAAAAAATTCTGAAACGCGAACCTGCGATATGTAGCTTTTGAGGGTTATCTACTTATTAATTTGGCATTGATTCTATCATACTCTGAACCAATCCATTATAAATTCAATAATCGAGCATTATACTTTATTTATTCTGCACGCGTAGGGGTTCGCGCGCAAGTGAGGTTTTGAATGATTAACAAACGTATGTGCAACAGAATAGGAACTATACTTTTTAATAGATAGCAAAATCCAGATCTTATAAAAGCAGTTAATAAACAAATTCAAAGATTAAAGCAAGTATATTTTAATTGAAAATTCTATCCTTTATTTGGAAGATAAAAACTATAAAATATGTCAATAGCCTTAACGATAAAAATTAAAAACAATCCAGAAATCAACATTCCCATTGCAACAGAATTATTCTTTGATCGTTGTTGGATTAAAGTCGCAAAGAAGAATAATCTTCAACTTATTTTATCAATGCAGTCTGGCTATATATTTGATCAATCATCAATTAAACCCATTTTAGAAGAACTAACTCAAATGACTAAAAGTATCAATATAGAAGAATTAGAAACTCAAGATTTTAATTTCTTAAAGGAAAGACTGGCTTTTATAGTTAATAAGATTAGTCAAGTTTTAGCACAAGAAGAGGGCTCTTTTATTGGTTATGTTGGCTAAGAAGTAAAATTGCTCTATAAATTGGCACACAAAGTTCGTGCGCCAGTTTATATGTTTTATAAATATTGTCGATATTTACTTTTAAGGCATAAACATTAACTAAAGAAAGAAATCCAGTAACGTGTATTTCAGTTCTCCTACGAGCTTAAAATTGCATTCTATAGATTAGGATAAGCCAAGCAATTGAAAACAATAAATTCAATAAAGTATACTATGTATCTTTCAGCATTTCTAAAACGCTAAATTATGGAATCCAAAATATACGGAGCCATGAAGAAAATCTTTTTTGTTGCCGATGAAGATACAGCATTGGCGATACGGATTATTTCAAGATATCTCAAAAAGTACCTTAACTACAATACTATTGAAGATATTATCAATGCGATCAATAACTACTATTCGAAAATGCAATCTGATTCAAATGAATCAGGAAATGATTTTTTTGATTTGTATTTTCATCATGATCATCCTTTTTTGGTAGCTTGCAGAATCCATTACCATAACAATCAAACACTACAAGATCAATATTCAGATTTGTTAAAATGGCTTAGAGATATAAATTGGTTTAATGTGCCAGATAATGCTCAAACTGATTATCAAATTTGGTTTGATGAAGAAAGCAAAAAATAAATTTCATT
Source organism: Edaphocola flava (assembly GCF_004118155.1). Classification (GTDB taxonomy): domain Bacteria; phylum Bacteroidota; class Bacteroidia; order Chitinophagales; family Chitinophagaceae; genus Edaphocola; species Edaphocola flava. Next base: position 959,533 of record NZ_SAIQ01000001.1, read on the forward strand.
AAAAAAAATTCCAATTCCCCCGGTATCTTCCTTCCGATACCGGGGGCTCTTTTTTAAAAAATATTTTCTCCTTTTCTCAAAGCCTGAACGTATCTTGGCGTAGACTGGTTGTTTCATTATTAAACCTTATAATTAATCTACAGTAAATTCGACAATAGTACATTATATTTTAGTCTATTTACACACGCAGGGCTCCCCGCGCCAGCAGGGGAGTACAAAAGGGCACTTACAGAAAGGACAAGGACTTTAAATACCTACAGAGATTTATTGAAAGGAAATAAAGGACAATTAAATGAAATGGACAGAAGTACTATTTTCGAACAAATTGCAGATTTAACAAATAGATACTGGCCTTCAATGGAAAGGGTTAAACTATGATTATTCACAAAATAAAGTTTTAAAATGATAGAAAATAAAATATTAAAAAAAATAAAACTGGAATATCCAGAATTTTTATTTAAAGAAAATGGCCTGATATTAAATATGAATAGCTTGCTAACTACCATTTTTGAAAAGGGAGGGCCTATTGATATTAAAGAAGCCATGAAATTTTTCGATTTTGTCAATTCATTTAATACCGGAGATAAAGAAATCTATGATATTATAGAAGTTGGTTTTCTAGAATTGCTTACTGACAATATTGAACGGCAAAAATTAGGTTTCGAGAATTTAAAGCTTGATTTATTAGAAAGATTTAATAGACTCTTTGACCATAAATTCATTAGATTATATGGAAATCAATAATTTTTTTTGTCAATTTTGATATTAAGTAAAATCATTAAGTCCTCAATTTTCTCATTAAAAATGGTTTAATAAAGAAAAAAATAATTTGTCATTAAAAGAGCCTCCGCCATCTCATGATACCGGGGGTTCTTTTCTAAAATACTTTTCCATTTCACATAGCCAGTAAATAGACGGGCTACCTCATTGCTGCACTTTCAAATCTAATCTACCGTAAATTCGATACTCGACAGGCTAAGCACTGTCAAGTTCTTTGACACCTTCGAAAAAATTAGCATCAATGCCGTAGCCAAACGCTACCGCTATACCGGTAAGTAGCGCGATGAGGAAAGCGGCTTGTACTATCATTGTGCGCTATTACATTCCCTGGTTGTGTAAATGGACAGCGGCAGATCCTCTGGAGGCTAAGTTTGCGGGTATGAGCCCATATAACTATGCTTTTAATAACCCGGTGATGTGGAATGATTTGAATGGGAAGGCTCCGGAGGATGGAGATACTCCAAAAATATTTTTCACACCTGCTCCCTTACCTGCCGATAGAAGCGATAATACTAACTATAATCCAGGACCTAATCCTAGTGATTATAAAAAGCCAACAATATCATCTGATTTTTAAAAAAATAGACGAACTACAATTTCAACCACAATACCTGCTGATCGATCGGAACTCCCCAATATTATACCATAAGAAAAGTGCGTCAGAGGGAAAAGCAATCGTAGAAAAAAATAAGGAGTAAGCAAAAGCGCAAGCTGCAGCTGATACCTACAGACAAAATCAAACATATCTTTCTGGTGCAGCATCATTGACACCAGGGGACATAAGAAGGCGAAATCAGGCAAAATTTGATGCATGGTATAAGAATGAGATGGCGCAAAGGGCAACACAAGATCCTTATGGACACGGTCTTGCTTCAAGTGTTGGTGTACAAGGAGGAATGGCTCTTGTTGTTCCAGGGTATGGAGCTTCTTTAGGAGTACTTCAAACATATTCTGGAATAAAGAATGACAATAAGGTGGATATTGGTTTAGGTTTATTAAATCTTTCAATTTCAACTTATGGGGCTTATAGAAGTGCTAGTAATTATCTAAAATCAAATCCTATAAAAAGCACGAAGGTGGAACTTATGGGGGGGCTAATCCGAATTTAGCAGATGGCGTGATTAATTTTGATTTGGAGGCGAATATTGGAATTCGAGATGGTGTGGCTAATTTTTCTAAACATTTTGCCCCAGAAAGTATTGATGCCGTTCAAGTTAATAATCCAAGAGCTGAATTTTTAACTGAAATTAATACATCATTAAGACTTGGTGCAGTCGTAAGTATAAGAGGAACATATAGCAATCCCTTTTTCAGAAAAATATGGACATGAAAGGCTGACGGCTTAAGTGGATATACTGTGATAAGTACTACAGAAAATGTTCCAAATTTAGGATATATGCATACTGGAGGACAAAAGCCTGTTACTGGTGTAATAAATCAGATTATTTTACAAAAAAATTAATTATGAAATTGGTATTTGAAAAAAACATTGACGAATTGGATACTTTTGAATCCTTCTTTGGACAAATTGAAAAGAACAAAAGCAACTTAATAATTCCATATTTAAACTTAGGGATTAGCAATCATGAGTTAAATCCAAGTAAAAAGATTCAATACATTGATTATGCTTATATTATAGCCCAAGAGTTGCTTTTTTTTAAAATAGATCAAATTGTAGTAGTCAATAAGCTTAACGATAAGTATAACTACAAAGAGTCAGTATTTTTAGGAGGTGAATCTTTAATTGAAAATCAAAAAGTGTATGATATTGAGTTACAAGCAAAACATATATTTTTGCAAATCAATGAAAATTATCAGATCCGCGAAGAGCCTTGGCTGCCAGTGGATACACCTAAATATCCCAAAAATATGGACTTCGACAAAGTAGATCAATTTATCTATAACAGAAGCATACCTGAGAATGTAAAAAAGTATTTGTTATAATGACATATTATATAAACTGAGTCTCCGCTTTTAGGAAACAAAGGAAAAAAGAGTACATTCCCTGTATATTATATAGTAAAGTAGGGGATAAAAAATAAGAGAGGGCATTTAAGCCCTCTCTTTTACTATATAGTTTATGAAGTATTTAGAGACATTTAATGATTTTAGCCATATATGTCCCCCGGTTGATTATAATAAAAAGGCTAGGGATAAAAAGGTTATGGCCGAATTTGAAAGAGAAAGAGAATAAGCAGATTATATAAATAAAGCGATTTAAGCTAATAAACTTTTAGATTACATTGATAAGAAATATGTGTTAATTACCTTGACTTATCAATATAAATTTACAGAAGTATCAATGTTATCTATTTAGGAAAGTTCAAATATATCCACTTTCCAATGAGCAATTATGAGCTTTTGTTACGAAGCTACGCACATGGAAATAGAGATTATAATATTGACATCTTATTTAAAGGAGTTTATAGTTTGAATATAATTACAAGCTATAAAGGTTTAACTATATCTGCCATTCCTAATAGGATAACTATGTTGTTTTGAATTCTTCAGAAGAGTACATTTTCAAATTAACCAGTCTAGACAGAATAAGTACTTATATAAATGCTGCGGCTTTTGGTGTATTTCATAATAAGCAACAATTTAGAGAAACAAGCGTAGGGGGATTTTATGTAGTCAGAACATAATAAACAACAGTATTTGTCAGAATATGATGAAAAGGTCATTGATGTATTCATCAGAAAATAGCTAGTATATATTATACCCCCGGCATCTCCCTATACCGGGGTTCTTTTTTAAAAAATGCACTTATAATCAATATACCCTAAATTCGATACTTTGATAGGCTCAGTAATGTATATAGTTCTTTCGACTTTATCTCTTAGCACGCGCAAAGGCGCGCGCGCCAGTCGGGGGCGCTATCAGTTATCACGATTTTGACAAGATTCGGGGATACGCTTTTAAGCAATTCTCAACATTTGAATCTTCTTTTAAATACGCAACCGACTATATAATAAAATCGAAAGGCAAAATACTATTTAATTTAACAGGTGTTGATGTTAAATTCGCAATGACTATGCCTAAAAATGTTAGTTTATATGAGCAAGTCTATAATGGTAAAAGTCTGTGGGAATTGGGTAAAATTACGGAGTGGGAATTTAGCAGAATTAGTCAAAATCCTGAATTGCTAAAAAGAACATATTTCATATTGAAAAATGTGAACATACCATTTAAATCTTTAATTAAATATTTTAAATAAAACCCTATGTTTTATCAATTTAGAGAACAACTCAAAATGAGAGGATGTTATGCAGGTATAGTTTTAAAAACACACTTGAATCCTGTTAAAGAAACCAAGCTTATTTTCAACTATGAAGGAGATCCTCAATGGCAAACAATATGCGAAGCAGGAGCTAATATTTTCTTCGATTATTTTAAATGGGTTGCCAAGGGAGAATTAATAGTCGATATTGAAAATATTGATTGGATGCCCGCTGACAGCAATAACCTCATTATTTTGTATGCAACTATAGAAGCCTTAGGCAAAGATCTAGACATTGTAATCCCCAATCTTTCTTTTCACCGAGATTCTGAAAGTTTTATCTTTCCTGAATGTAGAATTTTAACCGTGTAATAGTTGGCAATGTATCAAAAGTGGTGACATTTATTACAACTCTTATTGGTACTGCATCTTATTCCTCAAGTACTAATATTTTTAAATCAATCGCGGCAACCTATATGGTTGCCGCGATTGATTTAAATGCAAAAACCCCATTTAAAATCGCTTCATCACAAGTAAGTGTATCAAAAGTGTTGATGAAATTTTCAGATAATTAATGAGCGTTACCGTAAATTCGATACTTCGACAGGTTCAGTACTGTCTAGTTCTTTGACACCTTCGACAAGCTCAGTGCAGGTTTGTGAAAGAGAGACCCTGCATGTAAGCGATGACAGCGGACGCATTGCAATGCTCGAAAACCGCACTTATGGTGCGGCAGCTGACGATAATAATACCGCAGCTACACTCACCCGGTATATGTATAGCAATCATCTGCAATTGGCTTCACTGGAATTAGATGAAAACGCAGCTATTATTAGTTACGAGGAAATCAAGCCCGCGCAGATTCGCCAATTCCAAAATGAAGAATAAAAAATAGATTGGCAATATCATCCTTATGGTACCACATCTTACCAGGCCGTTAATGCCAGCATTAATGCCGTAGCCAAGCGCTACCGCTATACCGGTAAAGAGCGGGATGAGGAATCTGGCTTGTACTATCATGGTGCACGCTATTATATTCCCTGGTTGTGCCGATGGACGGCTGTAGATCCTTTGGAGGCTAAATATGCGGGTATGAGCCCATACAACTATGCGTTTAATAATCCGGTGATGTGGAATGATCCGAGTGGGATGGAAGGGGAAAAAGTTGGGGTTGGTACCGAAACTCTGCTGGTAATTTAAAGTTTTTTGAAGGAGATGTATATGGAGATGCATTTAAAAAATCAGGCATAAAGGGTACATTTGAAGGTGAGGTACACGATGGAATAACTGGAAATCATTACAAACAGGATGGAACTATTGAGTCCGGTAAAGTAAGATCAGCAGGCGGTGCCCCATCTTCTGGAAGAAGTACCCCACCCAAAGCGGCGGCAGCTGTTGAAACCGCTAAGCCACCAGAGGCCCCTGAAGTAAAGAAATTCAACATGGCTTATATCGGTTCAAAAGCCAAAACAGCCTCAGATGAATTGTCATTGAATAATTTATGGGAAAGCTATAAGAAAAACTATCCTATTGCTGCCGGAGCAACTAATGGAGCTTGGAATTTTGTCAGTGGTACATTAACCGGGTTATGGGAAATGGCAAAGCATCCTGTAAATTCCATAATTGGACTGGGGAAACTTTCTATTGCGACAAATCCTGGTTTGTCTGGTTTATTCCCTAATATCACCAACGAAGTGTATTCAGGATTATATCATACTGGTGTAGGAATGGTGAATAAGTTTAAAACCGGAGACAGCTACACCAGGAGCTCGATGGTAACAGAAGGAGCATTAACGATTCTCTCAATGTTCGTTGGGGGGAGAAATCAAAGGGGTGACTACAGCAAGAGAGCTTGGATGGTCTTCAAAAAGTTTAAGAATTGCGGAAGCAGAATTAAATACTGGGAAAACAGAAATCTGGGCAAAGTCGCAGATGGAAGCTGAAGAGCTGTTTTTAGGTAAATTCCAAGCGGAAGGTTATAGAAATTCAGAAGGGCTTACACCAACTGGTTCCAGAGACTATTTTGGACAAAAAGAAGGTTTTTATCATTGGGATATTGAATTTGAAACTTTAAAAGATGGAAAATCATGGTTAAAACAACATAGTCCAGATAATCCTCATGGGGCTACCCCACATTTACAAATTGAACCTGTTAAAGGTCCTAGATTATACATTTTTTGGCCACGATAAAATAAATATGGAAAATGAAATAAAATTTTCAATGAAAGTGTGGAATACCTTGAACATGACAAAAGGCTGTATAGCCACAGAGGTCAAACCTATTAAAGACGAAAATAGAAAATGGATAGCCATTTACCCTTTAGATGAAGGCGACAATAGAGGTAGATACAAATATTTCGAAATAGAATTATCAAGAAAAATTATTGATAATGATTTAGATTGGTTTGATCAAGATGAAATAAAAGAGGAAATTTTTATTCATTCTTTATCTGAGCTTAATACGCTTTTAGAAACAAAGAATTTAAACCCTCTATCTTTCGATGTTCCATGGAAATTTAATTATCCTTATCATTATTAGGGTAATGTTATTTTCGGATAGTGCTACTTTTATCTTGTTATGTAATAATGTAGAGTATTACATTCATAAACAATAATTAATATTCTACGCTATTTGGTAATGTATCAAAGTTGGGTAGTGTTCAAAACGGGTAGTGTATCAAAAGTGTTGATGAAATTTTCAGATAATCAATGAGCGCTACCGTAAATTCGATACTTCGACAGGCTCAGTACTGTGTAGTTCTTTGATTTGTGAAAGAGAGAACTACCAGCAAACTGACAGAAAACTGCGGAGGTAGAATAGACGCTTCGGAATTCTCAACTTATGAAAATCTTTGGTTCATTAATACAACACCAAAATAATTAAAATTTTATGACAAAAACAGATGCAGAAAAATTAGTTCTTGAATATATCAAATCAAAAAATAAAAATCTTAAGAACACTGATTTAATAATCATTGATAACGCCACGATCGAAGACGATTTTGGATGGATGTTTTTTTACAATTCTAAGGTATTTGTAGAAACTGGCAATATAATGTTTGCACTAGGAGGAAATGCGCCAATAATATTTGATAAAGATTCGAGCGAGATAGTCCTTACTGGAACACGACTTGATCCAGAAATCTACTTAAAATTATATAAAGAATTAAGACATGATCTATTTACTTTCAAAACTGCATGCACAAATTATCCTAATTGAATAGAAAATGAATAGTTATTACTCAAACAGGCATATAAGTTAATCACATGGCTGTTTTAAGATTACCTCTAATTAGATTCTTGAATGACTATTTCGTTCATTTAGGTATTCTAATATACTTTGATTAATTATTATTCTAGATTTGATTTTAAAAAGAGCCCCCAGTATTGAAATACTGGGGGCTCTTTTCATAGTTCAAATAATTAATCTACCGTAAATTCGATATAGAACATTCTGCTTTACTTTCTCTGCACGCACAGAGGTTCGCGCGCAAGTGAGAGTTTTGATTGCATAGGAAGCGATAAAGGTGCATGTGCCAGCAGGAGGATTAGAACATCTGAAAAATATTTTATTAACGGTAAAGAAAATTTTTATAAATGAATATTGAGATAGTAAAACTTTTATCCTTAAAAGATGATTTAAATCAACATATAAAGGCTTTTTCGGACGGATGGTCACTAATCTGTGAATTAGTGCCAAATCAAATATTAGAAGTTTTGGATGAAAGGCATTTCGAATATACCATTAAGGATTTGACATTTTGGAAAGATTGGGAATATGGAAAGAAAGAAATATCTGATGATCTTTTCATCTCTGAAGTATTAGGTGATTTAACAAATTCAGGCAAAGAAGTTGTTTTAGTATTTGATGATTGCTTCAAGACAGGTGAAGCTTATAAGGTTATAGCAAAAGAAATGACTTCGTTAAAGGCAAACTTAAAATTTGAAGAAACTCTTTTTGAACCTTTCGATCACATATTCTACATTAAAAGCGAAAACACTTTGATTTTGGTACACCATGAAGGCAAAGTTATAACTGTTGATCTAGCGAGCGCATGGTAAAAGAACCAATTTTCGATACGAGTAAGTCTTATAAATCGGAATATTTTGATCCTAAGTAAAAACTGGCACACGAAGTTCGTGTGCCAGTTTTTATTTAAAGCCCTCTTCCCGATACCGGGGTTCTTTTTAAAAATATTTTTCCATTTCCCTACGCCAGGACATGTCCTGGTGTAGGCAGGTCGTTTCTTTGCTATATAAACACGGACACCCTATAAACCCTGAAACACCGAACCTAATCCATGCCGCTTTTTAGGATTATGTAATACATCCCTTTGTTTGATATTTATTCCATCACATTTTCTAATTAATCTACAGTATATTCGATATACAACATTCTGCTTTACTTTTCTGCACGCGCAGGGGTACGCGCTAGTGAGAAGCTACTTGCATCAGCAGGAGATTGGCTAACGATTATGCTGCCAAACATTATTTCAATAAAGGTATTTTCAACAAATTAAAAATAAAGTAATGATGAGTTTTAAATATAGGGCAATGCGAGATGGCATTGGAATTGCTATAGATGCAACAATAAATATAGAAATTATACATAAAGATGAATCCGACAATGTCCCAATAAGTATTTTATTTAACGATAATATTCCAAAAACATTTAAGGAAAGCATTCCTTTGATTGAAAGCACAATTAACCATTATTTGCACCTATTTAATAGTCAGATTCAAAATAGTATTTTACAGGTTACATTTGAAGAAATAGAGACCAATCCTGCACATTATCAGGTGGAGAGCTTTATAGGTCTAACAGTAATGTTACTCAATGAGTATTTTAGCATTAATATTCCTGAACCCATATATACTAGAAATCCATCTATCGGAAAATTTGTTTTTGAGCTCCAAGATTAATATCCTATTTTATTGCATTAGATAGAGGGCATTAACAACTTAAGAGTTATTTATTGATTTAGCTTTGGAGCTCCGTGAAGGCATCTACCCAAAAATGTACTATGATTGATACCAAATAAGGAACAAACAAACTATATGCCACAACTCTCATCTATTGCTTCGACAAGAACTTTTCGCAGAATCAATTACTTTGATATAAAATCGGAATGATCAATTCAAAAAAACAAAGAAAATTATGCAAAACTGGCACACATAGCTCGTGTGCCAGTTTTAATTTAAAGCACTCTTCCAAATATCAGTATTCTTTTTTAGAATATTTTTCCATTTCACTACACCAAGATATGTCCTGGTGTAGGCGGGTTAATACTTACTGTACTTTCTAATTAATCTATTGTAAATTCGATAATAGTGCGTTGTACTTGATCCATTCTGCGAATACAGGTGTTCGCGATAGTGAGTATTTTGATTGCATAGCAAGCAATATAGGTGCCTGCGCCAACTGGTGAATCCAGAAAGTATAATTAAACAGATTATGGAAAATGAGAAAATTTAAGATTCTATTCCCCACAGGTTATTCTATTGATAATTTTGAAAATGACAACATTGATATTAATGTTGTATTTGAGGACCAAACGGTTTATGTTGCTACAGCATTTACTCTTATTAACATAAGGTTGTTAATGGGAACTAGCAAATACTTTTGGGCAAGTGATATGTTTATTGTCAGTGACCTAAGAAAGGAAACATTAAAAAAGGCTATCAATGAATCGCTTAAAGATGAATATTTCGAGCTAATTTTCAATAAAATTGGAGATATTCAACACATTTATGAATGCAATAATTTTGATGAAATTAAAGAGATATAGAGTGCCGATTTGCTAAATGTAATAGCATTTTTAGATGGCTACTCTTGATTTATTAGTAGCTCTTAAGAATTACTTAAGTTGAGAGGAGGAATTTCCATTCACCTTATTTTATGCCAAAATTAAAGAAAGTATAGTATGACAGATAAACTTAAAAACTTAGATGGAATAACAGACATTATTGTTTTAGTTAAATTGAAAAATAAGTATTCATGGTTTTGCAGTGACAAAACATTTTGGATAATGGATTATGAGAAATACTCCCATTCATTTGACGAAAACGACAATGATTTTTCTGAACGATTTGATATTGGTATTTTAGAAAAGAAAACTGCAGATGCTTTTCTGATAGCTATGGAGCCTTATCGGGTTTCTTTATGTGAATTAAGAATATTATTTGAAAGTTCTCTTCCTCTGGAATCATTTAATGAAGCTTATGGTCTTTTTCCCAAGCTTTTTATTGACTTCGATACAAATCAATTATTTTCAGTTTATAGTGAACTTTTGCAAATGGAGTTGTTTATTCCCATTGGTTGGACAGGAAAATATGAAGAATTTTCATCCCGAGTTCCGCTAGAGGAAAAATACTGGATAATACAAGACATCGATTATTTGCAAGAATTAATAGATTAGAATTCAATAAAAATTAAATATCAATTAGTCTAAGTGAAACATATACTGTATCAACTAGTATATATTGGTATTTGTCTCACCCCCGGCATCTCCCGATACCAGGGGTTCTTTTTTAAAATATTTTCTCCTTTTCTCAAAGCCTCGACATGTCCTGGCGTAGACAGGTTATTTCATTATTGTACTTAATAATTAATCTACCGTAAATTGGATACTTCAACAGGCTCAGTATTGTATATAGTTCTTTGGACTTTATCTATTAGCACGCGCAAAGGTGCGCGCGCCAGCAGGGGGCCCTAATCCTAAAAGATAATAATTTTAAATTTATAAATAAATGAAAGGCTTAAAATCAACATTTGATAGTGCAGAATTAAGAGTACTTTATAATGTCTTTGGGATGTTAAAATATGGAATTGATGATGAACAAAAAATGCTCAAGGTCATTTCAAGTCCCATATTTAAAGAACTGTTCACAGAAATACATTGTGAATTAATAAATCATTTAAATGATCGAGCGTTGAGTAATAATCAACGACCAGTTACTGAAAACATAGAAGAGTATCCTAGTATTTTAAATACATTAAAATCACAGGTTAAAAAATGTATAGAAATGTATTCTAACATAGAGGATTATGATTGGGCTAGCTGGCCGGAAAAAGACAAAAAAGATTTGGTAATTAATCTTGCAAGTCCTTATTCTGTAAATGATACGACTATTGATGAGATTCTGAATAAGAAGAATTAAACCTAAGTTGGGGGGTAGTGTTCAAAACGTCAATTGATTAATAAATCATATGCATTTGTAGTTGCCTTTAAATCAGATTTCTGATTTAAGAGATAAAGAAGGAAGACTGTATAGTCTTCCTTCTTTGCATTTTAAAGCTCCAAATGCCTTGGGCAATGTATCAAAAGTGTTGATGAAATTTTCAGATAATTAATGAGCGTTACCGTAAATTCCATACCTCGACATACTCAGTACTGTCTAGTTCTTTGATTTGTGAACGAGAGACCCTGCATATAAGCGACGACAGCGGACGCATTACGATGCTCGAAAACCGGACTTACTGCACGGCTGCTGACGATAATAATACCGCAGCTACCCTCACCCGATATGTGTACAGCAATCACCTGCAATCGGCTTCACTGGAATTAGATGAAAACGCAGCTATCATTAGTTAAGAGGAAATCAAGCCCGCGCAGATTCGCCAATTCCAAAATGGGAAATAAAAAATAGATTGGCAATATCATCCTTATGGTACCACATCTTACCAGGCGGTAAATGCCAGCATTAATGCCGTAGCCAAGCGCTACCGCTATACCGGCAAAGAACGGGATGAGGAAAGCGGCTTGTACTATCATGGTGCGCGCTATTACATTCCCTGGTTGTGCCGATGGACAGCTGTAGATCCGATGGAAGCAAAGTATGCGGGTATGAGCCCTTATAACTATGCCTTCAATAACCCAGTGATGTGGAATGACTTGAGCGGGGCAAGTCCGGGGGACGGGCAGGATGAGGATATATACAAGAATTTCCCTAAAAATCCAGAAGCTGGACAGATCCACTATGAAAATGGCAGACAATGGATTTATGATCCTGAAGGTTGGATAAGAGTTGATAAGACTTCGTATTCTGAATCTGAAAACAACAATAGTTCATTAGGGATTTTAGGAGAAGGCCATGGCTTAAATATTTGGGAGGCCGCAAATACTCAGGTAGCTACTCCTGAAATGTTATATAATAGAAGTAAAGAAGAAGCCGCAGAAACAATGGTTAAAGCTCAATTTGCTGTTGGAGGAGCTGTTGCGGCTGGAGTAGTAGCGGCGGCGGCGGCACCAGTAATCACATTTGGGTCGTTATACACGGCTGCGGTCGGCAGTTCAAGTGTCGCTGTAAGTGGAGCAACTTATACAGGTGGAGGAACTGCAGCTTTAACTTTAGGAGGGGGTAATGCAGGAGGGTTATCTCTTGGAGCAGGAGGTTTTAGTTCAGCTTTAACAATAGAACAAGTTACGACTATACTCAATACAATAAGAGGTGCTATTGTTCTTAATGAGCTTGCAACTAAGGTAAATACTTTAGAAAAAACGGAAGAAGAAAGTAACAATGACCAAATAATATATAGATCAATGAGAATAGACATCAATGGATCTCCTCTACTCGAAGAGTCAGCTAGAGGTTTAGGTGTTCGGCCAGGTAAGGATATTCTTATTAAAGATGGTTTTGTATTTCCCTTTACAGGCGGAATGTCAGCATCTCCTGATGACCCAAATTACCTTCCTAATCATAGAAAGCCTATCTCTTTAGGAGGAACAGGAAAAGATCCTGTTTTCTATATGAATACCAAAATGTTGCCTCCTGGTCTTAAATTTGTGCAAGATAGTAAGACACATGGGACAATTCAACCTTCTATGGCAATGTCATATGAAGATTATAAAACTCTTTTATCAATAACTAAAAATTTATGGAAACTAACTGGAAATTAAATCTCAAAAAAAAAATAAATTCTCAGATTTCTTTATTGGAGATATCAGGCTTTTTTAAAGAATTAAAGAAAAGCAATATTAAACAAAATGAAATACGCGAATTTTTATATGAAATAAAAGCCGGGGCTGTTGATGAAATAATCGAAGATAGAATATTAGAGATTCTAGACATTTTAGAAGGGTATTGCCAACCTCAATATAAAGTATGGTAATAGATAGCGTTATACTACAATTTTAGAGCCCCCGGTATCGGAAGATATCGGGGGCTCTTTTTTTTAATATTTTCTCCTTTCCTCAAAGCCTGGACATGTCCTGTCGAAGGTGGGTTAATCCTTACTGTACTTTAAAATTAATCTACCGTAAATTCGATACTTCGACAGGCTCAGCACTGTCTAGTTCTTTGATTTGTGAAAGAGAGCCCCTGCATTTAAGCGACGACAGCGGGCGCATTTCGATGCTCGAAAACCGTACATATGGTACGGCTGCTGACGATAATAATACCGCAGCTACCCTCACCCGGTATGTGTACAGCAATCACCTGCAATCGGCTGCGCTAGAATTAGATGAAAATGCACTATTATTAGTTACGAGGAAATCAAGCCCGCGCAGATTCCCCAATTCCAAAATGAAAAATAAAAAATAGATTGGCAATATCATCCTTATGGTACCACATCTTACCAGGCCGTAAATGCCAGTATTAATGCTGTAGCCAAGCGCTACCGCTATACCGGCAAAGAACGGGATGAGGAAAGTGGATTGTACTATCATGGTGCGCGTTATTATATTCCTTGGTTGTGCCGATGGACAGCGGTAGATCCTTTGGAAGCAAAGTATGCGGGCATGAGCCCTTATAACTATGCGTTTAATAACCCGGTGATGTTTAATGATCCGAGTGGGATGGAAGGCGAAGCTAAAGGAGGCACTTGGTTTTATGACAAACAAAATCAATTACGTTTCGACTCGCAACATACTTATTCTAACTTCCCTAGTGATAAAGGTACCGCGATGGGGGTTGATTTCTATTTACAAGCTGGTGCGCAAAAAGGAGATAAACAAAGTGGAAGTTATTTTTATAAAAATGATGGAACTAGAGAATATATACCGCCAATAGCAGAAGCACCAACAGATCCCGTAGAGGCCCCGAGTATTGTAAAAGAGAAGGTTAAATACATTAGCAACAAAATGTAGTGTATCAAAGGTCCAAACAGTTAAAACAACTCCAATTACAAAACCATCAGCAAAGCAATATACAAGCACTTCAACTGGGTACAGCCAACATACTGCTAGCACTACGTGGGATTATTCTTCTGCCATAATTAAAACAGCGGATATTATTACAGACTTTGTTCCGGTTATTAGTGGTGCAAAAGATATTTATAAAGGTATTAGAGATGGCAATTACTCCCAAGTTGCAATTGGTGCAGCGTTTGTTGTCTTCGACCTCTTAACCATGGGTGCTGGTAGCTTATTTAAAGGAGGTGCTAAAACCATTATAAAGGAAGGAATTGAATTTACTGCAAAAGAAAGCAGTGAATCACTAGCAAAAAAAGGTGTCGCATTTGCAATCAAAGAAAGTGATGATCTTGCATTTGGGTTAAGCACGAACCTTGATGAATTTTCATCAGCAACTGGTTTTAAAAATTACAAACAGTTTACAAGTGGTGGATTTAAGCCGAATGAAATTGAGCAAGCAATAAAAAATAGCTCTAATAATTTACATTTTAATCTAACTGATTTTACAAAATGGAAATATATGAAGTATAGTAATAATCCAACACGTCCAACTTTAGGAAATATAACTAACAGGAAATTATTTAATATTTATAATATATCTGGCGCTCTAGAAAGAACAAAATTTTACAAATTTATTAACGGCAGCTATCAAGTTGTACCAAAACCATTTTAATTATGTTGTTTAATTCAAAAAGACTCTTTCAAACTTGGATGTATTCAGTGAGTCATTCTACATTGATATTGAGAAGCACAAATACTGAAGATTCGGAAATGAAAGGATATAATATTGATATTGAATTCTGGGGTACCCAATATATGGAGTTGCCAAGTTTATTTAAAGGAATTCAAATACAAATGTATGAAGGTGATATACCGGACAACCTTCAAAAATTTAAAGTTGATATTGACAATAAAATTTGGCATTTATCCCTTTAAAACACTTATTTAAAAAACAATAAAGACTACCTGTATTTGGTAGTCTTTTTAAATTTCTAAATTATGGCTTTATTACCTTTAGTATTTGTTGTAATAATTTACTTAGTAAAATTCCTATCAGAATTCCACTTCCGAATAGAAGAATTAGAAAGGAAAAAGAATAAGGATTTTTAGGAGAATAAAATGAAAGAACTGAATATATTGCAGCAATAATACTACTTACAGCAACTAGAATTTCGATTGTGTTTTTCCTTCTTAAAGATCTTTGTTCTTTTTCCTTAACAATTGTGTACCCACCATTTTCGATCAGAGACATACCTTTATATGTAACCATATATCCGATATTACCGTCTATATCTTCTGATTGTTTAATGTTACCATCATCTTCAAGTTTGTTCCAATATAAATCAAGGTTCCTTGTAAATTCAATATCATTAAGTTCCTTGTATTTATGAATGATTTCTTTTTTCAAGTAAGGTAATTTAGTAACACTACCAAAGGGTTGTTTTATTTGATACTCATCTTTATATTTTTCAGCAACCATTCTTGTTCAACATTTACTTCATACAAATGTTTAAGGAGTATATCTAATATCTGGTAATCTTTCATGAGAAAAAATAAAGTATTCCCAAATATATGAATTCTTCATTGTTCTCTAAATAGATTTTAGAACATTGTAATACTTAATGAAAAAATAAGGTGTTTGTATTTTTGTTAGTTCACAACTGGATATTATACTACTCATAATGACAGATACTTTTTTATCATCTAGTTTCTGTGAATTTGTTGCAGCGTCATACCAATGTGAAACAATCATAATTGCTGCACAACATAATGTTTCAGCCTTACTAAACATGAAATATATAGAATTATTCAAATAGTCTAATATCCGAGTTGATTCGGGATAAGTTTTTGAAGAGATAGTATACTTCACATATTTCAACAGTATGTCGTTATTTGACATTTTATGATGAATCTCCTTCAGTTTAATAGATCCATAATTATCTTTAAAAAGCTGCATAAACACCCTCACTAAATCATGAGGAGACGTTTTATTCATTATTTGTTGGTTATCCATAACCTTAAAACTTAACTATTAAACCGGCACCATTCCTTGTTAGACCAACATTAAATGATATTTTACCTGATGATTTATTAAAGTAAGAAGTAGTTTGATAGGCTTTGGTTTTAGCGGAGATTCCAAATGGAATCGCAGCTATTTCCATACCTAACCCAACTCCGGTTACAGCTAAACCTGACCAAAATAATGGTATGTTTACATCATCAAACGAAGAAACTAAACTCAAAATCATCATTGTTGCACCACCTACAGTAGGAGCAAGACCTGCGTAACCAAGTATTTTAGAAGTTTGGTATTTACGATAGTAGTCAAGATACATTTCCTTGCCGTGAGGAGTTTGAGACATGATTTCCATCATTCTAGGTTTTTTAAGGTTGCGTTCAACCCGATAACCATTCTCATCAATGATATGAAACTTACCTCCCCATGTGTAAGCTAATTTGTGGTTTACATCTAGGGATTCTTGTGCTTGAGCATTGAAGATAAATGCTGTGCAAGCGATTGTAAGAACAAGTCTTTTCATTTTGTCGTAGTTTATTGAGCGTTAATAAAATGAGAAAGTGTAACATACTCACTTCAGTACTTGCTCAAAGGCTACGACACCTTACTAAACGCACGTGAAATTTTCTGCTACACCTGTACAGGTATATCATAATCACATCCTCGTTTAGTTTCTGGTTTATTGTCGTAGTTTAGAGCAGAAATCTATGAAATGATACAATAAGTTATATGTTGGTTCCTTTATATATTCAAATGCAAAATTTTTAACAAAGTTATGAAATTAGGGAACGCGCTACTCCAAGTAGAAAGAAAAATAAATTCAGTAATTTTACTGCATGGCAAAAAAGAAAAAAGCTCCTCCAAAAACTATGGAAGAGCTAACTAAACAACTCGAAAAAGAGTTGAAAGATAAAAGTATGGATAAAGAGGAGTTTGATAATGCTTTGAAGAAAATACTTAAAAAGCCTAAGAAGCCAAACAGTTAATCAGATCATTAAACATCTCTGGACTATTACGTTGATTGTAACGGAATACGAACTCATTCATATAAAGTTGCAGGTACTTTTTAGAAACATGAACGTACGAACCATTAATTCCTCGTTTTACAGTACTCCAAAAGTTCTCTAAACCGTTCGTATAAACTTCATTGTTTTCACCTGAAACATAATTACCTCTACCATGAAAACAGATACCATGATCGTAATCTTTGTTTAATCCGGTGTAAGAATTCCATTCATCAGTCATAATAGCACTACCAGCTTCTACTTTATCGTAAATTAAAGGCTTTAAAGTTTGAGATTTTACATCAGGTACAGTATATGCAATTACTCTACTGGTTCCTTCTTCTGAGCGTTCCAGTATACCAAATACAGGTGCTTTATCCTTGTATGCTCTACCTTGACTATTCTTTACTTTTTTGTCTTTGTGTCGGTTCTTATTTTTGCCACCAACATACGTTTCATCTAACTCAATAACACCAGACATAATTGTTTCATCATTGTTGATTAGAGTACGTATTTGTTTCAACATTCTGAAAGCTGTCTTATAAGTAACCCCGAGGTGTCTCTGTAATTCACAAGCACTTAAACCGTTCTTACTGATGGTGAAAAGAAATATAGCAAAGAACCAGTATGTTAAAGGAACTCTGGTACGATGAAATACTGTACCAGCACAAGGGTATATTTGATAGTAACAACTTGGACATTGATAACATTGTCTTGTTTTAACTCTGACAAAAGATTTGGTACATCCACATTTTGGACATTCGGTCATATTACCATGAGTAAGTCTGAAGATCTTGTCTAAACAGGCTTCATCATTTGGATATTCCTCACGGAATTGCTTAATTGTGTATTTATTCTTCATGATATAAGGAATAAAAGACTAGAGGGAGAAAAGAGGAGGTTGGTAAGAAGTGTGTTACAAAAGTACTAAAAAACGCCTTGCAAAATACAAGGCGTTATTACTAAAATTTAAAATTCTTCAAAATGATTACTAAAAAAATTACATGGCTTTCACCAAATGGAGGTTATGATTTCAAAAGTTATGAGTGTATCTACTATTTCTTTGGAATTCCTTTTTGGAAAACCATAGTTTTAGCTTGGAAAACTAAACTCGCCCAAAAAAATTACTAACCTCTTCTATTGTTTGAGCTACTTTATACGATTTGGTTACAGTTAATATTTCTGTGCAAGGTTGACCATTACCAAATATAATAGCGGGCGAAATAGAAACAACATGAGTGGGATTAATGAAAATTTCATCCCCATCTACTGAAGTAACTTTAAATAATTTTTCCATAATTTTTTATCTTAAAAATAAGAAAAATATCCAACAACTGTTTTAAAGGGATAAATGCCTAAAATTTTTCAATTATCTACAGGCAATTCATTGCATTATATTATTGCAGCTGGTTGCAGAGTAGGGAAAAATAGCTGGATTAGCGAAAATCGTATATTAGATCCAACTCTTGATTATGAGGAAACAATAGCAATATTATAAGGTAATGTATCAAAAGTGTTGATACCTATTACAACCCATATTGGTACTGCATCTAATTTTTCAAGTACTAACATCTTAAAATCAATCGCGGCAACCTATATGGTTGCCGCGATTGATTTTAATGCAAAAAACCCATGTAAAATCTCTTCATCACAAGTAAGTGTATCAAAAGTGTTGATGAAATTTTTAAATAATTAATGAGCGTTACCGTAAATTCGATACTTCGACAGGCTCATTACTGTCTAGTTATTTGACACCTTCGAAAAAGTTAGCATCAATGCCGTAGCCAAACGCTACCGATATACAGGCAAAGAGCGGGATGAGGAAAGTGGCTTGTACTACCATGGTGCACGCTATTATATTCCCTGGTTGTGCCGATGGACGGCGGTAGATCCTTTGGAGGCAAAGTATGCGGGCATGAGCCCATATAACTATGCGTTTAACAACCCGGTGATGTGGAATGATTTGAGTGGAGCAAGTCCGGGGGACCCTCCAACGACGTATAATGGCAAACAAGTCCAACATACACGGATCACTACTGATTACGGTATGTATGATTTGACATTAGGTTATAATACTGAAACTGATAAATTTGATCAGGTTTTAAATAGTGAAATAGTAGACCTCCACTTTGCATCAGACACAATAAGTTCAAGTACTCAATCTTTTGCTGGTGTTGTACCTATCGCAGAATGGTTATCTGCCACCTTGACGGTTGAGGCAGCTGCAAGTACACTTGCAACTGCGGCCCCAATTATTGTACCGATAGCAATAGCTGTTATAGTTGCATATGTAGTTAGTAAGCTTTTAGAAGAATTTTTACCCCCTACAACTGTTCCAACAGAGGAGGGTGAAGATGAAACAGTTACTAGAAATCCAGATGGTTCAGCTAGACAAGTGCGTAATCCCGGAAATGAAAGGTACCCCGGCCAAGGACGCTAACCTAGGCCAGCTAATAAACCACAGCCAGACCCAGATCCAAAATATCCTGGTTTAGAAGTTCTAACTGAAGACCCAGATCCAGAAGATGATAATTTAATTTATAGAGCAATGGAAACTAGTAATGGAAATTGGATAGCAAGTCCATTAATTGGAGCAAAAAATGCAAGACAACTTGGCGCAAGGGCCTCTGACATTAAGCCTCAAAATGGAATCGTTGGTCCAGCTTATGATAATGGAAAATTATTGGGTTTAAGTGTGAATAGTAGTTATAAAAAAGCAGAGGATAGACTTTTTGGCCTAAATGGTACGGATGAATACAAAAATAAAGAAGGTGCTGTTGGTGTATTTGACAAGAGGTTTCTCCCAGATGGCTTAAGTGCAATTGAAGATAATAAGACAACAAAGCATGTAACCATATATCCTAATAGATCCATGTCAATGGATGAGTATATAGCTAAGTTAAATTCAATTAATTGGATTCCAGTTAAACGAAAATCAAAATAAATAAAACTATGAACAATTATAACAAAGCAAAGTTAAAAACATTACAAAATGAAAAAATCCTTATATTTATTGATGATACAATATCAATGCTAAACAAAAATTGTATTGAGGAATCTGATTTTCGTCCTTATACTTTTTCTTACATTGACAAGTTAAAAAATCTAAACTTATCACGGTTAGAAAGCTTTATTATTATACAGGAAATACGAGATCGTTTTGAAGAATTAAATCCAAATATGTGTGATTGCATTGACTCTTTTATCCATGATATTTATACAAGACATATTGGAGATTATCCAATTTCTGGGATTTTAAGATTTAAAAATGAACCTACAGATTTAAAAGAACTCCACCAGTTTGTTTGCAATAATCTTTGGTTGCAAGATAAAGCTTGGGAAAATAATTAGTACATTCAATGCTAATTGATTCCCACGGGATCTCCCGATACCGTGGGTTCTTTTTCTAAAATATTATTCCATTTCACAAAGTCTGGACATGTCCTGGCGTAGGCAGGTTGTTTCATTACTGTACTTCTAATTAATCTACCGTAAATTCGATACTTCGACAGGTTCAGTACTGTCTAGTTCTTTGACACCTTCGACAAGCTCAGTGCAGGTTTGTGAAAGAGAGACCCTGCATGTAAGCGATGACAGCGGACGCATTGCGATGCTCGAAAACCGGACTTACGGCACGGCTGCTGACGATAACAATACCGCAGCTACCCTCACCCGATATGTGTACAGCAATCACCTGCAATCGGCTTCACTGGAATTAGATGAAAACGCAGCTATTATTAGTTACGAGGAATATCATCCTTATGGCACCACATCTTACCAGGCCGTTAATGCCAGCATTAATGCTGCAGCCAAACGCTACCGCTATACCGGTAAAGAACGAGATGAAGAAAGCGGCTTGTACTATCATGGTGCACGCTATTATATTCCCTGGTTATGTCGATGGGTAAGTGTGGATCCGATTAATAGTGAGAATTACAATATTGTAAAAAGTAATTCGCAGCTTAATACACAAAGAAGTTATTTAGAGTTGGCTGCAAGTGGCTATGAGTATTGTGGTGATAACCCGATTGGGTTCATTGATCCCGATGGGGAACAGAGAACAACCGCACCTGTAAGAAATGCTACGAGGCCTTCTCCTCCTGTATCTAGAAACGTGCGTAACAACGTTAGAATTGATCCAAATGTACTTGATCCTTATAATGGTGGGAGTATTCCAATTCCATTGCGTGGCGGTAGAGGAACGATTTGGGCTCCAGTTAATCCTAACACAGGTGCAGGTGCCTCAAATGCATTTCTTCTTACATTAGCAGCTCATTTCCAAACAGAAAAAAAAGTTGTTTATCCAACGGCAGAACAAAGTCGCTTCTTGATGAGGCAGGCAGTGTATAACCAGAAGGCTATAGAAAAAGGCGCTGCTCCTTTCACTTCAATAGAAGAAAGGAAAAAATATGAAGAAACACAAAGGATAACCAATGATTTTAACAAGCTAACTGAAGGCGAAAAAAACAATATTGCCAACCGAATAGCAATCGGTAGGGCTACTTCACAAGACTTGCTCTTTTTGTCAAGAATAATGCAAGGGACTGGCCGAGGACTTATTAGAGCTAACGCATTCGAATCAAATTGGCCAACGGCTAGTTTAAGAGAAGTGATTCAACAGTTTACTCCAAATTATGTTCTTTCATCTACTGACCAAAAATTAATTTATCATGATGTAAAATCTGGATTCGAAGTAATTTATGATAAAGAGGGTGATTATTTAAGAATTAGGAAGTTAAATATTGATGGTAAACGTACATTTGTTGATCTGACAGGAAATATTCCTAATAATAAAATAGAGAATGGTAGGACAATTGGCAGAACTCAGGCAGAATATAATCAAGTTACTCACTTTAAAAACACTGATAGAAAATGACAAAAATCATTACAGTTCCTAAAGACAGAAATGCTATGGATGCATTAGATTTTGATCAAGCTAATGAAAATCAACTCCTTGAACTAAGAATAAGCAAAGAAGATTTTGATGACATATGGAAAGTTGGGCTTTTTCAAGAAATTAACCAGATTATTAATTCCAATATTGATATTGCAGAAGATGAATCAATAAATGACATTGAATCACTTCAAAAGTTACTCGACAGCAACATTTTTTCTAGAGCAGATTATACACCAAGACAGACAGAAATAATTAATCATTTAAAAAACCTAATAATCGCTGCAGTTGACAGAAATACAGGAATATTCTTCTATTTCTAGTAAAGCTGATTTAATATTCTGGTAATGTATCAAAGTTAGCGATACAGACACCAATCATATTTAACCTATTGATTTTCAATAAGTAAATATTTGTTTTAATAAAATAATGGGAGTAGCATTTGCCTGCTCTCATTATTTTTAGGTAGTGTATCAAAGCTGTGTATATTTAATTAGCTACTTTTTAAATTACTGGAAATAAACAATTTGATAAAAAGTTATTTGTAATTTAATTTTTTATTTCGGGCGACCTATAAGGTCGCCCGATTGTTTTAAAGGCAATAAACGGTCTGTAATGCAAAGAATAGTGGCTAAGTGTATCAAAGTTGTGTATGAGAAAATTAAGTGTATTGAATGTAGATTTTCATGTGTGAAAAATGGAATATCATCAGGCAGTCAACGCTATCGTTGCAGAAGCTGCGGAAAAGAGTATGAAATGGACGAGCTGTGTATTTATGTAAAGAACAAGGCCCGAAAACGCTGGATAGCTTATGCTATAAGAAAAGATACTAGGGAAGTGGTAGATTTTTCTATCGGTAGCAGAACGAATAGAACATTAACAAAAGTAACAGATACTTTGATATTGTCGAATGCAGTAAAAGTATTTACAGATAAGTTGATCAATTACAAATATTTATTGCCGTCAAGTATTCATTCAACAAAAAATAGAGGTACCAATCATATCGAAAGAAAAAATCTTACGTTAAGAACCCATTTGAAAAGATTGGGCCGGAAAACCATTTGTTTTAGCAGGAGTATAGCTATGTTAGCAGCCTGTTTAAAGATTTATTTCTGGGCATAGTAATTTATGAAATCTACCGTAAATTCGACAATAGTACATTATATTTTAGTCTATTTACACGCGCAGGGGTGCGCGCGCACGAAGAGGGGATTGACTAACAATTATGCTGCTGAACATTATTTCAATAAAGGCATTTTCAACAAATTAAAAATAAAGTAATGATGAGTTTTAAATATAGGGCAATGCGAGATGGCATTGGAATTGCTATAGATGCAACAATAAATATAGAAATTATACATAAAGATGAATCCGACAATGTCCCAATAAGTATTTTATTTAACGATAATATTCCAAAAACATTTAAGGAAAGCATTCCTTTGATTGAAAGCACAATTAACCATTATTTGCACCTATTTAATAGTCAGATTCAAAATAGTATTTTACAGGTTACATTTGAAGAAATAGAGACCAGTCCTGCACATTATCAGGTGGAGAGCTTTATAGGTCTAACAGTAATGTTACTCAATGAGTATTTTAGCATTAATATTCCTGAACCCATATATACTAGAAATCCGTCTATCGGAAAATTTGTTTTTGAGCTCCAAGATTAATATTCTATTACAATGCATTAGACAAAGAGCATTAACTAAACATAAGGTATTTGTTCAGGTAATGTATCAAAAGTGTTGATGAAATTTTTTTTAAATAATTAATGAGCGTTACCGTAAATTCAATACTTCGACAGGCTCAGTACTGTCTAGTTCTTTAGATTTTATCTCTTAGCACGCGCAGGGGTGCGCGCGCCAGCAGGGGATCAAAATTTGGCAATTATCAACGTATTGCAAAAGATAACGGGAAGATATTTCATGTCTATTCACAAAATACAATACCCCAAATTTTTAAAGATTTCTTTAACAGAAAAGGTATTCCTTATAGGGAAAACTTAAAGCATTAATTGTAAATAAATTCATAAGAATATGTCTAAATCAGCTGATATTAAAGTATCAATAAGCCACAATCAAAACAATGTAAGTGTTCTTGACATATTAAATCTATTTCAAGCAACAGGATGGCAATTAGATTACCATGGAAATATTGGATATCTACCAATAAATGATGAAGATTATAATTGGACAACTGTTTTAGTTTCCGATAAACAAAAGGTGTATGATGATATTTATAAGAAAATTCAAAAAAAAGAGACTATTGGTATCACATTAGTAAATCAACAAACCGACATCGGGATGAATTTACTTATAGACTTTGCAATTCAAACCCTAAATTTTGACCTATCCATTAATCGCAAGGAAATTAATGAAATTAAAACGACTGATTTTTCCTTTTATTTAACCAAAATTGTGCCTATACTCCAAAAAGCGGGTTTGATTATCGAAATAATTGAATGTATAGAAGCCTAACTTATAATTGTCACGAACATCTTAACATATAGTTCTATTTCCTACCCCCGGTATCTCCCGATACCGGGGGTTCTTTTTTAAATATTTTCTCCTTTTCCTAAAGCCTGGACATGTCCTGGAGTAGGCAGGTTAATTCATTACTGTACTTCTAATTAATCTACCGTAAATTCGATACTTTGACAGGCTCAGTACTGTCTAGTTCTTTGACACCATCGACAAGCTCAGTGCAGGTTTATGAAAGATAGACCCTGCATGTAAGCGACGACAGCGGACGCATTGCGATGCTCGAAAACCGGACTTACGGCACGGCTGCTGACGATAACAATACCGCAGCTACCCTCACCCGGTATGTGTACTGCAATCACCTGCAATCGGCTTCACTGGAATTAGATGAAAACGCAGCTATTATTAGTTACGAGGAAATCAAGCCCACGAAGATTCGCCAATTCCAAAATGAAAAATAAAAAATAGATTGGCAATATCATCCTTACGGTACCACATCTTACCAGGCCGTAAATGCCAGCATCAATGCCGTAGCCAAGCGCTACCACTATACCGGCAAAGAGCGGGATGAAGAAAGCGGCTTATACTATCATGGTGCGCTATTATATTCCCGGGTTGTGCCGATGGACAGCCGTAGATCCTTTGGAGGCACCAAGTTTGCCGGCATGAGCCCCTATAACTATGCTTTTAATAACCCGGTGATGTGGAATGACTTGAGTGGGGCGAGTCCGGGGGATGAAAGCCAAAGTGGTTTATGGTTCAAATATAATGCAGAAGATGGTAGATATGGCTTCAAATGGGCAAAAGGGGCATCTTCATTGGAAGAAATAAAAGCAGATAAAGAATATAGTAAATATGACTTAACCGGAGATGTATACCAGACCTATGATTATAACGATGCTGCTGGAATGCGTACTTATTTATGGGCGGATGGAAGTTATTCTCAATTCGAACGGACAACTACTCAGACAATCTCAGGGTGGTTTGGATTTGGATCTAATGGTCATTATAGAAACGAATATTCATCTGGAGGTTTTGGTGATGCCTATAATTATATCCGCTTTCTTGATAATGCTTCTGCCTCTATATATAACTTTGGGTTGGATATTGGATATTCTTTTAAAAATTTCAGTTTTCAGGGAGTAGCGGATGAGGCATCTGCAATTGCTACTTATCATTGGGATACTCCATTTGCTAAACAAGTAAATGATACCAAAAACCAGTTTAAGTCAGTATTTTCAGATATAAAGTTTTATGAAAACATTGCAGGAGCATTAATGACTGCAAATGCTGCAAATGCGTCAAGGGGAATAGTAAATATTACGAATCCAGAAACTATTACTTTTTACCATGGAACGAGCTTAGAAGGTGCTGCATCTATGAATTCTTCAGGTATTAAATTATCTCTTGGCAATCCTAAAGCAGATTTTGGTCAAGGTTTTTATCTCACCACCAATTCAAATGAAGCATTATCAAGCGCTGCAAGAATTTATGGCTCCTCAAATAGTACATTAGTTAAGTTCTCAGTACCTATAAGCAAACTCAACAAACTTTCAACCTATAATTTTTCAGGTACAACTTCGACTTGGGAAACATTTATAAATTTTAACAAACGTGCTATAGGCGTTAATAATATTGGCAATTATGATGTGATCACCGGTCCACTTTTTGGTAGAATTAAAAGTACCGGTCAAATATTGCAATATGGAAATCGAACGCAAACTGCAATATTTACACCTAAAGCTGTTAATCTCTTTAATAAATATATGTCAAAATGATTAAAACAATTTTTGTAGCCGATGAAGATACGGCATTTGTAATTCGGATTATTTCAAGATATCTCAAAAAGTACTTTAACTACAATACTAATGAAGATATTATTAATGCGATCAATAATTACTATTCGAAAATGCGATCAGATTCAAATGAATCAGGAAATGATTTTTTTGATTTGTATTTTCATCATGATCATCCTTTTTTGGTAGCTTGCAGAATCCATTACCATAATAATGAAACCTTACAAGATCAATATTCAGATGTGTTAAAATGGCTTAGAGATATAAATTGGTTTAATGTGCCAGATAATGCTCAAACTGATTATCAAATTTGGTTTGATGAAGAAAGCGGAAAATAAGTTTCATTAATAGTTTCTTTTCCAAGCCCCCGTTATCTTCCGATACCGGGGGCTCTTTTTTAAAAAATATTTACTCCTTTTCTCAAAGCCTGGACATATCCTGGCGTAGGCAGGTCGTTTCTTTGCTGTATAAACACTGACACCCTATAAACCCTGAAACATCGAACCTACACCATGAAAAATATTATAAACCTAACCCGGTACCCTGGCTGTTTTTTCCGCAGGATTACGCACTACCTTAGTGTGTTCCTGGCCTACACCCCATCCCTGCTTTTACTCACTGTTTTTGCCCTGTCACTTATGATCCTCCCTCAAGGGGCAGACCTTTTGGTCAAAACTACGGAAAGCAGCCATTGGTATTCCGGACTCTGGGTCCTCCTCTCCCTTTTTTTCTGGAGCTATATGCTCTGGTATTCGGGCCGCATGATCTCTTATTGCAAAGAAAAATTATTCCGTAAGTCTTCCCGGCTGATGTTCCACATTCCACGCCTGTTGGGCTTTTCGGTCTACAGCATATTTATTTCAGGCTTGCTGATCAGCACTGCTGATCCTGATCAATACGATACGACAAGCCTGCTGGGCATACTGCTCATGGGCATTCCCCTGCAATACGTAGCCTTACATCTTTTGCTCAAAGAACTAAGCAACCGCATATACTTTTACTTTGGTCAGAAAGGCATCGACTATACTTTTCGCCTTACGGCATTAAGCTGTGCATTGCTGATCGCATCTGTAATACCCGGCACCTATCATGCCTACTGGCTGATGCTGGTCACCCTGGCCCTGCAGATCTGTTTTCTGCTGCTGGTTATGATCCGCAAAGAGATTAGCGAAACGCGTATTCCCTTGTGCTGGAAATACCGTGTACAAAGGCTTTTAAACCGTTTGTTCCGCTCCTTTCGCCAGCGTATTCCAGACCGGGAAGAACATGCTTTCCTGGTCTTACAGTTATTGGCCTTCATTTCTTTCATCACTTTTGTGCTGACGATTACCATACAATCCTTTGCGGTTGCATTGGGTAGCCTTACCGTACTCATGCTGGCTTTCGGATTTTACACCGGCCTCTGCAACCTGGTTTGGGTATTTGCTTATGTGCACCGTATCAACATTGTATTTTTCCTTTTTCTGCTGGCACTTGGCGGTGCGCAGTTACATAATGTGCATCGCGTAGAAACGGTGCCCGTTAAAGGTTTAGACTATAGCCTGCGACCAGATTTTAAAACCTACATCTATTCCTGGCTGGCGCATCATGAAGAGGCTTTGCGCAACCCCGATCAACCGGTGGTCCCTATGATCTTTGTACACAGCGATGGTGGCGCCTCCCGCTCCGGATACTGGGTGGCCGGGGTATTGAGCCGCCTGGACAGCCTGAGTGAAACACAGTTCAGTCAGCATCTGTTTGCGCTCTCCGGTGCATCTGGTGGTAGCCTGGGCAATACGACTTATTATAGCTTATTGTATTTACGACAACTACAGCATATGCCGGCGCTGCATGCCGAAGCGGAGGCTGCCGTTTTTCTGAATCATGATTTTCTCAGCTTCAGCCTGGCACGGATGATGGGGGCAGATCCTGTAAATTACATCTACCCCATTCTGCCCGACCGGGCAAGGGCACTGGAACAAAGCATGGAAGCGGCCGGAACGGAACAATCTGTATTACACGGATTTTTTGCCCGGCCTTTTTCGACCCTATGGATCGACACTGCTAACCGTACTTTACTGCCTATTCTATGTATTAACACGACACGTATGCAGGATGCACAACCGGCTGTCATCAGCAATGTATTACTAAGCCGGCTTGCTTTTGGCAAAAGGCTGGATGTGTTATCGTTGCTGCCTCCTGAGGAGGATATCCGCATCAGCACAGCAGTGGTGCTGGGCGCGCGTTTTCCCTATATCAGTCCGGCAGGCAGTATTGCACAACAGGCACAGGCCAGGCTGGAAGAACACTACTTTGTGGATGGCGGTTATTTTGATAATTCAGGTGCGGGTGTGGTACATGAAATGATCCTGGAGATTGAAGAATTGTTCCGGCATGATGATTACCTGAAAGCACATTACGGAGCAAGTTTGCAGAAGATCCGATACCAGGTTTTGCACATCAGCAACAGCCCGCGTAGTACGCCGAAACTGAAACGGATCAACACGATGGTGAACGATCTGGCGGCACCCTTCATTACGCTGGTGGGTTCATACAATGCACAAACGGCAGTGAATGATTTTCGCCTGCAGGCTTATGTTACGGCTTTGCAGCAATACCATCGCAGTATGCCTTTGTATCCAGCTTACCAGGAGATCAATCTGTATCTGAATGACAGCCTGGCGGCAAAGGAATATTACAGTATGAACTGGGTGCTATCGGATGCTACCATACAACGCATGACGAAGCGGTTACATACCCACAGCGACATACAGCAGTTTGCTCATTATTTAAAACTGCACACCTTGCCCTATACGAAATTATTGATGACTCAAACTCATAAACAACCTTAAACACTATGGCTTTACAAATTTTCAATCCGCAATCTGAATCCGGTGTATACCAATTGCCGGATTCGGCGCCCATCCTCAGTCCCGAGCATGTACAGCGCCGTCTCACAAACAGCAAACAATTATCAGGAATAGAGCTGCGCATCCGTTCTGTGTTTGTCAAGAACAACCGCACGATGAAGTTCTGGCCTTTCCCCGGGTTGGCTAACCTATACCTGGTATGCTTCATTGTGAGCGATACGCCCAATCAGTCTTTATGGCCGGTGCGGGTAATTACCTTTCCGGGAGTTGATGATCATGATAGCTTGCCGACTAATGAGACGATCTTTTATTATGCTGATGAAAACGGGATCAATATGCCCGGCCAGCTGCATCTTGTCGCTACGGTAGTGAAGAGTAAGAAAGGCATGCGTAATGCCGGCGCTATACTGGAGCAGCTACAGCAGGATGTACATTATGACAATCTCCTGCAAAAGGTTACGGCGATGACCCGCAATGCGACCACAACCGGTGCGATCATTGAAAGCATTAAGGACCTGAGTCACCTGGTAGGGCAATACCTGGGTAAAGTGGAAGATCGTCCGCTCGCTACAATCATGAAAAGCTTTACAGCACTGGCCGGAGACTGGGATGATGCAGGCACACGCACCATCAGTATCTCTACCGCTAATGTTGATTTTGCATTTGATCTGATCGTGAAGAAACAGGATCTGCTGATCGCATAAAAAATTAACTGACTATCCGCTTGCAGGAAACAAGTATAGATTTTTATGCTGTTTTGATTTACTACCTTTTGCCTTGATGCAAAAGGTAGTAAAAGATATATTGGCTATATAAATCCCTGGCTAAAAATCAATGTGTCGACCGAGCCAATGATTTTATTAACGCCGGATTTATAAGGCCGTTTCGAGCGATCTGTACCGTACGGATCGCTTCGTCATATCGACCAAAGAGCAACGGAGCGGAGATATCTCCTTTTTGTATCTGTAACAGGAGATTTCTCGACTTCGCTGAATGCTATGCTCGAAATGACGCAGTTGCAGTTTTGATGTAAACAAAGGCGTTTCTGATCTTTTTGTTGCCGGACAAAAGGATCAGAAAACTTTGACTAAATGTAGATTGTCATAATAAATTATGTACATGCCCAAATAAAAGCGCCGCGAGAAATAATCTCGCGGCGCTTTCGTATGGATATTTCATCAGGCACTTAATCTTGCGGCTTGTACATGCATCCAGTCGTAATTGCGGGTCCGCCCCAGGCTTACCCAGCCTTCTTTTTCCCAGAACTGCCACCAGGCTTCATATTCCGCTCCGGCAAAAGCAGCTTTATCCCTGCCCCATTTCAACTGGTTTCGCTCCGGATCAAAGTCCAGCGCAATGCCCCAGGAATGTGTGCTGAGTGTCGTTCCGTTACGGGTCTTACGATACTGGAAGCAGCCTCCGTAATGGTTCAGGTGCAGGCGGTCGATATCCTCTAAACCGTAATGGTCCAATACCTGGTTCAGTACACGCAGTATACTGTCTTTTACTTTGTAGTGCGTGGTAATCTTATCTACCGTTTGTGTCGTATCCCAGGCCAGCTTAAAGGGATAAGGGATGGCATAGGTGATCAGGTTAGGATTATGCTCGGCAAGTGCGGCGCCGTAAAAGCGGTTCAGCGCAGTCTGTGTCTGTAACGGCCATACATTTTCCGCAGCCGGAGCAGCAGGCGGGAAGATGAGTATAGCAGATAGCTGGTTAAAAGCCCGTTGCGTTTCCGGCCCCCAGATACCATCTACCGGTCCGGGATCATAACCGGATTGTTTGCAATATAGTTGTATGCAGCCGGTCAGTTTACGATCGGTATCCCAGCGTACAGGCAGGCTGGAGAGCAGCCCCAGTGCTGTTCTGGTTTTCGGCCCCGGTATGCCATCTACATTACCTACCAGCAAAGATTGTTGTTGTAAAAATTGTTGTGCTGTTTTAATTTGTTCCATAGTCCATTTCATGATGTTGCAGTTTGTGTATTAAATGTTTTTAAAGCCATATTGTTTCGTAGATATCTTTGTAGTCGGCAGCTTCAATAATTTCAAACCCAACGCGCTCCAGGAAAAATCTTTTGCCGGCGTCGATGTTCATTGCTCCGCGTGTACAGACATACCAGCCTTTTCGTTTCTGATCCCTGTATTTTCGGTAAAATTTCATGCGCTCTATCAGCAGCCAGCGGAGGAATGTTTCATTCTCTTCCAGTGCCAGCCCAAATATGAACAGTGATTTTCCGAACAAAATCTGCAGCCATGTTCTCGCACCTTTCCATAACAACATATGATCGCCGGAATGCAACTCTTCTTCCTGCCCTTTGTATAACATAGCATGTGCGCGTTGCACACTGCCCATGTAGTGACTCAGGCCCAATCGTATGCTACGGTGGTAATTAATCATACCATTGATATACCAGATCCCGAAGCCGTCTGTAGGCAAGGCTAAAGGGGCAAGCCCATGATAAGTGGTCCAGGGATAAAAATCCGTGAAGCCCTCTGACTCTGTGCGCAACAGGCTACAGGAAAGCGTTCTCGAAAACGTTTCCTCAAAATTGGTGGTCAGTAAGGGGGCATTCAACCCGAAGATATGTTCTGTAATGAGGCGATGATGATCTGAAGGCTGCCAGTCCTGTAACATTAATGCTACTTCTTTCTGCAACTGCAACTCGCGGGTATTTTCCAGTTCCAGGATATCATAGAATTCTGTAAGAGAAATACCATTGGGCCTCCGGCTAAGGGTTTGCAGGGCCACTTTATCCCAAAGCTGCATCAGCAGATCATCCCAGGAAAGTGCATGGGGATTATTGGGATACCGGTTGATGCCATTACCGATAATAAAGGCAATATTATCGCGGTTGCTGAGTATGATGTCTTTGATTTGGGAAGGATACATACAGATACAATATGAGTACCTGTAAAATAACGAACCGGCTACGCCATTGTATGACGCAGCCGGCAACATTTTTAATAACCAAAATACTATCGGATCAAAGTAAGGTCTCCAGAATATACCACTCTTCTCTGTACCTGTTCCAACAACTAATCCTCTTTCATACGGGAAGTTTCTTTAGTATCTTTCATACCTGCATACACCAGCAGGGAGCAGAAAATGCATGCGGTGATGTACCAGTAAAAATAATGCTCTACCCCTTCCTGCTTGAACCATAAAGCCAGGTATTCTGCGGTACCGCCAAAGATGGCTACCGTCAGTGCGTAGGGTAATCCTACACCTAATGCCCTTACTTCTGCGGGAAACAACTCTGCCTTTACCACTGCATTGATAGAGGTGTAGCCACTGACGATGATCAGTGCTGCCAGTAACAGGAAGAACGCGGCGATCATAGAGGTTGTATGGCTGAGCGCGGTCAGCAACGGTACGGTACACAGGGTACCTAATATACCAAACCCAAGTAAGAGTGGTCTCCTCCCGATCTTATCAGATAAGGCTCCGAAAACGGGTTGCAGACAGGCAAAAATGAATAGGGTAATAAATGATATTAAGGTGGATTGTTCTTTGCTTAACTGCACGGTATTGACCAGAAATTTCTGCATGTATGTGGTGTACGTATAGAAGGCCAGGGTTCCTCCGAGGGTAAGTCCGATCACGGTCATCAATTGGCGCGGATGTTTCATCAGTTCTTTGATGCTGCCTTTTCGTTCATCTTTCACGGAGTTTTTCTGATGCTCAAATGCCTCGGTTTCGTGCAGGTTTTTGCGGAGGTATAGCGCGATAACGGAGAGTATAGCCCCGATCACAAAAGGAATGCGCCAGCCCCATTCATTGAGCTGCGCTTCGGTAAGCAATAATTTCTGCAGTAATAGCTGAATGCCCAATGCGATCAGTTGTCCGCCGATAAGGGTTACATACTGGAAGCTGGAGTAAAAACCACGGCGGTCTTCAGTGGCCATCTCGCTGAGGTAGGTAGCCGATACACCATATTCTCCACCCACACTTAAACCCTGTAACAGGCGTGCCAGCAGCAATAAGGCCGGAGCCAATACCCCAATGGTACTGTAAGCAGGTGTCAGCGCAATAAGCAGTGAACCGAAGGACATCAGCAATACTGAGAGGGTCATGGCTTTTTTACGGCCCACCCTATCGGCAATACGACCAAACATCCAGCCACCGATCGGGCGCATGAGAAAGCCTACGGCAAAAATACCGGCAGTATTCAGCAACTGTGCTGTCATATTTCCGGTAGGAAAAAAGCTATGGGAAAAATAGATGGCAAAGGCTGCATAGGCATACCAGTCGTACCATTCTACCAGATTGCCGATCGAACCGCCGATAATGGCCTGAATACGCTCCCGGGTAGTAATCGGAGTGCTTTGGGTATTGGTCTCGCTCATGGGGTAAAATTAACGGAATTAGGCATATCATGAATATGCACAGACCGTTTAAACCCCTCGGCCTGCCCCTGTTCACAAAAAAATAGCAGCAAGCCGGATATTCATTTAACTTCGGTTGTTTTGAACATGCAACACGCACCACACTATGATGACAAACAAGTTAGCTATCAAAATATTGCTGGGACTGGTCTCGGCGGTGATCTTATTTCACCTCTGCATTATTGTAAAGATTATCCCGTATGAAATTACCTGGGGAGGTCGTCTGAAAAATGATACAGAAATGTATGTTTCTGAAGCGGTATCTATCCTGATCAATTTATTTTTGGGATTCATACTTCTGATCAAGGGAGCATTTATCAGGCCATATCTCAAGCAGGGCATCAATGCAATACTCTGGGTATTTTTTACACTGTTCTTATTAAACACTATTGGCAATCTTTTCGCAAAAACAACATTTGAGCAGTCATTTGCAGTGCTGACACTCATTTTTGCAGCACTTATCGGCTTCATTCTGCGCCATAAGAGCGCCCGGTAATGCTTAATATTAAGGCAGTATTTAATTGAAATTTACCTTTGAGGTATCTATAACGTTATATTCGATTTCATATGAACATACAAGAGCAGATAGGTGCATACATTGCCAGCCAAACAGAGCCTAAACGCAGTGAGGTAGAAATACTGCATCAACGCATACTGCATATTTTACCGGAAGCTAAGCTATGGTTTTTCGATGGCACCAACGAAGAGGGCAAGGTAGTGAGCAACCCTACTATCGGGTACGGATTGTACACTATAAAATATGCCAAGGGAACGACCAGGGATTTTTTCCAGATCGGGTTGAGTCCGAACAAAACCGGCATATCTGTACATATCATGGGTATTGCAGATAAAACTTATCTGAACCAGACTTATGGAAAGGAATTGGGTAAAGCAAGTGTGAGCGGATACTGTATCAAGTTCAAAACGCTGAAGGATATTAACCTGGATGTGCTAGAGTCGGCAATCAGGTATGGATTTGCCGGTCCGCATGAATAGCGATTGGCATAATGGAAATGGATCTATACTTTATAAAACCGGGATATTCTATGATTCCTTATTAGAGATAGATTCAAATAAAAAATGCTACCCAATGGGTAGCATTTGACCTGGCGGAGAAAGAGGGATTCGAACCCCCGGACCTGTTACAGTCAACGGTTTTCAAGACCGCCGCATTCGACCACTCTGCCATCTCTCCGGGTGCAAAATAAGCGTATTCGGTCTTAATCACCAAATTTTTTTGAAAAAAAACTTAACACAGCTTTCACGCATTGGCCCAAACACAATGCTGTATAGACTTTCGCTCGCTCTTTACTCCCCGCCGGAGGCTGATTTGCAGGAACACTAAAAACCTGAATGCGACATTTTCCGTAAATTAGTACATGATATTCAAAAATTATTTCATAGCGATTACTTTGCTGCTGCTTACATTTGCAACGGTATCCTGCGGGCAGAATACCGGCAGCCTTATTCAATCTAATACTTTTAAGAAAATGAATGAACCACAGCAAAATCCTGATGCACAACCTAAACAAATTGATACGGCTATCTTTGCCGCCGGCTGTTTCTGGTGTGTTGAGGGTCAGTTTCAATACCTGGAAGGTGTACAGGGTGTGAAAAGCGGTTATATCGGTGGCACATTGGCTAATCCGACTTATGAGCAGGTGTGTACCGGTCTTACGGGACATGCAGAGGCTGTAAGAGTTATATATGATCCATCTGTAGTCAGTTATGATGAATTACTGGCCGCATTCTTTGTATCACATGATCCTACTCAGCTGAACCGCCAGGGCAATGACATTGGTACGCAATACAGAAGTGCCATCTTCCCACAAAATGAAAGCCAGAAAGAGAAGGCTCAATATTATATTGCTCAGCTGAACAAAGAGCAGGCCTATACGCATCCGGTAGTGACTACTATTGAGGGTAAGGGTCCGTTTTACGATGCGGAAGCCTATCATGACGATTACTTTAACCGTAACCCGGAAAACAGTTACTGCCAGCTGGTGGTAAAACCTAAAATAGAAAAGTTCAAAAAGGTTTTTGCAAATAAGCTGAAACACTAATCAGTTATAATTAAATAAAAAGGAAGCACTCTTTCGAGTGCTTCCTTTTTATTTGCAATCATCATAATAAAATTACTCGTGGTACCATAAAACATTTTATTTTTTAATTACTTTGTACCCAAGTATCTATATGTTACTACTATCACTCAATCATGAAAAGACTTTTACTCTTCCTTACCCTTCTCTGCCATTTTCTGATCAGTGCTGCTGAACAGAAAATAGATACAATTTTCCTGAAAGACATCCCCCTGCAAAAAACGCTTAGCCGGATGAATTTCAGTATCCAGACCAGCACAGACGAAAACCAGAACTGGAAATTTCGTAATGCTGATAGCAGTGTGTTTGCTGATCCGGCTTATCAAGACAGCCACTGGTCTGTCCGTAACTCTATGTCTAGTGGTGGAGAAAACGCTTACAAAGAATTGCAGCAAGGGGTTTCCTGGTTCCGGGTGCCGGTAGTGGCCGATACGGCACAGGTAGGGAATGTATACACTTTACTATTCCGGAGCAACGGCGCCATGAGGGTATACCTGGACGGCAAGTGTATTGCACAGAGGGGGCATTTTGCAAAAGAGGGCAAAGCAGATTATCTATCCATGAATAAGAACCCGGTATTCTTTACGGTAGCGCAGACCGGAGTACACATGCTGGCGATACAATATGAAAACGACCTGGCTTTAAAAGAGCAAGACTCCTGGGGATTCTCTGTTGTACTGTTCAATACGGATGATATAATGCAGATGCTCAGGAATAACCTGATCCTGGGTTCTGTGGCGCTTATCGGTGTAGGAACGCTCTTTTTCACCTTATTCTTTATACATTTTTTATTATTCTTATTCTACCGGAAAGAAATTTCGAATTTATACTTTGCGCTCTTTAACCTGAGCATTGCCTTTCTGTTATACCTCGTTTATTATAGCACTAATGCGGAAAAGGACATCAGTAACAATTCGTATAGTATCCTGTCCATTGCACTGTCCTGTATAACAATCTGTTTTTCATTATGCGCCTTTACGGTTACCTTATTCAGCAAAAAGAAAACTTTCTTGAAAATTGTACTGGCCTTAAGTCTTATTGTACTGGCACTTGCCCTTTTTGATCCAAAAGACGAAAGTGGCTTGTCAGCATATACTATGATTGCACTATTGGTTGTGTCCCTTGTATATACCATGGTCAGGATCATCATCGCCATTTTCAAACGGGTACCGGGCTCGCTGATCCTGGGTTTTGGTATACTTTTCTGTCTGTTATTCATTATAGGTCTGTTTATTACTGTTTTTATTGCCGGTAATATAAAGCTGAATATGCTCCTGACCATCTTATTCGTCCTTTCGATATTCAGTATACCGGCTTCCATCTCTTCTTTTCTGGCCTGGCGTTTTGCGACCACTAACAAGAACCTGAGCAAGCAGCTGGTTGCGGTTGAACAATTATCGGCAGAGAAGCAAAGCATCCTGGAAAACCAGAACATTACGCTGGAGCAGGAAGTAGTGGTGCGCACACAGGAGGTGATGCGGCAGAAACAGGCACTTGAAGAGGAAAAACAGAAGACCGATAACCTGTTGCTGAACATCCTGCCGCATGAAGTTGCGGAGGAATTAAAAACAAAAGGCTCTTCTAAAGCGCAACAGTTTGATGAGGTTTCCGTACTGTTTACCGACTTTGTTAACTTTACTAAAATCTCGGAAACGCTGGGCGTGGATGAGCTGCTGGAGGAACTGAATATCCACTTTACGGCCTTTGACCGCATTATGGAGCAACATGGCCTGGAGAAAATAAAAACTATCGGTGATGCTTACCTGGCTGTAAGCGGCCTGCCTCTGGCCAATAAGATGCATGCAAAAAATGCTGTCGCAGCGGCAAACGATATTATCGATTTCGTGGCACAGCGCAAGTTGCAGGTGCCTTACGGGCTGGATATTCGCATCGGGATTCATTCCGGACCGCTGATTGCCGGTATTATTGGGGTGAAGAAATTTGCCTACGATATATGGGGCGATACCGTAAATACGGCCGCCCGTATGGAACAAAACAGCATACCGGGCATGATCAATATCTCGGAGAGTACCTATCAGCTGGTACAGGATTATTACCCATGTACCTACAGAGGTAAAATTGAAGTAAAAGGCAAAGGGGCATTAGATATGTACTTTGCAGGAAAACCAAACCCTGAAATTTAAACCCAATTATGATTCGAACGTGGGCAATCCTGACCGGATTGTGTTTTTTATTATTTAATGGTGTGTGTGCCAAGGCACAAACAACGCAAACCGGTAAGAAAGATTCTTTACTGGCAGCATTACCTAAAGCCCGTAATGAAGCGGACCGGGCCAATATTCATTTTGAAATGGGCCGCGATGCCTTATCAGGAAAACGCTACCGGGAAGCCTTAACTTACTTAAACGCCAGTCTTCCTTATTATCATCAATCTAATGACCTTAAAAAAGAGGGCAGAATATACTTCGGCATTGGTATTATTTATATCAATGGTCTGCGGCAAACCGATAGTGGCATTGTGGCGCTGAACAAGGCAGAAGCACTAGCCAAAAAGCTGCAATCTGACTCTCTGCTGAATGTGATCTATAGTCTTCTGATCTATACGCATTCCAATATGGGTAATACAAAGGAGTCCTTAACTAACTCCAGGAATCGTTTAGCCATCGGTCTGCGCAGCCAAAATGACAATGTAATCGCGGAGTCTTATCATTATATTGGTATTGCTTATGCAACTATGGGGGAAAACCGTAATGCTATGGACAATTACCGGAACTCGCTGGCGTATTACCGTAAGTCGGGGAATAAAACGGGTATCTCTGACCTCATGCTGAATATGGGGGAACAATACTTCCGGGAGGAAAAATATGATACGGCCAGAACGTTTCTTAATGATGCATTAAAGATCGCAGAGGAGCAAGGTAATAAAGGGAAGCAAACCGTTATCCTAAGCATGCTGACGAATCTTTACATTACGCTGAAAGATACAGCAAATCTGAACATAGCTTTAGACAAGGGTATGGCTGCCGCGCAGGCTACGGCTGACCCTATGTATATCTCTTCCTTCTCGGTAATAAAGGGTCTGGTAGATCTGTATGGGATGATGAAGCCGGATGGTGGAGGAAGTTATATCATTATTCCCGGGCGTCGCCAGGAATTTGAGCAAACGGTAGCAACCATAACCCAGCAACTGGATATCTACAAGCAATCGTCTATCGACATTTCCCGCTGGACCCAGATACACCTGGCCCTGGCCATAGCCAACAATCTCCTGGGCAGGCCGCAGATGGCTTATGATAACCTCGTTGAATACAACCGGTATAAAGATAGTTTTGCCAACCAGGAAAAGGCGAAGCAGTTTTCTGAAATGGAGCGCAGGGTGGTCGCTGATGCTGCTGATGTTAAAGTAAACTATGCTAATACGGTCCGTAATGTGTCTCTTGCTGGCCTGGTATTGTTATTGCTGGCCTCTGGCGTTATCTTGTATGCTTACCGCCAAAAACGCAGGGACAATAAGCTTATCGCTGCCGAAAGGGCCAAGTCGGACAACCTGTTGCTGAACATCCTGCCGCATGAAGTTGCAGAGGAACTAAAAGCAAAAGGCTCTTCCAAAGCACAACAGTTTGACGAGGTTTCGGTACTGTTTACCGACTTTGTTAACTTTACCAAAATCTCTGAATCGCTTGGTGTAGATGATTTACTGGAAGAGCTGAATATTCATTTTACAGCGTTTGACCGTATTATGGAGCAGCATGGTCTGGAGAAAATAAAGACAATAGGTGATGCCTATCTTGCGGTAAGCGGATTGCCGGTAGCGAATGAAATGCATGCCGTCAATGCTATTGCTGCGGCAAAAGATATTATTGCCTTTGTGGCTGCACGCCGCCAACAGGTGCCTTATGGACTGGATATCCGCATCGGGATTCACTCCGGGCCACTGATTGCGGGCATAATCGGGGTGAAGAAGTTTGCCTATGATATATGGGGCGATACGGTAAATACGGCTGCCCGTATGGAACAGAACAGTACACCGGGCAGGATCAATATTTCGGAAAATACCTGCTCTCTGGTAAAAGAAAGTTATACCTGCACTTATCGCGGTAAGATAGAGGTGAAAGGAAAAGGGGCGCTGGATATGTATTTTGTTGAATAATTAAGGGCTTATACAAGCCGGACTAAAATTTAAAGGAATATGCAATACACAGAAGTGGAACAACTGATACTGCATAAATTGCAGCATGAGCTGCCGCACCATTTATCTTATCATAGTGTGGCACATGTAAAGGATGTAATAGAAGCTGCTACTTATATTGCAGCTGAGGAGGGTATACAGGGCGATGACCTGATCCTCCTGCGCACCGCTGCCCTATTTCATGATACAGGATTCCTGCACGGGGCCAAGGATCATGAACAGAAGTCTTGTGATATTGCCAAAGACATTCTGCCGGGTTATGGATATGATCCATCGCAAATAGACCGCATCTGCGGTATGATCATGGCGACACGTATACCACAGACTCCGCAGAACCTGCTGGAGGAGATTCTGGCAGATGCGGACCTGGATTACCTGGGACGTGATGATTTTTTTACCATCGGGGACCGATTATATGAAGAGCTCTCGGTATTTGGTATGGTCAGTAATGAATGGGACTGGAATGTACTGCAGGTCAGATTCCTGGAAGCACACCACTACTTTACCCATACAGCAATACGATTAAGGAAACAGAAGAAAGAAGAAAATTTACAAAAGATCAAAGACAAATTATAAGCTATTATGAGCAACAATACCACTCACCACGGACCACTATTTACCTTATCTGATATCATATATCTGGTGCTGGGTGTGCTTTCCGCAAGTTTTGCCTTAAAGAGTTTCCTGGTTCCCAATCACTTTCTCGATGGTGGTGTTACAGGTATTTCCCTGCTGATCCATGAGGTGTTTCATGTAAACCTGGGTATCATTCTTTTAATCCTGAATATCCCGTTTATCATCTTATCCCGTTACCTGGTCGGCAAGCATTTTGCTATCCGCAGCGGTCTTACTATTGCGCTTATTGCACTAACCCTCCAGTTTGTAAACTTTCCGGAACTAACGCATGATAAATTGCTGGTAGCCATGTTCGGTGGCTTTTTCCTGGGTGTGGGTATCGGCCTTTCTATGCGGGGCGGTGGTACTTTTGATGGCATGGAGGTGCTGGCCCTGTTTACCTTTAAGAAGAGCAGTTTTTCGATTACGGAGATTATATTGGGCATGAATATCCTCATCTTCATCATAGCCGCTTTGTTTATGAAAACGGAGACGGCTCTATATGCGATGCTGACCTATTTTATTGCCAGCCAGACGACGAAATATGTTATTGAAGGTATTGAAGCGTATACCGGCGTAACCATTGTTTCTGCCAATAGTGAAGCGATCAAGAAGGCACTTGTACTCTCTCTGAACCGTGGCATTACGGTATATAAAGGCGAACGCGGATTTATGAAAGACAGCTTCGAACAGAGCACGGAAGTGGACATTGTATTCACTATCGTGACCCGCCTGGAAGTGAGAAAGATCAAGAACATTGTACATGCCATTGACCCGAAAGCATTCATTTTTGTGCAGACGGTAAGAGAACCTCAGGGTGGTATTGTAAAAGAGATCGTCAAACACTAAATAAATAATTTATCCATAAAAAAAGAGAGGGAAGCACTAAGTGCTTCCCTCTCTTTTTGCATATAATGTGCCTGGCCATGAATGGCAAGGCACGATTTTCTGTTAAAAAATGAAACAATTACTGTTTTACAATTTTACCTGCAAATACTTGTTCCGTACCACGAACAACGATAACCTGGTACATACCTGCTGCGAAGCGGCTCATATCGATGCTCTCATTCTCGCCTCTTGCCTGCTGGCTGATCATGATCTGACCGATGCTGTTCATTACTTTAATGGTTTCACCACCGGTTAAGCCCATAACACGTGCATTTCCGCTGGTTACAGTTGGTGCCAGCTGAATGTTACCGCACTCGCTCATGTTTACTTTAGTTACCGTGCTGTACTCAAACATACCATCGCGGTCTACCATTTTCAGACGGTAGTAGCCAGAAGCATTTTGCTGTACAGAAGTGCTGTATTTAGCACCATTAGCTGCATTTTGAGCATCCAGAGATTTGATCATTTTATAATCACGACCTTCAGCACTGAATTCTACTTCGTAATGGTTCAGATTTGCTTCTTTTGCACTTTCCCAGTTTAAAACAACAATACCACAAGACTGTTCTTTTGCATTAAAAGAGCGTAATGTTACCGGTAATGGTGCTGCTACTGACAGTGACACCTGTGTAATATCGTTGGCGATATTTGTATTACCTACCTGAATAGGAACAGATCTGTCTACAGTCATAGTAGAATTCTGAGGACTACCTACTACAGTGAAGCCTGCAACATTTACAATAGCATCTTCTGTATTTCCTGCATCAATTGCATTATTATTAGTCAATACTAATTGACCGCTAGGGCCGGTTGTGTAAGAAACGACAGTCCAGTTGTTAACAGTTGGTACGGTGTTGTTGGCAATACCGTACTGGCTCGGGAAGCCGATCGTAACTTCCAGGCTACCCGCAGGGATTACGCCATTTGTACCAGGCAGTGCAGTACTTGCATTCTCTACAAAATAGTTTACCTGGCCGCTACCGTTAATCGAGCTGCCACCACCTACCATATAAGGTCCCGGGCTGGCCGGATCTGCGTTCACTGCATTCGCAGGAATCTGTGCGTATATAGAAGTACTTAATAATGCTAAGCTTGCTAATAAGGATAATTTTTTCATATTCTTTCTTTTTGGTTTGTTTATAAATGAATTGTATTTTCTGAAGAGAGAGAATAGCCGTCAATGACCAGAAGATCATTGACGACTATAAGGGTACTATTTATTGAACATTTACTTTTCTTACGCTACTGTTGTTGGTACTGTTACGCTCTCCGCCTGAATTGTTCAGGATTACCGGAGTGATATTCAGCTGGCTGATTGTAGCCGTGCCTAATACCTGCATCGTCACACCAATTGAAGACAAACCATAGGCTGAGATATTCTCACCTGCTTTCAGTTTAAATAACATGGTCGTTGCAGAATTGGTAACCAATTCCCACTTAGTGTTATCTATAGGGGTAGCAGCCGGGAAATTCATTGTAGTCAGGGTCGGATCGAAAGTGTAAGAATAGATCGCACTGTTTTTAGACAGACGAACATATACCGGACTAGCTTCATTATTAGTCGGTACACCTTGCAGCTCGCTTACTCTTAAACGGAAGTTTGCAGAGGTTCCTGAACTGATGATAAAGTTAGATGCACTGATTTGTGTTGACATGGTCAGATCCGGAACCTGCTCAACCAGTATGTGCAATGTAGCACTTGCTGTAGCCGGAGTAGTTGCGTTATCGGTAACAACATAAGTAAAGTCTACAGGGCCTACATAACCAGCCAGTGGAGTAAAGGTATAGCTACCATCTGCAGCCAGCACCAGGATACCCTTGCCTACAATAGTCTCTGTTTTTGCCGTTACGGTTTGTGCATCATCATCCGGGTCAGAATCATTGGCCAATACACCGTTTGCAGCAGTTGTGGTTAATACATCGCCGTTTTTGGTTTGTATATAATCATCAGCAGCCAGGGTACTGTTTGTATAGGTAGTTGGCAGAACAGTTACGATCTGGTATGCGCCGCCACATTGTGCTGAAGTTTGGTTATCACAAACATTATAATGGATCGTATCGATACCGATAAAGCCAGCGGCAGGAGTATAGGTTACATTACCATTTGTAGTATTTGCTACTGCAGTACCACCATAAACAGTATTGCCCGCAGTTGCGCCATTCATGTCGGTCAGGGTTATAGACGCCGGTACTAAAGCAGAACCACCGGTTCCGGCATAGTCATTGGCCAGTGAGTGAATGATTACACTCTGTCCCATTTTAACGGAAGCGATATCCGTATTGATAACCGGAGCAGAAGTAAGTACACTCTGATCTTTAACGGTGATCGTCAGTAATTGATTTATACAAACAGAGTTGTCACAAACAGGTACATTGAATTGGTATACACCGGCTGTTGCCGTAGTGAAGGTATAC
Source organism: Edaphocola flava (assembly GCF_004118155.1). GTDB lineage: Bacteria > Bacteroidota > Bacteroidia > Chitinophagales > Chitinophagaceae > Edaphocola > Edaphocola flava. The sequence goes on from NZ_SAIQ01000001.1 coordinate 1,003,264, forward strand.
GTACCATCTGCATTTACAGAAGGTAATGCTGCTGCAGGATTACCACTCAGTGCAACTGCTGCTGCATAAGTAGTTGTTCCGGTCACCACATCATTTGTTTTTACATTACCCGGAATAGCCTGGTTGATGTAGCCTACATTGAAATCTGGTCTGCTGAAATTACAGGTTGTACCCGGAGTACCTGCAGGGAGGAAACGAGTATCTACGAATGCACCGTATATATCGATATACTGATCCAGCGCTGTTACCAGTGTGTTCATCGAGATCTTGATCTCATCAAACGGCATGGTGGTAATGAAACCTGCATTGTACACATTGGTATCGCTACCGATCAGGTTAACCAGCACGGAAAGGTTAAGCAGGTTAGAACCGGTATTGGTTTCCTGCAATACACCATTGTTATAAGTAGAGATCGTAATGTTAGGCAGTAAAGATGCTGCAATCGCAAAGTTGTTTCTTTTAATCACGAAACCCGCAAATGTTCCCGCAGGATATACATACTGAGGTACCGCTACACCCAAAGAAGTTGTAGACAATGCATTCACAGTATTATATAATCTGGAGAAGTCTGTATTGGTAGCAGATACTGCATTCCACGGATCATCTACTTTACAGCCTGCACATACAGCACCGCTTACACCAGTATTAGCACCGTTTACCACAGCACCATGCTGTGTCTGGCTCAGTACTTCTGAAGTGTTACATGGTACATTGCGTGCACAAGAGGTTTCGATGTATGTTTCATACACATTGATTGTACCTAATACATTTGCAGCAATCAGGTTGTTTACTTCCATAACAACTTCGTCGAAAGCAACATTACTGATGATACCTACGATTTGTTTAGGGCTTGTACCACCGGTAAGGATATCGGTACTTACACCAGCCAGCAGCGGCTGTCCTGTACCATCCTGCACCAGGACATCATCTTTGTATAATTTGAATTTGATGTTACCAACTACGTTAGCAGCTAATAATGTTGTGCTCTCAATTTCAAATCCTGCGTATGAACCAGCAGGATAATCCTGAAGCTGATTTTTAACCGCGATACTACCAGTAGATAATACACCTGCAGTCAGGTCGATAGTAGCGAATGTACTGCTGTTACCATCGATCAGGTTGTTGGTATTGTTGATGGCACAAGATACACAGCCTGTTCCTGTAACACCGGTACGTCTTGCGTTAACAAATACAGGATAATCCGGGTTAGCAGTATTTTTAAGGCCTACTGATTGCGCACAGGTAATATCATTAGCACAGAATTGCTTCAGAATGGCACCATAGATACGTGTAGTACCCAGGTCTGCAGCCAATGTCTGGTTAATGGTCAGGCGTACACTGTTGAATTGTCCTGTAGGAACGAAACCGATGATCTGACGACCGGTGCTGTTCAGCAGGCCAGTGTTCAGCGCCAGCAAACCATTGCCAGTCACGGACTGTACCAATGTATCATTTCTGTATACCGCTACAGTCATATTGCCCAACAGGCCTAAGTTTAGCAGGCTTGGATTCTCAATATCAAAACCGGCAAATGTATTGTTATACATTGTTACCTCGTCCTTGATTTCAAATTGTGCATTTGCCGCAACACCTACTGTCTGTACGATAGTTGCATAGTTGGTCAGGTCTGCATCAATTGCAAATTCGGGATTATTGACAGAAGAGTTTACGCCTAATAAGGCTGTAGAACCAGCTTCAGTAGATACCGGATAGGCCGGAGTAGTCAGGTATTGATTAGTGTTACAAGCCGGAGCTGCACCTGCGCAATAACGTTCTACTACAGCACCATATACCTGCAGATTGCTTCCCAGGCTCAGTGTACTGAATTGCTCAATCATAATACGGTCAAAGTTCTTAGTGGTTCTGAAACCAGCTCTTTGTTTTCCCGTAGCGGATAACAGGTTCAGTTCTAATGTACCGGCACCAAGGGTTGCTTGCTCCTGTAAAGTAGTACCCAGGTACGTTTTGATGGTAACACTTCCTAATAAATCAAGATCCAGTAAACCGCCTGTACTCTGAATATCGAAACCGGCATAAGTGCCCGCTGCGTAATATCCGCCGGTACTTTCTACGGTTAAGCGTATAGTTGATAAAAGAAGTGTATTGAATGTAGCAAAGTTAGCTGCATTGTTATCAGTAGCATTGCCTTGTAAGCTCAAGCTGGCAAGGCCGCTGGCACCGGTCCAGGAAGCACCCGTCACAATTGTACCGGGAGCACTATTGGTACCAACCGAAGACAATGAGGTTGGAACATTACAAGGGGTAAGAGGCGCCTGGGCAAAGCCTTGAGGGGCCATAAACAGCATTGCTGTGATTAGGGAGAATAACCGGACGACGATACTCGTACGGCTGGCGTAAATTTTTGACATAATTAGTTTGAATTAGTAAGGGGTTAATTAATGTTGATAACAACATATACTCTCCATATTCTCATACATAAAATGGATCAGCAAGGCACGCAAAAAGCCCTGACGCATGTGGGACATCAAGCGTCAATAAAGATTGCGGAAATGCAATCCCGTTCTTATACGGAAAGGCGAATAAGTAGATACATACCTACGCAAGCATGCGTACGTACATAAGCAGTAAGTAGATCAGTAAATGTCTAAGTTAAATCGAAAACGTAGTATTTGCGATCAATAAAGCCGAACATAATTTTGTTTTTAGAGTGAATAAATGTGGTAAACCCTTACCCTTTCCCTTGTGGGGGAACTGGCCTAATACAACTCACATTTAGTTTTTGCATAGGTATAATTTGCACACTAAAAATAAAACGCTCTATTGCACACTACGAAAGTGTATAGAAATTGGGGACATCATTATTCAAAAAATAAGCTTATACAAGACTTATGTAAGAAATGAATAACAATATTGGATGTAGTTTCAATAGCAAATTTAAAAAATGATCTGTAAACACAATCATTTTTATGTATAAAAATTATTAATTCCTCTTAACCCTGGTTCAAAAGTGCAGAAATAAAGGCACAGCCTGCACTGCACCACTATAAATGGCTCAGGCAGGAGCGGAAGTGCTCCAATAAAAAGAAATAAAACAGGTAATTAGTCCTGCAGGTTTGCAGTATTTAATAAGCGATTGAAGTCTAGTACTTTAATACGTTTACCATCCAGATCAATGATGCCATCTTTCTTAAATTCAGACAGCAGCCTGATAGCAGACTCTGTGGCAGTACCTACTATATTAGCAATCTCATCGCGGGTAAGCCTCACATTTAGGGTCTGCCCATCTTCGTCAAAGCCATAAGTTTCCTTTACAAATAGCAGTGCCTCTGCCAGCCTTTCGCGTACAGGTTTCTGTGCAAGGTGTGCAACCTTCTGCTCTGCTCTGCCTAGTTCCAGGCTGATGAGCTTCATAAAGTCCAATGCGAGATTATTATCCTTAGTCAGGGCTCCCATAAATTGATCCCTTGGAATAAAACACACAGCAGTATCTTCTAATGCGATTGCAGATGCGGAGTATCTTGTATCGCTCAATAAGGCCTTATAGCCAATCAGATCGCCGGGTTTGGCAAGTCTGTATATATGTTCCTTTCCATCGTCTCCGTTCTTAGAGATCTTCACCTTGCCGGAATTGATACAATAAATGCCATAAGAGCGCATACCCTCATGAAAAATGATCTGTCCCTTTTTATAGCTGGTACAGGTCTTCTCTTCACTGATCAGATCCAACTGCTCCTTACGGGCATTGCAGAACACACTGGATTGCTTGTGCGCGCAATTGTTGCAGTTGTCATCCGGACAGTTATAAGTGCTCATATTTTCATCCTCAGGCTTCATCTTGCAGGGTTTATTTAAACTAATGGAATACTACAAAATTATATATAAAATAAATGAGGCAATAATATATTGCCTCATTTATACATAATATGTTATTAATGCTCTTCTTCTCCCGGACGTAAAGGAACGTTTTGAGGAATAAAGTCATTTCCGTGACCATCATCTTTATAATCATACGGCCAACGGTGTACTTCAGGAATTGGACCTTCCCAGTTACCGTGCTCCGGATGAACAGGTGTAGTCCACTCCAGTGTAGTTGCCTTCCAAGGATTCTGGCTGGTAACTTTTCTACCGCGGAACATGCTCACGAAGAAGTTGAATACGAATAATAATTGTGCAAAGAATGTGATCACAACTACAACAGTGATGAAAGCATTCATTGGTTGATAATCCTTATAAGATACCCACGCACTGTAATCGTAGTAGCGACGTGGCATACCCGCCAGACCTGCATAGTGCATTGGCCAGAAGATCAGGTAAGCACCGATGAAGGTGATAAAGAAGTGGATATAACCCAGAGTATTGTTCATGAATCTGCCGAACATCTTAGGGAACCAGTGGTACACACCGGCAAACATACCGAAGAATGCAGATACACCCATTACCAAGTGGAAGTGCGCAATAACGAAATACGTATCGTGCAGGTGAATATCCAGAGCAGAGTTACCTAACCAGATACCAGTCAGACCACCAGAGATGAAGATTGATACGAAACCAATTGCAAACATCATCGGTACAGTGAAACGGATACTACCTCTCCAGATTGTAGTCAGCCAGTTGAATACTTTGATCGCAGATGGGATCGCAATTAACAGGGTTAACAGTACAAACACAGAGCCTAAGAACGGACTCATACCCGATACGAACATATGGTGCGCCCATACTACCAGTGCCAGTGAAGTGATACCGATCAGAGAGATAATCATTGCCAGGTAACCAAAGATTGGTTTACGGCTATGTGTAGATAATATTTCAGAAGCCATACCCATACCCGGCAACATTACGATGTATACCTCAGGGTGACCTAAGAACCAGAATAAGTGTTGGTATAAGATAGCAGAACCACCAATGTGCGATAATGCTTTACCACCGATAAAGATTTCAGACAGGTAGAAGCTGGTACCCATGTGACGATCAAAGATCAACAGAACCACACCGGAAACTAATACAGGGAATGATAATACACCCAGGATAGCGGTGAAGAAGAAAGACCAGATTGTCAATGGCATACGTGTCATCTTCATACCATTAGTTCTCATATTCAGAATAGTAGTGATATAGTTCAAACCACCTAATAACTGAGATACTACGAACAGTACCATACTGATCAACCATAAGTCCATACCTAAACCAGAACCTAAAGATGCTTCTTTAAGTGCACTCAATGGAGGATAAGTCGTCCATCCACCAGCAGCAGGGCCGGTTTGAACAAATAAAGAAACAAACATGATCACACTGGAAACAAAGAAGAACCAGTAAGATAACATATTCATAAATGGTGATGCCATATCGCGCGCGCCAATCTGAAGTGGAATCAGGAAGTTACTGAAAGTACCACTCAAACCGGCAGTTAATACAAAGAATACCAGGATAGTACCGTGCATTGTTACCAATGCATAGTAAAATTCAGGAGTCAGTTTTCCTCCTTTAGCCCAGTGACCCAGGAATTGCTCCATAATAGGGAAGCTAGACTCCGGGAAACCTAATTGTAAACGGAAGAATACGGAGAATAAAGCACCGATTACAGCCCATATAATACCTGTAACCAGGTATTGTTTACCGATCATCTTATGATCCTGGCTAAATATGTACTTTGTAAGAAAGTGCTGTTTAGGATGATCGTGATGACCCTCGTGATGTTCGTGCGCACCGTGTGCATGTGCTAAAGTAGCGTCGTTACCCATTTTTATATTCAATTTACAAACCTTATAAAAAGGCAGAAAATAATTTAATGTTTAAAAATTTTATTACTTGGATGCAACAGTTTTGGTAGTATCCTGAGCTGCAGCAGGGGCAGGAGTTTCAGTTCCTTCCTTTACCGCTGTTGCCGGAGCGGCTTCAGCAGGATGTTGCAGATCGTAATAAGGTTTTTGCTCAGCTAACCATGTGTTGAATTCTTTCTCAGTCTCAACTACTACAGTACCTCTCATAGAATAGTGGCCTTTACCACACATCTGATCACAAGTGATTTCATAAACGAAATCTTTGTTACCGGTAAGCTGTTTCATTTCAGCAGTAGTTTTTCTTGGTGTAAACCACATTGTAGTGGTAATACCAGGAACAGCATCCATCTTCATTCTGAAGTGAGGCAGACCCACATCATGGATTACATCACGGGAATTGATAATGAATTGTACGTCTTTATTATTAATGATGTGTGCTTCACCATTTTCAACAATGATATCGTCTTTAGAAGCCGGATCGTTCCAATCCAGACCCAGAATATTGTTCGCGTCGTTGATCAGACGGAAGTTTGTTTTACCAAACACACCATCTTTACCAGCATAACGGATCACCCAGTTAAACTGCTTACCCATAACCTGCACTTTTAAGGCACCTTCCGGAGCTTTACCTGTAATGGTAACCCAGTTTTTCAGACCAATCGCAACCAGGACCATCAGCGTTAAAGCCGGAATAGTAGTCCAGATTACCTCTAACTTATTATTATGAGAATAGAAGTAAGGCTTCTTATCATCTCTTGCCTGATATTTGTAAGAGAACCAAAACAGCACAGCTTGTGTTGCAAGAAATACAGCACCTGTAATGATCAGCGTTACATGCAGCATTTTTTCATACTCCAGCCCTTGTACAGAAGCTGATTCCGGCAATCCTAAAGGAGCCAGGTATTGATGACACTTATAAATACCGTAGAGACCCAGGATGAAGACAACTACTAATAATACTGCCATCAGCTTATTAGTACTCTTGGCTACAACTTCTTCGCCTCGTATGATATTAGCATATTCGCTGGCTTTGGCAATCTGGTAAATGATGATAAAAACCAGAATAACTAAGGCGGTTAATATTAATCCCGACATTGTTGAATGTTAATTATTTAATTATTAAATGCAGGTGAACGGAACACCCCAATTCTTTTCCTATTATACTTGAAACTATATTAACTCAGATGGACAACAGACTCCTTCAGGAATATGTGATTATGCGGAATCAGGTCAGACTTAGTTAATGTCTTAGACACCGTCAGAATCATAACACCTGCAAATCCTGCAAAAATACCCATTTCGTACCAGCTGATATTCCAGTTATGACCGGAAGGACCAGGATAAGTTAATAAATATAAGTTTAACCACTGACCAAAGATAATGATCATCGCCATAAACACCACTGTAAAGTAGTTACGTTTGCTTGGGCGGGACATCAGGATCAGGATCGGTCCTACAAAGTTTACAACAATATTCAGATAGAATAAGAAGCTGTAAGGTCCGTTTTGACGTTTGTTATAATAAGTTGTTTCCTCAGGAATGTTACCATACCAGATCAGCATGTATTGTGCGAACCAGGTATAAGTCCAGAAGATAGAGAAGGCAAACATGAACTTACCTAAGTCATGGATGTGCTCTTTATTTACCAATACAAGATTACCTTGATTTTTCAGGTATACAGTCCACAACAGGATCAGCGCCATACCAGAAACGAACGCTCCTGCGAATACGTGCCAGCTGAACAGTGTTGAATACCAGTGTGCATCAATACTCATGATCCACATCCATGGAGTAGTACTCATCATAGTTAAACCATAAACTACCATGAAAGCACCAGCCAGAGAAACTGTTTTCCAGTAAAGTTTAGTTGAATTTTTTGGTGCAGACTCCTGTGCAATGGACATTGATCTGAACTTTCTACCGAAGAAGCTCCACAGACCTACTGCAGCAACAGAGAATCCGATGAACATTCCTTTATTCAGGAATGTAGATTTACCTTCCAGTACTTTATCACCATGAGGATTTACCCAGTGATAAATAGGATTATGATCACCTAAACCGAAGATCATGCTGAATAAAATGATCAGCACCAGCAGACCGAAAACCCAAACATTAGCACCGATAGCTTCCGGTACTCTTTTATAGGCAACAATCCAACCTCCCTGAGCCAAACCGGCAGCCGCCTGAATGAATATAGAAGAGATAGCCATGAACAGGAAGAAAATACCATTTTGCATTAACCCCATCCAGAAACGTACCAGACCGGTTTCTTCATGCTTTCCTAAAAAGCAGACAGCACCAGCGATCAATGTAATAATACCAATTAATGATAATACCAAACCTGTTTTCTTTAAACCCGAAGGGACTTCAAAACGATCGGTCATAATGTATCTATTTTTTTATCTAATTAATTATTTGTTGTTATGCTTATTTTTTTGCAACAGTTGTATCTTTAGCTGCAACAGCTCCTTTCGCAGCAGCAGTATCAGTTGCAGCTGTACTACCTGCAGCTAAAGTGAATGGTGCACCACCGTTTTTAGATTGTACCTGCTTGATGTAAGCTAATACCTGCCAACGTTGCTTTACATTCAACTGGCTAGCATAAGATCCCATCATATTCTTACCGTAAACGATTGCATAGTACATTTTACCGATAGGCATAGTCAGGTAAGCTGCACCGCCTTTAAGGTTAGCCGGAGCCGCAGCAAACGGGCCAGAACCATCTTTGTACAATGGACCATTACCGTCCAGTTTATCACCGTGACATACACCACAGTAGATATTGTACAGACGAGTACCCTCTGCCATTTCTCCTTCAGTAAATTTGTAAGGAGATTGCAGTGCATAATAAGCACCGGTATCGGCAGCTGTCAGGTGTAAAGGCAGGTCATGACCTCTTGCAATAGTTCCTGCAACAGGCTCACGAGATGTCAAACCATCTTCAAAGTTCGGGTTTTCCGTATAGGCATCGTATGCACGGGAATAAGTCATATCCGGAGCATAGATTTTACCGGGATTACGACGTATACTACCGCTGTTACAAGAAGCAGCCAGCATAGCGCTACCTACCAAAAATGTTACAACAAAACGTTTATTCATAAAATTCTGTATATAAAATGACTCCTTACGGTTAGTCAATTATTATTATGCTAATTGTTTTTGATATTCTTCTTCTTTATCGAATCTACCATACCACCAGCCTTCTTCAGCAATCTGTACATTAGTCTCTACAGGGTTGGTACTATTCAAAAAGTTCATCAGCTCAGCTTCATCAGTTCCTTCTGTAACTTCAATAACCACTACAAAAAGATCATCTGACTGGCGCGGATGGAAAACGTGTTTCTTTACACCCGGCATGATCTGGTTCAGATAACAATAAGTCAGTACCATACCTACCGCAGCAAACATTACAGTAAGCTCGAAGGTAATAGGAATCATTGCCGGTAAAGAGAAGAACGGTTTACCGCCATAGTTAATAGGCCAGTCTGAAGTAAAGATCCAGGACATAAAACCTAATGCGGTGCTGGTACCGGTGATACCAAAAATAAAACCGGCAACGTGCAGATCCGTTTCTTTTAATCCCATTGCCTGGTCCAGGCCATGCACTGGGAATGGAGTATACACATCGTGCAATTTATAACCACTGTGACGTACTTTATGAACGGCATCAAATAATGGTGCCTCATCATCGTAACAAGCTATTGCAAATTTTTTAACTGCCATGATTTGTGTTCTTTATTTATAAACCCGTTTTACAACCGGTTAAAAATGCTTTATTTAATTAATGTGCGTGTTCAGCAATGTGAATAAACTCTTCCAGAGATTTTTCTTCCAGTGCCAGGTTATCCTCATGTGCTTTATCGCCGGTAGTTTTCAATACAAACTTAATCTCTGCGATTGCAATAACCGGGAAGTATTTAGAGAACAGTAAGAAGCAAGTAAAGAACAAGCCAAATGTACCTAAATAGAATCCAAGCTCAGGCCATGTAGGTGAATAGTAAGACCAGTTAGATGGAATGTAATCACGATACAATGTAGTAGCGATAATTACGAAACGCTCAAACCACATACCAATGTTCACCACGATAGACAGGATGAAAGAGAACACGATATTACGACGTAATTTCTTGAACCAGAAGAACTGCGGAGACACTACGTTACAAGTCATCATCGCCCAGTAACTCCACCAGTATGGTCCGAGTACACGCCATTTAAATGCTTCCTGCTCGTATACAACCTGGCTGTACCATGCCATAAACAGCTCGGTCAGGTAAGCGATACCTACGATAGAACCAGTCAGTACGATTACTTTATTCATCGCTTCGATGTGACCCATCGTGATATACTCTTCCAGATGATAGATTTTTCTAACCAGGATCAATAAGGTATTTACCATCGCAAATCCGGAGAAGATCGCACCCGCAACGAAGTACGGAGGGAAGATGGTTGCGTGCCATCCCGGAATTACTGAAGTAGCAAAGTCAAAAGATACGATCGTGTGTACAGAAAGTACCAGAGGGGTAGACAGACCAGCCAGAACTAAAGACAGGGCTTCAAAACGCTGCCAGTTTTTAGCTGTACCAGTCCAACCGAAAGAGGCTAAACCGTATAAACGCTTACGTAATTTAGTTTTCGCTCTGTCACGGATAGTAGCAAAGTCAGGAATCAGACCAGAGTACCAGAATAACAGGGATACTGTAAAGTAAGTTGAGATCGCGAATACGTCCCACAGCAGTGCTGAGTTAAAGTTAGGCCATAATGGACCGCGGGTATTTGGTAAAGGCAATACATACATCGCATCCCAAACACGACCCATGTGGAAGATAGGGAACTGACCCGCACACATTACCGCGAAGATTGTCATCGCCTCAGCTGCACGGTTTACACCAGTACGCCAGTGCTGACGGAACAGTAAGAGGATCGCAGAAATCAGTGTACCAGCGTGACCGATACCTACCCACCATACGAAGTTGGTGATATCCCATCCCCAACCGATAGTGTGGTTAATACCCCAAACACCGATACCCCAGTACACTTCCCAGAATACAGAGAAGGCACCAAAGCCTAAGAATAATAAAGAGACTACTAAACCAAAGTACCAAAGCTTTGATGGCTTTTGCTCAATGGGACGACAGATATCTGCTGTAACATCCTTGTAGGTCTTGTTGCCATCTACTAATGGCTCTCTAATGAACGATTCGTATTTTAAATGCATAATTGATTTATTAATGCTGTACGGCTAAAGATCTTAGCAATACAAATCTAATGTCAATTTTTTTATTCTTAGAACCGGCCCGAAGACCGGCTCTGATGATATATTAAATATGTTTATTGTAAACTTCGTCATGCTCGCTACCGTTCATCACTACATCCGTGTTACGGATTTTAGACAAGTAACTTACATTTGGTAATACGTGGATAGACTCCAGCATATAGAACAGACGCTCTTTATTGTTTACGTATCTGTCCTGGAATACTGCACTTTCTTTATCGTTAACGTTACCGAAAGTGATACAACCATTAGCACATGCTGACTGACAAGCTGTTTTCACATGATGATCTTTCAATGGTGTGCCTTCTTTTTTAGCAGTCAGTTTACCATCCTGCAGACGTTGTACACAGAAAGAACATTTTTCCATTACACCACGTGAACGTACAGTAACATCCGGATTCAGTACCATTCTGGTCAGGTCATCATTGATGTCATCACGACGGCCATCTTCATACAGGTTATCATCGAAGCAGTCTGCACCATTCCAGTCAAACCAGTTGAAACGACGTACTTTGAATGGACAGTTGTTAGCACAGTATTTAGTACCGATACAACGGTTATATGCCATTTGGTTCAGACCTTCAGAACTGTGGTTGGTAGCAGATACCGGACAAACGTTCTCACAAGGAGCATTGTCACAGTGCTGACACAGCATAGGCTGGAACACCGTTTGAATAGTATCCGGATCATTAGGATCACCAGAGAAGTAACGATCGATTTTCAACCAGCTCATTTCCTGAACTTTGATCACGCGATCTTTACCTACTACAGATACGTTATTCTCTGCCTGACAAGCAATTACACATGCTGCACAACCTGTACAAGTATTCAGGTCGATAGACATTGCCCAATGCAGGCCCATAGACTCGTGTACCGGATAGTGTGTACCGTTTTTACGGAAATCTTCTTCGAATTTTTTAGCGTCAAATTTATCCCCTTTACCGTAAGCGTCATGACCTTCATGATGCTCTTCGTTAGGAGCTGTCAGATAATGCTCAATAGCTTCTCTGCGCTCATCAATCAACTCGTAAGGGTTTTCCTTGAATTTCTCTAAAGTATATTCGTATATAATAGGGCGTGTTTCTGCACTATTGTGTGTTTGGGTAACCGCAACAGGATAGAATTCTGCGGTTTTCTCAATCGTTACCGGAGCATTATAAGTGAAGGTTCCGTTGAAGCTAACCAATGGATAAGTGTTTTTACCCAGGTTTGCTGCTGCACGGCCTACACCTTCAGATCTACCGTAACCCACAGCTACTGCAACCACATTGTGATGCATACCTGGAGTAACGATTACCGGTAAGGTAACTTCCTTATTACCAACTTTTAATTTTAATAAACGTTTTTTAGGATCAACCTGGTTGATAGAAGTCAGCTCAGCCTCAAATTTTTCTTTTGCAGTCTTAGGAGACATCATCACGTAGTTATCCCAGGCAACTTTAGTCACCGGATCAGGCATTTCCTGTAACCATGGGTTATTACTCCATGCACCGCCATGACCCATAGCAACGTTCTGGAATACCACGATTTCGTACTCACCACCTTTCACCGCGCTTGCTTTAGCGATTGCATCAGCAACATTGCCGGAGAAAGAGGCACCGCTTACTGCAGGAGTAGCAGGCTCGATAATACCATCTTGTAATGCTTTATCGAAAGTAGCTTGTCCTAATTTACCGTTCCAGTAAGCATTAAACAGATCGTGGTAAGTACCTGTAGCACCTGCCCATTTCAGTAAGCTGTCCTGGAATGCTCTTGTTTTGAACAAAGGAGCGATAGTAGGCTGAATAAAGCTAATATAGTTTGCTTTAGGCTCAGCATCACCCCAGCTTTCCAGCCAGTGATGATCAGACACTACATATTTACATTCTTTAGCAGTCTCGTCTAAACGATCGCTGAAAGAAACAGTTGTTTTTACTTTTTTAAGACCTGCCAGGAATTTAACTCCGTCGAAGTATTCGTAAGCAGGATTTACACCGTGGATTAACAGTGAGCTAACCTGACCAGCATTCATTGCATCTACCAGCGCTACCATATCCGCATCAATACCTTTTTTGTATTTCAGAGGATTAGCAAAGTCGATAGTAGTGCCATTTGCACCGATCGCGTTATTGATTGCATTAATAATGATCTGTACATTTACGTCATTGCTGCCGCTTACTACAAGACCATTTCCTTTTTTCAGGTCAGCTGCTGCCTTTACAAGCATTTTATCCAGGTTTTTAGAACCTGTGTTTGGTGCTGCACCTGTAGTAACTGCGCTATATAAAGCAGCAGCAACTTTACCGTACTCAGATGGTTTGCAGGTAGCACGCTCATCGGCATTAGCACCGGTCATGCTCAACATACCTTCTACCTGGTAGTGCTTAGCCATTTCTGCAGTCTTAGCGTTTTTACCTTCGATCTTACGGCCGATAGTATACCCTTTACTGAATTCTACCGGAGATAACCAGGTACCCAGGAAGTCTGCACCCAGACTGAATATTGTTTTCGCTTTCTCAAACAGGTAGTTAGGAATCATGCGGCTTCCGTAAGAAGCTTCATTAGCCAACAACATACCAGAATAAGAAACCGGATCGTATGTTACATGTTTTGCAGTTGGATATTTAGCCAGGAATTGTGCAATCGACTGCTCTGTAGTAGGGCTGCTGATTGTTCCGGTCAGTAAGTAGATCGCACCACCTGCTGCCAGACCTGACATAATACCTGAATCTACTGCATCAAACGTATCAACTGGCTTACCATCAACATGAGGCTGACGTAATCTCGTTTTGTCATACAGACTTAAGGTAGCAGCTACCATACGGGCAGAAGAACCACCAGCGGTAATGGTAGAGAGTGTATTACCCTCGATCATGATAGGACGTCCTTCGCGGGTCTTAACTACTACCGGAATGATATCTCCGTTATCTACGAATGTAGATGCATAATAGTTAGGTACACCCGGAATAATATCTTCCGGCTTAATTGCATAAGGGATCGCCTTTCTTACTGGCATTTCACAACTTGCTGCAACAGTAGCCGCAAGTGTGCTGAATCCTAAAAATTTCAGAAAATCACGACGCGGAGTAGTGGCATTCAATAAATTATCACTTAAGTCAAGTGGTAACTCTTCATTGAATTCGTTGGCTACACTTTGTTGATACTCTGGTGTATTCGCCAACTCTTCTAAACCTTTCCAATATTTTTTTTGACTCATAAGTCTGCTTTATATTGTAATATAATACTCGTAAAACGATGTATTGTTATTTTTTTAAATAATATTAATAGTGACATTTTTGACATTCCAGACCACCCAGCTCAGCTTCAGTTACACCGTCTCTCTTACCGTCTTTAATCTCCTGGTGGTATTTTTCAAAGATGCTGTAGTAGTTATTATTCTGGAAATCAACTTTAGTTTCTCTGTGACAGTTAATACACCATCCCATAGATAAAGACTCAAATTGTTTTACCTCGTCCATTTCCTGAATTGGACCGTGACAGGTCTGACATTGAACCTTACCTACTCTTACGTGTTGGCTGTGGTTGAAGTAAACGAAGTCTGCCAGGTTGTGGATTTTAGTCCATTTGATCGGAGTAGCAAGGATTTTACCCTGGTTGTCACGTTTGTATTCTTTTTTAGCAGGATCCCAGCCAGCGTATTTGTATAACTCCTGAATCTGTGCAGTACCATCGATTTTGTTTCCTTCGTGGTCGAACAGTTGCTCACCAGTATATTCACCGATCTGCTTGTGACAGTTCATACATACGTTAGTAGAAGGAATCATTGCCTGACGGCTATCGTTAACACCTGCGTGACAGTATTGACAGTTGATCTGGTTAATACCGGCGTGTACTTTGTGAGAATAGAAGATTGGTTGCTTAGGCATGTAGTTTTGCTGACGACCCATTTCAACACCACCGTTTACCATCCAGTAACCGGCAAGGATAAATAACAGGATACCAACTACTGCGATGAACACTTTATTTCTTTTCAGTGGTACATCCTTTTTATTAGGAATACCTTGTTCTGTATTGGCAACTTTATGTAAACCTTTGTTGATACGGATCAGGATCAGGGCCAGGACAGCCAGTACGATCGTAACCAGTACATATAACCATGTGTTATCTGCTTCTTTAGCAGGAGAACCAGCTGTATCGCCACCGGATGGAGTAGTAGTAGGTGGCTTATACTCTTCTACGTATTTAATGATTGCATCGATTTCCTCTTCTTTCAGATTAGGAAATGCAGTCATTGCAGTTTTGTTCCATTTAGTATAAATACCATTTGCGTACTTGTCGCCGCTGGCAATTACTGCAGCAGAGTTCTTAACCCATTTGTGGATCCACTCTGTGCTTGGAGCACGGCCTGTGATACCTTGCAGCGCAGGACCGGTTGCATCTTTAATAGGGTTGTGACAAGATGCACAGTTAGCCTGGAAAAGCGCTTTCCCGTCTTGTGCATTAGCCTGTGTAAAGCTTCCGAATACCGTTAATACAGCAATCAGAGCCATTATACTAACACGTTTAAACATAAAATTTAACTTTAAATATGCAGACACTAGAATTGTTTTTGTTTTTTAACTTAAGATTTACACAATCGCGCTTGCAAAAGTACAACACGAAATCCAATTTTTGTCCACATTTGTTAAAATTTTTTTTTCAATGCTGGCAAGGGTTTCAGCCGATTAATTGTCATTTTGAATATATGTTTGTCAAAATTGTGTCATACGCGGCATCACAGTTTTGTCAGAAATCCAAATCAAATCTTTACCTTCCCTTGACAAAAAGGCGCAAAACATATTTTAACAATAGATATATATGAATAATTAACGGTCGAAAGTCAGGCGCTCGCCCATGATATTATCGATCACTTTTACACCATCAAATACCAGGTTCCCGTTTACATAGGTCTGGTCAATGCTGTAATCGAATGTTTTTCCCTCCAGCGGGCTCCATGCACAGTGATACAGGATATTCGATTTATCCACAGTATATGGTTTCTGACCCAGCAATACCAGGTCGGCAGCATAACCTTCTTTCAGATAACCTCTTTTTGCAATCCTGAAGCAATCTGCTGGGGCATGGCACATTTTTTCAACCACTTTCTCCATACTGATCTTTCCTTCCTGTACATATTGCAGCATCAGTTGCAGAGAGTGCTGTACCAGGGGCAGTCCGGCAGGTGCCTGTGCGTAAGGCTGCTGTTTTTCTTCCCAGGTATGCGGGGCATGGTCTGTCGCAATGATATCCAGGCGGTCGTCCAGCAGGGCTTCCCAAAGGGCAGTACGATTTTCCGGCGCTTTAATAGCCGGATTACATTTGATCAGGTTGCCTTGTGTAGCGTAATCATCGGCGGTGAAGTGCAGGTGATGTACACATACCTCATTGGTAATGCGTTTATCTTTCAACGGCAGCATATTGGAGAACAATTGCAGCTCTCTTGCCGTAGTAATATGCAGGATATGCAGGCGGGTATCATACTTTTTAGCCAGTTGAACGGCGGTAAAGCTGGAAGAAAAGCAAGCCTCTGCATCACGGATCAGCGGATGGAAGGAGGCGTCTGTAGGATTGGGATATAACTCTTTATTGGCTGCAATAATACGTTCATCCTCGCAGTGTGTGGCAATCAGGTGCCCGGTTTCGGAGAAGATGGTGTTCAGGGTAACGAAGTTATCTACCAGCATATCGCCGGTGCTGCTGCCCATAAAAATCTTGATGCCGCAGACATTGTGCAATTTCTCATTTGCTTTAAGCACTTCTTCCACATTATTATTGGCTACACCCATAAAGAAGGAATAGTTAGCCACAGAAGTATTGGCGCCGATAGTGTATTTCTGCTCCAGTAGGTCTTGTGTGGTTGCCGGTGGGTTGGTATTGGGCATCTCCATAAAGGAAGTAACCCCACCTGCTACAGCTGCACGTGATTCAGAACCAATGGTAGCCTTATGCGTAAGCCCCGGCTCTCTGAAGTGCACCTGATCATCAATTACACCTGGTATTAACCATTTACCGGTTGCATCTATTTCCTGTACCTGCTCTGTCACCGACAGATTTTCTCCGATTTTCTGAATCAGCCCGTCTTTAACCCAGAGGTCTGCGATAATGGTTTTGCCCTCGTTTACGATCCGGGCATTTTTGAAGAGTATATTGTTGCGCATGTAAGAAAATTGAACGTGAAGCCCCAAAAATAAAGACTAATATGTAAAAAGGGCAGATAATCCTGAAATGTTTGTGCTATATAGCCGGACTGCATCATTCCTTAATATTAGAAATTCGCTCTATAGTTGTTTTAAATTCAGCAATGACCTGCTGATTGTAGATGAGTAATTCGGGGAAAGTATGGCTTTCAGCGTAATGGTAGATTTTTCTATTGAGCTCGTCAGCATAAGTTCTTAAGGAATCCTTTTGTGCAGCACTTATTTTGCTATCATTCACCCCCACAAAAAATATTGTCCCTGTCTTAGCTTTTAATGCCTCAACCTGATGGCTCATGTAGGACTCGTACTCATCCAAAGTCGCTTTCCGGAACAGGGCAAAGGACCTGAAATGTCTGAAGTATGCTTTCCGGAAAGACTCCTTTCCGGTTAAGTCAAAATAACCACCATCTGACTTACATATCTGTGTATTACGGCCAATATAATTACCTTCAGTTGGATTAAATATCAGGGTATCGATATCTACAAAGTATGTTGGTAAATCTACCGCCCTTATTTCCAGGTACAATGTATCTCCCGCCACGGTCAGAAACATCTCTTTTCTTTTCTGGTCTATCTTGTAGAGGCTAGCGTATTCATATCGCTCTCCGGCATATACAGCAACACTGGTATACAGAAAAGCAACCAGGAGTATCTTGGCAAACAGTTTCATATGTCCAATATTAAAAAAGAGTTGCCAGCTGGCAACTCTTTAGCAGAAATAAATTATTTATTACGGAAGAATATCTTAATCGGCACGCCTTTGAACCCAAAGTGATGACGCAGTTTATTTTCCAGGAAGTTCTGGTACGGTTTCTTTATTTCATCCGGGTGGTTGCTGTAGAAAGCAAACGACGGAACCATAGTCGGGATCTGCATCACGAACTTAATGCGTACATTGTGTCCGCGCATCATCGGTGGTTTAAAGATCTCTACTTCTTTCAGCATCGCATCATTCAGTACAGATGTAGGTATTTTCTTCTGACGGTTTTCATAAACCTCCAGCGCCTGTTCCATTGCCTGGAAGATACGTTGTTTCTCCTGTGCAGAGATAAACACTACCGGCACATCACAGAAAGGCTGTAAGCGTTCTTTTAGCTGCTTTTCGTAATCACGGGCAGTATTGGTTTGCTTGCCCTGTATCTTATCCCATTTATTCACCAGGACAATAATACCTTTACCCTTACGGGCTGCAAGGCTGTAAATGTTTACATCCTGAGCAGTAATACCTACTTCGGCATCGATCAGTAACATACACACATCTGCCTCATCCATCGCATTGATGGCACGGATTACAGAGTAAAACTCCAGGTCTTCGTTTACGTTTTTCTTCTTACGGATACCTGCAGTATCAATCAGCACGAACTCCTTACCAAACATATTGTAATGGGTATGGATAGAATCGCGTGTAGTACCTGCGATATCAGAAACAATAGTACGGTGCTTACCTGTCAGTGCATTCAGTAAGGTGGACTTACCGGCATTAGGCTGACCAATAATGGCTATTTTAGGAATAGGATTTTTAGGATAGGCCACCTTGATCATCTGGCCATACTCATCTTCTTCCTCTACCCAGATCACATCTTCATCATTGACATAATCTTCAGGTATAAAAGAGGTAACCATATCCAGCATATCACCGGTACCACTACCAGATGCAGATGCAATCATTATGGTATTATCAAAACCATAGGCATAAAACTCTGTTGCATCCAGCTGGCGTGCAGCATTGTCTACCTTGTTAACAACTAAAATAACCGGTTTTTGAGAGCGGCGCAAAACCATGGCCATCTCATTATCTAATTCTGTAGTACCCGCACCGGCATCAACAACGAACAAAACGACATTCGCCTCTTCAATTGCAATATGTACCTGTGTACGAATCTCTTTTTCAAATACATCTTCGGAATGGGACACGAAACCTCCGGTGTCAATCACATTGAACACTTTACCGTTCCAGTCGCAAATACCGTATTGGCGATCACGTGTAACTCCACTAAAATCATCTACAATCGCCTTCCTTTGTTCGACCAAACGGTTGAACAACGTTGACTTTCCGACATTGGGTCTACCTACAATGGCTACCGTAAATCCTGGCATAATTTTATTTTTATAATGCTTATAAGCCTGCAAAGATACAATAAGCTAACGGAACTGCACATTTTCCTTTAATATGTGCCTGATTTAAACCAAAAAAGACACGCTGCGAAAGCGTGTCTTGTGCGAAATAAAAACTATTATCTACAGTTTATGAAACTTCATGATAGTTTCTTTTGTACCATTACCTACTTTCATCAGGTAGATGCCGGTGCTTAAGGCAGATGCATCAGCTTTGTACTGGTTGGTACCGCTTCCGAAGATTGCTTGCTCTGTCTGCAGTACTCTTCCGGTCATATCCATCAGCTGGAAGCTGTATTTGCCCGGAGTTGTATTTTCAATCTGTACTGTTACCGCACCGTTTGAAGGGTTAGGGAATAACTGTACTCCTTTTATTTGTTCTGTATTACGAATGCTGGTAGTGGCTTCTGTAATATTAGCGCTGGTTCCGAAGTTCCACTGATCTCCGGCATCGTTATTACCATTACCATTCACACCATTAATAACGGTATAAAACTTAACTGTACCGGTTCCTGCAGCAGGTGCCGTCCACTGGAATTGTGCAGCATATATGATATTACCGCTGTTAGGAGTACCTGCAAGTGGTGTAGTGTGCTCCAGAAGGGTATTATTTGCACGAGCTGCTACGCCGGTTACGCCATTTGCAGATAATGTTCCTGCTGCTACTCCGCCACTTTTAGCGCAGGTCAGCTGGAAGCCGAACTTAGGATGTCCGGTGCCGGTATTGCTACCTGCGAGTACTACTGTATAGGTTTGCCCTGGTACATAAGTAGTAACCGGCGTGGTACCGTCCATTAGTATTACCGCTGCTGTAGTAGCATTGTTCTGAGTTCCGTGACAGTTAAAACAACCGGTAGCACTACCGGTACTGTTTGTCTGGTTACCTAAGGTACCATGTGTACCATTCTGGTAAGAAGATAACACTATAGTGGCTAACACACCAATAGAAGCAATAGAAAGTAATTTTTTCTTCATGCGTGAATCTTTGTTTATTGAAAGTTGAAAGGAAAATAAATTTAATATATTTTCAATATTACTAATAAATCGTGATTTGTCCGTTTTTTGTCACAGATTTTTTTGATTTAGGTGGCGATCAAATTGTTACCCGCTTATTTCTTATAAACTACCGTTAAAATTTATTAATTTTATGTCCTTATTCATTTACATTTTTGAGCAACATGAAAAAAATTTTATGTAATCTGCTCGCTATTGCAGGCTTAGGTATTTCTGCCCATGCTGCAACAGGCGACACTACGGTGGTACAAGCGCACAATGAAAAACAGCTGCAGACGTACACCAATTATGATACGACCATTACCTTCCCTAACGGTTCGCTCTCTTACCAGAAGATCATTATGGATTTTACCTTAGGTAAGTATAACTGTGGTGGTAGCTATAACCCGGCTACAGCGGGTGAAGGTACCGGCAAAAGCGGATGGTGTTCTGACTGGGATTATGACCTGCACATTATCGTAATGACTGCTGCCGGCGATACGCTTGAGCTGGGCGAGGTGATTACTCCATATGCCAATACTACCCTTCCTATGTTCCCATGGACATGGAAAAGAAATTACCGTTATGATATTACAGATCTGTACCCTATCCTGAAAAACGGTGCTACCATCCGTATTTTCTATGCAGGCTGGTCTGGTGGATTTACCGGCACAACCAAATTTTCTTTCATTGAAGGTACTCCTCCGCGCGAGGTACTGGGTGTACAATCTTTATGGCAGTCTCCTGGCTCTGGCTTCTCTTATGGTGAAGCCGTTTCTATCGACTCTCAAATTGTAAAAAGAACGCTGACTGCTCCTGCAGGTACTACTGCTGCTACCGTACGCACTATTATGTCCGGTCACGGATTCGGTAACCAGGCTTACTGTTCTGAGTTCTGTTCCAAATGGTACCGCCTGATGGTGAACAACCAGAATGTAGAGCAAAAATCGATCTGGAAACCAAGTTGTGGTTCTAACCAGGCCTATCCGCAGTCAGGTACATGGGTTTATGACCGTGCTAACTGGTGCCCTGGCGAGCATGTAGAGCCTTACTTGCAATCCGTTCCGGTATCGGCTTTATCAGCTCCGTTTACGGTAGACCTGGACTTCCAGCCATATACCAACGTGGGTACAACCAGTAATCCTGGTGCATGGTATAAATTATCTTCTGCTATTATTTTCTACGGTGATTACAACCGTCAGAAAGATGTGGGCGTAGAGCACATCATCAGCCCTACCACAGATGCAAACGAATACAGAAACAATCCTATCTGTGGTTCTCCTAAAATCGTTGTAAAAAACTACGGGTCTGAAACTGCAACCAGCATTAAATTTGAATACGGTGTTGAAGGTGGCACGATGAGTACTTATACCTATACCACCAGCCTAGCAGCCAATGCCAGCGCAGAAGTAAACCTGCCTTCCCTGGCTTCTCTGCAGACTGCAGCGCCAAACAGCGTTTTTGTGGTAAAAGTATTAATGGTCAATAATGCTACTGACGAGAATCCGGATAATAACCAACTGAAATCTGAATTTATTCCTTCTCCTGAGTGGACTGGCGGTAACTTCTCTATCCAGTTGAAAACTTCCGGAGCCGTTTCAGGTCAGCAAAACCGTACGGACTGGAAAATTGTTGATATCGCTACTGGCAATGTAGTGGCTTCCAGAAATGGTATTGCAAATATCACTACTTATAATGATACAGTACACCTGGCAAACGGTTGTTACAGACTGGAGCTGGATTGCAGCACACTGGGTGCAGGTCTGAGAAACCCTTACCTGATCAGTACTGCCGGTAGCTTCATTGTAAGAAACCTGGGTACAAACCAAAGAATTACACTGGATAAAAACCGTGATGGCCAAACTTCTGCTTACCAGGGCAACCTGGAGGGCTGGACAGGCAATGGATTTACCCAGTACTTTACCGTAACCGGTTCTACCAGTGTATTGAAAGTGGAGAATGACATCAACCTGAACATGTATCCTAATCCTACTATGGATGTACTGCACATCCGTGTAGACGGTTTGTCTATACAGAAAGGTACCGTGACGTTAACCAATGCTATTGGTCAGGCGGTATATACTGCAGAGATGAAAGGCAATGACTTCACACTGAATACGGAAGTATTCCCTTCAGGTATTTATACGTTAACCTACAGCTCTGATAAAGGAAGCCGTGTAGAAAAAGTTTCTATAAAACACTAATCAGTATTTTTAATAAATAAACGGGCCGCAGTAATCACTGCGGCCCGTTTATTTATTAAAAATCTTATTGCTATTATACCTGCCACTCGATTGGCTTTTTGCCATGTGCCTGCAAGTAAGCATTGGTCTTGCTGAATGGTCTGGAACCGAAGAATCCGTTGTAGGCTGAAAGGGGTGAAGGGTGCGCCGATTCTATGATACAGTGCTTTGTCGTATCAATCAGTCCTTTCTTGGAGCGGGCATTTCCGCCCCAAAGTATGAAGACGATGTTTTCTTTTTCCTGTGATACTTTTTCAATAATCGCATTGGTAAAGTTTTCCCAACCGATCTTGCTGTGTGAATTGGCCAGACTGGCTTGCACCGTAAGACTGGTATTGAGCATCAGCACACCTTCTTTGGCCCAGGACTCCAGAAAGCCATGATTGGGTATCTGGAAACCCGGAATGTCAGTGACCAGCTCCTTGTAAATATTGGCAAGGGAAGGCGGTGGCTTTACGCCAGGGCGTACCGAGAAGCAAAGGCCATGAGCCTGACCCGGTCCGTGATAAGGATCCTGGCCAAGCAATACTACTTCTACTTTATCAAATGGGCAAAGCTCAAAGGCACGGAATATATCCTGTCCTGCTGGATACAGGGTTATACCCTGTTCACGATCGTATTTGATGCGGTCTACGATCTGTTTAAAATAAGGTTTCTCAAATTCTTCTTTCAGCTGGTGCTTCCAGCTGGTTTCTATTTGTACATCCATAGGTCTTTAGTTTAGGCCGAGGCTCTGATGTCCAGTACTTTTAATTGTAGCGATGTTTCATTGTTCCATTCGTTTTCATCGATGGTATATACAATATCAAAAGGCTTGTTGCTGTTGATCAGGTCAAATTTATAAGCAAGGTTAAATCCTATACCACTAATCGGTTGTGCACCGTTCTGGCTTATTAGAAATTTGATGTGCTGATCTTTCACAATCTTGCAGGATTGCCTGAAGTTAGTCACCCCTCTGGAAAAAAATACCGGTCGCAGATTATCGGGTCCGAATGGCTCAAACTGCTGCAAAATATTGAAGAGTTTATAATTGACCTGCGACAGCTCCAGTTCAGTGTCGATCAGTATTTCCGGGCAGCGGGATTCTGTAGAAATGGTTTGACGCACTATATCTTCAAATCGTTGCCGGAAGGGTTCGAAATTTTCCTTGCTCATCGTCAGTCCGGCGGCAAAGTAGTGTCCGCCATAATTCTCCAGCAAATCGCTGCAGGATGCAATGGCATCGTGTATATTAAAGCCGGTAACCGAGCGGGCCGAGCCGGTAATCTTATTATTGGATTCGGTAAGTACGATAGTAGGTTTGTAATAGTAATCTACCAGTCTGGAGGCCACAATACCGACTACTCCTTTATGCCAGTGCGGACGGAAAAGTACTGTGCTGTAATTGTCTTTATAACCCAGATCTTCCTGCAGAATCAGCAATGCCTCATCCGAAATACTTTTATCGACCAGTCTGCGGTCACTGTTATCCTCATGCAGCTGAGCCGCCATTTTCTGTGCAGTGGCATAATCCTTTTCAATAAAGAGGGCAACTGCTTTATTGCCGTCATCCATTCTGCCGGCAGCATTGATGCGGGGAGCGATGACAAAGACCAGATCGGAGACCTTGAGTACTTTTTTAGTATCTACCAATTCCCGGATCACTTGTATAGCCAGACATGGATTAAGGTTTACTTTCTCCACCCCGAAGTATGCCAGGATACGGTTTTCTCCATTGATGGGTACAATATCTGCGGCTATAGAAGTTGCGACCAGGTCAAGGTAATTATATACCAGCGACATATCCAGTTGCCAGAACATAGCCAGGCCGCTGATCAGTTTGAAACCTATCCCACATCCACTTAGTTCTTTGAACGGATAAGGGCAATCGGATTGTTTAGGATTAAGGATGGCTATGGCCTCCGGCAGATGTCCTTCTTCGGGTAAATGGTGATCACATACAATAACCCCAATACCTTTTTCTCTGGCATAGGCTATTTTCTCTACTGACTTAATACCGCAATCGAGGGTAATGATCAGTGAGATGCCCTGTGCAGCGCATTCATCAATAGCTTTAGTAGATAATCCATACCCCTCATTATAGCGATGCGGTATATAATAGCAGAGCTGCTCTTTGGACAGGTCAGGAGCATTGCCACGCAGAAAGTCGTATACCACAGCTACGGCCGTAGTACCATCCACATCATAATCTCCGAAGATCATGATTTTCTTTCCTTCCCTTATGGTTTGATCGATATGTGTTATTGCATCCTGCATTCCTTTCATGAGGAACGGATCATGCAGGTGCTCCAGCTGTGGCCTGAAGAAGTGCTTAGCCGAAGCAAAATCACGGATACTTCTCTGGGCCAGCAAGCGGCATAATGATAAACTGATGTTCAGGTCTTTCTGAATATTCTGTGCTAATGGCTCATCTGTCGGCTTAAAGGTCCATCTCTTTTCTAATCGCATAATGGTTCGGGTTTACGGTGGTGTATCAGGTTAATGAAGCTGGCGGTGCAGCGGTTACTGTCCGGGTATTACCCCGTTTACCGGAGCCTGTCCGTCTTTAAGCTTCATTATAGGCACCACATCCTGTACCGGTTGCCATTGAAAGTTGACCCATTTCAGTCCGTCTACCATTCCCGAAGGCACCAATGTATTGCGGCGCTGCGGCTGGTTTACTTCTGATATTACGCGATCATATATGATCATTCCTTTTTCATTATCCCAGTTCAGAGATACCTGTGCACCTTTCTGGTACTCCAGCACAAATCTTTTACTGGGCATATTATTTACGCGGAAGTAATCTCCGCCAAATGTGATTTTATTACCTTCGATATTCAGTACGTCAACTGTTTTTGTACTAAACCCATTTCCGTTCTGATTGGAACCTAATATAAAATATAGAGGACTGCCATTCGCTGCTTTCTGTGTCAGAATGCGGTAATATTCTACACCGAACCAGTTTTTATTGGAAAGCGGTCCGTAAAGGGCATTGCCTTCAATCTTTTCTGACATATCCAGCAGCGGGTATAATTGTCCGTCTGCTTTCTGAACGGCTCCGTAATAGCGGAAGCCAGCCAGTTTATATTCAATGGTCCAGTTAAAAATGCGAAAACTCTTGTCGTCCGGACTGATGATATGAATTTTCTTGCCCAGGCGTTCGAATGGAAATGCATAGGCATTTTCCTGTTTCAGCAAGGCACCAAGCTGCTTTACAAACTTATGGCAGTATTCAATACGGTCTTCGTACATATAAGCCCGGTACATAGAATCGGCCGAAACAATAAGGGAATCTTCCGTTTTCTGGAATGCCTTTAACTGGTCGGCAGATAATTTCTGGGCAAAAACCGATGTCATTCCTGCAGGAACGCAGCATAACAACAGGAGTAATAATTTTTTCATATCAACAAATTTCTATCACTTTCAATACGGATGAAGCTAAAAATACACTTTTTTTCCCTTTATTCCGATTTTTTCACCTCATTCCACAGGGCATCCTTCTCTGCAAGGTTCAATGCAGTAAAGTCAAGTGCTTTACTTTTAGCCAGGTCTTCCATCTGCTCAAAACGTGATTTGAATTTTTTATTGGTCTTTTCCAGGGCCGTTTCGGCATCGATACCCAGGAAGCGACCATAATTGATCAGAGAGAACAACACATCGCCGAACTCTGCTTCCTGCTCTGCTTTCGTGCCTACGGTCAAGGCTTCTTTAAGCTCGCCTAATTCTTCCTGTACCTTATCCCATACATCATCTGCAAGCTCCCATTCAAATCCTACCTGCTTAGCCTTATCCTGCAAGCGGGTTGCCTTTACCACTGCGGGCAGCGATTGCGGAACACCACTCATTACGGAGCGCTTACCCTCTTTCAGCTTCAGCTGCTCCCAGTTTTTCTTCACTTCCTCTTCATCCTCTACCTGTACATGGGCGTATATATGCGGGTGGCGAAATACCAGTTTGTTCGCAACTCCCTCGATCACATCACTTAAGGTGAATTGGTTTTGCTCCTGGCCTATCTTACTGTAAAACACAATATGCAGCAGCAGATCACCCAGCTCTTCTTTAATTCCTTTCCAATCCTCTTCTGTAATCGCATCTGCCAGTTCGTACAGCTCTTCTATAGTCTGTGTACGCAGGGTATGAATGGTCTGTTTTTTATCCCAGGGGCATTGCTCCCGCAGGTCATCCATTATACTGATCAGGCGCTCCAGTGAATTATGGTAGCTCATATATTGCTTAATTTTTTCTCTGTAAAGTATATTTGTCTTTAAAAATACCGCTGAACGCAGCTTTTGCTGCACTTAGCCGGATAAGATGACCCTGCTCAAAACGATAATATTCTATCCTGTTCACTTCCGGGTAGGTAACGGTTATGAGGCAGTCCCCTTCAATTTTCCAGTGGCCTGTATACTGCAAACGGTTTTCGCCCTCGCCCAAAGTCTTCTCTACACTTTCATTCTCTCTGAACTGAATACGGGTAAGGCGTAACAAATTACTATCATAACAATCGTATCCGAAGCAGGGTACATTGCCCTCAAAAACACCTGGCTTAAACGAACAGGCAAATTGGCGCGCAACCGGCTCCGGTGGGGCTTCTACAACCGGCAAAGGCTTTGCTGCGTGTTTTCCGGTTCTGCAGGAAGCCAGTAAAACCAGACACAGAAGCGTGCAATACCAGTAAAAGAGATTGCTTTTCATAGAGGAATATTTTGAGATGCCCTGCAAAAATAAGCTGATTGTTCCACATTAGTCTGTGTACCCACTATTATTCGTAATTTTGCAATATGATTGATTTCAGCCCGGAAATAAAATATAAAACAGCAAGAAGCGGAGGCAAAGGTGGCCAGAATGTAAATAAGGTAGAAACTATGGTGGAAGCCCGTTGGAGCATCCTTGAAAGCAAGGCTTTCAGTGAAGAAGACAAGGCGCTCATATTTCTGGCGCTGGCAAACCAGATTAACGGAGAAGGTATACTTATCGTTAGAGCATCTGAAAACCGCTCGCAGCTAGAAAATAAGGAACTGGCAACTAAAAAGATGTTGCAATCGGTACGCAAATCCCTGATAAAACAGAAAAAGCGTATTGCCACCAAACCGTCTAAAGCTAAAGTGGAAAATAGACTGGACCAGAAGAAGCAACATGCCGAACGCAAACAAAACCGCCGGAAAGACTGGTAAGATATAAAAAGCGCGGCTTCTCTGAAGCCGCGCTTTTTATATATCAGGTTTGTAATGATTATAGTTGTTCTAAAGAATCCTTAATAATGGCAACACATTCATCTATCTGTTCTTTGGTAATGACCAGTGGTGGTGCAAAGCGGATTTTATCGCCATGTGTCGGTTTGGCCAGCAATCCTCTCTCTTTCAGCGCCAGGCACAAGTTCCAGGCTGCATCTTTGTCTTCATGACGGATCACAATTGCATTCAGTAAGCCTTTACCTCTTACTTCCGCAACATAAGGATTGTTCAGGTCTCGGAGTGCAGTCCGGAAATATTCACCCAGTGTCTGGGCATTTTCCGCCAGCTTTTCATCCTGCAATACATCCAGTGCAGCCATAGCTACTTTACAGGCCAGTGGATTGCCCCCGTATGTAGAACCGTGTTCTCCCGGTTTGATGTTCAGCATAATCTCATCATCAGCCAGCACGGCAGAGATCGGTAATGTACCGCCAGATAATGCTTTACCAAGTATAAGGATATCGGGGCGTACATTTTCATGATCACAGGCCAGCATTTTACCGGTACGGGCCAGACCAGTCTGGATCTCATCTCCGATAAATAATACGTTGGCTGCTTTACACATGTCATATGCCTTAGCCAGGTAGCCCTCGTCTGGCACAAATACACCTGCCTCTCCCTGTATAGGTTCTACCAGGAAGGCGGCAACATTTTTATTTTGCAGGGCCTGATCCAGCGCTGCCAGATCGTTGTAGTTCACTACATTATAGCCCGGCATAAACGGTCCGAAGTTATCTTTAGCGGTAGGATCTGTACTGAAGGAGATCACATTCAGCGTGCGTCCGTGGAAATTATCTTTAGCGGTAATGATTACTGCTTCATTCTGTGGTACGCCTTTCTTTACATATGCCCATCTTCTGGCCAGTTTCAGCGCCGTCTCTACGGCTTCTACCCCACTATTCATCGGCAATACTTTATCATAGCCGAATAGTTTGGTGATATATTCTGAATAAGTACCTAAAAGATTACTGTGAAATGCTCTTGAAGTAAGTGTGAGTACCTGCGCCTGATCGCACAGTGCTTTTATAATTTTTGGATGGCAATGCCCCTGGTTCACAGCGGAATAACCACTCAGGAAATCGTAGTAGCGTTTATCATCAACATCCCATACAAATACACCCTCACCCTTGTTCAGCACAACGGGTAACGGATGATAGTTATGGGCTCCATATTGCTCTTCCTGCTCTATATACGAGCGTGTAACATCGCTCAGTAAAACCGTATTTTCCATATAATGCGAAAGTAAATAATTTAATCCGTAGCAAAAAATTGGCCTTATCTGCAATTTTTAACGCCATATCTCGTGCTAATGACTATCTTTGCCCTGAAATTGTAATTAAACATGATTGAAAATAAAGAAGGATACGTTTCCCAGTCCATCGCAGAAAACGGTATTGCAACTATTGAGTTTCAACACCCTATGAGCAATAGCCTGCCAGGAGCGATTCTGCGTAAGTTAGCCGATACAGTGACTGAGTTGGGTAATAATGATGCTGTAAAAGTGATCATTTTAACCAGCGCGGGAGAAAAAGCTTTCTGTGCCGGAGCCTCTTTTGATGAATTGATTTCGATTACAAACAAAGAAGACGGGCACCGTTTTTTCAGCGGTTTTGCTATGGTTATTAATGCTATGCGCAAATGTCCTAAGTTTATTATAGCCCGTATCCAGGGTAAAGCTGTAGGTGGTGGTGTAGGCCTTGCCTCTGCTGCTGATTATGCTATTGCACTGAAAGGTGCCGGCATTAAGCTGAGTGAACTGGCAGTAGGTATCGGACCATTTGTGGTTGGACCTGCTGTAGAACGTAAAGTGGGCTTATCTGCTTTTGCCGAATTATCTATTGATGCTACGAATTGGAGAACCTGCAGCTGGGCCAGAGAAAAAGGTCTGTATGCATCGGTACACGAAACGGTTGCAGAAATGGATGAAGCGATTCAGACACTGGCCAATACTTTATCCAAGTCTAGTCCTGAAGCAATGAAAGATTTGAAAGCTGTAATATGGCAGGGCACAGATCACTGGGACGAGCTGCTGGCCAGCCGTGCAGCAATCAGCGGCCGACTGGTATTAAGCGATTTCGCAGTAAATGCGATCAGTGCTTTTAAAGCAAAAGCATAAAAAAACTAAAGACAATGTGAAAATTCGTCATTTAAATGTTATATTAATGTGATTTTCACTATAAAAAGTTATTGATATATATATTTTTTTATTTTTTTCAATATCTTTGTATACTAATACATAATTTTATACTAATTTCAATTAATGCAGAGAAGAGGGAAACCGCAAATTCCAAATAGATCAAGAGAACCGGAACACAAGATAAACAATATGATCAAGGCCCCACAGGTACGCGTTGTGGGTGAGAATATTGAAGGTGGTGTAATGTCAATCGAAGACGCCCGTAAACTGGCCGAACAGCTTGAAGTAGACTTAGTAGAAATATCGCCGAATGCGGAACCTCCCGTTTGTCGCTTAGTTGATTATAATAAGTTTCTTTACGAAAGGAAAAAGAAAGAAAAAGAACAAAAAGCAAAAGCAAAACAATCTGAGGTTAAAGAAATCAGATTCACTCCCAATACGGATGATCATGACTTTGAGTTTAAATTAAAGCATGCTCAGAAATTCCTGCAAGATGGGGATAAAGTGAAGTGTTTTGTACAATTTAAAGGTAGATCAATTCTATTCCAGGATCGTGGTCAACTATTGCTGCTGAAATTCGCAGAGAAGTTAGCCGAATATGGTTCCTTAGAGTCGATGCCGAAAATGGAAGGCCGCAGAATGCTGGCTATGTTTACTCCTAAGAAAAAGAAGTAAGCATCTTTCCAGCCGGTTTGTATAACCGGTATTAACAAGTTTTCATGGTGATAGGGTTTATAGGGCTAGCTCGTTCTCGAGCTGGCCTACTTTTTAATTAAACTGTACAGAATAATTAATTATGTGGCAAAAAATTGCAGACTTCGTGCTGCGCTTCAGGGTATTATTAATTATAATAATACTGGCCATTACCGGGGTAATGGGTTATTATATGACTACCGTGCGGATGAGCTATGACTCTACAGGAGCTATACCTACCTCCAATCCCAAATACAAAGTCTACAAAGAATTCCAGGATAAGTTTGGCAACAACGGTAACTCCATTGTACTGGGTGTACAAACCGATAAACTTTTTGAACCCGAAATGTTCAAGGCCTATCTTAAACTGGTCGAAGACATTAAAAAAGTGCCTTCTGTAGAAGGAGTCCTCTCTATAGGTGATGCCGTAATGCTGGGCAAAGACAGCGCGGGTAAACTCAGTGCTGTACCTATTTTCAAAAAAGACCACACTCAGCGATATGACAGTAGTAAGGTGGTATTTGACAATCTGCCGATCTATAACGGATTGCTGTACAATAAAGAGACCAACGCCTACCTGATGATGGTGACCATCAATAAGCAGGACCTGGGTACTAAAGAACGCATCCGCATTATTAATGATATCGTAAAACTGGGAGATGACTTTCATGTAAAGCAGCAAACAGATGTACACTACAGCGGCCTGCCTTTTATTCGTACTCAGATGGCGGAGAAGATCAAAAAAGAGCTGAACCTCTTCCTGGCTTTATCTCTGGGGCTGACTGCCCTGATCCTGCTGATCATTTTCCGTTCCTTTACGGCTATGCTGGTATCTATGATCATTGTATCTATAGGGGTTATCTGGTCATTTGGTACATTAGCCCTTTTCGGATATAAAATATCTATACTTACAGGAGTTATTCCGCCACTGGTTGTGGTGATTGGCATACCGAACTGTATCTACTTCCTGAATAAATACCATACTGAATATAATATAAGTGGTAATAAAATCACTGCGCTGCGTAATATGGTGGGCAAGATGGGTATTGTAACCCTGTTTACAAACCTTACAGCAGCTATTGGCTTCGGGGTATTTGCGCTTACAGACAGCGTAGTACTGAAAGAATTCGGACTGGTAGCCGGACTGAATATTATGGCCCTTTTCTTTGTATCCCTGATACTGATTCCGGCTATATTCAGCTTCTTGCCTGCGCCACATACCAAACAAACTAAGTATACAGAAAGCCGATGGATGAATGGTATCCTGAATAAGGTCACGAACTGGGTATTTCACCATAAGACCATCTTATTTACAACCACCATTATATTGTGTGTTGCCGGACTGGCGGGTATATTCCGTCTTAAGTCTGTAGGACATATGGTAGATGACCTGCCATCTAAAGATGTTATTCTTACCGATCTCAAATTCTTTGAGAAGAATTTTAAAGGCATTATGCCACTGGATATCAGTATCGATACCAAAAAGAAATATGGTGCCCTGACTTCTCTGGAAACCTGGGAGAAAGTGGATGCATTGACTAATTTCCTGGAGGCTCAGCCGGAAATCGGTGGGGGCATTACCTTGATTAAGGGGGTAAAATTTGTCAAACAAGGCTTTGCTGGTGGTGGTCCTGAAAACTATTCATTGCCGGGTGCTACAGAATTCAGTGGTATCAGACCTCAGTTGTTAAGTACTTTCAATAAGCAGAAAAAACATAATGAAGGTACTGATAGTATGCAGCAAACCGGCGATCAGTTGAATAAGATGTTGTATTCTTTTATCGACAGTAATGCGCAAACAATCCGGGTGAGTGTAAACGTGGCCGATATTGGTTCGGTAGCAATGCCAAAACTGATTGATACCCGAATCAAGCCGGTTATAGATAGCCTGTTTGACAAAGAGCAATATAATGTGCATATTACCGGTGCAAGCATCATCTACCTTGAAGGAAGTAACTTTATCATCAACAGCCTGCAGGAGAGTCTGCTATGGGCTTTCGGCATGATCCTGGTATGCATCATTATACTCTTCCGCTCTGGCAGGATTGTACTTATGGCCCTTATTACCAACATTGTTCCACTCATGATTACCGCAGGGGTAATGGGTTGGCTGAATATTCCGTTAAAACCATCTACCGTACTGGTATTTAGTGTTGCACT
Organism: Edaphocola flava; assembly: GCF_004118155.1. GTDB lineage: Bacteria > Bacteroidota > Bacteroidia > Chitinophagales > Chitinophagaceae > Edaphocola > Edaphocola flava. The sequence goes on from NZ_SAIQ01000001.1 coordinate 1,036,007, forward strand.
GGGTATTACGGTCGATGTTACCATACGATTCCTGGTCAATTATAAACAGGAATTACCCAAGCATGGTTCTATTGCAGAAACGGTGCGGTATACGATTAAGGATACCGGTCTGAGTATTATTTATACCAGCATCATCCTTGTTGTCGGATTTGGCGTATTTGCCGTATCTGAGTTCGGAGGTACGCAGGCATTGGGCTATCTTACTTCCCTGACCCTGTTCCTGGCAATGGTTTTCAATCTGACCTTACTGCCGGCACTGCTGCTGGTTATGGATAAGAAGAAAAAATAATCCACAATTTACTATTGTACGATAGCCCCTGACAGAATTCATGTCAGGGGCTATCGCGCATAAATATATGATTCCATAAGAGCAGTATGACATATTGCAATTTATTATAAAATAACATTCATTATTTATCAATTAAGAGAATTATTATTTATATTTACGGTATCATTCATCAAACAAAAACAATTTTATGAAAAAAGTACTCCTCTCTCTTATGGTGATGCTGGCATTCATGACCAATGCAATCGCTAACACCCTTACGATTTACAATTTCACACCATGCTTCTACGGCATCAGTACCCAGGGCGGTTACATATTTATTGGCCCGGGAACGATGGGTGCTGTATATACCAGTGGCTCCGGCGGACCTTATACCAGTGCTAAAGTAGTCAATGGCGCTACATCTCCTTCCGGTCCGTGGACTGGCCAGCAAGTAAATGTTGGGCCGGGCGCATCATCAGGATCCAGTGCAACTGGTGTTGCCTGTAACAGCGGTAATCCATTCACTGTTTTCTGGTCTCCTAATGCTTCAGGAGATATTACCATGCTGATCAATTAATGTTTGTTATAATACCTCTTAAAAGTAAAAAGGCTGCTCATGGAGCAGCCTTTTTACTTTTATATAAAACTGATTTAGTTTTCTATTTACATCTCAATCTCAGCCATTACCGGACAGTGATCGCTGTGCTTTGCTTCCGGCAGAATAGCTGCATGTTTAACCCTTGCCTGCAGGTCTTCTGTTACGCTGATATAATCAATACGCCAGCCCTTATTATTGGCACGGGCATTAGCACGGTAACTCCACCAGCTGTAGTGGTGCGGATCCTGGTTATGCAGGCGGAAGGTGTCGATCAGGCCATTACCAAACCATTTATCCATCCAGGCGCGCTCCTCTGGTAAATAACCAGAACTATTCTTATTGCTTACCGGGTTATGGATGTCGATTGGTTTATGACAGATATTATAATCGCCACAAACAATCACAGAAAAATCCTGCTTTTTGAGTTCATCTATATACCCGAAAAACTCTTCCAGCCATTGGTATTTATAGGCCTGGCGTTCATCGCCGGAGGTACCCGACGGGAAGTATGCTGAGATAACCTTGGTGCGCCCGAAGGTTAGCGTGAGGGCACGGCCTTCCATATCGCTCTGCTCAAAGCCGCTGCCATAGGTAACATCATCCGGTTTCACTTTAGAAAACACGGCCACACCACTGTACCCTTTTTTCTGTGCAGGATACCAGTAGGTTTCATAACCCAAGTCTTCAAACTGCTTGTAGTCTACATTTTCTTTATGTGCCTTGATCTCCTGAAAACAGATAATATCAGGATTTTCCTCTTTCAGCCATTCTACCAAACCCTTACTCATGGCGCTACGCAGGCCATTTACATTGTATGATATGATTTTCATATAGTCGTAACTTTTTCTAAAACTAAGGCATTATTTTTAAGAATCGGAACCACAGGATGTATATCTACCTGTGTACAGTATTCCAGGTCTTTCAGCAATCCGAAATTGGCTAAACGCTCATAGTGAGAACCAACTTTCAGATAAGACAATAGATCAGGGCGACGCAACGCATCATCATACATAGACCCGGCAATCATTGCACTATCGCATTTGATATCAAAGTAAGACTGGACTTTACGAACCACTGCGCCTGCAAAAAGATTGTCTTCCATATTAGGACGATCTTTCCACGAAGCACAACCCAACAGCACGTCTTTGTCCTGTGCAATAAGGAAGTCACAAACAGCGCTCAGGTTCAGGAAGGACCCGATAATGATTGTATCTGCATCCTCTACCTGGTGCAGCAAGCGGGTACCGTTTGTAGTGGTAAGGTTCAGGATTTTACCGGAAATAAATTCTTCCGGATATTCCAGAGGAGAATTGCCGTATTGCAATCCAGGAGCTACCTGGCCATTGCGCTCACCTGCTGTTATACTATTCGGTGTGCATGCACCCAGTGCAATACACTCTTCTACAGTTGCTACAGGTACTACTTTCTCCGCTCCATTGGCCAGTGCGGCGGTAATTGTAGAGGTAGCCCTGAAGATATCAATAATCACTACAACTTTCCCTTTTGTATCATATAGATGTAACAAAGCCGGGGAAAAACAAACTTCCAGATTTTTCTTAACTGTCATGTATATATATGCTGCTTTTTACGAAGGTTTTTTGATGAAACGGGTGCTATAGTTCAGTCCATTTTCATTGGTTAAGGTAAGGAAATAGCTTCCTGCTGCTAAGGTTGCGATATCTATAACTGCATTATGAAACGCTGCCTGCTGCAGGGTACGGCCCATAAAATCGGTAATACGGTACTGCTTCCAGTCTTTCTGGTCTGTGCTGATATACAACTGATCTCCTGAAGGATTGGGGTATATGCTGAACTGTATTTCTTTATGTGCTGTAATGCTGAGTGAAGCATCATCCTGGTTCAGGAAGAATTTCCACATTTCCAGTGCCATATCGAATTTGTTATTTGTATTGGCATAATTATACCAGCTATGGGTACCATTATGTATTTTATATAAAGCGGTGCGCTCACGCCCGTTATGCGCATAGCGATAATGGGTCATCCATACCGGATCTGCTGCACTTCCGAAATTAATGGAATCAACATAAACCGATTGGTGACGGTTCTGCCAGTAATGCATCAGGCTATCGACAGAAATACCTGCTTGTGCCGTAATAATGCCGGAGTTAAATACACCCTGCCAGGTAACCACCCCATCGTCTGTGCCGTGAAAATGCGCCATAGGTATCGTTTTGCCAGCGCAGTTCTGTATTGCCAGGGCTCTGGTGCCGGAAGCAGAGGCTGCTGCCCGAAACTGTCCCGGAGCTTCGCAGATAAGGCGCTGTGTCATAAATCCTCCGTTGGAAAAACCACAAACATAAATCTTATCTCCATCCACACTAAAACGGCTCTTAACCGTGTCGATCAGGGATTTCAGAAATCCGGCATCATCGACATCGGGGTTGAGCGTGAGGGTTCCCAAAGGGGTATTTTCCAGCACGATGCCGCTGTTCCAGCATGCTCCAATATTACCCGCAAGCGGCACGGTATAATCCAGTGCCTGAGGCGATACCAACAGCATGTTGGCAGTATCTGCAATTGCCTTCCATGAAGTAAGGTCCACATCATTCATGCTGCCGCCCAGGCCATGCAGCATCAGCACAACTTTCATCTGTTGCTGACCCGACTGGTGGTGATATGTTTTATACTGCCGCTGGCTATTGCCGGCGGTAATATGTGCGGTATCCCATTGCTGGCTATAACCGGCAAGAAAAGACATTGCCATCAGCAATGCGGTTAAAACAGTATTCTTTTTCATAAGTAAATTTTCAATGCAGGTTAAGGTCGGGCGTTAAAAATACAATATTATTAAAGAAAATTGCAATAAGCCAACAAAGGCTGCAATGTGCAGCCTTTGTCCTTTATACAATAATTATTGCTTAAAACTCATTAACACCGTTTACGGTGGTATACTTCATTGTGTATTTTACACCCGGATTGATGTATTTATACACACTGTGGCTCATCAACGCAGCTTCATGGAAACCACACAGGATCAGCTTCAGCTTATTGGTATAGGTGTTAATATCACCGATAGCCCAGATACCTTCTACACCTGTAGAATAGTCCTCGGTGTTCACTACAATAGCGCTCTTATCGATATTTAATCCCCATTTCTCAATCGGTCCCAGTTTAGGGCTCAGACCAAACAACGGAATCAAATGATCGGCATCGATAGTCGTTGCTTCTTTGGTTTTGCTGTTCTCCATGCTTACCTGCTGCAGGGTGCCGTTACCGGATACTGAAGTAAGGTTGGTATTCAGAACAAGGTTGATTTTTTTCTTTTCAGCAAGTTCCATCACTTTAGATACTGAATCCGGAGCACCTCTGAAGCTCTCGCTGCGGTGTACCAGTGTCAGTTCTGAAACGATATCTGCCAGGAAAATAGTCCAGTCCAGGGCAGAATCCCCACCACCGGCCAGCACCACGCGCTGTCCTCTGAACTTTTCAGGATCCAGGATCATATAATTAACCCCTTTTCCGTTTTCGAATTTTTCGAGGTCGGCTACAGCCGGTTTTCTTGGTTCGAAACAACCTAAGCCACCAGCAATAACGATAGCCTTAGCCTCGATCTGCGTACCCAGATTGGTCGTGATCAGGAAGTCTGCAGTACCTCTGCGTTCTACTTCTTCTACACGCTCTCCCAGGGTAAAGGTAGGATGGAATGGTTTTGCCTGTTCCATCAGATTGTCTACCAGTTCCTGCGCGCCTACTGAAGGGTAGCCAGGAATATCATATATTGGTTTTTTAGGATATATTTCAGAAAGCTGTCCACCTACCTGAGGTAAATAATCAATAAGGTGACAACGCATTTTCAATAAACCTGCCTCGAAAATAGCAAACAGTCCAACCGGACCGGCGCCTATTATTGCGATATCTGTCTGAATCATTATAGAAATTTAGGCCGCAAAATTACGATTTTATTCGGCATTACATAAAATCTCATATAACTAAGATCTAAAGATTTACATAAATTTTACACTATTTCTAAAAACAAATTGTTATTTATATATAAAAAAATTAGCTTTGCTTTTCTTATTCTCCAGTATTTTCTACACAAGGAAAACAGAGATTTTTCAGGGTAAAATAGTTGTGCTTTTTTCCTCCCGGCATTCTGACAAGATGCTTGACTGACAAGGGTTACAAGTAATGATATACAAACTAAAATGGGTTTATTTAACTTTTTAACACAAGAAATTGCAATTGATTTAGGTACTGCAAATACCTTAATTATTCATAACGATCAGGTAGTGGTTGACGAGCCGTCTATCGTAGCTAAGGAACGCAGCACTAATAAAATAGTGGCTGTGGGCAAAAAAGCGATGATGATGCACGAAAAAACGCATGAAGAGTTGAAAACCATCCGTCCGATGAAAGACGGTGTGATCGCAGACTTTGATGCGGCTGAAGGCATGCTGCGCGAAATGATCAAAATGGTATATCCGAAGAAACCGTTGTTCCCGCCAAGCTGGAGAATGGTCATCTGTATCCCGTCCAGCATCACAGAAGTAGAGAAGCGTGCCGTTCGCGACAGTGCGGAACAGGCTGGTGCAAAAGAGGTGTACATGATCCATGAACCAATGGCTGCGGCTTTAGGTATCGGTATTGATGTAGAAGAGCCTACGGGTAACATGATCATTGATATAGGTGGTGGTACCACTGGTATCTCCGTGATCTCCCTGGCCGGTATCGTTTGTGATCAGAGTATCCGTATTGCCGGTGATGAGTTTACTGCAGACATCCTGGAAGCTATGCGTCGTTATCACAGTCTGAACATTGGTGAGCGTACTGCTGAACAGATCAAGATCCACGTAGGTTCTGCTCTGAAAGAGCTGGATAACCCACCAGATGATATTGCTGTAAATGGTCGTGACCTGGTAACCGGTATTCCTAAGCAGATCCAGGTTTCTTACCAGGAGATTGCTGAGGCACTGGACAAATCTATCTTCAAAATTGAAGAGGCGATCCTGAAAGCACTGGAAAGCACTCCTCCTGAGCTGGCTTCTGACATCTACAGAAGAGGTCTGTATCTAACTGGTGGTGGTGCCCTGCTGAGAGGTCTGGATAAGCGTATTTCCAACAAGATCAAGCTGCCGGTACATGTTGCGGAAGATCCGCTACGTGCAGTAGTAAGAGGTACAGGTATGGCGCTGAAAAACATCGACCGTTTCACCTTCCTGATGAAATAATTTTTAGAACACATAGTAATGGCTCAATTAGACAATACTGAATAATTGAGCCATTTTACAATATAAAAAGACGGTATTTGTGGTCAAACTCATACAGCTCATACGACAATACTGGAACGTTATCCTGTTCGTCCTGCTGGAACTGATCTGTTTCCGGCTGATCGTGAAAAGTAACAGCATGCAAGGTTCTGACCTGATCAATTCATCTAATGCATTGGCTGGCTTCTTTTACGAAAAACAGAATGATGTAGTTACTTATTTCCAGCTCAGAACGGTCAATAAAGAGTTGCTGGCAGAAAATGCAAGGCTGCATAATGAACTTTCCGGATTTCAGTATTTTGATACCCTGCAGAATGTTTCTGCCAAAGTTCCATTGGTGGTATACGATACAGTGAAGGCCAGAAAAGACAGCGCTCTTGCTGTAAATGACAGTACACAGCCGGCAAAACCGACTATTGTACAGGAGCTGAGGCCATTTGGTAATCCTAAGATTGTGGGCTATGCTTCCTATACATATATTGCTGCCCGTGTGATTAATAACTCTGTTGTAAATGACCGCAACAACTATATTACGATCAACCGTGGTGCTGCCGACGGTATCCGTAAGGATATGGCTGTGGTTTCCAGCGAGGGTATAGTAGGTCGTGTGGCTGATGTATCAAACCATTATGCTACCATCATTTCTGTACTCAGTTCCCGTAATATCAGTACACAGATTGCCGGTGGTAATATAGGGGTAACCAGCTGGTCCAATAACTCTCCGGATTTTGTAACGATGTCGCAGGTAGATATCCGTACTAAAGTAAGGAAGGGCGATACCGCTTATACCACATCATATTCGGTATATCCGGAAAATGTGCCTGTAGGTACTGTTGTCGCTATTGATACTTATAAAGTGAATAACTCCCTTAACCTGAAACTGCGCTTATCCAACAACTTCCGTAACCTGAAATATGTATACGTGGTGAAAGATAACCTGGGCACGGAGCGTAAAGACCTGGAAAAAGCTGCAGCGGCCAAAGAGAAGGCGGCAATGGATGCGGTACATAAAAAATAACCTGAGATTCTGTAATAATGAGTATATATTTAAGAAATTTCCTGCGCTTCCTGGCTTTGATCGGTATCCAGGTATTGCTGCTCAATAAATTGTCTTTACGCTGGTGGACGAGCCCTAACGGCTTTCCTACCTTTACACCTTTTGTATACCCTTTATTTATCCTGCTGCTGCCTATTTCTACACCTGTATGGTTTGTACTGATCTCCGGATTTGGACTGGGACTTACAGTAGATATGTTTATGAATACCGGTGGTATACATGCAGCGGCTTGTGTATTTATGGCATTTGCCCGTATGGCGGTTTTAAAGCCAATTCTGCCGCGTAAGATATATGAGTATAAGAACCTTTCACCTTCGGTAAAGACGATGAACTGGACGCCTTTTATGACCTATTCCAGCATATTGTTGTTCCTCCATCACCTGGCATATTTACTGCTGGATATATGGAGCCTTCATGCCCCGCTGTACCTGGTGATAAAACTGCTGGCTTCACTGGTGACCAGCCTGCTGTTTGTGGCATTGTATTCCCTGTTGTTTTCCAACTCGATCAATACGCAGTATAAAGATTAATGTTAATCGGGTCGTACCCAAAACTATATTTATAAAAAGGCACGCATTCTATAATGCGTGCCTTTTCTTTTATTGCTAAGTATATCTCCTTACAACCGTGCGGCTCTACCGGCACAAGTTATAAACTTGCGTCGGAGGAGGTCTGGAGAGCAATGAACAATAAAAAGGCCCGTTCCGGAATCGGAACGGGCCTTTTTATATATTGACTCCTTATGGAGCTGAAATCTTATGCTGTAACGGCAACTGCTTTTTGTACCAGTTCAGCAGCTTCGCTCAACAGGATAGCAGATTGTACTTTCAGACCAGATTCTTCGATCAGTTTTTTAGCTTCTACCGCGTTAGTACCTTGCAGACGAACAATGATAGGGATTTGGATATCACCTAAGTTGTTGTACGCTTCGATAACACCCGCAGCAACACGGTCACAACGAACGATACCACCGAAGATGTTGATCAGGATAGCTTTTACGTTAGGATCTTTCATGATGATACGGAAACCAGCTTCTACAGTTTGTGCATTAGCAGTACCTCCTACATCCAGGAAGTTAGCAGGCTCACCACCAGCCAGTTTGATCATATCCATGGTAGCCATTGCCAGACCGGCACCGTTTACCATACAACCTACGTTACCATCCAGTTTTACGTAGTTCAGGTTGAATTCACCTGCTTCTACTTCTGTAGGATCTTCTTCAGATTTATCTCTTAACGCTTCGATGTCTTTGTGACGGATCAGGGCGTTATCATCGATATTCATTTTACAGTCAACAGCGATGATTTTATCATCAGCAGATTTGAACAGAGGGTTGATCTCCAGCATACCGCAATCCAGACCAACATAAGCGTTGTACAGATTGGTTACGAATTTGATCATATTTTTTTGTGCATCACCGGTCAGACCCAGGTTGAATGCGATATTGCGCGCCTGGAATCCTTGCAGGGAATAACCAGGTTTTACGAACTCTTTGTAGATTTTCTCAGGAGTGCTGTGTGCTACTTCTTCGATATCCATACCACCTTCGGTAGAGTACATGATAACGTTTTGTTTTGTAGCGCGGTCTAATAAGATAGACAGATAGAACTCTTTACGATCGCTAGGACCATCATAGTACATATCTTTTGCCAGCAGGATTTTGCTTACTACTTTACCTGCTTCGCCAGTTTGGATAGTAACCAGTGTATTACCTAAGATATTTGTAGCAACCGTTTTCACATCATCAGCGCTCTTCACAACCTGTACACCATGCTGAGACGGTACTTCTTTCATTGTACCTTTACCACGACCACCCGCGTGAATCTGCGCTTTCAACACAGCAAATTTGCTGTTAGTTTCCGCAGCAATTTTCTCGTAAGCAGCTACTGCCTCTTCCGGGGTAGAGCAAGCAACACCTTCCTGTACAGGAACGTCGTATTTTTTTAATAACTCTTTCGCTTGATATTCGTGTAAATTCATTTTTATGGATTTAAAAAAAATTGATTTTGCAAATATAATAGTTTTTGAAGATAAAAATTGGAATAGAAAGGCTAATTACCTATAATATCATTTGGTAAACAGGCCTCCATATTAAATATTTTAGCCATAAAAAGTAAAAATACCTGTCGGTGCACTAAAAGTGCTTCTGAATCTCATCTTTATACGTCTCCCCTATTGGTATGGTCATATCACCCACCTGCAGTGATTTATATTGCACCGAATCGATCCGCTTCAGGGGCACAATAAAGGAGCGATGGACTCTTATGAACAGGTTTCCAGGCAGTTGCTCCATGATATTTTTCATAGAAAAACGGGCTACGATCCGAGGTTTATTTTCCTGATAGATCTGTATGTAGTCATCCAATCCTTCAATGTACAGGATATCTTCATAAGGAATGCGGTGCAGTTTATAATCAGCACGAATCATCAGGTGACTTTGGGTCGTCTGGTTCTTACGGAAGTTCCATTCATTACGGGCCTTCTCCAATGCCTGCATAAACCGTTCTGATGAAAATGGCTTGAGCAGGTAATCGGTCGCATTTACATTAAAGCCCTCAACCGCATATTCACTGTATGCAGTGGTGAAAATGACCATAGGACCGTTCTCCAGCATTTTATAAAATTCAATCCCGTTCTTTACCGGCATCTGTATATCAAGAAACAACAGGTCTACCGGATATTTGTTCAGGTATTTTACCGCTTCGCTCTGGCTGGTAAAAGTCTTCTCCAGAGATACAAAATCGACCTGCTCACACAAGTGGGTGATCACTTTAAGGGCCAATGGTTCATCGTCTATAGCAATTGCTTTCATGATTCCAGGAATATTTTCAGGTCTACAAGATACATGCCGTCTGCCTGTGTGGCAAACTGAAGTTTATGCTTCTGCGGGTATAAAAGGTTTAGTCGTTTCTGCACATTTTCTATGCCGGTACCGGTTTTGTGCTGCTCGTCAAAACTATTTGCTGCAATGGTATTGAGTACGGTCAGGTGCAGCTGGTAATCGGAGAGCACAAACCTGATGTCTATTACAGAATCTTCATCGGGATTCACCCCGTATTTAAAGGCATTCTCAATAAAAGGGATCAATAGCATGGGTGCTATACGCTTACCATCGGGACTGCCCTCTACCTGCATACTGAACTTTACATTATCGCTGATCCGCAATTTCTGCAGATCGATATAATCTTTGATATATTGTATTTCTTTACTGAGGGCTACAAAGTCCTGCTCACTCTCACTCACTACATAGCGCATGATACCAGACAGCTTCAATACGGCTTCGGGCGCCCCATCTGATTTTTCAAGCGTAAGCGCATACAGGCTGTTGAGGGTATTGAACAGGAAATGAGGATTGATCTGTGCTTTCAGGTAAGACAGCTCAGCCTGCGTTTTTTCCTCGTGCATCTCGTCCATACGTACGTTAACCTTCATGAGTATAGACGAAAAATAGATGAGAAGGAATTGTACAATGCCACCGCCAAACAGTTCCATAACAAAACGGGAAGCCCGGCGGTGCTGCCGTGCCGGAAACTGCGGTCTTATACTGGGCCTGGCACGCTCAAAGAAAAATATCCAGTCGGGTAGTTTCAGGATCAGGAAAAAGCAGGCTATACTGATGAGTACATACAGTAGCTTCTGATCTTTAAAAAACAAGCGGGGTAAAAGAATATAGTAATTGAGATAGAAGAAAAACAGCAGCAGTACCTGCCGGCAGAAGACATTCTGAAAAGGTCTTATCGCAAACAGGTTTCGTCCGGTATTAAAATCGGGCGAAAACAGTACGGGCATCATCAGGAAGCCAATACTGCCCAGTATATGAAACATTATGGTGCGTTGCTTTTTAGTCATATCTATCGGTTGTTCTTCAAAATTAGTCCATACCACAACATACAAAATGTAAAATGCGACCAAAAGTGGTATTTCATCGGCATAAAATAGTCAAAAAATGCATATTCCTACAAAAAACAGCCATTTACCTATATTATTTTTCCGACAAGTAAAGGCATACTACTTTAGCATCACAACGGTTTTAGTTTTAGTAGTGCTAACCCCGGTTATTATTTAGGTAATAGTAGTATGAGTAGACAACAAAGTCGCGCCCGGCGCGGCTTTGTCTATTTTCAGACAGTACGGCTGCAGTAAGCTTTAAACTCGCAGACATAAGGTTGTTCACATTGCGGGCCCATATGTATCGCCGGTGCATCCGGTTCTTTTAGCAACTGCTGAAATGCAGTTATATTCTCATCCATTACGCTATAATTGGACTTTAGCTCTTCTGTCAGGTCTATGACTTTGTATCCATCCTGCCCGTCGTTCAGCACTATATTGAAGGTGAGCGGGGCATTTAATGTCGTGCTGCAGATATAATACTGCAGGCTCAGGTCCCAGATAAAAACGGGTTTGAGCTGTTCGCTGTTTTTGACCTCGTATATGGTATAAGCATCTCCTTCCTTCACCAGCACATCGGTCATCACCAGTGTTTTGCCACTGATAAAACAGGCTTCAAAAATAGTGACTGCCGGTTCCTGCTCCAATACGGCTCTAGTGTAGGAAGCGCCCAACGTATATATATCATTGCCCAGTACAGCGGGTACATCTACTGCGGGACTAAAGTGGCTTTTAAACAGGTATTCAAAATCTCTACCCTCCCGGAAGCGCTCCAGGGTAGCGGCATCGTGCGGGGTGCGCTCTTTGGGCTTATGCTTGTTGAGGTATAAATACTTCTGACACTGCATGCCTTTTACAAAGGTGCTTTTAGACAATTGGTAGAATTGCGGTGTCAGGTATCGTATCTCAATTGGGGCGTACATACTTATGGAAAAATACAAAATTAGCGTCTTTTGTAAACATAGATACCTTATGCTGAAGCGAAATCTATTCTTCCTCTTACTGGCTGGTTTCCTGAATGCCTGTAATACCAATAGTCCGGCACAGAAATCGACCGGCAAATCAGACCGGTATAACAACATTCCTGGGCAGGCCGGAGCCGCATTGCCTGCGGCTACAGCAAGGGGTAGTGCACTGGCCCGGGCCGCAGAAGACATAATAGATGATCGCATTGTATACGACCCGCAATACTTTGCTATTGATTATCCTAACGGAGATGTTCCCAAAGGTAAGGGGGTGTGTACAGATGTCGTTATCCGGAGCTTTCGCAAGATAGGTATTGATCTGCAGAAAGAGGTGCATGAAGACATGCAGGCTCATTTCGCTCTTTATCCCCAGATATGGGGCCGGAACTCTACCGACCGGAATATTGACCACAGAAGGGTTCCGAATCTGATGACATATTTTTCCCGAAAGAAATATGAAATGCCCATTACACAAAAAGGTACTGATTACTTACCCGGCGATATTGTGGCCTGGCGCCTGCCTGCCGGACAGACCCATATCGGTATTGTGAGCCGGGAGCCGGTCTCTCACAGAACGCATTACATGATTGTACACAATATCGGCAATGGCCAGGTGCTGGAAGATTGTCTCTTTAAGTTTGAGATCATAGGGCATTATCGTTTACCTTCATAAACATGACAACGTTTTGAGATATATAATTCAACAGATGGGGCGGCAATTTGCCGCCCCATCTGTTGAATTATTAAAAATGATTACTTTTTGGTACTATAGATCGCCATTGACTGTGGCAAATGGCTCTGGATGTTTTTGATCCGTGTGGCATCGCTGGGATGCGTACTCAGGAACTCCGGCGGGGCACCGACCGAACCGGCAGCCATTCTTTGCCAGAAGCCTACTGCCTCTGAAGGATTATATCCCGACATAGCCATAAAGTCCAGTCCCATAAGATCTGCTTCAGACTCATGTTTGCGGGAGAAGGGTAAGATAACCCCAACTGAGGTTCCTACTCCGTAAGCTGTATTGAACAGGTTACGGGTTTCCTGCGGTTTATTGGCCAGTGCTACACTCAATGCTGCTCCGCCAAACTCCTGTATCAGTCCCTGGCTCATGCGTTCATTACCATGACGTGCAATGGCGTGGGCAATCTCATGGCTCATGACTACTGCCAGTCCGGTTTCTGTTGCTGTAACCGGGAGAATTCCGGTATACACTACCACTTTTCCGCCGGGCATACAGAAGGCATTTTTCTGGGCATCCTGTACCAGGTTAAACTCCCAGTTGAATCCTTTCAATATACTGCTCTGGCCTTTACCGGCATAATAGGCCTGAATGCCTTGTGCCAGTTTATTGCCTACCCGCTGTACCATTTGTGCATCTGCCGTGCCGGTCACTCTTTTGTTCTGGGCAAGGAAGGTGTTATACTGCTCATTGGACAGTGAGGTAAGGGTACCTTCCGGTACCAGGTTCAGCGAGGTTCTGCCTGTAGTGGGGTTTTTAAAACACCCGGCTACACTTCCGGCAATGGCTACTGCCATTACCGCTCCCAATACTTTTTTCATTTCTTTTTTCATGTGTACTCGTATTTAGGTGGTTATCGATGAGGTTATTTAAACTCATACCCGATATCCTTACGGAAGTTCATGTTCCGGAAAGATATGGATGCAATATTCTCATATGATGTACGCAGTGCGTCCTGTATGTCATTTCCATAAGAGGTAACGGCCAGTACACGACCACCATTGCTGACTACGGCACCATCTTTGGTGGTAGTACCTGCATGGAATACTATACTGCTTTTTACCTGGTCCAGGCCGCTGATAGCATCACCTTTCTCATACGCTTCAGGATAGCCACCGGCTACCAGCATTACCGTACAGGCTGCTTCAGTTTTATGTTTTACCACTGCTTTATCCAGGGTGCCGGCTTTCATCTGTCCGATCAGCTCCAGCAGATCGTTTTCCAGTCTCGGCATTACGACTTCCGTTTCCGGATCGCCCATACGGCAGTTATATTCAATCACAAAAGGATCACCGTTTACATTGATCAGACCGAAGAACACGAATCCGTAATACGGAATTCCTTCTGCAGCCAGACCTTTGATCGTTGGTTCAACCACCTGGTCTACCACTTTTTGCATAAACTCGCCCTGTGCAAACGGCACCGGAGAGATAGCGCCCATACCACCGGTATTGAGGCCTTTGTCTCCCTCACCTATACGCTTATAGTCTTTTGCCTCCGGTAACAGTACATAATGTTTACCATCGGTAAAGGCAAAAACAGATAATTCTACACCGGTAAGGAACTGCTCTATAACTACTTTACTACCTGCATCTCCGAATTGCGCTTCTTTGATCATGGCGGTAAATACTTTTTTCGCTTCTTCTTTATCTTCTGTAATGACTACACCCTTTCCTGCAGCCAGACCATCAGCCTTCAGTACAATAGGTGTGCTGTGCTGCTCCAGGTAAGCCAGACCTTCGTCAAAATTACCGGCATCAAATGTGGCATATGCCGCGGTAGGAATATTGTGGCGTTGCATAAAGGCTTTGGCAAAATCTTTGCTGCCTTCCAGTGCTGCGCCCAGTTTAGACGGGCCTACGACTGTAATATGCTTCAGTTCATCGTCACTTTTGAAAAAATCATAAATACCGTTTACCAAAGGATCTTCCGAACCCGGGAAGAGTGTATCGATCTGGTTTTCGATACAGAAAGCCTTGATCGCCTCAAAATCATTGATACCCAAAGCAATATTGGTACCATATGCAGCCGTACCCGCATTACCAGGTGCGATAAACAGTTTTTGACAAAGAGGAGACTGACTCATTTTCCAGGATAAGGCAGATTCGCGACCTCCGGATCCTAACAGTAAAATATTCATCATAGAAAATAATGTGATAAAATGTGATTTTACGGCAAATGTACACCCATTTTTCACAAAAAATCGGCACACACCCGGGGGTATATGCCGATTCTATAGCCTGAAATTGTTATTTTATGAATTATTTTAGTAATAATTGGCCTGTATATAATCCGCTTCTCCGCGGGTATTACCAACCACTACAAAGCCTACGCTACCCTTTACAATATAACGGGCGGGTACGGTAAAGGCTTTATAACCATTTACATATCCGATCCAGTTATTACCAGATTGTTCGATCTTAACCTCGTTCCAGTTACCATTGCCATTAACATAGCTGGCTGTACGTGGACTTACGATGGTCGAAATATCATTACTACCTCCGTTACCACCCTCGTCATAAAGCGCCAGGTATCCGTCTACACTAATGGTGAAGGAATAACCATAAGCGCCTGAAGCGGCATCATAACCAAAGAGTAATCCCATATTATTGTCAGAACCGATACGGGTCTGGATCACGAAATTGCGATCAGGATTGAACTGTATATTTTTAGCTACATAAGAAGCTACTCCGTTGGGGTCGAGATAATTGAAAGAAAATGTTCCGTTGGATACTACCCCGTAAGCATCATTTACATTATCGGCAAAGTTCCAGTCATTACGGTTATCTACAAACTCATCTACAAATTCATAGGTATTGTCTGGCGGATAAGGATCCACATATTCTTTATAACATCCGCTTAAAAGAAAAGAAGCAGCAATCGTTGTCAGTAATAGTATTTTTTTCATCTCTAACTATTTAGTGCATTTAAGACTGTGCAATTTACGCAGGGTTTAAACAGGCACCTAAATTAATATGATCGGAAAATGTTTAGATTTGTACCCAACAAAAATTAAATGGTTATGAGCCCGGAGCAAGCTAAAGATATTTTAATGAAGAAAGATGGCTTTTCTCAATGGATGGACCTGGATATAGAAAAGGTAGATCACGGATACAGCAAACTGCATTATACTATAAGACCAGAAATGCTGAACGGATTCGGCACAGTGCATGGTGGGGTATTATTTTCTGCTTCAGACTCGGCACTGGCATTTGCCTGCAACAGTCATGGCATACTGAGTGTGGCTATGGAAGTGTCTATTTCTTATACCCGCCCGGCTTTTGAAGGACAGAGACTTACGGTAGAGGCACAGGAGATCAATCTGGGTAAGACTACTGCCCTGTATGACATCAAGACCTATAATGAGGAAGGTAAACTCATATGTGTATTTAAAGGTACTGTTTACCGCACCGGAAAGCCGGTCGAATAGGCCCCCAATATGAACTTATGGTTAAATAGGATCCACATATTATCTTATCGTATATAATAGGGGTAATTTGCGCTCGCATTTTAAAAATATGCGTTCGTATGAAACTAATTTACAAAGTATTATTTGCTATAGTAAGTATTGCTTTTGCTTATAACAGCTATGCGCAGACTACGGTGATAGATCCTCATGCAGACGGAGGATTTGAACTGGGCACTACCTTTGCAGCCAATGGCTGGACCCTGGTCAATAATTCCGGCAATGACGGGAATAACTGGTTTATCGGGAACAGTACCTTGTCTAATGCAGGCAGTACTTTTGCGCCTACCAACAGCCGTATCGCTTACATTTCTCAATCGAATAATGGTAGTAGCTGGAGTTATAACATCAACGAATACTCCACTACCCATTTCTATAAAAATGTTACGTTTCCGGCCGGACAAACGATCATTAACCTGAAGTTCCGCTGGAATGCTAAGGGAGAAGGGACCAGTTCGCAGGCATATGATGTACTGTATGTATATCTCTGCCCGACTACCCTTACACCGGTAACCAACTCTCCATATGGAACTTCCAACAACCCTGCATCCTG
Organism: Edaphocola flava; assembly: GCF_004118155.1. Taxonomy (GTDB): domain Bacteria; phylum Bacteroidota; class Bacteroidia; order Chitinophagales; family Chitinophagaceae; genus Edaphocola; species Edaphocola flava. Next base: position 1,052,769 of record NZ_SAIQ01000001.1, read on the forward strand.
GACCGGAACCGGTACGGCGACTTTGCTGGGTGCATTTCACTCCTGTACGAATCCATCGGGCACTACAGCAAACCTGACGCTACCGGCAAATCTTGCCGGCACCAGCCGCAGACTCGTATTTACCTGGAAAAATGGTAATACACTGGGTATACAGCCCCCGGCTGCTATTGACAGTATTGCACTGACGACCGATTGTCCAAAATCTACGGTTACGATCAATAACCTTACGGCTCCATGCTCCAACCAGATAAACCTGGGTACTACGGTTATCAATAATGTGGCCGGAGGAACGTACCAGTGGTATCGTAATGGTAATCCGATACCGGGCGCCGTCACTCCTTCTTACAATTCCAATACTTTACTGAACGGAGACCTGGTGCAGGTGGTATATAGTACAAACAATGCCTGTGGGTATAAGGATACTGCAGATCTCACCATACACTACAATACCTCCGGGCAAAAAACAGAAAGCCTGAGCCTGTGTGCCCTGCAGCTGCCTTATGTATGGCGCGGCATTACCATTCCGGTTACTGCAGTGAGCAATCCGAACTATACCAGTGTAACCATACCACAGGGAAGCGGATGTGATAGTGTGATTACACTTAATCTAACGGTAACCCCTTCACCTTCTAAGACCGAGGTGATCAGTACCTGCCGTAACCTGCTGCCTGGTACTGTATGGAGGGGCAAACAGCTGCCGCCGAATGCAGTGAGCAATGCCCGGTTCGATTCTGTATATGTAAGCAATGTGCATGGTTGTGACAGTATCATTTTCCTCGACCTGCGTATTACGGATCAGGCCCAGGTGATCAGCCAGAATTTGAGAGACTGTAAACGCATCACCTTCCAGGGCAAAACATATACCAACAGTACAATAGTGAGGGATACGCTTTTAAACATGAGCGGTTGCGACAGCATTTATCATGTAACCAACCTCATCATTGATCATTTTACGGTAAGCCTGAGCAGCGATATTCCGAATCCCAATATCGGGGAATCGATCAATCTGCAGACTGCCTCCAGCGATGTAAACTACCAGGTTGTCGGCTGGTCTCCGGCAGAGCTGTTTCCGGACCAACAGGCCTACAGCCAGGGTATACCCGCACCGGAGCAGGCAACAGTTAAGGTTATTGCTAAAAATGATATCGGCTGTACAGACACTGCTATGCTGATTATCGCCGGTACCGATTTCTCTACCGACTTTATGATGCCGAATGCGTTCACTCCGAACAGTGATGGCAAGAATGATATATTTGAACCTAAGTTCCGCATGAAGCGCAATTATAATGTAGTTACTTTCGAAATCTTCAACCGCTGGGGCAACAAAGTATTCGGTAGTTACAATGCCGGAGACAAAGGCGGCTGGGATGGTTATGTGAATGGAAAAAGAGCCGCTGCAGATGTATATTTCTACTATATTGTAGTGTACTTCAGCGATGGCAGCAAAGTGGTGAAGAAAGGTGATGTTACTCTGATGTATTAATTTAATACATATCTATACTTAAAAAGGGCCGGGCATCCGACCCTTTTTAAGTATAGATACACCGCTAAAACAAATCATAAATTTTGTCAATATTATGTTTACGCTGTCATTACAATGTATATTTTCCTATTTTTGCATAGCATAAAAAATACATAATGGAAGAAATTGCAGCAGGCCCTTTACTCAGCACCATAGAATACCCTTCTGACCTTCAGAAGCTGGACAAACTCCAACTGCAACAAGTATGTAACGAACTCAGACAATTTATCATTGACTGTGTGAGTGTAAACGGGGGCCATTTCGGCGCCAGCCTTGGCGTTGTGGAGCTTACCGTAGCTTTACATTATGTGTTAAGGGCTCCTTACGATAAACTGGTATGGGATGTAGGCCATCAGGCTTACGGACATAAAATCCTGACCGGCAGAAGAAAGGTTTTCCACACGAACCGTAAATTTAAAGGCATCAGCGGGTTTCCGAATATCAGCGAAAGTGAATATGACGCGTTTGGCGTAGGCCACTCTTCTACGTCTATTTCTGCTGCCCTGGGCATGGCCATTGCGTCTAAACTGAAGGGAGAAACGGACCGCAGGCATGTTGCCGTGATCGGTGACGGTGCTATGACGGCCGGACTGCCTTTTGAAGCACTGAACCATGCAGGTGTGGCCAATGCCAATATCCTGGTTATCCTGAACGATAATAATATGAGTATTGATGCGAATGTAGGGGCACTGAAAGAGTACCTTACCGACATCACTACTTCTAAAACATACAATAAACTCCGCGATGATTTCTGGCACCTGCTGGGCAAACTGCCGGCGGCGAACTTCCAGAGAAATATGGCTTCTAAGATTGAAGCCAGCCTGAAAGGGGTGGTATCTAAGGCCAGTAACCTGTTTGAGGCGCTGGGCTTCCGCTATTTCGGACCTGTAGATGGCCACAATGTGGTGAAACTGGCCGATCAGCTGAAAGATATCGTAGATCTGCCTGGCCCGAAACTGTTGCACATCAAAACGGTTAAGGGTAAAGGTTATGACCTGGCGGAAAAAGATCAGACCCTGTGGCATGCCCCGGGATTGTTTGATAAAGTGACCGGTCAGATCAATACTAAAGTTTTTAATACTCCTCAGCCTCCGAAATACCAGGACGTATTCGGTAAGACCATTATTGAGCTGGCAGAACAAAACCCTAAGATTATGGGTATTACACCTGCCATGCCATCGGGTTGTTCGCTAAAGTATATGATGGCTGAGATGCCCGATCGTGCACTGGACGTAGGTATTGCCGAGCAGCATGCCGTTACGGTAAGTGCCGGACTGGCCACACAGGGTATGAAAGTGTTCTGTAACATTTACAGCTCTTTTATGCAACGTGCTTATGATATGGTGGTTCATGATGTAGCGATCCAGAACCTTCCTGTGATCTTCTGCCTGGACCGTGCCGGAGTAGTAGGTGATGATGGGGCCACGCACCACGGCGCCTATGATGTTGCCTATATGCGCTGTATTCCCAATATGATCGTTAGCTCTCCGATGAATGAATCAGAGCTGCGTAACCTTATGTACACGGCACAACTGGATGAAAATACGCATCCGTTCGTGATCCGCTACCCACGCGGGCAAGGTGTATTGCCGGAGTGGCAGACGTCAATGGAAAAAATTACTGTCGGTACCGGTCGCAAGATCAAGGACGGTAGTGAAATGGCGATTATTACCCTGGGGCACTGCGGTAACTTCGCAGTTGAGGCTTGTAAAGAGCTGACTACATTGGGTATTGATGCGGCGCATTATGATCTGCGTTTCGTAAAACCACTGGATGAGGCAATGCTGCATGAGATCGGTAAGCGCTTCAGCAAAATCATTACGGTAGAAGATGGCTGTATCCGTGGTGGTATGGGCAGTGCTGTACTCGAATTCTTCAACGAACATGGCTATAAACCATCTGTTACGATCCTGGGTATCCCGGATGAGATCGTAGAGCATGGTAAGCCGGAAGAACTGCATCATTTATGCGGTTATGATAAGGATGCCATTGTTGCTGCTGCCAAAAACTTCAGTTCCGTAGTGGCTGAAACTGTGAGCATTGGAGTTTAATTAACATCATTTCACATAAGCTTGGCTTTTAATACATTAAACGCTGCTTTATTTTTACAATCTAAATCAACAACAAAAAGACAAAATATATGAAAAAAGTATTTGCATTAATTCTGGCCGTGTTAACCCTGAGCACCACTGTAACGTTTGCGCAGGACGCCAAAGCTAAGGCCGTGCTGGATAAGCTTAGTGCGAAAATCAAAGGGATGTCCAGCCTTAAAGCCAGCTTCTCCTTTGTTGCTAAAGATTCAAAGGGTAAGGTGCAGCTGAACCAGAAAGGTACCATCATGATGAAAGGTGAAAAATACCATGTGACCGTTCCTAACCAGGAAATGATCTCTGATGGTAAAACCATGTGGACCTACATGAAAAGTAATAAAGAAGTACAGGTTGCAAACTACAATCCTGCAGAAATGACCATGTCTCCGGCTAAATTATTTTCCGGAAGCTATGCAAAGGATTTTAATTACACCTATGCAGGTCAGCAAACCATTAAGGGTAAAGTAGTTGATATTGTTTACCTGACGCCTAAATCGGCTAAAACTTTTAAAAGTGTAACCATCCTGATCGATCAGACTGGTATGGTTATGAGTGGTAGTGTAGAAGAGAAAAACGGTAACTATTATACTTATTCTCTTTCCGGTGTTCAGGCTAATGGCGCAAGCGCTGATGCTTTATACACCTTCAATGCAAAGGCATATCCTGGTGTTGAAGTAATCGATTTACGATAGTATTTTCTCATCATTTATATTAAAGATAGCCACTCCATCCCGGGTGGCTATCTTATTTTGTGGCAGACAATCTATTCTGGTTTTCAATAGATTAGTAATGTCTACTCTATTGAAAGATATTTACTACTTGTACGGGGTCATAAACCTGAACTCCCGTAACAACGCCGTCCTGGGTTTTTATCGTACACACATTACCCATATGAAATTTCAGGCGTCCAAGATTGCCCGAAGGGTCAATGAGTACGTTTGGATGGGTATAGTTATGGTTATCACGGGGCTTTGGCAGGATGAAAATATAATGATCAGGAGGAGACTTGGCTTTGTCAAAAATATATTTTAAACAGCCGGAGCACGCCTGATCAGCAACTAATACATTTTCAGGTAGTTTTTATACGACTACACTGCTGTACTGGAGGTGATCCGGTACCCCTTCTATATACTCTATTTCATTAAGGAATGTTTTCCATTCCTCACATTTGCGGTAATAATCCGGCGACAATGTAATATCCTTTAGTAGCCAGGTTCCGGTGATGTGTTTGCGGATATAACTTTGCTGCACCAGGGCAGATGCCCCCGGCGGTAAGCAACAATAAAAGTGCTGAAATGTATAATTTCCGATACATTATATATTAATAAAATATAAGAAAATTGCACTGATCGTGACAATTTTAAGACATAAATATGTAAAATATTCCTAAAATAATATATAAATCACAGAAAAGCAGCATTTATTGAATAATTTCGGGCTCCTTTTTATACTAGTACATTAACAGTAATTTCCATGAAATCTATATATACGATCGTCAGCCTTATGTGCATAAGTCCGCTGGTGTCTCTGGCACAATCGGAATCTTTGCGCATTACCGGTAAGGTATTTGACGAAACCAAGGCTCCGGCATCTTATGCCGATATCCGCTTATACCGTTCTTCTGATTCTTCTTTTGTATCCGGCGTGCCTTCTGCAGAAGATGGCAGCTTTGAAATAAAGGCAGAAAATGGAAAATACTATGCTACTGTTTCTCTTTTCGGCCTGTCCAGCAAGATAATTTCTATCAGTAAACAAACGGGAGAGGCTGATCTCGGTTCTGTGTACCTGAAAGCAACTGCTGTAGGCCTTAAGGAAGTTACGGTTACTGCAGATCAGAACCAGATGTCGCTCAAGATTGATAAAAGGGTATTTAATGTGGCGGCTGATCTGAACAATCAGGGTGCAAATGCTACCGAGGTGTTGCAGAATATTCCTTCGATTACGGTAGATGCTGAAGGCAATGTAAGTCTGCGGGGTAGCCAGAATGTGCGTATCCTTATTGACGGCAAGCTTTCGGGTTTTGCGTCTTCGGCAGATGCGTTGCAGCAGCTGCAATCCGATATGATCGATAAGATCGAAGTAATTACCAATGCCTCTGCACGATATGATGCACAGGGCGAATCGGGTATCATCAATATTATCCTGAAAAAGAATCAGAAAGCGGGTTTTAACGGTTCGGTGACCCTGAGAACGGGTTACTATCCCGATCATGGTGTTGGTATTAATGCCAATTACCGTACGGGCAAATTCAATTTTTTCGGTTCTTATACCTTAAGCCGCAGAGAACATCCCGGTACCAGCTATACTGATCAGCGGGTACAGAATGCGGATACAGGTTTCGCCTACCACCAGGACTATCGCCATGAACGCAAGAAATGGGGTAATAACGGTTCTTTTGGGTTTGATTATATGATCAATGATAAAAATACACTCAGCGTCACCGCATCTGTCCGCTCTGGCTTGGGCAATAATGTTTATTACCGGACCTATGAAAACTATGATCTGAATAATACCTTACTGAGTACGGATCAGCGCGATGAAGCAAACCGCGAAATGGAAGATCTGTTTGAGGGAAGTATTGCCTACACCAGAAAGTTCAACAAACCGGGTATGGAATGGAAAACGGAATTAAAAGGATTTCGCGACCAGGATTATGAAAGATCCAATTATACCGAAACATCTACCCGATATGCGCAAACTGAACTGGAATATTCTAAAACATATGTAACAGAACAGAATTTATTATTACAATCAGATCTTACAATTCCTTTTGCTAAAGATGGTAAGGTAGAGCTTGGTGGTCGCAGTCAGAACCGTTATTTCCTGAACGAATTCCGCTTTGGCGAAATGAATGCGGGCAACTGGGAAACGCCACAGGCATTTAATGATGATTTCGACTATGTGGAAAAAGTACATGCAGGTTATGTAATGGCCTCTAATACTTTTGGCAAGCTGGGTATGCAGGCTGGTCTGAGAGGAGAATATTCTGATATCCGTACCAGACAACAGTCGCAGGGCCAGTGGAACAAAAAAGAGTATATGAACTGGTTTCCGAGTGCCGCCATTTCATACCAATACAGCAAGCAGAAAACATTTCAGCTGAGCTATAGCCGCCGCATTAACCGTCCGGGTCAGTGGGATCTGATGCCGTTTATGAAATTCGGCGATAACCGTGAAATGCGTGTGGGTAATCCTAACCTTAATCCGGAGTACACCGATGCACTGGAGTTCAGCTTTATGCAGAACTGGGATAAGGGCTCTCTTTTATCATCTGTATACTACCGCAAAACTACCGATAAGATTGAGCGCATGGCATCCTATGGCAGTGACGGTATTATATACCGAATACCCCTGAATGTTGCAGACAGAAATGCCTATGGACTTGAGCTGAATGGTAATTACACATTAAGCAGCTGGGCACGCGTGACCAGTGGTTTCAATTTCTTTAAAGAGGTGGTATTCGGTACCTACCAGAACCAACATTTTGAGGTGAATAACTTTAGCTGGACAAACCGCACTTCCTTTAACTTTACCCTGCCTCAGCGTTGGAGAATACAGGTATCCGGCAACTATGAAGCGCCTAAGGTTAATCCACAAGGCCGCTCTCTGGCAGTGTACTTTGCCGATTTCGGTATGACAAAAGATATCCTGCGCAGCAAAGCCACTATCGGCCTTAATGTCAATGATGTATTCAATACCCGTAAGTGGCGCAGCATTACAGAAACTGCCGAGATCTACTCTGAGAGCATGTTCCAGTGGCGCCCGAGAAGTATACGACTGGTGTTTAACTACCGCTTCAACCAGCAACCTAAAGATCATTCCAAAATGGATGATATGATGGATGGTGAAGCTTAAGTATAAAAATAAAGAGGAAATGCGATATGCATTTCCTCTTTATTTTTATATCCTATTTCTTACAGTACGCCTACTTCCTGCATGCAGGTTTTCATCATCTCGTACGTACGCTCAATATCATTATCCAAACCTATGGAGAAACGGATCAGGCCATCGCTCAGACCCATTTCTGCCTGCTCTTCTGCCGGGATCTCGCTTGAAGTAGAAGTACCCGGCGCACTGAATAGTGTTTTATAAAAGCCCAGGCTTACTGCCAGGTAGCCGATATTGCGGTGCTGCATCAGTTCCATCAGCTCATTCGCTTTATCTAAGCTGCCAACATCAATGGTCATCATCCCGCCAAAGCCGTATTCTGCATTGTACATTTTCTTGTATAGCTCATGTCCGCTATGACTTGGTAGCCCGTTATACACAACTTTCAGTCCATCCTGTTCAAAACGCTCTGCCAGGAACAAAGCATTACGGCTGTGCTGCTGAATACGGATGTGCAGGGTGCGTAGGTTTTTCAGGATGCTGGCTGAACGGTAGCTGTCCATAGTTGGTCCCAGTAGCATTGCTGCGCCATCATTTACATTTCTCAGGTCATCGATGAATTGCTGTGTACCACATACCACACCACCAACGGTATCACTGCTGCCATTGATAAACTTGGTGAGACTGTGAATAACTACATCTGCACCTAAAGATATCGGTGCAATAGCCAGTGGAGAGAAAGTATTGTCCACCACCAGTTTTAAGTTGTGTTTCTTAGCCAATGCTGCCATGCCAGCGATATCGGTAATTTCCATAAGGGGATTGCTCACCGTTTCGCAATACAATACTTTAGTTTGGGGGGTAATGGCTTTTTCAACAATATCCAGCTTGGTGCTATCCACAAAAGTGGTGTGTATATTCAGCTTTGGCAGAAAATTTTTCATGAAAGCATAAGTACCTCCGTAAATGGTCCTGCTTGATACAATATGATCACCAGCACCACACAGTTGTAATAAGGTCGCGGTAATGGCGCCCATACCGGAAGCAGTTACATTAGCCGCCTCGGTGTTTTCCATAGCAGCCAGGGCCTGGCCCAGGTACAGATTGCTTGGAGAGGAGTGTCTTGAATACAGGTAACAACCTTCTGCATTGCCTTCAAAGGTATCGAACATCTTTTTGGCTGAAAGAAAGGTATACGTAGAAGAATCTGAAATAGACGGGTTGACTCCTCCGAATTCACCGAAATACTGTAAATCCTGGATTTTGTCTGCGGGATTAAAGCTCATAATACCAACTGAATTTTGATTAACGTTTTAATAGATTTGTTTATCTTTTTGACTAATAAATATCATATATCCTTCTGCTGATATTCCATCTCAGTCCGGCATACAGAAACAAATTGTTTCCGGAAGAAATACCACCACTATTTTTACGGAAATAATTACCTCCTGCTTCAATATAAATGTTGGGACGCAACTCATAAGCTGCATTCAGGTTTCCAAATAGTCCTTTTTCTACAATACCATTAAACATCCGATAGCTGTCCCCGGCCATACGCTGATCTGACAATCCGTATATGCCGTTTCCGATCTTCGCGCTATCTGCTCCTCTTTTAGATACAATGGCACGCGCTGTAATATTAAGTCTTGGTACCGGCTGGTATCTGAGCTGGGCAATCAGTTCAGCATAATTATTCCACATAGGATGTGCCAGAGGCTGATTGTAATGGGTAAAGCTGGTTATGCTGTCTTCCTGCGCCATATAGGTGAACGGACGGATGATATTAAACTCGGCCTGTGCATCCAGATTAGGCACTCCGGCCACATTGAAATATTTTATGCCCAGTTGGGCTGCATACTGGTTTTTCCAGGAGGCACTACCCAGGGCCGACCAGTCGGCACGATCTATGTATAACTGTCCGTATAGTTGCAGACCACTTAAAGGTAAAGCCTTGAACTGTAATCCCCAGGCATTATTATTAACCGTATTGCCTATACCCATTTGTTTCGCCAGGCTCTGGTAGCCAATTACGGGTACAATCATTTCTACCGGCACGCCTGTCTGTTTGGCAAACACTGTGCTTTCGAAAATACCCACATTCAACCAATGGTTGGGTGTATAATTCAATTGGTGAATACTGGCATACTTGCGTGGCAACAATCCATCTCCACTTAAGAGCACTGTATTATTGGACACCAGTTCTGTATACAGATTTTCATATGAAAAGTCTCCCCACTGGCTGCGCAAACGCAGGAAGGTTGCGGGTGCCGTTGAATTGGATATGACCAGGCTCCTGATCCCGTAACCGATCTGATTACGGTCGTAGCCAAAGGTGAGCCCGACATGATCTCTCCACAAAGCAAAATCAATATAGCCTCTTGCCAGGAAGAAATCATAATTATTACCATTCTTTACACTATAATGCTCTCCGGGAAACTGGCCCCTGTGGCGGGTTGCCCACTCATCTATGTAAGCAGGAACCTTCTCCTGGTTATCGGCCAGCATGGTATAAAAGCCTACCCTGTCTGCTATACGGCCGCGTACTTCTACCCCTCTTGTATTGATAGAACGAAAACCACCGTCTTTTTCATAACCGCCCTGCAGGTATAAAACAGGGTTTACAACCATGAAGAAGTCATCTTTATCAATATGCAGCAGATCCGGTTGTTTTTTATAAAAGTAACGGAGGACCGGACGCCTAGATTCTATGGCTCCGCCCTCTCCTGAAGAATTGGTATACCATTCTCCGCTGATGGAAATAGCCCTGCCAATATTATAGGCATCTATATCATTAACGACAAGGCCACGTGTGCGGCTCGCGCGCTGCACTTCGGCCAGGAAATCGACAACATCTTTCCGCGAATAGGGTTTAGAAGCAGTATTGAAAGCAGAGATCAGGTAGCCAGAACGGGTCTCCAGCCGGTCTACCAGGTCATACTCTTCAGATCCGTAATTGAGATAGGTATTCTGTGCGGCAACAGGTATTGCTGTAGCGCACAAGCTGAACAACATTGCGGCTGCACGTAAGGTGTATGTAGTTTTTAGTAAGGCCATAGTATCGATTTGAAACACTGAAGCGACACACAAAAGTATCTAAAATATATGGAATGTCATCGGGTCTGCTCATACATGCGAATACAGCACTTTATTTTACAAAAAGACAAACTCCATTCTGGAGATATAACCTATTTTTGAATAGATGAAGGTGTATACCAAAGTAGAAAAACTGATGGGTTCTGTTTTTACCCTTGGCATTGCAGCAGCCTCCGATAGTCAGGCTGCACAACTGCTGGATATAGGTATTGCAGAAATCAGGCGTATCGAAGATATGCTCTCTGAGTTTAAGCCCGATTCAGAAACCATTCTGATCAACAGGTCTGCGCCAGGTAAGCCTGTAACCGTTTCTGCAGAATGCTTTGCCATCATCAAACGATCGCTGGATATGTCGAAACTTTCCAAAGGTGACTTTGATATTACTGTAAGTCCTTTAAAAAAATTATACCGTTTTAAGAATACCGCTTTTGCAATGCCTGCCGCCGAGGAGATCAAAAGCACTTTGCAAACGATCGGATATACAAAGATCCTTACAGATGAAGCTGTACAGGCTGTTGGTTTTATCGCAGAAGGAATGCAGATCAGTTTTGCAGCGATCGGCAAGGGATATGCTGCAGACCGGGTAAAGATGCTATGGAAAAATGCAGGTGTACTATCAGGATATATCAATGCCAGCGGAGATCTTTGTGCCTTCGGCAATAAACCGGATGGCCAACCCTGGACTGTAGGTATTGCAAACCCCGACAATCCTGCAGAGATATTGTTCTACATACCGCTGAAAGATTCTGCAGTAGCTACTTCCGGTGATTATGAACAGCATTTCATACATGAGGGCAAACGGTACAGTCATAATATTGATCCGCATAGTGGTCTGCCCATATCCGGTATTAAAAGTGTTAGTGTCTTTTCTCCTGCAGCAGAATTGTCGGATGCCCTGGCTACGGCCGTTTACGTAAAGGGTATATCTAAAGGAATGGATTTTATCAATCAATTACCCCATACCCATTGCATCATCATAGATGAAGATAATCAGGTCTACGGATCTGAACAGTTGCAATAACTGTTATATTAAAATTAGTATATAGTTAATTCACAATTTATTTTCGACCTTTGTGCCCCAAAAAAGAACAGTACAAACACATTCAATCTAAGTATGAAATTCAGATATGACATAGGCTTACTACGGGCCATTGCAGTCCTTAGTGTATTATTATACCATTATAAAGTTCCCGGCTTTGGCGGAGGTTTCTCCGGAGTGGATGTCTTCTTTGTAATATCTGGTTTCCTGATGACAAAGATCATCCTTAGCGGGTTTGAGAAAGGCTCCTTTTCGGTGTGGAGCTTTATTGTAAAGCGCGCCAAAAGGATCGTACCACCACTGGTCGTGCTGGGATTCTGTTTGCTGCTGATCTCTAGTTTGCTATTTTTCGGTAATACGCATTCTCAAAACAGCAGGAACATATTTGTAGGCCTTACCTTTATTTCTAATATTTATTTCTGGCTTAAGCAAAGTTATTTTGACAGCGATGCGCAAAGCAATATTTTTCTGCACAGCTGGTCATTGTCTGTTGAATGGCAGTTCTACATGCTTTACCCGATACTGCTCTATCCCTTCAAAAAACTGTATTTCCATCACAAAAAATGGTTTACTGCCGGCTTGTTGACGTTTACGGCATTATCTTTTTCACTGTGTCTGCTGCTGATAGGAAAGTATAGCACTTTTACCTTTTATATGATCCCTACCCGTGCCTGGGAAATGACACTGGGTGGTCTCGCTTTGCTTTACTCTGATCATATAAAACTCAAGGATACTGCTCGGCGCATTCTTATTATACTTTCCTTCGGCATCATCCTGCTCTGTAATGTTTTTCTGAAAGAATCTATGCCCTGGCCATCGGCTTATACTTTATTTCCTGCCATAGCTACATTCCTCATTATTGCCTTAAATACCAACTACTCTTGGTATCAAAACAAGCTGTTTCAATTTGTCGGAAAGATATCTTATTCACTTTACCTATGGCACTGGCCTTTCTACGTTATATTCCGGTTTTTCCTCCTGGATAAATATCCGGTTTTATTGATTCCGATCGCCTTGTCATTCATATGCGCTATCTTATCCTACTACCTGATAGAGCAAAAGGAAGGATTTGGCCGCATGCGTTTTATTATCCCTACAGCACTGGTCAGCCTTGGCTGTGCGCTGGTATTTTTCTACAAACCTGCCAATGCTTTTACCAATAGTGTCCGGGTCTTTAATGACAACTACAAAGCCTATTATGATAAGTATGATCAGCTGGATCAATTCAATGCCCATAGTTGTTTTGTAACCAGTGATGAACAATATACAAAGTACGACTATGCTAATTGCCTTAAGGTAGATGTTGCTAAACAAAACATCCTTTTGCTGGGCGATAGTCATTCGGCAGAATTATCAAAATCTTTCCGCAAAAGCTTGTCTCCGGATCAGCATTTACTCGAAGTATCTGCGGGGATGACTTTTCCATTCCTGGAGCCTAAAGGATTAGAAAGATCGGTAACGGTGCTTCGCCATTTTTATAAAGAATTTTTGCCGGCGCAGAAACAGCACATCAATAAATTATTTATTTCTGTACACTGGCTGATGGATCTGGGCTATTCAAAACCGGAAATAAAAACACATATCCAGGAACTGATACAATACCTGGAACAAAACAACATCAACTATTACTTTATTGGTCAGACGGAAAAATATACAGCGCCATTCCCGAAAATAGCATTGCAGCTTGATAAAAAAGTAGACCAGATTCCGGATATGTACTACGACCAGAATGGTGCTGAAATGAACCATTTTCTGATGAGCTTCATTCCTAAGGAAAGATATATTAATGTATACAAACTGCCAGGTATGCGTAAAATAGATCAGCAGTCTAATATGCCATATATGTTTGACAATAATCACCTTACTGAATATGGTGCAGATCAGTTAACTGCTTATTTAATCAGAAATAAATATTTATAGACCTATATTTGAGTGGCTTATGAGGATTAAATTTTTATTTTATTTTCTGGTGTTGAGTTTGCTGTTTGCTTCCTGTAAAACAGTGAAGCCTTATGAGCGGCAATTTGTCAACGATACAGAAATGCAGATGGGCGATGATGCCGGCAACCGTTTTAATCACTATGTACACTCGATTCGTGAAGGTGCTGTTCCGGCCAATGGCCCGAAAGGCAGCGGGGGCTGCGGTTGTAACTAATCTTATGGCAACATGAACAAAGAATTAATCGTACTGGGTAGTATTGCATTATGTAGCCATAATCTTAGTGCACAGGATACAAAGGAGCAAGATACTATTGATCAGAGTGATATTGAACTGGTATATAACCATTACATCCAGGATGGCAATCACTCTGCGGTAACAGGTGGTACCGGTACAGAGGCCCTCACAGTGTATGGCCCTTCTGTAAATATTAAACGCAGCCGGAAAAATAATATACTCACTTTTAATGTGGGTACGGACATTATTAGTTCTGCCTCTACGGATAATATTGATTTTGTAAAATCTTCGGCCTCTTATACCGACATTCATGGTTATACATATGGTGTGCTGGAACATAAGTTCCGCAATGGTTTTAACCTGTATGGGGGTATGGGTTTTTCTATAGAGAGCGACTACTTCTCTTACAGCGGCCGGCTGGGATTTTCGAAAGAGGATATAAAAAAACAGCGTAGTTATTTCGCAGAAATACAGGCTTTCAATGATGACCTGCGCTGGGGGCGCATCAATGAAAATTATTATAAAGCGGTAAAACTGATTTACCCGGAAGAGCTGCGCTACCGGGAATGGTATGACGGATATAAACGATACTCTTACAATTTCAAAGCAGGCTTTACCCAGATTGTGGATAAGCGCAATGTAATAGGCATCTACCCGGAATTGATCTGGCAACAGGGCCTGTTATCCACACCATTTCACCGGGTATATTTTACTAACGGACAGGTCCTGGTGGAGCAGCTACCGGAGCAAAGGCTGAAGGCCAGTCTGGGACTGAAATGGAATCGCTTTGCCGGTGGCAGAACCGTATTAAAACAAAGCATAAATGCGTATACAGACAATTTTGGTATTCACGCACTGGCACTGGAACAGGAGACGGCTATAAAACTGAACCGGGTACTGACGATCCTACCCAATGCGCGCTTTTATACCCAGAGTGCTGCTGATTATTTTAAACCATATAAGCAGCACGATATTTCGGATCAGCATTATACATCAGATTATGATTATTCGCGTTTCTATAGTTACAGTGTAGGTATGGGTTTCCGTTATAATCCTTTCAAAACACTCAACAGGCATTTTCTGTTTAGAGGAATGACCCTGCGGTATAATTATTATCAGCGCAGCGATGGCTTATGGTCACATATACTCTCTGCTTCATTTCAGTCGGTCTTTACACGCAATACCAAAAAGTAAATACCGCAATTTCCGGATTGTGCAAGCCGGCTTATTTTCAGAATTTTGTACTAAATATTTAAAGATGCAAACTTCTTCAGACCATACCCAATCAAGCCTGGACTTTGAGCGTATTGCAGCTGCAATACGCTATATCAATGCACACTTCCAGGAACAACCCGACCTGGAAACCATTGCGGAGCAAGTGCATATGAGTCCTTTTCATTTTCAGCGCATGTTCACGGAATGGGCAGGCATCAGCCCTAAAAAATTCCTGCAATACATCAGCCTCAATTATGCCAAGTCCTTGTTGAAAGAAGATCCCGCACAGAGTCTTCTTGATGTAAGCTTTGCTACTGGACTATCCAGCAGCAGCAGGCTGCATGATCTGTTTATAAAAATTGAGGGCATGAGTCCAGCGGTGTATAAGTCAGGAGGTAACCAATTACATATTGAATTTGATTTTTATCCCACACCTTTCGGACAAGTGATTATTGCCAATACCGATATTGGCATTTGCTACATGGCCTTTGAAGAAAACTGGGAAAAGGCTATGAGTAAACTGCAGGCTTATTTTCCACATGCAACACTAGTCATGAAAAAAAACACTGTGCAGCGAAGCGCACTATCGGTTTTTACATCAGATACTGTTCCGGAAACACCGATACACCTGCATTTGAAAGGCACCGCATTTCAGCTCAAGGTCTGGGAGGCTTTATTAAAAATTCCGATGGGTACTGTAAGCACTTATGGAAAGCTGGCGCAAAGCATTGACCAACCAAAGGCTGCACGTGCCGTGGGCACAGCCATTGGCTCAAATCCTGTTGCCTTCCTGATACCCTGCCATCGGGTAATACAGTCCAGTGGCCACTTTGGCGGTTATATGTGGGACCCGGTACGCAAAACAGCCCTCATTGGCTGGGAGCAGGCACAGGTGCATCAATAGAATGTAAAAGCGAACAATCAATAATATACATAAACGAATACGCCCGCCGATGTGGCGGGCGTATTCGTTTATGTATTTATCTGAATTTTATCTAAACATTCCCGTAGGCATTAGACTGGCCACCATCGATGGCAATCACCTGTCCGCTTACATATGAAGCGTCATCACTCAGCAGGAAAACGACTAATTTAGCTACCTCTTCAGGCAGGCCCAGTCTTTTAGTCGGATTCGCTTTTGCATATTCCTTTTCCGCAGCTTTCGGATCTGCTGCATTAACCTGTCTGAAGGCTTCTGCTACCATTGGTGTCAGTATAGCACCAGGCGCAATAGCATTTGTGGTAATACCAAACTGTCCATATTCCAATGCTGCATTTTTAGTCATACCGGCTACAGCATGCTTGGTGGCCACATATGGAGTCTGGTTCATGACACCGCGTATACCACCTACAGAAGCGACATTCACGATTCTGCCATAATTTTTTTCTTTCATTACCGGTATAATATATTTCATACCATAATACACACCCATCAGGTTAATATCTATTACTTTTTTAAACACGCCCAGGTCATAATCCGTCATAGGCGCCTGGCGCCCTTCTATACCGGCATTATTGTAAAAACCATCTATGGTACCATAGGTTGCTACGGTCTTATCTACATATTCTTTCACCTTCGCTTCATCTGATACGTCTGCTACTACGCTTAGTACCTGCACCTCATTTCCGGCTTCTTTTCTGATCTCTTCTTCTGCTGCTGTTAATGCATCTGCATTATAATCTACTAATGTCAACTTTGCCCCTTCTTTTGCGGCTACGATAGCGGTCGCCAAACCTAAGCCCATACCAGCTCCGGTAATGACAATTACTTTGTCTGCTAATTTTTTCATCTGGAAAAATTTATTGAATTTAAAAATGCGGTGGAGGCTTTTTTAGATAGCCAAAGTTACTCATAAGCCAAACCGAAGACCCGGTTTTAACGTTAAGGCTTGTTTAAGGGAATCCTTATATTTTCATAAATACTTGTACGTACATCTATTTTTATTATACCGCAAGTTCCGGATTGTGACAGCTGATACAATACCGTATTTTTGTGCTGCATTATTGTCGATATTATGAGCCAGCTCAACCTGTTTAGTTCTTCTGCCGATCAGCCTATCAACCTGCTTCCTTATGAGGGTTGTGTATTATATTATGGTCCGGTTATGCCCGCAAATGAGGCAGATCGTTTTTACGAACTGCTGATGCAGACGGTGGACTGGAAGAATGATGAAGCGATCATTTTCGGTAAGAAAATTATGACCAAAAGGAAGGCAGCCTGGTACGGAGACCATTCCTTCTCTTACACCTACTCAAAGGTTACCAAAACGGCATTGCCCTGGAATGATCCGCTGCTGGAACTGAAAGCAATGTTGGAAAAGATACTGGGTGTGACCTTCAACTCCTGCCTGCTGAATTTGTATCATGATGGTCAGGAAGGTATGGCATGGCATAGTGATGATGAGCGGGAACTGCAGAAAAACGGTACCATAGCCTCGCTCAGTTTCGGAGCAGTACGCAAATTTGCATTTAAACATAAACAGACCAAGGAAACGGTAGCACTGGATCTGGCGCACGGCAGCCTGCTGGTGATGAAAGATACCACACAGACTTATTGGCTGCACCGTCTGCCACCTACAACAAAGGTATCCGCACCCCGGATTAATCTTACCTTCCGGATCATGAATCATCCCGGTTAAAAAATTTACCTGTTTTATATATACGTTTTTATTGATTCCCCGTTATTAACTATATCCTTTTCCCGAACCGGGAGGGGAATGCTGTTTTCTTCCAGACCATGAAACAGGTGCTGATCGAAATACGGTATAATATACCCGATAGTACACCAGGTCATTGAAAACTGCATGGAACATGAAGAAATACTATCTCTTACTGATTATTTTCGTGCTCGGAATCGTTATTTCGGGTATACAACCACATGATTACTTTACCTGGTTCCTGGAAGTTTTTCCTGCGCTGCTAGGTGCAATGGTACTTATTGCTACATTTGAAAAATTCCGTTTTACTTACTGCGTTTACGTACTGATATTGCTGCATGCCCTGGTATTATTTATCGGCGGCCATTATACCTATGCTGAGGTTCCGCTCTTTGATACCATCAAAGAGGCACTGGGCCAGGAGCGTAATAATTATGATAAGGTAGGGCATTTTATGCAGGGCTTTGTACCGGCTGCTATTATACGCGAGCTGCTCATCCGTCGTAATATTATCAATGTCAAATCCTGGATACCTTACGTAGTCTTATGTATGTGTATTACCATCAGCGTTTGTTACGAATTTCTCGAATGGGCTGTTGCGATCTTTACCGGCAGCGCTGCTGAAGATTTCCTCGGCACACAGGGTTATGTATGGGATACCCAATCCGATATGCTGTATGCCAGTATAGGGGCCATTACGTTCCTGCTTATTTTCCACAGATGGCATGACCGCAGGATGATACGGGAATTTGATAAGGCATAAATGATGGATCATTTCGTAAACTGATGTATATTGGCTACTATTTGATTACTTATGTATCCTTTGCAATATAAACTCATTATTCCTCATCATTTCGATATGGCCACGTTGCAGAAGGAAGTGGAAAAAGGTGGAAAATTCATTACCTATTCTTATAATATTTCGCTTCTTGGGCTAATGCTTAACCGGTTGTCTCCAGCTATATTTATACCCGCTGGAAAAACTGATGTACACTACCGGAAAAAATTTAATGCCTTATGTTATGTTTTTGGTTGGTGGTCATTGCCGGGAATTCCAAAAACCATCAGCAATATCCGGTTTAATAATAGCGGAGGACTGGATATTACCGATGATATCATGCTTAATATAAAGGAAGAAAGCTTTCCGCAACAGACTGTATCTATAGTCTACACAAATATGTCGTATGACCAGCTAAACAAAGAAGATCTTAAAGCGTTTAAAAAGGTGCTGCAAAACACATCTGGGGAATATTATATTGAATCTTGTATTGCTGGATTGTGCATCAATACTGCAGACTCTGAGCGCCGTACTTTTGCAGTAGGAATTAAATTGAATGGTTCTATTGAGGAACATCTTCCTGCTATAAAGAAAGATTTATACCGACAATTTTTCAAGTATGTAGTTTTCCGTTTTATTGACTTATCACAACATTCAGAAGAGGCTGTATTACTGAACAGGCAAGGCACCCGTATTTTTTAGCAGTTCTCATAAATATTACTATATTCTCCTTAGCTTTACAGCAGTATACTTATCCCTCCTTTTTGATATGAACAGTTCTAACCTGAAAACTTTTTTGACTTCTAATGTGGATATGGATGAACAGATCATCCGGGAGCATATCGAAAATCTGAAAAAGATACAGGTTAAGAAGGGTAATTTTCTGCTGCGCCAGGGTGATGTCTGTAAACATTCCTTCTTCGTGGAAGAAGGTCTTTTAAAGTATTATTCTATTGATGAAAAAGGTAAACAACATATCCTTCAGTTCGCACCGGAAGGTTGGTTTGTAGTTGACCGCGAAAGTGCTTTTTTCAACCAACCCTCACAGTATTTCATAGAAGCCCTGGAAGATAGTGTAGTGACTATGATTGATGTAGATATGTTTGCGTCTTTGTCCTTACACAATCAGTCTTTTGCTTTATTCAACAATAAACTGCTGCATAATCACATCCGTCATCTGCAAAACCGCATTAATCTTTTATTGAGTGCTACTGCAGAGGAGCGTTACCTCGATTTCATACGCATATATCCCGATCTGCTGCTACGCGTGCCACAGACATTGGTGGCTTCTTACCTGGGTATTACCCCCGAGAGCCTGAGCCGTGTACGTAAAGACCTGGCTACCAAAAAGCATCAAAAGCAGTAATTACCATACATCAATGGATACCGCACCGGCCGTGTTGTAATTTTGTATTACAAAAAATGAATAATTATCATGGCTATAAAAAACGTTGTATCTGTAATGGCACCACCGGAACCTCATTTCGTAGGCGACGGCTTCAGGGTGCATAATTTTATACCACAGGGTAGCCGCACGGGTATGTACCGTATGGATCCTTTTATCATGCTGGACTACAACTCGGCGCACTATTTTGAACCCAGTGCTACACCACGTGGCGTAGGGGTGCACCCGCACCGCGGCTTTGAAACGGTTACAATTGCATACAAAGGCAGTGTAGCCCATCACGATAGTTCCGGTGGTGGTGGTGTAATTGGGGAAGGAGATGTACAATGGATGACGGCAGCTTCCGGTGTATTGCATAAAGAGTATCATGAAGAGCAGTTCAGCAAAGAAGGTGGCTGGTTCCAGATGGTACAATTATGGGTAAACCTGCCGGCCAGGGATAAAATGTCTGCACCTAAATACCAGTCCATTACCAAAGATCAGATTCCAAGAGTGGCCCTGCCCGATGGGCATGGTGAGGTAGCTATGATCGCCGGGGCATATATGGATAGCAAAGGCGCAGCCGATACCTTTACTCCGGTACATCTGTATAATGCATTTCTTCATAAAGGTGGTCGTGCCGATTTCAGTTTTCCGGTCAGTTATAATACAGCACTCCTGGTTGTGGAGGGAAGTATTGTAATTAATGATGCGGAAACGGTAACTACGGATCATTTTGTCCTGTTTGGCAATGCAGGTGAAGACTTTCATATAACGGCTAGCGAAGATGCTGTAGTACTGATCATGAGCGGCGAACCGATCAAGGAGAATATTGTGGCGCACGGACCATTTGTGATGAATAATCAACAGGAGATATTACAGGCATTTGATGATTACAACCAGGGCAAATTTGGCTACCTGGAGGATCAGGTATAATACCAGAGGAATAAACAGGACAATTAACTATTTAATAATAGAAAAATCGGATATTTAGAACCATAAAATTCAAATCAATATGTCAAACGTAGGATTAATTATAGAAGAGCGGGCGGCCAATATCGGCAATTTCATGGTAGGTCGTTTATTGCCCTTTTCGCAAAAACGTTCTGTTGGTCCCTTTGTATTTATCGATCATATGGGTCCGGTACAGATGAAGGATTATGAAAACTTTGATGTGCCACCACATCCGCACATTGGGCTTTCTACACTTACCTATTTGTTTGAAGGGTCTATTATGCACCGCGACAGTATGGGCGTGGCCATGGAAATTCAGCCCGGTGCTGTAAACTGGATGACGGCCGGAAAAGGGGTTACTCATTCGGAGCGCACACCGGAATACCTGCGTCATTCTGAAAAGAGCCTGCACGGATTGCAGATCTGGGTAGCCCTGCCGAAAGAACTGGAAGAATGCGAACCTTCTTTCAGTCATGTGGAAGCTGCAGATATCCCGCATTGGGAAGAGGATGGTGTGTCTTATAAACTGATCGCCGGTGCATTATTTGATCGTAAATCTGCCGTGCCGGTGCACAGTCCATTATATCTGATAGAAATTAAAAATAAAGAAGCTGCATCGATCAATATTGGTGAGCATTTGTTTGGCGAAAGTGCATTATATATCCTGGAGGGCAGTATACATAGTGATGGTGAAACTTATGAACCAAAGCATATATTGATTGCCAATGATGCTACACTCTGCAGCTTCGATATGGCACCAAATACGACGGTGTATATCTTCGGTGGCAATGCCTTTCCTGAAGAGCGCTATATCCACTGGAACTTTGTGAGTTCTGATAAGGAGAAAATAGAAGCGGCCAAGCAGGCCTGGAAAGCACAGACTTTTCCTAAAGTGCCGGGCGAGACAGAGTTTGTCCCTTTACCGGTGTATAAAGCGAAATAATGAATTGTAGTTTATAAAAAGTTCCGGCGGATATTTCCCGCCGGAACTTTTTTATTGGATTAATATTTCTTTACTACAATATA
The DNA here is from genome assembly GCF_004118155.1 of Edaphocola flava. GTDB lineage: Bacteria > Bacteroidota > Bacteroidia > Chitinophagales > Chitinophagaceae > Edaphocola > Edaphocola flava. Next base: position 1,074,531 of record NZ_SAIQ01000001.1, read on the forward strand.
AAATTTGAAATATTAACATTATTTTGCGGAAAATTCTAAATATCACTCGATAGTGTACTGAACACACTGTTAGTCTTGATTATCACAGGATTTTTTTGCTGTAAAATGTGAAATGCAATTTTAAAATACTTTACTAATAAACAAAAAAACAATGTTCAAGAAAATCCTATCTGTAGCGCTATTGGCTACCACTCTGTTTTTTACTTCCTGCGAGAAGGAGAATATTAACGTAGATCCTCCTGGAACTGGTAGTAATGCCAACGATGGTTTCAATTGGTCAGGCACTGCGCCTTTTTCTGTTTTTATTGATGGTGTAAGTTTTGATGTAGATACTAACACTGTCGAATACGATGCTTACCAGGATAGAATAGTCATAGATGCTGATGGAAAGAATTCAATGACTGATCATCGTATAGCGCTTATGATGCCTGCTGATGCAACAAATGATAAAGTTTATAGTATTACGAGTACAGCATTTATTAATTATGATGATGAAAATCCAGAGGAAGTGATATTGGCACCTATTTCAGGTAAGTTAAAAGTTGTTCAGAATACATCCGAATTGATAGAAGGTTATTTCTATTGTACAGTTAAAAATTATCAGACCGGACAGTTAAAAACTATGACGAAAGGTTATTTCAAAGTGAACAAAAAATAATCATCCCCGTATATTATTTAAACCCCTCTTCGAGAGGGGTTTTCTTTTTGTATATTTACTATTGATCTGAATGTCATGAAAAGAATATACCTGCTCATTTTAGGTTTATGTACTCCTGCAATACTATCTGCGCAGGCCAGCATACGATTTAAGGTTCCGGGACAGGACCTCTGGGGTCTGAAAGACCGCAGTGGTAAAACAGTCGTTCCCGCAACCTATTATAGCATCGGCAATTTTAAAAATGGCCGGTATATTATATACAAAACATCATTCGAAACCGGGATGATGAATGAGTATGGACAAATACTGCTCCCTCCCACATATAGCAGTATCTATGATCTCGACAGTATTGTACAGGTACGTAAAGATGGTAAATCCGGTATACTAAACAGGGATCTGAAAGAAGTATTGCCGCTGCAATACCAGCATCTGCAGCATTTTGACAGTTTTTATCTTGCAAAATATGCAGGTAAATTCGGCGTATTGAATCCAGATTTTAGTGTAGCAATACCTTTCGAACATGGCATAGTGTATCATAATTCGATATACAGCCGGCAGTTTTTATGGTATGATAATGGTAAATATGCCCTGGCCGATATCCGCAATAAAATACTGATCCCACAGGAGTACGAATTTATTTCCGGACCTCAATATGGACTGTACATAGGTATGAAAGATGGAAAGATTACGCTGTTTGACGATAAAGGGAAGAAACTATGGAACTCAGATTATAAGGACTGTATTGTTCTGGATGCGGATCATATTGCCGTCAAAAATGCAGAGGATATATACGGAGTGGTAAACCGAACCGGTAAAATAGTTATCCCCTTTCAATACCATAGAATAAGCGCAATCAATGAGGGCATATACATCGCACAGAATATCCGTAACTTATGGGGTGCGGTAAATGCAGCCAATAAAGTGGTTATTCCGTTTGATTATGCTGAATCATTTGCCTTTAAAAAGAAGATTGCCCTGGTGAAAAACAGTAAGCAGCTTTATGGATATATTAATACCCAGGGTAAACCCGTAACGGATTTTATATACGACAAAGCAAATCCATTTTCGGGTGATTATGCACGCGTCACCAAAAATAATCTGTCCGGATTAGTTGATGTTCAAGGGAAAGAAGTATTGCCTTTAAAATATGATATTGTTTCAGTAGTCATTGATAATCATGTTTATGTAATCAAAAATAAAGAGCATTTTATACTTGACTTATCAAAACCCGATGCAGCGGTAAAGAAATATGATTACATCGATATTGGCGACTACCTGCAGCATTTACTCGATGAAAAAGCAGATTATCCTATACTGGCCCGGAAGAAAGATGGCCGATACGGTTATATAGATGCAAAGGGTAATGAGCTTACCCCATTTATCTATGATAATGCCGGCAGTTTTATAGATGATCATGCCAGTGTAATGTATAAAGGAGCATTGGTGCTTATAGACAAGCATGGAAACATATTGCCCGAAAGATAGTTCTGTTCAGTATATGATACACATAAAAAAAGCCCTCACTTGCGTGAGGGCTTTTTAGTATTTCGATTTCAGTCGGAATTATTTTCCTTCTTCTTCGTCTTTCAGTTTAGCTTTGATATCCGCTAAAGCACCCAGGTTACCTAAAGTTGGTTTTTCAACTTTATCCTGTACTTTTTTCACTGAATCTTTGGTTTCTTTTGCGTGAGCTTCTTTTTCGTCAGCTTTAGCTTGTTCCCAAACACGTGCGTGAGATGCCATGATACGTTTATCGTTGCGATCGAATTCGATGATTACGAAATCTAATGTATCATCTACATTGATATCACCACCGTCTTCTCTGCGTAAGTGACGGGTTGGAACGAATGCTTCCAGACCATGCTCCAACTGGATGTTAGCGCCTTTGTCATCTTTACGGATTACTTTACCCTGATGAGTAGAACCTACTGGGAAAATACCTTCGAAGTTGATCCATGGATCGTCTTCGATTTGTTTGTGACCCAGAGACAGTTTACGGTTATCTTTATCGATAGACAGGATAACTACTTCGATTTCTTCACCAACTTTAGTGAATTCACTTGGGTGGTTGAAACGTTTAGTCCAGCTCAGATCACTGATGTGGATCATACCGCCGATACCAGTTTCCAGTTCTACGAATACACCGTAAGGAGTAATGTTTTTAACGATACCTTTATGTCTGCTTTCAACCGGGAAACGATCATCGATGTTTTCCCAAGGATCTTCAGTCAGTTGTTTGATAGATAAAGACATTTTACGCTCTTCTCTGTCCAGAGTAACCACTTTTGCTTCGTATTCGTCACCCATAGTGAAGAATTCTTTCGCATTGATTGGTTGAGAGCTCCAGGTAATTTCTGAAACGTGTACCAGACCTTCTACGCCAGGTAATACTTCCAGGAAAGAACCGTAGTCTTCGATGTTTACTACTTTACCTTTGATTACAGAACCTTCTACGATTTCCGCAGGCAGGCTATCCCAAGGGTGAGCAGACAATTGTTTCAGACCCAGGCTGATACGTTTTTTCTCATCATCGAAATCAAGTACAACAACGTTCAGTTTCTGACCGTTTTCCAGTACTTCGCTCGGATGAGAGATACGACCCCAGCTGATATCTGTAATATATAACAGACCATCTACACCGCCTAAATCTACGAAAGCACCAAAGTCAGTTACGTTTTTGATGGTACCTTCCAGTACTTGACCTTTCTCCAGTTTAGACATGATCTCACCGCGTTGTTGTTCCAGATCGCTCTCGATCAGCGCTTTGTGAGATACTACTGCATTACGGATCTGCTCGTTGATTTTCACAACTTTGAAGTCCATAGTCTTACCTACGTACTGATCGTAATCAGTTACTGGTTTCACATCAATTTGAGAACCAGGTAAGAATGTTTCCAGGCCATTAACGTCTACGATCAGACCACCTTTAGTTTTAGAGGTAATCGTACCGGTAACCACTTCGCCAGATTTGAAGTAGTCAACCACGTTCTGCCAGCTACGTACCTGACGTGCCATACGGCGGCTCAGATTCAGATTACCGTTACGGTCTTCTTTCTCTACAACCAGAACTTCCACTGCATCACCGATTTTTACACCCGGCATGTCGCGGAATTCATTTAAGGATACTAAGCCATCAGACTTGTCACCAATGTTAATGATAACATCAGTTTTAGTCAGACCTTCAACTGTACCAGTGATCAACTCACCGTCAGTGATAGCTTTAAATGATCCATCATACTCTTTTTCAAGAGCTTCACGCTTCTCCTGTGAATAGTTAGAAACGTTGCGTTTGTCAATGCTCCAATCGAAATCGTCGTGAGCATTGTTTTGATTGTTAATAATTTGGTTTTCTTCCAAGTTTAATGTCCTCCTTTTATAAGAAATTTTTGGTCGACAAAGATAGCACTTTTTTTTAATGTGGAAAACTTTTTATTTTTTCTTATTTTTAAGCAGCTGATTTACAATTAAAAATTATTACAAACATGCATTTTAAGCGCTGTAAATCTTTGTATTACATACTATGTTATGCTACAGGCTATTATGTAAATAAAAAGTTAGTGTTGCTCCAGATTACAAATTGATTTCATTTAAACATTACATTTGGATTAACCCCTTTTTCACCATAAATAATATAAGAAATGTTGAAAATCATAACATTGATTTCATGTACAGCACTGCTTACCCGTGCAGAACTATCAGCTCAGGCGCAGCAAGCTACACCTGCCCAGGAAGCCATTATAGAAAAGTACCTGAGCAAAGGTGCATACCTGCATCATTACACAAGTCACGAATGGACAGATTACATTAATGCTGCTTTAGGTGAAGATTCTACAATTGCCCTTTTATGGCATCATAAAGCACTCCCATTGTGGAAAACAATGCGTTACGAAATGGCTTTGGCCAGTTTTGACAAGGCAGTACAATATAGCCGGAAGGAGTATCTGGCCCGAAGAGGATTTTTAAAATGCATTTTCCAGAAAAATTATAGTGGAGCACTTACCGACCTTGAAGCAGCAAAAAAAGAATTTGGTCTGGGTTATGAGAACGATCACTCTTATGACTTCTACATTGCCATCTGTCATTTACAACTAGGAAAGTACGCAGAAGCTAAACGAGTTTTGCTGGCCGAAATAGAAAGAACCGATGGCAGACCTTCTGGATATACTCCGCATTATCTTGAACTCTTCTTTATGGGCATCATCCATTATGAATTAAGAGACTATAATAAAGCCATAGATTACTTTGAGCAGTCGATCGGGAAATATCCACAATTCTCTGACGCCAAATATTATAAAGCAGTATGTTATTTAAAAAACGGAAATCAGGAAAAATATAACAGCCTCTTACGCGAAGCAAAAGGCGATTATGATAATGGAATGACTATTAGTGAGGATAGCCGCTTCTATGAAAAATATCCCTATCAGGTAAACTGGGCTATGGTTCAGTTACCGGAATAAAAATTGTTTATATTACACTACTATGAAAGAAAATATAAAATACCTCACCAGGCTTACTGCTATGGTTACCGGTACCTGGCTTAAACTAAATCTCTTTTTCGGATCCATATCTGTCATTAGTGTTTTCCTCGGCCTGTTCTTTTTGCTTAAGGACATAGATTCAGGACACTCGGGCCATGCGGGTGCAGCACCGGCACTTATTTTAATGTTCATCCAAAAACCGGTTGGTTCTATACTCTGGTTATTGATACTGGTATGCCTATACCTGGTCTTTCTATTTTCAGGAAAGTACGTCATTTCAAAACTTATAAACCGTATTGTGCATGATAAATCGGAAACCATTATTATTCCGATATTAGATAAAATCATTTCTGGAACGAAGGCCTTGCAGCCTGGAGCAGTAAGAAAAGGTATAGATGCTGCTGTAGTGAGGATACAGCTCTCCAAACAGCTTAAAAGTGAAGGCGGAAATAAATGGATTAATCGCATTATTCATTTTGCACTGAAACGCATTGCACTGGATGATGTAGATTTTGCAGATCCGGCATTAAAACTGGATGTGGTCATCAAAAATAAAGTGCTGCAGTTTCTGAAGGACAATAGCAATCCGGACAAAACATTATTATGGTGTATTCTTGGCTTCCAATGTCTGGCATTACTGTTTATATATTTCTTTCCGTATTAGTTTCAGCCAATAATTTTTTTCAATAGCGTCGTTATTTGCTTTGGTTGTTGAAAAACCATACTGTGCCCGGCATCCTGAATGATATAATCCGGCGATTCTATATTACGGAGGGGTATAATCTTATCATTCGTACCGTGTATGTGGATAACCGTACCCCTGGTTTCTGTATTATCCCATTCCAGTATTGCATCCATAGCCCAGCGGGCAAATTTTGGATCGGTATCGCGCAGTACATCACGCAAAATCACTTTTTCTCTCTTGTTATACACACCAAAGAGGTTATAAAACACTTTATTGGGGCGGAGCAATAAAAAATCGGGCAGGTAACGGTGCAATTTTAATTTTCCAAAGAAACCAAAATAGCCGGGCAACTCAGAAGCCGCTTTTGCAGAAGAGATGAGGATAATTTTTTCTGTAGAGATAAGCTTACCGATTTCCACAGCGATCATACCACCCATAGATAATCCTATAAGTACAGGATCGGGAGTAGTAATCTGTTTTATAAGCCTTGCTGCATATGCTGCCAGACTCTCTTTATGCATCGGGGGTATCCACTGAATATAAAGTACTGAATAAGTATCAAGGTCCAGGTAGCGAAATACCCGCTCGTCGGAACCAAGGCCGCTAATGAGGTATATATGCTTCTTTTCCATATACTATATATAATTTAAAGGCGCGGAGCGGCCGCCAGTAATTTTTTGGTATAATCCATCTGCGGATTGCTCATAACCTGATCTGCCAGTCCCTGTTCTATGATTTTACCTTTTTCCATAACCATTATACGATCACTGATTGCTTTTACTACATGCAGATCATGGGTTATAAACAGGTAGGTCAACTGATGGTGTTGCTGCAGTTCGCTGAGTAAGGACAATATCTGGGTCTGAATGTTGATATCCAGCGCAGCAACCGATTCGTCACAGATGACCAATTGCGGTTGTAATGCCAGTGCGCGGGCTATACATATACGCTGGCGCTGGCCTCCGGAAAATTCATGGGGATACTTATCAAAAGCATTGGCTGGCAGCTGTACCTGGTCCAGTAATTCGAGTACACTATGTTTCACAGACTTATCCACAGGTATATGGTGAACTTTTATCGGTTCTGCAATCGCGGCACCTACTGTAAGCCTCGGATTAAGGCTCGCGTAAGGGTCCTGGAAGATGATCTGTATATCTTTTCTCAGTTTTGACCATTCATGCTGCGCAATATGGGTAATGTCTTTGCCTTTAAAGAAAATATGCCCGTCTGTAGCTTCCTGCAGCCCTAATATACACTTGCTTAAGGTACTTTTTCCACAACCCGATTCACCAACCAGTCCTAAAGTCTCTCCTTTGTTCAATGTAAAACTTACATCATCCACTGCTTTGAATACCGATGTTGTTTTTCCAAGCCAGTTTTTTTCAGTCGGATAATAGACTTTCAAACTAGCGACCTCAAGTATCGTTTCTGCAAGCGGTTTATCCACAATTTCCCTGGTGAATTCAGGTGTCTGCATCTGCTGTACTACTTTTCCTTTTTCGAGGATCAGAAAATCATCTGCTATAAGCTTAGCCAGCGCCAGATCGTGCGTAATAAACAGCATAGCCATACCGAACTCCTGCTGCAGCTGTTTCATCAGCTCTATAATCTCTTTCTGCACCGTTACATCCAGTGCGGTAGTAGGCTCATCGGCAATCAGGACCTGTGGATGATTACACATTGCCATTGCAATCATAACCCTTTGCTTCTGGCCTCCTGATAACTGATGTGGATAACGTCCGTATAAAACTGCCGGTTCTGGTAGTTTTACCTTCTGCAACCAGTTAATCGCCTGCTGTTTAGCTTCTGTTGTGGATATTTTCTGGTGTGCCAGTATACACTCCCTTAACTGACTGCCTACGGTCTGTATTGGGTTTAGCGCACTCATTGGCTCCTGGAACACCATGCTGATCTTATTGCCCCTTACTTTCTGCCATTCCTTTTCGCTGAGCTTATTCAGGATCACTTCATCCGTCTCATCCAGCATGATGTAGCCGGTCTGTTGGGTATTTTTCGGTAAAAGGCCCATAATGGCCAGTGAGGTGAGTGACTTACCGGAACCAGATGCACCGATGAGTGCCAGTGTCTGAGCTTTGTCGATGTGGAAAGATATGCCCTGTAAAGCATGGAAGGGCTGCGGGCCTTCGAACATGATATGGAGATTCTTTACGGTGAGCATTGTTTCTGGATTATTCTGGCTTTTACGGTTAGACTGTTGATTTCGTTTGTTGTGAGAACAAAAGTAGCCGTTTATTCCGAAAAACAATGAGCGGCCAATTTTACTATTCCCCTTTACTGTAGTAGTTGATAATATATTTTTTTAAAAAAAATTACTAACTATTATTATGACTGTGGAAAAGGGGATAACTATACTTTTTCTTTGTATGATTATTGAAATACCAATCTTGTTTGGGGATTATTAACATGTTTAAAACAGGCTGTAAGTATTGATTTTACTGTATTCTTCTATACTTATTCCACATTGTGGATAAGCCCTGTGTATAACAACTATTCTTTTTGTGAATTGGGATAACCCTGTATTTTTCCCTTTGATCTGTGTACTATTCTACTATTAAATTAATGTTATTTATAATTTAAAGAAAAGTTAAGGAACTTGTTTAAAGTTATTAGCTAGCCTTCCCACGGGTTTATCCACTGCTTTGTGTATAAGTATAGAAGAACTAGATGGGTAATCCACATAGATATATCTTTTGAGAGATAATATGTTGTAGTTTTTGAGTTTTATACATATTATTATTTAAGGTATTTTGGCTTGAAATCCTTTATAGTATTGTATTTCATCTATATAACTCATCTGTTTATCTATAATTATTATTCTCATTATAATGAATTATTAATTTACTTACTTTACTTTGTACACGATTTAACCTGGAGTATAGTGCTAAGGAAAATGTGGTTAGTTCTTTTACAAGCATGGCAGACCAGTTATCAACATTTAATCTCTGTTGATAACCATTAATAATAACAAAGCCGTACTTATTATAGTACGGCTTTATTGAAGGTATTAAATAGATATTCTTTATTTGGTTCTTTCCATGATCCATTTGGTTACAGTTGGGGCCAGTTCTTTTTGTGATTTACCACCAACAAATACACCAATATGTCCGCCAGGGAAGGCATATTCGGTTTTGTCTTTAGTACCAATTTTATCCATTACTGCAAGTGTACTTTTGTTTGGAATGATGGTATCACCAGTAGCATATACATTCAGATAGGGAACTGTCATTTTCTTCAGATCTACCAGTTCACCTCCCAGGTAGAACTCACCATTGATCAGCTTATTGCCTTTAAACAGATCTTTAATGTATTTGCGGTACATCTCCCCTGCTATTGCAGGAAGATCAGATTTCCACTTTTCCATTCTCAGGAAGTTAGATACTTTATCTTCATCATCGATGCTGTCCATAATACCTAAGTACTTAGATATATTCATAGATGGTTTTAACATCGAAAATGCACTGTCAATCATCTCACCGGGAATAGTGCCTACCGTATCCACCATAGTATCCACATCCAGGTATTCTGCCCATTTGTACAGCATGTTTTCACGTGCGCCGAAGTCGAATGGGGCTACATATGTAGTTAAGGTTTTAAGCTTTTGAGGATAACGTGATGCATAGATCATTGAGTAGGTACCAGCCTGGCATATAGCCATCTTATGGATTTTAGGTACTTTATGCTTCTTACGGATGAAGTCTATGGCATCATTCATATAACCATCGATATAGTCTTCCATAGTCAGGTATTTATCTGCCTGAGTAGGATAACCCCAGTCCATGATATAAACATCCAGTCCCAGATCTACAAACTTCTTCATTAAGCTTTTATCTGGCTGGAGGTCCAGTACATCATGCCGGTTCAGCATGGCGAATGATACAAGTACAGGAATTTTGCATGTAGCAGGTGTATCTCTTAAGTAGTGATAGATCTTTACTTTATCTTTCTGAAATACCAATTCTTTAGGTGTAGTAGCTACAGCTACATCATCCATTTTCTGCAGGGTTTCATAACCCTTAAATAATTTTTCTGTTGTTGAGGAAAGTTCATCAAAAACCTGGGTCGGATTAAAAGTCATAGAACAGCTTTTATAGGGTAATCAAATAGTTTTATTAAAAATAAATGTATGATTATATTTTTAATAAAACAAACTATTACCAGTCGTTCTTAATTATCTTTTTATTGCTTTTAATCTGTTCCAGTGCAAAGGTTTCTATATCAGTAACTTCTAAATTCTGATCAGCCGACAGGTCTAATTGAAATAATTTATTGCCATTTACCTCTATAGTTAATATACGGTGACGTACAATTAATCTCAGTACTTTATCCCAGCTGATGAATGAGGTACGATAATTAGGAATAGCTATCCCCTCTTCATTAATTGTAATGATACTTGGTTTCTCAGCAGCATTTTCATAATAGAAGGCATACATAATACCTAATATACCAATACCTGAAAATGCTGCGGGTACATACCATGCTTTGTTGATGCAGAACACACATACCGGAAGCAGCATAGCCAATTCTATAACCCTTAAGATTGTACTGTTTTTCTTTTCTACAATTCTTTTATTCATACCTATGATCAATGCCAGTAAGACTATACCTGCAGCTATGTAAATGCCTGAAACGGATTTATATAGCATAGCATCTGCATCAGGTGCAGCAGCTTTGGTTTGTCCTAATAATGCAATGATCACGAATGAAACTGCTCCCATAATAATCAGTAAGAATGCGGCCATCAGGTGAGAGAAGGTTACATTCTTTTTATTGATTCCTTTTGTTTGCAGATAGAGCTGGTATGTTGTCATATATAATAGTATAGTGTTTGATTAAGATTGAGACATCAGGATGTTGCACATTTTGTACAGTACTCTGGCACCTACCAGTGGATCTATACAATCGTGACTATGTTCTCCGGAGCTGACTTCATTCAGATCAAAACCAATGATTTCTTTTTTGCTTTCTTTCAGTTTTTTAAACAGGTAGAATATCTGTTCCACTTCGAATCCGCCCGGAACCGGTGTACCAGTATTCGGACAAAGTTTAGGATCTAAACCATCTATGTCAAAACTGATATATACCTTTTCTGGAAGGCTGGCAATGATATCATCAACGATTACTTTCCAGGCTGCTCCTTCATACATTCTTTCTTTTATATCCTTATCAAAGAATGTAGTTACTTTAGGATTGTTATTAATAATCTCCAGCTCTTCATCACAGTAATCTCTGATACCAACCTGCACCAGCTTACTGATTTCCGGTACTTCCTGTAATACATTATACATGATAGAAGCGTGGGAATATGTAAAGCCTTCGTATGCGATACGGAGATCAGCATGCGCATCGATTTGCAGTATACCAAAGTCTTTATGTTCTGTAGCCAATCCCTGGATATAGCCTAATGGAGTACTATGGTCTCCACCCAGCATAACAACCTTTTTACCTTTCTGCATATAAGAAACGGTAAGGTCTTTAATCCATTGTTTAAACATCTGGCCACCTTCATTTACTTCTGTCAGTTTTTGACATAACTGATTGTTGCAGTCGATTGGCGCACCTTCAGATAAGGCGCCAATGATTAGTTCAGAACAAGAGCGTAAGTAATCACTTTTCTTTTTAATGTTCTTATCTATCGGCAACATATAATACCCTTTCTTCCAGGTATCAACCCCATCCGGATCGTAAAGATCTATCTGCAAAGAAGCTTCCATAATCTGCTCAGGGCCTCTGGAAGTACCAGCTCTGTAGCTTACAGTTACCTCCCATGGAGCAGGGATAATGATCAATGAAGAATTGTCTTCTGTAGTAGGCAATCCGAAGATGTTGTTGTCTTTTAATCCCACTGAGTTTGGATCAAAATTATCAAATACTGACATTGTTTATTTTTTTAAAACAGAACCGCAAAAGTACGTATTTTATTGTTAAGCTAATATAAAATAGATTATATGTTTCACGTGAAACTTTGTACTGTATTAGCTTTCTCTATACACAATGTACTATAGTTTAAACTGATATTGTTCCACGTGAAACATTTACTTATGGGAGGTTAATTTTGTTTCACGTGGAACAATGTATTGCTACATTATACCCTACTCTTTATATGTGTATATAGATATATTCATTAGGTATATAGCTATACTATAAATATCTTTGCATAAATTAATTTCAAACAATGTTTCCAGAATATGATGTGATAGTAGTAGGTGCAGGACATGCCGGTTGTGAGGCTGCTGCTGCTGCTGCTAATATGGGTAGTAAAACCTTACTCGTTACCATGAATATGCAGACGATTGCACAGATGAGTTGTAATCCTGCTATGGGTGGTATTGGTAAAGGACAGATCGTAAGAGAGATAGATGCTTTAGGAGGATATAGTGGTATTGTATCAGATAAGTCTATGATACAGTTTAGAATGTTGAATAAATCAAAAGGACCTGCTATGTGGAGCCCTCGCTGTCAGAGCGATCGCCATGTGTTTGCAGCTACCTGGAGAGAGATGCTGGAACAAACCCCTAACCTTGATTTTTGGCAGGATATGGTTAAAGGACTCATTGTTTCACGTGGAACAGTACAAGGTATTGTGACCGGAATGGGTCAGGAAATAAGAGGTAAGGCAGTAGTATTGACCAATGGTACCTTTCTTAATGGTATCATCCATGTGGGTGAAAAACAGTTTGGAGGAGGCCGTATGGGTGAAGGCGGTGCTACTGGTATTACCGAACAATTGGTTGGTTTAGGCTTTGAAGCAAGCCGCCTTAAGACCGGTACCCCACCCCGAATAGATGGTAGAAGCCTGGATTATAGTAAAATGATGGTGCAAGAGGGTGATGAAGAAGTAGTCGGATTCTCCTATAAAAATGTAGAAAGCATCATTAAAGCCGATCCTTCTAAGCAACGTAATTGCTGGATCACTTATACCAGCCAGGAAGTACATGATATTCTTAAAACCGGATTTGATAAATCTCCTATGTTCCAGGGTAGAATTCAGGGTACAGGTCCGCGTTATTGTCCGAGTATTGAAGATAAAATTAACCGCTTTGCAGATAAAGATAGCCACCAGTTATTTGTAGAACCAGAGGGATGGAATACCGTTGAAATCTATGTAAATGGCTTCAGTACATCCCTGCCGGAAGAGGTTCAATACAATGCCATTACTAAGGTGCCGGGCTTCGAAAACTGTAAATTCTTCCGTCCGGGTTATGCCATCGAGTATGATTACTTTCCACCAACGCAGCTGAAGTTTACACTGGAAACTAAACTGGTACGTAATCTGTTCTTTGCAGGACAGATCAATGGTACTACCGGTTATGAAGAAGCAGCTTGCCAGGGTCTGATTGCCGGTATCAATGCCAGCAGAAATGCACACGAACTGGAGCCATTCAGCCTGCAAAGAAATGAAGCATATATAGGGGTGCTGATCGATGACCTGATCAATAAAGGTACCGATGAACCTTATCGTATGTTTACTTCAAGAGCGGAATTCAGAACTTTGCTGAGACAGGACAATGCAGATGTGCGCCTGACACAAAAAGGTTTTGACCTGGGATTGGCCAAACAGGACAGATTAGATGCGGTGAATGTTAAAAATGATCACGTAGCGCAAATCAGGCAAATATTGGCCGAAATGCCTATTGAGCCATCAGAAATCAATACTTTCCTGGAAGAAAATGGTCAGACAGCCCTAAAAGAGCGTCAAAAAGTGGCAAAATTGGCTTTAAGGCCCGACATTTCGATAGAATTGCTCGCTGCGCACCTACCCCAGCTCCAGGAAAATCTGAAGCCGTTTACAAAACAGGAAATTGAGCAGGCAGAGATCCTTTTGAAGTATGGTATCTATATGGAAAAGGAAAAAGAAATGGCGGAAAAAATGAGGTACATGGAAGAACTCATTATTCCGGATCAATTCAATTATGAAAAAGTGCAGGCCATCTCTACCGAAGCCAGACAAAAACTTACCAGAATTCGCCCGCATACTTTAGGACAGGCGAGTCGCATCTCCGGAGTAAACCCGAGCGACATCCAGATCCTGATGGTGCATATGGGAAGATAGTATTTTATAAAAATGTAAAAAGAGTTGGGTATCTAAATACTCAACTCTTTTTTTTGAAATATATTTACACCTAAAATTATAACCCCTGAATCCATGTATAAATATTTACTGTATCTATTTGCATTACTCTTCTCTTCATTCATTTTATCTGCTCAAGAGCAGTATACCGATTTTTCTGTTAATGGTAAATTTGGTTTGGTTAATGTAATGAACCTGGAAGAATATGTTGCCCCTTCTTATGCAAAGAAAATCCTCTTCTCAGATGATTATCTGGGTTTTGAAAAAGGTGCTGATCTTGATTTTTATAGTAAAACCACTGGAAAGTTATTTCCGTTTTCTACTGCGGAACAGCATTACCATTTATATGTTAAGACAAGAGAATATCTGCATATTGCTACAAAAGAGCATAAAAGTGCCCTTTTAGATCAACAATTTAAAATAGCCCATACCTTTCCTTATTTGTATACTTCTATAAATAATTTTTTATTCACACCATTTATTATTGCAAAGTCGAAAGAGGGATATGATGTTTATAATACAAATCAATCTTTTAAACTATTGCATAAAAAAATAAAAGCATCCGATTATTCCATTATTAAGATATTGGATAAGGAAAAAAGGCTCGATTATTATGCTGTTTTCTATGGAAAGGAAACCGTTGATTTGTATACTGAAGAGTTCAAATTGCTGAAAAGTATCCGTACACATGCCAATACAGAAATGGAAGCAATTGCCATCCTGAAACCATATTATATGGTAAATGATGAAATAGAAAATTTTGATCCTCCCAGAGTAGCGGATATCACTGACTGGTATTTAGTAAGGCAGGAGAATGGATATAAGATTTATGAAACACAGCTGTTTTCAAGCTTATATCTTAAAGTTAAAGACCGGTTTGACGTACAGAATACCTGGTCGGATGAGGTTAAAATATTTGACAAAAGTGCAAAAGAAACCTATGTATTTAAATTGAATGGAACAGAGAAAAAAGCCCTGATTCCGATGAAATACCAGCAATTAATGGGTCTGGAAATATTGAAAAAAAACTAAGAATTGTAGATAGAAAAATGGTTTTCAGTATATCACTGAAAACCGTTTTTGCTTTATTTCAATAAAAACTCAATCGCTCTTGGAAAATAGAAATGCTCCAGTTTGTGGATATTCTGCGCCAGCATTTCCGGAGTATCATCCTCCGCTATGGTACAATGTGCCTGGACAATTACATTACCTTCATCGTAGTGTTCATTTACATAGTGAATCGTAATGCCACTCTCCTTCTCTTTCTGTTCTATCACTGTATTATGGACATTCATACCATACATACCTTTACCACCGTATTTAGGCAGTAAAGCCGGGTGAATATTGATGATTTTACCTGGGTATTTTTCAACCAAAGCAGATGGTATTTTCCATAGAAACCCTGCAAGTATCAGCAAATCAGGATTATATGTATTTATTTTATTTATAAAATCTTCAGAAGAAAAACGCTCTTTATTGATCATTTCTACCGGGATATCATGCTTTTCAGCGATATTCAGTACACCTGCACCAGCTTTATTGCAAACAATAGCCACAGGTTTAGCGATGTTTTTACCTTCAAAATAGTCAAGTATAGCCTGTACATTAGAGCCGGCACCGGAAGCAAATAAAATGATATTTTTCATGCTGCAAAGGTATTTTATTTAGCAACAAAAAAAGATAGTTCTGTACACAGAACTATCTTTTCCTTTATTAAAATACTTAATTTATTTTACTTCCTGCATTAGCTTTTTAACTACAGGTGATATAATAATCAATACTACACCGGCTATAAGTGCATAGATAGCCAGTTGCTTATAACCATCTGTATAGGCCATCAGTTTTTCTACCGGACTGGCATGCTCATTGGCCTGCGCCATACCAGCACCCAGGATACCCGCTACATATTGACCATAAGCACTGGCAAGGAACCACATACCCATCATTACACCCTGCAGGCGTGCAGGAGATAATTTAGTCATAATAGACAGACCTATCGGAGACAAACATAATTCACCAAAAGTAATTACCAGGTAAGCAAGTGTAAAGATATCAAGACTAGCCATACCCGGTACTAGCTGGAAGAATCGTGTTGCATAGAATACATAGAATGCCAGGGCCAGGAATATAAATCCTAAACCGAATTTCACAACGGTATTAGGCTCTATTTTCTTCTTTGCAAGGCCTAACCATATCAGGCCTACAATAGGTGCAAATATGATCACAAATAGCGAATTAGCGGCATTGTTTACCCCATTAGGGTCCAGTTTAATTGCACCTAATAATTTATCATCCAGGTTATTGGCAGCAAACAAACTAAGAGATCCGCCACTTTGTTCGAAGAATGCCCAGAAAATAATAGAGAAAATAATAAATACTAGTGCTGCACCTAATTTTTTCGCTTCTGCAGCAGTATGACGAGTCATTTCATAAATCAGATATATAAGAGTAGCCGGGCCAATGATATACATAAACCAGTCCGTATATTCCGTTTTAGCTACCATTTTCATAACTACTGGAATCATTGCCAACGCACCAATGTACACTGCATACTCGTACCAGGCTTTACCGTTTTTAACGGATTCAGTGCGTGCTTTCATCGGTGCTGCATTCGGATCATTTCCAATTGTACCAAAATCGAAATCCTGTTTCAATGTATTATTTACAGGAGGATTGGTAATCGGTGACAGCCCTATTGGTCCTAAGTGTTTTCTTGTATTCAGAAAGGTGATCAGGCTTATTGCCATTACTACAGCTGCCAGACCGAATGCTACGTTCCAGTGTAGATGATCTGGTATCATGCTACCTAATAATTGTCCCTTACCAATCGCTACACAGGCATAACCGCCCAGCAGAGCACCTATATTGATACCGGAATAGAACAGGGAAAAACCTGCATCACGGCGATTATCGCCCTGTTTGTAAAGGTTACCCACCATAGTAGAGATATTTGGTTTAAAGAAACCGGTACCGATTACTGTAAAGGATATACCCAGAAAGAAAAATTTATGCGGATCGGCTGCGAGAATAAGGCTACCTATAATCATAAGTATACCACCCCAGAATAATGATTTTCTGAATCCTAATATTTTATCGGCAAATAAACCGCCGATGAAGGTAAATGCGTAAACAAATGCCTGAGTAGCGCCATATTGCAAATTGGCCTGCGTTTCCGGCATAGACAGCTGGTTTACCATAAAGAAGGTAAGCATGCCGCGCATCCCGTAAAAGCAAAAGCGCTCCCACATTTCGGAAAAGAATAGATGCCATAATTGCTTGGGATATTTGCCTTTAAAATCCTGAATTTCTTCTAAGGTAAGATTCTGACTCATTGGTTTGATTTAGTATTCATGAAAATAAAAAGTCTCTAACCAGAGTTAGAGACTTTAAAAGTATGTAATTTTTCTTATTATTTGACGCCGTGCATCATTCTCACCAGAACTTTATTTAAGGCGATCATAGCCAGTCCGCAGATGATTACGAATATAGAGATATACAGGAATATCTTACCTGCACCCAATGTTTCTACAGAAGAAGCGAGGAATCCACCAACGATGTTTGCTACGAAAGAAGATAATAACCAAACACCCATCAGCAATGAAGCCAGCTTAGGAGGTGATAATTTGGTTACTACAGATAGCCCTACAGGAGACAAACACAGCTCACCGATAGTATGTACCAGGTAGGTTAAGATAAGCCACCAGATGCTTGCTTTAATGGCTTCATTAGGAATATCGCCACCTCTTTCCTGTACTGCACCCAGCATGAACCAGAAACCGATACCCAGAATAACCATACCTAAACCCATTTTCAGAGGAGTAGATAATTTCTGACCCATTCTGCTTTCCCAGAATACTGCGAATACAGGTGCCAGTAATACAATGAATACAGGGTTTACACTCTGGAACCATGAAGTAGGGATTTCAAATCCGAATACATTACGGTTAATAAACTTATCTGTATATAAAGTAAGAGAAGAACCCGCCTGCTCGAAACCGGCGAAGAAGAAGATTGCAAAGAAGAAGAACACAAAAATAACAGTGATTCTTTGCTTTTCCTCCTTGGTCATCGGAGCATTGCTTTTTACGCCTTCAATTTCTGTATTTGCTTTTTTAGTAGTCGGTTTCAGACCCAGGTTACCCAGGTATTTTGCCGCCAGCATGTTGAAAATGATCTGGCCTAATAACATACCTACACCTGAAGCCAGGAAGCCATATTTATAACCATAAGAGATAACCGTTCCGGCAGCATCCTTGGTAGCAAAGATATTATCAGTCAGTAAACCGATTACCAGTGGAGCCAGGAAGGCACCAAGGTTGATACCCATATAGAAGATAGAGAATGCTGAATCTCTTCTTTTATCTCCATCCTGGTATAAACCACCCACTAATGTGGATATGTTCGGTTTAAAGAACCCGTTACCTATGATAAGAAGGAATAGACCAAGGTACATACCAGTATGGTTGCTCATGGCGAAAAGGACAAACTGCCCCAGCATCATAATCGTACCACCGATCGTGATGGCTTTACGCTGACCCAGGTAAGTATCTGCCAGCCAGCCTCCGATCAGAGGGGTGAAGTATACAAAACCGGTAAAGAAGCCATAAATAAGACTGGCGTCTTTAGGGTCGATTGCCAAACCGCCCTGGAAAAGGGATTTGGTTAAGTAGAGCATTAAAATGCCGCGCATTCCATAATACGAAAAGCGTTCCCACATTTCTGTGAAGAACAGCAGATACAATCCTTTAGGATGCCCTTTTTTTGCTTGAATTGCTTGATCCATCTTTGAATTAGATAATTGTTAAATTTTTAATTTTGGCTGACTAAGGTATGCAAATTTCTTTACATAGAGTTAAAATATTGGCCGAAGTTTAACCATGTCAAATAAAAATCCCCCAGGTTCTAACCCTGGGGGATGCGCTATAATAATAAATAATATTAGTCAATAGAAATTTCGCCTAAACGGGCCAGGTACTTGTCTACGTCGCGTGCCTGTAATGTGTTCGGGAATTTCTCCTTAATCTCTTTGTAGAATTTCTTAGCATCTTCTAATTTACCTGCTTTCTCGCTGGCCAGACCTGCACGGAAAGTATATAAAGCTGAAGTGTACTGATCGTTTTCGTTAGAAGCTGCTTTTTTGTAGCTTTCGATACCTTTATCTGTTTTACCGGCATCCATATATGCATCACCTAATGCACCCTGAGCCAGATTAGCTACTACAGTACCTTCACCATTAAACTCGCTCAGATACTTAATTGCGTTATTAACATCACCGGTTTTCAGATAGCTGATACCCGCGTAATATTTAGCCAGGTTAGCTGCTTTAGTACCACTGTGTTTCTTAATTACGGTTAATGCACTTGGATGCTGACCATCTCCTTTCAGTACAGAGTTTACCGAATCCACTTCGAACCACTTTTGTACATAAGAAAGGTCTTTCATTGCTTTCTCTTCTCCCGGAGCCTGTACCAGATATTTATAACCAAAGTAACCGCCTACCAGCACCAGTACAGCAACTACTGCACCAATAATCACTTTTTTATTTTTATCAAAAGAGTTCTGCATCACAAAAGCTACATCTGTTGCTTTCATCTTGCTATCGTTCTCTCCAAACACTTCTACGCCAGGTTTATTTCTAGATGATTGAGCCATTATTGAATTATATATAATTTTAAGTGGGGCAAATTTATATTAAATTTATATAATTGTCAAATGTATGCCCGTACTTGTTTAAAGTTTTCTGGAGAATAGGAAAATATTTAGATAATTAATATGATTATCAAACAGTTATAAGCTTACCTAATCCTCTGCTTCCCTTTCATGATGCCGATGTCTATAGTTAATCTTTAAAATTAAATAAGTCTCTGTAGGCCTTGTTGAATTTTGCTTCGCTGAAATGTGTTACTGCATATTCATAATTATTACGGGATATCTGCTGCAATAATTCCCGGTCGGCCGATAATCTTTTTAGTTTTTCCAGCCCGGATGTTACAATAGCCTCTTCTTCTGTTTCATGTATCAACAGACCTGCCACCCCATCAATAATATTTCCCCGTATGCCATCTACCGCAGTAGATACAATAGCGACACCACAGCTCATAGCCTCCATAATGCTTAATGGGAAACCTTCAAAAGCCGAAGTCATAATAAGTACATCCATCTGTTTGTGTAGATCATACATCGATTTTTCATCAGTAATGAGTCCGTGCCAGTGTATATGTGGTCGTATGTCTGCAGGGATCTCAGATTCAAAATTGCCGGCAAAATGAAATTCAATCGGTAATTGAGCGGCCAAAGCCTTTCTTGCGATTTCCAAAATCAGGTGTAACCTTTTAGGCCATCCGCTGCGGCCGGCATAGTATACTTTTAAAGTATCGCCGGGAGAATGGACAGTGTATTGCTTCGGTACCGGCACCGTATTTTGAATCTGTGTGATGCGACTGTCATACAACGAAGGAATGCCCAGCTCACGGTAATAATTAATATGCTGGTCAATGATCAATTGTGTAATCATTGCCCGCTTATCTATGACAGGAATGTAGGGGAACGTAATCCAGCCGAAACGCTTTTCGGCATTATGGATCAATTCAGTCTTTAGAATGTTTTTACGAATGTGCGGGAATAATTTATAAGCAAAATTGCACTGACCATTAAAGACAGCCGGTGCATGATCCTGCTGATTGATGTATTGTGCACATATGCCCCGGTAAAGAAAATTGAATGCGTAAAGCCATTTATTGTCCGTGTACCGGCTGATGTCTTTTATCGTAACATGTGGAAGGGTGAAAAAGCGTTTCATTTCCACCTCGTCTGACTTACGGGTAAAAAACACGATTACTTTTTTATCCGGCACCGCCCGCAGTACCGAAGCATGTACTTTTTCGGCGCCCCCCAGTCCGTAAATAGGAAAGAAACAAAATAGATCATACTCTTTTTCCGGGAGTGGATTCAGCCGCGCAACCAGTTTGCCGGCC
The DNA here is from genome assembly GCF_004118155.1 of Edaphocola flava. Lineage (GTDB taxonomy): Bacteria > Bacteroidota > Bacteroidia > Chitinophagales > Chitinophagaceae > Edaphocola > Edaphocola flava. Next base: position 1,095,415 of record NZ_SAIQ01000001.1, read on the forward strand.
AGCACGAACGGAAACATAATTACCTGTTCGATGTATCTTTTTAATTGAATCCAGGGATAAAGTGGCATGGCACGCGTTTTTGTAAAATGTTAGGATAGCAAATATAAAAAAAGACGGTAACAATATGTTTTTCTGGCCAGATATCCATTTAGATGCTGCCAGCCAGGCTAATTATAAAACTGAGTATCCGCTTTAAGGAAACAAAGTCTAGTATTATGATTTATGTAGCTTATATATCTATTGCTACCTTTTGCATCAAGGCAAAAGGTAGCGCCAAAAAATCAAGGCTGTATAAATCCCTGGCTAAAAATCAATGTGCCGGTCGGTCGCAAACCAGACTCGCTTCGCTCAGACAGTGGTTTCCGAATTATCGACCGAGCCAATGATTTTCTTGACGCCGGATTTATAAGGCCATTTTGAGCGATCTGTACAGTACGGATCGCTTATTGTTTTTATCACAGCGATAGCCATTTTGGAGTGGAGCTGCGATCGTTGAGCACCGAACGCACCACACGTTAAGCTCAGACGATCAATGCACGCAACGGTACAAAATGGCGGTGCTTTGCAATCGCCTTGATGAAAACAAAGGCACTTTTGGTCCTTTTGTTGCCGGACAAAAGGACGAATAAAATAGTTGACTACATGCGGATAATCAATTTATATAATTTATTATCTTTTGGTTAATCCAATGCTTATTCCCGATTATATAATTACATGTTCGACAAAATGATTATATTTGTCGATATGGAAACGATTTCTGAATATGAAAAAATGAAACAGCAGATACTGGTTGCTGCGAAATCTGTTTTTATAAAGTATGGATACAATAAAGTATCTATGGATGATATTGCCAAGGCTTTAGGGAAAAGCAGGAGTACACTGTACCACTATTTTAAAAATAAGAAAGAAGTATTTGAACTCATTGCCTTCACCGAGTTTAAACAGATTATGCAACTGGCAGAACTGGAAGTAATCAAAGGAAAAAGCATACAGGATAATCTTATTGACTACTACAGTAAAAAAGCAGATTGTGCCAATGAATTGCTGGTTGCCTATAGCTCACTTGCCGAGGAGATAAAAGCCCATGAAGACGTGTTTTATGAAATCTCTAAAATGCAGGTAGAGGCAGAAGCCAGTGTATTAAGAAGAATACTGGAATGGGCTATTGAACAGAAAGAAATTAATACCGGCAAGGAACGTGATATTACTTTCCTGTCGAGAGTGCTGACTACTGCACTGCGCAGTTTTGAACAGGAAGTTTTCCTGCAGAACAAGTTCAGTACATTTAAGGTAAACCTTTCTATGCTGGTAGAAATTTTATGTAAAGGATTACGCTAAAGATATATTATACTAAAAGATACGGGCTGCACAATATTGTGCAGCCCGTATCTTTTATAGATAAGAACAGAAGTCTTATTTGTTGGAAGTAGTTGGTTTCATCGCCACCACTTTGATCCACTCATTCAGCACATTTACCGTTTCGTTCAGGTAAGCGTCTTTTTTAAGAGCATCAATCCATTTTTTATTTTTCTCTTTAGAGCTGGTATCCACATTTACTTTTTCCAGGTCAGCCTTCAGGTTCATAACCACCAGTTTGGTTTTAGCACTGTCAATCTGATCCAGTTTTTTATTGATAGCCTCGCCTTCTGCAATTTTCGCCATGTATTTGGCCTCATTCAGAGGGTATACATTATGGTCCTGCTGCGATTTTAAGCGGGCACCTGTTTGTTTTACCAGGTTAAACGTTTCGCTGGTACTGGTTCTCTTTTTACTATCCCCGATCATTGCTGCCAGGTTAGGTATACTGTTTGTTTTGCTGTAGTCAGATTCTTTAATCTTATCCCATGCCAATGCAGAAGGATTTTTACGCTCACCCATATCATCCAGTCCTTCATACACATCTGGTAACAGGATGTCCGGAGTTACTCCTTTTAATTGGGTAGAACCACCATTGATACGATAGAATTTCTGAATCGTTAATTTCAGAGAACCTATTCCTTCAAATTTAGCATCACCGTTTTTAGCAGCGATCCAGGAATCAATAATACTCTTACGCGCCTCAGGAGATACAAACGGATCCAGCGGAACCAGTTTCTGCACCGTACCTTTACCAAAAGTGTTGGCACCGATAATTACAGCCCTGCCATAATCCTGCATTGCTGCAGCCAGAATTTCAGAAGCAGATGCCGAACCGCCGTTTACCATGATGGCCAGGGGTCCTGTGTATACCGGTTCAGATTGGCGGCTTTTTAATGTCATGACATTATCGCCACGACCTCTTACCTGTACTACTGGGCCTTTGCCGATAAATATACCTGCCATGTCCACCACATCGCTCAGAGAACCACCACCATTATTACGCAGATCCAGAACAATACCGTCTACACCTTCTTCTTTCAGTCTGATCACTTCATTCTCCACATCTTTACCGCTGGTACGATCACCATTTCCGGTAAAGTTGGTATAGAACTCCGGTAAGTAGATATACCCGATACGTTTACCATTACTCTCTATAACAGATGACTTGGCATAGGTATCTTCCATTTCTACTTTTCCGCGCACGATCGGGATAATCTGTTTCGTACCATCTTCATGCTTTACGTGCATTTTTACGACAGTACCAGCTTTACCACGGATCAGTTTTACCACATCTTCTATTTCGTACCCTTCGATATCTACAGGTCCCGTCTCTCCCTCTACTTTTTCGATAATATCACCGCTTTTCAATTGGCCTTGCTGCCAGCTAGGGCTACCGGTAATGATCATCTGTACTTTGATCTTTCCATCATCCTGCGCCTGTAATTGTGCACCGATACCGATAAAGTTACCAGACATCGCTTCATCAAAACGCTTGCGATCTTCCGGCGGGAAGAAATCTGAGTGCGGATCTTCAGCACTGGTCAGACCATTCATATATAAAGAGAAGCGATCATTTTCATTCAGCTTTTTAAGGCGTTTGAAATAGCGATCCTGCATCTTAACCACTGACTCGCGGGCTTCCGCCTCCAGCACAGCGCTGGTTTTGGCTACATAACCTACAGAGTCTTTAGCTTTTTTCTCTTCAGTTTTTTTCAGATCTACATACTTAGCCAGTACACGGTATTTCAGCAGCTGCTCCCAGCGGGCTTTCATATCCGCTGTGTTTTTTGCAAACTTCAGCTTATCACCATCCAGTTGTATGCTATCGTTTTCATTAAAGTTGAACGGCTTGTTCAGTATAGGTTTGTAATACTGCTCTGCCTCGGCTATCCTTTTTACAAATATGTCATTCAGCTGATTGAAAAAATCTGTACGATTATCCATAATCTGATCATCGATCATGAACTGGTATTTCTTCAGCTCATCATAATCAGTTTGCAGCAGAAATTTCTTATCATAATCCAGCCCTTCGATAACCTTATCGAATACCTTTTTGGAGAAGCTGTCATTAATTTCTCTCGGAGCATAGTGGCCCTCCTGCATAATAGCCATAACCGTCTGCTGGATTATAGCATTCTGGCCCTGGGGCTGTGCATTGGCATTGATATAACGGAAGGATAAAAATGCCAGTAAACCTCCGCATACTACAGAGGGAATCAAAATCTTGTTTTTCATAAATTGCAACATACGCGGGTATACGACCTGTAACAGAATCTTTTTGTTAGATAAAATGCAGTTTGATAATATAATTAAAAAACAGTATACAAATGTAAACTAAAATTGAGTTAATAAAACTACAAAACCAAGAGTATACTATTATATTAACGTTCGTTTTGCGAAAACGTTATAATCGACAGAGACCCAGCACCTAAGATAAGGTATCCATCATGCTCAGAAACGCCTCTTCTGTCAGTATATTGATGGTGGTGAGTTTTTTTGCTTTCTCCAGTTTAGAGCCGGCATCAGCACCCACTACCAGGTAATTCAGCTTACTGCTTACTCCGCTCAGCAGCTTTCCGCCTTTGGCTTCCACCATAGCTTCTGCATCACTGCGTTTGAAATGGCTCAGTGTACCGGTAAACAGGAATGTCTGTCCGTTCAGGCCACCTTCTGCACTTTCGGTACTCACAGCTGTTTTGCGCTGAACATTCACGCCCAGCTGTTCCAGGTGTTCGATCAGCAGAATATTGTCTTCGTTACGGAAAAACTGAAATACAGCATTGGCTACTTTCGGTCCGATGTCTTCTAGCGTACAGAGCTGCGCTTCATCCCATTCTTTAAATTCATTCAGATGGGTTACGGCTTTGGCCAGGGTCTTGGCAGTCGTCTCTCCTACATATCGGATACCCAGCCCATAGATCAAGCGGTGCAGCGGTTGGCTTTTACTGTTTTCAATAGCTGTCTTCAGATTATCCACCGATTTTGCACCGAACTTATCCAGTTGTCCGATCGCTTCAAAATCTAACTGATAGATGCCCTCAACTGTACGCAGCAATCCCAGTTCATAAAAGCGGGCAATGTTGGCCCCGCCCAGGTTGCGTATATCCATCGCATCTTTGCTGGCAAAGTGTATCAGTCGTTCTACAACCTGTGCATCACAATTGATATTCACACAACGCCATGCGGCTTCCCCTTCGGGTTTGAATAATGGATCATTACATACCGGGCAATTTGTTGGAAACACAATGTCCGTCTCTGTTCCATCCCGCAGCTCGGTAAGTGGTTTGACGATATAAGGAATAACATCACCGGCACGTTCAACGAGTACAGTATCGCCTATCTTCAAATCCTTTTCCCGGATCACATCTTCATTAAACAGGGAAATGGAACCAACGGTAACACCACCAATAGGCACCGGTTGTATTTTGGCTACCGGACCTATATTACCGGTACGGCCTACCTGGTATTCTACCTTCAGCAATTTACTGGTAGCCTGTCTAGCCTTGAATTTATAGGCAATTGCCCAGCGCGGATGGTGAGATGTTTGTCCCATCGTTTCCTGATCAGACAGATGGTTTACCTTAACCACCATACCATCTATCTCAAATGGCAATTCATCCCTTTTGGTTTCATAGGCATCGCAGTAAGCAATCACATCATCTATAGAATCGGTGCGCAGCATATCGCGTGTGGGTGTAGCAAAGCCCATACTGTCCAGCCAGTTCAATACTGAATAGTGGCTTTCCAGAACGGCGTTATCTTCTTTATTATCTGTATTGGTATGGTAGCTGACATGGTATAAAACAGCGTGCAGTCCACGTTTGGCCACTTCAGCCGCATCCAACATGCGCAGCGAGCCGGAGGCCGCATTGCGCGGATTGGCCAGTATAGACAAGCCCTCTGCGATACGTTGTTCATTAAAGGCCTTGAAGGTTTCTTTTTTAATGATCACTTCTCCCCTGATCTCTATAGCCGATACGCCTTTGGCAGAAAGACGGGCAGATAAAGGAATAGATTTGATCTGTTTCGCATTAAGGGTAATATCCTCTCCACGCACACCATCGCCACGGGTAGCGGCACGTGCCAGCCGGTCATTTTCATAGTACACAGATATACCGGCACCATCATATTTTGGTTCTACGGTATATTCCAGTTTTTCTTTTCCGGCAAATTCTTTGCACTTCCTGTCCCACTCCCGCAGATCATCTGCATTATAAGAGTTTTCCAGGCTCAGCATGGGTACAAAATGCTCAACGGTCTGAAAGCTGGAGCTCAGGCCCCTGGCCACTCTTTGTGTAGGAGAGTCTTCTGTAACCAGTTCCGGATGCGCTGCTTCTATATGCTTCAGCATGCGGAACAATTTATCGTATTCCACATCGGCCAGAACCGGACTATCCTGTACATAATATTTCCAATCCAGGTAGTTGAGTATCTTCCTGAGATCGGGAACGTTTGTACTATCGGTTTGTTCTTCATTGATCTGCAGCAAATCCTGTGCGGTTTTGCTGAGGTTTATTTCTTCTTCCTGGGTGTACATAATCTCTTTTTTTCTGAATATTACGGCATTAATGTCTCGGTCTGCCCACAAAGGATTGCAGCATTTTTGCTTTTGAATAGACGCCTTTTTTCAGCCTGTCGGGGTTACACTTCTTTAAACTGCGGAGCAAATGTTCAATCGCTTTTCCCCAGTCTCCCTTTGCGTACTGCTTCACGGTCTCAATATCATAGATATGCATATTTCGGAACATTCTCCAGTAAGCATCATATACCACAATATTGTTCAGGTTATCGAACCCGTATAATTGCAGTAAGAGTAAGGCTTCCGGGAGTTCATAATCAGGGTTCAGTTTTACACTGCTCGTTATCTGCGTTTCACTCATGCCAACTGCAATCAGGTTTTCCCTGATATGTTGCAGCTTGGCTCCTTTTTTGATGAGGTGTATATAGTATTCAATATCTACCTTCCACACAAAGCGTTTATCATAGCATACCTCCTTAAGGCTGTGGTGCACAAGTATCACACTCGGATTACCGATGGTATTGTTCGCATTAAGGAGCATAGGATTGCGCAGCAGATCTTTCAGGCTTTTCTCCGGAAATAATGCCGCTTCTTGCTTACCCGATTCCAGGTAGATATAGGTATAATCTGAAAATATAAATGATGCACCGGAGCCGGTATGGTCCATGAATCGCTGGAGACTTTGCGGATGCATAAAATAATCATCATGATGCATGATCTTGATCCACTCCCCATTGGCCAGTGCTATGGCCCTGTTCCAGTTTTCCGGAGAGCCCAGGCTCGGTGTGTTTTTGAAGTATCTGATCTGCAGGTCTGCAAAATCGGAAAGAACCATATCCTTTACCGTATCGTCAGGGCTGTCATCAGTCAGTACAATTTCAAATTGTGTATAACTTTGAGCCCTTATGCTTTCCAGGAGTCTTTTTACTTTCTCTGCATTTTTATAACAGGGGATACAAATGGAAACTAATACTGGCATCATTGCTATGTAAATAATGGAAGTGATCAATTAAGGCTGATTCCAGAGGCATGAAGCCATACCGCAAAACAGCACTGTCAGATAAAAAATTTAGGGATGGCCTGCTCCGGTTAGCCGATGGGCTCCAGGAGAAATGCCAGGGTATCCGATTTTTCGATAGGGCGTGCTGGTCTGGCAAGTAAAGGATCCAGCAACCTTGTTGTCATAATCCTGGTGACTATTTTCTGAGCCAGTGCCTTTACCGGTCCTATCTGGTCACCATTCCATGGAGCAGGATCAATAACAGCTCCGGCACTGTCTAACCGTGGCGGTATATGACCATAGTCATTGAATATCTTATAGCGTGGTTTAATGAAATTGTTGCGGTTAAACTTTGTAAAGTCTACAAGCGAAACCGTACAGTTCAATTGCTTTGCAATGTATGCAGCAGATTGTTCTGAGAACCACCAAAGGTGTACAGGAGGTAAATCCGACATCCAGGGATCTTTCAGGCTGCTTACCGATTTATTGGGTGTAGTTACAAAGATCTTTCCACCCTTCTTCAACATTTTGTACAGACACTCCATGAAGGCAACCGGATGTTCCAGATGCTCAATCACCTCGGTAAGGATGATGAGGTCATATTCTTCCAGGTGGTTTTTATAAAAGTCAAATACATCTGCACATTCATACAGTGCACCAAAAGTATTGGTCGCTTCTGCAACCGCAGTAGCAGAGATGTCTACACCTCTGATATCATATCCTTTCTGATGAATGGCATAAGTAAGATAGCCAAAGCCGGAGCCTACTTCCAGTATGTTCTTGCCTTTAAAGTTATGCAGTACCTCTTGCACAGCCCAGTACATAGACTCTGCATCGGCGAGGAATTTTAAGGCATCTTTACTGGCCTTAGCTTGTTTGCGATAGTAGTAATATCTGTTATAGCCGGGTACAAATTCAGCATTTTTATAAATAGCCTGGTATATTTCTGTTGTGAAATCTACCGGTAGCACAAAACTCGTGTTGCACTGCTTGCATTCATATATATCAAAGGTGTTACCTTCCTGATAACCATGATGATCTTTTGCAATTAAAGTAGAGGGAGCGCCACATAATCTGCACTGCATATATTTATATATTTTTTTGACTAATAGGCACAAATGTAAGCATTAATATTGCCAACTTAAAAACTGTGGAAAAAATATCTGTTATTCCCGGTAATGCCTACCGGCGCCAGATTTTTTTCTTTGCCAGCAACAGCAGATCATTCATTTCTCCGGAAATATTAAAGTAGAGGACCGGTACGATATACAGCACCATAAATACAGTACCTCTTACAAAAATATCGGCCAGGACATTAGGCATATCCGGCAGGTAAAACGCAACAGAAGTAGCCAGCGCACCGATCAGTATGATCAGCGGTGTTTTACTGCTGAATGGCTGCATCTTAAAATACCTCCAGATCATTACCGAACGCAGCAGGCAGAAGAGTAACAACATAATCGCCTGACCAAATGCAGCACCCAATAATGGATTCCATTTGATGAAAAGGATATTGGTAGGGATGGAAAGGATTACGATAATCGTCGCAATAAAAAAGTCCGTTCTCCAGTATTTAGACAAGCTCAGCAGCGTATCATTCATACCCATAGACAGTTCTACCAGCTTCGCAATACCTACTATCAGGAAGATGCTGATCACCGGGTGAAAGTCTTTTCCTTTGCTGAAGAAAACAATATTTTCAATATTAGGCAAAATCAGTCCGAATAAACAAAAGCCTACGATCAGCAGACTTAAAGAAGCATTTTTCTGCATACGGCCTACCTTGTACAGGTCATTGTGCAGGAACGCTTCAGAATATGTCGCACTGCCGATTCCGCGCATGGCCCTTTGCGGCACATCCAGCATCGTCACCATAAAGGTGGCAATGGTATAAATACCCACATCTTTAAGACCTTTCTCACTGATACCCATTATAAGGATACCGTTAAGGGCAAACGGTAAAACAGCGATGACTACCCCGGAAAAGTGAAACAGGGAGAAACTGATCACCTTGCGGTAGATCTTTCTGGTCAGCGTACTGACGTAAAAATTAAGTTTAATACCCTTCTTATACGAAATAAGGATGACCATAGCAATCACCGAGGGCACATACATCAATGAAAAGATAAGGAAGAAGGTATCAATACTGATGATATTATAAATATACAGCACGATGGCTACGGTCTGTACCAGCCGAAAACCGATCTCTTTGATCAGGTTACCGATAGCCGTGCGCTTGAGCATAAAAGAAAATCCCTCCATCTGGCCCATCATCACCAGGGAGATGGTCAGCGGAATCACCAGGTTGAAGTATTGTACCAGCAAAGGAGAATTCTCTCCAAACTTCAGCACAATCAATTCTTTAAAAGCCAGGAATCCAAACAGTATGAGCAGACAACCAAACAAGCCTACCATTAATACCAGGAAAGGCAGGTCATTCTTCTCCCGCCCCAACCGGGCCTGGTACAAAGGAAAAAACTTAAGCAGTGCCGTATTGGTCCCGAAGGTTGCCAGCATGGAAAACAGTACCGATATGTCTCTGAAGATACCCGTAAGACCATACTGGTCCATATTCAGGTATTTGGTATAGAGCAACAGTGTATTTACCGCCCCGAGCGCAAACCCGATAAAGATGTATATAGAAGAAAAAATACTCTGCTTTCTTACAATTCCCATGTAATACTGAATGTATAAATATTATGTCAGGTAAAAGTACTGGATTTATTAATTCTTAAGCTGTTTCAGCTTCTTTTGTATGGCTTTTCGCTCCCCTTCTGTCGCTATATCCTTTTTCAGTGCCATAATATACATCTCCTCAGCTTTAGCTTTATTGTGGTAATGCATGTAATAGTCACCGAGAATGCGATAGGTATCATAATAGCTGGGGTTGGCAAACATCAGGCTATCCGGATTGAAGTTATAATCTGTATGGCCAAAAGCCTGTTTGTTTTTGACCAGGCGGAAGTATAAGTAGTTCTGATATTCTTTCGTATTCAGGAAGCTATCTGCCGGAATGGTGTACTGTGCTACAGACACGGTACCCTTACTAGGTTTAGCTTTCTGTTCAAAAACCTTTTTCAGATCATAGCAAACATAAGCGCCCAGCTGCCAGGGATTGGTACTCACCCAGAAGCGAAGGCTATCCGGCATCATAATGATAGAATGGTGTGCGATCAGTTGGTTAATCGCTTTCTCATTGCCCAGGCCAATATCGGAATTGTTAAGTCCTTTTTGATCTCTCAGAATATTGGCCACTTTAGTCGGATTCAGCGGGTAATCACCCTCCATCAATTGAGAGAGGCGCTTCTGACGGTAGACAGATGCACTGTTTTTCATCTGCTCCCGGTTCGATTCTTCCTTCAGCAGTTCTGTACTCTGGTAGTGATTGGTACAGGTTATGCTATTATCAACTGGATAGTATACATCCAGTTTTTTAGGCGTTTTCTCAATCACCACTGCTTTCTTGTCTATTGCAGAACCGATCAGGAAGCTCTCGCTGACAAACATTTTGCGTGTTTTGGCGATGCGTATAGCCTCATCAATATTTTTAGTGTACTGTAAGATCTCTCTGGCCACCAAGGATACCGGTGTAGCAGCACCGAATGGGATCTGAGAGGGTGCCGCATTTATGGTTACGGTAAGTCCTTTTTCATTCATGCCGGAGACAACCCCAATAAAGCCGCCCCAGGTAATATAGGCAAAGTTGTAGCCCGAATCAGGAGCCACAAATTCTACGATCTTATTTTCGGCAAAGGCATCACCTACCCAGAAATCAAAATTGCGACCGATGATCAGGCTGCTATCCTCCGTCTTATTGGCCCATGCCCCGAAAGAGGTACAGCCTACGAGCATCATGTTCTGCATGGCATGACCTACATCATGTGCTGCATGATAGTTCAGTATGCGGGAGTAACGGGTACCGATCCAGTCAAAACTGTCCAGGGCATATTGTGAGATGCCATAGATTTCCATTTTGTATTCGCGGCTTATATGATCAGAAAGATCCCTGTTCATAAACCCGATAATGTATTTGAGAAATTTGAGATATCCCTCAGAGGGTATCATAGATTTGATCTGGTTGGTAAAGGCTATTTCCTGGTCCACGATCAGCTGCTTGCTCAGCGCTCCCGCTTTCAGGCCCCGCTCATACGGACTGCCGCTTACATACATCTCATAGAGTCCATGCTCATTGCGGCTGATCCAGTTATCGCCCAGTGTAGTCATACTGTCGGTAACCAGTGGTGCCGCGATCTGTACCTTTTCCTGCTCTGTCAGAACCGGCGGTGTAGCGTCAGCGATATTATATACATATATAGCAAATGCACCAGAGAGTAACACCAGAACACCTAGAAAGATAAGGAAAAACTTAAAGATTTTTTTTACCACAGACATGAGAGAGATCCTTTATAAATTAAGCCGAAAATGCGTACAAAGGTAGCACAGCCTTGGCGATATAATTGTTATAAAGAATGTTAAGCATGTGAAATCAATACATTTGTATCATTTAAAATAAATATTTCTGAATATTAGTATAAGTATTGTCTCCTGAATCTGAACAATATAAAGGTAAAATGTTTAAAATGTCACTTTTAGGCGCAAGCAGCGTCATTTTGTCTTATCGGCAGCTCTTGGAACGAAATTTGGAGCTGTTTCAGGTAAAAAGAGACTAAAAATGCAAGAAAAAGGCACTATTTCTATTCATACGGAAAACATCTTTCCGATTATTAAGAAGTTTTTATACTCAGATAATGAGATCTTCCTGCGCGAGCTGGTATCTAACTCCGTTGATGCCTGTCAGAAAGTAAAACGCCTTTCCTCCCTTGGAGAAGTAAAAGGAGAACTGGGTGAGCTAAACGTTTCTGTTGCAGTCGATAAAGAAGCGAAGACCATTACCATAAATGATAATGGTATCGGTATGACCGCCGAAGAAATTAAAAAATACATCAACCAGGTAGCCTTCTCCGGTGCTACAGAGTTTGTAGAGAAGTTTAAAGATGCCAAAGACGCCAATGAGATCATTGGTAAGTTTGGTCTGGGATTCTACTCTGCATTTATGGTAGCCGATAAAGTAGTTATAGACACCCTGTCTTACCGCGAGGGAGCAGAAGCTGCCCGCTGGGAGTGCGATGGCAGTACCTCTTTCGAGATTTCAGAAGGCAGCCGCAGCGAGCGTGGTACTACCATTACCCTGTACATTAATGCCGAATCTGAAGAATTCCTGGAAGAGCAACGCATCGAAAATATACTGAACAAATACTGTCAGTTCCTGCCCATAACTATCCAGTTCGGTACCAAAACCGAGCACGTACCGGATGGTGAGGACGCCGAAGGCAAACCACAATACAAAGAAGTTACTGTAGACAATATCATCAACAATAGTAACCCGATCTGGAATAAGCCACCTTCTGAACTGAAGGATGAGGATTACCTGAACTTTTACAAAGAACTGTATCCATTCTCCGAAGAGCCCCTGTTCTGGATTCACCTGAATGTAGACTATCCGTTTACCCTGACCGGTGTACTGTACTTCCCTAAAGTGAAGAACGAACTGGAGCTGCAACGCAATAAGATCAAACTGTTCAGCCGCCAGGTATTTATTACCGATGAGGTTAAAGACATCGTACCAGAGTTCCTGATGTTACTGCATGGTGTGATCGACAGTCCGGATATTCCGCTCAACGTTTCCCGTAGCTTCCTGCAGGCCGATGGTAATGTGAAAAAGATCAACAGCTATATCACCAAAAAAGTAGCAGAGAAGCTGGCCGATATGTTTAAGAACGATCGTAAAGGCTTTGAAGAGAAGTGGAAAGACATAGGTCTGTTTGTAAAATATGGCATGATCTCTGAAGAAAAATTCAACGACAAAGCCAAAGATTTTGCCCTGCTGCAAAATGTGAAGAATGAATATTACACCCTGCCGGAGTATGCAGAGAAAGTAAGCCCGCTGCAAACCGATAAGAACGGAGAAGTGGTGTACCTGTACAGCGCCAATCCTGCTGCACAAAATACCTTTATCCAGGCCGCGGCCAAGAAAGATTATGATGTACTGCTGATGGATGGTCCGCTGGACAACCACTTTATCGGACAGCTGGAGCAGAAACTGGAAAAGACCCGTATGAAGCGTGTAGATGCTGATGTGATGGACAAACTGATCGAAAAAGAGCACAATTACGAAAGCGTGCTGAACGAAGACCAGACCCAATCAGTAAAAGCACTGTTTGAAAAAACCATCAACAACCAGCAGATGAATGTAGAGGTTACAGCGATGAGCCCAGAGGATCTGCCGGTGACCATTACTATGGACGAGTTTATGCGCCGCATGAAGGATATGTCTAAAATGGGAGGTGGTATGATGAACTTCTATGGCAACCTGCCCGATAGCTATAAAGTATCGGTGAATGGTAACAGCAAACTGATACAGAAGATAGTAGATACACAAGACGAGGCACAGAAAGAACAACTGTCCCGTCAGGCATTTGACCTGGCACTGCTTGCGCAAGGCATGCTTACAGGCGATGCATTGACCGCATTTGTACAGAGAAGCGTAAACTTAATGTAAGCTTTCATCAATCAATTATAGACAGGACCGCAGGCATTTATGCCTGCGGTTTTTTATGTGTATAGACGTTTACAATTCCTTCGCTGGCGCGCAATCCCTGGCGCGTGCCATATACCCCTACCTCAGAGGTAGGGGGGCCTACCCTATAGCTGCGCGCGCACATACCATACCTCGGTATGTCCGATGCCGCGCTCGGAGCTTTCGGGCCAGACCTGCCCGGTTGGTGCCCACCAGCTCGGCGCGCCCGCACCATAGCTCGGTGGAACAATAGCCAAAGCTGCGATCGCGCATAACAGAGCCCGGCCTGTTTATAGAAGACCCCCGCGCTTGCAAGTGCCTTGCTCGCCCCGCCGTAGTTCTTGATGAGCAGCAGCAGGTTTTCAGCAATTTGGGTCAGGTTTGGTACAATTGTAGCCATGCGCCTGATCATACACCGCAGATACACAGGTAGTTGTGCTATAATAGCGCCACCCTGGTATAGACCAGGGCTGGCGCTATTTTTCTTACCTCACTCCTGCTGCAAGAGTGGTGCCTGGGGCAGGCCGCCCTCTATGCGCAGCAAGGCCATAGTCTCTTTCAGCGCATTGGTTATGGGCACATGGTCTTCGTGCAGGATCACCAGCCGGCCCGGCACGGCCAGTATGGTTACGTACCGGCCGGGTACAAAGCAATAGTCTACCAGCCAGTGGCCGGTTATCTTCAGTTGCGGGCCATGATGGCCGGGGCCACGCCCTATCTTTATGCGGTGCATATTGGGGTCAGACTTTCTCTGTTCAGACATAAGTATTGGGGTTTTAGTTAAGTACAAAACAAGGCTATGGACAGTAGCATAAATTATGCAGGCAGGCATAAATTATGCGTTGCTCCGGCATAAATTACTGTACCTTTACTGCTATAATTTTTTTTAGGTAAAACCGTACATTTGTATTCCTATGACGCATACAACACCGAACAAAAACATACACGAGGGCCGCAACCTCAAACGCTTTCGCGAGATGCTGGGCATGAAGCAAGAGGTACTGGCGCAGGAACTGGGTCAGGACTGGACGCAGAAAAAAGTATCGCTGCTGGAGCAGAAAGAGACTATAGAACTACCTGTACTACAACAAGTAGCGGCTATACTGCACCTACCCATAGAGGCCATAAAGAACTTTGATGAAGAGCAGGCGGTGAATGTGATTTCGAATACTTTTACAAGCAACGATACTTCTACATTAAACGCAGTTAATTTACAACCGACCTTCAATCCTTTAGATAAAATGGTTGAGCTCTATGAGCGTATGCTGCAACAGCAAAAGGAGATGATCGATAGGTTAGAGGCATTGATAAAGAGGTAAGTATATTCTAATAAACAATAAAGGAGCCGTGAGGCTCCTTTTTCTATTTTATTAGTAGTGTGTATATATCTATGGATTTTGTTTAGGCACTAATAACTTATTTACACCGTCAATTAATTGGATGTCGAGTCATTTAATCTGATTGTTTCTTTTTGGAGCCGTATACTATTTTGTATTTCCGTTAGTGCTCGGAATTGATCTTCCAGACTTTTACTCATTGACTGAATAGTCATTAATGGTAAAGGCCATAAACTTAATGATTTCTCCAATGTTTTGTCAGAGAGGCAGCCATTATCCGCACTGTGTGATTTCTCCAACTCAGAGAGATACGCGCGGTAAGTAATACCTGGGAACATAAACTGATCAAATGCATTATATGTTTCAACATGAGATTTCAACTCATTATAAACTTGCTTGGAAAGGTTTTGAGTAGCTTTGAATTGAGCGGTTAAATGAAGTTTGTCTTCTTCAGGCTTCTCTTCATAATCCTTCTTAGCTATTTTCTTTGCAAGATTGTAACCACCAATAGCAACAATTAAACTTAAAATACCAATGATTAAATTGTAATCCATATTCTATTTTTATACATTAAAACTAAGGATTTTGTGTCTAGTTGTAACATGAAACTTTTTAAATAACTCCTGCTGGCGCGCGCTCCCAGCGCGTGCGCTAGCCTGCAATCGTTCCCGTCATTTCGAGCACAACGAAGTGTAGCCGAGAAATCTCCTCCATGTTTCCTTCAATCAGGAGATATCTCCATTTCGCTTCGCTTCAGTCGATATGACGATGAGCGTGTTCCCGTCTTTTCGAGCACAGCGGAGTGGTGTCGAGAAATCTCCTGAATGCAAGTATAAAAGGAGATGTCTCCACTCCGGTCGACATGACGATGCCACAGAAAGAGGAGATGTCTCCATTTCGCTTCGCTTCAATCAATATGACGAGTACATTAACCTGCATAGAAGCATGGAAAAACTATTTCCATTAGTTTTGTGCCATTCAAAAAGTACAGATGAAAAAATTACTAAGTTGTCTCTTGTTCTGTAGTGGTGTACTATCTTATGCTGCGGCGCAGGAGAATAATACCAGCATGTCCGTAGCCAATATGTTCCTGACCCATAAAAGCGAATGGGGCAAGGTGTCGAGCGTAAAAGAGCTGGCTACAGCTATTGCCGCGCAGACAACAGATGGAGAGGTACAGTTAAGAATGCTTATGTTATGGATGAATAATTACCTTGAGGTAGATGAGGCTAAATATAATAGTGGCAACTTTCAGCCCACAGGCCTGGACAATGTAATGAAGTACAGGAAAGCATTTGGAATAGATTATGCAGAGCTGACGACGGCGTTCTGCAAAGAGCTGAAGATACCCTGCTTGGGTGTACTGGGCTATAGCAAAATGAAAAACTATGTGGCCGGTACGGGTTTTAAAGAACCGAATGCGAGCTGGAACCTGGTTAAAATTCAGGGCAGGTGGTATATCTGTGACCTGTTCTCTTCGACCCATAGTATGTTGCCCCGCGGCGGATTCATGTCTGTACTCGATACCCGCTATTTTATGCCCGATCCTGCCTGGTATATTACCCATGCCATTCCTATGGATCCAGCATTTCAACTACTGACCAACCCGATCAGTATGCAATCATACACCAATGCAGGTTTGGATGCTATAGATACAAGTGTACATCCGCTGAATAGTGTCGATTATACTGCCTATGCAGAGCAAACACTGAAACTGTCACCTGCTGCAAGAGCTATGCAAGAGGCTAAGGCTGCTTATGCCTATAATCCTGCCAATCCCAATACCCTCATCAACACTTATTACAACCAGGGTGTAGATCTTGCCCGGAATAGTAAGGCAACGAATGAACAACTGAAACGGGCAAAGTCCTACCTTGCCAAAGCAAAGGAGCTGTTGCTAGCCAATACTGCATTGCCAGAGGTGCAGGCCCTCAAAGAGCCCTGCATCAAAGGAATTCAGTATCTTAACACGATTATTAAATAATTTTATGCCACAATCCATGCAATGGGCGCATCTGTACAGCGATGCCCGGCCCAACGATGCCAGCGATAAAACACCCAATAGCGATACCCTGCGCACCTCATTTATGCGCGATTACGATCGCATTATTTTCTCCTCGGCATTCCGCAGGCTGCAGAACAAGACTCAGGTCTTTCCCCTGCCCGGACCGGCATTTGTACACAACCGGCTTACCCATAGCCTGGAGGTCGCCTCTGTAGGCCGTACCCTGGGCAAGGCTGTGGGCCAGCAGATCGCAGAAACCCATAATCTGAGCCCGGCCGGCAAAGAGTTTTATACCTATGAGCTGCCCTCGGTAATCGGTGCGGCATGTCTGGCACATGATATCGGCAACCCGCCGTTCGGTCATTCCGGCGAAGACGCTATCCGGCATTACTTCAATGACCTTGCTGATAGTACGCAGCGCAGGCTGAAAGATAATATGAGCCCCAACCAATGGGCCGACTTCAGCAGGTTTGAGGGCAATAGCAATGCCTTTCGCATACTTACCCATAACTTTAATGAAGCCTCATCGGCCTATAACATTACCCAGACTACACTGGCCGCAATTGTAAAATATCCGGCTACCAGTCTGGAAGGCTTTAATAAAAAGACGGGGCTGATCAGCACCAAAAAATCGGGGTACTTTGATAGCGAGCGCGATGCCTGGAAGAGTATAGCTACACAGCTGGCTCTGCCTCAGCTCGAGGGCTTTGAAGATGTGTATGCCCGCCATCCATTTGTATTCCTCACCGAGGCAGCAGATGATATCTGTTACCGCATTATAGATATGGAAGATGCTCATCGTCTGGGCGTGATCAGCTACCAGCAGATACTGGAACTGTTCCTGCCATTCTTTGACGAAGGGCAGACCTACAATAGCATAGATAAGGTAAGGGAGAAGCTGGACAAGATCATAGACCCCAACCGCAAAGTAGAATACCTGCGAGCAGTATGGATAGGGCGTATGATAGATCTGTGCAAAGAAGCCTTTATGCAGCAGGAGTCACTAATGCTTGCCGGCGGTTTACAGCAATCCCTGCTGGATGTGTTGCCGGAGCGCTATACTACATTGCTGAAGAAGATAGATGAGCAATCGATCAGGCATATATACAATCAGAAAAGTGTGGTAGAGATAGAGATTGCCGGTTTTAATGTAATCGGTAAATTACTGGAGATTTTTGTAGAAGCACTACTGGCTTCCGGCAATGCCAAGTCGGAAAAGGTGCTGCAGCTGATACCGGCGCAGTTCCCGATAGATAAGGAAATGGGATCATTATATCATAACCTGCAGTCGGTTACAGATTATATTTCAGGGATGACGGATCTTTACGCCATCGACCTGTTCCGGAAGATTACGGGAATAACGATTAAGGAACTATAAAAAGCCTATGGCTTATTTCTGGCGGCTGCGCTTGATCCACAAATAAGCCATAGTGCCCATAAATCCTACCGGGATAGCAGCCAGGTACAGAATACCTGTGTTCAGGCTGGACGCTGCACTCTCACCGAAACCTTCGGCGGTTTTGGTACAAACTGCGCAACCCTGTGCAATAGCCTGAGACAGGCTGCATGCGCTGACAATAAGCAGTGCGGATAATTTTTTCATACTGCAAAAGTACGGGTTTTTAATTGACCTGCGTACCGTACATTTTTGTTTGCTGAAATTTGATCTCTTTATCCTTTACTGTAACCTGGTACAATTCCTGGAAAGAACCATCTCCCGGATCGAAACCGATTACCGCACCGTACTCCAGGCTGTCTATACCTTTTACCATAGGTTTTACCACATTGTTTTCATACCATTTCGGAAACAGCTTGTCTGTACTGTTCTGATTGGCACCATAGTTCAGGTCAATCTTGAAGGTGCCGTTAGCAGCACTGCTGTCTGTAGTAGAGATAATGACCTCAAACTTACTTTTATTCAGATCATCTTTGATGGCTTTGGAGTAATCAGCAACTTTTTGCCCTTTGGCCGGTACGGTCCATACATTCAGTTTCGGAAGGGTTTGTTGTGTCTTTTGGCTGTCAGTACCATTATTTTCTTCCCCACAGGAAGCCAGCATAAGCCCGGCAACAGAAAGGACGAGTAAAGCTATTTTTTTCATAGCCGCAAAGTAAATGATTTCGGTTATTTGTACCTAATTTTGGGTTTAATAAACTGCCAACAATGCAAATACCACCCTACCTGAAACCAGGTGATACCATTGCCATAACCTGCCCTTCCGGCTACATACCTAAAGAAACAGTAGGCATTGCACAGCAAATGCTTGAGTCCTGGGGCTACCGGGTAATCCTGGGCGAGACCGTAGGCGAAAGTGATAATTACTTCTCTGCACCGGATGAGGTAAGAAGAAGAGACCTGCAGTCCTTCCTGGACCGTAATGATGTACAGGCCATACTGATGGGTCGTGGAGGCTATGGTATGAGCCGCATTATCGATGACCTGGATTTCAGCCGCTTTATACAGCAACCCAAATGGCTGTGTGGCTTCAGCGACATAACCGTGCTGCACAGCCATGTGCTATCCAATTATGGTATTGCCACCCTGCACGGGCCTATGTGCAGCAGCTTTAAGCCCGAAAATGAAGAGAAGGCATTCCTGAACTCATTCCGATCCGTTATTACGGGTACAGCGGTCGAGTACCCTGTTCCGGAATGTGTATATAACATAGAAGGTACGGCAAGAGGAGTATTAGTCGGGGGCAACCTGGCAATGCTGGCACACCTTACCGGATCGGCTTCGGAACTGAATACAAGAGATAAAATCTTGTTTATAGAAGATATCGGAGAGCATTTATATAATATAGATCGTCTTTTATATAATATGAAACGCAGCGGAGCGTTATCTAATATAAAGGCACTGGTCTGCGGGGGCTTTACCGATACAGAAGATACTACCCGTCCGTTTGGCCAGAATGTATACGAGATCATTCTGAACCATGTAAGATATATGAATATTCCGGTCTGTTTCGACATCCCGTGTGGACATATTGAGGAAAATTTTAGCCTTTCGTTCGGACAAGTGTATGAGCTTCAAGTACTAAAAGGAGAGAATAGATTTTGTCTATCGCAATAGAAAAAAATCTTATAAAAAGAATTACTTGTAGATACAATCTTTTGTTCTATCTTTGCATTGCAATTCTAATCAAAGAGAAACAAAAACTAAAAAAAATAATATTTTTTAATGAAAAAATTTTTTATCTTCGCTGCCGCTTCTACCCTGGCTTTTGCAGCATGTAAAAATTCAGAGGGAGACCAAGCAAAAACAGCAGAAACTCAGGAAGTAGCGAAACAATCTGGTTCGGTATACAACCTGGATACTACAGCAAGTTCTATCAAATGGACTGGTTACCACAAAGGAGGTCTGAATCCTCGTTTCGGTATCATCAAAGCATCTGGTACTGTTTCTGTAGAAAACAATGCAATCACTGGCGGTTCTTTCAACATTGATATGAACACCCTGATTACGGATACAGCTGCAGTTGCTGCTGCTGAAGGTAAAAAATCAACAGATCTGGATGGCCACCTGAAAAGTCCTGACTTTTTTGACGTAGCAAAATATCCAACTGCTAAATTTGAAATTACCAGCGTTGCTCCTTTTGACAGTTCAAAAGTGAAAAGCGTAATCGAAGGTGCTACTAACATCGTTAGCGGTAACCTGACATTAAAAGATAAAACAGTTAACGTAACTTTCCCTGCGAAAGTAAGCGTAAGCGAAACTGAAGTTTCTGTTGAATCTAAATTTGTAATCAACAGATCTGATTGGGGATTGACTTACAAAACAGAAGGAAATCCAGCTGACTGGGGTATCTCTAAAGATATCGAAATCCAGATGAATGTAAAAGCAAAGAAATAATAGTACTTTAATAGTTTTTTTCATAGGTGTAGGTTTTAGTTAAGGGCTTATCTGTCTAGATATGGCCCTTTTTTTATGTCCCTATGTCTCGGGTTTTACCTAACTTCGCAGTCTTATGCAGCACCAATATTTGAGCGAACTGAATGAACAGCAGAGAGCGGCCGTTACACATATTGACGGCCCGTTGATGATCGTAGCCGGAGCCGGAAGCGGAAAAACTAAAGTACTGACTACCCGTATTGCACACCTGCTGCGTAATGGCGTAGACGCCTTTAATATACTGGCACTGACCTTTACCAACAAGGCTGCCGCAGAAATGAAAGAACGTATCGAGAAAATACTGGGCAACTCCGAAGCCCGTAATCTGTATATCGGTACCTTCCACTCTGTATTTGCCAAAATCATGCGTGCCGAAGCGCAGAAAATTGGTTATCCCAACAACTTTACCATATATGATGCCGATGATGCCAAGAGCCTGCTCAGAAGCATTATCTCTGAAAATAACCTGGACGATAAGATTTACAAACCTAATGTAATCTTAAGCCGTATCTCCGGTGCCAAGAACAGTCTGATCGGACCGGCACAGTACCTGAGAGAACCGGCTATTGCCCAGGAAGATGCGCGCGCCAACCGTCCGCTGACGGGGCAGATCTATGCACAATATGCCAACCGCTGTTTCAAAAACGGTGCAATGGACTTTGATGATCTGCTGTTTAAAATGTACGAATTGCTGAAAACACAGCCTGAAGTACTGGCCAAATACCAGCACAAGTTCAAGTATGTAATGATTGATGAGTACCAGGATACCAACACCGCCCAGTATAAAATTGTAAAAATGCTGGCTGCGGTAACGGAAAATATCTGTGTGGTAGGTGATGATGCGCAAAGTATCTACTCCTTCCGTGGTGCAACAATCCAGAACATCCTCCAGTTTCAGAATGACTATGACGATGTGAAAGTGATCAAGCTGGAGCAGAACTATCGTAGTACACAAAGTATCCTGAATGTAGCCAATAAGATTATCGGTAATAACAAGAACCAGATTCCTAAAAATCTGTGGACTGATAATGAAATAGGTGAGAAGATAAAACTGGTCAGAACCCTGACAGACAATGATGAAGGCCGTTATGTTGCCGATGCTATTGCGGAGCATAAACTGCGTTATCACTATAGTAACAAAGACTTTGCCATCCTGTACCGTACCAATGCGCAAAGCCGTTCTTTCGAGGAAAGCCTCAGAAGAATGAACATTCCTTACCGCATATTCGGTGGTCTGTCGTTCTACCAGAGAAAGGAGATCAAAGACTTTATCGCCTACCTGCGTGTTACTGCCAACCCGAGAGATGAAGAAGCGATTAAACGCATCATCAACTACCCGGTAAGAGGCATTGGTAAAACCAGCCTGGAGAAAATGGTGATCGCAGCAAATGAAAGCGGTAAACCATTATGGGAAGTGATACAGGCGCCTACTGCTTATGGCCTTAAAGGTGCATCTGCGGCAGCGGTAGAAACATTTGTAACACTGATTAAAAGTGCACAGACCATGCTGAAAACGCATAATGCCTATGATGTGGCATTTGCCGTAGGTAAGCATAGTGGTCTGGTAAAAGAGTTATACGCAGATAAAACGGTTGAGGGTCTGCAACGTTATGAGAACGTACAGGAATTACTCAACTCTATTAAAGAATATACAGAGACGCCAAACGCAGACGGAGAACTGGAAGAAGATAAAAGCCTGGGTACTTACCTGCAAAACATCACCCTGCTGACCGATGCGGATAAAGAAAATGACGAAGACCAGGATGTGGTAAAACTCATGACCATTCACGCGGCAAAAGGACTGGAATTCCCTTGTACCTTCGCTGTGGGATTGGAAGAAAACCTCTTCCCATCAGCTATGAGTCTATATGCCCGTGAAGATCTGGAAGAAGAGCGTCGTCTCTTCTACGTTGTGGTAACCCGTGCAAAGGCGCGTCTGTGGATTACATTCGCCAACAGCCGTTATCGTTTCGGACAGCTGGTGCAAAATGATCCGAGCCGCTTTATAGATGAGATTCCTCAGGAATATATAGATAAAAGCTATGCAGGAATGGCTGGCGCAAGAGGATCATTCTCTTCGGGCCAGGGCAATTCAGGTGGTGGCGGAACATTCGGTAAACGTGCTGCGATCCAGCCGAAAGCAGCTGCCCCGCAGGAAAGAAGTAATATCGTTCAGGCGAAGAGCGCGACTGCATCCTCTACGTCTTATAGCCATACCCCATCTGCTGATTTCACTGCCAGTAATCCTGGCGATATGGAAGTAGGACAAAAAGTAGAACATATGAAATTCGGTTTTGGTACTATTCGCGGCCTCGATGGTAATCCTAATAACCGCATGGCCACTATTGATTTTGAAAATGGTATAGGTGTGAAGAAAATCATGCTGCAATATGCCAAGCTTAAGATTATAGAATAAAACAAAACTAACTATATACCATGATTACAATGACCCGAAACATATACAGACAACTGCTGCAGTTAAAGCAGGAAGGAAAAAAAGCCTTTGCTGTACTGATCGATCCGGATGACATCAGTCCGGAGCAAGCCGCCATACTGGCTCAGAAATGTGCCGATGCCGGAGTCGATTATGTATTGTTTGGGGGTAGTATCATGGTATCCGATCATTGGAACGATTGCATCCGCAGCTTTAAATCAGTATCCGACATTCCGGTGATCTTATTTCCGGGCAGTCCGGCGCAGGTTTGCAAGAGCGCAGATGCATTGCTCTATTTATCATTGATATCAGGTCGTAACCCGGATCTGCTGATCGGTCAGCATGTGATTTCTGCACCTGCTATCAAAGCCAGTGGCCTGGAAGTAATGGCTACGGGCTATATGGTTATTGATGGTGGTGTACCTACAGCAGTATCTTATATGAGCCATTCAGCGCCGCTGCCACACAACAAACCAGAACTGGCATTGTGTACGGCCTGGGCCGGAGAGATGCAGGGCAAACAGCTCATCTATATGGATGCCGGTAGTGGTGCCAAATATCCGATCTCACAGGAAATGATTAAGAAGGTAAGCGATAATATTGCGATCCCTTTGATTATCGGTGGGGGTATCCGCGATGTGGAAGGGCTGCAAAAGGCATTAGATGCCGGGGCACAGGTAGTGGTAGTCGGAAATGCGATTGAAAAAAATCCTGACCTGATTGCGCAAATGAGCCAGGCCACCAAACAATACAACCTGTAAATAATCCCACTATGGGTACTGTAGAACTGATCTCCGCAAATACTTTATTGTTCCGTGCCCATATCATAACCTATGGTGCAGCAGCAGATGCAGTATTGACAGAGCGCATCAGGACTGAGATAGAAGCGATGTGGAATGCTCCCGAAGGGAGAATACTGCATAACCTCAAGCCATTAAGACTTAATTTTTCTATTACAGCCGACTGGCAACCCGATCTGCAACCGGAAGATATAATGCAGAATACCAATCCGCTCAATAATTACTTCAGAATAGAAGAATTTGTAAACGGAAACATTTCCTTCGTGGATGCGCTGGGGTGTAATACTGGATTTTTCAAAAAAGACAACCTATACGAAGGCTCGACTACTGCCGCACATGAGTTCGGACATACCTTAGGACTGGCCCACCCCACTGACCTGGATTTTAGGGGGAAAGGCATTCCGGGTATTATGTATCCGAGAGGCACCCTGGTCGATCCTGCATTTCAGTACGATCCGTCTGTGCCTGCCGGACAAAACGGAGGTACGATGCATCCGATGTACCGCAAGGTAAGGGCAGAAGATGTAGCAATGTTACAGATCAGCAAACTGCAAAACGATTTCGTAATCGGTGCGCTGAGTAATGTATGGCATGATGATCATAGCCGTTTCGCATAAGATTACTCATTCAGATAAATACAATAAAGGGACTTCATCAATGAAGTCCCTTTATTAGTAAAAATATAGTTAGATCTGATCTTATTGTGCCACTGCTTTCTGTACAGCCAGTACTGTCTTTATATTCAGCTCTTGCCCCGAACGCATAATAGCAACAATATTATCAGCGGTAGCCAGTTTATCGGCATTGATAACAATAGTAGGCTCCTTATCCTGTGCAGCTGCAACAACTGATTGAATGGCAGTAGTCAGGGAATCGGCAGCAACAGGCTTTGTACCCACAAAGAATTGCTGATCGGCATTGATCGATACCACAACGGTTTGTTTTACCTTAGTATCAGTATTGGCTTTCGGATTGGCCAGCTTGATGACATTAGGATTAGCCAGTGTCGCGACGATCAGGAAGAAAAATAAAAGGATGAACAGTACATCGTTCAGTGCAGATGTATGTGCTTCCGGTTTATGTCTTAATGCTTTTCTGATATTCATTCTTCAAGAGATATTTTACCTGTCTTGCAAATGTAGGGAATCTGTTTTATAATATACTGTTATTCTAATACATAGCTTAATCTTACTGTAATGCGGGCTGTTTTCTCTTTACTGCGGGTATCAAAATTACCGCCATAGCTATCTTCCTCTATACTACCCTTTCCAGTAATCTGAAATACACCCATACTGGCATCTTTCAATTTGCCCAGATCACCATTGCCCGTTTTGACAATTTTCTGTGCACGTTCCCGCGCATCTTTCGTGGCATTCTCAATCAGGTTATGTTTCAGGCTGGGCAGATCAGAATAGGTATATTGAATGTCCTGTCCGTTAAACTCAATGCCTGAATTAATCAGTTCAGAAGTCTGATCCGATACCTGTTCGATTTTACGCATCAGTGCATCATTTTTCTGGCAGAAAAAGCTAATGGTTTGTGTAGCAGTATATCCGTCAAATACTTCTTCCGACTTGGTATCTCCATCTTTAGTCTCGGTGCTTACCGTCCGGAAGGTCTTTGCAATATTGGCGCCGCCAAAAGTGAATTCACTTTCTTTAAAGCCTTTGGAAATAAAAAACTGACGTACTTTCTCTTTATCCGCAAGAATGGTGTTGTATGCCTCTTTCGCATCCATAGATCTTGCGCTGAAACTTCCTTTCCAAAAAATCTCATCAGAAGTAAAATCTTTTGTACCCAGGCCTACAACATTGATCGCATCCTGGTTGGCATTGCGGTTACGTATGCCTTTGCCGACCACAAATGCAGTAATGATCATAGCCAGGCCCCATATGGCGGCATAGAGAAGAGATCTGTTCTTTTCCATAAGTATATAATTTTCTTAAAATTACAGTAAATTATATATCAATGCACTATGGTAAGAAATAAAAATGCAGATCCGGAGGATCTGCATTTTGTATCTTTTTAGATATTGATATGTTACATCGGAGACAGGTATTGTGCATAAGCATAACCTTCTTCACCGGCAGCCGTTCTGATCTTCCACCAGCTATCGTCTGTTTTTTCAACCAGGGTAACGACTTCGTTATGTGCCGCTTTTCCTACGATTTCACCTTCCGTGCTTGGCACACTTCTGATATTCAGGTTTGTGCTGTCCGTGGTTACTTTTAAAGAAGCGCCGGCATCGGCTTTGATGTCAATATTCATCATCAGGTCTCCGCTGGCCATATTCGGATCGATCTGACTGTACATATTCCATAAAGCATCATAATCTGCGGTTGAATTGGCCGTACCGCTTACATGCAGCGCTCCTCCTTGTTCTGCAACAGAAAGATTGGCTACACCCATATTTTTAGCTGCATCCAGCAATGATGCATATTTATCTTGCAATGACATAATATTTTGTTTTTTTACAGGTTTAAGATTATTTTTTATCCTTCAGCTGGCTTACATCAGATTTGACTTTGGCAGCAGCAAGCATTTGCATAATTTTCATTCTGTCCGCTTTGCTCACCTCACCGGTAAGTACGGCTTTATCAGCAGTAAAGGTTACGGTCACGCCTTTAATATCTTTAATGCCATCCATAACTTTTTGTTGCGTAGCAGCATCCAGTGTAGTGGTCACAGAAGCCGGAGGAGGAGGTGGCGGAGTTACTGCAATATTGTTTACCACAGATTTTACACCGGATTTTTTATCCAGATTTTTTACTGCAGCCTCAGCACTGGCTTTGTCTGCATCATTATTTACGTTGCCGGAGAGCGTTACCACACCATCTTTAACCTCTACGGCTACACCAGGTGTTACCACAGCCTCAGCATTGGACTTAACCGTAGCATCAGGTACTTTAGAGGAGCATGATGGAGTCATTACAGCAATAGCACCTGTAATCATCAGTGCAGGAATAATGTTCTTGTAATTCATACGATTAGTTTTTTAATTTAGTGTTGGGTGAAGTTATAGTATTAAATATTAATAAATCAGGCCTTAACAGGAAAATCACAAAATCTTTACATGTATAGCTTTCATAATAAGAATATTTTGGCTGTAAATCATATTTGTATTACCTTTGCATCAGAAAAAGAGGACCTGGGGGCATGAGCCCCCATGTTTCGTTGAATAAAATAATGGATATCATAACCTTAGTTACCAACAAGATAGAAGAGCTGACTATTGATTCGGCCTTGTTTCTGGTAGAAGTAAAATTGAAACCCACCAATAACATTAAAGTTTATATGGATGGGGATAGCGGGGTAAATGTTGAAGCCTGTACCAAAATCAATAGAGCTTTGTACAAAATGATCGAAGAGTCCGGCATGTATCCTGAAGGAGATTTTTCTCTGGAAGTGTCCAGCCCGGGTGTAGATGAGCCCCTGAAATTTTTTAGACAATACACTAAAAATATTGGCCGTACGGTGGAGATTACACTGAACGATGATACCAAACATCTTGGTGTATTACAATCAGCTACAGAAGAAGCGGTAGTACTGGAAAAGCAGGTCGGTAAAAAGAAAGAAATTGTTGTTGAGACAATACCTTTTGATACGATCAAAGCAACAGTAGTACAGATTGTATTCTAAAACATTAATAAACCTTACAAAGCAAATTGCATTTGTTTTAAACAATATATTTTAAATCACAATGGCTAGTATTAACTTAATTGAATCGTTTCAGGACTTTAAAGAAGCAGAAGGGATAGATCGTTCTACCCTCATGAAAGTACTGGAAGACGTATTCAAAACGCTTTTGAGAAAAAAATACGGTTCGGATGATAACTTTGATGTAATCGTTAACGACCAGACCGGTGACCTGGAAATCTTCAGAAGAAGAACCGCAGTAGAAGATGGTTTTGAAGAAGATGATAATGCTGAGATCCAGATATCTGAAGCAAGACTGATCGACCCTGATTATTCAGTAGGTGAAGAAGTATATGAAGAGATTGATGTACTGGACTTCGGTCGCAGAGCTATTCTCGCAGCCAAGCAAACACTTGCTGCCCGTATCAGTGATTTAAAGAAAAACAGTATCCTGCAAAAATATGCAGAGCGCGTAGGTGAGATCATCAATGGTGAAGTATACCAGATCTGGAGAAAAGAACTGATGCTGCTGGATGAAGAAGGTAACGAATTATTATTGCCTAAGTCTGAGCAGATCGCTGGCGACTTTTTCCGTAAAGGAGAACCACTTCGTGCAGTAGTGAAGAAAGTAGAAATGCGCAGCAATGCACCGGTTATTATCCTGAGCAGAACACACTCTTCTTTCCTGGAAAAACTTCTGGAAATCGAAGTTCCTGAAATTCAGGATGGTCTGATCACGATCAAGAAAATAGTAAGAGAGCCAGGTGAGCGTGCAAAAGTAGCAGTAGAAAGCTATGATGACCGTATCGATCCGGTAGGTGCTTGTGTAGGTATGAAAGGTAGCCGTATTCACGGTATTGTAAGAGAACTGCGCAACGAAAATATCGACATCATTAACTATACAGCCAATACTTCCCTGCTGATCCAGCGTGCGCTGACTCCGGCAAAAGTAAACCGTATAGATCTGAATACAGAGAAAAACCATGCTGATGTGTACATGGATACCGATCAGGTATCTCTGGCTATTGGTAAGAAAGGGGTAAACATTAAACTGGCACAGCAACTGTCTGGCTTTAGCATTGATGTATACCGTGATGTAAAAGAGTCTGCAGAATTCGATATCGATCTGGACGAATTTACAGATGAGATCGAAGCATGGGTTATTGCAGAATTCAAAAAAGTGGGCTACGATACTGCATTAAGTATCCTGGAGCACTCTGTTGAAGAGCTGACTCGCCGTACCGATCTGGAAGAAGAAACGGTTAAAGACGTACGCCGCATCCTTGAGGCTGAATTTGAAGATGATGGTACCGCCGAGTAAGCTGAACAATACGCAATGTGTGTTAACTTTTAGCAACATTGTATGGAAACATAAAAATTAATATCGAATTTTGGCTTTCAATCGTGCCAACATTTGATATATGCATTATAAAATGATTAATATCGATAATCACACGGTTGAAAGCGAATTATAAGAATGTCCGAAACATCAAATACACCCAGACTACTGGCCGCGGCCAAAGAGTTTAACATTGGTAAAGAAACCCTCGTGGATTTTCTGACAAAAAGAGGCTTTGAAGTAGATTCCAAGCCCAGTGCTAAGCTCTCCGAAGACATGTACAGTGCCTTGCAGGGCGAGTTTGCCAAAGATAAAGCGGCTAAGCGCAAGAGCGATGCCATTGCTTTACCTAAGGGATCTTTATTGGAAAATCTGAACAAGCCAAAGGATGAACTTGATCTTAACGCAAAAGACAAGAAAGATCCTAAGGCTAAAGTTGTGATTGCAGCACTGCCTTCTGATAAACCAGAAGCACCGGAAACGCCTAAAGCAGAAGAAAAACCTGCTGTAGAGGAAACTCCGAAACCTGCTCCGGCTCCTGAACCTGCCCCTGTAGCAGAAACGCCTAAACCGGAAGTGGCTCCTGTAGTGGAAGCTCCTAAGCCTGCTCCTACTCCTGCTCCACAACCGAAAGCGGAAGAAGCTCCGGCACCAGCACCTGTTGCTCCTGTAGCAGAAGAAGCTCCTAAACCGGCTCCGGCAGAAAAAGCTGAAGAAGAGGCACAACACATCGACACAAAATCTCCGAAACTTTCCGGACCTAAAGTATTAGATAAAATAGACCTTGAGGCAATGAACCTGGCTACCCGTCCTAAAAAAGGTGCGGTAACCAAGAAAAAAGAAGAGCCTCAAAAGGTAGAAGAGCCAAAACCAGCAGCACCGGTACAGGAAGCATCTGCTCCTAAGCCAGCTCCGGTAAAAGAGGAACAACCTGCTCCGGCACCTGCTGCTCCTGTAGCGGAAACGCCTAAACCGCAAGCTGCTCCTGCTGCAGAAGCTCCTAAACCAGCAGCTCCTGCAATACCGCCGGCTCCTGCCAAACCAGAGCATATCGAAATGAATGCACCGAGACTGGCCGGACCGAAAATCTTAGGTAAAATTGAACTGCCGGTTAAAAACGATAACAGCAGAGATAGCAGAGAAAAACGTAAGAGAAAACGTATTCCTGTAGATAAGAAACCGGAAACAGGCGGAAATAATAATAACAACAATACTAACACCGGACAAGGTGGTGGAAACCGACCTCATGGTGGTGGAAACCAGCAAGGCGGAAACCGACCACAAGGTAGTGGCGGTGGCTATCAGGGCAATCGCCCGGGTGGCGGTGGCGGCTACCAGGGCAATCGTCCGGGTGGTAACCAGGGTGGACCAAACAACAGAAATAATAACAACAATAACAATAACAGAGGCAACGACAGAAGAGGACCTCATGCCGGTCGTAACAACCAGGCACAGCAACAACCTCAGGAAGTCGATGCTAAAGCAATCCAGGATAAAATCAGGGAAACACAGGCCAAACTCGCAGGTGGTGGCGGTAAAGGTAAAAACCTTAAAGCCAAATATCGCCGTAATAAACGTGAGGAAATGGCTGAGAAACGTGCAGCTGCAGAAGCGGAGAGCGATAACAACGTAATACAGGTTACAGAGTTTATCTCTGTAAGCGAATTGGCTAACCTGCTTGATGTAAGCTTTACTGAAGTAATCAGCAAGTGTATGAGCCTGGGTATTATGGTGTCTATCAACCAACGTCTGGATGCAGAGGTAATTGAACTGGTAGCAAACGAATTTGACAGAGAAGTAGAATTCATCAACCTGCAACAGGATGCTGATGAAGAAGAAGTTGAAGACGATCTGGTTGAAGATACTGAAGAGCGTGCGCCGGTGGTAACCATCATGGGTCACGTTGACCATGGTAAAACTTCATTATTGGATTACATCCGTAATGCAAGCGTGGTAGCCGGTGAGGCCGGAGGTATTACTCAGCACATTGGTGCATACCAGGTGAAAACAGGTTCCGGTAAGAAAATTACTTTCCTGGATACTCCGGGTCACGAAGCGTTCACCGCGATGCGTGCTCGTGGTGCCAAAGCTGCGGATGTAGCGGTTATCGTAGTAGCAGCGGATGATGCAATCATGCCTCAGACCCGTGAAGCGATCTCCCATGCTCAGGCAGCAGGCTTACCTATGGTATTTGCCATCAACAAAATAGATAAAGACGGAGCTAATCCTGAAAAAATTAAAGAACAACTTTCTGCCATGAATATCCTGGTAGAAGACTGGGGTGGTAAGTTCCAGAGCCAGGAGATTTCTGCTAAGAAAGGTATCGGTATCGAAGACCTGCTGGAGAAAATCCTTCTGGAATCTGAATTACTGGAACTGAAATCTAATTCAGAAAAAGTAGGTACCGGTTCTATTATCGAAGCCTCACTGGATAAAGGTCGTGGTTATGTATCAACTATGCTGGTACAGAACGGTACCCTGAATATGGGAGACATGATCGTATCCGGTCAGTACTTTGGTAAAGTAAAAGCAATGTTCAATGAAAGAGGACAGCGCGTTAAAGAAGCTGGTCCTTCTACACCGGTACAGGTACTGGGTCTGAATGGTGCACCACAAGCCGGTGAGAAATTCAGAGTGTATAACGATGAAGCTGAGGCGAAAGAAATCGCTAACCGTCGTGCACAGATCCTGAGAGAACAAGGTATTCGTACCCGTAAACATATTACCCTGGATGAGATCGGACGTCGTCTGGCTCTGGGTAACTTTAAAGAACTGAATGTAATCATCAAAGGTGACTTCGATGGTTCTGTAGAGGCATTGAGTGACTCATTACAAAAACTGTCTACAGAAGAAGTAGTGGTAAGTATCGTACACAAAGCTGTCGGTCAGATTACCGAGTCAGACGTATTGCTGGCTTCTGCATCAGATGCCATTATCCTTGGCTTCCAGGTGCGTCCTTCTTCTCAGGCTTCCAAGCTTGCTGATCAGGAAAACATTGAGATCCGCTACTACTCTATCATCTACGATGCAATCGATGAGATCAAGAGCGCCATGGAAGGTATGCTTGAGCCTACAATCGAGAAGAAAATCGTGGGTAATATCGAAGTTCGTGAAGTGTTTAAAATCAGCGGCGTAGGTACCATCGCAGGTTGTTATGTGTTAGACGGTAAGTTTAGCCGTAATACGAAGATCAACATTATCCGTGACGGTATAGTAGTACACCATGGAGAACTGGCATCTCTGAAACGTTTCAAAGACGATGTGAAAGAGGTAAATGCAGGTTACGAATGTGGTTTGAGTGTGAAAAACTACAACGATCTGAGAGTCAGCGATATTATCGAAGGCTACGAAGAAGTAGAAGTAAAACGTACCCTTAACTAAGAGCGTACTATACATAAAAGAAAGGTCCGGCAATATTGCCGGACCTTTCTTTTATGTATAAAATCAACGTTCCTGGATTATGGTTGTGTTTCCATAACCGTTTTTAATTTATCTAATCCTGTAGCCAGATCAGCACCAATCATTTTATCGAAATCCATAAACAGCATCGTGATGTTCGTAGGGTAAGCCATACTTCCCTCAAAACCCCATGTCACTTTGGTTTGTGCAGGACTCGCAGCTTCTGTGATCATATATGCATGTTCTGTAGATTCGAATGGTTTAATAAAACGCAGCTCATAATCGATACGGGAGCCCTCCGTTATTTTCTTGATTTCCTGTGCTCCCTTGCCTACATCCTCATCTTTACTGTCCCAAGCAGAAATGAACCCGACAGTAGCATCAGTACCGGTATAGGTTTTAATCATATTAGGATCCATAGTAGCCCATTTGCTGTAATTATTCTGATTCTTGAGGTACTTTATATAATTAAAAACCTCAGCCTGTGGCTTATTGATGATGACTGCCCTCTTTACAGAATAGTCTTTTCTGACAAACAATGCCACGATGAGCGGGATCGCAATAATAATGAGTAACGCAATCAGGATTTTCTTAAGTACTTTCATATTTTTTGTTTTTAGGTGGAAAATATAGCTTAAATATAATGATTGCATTACATGTTTTATAATTTTCAAATCATATATTTCTATGGTGATAACTAATGCCCTGATCCTGAATTCATTTATTTTTCAGGTACTCCAATATACCTGCAAAAACAACAAACAGCTGATTGTCGCATACATACCGGTAGTTAAACCCCGGTACTTCGGTTAAAACTCAGTATTTTTACAACCTGAAATATTAAAGCACATTTCGCTCAAATGAAAATAGACATACATACCCATATAATGCCGGATAAGATTCCAAACTGGTTTGAAAAATTCGGCTACGGAGACTTTATTACATTGCAGCATCATAAGCCTTGTTGTGCCAAAATGATCAAGGGAGACACATTCTTCAGAGAAGTAGAACACAACTGTTGGGATGCTACAGTGCGCATGAAGGAAATGGATGATACTGAAGTTACAGTACAGGTGTTGTCTACTATTCCGGTATTATTTAACTACTGGGCCAATCCTAAGCATGGACTGGAAACCTCCCGCTTCTTTAATGATCATATTGCGTCTGTAGTAGAGCAGCATCCTGACCGCTTTGTAGGGCTGGGTACATTGCCTTTGCAGAACATAGATCTGGCCATTAAAGAGATGGAACGTTGTATTGTAGAATTGAAAATGCCGGGTATAGAAATAGGTTCTAATATTAACGGGCGTAACCTGAGTGACCCATACTTTAATCCGTTCTGGGAAGCCGCAGAAAAATTGGGTGCCAGCATATTTGTGCATCCATGGGAGATGATGGGCGAAAATGATATGCAACGCTACTGGCTGCCCTGGCTGGTTGGGATGCCGGCAGAGACCTCAAGAGCAATCTGCAGTATGATATTCGGAGGTGTTTTCGAACGCTATCCATATCTTAAAGTGGCATTTGCACACGGAGGTGGAAGCTTCCCGGCTACAATAGGCCGTATCGAGCATGGCTTCAATGTGCGCCCCGATCTGTGTGCGATTGACAATCCGCACAACCCGCGTAACTATATCGGTAAGTTCTGGATCGATGCCCTGGTACATGATGAAAAAGCACTTGACTTTATAGTAGATGTAATGGGTGGAGATAAGATCTGTATGGGTAGCGATTACCCTTTCCCGCTGGGAGAGCATCATCCGGGCAAGTTGATAGAAACCCATATTAAAGATCAGCACCTGAGAGAACAACTCCTGGCCAAAAATGCTATGGACTGGTTAGGTGTATACCGCTTTTAAGAAAAACGAAAAGATTAAATGAAAAAGATATTGAGAATAGGTACCCGCGATAGCCAGCTCGCACTGTGGCAGGCCAATACTGTAAAGGATTTGCTGGCAGCTGCAGGTATGGAAGCAGAACTGGTACCCGTTAAAAGTGAAGGAGACCTTGACCTGGTTACCCCTTTATATGCAATGGGTGTGGAAGGTGTATTCACCAAAACACTTGATGCCTACTTACTGAGTGATAAGATTGATATTGCGGTACATTCTATGAAAGATGTGCCTACACAGCTGGCACAGGGAATTGTACAGGCCGCAGTACTGCCGCGTGCCTCTTATAAAGATATACTGGTGTTCCGCTCCGGTAAGGAAAAACAGGAACAATATGATAAAATAGGTACCGGATCTATACGCAGAAAGGCTATGCTGCTGCACCGTTATCCGGCCTGCATCGTAGATAACCTCAGGGGAAATGTACAGACTCGTTTGCAAAAACTGCAGGATAGCGACTGGGATGGGGCCATATTTGCAGAGGCAGGTCTCAGCCGTATGAACTTACTTCCGGATACTTATGAAGTATTGGACTGGATGTTGCCGGCACCCGCGCAGGGCGCTATTATGATCGTCTGCAGAAGTGGAGAAGAAGACACCTTCAATGCTTGCCATAAATTAGATAATGAAGCGACAGCTATCTGTACCCGTATAGAGCGTGATTTTCTGAAGACGCTTATGGGAGGCTGCTCTACCCCGATCAGTGCCCTGGCACAGATTGATGGCGATCAGATCCTTTTCGAAGGAAATATCTGTAGCCCGGATGGTAAAGAACTGCTGGAAACCAGCAAAACGTTTGCTATTCATGAATGGCAGACAGCAGGTGCAAATGCCGCACAGGACCTATTAGCCAAAGGTGCCGGTCGTATTGTGGAAGCGATAAGAAATAAATAAAATAATCAGTACAACATACGGAAAGAGGTGCAGGATAACTGCACCTCTTTCCGTATGTTAAAGGCATAGCTTTTACAAAACTTTAGGGCATGTGACGCATTATGAATAAGTTGATTTGATTAACTTTAGTGTACAAACAATTATTGTTCACCATTAAAACTACCCGTTATGCCAGATAGTCTTATTGCCGGTATGCAGTACGCACTGCAAACCAATATCGAGAAAATTGATGTGAACGATCCTGATTTACATCAGACCATTCATCCCGGAAAAGCAGAAGCATTGGCACAGGCGGCTATCCCTTCTGTTCTGATTGGAGCGCTCATTCATTTAGCCAAACAAAAAGAACCTTCAGCACATATCCCGGATATGGATACCGTATTTGCACAAAAATCTTCAAATGTCGTAGAGGCTATTGCCAATTACGCGCATACTACTAAAGAAGAGGCCGGAGCATATATTTCAAGAGCTATTGCAGTATTAAACCAGATGGCAACAGATGACCATCGCGGAGAGGGAGTAGCCCTGATGCGTGCATTGGAAAACCAGCAGAGCGATATCCTTAAATACCTGCCCTCCGATCTCAATATTGGTTCCACCCTGGGTATAGACCTTATTGATGACCGTACACATAAAATGGAAGGGCCATTATCTTCTATTGCCAACTACTTTTTTAATGAACATATACACAACAAAAAATCAGATGAAGCGTTGAATAATGAGGATGGAAGTATAGAAGGTGCAGCAGATAAATTGTAATACTAGAGATCAATAATCTGTATTCCTTCAAAATGAGGTCCCGCAAGCATTTCGATAGATTCGGACTGTGTATGCGTCATGAAAATCTGGGCAATGTCCAGTTGATTCAATAATGAGAAGAAGCGTGATAAGCGCTCCTGGTCAAGCTTTTCAAAAATATCATCCAATAAAATCAATGGAGATTTTCCTAATTGGCGCAACCATTCCAGTTGCGCCAATTTCATGCCGATGAGTAATGATTTTTTCTGACCCTGAGAGGCATGCGTTTTGCAGGGATTGCCGTCCAGCAGAATCTGCCAGTCTTCGGTATGTGGCCCTGCTGTGGTTCTGCGTGCTTCAATATCTCTTCTGCGATTATATACCAGTAATTCCTTAAGCTGCTCCGGTTGAGTCGTAGAAGGCTTGTAAGCTATTCCTATGTTTTCACTATGTAATGCAATAGATTCGTAGAACCGGCAGACCATCTCCGGCAGGTGTGCCGACAACTCCTGCCTTTTGGTGATGAGGTAGCTACCGTGCTGGGCTAACTGTGTATCATATACCTCAAGAAGGTCTGTATTTATTTGAAAAGCCGGAGTCTGCTTCAGGTACGCGTTGCGCTGCATCAGTATTTTCTGATAAGACAGCAGCGATTCCAGGTACTGGCTATCGGCTTGTGCCAGCAGACCATCAATGAACTTACGCCGTACATCACTGGCGCCATTGATAAGCTCTATGTCGTCAGGAGCAATCATCAGGGCCGTATGCTTGCCGATATAATCCGTAACCCGTTCAACCAATATTCCCTTTTCCGTAATCTTCTTTTTACCCTCTTTCCAGACAATACAGGTAGCCTCGCGAGCATCATCAGTATCGGCAAAGTGGCCTTCAATACGAAAACCCTCCCTGCCTTGCTGCACATTATTAATCTCCTTTGACTGGAAGTAACTTTTTGTAAAGCACAGGTAGTAAATGGCATCCAGGAGATTGGTCTTGCCAATGCCGTTTTTTCCGGTAATACCAATCACTTTTGCGTCGAAAGAGAACGACTGCAAATCATAATTTCTGAACTGGGTCAGGCTTATGGATGATAGAAAACTCACGGATTAAAGCGGAATGTTACGTAAAGTGCAAATTTGCATAAATTGATACACTAACTCAATATTTTTAACTATTTTCGCAAAAATAAAATTGAATCAGGTGCAAACACAATTCGATAAACAACAGTATTTAGAGTGGTACGAAAGTATGCTGTTACAGCGTAAATTCGAAGAGAAAGCAGGACAGCTTTACGGAATGCAAAAGATCCGTGGGTTCTGTCACTTATATATCGGTCAGGAAGCCGTATCAGCAGGTATTATGTCTGCACTGAGACCGGATGATAACCTGATCACTGCTTACCGTGACCACGGTCTGGCACTGGCAAAAGGAATGACTGCCAACGAATGTATGGCTGAATTATATGGTAAAGCAACCGGTTGTACCGGTGGTAAAGGCGGTTCAATGCACTTCTTCTCTAAGGAAAAGAGATTTTTCGGAGGTCATGGTATCGTAGGTGGACAGATTGGTCTGGGTGCCGGTATCGCATTTGCCGATTATTACAACGAGAACGATCGCGTTACTGTATGTCTGTTTGGTGATGGTGCTGCCCGCCAGGGTATTCTGCACGAAACCTATAACATGGCTATGTTATGGAACCTGCCGGTTATCTTCATTTGCGAAAATAACTTCTACGCGATGGGAACATCTGTAGAGCGTACATCCAAAGTACTGGATATCTCTAAAATGGCAGATTCTTTCGATATGCCTTCTGAAACTGTTGATGGTATGGATCCTGAAGCGGTACATATGGCAATGGAGAAAGCGGTAACACGTGCACGTGAAAAAGGCGGCCCTACTTTCCTTGAGATCCGTACTTACCGTTATCGTGGACACTCTATGAGTGACCCTGCGAAATACCGTACTAAAGAAGAAGAGGCAAAATATAAAGAACAGGATCCGATCCAGTTCGTGCTGAAAAGAATCGAGGACAAGAAGTTTGCTACAGAAGAAGAAATCGAAGCCATCAATGAAAAGGTGAAGAAAGAAGTTGATGAGTGCGTGAAATTTGCAGAAGAAAGCCCTTGGCCGGATATCAGCGAATTATACAATCATATCTATGTACAGGAAGACTATCCATTTATTAAGGATTAATAAATGCATTAATAGAATTAAAAGCCTCTCAGGAACTATCCGGGGAGGCCTTTTTTATGTGTAAACATTTGCCAGTACTGTATTTGAGCTATTATCACACTTATGTAAATTAGCAATCCTATAACATATAAATTTAGCAAACATTTATATGCAAATACGCGGTCTATTCAGTACTTTTGCCCTTTACAGAGAGTAAGATAGTATGAAAAGATATTCTCCTTTTATTATTGGATGTGCTTTCCTGGGTTTGAGCTCTTGTAGCAACAGCCCTAAAGTAGATTCATTTAATGTACAAGGGACAATTAAGGATATGCCTAAAACAATGGTGTATCTGGAAGAAATAGGACTGAATAATGAATTAAAAATTACCGATTCTGCAGAAAGCGGTTCTAATGGCGGTTTCAAGCTTTCTTGTACCAAGGATAAAGAACAAAAGATGTACCGTGTGAAAATGGGCACTAAGTTTATCCTGGTACTGAATGATGAACCTACTGTAAAGCTGAAAGCAGACTGGGATAATATTGAACAATATTCAGTGGCGGGATCTCCCGGGTCTTCCAGCCTTAAAAAACTGGTGAATCAGATGTATGCTTATGACAAAATGTTCGAAGCATTACATATGTCTGTAGATAGTATCAATGCTTCTCCTAAGCATGACAGCCTGCTGACTGTTGCACAAAGTGAATACGACAATCGTATGAACGAGATGCGCAGCTATATGAAGCAGTATGCCGATACCACCAAGTTCCTGCCGGTAGCAGTATTGGCTGCACTGCGTGTTGAGGATCTGCTTAATGATCAGACCTTCCTTGATAAGTTCACTAGTTCACTGGATAAACGATTTGGTAATCAAACGCTCGTTGCAGACTTTAAAAAACTCATCAATAGTTTTGGAGGCAGCACTAAAGTTAAAAGCAGTAGTGTAAAACTGCATACCCCGGCGCCGGAGTTCAACATTAAAGACTTCAACGGTCAATCAGTAACATTGAGCAAGTATAAAGGAAAGTATGTGCTCATAGACTTCTGGGCATCCTGGTGTCCTCCATGCCGTGAAGAGAACCCTAATGTAGTTGCTGTGTATAATACATTCAAAGACAAAAATTTCGACATCCTGGGGATCTCCTTAGATGATGATAAAGACAAGTGGAAGAATGCAATCAAAGAAGACCAGATTACCTGGACACAGACAAGTGAACTGAAAGGGTGGAAGTCTTCAATTGTAGATTTGTATGGTATTGAATCAATCCCTTCCAATGTGCTTATAGATCCTAGCGGAAACGTAATCGGCATTAACCTTATGGGAGATGAGCTGAAGGCAAGACTTGAAGAATTGCTGAAATAGAACATAAATAACCGTATATAAAAAGAATCGCCGCAATCTATGATTGCGGCGATTCTTTTTATATGTACTACTTTCTTTAGATAGCCCATTTCACATAGGTAGCACCCCATGTAAAACCACCACCAAAAGCAGCTAAGATAATATTATCACCTTTATTCAGTTGGCTTTCATACTCCCACAGACACAATGGTAGTGTACCGTTAGTTGTATTACCGTAACGCATAATGTTCAGCATTACCCTGTCTTCCGGAACATTCATACGGCTCGCAGTTGCATCGATAATACGTTTATTGGCCTGGTGTGGTACCAGCCATGCCACGTCCTCGCCTGACAGGTTGTTACGGTCCATGATCTGTGCAGCAACGTCAGCCATATTAGTTACTGCAAATTTAAATACCGTCTGACCTTCCTGATATACGAAGTGTTCTTTATTGGCAACAGTTTCCATAGTAGCAGGTCTTCTTGAACCACCAGCTTTCTGGTGCAGATGTACCCAGCCATTACCATCACTTTTCAGGATTGAGTCGATGATACCATTACCCGAATCATCAGCCTCCAGCAATACTGCGCCGGCACCGTCACCGAAGATAATGCAGGTAGCGCGATCTTCATAGTTCATGATAGAACTCATTTTATCACCACCTACTACGATTACTTTCTTACATCTGCCGTTTTCGATGAATTGTG
Organism: Edaphocola flava; assembly: GCF_004118155.1. Lineage (GTDB taxonomy): Bacteria > Bacteroidota > Bacteroidia > Chitinophagales > Chitinophagaceae > Edaphocola > Edaphocola flava. The sequence continues at coordinate 1,135,458 of NZ_SAIQ01000001.1, forward strand.
CACCGGTATTTAAGGCATACATAAAACCACTACAGGCAGCATTAACATCAAAGCCAAAGGAATTGGTCAGACCGCAACCAGCCGCAATCAGGTTAGCTGTAGCCGGAAACTGCATATCCGGGGTAGTAGTAGCACAGATAATCAGATCAATCTCCGTTGGATCAAGATTCTTCTTTTCCAGTATTTGCTTTACCGCTTTAATACCCATTTCAGAAGTACCCATATCTGCACCTTTCAGAATGCGTCTTTCCAGGATACCCGTACGGCTACGGATCCATTCATCAGTAGTATCGATCATTGTTTCCAACTCCTGGTTCGTCAGCACATAATCCGGAACATATCCTCCTACTGCAGTAATGGCAGCGTGTGTTTTACTCATTTATAATAATATTAAAAAATAGCGAATTAATTATTTTACATGGTCATACCACCACATACATTAATGGTCTGGCCAGTAATATAGCCACCCATATCAGAAGCCAGGAACAAAGCCGTGTTGGCAATTTCTTCTGGTTTCGCAAAGCGGGTCAGCGGTATTTTCGCCAGCCATTTATCTGCTCCTTCACCACCCTCTTTCAGGTAGTGGGTCATATCGGTTTCTACAAAACCTGGAGCGATAGCATTGCAACGAATGTTGCGGCTACCCAGCTCAGCAGCGATAGACTTGGTAAATCCGATAATACCGGCTTTAGAAGCAGCATAAGCACTCTGTCCGGCATTACCCTGTACGCCAACTACAGAACTCATATTGATGATGCTGCCTGAACGGGCTTTCATCATCGGGCGTATTACTTGTTTGGTCAGATTAAATACAGATTTAAGGTTAGCCTGCATCACTTCGTCCCATTGATCTTCAGTTACACGCAGTAACAGGTTATCGCGGGAGATGCCTGCATTATTTACACAAATATCTATGTTACCGAAATCTTTAACTACTTGGTTTACCAATTGTTCAGCTTCTGCAAACTGTGCGGCATCACTTTTATAAGATTTTACCTGTACTCCCAGAGCAGCAACCTTTAACTCAATTGCTTTTGCTCTTTCTTCAGAAGACAGATATGTAAACGCAATGTTCGCTCCTTGTTCGGCAAATTTCAGTACAATGGCTTCACCAATGCCTCTGCTGCCGCCGGTGATCAATGCGGTTTTACCTTCTAATAGTTTCATTAGCAGTAATTTTGTAGATTTTTTTGATCAATAATTCTTAAACATTTCTGCTTTTTGTCAAAAGCGAACGCTAAGGTACATCATATTCCTATTATTCAAATAAAAAAGCACAAAATTATGATGTTCCGGGGCGCTTGAGGAGCCTTTAAAACCTTGTCTGGAACACATATAGACAATTTCTATTATTTTTTTATTGTTTAGTGTAATATATAAATTATGTCTATGATCGGAACATTATTTTTATCAAATAGTTTTGGTTTTAGGAAAAGAATTTAAGTAAATTTGTTTAACCTAAATGATACGATATGTTTGACGATGACTGGAATGATGATGACGATTTTGCCGGAAGTATAGAGGAGCTGTTGAAAGAATACGAATCTATAAAAAAAGGTGAAAGTGTCAGATTCTGGAACGAGCAGGAATTTGAATTGGTCATAGACTATTTCTATCAAAATAACCAGGAGGCTGAGGCACTGATTGCTTGCGAGATTGCCCTGGTCCACCACCCTTTCTCTTCAGAATTTTATATACTTAAAGCAGAACTGCTTTTTCAATCACAGAAATACCGGCAGGCAATCAGCGTGCTGGATGAGCTGGAGGCAAAAGACCAGCCTATATTAGAGGCCGTAATCCTGCGTTCTGATATCCTGGTCGCACAACTTAAATATGATCAGGCGGCCATGTTCCTGGAGCAGATGTCATTACAGTTTTCCGGAAAGGAAAAAATTGAGATCATGCTTGAGCTGGCGGAAGTCTATGATGAATGTGAGCAACTGGACGCTGTGTTTGATATCCTCAAGGCTATTTTGCAGATCGATCCTTCAAATGACGAGGCTCTGCATAAAATATGCTACTGGGCAGACTTTGCCGAAAAGCAGGAGGAAAGTATTGCCCTGCATCAGAAGTTGATTGACGATGCTCCTTATAATGCGCTGGCCTGGTTTAACCTGGGCTCGGCATATCAGGGACTTAAACTTTATGAAAAAGCTATTGATGCATACGAATATTGTGTAGCTATAGATGATAAGTTTGAATTTGCTTATCGTAATATGGCTGATGCATATATGCGCCTGAAGTGGTATGATAAGGCTATCGAGTCTCTCGAGAAAAACCTGGAGCTGGGTAAGCCCGAAGACGTCATTTTTGAGGCTATCGGACACTGTTTTGAAAAGAAGAAAAACTATCCCAAAGCCAGGCACTATTACCTGGAGGCTACCCGTCTTAATCCGACGGACGATGGTATATACTTCAAAATAGGACAGACCTATGCCCTGGAGCAGCAATGGGAAAAAGCCCTGAAGCAATTCGCGAAAGCCTATGAACTGAATAAAGAAAACGTTACCTATTGCCTGGCTTTAGGAAATTGTTTACTGGCGCTGAATGAAGGTGTAGAAGCCATTTCATGCTTCCTTACTGCAGTAAAATTAAAAACCAATTTTAAGAAAAGCTGGTTAGCCTTGATTCGTTGTTTATACCTGTTCGGTTTCTATGAAGAAGCATTGGAGCAGCTAATTGAGTCCCGCAATTTCTGTGAGCAATCTGCAGATTTCCTTTACTATCACTCTGTGATTCTGTTTGCACAAGGCAAAACCAAAGATGCCATGTTGAAACTGGAAGATGCTTTGGAAGAAGCACCACGCAAGCTGAAAATTGTAGAAGAACTGAACGCTGATATTATGCACCGTAAGGCAGTTATAGACCTGGTGGCTAAGTATAAAAAATCTGGTAAATAGATTTCGCTTATATCGAATCTGATTACAAAAGCCGTTACAACAATGTAACGGCTTTTGTAATATCTGTAAAAGTAAAGAGGTCGCCGGCTTTAATAGCCGGCGACCTCTTTAAGATTTATAATGAATGAGTTTAGTCGTTTTCTGCAATTACCTCTTTTACTTCCGGAATCATGCGCTTCATCATACCTTCAATACCTGATTTTAGTGTGATCATAGAAGAAGGACAACCAGAGCAAGAACCTTGCAGAGCCAGTTTTACAATGCCATCATCATAACCGATAAAGCTGATTGCGCCACCGTCCATCTCTACAGCAGGTTTAACGTAGTTCTCCAGCATTTCCTTGATGCGTTTTACTACATCAGTATCATCGCCGCTGATCACGTTACCATCATTTTGCTTTTCAGGGATCAGCTCCTCGATAATAACTTCTTTACCCTCTTCCAGGTATGTTTTCAAGAACTGACGGATAGTAGGGATTACCTCTGTCCACTCAGTTTCCGGAGTTTTGGTTAAGGTCACAAAATTGCTGGCGATAAACACACCTCTTACAAATGGGAAGGAAAATAATTCCTGAGCAAGTGGAGAAGGTTTCGCATCTTTTTCTTCAGGAAAATCGATACTGCGCCCTGGATACAAAAGTTTGTTGGCAACAAACTTCATTGTTTCCGGATTAGGAGTCATTTCAGTATAAATACTGACAATTGTATGGCCAGCTGCGTTCAACATGATTATGTTTTTTTTGTATATGAGTATGGCAAAAGTACAAAAAAATACCAATGGAGATTTATAATAATCTCAATGGCACTAAAGAGAAAATTGATACTATAGCATACTCTTATGCTCCGCCACCAGGACCGAAGATCTGTTCCAGCCTTTTTTTACGGTAAGTAAAGATATTCTGTACCTTTTTATGAACAAATAATGCTCCTGCAATCCAGCCCAGGAAGGATTTGCCAATGTCATAATGCAAAATATCAGTCATGAGCACACCACCATCCTGTTCTTCAAAATGATGTTCATGATGCCACATCTTATAAGGTCCGCTTTTCTGGTTGTCGACAAAGAAACGATGCTCTTGTATATGAGTGATCTCCGTACACCAGCGCATTGGGATATGGGCAAAAGGCCGGATCACATACAGGATAATAAGCCCCTGGTACATTTTATCCGGTATCGGAGAGATGATCTCAAATGTCATATCTTCCGGTGTTATATCCTGCAGATTAGCCGGAGTTGCAAAATAGTTCCAGGCTTTATCCAGCGATACGGGTAGCCATTGTTTATGTATAAGTGTTCTGATCAATTGAATTTCTGCGTTTTAGACATTGTGAAGTTACTGATTTTAGCGCAAAAAGCCGGCCCTGTAAGGCCGGCTTTTCTAAGGTGCAGGTATGCGCTTAATTTACTTTAGCCCATGCAGTAGCAAGATTATTGGTATTGATACCTTTAAGAATGTTGGTCGTACCCTCTGCTGCATCAAACCAGATATACTCCTCACCAATGTAGTTCGGTAGTCTTTCCGGCGCAATGGTATTCTTTTTGAATTTAGCATCAGGAATGCCTGTGTAAGTAATCCCATCCCCGATATGTATACCATTACGTACCGTAATTGCATTATCGACAATCGCGTTGTACCATCTGAAGGTTGGGGTAGTCGTATTAGAGGGCTCTTTTTTTATAGTTACATTTTCCAGGGTAATGGAAGTGTAACCATAACCAAAGCTTGATCCGAATACTGTAGCCGTTTCACCACCTGTCAGGTAAATGGTACTGTTTTTAAGAATGATCTCATTGGTAAACATAGATGGGTTATTATTGTAAGTACCTACAAGACCTACCGGAGAGAATTGAGCATCATACCCGTCGCTGCCCCGGTCGTTGCTCAGATAAACAGTACTGCCTTCAAACAATACTTTAGGATAAGCGCCGTTTGGCGGGCTGCCATAAAAACCATTGAAGTGGTAAGTGCCATTCTTGAAAGTACAGTTGATATAATTCAATTCTGCAATCGAGCTTGATCCCGTAAAGGCAACAGCTGTATTGTCAAAGGTGCAACCATTAAAGGTAATAACAGAACGATTACCCTGTAGGCATTGGAGAATATAATTCTTGAAGGTATTATTACGGATAATAGTACTATCGCTCTGGAAATAGGACATTGTCCTGATTTTGTTTTCAAAAATATTATCCGCTATCTCCGGACCAAAATTTGAATAGTTGAAGTTGCAATTCAGAAACGTATTTTGTTTCATATTGGAGGTGAATGTAAAGTCCAGTCGCCCATTTTCAACATGGTTATTGATAAAGTTCATTTCCTTTGGAAACGCCATGGCAACGAAATTGCTGAAATAGTTGTTTGTGGTGTTTACTTTACGTGCCGCATATATGACATCCTGGTTAAAGTAAATAGCCCATGTCATTTTTTCAAATTGGTTATTATGGATTTGCACCATATTTGCATCTGCAATAAGAATAGCAGTAGTTAAATTGTAAAAGCGATTATTTGTAATAGTAGTATTATAAGAACCGGCCACTATACCTACTTTATGTTCTCCGATATCACAATTGTTAACTGTTATGTCCAGGCAGAAACTACCGCCGAAATTGATCTGGTATCCGCTGCCATATCCATTCATTTCTTTGTCTTCTCTCCAACCTAATCCATTGTTGTATAATTTGCAGGATTCAATGAGTGTATGATTCGTACCCCCACTAATGCCGCCCAGATGGTTGTCAACGAACTCACAATTTTTCACAGTGAAATGGGAGCATGGATCAAAAGCAATCTGAAGATTAAAATATACATTCGCATCATTGCTGGCATAATTATAGGTTACAATGCGCAGATATTGGGCATTAACCGGACGTTTTATTTCTTCCAGTACCTGGTTTGTTTCTTTCGCAATTAATTGTTGGTTGGAATCATACCAGAAGAGTTCTGTTTGAGCTTTGTAAAAAGCAGCTTTCAATGTATTGCCATCTGCTTGTGTAAGGCTCAGTATGTTCTGATTTTCTGAAGTGCCGGATAACGTAAGCAGGTTGGTTTTATAAGTATTGTTAAGATCGATTGGCACGTAATTCAGGTTATCAGTGCCGTCAGTGAGTAAATCACCTTTACTGAATACTGGGTTCCAGCTTTCATAACTGACCGGTGTATTGCTAATAATAATAGCCTCTCTCATAAATCCCCTGATGGTTGTATTTTCTACGGAACAGTGACGGGAACCGTGATCAAAGATGATACCAGAACTAATACTTTCATAGACCTCACCGGATACAAATGATCTCTGGTAAACATCACCGAGAATTTCTCCACCAATAATTTTGGCATTATTGGCTCGATAGAATCCAAAGGCAAAACCATAGAATTTATATACTGGGTTACCCGAATTATCATAAGGACTGCGGTTTACACTGTCATACATCATTTCAATACGGCAACCCGATAAATCAAATGTCGTATTGGAAGGAATGGCTACGCAGGTATTGTTTTCTCGTGCAGCCTGAAGGCCCTGTGGTCGGTTCAAAAAAGTAAACGTGTATATGCCTTTGGGCAATTTTACAATAGATGCATTTAATGTATTTACGGCATAGTCAAGCGCAGCGTTGATTCCGTCAACATTGTTTTTCGCAATAGCGTAATCGCTTGTGGTGTAAGGTTTCTGCGGCACCCAGTCTTTAGTAATATTGAACGCATCCAGTTCAATGAGATAGGTTGCCGGATTTTCTGATGGTGTTGGCATTTTAAATGGTGTTTAGGGTTAATAAAACGACACATAAAAGAACATACAGTACAGGAGCATGATGATGATATGGCTGTGATACAGAGATGCACGCGACCCTTGATTAGTTACGCTGTACTGTATATCCTAAAATATGTGTCTGAAGCAAAGAAAGGGCGGGACTACGTCAGGCTATGTCACCGCGGATTTTTTTTACTGCTAATTGATTTTTTATTGCGCACTGTACTTGCGTAATAGACAAGGTTGAGTATTTATTTTTAAATTTATAGCCTTTCCCACACTGCATTTCATCAGTTGATTGTTTGTTGAGTATTATTTGCGCATAACCATTGCGTAGTGTTGCGTGCATCTTTGCATTGTACAAAGCGAAAACAATAAAGCACTTTGCGGATAATAAGCGTACAGTAAAACAATTTGAAAACGAAAAAAATATGAACAGAATAAATGGCAATGACCTTATTGAATTAGGGTACCCGGAAAATGCTATCCTTGGTGCTGCCCTGAAAATAAATAAGAAAAGAGTAGGCTTTACCCGTGATCAGATGATGCAAAAATATAAAGAGGTGCTGGAGCATCCGGAACAATTTGTTGCAGACCCGCTGTTTGCTAAGCTTGCCGCATTGATCATAAAAGGAGCGGAAGCGGAAACAAGCATCATCCCTTTAAGAACAGCTCCACTGCCATATGAAACTTATGGCGCAGAAAATATCGAAGAGGGTGCACTGAAACAGATGGATACCGCGATGAAGCTCCCGGTAGCGGTGGCTGGAGCTTTAATGCCTGATGCCCACCAGGGATATGGCTTACCTATCGGTGGTGTGCTGGCTACTAAAAATGCAGTAATTCCTTACGGAGTGGGCGTAGATATTGGTTGTCGTATGGCTTTGTCTGTATATGACCTGCCGGAGTCTTACTATATTCAGCATCATGATGTATTGCAGGGCATATTGACAAAAGAATCTATGTTTGGTGCAGGGAGAGGATTTACTGGTTCCTATAGATCTGAGCATGCTGTATTGGACAATACTTTGTTCAACGAACATCAATTTATCCAATCGCTGAAAGATAAGGCCTGGGCTCAGTTAGGGACTTCCGGTGGCGGTAATCATTTTGTTGAATTCGGGATTATCCGTTTCGAAGAAGATGACGCAGCATTGAATATTCCGAAAGGCAATTACCTGGCGCTGTTGACCCATTCCGGTTCCCGTGGCCTTGGCGCAACGATTGCTGGACATTATACCCGATTAGCGAAAGAACTGTGTGCACTGCCTTACGAAGCACAGCATCTGGCTTACCTGGATCTGTTTTCAGAAGCGGGACAGGAGTATTGGCTGGCCATGAATCTGGCTGGCGATTATGCATCGGCCTGTCACGAGATCATTCACCAGAAAATAGCCCGTGCTCTGGGTGCAACAGTACTGGCCCGCGTAGAGAACCATCATAACTTCGCCTGGAAAGAGCAGTGGAATGGAGAAGAGGTAATTGTACATCGTAAAGGAGCCACACCTGCTGGTAAAGGTGTAATGGGTATAATTCCGGGATCAATGACTGCACCGGGATTCCTGGTAAGAGGTAAAGGTGTCGCAGCTGCGATTAATTCGGCCTCACATGGTGCAGGACGATTAATGAGTCGTACACAAGCTATCAAAACGCTGGATAGTTCAGCAATAGCTGAGGTATTGCAGCAACATAATGTTACCCTGATTGGTGGCGGAAAAGATGAAGCACCGATGGCTTATAAAAACATTCATGCGGTGATGCATGCACAGTCAGATCTTGTAGACATTGTGGCCACATTCGAACCTAAAATGGTGCGTATGGCAGATGATGGGAGTAAAGAAGATTAAAGCCGCTACAGTGTAGCGGCTTTTGTTTTATTGTTGTGCTTCCTTTGCAAACAACTCCAGTAATTTCTGCATATCGTGTCTCCAGAAAAATTGTTCCTTTACTGTTTCCGATCCTGCATCTTTATAAAACAATCGGAAGGCAGACATATTTCCGTTCCCGACCTTTTCTATATTTAGAATCTGCTTACCATAAGCCCTGGCTTGTTTTTTGAATTCCTGCAATTCATCATTTACCGAAATCGGCTCCATATCATTCATTTTTTATTGTTGTTGCAAACTGCTCATCACCTTATCTCCGAATTGCTCCAGTGACGGATCACGGGCGCCCATCAACAGTAAAATGCAATCATCTGTAAAGTGAGGTTTCATAGCTGTGATCAGTTCGTTTCGGTCTGCCACAAAAAAGGCATTAATACCTTTTGCTTTTAAGTCTTCGATCAGGTCGGCAGCAGAAATATCTTTGGTGGTTGTACCGCCGGCATAATAAATTTCGCTCATCCACATTTCATCCTGCGGACGTAATGCCTTACTGATTTCTTCTACCAGTTCTGTACGGATAAACTTTGTCGGGGCAAATCCATGTGGCTGAAACCATGCGATCAATTTATCGGCAACAGGTTTACAGGCTTCAATACTGGCGGCGATTTTAGCCGGATTATGTGCATAATCATCGATAACAGTTATACCATTTACAGTGCCTAATAGTTGATGTCTGCGATAAATGCCCGGATAGCTGGATAATGCAGCAGCACACTGTTCTTCATTGATGCCGAGTTGTCTGGCTACTGCAATACAGGCCAGAGCATTTTCCATATTATGTGCACCTATGGTCGGCAGATGCATGGCAACGCCGTTGACGTTGAAATAAATATTGAACCCTTCCTGTCTGAAATGATGACCTTCATTAGGCGTGCCTTTCCCAAAATCCAATGCAGTATCGGTACTGTAACTGGACGCTAAAGCATGAGAGCGGTTCACAATAAAATGCTCCTGTGTATTGCCTTTGAAAATGGAGAAGATTTCATGCAGTTCCGAAAGTTCTTTATGATCCTTGTCAATGCTTAATAGCACGCCGATAGCAGGTTTATATTGCACTAAAGAGCCATCACTCTCATCCGCTTCAATAATCAGCCAGTCGCTGTTTCCAACATGACAGTTTCCGATCTTACCTTGTTTGATCAGAGACACAATGCCCGCACCCGTGATCAGTGAGGCATCAATTCCATTTTGCGTCAGTAAGTGAAACAGCATAGCCGCTGTCGTACTTTTCCCACTGGTGCCGGCAATGGCAATCGTCTTTTTGCTCGCACATATCTGTGCCAGTAATTGCGCACGGGTAATGATCGGAATATGCAGAGACTTTGCCCTGGCCACTTCTACATTAGTGTCTTCGATTGCAGTACTGACTACCAGTACCTCATCCTGTTCGGTAATTTGTGCTTTCAGCTGATCAAAGCAATGTATACCTTCTGCTTCAAGCTGTGCCTTTGTGTGATCATTAGCATCGGTATTGAACAAGCGGTCGCTGCCCGATACCTGCTTTCCCTTCCCGCTCAGATACTGGGCAATAGCACTCATGCCTGCACCAGCTACACCTGCGAAAAAGAAACGTTGTTTATCTAAAATATGATCAGTCATGATTTCTATGTTGTATCTACAAAAATAAAGGTTCTCGGCCTGATTTTACACCGTAAGTGCAGCCTTATTTTTTGAAAGAAGATAGGCTGCTGAAAAAAAATTTTTTATTTTCAAAAAAATACATTCAACTTTGCAGCAGATATAATCTCATTGTGTAACCTCTTAAATACACAATACCATGACTGAACAATTCTACATATCGTCCCTCTTTATTGCAGCCTAGATAAGGCAGCTTTCTTTTTGTTTTCCGGTGTCGAAAATCTGTGTATTGCAAGCGCAATGCCAGTAACAGCTGTACTTATCTGCTTCATTATTCTTTAGGGACTATCTCCTTTAAGGACGAATCGAAATTTTCATTTTTTTATATATACACAACAAATAACGGTGGCTGCCGGAGGCATATTTATGCCCGTCCACCATCCGAGTCATGGGAAATTTAAAATTAAAAGAACTCAGTAAGATCGGCTATACCGACAACCAGGCAAGAGCACTGGTGGTACAGACGATGTCGAAATATTACAAACACGAAAGTACAACAGTGCTGTTGCAGCTGCTGAAAGATATACGGCTTCAACCGGAGCAATACCTGCAGGATGCCATCCTGGGAAAGATTGCAAGAACCTTTATTACAGAAGAAAAAACCTGTTCGTTCCGCAGTTATGAATTATTGCAGGAAACAGGTGCCATACACACATTTGGCGCAAAATATATAGAAGCCAGTGCCCGGCAGCAAATGGAAGTGGCTATGTCATTACCGATAAGCCTGCAAGGTGCGATGATGCCCGATGCACATGCAGGTTATGGACTGCCGATCGGAGGCGTGCTGGCTACACAAAACGCAGTCGTGCCTTATGCAGTCGGAGTCGATATCGGTTGCCGTATGGCATTAAGCATTGTAGATGCAGAGGCCAGTTATCTAAAACGATTTGCCTACCAGTTGAAGCAGGCATTAAAAACATATACCCACTTTGGAACCGATGGTCACCTGGAGTTTGCGCAGGAGCATGAGATACTGGATGATCCCCGCTTTCAGGCGACAGCACTGTTACGGAAGCTGCATGGAAAAGCAGTATTACAGTTAGGTTCCTCCGGGAGCGGTAACCACTTTGTAGAATTTGGAGTGATTACGCTACAGCCTGATAATGCAATGGGATTGCCTGCCGGCGATTATACTGCACTGCTGTCACACTCAGGCTCACGTGGTCTGGGAGCCAATATCGCGATGGAGTATACGCGTATTGCTATGGATCAGTGCAAACTGCCCGCATCTGCCAGGTCGCTGGCCTGGCTTGATCTTGATGCAGAAGCCGGACAAGAGTACTGGATGGGTATGGAGCTGGCCGGTGATTATGCTAAGGCCTGTCATGAACGCATTCATCATAACCTCTTGCAGGCACTGGGATTGAAGCCACTGGCACAGGTATCACACCATCATAATTTTGCCTGGAACGAAGTACTGGCAGATGGCACACCTGCCGTAGTGCATAGAAAAGGAGCGACTCCCGCACATAAGGGTACATTGGGCATTATACCCGGCAGTATGACTACCGCTGCATATCTCGTTGAGGGCCTGGGTAATGAACGGGCATTGCAGTCTGCATCACATGGGGCAGGCAGGGCAATGAGCCGCAAGCGTGCCAAAGAAAATATGACCGTCAGTGAATTAAAGAAAATGCTGGCTAGGGCCGATGTAAGCCTTATAGGCGGAAGTGTGGAAGAAAACCCGAGGGCTTACAAAGACATTGAAGAGATCATTGCTGCACAATCAGAACTGGTAACAGTGCAGGGACGGTTTATGCCTAAAATTGTACGCATGTGCAAAGACTAAAAATTAATTAGAATGGACAAAACAATAATACAGATCACCTCCGGTCGCGGACCGGAGGAATGTACCAGGGTCGTAGCCAAAGTACAGGAATATATACTGAAGCAGGTAAGAGCAAATGCAATCCGGGTCGAAGTGGCGGATACCGTGCCCGGAGATATAAAAGGAACGCTGCGTTCCGCAACTATAATGGCTTATGGTAATGTGGATATATTGCAAAAAGAGTGGGAAGGAACGGTGCAATGGATTGCGCAAAGCCCTTATCGCAAAATGCACAAACGTAAAAACTGGTTTGTAGGTGTGCGTTTCTTTCCGGTTGATGCATTGCAGGCCTGGAAGGAAAGTGATGTAGTATTTGAAACCTGCAGAGCATCCGGTCCTGGCGGGCAAAATGTAAACAAAGTAGAGACTGCAGTAAGAGGAAAGCACATCCCATCCGGAATACAAGTCCTGGCTGCAGATACACGCTCTCAATTGCAGAATAAAAAACTATGCGCAGCACGGTTGAAAGAGAAAGTAGAGCTCTGGTATACCCGGCAGCTGACAGAAGCACAGCAGGATCGCTGGCAGGAGCATAATGTGCTGGAGCGCGGCAATCCCGTTAAAACTGTTAAAGCACCACTGGTATAAAAACTTTTTTATTTATTTTGAATGATGGAATTCGGACGTGTAGCGGCATCAGCCATAAGCAAGATTGATTTTACTTTACCTCCCGATCCGGAGCAGAATGCCTCCGTACTGGAACACAGTATTGCAGTATCACGCAAGCTTTATGTGGGTTGTCCTAAGTGGACTTCCAAAACATGGCTGGGTAAAATATACCCGGAGCAGACTAAGGAAAAAGACTTTCTGAAGGAATATGTAAAGCATTTCAACAGCATTGAACTGAATGCAACACATTACAAAGTGTATGATCATACTGCTATCCGTAAATGGGCAGCTATGGCTAAGGATCAGGAAGACTTTCTGTTTCTGCCTAAGATGTATAAAGAGATAACGCATTCCGGATCTATGTATGAAAAGGAGTTGCTTACCTATGCTTTTCTGGATCCGCTGAAAGAGTTCGGTGCGCATCTGGTACCGGTCTTTATACAGCTCAGTGATCAGTTTTCGCCGGAGCGGCAAAAGGAACTTGCTGATTACCTGTCTGCATTGCCGGAAGGGTTCAATTATTTCCTGGAGCTCAGGCATAGAGACTGGTTTACAGCCGGGCAGCAATCATTTTTTGATTTCCTCTCTACTTTGAATATCGGTATAGTAATCATTGATACGCCGGGTCGGAGAGACTGTGCCCATATGCGGCTGACCACAAATAAAACAATGGTCCGCTTTGTCAGTAATAGCCTCCACCCTACTGATTACGACAGGATCGATAGCTGGGTGCAAAGGCTGAAAGCCTGGTATGACAAAGGATTAGAAGCATGCTACTTCTTCACACATATGCCGGATGAGGAATTCTGTCCTGAGTTAAATACATATTTCGCAAAACAAATGGCCAGTGCTACCGGCATCAATATTCGCCTGCCGAAGTTTATAGAAAAGAATACTTTGTTTTAATAATAAAGGCCAACCGTAACGGTTGGCCTTTATTATTATTGCTTAAGTTTAAATTGTTGTGATAATAACTCCAGTGAGCGCATGCGTTTTTCATGATGCGGAGAGCCACATTGGATCATGATCTCGTCCACTTCAAAAACTTCTGCAATCGCATGTAGCGACTGTTCAATCTGTTCCGGTGTGCCGATCAGGAATCGTGGCGGCATACGCGGATCATCCAATGGTTCGATAGGCGGAACAGCTCCAAGCAATTCTATGGCGCGGTCTTCACTTTCCATCAGGCTGCTGGTATCACCCTGCATCAATCGTTTCATAGAAAGCGCAATGGGGGCAGCCATGCGTGCCGCCTCGTCTTCCGTTTCTGCACAGAATACCCAAAGTGCCAGTATCATTTTAGGTGTTGTGCTACACAGTGCCTTCTCCGACGGACGGAACTGATCCTTATATATACGGGATATAGAGTAAGCCTGCTGCGGATTGATGAACCCTGCAAATGCATACGGCATACCTAAGTATGCGGCTGCCTGTGCACTCCAGGAGCTGGAACCCAGCAGCCAGGCATCGGGCTGATAGCTGCGGTCGAAGTTAACCATATGAAAAGGATGATCGGATTCGAAATCACCGTGCATCCAGGCCATTAATTCTGCAAGCTGCTCTGCAGAATCGCTGGTGTGTGGCCGCTCATTGCGGTTACGCTGCAGGGCTATGTCAACATATAGTCCGTTGGTGGCTCTGCCGATACCCATATCTATTCTTCCGGGAAACATTTCTGCCAGTAACGTGAAATTTTCTGCAACTTTATAAGGGCTGTAATGATTCAGCAGCACAGATCCTGAGCCCACTTTAATAGTATTTGTTTTTGCAGCCACCATAGGAATCAGTACCTCAGGCGCACGGCCGATCAGCCCGTTAGAGGCATGGTGCTCTGCAAGCCATATACGTTCGAACCCTAAAGCCTCTGCTCTCTGTGCTGTATCAATAGTATTCAGCACCGCTTGATGACGATCTCCTCCTACAGGAACGACAGAAAGATCGATCAGGGATAGTTTCATTTTTGAGTTGATTTATTTTAAACAAAATTAGGTAACTTTACTTTCCAAAAGATAGTGCTTTCCTTTTGGAAAGTGTTAAATATTTAATTTATGCCTAAGATCAATTGTGCGGTATGTACCGATGTATTACTGCCTGTGAGAGATGCGCTGGATGCAATCAGTGGTAAATGGAAGTTGCAGGTGATTATTGCAATTGCTGCAGGCAACCATCGGTTTACCGAAATTGAGCGCAGCATTCCGGGTATTACGCCCAAGGTGCTGAACAAAGAACTGAAAGACCTGGAGCAGCAATTACTGGTCAAAAGAACCGTTCATGATAGTACACCGGTACTGGTTACTTATGAAATGACCAGACATGCTAAAAGCCTGGAACCCGTAATCGCTATGTTGCGCGACTGGGGTAAAAAACATCGTAAACATATTCAACAACAATATAGCAAACAAACGGTATGATGACAGATGAACATTTTATGAAACAGGCGCTACGTGAGGCTCAGAAGGCATATGATATGGGAGAGATTCCTATTGGTGCAGTGGTGGTATGGAATGAGCGCATCATCAGCAGAGGGCATAACCAAACGGAGCAGTTGAATGATTGTACGGCACATGCAGAGATGATTGCTCTGACTTCTGCCTTCAACGAAGTAGGCGCTAAATACCTGACAGATGCTACTATTTATGTTACGATAGAGCCTTGCCTGATGTGCTGTGGGGCTTTGTACTGGAGCAAGATCGGAAGAGTTGTATATGGTGGTACAGATATTAAGAGTGGTTATAAACGCGTGGTGGGAGAGCAATATGGTTTTCATCCCAAAACGACTATCTCGCATGGTGTACTTGCAGATGAATGTACACAGTTGATGAAAGACTTTTTCAAATCTAAAAGATAGAAATAAAAAGCCCCGGTTGTACCGGGGCTTTTTATTAAGATACTTTTCTGAATGGAATATTGTTGAATATTGCTACCTGTAACTGATTGGTTGTTCGGGTCCGGGCTACCTGCTGCATAAATCCGACTTCGAAGCGCAGATCTTTACGGATATTATAGCCTACAGCACCATACAGACGATTACGATCAAAGTGTTCCTTTTGTGCATTAATGAATAGCTCATTATATGCGCTCAGGTATACAACTCCTTTATCCATAACCTTTTTGTTCAAGGGTATGGTTAAAGAAAGGTGATAACGGAAGCGGGTAGCATACTTGTCCTGCAGGAAGCGCTCTTCGATCCGGTAACGGTGTTGCAGATTAACCCGTCCGAGTGCCTGTTTCGTGGTAAACTGCTGGAAAATGCGATGCTCTGAAAATTCAGTTTTCTCATCTGTATCTGCAATATAGGGCTGATTCAAAATATAGCCGTAGCCCAACAGTATATTGTTATTGTTTGGAGTAAGGTTATAGCCTATACCGGTACGGATCAGCAACTGGTCCAGGTCGCCACCAAGATTATGATTTCTATACTGTATTTCATTATGCCAGTTCCAGCCTTTGCCAAATCCCTGGTTGCCGAAATAGTTATACCAGGCGCCTATTTTGGCAGCTTGTGCAAACAAGGTAGCAGAGACCACAATAAATAAGGCAAATAGAGATACGGTCTTTCTGATCATAATTTTTTCGGTTTGCTGCAAATATAGGACAGGTATACTGGATAATAAAAAGCAATGCCCGCCTTTACGGCGGGCATTCTCTTAATTCTATTTATAAATCTCGAATTATCTTAAGAATAATAACTCTCTGTATTTAGGCATTGGCCAGATCTTATCATCAACCAGTAATTCCAGTTTGTCTGCATGATAACGGATCTGCTCAAAGCGCGCTTTGATATTGGTACAGTAGTCAAATGCTTTCTTGTGCATATCAGTCAGCTTATTCGCTTTCTTGCGCTCTTCGATCATCGCTTCTACATTATTATTCAGCTCCTGAATATGACCACTGATTACTTTGATCAGGTTCAGTTGTGCCGCATAGGTATCTTCACCCAGACCCAGATCTTTCAGGCCTTTTACATTTGTTACCAGGTTGTTCTGATATTCAACTGCAGCAGGTAAGATATGATTGGTACACAGGTAGCCCAGTACGCGTGCCTCGATCTGTACACGTTTTACATACTCTTCCAGTACGATCTCATGACGTGCAGCCAGTTCTCTTGCGCTATAGATACCCATTTCAGTAAACATATCTATAGTCTCTTTCTTAGCCAGCACATCCAGTGCTTCAGGAGTAGTTTTGAAATTGCTCAGGCCACGTTTTGCCGCTTCCTGCGCCCACTCATCACTGTAGTTATCGCCTTCGAATAAGATATTCTGACTGTCTTTAATAGATTGTCTCAGCGTTTGCAGGATTGCGATTTCTTTTTTCTCACCACCGGCGATCTTAGCATCAACTTCTTTCTTGAACTCGATCAGGGTTTTAGCCATAATCGTATTCAGGGTACTCATAGAAGAAGCACAGTTAGCAGAAGAACCTACCGCTCTGAATTCAAATTTATTTCCGGTGAATGCGAATGGAGATGTACGGTTACGATCCGTGTTGTCCATCAGCAGTTCAGGAATATGCTTGTGAATATCTAATTTCAGGATCACCTCATCCTGCTCTGTAAATTTACCGGAAACACGCTCTTCAATTTCACCCAGTACTTTGGTCAGGTATTCACCGATGAATACGGAGATGATTGCCGGAGGTGCCTCATTTGCACCCAGACGGTAGTCATTACCTTCAGATGCGATTGCTGCGCGCAGCAGGTCTGCATAATCATGCACCGCTTTGATCACATTGATGAAGAACGTTAAGAACAACAGGTTTGTTCTCGGCGTTTTGCCAGGAGCCAGCAGGTTAATACCTGTATCTGTAGCTAAGCTCCAGTTATTATGTTTACCACTACCGTTTACACCTGCAAATGGTTTCTCGTGGAATAATACTTTCAGTTTATGACGCTTTGCCACACGGTTCATTACATCCATCAGCAAAGAGTTGTGATCTACTGCAATGTTCACCTCTTCAAAGATCGGCGCACATTCAAACTGTGCAGGAGCAACCTCATTGTGGCGGGTACGCAGTGGAATGCCTAATTTATAAGACTCTTGTTCAAAATCCTGCATGAAGGCAAATACGCGTTCTGGAATGGCACCGAAGTAGTGATCTTCCAATTGCTGACCTTTAGCAGGAGCATGACCGATAAGGGTACGACCACATTGTACCAGATCCGGACGTGCATCAGCCAGGGCCTCATCAATTACAAAATATTCTTGTTCCCATCCTAACGTAGCGGTTACTTTAGAAACGTTTTTGTCAAAATAGTTACATACATCAACCGCCGCCTTATCCAGAACAGCAATAGATTTCAACAATGGTGCTTTGTAGTCCAGAGACTCACCACTGTATGCAATAAAGATAGTAGGGATACATAAAGTTTTACCCTGTGCAGTCTCCATGATGAATGGTGGAGATGCCGGGTCCCAGGCGGTATAGCCGCGGGCTTCAAATGTTGCACGGATACCACCGTTAGGGAAGCTCGATGCATCTGGTTCCTGTTGGATCAGGGCATCACCATCAAAGGTTTCCAGTGGTGAACCATCTGATTTTAAGGTAAAGAAAGAATCGTGCTTTTCGGCAGTAGTACCGGTTAATGGCTGGAACCAGTGTGAGATGTGTGTTACACCTTGTGACATGGCCCAGGCTTTCATACCGGATGCGATCTGCTCTGCCATTTTACGATCTATCTTGCTTCCGGCTTTTACAGAAGCCTGCAGGCTTTTGTAGGCTTCGTCGCTTAAATATTCGCGAACTTTAGCTCCGGTAAATACATTCGATCCAAAGAATTCGGTAATCTTCTTACCGGAATAATCCAGGATTTTTTTGTCGTTGTGCAAATGCACTTCATCAATAGACGCAAAACGATGTGCAGACATTTTAAAAATATTTAATGTTATTAAAAATAAGAAATAATGTTACTTTTTGTACTCTCGGTACGCAAAAGTATAGATATTTTTTGATTCGATGCGTTAATTGTGGTCAAAAAAACTAAAAAAAGTGATAATTAAAAAATAATCACATGTATGATAAGGCAAAATCGGGATGTAATTGTCCGCTCAAAATGCATTCTTCACGTGTTTTTTGTAAGGACATGCGGATGCTGAACCTGTCTTCTCTGAGCAGGTCCATAGATGCTATAGGCATATCTGCCTTAAAATCTACCGCCCCAAGGCCATAATATTTGAATAAAGCTTCTTTGGCACACCAGGCCAGTGTAATACGGTGCATATCTCCTGCAGTAATCTCCTGTTCTGCATCAGAAAGGAATTTGGATTGCAGTCGCAGTATTTTTTCCTGGTACACCTGTATATCTATACCTACCGATTTTTGGGTGCTGACAATGGCTGCAGCATAAGGAAAGGAGTGGGAAATGGAAAACCAGATGGAATTGTCTTCCAGCATAGGTTTACCCAACGGATGAATGCTGATGCGCTCAAAAGGGAAACCAGGTACCAGTAATTGCAACAAAAAGCGACCGGATAAATGTTCCAGTCGCCTTTTGGGGTGTTTTTGCTCTGAGCCAAACCCAAGGGCCTGGCTGAAAAAATCTTCCGATTCTGTGATCTTCCAGATGGCAATATGCGTATCGTTATGTTCCAGTGTCTGGAGTAATGGCATAATGTATCTGCTATTATTAATAAGTAATAACCTGCTCTTCCATCTGCGGCATAGCACGGAACTCATACTGCTGATTACGCAGTTGTGGTTCAAAACCAGCTTCGCGAATCGCTTGTTGTATGCCACTGGCGGTAAAGCGGTGCGGAGCACCGGCAGCGCTCACAACATTCTCTTCGATCATAATCGAACCAAAGTCATTAGCACCGGCATGCAGACACAACTGACCTACTTTTTTACCGACCGTCAGCCAGCTGGCTTGTATATTTTTGATATTAGGCAGCATGATACGGCTCATGGCAATCATGCGGATATATTCTTCGGCAGTCGTATCGTTTTTGGCACGACGAATCTTTTTCAACAGTGTGTCTACATCCTGGAAGGTCCATGGAATAAAGGCCACAAATCCTTTTGCACCTTCAGGTTTTTTGGCCTGTACCGCTCGGATTTTTTCCAGGTGTTCGAAGCGCTCTCTGATGGTTTCGATATGACCAAACATCATAGTAGCCGTAGTCGTCAGACCCACCTGGTGTGCGACTTCCATAACATCCAGCCACTCCTGCGCACTGCATTTACCTTTAGAGATCAGGCGGCGTACACGGTCGTCCAGTATCTCGGCACCAGGGCCAGGCATACTGTCCATACCGGCTTCTTTTAAAGCGACCAGTGCTTCTTTATGGCTTACTCCGGAAACCTTACAGATATGTGCTACCTCCGGTGGTCCCAGGGTGTGCAGCTTCAGGTTGGGAAATAAAGATTTTAGTTCTTTAAACAGACCCACATAATAGTCCAGGCCCAGATCCGGGTGGTGACCACCTTGTAACAGCAATTGCTCTCCACCGTATTTAAAGGTTTCTTCAATCTTCTGCTTGTAGATCTCAATATTGGTTATATATCCTTCTGCATGTCCGGGAATGCGGTAAAAATTACAGAATTTACAGTTGGCAGTACATACATTGGTCGTATTCATATTACGGTCAATGATCCAGGTTACTTTACCGTGTGGCACCTGCTTCTTTCTGATCTCATTGGCTACAAAAGCCAATTCAGTCATGGGTGCATGTTCAAACAAATACATACCCTCTTCTACTGATAAAAATTCCAGATCAAGGGCCTTCTTATATAACTGAGACAGATTCATAAACTATTCCTGCTAGGCAAATTAGTACATAGCGTGTACAAAGGTAGGTAAAACTTTGTACGGCAATGGAAATTTAAGAATCTTTATACATTACCATCCGCTACCGGAATCAGGCTCCAGGCCTTACTATTGAAGGTATTTTTAACATTTTGATTTATTTTATATGCTTGGTGCGTATTAAACTAATGGTTAACTTCACGTTCTAAAGTAAATAACTATTTAAATTTTTATAATCATGAAAAAAGTATCATTGCTGTTAGGTGCCTTATTATTAGTAGGCGGCGTATCTTTTGCTGGTGTAAAAGAAAAGAAAGAGAAAAAAGCAAAAACAGAAAGCTGCACTAAAGGCGGAAGTTGTTGCGCTAAAAAAGGAAAAGATGCTGAGAAAACAGTAAGCGTAGAGAAAGATACCAAAGAGGTAAAAGCAGATGCGCCTCAGATTCAAAGAGGTAAGCCAATGCGTGCTACACAACTGTAAACAACAAAAGATATAATTATAATAAAAGAGCGCAGGAAAACCCTGCGCTCTTTTATTATGGGAATACATGTAATTTATAATTTTATAATAGTGCTACAGCGTCTTTGGCGAAGTAGGTCGCGATAAGATCTGCCCCTGCACGCTTGATCGAAGTAAGGCTTTCAATAATAGCCTTCGGTTCATCGATCCAGCCTTTCTCCGCAGCAGCTTTGATCATAGCATACTCTCCGCTTACGTGATATGCCGATACTGGTAGCGTGGTATTATTTTTGATTTCGCGGATAATGTCCAGGTAAGCCATAGCCGGTTTAACCATAACAATATCTGCACCCTCTGCCTCATCATTGTATAATTCGTTCAGTGCTTCCAGGCGATTGGCATAATTCATCTGGTACGTCTTTTTGTCTCCGAATCCCGGAGCACTGTCCAGTGCATCGCGGAAAGGTCCGTAGAAGCAACTGGCATATTTTGCGGTATAGCTCATGATCCCAACATTGGAATAGCCTTCCGTTTCCAGTGCATGGCGGAAAGCGCCGATACGGCCATCCATCATATCGCTCGGTGCAATGAAATCGGCACCGGCTGCGGCATGGCTCAGGCTCATGCGTGTAAGGGCTTCGACCGTTGCATCATTAAGGATCGTTCCTTTTTCCGGGTCTACGATGCCATCATGTCCGTAGATAGAGTATGGGTCCAGTGCCACATCGGTCATGACAACCATACCCGGCACTGCATCTTTTATCGCCTTCACGGCTGTTTGCATCAGGCCGTTGGGGTTCCAGCTTTCCTTACCGGTATTATCTTTCAGCTGATCGTCACATTTGATGAACAGAAGCACAGATTTGATACCCATATTCCATACCTCTTTTACCTCATCAATGGTTTTGTCTAGTGAGCGGCGGTAATAACCCGGCATAGAGGGTATCTCATGTACGATGTCTTTACCCTCATCAATGAATATGGGTAAAATAAAGTCACTTGGTGTTAATACCGTTTCGGCCAGCATGCTTCTGATGGCAGCACTGCTTCTGCTGATACGGTTTCTTCTCTGCAAATACATAATATAGTGATTTCAATAATTCAAATAAATAATACTAGGCCCATTCTTTAGGATGCATACAGGCATCTAAAAGTGCGGCTTCCGGGCTTCCGGCTTCCGGCTGATAGTTATAGTCGAAGCGGACAGTCGGCGGCAGGCTCATCAGAATACTCTCTGTACGTCCGTTTGTTTTTAATCCGAATATAGTACCTCTATCATGAATAAGGTTAAACTCTACATAGCGGCCACGGCGTATTTCCTGCCAGTACTTCTGTTCCGGAGTATAGGCCATATTTTTATTTTTTTCGATGATCGGAATGTAGGCTTCCGTAAAGCAATTACCATTGGCCTGCTGAAAAGCAAACAGCTCATCCAGACTTAATTGAACATGCGGCAATTCTTTATGAACAGGACCACCCGGCTTTACATGATCGTAGAATACACCACCAATGCCCCTCATTTCAAAACCACGGTGTGCATTATTAAAGTAGGCATCACATTCTTTTTTCAGTACAGGATAAATATCTGTGTGGAAGCTATCCTGCGCCAACTTCAAAGTGTTATGGAAATGTCTGGCATCAGCCTCATCCAGGTAATAAGGAGTAAGGTCTGCACCGCCGCCAAACCAGCGGTCACATACATTGCCATCGGCATCATATAATTCAAAGTAGCGCCAGTTGGCATGGGTTGTTGGTACCATAGGATTAACCGGATGCAACACCATGCTTAAACCGCAGGCAAACCATGTATGTCCGTCGATATTCAGTTGCCGGCGCATAGTGTCGGTTACGGTACCGTATACCACAGATGTATTTACACCACCCTTTTCAAAAACAGCGCCATTGCTGATTACACGGGTTTTGCCCCCTCCGCCTTCCGGTCGCTCCCACAGATCTTCTACAAATTTTGCCTTACCATCACTGGCTTCTAAAGCGGCACAAATTCGGTTTTGCAGATCATGTATAAAGTCGATCCAGATGTCTTTATGGAACATAGCAGAAATATGTTTTAAAAAAACAAAGTCAAAATTCTAATGAACTTTGACTTTGCCTTTGAGATTATCGTTTCAGGTTTTTATATTCTTTCAGCGCTGCTTCAAGGCAATCCATAGCGTTGTTGATAGCATCTTCATTCAGTACATATGCCATACGCACTTCATTTTTCCCTAAGCCGGGCGTTGCGTAGAATCCACTTGCCGGAGCCATCATTACTGTGCTGTTGTTATGACGGAAACTTTCCAGCAACCATACGCAGAAGTCTTCACTGTCTTCAATGGGCAGTTTTGCCATAGCATAGAAAGCACCACCAGGATTAGGGCATACAACACCTTCCATCGCTTGCAGGCGTTTAACCAGCAGGTCTCTGCGGGAAGCATATTCATTCAATACACTGTCAAAGTAGTTTTCCGGCAGGTCGCAGGCAGCTTCACCCAGGATTTGCTCAAAGGTAGGTGGAGACAGACGGGCCTGTGCAAAGCGCAGTACCGCTGCATATACTTCTTTATTTTTAGTCACCAGGGCGCCGATACGGGCACCACAGGCACTGTAGCGTTTAGAAATAGTGTCCAGTAAGATTGCATGCTCTTCCAGACCTTCCAGTGCCAGTGCAGAGAAGTGCTTCTGACCATCATAACAGAATTCCCTGTAGGCCTCATCGCTGAACAGGAACAGGTTGTGCTTGATACAGATGTCTCTCAGTACCATCAGTTCCTCTTTGCTGTACAGGTAACCGGTAGGGTTATTCGGATTACAGATCATAATCGCCTTGGTATTCGGCGTTACAGCTTTTTCAAATGCTTCGATAGAAGGCAGGGCGAAGTTCTCTTCAATAGTAGAGCCGATCGGCACTACTTTAACACCAGCCGCAACAGCAAAGCCATTGTAGTTAGCATAGAATGGTTCCGGAATAATGATTTCATCACCAGGATTCAGGCAGGACATCATCGCAAAAGATATGGCTTCTGAACCACCGGTAGTGATAATGATATCGTTTTTGGTAACGTTTAATTGCTGACGGACGTAATATGCAGCCAGTTTCTCTCTATAACTTTCAAAACCTTCGCTCGGACTGTACGCCAATACCTTAAGATCGGTATGCTTAACAGCATCCAGGATGCTTGGAGGCGTTTCGATATCCGGTTGGCCAATGTTTAAATGATATACGGTAGCACCGGATTTTTTAGCTGCATCAGCATAAGGAGTCAGCTTTCTGATAGGTGAAGGTGGCATCAGTTCGCCACGATTCGAAATTTGGGGCATAAAACGCTATGTCTTTAATTGGGTGCAAAGTTACGGCTTTGGCGTATATCAAACACCTCAAATATGTAAAAACAAATGTGAACCGGTCGTCATTTTCTATGTTCATATATTATATATGACAATTGGCTGATTATATATCTGTGTTCTTACCGTAGTTTTGCGCCTTAAAATTTTATAGCTGGAAATGAATAAACGTTTACTGGGTCAATTATCAGGAATGTTTCTGCTGAGCTCGGGTGCCTGGGCACAGCAAAATCAACAAATTGTACTGGACAATGTTACGGTATTGTCTAATCGTCTGGACATACCATTGTCGCAGCAAAACCGCAATGTCGTAGTATTGTCCAAAGACGAAATTGCCAAAATGCCAGCGCGTTCTGTAAACGAACTGCTGAGTTATATTGCCGGTATTGATGTGCGTCAGCGTGGACCGAATGGGTCTCAGGCCGATATAGGCATCGATGGAGGAGGCTTTGATCAGACGCTGATCCTGGTAAATGGGGTGAAAATGAGCGATCCGCAGACGGGACATAATATGATGAACCTGCCGGTAAGCCTTTCTGCTATTCAGCGTATTGAAGTATTAAAAGGTGCTGCAGCCAGAATATATGGTGTGAATGCCATGATGGGCGTGATCAATATCGTTACGCAAAGCCCTATGGAAACCGGTGTAGATGCTATGGTATATGCAGGTTCCAGCTTTCAGAAAGATGATAGTACACAGCAGACTTACCTGAGTTATGGTGCTAATGCTACAGCTTCTTTCTCTGGCAATGAGCAATTGGGCAACCAGGTGTCTTTGGGTATTGATAAAGGAAACGGATATCGTTACAATACCGAATATCAGAATGTAAAGCTGATGTATAACGGTGTGTATACCCCATCAAAAAAAGCAACCTTTAATATTATGGGAGGTTATGTAAATAATGATTTCGGGGCCAACCTGTTTTACGCAGCGCCAAAAGATAAGGAAGCTACAGAGCAGGCCCAGATTGCGGTAGGAAGCATCTCCGGGAAAATAAAAGCTACTGATAAGTGGACCATCAGTCCGATACTGAGTTACCGTTACGGTAAAGACGATTATATCTTCATTCGTCAGAAACCGTCTGTGTACCGCAATATACATGAGACCAATACTATGGATTTCTCCCTGAACAATGCCGTCGCATTTGGAAAAGGAACACTGGGTGTAGGCCTGAATTACAGAAGTGAGCAGATCAATAGTACTAACCTGGGCAAAGGTACCAGAGAGAACTATGGTCTGTTTGCAGAGTACCGCTACCTCTTCAATGATAAATTTGATGCCAGCATCGGTGCATTTGCCAATTATAATTCTGTTTATGGTTTTAAATTGTATCCGGGGCTGGATATCGGTTGGCAGATCAAGCCGGAGTTGCGCTTGTATGCCAATGTAGGTACCGGTCAGCGTCTGCCTACCTTTACAGATCTGTATTATGTAGGACCCAGCAATGTAGGTAATCCTAACCTGGTTCCGGAATGGGCTACTACTGCCGAGCTGGGACTGAAATATGCTGAAAACGGATTGCGTGCAGAACTTTCTGGCTTTTACCGCCAGGGAATAGACTTTATCGACTGGACGCGTACAGATACTGCACAACCATGGCAGCCGCAGAACTATGCCAAAGTACAGACTCTTGGCCTGAGAGCACAGGCATATTACCTGTGGACCATCAGCAATACCGTAAAAGTAAACCTGAACTCGGCTTATACTTACCTGAAGCCAACGCTGAACGATGACGGATCGGCGCAGTCTAAATACGCGATCAACAGTCTGGCACATCAATGGGTGACTGGTGTAGAACTGTTATTGGGCAAAGGTTTCAGCCTGTCGGTTAAAAATCGCTACCTGAGCAGACTGAATACTCCGGAGACTTCCGGCGCATACCGTCTGGGCAGTTATAACCTGCTGGATGCACGTGTGGCGTATAACTGGTCTAAGTTTGGTATCTATGCCGATGTGAATAATATCAATAATGTACAATATATCGAGACCGGCGTAGTACCATTGCCGGGCAGATGGTGTACACTGGGATTGAAATGTAACCTGCGTTAAGGATCAGATCAGTTTATATAAATGATGAAGCCCGCAATATTGCGGGCTTCATCATTTATATTGTTTCAGCAGAAATTAGAAACGCTCTAATTTGCTGAAGAAGAAATCACCTTCGATTGCTGCATTCTCATCGCTGTCAGAACCGTGAACGGCATTTTCACCGATAGATTTTGCAAACATTTTACGGATAGTACCTTCAGCTGCTTCTGCAGGGTTAGTAGCACCGATAGTTGTACGGAAATCAGCAACAGCGTTATCTTTTTCCAGGATAGCTGCTACGATAGGACCGCTGCTCATGAAGTCAACCAGCTCACCATAGAAAGGACGCTCTTTGTGTACTTCATAGAACTGACCTGCTGCTTCTGCAGTCAGTTTAGTGTATTTCATTGCTACGATTTTGAAACCAGCTTTGTTGATTTCAGCTAAAATCGCACCGATGTGACCTGCTGCAACTGCATCAGGTTTGATCATTGTAAACGTTCTGTTTGTTGCCATAAAATAAATGGATACTTAAGTTTTTATTTGAGCCGCAAAAATAGCGTAAATTTTAATATGGTCGTGCATGAAATTATTGCAAACACAGACACATTAATCTAAAACAGTGATACCGGCAGCCGTAAAGCGGTTATTTACTTTAGGTTGGGTAATGGCTTCAATTTCTTCTTTAGATTTTTTAGCATCTTCGGCATAGTGGCGCAGTTCTTCAACAGAAGTGCTCTCCTGGTAAGCCTCACCGCTCAGCAATACAGATTTGCCGATCAGGTCCATAGGCACGAAGAAGGCATAATCTTTCATTTTTACAAAGACAGTTTTACCGTTTCCGAGATCAACATTAGCCCAGCAGCCTCTTTTTTCACAAACAGAGGTTACTTTACCTTTTACCTGCATTTTTACAGGAGTTTCACCTTTCAGCTTCTGTTCAAAGTCATTGCCAGCGACAACTTTCTTCTCCCCGATATTTGCTCCATATACAACGCCTTTAGCAGCAGGTGTAATATTTCCCTGAGCCATAGCTGTAGTATAAGTCAATGCACTAAACAGTATTATTCCGAAGATTTTTTTCATATTAAAAAATTTTAGCAAAAATAAATAATTATTACTCCTTTACCGTCATGAAACTGTTTTTAACAGAAAAATAGTGTTTAGGAGAGCAGGGTGTTCAGGGCATTTTCGTCAAAACCGATTACGACTACTTTGCCGTTTTTGGTGATTACCGGACGTTTGATCAGGCTGGTGTGTTCCTGCATCACCGATATGGCAGATGCCGCATCGGTTACACTTTCTTTTGCTGCATCGCTCAGGGCGCGCCAGGTAGTGCTTTTTTTATTCAGCAGGCGCTCCCATTCGGTTTGCGCACACCAGTCTTTTAATGTAGTGGTATCAATACCTTCCTGTTTATAGTTGTGAAATTTGTAGCTTACTTTATGTGCGTCCAGCCATTTCTGTGTTTTCTTTACGGTATCGCAATTAGGTATTCCAAATAAAGTGATCATATATATTATATCTATCTGATAATTTAAATTTCTTTTTTTCTTTTTTTGTCAAATACATCAGCTTCTCTGCGCTCTTTAGACGGCGGAAAGATAAAGTCTGCCGGGTATCGACGGAAATAGCGTACAATATAACGCAGCACTATAGGCACTTTCGTAATGGATACGCTGCGCGACTTAAGGGCCACGAAGAATGCCAGGCTAAAGCTGACGGCGAAGTTGAAAAAACCTATGCCGATTACGCCTATTGTGGTCCATATCCAGTCATAGGCGCTCACCTGGTTATCCAGTCCCGCTACGCCAAAGCCGAAATAGGCCGTAGAGATGGTGATATGCCGGATGTCAAAAGGAATGCCGAAAAAACTGCCGATCAGGCTGGCGTAGCCCAGCATAAAACCAAGGCATATGTTTCCGATAATGCCTCCGAGATTGCGGGACACGTAGTCTCCCAGCCGTTTCAGCCGCTGTGAGGGGAAATATTTTTTCAGCTGCGGATGCTCTGTAATACGATTGGCTACACTGCTGTACGCCGCTTTATTGTCAAAAAAACCGGTAATCAGCCCGCTGATAAACAATGCTATACCCGTGATGCTGGCGTAAAACCAGGCCAGGCTTTTTAATGGATTCTGATCCCGCATGGCCTGCACCGATTCCTCAGCAGTATGCAATAAATGATCGCCGGTCAGGTAACTCCAGCCTACTGCAATGAGGTAAGACATCGGAAACACGACAATAAGGTTACCTGCAAATGAGGCAAACTGGCTGCGCCATACTTTGGCAAAGGTCATGGCCAAACCCCGGAAGGAGATGTCGCCTTTGTTTTTCTTAGAGTCGAGCCCGCTGGCCATCGCACTGGCGGTCATGGTAGGCTGCTTGGTTGCCAGGGATGCTCCCGTTACAAAAAGGGTTACAAATGCAATAGCATAATTAAGCCCATAGCAGAAATACTGCCAGAACAGCGGCATTTTGATCATATGCAGCAAAGCCTTTACCAAAGCGGCGAAGGCAATAATAAAACCACCGGCTACCGCGCTGTAGAAGAAGTCTACATATTCTTTACGTGTTGTGGTAATATAATGTTCTCCCGATTCACTTTTATGTTCGGCGATCTGGTAGGCCAGCATCTCTATGTTTCGGGTATACAGCAATCCTATGCTGTTTCTGGTATTGACCCCAAATATGATACCCTTAAACATGATAACCGTGTGCTCCCATGCGGTCTCTGAAAGATATTCCGGTGTAAGGAAGCGTACAATGACGCGCATACGGTTCAGCAATTGGGCTGTACGTAGCAATACATAAGATTGTTTCAGGCTGGTGCCGTTGCGGATGGTGTTTTTACGGATCTGTTCAATGATCTGCTCACAGTGTATAATCTGCTCCCGGATATTTTCCGCGGCAAGTATAATCGTATTGGGAGAGGTGCTGTTATCATTCAGCAGCTCGATAAAGTTCTGAACACTCCTGTTTTGTTCCAGGAATGGCGGCGTTTCCTGTTTTGTGGCTTTGGTATAATGTCTGAACTCGTCTTCCAGTCCCAGGTAAGAGATCTTTACAGAAATGGTGGCCAGGGCATTATTCAGCTGTCTGCGTATAGGTAAAGAAATTTCTTGTGCAGATACCTGTATTAATTTAAAGAATGCAGTCCATTCTTCATTCCCGATGGCATTGACCCACTCAAAGTCATCCTTTTTATTAAATGTTTTTTCCAGTAGATAATTAAAGGAGCGCTTCTCCGGTACCGGCGGCAGGATCCGGTGCCTTAACTGTTTGGTCAGTTCTTCGGTAAAGGAATTACTGTTCAGCAGGCCGACTTTTACAAAAAGTGTTTCGATCTCCCGATGATGGACCAGAAAGAGAAACATTTGCTGCAGGCCATTGCGGAATGCGGCATCATGCTTTAATGTTTCTACAAGCACTTTCAGATTTGTATTAGGCAATTGCTGCTTACGCGGGCGTATAAAGCCGAACAGTTGTATAAACAGATCTCCGTACCGGTTGCTGTCGGTATTGGTCCTGATCTCTTTTACAATATGATCAATTGTAATCAGGTCGCGTTTATGTTTCCATTTTGTGCGGAGTTGTCTTATCATTTTGTCGTCAGTAGCTGCCGACCTCAACGATGGTATCGTATTAGCCGATCTGCAGCGTTTCTTTCAAATGTTTTAAATACAGTGTAGCACAAGCCATGGCATCTGATAAAGCATCGTGGTGATTCAGCGGTATTGCATATTGATTACACAGAGCTTTCAGATTGGTTTTGTAAATTTTGTAAGTACACTTTGTCTGAAACGGAGGAATAACCATTTCATAAAAGGCAAGTGTTTTCTTCAGACAGGAAGCATCAAATAATGCATTGTGTGCGACAACCGTCTGATTGGTAATGAAGGGCTCGATCAGGTGCCATACCTGGTCAAATTTAGGTGCATGAGCTGTTTTGCGCCGATCAATACCATGTACACGGGAGTTACCCCAATGGTAATAATTGTCCGGTGGTTGCACCAGTTGATTTACAGTATGCGTAACTATTCCGTTCTCTACACGTACCAGTCCGATCTGGCAAATACTGTGGTAAGCGCCATGTGCCGTTTCGAAATCAATAGCTGTAAAGGAAGGAATTGTACTCATAAAGTGCAAATATATAATTATGCGTACAATATTTCTGCCGGATATTTGGGGATATTAAAGTTTTTGTACCTTTGCACATCTAAATTACTTTAATACATTTTAAATATTTTCTATTAATGGACATCTTTGCTAAGATAAAGAAAGATAGAGGCCCAATCGGTCAATATCAGGACCTGGCTCATGAATATTTTGCATTTCCTAAACTGGAAGGAGAGATCGGGAGCAGAATGAAGTTTAACGGGAAGGAAAAAATCGTTTGGAGTCTGAATAACTATTTGGGCTTAGCAAATCATCCTGAAATCAGAAAAGCGGATGCCGATGCCACTGCAGAATATGGTCTGGCTTACCCTATGGGTGCCCGTATGATGAGTGGTAACTCTAATAACCATGATCAGCTGGAAAAAGAATTTGCACAGCATGTAGGTAAAGAAGATGCTATGCTGCTGAACTTTGGCTACCAGGGTATGGTGTCTGCAATTGATACTATCGTATCCCGTCATGACGTAATCGTATATGATGCAGAAAGCCACGCATGTATCCTGGATGGTCTGCGTCTGCACCCGGGTATGCGTTATAAATTTAACCATAATGATGTAGCTGATTGTGAAAAACAGTTACAGCGTGCGACTAAATTTATCGAAGGTACTCCAGGTGGTATCTTAGTGATTACTGAAGGTGTATTCGGTATGAACGGTAACCAGGGTAAAGTAAAAGAACTTGTAGCACTGAAAGAAAAATATGACTTCCGTCTGTTTGTAGATGATGCACATGGTTTCGGTACTATGGGTAAAACCGGTGGTGGTATTGGTGAAGAGCAGGATTGTACCGATGGTATCGACCTGTATTTCTCCACTTTTGCAAAATCACTGGCCGGAGTAGGTGGTTTCATTGCTGCTGATAAAGACGTACTGTATTTCCTGCGCTACAATATGCGTTCACAGATCTTCGCTAAATCATTACCTATGGCAATGGTTGTTGGTGGTCTGAAACGTATGGAGCTGATCAGAACCATGCCGGAACTGAGAGAAAAGCTGTGGGATAATGTAAATAAATTACAACAAGGCTTAAAAGAAAGAGGATTCAACATTGGCACAACCAATACACCGGTAACACCTGTGTACATGGAAGGTGAATTGCATCCTGCACTGCAGATGATCGTAGACCTCAGAGAGAACTACAATATCTTCTGTTCAGTAGTAGTATACCCTGTAATTCCTAAAGGACAAATCATCCTGCGCCTGATCCCTACAGCGGTGCATACCGATGATGATATCAAACAAACGTTAGAGGCATTCTCTATTGTAAGTGAGAAACTGAAGAATGGTGAGTACCCCGATGTGTTTCCAGATATCAAAGATCTGATGGTACATAAAACAGATACTCAGGTTGGGTAATTATATAAGATATAAAGAAGCGGCTACTGATTCAGTAGCCGCTTCTTTATGCTATCCTAAATCCCGTAAATATTTATACTACGTCACAGCTTGTCGTATGCTCTGCTTATTTTGCCCGCAAAATCAAGTAGAATACTATGGAGCGGATCAGGGAAAAACTAAGCATACTGGCCGATGCGGCTAAGTATGATGTGAGTTGCAGTTCCAGTGGCAGCAAGCGAAAAAACACAGATAAGGGGATCGGAGATGCCTCAAATGGAATTTGTCATACCTACACAGAGGATGGACGCTGTGTATCCTTGCTTAAGATTCTACTGACGAACTATTGTATATATGATTGTGCCTTTTGTGTATCGCGCAGCAGCAATGATATTAAAAGAGCGGCCTTTACCGTCGATGAAGTAGTAGAACTGACGATGAACTTCTATCGCAGAAACTACATAGAAGGACTGTTCCTGAGTTCGGGTATTTTTAAAAATGCCGATTATACAATGGAGCGATTGCTGAAAATCGTAAAAAAGCTGCGCACAGAAGAGCGCTATAATGGGTATATACACCTGAAAACAATACCTGGCGCCAGCGAGGAGCTCATCAATGAAGCTGGTCTTTACGTAGATCGGATGAGTATCAACCTGGAAATGCCCACGGAAGAAGGACTGAAAAAGGTGGCACCGGAGAAAAGCCATGAGGCCGTAAAGCGCCCTTTGGGAATTGTACAAAACAAAATACAACAGTTCCGCGAAGAACGAAAGCTGATAAAGCATGTGCCCCGGTTTGTGCCAGCCGGACAAAGCACACAAATGGTAATTGGTGCGACACCTGAAAACGATATGCAGATCATGCATACCGCATCGGCCTATTACAAAAACTTTTCCCTTAAGCGGGTTTATTATAGCGGCTATATTCCTATTCGCACGGATGATGTGTTGCCAGTGGTACAGCCTCCGTTGATGCGGGAGCATCGTTTGTACCAGACCGATTGGTTGCTGCGCTTTTATGGTTTTAATGTGCATGAGTTGCTGAACGAAAAGCATCCGGACCTGGATATGCAGGTAGATCCGAAGCTGATGTGGGCTCTACGCAATATGCACTGCTTCCCGGTAGACATTAATACCGCTGATTTTCAGAGCCTCCTGAGGGTACCTGGCATAGGCCGCCAGTCCGTACAGAAAATACTCGAAGCCCGGAAGTTTGGCCGGCTCAGGATCGATCAGCTGCGCAAACTTGGCATTGCCTATAACCGTGCACAGTACTTTATTGTCTGTGCAGATACGCCTGTTGGGCTAGGATCGCTACAGGAGCACCAGGTTAGATCCCGTATACTGAGCCTGGGCAAAAGCAAATATGCCCCTGCATTTTCCACTCAGCTAAGCCTATTCTGATGATCTACCTGTTTGATAAAAGCTTCGAAGGATTGTTGTCTGCAGTATTTGACCGGTTTGAATACAGGCATGATGTTTCCCGTTTGCTTCCTGCAGATCAGGCGCAACAGGTTTTATTTGAAGAGACACATACCGTATACAGCAGCAGTGCAAAATCGGAAAGAGTATGGAAAGGCATACAAGCTAAGGCTGATGCGGCCTGGCAACGGATCATATATTGTGCTTTTCTGTCAGAGCTCACGGAAGTGCACCATACTTTATTTATGGTGCTTGTGCGCTTATTTGCAGGCCAGGTAAATCTGAAGAATTTCGGAGATGCAACAGTACTATTGCTTTCCCAGACGGCAAAGAAAGTTGAGCGGGAGAAGCACCGTATGAAAGCCTTTATCCGGTTTGAGAAGAGTGAAGATGGGATGTACTTTGCCAGGATAGCGCCTGATTTTAATGTCATACCTCTGATCATTACTTTTTTTAAAAATCGCTACGCAGATCAACCCTGGATTATATATGATCAGAAACGGTTATATGGCGTGCTGTATGATACCGACCAGGTGCATCATATCCGCAAATTGCCGGAGGATTTGTCAGATCATATGTTGCCGGATAAGCCTGTACAAATGGATGAGGACGAAACACTTTATGCCACGCTGTGGAGAGACTATTTTAAAAGTACTAATATAGAAGCCCGCAAAAATCCGAAATTGCATCGGCAACATGTCCCTAAGCGGTACTGGCACCTGCTTACAGAAAAAAAGATCATATGGGAGTAGTTTGCACCATCAGGTATTAATATATTGAAATTCTCTTAATGTTATATACGTAAAATTTCCGATTCTAAAAAATATTTTTTGGTTATATATTTAAACAAAATTTTCAACAATAAATTTTAAGTATTAAAAAATTATATTGAATATTAATAAGTTATAAATATATATTGAAAACCTATGTTCTGCCCTATTGTTTAGAATGTTTAGTTTTTATAGTTTTGGCTTTGACTTCAACTCGACTAACCTTTCAAAATATTTTTAATATGAACGTAAAAGAATCCACTTCTGCTATGGTCACTTATACACAAGAAGAAGCTTTCGAAGCCAGTTTGGCCTATTTCAAAGGTGACGATCTTGCTGCACGTGTGTGGCTCAATAAATATGCATTAAAAGACTCTTACGGGAATCTTTATGAGAAATCTCCGGCTGATATGCACCGTCGTATTGCTTCGGAGATTGCCCGTATTGAAGCAAATTATACCAATCCGATGAGTGAAGATGAGGTATATGATCTTATTAAAGATTTTAAATACATCATTCCTCAGGGTAGCCCTATGACCGGTATTGGTAATCCGTACCAGATCGCTTCCTTATCTAACTGTTTCGTAATCGGTAACAATGGGAATTCCGATTCTTACGGCGGTATTATGAAAGTAGATCAGGAGCAGGTGCAGCTGATGAAACGCCGTGGTGGTGTAGGTCATGACCTGTCCCACATCCGTCCTAAAGGCTCTCCGGTTAAGAACTCAGCACTGACCTCAACCGGTCTGGTTCCGTTTATGGAGCGTTTCTCCAATTCTACCCGTGAGGTAGCGCAGGATGGCCGCCGTGGAGCACTGATGCTTTCTGTATCCATCAAACATCCGGATTCTGAAGCATTTATCGATGCTAAAATGGAGCAGGGCAAAGTAACCGGTGCCAATGTTTCGGTAAGAATTACTGATGACTTCATGAAAGCCGTAGAAGCCGGAACGGTTTATCGTCAGCAATACCCTATCGACAGTGAAAACCCGGTATTTACAAAAGATGTAAATGCCCGTGATCTGTGGAAAAAAATTGTACATAATGCGTGGCGCTCGGCAGAGCCGGGTATCTTATTCTGGGATACTATTATCCGTGAATCGGTACCGGATACCTATGCAGACCTGGGTTATAAGACATTATCTACCAACCCTTGCGGAGAAATTCCTTTATGTGCATATGACTCCTGTCGTCTCCTGGCCATCAACCTGTATTCCTATGTAGAAAACCCATTCACTCCGGAAGCGAAATTTGACTGGGATCTGTTTAAGAAACACATCCATGCTGCACAGCGTATGATGGATGATATCATCGACCTGGAACTGGAAAAAGTTGCCGTGATCCAGCAAAAAATCGATGAAGATCCGGAAGATGCAGAGATCAAACGTATTGAGCGTAAGCTTTGGGACAATATCTATCATAAAGCACAGGAAGGCCGTCGTACCGGTATCGGTATCACTGCAGAAGGCGATATGCTGGCTGCATTAGGCATCCGCTACGGTAGCGAAGAAGGTATTGCTTTCTCTACAGAAGTACATAAAATCGTTGCCCTGGAAGCATACCGCAGCTCGGTGTACACCGCAAAAGAACGCGGAGCCTTCCCGATCTTCGATGTGGAAAGAGAAAAAAATAATCCGTTTATCAACCGTCTGAAAGAAGCTGATCCTGAACTGTATTTTGAAATGACAGAATATGGTCGCAGAAATATTGCCTTACTGACTATCGCTCCTACCGGCACCACCAGCCTGATGTCTCAGACCACCAGCGGTATTGAGCCTGTATTCCTGCCAGTGTACAAGCGCCGCAGAAAAGTGAATCCGAATGATAAAGATGTGCGTGTAGATTTTGTGGATGAATTAGGTGATAGCTGGGAAGAATATATTGTATTCCACCACAACTTTAAAAAATGGATGGAAATAAGCGGACATGATATCAGTAAAAATTACACACAGGAAGAGCTGAATGAACTGGTAGAGCAATCTCCATACTTCAAAGCCACTTCAAATGATGTGGATTATCATGCCAAAGTACGTATGCAGGGCGCGATACAGCAATGGGTAGACCATAGCATCAGCGTAACCATCAATATGCCGAACGATGTAACAGAAGACCTGGTTGGTGAGCTGTACATGGAAGCATGGAAGAGCGGTTGTAAAGGTGTTACCGTATACCGTGATGGTAGCCGCAGCGGTGTATTGATTGCTGCTGATGATAAGAAGAAAGAATCGAATAATAATGAGATAAGTGATGACCCGGATGAAAGTGCAGATGCCCGCATCTTCCCGACCACACGTCCGGAAACGCTGGATGCCGACGTAGTGCGCTTCCAGAATAATCGCGAGAAATGGATTGCCTTCATTGGTCTGATCGATGGTAAACCTTACGAAATCTTTACCGGTCTGTCTGATGATGATGATGGTATCCTGATCCCTAGATGGGTAAATGAAGGCCTGATCATTAAAAACAAGGATGAAGACGGTAATACCCGTTATGACTTCCAGTTCCAGAATCAGAGAGGATACAAAACCACCATCGAAGGCCTTTCACATAAATTTGACCCGGAATACTGGAACTATGCTAAGCTGATCTCCGGTACCTTACGTCATGGCATGCCTATCGAAAGAGTGGTAGACCTGATCAACGGGCTGCAATTAGATGACAATATCAACACATGGAAGAACGGTGTGGCCAGAGCGCTGAAGCGTTATATCGCGGATGGCGTAACGGCACAAAAAGCCAAATGTTCTAACTGTGGTGGAAATAATTTACAGTATCAGGAAGGTTGCCTGACCTGTAAAGACTGTGGCAGCTCCAAATGCGGATAAGCCCATAGTGATTTGAATATTAACACAAAAGGATCGGGTCTGCATTTGCAGACCCGATCCTTTTTATATTTTGCAGGAACATTTTTATGATAATGTAGCCAGGGCTGTTTTGATTCTTTGTACTGCTTCGCTGATCTGCTCCATTGATGCTGCATAAGAAAAACGAATACACTGATCGTTGCCGAAAGCTGCACCGCTTACCCCGCTTACATGAGCAACATTGAGCAGGAATAAAGCAAAATCATCAGCATTGTTTACCTCATTGCCCTGCGCATCTTTCTTGCCAAAATAATAAGAAATATCCGGGAATGCATAGAATGCTCCTTCCGGAACCAATGTTTTGAAACCTTCTATTTTATTCAACTCTGCAATAAAGAAATCTCTTCTTTCATGGAAGGCTTTCACCATTTCCATAGAAGGCGTGTTATCCGATAAAAGAGCCGTCACTGCAGCCTTCTGTGCGATAGAGTTGGTGCCGGAAGTAAAGGACCCCTGTATTTTCTCACAGGCTTTTATCATAGCTACCGGAGCGGCAATATACCCCAGTCTCCAGCCTGTCATTGCAAATCCTTTTGCAAAACCATTGACCAGTACTACTTGTTCCCTGATTGCTTCAAACTGGGCAATGCTTTCATGCTTACCTACATAATTAATGTATTCATAGATCTCATCGCTAACGATAGTGATGTTGGGATATTTTTTGAATACCTCAACCAGACCTGCTAATTCTTCTTTGGAATATACAGCGCCGGATGGATTACACGGAGAAGAGAAAATAAACAAACGGGTTTTCTCTGTAATAGCCGCTTCCAGCTTGGCCGGAGTAATTTTAAAATGATCTTCTATACCGCAGGATACGAACTTGCATACACCTTGCGCCATTTCTACCAGTGCCGAATAAGTAACCCAGTAAGGAGTAGGAATTACTGCTTCATCACCGGCATTGATGGTAGCCAGTATCACATTGGCCAGAGATTGCTTGGCACCCGTTGATACTAAAGTTTGTTCCGGAGTATACTCCAGGTTATTATCTCTTTTCAGTTTATGACATACTGCTGCTCTCAGGTCAGCAAAACCCGCTACTGGTGTGTATTTGGTAAAGCCATCGTCTAATGCCTTCTTTGCCGCATCTTTGATATGTTGCGGTGTGTCGAAATCAGGTTCTCCCAGACTCAGATTAATTACATTAACCCCTTTTGCCGCCAGTTCGCGACCCAGCTTGGCCATGAGTAAAGTTTGTGGTTCGGAAAATCGGTCGACGAATGAAGAAATCTGCATCATCTTAGTTTTTTTGGTTTGGAAAGAAACAAAGGTAACAGAAATAGCACATAATAGTAGCCTGAAAAACAGAATATTCTACTACTTTTTCATTCAGGCAATTAGGGTTAAATTTGCTCCCGTATTCAATAAACAATTATAGATGAAACCTTCAATTCCTCAGGGCACGCGTGATTTTTCGCCTGCTGATGTGCGGCGTCGCCAGTACATACTCAATACCATCAAATCGGTATTTGAAGTGTACGGGTTTCAGCCATTGGAAACTCCTTCTATGGAAAACCTGAACACCCTTATGGGTAAGTATGGCGAAGAGGGAGACCGACTGATCTTTAAAATCCTGAACAACGGATTACATGAAAAGAAAGATCAGGCTAAACTGCATGAGGAATGGGATAAAATACTGAGTAAGCCCTACAGCTCTACAACCGTTACGGAACGTGCTTTACGCTACGATCTGACCATACCATTTGCCCGTTATGTGGTGATGCACCAGAATGACCTGGCCTTCCCGTTTAAGCGATATCAGATGCAACCTGTATGGCGCGCAGATCGCCCGCAAAGAGGCCGCTACCGTGAGTTCTGGCAATGTGATGCCGATGTGGTGGGCAGCAATTCCCTGCTGAACGAAGCAGAGTTGCTGTGTATTTACCAGGATGCATTTCACCGCCTGAATGTACCGGGTATACAAGTGAAAATCAATAGCCGTAAAGTATTGGCAGGACTTGCAGAATGCTGCGGTGCTGCGGAGCAACTGACCGACATTACAGTCGCCATCGATAAGCTGGACAAGATCGGCTGGGATGGTGTGGCCAAAGAGCTAACCGAACGTGGGCTGGAAGCGGATAAAGTAAGCTATATCCAAAACTATCTGAACATTTCGGGAAGTACAGAAGAGCGCCTTGTAGCTATGGAAACATTGCTTAAGGATAGTGCAACTGCACAGCAAGGCATAGCAGAACTGCGTACTACACTGAAATATATGGCACAGCTGGAGCGCAGTGAGTGGACCAGCGAAGTGCTGGTAGACTTTACCCTGGCGCGTGGCCTGAACTACTATACCGGTGTGATTGTAGAAGTGGGTACTACTGCTGTAAAAATGGGCAGCATTGGTGGCGGTGGCCGTTACGATGACCTTACCGGTTTGTTCGGATTAAAAGGCCTGTCCGGTGTAGGTGTATCTTTCGGTATCGATCGTATCTATGATGTAATGACAGAGCTGAATCTATTCCCAGAAGATGTAGATGTAACCACCCGCATCCTGTTTGTAAACATAGAGCCGGAGGCTGAGACCACTATACTGTCTTACCTGTCCCATTTAAGAGGTCTGGGTATTTCTGCAGAGTTATACAGCGATGCTGCTAAATTTGATAAACAGATGAAGTATGCCGATAAGCGTCAGATTCCTTATGTAGGTATCGTAGGTAGTACAGAACTGGCTCAAAAGGTGATCAATCTGAAAAATATGACTACAGGTGAGCAACAGCAGCTCTCTATTGAGCAGTTGTCCGAACATTTAGTATAATCTACTTTGTGGCTACTTCCATCAAGATAGTCATTCACTTTATATCAAAAAAGCAGCGGCAATTAGCCGCTGCTTTTTTGATTGTTATTAGATACTGCTTATTGTTTGGTAAACTGTTTTTTACTGCTGCTGCCATCTTCATATACGGCTTCAAGGATATAAGTACTTCCGGCTAGCCTGCTCAGGTCTATTGCAGAGGTGCCGTTTGCAGTAAGCACTTTACGTCCGTAGAGGTCATAAATGTATACCGTACTTATGTTTTGTTTTCCGTTACTCAGGTACAGTGTATTCGTTGCCGGTACAGGGTACAATAGCAGATCTGTAGTATTGCTGCTGAGCATTACCTGAACGATGTTGCTATATCGGTGCGCAGCATCCTGGTCTATCATGTTCAGTCTATAGTAATTAATACCCTGCGCCGGATTGTTCTGCGTATAACTGTACTCGTAGGTATTGCGTGTCTGTGCCATAGACTGTGCCTGCTGACGATCCAGTTCCTGCCAGTTTCTGGCATCTGTACTATACTCCAGCACATACATTTTTACGCCCTCTTCTTTTGTGGTTTTCCACTGAACAGCTACAGTACCGTCTTTCCGTGCTGCTTTAAAGGACATCAGATCCAGTGGTAAAGGATTTACCGTAAAGGCTTTGGCCAGATCACCACGCAGGTTGCCACCGCTGGTAGGAACATTGCTCATCGTCATATTCGTTAATGCTCCTGTACTCAGGTTTACCCCTGCATAATCGCCGGTCGTGAATAAGCTGTACAAGCTGCCTCCCGGGTCGAACATAATACCCGCTGTTTCCTGCCCTGGTGCCGTATTCACAGTACTGCCTACCGGAGCTACACTGGATACCCCGCTGGCCGGAGCATTAAATACCACAGGACGCCCTACTGTTGTACCACCTTGCGGGTAGGAAATATAGGCATAAACCAGTCCGTTTGAAGGGTTGATATCGATGTCCTGTATACCGCCGTCTGCATTGAATATGTTGGGATAGCTGCTGTTGATCTGGTCCAGGAAGCTTTGCAGTGCTGCTGTAAGGACAGGATTGCTGAAATCCAGCTGGTAATAGCCAGAAAGGCCTGCAACAGTTGTACCTGGGGTTGGGCTCAGACCGGCTACGTTATTGAGCCAGCACAGGTATCCTTTAATATCTGCCGTCGTTAGGTTAGGGGGCAATCCCGTACTCTGTGCTGCTGCTAGTTTTGCCACACCTGTAGGAGTAAAGCCATAGGTCGTATAATAGTATGCCCCGTTATAGATTGTACCCGCAGAAAAGTTTACATATTCCAGCGTTTGTGTGCCCGGAGTAGGAAGTAAACCCATATCCTGGTATTGCCCGTTGGCACCTATACGGTACAGGCTTACACCCATGCTGTTACCGATAGTATTATCAGTACCCACCCAGGTAGCACCGTATAAGAGACTATCTGTAGCATTCAACCCGATCCCGTTCACATTATAGGGGAGGGTAAATGGTGCGCTGAGGGTAAATGCAGAAGATGACGGATTAGTAGAAGTGCCGATATAATAAGTCTTCGCTGCGGTATTGTCTCCTGCTTTTGACAAGGAAACATAAGTGTTAGGAAGGAACTTGGTCAGGGCTGCATGAGCCTGAAACGTCATTAAGGATACTGTAGCACACATAAGTGCTTTAGTTGAGATTTTACACATAATGTATTGATTTTAGAAGGGCCTAAAATAGCAGTATACATGCGTGTTACGGGCTAAAAATTGGTTAACAGGAAATCGTTATGATATCATATTTATATATATTTTTTAACGATTGGTGGCTATGTTTCTACAAATATGTTATTAAGTTCTATATAAAAATTTATTCAATTTATCTGTACCGACAATAAAAAAATCCCCGAAAACCGACAGTTTATTGTCCGGCTTTCGGGGATTTCAAGAAAAATAGTCTTATTTATGGTTTACCTGGTAGCGTAGCCAGTTCAGGATTTCGTTCATCGCTTTAGGTGAAAAAGTCTGCTCTATTGTAGCGTATTCAGATGGTGCACCGGTGTTTGCCTCCTGGAATAAGTGATTCAGGCCGGGTAGTTCCAGTATAGATACTTTTTCATTTTTACTCTGCTGCATAGCCTCTTTAAGCGCTTCAGCATTGGCTTTTGCCGGAACCTGTACATCTTTTTCTCCGTACAATGCCAGTACCGGGCATTGCACCTTCGCAATATCCTTTGCCGGATTGTATTTAAGGAAAAAGCGTATCCAGGGATTATTTAACTCAGAAACATAATTGCGTACGGTCGCATCCTGGCTTATGCGCTGTGCAGAATCGTTTGTGGGCTGCAGTTTGAGGGCTACCTTAAGGTAAGCACTTAACTCTTTGTCCGCTTCTTCTTCTGATTTGCTGCGCACCACAATATCATACAGTGCACTGTTGATGCGGTTAGCCTCCTCAGCCTGTGCTTCAGGCATACCTTCTGCAGCTGCAATGGCTTTTTGCTGTTGCAATAATAATTCCGAGCCTGGCATCGCTGGTCCCGCCAGCATAACTATGAAACCAATATTCGCCGATTGAGCAGCCAGCATCGGTGCTATGGCCCCTCCCTCACTATGACCAATCAGGCCAATCTGCTTTTTATTGATCTCTTTTCGCTTACTCAGGTATTGTACAGCAGCCAGTGCATCATCTGCAAAATCGCGGCTGGTGGCTGCTTTGAAGTCACCACCGGATGCGGCCGTTCCCCGATCATCATAGCGCAGTACAGCAAAGCCGTTACGGGTCAGAAAATCGGCCAGCACCAGGAATGGTTTATGGCCTAAGATCGTTTCATCCCTATCCTGCGGTCCGCTGCCACTGATCAGTACTACAGCCGGATAAGTGCCCTTCTGTGATGGCATAGACAATGTTCCTGCCAGCTTAATGCCCGCTTGTTTGTTTTCGAAGGTTATCTCTTCTGTATAATACGGATATGGTGTTTTAGGTGTTTGCAGTTTTGTTTTGGTCAGTGTTTTATCCCGCTCCAGGTCTAAGGGTATTGACTGGCCGCGTTGGGTAAATGTGCCGGAGAACTTATCTCCGCCTTCATTCAGGGTACCCTTGTATTCCATCATAATAGCCGGGATAGATAACTGCAGCACCCCTTGTTCAAAAGCGATTTTGCTAACTGGTATACCCCTGGCGCCCTGGTCGGGACTGTCCATAGAAGCCGTGTAGCCGGTATCCGTCTTTTTAATATTGAGCACAAGATCCAGTGCAATATTCTGAATCTTTAAAGTGCCCGCCCAGGATCCGGAGATATCCTGGCAAAAGGATGGTATGGTGCACAGGAGAAAAAACAAGCATGCTGCGGTCGTGCGCAAGTGTCTGGTCATATAAAAATCAATTAAAGAAATAACGTGTGATGGTCAATAATCGTACAAAGATATCAGATCAAAAATAAAGCCACTCTCCTGAACAGGAGAATGGCGTAAAAACTATTTATGAGCAGAAAAAATTAATGATGATCATTCCACCATCCGTCTTCTTTCCAGTTGAAGGAGAATGGCATGATAACCAGTGATAATGTAAATGCATTTTTACCGGTCAGCTGGCTGTTGCTCTGTAAGCCAGGTATATTGAACAGATTATTTCCTTTTTCGTAGAATGGAATGTTACCAAAAGCGTACTGTGCTCTTAATTTGAATACAATACCCGCTTTCAGCCCTACTTCACCCTTAATAAATGGGGTAATGCCCGTGCCGAATCCGCCACTGCCGTAATCTACAGTCATGTTCAGTGAAGGGTGAACGCCTGCACCAAAGGTACCCGTCCAGCGACTGTATTTTTCCAGGGTAGCCTCGCCTCCGAATTTCAGATCAAGACTCACCGGAAGTGCCATTTGTACAGATACTGCAGAGAATCCGAACATCGGATCGCTGTAAGTAACACCGTTTACATTTCCGTTCTCGTCTGTGGTAAAGCCACTGAATTCAGGCACTTTATAATCCCACATGTAAGCGTTGTATGCATAATCGATGCCTAAGGCCAGCAAAGTATGTCCGCCAAGACGTGCCATTGGTATATAAGTACCGGCAAAGCCGCCATAACCAAATTTACTGTTTACATTCTGGCTGATATCCCGTGTAAATTCTTTTCCTGATCCACCGTCTTTAATGGTTTCAGTACTTTGATAGGTAGCATTAGCCATTGAGTAAGAGTATCCTATTTCCCAGCGTTTCAGAAAGTTAGGTAAGCCGTTGCCCGCTTGAGCTTCAGCACATCCGGCAAGCAGGATAGCTGAGGCTATTGCCGTCTTAAGCATAGTAAATTTCATTGTTGTTTAATTTATATACTGGAAAAGTAATAATTTTTTCGATAAAAATTAACAAAATCAATATATTTTGTAAGGAAAAAGTTAATCTTTCTTTTTAAGGTAGTCTGTGAAGTTATTTCCCTGGTTTTTTTCCTTGCTGAAATGAGTATTAAAGTCTGAAGATTTGTTTTTAGGAATAGACAATGATTTCCATTCTTTACTCAGCATTTTACCCAGGAATACGATTTGACCAACATGATAAGCATAATGGGCGATCTGCCGTTGAATGGCTTCCATGACACTATGCGCCTGGCTGCGTATATATACGGTCTTGTTCAGGTCCGCATCGGTAAGTGTATTTAAGGTATCCAGCAGCACTTTCCAGCCCTCGCTCCATTGCTGCATTATGCTGTCAGGGTTATG
The DNA here is from genome assembly GCF_004118155.1 of Edaphocola flava. Taxonomy (GTDB): domain Bacteria; phylum Bacteroidota; class Bacteroidia; order Chitinophagales; family Chitinophagaceae; genus Edaphocola; species Edaphocola flava. Next base: position 1,179,653 of record NZ_SAIQ01000001.1, read on the forward strand.
GTCTGCAGCCTCAAATTCACTATCGCGGTTTCTCCATTCCTTTTCTCCGTCGGTAGTAAGAAAGTCGGTCCAGCGGGATAGCATATTGCCATGCAGATGCTGTATGATCAGCGCTATACTATTGCTGTCCTCGTTCGCCTGCCAGAATAATTGTTCGGGATCGATCTGTTGAACTGTTTTTTCTCCCAGGGTTTTATAATACTCAAAAAGCACAATACTGTTTTTCAGAAAAGACGTTTCCATATCTATATTAATTTAAAAAGGCCCTTCCGGTTAAGGAAGAGCCTGAGTTTAAAAATGCTTTACATCCTGATTGGATTACAGGTGTTGCTGAATTTTTTTCTCAAAAGCAGATCTAGGAGCGGCACCAACTTGTTTGTCCACTACTTCTCCGTTTTTGATATACAGAATGCATGGAATGCTGGTTACTCCATACTCTACAGACAGATTAGGGTTTTCGTCTACGTTAACTTTACCCACGTTTACTCTGCCTTCAAATTCAGTAGCCAGAGCGTCAATAGTAGGTCCTAAAGCCAGACATGGACCACACCATGGAGCCCAGAAATCCACAACGGTAAGTTTGTCGGATTTTAATACTTCTTGTTCGAAGTTAGCATCATTATATACTGCTGCCATTATTAAGAATTTTACTTATTTAAATGATTGGACAAAGATAAGGGGCATATTCCGGAATAAAAAATAGAGGATGATAATACGTTTATCATCCTCCGCTATATTATAAAAATATTATGATTATGTTTAGAATTTGAACCCTAAAGTAAGTGCAACAATATTGCGGTTTGTTTTAGTAGCGGCAACATCCGGAGCAACACCACTTACCACATAAGCATTCTCTTTATAAGAAGAAGTGCTGTACAGGTAAGTCAGGTCCAGGAAAGCACTGCTGCCGAAACGGTAACCAAGGCCCAGGGAATAGTCTGTGCGGTTGCTGCCCAGATCGCTGTATTTACTGCTATACGGGTTGCCATACATCGCAAAACCGGCTCTTACAGAGAATGGTGAAGTTACTCTGTATTCGGCACCCACTCTTACATTGGAGGCACCGCGATACAATTGATTGATGGAATTGTTTACATCAATCTGGTAATCTGTATTGCCATTGAAGCGGTAGGACATAGTCTGGTAAGGCACATATTCGTAATCGGCAGTAATAAACCCTTTATTACCGAAAAATCCGGTAGCACTTAGTACACCTCTCCATGGCGTTCTTAAGGTATATTCGTATTGATAGATATTTTGTGGTACTACGGTACGATTGCCTGCACCATCTTCAACATTAGCTACGATATTATAATCTGCATAGTCGGTAAGAGAGATCCATGTTGGGGTATGAATAGCTGCACCAATCCGGAAAGCCTTATCAGGGGCGAAGATCATCCCGAATTTACCGTTTACACCCACACCTGTGGTTTGCAGGTCTTCCCTGAACGTGAATCGGTCAAATCCGTTACTGTTAATACCGGTAGCATCAGCTTCCATGAAATCAGTGATGCGCTTAAAGCGGTATGAAGTTATGCCCAGCGTACCACCGATCATAAACTTATCTTCATAATTTGCACCCAGGCTGAAGGTATATTCATTAACGGCACCCTTGCTGCTGGAGGTTTTCATCTGATCTAAGCGTCCGCCCTGCTCAATGACATTGCGGTATGGAACTGATTTCAGGTTATTGTCCAGGAGGTAAGACTGGTAGCCCAGGTAACCATAAGGGCCTGCGGCCTCTTCTACTCCATTCAGTTGTGCCGCTTCGGCAAATACCTCAGAGAAAGAACTATTACCGTTCATGCCTCTGTAGGTTACATTATTATTGAAATCGGCCAGTTTATTAAAGCCGATTGCGAAAGTTACTCCTTTCCAGCCGCTCTTATTGCGACTGTTATTGAATACCAGGCTGGCATTACTCAGCTTCAGTGCTGTGCGTTCGTCAGTTGTATTTTCTCCCAGGTAGCTGCTGGAGTTATTGTTCATTCTCAGCGAAGGAGTAATCGTAAATTCACTTTGTCTGTATACACCTAATCCAGCCGGGTTAACACTGGCAGCAGAATAGTCTGCGCCTAAAGAGCCTGCAGCACCACCAATCGCCAGTGAGCGGGCGGTAGTTCCGGTTGTCAGCATTCCATATCGAAGAGCATCATCTGCAGTCTGTGCAAAAACAGCAGAACCAATCAGTGCAAAAGCACCGGCAATCATTGCGGTTTTGGTAATAAGATTCATAAAGATCATGATTTTATAGGGTGTAAAAATACAATGTTTATCTGTGGTGTATTTCAGATGTCGCGTATAGGACTACAATTTTAGCAAATGGTTTAAACTTATACAAAGAAACCCCATAAAAATAAACAGCGCACGGAAGAACTCCGTGCGCTGTTTAAATGACTTTATATCAGGCTTTTTTATCTTGTTCCGGTTTGTCTTCATCTTTCTGGGTTGCTTTATCCCATGCATCTTCTGCTTTATCTTTCAGGTCGCCGGCCATATCTTTTGTCTTATCCCAGGCTTCCTCCGCCTTGTCTTTTGCAGCGTCCAGCAGGTCTTCTGCTTTGTCACGTGCCTGTTCTGCAGCATCTTTAGTTGCTTCCCATGCATCAGAAGCTTTGTTTTTTAATTTATCCCAAAGGTTTTCTTCTTTAGGGGCATCCTGTTTATTCAGTTCTTCAGACATAATTTATTTTTTTAAGAGGTTAAAGATTATATGGTAGTAAAGTTAATGCATTGATTGCATCTGGTGCAGGCAGCGGTATAATTTAACATTAGCATCATTCCTGTCTTTTCCCGTAACCAACGGGTCATGTTTTTTTGTACTTTTGTATACATTTTTACATCATGCAGCAATACCATACTTTACTGAATTATATACTGGACAACGGCGTACAGAAAGAAGATCGTACCGGTACCGGCACTATCAGCTGTTTCGGGTACCAGATGCGCTTTGATCTGAATAAAGGGTTCCCTTTACTGACAACAAAGAAACTGCACCTGAAGTCGATTATATATGAATTATTATGGTTCCTGAATGGCGATACCAATATTCAATACCTCAAGGAGCACGGTGTGCGTATCTGGGATGAATGGGCAGATGCCAATGGTGATCTGGGTCCCGTGTATGGTAAGCAATGGCGCAGCTGGGAAGGTGCAAATGGTAAAGTGTATGACCAGATCAAAGATGTGATACACCAGCTGAAAACAAACCCGGATAGCCGACGTATTATCGTCAATGCATGGAATGTAGCCGAACTGCCGGATATGGCCCTGAGCCCTTGCCACGCATTGTTCCAGTTCTATGTAGCGAATGGTAAATTGAGTTGTCAGCTGTACCAGCGCAGTGCCGATGTATTCCTGGGCGTACCGTTCAATATTGCCTCTTATGCCTTACTGACCATGATGATCGCACAGGTATGTGATCTTCAATTAGGCGAGTTTATCCATACTTTCGGCGATGTACACCTGTACAATAACCACCTGGAGCAGGCTAAACTGCAATTGAGCCGTGAGCCGTACGATCTGCCCACCATGCGCATCAATCCGGAAGTGAAAGATATATTCAGCTTCCGTTTCGAAGATTTTACTTTAGAAAACTACCAGTCACATCCGCATATCAAAGCAGATGTAGCCGTATAAAATAATTGTTTCAATGGCCGTCATACTTCCTGTTAAAGGCATCAGCCCCGAAATTCCTGAAAGCGTTTTTATTGCTCCTAATGCAACCATCGTTGGTGATGTGATCATGGGGGAAGAGTGCAGTATCTGGTTTAATGCCGTAGTACGCGGAGATGTAAACAGCATTCGCATGGGCAACAGGGTAAATATTCAGGACGGAGCCTGCATTCATTGTACATATGAGAAAACCAAAGTGATCATGGGCAACAATGTTTCTGTCGGACATAATGCTATTGTGCATGGCTGTACGATAGAGGATAATGTACTGGTAGGAATGGGTGCCATTGTAATGGATAATGTACATATTGGTAGTAATACCATTATTGCAGCGGGAGCGGTAGTGCTGGAAGGCACACAAGTGCCGTCAGGATGCATTTTTGCCGGAGTGCCTGCAAAAAAAGTAAAAGATATCAGTGCAGAGCTGACAGAAGGCGAGATCAACCGCATTGCCACCAATTACGTAATGTACAGCGGCTGGTTTAAATAATTTATTCCGGTTGCTGCACCTGGATCAGGGGAATCAGGCTTTCAATTTCCATTGCTTTTTCCGGTTCTCCTATATTGTCATACGTCGTAGCCAGGTGCTCCAGAAGCAAGACAATTACCGAGCGGCTGTCTAATGCCTTCAGCTCTGTAAACCGATCGTACTGCCCGTTCTTCTTCAGGTACATCATAATATCGTTCCGGTTATAGATCATGCCATTGGACGGATCTATAAAGAACTGAACCCTCTGGATCGCATTCTGCTCATCCATATCTTCAAAAGAATACACATGATCGAAATAGGCCAGTATAAACTGGTCGGGCAGGTCTATGGCATAAATAGGTACATCCAGCATCTCGCATAAAGTGAGATACAGGATACCGATAGAAATGGCATTGCCCTGACGGCTTTCCACCGTATGGTTGACAAAAAACAGATTGGGATTGTGTTCTGTAAGTTCATGCCCCTTAAGGCGGAAGAAATTGTACAGGATACCATTAATAATATTGATCTGCTCCAGCGGGGTCAGGAAGTTGTTGAGCTCCAGCCATACATTCCGGCGCATCAGTTCAAACTGGTGCAGAATGGCCTCTCGGTCCATGTCCGGAAACCGGTATTTGGCAATGATCAGTGCAGCTTCCAGTGCAGAAGGGCTGCTGGCCTTGGACCAGTGAATCAGTTCTGTCTGCAATTGCTGGTAGAAAGTCTGATGAATCAAGGATTCGATACGGGACTGCGCCAGCGGGCTGTCCGATACTTCCCAGAGGGCTTCCAGTTTCGGTACAACAGCTGTTCCGTAGCTCAGCAATTTCTGAGATACGGTTTCATATACTTCCTGATCTGGGTCGTCGATCAGTTGTAATAACGCTATTATTTCCTTGTCTGAATTCATGCCCCTCATGCCGATTATTTCCTACATTTACTTACAGAAACAAATATAATGAAGGAATACGGTATAATCGGCAAAAGTTTATCACATAGTTTCTCTCCACGTTATTTTGACCAAAAATTTACGCAGGAATCCATTGATGCAGTGTTTCGGGCATTTGAACTGCCGGAGATAGATGCGGTGAACGATCTGTTGTATGACCGTCCTCAGCTGGATGGTTTATGTGTAACGATACCTTATAAAGAAGCCATTATCCCTTACCTTGATGAACTGGATGCTGCTGCGCTGGATATTGGTGCGGTCAATTGCATACAATTCTGCGGAAATAAACGGAAAGGCTATAATACAGATGTCATCGGGTTCTCCGCATCCTTAAAACCATTATTGCCCCAGGAGCCGCTACAGGCTTTGGTATTGGGAACCGGTGGCGCTTCGAAAGCGGTTTGCGCTGCACTGAAGCAATTAGCAATACCTTATACACTGGTGAGCCGCAATGCCATTTCAGGACACCTGACTTATACCGATCTTGACGAACAGGCTATTTCGGCGCATCGATTAATTGTCAATACAACTCCTTTAGGTACTTACCCAGATATTACCGATCTGCCCCCGATACCATACGATGCGGTCAGTGCACAGCATATTCTTTATGATTTAATTTACAATCCTGCCGAAACAGCATTCCTGAAAGAGGGAAAGTCGCGCGGAGCAAGGGTTAAGAACGGACTGGAAATGCTGGAACTGCAAGCCGAAGAGAACTGGCGGCTGTGGACTGCTGGGCATTAAGGGTAGAATTTCGTAACTTCGCGGACATCCCCATATACTATTCCGCAATATGTTAAGGACTTTACATCTCCTTGTTTTACTGTTAGTTACGTTTTTTTCTTTTGCGCAGGAAGCGCCCAAGCGAGAGTTCAGAGCCGTATGGATCGCCACTGTTGGTAATATAGACTGGCCTTCTAAACCCGGACTGGGTGCCGCACAGCAGCAGAAAGAGTTTATCGACCGGCTTGATTTCCTGCATGAAAATGGCTTCAATGCCGTTATTGTACAGGTGCGGCCTGCAGCTGATGCATTTTATGCATCAGAATGGGAACCCTGGAGCAAATACCTGAGCGGCAAGCAAGGCGTAGCCCCGTTCCCGATGTATGATCCCATTGCATTTATGGTGGAAGAAACACATAAGCGAAACATGGAGTTTCATGCATGGTTCAACCCTTTCAGGGCATTGGTCAACAGTGCCATCAACCCTAATCCCCCTTCACACGCAACCCGTACCCATCCAGAATGGGTAATTCATTATGGAGGCAAGTCCTATTTCGATCCCGGAAATCCTGCCGCGCGCAATTATGTAAACCAGGTGATCCTGGATGTGGTGAGACGATACGATATAGATGGGGTGCATATTGACGATTATTTTTATCCTTATAAAATTGCCGGTAAAACATTTAACGATCAGCGCTCCTTTGCAGAGTATGGTGCCGGTATGAGCATTGATGACTGGAGAAGAGATAACATCAACAAATTTGTAGAAACGCTCTACAAGTCTGTAAAAAAAGAGAAGATGTATGTGAAGGTAGGCATCAGTCCGTTCGGCATCTGGCGCAACAACAGGCAGGACCCTACGGGTAGTGCGACTAATGGAACCAGCTGTTACGATGACCTGTATGCCGATGTAGCTACATGGGTGCGTAATAAGTGGGTAGACTATGTGGCACCTCAGTTGTACTGGGAGCATGGGCACCGCCTGGCGGCCTATGATGTGCTGGTACCCTGGTGGAAAAGCCTCTGTAAAGAGCGTGCACTATATATCGGCATGGGCGTATACCGTATGGTAAATGCGACACAGCCCGTATGGAAAGGTTATGGTGAGATACTGAAACAGGTACAGACTGAGCGTAGCTATAAAGCAGATGGTGCGATCATGTACAGTATGTCCAGTTTTGATAAAATCGGTTCTGGTTTATCTAACCAGTTAAAGCAGGCGGAGTATTACGGTTCTATTGCCATTCCGCCGGCTATGCCCTGGCTGGATAACACAGCACCGGCAGCTCCGAGAGCTATACTGAAAGTAACCAATAACCAGAAGTCTGCAATCATTACCTGGGAGCCATCGGCCAGTAAAGAGCCGCTGAAATACCTTGTGTATAAATTTAATAAAGGTGAAACCGTTGATCTGAATAAGTCTATCAAACTGGTAGCCATCACACAAAAGAATGTATTTGTGGATGATGATCCTGACTTTATACATGCGCAGTACGTGATCACGGCTGCAGATCGCCTGTGGAATGAAAGCAAACCAAGTGAAATACTAGTCTATCGATAATCATTTTAAATTGTAAACAGCATGGAATTATACTACTCGTTCTCTATCTTAATTGTTCTTGCGGCAGTTTTTGCATATATCAATGCCCGATTTTTAAAACTGCCCTCCGTGATCGGAATAATGGTAATTTCCATGTTGTTCTCTATAGGCCTTGTAACCACAGGCCGCTTTTTTCCCAAAACCTTCTCTGGTTTCCTGAACCTCTTGTCCGGCTTTGATTTTACCGAACTGGTTATGGGAGCCATGCTTAACTTTCTCCTGTTTGCCGGAGCCATACATATCCGCCTCAAAGATCTTAAAGAACAGATGTGGCAGGTATTGACACTTTCTACTGTTAGCGTTGTGATCTCCACCTTAGTTGTCGGATATTTATTCCATTTCGGAATGGGGCTTATCGGCTTACAGATCCCACTGGTGCATTGTCTCCTCTTCGGTGCGCTTATTTCTCCTACAGATCCGATCGCCGTACTCAGCATTCTGAAGCAAACCAGTGTATCACAATCTTTAAAAACTAAAATTGCCGGAGAATCACTGTTTAATGATGGTGTGGCCCTGGTATTGTTTATCCTGATCAGGGGTATTGCCGAGGGTAGTGCAGTAGATATTACGCCTAAAGGCATTTCTATTTTATTCATCAAAGAAGCTGTAGGTGGTATCACCCTTGGCATAGTGATTGGTTATATAGGCTCGATCATGATCAAGCAGATCGATGATTATACCGTAGATGTACTCATCACCCTGGCTATTGTAATGGGCGGCTACCTGATTGCCGGTCAGCTGCACGTATCTGGTCCGCTGGCGATGGTGGCCGCGGGGCTTATTGTCGGCAACTATGGTCGTGATAAGGCCATGAGCGAAACCTCAAGAGAGTATGTAGATCGCTTCTGGGAGTTGAATGATGAAATTCTGAATGCTATTTTATTCCTCTTCATCGGCTTTGAGGTATTACTGATTCCTGAATGGAAAGTATACTGGCTTCCGGGGGTGATTGCTATTGTAATTGTATTATTTGCCCGCTATATATCTATTATTATCCCGGCCAGGCTGATCAAGTTTAATAAAAAGCTAAGCAAGCAGTCCATCCTTATTCTTGTATGGGGAGGCTTGCGTGGCGGGGTGTCTATCGCATTGGCCTCATCTCTGTCAGAGCATACCAATAAGAATATGATCCTTACGGTGACCTACTTTGTAGTCATCTTCTCGATCATTATCCAGGGTTTGTCTGTGGGTAGACTTACAGGGCCCCGTTCGTTCTCTACGCGCAGGCGCAGGGTATCCCGAAGGCTGGATCGCGCAGCCAATCCCGGCCTCTAACGTTAAATGTTATATGCATAAATTATAATTCGCAATTAAGTTTTACCTTTGCGCCTCATATTATATTGAATTAACACATAATGGATCGCAATTCAGTCATTGGTTTTGTATTGTTACTTGCCCTGGCCACCGGTTACATCTTTTACAGTAACAATTCCGCCAAGGAGTATCAAGCCAAAAAAACTGCAGATTCTTTAGCTTATGCTAAAGCACACCCGCAACCTGCTGCAAACACTGCAGTATTGAAAGACACTACTACCGTAGTGGACACTTCGCTTCCGACCGCATTCCGTGGTGCAGAGCAAATGGTAACCGTAAGCAACGGACTTATCAACCTTAAAGTAACCAGCAAAGGTGCTTTCCCGGTTGAGGCTAACCTGGTTAAATTTAAAACCTATAGCCAGAAGCCTTTATTACTGTTCTCCGGCAAACCAGGCAACCGTCTGGCGTTTAAGATCCCGGTTAATGGTAAAGATATGTGGTCTGATGAGCTGAACTTCACTCCGGAGCAGAAAACCGCAGCTGATGGTAGTCCGCAACTGGTAATGACAGCTGATGTCGGTGCCGGTAAAAGTGTAGTAATGACCTATACCCTGCCTAAGGATGGTTATATGATGGATGCAAGCCTGCGCCTGGTTGGTATGGCTGACGGTCTGTCTAAAACTACCGAAATCCCGGTAGAATGGAAAACAACAGCATTAAGTACGGAAAAAGACCTGAAGAACGAACGCACAAATGCGCAGATACACTTCCGTTACCAGAGTGGCGAGCATGATTACAATACCGTATCCCGCAAGCCTAAAAAGTCTATGGATGAGGCGCTGCAATGGATGGGTGTAAAAACGCACTTCTTCAACTCAACCATTATTGCTGCCGAAAAACCGTTTAAGAAAGGTTCATACGATGCTGCTGAACCTAATGATTCCAGCATTGTGGCTACAGACTTAAGCACCATGAGCATTCCGGTTGCTGCGTCGAATGATTTTGCCTTTAACTTCAGATGGTATATCGGACCTAATGATTATAATACCCTGAAATCATATAATTATGAAATGGAAGAAATGATTCCTCTTGGTTTCGGTATCTTCTTCTTCGTAAAATATATTGCGAAATGGGCGATCATTCCATTGTTCAATGTGTTGTCTTCATTCATCTCTAACTTCGGTATCCTGATCATCGTGATGACCCTGATCATCCGTTTCGTTTTATCCTTCTTCACATACAAAAGCCAGTTGTCTTCAGCGAAGATGCGTGTGCTGAAACCGGAGCTGGATGAACTGAAAGCGAAGTATGCCGATAACCAGCAACAGTTTGGTATGGAGCAAATGAAATTATACCGCACTGCGGGTGTAAACCCATTAGGTGGTTGTTTACCATTATTACTGCAGATGCCTTTCCTGCTGGCCATGTATTATGTATTCCCTACAGCAATCCAGCTGCGCCAGGCGAAGTTTTTATGGGCTGATGACTTATCAACTTATGATAATATCCTGAACTTACCATTCAGCATTCCGTTCTACGGAGACCACGTGAGCTTATTCACCCTGCTGATGACCGTATCCAGTTTGTTACTGGCTATATACAGCAAGCAAATGACCGGAGGTCAGGAAATGGCAGGCCCTAACGGACAAGTGATGAAATGGATGCCTTACATCATGCCAATCATGTTCCTGGGCTGGTTCAACAACTTTGCAGCAGGTCTTACCTTCTACTACTTCTTCTCCAATATGCTGAGCTTATTACAGCAGTTTGTTATCCAGAAGTTCTTTATTAATGAAGAGAAAATTCATGCGAAGATCAAGGCAAACAGAAACAAGCCAGCCGCTACCTCTAAATGGCAGCAAAGGCTGGAAGAAATGCAGAAGCAACAGCAAAACAGAAAATAAGCTAAACGCTTAGTTATATAAAAAAGGAAGCCGGAATGTATCACATTCCGGCTTCCTTTTTTATATACTATCCTTGTTGTTGAATTTGATTGAAAGAGGAGTCTTACTGTACACCATCAATCAGATCGGTATCTCCTGTCTTTGGGGTAGGATGGTCCTGTTGTGGTTCGTCATCGATTAATGGCCCCTTTCCTGCAGCCTTCATCTTATTCAGGTAATTCATATAGCTGCCAAACTGGTTCATCAGGTTGTATCCGTCATTGGTGAGGGTCAGCTTGCCGTTTTTGCCAAATCCGATCACTGCTTTCATCAGGCCGGAGTTCGTAATGATATCCCAGAAGGATTCCAGTGCTTTGCCTTCAGAAACCGAAATGTTATTCGGGGTCAGTATTTCATTTACGAAATCGAGGTCTCTGCGGTCACCGTTATTATATAATTCCCGAAGGCTTACATCAATCAGTATAGCTTCAATATCTTTAGGGCTAAACTGTACTGGTTTATTCCCCGCCGGGTTCTGAGCATCTTTGCCCGTGCTGGCTTGTTTGATTCCCCTCTTACGCAATCTGTTAATCGTTTCTCTTGATTTCATACGCTGATCTGTTGTGTTCAATAGAGTAAATATACTAAAAAAGCGGTACTTACAGTCTGGCAAGAATGGTCTGTCCGCCTTTTGTCTTATCACCGATATTTACCTCAATTTTTGTACCAACAGGGAAGTAAATATCTACACGTGAACCGAAACGGATGAAACCAAATTCTGCATTCTGACCAATAGTCTGTCCGTCCTTAACATAATAGCAGATACGGCGGGCCAGAGCACCGGCGATCTGACGCATCAGCAGGGTTACCTGGTTGTTGGCTACAACTACTGTAGTACGCTCGTTTTCTGTAGAGGACTTCGGATGCCATGCTACCAGGTATTTACCAGGATGGTATTTTACATATTTGATCAGTCCTTTGATCGGGCTGCGGTTTACGTGAACATTCAGGGGAGACATAAAGATAGAAACCTGTAAACGCTTGTCTTTGAAATATTCGTTTTCTACAGTTTCTTCAATCACCACAACTTTACCATCTGCAGGGGCAATCACCAGGTTATCACCTTGTGTAAAGGTTCTGTTCGGAATTCTGAAGAACCAAAGTACCCAGAACCATAATAAGAAAAAGGCTGTTTGTAAAGTCCAGTAAGCAATCTGGAAAGCACAGCCCGCTTTATTCAGCAGGAAATGGTTTAAGATCGCCAGCCCGGCAAATAAGATAGTAGCAATAGTGATATATTTATATCCTTCGCGATGAATCGTCATAATTAAATATGAATGGTTAAAAAATGAGTGTCAAAATTAAATCAAATTATGCTGCCATCGCAAACATTATATAAATATAAGCAAATGGCAGTGCGGCCAGCAGCGAATCAAAGCGATCCAGAGCCCCGCCGTGACCCGGCATTATATTGCCAGAGTCCTTAATGCCCGCCAGTCTTTTCAGTTTAGACTCCAGCAGGTCACCTGCTGTACCGGCAAATGCTGCAATTGCTGCAAAGACCATCCAGTCTATAGGATGGAAGCGGGTAGCGTAGTCGTAATGCGCCCAGATCGCAGCGCCACCAATTGTAAGCAATGCACCACCAATAGTACCTTCCCAGGTTTTCTTTGGCGAAATGGGCGAAAAAGGTGTTTTGCCGATGAAAGACCCAACGATATAAGCCATCGTGTCATTCATCCATATCATTAAAATTAAAGCCAGGGGCAGGGAGAAATGGATGCTCCATAACTGCACCATCAGCGCCATCGGTACCGCAACATATAATAAGCCAATAAGGCTCATGACCCCGGCAGCCAATGCGGTACGTTTGGACAGTATCGCCGGGAACAGGATGATCAGCGGGATGCCCGTCAGCATAGCGGTTTCGAATGCGCCGGAAGCAGAAAGGTTTACTCCTACAAATACCAGCACACCCATTACCTGTGTCAGCCATTGCAGCCAGGCAGGAAAGTGAGCCTCTTTAAAAATGTTCTGTGCCAGTCGGTAAAACTCACGGATGCCCAGGGACTGGATCAGTAGCGCCAGCCCGACAATGCCGTAAACAGAGCCCGTCCACAAGTGGCCCAGCAGGCCAAACATCATAATAGCAGCAAAAACAATGGCAGAGCCCAAACGGGTAAAAAATACAGGCCAGTTCATAAATTATCCGGAAATATTATTTTGATAAGAAGATTGATACGGCATAGACCAGGTCTTGGCGAAGCCATGAGTGCCGGCAAATATGCGGCGTAGTGTGAAAAATACAATAACAGCTCCTGCGACTAATAAACCAATGATCACATAAATAGGGAGCTGTTCCTCTTCCAGATGCGGATTGCGCGATACCCAGAATGCCTGCAATACCTGTATACCATTATTTAGGAAATGCAATAAGATAGCATACCAGATATTACCGGTACGATGGTAGATGAATCCAAGTACAATCCCAGCCAGGGTAATAGGCAGGAAATTGTAGATACTGGCATGGTACATCGCGAAGAACAAACCGGTTGCAATAATGCTGAATACAGGTCTTTTCAGAAAACTATTAAAGAAACGCTGTACGATACCCCGGAAAAAAATCTCTTCGCAGAAGGCCGGAATCAGTGCGATAAAGATAACCCGGATGATGATATCACCGACAGTATCCATACGCAGCAGGGCAGCTTCCATAGCTTTGCGCTGTTCCTGCATGGTATCGGCTTCAGTACCCCAGGAGAAAGATTGTAGTAATGCAGAAAGCCCTAATATCAGTGCCAGCATACCTATGGCTACTATGAACATACTGGCTGCACGGGAGCCTTTTACCGGTTTGAAAGATAAAAAGAAACGCGGGCGGTCGGGGAGCAGGTATATAAAAGCCAGCGCCGGTAACAGGAAGGTCAATACCTGCGACAGTCCGTTCAGCAATAACAATCCCCAGCTGAGATTACTGTCGACCGGAGTTGCTGTACTATTGAGCGATTTAAGATCTATATGCATCATACTGGTCAGGGCCTGGCTGCTGCCCATAAATAAAGCCGTGCCCAGAAAATAAAGACACAGAAAAAATAATAACTGCATGGCCGGAGCTTGCCGTCTCAGCTGAAACATACGCATGATCATCACTTGGTAAGCTGCAAAGATACTCAATGGAACGCAATGGCCCGAAACAGATTATGTAAGAAAACTGTTATATAAAAAGAGGCTCCCGCATTGCAGGAGCCTCTTTTTATATAATTGATCCGGGTTTTTAATAACCCAGTGCTTTATAGATATAATCCTGTGTTACCACACGGGTACCTGCTTTATTGATCAGGTTATTGTCGGCTGTAGGATTGATGCGGTTAGAGAGGAAGATAAATACAACTCCCTTATCCGGATCGGACCATACACAGGTGCCGGTAAAGCCCTGATGGCCGAATGCACTTTTACTGCAATAATCAGAGGCAGGACCACCGTCACCAGAACTTTTTTCCGGCTTGTCAAACCCGTAGCCTCTGCGGCTGATTCCTGAACGGTAACCGGTAAAATAGCTTACAGTTTGCGGACTCAGTAATTGCTTACCGCGGTAGGAGCCACCATTCATCAGCATTTGCATAATAATAGACAGGTCCTCTGCATTAGCAAATAGGCCGGCATGGCCCGTAACCCCGCCCAGCATTGCAGAAGCCATATCATGTACATATCCCTGCAGGAACTGGAATCTGAAATAATTATCCCTTTCGGTAGGGGCACAACGTTGCTGCCAGTTTTTGGCCCATGGATTAAAAGTGATATTTTTTAAACCCATTGGTTCGTAAAAGTTTTCAGAAACATACTCATCCAGCGGTGTTTTAGTTACAGCTTCTACAACCTTTTGCAGGAAGAGAAAGTCCAGATCGCTGTATACATAGGAAGCCGGAGTAGTAACCGGGCTTTCCAGAATCGTTTTCCATACCGTATCTACATAATGCTGATTCATATACATACCCGATGCCACCGGCACAGAAAATTTCGCATTCTTGAAGGCCGCATAGATATTGGCATTCGGATTGCCTGTGCTGTCAATGGTACTTTTGTAGAATGGTATCCAGGCTTTCATACCAGCCTGATGCAGCAATATATCACTGATCTTTAATCCTGCTTTATTGGTACCCAAAGTCCAGGGCAGGTAATCGCCCAGGGTTTTGGTCAGGTTGATCTTTCCTTGTTCGTACAGCTTCATTACAGCCAGCGTAGTTGCAGCCAGTTTGGTCACGGAGGCAATATCATACAGGGTTTTGTCCGTTACCGGAACATTATTGCCATAGCTGAAAGTGCCGAAATTCTTTTTATAAACCACCTGCCCATTCTTAAGGGCCAGTACCTGGCAACCCGGGAATACTCCGCGACTGACAGAGCCATTTAAGTAGCTATCCAGGGCAGAAAGTGCAGTTGGATCTTTGATTAACTGGTTAGGGCTTGTTACCGGATTCGTTACAACCGGTGTGCCTGCATTCGGCTTCTGGACTCCCACAGGCGTATTGACCGGTGCCGGTTTACTGCTTGCCGGCTCTATATTGCTGCACGGGTGTACCGGTAATAATCCTCTGGCGGTCATGCGACCAGTCAGTACATTAAGTGCAGCCTTATAAGTAGCATCGTGCTCCTCATAAGTAACAATACTGGACGGCGCATTACAGATATATTTCAGGGCATAGGCATTTCCGAAGTCAATAAATAAAGTATTATTGAGCAGGCAGAGCTGTTTCAGAAAAGCCAGTTGCATCACATCCAGGCCATAATTATCCTTAGGGTATAAATTTAGGTCTTGCATGCCGATAATAACCGCATCATATCGCTTCAGGCTATTGAGCAGTGCATCCATTCTGGCGGCGCTCTGGCTTTTGGCAAAGCTGAATACGCTGGTATTAGGCAAGGCAGCCTTCAGCATATTATGAAAAAGCTTAGGATCTGTGGTCTGGAGATTCTCTGTTTTGCCCACAGATACATAGGCATAATTACCGTTGGGGCGGAGTGTCAGCTTATCCATGATATGGTTATTATCCCTTACCATGGTGATGGCTTCAGCAGCTACATTTTCAAATATGGTCTGTGTATAACGGTTCAGGTCTGCAGTTGCATTTTCTGGTTCCACTTTTGCTACACGGTTCAGGCCGGCATCATATTTGGCTGCCAGTATTTTCTTCACACTTTTCTCTAGTCGGGCAGTAGTAGTTTTTTTCTGTTTCAGTGCATCCTGTATTTTAGCGATACCCTTAGGTACATCTTCCGAAAACAGCAGCACATCATTACCGGCCAGGAAGGCCTGCAGGTCCGCTTCTCCGTTAGGGTAGTACTTCGCTACACCCTTCATGTTCAGCGCATCGGTAAAGATCAGTCCCTGAAATCCCATTTCGTTTTGGAGCAGATCGGTCACAATCTTTTTGGATAAGGTAGAAGGTACACCTTTTCCCGGTTCCAGTGAAGGAATCGAAAGGTGTGCTATCATTACGCTCTGTACTTTCTGCTGGAATAATTTCCGGAAAGGATACAGCTCCAGGTCATATAACTGCTGTTTGGTTTTGGTAATGATCGGGAGGTCCAGATGCGAGTCTACAGATACATCGCCATGTCCCGGAAAGTGCTTGGCAGAGGCCATAATGCCATTATCCTGCAATCCCTTTACATAAGAGGATCCCAAAACAGACACCCATTCTTTATCATCTCCAAAGGAACGGAAATTGATCACCGGGTTGTCCGGGTTATTATTGACGTCTATATCCGGAGCAAAATCAATATGTACACCCATACGCTTACACTGGTACGCGATAGCAGTGGCCATCTGTTCTACTAATGCAGCATTTCGGGTTGCACCCAGCATCATCTGCCGGGGAAAGTTCTGTACTCCGGTCAGGCGCATACCAAGACCCCACTCCGCATCCATACCAATCAGCAGCGGCACCTTTGTGCTGCCCTGGTAAGTATTTGTTTGCTGCGCCTGAGCTTCTGGTGTGCCCTGCATAAAAATGATACCACCAATCAGGCGATTATCGATCAGGGACTGTATCTGCCCCTGGTTATATTTTTCGCCTCCGGAATAGGCCGCCACCATAAATAGTTGGCCTATCCGCTCTTTTTCAGAAAGGCGGTTATAAACGCTGTCTACCCATTTCTGCCGGGCAGTTTGTGCTAGCAGTACTGATCCGCAGCCGGTAACCAGCAGTATACTTAATATTAGTTTCTTCATATAGTTTTCTCCCAGGTAAAAGATGATTGGATGCTCGCTTGCAAATTAAAATAAATTAGCTTCCGGCTTTACCATCACGTCTTAAAAATAAACAAAATGTATGGAGATGGCCATATAATAATTTCCTGCACGGGAAAAATTGTACATTTGAAAAAAGGATCTGTTGATTTAAAGTAAAATGCCCGGAGGTTCGTCTTCCATGGTATGAACCATTCAATTGCTTTATCTATGCCGGATAGTACTGCCCCCACCATAACCGATACGGTAAAGAAATATGGCGCCCAGCTGATGGGCTTTATCAGGGGCAAGGTAAAGAAGCTGGAGGATGCAGAAGATGTACTGCAGGATGTCTGGTACCAGTTCAGCCGGCTGACGGATATCGGTGAGCTGGATAGTGTCAGTGGCTGGTTATATTTTGTGGCAAAGAATAAGATCACAGATCTATACCGTAAGCGCAAGCCCGAAGCACTGGAAGATTATACCTATGAGCAGGAGGATGGTACCTTTGATATAAAAGAGGTTCTGCTGATGGATGACAGTAATAATCCTGAGCTGACTTTCTTTAAAGAAACCTTCTGGAAAGCCTTTATGGATGCCCTTTCCGAATTGCCGGAGGTACAGAGAGAGACCTTTGTACTGAATGAAATTGAAGATATGACCCTGCAGGAGATCGCCGATCTGCAACAGGAAAATATAAAAACGGTGATCAGCCGAAAAGGATATGCAGTCAAGCACCTGCGCAAGCGGCTGGAGCCTTTATATAAAGAGTTATACCCCTAAAAATGCATTTTATGAATCGCTATAATCGTGGGCGCAAGCCATTTTTTTTATTATTTATACTGGCCTTCTTCCTGATAGGATGGGTAGTGATGTTTTTATGGAATGCCATATTGCCTGAACTGGTCGGGGTTAAGGATATCCGCTACGGACAAGCCCTGGGCCTGCTGGTATTATGCCGCATCCTGTTCGGATCTTTTGGTTTTAAAGGTCGTGGCGGTCCCGGAGGAGATGGCCGGTTCGGCGGCGGGGCTCATATGAGAGAACGCCTGATGTCAATGACAGAAGAGGAGCGACAACGCTTTAAAGATAGTTTACGGAACAGGTGTAAACCTTCTTAAATAATCAGCATATTATACTATTGTGGCGCGCCTTAGGCGCGCCACAATTTTTTTTTGAAAAAACTTTAAAACGGTTAAAGTAAAACAGCATGATGGCCGTCTTCAATACAAATCGATCGATAATAAATTTTTAAAAAACTAAAAAAATTATGAAAAGTAAACTGCGTTTTATACTGCCCCGCCTGCTGGCTGTAACCCTGCTTATCGGTGCCGCTTCATTTGTACTGTTTATTGTGTTCAAACTGTTGCTGGCCGTGGCTGCTATCGCCGGACTGGTATTCCTCGCCGGGAAGATCATGGGTAAAAACAGGTTCAGGGGAAAATGGAAAACAGATGGTCCGCAACAAGGTATTATGCCTCAGGAATTTTCCGGTTACGATGCTCCGGTAAGTCCTTACAAGACGGCAGCGCCATTAACCATCGTTCCAATCCGCTAATTATAACAACACATCTTTTAATTTCAAAAACAATATCAAAATGTTCAATAGACAATCATTCGCAAACGATCATAACTGGAACCGCTTTAAAAACTGTAAAGGTGATTTCGGTAAAAAAATTGAAGAACGCTTCGGCATGAAAGCGCCATGGATGCAGGGTTTCGGTCAGTGCACCGCAGCCAATATTGCAGAAACAGAAAATGGTTTTGAGATCAGCCTGTTCGCGGCCGGACTTAAAAAAGAATCATTCCAGATTTCGGTAGGTGCAGGAGATATCCTGACGGTTGCATACAACGCTCCTGAGCAAGGCAGCGGCAACAGCTTTATCTATGAAGAGTACCAGCCGGCTTCTTTTGAGCGCGCCTTCCAGCTGAATGGCAAAGTACTTACTGACCAGATCAGTGCAAGTTATACAGATGGAGTACTGAAAATCACATTACCTAAAAATCCGGAAACCAATAAACCGGCACAGGAGATTCAGGTGCTTTAATCCTAAAATACTATTCACGCAGCAAAATAGAGTGGGCGCGGCTTTTGCCGCGCCCACTCTATTTTAGATTCTTATTTTCCACAAGATATTAGTACCGTATTTACCCCACTCTTTCAATCTTGGTTGCAGTACTTTAAACAATTGTTCGTTATTAATCTCTTTCCCTTTTCCTATCTTCTTTACCTCATTTTCGTGCAGCTGTACGTTGCTGACTTTTGTGGCAAACCAGGTGGTATACAACCTCGGTATGGCCAGCCCCAGGATCATACCCGGCAGGCCCCCAAATGATTCCGGTCCACCGCTGACCATGATCTGCTCGGTATAGTAAGCAACAACAACTACAGTGTCATCAATCACTGTTGTGGCCTTGCGGCAATTATAACCGGCAATTGGCCGCATTTCATCCAGAATCTTCCACTGGTATTTTGGCAGGCTGTCTTTTACGATATAGGTATTATCATACACCTCCTTTTGGGCAGCAATGGTCTTGTCCGTAAAATTCTTGAGTACGATATTCTCGCCGGCAGGATCTTTTCCACCCCACATGGGTATTTTCTCCGGGCCGTCTTTGTCATAAAAGTACGTGCTCTTTTTTTTGTCAAAGTCCATTTTGAAAAAGACTGTCTTGTTCTTAGGCAGCTTCTTAATGTACTCTTTCATAAATTCACTGTCTTCATCGTCGTCCATTTCCAGCTGCATACCCAATCGTACATTTGTCGTCTTCAGGTATTCGATAGAGCCGGAGGAGGTGAACTGGGCGGTACTGCGAACAGATACCATCAGCAATGCACAGCCCATCAGTAATAATGCTTTCATGTGTTTTATTTTCTTACTAAACATTAATCGTTCGATTCTTCTGTTTCGGTATTGCCAGGAGTCTTGCCTGAAGCCGCTTTGCTGTACGTGAAGTTCCAGGCCAGTTTCAGCAGGAAGTATCTTCTGATATTGTTGTAGGTTGATTCTGTAATATAGTTATCATAGGCACTTCTGGAGAAACCTACATTACGATTAAAGAGATCATTGCCCTCCAGTCTGATGTTCAGAGAGCGATTCTTCAGAATCGATTTGCTGAGGAATGCATTGGCCAGGAAGATATTATTGTTCTTGTCCTGAGCATCTGTTTTCTCCCGTAGTAACCAGTTAAAGCTGAAACCCAATTCAATACCTTTCCAGAAAGTATATACGGCCTCAAACTCCTGCCTGGTCATCAGAAATTTATTAACTGCAAGCGCATTTACAGAGCTGCTGCTGATATTATATGTCGGGCTTATGTTATAGCTCAGTTCGATAACAGAATCTTTATAATAGTCCAGGTCCAGTCTTAATCCCACAGAGGTATTGCGGGAGGTATTCAGGACACTATTCAGGTAGCTGTTACTGTTGTTGTAATTACCATTAAGTCCGATACCCATTCTGGTTTTTATCGGTTTTATTTTTGTGGAGTAACCACCATACACGCCTGTATTCCAGTTGCCGTTCAAGTTAATCGTTTGATAAGTATTTACGCCTTCCGGTGTAATGTCGCGTCGTTGACTGAATGCATTCTGTGTGAAACTGTAACGGACATTACCGTAGAAGTATGTTTCAGAAAGCATTTTATACTGGTTAAAATTAACGGAGAAGCTATGGTTAAATGCCTGAACCAGGTCGGGATTACCCAGACGGATATTCAAGGGATCGGTATTTTGTACCATAACCTGAATCTGGTCTATACGGGGTTGTGACGTAGAACCATTGTAGTTGAATCCTACATTCAGAGAACGGTTCCTGCTAAAGTTCAGAGAAGCCCTTGGAAAGAAGTTCAGATAATTCCGGGAAAATTCTGCTCCGCTGAAATTGTTGGTGTTCTGGTATTGTGCGTAGGCTACATTACCACCGAAGTTAAACTTCAGTTGCTTGTTGATATTATACCGCAGGTTAGCACCGGCAGAATTGGTCCATATGCTGTAATTGTAATCACTGCTGTAGATTGAGTTTAAAGTGTCCGTTTCTCCGCCCGGTGCCCGGTCAAAGCTCAGGTTTGATGCTGTGTTTTTTATGTAGTTACTGTATGCATTCAGGACCAGGTACATCTTATCCTTGATCAGCGGCTCAGTATAGGTGAAGCGAAGATTGCTCTGCAGGTTCAGCGTACTATCTGTCTTGCGCTGATTGAATGTCTGTGCAGTACCGGTGGTGTAGAAATTATTTTCAGACAGGAAAGAGCCATCGGCATTGCGCTGCATATAACTTCCGTTCAGCGTAGCAGAAAAAGACCGGCCCTGTACCTTATATTTTTTCCGGTAAGAAACGTCCAGACTGGCATTGGCTGTAGTACTGGTATTGTTATTTTCGGTACGGCTGTCATTGATCAGGTTGCCGTCCATATCGGTATAGTTTGCCGTATTCAGGCTGTTGGTTTTGGCCTGATTTATACTTCCTTTAGCCGTAACCACCAGATTGCTCAATGAATCAATGGTAATGTCTGCACGGCCGTTGAGAGAGTTCAGTAAGTTGCTGCTTTTGCTGTACGCAGTAGTATTGTTGACATACTGTGTATCCGGCATGATGTATTGTGTCCGGGTGTTCTTCGATACCTCCAGCTGGTAGCTATTCACCCTGTAATCAGTACTGAGGTTTACCTGGTCTTTTGCACCGAATTTGTTACTGTAGTGTACACCACCATTGATACTTCTCGGCAACCCTTCTCCGCTGAAGGTTCCGTTATATCCGCCCAGCTCATTACCGCCACCTCCGGAAGTCATCATCATCATACCATCCTCACCTTCACCATCACCCATACGCATCATAGCACCGCCACCGCCATATTTAGAAGCGTCATTCCAGCCCAGCCCCACATTATTAGTATTACTGGTAATGGCATATGCCGCAATCTTGCGTTTATTTTTAAAAGCGCTGACCATAAGCTGGTTTTCATAATACTTCGGTAAACCACCACCCAGGATAATTTTTCCGAAATAACCACTCTTGGCATTTTCTTTCAGGGTCAGATTGATGGTTTTGATTTTGGTACCATCATCAATCCCCGTCAATTGCGCTTCTTCTGTTTTTTTATCAAAAACCTGTACCTTATCTACAGCAGCAGCACGCAGCATTTTGGATAGTACTGCCGGGTCATCTGCAAAAAATTCATCTCCGTCTACGAGCATCTTCTGCACCTTCTCACCATGTGCGGTTATATTTCCTTTCTGATCCACTTCAATACCAGGCAGCTTTTTAAGGAGTTCTTCCACAGTAGCAAATTGCCTCACTTTGAAGCTATCAGCAGCATACTCGACCGTATCACCTTTAATGATGATAGCCCGTGCATCGGTAACGATTACTTCCTGTAACAAGTTTTGTTTGGAGATCATAGGTACCTCACCTACATCTGTTTTGCTTTCATCCACCTTTACCTCTCCGATAAAATTGGCGAAGGTCGGATGTGCATAGATGAGCAGATAATTACCTTTCTGAGGCACTGTCAGCCTGAATATGCCTTCCTCGTTGGCACGGGTAAAATCCTGTAAGAGAGAATCTGATTGGTTGATAACACTGATACTGGTATACCCCATATTCATCATGGATGCGGTATCGATAATCTTACCCTCAATCGTATAAGCATCCTGGGCCTGTGACCAGAATGGACATAATAAGGTAAGCAGTAGCAGTAAAGATCTTAATTGCATAAGCGGTTATAATAACAATTCGGTAAATGTAGCTATACGTGGAAAACGCAATGTTAATTCACAATAGTATGCAATTAATCCCGAAAAGCTTATAAAATAATAAAAGAGTCACTGTCCTTAAGGAAGGGAAGACGCGTACGGGCAGACAGCAGCGCTTCTTTATCAAGGGTATAAGTAAATATTTCTTGTCGGTCGGTACAGTTCCATAGTACCTCTCCCCATGGATCGATCAGCGAGCTACTGCCGTTATGATAAATGTCGTTACCGTCACTTCCGATGCGGTTTACACCAACTACAAAGCACTGGTTTTCTATGGCCCTTGCGGCAAGTAGTGTATCCCAGGCTTTAATGCGCCGTTCCGGCCAGTTGGCCACATACAGCAGGACATCATAAGAGGGACCTTCTTCCTGATGCACGTTTGGCGGATTTTGTCTTGCCCATACGGGGAAACGCAGGTCATAACAGATCTGCAGATTGATCTTCCAGCCATTCACCTGAACGATAACCTTATTGCTGCCGGCGGTATAAAATGCATCTTCACCGGCAAATCCGAACAGATGCTTCTTATCATAATGATACGCAACACCGTTTGGCTGCATCCATATCAGGCGGTTGTAAAAATGCCCTTCTTCTTCTATAATAATGCTGCCGGCTATTATTTTGCGCCGCTGCATTGCCTCTTGCTTCATCCAGGATACGGTATAACCATCCATGGGCTCGGCAAGCTTCTGTGGGTCCATGGAGAATCCAGTAGAGAACATTTCCGGGAGTACGATCACATGGGCATTTGCCGGCACCTGATCCATAAGTTGCCGGAACATATCGAGATTCGCATCACGATTTTCCCAATGAAGTTCGGTTTGTATAAGACTTAGGGTAAGGGCTTGCATGTCGGGTGAAATTAAAGGTTCCGGTATTTTTGGGCAAATGTTTCAGGTACAGTTGTAGTGGTACGGGTATTATAGTCGAAGCAGACCAGTGCAACCTTTGCTTCAGCAATAAGTACTTTAATGCCATTACGCATTGTCTCGATCCTGTATAGCAGGTCAAATGATCGGGATGTAAAATTTGTTAAAAATAATTCAAAATGCAGCTGGTCTCCCAGGAATGCCTCATTACGGTAACGTACCATAAGATCAGACTGGATAAGGGCTGCACCCTCAATATCAAACTCGGTATAAGCCCATGCGGAAAGCATCAGTACGCGGCTTTCATGCAGCAGGGCTACCAGTTTATCATTGGCCAGGTGGTTACCGTAATTGATGTCTGTAACTCTTACAGACAGTGTGGTTTCAAAATCTGCTTTACGATCAGGGAAAATTATTTTTACTCTAGACATGGCCTTGTTGTTGCAACATCTGTAAAAATAGTTAATTTCGTGCCTACAAACCCACTAGTAAAAACAAAAAATGAAAATTATCTGTATTGGTCGCAACTATGTAGCCCATGTTTTAGAATTAAAAAACGAGATACCGAGTAGCCCTGTAATTTTCCTGAAGCCTAAAACCGCTTTAGTACACCAAAGTTACCCTGTACATTATCCGGAGTTTACGGATGATCTGCAATATGAGGCTGAAGTAGTATTGAGAATCAGCAAGAATGGTAAAAATATTGCTGAGCGCCATGCACGTAATTATTACGATAAGTGGACAATCGGTATCGATTTTACCGCAAGGGATCTACAACAAAAATTAAAAAAGCAGGGATTACCCTGGGAGCTGGCAAAAGCATTTGACGGCTCTTGTGTCGTCGGCGATTTTGTAGACATTCCTAAGGATATGAAGAATGTACCGTTTGAATTGTACCAGAATGAAGAAAAGGTACAGTCCGGTAATACGGATAATATGATTTTCTCCTTTGATAAGATCGTGAATTATGTATCCAAATATTTCACGCTGCAGATGGGAGACCTGATCTTTACCGGCACCCCGGAAGGCGTTGGCCCGGTTTTACCATACGATGAACTGGTAGGAAAACTGAACGGAGAGGAGCTCCTGAAGTTGACTATCATCTAATATTTAAACTGATCACATGACAGGCGTTCGGTCATACCGATTTTACAGGCAGCTCGTTTTTTTCGGGCTGCTTTTGTTTTTTATATCCGGTACTACCCAGAGCCGGGCCCAGCGCTATGCATTACAGAACTATAATACAGAGAACGGATTGGTACAGTCGCAGGCATTGGCTATGGTACAGGATCCGCTCAATCGTCTGTGGGTGGGTACTTTTGGCGGATTGTCCGTTTTTGACGGAAGCGAGTTTAAGACGTATACCCGTGCCGATGGTCTGATCAGTAATACCGTTACCGCTATCGGATTTGCCCCGAACGGAATTACCTGGATTGGTACGGCAGAGGGCATTTGCCGGTTCGACGGGCTGCATTTTAAGTCTTATGCCCTGGATCCACATTCAGAAACAAGCCTGATCAATGATATAAAAGTTGATAATCAGAATCGTGTATGGCTGCGCTCCGGTAATAAGATCTATATCTTCCGAGGAGACCGGTTTGAACTGGTACCAACAGATGGTATTATAACCTCTATGTTTCTTGATGAGCAACGATATATACACGTGTGCTATCTGCAGAAAGGGGTTTTCAGATTTATCAATAATCAATGGCAACCACTTACAGACCAGGTGCCGGACGGGTTCTGCCTCTCGGTGTATCAGTCTAAGTACAGTGGTAAAATGTATATACTGACCACAACGGGTCTGTATCTGGTGAACGACCGTTCCCTGCAATTACTGACTAATGATCTGCCTGGTTTTGATATTACCACACTGGCCACCAAGATTGTGGTAGATCAGAATGAACATATATGGATCGCTGTAGGTAATGGATTATGGTTCTATGATGATACGCATGGTTTTGTAAAACTGAATGCAAGCAACGGTTATACCGATGAGCAAACACTCTCAATCTTTATAGACAATACAAACAATATATGGCTGGGCACTAACGGAAGTGGTATTTTTAAATACTCAGACAGCCCGTTCAAAATATTCGACAATACCCAGATTCCTTTTGCCAAAAGCATCATCAGCATTTTTCAGCGCGGAAAGGATCTTATCCTGAGCACTGCCTATCATGGCATTTTCCGCTTCGATGATCAGACCAATACCATTACCCAGATTCCGCTTCCAAACTTTGCCACCAGCATCATCTCTATTTATGATGACCCTGATCGTGGTACATATTATGCAACCTACCGCGGACTCTGGAATGCACACAATGGCAAGCTGAAGCAGATCGGAACTAAATCTATTCCGTTCATCACCGATTGGACAACCATCAATGATGAGGTATGGTGTACAAATGGTGAGGGGCTTTGTGTTATAGATAAGGATAGCCTGAGGCTGGTGAAGCAAGGACCTTATCGCAGACTGATTGCCTACGATAAAGAAACCATCATCCTGGGTACTAAAAAAGGGTTGCTGAAATATAACCTGCTTACCGGTACAACAGATAGTCTGAAAGGACTGCAGATGCTGAGGGTGCAATGTATGACCGGTAATGCACAGCGGTTGTATATAGGCACAGATGATAACGGTATCGTTGTGTATGAATACCAAACGGGCAGGATCTATACGATAAGTCATGATGACGGACTCAGCTGTAATTATGTGTATAACTTGCTGATTGATTCGGACAATATGTTATGGGCAGGAACCGGTTGTGGTATAGACCGTATACGATTTTCTGAGACGGGCACCTATCAGCTCAAAAGCTATGGAAAGACAGAAGGGCTGTCCGGTGCAGAAAGTAATGAAAGAGCGTCTTTCCAGGATGCTGAAGGGAATATATGGTTTGGTACAACCAAAGGTTTGTACATGTACAACAAACGAAAAGAGAAAACATTCAGCAGTGCGCCATTTGTTACCCTGACCAATGTACAGTTATTCTCCAAAAATATCCCGACCGGTAAATACAGCGATAGTACCATACCTTATCTTCGTATACCCTATCAGCCTGTATTTGGGCATAATCAGAACAACCTTACATTTTCTTTCCGGGCTATTTCCCTCTCCTCTCCTGAACGTATAGAGTATCGTTACAAACTTGAAGGCGCAGATCCTAATTTTGTGGAGACCAAGCAGACCTCTGTAGTATATACCAACCTGCCTCCAGGTCAGTACACCTTTATTGTATATGCATCTGACGAGAATGGTAACTGGGCAGAAAATGCCTACCGTTATCCGTTTACGATCAAAGCTATATTCTACCAGACTACGATATTCAAAGCATTGGTGAGCCTGTTACTGGGTATATTGATTGCCTATATCATATACTGGTACAGCCGTAAGAAAGAGGCGCGACGACAATGGGAAATGAGGCTGAGAGAGGAAGAGCAGAATAAAGTACGACAGCGCACAGCAGAAGATTTTCATGATGAGATTGGTAACAAGATTACCCGTATCAATCTCCTGACTATGATGGCAGAGCGCAAGATTTCGGGGCAGACCGAACTGGGCGATATACTGTCGCAGATCAGGAACAATACACAATCTTTATACCACGGATCAAAAGATATTATCTGGTCTTTGCAGAGAGAAAGCAATTTCCTGAAAGAGGCCCTTCTGCGTATACAGCAGAATGCTTCAGCAATACTGGAAGATACCGGCATTCGCCTGCACATAGAAGAGGAACCACCGATCAGGTTTGATGTAAAGATGCCGCTTGACTACAGCCGCAATCTGATCCTGATCTTTAAAGAGGCGATTAATAATGCCATTAAATATGCCGGAGCAGAAAATATATACCTGCGTTTTTACGAAGATATAGACAGCAGCGTTGTACTGGAGCTCTCAGATGATGGTAAAGGCTACGATCCTGAAAACAGTACCGGTGGTAATGGCTTAAAGAATATGCACAATCGTGCAAGGGCCATAAAGGGTAAGCTCAGTATCATCAGTCATGCCGGAGAGGGCACTACTATAAGATTACGGATGTTTAAATACAGCTTTAAAAAATAATGCACTGCAAAAGCAGTGCATTATTGCTTTGAAATATATTCCTGTACCGCCTGCCAGCTGCCGCCATTGGCACAATCAATACCCAGTTGATGCAGGTAAGCTGCAGCTTGTCCGCTGCGTATACCCTTTGCACAGCATAGTAACAGCGGTTGCTCCATAGCCTTGATTTCATCCAGTCTGCCAGTTAGTTCATGCAGGGGAATATTAATACTTCCCGCCGCATGCCCTTCGCGGTATTCCTCAACCGTACGCACATCTACAATTGTTTTAAAAGAATGACTCATTGCTGTAATTTTTTGCCGCAAGTTACAGGTTATTCATCAGTGAAAATGTAGAACACCGATCGTATTTATTAATATGTTAATCACATTTTGGTAAGTAATGCAAATGGCAGGATAAGTATCTTTGTGACACAAAAATAATTACAATGAAAAAAGCATTATTCATCGCAGCCATCCTGATTGGTGGCAGCAGCGTACATACCTTTGCACAGAACAACCTGCTGAATACAGTAGCTTCTGCTGCCGGAGCGGTAAAAACAGTACAGAAGATCAGCAATGTTGCGGCTACAGCAAAAGAAATATCAGGTGTCCTCACCAAAACCCTGGGTCTGAATACAGCGCAGAACGGTAAACTGATGAACATCTTTACCAAGCATATCACCGGTACAAATAGCATCTCATCACTGGCCAATTCTAATATGGCATCATATGCATCCAAATTATTAGGAATCAATACAGGAACCCTTAGTAGCCTGAAAACGTTGATGACAGCCGCACAATATGCTAAATTGCTTGGCCTGGGCGGATCTAAAGGAAGCACCAGCTCATTATTAGGAGCATTAAGCGGTGGCAATAACCTGTCTACAGGAGCGGCCAGCGTGTTGTCCAGCCTTTTACTGAAATAGAACCAGAATCAATAATAAGCATAAAAAGAGGAAGGCTGTAGCATTGCTACAGCCTTCCTCTTTTTATGCAATAATGTTAATTAAATCGTGGCAATACACTTCAGCTCAATCGCGATCGGGGTAGGCAGAGAGTTGATCTCTACTGTGGTACGGCAAGGCTGATTGTCTTTAAAATACTCCGCATAAATACGGTTATAAGTAGCAAAATCACGCTTCATATTCACCAGGAATACAGTAACATCTACCAGTTTGTCCCAGCTGCTGCCACTCTCTTCCAGCACTACCTTAATGTTCTCAAATACGCTACGGCATTGCGCTTCAAAATCAAATTCCAGGAAGTTGCCGTTTTTGTCCAGCTTCAATCCGGGAATTTCGTCAGTAGTCGTACGCGGACCGATGCCGGAGAGGAACAACAGGTTGCCTACTTTACGGGCATGAGGGTACAGACCTACCGGTTTAGGCGCTTTGTCGGTCGATATTTTTTCAGACATAATGCTAAATTATTTTGAATTTAAAAGAACAAAGATAATAAACCTGGTAAATTATTTAATTTAGAGTGTATGAAACAGATTCCGGCATTAGTAGAAACCATGTACTGGGATGGACATACTATCGTCTTGTGGCCTTATCATCTGCGCCGCCTGCAAAAAGGTATCATACATTATGGCCTCGATGCAGACGAAGACATGATCCGTGAGCTGATCATGCACCGGATACAACAGGGTACCAATATGCCGCAGAAAGTGCGGCTGGAGCTGAGCCAGGCCGGTGCTGAAATTACATTATCACCCTTTACCCGGGAAACAGACCGGGTCGTACAACTGGGTATCGCAACAGATCTGGTCATAAGTAGTGCCCTTGCTACAGGACTGAAAACGACGGATAGGGGTATTTATATGCAGGCACAGGCACAGGCAGTGCAGCAGCACTGTGACGATGTACTTATTCCTAATGAAAAAGGGCATTGGGTAGAAACCGCCATTTACAATATTATCTGGCAGGACCCTGATACTGATGTATTGTTTACCCCCGCCGAAAGAGAAGGTTGTATAGCCGGAGTAATGAGAGGCTATCTGCTGGAAAAGGACTATGTCCGTGAAGCGGTACTCTATCCCGAAATATTACAGACCGCGAAAGCAGTATGGGTGTGTAATGCATTAAGAGGAATACTACCGGTAAACCGGGTAGGTATACAGGAATATATCATCCAGAACTTTCCTATCTGAAATAATAATGACGCAGGCCCGTAAAATAAGACATGTCAGCCTGAATGCCTTTTTCAAAAAAACCATAGATTGTAGATCCCGTACCACTCATTGATGCATAAACAGCACCAGCGCTGTAAAGGTGCGCTTTGATCTGCTCCAGTAATGGATGTACCGAAAATATCGCCGGTTCAAAATCATTATGTACCTGTTTATGCCATTCATTGACAGGAAGTGCAGACAATGTGCGCAGATCGAATGATGCCGGTTTCGGCACCAGCTGTCCGAAAGCAGTAGCAGTACTGATGTGCAACTCGGGGCAGATCACCTGCAGGCTGTATTGGCTCAGGTCTAATGATATTGGGCTTAATACTTCTCCCCTGCCCGAGGCAAAGCTCGGTTTATTGTCAATGAAGAAAGGGCAATCACTACCCATTCGCAGTGCATACTCCTTAAGTGTAATAGCATTCAGTCCAAGCCCAAAAAAATCATTTAACAGGCACAGCATAAAAGCCCCGTCGGCAGATCCGCCACCCATGCCGGCCCCCATTGGTATATGTTTCAGCAGGTGTATGCTTACCGGGCTTATCTGTTTGGGGTAGTCCTGCTGCAATAATGTCCAGGCCTTCCATACCAGGTTATTATGCTGCTCACCGGCTATATCCAGTCCGTGTATCTTCATCTCCATTTCATCGGCAGGCAAGATTTCCAGCACATCATTGATCGGAACAGGATAGAAAACCGTCTCCAGGTTATGGTATCCGTCAGGTCGTTTTTCGGTAACAAACAGGCCTATGTTGATCTTGGCATTCGGGAAACTGAGCATAAAAAGTCTTTAGGATACAAGCACAAATTTATTCATAAATTTGAAATTCTAAATTAGAAAACATGGCATTCAGAGTATATACCAAAACCGGCGATAAAGGGACTACTGGTCTTATCGGTGGTACACGAGTAGGCAAAGACAGCATCAGGATAGAAGCATACGGAACTGTAGACGAGCTGAACTCCTATCTGGGACTGGGTACAGACCAGTTAGACGATGAGCAGATCAATGAATGGATACTGGAGATACAAGACCGTTTATTCACTGTAGGAGCCAGTCTGGCTACCGATCCGGAAAAAGCACCCAAACAAAAATTACCCGATCTGCATGCAGAAGACATCAGCTGGCTGGAACAACGCATTGATGAGATGGATGATGAACTGCCGCAGATGAAATCATTTATATTGCCGGGTGGCAGTATTGCCGCCAGCACCTTTCATATAGCCCGTTGTGTATGCCGCAGGGCAGAGCGCATATGTGTGCACATGCAGAACACTAATGAATTCGTAGCAGAAGATGTGCTAAAGTACCTCAATCGCCTGTCCGACTTCCTGTTTGTACTGGCACGCTATATTGTGCACAAACAAGGAGGGAAAGAGATTCCGTGGAGACCGAGACTGAATGCATAATCATTATATTCTAAAGAAAGCGGAGATCAATTTATTGGTCTCCGCTTTTTACATAACAAAAGTATGGGGAGTGAAGCTTATTATGCTAAGGCAAACCATAAAAACCGTACTTAAGTTAGCACGTCTGGTTGCACTTTTTTTTATTTGGTTGCTACTTTTGAAGTACAAATAAATTTTAAAATATAGAAGCTACATGAAAAAAGCAGTTATAATTATTGTTATGGGATCTTTATTTATATCTACAACGTTTACAAGTTGTAAGAGAGATAATCCTAGTATCACCGAAAATGGAGAGAAAACATATATTTTGTCCAAGAGTATTATTGAATATGATACTAACATTTCAAAAAATACAAATAAAAACCCTATACCTCTAGGGAAATGGGAAACTATGATAGATTATGCAATAGCAGATGGAGCATCCGCTTGGACAGTATTTAAAGTAGCAAGTAAGATAGTTGGTTTAGGGTATGGAGCCGCAGTCGGAATGTTGGGTGGGGTATGTGGCTCTATATACAAGTATGTACGTGAACATAAGGATTTCAAGCCATCCCCTACAAGTAATGGCAATATTATCAACTTCAATGCTTCTCGACAGCTAAGCTCAGCTACAAATAAACCATTTAAATTGCAAACTATCTCTGTAACAGCTAATTTCGGATATAACCTTGTTGGAGAATTACATAATAAATATCTAGACTCTTTAGTTGTGAAATTTGATGATCGAAGACTTGATATTGACCCTGATAAAACATATAATTATCTATGTAATGCAGCGTCTGTAGAATTAAATATTCCGACAGATTCAATAAAGAGTGCATTTAGTTTGGCTGAATACAATGAGGTGATTGATTTTGACGTAAGTGAAAAAACAAACCGGGAAATATATGATTACATGATTCGGAATAACGTGCCTAAATATTTATGTAGTTATATGAATGAATTTTTTGAAAGAATAAGAAAACCAGAAAACGCCAGTTATGATATAGCATTGAATTATGTGAATCTATTCATCGAAGATGTACAAAATCAAAGTTTTACAACTCAAGAAAAAAATGGAATTCTGTATTCTCTTTCTATATTCAAGAATAGTTTACAATATTGGAATCAAAAGCTTTAATAATTTACTATTTGGATATGATATTTGACTTTTCTATTCTTATTGTTCTGATTATCGGATCAATCATATATTGTTTGAAGTGGTATAAAGCACGTAATCTCAAATATAGTACGCTGGCTCTTCTCTTCCTTACCGCTTGTATATATTGGATATGGAGATTAAATCAACTTTAAACTAATAAAATAAGTTCCATAAAAAAGCCCGGCGACAATTAGTCACCGGGGCTTTTTATGGAAAGATAATATTAGTTAATTCCGGCAGTAGCCGCCTCTTTATGTATCTTCTTCACTAATCCCTGCAAAACTGCACCAGGACCTACTTCTGTAAACTGTGTAGCACCATCTGCCACCATATTCTGTACGGTTTGCGTCCAGCGCACCGGAGCCGTCAGTTGGTTGATCAGGTTTTCTTTGATTTGAGCCGGATCGGTATAGGGTTGTGCATCTACATTCTGATAAATCGCGCAGTTTGGTGTCTGGAACTGAGTTGACTCAATCGCCTCCTGTAATTCCAGTCTTGCAGGTTCCATTAAAGGAGAGTGGAATGCACCACCTACCTGCAGTACCAGCGCTCTTTTGGCACCAGCCGCTTTCAGTGCTTCGCAAGCTTTGTCAATACCTGCAATACTACCGGAGATCACTAATTGACCAGGGCAGTTATAATTGGCAGGTACTACAATTTCATCAATAATATTACCTACTACTTCTTCCACTTTAGCATCATCCAGACCCAGTACGGCAGCCATTGTAGATGGTTGTAATTCGCAGGCTTTCTGCATGGCTGCAGCACGTTTAGCAACAAGCTTCAGCGCATCTTCAAACTGTAATGCACCACAGGCAACAAGAGCAGAAAATTCGCCCAGGGAGTGGCCTGCAACCATATCCGGTTTCAGGTCCGGTGTGGTCAGGAAGGCAATCACAGAATGTAAAAATACTGCCGGTTGCGTTACTTTGGTTTGTTTCAGTTCCTCTTCAGAACCGGAAAACATGATATCGGAAATACGG
The DNA here is from genome assembly GCF_004118155.1 of Edaphocola flava. GTDB lineage: Bacteria > Bacteroidota > Bacteroidia > Chitinophagales > Chitinophagaceae > Edaphocola > Edaphocola flava. Next base: position 1,212,819 of record NZ_SAIQ01000001.1, read on the forward strand.
AATCCTAAGATCTCATTCGCTTGTTCAAAAAGGGCTTTAGCCTGCTCATTTTGCTCATACAAGGCCTTCCCCATACCGGAGAATTGTGCACCCTGACCCGGGAATACAAATGCGTGCTTCATATTTATTGTTGTGTATTTATATTTATTGATTATGCGTGTACTTTTCCCTCATATTCTTTTACCCACTCTTCCAGTCCTGCTGCAAAAGTAGCATTTTCTATATTCTGGAAGTAATCGCCCTGCTCCATAATCTTGGCCAGTAACCAGTCCTGAGCAGCCATAGCATTTAAGGCAAAAGCATAAGGCGTATGACTGAAGCTCACCATTTCATATACAGAATTGAAGCGGCCGGCAAACCGGATACCCAGGTCTTTCTCGATCTTTTTACGCTCCAGGAATTTAGGATCTGCAACTTTATCACGCATTTCGATAAAGTTATTCAATGCCAGTTCGGCCACCGCATCCGCATTAGGTTTGCGTGATTGCTGGAAAGCCGGTAAGATCGCATCCCAGTTATCGCCATGCTGCTCCAGTAATTCGAATAATACCGAACAATCTTCAAAGCCCGCATTCATACCCTGTCCGTAGAACGGAACGATGGCATGTGCTGCATCTCCGATCAGGCAGGCAGAAGACTGGTACACCCATGGCGCCACCTTCACCGTTACCAGGGAAGAAGTAGGATTATTTTTATAATCTTCCATCAGGGTCGGCATCATAGGTACCGCATCCGGGAAGTGCTGTTCAAAGAACGCACGGATCTCCGCATCTGTTTGCAGGCTGTCGAATGAAGGCGTGCCCTCAAACGGGAAGAATAAAGTACAGGTAAAGCTTTTATCCGTATTCGGCAGACCAATCATCATAAAGTTATGACGCGGCCAGATATGCAGTGCATTATGCTCCATACAGAACTCGCCATTTGCAGATGGCGGAATACATAACTCTTTATAACCACTGTTGATATAGAATTGCTGGTAATCGGTACGATCCAGCACAGTCATGCTTTTACGTAAAGCCGAGAATGCCCCGTCAGCACCAAACAGCAGGTCATAATCTACCGTATGTTTATTGCCCGCCTCATCTTTAAGATGCAGTTGTTTATGTTGCAGGTCTACATGATCGCAAATCTGGTTGAAATAGATCTTTACACCATTGGCTTCGGCCAGGTCCATCAGTTTTTTATTCAGTTCGCCGCGGCTTACAGAATAGATGGCCTCTCCGTTTTTGCCATAAGGCTGAAATGCAGCAGAACCATCGTCCTGATGCAGGTAACGACCGGTCATAGGTATGGCAATCGATTCTATCTCTTCACGTAAACCCGCCAGTTCCAGGGCTTTCCAGCCGCGGGTACTCATAGCCAGGTTGATCGAGCGACCAGCACCGATCTGCGACACACGCAGGTCCGGACGGCGCTCATATATAGTTACTTCATAACCTTTTTTACGTAATAGTACAGACAATACCGATCCGACCAATCCGGCACCCAGTATAGTTATAGATCTATTCATATTATTTTTAATGTATGTGATTTGCGAACGCTAAGATACAGATAAAGGTCAGAGTTTTAAAAAATAGATTTTGTTTCAAATCGGGAGAAAGTTGGCTGCCGCACCTATTTATAACAGTATTATTACACCGTCCGGGGTATTGTTACCGTAAATTTGCGGCACGCTAAATTGTAAATCTGTTGTAATATGAAACGATATATCTTAGCCCTGAGCATGCTGATGCTTACGGGATCTGTGTTGAGCTTTGCCCAGTCTACTGTATTGAAAGAAGAAGGACGTGTATATGCCCTGCCGGCACTCTTCCAGAATAATAACAAAGAAGTGGTTATGTCCTGGACAGAGAAAGATGCAGATGGTATGGTATATTATTATTTTGCAACATCTAAAGACAATGGCAAAACATTCTCTGACAAACAACTGATCTATTCCTCACCTGGTATCGGGAACGGCCGACTGGCCAGGCCAAGGCTGTTGTTCAAAAAGAATGGTGATATGGTGGCCACGTTCTCTTTCAACCAGCAGGCCAAACTGGTGAGTGAAAGCGGAGAAGCTAAGCCTGGTCGTGCAAAAGATCTGCAGGTATTTGTTACCGAATCGAAAGATGGCGGCAAGACCTGGACTGTACCTAAATCGGTACACCAGGATGCACAACCGGGGGTGATTCGCGGTTTTTATGATGCTACACTGATGGCTAATGATGAGCTGGCGGTTGTATATTTAAAAGACATTCCGAACAAACCACATGAGCGTGATCTGCGCCTGGTAACCAGCACCAATGGTACCTTTGGTGAAGAAAGGGTAATCGATCCGTTTGTGTGTGATTGCTGTAACCTTGGGCTGCTGACCGATGAGCAAGGACGCCTGAATGTATTTTACCGAGAGAATGCAGATAATATCCGCGATATTTCCAAAATGGTATCAACCGACAATGGCCTTACCTGGTCTGCATCTGCAACCTTATTTCCCGATAACTGGAACGTAAATGCTTGTCCGCATACAGGTCCGGTTGCATTACGATATGGTAAAACCAACCTGATCACTTATTATTCCGGTGTGGAAGGTAAACCTGGCGTGCGTCTGGTAAACCAGGACGGTAAGCAAATGCTCATTTTAAAAGATGAAACGATCAAAACAGCTACCCTGGCCGGTGATGCCAAAAATGCAGTAATTCTTTATGGGCAAGGTACTGCAGAGTCTGGTATGAAAGTAGGTTATCGCACGATCAGCAAAGACAAAGTATCGAACGATAAATGGATTGAAAATTCCGCTACAGGAGCTAATCCGAACGGCTTAATCCTGGGTAAGGAAATGCTGGTGGTTTATGAACTGACCGATAAAGGTAAAGTGATCGGTATCAAAACCGATGTGGTAAAACTGAATTAATCATTGTCCAGGTACATATCTACCTGGAAGATAATCGCGGTTTTGTCCGCAACAATATCAATAGTGCTGTGCATCGTTACGCTTTCCGTGTGATGAAGTACAGCACTGTCTTTTTCTGCCAGCTTCATTGCCCCGATGGTTACCGGCTTTTCAGCCTCGGCTACAAACCATAACTGTATGCAATCAGGGTTCAGGTCTATCTTGTACTGTTCTTCATTGTGCAGTATGGTCAATTTTGCTTCAGTGCCCTTGCGCATCATGACATTGAAATCAGTGGTAGTACCTGTACTGCTTACAAAATCGGCCCCGGAAAAGGATAAAGGCACAAATGGTTTTAGCAGGAAAGATGCATCCTGGAAAGCCAGTTCTATAGGCTGTTCCAGGCTGACCAGTATACGATCATAATCTTCCAGTACCGTAAAGGTAGAAGGGCTTTCGCGTATAGTGGCAGAGCTGATGCGGAAAATGAAATCACGATCGGCATAACGGCAATGCTCGGGGTATATAAACATCTGGCAGGTCTGCCCACCGCCCCAGTCGCTCAGGATATAGTCATCGGCAGTAAGGTGTTGTACAGGCATGAATTTAGTTTTGGTTTCCGTATGCTTCTATCATTTCATTATGTATGATCTTATGTTCCGGTTTGGCATGCAGGCATAAGTAATACATGGCACGGGCCACCGTTTCCACTTTTATGGCACGGTATCGCGCCCACTTCCCTTTTAAGATGGGTTGCAGGAGCTTCATCATCACAGTAGCTACAGCTTCTCCTGTTCTTTTATCCTTGCGCTTACCCAGCAATAATCCCGGTCTGTATTTATACACAGAAGAAATGCTTAGCTGATCCAGTTCCTTCTCTGCTTTGCCTTTCAGCTGCTGGTAATGGTTGCTGCTGCTGGCTTTAGCTCCTAGTGCACTGATATAATGAAACTGTTGCACCCCTTGCTGCACACCCCATTCGGCAAGCTGCACCGGATAGGTTACTTCTATAGCATGGTATTGATGTTTGTCAGGAGTCAGGGCCTTTGTGGTACCCAGGCAGGAGAAGATTACATCAACTTTAGGGATATCCTTTAATACGGAAGATAAACTCTCGAAATCGGTCAGGACAAATTTTACTTTATCATACTTCAGATGAGGTATATGACGTACCAGCGCATATATGGTGCCGATACGATCGCTATTGGCGAGTAATGTCAGTAAGGCATTGCCCACCAGCCCGGAACTGCCTGCTATCAATACATCCATGGTGATTTTATTTTAGATTAAAGTTAAGGTATTCTGTATAATCAGGCCAGGCTGAGATGCAGTATAGGGTAATCTTTACCCATGCCGTCTTGCTCAGATCTCGACTGTATGGCGAAGCCCTGGCTCAGGTAAAATGCAGTAGCCCCTTCATTCTGCTCATTCACATCTACCTTGCGAATGCCTAAGGTATGAATGGCATACTGCAATAAGGTTTTACCATAGCCTTGTCCGTGTGCACCAGCCTCCACGAATAACATCTCCAGCATATCATCAGCAGTGCCCAGGAAAGCCTGTAACACACCATCCTTATCCCATAGGCCATACAACTGCACCTGAGGGAAAAACTGTTCTGCAATAATGCTTTTGAAATACAGAAAATCCTCTTCGGCAAGGAAATGATGCGTGGCTTTTACAGCCGATGCCCAAATGTGCATCAGCCTGTCGTAATCTGCGGTGGTTGCGGATTTGATAATCATATCGGAAATGAATTTGCGATTACCGCAAAGATATAAAATTGATACTGCTGATTGGTTTTCATAAAAATGTCTACCTTTGGCTTTCACTTTAGGGGTGTCTGCGGTATCGCAGGCTGAGATTTTACCCTCTGAACCTGATCTAGTTCATACTAGCGTAGGGAAAAGTAAGATATGTCTTCGTATGCCTTCATGGCATTATTGCAGCCATTCCTAAAGTATTGTTTATATACTTAAATCTTCAGGGAATGGAATTTTCTTTAAATGATGTTTTAATACAAGCCGATACCGAAAGTCTGTCTGTACAAAGCCTTCTGGATCGTGAAATGCAGCATCAGCAAGGTATTGCTGTGGCCATTAATGATATTGTCGTGCCCAAACCCCATTGGGCAATACAATATATACAACCAAACGATCGTGTCCTGATCATATCCGCAACACAGGGCGGGTAATACTACTTTTTATCCAATTTCATTCACATATCAAAATGTATTGTTCATGCAGCAATCTGAAAGTATATCACGTACTCCCTTTCCTGGCTCCAGGAAAATTTATGTAGACGGGACCTTACATCCCATTAAAGTTGCCATGCGAGAAATCTCCCTGCATGACACCCGCCGCAGTGACGGCAGTCTGGAGCATAATCCGCCGGTTACGGTATATGACACCTCCGGTCCGTATACAGATGAACAGGCGGTAATCGATATCCGTAAAGGCTTACCGCGTATCCGCGAGCAATGGATACTGGATCGTAATGATGTAGACCTGCTGCCGGAGATGAGTTCTGAATACAGTCGCAAGCGCTGGGCTGATCCTAAGCTGGAGGAGCTGAGATTTGCCTACCAGCACCAGCCGGTAAAAGGAAAAGCAGGAAAGATTGTAACCCAATTGTACTATGCAAAGAACGGTATCATTACTCCCGAAATGGAATACGTTGCGATACGCGAAAACCAGCGTATAGAACAGCTGGCTACTGCGACCAAAGGTATGGACCACCAGCATCCCGGCAATAGTTTCGGTGCCAATACCCCGAAGCACAGAATTACCCCGGAATTTGTACGGGATGAGATCGCCGCCGGTCGTGCCATTATCCCGAACAATATCAATCACCCGGAAAGTGAACCGATGATTATCGGTCGCAACTTCCTGGTTAAGATCAATGCTAATATCGGTAATAGTGCAGTGACCTCCAGTATTGAAGAAGAAGTAGAAAAAGCAGTATGGGCTTGCCGTTGGGGTGCTGATACCATCATGGATCTGTCGACCGGTAAGAATATTCATGAAACCCGTGAATGGATTATCCGCAACAGTCCGGTGCCGATCGGTACGGTGCCGATTTACCAGGCACTGGAAAAAGTGAAAGGCGTGGCTGAAGACCTTACCTGGGAAATCTTCCGGGATACCCTTATAGAGCAGGCAGAGCAGGGAGTGTCTTACTTTACCATTCATGCCGGGGTACTCTTGCGGTACATACACCTGACCGCAAATCGTGTAACCGGTATCGTTTCCCGCGGGGGATCTATTATGGCCAAATGGTGCCTGTTTCATCATAAAGAAAACTTCTTGTATACACACTTCGAAGAGATCTGTGCAATTATGAAGGAATATGATGTAGCCTTTTCGCTCGGAGATGGCTTACGTCCGGGTGCGATTGCAGATGCCAATGATGCCGCACAGTTTGCAGAGCTGGAAACTTTGGGAGAACTAACCAAGATCGCCTGGCAGCATGATGTACAGGTAATGATCGAAGGGCCGGGCCATGTGCCTATGAACCTCATTAAAGAGAATATGGACAAGCAGCTGGAGTGCTGTGATGAAGCGCCTTTTTATACACTGGGCCCCTTGACTACGGACATTGCTCCGGGTTATGATCACATTACCTCTGCCATAGGTGCCGCTATGATTGGCTGGTATGGTTGTGCCATGCTCTGTTATGTAACGCCGAAAGAACACCTGGGCTTACCCAATAAAAAAGATGTAAAAGATGGAGTAATTACTTATAAGCTGGCTGCACATGCTGCCGACCTGGCGAAAGGCCATCCTGGTGCGCAATACAGGGATAATGCTTTAAGTAAAGCCCGCTTTGAGTTCCGCTGGCAGGACCAGTTCAACCTCTCTCTTGATCCCGACACTGCAAGAGAGTTCCATGATGAAACCCTTCCGGCAGATGCTGCAAAAGTGGCCCACTTCTGCTCTATGTGCGGGCCTAAGTTCTGTTCTATGAAGATTACACAGGAGATCAGAGATACGGCAGAGAAAGGATTGAAAGAGCAGTCTGAAAAATTCATTGAGAGCGGTAAATCTTTATACGTATAAACCTGCAATATTATGATCGCTGTAACGCTTCCGCTATATGTGCCCTCAGAAGAGCGACTGATCAGTGCCTTTTTTCAGGAAGGCCTGGAGTTGCTGCATGTACGCAAACCCGGTATAGAACGGGAAGGTATGCAGCGATGGCTGGAGGGGATACCGGCAGATTTTCGTAGCCGGCTGGTATTGCATCAGCATCATGAGCTGGCAGAAGCGTATGGCATTCAACGATTGCATGTGCCGGAGTATCTGCGGTCTGGAGCAGGACAGACTTATCTGTTTCCGGAGTATACTTATTCCACTTCGGTACATGACATAGACACCTTCAACAGCCTGGATGAAGGCTATGCTTATGCATTCTTAAGTCCGGTACTGGAGAGCATTTCCAAGCTGGGTTATAAAAGCCCGGAACCTCTGCTGGATCAGGTTTCGCTTCGTGTGCAACAAGGCATTGCACTGGTGGCGCTTGGGGGCATTCATGCAGGTAATTTACCCAGCATTGATCACAATGGCTTTGATGATTTTGCGGTATGCGGAGGTTTGTGGTATGCTTCCGATCCCTTGCAGGCCCTCCGGAAATTATTAGCTTATCCGTTAAATAAATGAACATGATCGATTATCCCAAACTCCAATATGTCTCCCAGGGGACAACGGCCAATGATCAGTACCGCAATATAGTGAAGGTATTGAAGGAGGGCTGTACCTGGATACAGCTGCGCTGGAAAGGGGCGCCCATAAAAGATTTAAAGGCACTTGCGCAACGGGTGATAAAACTAAAACAGGAGTATGCTTACACATTTATCCTGAATGATCATACACAACTGGCATTGGATCTGGACCTGGATGGAGTACACCTGGGTCTTGAAGATATGCCGGTAGCAGAGGCCAGGCTTATGCTTGGGCCCGGCAAGATTATCGGGGGCACGGCCAATACACTGGCCGATGTGCAGCAACGTATAGCAGAAGGCTGTGATTATATAGGACTGGGGCCATATCGCTTTACCACAACCAAAGAAAAGCTCAGTCCCGTATTAGGGCTGGAAGGCTACCGTAATATACGGAACAGCATAGAACATAATCCTGTCCCGGTTTTTGCGATAGGGGGTATTGAGCAAGAAGATATTCCCGCACTGATGAATACAGGTATATATGGCATTGCGGCCTCTGGTTTACTGACCCATTCCGCCGTGCCGGAAATTGTGCAACTTATAAATTATTCAACATGTCCACATTAAATATTGCCGGACAGGCATTTCAATCCCGGTTGTTTCTCGGCACCGGAAAATTCGGTTCGGCCACACAGATGGAAGCTGCTGTACTGGCTGCGGAAACAGAAATGGTTACTGTCGCACTCAGACGCGTAGACCTGCAGCAAAAGCAAGACCCGATCTTATCGCATCTGCAGCATGATCATATCCATTTACTGCCTAATACCTCTGGTGCACGCAATGCTAAAGAAGCGATACTGGCCGCACAACTGGCCAGAGAGGCCCTGCAGACCAACTGGCTTAAACTGGAGATACATCCCGATCCCAAATACTTATTGCCCGACCCGGTAGAAACATTGAAAGCAGCTGAAGCACTGGCTAAAATGGGCTTTATCATTTTACCGTATATACATGCCGATCCGGTTTTGTGTAAACACCTGGAATCTGCTGGTGTAGCGGCGGTCATGCCTTTAGGCTCACCGATAGGGAGCAATAAAGGGTTAAAGACTATAGATTTCCTGGAGATTATTATCGAGCAAAGTAAGGTTCCGGTAATTGTCGATGCAGGAATAGGTGCACCTTCAGATGCCGCTAAAGCTATGGAACTGGGGGCCGATGCAGTGCTGGTCAATACAGCCATTGCTATAGCCGGCGATCCGGAAAGAATGGCTGCTGCATTTAAAGATGCCGTACAGGCGGGTCGTAATGCTTATGAAGCCAGACTGGCACCTGTTGCTCAGGTCGCCACGGCTTCCAGTCCCTTAACCGCTTTTCTGGATTAATGTATGTATACAAAAGACTTTCGTTCCGTAATGGACCGCTATGAGTGGGATCAGGTACAGGAGCAGATTTACCGTAAAACAGAGGCAGATGTAATCCGTGCATTGCAGCAGGAACGCCGCAGTATCGATGATTTTATGGCGCTCATATCACCAGCTGCCAAACCCTATCTGGAACAGATGGCCGTACAGAGCCAGAGGCTTACCCAGCAGCGTTTCGGCAAGACGATCCAGTTGTATGCACCTCTGTATCTGAGTAATGAATGTCAGAATATCTGTACCTATTGCGGTTTCAGTATGGATAATGGCATCCGGCGCAAAACACTGAGTACGCATGAAATGGACGCAGAGGCAAATGCCCTGAAAGAAATGGGATTTGAACATGTGTTGCTGGTAACAGGAGAGGCCAATAAAGCGGTAGGAATGCTGTATTTTCTGCAGGCTATTGAACAGCTGAAAACACAGTTTGCTCATATCTCTATGGAGGTACAGCCATTGGAGGAAGAGGGGTATCGATTACTGCATCAGGCCGGAGTTCAGGCCATTCTCGTGTACCAGGAGACCTATCACAGAGAGGTCTACAAGCAATATCACCCCAAAGGGAAGAAGTCAAACTTTGATTACCGGCTGGATACACCTGATCGTATAGGTCGTGCGGGCATTCATAAAATGGGGCTGGGCGTACTGCTGGGGCTGGAAGACTGGCGTACAGACAGCTTCTTCAACGCACTGCATATTGCTTACTTGCAAAGAACGTACTGGCAGAGCAAATACTCCGTTTCCTTTCCACGACTGCGGCCAGCAGAGGGTGTCATTGAACCTAATTTTATTATGGAAGATAAGGATCTGTTGCAGCTTATCTGCGCCTATCGGCTCTGGAATCCCGATCTGGAACTTTCACTCTCCACAAGAGAACGGGAACATTTCCGGAATCATGCCATTGGCCTGGGTATAACCAGCATGAGCGCCGGTTCCAAAACCAATCCCGGCGGATATACGGTAGATCCGCAATCCCTCATGCAGTTTGAAACCAGCGATGAGCGGCCGGTATCCGAGATCAGAGCCTTGATACAGCAAGCAGGTTATGATCCTGTATGGAAGGACTGGGATCCGGTATTTACCTAATAATGTATACAGATGAATCTTAAAATCACAAAAGAAAACTACCAGCGCTATCATCGCCAGATCATCGTACCGGAGATCGGTATAAACGGGCAACTGAAGTTGCAGGAAGCTAAAGTGCTGGTGATCGGTGCCGGTGGGCTTGGTAGCCCGGTACTATTATACCTTGCAGGAGCAGGCATCGGTACACTGGGCATTGCAGACCATGATACAGTAGCCATACATAATCTGCACCGCCAGATCCTGCACCGCGAATCTTCAGTAGGGCGATCCAAAGCGCAGAGTGCGCTTGAAGGTCTGCAGCAGCTTAACGGTACGATACAGTATCACATTCATGAAGAAGCGATCAGCACTGGAAATGCAATGGATATTATATCGGGCTATGACCTGGTTGTAGATGGCTCTGATAATTTTAGTACCCGTTACCTGGTCAATGATACCTGTGTCGCAGAGGATAAGCCATTGGTATATGGCAGCATACTGGGTTTTGAAGGACAGGTGGCCGTATTCAACCATAATGGCGGTAAACATCTCAGAATGCTTTTTCCCGAGCCGCCACCGGCAGAACTGGTGCCCAATTGCGGAGAGAACGGCGTATTGGGTACACTACCCGGTATTATCGGTACAATGATGGCGCAAGAAGCCTTGAAATTGCTTGCCGGTCTGCCGGTACTGCACAACCAATTGCTGATCTTTAATACCCTGCACTGGACGTTCAGAAAGATCACTTTTTAATGTCATAAATGTTAATATCCGTATTATTCAGCCCAGGCTTTGTACCTTGCAAAAAAATAATTGCGCGATGAAAGCATTACATAAAGAATATAAATGGATCGGTATGGCCATGGCGGCTGTACTGGCCCTGTTACTGGTGATTAATATTGTTCCGGGACTGCTGCGCAACAGTGACTTCTGGAAAGTTTCTGCCGCCCTGATGAGCATGGGCCTGTTGTACCTGGTATCTATGTTGTACCTGAACAGCAGAAAGGTGATTGAAGATCATCAGTAATTAAAAAAGAGGCTACATAATCATGTAGCCTCTTTTTTACTGTTTGGGGGATGTTTTACAGATAGCTGCCGGCAGCCTGCTGCAGTCTTTTGGCAATCGTTTGCTGTAGCTTTTTAGGACCCAATACTTTTATACATTCTCCGAAGCCCAGTAATTCCCGCTCCAGTTCAAAGTTGAGGGTGACATCCAGTCGGATGATGGTACCGCCTTCCTCTTCTTTAATAACCTGCTGAGAGTGGTGTATCGGCTTGGTGAGTACATAGGGTACATTGTATTTATTAACCCAGAGTATTACTTTCTGAGCCCGGCTTTTAATGTCTTTGGTGACCCCGATGGTATCTTCAAAATAGCGGTCAAAACCCACACCGGTATAGGGTACAAAGTCTTTCGGATTCATTTCCATAAAATCAATGATCCGGTCCAGTGCCAGTGTGATCAGTGCAGCACCTTTCTGTGGTTTGCAGATCAGGAACCAGCGATTGCGGTATTCTTTAAGCAGGTAAGGGTGGTAGACCGAAGCCCTGGCATCCTTTGCTTTGAAAGAGCGGTAATTAATCAGCAAGGGCACTTTCTTGCGGATGGCCTGATAGAGCGGGGTGATATGCTGAATGCCCTTGACCAGTGCATTGCCTTCCAGCTGAATATAATTATCCGATTTGTCAGTCGTCTTCCGCAATGAATTTTCCAACCGGGCAATGATATCCGTCATGTCATCAAAATAATCAAAGCCATTCATCTGGCGCAACACACTTACAATCTCCGACATCTTATCCAGGTCAGTATCGGTTATTTTGGTATGATTGATGCTGAAATTCGGATCCTCGTATGCATAGTATTTGCGGTCCTGTACAATGATTGGTGCATTATAGCCCAGTTTATCACTGCGCATCAGTTGTATATCGGCCTGAATGGTGCGCTTACTGACGCCTGATTCGATTCCTTCATAATCGTACAGAGCCTCAGATACCTTTTCGATCAGGTCTTCCAGCGTCCATTTACGGTAACGGTTGCGCAGGCATTTATCAATCGTCCGGTAGCGGATCAGGGCCAGTTTATTAATCGCCATAAAAAGGATTTGCGCTAAGATAAAATTATTGGTGCAGCAAAAAAATTAATTGCGCAATATGTTTGCGTAGTTGATCTGGAGTGCTAATATTCCCCTTTTTAAAGCTCCTTACTTATATACTCATCAAGATCGATAAGCCCTTGAAAGGCTTTGATTTCCTGCGTTTCCTGATTGATCAGTATATAATAGGGGATGCCCTCAATTTCAAAATATTGGTCCAGGTATTTGTCCTGATCATAAATTTGCGGGTATTTATTTTTATCCGCTTTGACTGCTTTTTCTGCGGGCTGGAATTTGTCTTTCACGACTACACCTATAATCTGTAACTGTTCCTGTGTATATTTTTTACTCAGGTAGGGAAGGTCAGTTTTTATACTTTTTCTGCAAGGGCTGCACCAGGATGCCCAAAAATCCAGAAGAATGAATTTTGAGGGAATACGCGGACTCAGGAAATTGAAATTTTTGCCCTCCATCAATATATAGGATCGATCAAACAAGAAATCAGGTTTGATGACTTTGCGGCTTTTTTGCAACACGATTAGCACTGTATGGAGCAAATTTGATGAGGTGCTTTTTTCAACATTATCCAGATGTGCGTTGATAAGATCGTTATCCTTATTATTAGCCAGCTCTACCTGGTACAAACCAGCAGCAAGTGCGAGCAGGTTGGGGTTGGTTTCTTTCAGAAGAAAAGGCAGTAACAATTTATTGTTGCTTTCTGTCACTGCTTTTGCTTCCCTGACCAGACTAAGCTGGTATGCTGCGATCTTAACCGGGTCCTTCAATGTTTGCAGTGGTGTTGGATCCAGGCTTTGCATTTTTGCATAGATGGGTTTACGCAGGTCGCGCAGGTATAATACCTTATTATTGACGGTAGCTAGTTCGGCTGTCGAGGATAGCATCGTGTAGCTGAGCCACAGTCGGGACATATCGGCCTCAATATGTACAGCATTTCCCTGATCTCCGGTAATCACAAATGCATAATTGTCCCGTTCGCCATCTTCAATAATCCCGGGTATGTCATTTGACAGATACCGGGTAGATAATCGATACAGGGTATTAGCCCTCAGATGATCAAACCTGAATATCCCTTTTTGATCGAGTTGTTGGGAATCCACGAGGCAATCACTACTCCCGGAAAGTATAAATTTATAGTCTGTAATCTCTGAAAGATAAACCGTATTTGCCCATTCCGAAGCCTGTTTTAAATGCCCGGTAATGGTGCTTGCAGATGCAATCGTAGTGAGTAAAAGGGCGAAAATTAGTGAACTTCTTTTCTTCATAATGAACCGAAAATAGTTATCGACAATGAGAATTGTAGTGATAATATCTTTGCCAAAATGTTAACATATGTATTTTTTGCATAAGTAATTGAAGGTGAATTTGCTTTACCTTTTATTTATTGCTACTATGATTTTAACATGAAATTCTTCCTCGCCTGAAGCACAGATATATATAAAAGTGTAACTTGTATGCTCTCTTTAACCTCTAAATTGCATACTTATGGACACACTGCAACAATTGCGGAATGAACTGGAACATGAATACCGCACTACACAAAATTTCTTCCGCATATACCCAGAAGGGAAAAACGATTATGCACCACACGAGAAAAGTATGAAGCTCGGACACCTTGCTACACATATAGCGGAGATCTTTTCCTGGCCTGGTGTCATGCTGGAAACAAATGACCTGGATATCGGTGCCGGAGACCGACCACAGATCTTATCTACCCCTGATGAACTGTTGACCAAAATGCAGGAGCACTATGATAAAAGTATCGCGGCACTGAATAAGGCATCTGAAGAAGACCTGAACCCGGACTGGGCTTTAAAGTATGGTGATAATGTACTGGCCAGCTGGAATAAATATGATGCCATAAGACACTCGCTGAACCAGGTGACCCACCATCGCGCCCAGCTGGGTGTATACTATCGCCTCAATGATATTGAATTGCCAAAGAGTTACGGACCTACGGCCGATCTGCAAAGTTTCTAGAGCTTATTTTATATTATTACCTCACTTTTATAATACAATACTATGAACAAAAATATTTATCCCTGCATCTGGTTTAATGGCAGAGGAAGTGAAGCAGGAAAATACTATGCTGAAACGTTTGACGGGGCTAAAGTGACCCATGACAGTGGCATGGTGGTGACCTGGCAAGCTGCGGACTGTAACTTTATGTTACTGGATGCAGGCCCGAACTTCAAACCCAATTTCAGCATCTCTTTTATGGTGATGTGTGAAACCGCCGAAGAGCTGGACCGCTATTGGGAAAGACTCTCAAAGGATGGTAAGATCATGATGGAACTGGCTGCCTATCCCTGGTCTGAAAAGTATGGCTGGCTGGAAGATCAGTTCGGAGTATCCTGGCAATTATACCTGGGTACCGGGGCGCCACAGAAATTCGTACCTACACTGATGTTTACCGGGGTCAATAATGGTAAGTGTATGGAGGCAATGGAATATTACACACGCGTTTTTCCTGACTCAAAAATTGACGGTGTCATGAAATATGAGGAGGGTGGAGACGATACTCCGGGCAATGTGGCCCATGCACAGTTTTATATCAATAATTATATGCTGATGGGTATGGACAGCTCTATGGATCATGGTGTACAGTTCGACGAAGGTATATCTATAGTGGTGACCACAAAGGACCAGGAAGAGACAGACTACTACTGGAATACCTTTACCAGCGAAGGAGAAGAAAGTATGTGCGGCTGGCTGAAAGATCGCTATGGCATCAGCTGGCAGATCACACCGGCACGCCTGATGGAACTGATGGCCGATCCGGATCGCGAAAAAGCGGGAAGGGTAATGCAGGCCATGATGAAGATGAGAAAGATCGTTATTGCCGACCTCGAAGCCGCATACGCCGAAGCATAAACCTGGATTGAGATTATTTACGATTGCCCTGTAATCGCAGGCACCTCATTTTTCGCAGCAGAAAGATGATAGGTGTACACGTTATAGGGCAATATTTTTGCCGCACATATTTTGCCCACATAACTGCCCAGCAGCACAGGTGTAAACAGATGAAACCCGTTAGGCACCAGGCTGCACACCAGAAATAATGAAGTAAGTGGTGCATGAATAGCCGCTGCAAGTGTAGCCGCTGCACCTACCAATGCAAAGTTGAGTAACACAAGCTGCGTGCCCAGCAGGTAATTACAGCATATCGCAAATAAAATGCCCAGGAATGATCCTGCCACAATGCTTGGAGCAAACACGCCACCATCGCCACCGGCACCCAATGTCAGTGAAGCAGCAACCGGCTTCAGGATCACCAGTAATAATATAATCCATAAGAAAGAAAGATCGAAGCTGCTTGTTGTTACGGTATTCAATACCTCTTTCAAGCCGTGATAGCTATCGCCGAAGAGATAGGGCAGACTATAGATCATTGAGCCTACCATAAGGGCACCCAGGTTTACCCGGATAAAGTTATTATGTATTGAAGCAAACAATTCTTTAACCCTGATCACTAAAATGGTAGTATACACCGCCAGCAATCCGCCTAGGGCGCCCAGGATAATGTAAAAGGGAATGGAGGTCACCTTCCAGGTATTTACGGCAAAGGGTAATAAAGGTACGGCATCGAAGAAATGCACCCATAAACCCGCTACCAGCGCAGCAGCTGTGCAGCTGATCAGGATTGTCTTGCTCACCTTTCTCGCGATCACTTCAACGGCAAATAACCAACCTGCTAACGGGCTGCCAAACAACACTGCCACACCAGCGGCTACGCCCGCGCAGACCAATTCTTTTTTATAGGCAAATGCAGTATGTCCTTTTTCATAAGCGGCATTACCTACCGTAGCGGTAGCTACAACAGTAGAGACTTCAATGCCGGTTGATCCGCCAAAAATGACCGTAAGAAAACCATTGATATAGTGAGAGGGAATTTTAAATAGAGGCAGGTGATCTTTGCGCTGATCCAGCGTTTTGTATATTTCCGTAATACCTTTATTCTTCCTGTTTTTGAATAGATATTTCCGGAGAAAATAAATGATGGTAATGCCTACAGATGGGAGAACGAACAGGAGCAAAGGTTCTGTCTCTTCAATCCGGTTATACATAAAATGTTCTGTATGCTCGGTAAGCCGCTTGAGCGATTCTGCCAGTATTGCACATACCAGACCTATAAACAGGGAGACAGTAAATAACCTTGTGTAATGGTATAAAAGAATCTTTTTACGCATAGCCGAAGAATAAAGAAGTTATTTAAGTATCACGTGAAGGGACTGCAAAGTTAGGTATAAATTGGCCTCGTCCGATAAAAAGAAAGTTGCGTAATGTTCCATTTCTGTTTGATATAAAAAAGTTCCGCATGTATAACATGCGGAACTTTTAAACCGGTTGCGGGCAAGGCTAGCGCCAGCCGCCGCCTAATGCCTGGTAAATATGTACCAGTGCATTCATCTGTTGCTTGCGGGTTTCGATCAGTTCAAATCTAGACTCCAGCGCATCTCTCTGTGTCATTAAGACCTCCATATAATCGGCTCTTGCAGATTTGAAGAGCTCGTTGGAAATATCGATAGACTCTGTCAAAGCCTTTACCTGCTTATTCTTCAGGTCATAGCTCTGCTCCAGGTTATGAATATTGCTCATCTGGTTGACTACCTCGAGATAGGCATTCAGTACTGTACGTTCGTAGTTATATACTGTTTGTACCTGTCTGGCATTAGCCATATAATAATGCGCTTTAATAGCATTACGATTAATAAGCGGTGCTACAAGATCTCCTGCCAGCGAATACAGCAAAGATTCAGGACTTTTGATCAGGTACGCCGGGTTGAAGGCCTGATACCCTACCGAAGCGGTGATGCCGAGTGAAGGGTAGAACTCTGCACGGGCAACCTTTACATCCAGTTTAGCCGCAGACAGCTGCAGCTCTGCCTGGCGGATGTCCGGACGGTTGGCCAGTAACTGTGACGGGATACCGCTCTGCACCATTTGTGGCATAGTCGTTCCGAAAGAAGCTTTGTTTCTTACAATCGGTTGCGGATAGCGGCCCAGCAGAAAATTGATCCTGTTCTCTGTTTCGGTGATCTGCTGGCGAATGCCGTACTGCAGGCTTTTCGTCTTGGCTACCTCGGCTTCAAACTTACGCACCGCCAGTTCGGTAACCCGTGTAGCCTCCTTCTGCAGTTTTACAATCTCCAGGGCATCGCTCTGGATATCGATATTCTGCTGAATGATGGATAACTGGTTGTCCAGGGCCAGTAATTCATAGTAAGCATTAGCAATTTCCGCTACGAGATTGGTCACTACAAAATTCTTACCTTCTATAGTAGAAAGGTATCGTTGTGCAGCCGCCTTTTTCGCATTGCGTAATTTATGCCATATATCCACCTCCCAGGTTGCATATGCTGCAATTTTAAAATCGCCCAAAGGTTCGGGCATAGCCTTGCCAGGCTTGATGTCTGTAGTAGCCTCGCTGGCGCCGATATTGGTATATCGTGCCACCTTATCTACTCCCATACCGGCACCGACACCTACCGATGGCAGGTATTCGCCTTTACGGATGCGTACCTCGTTACGGGCGATCTCAATCTCCTGTAAGGTAATATTCAGTTCCTGGTTACGATCCAGCGCAGTGTCGATCAGTGCAGCCAGGTAAGGATCGGCAAAGTAATCTCTCCAGTTGATGCCGGCCGTATTCGTACTATCTGTACTACCTGCTGTATAGGCCTCCGGTACTGCTTTGTTTTCCTGGCGGGATACGATAGCAGGAATAGAGCAGGAACTGTATACCACTGCTATTCCCGCAAGCGCTGCCCATGTATATATGCGCTGTTTAGTCATGTTGATCATTTTTATCCGTTATAGAATTGTCCGTTCTGCTTTTAAACAGTTTGAGCAGCAGTTTTTTCTTTTTCTTTTTCGATTGTACAAAATCCTCTGTCAGCGGGTTTTCATCCTCATCCCGTATCAGCTTGCGTTTAGAAGCAATGGTGCCGAATACGAAATAAAGCCCTGGTACGATAATCACCCCGAAGATGGTACCAAACAACATACCACCTGCTGCTGCGGTACCGATGGTACGGTTACCCAGGGCACCAGGACCATGTGCAAATACCAGCGGAATAAGACCGGCGATAAAAGCAAATGAAGTCATGAGGATAGGACGGAAACGCACTTTCGCTCCTTCGATAGCCGCATCCAGCACCGTCATTCCCTCACGCTGTTTCTGAACAGCGAATTCTACAATCAGTACGGCATTCTTACCCAACAGACCCACGAGCATTACTAATCCGACCTGTGCATAAATATCATTGGCCAGTCCCATTGCTTTCAGCAGCATAAATGAACCGAAGATACCGGCCGGTAAAGAGAGCACAACTGAGAAAGGCAAAATGAAGCTTTCATATTGTGCCGCCAGTACCATGTATACGAAGATCAGCACGATCAGGAAAATGTACAGTGCCTCATTACCACGGCCTACCTCATCTTTGGTCAGCCCTTCCCAGTCAATGCCATAGCCGCGGGGCAGGGTTTTGGCAGCCACTTCTTCTATGGCCTGAATCGCCTCACCACTACTATACCCTTTTGCCGGTTCGCCCCTGATCGCAGAGGATGGGTACATATTGTAACGGGTAATCTCATTCAGACCATGGGTTTTTACCATTTTCATAAAGGCAGAATAAGGCACCATTTCATCACGATTGTTCTTTACATATAAGTTCAGCACATCTTCCGGCAGGCGGCGGTATTCCGGTCCGGCCTGTACATACACCCTGTAGAATGTACCGAAGCGGATAAAGCCCAGTTCATAGGTACTACCGATCAGGATAGACAGGTTATCCATCGCGCGTTCGATCGACACCCCTTTCTGCATAGCAGCCTCGTTGTCGATCTGCAGTTCGTATTGAGGATAGTTGGCACTGAAGAAGGTAAATAAACCGGTCAGCTCTTTACGCTTGCCCAGCGCAGCCATAAATTGATTGTTGATCTGCTCCAGGGCTTTGTAGTCGCCGGTATTGCTCTTGTCCAGTAAACGCAGAGAGAAACCACCTGCAGCACCATAGCCCGGTACGGCCGGAGGTCCGAAGAATTCTATCGTTGCACCCGGTATCTCATGAGATTTTTCTTCCAGTTCTTCAATGATCTCTTTTACAGAATGTTTACGGTCTGCCCAGTCTTTAAGGTTGATGATACAGGTACCGGCATTGGAGCCACGACCCTCGGTCAGTACCTCATATCCTGCCAGTGCAGACACAGATTGTACGCCTTCTACTTTCTTAGCCAGGTCCTGCAATTCACGCGCTACATCATTGGTCCGTTCCAGTGTAGAACCCGGAGGGGTTTGAATGATCGCATAGATCATACCCTGATCTTCATTCGGAATGAAACCCGTGGGCAATACCTTATTAACACCTAAAATACCCAGGCTGAATACAATCAGTAATCCGAATGTAACCAGTCTGCGGTTCACAATTTTATTCAGTAAACCGGTATACTTTCCGGTCAGCTTTTCAAAGCCACGGTTAAATGCATCCAGGAATTTATCTATCGGAGTTTTTCGTTTTGGTTGTCCATGATTGTTTTTAAGAATCATAGCACATAATACCGGTGTGAGGGTCAGTGCCACAAAGCCAGAGATCACGATAGAGCAAGCCATCGTGATGGAGAACTGTCTGTAGAAGATACCTACCGGACCGGACATAAAGGCTACCGGAATGAATACTGCTGTCATCAGTAAGGTGATCGCAATTACGGCACCGCTGATCTCTCCGATTACTTTCTTAACCGCTTTGAATGGGGAGAGGTGCTCCTCTTCCATCTTGGCATGCACTGCCTCAACGACGACGATCGCATCATCGACCACCACACCGATAGCCAGTACAAGGGCAAACAGCGTGATGAGGTTAATCGTGAGTCCGAACAACTGCATAAACATAAAGGCACCAATGAGCGATACCGGCACCGCCAGCGTCGGGATCAGTGTAGAGCGCCAGTCGCCCAGGAACAGGAATACCACAATCGCCACCAGTATAAAGGCCTCGACCAGGGTGTGGATTACCTTTTCGATAGAGGCATCGAGGAAGTGCGATACATCATAGCTGATCTCATAATCCATACCCGGAGGGAAGGAACTTTCTTTGATCTCATCCAGTTTTGCTTTCACTTCTTTGATTACATCACTCGCATTACTACCATAAGTTTGTTTCAGGGTAATGGCTGCTGAAGGATGTCCGTCCATGTTGGAGTAGATATCGTAGAATTCAGAACCCAGCTCTACTTCAGCCACATCTTTCAGGTGCAGGATCTCCCCATCGGGGTTTGCACGGATAATTACATTTTCATACTCTTCCGGTTTATTGTACCGGCCTTTGTAGGTAAGTACATACTCCAGTGCCTGCGATCGCTTACCGGTGGCCTGCCCCAGACGTCCCGGCGAACCGATGATACTCTGCTGGGCCAGTGATTCCATAACCTCTTCGGTAGAAACATTATAAGCACGCATACGGTCCGGTTTCAGCCATATACGCATGGCATACTGACGGCTACCCAGGATCTTGGCACTACCTACCCCTTTCAGACGACTGATCTCGGGGATGAGGTTTACATTGGCAAAGTTGTAGAGAAACTTCTGATCGGCTTTGGGATCTTTACTGTACACATTCACATACATCAGCATGTTGGGAGAGGTATAGCTGATCACCAGACCCTCACGCTGTACCAGTGGCGGCAGACGGTTGGTTACCTGTTCGATCCTGTTCTTTACATTTACTACCGCCTGGTTAGGATCGGTACCCAGGTCAAATACAACCTGGATAGTTGCCTCACCGGCACTGGTGGCATCTGAGGTCAGGTATTTCATACCCGGTGCACCGTTAATGGCTTTCTCCATCGGGATCAATACAGACTCTACCAGTACATTGGCACTGGCCCCGGGATAAGCGATATTTACTACAACCACAGGTGGCGCGATAGACGGAAACTGTGATATAGGAAGCGTCTCTATGGCCAGAAGGCCCATAAAGACAATGACCACGGACATGATAATAGCCAGTACGGGTCTTTTTATGAATTTCTGGAACATTTAATTTCTTTTTTTGATCTTAGAATTATTCTGATGGTACTACGAGATGATTCATAACCTGGTGCGGATCGGCATATTTAAAGGAGATCTTCTCTTTATCCTTCACTTTATGCAATCCTTCCAGAAGTATTTTGTCAGATGCTTTCAGTCCGCTACCGATCACGAACAGGTCCGGCATCTCAGCGATTACCGTAACCGGGGTCAGGTGCGCCACTTTCTGATCATCTACTACATACACATACTTCTTATCCAGGATCTCGAATGTTGCTTTCTGAGGAATGATAATGGCATTCTTAATTGGCGTATGCATCAGTATGCTGCCGGTTTCGCCATGGCGCAGCAGCCCTTCCGGATTAGGGAATGTAGCCCTGAAAGCGATGTTACCCGTTTCATTATTGAACTCTCCTTCGATGGTTTCTACCACACCAGGGTATTTAAATTCCTCATTGTTGGCCATCAGCAGGTTTACCTGCAATTCTGCTTTGTTCTGCACACTGGTTTTGTAGTTCAGGTATTCTGCCTCAGAGACATTGAAGTACACCCACATCTGGCGGTTGTCAGACAGGCTGCTCAGGAGGTCGCCCTCATCTACCAGGCTACCCAGTTTTAAATTCAGGCGATTGATAATGCCATCAAACGGTGCACGGATTTCGGTGAAGTCCAGGTGTACTTTGGCCAGAGCCTGTTCTGCGCGGGCTTTATCCAGGCGGGCATTGGCCATCGCCAGTTCATTCTTGGATACTACATTACGGTCCGATAGTGATTTGGTATTCTGTACTTCGATAGAAGCTGCTTTGGTTTCGGCCTGAGCCTTCATCAGTTCGGCCTCGTACACTTTAGGCATAATCTTGAACAGCAGTTGGCCAGCCTTTACATACTTACCCTCATCTACATAGATCTTTTGCAGGTAACCTTTTTCCTGTGCCCTTAATTCGATGTTGCGTATAGAGCGTATCTGCGCTACATATTCTTTGGTAATGGTGGTGTCCATCTGGATAGGACTGGTGGCCAGGAAGGTAGTCTGGCTTTCTTTTTCTTCTTTGTGAGATGTGCAGCTTGTGTGGCATACGACAGCCCCCAAGCCCAGGATCATGAGCATTCTCTTCATAATAATTTGCATTTAAGCAACCGTGTTTTGTTGATGTGATATGAGTGTGAAAAATAGATCGTCTATCCGGCGGGTGCCGGAGATCAGTTCTCTTTGTAAGCATGGAAAGGCAGACCTAATGGCCTGCAGGTGAATTTATATTCTGAATACCCCGAGTAGTACATGCCTTCTGTAGGCAGGGGCAAACAAAAAATGCTTACCGTAGGGTAAGCGAAAGGCAGTATTGTGCTGATGTGCCGCAAGTCCCTTGCTGTAATAAACAGCATCATTGCGGTCGGCTATAGCTTTAGGGGCAGATGAGCTGTTGTCATCTTCGGTTTCGGAGTCCGGTGTATCGCCTTTTTCGTGATACTCCTGTGTGCCGGAAGAGGCAGCAAACTTCAGTGCTTCCTGTGAAGCGTCTGTATCCAGTTGCAGATAAGGCTGCACAACAGAAAGAGAAAGGGTGGAGTCGGGGTAAGTGACGGTAACCGTATGCGCATAATTACGGCCGCTTATACTTAATATAAGCAGGGCCAGCAGGCTGCACAATCTGATTACCCAATTTTTCATCTGACGGCCAAAATTATGTAAACTTAATTATTCCACCCAACTCCTTAATTAATTAATAACATAATTGCGGTAGAACGGTGGTCGCTGAGGGTTATTAAAACGAAATATATTATAAATGTTGAAATTACCTTATGGTTAATTGATTGTATTGTAGTTGTTTGATCTTACAAAAAACATAGTATTTTTATGCCGTCCGCTATTATATTTTTTGTACCTAATAATTTTTTATTGTGAAATACCTCTTCCTGTTGGTGTGCTTTACCGGCATGTACCTGAGTACTTCTGCTCAGGATCCTGAGTCTTATGAGAAAATATATACCAAAACCTTCCTGGAAACGTCTCATGCCGATTTCAATAAAGCATTGCAGATTGCCGACTCCCTGTATGAGCATTCCGAAACGGAAACGTACAAAGTGCGCAGCCTGATGCTGACCGCTTCTTTGTATCAGCAAGCCTCCGAATTGTCCCGTGCCGTAGAATATGCCGAAAAAGCACAGGACATTATCTTTCAAACCGATAATTATAACTGGCAGGCCCGCGTAGCCGGATTTTTGTCCACCCAGTACCGTTTGTTGAAATTATATAAGAAGTCCAGCGACTATGCCGGAAAAGCCCTGGAGGCTGCCCGGCAGATCAGTAACCCGGAGATGGCTAACGTTAATATGGGTATGATATACCAGGAGAAAGCCTGTGTAGCCCGTGATCAGAAGCAATACCGTAAAATGATTGATATGGCCCATAATGCACAAAAACATTTTGATCTGGGTCATAAGAATCTGGATTATTTTACTGCCGCTAATGCAGTGTTTTTGGGAGATGCATATGTTGGGTTAAAGCAATATGATTCTTCACTGGCGCACTATCAGAAAGGTGCAGAAGCGATGGCAAAACTGCCGGAAAGCAATATGAGGGGATTTCTGATTAACGGTGTTGCGGTTAGTTATATGGAACTGGGGAAACTGGAAGAGGCAAAACCCTACGTAGACAGTGCGAAGGCGATTGCAGACCGTTCAAAAGACCTGCAATTGAAACTAATCGTTTACGATGCGGTAAAGAAATATGCCGGTAAGGTAAAGGATGTAGAAAAACTAAACGAGGCACAGCAAAACCAGGATACCATAAGAACCGAACTGACAGAACGGAAAAATGCTTTTCTGAACCGAACCGTTACGGGCCTGGAGAACAATTATAAGAAGGAAGCGAAGTGGGGGAGCTATAAAAATATACTGATTCTTGCCGCCCTGATCATTATAGCCGGTACAATGACGTATGTGGTCGTAACAAAACGTCAGCAAAAAGCCCGGTTCAGAAAGGTACTGGCACGTCTTAAAGAAAGAGAGGAGCATAGACTGGCACTGGCTGCGCAGGCTGTACCTGCTGTAGAGGTGCATCAGTTTGCCGAAGCGGTTCCCGAAGTTGGTGAGGAGGCACAGAAAGAACCGGATGGGCCTATGATGACCCCTGAAACCATGCAGAAACTATTGCAAAGTCTTGATGAGTTTGAAGCAGGCACGCTCTTTACCGACCGTAATATGTCCCTGTCTTACCTGGCCACGCATATCAATACCAATACAAAATACCTGTCCCGTGTCATAAACCAGCACAAGCAGAAAGACTTTAACGGGTATATTAATGAACTGCGTGTAAATTATATTATTGTACAGCTGAACAGTGATCCGGTATGGCGTAAGTATAAGATCAGTACCCTGGCCGATGAGGCCGGATTCTCATCTCACAGCAAGTTTGCTACCGTGTTTAAATCCATAACAGGGCTATCGCCTTCCTTATTCATCCAATACCTGGAGAAAGAGGTACAGTCGTAAGGCATTAAGACCGGCTGTGCCTGCGGCCCGCGGTAAATCTGCTGCGGATCTGCTGCCTTCTCGATCTTCTGAGCCTGGAGGCCTTAACCGGATAGTGCCGTTTGGGGGTAATATTATTAAAGATAAGGGCCACCAAAAACAGGATCAGTGCTCCCGATAATACAGGGCTGAGTACATACCAGTAGCCCATAGCCGCAATCTTGGTGCCACCGGTAACCGCAATCAGTGCAGTAGCACCACCGGGCGGGTGCAGGGTTTTGGTAATCTGCATGGCCACAATAGAGCAAGCCACAGCAAGCGGAGCGGTGATCCAGATAATGTCCGGGCAGAGCAGCTGTACCGTAACGCCTACAAGGGCAGAGACCACATGGCCTCCTATAAGGTTACGGGGCTGGGCCAGCGGGCTCTGTATCGCACCGTACACCAGCACGCTTGAGGCCCCGAAAGAGCCTATCAGAAACACATTCTCCAGCCGGGGCAGTTGCAGGTGCTGCAGCCAGGCAATGATACCAATACCGAATATAGCCCCTATGAAGGACCAGAAATGCTCCCTGAAGTCGACCAGGGTTTCTTTATAGACTACATAACGATATAGCCTTATCTGTCTTTTGAGTTTATGCCTGATCATATCCTAATGCGGGGTGTATTGGTTCAGCATATGTAGTGAAGCCGGGTACAAAAATACTTTAATCAGATGAAACGGTTCCGGGCATCAGTCCTGCTTGCTGGTACGGCTGCGTTTGCGCGCCGGAGCAAAGACTTTGTAGCCACTGCTTAAGCGAGGCATCCTGGTGCGCACATTGCGGCTGATGCGGTATAGCTTCAGCACCGTCTTCAGTCGGCGACCCTGCACCAGCTTCTGCAGCATGACCAGGAAGCTGATGTTGATCAGCGCCAGTACACATAAGACATACAAGAGCATGCCGCTGTCATAATACTGGATGATGATGCCCCCGATCAGTGGAGTGGCCGCCTGTGCGACCAGTGGCGCCAGGGCCAGTTTACCGATGATGGTGCCATAATCTTTAGGGCCAAAGATCCACATAGGCATCGTGCCCCGCAGGATAGAGCGCACACCATTACCCATAGAATAGATAATGATGCCCAGAAAGGCAATGGCAGGACTGGTTGCTAATAAGATAAGCCCTGTGAGAATAGCGATGGCCGAGATAATGCCGGTTTTGACCGGGGTCTTGGCCGGGAAGAAGATGTCGAGCAGGCGCACACCCACCTGGCTGGGCCCGATGAGGGTGCCTATAAATATAGCATGCGTCAGGCCAATGCCTTTATGCGTGAGTATATCGATCAGGTATACATATATACCCGTCATGATGAAGGAGCCCAGGGTAAAGTTGCAGAGCAGGAGCAGGTAGGCACTGCGCGACCTGGCAGGGCTTAGCTGCTGTGCCATGACCAGGGTCTGCTCCGGCTGCTTTTCGTCAGGTTGCGGAGCTACATTACGGTCTTTGAAAAAGCTGAAGTAGTGTATGGGGAAGATGAGTACAATCAGTATTACAGCATAGATGAGTGCAGCACCCCTCCAGCCATAATGTGCCAGCAGGAAAGAGAGCAGGGGCCAGACCACCGTAGTGGTAAAGCCCGATATGAGGGTGATCTGTACAATAGCAGCCCTGGAGCGCATGCCATACTTTCTGCCCAGCGAGGCAAAGAGGGCATCGTACAGGCCCATGCCCATCGCAAAACCCAGCACCAGCCAGCCACCGAGGAACAGGATCTGGTTTGTGGTCAGGGCCAGTATGATCAGACCCAGACCCATGATGAGGCCCGAGACGGGTAGCAGGAAGTTGCGCCTGCTGTGCTGTATCAGCTTCCCGATGCGGGGAGAGATGAGGCCGGATAGCAGCAGCGCCAGAGACAGGCATCCGTATATGTACTGGTGTGACCATCCTGTATCTTTTATAATCGCATCGCCCAGTATGGCCAGCAAGAAGTAAGAGCCGCCCCATAACAATATCTGCGCAATACCCAGCAGCAGGCTCTCGCCGATCTGCCTTTTATTTATATGTCTTTTGCTGCTCAATGATGGATGTAAAATGGCTGCAAAGGTCTATGTAAATCCTATATCAAAAAAATACTTTGTGTAATAAGTCTAAAGGAGGCCGGTCTGCCCCGCTGGTGCCCGATTATCTTCGGGCCACTTAGAGTACAATATTGTTTTGAGGCACAATAGGTTCTGGCAGGGAGGGCTCATCCAGCATATCCCTCATATCGATCTCTATCGTACGGCTGATCTGTGTAATAGGAATATCGTTTGCACTGCCCTCGAAAGGATTTACGGCACTCTCACCGATCGTGTCCAGTATATTAAAGGCCCAGGCCACAACGGCAGAGAAGAGAATGTTGAACCATATGGTGTACCCTTCCAGCACAGTACCATCGCCCAGTTTGCTATACTCCTTCAGCAGGCCGAAGGGCAGCAGGATGATGAATATAAATAAGAGATACGTCGTTACCGAAGCAAAGTTGCGGGGATAGGGAAAGTTCTTGATGCGCTCGGCCCGGCCCTGGCTGTCGGTAAGGCGCATGATGCTGCCCTGCAGGGTCGTCCATTCAAAATCGTTCAGCAGGCCCTCCTGCCTTAGTGCCGCCAGCGCCTGCGATTGCATTGCCGTCAGCTGGGTAGCCTTGTTCTTTTTAGACAGCACATAACGGAGTTCCTCTCCGGTCAGGTAGGGTTTCAATGCCTCTTCCATAGTGCTTTCGCATTCCGGTATGATATACCTGCCCCGCAGAAAATCTTTATTGCTCGAGCGGCGCATGTTTTCCCAGCTGCGGGGCTCCCTCAGCTGGAAGCGCAGTGCCGTAAGCCAGGCAAAGTGCCGGTAGAAGATCTTTTGTACCGTCTCTGGCTGCTGGTTATGTATAACATCCCGCAGGGTATAGGCAAAGCTCCTGCTGTCGTTGATGATGGCACCGTATATCTGGCGGGCCTCCCATATTCTGCCATAGCTCGCATTGTTTTTAAAGCCCACGATAAAAGCCATGGCTGTACCCAGCACCGCTATGGGCTGCCAGGGTATGGCTATAAAGGTCAGGCCACATGCATATAATACAGTGGGTATGGTAGCGATCAGCAGTAGCAGTATGGTGTCTCTGAAGCTCCATCTGAAAAACTCCAGCGGGGTATATCTTCTTCCGGTATGCATAAATATTTACTTTTTTGAATAGGTATTGAACTATAAATATAATGCTTAGGATTTATATGCCGCACCTATTGCTAAAGTAGCAGTCAGGCCCAAACTGTTTTCTCCCAATTGTACGGGGTCTGTTTTTCCTTTTGGGTAATAGGCCGGGCACCGCTGCCCGGCCTATATGGCATGCAAACCTGTGGAATCATGAGATATCTCCATTTCGCTTCGCTTCAGTCGATATGACGATGAGCGTGTATCCGTCATTTCGGGCACAGCGTAGCGGCGTCGAGAAATCTCCTCCATGTTTCCTTCAATCATGAGATATCTCCATTACGCTTCGCTTCAGTCGGTATGACGAGGAGTGTGCATCATTGCGATCACATGCGAGGCACCTGTGCTAGCCAGGCGGTAAGCGGGTCTGTTTTTCACTTCGGTTAATGGGCGTCAGTTTTTTTAACTTAATGATGAAATAAGATTTTCGCGTATTACTTTCGTTAAAACCTTATGAGACAATACCCTATGAAAGTCTCACTCATTTACTTTATATAATTCACTTGCTTTTGATCAGAAGGTGATTCGATTTGTTAACCAATCAATCATTTATTATGAGAAAAGCATTACTCCTCTATTTGCTGCCGCTCATAGCTATGCAAGCCAGCGCGGCAGACTGTAATCCTGTACCCGGTGGCGATCGCCGCAGCGATCCCAACTACCGGCAACCGGGCAGCCATCATAACAGCATACCCCATGCTGTTGCTCCCCCACGTGCATTTATTGCCAGAGATCTCCACAACATGCATGCTTCTGTAAGTATGGCGAAGCCGGATAGGGCATGGTTGCGACGGCTCCAGAATCGATGATCTTGTACCGCGCATTACTCCGAGCGTGCTCCGGAGCGGGAGATGCTAATCTCCATATTCAGGGCATTGGTGTATAACAGCGCGTGCTCGCATTGTCGATGTGTATGACAGAATTGCATACTTGTTACATTTCTTTTTTATTTAATGCTTGCCGGTCCGGCTAGTCGATCTGGTGCAGCACACACATGTGGCGCTGCGCTGGTATGGGCTCATGTTGTATTCTTTTTTAAGATATATAGTACTGCTTTTGGGCAGAATCAGGCTTTTCAGAAGGCAGAAAATTTATCGGGTGCCGGCTTTTTTTCAATGGTAAACACCCGATTAGGCTTTTCAAATTCGGGAATACAGATACAGAAGCTTTAGGATGCTAGTGAGGCGCGAAATAATATTGTGCTCGCGAATATGAATTAATGATTTGCCCGCAAGTATGAAAACCCAAGTGTTATGATGATACGTTCCTGTGTGTGTACCAACCGGAGTGCAATAAGCAAGCTTCTGTTTTCTGTCATTCTGTCTACTGTTATTGCCGCAGAGGCACCACATGTTACCTATCTGTACCGACACGGGCAAGCCTGCAAATATTAAATAAAACACTCAAGCTTTGGATACAGCACACTGGCTATGCTGTCCGATCAACTATTTATTTTTTTTAACCAATCAATTATTCTTTTATGAGAAAAGTACTACTCCTCTCTGTACTGGCGCTCATGGCTGTAAACACAAATGCCGCTGACTATTATTGGGTCAACGGCGGCGGCAGCTGGAGCGACCTGAACCACTGGCGCCTGGGCAGCAGCTCGGGCAGCATCCCCAGCATTGTGCCTTCGGCCTCGGACAATGTATTTTTTACCAACCAGAGTGGCTTCGGTACTACCGTAGCCGATCGTACGGTAATCCTCGATGCTAATGGCTTCTGTAATGGCATGAGCTGGGTGGCTGTGCCCAACAGCCCGCTTTTTACTTCGTCCAATGCACTGTACTCTGTACAGGTTAGTGGTAACATGAGTCTGTCGCCTACCACCACCTACAACACTCGCTTTGTGTTTAAGGGGGCTACTCCGGCCAGCCTCACCGCTAATGGTAATGTGCTGGGCGAGCTGACCCTGGAGGTAGATAAACCGGGCGGCAGCCTTATACTGAACGATAACCTGAATATAGCGGCAACTACCACTACTTATGGTGCTGGTGGTGTAACGCTTACCTCTGGTATCCTGGACATATCCGGCAAAACGGTAAACCTTTACCAGCTGTACAGTGATAATATCAATGCCCGCGTGCTGACTATGAACAATGCTACGCTGACCACTGCATCGACCTTCCGCTATACGGGTGCCAATAAGTCGATGAATACTACGGGTTCTAACATTACTGCCGGTGGTATCGTGACCGATGGTGGTACCTATAATAAAGCGACATCGACACTGGCGGGCGGACCGAATACTAATATTATCAACGGGACCACATTCTCGGCTCTGTATTTTACACAAACGCTCCAGGCCTTTTCGGACATTACCAATAACAATACGGTAGATACCCTGGTATTTGCCGGACAAGGTTCTGTAAGCAGCAACAATACCATTGGTAGTATCTATTTTGGTGGTGTTGCATTCATCACGGGTACGAACACCATCCGTAAAGTAACGGCTACAAACAGAACGCAGATCACGGGTACCAACACCATCGACAGCCTGTTGCTGGCGGCCAATAAAGCCACTACACTGGCCGGTACGATCAATATCAGTAATTATATGAAGGCACAGGGTGGTACCTGTCAGGCCTTTACCGAGATTACGGCTACAGACTCTGCCCGATTAATGTTTGGCCCGAGTGCCACCACACTTATCGATAATGTGTTCCTGACCAATATCAAGGCATATGGGGTGATCACTCCTATTGCGGTATCTGGTGTAGATGGCGATGGTAATACTGGTTTTGATATTACTCCGCCAGCCTCGCTCACCGGTACTAATCTGTACTGGGTAGGTGGTGCCGGCGACTGGAACGATAATACGCACTGGAGCTATACCAGTGGTGGTGCAGGTGGTGCCTGTATCCCCTTCATTGCCGATACGGTTATCTTCAACTCGGCCAGTGGCCTGGGCAGCAGTCAGATTGTAGCGACCAGCGGTAACGCCTATTGTTATAATATGAACTGGATGACCGGTGTAGGTACGACTACCTTCAACGAATCGGGCACCGCTGCTATGAATGTATATGGTTCGGTGTCGCTTACGGCTGCTGTGACGATGAATGCGAGCCTGGATTTTATGGGTACCGAAACTACCTCTACCATAAACACAAACGGTAGTACTTTAGGTAGTCTGACCTTTTATGTACGTAAGAAAGGTGCGGGTAAAGTGACACTTATGGACAACTGGTCTAATGCTAATGGTATACTGACCCTGGTAAGCGGAAATTTAAGTACTGCCGGGCGTACACTTAATATTTATCGTTTTGCCGGAGCCTCTGCTACGGCTCGTTCACTGGATATCTCCAATGCCAATATTACCGTGGCTAACAACTGGATTTATAGCGGTGCTAACAAAGCAATCAACTCAACCGGTTCGTTTATCAGTAGTGGTTTTGCATTAAGTATTGATGGTCTGAGCTATCCTAAAATTGATGCGACCTATGCCGCATCTGGTAACCCTCTGGCATTCAATATCAGAAACACTACTATTGGCCAATTAACTTTTACCAGTACCAATGCTGCTTCCAGTGCCAATATCGACAGTTTCAATACTATCGGCCGCCTGGAGTTTAAGGGTTCGGGTGCTATTGAAGGCAGTAGCAACATCATCGATACTCTGCTGCTTGCGGGTGCGCGTGCATACCAGGTTACCGGTACCAGTACCATCAATAAATATCTCTTCGCACAGTCTGCACCTTGTACCGGTCTGCTGGAGATTCGTGGTGCCACAACAGGCGGCTTCCAGTTCGATCCTGCGGCCGTGATCAGCATGAATAATGTGTACCTGCAAAATATGGCTGCAACTGGTGTGCCTCCTGTAGCCGTTACCGGTGCTGATGCCGGTGGTAATACGGGTTGGAACATTACAGCCATCTCTGGTAGCCCTCGTTACTGGATCGGTGGTTCCGGCGACTGGAACGATAATGTACACTGGAGTACAACCAGCGGTGGTGCTGGCGGTGCTTGTATACCTACTCCGTACGACAACGTATTCTTTGACGCAAACAGTGGCTTTACTGCAGGTAGCAAGACGGTTACTGTAAATAATGGTAATGCTTATTGCCGTAACCTGAACTGGGGGGCTGCTACCAATGCCCCTATCTGGAACAAAGCTGCTGCCCTGGCGGTAGAGGTATGGGGTGATACTACAATCCTGAACTCAGCTGCGACCTTCACCGTATCTCCGCTTACCTTCATCAGCAATAATAATGCGGTGATCAGCGGCAGTGCACTGGGCAACTTTGACATCAGACTGGCCAAAGTAGGTGGTAGCCTGAAGTTCCTGAATAACTATTCTAACGTCCTGACCGATATCTATGTGAACAATGGTACCCTGGACCTGTCTGGCCGCACCATGTCGCTGTCCAGCATCAGCAATGAAGGTCTGGCCAATGCTATGGGTATGAACATCAGCAATGCTGTTATTACACTGGATACGGTATGGCAATACACCGGTACTGCTGCGGCTCACACGCTTAATGCTGCCGGATCTACCATCAACACCGAGGTGTTTAATGCACAAGGACTGACTTATAATAATGTAAATGTTTCTGACATCATCAATACCAGTGCGGTAATGAGCAATACTACCGTAGATGGCAAACTGACCTTTACCAATGCCAATACTGCCTCTCAGGCGGGCATTAACGGGGCCAGTAATACTATAGGTACTGTAGAGTACAAAGGTGGTGGTGGTGTATATGCTACCGGAAATGTAATCGATACGATGATCTTCTTCCCGGGTAATACATACACCTTTACTGCCGGAACCAATACTACCATCAATGATGCATGGTATGGCAGCGGTACTCCTTGCCGCCTGACCGAGATCCTGAGCAGCAGCACTACAGCTAATGCTACCATCACTAAACCAAGTGGTGATGTAACTTTTGACTACGTACGTCTGCGCCGCATTACAGCAGCAGGTGCGGCAGCACCATTTGCAGCACAGCAGCATTCGACTAACCTGGGCAATAATACCAACTGGAACATTGCAGCATACAACGGTGCAGCGCCTATCTACGGACTGGGACCTGATACTGCCCTGCTGGCCACTGCATTCCCGTACACCCTGCATACAGACGGCTTCTTCGGAGCACCTTCTTCTCAGTATACATGGAACAACAGCAGCACAGCCGATTCTCTGGTGATTACTGATACCGGTGTATATAGCGTTACCGTAAACTTCGTAGACGGTTGTACCATCAGTGATAATGTGCACATTACCCTGGCGGCACCACTGCCGGTAACCCTGCTGAGCTTTGATGCTGCAGTGGCTAACTGTCAGACCAACCTGGATTGGACCATTACCAATGCTGTAAACTTCAACAGATTTGTGGTAGAGCGCAGCAACGATGGCCGTGCTTACAATGAAATCGGACAGATCGCTTATACAAACGGTAAAGGTGCTTATGCTTATACCGATAAAGCTACCCCTAACGGAAAATCGTTCTATCGCTTACGCCTGGTTGATGCAGACGGTATGTATGCTTACAGCCAGACGGTAACGGCACAATCTGAGTGCAGTACACAAGCTATCGAAGTGTATCCTACACTGACCAAAGGTATGGTGTACATCAACTTACCAGTGGGTTATACCAATGCGAAAATCGAACTGACGACTATCATGGGTCAGGTACTGAACATTCCGGTGGGCACTAACGCTGCTCAGCAAAAAATCAACCTGGGAGGTATGGCTCAGGGTACTTACCTGCTGAAAGTAACCAGCGGTAATGAAACACAAACCTTTAAAGTGGTATATCAACCATAATATTGATTTCACACTTCCGGCCGGTACGTATTGCTTAGACATTGGTGAGTTGTATAAAAGCGATATCCTGTAATCTGATCGGCCGGAGGAGTCACTTTCTCATGCTTAGGTGAATAAATTGCATGAAAACAATCGTAAAATAATAATTTGTCATAAACAATATGTATAAATACAGGCTATGTCTATAGCATGTATTGCATGGAAAGCTCCGTTATAAAAGAGTGTTTACGGTCTTTGTCATTATTAATTGTTTGCATTTACATTAAATTACGGCCAAAGGTCTGTTGCGTCTGCAACGGACCTTTTTGTATTGGATACATTAAACAAAAAAACAAATATTGATTTTTATTAACATGTGTGAACATGTGTTATTTCTCATTTCTGTAAATTCGTGGTACACTCAATCCTCAAAATTTGAAACATTATGAGAAAACTTTACATTTTAGCCGCCTTGTGTCTGGCCTTCAGCATGAACTTGCTCGCCCAGGCACCACAAAAGATTAACTACCAGGCTGTCGTACGCAACAGTTCCGGTAATCCCGTAACCAACCAGGCCGTTTCACTACGCTTCAGCGTACTTGACGGCTCTCCTGTTGGTACTGCCCAGTATGTAGAGACGCAGTCTGTAACAACCAATGGTTTTGGCCTCGCCAATGTGCAGATCGGCACCGGTACGCCAGTCACGGGTACGTTCTCTGCTGTTACCTGGAACTCCGGCAGCAAATACCTGAAAGTAGATGCGGACATTACCGGGGGTACTACCTACACGAACCTGGCTACTTTAGAACTGATCAGCGTTCCTTATGCGCTCAATGCAGAAACCAGCAGCGACAATCGCTGGACCCTGGCCAGTGGCAACATTACCAACAACAACTCTGGTAATGTGGGTATCGGGGGCACGCCTAATGCTGCTGCACAACTGGATATTGCCGCTACCAACAAAGGTATCCTCATTCCGAGGGTTACGCTGGCCAACCGTCCTGCCGCTCCTGTAGCAGGTTTGCTGATTTATCAGACAGATAATACGCCTGGTTTTTATTACTACACCGGTGCAGCCTGGATCAGACTGACCAATACCAGCGATGCCGGTAGCACAGGTGCCATCATTCCTTATGCCTCGGGTTTACCGGTTACACTCACTACCATTGCCGGTGGCCTTGTAGGTACAACGGGTCTGGTCGGTTTCGGTAACTCCGTTTCCGGTGTTTCACTGGTTGGTTCTAACATTGACCTTACCGGTGCGGCAGGTACTTTACTAAACTTCTCTTTCGTATCTCCACGTTCCGGAACCATTACCTCTATTTCGGGCCAGTTCAGCACTACGGCTGCATTGTCCCTGATCGGTAGTACAGTAACCGTTACCGGACAATTGTATTCTGCACCGAGCGGTTCTAATACCTTCAGCCCCGTGGCCGGAGCAACCGTTACGATGGCACCAGCCCTGACCGGTATTATTTCATTAGGTACTGTATCATCTGGTATTACCACTGGTTTGAACATTCCGGTAACTGCCGGTTCCCGTTACCTGATGGTATACTCTGCAACAGCAACAGGTATTACCCTGATCAATACTGTAGCCGGTTATGCCAGCGGCGGGGTGAATATCAACTAAGTACGGCTCATTTTTTTAATTCCTAAAAGAAATTATTATGAAATATATACTTTCAGGATGGGCCGGATTGATGTTATTATGCTTAAGTACACAGGCGCAAGCCCAGTCTGCACTGCCTTATGTGGTAGCAGCAGGTGGTGGCTCTGCTCCGATAGTCTCTGTAGGTTATACTGTAGACTTCACTGTGGGCGAAAGCATCATCGCATCAGTTGGTACTAATCCGCAACTGACACAAGGGTTTCAGCAACCCAGTACCAGTGCCACTCCTCTTCCGGTAGATATGCTGGACTTTACAGGAACTGCGCGCGAAGGGTACAACCTCTTAAACTGGCGCACTGCCCAGGAAAAGAATAACAGTCATTTTGAAATACAACGCAGTACCGACGGTATAAGGTTTACTACAATCGGTACCGTGTACAGCAAAGCCCGGAACGGCAACAGCAGCGGGGAACTGGCCTATACTTACGATGACCGTAGCATTACCGAACCGGTTAATTATTATCGTCTGAAACAGGTAGATCTGGATAAGCACTATGCCTACACCGGTGTGATCAAACTGGTGAATGACGCAAGCCAGTCTTCCATAACCGTATTCCCTAACCCGGTTACGGATAAAGTAAGGGTATCTATAAAAGGAAACTTTGATGGGCTGACTTTACAGGTAGTGGATGTTACAGGTAGAGCAGTACTCAAAGCCATAAAGGTTACTGCTGCAGATACAGACCTTGACCTGTCTGTACTGAGCCAGGGTGCTTACTATATCAAATGCATCCGCAATAACCAGTCTGACGTAATCAAGATTGTTAAACAATAAAGAGTGAACCGACCTGATCCCCTCAGGATTAAAAGCCGACAGCCCCGGAATATTCCGGGGCTGTCGGCTTTTATGAAGAAAGCATGTTAAAGTTTGATTACTTTAAGCTGTTGGGCCGATTGGCCGTTTTGAATACTGAGGAAATAACTACCGGCTGCAATGTGCTGCAGATCCAATGTGCTCACCTGTTTTATGGTCTGGAATGTCCGCACCACTTTACCGGAAAGATCAATCAGGTCCATCGTTACCTTTCCTGAAGGTGCAATGCCCAGGTCTACTGTGATTGATTCCTTCGCAGGATTAGGATAGACATTGGCCTGAACCGGAGCAAGACAAGGATTGCCGCTTGTCAGTATGGTACTATACAATGTTGGCTCGCCCATTTCTCTGATCGCCAGGCGATAGAAATTCCGGCCCTGTAGCGGAGCTGCATCTGTAGCGGTAAACTGTTTGCCGGCCTGCATTACAGCAGCGGTTAAGGGTTGGAATGATTTGCCGTCTGCGCTGCGCTCAATAGTAAAATTACTAGCGATGGCATCATCTGCAGACCAGCTCAATTGTAAAGAACAGGAAGAACCTGCCGTTACTATTAAGTGATGGTATAAGATCGGTAGAGGAACCGAAGTACTGGTCGCCGTAACCCGGTTCAGTAATACATTGTTCAAGCCTGTTGCCGATACATAGTAAGTACCGGTACTTCCCGTACTACTCGTTACAGAGGTAAAGGTAGTCGTAGCTCCTGATTTGATCAGGGACAAGGTATTTTCCTGGTTACCGTTCAGCTCTCCTGCGGCATACCGGATACCTGCCGTACCGGAAAAAGTGATGGCCGGGGCAATGGTATATACATTAGCAATTGTTGCGCCACTGCCTACAGTCAGGGGTGTGGCCGATTGGCTGATGGTATTGTTCTGCAAGGTAATGTCCGCAGAAGGGCTCAATACCAGACCCTGGGTAGAAAATGCTGTACCGGATTTGACGGTAAGGCCTGTGCTGCCGGTGAATAGCTGTGCATGGGCAGCAGTAGTCAGGCCGGCAAGACATAATATGATAG
This sequence comes from Edaphocola flava, assembly GCF_004118155.1. Lineage (GTDB taxonomy): Bacteria > Bacteroidota > Bacteroidia > Chitinophagales > Chitinophagaceae > Edaphocola > Edaphocola flava. Next base: position 1,249,918 of record NZ_SAIQ01000001.1, read on the forward strand.
AAATACTTCTCATGGTTATCTGTTTAGGTGGGTAGATTTATAAACCTTTTAATAACAGCGTATACGAGGTATTAGGGTCCTGATTGGTCTGCGTAAACTGGTAAGACAGTACATCTCCAGGCACTACCGATACTGTGCCGCTCACCTCAACAACCGCGGTAGTACCCACCGTAGTAGAAGTAGCGACTGTAGCTGCAACACCCGTACTCACTCCGTTTTTAAACAGGGTGAACGTCGCCGAATGGCTGCCAGATCCCACAACACCGCCAGGGGCTACACGTGCTACAATCCTTAATTTGTAAAAGGTACAGGCATTAGGTACTACATAGCTGGTAATCGGAGAGGTACCATTAACAGAGGTAGTTGCATCCTGGGTCTCATTCACACTGGACTGTCCACCAAGGGAGACAGGGCTGAAGAAAAGCGGCCCAAGCGCCGGACCGCCAGTTTGTTTGTACGCCGCAACTGCCCGGGTCATGATGATGGTTGAATCCTGACCGGCCGAAGAGGCATTGGAAACCGCTGTCCAGGCAGAACCATTATATACATAAAAGCCTGGCGTGTTATCGGTCTGGTAGATCAGCAGACCCGTAGCTGGTGACGCCGGACGGTTTGCCTGGTTCATACGGGGGATCAGTAAACCCTTTCCTGTTGCATTGATCTCCATCATGGCCGAAGAATGAGGTGTAGTAGTACCCACGCCCACCTGGGCAGAAGCCTCATTGGTATGCAGCAGAATGGCTGCAGTTAAAAGCAGCGCTGAAGTAAAGATTGTTTTCATGTTTATTGATTTATATATGGGGAATAAAATTAATGCTAAATGTGTAAAATCCGAATTATATTTTCACTAAATAGTGATAGTACGGTATTTTTTGAGGTTGAAGAGCATATTTTAAGGATAAGAGCACCCCATCGGAGTCCTCTCTATCATTTTATGTATTGTTGATTATTCTGTGATTATGCTGATGCCGCTTAAATCTGCTTTCCCGCTTTTCAGGAATTCATAAGTCAGCCGGTCGGCCTGGCAATTGATGAATTTGATTTTCTTTAAGCTATTGCTCTAAATGTGCGTAACAAAGTTTTTTTCTTATTTGATTGAAGATTATGGAAACTATAGATGTATTAAAAAAAATCTACATTTAATAACCTTTTTTTAACCTCATTTTCAATGCTCACTTTCGTTCTTTGTTTTTATAACTAACATTAAAATTATTACACGTATGAAAAAAATCTTAGTGCTTACCTCCGCTCTTGCAATAGGCTTTACAGCTTGTGACAAAAAGGAACCAAGTCCTGCATCGGCTTCTAATAAACACTCCAATGTAAATTTAAGGACCATAGTAACCGGTGCTCCTGCCACAAGAAGCTGGGATGCAAAAAGGGGAGACTGTTTTAATGGCGGTCAGGATTGCCTGGATGAGGTGGAATGTGTAGCTGCTGCACCAATTGGCCTCTGGGAATTAATTTATAAAGCGATCACAAATCCAAATACTGGTCCGGAAGACATTTTTCGGGTGTATTCAGACTATGCTAGTAATGATGCTAAAAAAGGACTCACAGAGATTTTAGGTACCGACAATTATAATGCTATTCTTTCTGGTGAGTTATTGTTGAAAATTCGTATGAACCCTGATAAGCCAAACACTATATTCTTAGGATTATTTGAAGGTTCCAATCCGGATAGACTTGTATTAGTTGTACCTATAACTAAAGTGCAGCAATAATGTTTTTTGACATAAAAAACCCTATCAACCTTTGCCGTAAAAAGGTCGCGAGAACCTTTTTTACGGTAAAGGTTTTTGCGATTGCAGGAGCCTTAAGCTCATGGATAGGCTGCAGCGATACCAGACATGATAGACACTCAGGTGCAGACAAGCAGATCAGCATAGAGGATTCCATTGTTATTGATGCGAGCAGTATATTTAAACTATATCCAACCACAATCACCAAAAAGAACAGTACAGAAGACTCTGTATTACTCATATTAGATAAAATCGCTTCAGTAGCTTATAAGATAGATACTGATAATAATATTTATGACACCAATGCTATGTCTAAGGCTTTAACTGCAGATATGATTGGTTTTACAATTAATAAACGAAAAATTTATTTCTTGTCTGAAAAGGGCGTAATGGTATTCTCAGGAGAGCCAAATGTTACACCAAAAGCATATGCTTTTGATGTAACTGATGTGAATGTGAATGGGTTTCATACTGCTGCAGGTGAATTTAAGATTATGGATGATGGCAGCTTCCTGATTTGTAAATTCCTGAATGGAGAACGGAATACCAGAGAGGGTTTTGAAAAGTACTTCAGTAGTAAAATAGTGTGTAAAGCGGTTATTGATGAGGGCAAACGATACCTGATAACCAAGGATTTGCAGGACATTACTTTCCCCATAGACTACAGGAAAAATGACTATAATGATGTATACCCCATATTTTATACTCATGGTAATAACATTCGATATGTTTTTCAATACTGGGATTCAATAGGTATTATTACTCCTGAGGGGAAGGAGCGATATGCTATTCCCAAACAATTTTCTGTAAAGACGGAGCCAATACCCGAAGGTGGAGAAAGTAGTAAAACGAAATCTGATGAATATACTTCTACCCGCAATGCCAATATATCGCTCCTGGAATTTAAGGATAAAATACTTGTTTTTCAGCAAATAGGAGCTGAGAAGTATGTAGATGAAGAAACCGGAATGCTTAACGATTACCTGTCTTTGGACAAAAGAATGCTTGTCTTCGATCTGGCTAAGAAACGGTTTGAGGACGTGGCGTATAAACTGCCTCCCAACTGTAATCCCGTAAAGTCTTGTGTATTTAATAACCATTTGTATTTGTTTACTGTAGACGAGGCAAGAGGAAAAATAAAAATTTATATTACAACTTTAAAATAGAAAGGTATGAAATACCTATATGTAGGATTGATGGCAATCTTATCGATAACTTCCTGTAAGGAAAAGGAGGGAAACAGAGACACTGAATTGCTGGAGCAGTACCTTCATAAACAATTTAATGCAGAAATTGCAAAGGATAACAGCACATACGTTTTGCTGTCAGATCAGGCCTGTTCAGGATGTGCAAGATACATTTTTAGAGAGGCCAAAGTTCCACATGATAAGTTCATATTCATTCTTCCTAGACCGTCTGATAACTATATCTATAATCATCCAAATGTTTTAATTGATAGTTCTGCTAATTTAGGAAGACTTAAGTTTCATAGGGGGAATGTCTGTACTATAAAAACTCATGATGGGTTGGTGACTGAAGTCCGGGTTTACGATCCTTCCGAGGTAAAAGATATATTTAAATAATCTGAAGGGAGTTTTTACTAAAATATCTTTCAAAATTAGCTTACTTTATTGGTTAAAATTAATATCCATTGTCAGAAGTAAAAAAACTAGCCGGGCAGACCATATGGTATGGCTTAAGTAGCGTAGTCGCTAAACTGTCCATTAACCTGCTTACTCCTATTTTTACTTATATCCTTAGTACTCCAGAGGGTGTGATTTCTTTAGGTAGAGTAAGTCTTATCTATTCCTATTTCGCTTTCTTGAATATACTGTTTACCTACGGGATGGAAACCGCATACTTTCGGTTTAATAATACCCATAAGGAAGATAGGCGTAATATATTCAATACAAGTTTTGGCTCCTTGCTGATCAGCACTGTGATTTTTTGTATCACATTATTCCTGTTTAATTCAGATATTGACCGGTTTCTGGAATTCGATAATCATGTGGAGTATATTAACCTTGCTATTATCATTCTCTTTTTTGATACCATACAAACGGTACCTTTTGCCAGGCTGAGGAATGAAAATAAGCCGCGAAAATATGCATTTATCAGGGTTACAGGCGTAGCTATAAATATTTTGTCTGTAGTCTTCTTTATGGTGCTGCTGCCCAAACTTGCCGTAAACAATACCGATAGTATCTGGGGAATGATGACCAGAAAGTATTCGGTAGTCACCTTTATCCTATTTAGCAACCTGATTCAGACTGTATTTACTTTTCTAGCCTTGTTTAAAGAGTGGAAAGATTTTACATTTAAGATAGACCGTACGTTATGGAAGAAGATGTTTCAATACAGCTCACCCATGATCATTATTGGCCTGGCAGGAATGGTTAACGAAGTCATTGACCGTCAGATGCTGATCAAATTAATTGACAATACAAAAGAATATGCCCAGACCGTTCAATCAATTTATTCTCAAAATTATAAGCTGAGTATTGTCGTCACCATGTTCATTACAGCTTTCCGAATGGCGGCCGAGCCATTCTTCTTTAGTAAAGCACAGGATAAAAAAGCTCCGGAACTGTATGCAAGAATTATGAAATGGTTTGTGGTCACGGTATGCATTGCCTACCTCCTTACTGCTCTCTTCTTAGATGACATCTGGATCAAATGGCTGGGCCCATCTTACCGCTCAGGTAAATTTGTTGTACCGATACTATTATTAGCAAACGTATTTACCGGGATATATTATAATTTATCTACCTGGTATAAGATTACTGATAAAATGCGCATCGGGGTCGTCATTACCCTATTAGGTGCTGGAATAACATTTGTGGGCAATTATCTTTTTATCCCAGAATTTGAAATGCTTGCTTCTGCATGGACAACTTTAGTATGTTATGCATCAATGGTTATAATCTGCTATTTCTGGGGTCAGAAATATTATCCTGTACCCTATCCGGTGAAAAGGGTATTAACTTACCTGACCACAATTGTTGTTTTATATTTTATTCAGCATAATTTAGGGATTCTGTTCCCTGACAAACATTATATTTTATTACGTTTATCATCAGGCTTGGCATTATTGCTCTTTTTTCTATTGCTGGTATTTAAATTGGAAAAGAAAGAATTGCAAGGAATGCCCCTGCTCAGGAAGTACTTTAAATAACTACGTGTAAATGGGGCTCTGATGGAGCCCCATTGTATGCTTTCCTGCATGCCTGAATTATTCTGTGATTATGCTGATGCCGCTTAAATCTGCTTTTCCGCTTTTCAGGAATTCATAGGTCAGCCGGTCGGCCAGGCAATTGATGAATTTGATTTTCTTCAGGCTATTGCTCTTGAAAAAGGTATTGGTTATGGTTGCATCCTGAAAAGTAACCCGGGTAAAGGTACACTGCTCAAAAGAGCAGTCTGCAATATGACCTCCTAAAACAAGATCTGCAAGGTGTGTGTCCGTGAAGGAAGTATGGTTCAGTACCACATCAGTCATATTGCTTTTTTCCAGTCCGCCGGACCTGATAATCATACCGGTAAAGTCAGCGCCGGAGAAATCACAGCCGCTGGCATAGCTTCCCTGCAGCTCAACGGAGCGCAGCACACAATTGTTGAATTGATTGCCGGATAAGTAGGTGCTTTGAAATTGACTGCCACTGAAGTCGGAACCTGAGAAATCGCAGCTGTCCACATTATTCCTTTTCAGCTGTAGGCCAGACATGTCTGAGCCAATGAATTTACAGCGTTGCATATTAGAAGAACCGAATTTTTCATGAAGGTTCTTTAGACCCGAAAAGTCAGCGTCTGCCCAGTTTCCGCGTGACATATCCCAGCTCAGTTTGCGTTCTGTCTTTACAGGAGTCTCCGCCGGAATGTTAATCGGTTCTGCTGCCGGAGAAGAGGTCGTTGTCTGAAATTGTGCGGAAAAATAATTAAGGTCTACCCCCAGTATTTCGGCCAGTCGGTTAACCGTAATGATATCCGGAACAGATTCTCCCCGTTCCCACTTGCCCACGGCCTGCGGACTGATAAATAAATGTTGCGCCAGTTGCGCCTGAGATAGATTTGCATTTTTTCTGGCCTCGGCAATTTTATTGCCCATGATCTTTGTATCCATAAGGACTGATTTTTATTTTTTATCGATACTGCAAAGGTATCTACGCCAATACCCGATTCGCTGAAAATGCCCTATACCCTTAGTTGTATACACGCTACTTGTGGTTGTATTATGGCAACTGAAAGTGGTATACCGGTTATCATAGACAAAAAAAGGGAAAAATAACTGATTAGCGAGAAAATGTCAGGCGCTGATTGCTACAGCGGTTCTATTAGTATTTCTATTCCTTTCCGAATTTAATGCACTTTGCTGTCTTAAGAAACGATGCCCGCGAAGTGATGCAATCATCAGAGCGAGCCTAAGTATTTTCTATTACTTCCTCTTAGTATTGATTTAAGTGTAAACTAAGTTTATCTATACCCTTTCCTTCAGGGTGAGTTAAGTCAATAAAAAATGCACTCTGCCATTCCTTGGTTCGTGTAGCCTGACTGTTTTCCGGGATGTCCCAATCCGGGTATACCCTGAAACCTCTTTTCCCTGCAACCTGTGCAGAAAGTATATGTTTATCGCATAGTACATGACGGGGGAATAAGAAAATACCAAACCGGGATGCTGTTTCCGTTGCGATAATATAGAAATCGAAATTGTCGCTGGCATGAAAGGGTTCTGTTTGCCCCTGACTGTTTCTTTTCCATAGCGTCACAAATTGCCCGATCTTCTTAGGGGTAATCTTTGCCTTTCTGAATTTGATATTCAGTTTTCCGATCAGAGCATTATAACCGGCATATTCTTCGCATTCCAGGTCTTTGCATATGCTTGTTAGGGCCTGACCATTTGCGGCAAATATTGCATTGGCTACTTTCTTTAGTGTTTCTTCCATTCTATTTCTGTAAGGTGCATGAATCGCAGAAGTGGTATATCCGTCCTGGCATATCCAAAAGTAGTACTAATTGTTTATCCCGCGGGGACTTGGATCTCACCCGTATATTAAAGACTACTGCTGCGGCTTTGGATTCTTGAACATTGAATTACTGTGTCCTATAGAAATAGCAGGTACTGTATCTGTGTCCATAGATATTAAGGGAGTACATTTGAATAAAACAAGCAAGCATATGAAACTTAAGATGTATCACGTAGATGCCTTTACCAGCGAAGTCTTCAAAGGTAATCCGGCAGGAGTCTGTCCATTAGTGGAATGGCTACCGGACGATGCGTTGCAGCATATTGCAGCAGAAAACAACCTTCCCGAAACGGCATTTTACCTCATCAGGGATAGCAAGGTGGAAATCCGTTGGTTTACTCCGACAGTTGAGGTCGACCTTTGCGGACACGCAACACTTGCTGCAGCATTTGTACTGCATCATTGTGAACAGTATGAACACAACATCATCGAATTCTATTCCCCGAGAAGCGGCGCTTTACCTGTAACCGTTCAGGAAGGCAGATTAGTACTGAATTTCCCTACAGATCAGTTTACAGCAATAGCGTTGACAGAAGAGCTGATATCTGCGACAGATAAAATACCGGTTGCGGCCTATAAAGGCAAGACCGATTATATGCTCATATTCAATAACCAGGAAGATATTGAAACCATGCGACCTAACCTGTCCATAATTGCCGGGCTGGATGCACGAGGCATTATAGTAACTGCTCAAGGGAATACCTACGATTTTGTTTCCCGTTTTTTCGGACCAGCTTCGGGTATAAATGAAGATCCTGTTACAGGATCGGCACATACCACATTGACACCATATTGGGCAACACAACTGGATAAAACAGAGCTGCATGCTTTTCAGCTTTCCGCCCGTGGCGGAGCAGTGCATTGCCGTTTGCTGGGAGATAGGGTTGAACTTGCCGGTAATGCAGTGTTGTATATGAAGGGGGAAATTTATATCTGATGCAATCAGGAAATCCTGGCCAGTACCTGGTTTATGCGGTTCTGTAAGGTACCGCTTACTTCGATTGCTTCTATACCAAAATCAGCAATCCAGTCATGAAGCAGATCATCTACCTGGGCCCTGAGTCTGGGCAGATCTGCCTGATGGCCGGGTATCGGGTCCGGCACTTCAATAGGAACAAATACAAAAAGATCTATTTCGGCAATAACCTTTTGAGCGGCTTCAAATAGCAATTGAATATCCCTGCCCGGTTCAATAGCATGGAGATAAGCTAAGATATCAAGGACACATCGGTCAAATATCACATCGTTTTCGCTTTTGGAAATCAGCCTGGCAGAGTAATTAAACTGCTCCATAAAATCATCGGCAGTGGGGATTTCTGAAAATTCATATCCAGATGATTCCATTTGGTAATATGGCTCCGCTTCTAATGCATAACCGGGAAGATGTTCCAGGAGCGCTTCTGCTAATGTGGTTTTACCAACATTGTGTGCACCCAATATGGCTATTCTCATAGTTAGTTCGATTTTGGAATACGACAAAAGTAAAACAGGTTCGCGTTTTGCGAACCTGTTTTACTTTTGTGATCCCGCTGGGACTCGAACCCAGGGCCCATACATTAAAAGTGTATTGCTCTACCAACTGAGCTACGGAATCAATCCGGGGTATTTATTAGAGATGTTTTCCTTCATCTTGTGATCCCGCTGGGACTCGAACCCAGGGCCCATACATTAAAAGTGTATTGCTCTACCAACTGAGCTACGGAATCAGCCCTTATTCACTTTCCGCCGTTGTGGCGTTCCGTAAATGGAATGCAAAGGTATGAAAAAGAAAGCGAATTCACCAAAAAAATTTTAAATAATTCTGAAAATAAATCCCTTAAGACCCTTTTACAATATAGAAGTGCTGAAAAATTACGTTCTTTGTATCCGCAAAACAGATTCTTTAATTATCATGTTACACGTAAAACAATTTACCTGCAATCCGTTCCAGGAAAATACCTATATCCTGTACAATGATCAGCGTCAATGCTGGATCATTGATCCGGGTATGTACGGTGTGGAAGAAGAGCAGCAGGTGTTTCAATTTATAGCAGAAAAGCAACTGGTACCACAGCAGATCATCAATACGCATGCGCATATTGATCACATCTTTGCGGTAGACAGTGTAAAGCAGCGATATAATATACCATTTGGAGTGCATCAGCTGGAAGAACCGATTTTACGCAATGCTGCAAATACAGCAGTAATGTTCGGCTTTAATTTTCCGGTGTCTCCTACCCCAGACTTCTTTATCGAGACCGGTACCATGACGCTGGGCGAAGATACGGTAGAGGTAAGACTGGCTCCGGGTCACTCTCCGGGTAGCGTTGTATTTTATAACGAAGCAGATAATTATGTGATTGCAGGTGACGTATTGTTTCAACGCAGTGTAGGGCGCAGTGACCTGCCGGGCGGTGATCACGATACCCTGATCAACAGCATTCGTACACAATTACTGGATTTGCCTGAAGAGACAGTTGTTCTGAGCGGACACGGTGCATCCACTACAATTGGGGAAGAGAAGCTGCACAACCCATTTTTACGATAGGCTGCGGTGAAGAAGTAATTTCAGTTGTCTTTAATGGATGATGCGGTCTGCGCAGGAAGTGCTGGCAAAGGCATCGGGTTTGGCTTTAAATGCAAAACCCATTCCCATAATGTAACCCATAGCTTCATGCAAGGCTACATTGCTTTTGAAATGAGGATCGGTATTGATGTCGGCATGGACCTCCATCGCTACATCATATGCCGTAAGGATCTCGCAGAGCTCATAAGCGATCTGTATGCTCCGGGTTACCTCCAGCAGCATACGCTCCCGGATCTGGTAAGTACATTTTTCGCTCTGGCGGTGGATAAACATAAATCCGCCTTTCTTTTCACGGAGAAAAACAATAACCGTTGCGAATTCAGTTGTACCGCCAAACACCTGTGAGTCTGTGCCGATGTACAGTTTAATACGATTGCCGAGGGCATGCTCAGCGATGATAGTTTCTTCAACTACTTCTGTAATGGGCTTCTTGAGCCGGGTACCATTTAAACGTTTCCATTCCATAATTAAAAAGTTGTGTATATAGATTCATTCCCTGAAATTAACAAAAAATATAATGTGAATGTATTATATTGTTGTTAAGTGTAATTTAATTACGCACACCTGTGCATTACTTTTAAATAAATATATTGTTATATATAGTACTTTCGGTACTCATTCCGGATTCAAAATGATCTCTAACATATGGAACTAGAACAGTTGATATTACATGTGGAAGCCCTGATATTTTCCAGTCAGCAACCGATAACTCAGGTAGAGCTTATCGAGCTGATCTCTAATGTTATTGAAGAACAGATACACGGTGACCGTATTGCCCTGGCAGTAGAGACCATCCGCGAGAAGTATGATACACCGCATTATCCTTTCGGCCTGGTGTCGTCCGGTGGGGGTTATCAGTTCCTGACCAAGTCCGTATATCATCAGACAATCATGCAGCTGAACGGTGATAAGTATATCAAGAAGCTTTCTGCGGCGGCCATGGAAACCTTATCTATCATTGCTTACAAGCAACCCGTGACAAAGGCAGAAATAGAATTTATCCGCGGTGTAAGTGCTGATTATTCTATCCAGAAATTGCTGGAAAAAGAACTGATCATCATTGCCGGACGCAATGAAGAGGCAATTGGCAAACCCCTGATCTATGCTACCTCTAAGCATTTTATGGATTACCTGGGCATAAACTCTCCACATGAGTTGCCAAAGCTGAAAGAAGTGGCTAATATGGAAATCGTATTGCCTACAGATGCAGCAGATGCGGTTCCGGAGCAGGAACAGCAGATGGCCATTGGCGACGACGGCCTGCTGAAAACAATGGAACAATAAGAACAACAATAATAAGTATACGCCTGCAGTATTCTTTATTGCAGGCGTTTTTGTATCGGAATACAAGCATCGTTAAGGTTTGCTCAGAGATAGGAAAATTTGTATTTAATCCACAATCTTTAATTACTTTTGTTGCTATGTTAACTAGATTCCTGTCACATCTGGGCCGGTTTATACTCATGCTTATGGGCATGCTGAATAAGCCGGAGAACCGTAAGGTATATTGGAAAGAATTCATGCATCAGTGTAATGATATCGGTTTTCGTTCATTGCCTATTGTGCTGATTATTGCTACCTTTCTGGGGGCAGTAATGACGCTGCAATCGGCCTATCAGCTGGTCAGTCCTGTCATTCCGCGTTATGTGATCGCGCAGATTGTGCGCGACTCCACCATCCTGGAATTAGCCCCTACCATGATCTGTGTCGTACTGGCCGGTGTGGTAGGCTCCAAGATTGCTTCTGAGCTGGGTAATATGCGTATCAGTGAGCAGATCGATGCCCTGGAGATCATGGGGATCAATACCAAAACTTACCTGATCATGCCAAAGGTTGTGGCAGCCTTGTTTATGGTGCCCTGCCTCATCATCCTGGCCATTGTCATCAGTATGGTTGGTGGTTATGCCGCAGGTTCTATGACCGGAACCGTATTGCCGGATCAGTTTCATTATGGCCTTACCACAGACTTTGTACCCTTTAATATGTATGTGGCGTTAGCCAAGTCTTTTACATTTGCCTTTATCATTTCTACTGTACCGGCATATTACGGATACCATGTAGAAGGTGGAGCTCTGGAGATCGGCCGCTCTTCCACAACATCGGTGGTAGTGAGCTGTATTACTATCCTGCTGGCCGACTATGGTATTACCGCGCTCATGTTGAGCAATGGTTAACAATACCTTATTGACATATTATTTAATTGCATAGAGAATAATTGCAGTTATTTTTGTGTAATAAAATCAGATTTATGTTCAAGAAAATATTAATGGCCTGTATAGGTTTTGGTGGTATTATGACCGCTGCAAGTACCCACACCTTTGCACAACAAGAAACTACTGTAAAGTACAACAGCATAGATGCAGCAGCATTTACCATGCCGCTGGAAGCGGATAAAGCAGATGTGTCTAACAGCATTGAAGATTATTTCAAAAATACATTTGCTGTAAAATCAGCAAGCAGTAAAGGATTCCGGGTATTTAAAGCCGTTTCCTGGCCGGAAGTTTCTACAGAGAAACTGGATGTATATTACAAAGTTGAGGGCAGAAAAGGAAAGAGTGAAGTAACGATGCTGGTGTCTAAAGGCTATGATAATTTTATCAGTAACCAGAGTGATGCGCAAGCTGCTGCAGGCATTAAAAATTTCCTTTCCGGACTGAATGTAAAAGTGAGTGAATATACTAAAGGTATTGCAGTTGCTGCCGGTACCAAGGGTCTGGAAGCAGCCCAGAAGGAGTATGATAAATATGTAAAAAAAGCTGAAGACCTCAATAAGCAAAAAACGAAACTGGAGAAGGAAATTGCTGAGAACCAGTCTAAGCTAGCAGAAAAAGAAAAAGATCTGAATAAAGCCAAGTCCGTACTGGATGCCGCTCAGAACAAATAAAAATATCATTTGATTACATAAATAAAGCAGGACCTTGGTCCTGCTTTATTTATGTCCCTATACACTTCTGTTGACGGAAAAGGTATAGGCGGTACTGTTACTGGATATGGTCGATACAAAAAAGCCCGGAAACAGTTCCGGGCTTTTCTATAATGAAATCAATTAAGATTAGTGTGCGTGAGCATCGTGTGCGCTAGGCAGGTTCTGGAATTCTTCCAGGGAAATAGCTTTTTCGCTAACTTCCATTTTCTCTGCGATAGTTGCAAACAGTTTATCCATCAGCAGTCGACGGTATGTTTCGTTCAGGGTGTTCTCATCGTTCACCATTTTGTCAACATACTCTTCTAACCAAGGAGCGTCAGCAGCAGTGTTACCGAAGTAAGCCAGTACGCGGGTTTTCATTTCTTCTTTAACTTCTTCCAGTGTTACATTGATCTGGTATTCGTTGATCAGTTTGTCAGAAATTAAAGTCCAGCGCAGCTGGTGTTCAAATGAAGGCCATTCTTTAGCAACTTCTTCATCAGATTTAACTTGCTCCTGACCTTTTTGTAACCATGCTTTCAGGAAGTCAACAGGCAGTTCGATCTCCGTTCCGTGAACCAGTGTTTCGAAGATATCGTTTTGTAAACGATCGCTACCGATACGGTTGATCTCTTTACCCATTTCTTCTTTGATACGAGCTCTGAAAGCTTCGATATCTTTTACTTCCTGACCTGGGAACACTTCTTCGAAGAAAGCTTCATCCAGTTCACGAGGAGCCAGGCGACCAACTTTAGTCAGGGTCAGGGTATAATATGCATCAGCAGCTTCTTTGCTTTCTGGATCTTGCTTTAAAGCATCCTTCAGTAATTCTTTCAGTTCATCACCTTCAGCAACAGCAGATGGCTGGAATGTAAAGGTAGCGCCGGTTGCAGCACCCTTCAGCATTTCCTGCAGTTTCTTAGGCATTTTGTCCAGAGTAACTACATCTTCGATTACAGCAGCATCAGCAGCGGCATTACCATCTTTATCAGTAGCCTGGTAAGAAGCATAAACGATATCGCTATCTTCTTCCAGTTTTTCCGGATTCTCAACTTTACCTGCACGCTTACGGATGTTTTCTACTTCTTCATCCAGCATTTTATCATCAACGTTGATCAGGAACTTATTCAGGTTACCTTTCTTATCGTTGATTGGTTTTACCTCAAACTCTGGTTTCAGACCGATCTCGAAATTGAATACGAAATCCTGAGGAGCATTCATGTCGAAGTTCATACCAGCGTTTTCCAGTGGTAATGGTTGCGCAAAAATGCTTGGTTTTTCAGTAGTTAAATATTGTTGTAACTGCTCGTTTGCTTGTTGGATTACTGCATCAGTGAATACAGACTGGCCGAACATTTTTTTAACCATACCAGCAGGAACGTTTCCTTTTCTGAATCCTGGGATGTTAGCTTGTTTGCCGTACTGCTTCAGGTTCTTTTCGAAAGAAGGTAAGTAGTCTTCTTTATTAATAGTCACGATCAGTTTATCGTGTAATTTTGCTATTGGTTCGCGTGTTACCGTTGCCATTGAGCTCAGTTTTATAGTTTATACAAATTTTTAAAATAACTAAAATGCTCCGCAGGTGCGGAGCATCGTGTTGTGCGGATGGAGGGACTCGAACCCCCAAGCCTCGCGGCACTAGATCCTAAGTCTAGCGTGTCTACCAATTTCACCACATCCGCATCCTCTTAAAAGGGAGGCAAAGGTAATGTTTTTTTATATTCAAATACATATTTCCTCATAATTTCTGAAAAAATTATATCTGTTCCGGAGACACTATACCAAACATTATAATATTTCCATTCTGTAAATGTGCACGGTGTCGAAAAATACCCTATCTTAGGACAGAGCAATAAATTATTTAATGAATATTAAGTCGTTTTGGGGGATATGCATTGTGCTCCTTATGCTGTTAAGCGGATGTTCCGAACGGAAATCACTGACGGTAGGAACCTTCGTGAATAACACATGTGCAGTAGGAAATATAGATAAAGTAAAGAACTACTGGAGTATGATCCTGGAGCATAATAAAATGGATGCCCGGTTAGAGAATTTTAAAATTATCGGCAAAGAAGATCTGCAGACAGGAGCGTCATACTATCTGCTGGTTGGGTCCAATAAGGACTACAGTTTTAATATTGCCACCCAGGTATTCCGTGAGGGTAATAATATTGTCCTGAACGATAGTTCCCTGGTCAAAGGTTCGGCAAGTTGTTTAGGGTGTACTACAGGTTGTTCTCCCGAACTGTCTAATGGTGCCTGGCTTTGTACCAATACCTGTGAGACGGCCTGTACCAAAGTCATTACGGTAGCCCACGAAGAGAATAACTATACTACTCCTATCCAGGCCTTTATCGAGCGCTATTAGTAGAGCACATGTCCCGTACCTATCAATTACACATCAGTAGCCCCTGCACTGAAGACTGGGCTGCTATGCTTCCCGAAGAAAAAGGAAAGTTCTGTTTATCGTGCCAGAAGTCTGTTATCGATTTCAGCAGTATGAGTGATGCCCAGATTGTACGTGTACTGGAACAAAGCAGTGGTGCTATTTGCGGACGCATGCGGGCATCGCAGCAGCAGAGAGATCTGAAGATGATCACGCCTAATTCAAATTGGTTTTTCGCGGTCTGTAGATCTGCAGTCGGACTGATGTTTGCTTTAGGAACTAATAATGCGATCGCTCAAGAAAAGCATTCCAACAAAATAGAATTAGTACCTATTAGTCCGGCAGATATGTCTAAAATTGATAGTGCGAAAGAATATCTAATGGGAAGGGTAACAGATCAGGATGGAAACGAGCTGCCCGGTGCTGTAATTCAGATAAAAGATATAGACGTGGTGATGCTTTCAGATGATTTTGGCATATTCTCCCTTCCTATACCTCTGAATCTACAACAGCAAACATTTACTATTGTGGTAAAATATTTTGGTAATGAACCGATAGAGAAAATAATAGCTCCGGTGCAATATCAACAAAATCAATTGCTAATTACCTTGTACTATGATATGTCAATTGGAGGTCAGGTCGGTGGCGTTTGCGCTACAAAGAAACGCCTTTGGTGGCAGTTCTGGAAACCAAAATATTTCTAACTAAAATAACATTCCCACCCCACCCTTATTATATCCTTCGCGGCCCAGGTGTTTGTACGCTTTCTCCGTTACCTCGCGCCCGCGCGGAGTACGGATGATATAACCCTCCTGTATCAGGAATGGTTCATACACCTCCTCAATAGTACCACTTTCCTCACCTACTGCAGTTGCAATATTGCTGATGCCTACAGGTCCCCCTTTGAATTTCTCAATAATAGTAGACAGGATACGGTTATCCATTTCATCCAGGCCATTGGCATCAACCTGCAATGCTTTAAGGCCATGTTCTGTAACCCCCAGGTCAATGATGCCATTTCCTAATACCTGTGCGAAATCACGCATTCGGCGCAGTAATCCGTTAGCGATCCTTGGTGTACCACGGCTGCGGCCGGCAATTTCAATAGCGGCATCAGAAGTTACCTTTACATGCAATAGTGTAGCAGAGCGCATCACGATATTCTGCAATACCTCTTTAGAATAATAATCCAGTCTTGATTTAATGCCGAAGCGCGAAAGCAAAGGCGCTGTCAGTAAGCCCGAGCGGGTCGTTGCTCCTACTAGAGTGAAGGGAGATAAGTCGATCTGAATAGTACGGGCGTTCGGGCCGCTATCGATCAGGATATCGATCTTATAATCTTCCATCGCGGCATACATATACTCCTCTACCACTACACTCAGACGGTGTATCTCATCAATAAACAATACATCCCGCTCCGCAAGATTGGTCAGGATACCAGCAAGGTCTCCCGGCTTTTCCAGTACAGGACCACTGGTTTCTTTAATATTCACCCCAAGCTCATTGGCTACAATACGTGATAGTGTAGTTTTGCCCAGGCCCGGAGGACCGTGAAAAAGGATATGGTCCAATGCCTCGCCCCGCATATTGGCCGCTTTGATGAATATACGCAGGTTCTCGATCAGCTGTGGCTGGCCGGAGAAGTCTTCTATAGACTGCGGTCTGATGGTATTTTCAAACTCACGTTCTTTATTAGTCAGGTTATTATTCGGGCGTACATTAGAAGGTTCCATATCTGTACAAAGATAAGGAGTAAAATGATTGTACCGCTTCCTGCAATTACAGGACCCTCGTGAAAAAGCATTATTTTTGACCTTAAAAAAACATTGGCAGTATTAGAAGCAACCATGGCCGCTATCAGGCATTATTGCGCTTACCAGGATCGTTGTCACAGCGAAGTCCGGAGCAAATTGCTGGGCATGGAATGTTATGGGGAAGATCTGGAGGAAGCCATCAGTATACTGATAGAAGAAGATTTTCTGAATGAGGAACGTTATGCACAGGCCTATGCCCGCGGCAAGTTTCGTATGAATAAATGGGGGCGCATACGTATAAAGCAACAACTGAAACTGAAAAAGGTATCGGACTATTGTATCCGGAAAGCCCTGGCTCAGCTGGATGAGGTTGAGTATGCCCATACCCTGCATGAACTCATGCAAAAGAAGCTGGCCACCCTTTCTGGTGAACGTAACGAATGGATACGCAAACAGAAAGTATACCAGCACCTATTACAAAAAGGGTATGAGTCGGATCTGGTACAGGATACCTGGAAGTCATTTGACCCCCAGTAATCATGAACTTAGGCTTTTTTCTGTTTCGCTTCCGGAACAAATAGTTTATGACGGAAAAAATACAGCCATATAGAACGGGATTGTCGCATCATTACCGGTTGCACAACAATCAGTAAAAGCGCTGTAGCGGCCAGCCAGTAATATAGACTGTTGCCTATAAAAGAAAGACCGAAAAACAAGTAAGAGATGATAAAGGAAAATATGGTCAATCCTACAGATAAGCCATAGCTCACATAACCAGTACCAAAGAAAAATCCTGGTTCGGCATCAAATTGTACGCCACACTCGGTGCATTGTTCCGGCATATCCAGCGTATGGGCCAGGTTATAAGGATTCCTGTAGGTAAATAGACGTCCTTTGCCACAATTGGGGCATTTACATTGAACGATCTGCAGCAGGCTTTGTTTATGTTCTGTCGTATTATATTCGGTTACGGTTTGCATAATATCGGGTATTTAATACTGCAAAGTTCCGACCCTTCCGATAATTTTAATGGTACGAACAGTAGCTTGTATGGTATGATTGTGACGCCTATTCCGGCTTATAGGCATTGCGGAATTGTTCCGGTGTCATTCCTGTATATTTCTTAAAGAACTTCCCGAAATTAGAGGCATCACTGAAGTCCAGCTCAAAGGCTATTTCATTGATATGCATACCGAAATTCACCAGCAGGCGCTTGGCTTCTAAAAGTAATCGATTGCGGATATAAGTGCCGGCAGGTAAGCCGCTGAAGGTTTTGCTGATGATATTGAGCTGGTGTGTGCTGACAAACATCATTTCGGCATACTCCTTTGGTAGTTTTTTCTGCCGGTAGTGCAGGCCTGTCAATTGTTCAAATTGTCTGAAAGCCGCGTAGTGTATATGTTCTGCAGTGCTGGCCGGATCTGTGGACTGCACTTGTCTGCCGGCAAGTATAAGGAACTGCAGCAGTAGTGTAGCCATGTATAGCGCGCTTTGTTTCCCCCCTTCCTGTTTCTCCCGGAGCATTTGTTCCAGTATAGACCAGGCCTTAGCTTTATCTGCATCAGAAAAGGATATTGTGCCGGAATGTATATCTTCCAGAACCGGCAATTGTACCAGCAGTGCAGATGAAAGTTTCAGTGTGTCGAAAAATAAAGGAGAGAAGTTAATTACAATACCTTCCGCCTCTTCTGCACTGAACTCCCAGTTATGCACCTGGCCGGGTTTCATGATATAAAAGGAATCATTACTAACAAGAAAGGTGTGAAAATCTATAGTATGCTGCCCGCTGCCTTTCCGGAAATAGGTCAGGTGATAGAAGCTATGGGTATGAATGCCCTGCAGGTGCGGATTACGGCTTACATATCCTCCGAAAGGCTCGATACTGATCAGGTCTTTCAGTATCTTATCTGTATTCAGGTTACAGATATCAAAACTGGGGTATACGTGTTGCGCCATGCTGCTAAAGAAAATCCGTAACAAATATACAGTCTTCCTCCGAGACAAGAGTCCGCTATGATGCTTTAGTGACCTGATCGGCAGGGAATAATACCTGGCAAAGCACCTTGATAAATTACCATTCTTTTTGCAAGGTACAGTACCATTTTATCAACCGATTGATTAGATTTGCAGTAACAAGGCTATATGGTAAAGAAAATTACAGAGGGGATTTGTGTTACGGTAGAAACATTTTATCAGGACGCGCAAAGCAGTCCGGTAAATGGGGAGTATATGTTTGCCTATCGAATCACCATCGATAATTATACCGAGGTGCCTGTACAGCTGCTTCGCCGCAGCTGGTATATTGTAGACAGCACATTGGGTCTGAGAAAAGTAGAAGGAGAAGGTGTAGTCGGACAAACGCCGATTATAGAGCCCAATGAAACCTTTCAGTATGTATCTGCTGCAAACCTGCGCAGCGATATGGGCAAGATGTACGGTTCTTACCAGATGCTGAACCTGTACTCCCATCAGAAATTTGATGTGGTTATTCCTGAATTTATGTTACTGGCGCCTTTTAAAAGCAATTAAGCCTATTCGTGATGATAAGGGGTATTGTTTAAAATACTAAATGCCCGGTACACCTGTTCTGCAATCATCAGGCGAACGAGCTGATGGGGAAATACTAATTTAGATAAAGACCATATCTGGTTGGCACGATCGCGTACTGCATCTGTAACACCAAAAGCACCACCGATGAGGATCACCAAAGTGCGCACACCCTGATTCATAAAAGATTGGAACTGGCTTGCCCATTGGGTTGAATCCAGCATTTTGCCCCGCTCATCCAGCAGTATCAGGTAATGTTGTGCCTGTAATTTTTTGAGGATCATTTCCTCTTCCAGCTTTTTGGTGCGCTGTACATCTGTACTCACCAGCTTTTTTGGAAGCTGAAAAGTGTCCAGTTTGATCTTGTTCCAGGGCATAGTCTTTTTGAAGTAATGTGCTATGCCGTTTTCAATAAAGCTGTCGTTCTCTTTTCCTATCGACCAGATCTCAATATCCATCTATTCTGTTGCTGCTTTTGATTAAAATACGTAACGGCCTTTTTCGTCATACATTACTGGCAGAATGTTGTGGTTACGCTCAAAGTAATCGTAAGCAGATTTCAGGTTCACCCAGAATTTTTGTTTATCTACCTCGTGGCGGTACTCACGACCGAGGAAGTTAAGTCCGGCTTTATCGAAGCGGGTCGGGAAGATATGGTAAGGAATATTTACCTGCCCATTTAAACGGGTAGACAGGCATAAAGTATAAATCTCCTGTATGCCCTCGTCCGTCATAGGGATACAACCAACGGTCAGACAGCCACCATGTACATAGATATCACCACCCGGCTTTTCCTGGTGGCTCAGGATCTGATCAGAATAGTTAGGATAGTTCACCAGCATAGACAGGTAGAAATCGCTTTTCGGGTTGAAATCGGCCAGGAAGTACAATCCTTCCGGCACCTGACGATCTCCTTCAGCACGCTTAGGGCCTAATACACCTGATAAGGCACAAACCTTATATTTTTTATACAAAGTAAACGTATCTGCATTCTTATTTTTTACCCAAACCTCCAGCTCATTCTGTGCCTTGAAAGAACGCAGGTAAATATTGCTGGCAGGATATTCCAGGCCTTTGCTTTTGAAATCATTGCGCAATGTATTGTCATATTTGGCATAAGCACTGACTACGCGAGGCATAGACATCTGGTAGCTTCTGAGCGTATTTACATCTGTAAACTGGGCTTGCGCTCCGGTAATGCCGAATGCAAGCAATAAAATGATATTTAGAAAGTATTTATTCATGTAAATAAGGCAATTATGAACATACAAAAATAACGAAAAAATTAGTGTACTTGTCCTAAACATATATTAAAAAAATAAAAGGAGTGAAACATCACTCCTTTTATTTTTTATATGATAAGCTATCTTATTTTAAGATCACCTGTTTCATTCCGTACTGGTTAGCTTTCAGGTTCTGGAAGTGCAGGTAATAAATACCTCTGCCCATTTCAGTTACCGGAATACTTAATGATTCTTTCAGATCACCAGACCATACGCGCTGACCCAGAGCATTCAGCATCTGTACCTGCAGTATCTCACCGTTATACTGGTCGTTTTTGATATTCAGGTTTTGTGTAGCCGGGTTAGGGAATACACTGATGTTATTATTCAGCTCCATATCACGAACGGAGTTAGGATTACCGTTGATCTTGAAGTTGGCATGAGATACATCGAAGAATACATTACCTACCGCTTTAATCTTGATGCGGGCTTCTGTAGTGAACAGGTCCGGTGCAGTAATATCGAAGTTACCATCATTCTGAACATTGGTAGCCAGGATGATCGGGAATGTTTTACCACCGTCTTTAGACAAGTAGATATTCACAAAACCAGCCATGATGCTATCTGCCGGAGTCATGGTATTACCAATGCTCCAGGTAACAGTATATTTCTGACCAGGAGTCCAGGTTACATTTGTACTAGGAGTCAGGACACGGAAATCACCGGTATTGCCTTTTACTACTTTAAGGCGTACAAAGCTGTCGATGATGTTGTGTGTACCCCATCCGTCAGTAGCAATGCTTCTTGCCGTTACTTTGAAAGACATATTTCTCGATACATTCGGCAGGCGTGCACCTGAAGAAGAGTATTGGTTATTGGATAATAACAGGTAAGATGGGAATACGCGGATTCTGCTGGTGTCCGGATCCAGACTGCTGAAGGTAGGACCAGTTGTTACTGAAGCACCATTAGCTTCTACCATGGTGATCGGTCCTTTATCGGACTGCTCCCAGCAATAAGTAGTGGTAGCATTGCTGGCCACTGTTTTAAATGCTTCAGGAGAGATCAGTTCAAATGGAGTATTGGCCGGGATAATATGACGAACAGACAGGTTAGCCATAGTAATCGGCGTCTGACCTACAGTAGTATTACCACAGGTCATACCTGTACTGGTCAGGAAAATGTTCATCTGCTGCAGATTATAACGGTTGTAGTAATCTGTGCTTACAGACGGTGTGTTATCTGCTGCGCAGGCACCATTGTAAGACATGATAGTGGTACCACTTCCCGGTTCGTAAGCAGATTCGTCCATACCGTTACCGCTACAGCCACCTGCTTCTGAAGTAAAGGTATGGCCGGCACCTAACTGGTGACCAACCTCGTGTATTACCGTACCGATATCGGAAGGGCCGCTGGAACCGCTCACCCCGCTGGCTTTAGAGCCATTGCTACAGGTAGAGGCCAGTGCAGCCAGACCACCACCGGCAGTATTGAATACGTGCCCGATATCATAATTGCCCGAACCAATAACGTTATTTACGTTGGTCTGGTTTTCATCAATCAGGATATCATTAGTATCATTAGTATAAGGATCGGAGTTGCCATCCAGGTAGATTACGCTGGTGGTGCTGCTCACCAGTTTGAGGGATACAGATACTTCTCTTTCCCAAACCGCGTTAGCATTATTGATTGTAGCAGTGATCACAGCCAGTACCTGAGATACGGTAGGCACCGGAGATCCGGTAACCGCCTGTGCATACTCGCCGGTACAAGCCATAGCCAGTCTGTATGTGTGACGGGAACTACCATTGGTACGTTGTGCCGTACTGCCTCCTGTTCCGTCCAGCTCTACCGGAGTCCCTTCTGTAAGGTTGCCCAGTTTTGCAGGATTACAAGCCGATGATACGGGTAAGCTATTGACATTCTTGCTGTAAGCAACAGTATAATATCCGTTGGCATCGTAGCCATATGGCTCAATAGCAAAAGACTCATTGTTGTTGTATGAGAATACTCTTGCGAAGAATCCCATTGGGGTAGCACTCATTTTAACCGTTACGCCACCGTCAGTAGTGGATATACCGGTATAGGTCTGGATATCCTGGTGCTGACTTTGCAAAGCCTCGTCCAGTACGGGTGTATTCCATACGGTAAATGTTCTGAAAGTGCCGTCCGGAGCCGGAATAGACACTTTTACACCAGTTTCCGGGCTGGTTCCGGCACCTGCCAGCAGTGCGTTGATACCTTGCTGGTTTAAGGTCACAATGGAATATTCAGACGGAAGAAACGATTTAGGGTTTGCTGTAGGCGCTGATTTTCCATAAAAGCTGCCCCATAAACCTTGCTGAGCAAATGATGGGCTGTAGGCGGCTATGCATATGCTAGCGAAAGCGAGGTATGTAAATTTTCTCATTTTTGAAAATTAAATATGTTTCAATTTAAAATTTATTAAGTTGCAATATAAAAAATGTAGGCGAGATTTCATAATTTCCATTTCACCTACTATAAAGACGATATTTAAGCGCTACAGGTTTGTATTATTTTTTAAGTTTCGTCCATAATGTCATCCCAGTCGCGACGTTGTTTCTTTGTAGGTCTGCCTACCTTGCTCAGACGCTTACCGGTATAGAAGCTGGATGACTCACTTTTTGTATTTGTTTTGTCCTCTTCCGGCGTCAGGTCTTCATAAAAATTGATCGCTTCACTATAGGCTTTGCGCTGCTGCAGCAGTCCGGTCACCTTAATAATCCATTTGCGGTCACTGGTCCGTATTTCATAAGTATCTCCGATAGCAACATTTCTGGATGGTTTTACTGCAGATTCATGCATTTTTACCCTGCCGGCATCGCAGGCATCAGTAGCCATACTTCTTGTTTTGAAAATACGGATACTCCACAGGTATTTATCAATCCTTAATTTCTCTTTTTCTGTTTTTTCTGCCATAATACTCAAATTGAATTTCTATTGTCAAATGTACGATTTTAGGCTTCAGTTATTTTAAATAAAAGAGCGCCCGTTTATATTATAAACGGGCGCTCTTAATATATTTTTATGAGTAGTAAGGTATTACTCAGCTAATTACATTTTCCATTCATCAACAGTAGTATCTTTCAACTCTACAGGAGTTGTATCGTAGCTTCCTTCCTGAGTTTCTGCAACAAATTGCTCTGTCTCATCATGGTTGAAAGCATCGAAATCAAAATCAGGCATTAAATCCGTTTTCACGAAGTCAATAGTTTCGGTCAGCGCTGCCAGAAATTTATTGAAATCTTCCTTGTACAAGAACATTTTGTGGCGATCGTAACCATCGTCGTTGAATCTCTTCTTGCTCTCTGTAATAGTGATAAAATAATCATTACCTCTCGTCTCGCGCACATCAAAGAAATAAGTTCTTCTTTTTCCGGCTTTGATCTTTTTACTAAAAGCTACCTCTGTGTTACGCTTATCATCGTAATTTTTGTTGTTTTCGTACGACACCGTTCTGTTGATTTTAATGTGAATGAGAATATGTATGCAAAAATAATAAAGTAAAGAATTTTACCAAATATTTGAAATTATTTTTTTATGATGGTTAACTCCGGTTAAAAATGGGTGTATTTCCCGTAAAAAAAGTCAACCAGGCATTGCAGCCACGCTGTATCAGATCAAATACAGGCGCGTATCCCGACTCATCTCCGTACCATGGGTCAGGTACAGATGCCTGCTTGCCGGGAGAGAGGCTGTCGAGAAAGAAATGGACCTTTTGCAGGGCTGTTTCAGAGGGTGCCAGACGGCTTACATCATCATAAACATCTGCTGCCATCACGAGGATATGGTCGTAGGTGTCAAAGTCGCTGCTGCGAAATTGCCTTGCCCGTTGATGACTGATATCGATTCCATATTGCCGGCAGACTTTCTGAGAAGAACGATGGGGGCTTTCTCCAGTATGATAGTTGTTGGTGCCTGCAGAATCAATCTGCCAGTCAAGGCCCTGTTCTCGTACGATATGTTGCATAACTCCTTCAGCAATAGGAGATCTGCAAATATTTCCGAGGCATACCATTAAGATTTTCATTTATATAATTGTGGTTTTTTTTCAACAAAAGGTAAATTAACATTGGAAAAACTAAATTATACTCGGACAATACAAGGCTTTTGCCTAGCTTTGTGATAATTTAACATAATTATACACTTTATGTTTAAAAAACTGGCGATTGCACCCAGATGGATTATCTTTTTAATTGATCTGACGTGTGTACTCATATCCATACTCATAGCCTATATCATCAGACTCAACTTTAACCTTAACCGATTCGTCGAGTTTGTAGACCTGCGTGCTTCTTTCGGCATTGTGGCCGGGGTAAATGTTGTTTTACTGCTGCTTTTCAAGAACTACAAAGGTGTTGTACGCTACACCACACTGGAAGACGCCAAGCGTGTGCTGCTGCTGAATCTTACGGCCAGCATTATTTTCCTGTCGCTCAATTACACCAGGCTGCACTCTGAAAATCTGCTGTTGTTCCCTTTATCGGTTACCGCGATTTACTTCCTTTGTGCCAACTTCTCGCTCCTTGCCTATCGTATCGTGATTAAGACAATTTACGAAGGGATGTTTACCTTACGTAAAAAGACGGTGAAAGCGGTTATCTATAATGCGAGCTATGAAGGTATGCTGGCCAAAAGAATGTTTGCCAATAATGAACGGTCTACTATAAAAATTATCTCTTTCCTGGATGATAATCCGCGTCTTATCGGTAAAAAGATCGAAAATGTACCGGTATTTAATGCAACCCGCCAAAACCTGCAAAAATTAAAAAAGGACGGTACCGAACTGCTGATCCTTGCAGAGCCGTTTATTAATAAAGAAAAACTGAACTTCCTGGTAGATGCCTGCCTGGAACTGAATATCAAGATACAGCAGGTGCCGCCAAGTGAAAAGTGGACCAATAATCAGCTGGATGATACACAGTTGAAAAATATCAATATTGAACAACTGCTGGATCGTGAAGTCATCTCTATTCGCAATGAAAGTGTAGTAAGGGAAATCAAGGGCAAGAAAGTATTGGTAACCGGTGCTGCCGGATCAATCGGAAGTGAGATCGCAAGACAGCTGGTTAAATATAGTCCTGCAGTAGTAATACTTTGTGATATTGCAGAAACACCATTGCATGAGCTGATGCTGAGCTTTGATGAAGGAGCCCCGGTAAGAAGTTTTATCGGCGATATCAAAGACAAGGTACGCATGGAGCAGATTTTTGAAATCTATGAGCCCGATATCGTGTACCATGCTGCGGCTTATAAGCATGTGCCCCTGATGGAGGAGCATCCTTCAGCGGCAATTGTAAATAATGTATCCGGTACCCGCATCCTGGCCCAGTTGGCAGTGGACTATGGTGTGGAAAAATTTGTAATGGTATCGACCGATAAGGCGGTGAATCCAACAAATGTAATGGGTGCCTCTAAGCGGATTGCCGAGATATATACACAATCTTTATACAAACATTTGTCTATGACATCGCAGCACAAAGGTGCGGCAAATGTATTACCACATACCCGTTTCATTACTACCCGTTTCGGAAATGTTCTGGGTTCAAATGGTTCGGTAATTCCAAGATTCCAGAAACAATTAGAAGAAGGTGGTCCGATCACGGTTACGCACCCGGATATTACCCGTTATTTTATGACCATACCGGAAGCCTGCCAGCTGGTGTTAGAAGCAGGATCTATGGGTAAAGGCGGTGAAATCTTCGTTTTTGACATGGGTCGTCCGGTTAAAATCGTTGACCTTGCTTATAAAATGATCCGCCTTGCAGGTAAAGTTCCGGATGTGGATATCCGCATTGTATATTCCGGTCTGAGACCTGGCGAGAAGCTCTATGAAGAACTGCTGAATAATTCAGAAAATACATTGCCTACTTATCACGAAAAGATCCTGATCGCTAAGGTGCGTGAATATGATTTCGTATGGGTTCAGACCCAGATAGAGGAGTTATTGAGACTGGCCGAAGGGCATATTGTCCTGGATACGGTAATTAAGATGAAAGAAATCGTGCCGGAATATGTCAGTAATAACTCCGTTTATTCCAAATTAGATAAGTAAGACTGCGGTAATATTATAAATATTTATTTTTCTGATTAGTATTTTGAAATCACAACTTCTCTATTATCTTTGTTGGATATAGATAAACAGTTTATTATGAAAAAAATAGTTACTACCATATTAGGCCTGGCATTAGGTGTAAGTGCCTTTGCACAGGTTAGTATAGGAGTAGAAGCAGGTGCCGCATACGGAGGAATGACTCAATATCTTAACAGCGCTGACCGCAATGCTACCGGTATGGTAGGATATAAAGGTGGCGTGAATGTAAATATTCCTTTGGGCAGCATGAGTCGCTTTCACCTGCAACCTGGTGTATTATACAGAGGTTTGCTGGGCTCCGAAAGTAGTTACTATAAACAATCTGCAACAGGAAGCGGTACTCCGACATATGAAAGCGATTACAGAAAATATGTACTGAACCAGGTACAGGTGCCTGTATATTTTGTATTCAAATCCGGAGATCCTGAGTTTGATTACAATCACTTCTTTGTAGGCGTAGGACCGTCATTATCTTATACCGTAGGAGGTCGTCTGCACCAGATTTATTCCAACTCACTGAACGGCAGTGAGCGGGTTCGTGATAATAATGACCCGTTGGTAATCGGTACCGGCGAGTATAAAGACATTGCCCCTATCAACGTTGATGCAGCAGTAATGCTGGGTTATGAAGATAAGTCAGGCTTCTATATTAAAGCTTATGGCCAGTTAGGTCTGCTGAACATTCATCCGCTTGCAGACTCCCGCAATCGCTTCAATACTTATGAAGCCGGCCTTAGTCTTGGTTTTTTCTTCAAAAAATTTGAGAAATACAAGTACTAACGCATTTCACACATACGTTTAAATAAATTGGATATCATATAAGGAATAGACGCAATACTGCGTCTATTTTTGTACCTTTGCCACCTTAATTTTATATTTTTTAAATATTCTATTGTCAGAATGGATATTAAAGCTGCAATACAGAGCGCTACTTTACCGGACCATATAGCTATTATTATGGACGGTAACGGCCGGTGGGCAAAAGAAAAAGGAGAGAGCCGTATTGTGGGCCACTATGAAGGCGTAGTGTCTGTAAGGGATATTGTAGAAGGGTGCGGAGAGCTGGGTATCAAATACCTGACCTTATATGCATTTTCTACAGAAAACTGGAATCGCCCCAAGGCAGAAGTGGATGCGCTGATGGAGCTTATGGTCAGTACCATACGCCTGGAAGCAGAACAATTGAAAAAAAATAACGTACGCCTGAGACTGATCGGCAACATGAACGATCTGCCGGAGACCTGCCAGAAGGAGATGCAGGAGGGAATGGATATTACAGCCGGTTGTACTGGTCTTACCCTTATCCTTGCCCTGAGCTATAGTGCCAAATGGGAGATCATCGAAGCAGCAAAGCGCATAGCCCGAGAAGTAGCAACAGGCACCCTGAAAGAAGAAGATATAAATGATGCCTATTTCAGCCAATGCCTGACGACAGCGGACTTTCCGGATCCGGAACTGCTGATCCGTACCAGTGGTGAGCATAGGATCAGTAATTTCCTGTTATACCAGATTGCGTATAGCGAACTGTATTTTACAGATGTACCCTGGCCGGCTTTCCGGAAACAGGAATTGTATGAAGCTATTTTGAACTATCAACAGAGAGAAAGACGCTTCGGAATGACCAGCGAGCAGTTAAATGCAGACGAAAAGTAATTATTTCACGCTTTTTGCGTTAAAACAATAAAATTATAAAACCATTTTAATGGATCTTAAGTATATAAAAAGTGTAGCAACCCTAACCTGTGCGGCTGTTACCTTTGCTATTACCTCGGCAGATGCACAGCACCTGAGCGATCCGGGCAATAACAACACTCAGACAAAGGAAGTCAATTTCGGTGAAACAGATATCGAAGGAGAGTTCCAGATTGCAGGAGTGAAGGTGAGCGGAGTCAAATTTGCCGATTCTGCTACTGTTCTGGAAGTTGCCGGATTGAAAGTTGGACAGCATGTAAAGTTGCCATATGATCAGGAGATTGCAAGATCCATCCGTGTATTATGGAACCAGGCCATGTTCTCTAATGTTGAAATCATCATCAACAAGATCGACGGGAATAAAATATACCTTACCATCCATCTCGACGAACGTCCACGCCTGACAACATTCAAGTTTACTGGAATTACCAATACTCAGCAAGCAGAAATAAAAGAAAAGCTTGGCCTGGTGAGCAATAAAATGATCACCAATGCCATGAAAAAGGATATTGAAAGCAGAACCCGTCATTACCTGATGGAGAAGGGCTTTCGCAATGCGAGTGTGAACATCATTGAATCGGTAGACCCTAAAGTGCTGAATGGTGCCAGCCTGACTATTAACGTAGAGAAAGGCAGCAAAGTGAAGATCAATAATATCAACTTTGTCGGCAATGAATCATTTTACGGTGCCCGCCTGAAAAGAAATATGAAAGGCACCAAAGAAATGGCCCGCATCTCTTTATATCCTGCAGATGAATTTACTGCTTACCCGAAACCGGAAAGAAAGTTCAGTAATTATATGAACCAAAGCGGACCGCTGTCTTTAAGCAAGACACTGGACGCTGTGAATCCGTATTTCCGTTACGGCATCATGTCTGCCTCAAAATTTGATGAGAAAAAATATGATGAGGATAAGGCAAGTGTAATCAGCTTTTACAATACTTCTGGTTACCGCGATGCACAGATCGTAAAAGATACCGTTTATAATGTAGAGAATGGTAATATCAATATTGATATTAAGGTAGATGAAGGACAGAAATATTATTTCGGTGACATCAACTGGAAAGGTAATACCAAACACAGCGACTCTGTACTGAATCAGTTACTGGGCGTTAAGCGTGGTGATGTATACAATAAAGAACTGCTGGAATCCAAAATCAGAGGTCAGGCTACAATGACCGGAGGTATTGACGTAGGTAGTATTTACCTGAACAATGGTTATCTGGGTTATCGTGCAGAAGCAGTGGAAAGAGCGATCCGTAAGGATACTATCGATTTCGATATCGTTGTAAATGAAGGGCCTCAGTTCCGTGTTAAAAATATCAATATCATCGGTAATGACCGTACCAATGATTATGTACTCAGAAGAGAGATGGAAACCATGCCTGGTGATATTTACAATCAGTCCAGCCTGGTAAGTTCAATCCGTCGTGTTTCTGCTCTTGGTTATATCGATGCAACCAAAGTGAATCCTATTCCTAAACCGAATATGCAGGATAAAACAGTGGACATTGACTTTAATATTGCAGAAAAGTCTTCAGATCAGCTGGAATTATCTGCCGGTTATGGTGGAGGTATCGGTTTCACCGGTACAGCAGGTATTACATTTAATAACTTCTCCCTGAAGAATCTGTTTAAAACAAAGAACTGGGATCCATTGCCAATGGGTGACGGACAGAAATTGTCTTTCCGCTATCAGTCCAGTGGTTTATGGTATAACTCCCTGTCCTTCTCGTTTACAGAGCCGTGGTTAGGTGGTAAGAAACCGATCGCATTGAGTGTAAGTGCCACTTATGGCCGTTATGCACTGAACGATCAGGGGTATAACAGTACTACAGGACGTCCGATCGCTTCTCCGTACGATAAATATATCCGTAACATCGGTGGTGGCGTAACATTAAGCCGTCGTTTGACCTGGCCGGATAATAACTTTATCCTTTCTGTAGGGGTAGACTATATGAACTTTAAGCTGAAAGATTATCCGCTGCTGCAAACAGAAATGCCGGAGTATCGTAACGGTTATTCCAATAACCTGGCTTTAAAATTAACACTGGCCAGAAATACAATTGATCAGCCAATCTATCCGCGTTCCGGTTCCAACATTATGCTGAGCCTGGCATTTACCCCACCGGTATCTGCATTCAGCGATAATGATTACAGCACGATGACGGCCCGTGAGAAATATAAATGGGTAGAGTATCATAAATATAAATTCACTGCTGACTGGTACCAGCGCATTGCCGGTAACCTGGTGTTGAAACTGAGTACTAAATACGGTTTCCTTGGCTACTACAACAAAAACCTGGGCTTCTCTCCGTTTGAGCGCTTCCAGGTGGGTGGTGACGGTCTTTCCGGCTTCAACTACTTCGTAGGTCGCGATATCGTAGCACACAGAGGTTATGATGTATACAGCAGCTTTGACGGAACCAGTACAACAACCAACAGTTATACGATCTTTAATAAATACACCGCGGAGGTACGTTATCCGTTCTCCCTGGATCCGAGTGCGACCATCTTCGGTCTGGCCTTCTTCGAGGCAGCAAACGGGTTTAACAGTATGAAGGACTATAACCCACTGCAGCTGAAACGCTCAGTAGGTCTGGGTTTAAGGGTTTACCTGCCAATGTTTGGTCTGTTAGGTCTTGACTACGGTATCGGTATCGATAACCTGACCGATGTAAATGGTAATAAAGTAAAACTGGGTTCTGCCGCGAAGTTCACCTTCATGTTAGGTCAGGAACCACAATAATATTTGCATCCGAATCGGATATAAAAAAGCTGCCGCGATACCGCGGCAGCTTTTTTATATGATACACAGTGATATTGATCGAATAAGCCGTAAATTTGCGGCAAAAATATACTGAGCATGATGATGCATAAAATAAAAGTAGCTGTTGCAGCATTAGGTATCGCACTGGGTCTGGCCTCCTGCAGTGATGTAAGGATCAATGATCATGATGAGTGGAAGCCTGTGTTTGATAAATATAAAGTCACAGAAGGATGTTTCGAGTATTACGATAATAACAAAGAAGAAGCTAACTATTATAATAAAGAGCGTTGTTCTAAACGCATGAGTCCGGCATCTACTTTTAAAATCTTCAATTCACTTGTTGGACTGGAAACCGGTGTAGCGCTGGATGAGCAGATGAAGATCAAATGGGATGGTGTAGCGCGCAGACCGGAATGGGACAAAGACCTGACTATGGCAGAAGCATTTAAAGTAAGTGCAGTGCCTTACTACCAGGAGCTGGCTCGTCGTATCGGGGCAAAGGAAATGCAGCATTACCTGGATACAGTGCAGTATGGTAATATGCAGATCGGCAATCAGATCGATCAGTTCTGGCTGAACGATACTTTGGAGATCACTCCGGACGAACAGGTAGGCTTTATGAAACGTTTGTATCATGATGAGCTACCGTTCTCTCCACGCAGCCAGCGTATCGTAAAAGGGATGATGCTTCAGGAAACGGCTAATGATTACCAACTGTATTACAAAACCGGATGGTCCAGCATTGATGGTGCAAAAGAAGACATCCTGTGGGTAGTCGGTTATGCAGAAACAGTACATCGCCTTAAAAATCCTAAAACAGGAGAAATGCAGGCCATCCCGCATCCTTACTTCTTCGCTTTGAACTTCAGTGTGCCTAAAAATAGTGATTCCAAGACCCTGGTGGAGACTAGAGTCAAATTATTACACGATTTGCTGAACGAAGCCGGTATTCATAAATACTAATATGCAGTAGTTTATAAAAAAGGAGTTGCGCGCCCCGCAGGGGCGCGCAACTCCTTTTTTATAAATAATAGCTTTTATTCTGGGGACGATCAAGGAGTTGGGACAAAAGCCCTACAACTAATTAATTATCAATTATATATAATAAATTTCACATTAAAAAGGAGCAGTCTGCAACTGCTCCTTTTTACACAAAGCCACCGCACTCATTGTTTTATCAAACTGTTGTTATGGGTTCGCATTTCTTAGAATTGCTGTTCAAAAACATTTCCATTAAACCTAAAAATATTTCCGTCAGCCATACCAAATAGCAAATTATTTTTGTTGTCTTTATAAATAGTCCAAATCATTGGTTTAGTGGGGTCGTCACTAATTGAATAATTTGTCAAAGCCTTACCGTCATATTTCCAAGCTCCTGTATCTCGATCTCCGAACCAAATATTGCCTTCTGAATCTTCTTCGATAGCAAAAACGTGTTCAAGTGTACCCGGTGGTGACTTATCACCTCTTCTTGTGCTTGTCGGATGGATTAGATTATTCTTGTCCGAAAAATTTATTATGGAATTGCCTTCCATAAGTAAAACGCCAATTCCATTATTTCCTATCCAAATTCGACCTTTTGAATCTGCTAATACACTTCTTATATGTAACAGCTCATTATCTTTAAGCTTTAAAGTTTTATGGTCAAAAATAGTTACCATGTTACTATCATAGCTAAATAGTGCTCCATAAGTTGCAATCCAAACTTTACCGTGTTTATCTTTTGAAATTCCCGTAACACCATAAGAATTATTAGGGCTTTCATTTACGGGTTTTGGAAAAATTAGATAATTCATATTTTTTCCGTCAAAACGATTTATTCCGCCTTCTTCTACACCAAAAAACCATAAATCCCCATTGGTGCTATTCCATTCGTATATCGGTTCGTTGGTTTTTGTTGAATAATTTGTAAATGTTCCTTTGTCATAAACACTTACCCCTTTTGCAGTTCCAAACCAAATTCTTCCATTCTTGTCTTCTTGAATGGAACGTATTTGATTATCGGATAAACCTTCGTTAGTTGTAAAGTATTCAAATGATTTTCCATTATAATAGCTTACACCTTCATTATGGCTTCCAATCCAATAATTACCTTTACTGTCTTGAAAGATAGCACGTATTCCCGAAGTAAATTTTAAGGTTTCGGCTTTTGAAGTTGCCATTAATTCTGGGTTGTAAGTTTCTTTGTCGGCTGAACTCTTTTCTACACAAGAAAGATTCAGTGTCAATGTGAGCATCAAGAAAATTAATTTTATTATTCTCTTCATTTCTTTCTTTTATGATCTGACACACAATTTTTTTTAGGTGGACAATAAAATTATGAAAATATTTCAAGTGCAGAATGGATTAGCTTACTGTTTAACTTTTCTACTTATGTGCTTCAAATGCAAATCTTCCAAATATCCCGCAAAATTGTATTAGTAGTCTTTAATATATACTACATGAAATATATTAAGACATTCAATGAACATTATTGGGACGAAATACCACTTGTAGGTACTACTTATAGAGTTGCTATGCCGGAAACTAGACATAAAGAAATGAAAGAAGAGGAAGAAGAAGAAAATGAAAATTCATTAAAGCATATTGCTGTAATGAAGAACATTGGTCAGATCATGCAGAAGCAAGATCAAAAGCAAATAAGGAAACATATGTTTGATTAAGCATGAAATTCATTTTATTAGAAATAGCTGTCAATTGATCAGTAAAGATTAAAAGCACCTTTATTTAGGTGCTTTTTCTACTAATTCTAATTCGGTTTCGTTTATCTTATAGGTTTCATCAGTACCAACCTTTTGTACTTTATATCTGAATACTTTTGCAATTATTTTACCCAGTATTATATAAGTATCTTTCTCACCAATTTTCTTAACTATATCCTTTGGCTTGAATTTAGGCTTGGGTGGTTTATACTGTGTCGCCATTCTTAATATTTCATCTGCCGAGTAATAGTAATAACCTTTGGGTTGAGGATCAACACTTGGTTTAGTATGTTTGGATGACTTAGCCATGAAACGAAATTACAAAAAATGGCTACCAAATTTAGGAGCCATTTCTATTAATTAAATATAAAGTTTATGAGTAGGGGACATTTTCTAGTTTTTTATAATGAGTTTTGAGTGCATTCAATACTCCTAAAACACGCCCACGCAACCTCGCCCCCAAAAAGCCATTTCTCGGACTTCTAACAATATGTAAATATTCATGGAATGAATAAACATCTAGCTCCTTCAATCTTTCCAATAGAAAATCTTTTGAATTAAATTTTACAAATAGATCATTTATTCTATTCAGATCATTAATACTAGCACTATTTGTTCTAACTCTATTCTCAATTTTCACCAATTCCTTGTAATTAATAGCCCTTCCAGATTGCATAACATTAATCATTTATTACTTATATATTAACTAACCACCAGCTCCATTAATCGTTTCATTAGCAACAGCGTTATTTTCTGCTAACTCTAACCTTTCAACGATTAAATCCACTCGTTCCTCGAAGTCAGATACAATTTGATCAAAGTCTCTTTTAATATATCTTTCTACTTCTCTTTCCGCCCTAACGTAAGTTGATACGGTAATCGCAATTAATAAAGTTACGATAAGTCCTCCAAATATTAAAATATCATCTACTCGCTTATTAGTTGAAAATATTCTTTCTGATAAAGTATTATCTAAAGATTTATTAATTAAAAATGCAGTTTTTGTTATTGTGGGATTATTGATTTCTTCTGTAAAATTAAGAAATTTTATTTTTGTTGAATTTGTATCAACGATATTGACACTAATATTTAACGGTTCAATAGGTGTAAGAATATATTTGTGGTAAAATAGAATAATACCTATACAAAGTAAAATTCCAATTATAATACCATAAGAGAAATGCCTTTTTAAAAAGAAATCTTTAAATCCTCGCCAAGTCATAGTTAAGCAATTTTAGAATTCACAAATTTATGTTTTATTCCAGAATATGTTTAATAATCAGTAATTTAATAATAAGTCTCATGGAGAATATTAATCGCAATACACTAATTTGATGTCTGTAGTCACGTCTTGGCTTAGGGCGCAACTACCTTTGTAATATCGTAACATTTTGTTACTATTGTGGGAATTATTTACCATGATTATCAATTTCCCAGATAAATTAAAAAGCAACATAGAAGGGTATCAATTTTTGTCCAACATTTATCATCAGGCATCTATTGCTAAAGGAAATGTAATTTATTTTAATTTAGAAAATCTTACATTTATTGAAGCAAATCTTTGTGCGGTAATCGGTACTTTAGTAGAAATGATTGAACGTATTAAGAAAACGGTTCTTTTCTCAAATATTTCTAAGCGCGTTGAAGAAATCTTACGAAAAAATGATTTTTTAATCAATTTTGGTTTCGATCCATTAGATGATAGATATAACACCACTGTTCGGTATAAAAGGTTTAACCCTAAATTAAACGCACATGATCAACTATTTCATAGCTATTTGCAGGATGAGCTTTTAGGTAAGAAAGATTTCCCCTCTCATAGTCAACAATTAGGAAAAAAACTTAGACAAAGTATTTTTGAATTATACGAAAATGCAAGAACACATGGGTCATGTAACTACATACATGCTTGTGGACAGTATTTTCCACAAACGGACAATAAAGGCTTGAATATGACGATAGTTGATACAGGTATAAATTTTGAAGATAACGTTTCCAAGTTTTTAAATGTTGAAATGGGTTCTGTACAGGCGTTAGAATGGGCGATACAACACGGAAACACAACTAAAAGCGGCCCAAGTCCAGGTGGGCTTGGCCTTGCTTTCATTATGGAATTTATTAAAAAAAATGGAGGAGAAATACAAATTGTTTCTTCAGATGGCTATTTACAATTAGCAAATAATGAGATATTTAGTACAAAGCTTAACTCAAAATTTTATGGAACGATTGCAAATTTGAAATTTAACTTAAATGATACATCTCATTACTATCTTTTAAGTGAATTAGATAATGAGAATGTGATATTTTAATAAATAAAAATTAACTTTGCAAATATATTATGAAAGACTTATTAATAAGACAAATTATCGGTAATGATTATGCAGTTGTTACAGAGGATGGCGATAAGGTTTTTCAGCTTCTTTCACACTATCTTATAGATAAGGAAACAGTAACGCTTGATTTTGAGGGTGTTGACCTCTTAACTACCGCTTTTCTTAATTCCGCAATTGGGCAGCTATATGGGAATTCTACTTTTACAAGCGAATTTCTTAATACTCATCTGAAGTTGAAAAACATTGCTCCAGAAGACAAACATTTATTTGTATGGGTCATCGAAAGAGCGAAGCAATACTTCAAAGATAAAAAGGGGTTTGATAATTCTGCGGACAAGGCAATTTATGGCGACAAATAACATTATTCCAGTAAAAGATTTCGAAATTAAGTCAGATCAGGTTTTCTTTCCAGACAATAACTTTTGGATGTTTTTGTACTGTCCTATTGCTGGATATGAACAAAAAAAGCAGGAGTCGGCCTCCAAGTTTTTTGCATATTTACTGTCCCGTAAAAATATGATAGCGATAAATAGCTTAATCATTTCTGAGTTTACCAATGCCTCGTTGAGATTAGATTATTCTTTTTGGAAAGAAGAGAATCAGAAATCAGGAAATGTATATAAAAAAGAATATTTTCAGACGGATCGAGCGAAAAATATGAGATTGTTAATTTCAGATTCAGTAAAAAAAATTCTTAGGGTAGCGACGAGATTTCCAGATTCGTTTAATAATTCAAATATGGATTCAATTCTATCAGTTTATCGCGATCATGTTGATTATAACGACTCCGTTATTTATCATGATTGTAAGCGACATAATTGGATATTAGTAACTAATGATAGAGATAGTGATTTTTTCACAGATATAGTGATAGCAAAAATTTAAGCCCCTCACAGAGGGGCTATTTTACTTATTTATTATTAAGGAAACGGATTCATACGAAAATGTACGAGGAAGAAGGTATTACTCAAACAATAACAAAATTAGAAGCTATAAAATACAGTTAATAGGTTAATTGAACTAACTAATCTTATGTAGTATCCAATCTCCACTTTTTATCACCTTGCTTTCCTCGGTAGGCTCTGGTGTTGTCTTGCCTTCTACCACTACTCTAATTTGCTCATTCTGACCAGACTTTATTTTGAAGCTAAGGGTATTGTTACTCAGAAGCTTTATTTCAGCTTTCCCATTCCCTAACTTTCTATTTGGATCACTTAATGCCATTATTGAACCACTATTTATATCAATCGGATAAAATGATACTAAGGCCATGTTAGCTTTACCATCATTATTAAGATCACCAAATGTGCTGCTTACACTAACTCCATTGATTTGAAAATCATGCCAGCCAATGATAGCATCAGTGTAAATCTTCCCAAATTGTTTTCTGGATTGAAGTTTTAACTTGATCGTCAATGTCTCATTGCCTCTTGTTGCTTGCCATGTTCCCTCTAATTTATGTAGATCGGACTGCTGAACATAAGTGCCAGCTTTGGGCAATTGTGCATTTAAGCTCATGGGTATATTGTTTGCTACAACAGCAATAAAGATTGTCTTAATTATGTTTTTGATGTTCATGTTTTAGATTTTAATTAGTCTACACAATTGCTTGTTGATGGGTTAGTTGTTGGATTGTCTACTTTTTGAATTCTTAATCCAGCATCAAGCATATCTAATATTTGTTGTAATGCAGCTCCGGCATTGGCTCCAGATGTTGGAATACCAGAACTATTTAGGATTCCATCTAATGAGTTTAACCCACTTGTTAAGTAAGACGCTGCAAAGTTATTGAATTTAGCAGAATTGGTTATTTTCATAAGGTATGTACCATCAGGCGTAGCAACCGCCGCCACTATTGCAAATTTATCAGTTGCCACAGTAGACCAATTATAAAATGCTAACAAGTCATTGGTACTAAAAATTGGCAGGTTAGAATTAGGCTGATTATTATGGCTATGTCCCCAGAATATATCGTTTGCATATAAACCCATTGTAACTGATCCACCATTAGGAGCCCCATTTGCAATTATTGAGGTTAAAGTTCCTGTTGAAGAAAATGCAGTCTCATATGTAAGATTAGTATTTAGAGCCAATTGTTTAAGCTTATCCTTAATAGCTTGATTTAATAGTCTTTCTGCAAAGGTTTGGCATGGTTTTTTGTCCTTTCCATTTTTACCGGGAATATATAGTCCACCGCCCGGAATAGGAGTATACGGGTTCGTATTAGGCCATATGACAATAACAGGTGGATAAGTATCATATACATATACATCATCTAATATACCACCATCCCAATCACCTGGTCCTGGTCCCGCATCGGAGCCACCATGACAAGCATTACAAACTGCTCCTAGAGATGTAAACACACCTGTTTTTAAAGGGGTTTCAAATATTGGGTTAAAGTCATTACCATTAAAGCTACCAATCCTAATCATTTTATCATCAGCCGTGAAGATTGACGTATAATTAGTTGGAGCACTGCTAACACGTAGGCTATACTTCCTAATTCCTTGCGCATCTTGTCTTACTTGGATGCTTGCTCTTACATCTGGCATCTCAGGATTAGCAAAGAAATCAAAAACCATAGCGATTTCGCCAGTTCCCTCATTCTCATCTAAGATTGCTCTACTCCAGTCAACTTGAGTATAAATGTCTTGAGTATGATAGTAAGGCTCAAGAAAGAATTGATATTCATCCTGTGCACCATACATTAATTCATAAAACCGATCTGGAATTTCACCATCAGCAAGGAATGCGCTTAATTTTTGTGTAGGTGCATTAGGTTTTTCAACAATAGCCTTTCGGCAGGAATAAAAGCCAACTATTATCGCGGATAAAGCAATAGCTAGGCTGAGTAATTTTGTTCTCATTCTTTTATTTTTATAAGGGATGCAAAATAAACTATTAACGTTGGGAGTAGCATTATTTTTTTATCAACACAGGGAATTATAAAAATGAGAGATATGAACTATAGTTCATATCTCTCTAATTGCTTACCTAATTGATATATCTTTTGTTTTGAAACTAGGATACATTTTTCAGCATTTATTTTCTCCTGTTCAAGATGATCTTTGATTTTACTAATGGTCTCCTTTTCTTTTTTAATCTGAGCTTTAATTTGATTTTTCATGGTGGTGGTGGGTTTACTTCTATATATTTTTCATGGAGTATAAATCCCTCTACTTTTAGAGGGATTTAACATTTGTTTAAGAGTCAGTATGCCATTATTTTTGAGAGTAAATAATACCTCTTTTATCTTTTATAAATGGTTTCTTTGAATGTTGTTCTTCAAACCAATAAATAGAACTTTTGAGGGTATTAATCATCTTACTATTAAAGTATAATTCAACTACACAATCAGTTAATTCATATTTATATCTTTTGTCCAACTTGTTATTTATGGCAACCTGTCCATTTTTATAAAAGGTCAGCGATTGGCCGTCTTTTCTATTTACATAGGTCTTGCCTATTATTTCATCAGCACAGGCTTCCATTATTTGCATTTGACCTGATTGTGCATGTAGGCCATTGAATACAGTTGTTGTAATAATACTGAGGGTTAATATTGCTCGTTTCATTTCTATATCTTTCTTAGTTATTATAATTGCTTAATATGGACTTTAAATGATCCTTTAATCATTTCCTGCGTCTTTGCACTTCTTGCTCGAAAACAGGGCATCAAACCCGTTAAACGCTACAGTGTTTTCTTCTGTTGTAGTCTCGATTTTTAGTTTGCCAGTTATATATTGTCCACCTTCACCGGAGCATTTACCAAAAGCAATATTGAAAAACGTAACTCTATAATAACTGTTAGAATACACCCTTTTTATACTGGTTGATCCTTGCTCCAGTTTTAAGGTATATTCCCTGCCTTTTATTTTCATTCTGATATTACCAGATTCGTCATCTAAAGCAACGAGTTTATTGGATACTTTGTATTCAAGCTCAGGCATACCATCATAGCTAATTGTTTGGGGCACTAATGCCTTGTTGATTGTTTTAGCAAATGCACTTATACTCATGCATACTGCGATAGATAAGGAAAGGATATGTTTGTATTTCATTTGTGAAAATTTAAAAGTGAGTGCCTGTTTCGTAGGCACTCACAGGGATTAATAATTACCAGCTTACAACTGATTTGATAAACCTTGATAGTTTATTCCAGATACATTTACCACCATCTTTACATGTACGGGTATATGCAGATGTTGAAATGTGACCACATTTGGTACATTGGTACTTCGACATGATTTTGAATTTTTAATAGTTCGGAAATAATTAAAAGAATGATTGTTAGGATAAATCATTAAGGTGGGAATGTAAGCGGCATGAGTGCCGCTTGAAAATGTGGTGGTTTCACTGACATTACGATGTGTTTAGTGATGCCAGAGGTTCCGAATGGCGAGGGGTGAAAAGAAAAGAGGGGCAGGAACCTCTATACAATCTGTTCAGAAGGAACCACCACAGTCCCACACATCCAGATGCAAGAAAATCCCATACCCCATAAGGTATAGTCTATCTTACATTTCCCGATGTGTTTTTCAGTGAAAAAGTGGTGGTTTTTCTGAAAGGAAAGTAAAATTACCGAACTCTTTATATATCTATTGTTGTCTAATCTATATTCGAATATTAATGCACAAAACTAATGAAATTATTCACAACCTTTTCAATCAAAATAAAACAATCCTTAATATTGTGAAAAATATAAAAGTTGAAACCAAAATATTATATTTGTTTAAATCATAACATTTGTTGAATGGAAACCATCTCATGTCGTAATTGTGAAGGCTCAATTAGAATTGATGCAAATTTTTGTAATCATTGTGGAGTAAAAGTAAAGTGTAAAGAATGTCAATCACCTATTATGAAAGGTGATAAATTTTGCAGTAATTGTGGTGTAGAACTAAATTCTTCATCATCAAATGGACAAACCCACAAGAATACAGTAAGCTATTATAAAAACAATGAAGAAACCAGATGTGAAGTATCACTAAGTGATGATGTAGCAA
This sequence comes from Edaphocola flava, assembly GCF_004118155.1. GTDB lineage: Bacteria > Bacteroidota > Bacteroidia > Chitinophagales > Chitinophagaceae > Edaphocola > Edaphocola flava. The sequence goes on from NZ_SAIQ01000001.1 coordinate 1,290,683, forward strand.
AAGATGGGATTCAATCTCTAATAGAAAATATAGTAGGTGTACCTAATAGATTAAGACTTGCTAATAGTGATATGAGTGAACAAGAGCAGTATATCACTCTTGATGATACTCAAGCCGAGGTTGTTCAGAGTACGCCTACCAACAGCAGCCCTAATCTTACTCAAGATGGCCAATTTATTGAAAGTGTAAATCAACAATATGAACATATTGATGATCTGATAATGAAAAAGGATTTTGGAGAATTACAATGGATTTTAATATTCGCATTTTATGAAAGTGATTTCGGTAAGAAAAATTTCACTTATGAAACAGTAAGGACAGCTTATTTAAGTAAAAGAAAAAGCGAATCAAGATTGAAAAATTTTAAAGAAAACTGGAACAAGGTTTTTAAGTCGTATTTCAAAACTATTACACAAAATGTGTTTGGATTTGAGAATAGTAAGTTAAGTGCTATACATAATTTAGCAATGGGCGACGATTCTCAAATTATATTTAAAGCAACCGGAACAGTAAAGAAGACTGTTAAGGCAAAAGAACAGAATCAGGATAAGTCAACAGATAAAAAGGTAACAAAATCAGCCAAGCATATACAATATGAAGAATTTGATACACTCAAAAGTGATACAAAACCATCATTAGAAGAATTTTATTCGACTTACCAACCACAAATAAATCAAGATATATTTGGACTAATTGCGTACTATATGCATCACTTCTGTAACAAAGAAAATTTCAATGCTGGAAATATTGATTATGCATTCCGTACCCTTAAACTTCAAAGAAAGAATAATCTTGTACAGGCGATAACAAATGCAAAAAATGATTCATTATGGTTTGATAGAACCTCACAAGGTGTTTGGTGTCTCAATAGAAAAGGTATCGTAGAATTAGAAACCAAGTTTAATATCGAGAAATGACAGAATCAAAGAAATTCATTAATAGAATAAAAGAGTTTTCTGATCTTAGTCCGAGTCAACAAATAAAGTATTTTATTTACTATTTACAAGTAGAGAAGAAAGCAGAGAATATAGAAGTAAAAGATATTAAGCAGTGTTATGATGAATTACATATAAATCCCCCGTCTAATATCCCTCGTGATTTAAAAGCCAGGATTACAAAAAACAGTAAGCAGGAGTTTATAAAAACAAAGACTGGTTATGTACTATTAGCAAAAGTTAGACATCAAATTGAAAGCGAGCTTAATATACCTGTTGAGCTTGATCCATCAGATTCGATATATCCTCAAGCGATTTTTGCTAAGACTCCTTCCTACTTAGTTGCATTTGCAAGTGAAGCAACGAGCTGTTATGATATGGGATTGTATAACTCATGCTTGTTTATGTTGCGGAAAATATGTGAAATACTGCTAATTGAATTATTTGAAAGTAAAGGAATTGAAAGCAAGATTAAGAATTCGAATGGAGATTACTTGCAATTGGCAGAATTGATTAAGGCAGCCATTACCGAAAATACATGGAAGCTATCAAGAATAGTAAAGGATAACCTGCCTAAAATAAAACAATTAGCGGATTCTAGTGTACATAGCAAACGTTTTAAAGCTCGAAAATCTGATATAGATCAGATGCAAGCTGATATAAGGGTAGTTTTTGAAGAGCTAATTAGTCTTATAGATTACCCAATAAAAAAACATAAATAGATCACAATAGGTTAGTAATTACTAACCTATTTTTAATTTAAACTATACGACATACTTTGGCGTAGCCTAACCTTTATTTTGCAATACAAGTAACAAAATAAAGATGAAAGCATTTAAACCATTATCGAAATTTAAAGGGATCGGTGAGATATACAGATACTTTAATACAGAAAAGAAATGTAAAGATTACTACGAGCAAGCTCGTTGGGGTGGAAATGTTACTTGTCCCCATTGTGGATCAGAGAATCCATATCGTACAAACCGAGGTTTCAAATGCTCTAATAAAGAGTGCCATAAAAAATTCTCTATTATCTCTGGTTCAATCTTTGAGAATACAAAGATTTCTTTATCAATTTGGTTCGCTGTAATCTACAAAATGGGTATCGCCAAGAAAGGTGTTAATTCACATGAATTAAGTCGTGAGATTGGAATATCTCAACCTACTGCATGGTTCCTTTTACAAAGAGTAAGAACATTTCTTAGTGTAGAAATTATGAATGTAATGCTTAATGGAATAATAGAAGCAGACGAGACATATTTTGGTGGTAGAGTTACTAATATGAAGGTCAATAAGAGAACAAAAGACTCTCAAGGAAGGTCATTAACAAAAAAGCCTGTAGTCGGTATGATCGAAAGAAATGGTAAAGTGAAAGCCTTTGTTACGGAAGATACTACAGCAAAAGTAATTAATCCTTTATTCAAAGAGCATGTTGTAGAAGGCTCTACCGTTGTTACTGATGGATATACTGGTTATGTTAATATACAAGAGAAATATAACCATAAATCAGTAAAGCATGGTAAATACAAATTTATACTTAAAGAAGGCGATAACAAATTCCATACTCAAAATATAGAAGGCTTTTGGAGCTTGCTTAAGAGATCATATGTGGGTATACATCACTACATGAGTCCTAAACATTTACAGAAATATGTTTCTGAACATGTTTACAGACACAATAATAGAAAGCTAACCAAATTTGGTTTATTTGAAAATTCATTAGCTCTGGCTGCTTCGACTAGGATTACATATAATCAATTAATTGGGAAATCTTAGTGAATTTACAATACTATTTCAATAAATTTGTAACATAATATCTTACATTTACTATATAATATAGGGGGCACATAACAAAATAAATATTTAACTACTAATGGAGAAAAGTATAAAAGCATATTGGTTTGTTTTAGCCACATCGTTAATAATTTTTCTTGCAATCTTTATACAACTTTCTAATGGGAATAAAACATTAGTTGAATATTTGGGGTTTGCAGGTTCTATAACCTCATTAGTTTTAGGAATTGTGGCAATTTTCTATTCTATAATATCAAATCAGCAGTCTACTGAAAATTTTGGCAAATTAAGTGAGGCTGTTAAAAAAATAGAGATTGGAGCAGATACTATTAGTAACCTTTCTGAAAATATTCATATTAAGCTTGATAAAATATCAAATGATATTGACAATATGAGTTCAAAATCCGATATGGATATTAGTCAAGATGCTAGGGTGGGAAAAGAATAAAAAATAAAAAATAAAAATTATGGAAAATTTCTTGCACGTTTATATAAAACCGAATTCATCACTTACTATAAAAGATATTGAAGCAAAATTAAATTTTGCTACTGACTGGTTTAGATACAGCTCAAATTTATTCGTTGTATATACTACTTATACAGTTGATGAATGTAGTAAAATATTACTTCCATTGGCTAATGAGAGTGGGCTACTTTTTATTTGTGAATTTAATATTGATAAAAGAGTTGGATGGATGCCACAGAGTTTCTGGAATTGGTTAAAATCCGACCATAAGGTTAAGGAAGGTGCTAGTTAGACTTAATATATACTTTATGAGAAAGTATATTAAATCCTTTAAAGAGCATATAGAATATTCATCGCCTGATAGTGTTAAACCTATTAAAAGTGAGGAGAAACTCAAACAGAAAATGAAAGAAGAAAAAGAGGAAGTTGACAACGAAATCAAAATCCTGAAAAAATTAAAGGAAGAAGAATAAAAAAAGGCATCATTATTTGATGCCTTTTTTGTATATTATAGCTTGTCCCAACTCCTTGATCGTCCCCTTTATTCTTCTATAGGTTCGAAATCCAGGCTTACGGCATTCATGCAATAACGCTTGCCTGTAGGTTCAGGACCATCATCAAAAATGTGCCCCAGATGGCTCTCGCAGCGGGCACAAAGTACCTCAACACGGTGCATACCATAAGAGTTATCTTCACGGTACAGCATATTGTCCTTTCTCAGGGGTTCAAAAAAGCTAGGCCACCCGCACATGCTCGTGAATTTGGCAGTGCTTTTGAATAAGGCATTACCACAAACGGCGCAGTAGTAATTGCCGATCGTTTCATCCTTCCACATATTTCCGGTAAACGAAGGCTCAGTAGCAGCCTGGCGCGATACGGAATAGAGTACAGGAGGTAAAATACGTTTCCACTCATCATTGGAAACATTCAGTTTGCTGGTGTCGGTTCTGGAATAATAAGGATTCTGGGACATAAATTTATCTTTTTGAGCCGGAGCGCTACAAGAGCATCCAACAATGATCAGAAGGCAGATACATATGTAATGAAGACGTAGCATAGCTCACGGAAATTGGATATATAAATGTACGACAAAATTCAGAGTACAAAAGTTAAGGGTCTTCAAAAATGGATGTCAGACAGCCCGTTGTGTAAAAAAAAAGAGCGCCCATCCCGTACAAAATTTGTTATTTTGTATGACTGAAATAGTGGCCAGAGATCATGCAATTTTCCCATTTACACAACCATACTCAATTCTCATTACTTGATGGAGCTTCCAACATAGGAAAGCTATATAAGAAGGCACAGAAGGATAATATGCCGGCTGTTGCCATTACCGACCATGGTAATATGTTTGGTGTATTCCAGTTCGTTTCAGAAGCCTGGAAGAATACTAAAGTTGTAGGTATGGATGAAAACGGGAAAGAAATTAAAGAGCCGGTAGTGAAGCCTATTGTGGGCTGCGAATTCTACCTGGTTGCAGATCGCCATAAGAATAAATTTACCCGGGAAGAGGGGAAGGATAAACGCTACCACCAGCTGTTCCTCGCTAAGGACGAAAAAGGCTACCAGAACCTGACTAAGCTCTGTTCATTAGGATTTATGGAGGGGATGTACGGGAAGTATCCGCGTATCGATAAGGAGCTGATATTAAAATACCATGAGGGTCTGATTGCAACAACCTGTTGTATTGGTGCGGAAGTACCTCAGGCCATCCTTTATAAAAGTGAAGAAGAAGCAGAGCAATTATTCAAATGGTGGCTCGATCTTTTCGGAGAGGACTACTATGTAGAATTGCAGCGTCATGACATGAAGGAGCAGGAAGCCGTAAACGAAGTACTGCTGCGCTTTGCGAAAAAATATAATGTACCGGTTATTGCCTCCAACGACTCTCACTATGTAGAACAGGAAGATTATAATGCGCATGATATCTTGCTGTGTATTAATACTGGTGAGAAACAGGCTACACCTACCAATAAAGAATTTACAGACGACGGAGACTCCAAAAAAGGCACCCGCTTCGCCTTCTGGAATGACCAGTTCTTCTTTAAAAATACACAACAGATGACCTCGCTGTTTTCTGATCTGCCACAGGCGATAGATAACACGCAGATGATCGTAGATAAGATTAAACCCTTGCAACTGAAGCGGGATATCCTGCTGCCGCACTTTAAAGTGCCGGAAGAGTTCAATGATGATCAGGATGCATATCTCATGCACCTGACCTGGAAAGGGGCCCATGAGCGCTATCAGGAGATTACCCCTGATATTGAAGAGCGTATCAACTTTGAGTTGTTTACCATCCGTACCATGGGTTTTGCCGGTTACTTCCTTATCGTATCTGACTTTATTAAAGCCGGTCGTGATATAGGCGTATTTATCGGCCCGGGCCGTGGATCGGCGGCCGGATCGGCAGTAGCCTATTGTATCGGGATCACCAACATAGACCCGATCAAATATAACCTCCTGTTTGAGCGTTTCCTTAACCCCGACCGTAAGTCCATGCCCGATATCGATACCGACTTTGATGATGAAGGTCGTCAGCGGGTAATCGATTATGTGGTAGACAAATACGGTAAAAATCAGGTGGCCCATATCGTTACATACGGTACGATGGCGGCTAAAATGAGTATTAAAGACGTTGCCCGTGTACTCGATTATCCTTTGCAGGATTCCAATGCGCTGGCCAAGCTGGTTCCGGATAAGCCCGGCACCAAGTTAAGCCGCGTACTACATGCGCCTATTACCAGTAAAGAAGCCAAAGACGGGGAGAAATCCCTGGATGAAAAAGAGGGTTACGGTCCGGAGGATATTGAAAATATCCTGAAGATCCGTGAGCTCTATAATGGAACAGACGAAGCTTCGCGTGTATTGCACGAAGCAGAAAAGCTGGAAGGATCGGTACGGAATACCGGTATCCATGCTGCAGGTATCATCATAGCCCCGAAAGACTTATCTGACCTGCTTCCGGTCTGCACTGCAAAAGATGTGAACTTACTGATCACTCAATATGAAGGTAAAATCATTGAAGATGCGGGTGTAATCAAGATGGACTTCCTGGGTCTGAAGACCCTGTCCATTATCCGTGATGCTCTGGAGCTGATCAAGATGAATCATGATCTGGAGATCGATATTGATGGCATTCCGCTGGATGATGAATTAACCTACCAGCTGTACCAGAGAGGTGATACCAACGCAACATTCCAGTTCGAGAGTCCCGGGATGCAGAAGCACCTCATCAACCTGAAACCGGATAAGTTTGGCGACCTTATTGCAATGAACGCCCTGTATCGCCCGGGCCCGCTGCAATACATCCCTAACTTTATTAAGCGTAAGCACGGAGAGGAAGAGATCTCTTATGACCTTCCGGAAATGGAAGAGTACCTGGCCGAGACCTACGGTATTACTGTATATCAGGAACAGGTGATGTTGCTGTCGCAGAAACTGGGCGGCTTCTCTAAAGGAGATGCCGACGTACTGCGTAAGGCGATGGGTAAGAAGGATCGTGCTACGCTGGATAAGATGAAGGGTAAGTTCGTGGATGGTGCCATAGCGAAGGGCATGCCTGCCGATAAGCTGGATAAGATCTGGACGGACTGGGAAGCCTTTGCACAATACGCCTTCAATAAATCGCACTCTACCTGTTATGCCTTCGTGGCCTTCCAGACTGCATACCTGAAAGCACACTACCCGAGTGAGTATATGGCTGCGGTGATGAACAATGCCAACAGCATTGAGAAGATCACCTTCTTCATGGAAGAGTGCCAGCGTATGGGCCTGAATGTACTGGGCCCCGATATCAATGAGTCATTGAACGGGTTCTCGGTAAATAAACAAGGTGTAATCCGCTTCGGATTGGGCGCATTGAAAGGTGTGGGTGAAGCTGCAGTATTAGATCTTATTGAAGAGCGTAAAAAGAACGGACCATACGAGAATATATTTGACCTGATCACGCGTGTGAATCAGCGTACTGTAAATAAGAAATCGCTGGAAAGCCTTGCCTATGGAGGCGCATTTGACAGCTTCTCTAATATGCATCGCGCCCAGTATTTCCATCAGATGATGGATGGCGAAACCTTCCTGTCTAAGATCATTAAGTTCGGACAACAGGTACAGGCAGATGTCTCTATGACCACAAGCAGCCTCTTTGGTGATATGGAAATGCCGGTGGTGAAACACCCTGATATTCCTAAACTGGAGCCCTGGCCACTTTCGGAGCGCCTGGCATTTGAGAAAGAGGTAATCGGTATCTACCTGAGCGGACACCCCCTGGATAACTATCGCTTTGAAATGAAACATTACCAGGTAACGCCACTGGCCGATCTGGAGGACCTTGTAGACAAGCAGGTAAGGGTAATGGGCTTTATGAGCGATCCTAAACACCTGCTGACGAAAAAGGGTGATAAGTATGGTAGATTTATACTGAATGATTACAGTGGCTTTAAAGAGATTATACTCTGGAGAGAAGATTATGTGAAGTTCGGCAACTACCTGTCCGAAGACCAGAAAATAATGGTGATAGGGCGCTACCAGGAGCAACGCTTCCGTCCGGGTACATTTGAGTTTAAAATCTCAGAGGTAATGCTGATGAGTGATGTGCGTAAACGCTTTACCAAAGCGCTGCGTATTCGCTGCCCATTAGAGCGCATTAATGCCGATTTTGTACAATACCTGTATGATAATTATGCCCACCAGAGTGGAGATTGCGAGCTGGAAATAATGGTTGTGAGTGAGCAGAGTGAAATCAAGCTGAAATCAAACGGCGCAAAAAGTGTATTGCTTACAGATACCTTGGTCAATCACCTGGAAGAAATGAAAGAACAGAATGTACTGGATTATAAAATTGTTTGTAATTAAACAGTATAGAGCATATAAAAAAGAGCAGCGTATCAAATTTGATACGCTGCTCTTTTTCTATGTTTAACTACAGTAAGTAATTATTTAGTTCCGAACCATTCGATGGTATCGGTCAGTTTTTGCTTCAGGTCATGACGATCTACGATGAAATCCAGGAAACCGTGCTCTACCAGGAATTCAGAACGCTGGAAACCTGCAGGCAGATCTTTACGGATTGTTTCCTTAATGATACGAGGACCCGCAAATCCGATCAGTGCTTTAGGCTCAGCAATATTAATATCGCCCAGCATTGCAAATGATGCGGTAACACCACCTGTGGTAGGATCGGTCAGTAATGAGATATAAGGCAGCTTTGCATTAGCCAGCTGAGTCAGCTTCGCAGATGTTTTAGCCATCTGCATCAGGGAGAATGCACTTTCCATCATACGCGCACCACCAGATTTACTGATGATCATGAAGGCGTGCTTGTGTTTGATCGCATAATCAATAGCACGGGAAATCTTCTCTCCTACAACAGAACCCATAGAACCACCGATGAAGTTGAAGTTCATACAAGCGATTACCAGTTTTTTACCGTTTACATCACCTACACCTACAGTCATAGCATCTTTCAGGCCAGTCTGTCTTTGTGCAGCACTCAATCTTGCAGAATAAGGCTTCACATCTTCAAACTGTAAGAAGTCTTTTGGTGCGATGTTGGCAAACAGTTCTTCAAATTTTCCGTCATCAAAAAGAATATCGAAATATTGAGGAGCATTTATTCTGTTATGAAACTGACACTTAGGGCATACAAACAGATTCTCTACCAGAACGTCGGTGGTATATGTTTCTTTACAGGAAGAACATTTATGCCATAAGCCGTCCGGTACTTCTTTTTTCTCTTTAGTATCTGTCGAAATACCTTTTGTAATTCTTTTAAACCAAGTCATATGATATCAGTATTCTGAACAATTAAAAATTTGGCCTGCAAAGATAGGAGTTTCTGCAATGGTAACCTATTTATCAAAAACTAATTTAAAACCAACACCATGCATGGTTTGTAACTCTACTCCCTCAATGCCTTTGATGTACTTTCTTACCTTAGTCATAAACACGTCCATACTTCTGCCCAGGAAATAATCGTCTTTCCCCCATACATTCATCAGAATGTCTTCACGCTTCAGTACCATGTTTTTGTTTTGTACCAGGTATTTAAACAGATCAGCTTCCTTTTGTGTTAATTGCTGAGCATGCCCCTGGTTTACCAGCAACAGATTTTCGTAATCGAAAGAACTGTTTGCGGCAAGGCCCACTATAGCATCCATCGGTTTTTCGTCCTTAGAACGTTTCAGGAATACCTCTATACGCAGCAACAGCTCTTCCATATTGAAAGGCTTTACAATATAGTCATCTCCTCCCGCTTTAAAACCGGCGATCTTATCTTCGTCCAGGTTTTTGGCAGTAAGAAACAGTATCGGAATTTTATCGTTTTTCTGTCTGATCAGGCTGGCCAGTGCCATACCATCTTTTTTAGGCAGCATAACATCCAGCAGACAAATGTCTACATTCTGGCGCATAAAAGTTTGCCAGCCATTCTCCCCATCGCTACACAATAATACTTCATAACCGCTATCCTCAAGATTGTCCTTTACCACAAAGCCTAATGATGCATCGTCTTCAACCAATAAAATCTTCGCTTTTGCACTCATACTTATAATTGAAAATGTTTGTAGCAAATTTAATTAAAAATAATATTGATTGAGTCTTTTTGGTCTGCGTTATTATAATAAGTATGTAATGGTGTTATAATAAGACAGTTATGACAAAAGTTAACGCTTTTTTGAGCAAATATTCGGCATTTATCTGTGTATTCTGGTATATCTGTGCTATATTTAGTATTGTGTAGCATGACCATGCAATACTTTCGTATTGTTTTTAGTTTGTTTTTTGGCGGGTATAGAAGCTCAAATTAATTTGCAGGCGTATTATATAATATACACTTACCATTCATTTAAAAACTAACAATTATGATGAAAAAATGTACACTTACCTTGCTGGCATTAGCTGCGCTGACGCCAACAATAACAGCCCAGCACTACCTGGGTGTAGCCACAGGCAACTACCTTCCTACAAAATCAGTATTTCTGAACCCTGCACTGCTTAGTGACTCCAGGGTAAAATGGTCCATTGATGTGATATCTGTTAATGGGGGTATTGATCAGAATTACGGTACTATTAACTCCTCAAACATCTTCAACAAACTGCTGAATGATGACAAAAATTACAATATCGGAGATATCGTTACTAAGGGTGACCGGCAGAAATTTGATATCAACGGTCCGCTGGTGAGCGTGAATGTGCTTAACATTTATGCAAGCTTTAAAGACAAGCATAATTTCGCACTGACCAACCGCGTGCGTTTTGCCAATCAACTGAGAGATTATAACAGTGCATTTTTCAACACCATATTTTCCAGCAATAATGGGAATATAGCAGTGAATGCACAAAACATGAACTTCAATATCAATGCCTGGACCGAAACCGGCCTGAGCTATGCAACCAATCTGTTTACCAAGCCTACCAGCTCCCTTTCATTGGGTGTTAGCCTGCGGTACCTTTCCGGTATTGGTTATGGCGGTAACAGTATACAGTCTATAGTAGGTAACTATAATGAATCCAATAAGACCATCACGGTGCAGAGCATGAGCCTTAATGCCTCTACCAACCTGTACAATTCCAATATCCTTAACGGCAATTTTAATGACCTGTTTAATTCCATGTTCAGTGGCAAGTCTTCAGGTATTGGCGGGGATATAGGTCTGGTATATCAGTGGGCGCCGGATGCAGCTAAGTATACTTATGAAATGGATGGAAGCCCTAATCGCAGAAACCCTGAAAAAAATATTTACAAACTGCGTTTCTCCGCATCCGTAATCGATATTGGGGCCATTGCTTATAAGGATTCCCGTAACTATGGTGTTTCGGGCATTGGTACCCTTAATGTAGATAGCCTTGGCGATAAGTTCAATAATTATGATGAGCTGAAAAGCTATATGGCTTCAAGAGGGTTTACTATAAACGATGGTGCAGCAACCAGGACACGCATCAATATGCCGACCAGCCTGGTGCTGGGTGCCGACTGGAATATTAAAAACGGCTTCTATGCCAATGCTACGTTTATTGGTTCGCTGATGAAACCTGCTTATGATAATTACAGCCCTTATAACTTCTCGCAGTTGACCATAACCCCGAGATATGAAAATAAGATCTTAACGGTAGGTTTGCCGCTGACTTATAATTTCACTTCAGAGAGCATGAAAGCTGGTTTGGGCATTCGGGTAAGCGGACTGTATTTCGGTACGGATGATGGTTTGGCTCTGCTGGGTGGTAACTCTGCAAAAGGAGCGAATTTCTACTTCGGACTGCAGGTGCCATTCCATAAGAAAAAACTGAAAGACAGTGATGGCGATAAAGTGTCTAACAAACTGGATAAATGTCCCGGAGAAGCCGGTATCTGGGCCAATATGGGTTGTAAACCTACCGACCGCGATAATGATGGTGTTGTAGACTCTGTAGATAAATGTCCTGATGTAGCGGGCCTGGCCAATACTCAAGGTTGTCCCGATGCTGATCTTGATGGTATAGCAGATGGTGAGGATTTATGTCCGAATGAGGCGGGTAGCGTAGCCACAAATGGTTGTCCTGACCGTGATGGTGATGGTGTTGCAGATAAAGACGACAAATGTCCTGATATAGCCGGCCTGGCACAGTTCCAGGGATGTAGCGATACTGATGGAGATGGTATTGCAGACTGGGAAGATAAATGTCCTAATAATGCAGGCCCTATAGCACAACAGGGTTGTCCGGATAGCGATAATGATGGTATCGCAGACCACCTGGATAAATGCCCTACAGTACCGGGAACGGTGAATAACCACGGATGTCCTGAAGTACGTGCCGAGGTTAAAAAACGCCTGGCCTTCGCTGCCACAGCAATCCAGTTCGAAACCGGTAAAGCGGTGATTAAGAAAACATCTTACAAACTGCTGGATGAGATCGTTGCTATACTGAACGAGTACACGGATTACAACATGACCATTGATGGACATACTGATAATGTAGGTACTGCAGAACGTAACCTGGAGCTGTCTAAACAGCGTGCTGCTGCGGTTAAAGAATACTTTGTATCCAAAGGTATTGCCGAAGGCAGACTGTCTACTAATGGCTACGGATTGGAAAAACCAAAAGCAAGCAATAAAACAGCCGCAGGCCGTGCACAGAACAGACGTGTAGAAATGGATCTCAAACTGGCTGACTAATACAATTTTAATAAGTCTTAAAGACGATAAAAGCCCCGGAATATCCGGGGCTTTTATCGTTTTGTTTTAGTTAGAGAAAGGGTAGTAATTAATCTGGCTTATTACCGTCCAGGAAAGTATTGATGGTGCTGATGTTTCCATTGCCACGCTCATCTACACGATAAGAAGATAAGAATGGTTTAGAGGATTCATCAATCGTCTCGTCTGTATTGCTGTTGCGGCGCATATACGCAGGTACATTCTCAATTTCCTCAGCATTATTGCCATGAAAGTTGAAGCTCATTCTTCTCAGGCGTTCTGCTCTTTCTTCCAGTATTTTCTTTTGCTCTTCGAAACGGTTGCGCTCTTCCATCTCATCAGGAGTCAGGTAGCGATCACCCATTTTCACACGGTTGTCAGCTGTAGGCTGCGCCGGTTGCGGCTGATATTGCGGCTGCGGAGCAGGAATCTCCTGGTTGCTTACTGTAGTAATGGCCTGTGGTACATAGTCTACAGATTCTTCCGCCATTTTATTCGGCAGTTCCAGTTCAAAAGTATGAATCTGTTGTTCCGGTGCCGGTGGTGCAGCAGGCATATCCTCCTGTACCAGGCGCGGAGCCATAGGATCAACTGCCGGAGCAGGAGGCGCTACAGGAGCTGGTTCCGGGGCAACGGTCGCTACCGGGCTTGGTTCCGGTTGCAGGTTCATGATTACTTTTTCAGGCTCAGCTGCTTTTTGTTGCTTGGCAAGCTGGGCCATATTATCTTTAATTTCATTCTGGTGAAATCCGGTTGCAATAATGGTTACAGCGATCTCATCTCCCAGGCTTGGGTCATGACCCATACCTAAGATAATATCACAGTTATTACCAGCCTGATCCTGAACATATCCCTGGATGATATCCAGCTCGTCCAGTGTGTGCTCATGCTCACCTTGAGAAGAAGTTACATTCAGCAGGATCCATTTAGCTCCGGAGATGTCATCATCATTCAACAGAGGAGAGTTTAATGCTTCGGTTACCGCAGTATAAGCACGGTTTTCACCGCTTGCCTGTGCACTACCCAGAATGGCTACACCACCATTTTTCATAACGGTTTGCACATCGTTAAAGTCAAGGTTTACACGACCGTCTACAGTGATCAGGTCCGTAATACACTTTGCAGCAGTAGCCAGGATATTATCCGCTTTTGCAAAGGCCTGAGTAAACGGCAGGTTGCCGAACTGCTGGCGCAGCTTGTCATTAGAGATGATCAGGATAGTGTCCACATGTTCTCTCATCGAAGCGATACCGTTCTGAGCCTGGTTCAGGCGCTTACGACCCTCGTAAGTGAAAGGCGTTGTCACGATACCTACGGTAAGGATACCCAGGTCACGACAAGTCTTTGCAATTACAGGAGCCCCACCAGTACCAGTACCACCACCCATGCCGGCAGTAATAAATGCCATGCGCGTATTTACACTCAGGATTTTAGAGATCTCATCTATAGACTCTTCACCTGCTTGCTTGCCGATTTCAGGATTTGCACCTGCACCAAGTCCCTGTGTCAGGTGTGGCCCCAACTGGATCTTGTTTGGAATCGGGCTTTGCGCCAATGCCTGTGAGTCGGTATTACATACGATAAAATCTACGCCTTCTATTCCAAGAGTGTACATGGAATTCACCGCATTTCCGCCGCCTCCGCCTACACCAATCACCTTGATGATGGAGGACTGATTTTTTGGAATTTCAAAATGTATCATAATAGATTTTTTTAATGGGGGTTAAGTAAAGTTGCTCTTTATACTACGATGGGTTAATTTAATTGTTGATCTTCATTTTCACTAAACAGCTCTTTGATGCTGTTTTTCAGCGTTCCGAAAATAGAAGCAACGCGTTGCGATACTTTTATTCCAGGGTTTTCTTTAGCTTCTTTAGGCTCTTGCAGCAGATCATCTTCTGCCTCAAATGCTTCTTCTGAAACAATATTGCTTGCAGCTTGTCTGGCTACAGGGTCCTGTGGCACCGGTGCGACTGGTGCTTCTGGTTGTACGGGCAGTTCAGTATTCTTCTGTCTGATCACGTGCGTAGTACTGTTGCTCTTCTCCAGATCCAGGTATCCTTTCAGGATAAGGCCGATACAGGTTGAGTACATAGGGTTATTCAATACCTCATCATAACCGCCGGACAGGTGTTCGGTAGGATAACCAATACGGGTATTCAGACCGGTTTTGAACTCAGTCAGTTGTTTCAGGTGTTTCAGGCTGCTACCACCACCAGTCAGGATAATACCGCCATGCAGTTTCTTATCCAGATCGTGTTGCTTCAGGTGATATACAACATATTCCAGGATCTCTTCCATTCTTGCCTGGATAATGTTAGACAAGGTTTTGGTAGAAAGATTTCTTGCAGGGAGTCCTTTCAGGCCAGGAATAGAAATATACTGGTTGCCGCTTGCTTCTTCAGCAATAGCAGAACCGAATTGTATTTTCAGTTGCTCGGCCTGTGCCTTCAGTACGCCCAGCCCGTTTTTAATATCATTCGTGATATTGGTACCGGCAAAAGGGATTACTGCAGTATGTTGCAGAATACCATCTACAAACACCGCCATATCCGTAGTACCACCACCGATATCCACAATTGCTACACCCGCTTCCAGGTCATCATCAGCCAGTACAGCCGATGCTGATGCCAGTGGTTGCAGTACCAGATCTTTAGTATACAGATCTGCGCTTTCTACGCAGCGCTGTATATTTTTGATCGCCGTTTTATCACCGGTAATGATATGGAAGTTGGCACCAAATTTAGTACCGTTCATACCGATTACGGAGCGCTCCGGGATATTGGTAATATTGTCTACAGAGAATTCTGTAGGAATAATATCAATAACCTCATCGCCTGCAGGGATATGTGTCTTGCGCTGGTCGCTCATCAGCATTTCAATCTCTTCTTTAGTGATAATCTGTTCAGAAGAGGTACGTACCCTGTCACCGCGTGAAGGGATACTTTTGATATGCTGACCTGCGATGCCTACATAAACATTATGTATATCCAGGTTAGGATTATTTTCATGCAGGTTATCAATTGCTTTCTTAATCGATGTGATACACTGATCCAGGTTCAGCACTACACCGTGACTCACGCCGTTTGACTCTGCTCTGCCGAATCCTATAATCTCGATTTTCCCAAAGTCGTTCTTTCTGCCTGCAATCGCTACGACTTTGGTGGTACCAATGTCCAGGCCTACAATGATGGGGTTCTCATTCTTATTCATATCACAAAGATTTTTTTATGCTAAACTATTTTTTATTATTAGGTTTATTTTTTTCGTTGGTATACTCGTACTTAGGTTTCGATGTGGTCGTCTTCGCACTTGGTTTAGTCAAGGGTTTCACTGCTTTTGGCTTTTCCGGAGCAGATTTCTTTACTGCTGCAGTTACAACTGGTTTCGCTGCTGCTTTTACAGGTGCAGGTTTGACCGGTTGCGGTTTTACGACAGGCTTTACTGCATCCGTGTGTTCTGCAGGTGCAGGAACCGGTTCTGTAATAGCTACCGAATTGGTATCTTTAGGTGGTACCCATCCAAATGTAGGACTGGCGACAACCTGGTTTCTGTAACGTATATCCAGGACTTCATATTTATTCCATCCTATCTTATTCGATACTTCACGGTAAAAAGAATACAGGTTCTTCAGTTTATCCGCTACACGTGTAGTATCTCCTATGATAATCTTCTGTTTGCCTATAGTAGTGTATGCATTGAAGTGATGTTCATTCACCACATCCAGTTGTGTAATCTGGCTGTTCCAGAAGCTGTCTGCTTTCAGTACCTCACTCATGTACACGATTTTCTTTTTCATTCCGGCATAAATACTGTCATTGGCAGCATGCGGCACATTGGTGAAAACCGTTACCGGATATGCATATCGTTCGCTCAGTGGCATTTCAAAGCCCGCAGAATCAATATAGAAACTACGCCCTTCGCGGGTAAATAATCTCGCTACCGGTAAACGTTGTGTTACTTCTATATTCAGCTTACTGTTATTGTCCACATATACTTCTGCGCTTTTTACCCAAGGGTTCTGTTCTGCCAGTTCTTCTATATGGTTCAGGTCCAGGTCGGCAATGCTCTTGTTGAGAATATTGATATTCGTATTCGTTACAAAAAGCTTTTCTACATCCTTTTCCAGTAAAAAGTTTTCTTCTTCGCCCTGGTTCTGGAGGGTGACCTTAACCCCTTCAATCTTACGCTCCGCCTGCTTCTTCGTCGCGGCAAACAATACGCATGAGAAAGTAATCAACACCAGTGATCCCACGATGAAGCGTTTTACTTTTCTTGCCGATATTTTTTTACCTGTTGACATGTATGCTTATAACTATTTCTCTGATAATATTTTTCCTATAGGGGCCACCAGCTTATCAATATCACCTGCACCGGCTGTTATAAACAAATCCAGCGGAGCATTAGTTACATAAGACATTAATCCTTCCTTGCTCAGTATAGTTACATTAGGATTGCCCATTTTACTTTTAATCATTGCTGCATCAACACCCTCGATCGGTAATTCTCTCGCAGGATAAATATCCAGCAGGATAATCTCATCAGCCATATCCAGTGCATGCGCAAATTCTGTAGCGAAATCGCGTGTACGGGTGAATAGGTGCGGTTGGAACGCAATGACGATTCTGCGTTTAGAGAACAGCGTTTTCGCACTTTTAATCAATGCGGCCAGCTCTTCGGGGTGATGCGCGTAATCGTCTATATAAACAATCTTATCATTCTTAACGATATATTCAAAACGACGTTTAACTCCTTTGAAATTAGCTACTGCACTTTTAATCGCTTCATCCTCAATTTCCAGTTGCTTGGCAACCGCTATAGCCGCAATACAGTTCTCTACATTATGCATACCACCAATATTCAGATGCACATCAGTCATGAAAATGCCATTTCCTTTTACATCGAAAATGTAGCTGCCGTTTTTCATCTGGATGTTATCTGCATAGGCATCTGCACCAGTATTCTGTAAGCTATAGCTTTTTTTATGCGCCCCTTTTAACTGAGCACCTTGTTTCAAACCATGTTTTTTGATCAGGGTGCCGTTCGGTTTAATGTTGGCAGTATATTGTATATACGCTTCCTGCACCGCTTCCGGGGTACCGTAGATGTCCAGGTGATCAGCATCCATAGCCGTCAGTACTGCTACATCCGGTTTCAGCTTCAGGAAGCTTCGGTCATATTCGTCTGCTTCTATCACTGCTACTGCATTGTCGGAGCTCCAGTAATTGGTGTTATAATTTACTGAAATGCCACCCAAAAATGCATTACAGCCATAACCGCTATCTCTCAGTATGTGACCAATCATAGTGCTGATCGTCGTTTTGCCATGGGTACCGGCAACAGTGATGGCAAACATAGATTCTGTAATCCATTGCAATGCATCAGAGCGCTTGTACACAGGGTAATTATTAGCTCGGTACCAATTCAGGATTACATTATCCTGTGGTATGGCCGGTGTATAGATCACGACATCTACCTCTTTCTTCAGTTCTGTCTCTGAATCAGTATAAGTCACACCAATCTCTTCCTGCACCAGCTGACGGGTAAGATCGGTTTCTGTTTTATCATAACCGTTTACCTCCACGCCTCTTTGCTTAAAGAAGCGGGCCAGGGCACTCATGCCTATACCACCTATACCTACAAAATATACTTTCTTTATTGAGTCGATGTTCATGATCTTAGTTTTTTTGATTTACTATATCTATCACAATGCGGGCAATGCGTTCGTCAGCATCTTTGATCGCTTCCTCTTTCAGGTTGCGGTGCATCTGCTGCTGCAGTGCTTCGTTGTTTAATAGCTGTAACAAGGTTCCTGCCAGTTGCAGCTGGGCTTCATCGTTTTTAATCATCAGGGCTGCATCTTTCCGGGTCAGGGAAAGGGCATTGCTGGTCTGGTGGTCCTCAGCCGCAAACGGATAAGGAACAAAGATTACCGGTTTGGCCACAATACAGAGTTCAGCAATAGCTAAGGCACCTGCACGGGATATCACCATATCTGCTGCTGCGTATGCCTGTTCCATCTGGCGGATGAAAGCATGTACCTTCACCTGCGGATAATCGGCTGCTGCATTTACTGCTTCCTGATAGAATGGCTCTCCTGTCTGCCAGATGATCTGCAAGCCTGCGCTGGTCAGTAATTCCAGGTTGGCAGCAATCGCTTCATTAATCGCTTTCGCCCCCAGGCTACCACCTACAATCAGCAATGTCTTTTGATGCTCGTTCAGTTCGAAGAAGCGTTTCGCCTCAACCGGATCTATATTGGCTTGTGCAATGCTGGCACGCACCGGGTTTCCGGTCTTTATGATGGCATCCTTCGGAAAGAACTGTTCCATCTGGTCATAAGCCACGCAAATGGCCTTTGCCTTTTTACCTAATATCTTATTGCTCTTCCCGGCAAAGGAGTTTTGCTCCTGGATCAGTGTCGGAATACCTGCTGCCTGTGCTGCATTCAGCATAGGAAAACTGGCATAGCCACCAACACCAATCACGATGTCCGGGTTGAATGTTTTAATCAGTTCATTGGCCTTGCGGCGGCTCTTCCATAGCTTGAACGGAAGGGATAAGTTTTTGAGCCAGTTGCTTCTGTTGAGGCCGGCAATATCCAGCCCTACAATTTTGTATCCGGCCTGCGGCACCTTCTCCATCTCCATCTTGCCCTTTGCGCCTACAAACAAAACTTCCGTATCGGGACGTAAGCGCTGCAAGGCATTAGCAATTGCTACTGCCGGAAAGATATGTCCTCCTGTGCCTCCACCTGCAATGATTACTTTCATACGTTAATTGTTTTGAGCCGCAGCCAGGGCTTCTTTATCCCGCTGCTCTTTTTCAATTTGTTTTACCAATTGTTGTTTACCTTCCATCTCATCTACGTAGCGGCTTACGCTCAGTATTACGCCTACTGCCATGGCCGTGAATACGATGGAAGATCCCCCTTTACTCACAAAGGGTAAGGTCTGACCGGTTACCGGCACCAGGTGCACGGCTACCGCCATATTGATCATGGCCTGGAAAACCAGGGTAAAACTCAATCCTATAGATAGAAATGCGCCGAATGCATAGGGGCATCTCCTGAATATATTAATACTTCGCCAGAGGAACAGCAGATAGCAGAACATCAATGCACTTGCACCTATGAGGCCGTATTCTTCGATCACAATGGCAAATACGAAGTCGGAATAAGGGTGCGGCAGGAAGTTCTTTGCATAACTGTTACCTGGTCCGCGACCGGTTAATCTTCCGTTCGCAATAGCAATATTTGCCTGATCTGTCTGATAGGTATCATCAGCATCGGCATTCTTGCCCATAAATACTTCTATACGCTTCTGCCACGTACCGCCACGACCTTTACCGGTAAGCTTGGATATGGCAAATATGCATAATACCAGTCCCAATCCGGCGACAATCAGCAGCAGGATGAACTTCATGGGTATACGGCCTATGAAGAACATAAAGCAGCAGGTAGCACCTAATAGCAATGCTGTAGACAGGTTTGCCGGAGCAATCAGTCCGCAGATAATCAGTACCGGTAACAGAACCGGGAAGAATCCTTTCCAGAAATTGCCGATTACTTTTTGCTTCAGGCTCAACTGGCGGGCCAGGAAGGTGAAAATGGCCAGCTTTGCTAAGTCTGATGTCTGTATCGTAACACCTACAAAAGGAATGGCGATCCAGCGTGACCCACTGTTCAGTTCTGTACCGAAGAACAGGGTATAGAGCAGTAAGGGTATACTCGCCAGGAACAGGTATACCGACCATTTCATAAATCGGGTGTACTTGATCCGGTGAAAGATATATACCGTGGCTAAACCCAGTACTAAGTAAAATATCTGTGACAGTAAGAATTTGAACGGAGTTGTATTATGCTCCAGTGCCAGCCTGTCGGTGGTACTGTAGATCAAAAGCAGGCTGAACAGGGATAGAATGACTACCACTGACCAGATTACTTTATCTCCTTTTACTTGCTGCAACAACGCTTTCATTCCTTACGGGCTTTATTTAATTTCTTATATTTTTTTACAAACCTTTTACGGCTTCTTTGAATTGATCTCCTCTGTCTTCATAATTTTTGAAGAGGTCAAAGCTGGCACAACCCGGAGACAGCAATACGATATCTCCTTTATCGGCCAGGGCATAGCTTGCATTTACAGCGTCTTTTGCACTTGCAGTATCTACTATTGTAGCGACCACACCATCAAATGCTTTATGAATAGGACTATTGTCAATACCCATACAAACAATTGCTTTCACTTTTTCCTGTACCAACTCCATAATTTCATTGTAGTTGTTACCCTTGTCCTGTCCGCCCAATATCAGTACCACCGGCTTTTTCATGCTTTCCAGTGCAAACCATACAGAGTTCAGGTTAGTACCTTTGCTATCATTGATAAACTCAACACCACGCACAGTAGCTACATATTCCAGACGATGCTCCAGCCCGTCAAAGGTTTCAAAACAATCTCTGATCTTTTCTTTACGAATACCTGCTGCTCTTGCAGAAATACCTGCGGCCATAGAGTTGAATTGATTGTGTTTACCTTTTAATGCCAGATCATGCACAGTAGTCTTCATATCATCTCCCTCCCATTTAATGTGCATTTCATCATTATTCATATATGCTCCGTCCTGATTGTTAAGTAGGTGATCGCTCATTGTGATATAAATTGTTCGTGGGTTAATAGTATTTTGTTCTAAGTATTTTATAGTTGCTTCGTCTTCCTGGTTCAGTATGAGGATATCATTTTCTTGCTGGTTTTCTGCTATCCTGAACTTGGCTGCGGCATACTTGTCGAAATTGTATTCGTAGCGGTCCAGGTGGTCTGGTGTTATATTCAGAATCATGGCTATATCCGGTCTGAAGGTCTTAATATCATCCAGCTGGAAACTGCTGATCTCTGCTACATACCATTCGGTAGGCTGCTCTGCAATCTGCTTGGCAAAGCTGTAACCGATATTACCGACCATTGATACATCCAGTTTGTTTTGCTTCAGGATGTAATAGACCAGGCTCGTTGTGGTGCTTTTTCCGTTACTGCCTGTTATAGCAATGATCTTACTGTCTCCCTTATGGCGGTAGGCCCATTCAATCTCACTGATCAGCTCTATACCTGCGGTCCTGATGGCTTTTATGATCGGTGCCTTTTCCGGTATGCCGGGACTCTTGACGATCAGGTCAGCATTCAGAATCAGATCCTGTGTGTGCCCTCCGGATTCGTAAGCGATGTTATGTGCCTCCAGTTCGGCCCGGTAGCTTTCCTTGATCTGGCCAAAATCCGAGACGAACACATCGTACCCTTCTTTCTTAGCCAGGATTGCTGCGCCGTTTCCGCTCTCGCCTGCTCCTAATACAACAATACGTTTCATCATTCTTTATACTTATTGCAGTTTCATCGAAACGATACTCAGTACAGCCAGTAAAATACCAACGATCCAGAAGCGTGTTACGATTTTAGTTTCATGATATCCCAGTTTCTGGTAGTGATGGTGCAATGGCGCCATTTTAAATAAGCGGTTCTCCTTTGCATATTCAAGACCATTCTTTCTTTTCTGATATTTAAAGTATCCTGTTTGCAGCAGCACTGAGAGGTTTTCTACCAGGAAAATGCCACAGAAAATAGGAATCAGTAATTCTTTTCTGATAATGATGGCCATACAGGCAATGATACCACCGAGTGCCAGGCTACCGGTATCACCCATAAATACCTGTGCCGGGTAGGTGTTGTACCAGAGGAAGCCAATACAGGCTCCCACAAAGGCACCCATGAAAATGGATAACTCACCCAGGTTAGGAATATGCATGATGTTCAGATATTCGGCAAATACATAGTTGCCGGAGAGGTAGGCGAAAATACCTACGCAAACCCCTATGATTGCCGATACCCCTGTGGCCAGACCATCCAGACCATCGGTCATATTCGCGCCATTACTTACTGCAATGATGATGAAGGTGACAAATATGATATATAATAACGGTGTGGTCCAGTTGATATTTTTATCTCCGAAAACCGAAGCGATCTTAGCAAAGCTGATCTCGTGGTTTTTATTAAACGGAACGCTGGTTACAGCCGATTGCACTTTCACATATTTTCTTACCCTGCCGTCATTTTCCTTGCGGAAGGTAGGCTCACCAATGATCTTCTCTGTATTGTTGTATAATGTAGGTCTGCCATCCACTACTTCGCGGGTAGTCACTACGTGGCTGTTGAAGTACATCATTGACCCTATAATTATACCCAGACCTAATTGCCCGATTACTTTAAACTTACCTTTCAGGCCTTCTTTATTCTTTTTGAATACCTTAATGTAATCATCCAGGAACCCGATAATGCCAAGCCATACCGTACTGATCAGCATCATAATGATATATACATTGCTGATGCGTGCAAACAGCAGTGTTGGTATCAGTATACCGGCAATGATGACCAGACCGCCCATTGTAGGCGTACCTTTCTTGGATGTTTGTCCATCCAGGCCCAGCTCACGGATGGTTTCACCGATTTGCTTCTTTTGCAGAAACTTGATCACCTTCTTCCCGTAGATCATCGTAATGACCAATGACAGGAGAATGGCCATCGATGTACGGAAGGTAATGAACTGAAAGACACCTGCGCCGCTCAGTCCGAATACTTCCCTTAGGTATGTGAATAAGTTGTAAAGCATTTTTCTATATAATTATTTTTCCAATAGTTTAAACATTTCGAGGAGTACCTCACGGTCATCAAAATGATGGCGTACTCCTTTGATCTCCTGGTAGGTTTCATGACCTTTGCCGGCCACGAGTATTACATCATCTGCATGGGCCATACTTACTGCCGTTTTGATTGCGGCTTTCCGGTCACTGATGCGTAATGCTTTGCGCATCATACCTGGTGTAAGACCCGCTTCCATATCATCCAGTATCGCTTCAGGGTCTTCACTTCTCGGGTTGTCGGAAGTCAGGATCACCTTTGAGCTCAGTTCGCAGGCTACCTGTGCCATTTCTGGTCGTTTCAGTTTATCTCTGTCTCCGCCACAGCCAATCACGGTAATGATATTGGCCTGCTGACCGAATTGTTTTATCGTAGACAATACATTCTGTAAAGCATCCGGCGTATGGGCGTAATCTATAATACCCAGTATTTTTTCGGTAGCAGAATGGTAGGTTTCAAACCTGCCTGCTGCTCCCTGCATATTGCTCAGGGCTGTCAGTACATCAATCTTATCCTGTCCGCATAATACTGCTGCACCGTATACGGCCAGCAGGTTATAGGCATTGAACAGGCCCGACATACGGAAATGAACATCCTGTCCGTCCACATTCATCAGGAGGCCGGTCAGGTTATTTTCAAATACCTTGCCTTTGAAATCGCAGGGTACTCTTAAACCATATGCTTTCTTTGCCGCCTTAGTATTTTGCAACATCACCATACCGCGTTTATCGTCGATATTGGTCAGGGCAAATGTGCCTTTCGGCAAGTGGTCAAAGAACTGTTTCTTAACCCTTATATACTCATCAAACGTCTTATGATAATCGAGGTGATCATGCGTAATATTGGTAAAGATGCCTCCGCGGAAAGTGATACCTGTAATACGGTGCTGATGCACTGCATGGGAGCTCACTTCCATAAAAGCATACGTACAGCCGGCATCCACCATCTGGCGGAACAATGCCTGCAGACTTACCGGATCGGGAGTAGTATGCGTAGAAGGAATAACATTTTCCCTTATCCTGTTCTCCACTGTAGATACCAATCCTGAAGGCTCATCCAGTTGATTAAATAATTTATATAACAGTGTCGCAACACTGGTCTTTCCGTTCGTTCCCGTTACGCCCACCACCTGCAATTTGCGGGTAGGGTGGCCGTAAAATGCCGATGCCATCAATCCAATAACCGGGGCTACCTCATCCACCTGTATATAACATACTTCCAGATTTAAAATTTCCGGGAGCTCTTTACATACTATAGCTATTGCACCGGCTTCGATGACAGCTGGTATATACTGATGTCCGTCTGTTACCGTACCCTTCTGTGCAAAGAAAAGCATACCAGGAGCGGCCTTACGGGAATCAATCGTAAGACCATCTATAACAAGATCAGTACGGCCATGTATAGCCCGTACCGGAATGTCTTGTATGATTGCTGCTATGTTCTTCACTTTAGCTGAGTTCTAGGTTAATGGTTTGTCCTTTTTTATAATTACTGCCCGCAGGTATAGACTGCCGGTTTACGCTTCCTGCGCCACTGATGTGTACTTTAAGGCCGGCATTCTCTAACAGGTAGAGCGCCTCTTTAATACCCATTCCCACTACATCCGGTACTATATTTGTCTTCACTTCTTTCGAAGCAATTTTTAATTTATGTTGTGCATCATTCTGCAGGAACGAGAGCATTGCATTGCTGTTTTCCTGGTAAGCAGTATAACCCAGCATCTTCAGCAGGTACTGCAATTGGCCCGGAGGTGCTGCTTTTGCAACCAGCATTTTATCCTTGCCCAGTGAGTCAGCATCCACTTTCCAGCCACCGATCTTGGTGGTATAAAGCTTATCTGCAATGGCTTTAAATACCGGTACACCCAGTGCTGCACCATAATAAACACCATGTGGTTTAGAGCGGATCACCACTGCTATTGTATAGCGGGGCTTTTCTGCCGGGAAATATCCTACAAAAGAACCTTGCTTTACACCATCGGCATAGCTATAAAAAACATCACCGATCTTATCTGCTACCTGTGCGGTACCCGTTTTGCCTGCTGCGGTATAGAACGGAGATTGCGCTGCCTTGGCAGTACCCTCTCTCACCACGGCGCGGGTTACTTGCTGTAACTGCTTTATGGTAGATTCTTTACCTATTTTTTCAATGAGCACCTTTGGTTCGATCTGACGGATCACTTTCCCATCTTCTTTAACCGCACTTACGAGGTAAGGTTGCATCATCTTACCATTATTGGCTACTGCATTGTACACCATACAAGTATGTAGTGGTGTGATCATGCTTTCATAACCGTAACCGATCCAGGGCAGAGAAGTGATTTTATTCCAGCTTTTGCTTTCCGGTGTTTTGATCAGCGGTTTGCGCTCGCCGGCCAGATCTAAATTCGTTTTTTGGTTTAAGCCCAGATGTTGCAAATGCTTGATATACTTCATCGGGTTATCATGATAATATTTGTTGACCAGGGAGGCAAAAGCCACATTGGACGACTGTGCAAAGGCTTTTTCTACCGTGATAGAACCTAATCCGCCATGATCGTCACGTACCGTCTGGGTACCGAAGCGCATTTGCCCACCGTTACAGTTTACCATAGTATTGGCATTGACATAACCGTCTTCCAGTAAGGCATAGAGCGACATCAGTTTGAATACCGATCCCGGTTCAGAAGGAATCATGGCATAGTTAAAGTCTTCCCAGTATTCGCCATTCTTCTGGCGACCCAGGTTAGCAATAGCCCTGATCTTTCCGGTCTCCACCTCCATCACAATAGCCGTACCCTGCAGACACTCATACTGAGCCATAATATCATGCAGTGCATGTTCTGTTACTTCCTGTATGTCTATATCAATGGTTGATACAATATCATGTCCTTCTACCGCCTCAATCTCAGAACCCACAAGCGGAACCCACTGACCACCTACTTTGTGAATGATGCGGGTGCCTGTTCTGCCCGACAGGTCTGTATCGTAGCTCTTTTCCAGACCAATGATCTGAGCATTCTCTCTCCACAAACCAATGGTACGGTAAGCCAGCATACCATAAGGGTTCATTCGCTTCATCTGCGGTTCCGGCATAAAACCACCTTTATTTTTTGGCTTGCGCAATAAAGGCAGGTTGCGGATCAGCTGATAGTCATAATAGGCCACT
Organism: Edaphocola flava; assembly: GCF_004118155.1. Classification (GTDB taxonomy): domain Bacteria; phylum Bacteroidota; class Bacteroidia; order Chitinophagales; family Chitinophagaceae; genus Edaphocola; species Edaphocola flava. The sequence continues at coordinate 1,316,880 of NZ_SAIQ01000001.1, forward strand.
TTGTTTTTAAGTGTCCAGTATCGGCTTTTCCGGCGGAAACCCTCTTTCATTCTCTGTTTCAGCGAAGCGGCAGTCTCATCTTTGAGGATGGTAGCCAGTGCATCGCACAGTGTATCAACATTATTGTAGAAGGTGTCTTTATTGATCACCGACAGGTCCATCTTCAGATCAAACTTCGGAATGGTTGCCGACAGGATCTTTCCTTCTTCTGTATATATATTACCGCGGTCAGGATATAAGGTTTCAATATCAGAAAAAGAGCGGTTGGCCTGCGCCCTTAGTCGCTCTCCGTCATTGGCCTGAGTCATGCCCGCTTTAATGACAATGGCAGCTCCCAATAGCACAATAGCACCAAAAGACAGGTTAACCCGTCTGCTGATGTCTCTTTTTACACTTGATTTTTGTTGTGCTGCCAATGTTTTACTTTTTTTCTACTGCTTTTATTTCAAAGGCCGGTTTGGATAAAGGAGCAATACCCAGGGATTTAGCCTGTTCGCTGATCTGTCTTTCCGAAGTGTAATAGATCAGGCTGGCCTGTGCGTCCTTATAGCGCCAACGAACCTCTTTTAATTCTTTTTTCTTTTTTTCGATTTCTCTTGCCAGCGACAGTCCTTTATTGCTGTTAGAGATATACATTACTGCAAGTAAAGCCAGGAAGATCAGGTAGGGCACATTGAGCACCACCCCCCGGTAGGAGATGTTATCAAAGCGCTCTTTGATCGCATTTATTCTGTCTCTGACATTTGCTTCAGTCATATTTTTATTTATCCATGTACTCCGCTATACGCAGGCGGGCACTTCTTGATCGGTTATTGTGTTCCAGTTCCTCTTCTGATGGCAGTACATCCTTCAGTACTTTGAAAGGATTCTCCATCGTCTTGCGGCCGAAAGCATCAGTAGTCACTTCGCTTAAGGTGCCGTTTTTCATCATCTTTTTAGTCAGGCGGTCTTCCAGTGAATGGAAGGTGATGATCGCCAGGCGGCCACCAGGTTTCAGGCAGTCTTTGGTCTGCTCCAGAAACTGGCTCAATACCTCCATCTCCTGGTTTACCTCGATACGTAAAGCCTGGAATACCTGTGCCAGGTATCGGTTAGGCTTACCTTTGATGCAGGAGTCGATGGCATTTTTAAAACCCTCAATCGTTTTAATATCGCTGCTTTTTCTCTGCTCTACAATTGTTTTGGCCAGCGTACGTGCATTTCTGACTTCCCCGTATACTTCAAACATCTTATGCAGCTTTGCCTCACTGTAGTCACGGATAATGTCTGCAGCTGTTGTGTCCAGACGGTCATCCATACGCATATCCAGCGGGGCATCGAAACGGATCGAAAAACCGCGGTCTGCTGTATCGAACTGGAAGGAGCTCACCCCGAGATCGGCCAGTATACCATCTACTTTAGAGGCCTGGTGTAACCTCAGGAAACGTTTCATATACTGAAAGTTTTCCTTTACCAGTATAAAGCGTTTATCATCTATTGCATTTTTCCATGCATCTTTATCATGGTCAAAAGCAATAAGTCTTCCGTTTTTGCCCAGTCGTTCCAGGATGGCCCGGCTGTGGCCGCCCCCGCCGAACGTACAATCGACGTAAACGCCATTGGGCTTGATGTCCAAGGCGTCAATACTCTCCCGGAGCAATACGGAAATATGATGATAAGCCTGCTCCATATAAATATTAATTAAATAATTCGTTTGCCAGATCCTCTTCTTCCTGTTGCTGCGCGGCGATATAAGCTTCTTTACTTGCCTTATCCCAGACTTCTACTTTATTGCCTTGTGCCCAGAAGATGATTTCTTTATTCAGTCCCGCATATTCCTGTAATGGTTTAGGGATCAGTATTCTGCCTGCGCTGTCAACTTCCAGAAGGTTAATGCCGTCCAGAAACAGGCGCTTGAATTTTTGTACTTTAGGATTGAAGGCACTCATTTCGTCCAGTTGCTGGCTTAATTTCTCCCATTCGCTCAAAACATACAAAGTCAGGCAGTTGTCTAATCCACGTTTTACGACATAGGTATGCACGTCCGATTCCGGCAATTGCTTGCGGAAGTCAGCAGGGACGAGTAAGCGTCCTTTTGCGTCCATAGAAACCTTATATTCGCCGTAAACTGAGGCCATTCAGGGTAATTTGAGAATTATGCTACAAAATAACACAAATTCCCACAATTTACCACTATACAGTTGTGTCTATTTTATCCACAATTTGGCATTGTTTAACATATTGCAAATCAGCTAATTAACATTGAATATGAAAATGTGGAAAACACAAATGTGGATAATATTGTGGATAAAATAGGGCGTTTTTAACACTGCTTTTACAAACGGTGGTATTTTGTGTCTGTAGCTTGGTGGTAAATGGTGTTTTGCGGCCTCTGCAGGAATAAATCCGTACCTTTATAGGCAAAAAAATAGCATGAAACCTGATATAGCAGTAGTAGAAGATATATGTTTGTTTGTAGATGAATTTTATGCCCGCGTAGGAAAGAATGAGCTGATCGGGCCTATTTTTAATGAAAAGCTGGAAGGCCATTGGGATGCGCATTTGCAGAAAATGTACCGTTTCTGGCAAACCATACTGTTACATGAGCATACCTACAGCGGCAGCCCTTTTCTGCACCATATGAAACTGCCTATATATAAAGAGCATTTTAGTATCTGGCTCGATTTATTTCATCAAACAATTGACACGCATTTTGAAGGTCCTGTGGCAGAAGAAGCCAAGAGCAGGGCAGGCAAAATGGCGCTTATGTTTGAAGCAAAACTCGACTACCTGAGGAGCAATCCGGATACGATACCCCTCGTATAAGCTACACTACCTAATATGAAAAAACTAAAACACCACCTTTTACACCCTTTATTAGACATTCTTTTTCCTCAATATTGTACCGGCTGTGCGCAAACCTTGCATGCCGGAGAGGAGCTATTGTGCCTTTCCTGCTTTGATAAGCTGCCCTTCACCGGCCTGGAGCAGATACCGGATAATGAAACGGATGTCCGTCTCTATGGAAAACTGGCTCATATGCACGCAGCACCGCTGCTATACTTTATAGAAGAAGGACTGGTGCAGGAGCTGATGCATCAGTTGAAATACCGCAACCGACCCGACCTGGGCATATTCCTCGGGAAGCTCATTGCTCATCGCTATGCCCGTACAGAATGGTTTAAGTCTATCGATATAATAGTACCTGTTCCGCTGCACCGGAAGAAAATGTATCGCCGTGGTTATAATCAGTCTGCGAGTATTGCAGCTGGTATATCGGCTGTAAGCGGCATCCCTGTTGCCGAAAAAGCGATTAAGCGAAGCATCAATACGGCATCTCAAACGCATATGACTAGACTGGAGCGCCTGGAAAATGTTTCTGGTGCATTTGTTGCCGGACGACAAGTGCAGGCTCTGGCTGGTAAGCATGTATTGCTGGTCGATGATGTGCTGACTACAGGGGCTACGCTGGCCGCCTGCGGCAATGCTATCCTGCAGCTACCGGATACAAGACTGAGTATCGCTACAGCTGCCCTGGCGATAACATAGTCATCTGGTTTTTTCGATTATCTTTGCGCAAAAAAAAAAGACCTGATGAGAACACTTCCTCAACATTTGGAAATCAAAGATATTCCGCAATACCTGTCCGATACCATCACCCTTTCAGAAGAAACACTTCAAAAGGTAAGAGCCAACAGAGCTTTCCTGGACAAGAAGATTGCCGGCGGGCAAACCTATTATGGTATCAATACCGGATTCGGTAGCCTGTGTAATGTGCGTATTGATGATGACCAGTTGAGCCAGCTGCAACAAAATCTGGTATGCTCTCATGCAACAGGATTTGGAGATGAAGTGCCTCAGGAGATTGTAAAAATCATGCTGCTGCTGAAGATTATGGGCCTGGGTCAGGGTTATAGTGGTATACATGAAGATACCATTCAGCGACTGGTTTATTTTTATAATAATGATATTTTACCGGTAGTATATGAGCAAGGCTCCCTGGGTGCATCCGGAGATTTAGCTCCTTTGGCACACCTGAGCCTGCCGTTGATCGGACAAGGCCTGGTATGGTATAAAGGCGAAAAGAAAGAAGCAATTGAAGTGCTGAACAGTCTGGGTGTAACACCGCTGACATTGAAAGCAAAAGAAGGCCTGGCTTTATTGAACGGTACACAGTTTATGAGCAGCTATGCAGTATATAATATGCTGGAAAGCCTGAAACTGCAGGACTGGGCTGATATGATCGCGGCCATGTCACTGGATGCATTTGATGGTAAGATTGAGCCGTTTGCACATCCGGTACACCGTGTGCGCCCTCATGCAGGACAGATCAAAACTGCAGAGCAGGTACGTGCTATCCTGAAAGATAGTCCTATTCAGCAGGTTGCAAAAGTACAGGTGCAGGATCCGTATTCTTTCCGTTGTGTACCGCAGGTACACGGCGCTACAAAAGATACCGTAACCCATATTTATAATGTATTTGAAACAGAGATTAACTCTGTAACCGATAACCCTATTGTGTTTGAGGAAGAGGACATGATCACCAGCGGCGGGAACTTCCATGGACAGCCTCTCGCACTGAACCTGGATTTCCTGGCTATTGCTATGGCTGAGCTGGGTAATATCTCTGAGCGCAGAACATACCTGCTGATCAGCGGACAGCGCAATCTGCCGGCTTTCCTGGCTAAGGATGCCGGACTGAACAGTGGTTTCATGATCGCACAATACAGTGCAGCAGCTATTGTGAGCCAGAGCAAGCAATATTGTACACCTGCTTCTGTAGACAGCATCGTGAGCAGTAACGGACAGGAAGACCATGTAAGCATGGGTGCAAATGCGGCTACAAAACTGAAAAAAGTGATCGATAATGTGCGTCGTGTATTGGCAGTAGAACTGATGTGTGCTGCACAGGCACTGGAGTTCAGAAGACCATTACAGTCATCTGCAGCCGTAGAAAACTTGTTCGCAACATACCGTAAAGATGTAGCCTTTTATGATACTGATCGTTTGCTGCATACCGATATGATCAAATCAGAACAATTCTTGAAAAATAATACCGCGCAATGGTAATATTGGGATATGAAATACTAAAAAGGGCGATCATTGCGATCGCCCTTTTATTATGTATAAACTATAAGGAAATTATCCTTTAGCTTTTTTAACTGCTTCAGTTAATTTAGGTAATATCTCGAATGCATCGCCGATAATACCGTAATCAGCCGCTTTGAAGAACGGCGCTTCCGGATCTTTGTTGATCACAACGATCGTTTTAGAACTGTTCACACCCGCTAAGTGCTGGATAGCACCAGAGATACCAACAGCTACATACAGGTTAGGACGGATTGTACCACCGGTCTGACCCACGTGTTCGTGGTGCGGACGCCAGTGTGCATCAGCTACCGGACGGCTACAAGCCAGGGTAGCATCCATAGCCTTAGCCAGATCTTCCAGGATACCCCAGTTTTCAGGGCCTTTCAGACCACGGCCACCAGATACCACGCGCTCTGCTTCGCTCAATGGAACTTCACCTTTCACTACATCTTCAGATACAAATTTCACACCGAAATCAGCATCGTTTAAATCAGCAGAAAGCGCTTGTACGCTTGCAGTACCACCAACTTCTGCAGGAGCAAAAGTGTTTGGTGTCAGCCCGATTACTTTGATATCAGAAGTAATTTGTACATGAGCAAATGCCTTTCCGGAGAATACTGATTTCTTAACTGTAAATCCGTTGGCAGTGCTTGGGTAATCAACTGCACCAGCAACTAAACCAGCTTTCAGCTGAGCCGCAACCATTGGAGCCAGCGCTTTACCGTTGTTATTTGCAGAAGCGATGATCACTTTTGCACCGGTTTGGTTTGCCGCAGCGATGATCGCTTTGGTATATGCTTTAGCGTTGAAATGATTCAGACGCTCATCATTTACATGTAATACTTGCTTAGCACCATATGTACCCAGTGCAGCCAGTTCACTTTCCGCAGCAGCACCCAGTACTACAGCGATCACATCGCCACCTACCTGCTCTGCAGTTTTTGCGGCATAATTGATTGCTTCAAAGGCATTCTTTTTGAATGTACCCTGAGCATGATCTACAAATACTAAAACAGACATTTTATATATAAGTTTTTTTAGTTTGGATAATTAAGGCCGGCGGCCCTATAACAAATTTAATAATTACAGAACTTTAGCTTCGTTTTTCAGCGCAGCTACCAGCTCATCCATCTGATCGATAGTGAACAGTTTCACACCTTGTTTTGCAGGAGGCAGTTCGTAACTTACAATGTTAGTCAGTGTATCAGCAGCTACTGCCGGTACCACAGTCAGTGGCTTGGTACGGGCAGCCATAATACCACGCATGTTAGGGATACGAGGTTCCGCCATACCTTTCTGGCAAGCGATTACTACAGGGAAAGATGCCGTAGACGTTTCTTCTCCGCCTTCAATCTCACGGGATACAGTTGCAGTGCCACCGCTTACTTCCAGTTTAGAAGCACTTCCGATATAGTTGTAGTCCAGTATACCAGCGATGCTGGCACCTACTGCGGAGTTGTTATAGTCGATAGACTCTTTACCAGTCAGTACGATATCATAACCGTTTTTCTGAACCAGGTCAGCGATCTGTGCAGCAATTGCATAAGGATCTGTGCTCTCAGCATCGATTCTGAATGCGCTGTCACCACCTAAGGCCAGGGCTTTACGGATGATGGCATCTGTAGACGCGTCACCAACGCTTACCAGGTGTACTTCGCTGGCTGCACCACTTTCTTTCAGTTCCAGGGCACGTACCAGGGCATACATTTCATCATAAGGGTTAATGATGAATGTTACTCCTGCTTCATTAAATTTACTGTTATTGTCCGTAAATGAAATCTTAGAAGTAGTATCCGGAGCTTTCGCAATACAAACTAATATCTTCATATTTCGTTGTTTAGAATTATTAGATTTAAATTAAATTTTGTGCAAATATAGCACTTAGCCTATAATTAAACGGAGATAGTTTGCTATAAATGGCCGTGTTAAGGTATTGTAATGAAATTTTTACATTAACATTTATTTTACGCTTTTCCTCTTATCTTCGCCTCTTATCAAAAATAAAACCGAAAAAATGCGTCAATTTTTAACCATTCTATCGGCTTGTATTATCGGGTCAATAACAACAGCAAACGCGCAGCGTGCGCATCGAAATAATAACCAGATCGCTAGTGCGGAAGTTGAAGTAAGCAATGAGTCTTCAAGATTTATCGAAGGCATCAGCATCAACACACCGACAGCAAAAAAGAATATATCTGTTAAAAATACGGTAGCAGTTAAAGACAAAACAACTCCTGCTCGTGTTACAACAGACGAGCCGGAACCTACGGTTAAAGAAAAAAGAGAAGCAGCAGAGAAGATCAAAGACGGTCTGCGCAAAAATACCGGTTTGTATTCCTTCATCCAGGATTGGTATGGTACGCCTTATCGCCTTGGAGGTACCACAAAGAAATCTATCGACTGTTCTGCATTCACCAGACAACTGTTTGCCGATGTATATGGTAAAACACTGGATAGAACTGCAGCGATGCAGTATATGATGACCAAACGTATTTACGAAAAAGAAGAACTGAAAGAAGGCGATTTAGTGTTCTTCAGCATCCATACCAAGCGCATCTCTCACGTAGGTGTATATTTAGGCAACGGAATGTTTGTACATGCTTCTTCCAGCCGTGGTGTAATGATCAGCGATCTGGACCAGGCTTACTGGACCCGCTTCTATGCCGGAGCCGGACGTTACTAATCAAAGAAATTTTAGCAATAAATAAAAGAGACACCAATTTGGTGTCTCTTTTATTTATTGCAATATCTGGTTTTTGATAAACATGCCGATATCGCCCAATGAAAATAAAATAAGATTTACAATACCTCAATAAGGCTCTTGATCACACCCACCAGGCGCACGCTTTCAAAGATCTTATGCTCTGTAACACCATGCTGTTTTACAGATGCTTCATGCGATTTGATACACATTTCACAGTTGTTCAGTGCAGAGACCATCAGGCTGGCCAGTTCAAAAAATGCCTTACCGGTTACCGGGTTCATCATGATGTTCATGCGTAATCCGGCCGGAGTATTGTTATAAATAGTGTTGTCCTGGAAATAATGCTTGAAGCGATAGAAGATGTTATTCGTATTCATCAGCGAAGTCAGCGCATACATTTCCGAGATTTCCTCCATAGTCGCTTCATTGGCCAGGGCCAGTTGCTCCAGTCCTGCCGCCAGTACCTCGTTACGATCGTTTGCTGCAACACAGATCGCCAGTAATAAAGCTTCCTTTTTAGTCAGGCTGGTATTCTTGTTCAATACTGTCAGTACATTCAATTTCAGATCCTTCAGATACTTACTGTCTGTAGCGGCCAGTTTATGCAGGGCAAAAGAACTATGATTGGTATCGATATTTAATTCGGTAAACAGGCTTTGTACTGTTTCGTGTACTATACTCATATTCCGTATTTTAAAAAGTTAGTGTATAAGAATGGCTGTAAGATGTGCTCTTACAGCCATTCTTTGGTATTTAATCTATTATGGAGATTAGTTGTTTGCCATTTGTGTGGTTAAGGTTTCTTCACCTTTTTTCCAGTTACAAGGACACAGCTCATCAGTTTGTAAAGCATCCAGAACACGCAGTACCTCGTCTACATTACGGCCTACGCTCAGGTCGTTGATGTTTACCCAACGGATTATACCTTGTGGGTCTACGATATAAGTAGCACGGTAAGCGATTTTCTCATCAGCCTGCAGGATACCCAGCTCATCAGCCAGAGATTTAGAAGTATCAGCTAACATAGGGAATTTCAGACCACGCAGATCTTCGTGATCTCTTCTCCATGCCAGGTGTACAAATTCAGAGTCAGTAGAAGCACCGATCAGAACGGTATCTCTGTCAGAGAATTCACCATAAGCATTATTGAAAGAGGCAATTTCAGTAGGACACACGAAAGTGAAGTCTTTCGGCCACCAGAACATTACCATCCATTGACCGGATGCGGTGTGAACAGCATTAGAAATAGTTTCGAACTCTTTACCAGGTGCATCAGCGATCAGGGCATTAGCAGAAACGGCGATTTTCTTAAATTCAGGAAATTGGCTACCAACTGAGATTACTTTGTTCATTGTTTAAATACTTTTTATGATTAATTTTTTTCTGGTGCAAATGTCCGACAATATTTAGAATTTGGGATTTAATTTTAATTATTCACATATAGGGAATGTCAATTGGCCGGAAATAACGAATTTTTCTCATTTCTATTCCCAGTGAATAATGTAGTTTTGCACTGCGCTTTGTATGTTTAAAAAAATGTTCCATACATTTCTGGCATTTGTGCTGGGCCTGGTAGTCTGTTTTTACGCCAGCCTTCAGGAGTATGCCCATACGTTTGAGCACCATCACGAAACCATAGACCATATCCATAACGATGGGGACAACTGTGGTCGTGATGCTTCCGGTCTGGCATTTGAGCAGTATCACCATCACTGTGATTACCTGACCCAGATGCTGCCTCATTTCATCAAGGCAGAGACCAGTTACCATTTCGATATATGGGAAATAAAACGTTACGTCTCTTATCTGGAGCGTACTTATAACGTTTGGTTCGATAATGAACACTACTCCTTCCGTCTGAGGGGGCCTCCTGCCCTGGCCTGATTTTCGTGTACAGGCTTAGTATTCTGATCTGTTACAGATTGGAATGACCTGAGGTTATGATACCTCATGAAAGCTTATTTATTCAGACAATTTATTTTACAAGTATATGTTACGCATCAGCAGTAAACATATCAGCTTTGCTGTTATGTTGCTTCCTCTGTGCTTTACACCCAATACGGGTAATGCACAGAAGGTAAAGTGTAGCCTGGCAGTACCATTGGTGCTCCGGGATAAAAATACACAGGAACCCCTAATTGCCGCAGAGGTACGTACAGACAGGCAGGTCATACAATCTGACGAAAGCGGAGTGGCTATCCTGAACGGGATGTGTCCGCAAAGTAACGCACACCTTCACATTACCCTGGAGGGATATAAAGCGATAGACGAGACTATTGTAATCAGCAATGGCGATACCGTATATCTGAACATGTCTCCTGCAGCCAAAGACCTGAAAGAGGTACAGGTTGTAGGGCATAAGATGGAGGTGGCTACGCAGAATGCACAGTCTACCCTGTCTGGCACTGAGCTGCGCCGCCTCAAAGGCAATAATATTGCGGCCATGGCCAGTTCTGTGGCCGGGGTAACGATGTTACAGACAGGTGCATCTATTGCCAAGCCGGTGATAAACGGAATGAGTGGCAATCGTATCCTGATCCTTAATAACGGTGTGCGGCAGGAAGGCCAGCAATGGGGAGCAGAGCATGCTCCGGAAATTGATGGCATGAATGCAGGTAGTATTACCGTTGTCAAAGGTGCGGAAGCGGTACGTTACGGACGTGATGCGATAGGTGGTGTGTTGGTCGTTAACCCGGAACCATTGCCCTATCACTTTCCAGGGATTCATGGTACGGCCAATCTTATCGGTGTAAGTAACGGGCAGAGGGGAACCAGTGGGCTGATGCTTAACGGAGCGCTGGGCAATAGCCAAAACTGGGCCTGGCGTCTGCAATCCAGTGTATCGCAGGGAGGTAACTACAAGACCCCTGATTATTACCTGGATAATACCGGTACGAAGGAGCTGAATTACTCTGCTGCACTAGGCTATAGTGTACATAAATGGAGTATGGAGGGTTATTACAGCCATTACCGCAGCGAAATCGGAATATTCAAAGGTTCGCATATCGGCGATACGACCGATCTGAAAGCACGCATTGCCAATGGCAGGCCATTTGATGATGGCAGCTTTTATTATACCATAGATGCACCAAGACAAATAGTGCAGCATGACCTCGCTAAGCTGAAAGCCCATTACCATCTCAACGAACAATGGAGTATGGATGCACAGTATAGTCTGCAGTATGACCGCCGGCAGGAATATGATATCCGCCGCGGAGGCAGAACGGGCATACCTTCTGTGGACCTGCAATTATATTATCAGGAGCTGAACCTTGATGCGGCGTATACCAATGGTAAAAAGTGGAGGGGAAATGTAGGGCTGAATGGCAGCATGGCGGTGAATAATAATCAGCCAGACCTGTACACCGTGCCGCTGATCCCTAACTATGATACCCGTAACCTGGGTGCTTATGCACTGGCCCGCTACCTGGGCGAATCATTTACCCTGGAGGGAGGTCTGCGATATGACTACCAGTTATTGAATGCAGCCGGGTATGATGCCTCTAATCACCTCTATGGTGGAACCCATAATTATCAGAATATAAGTGCCTCAATAGGTGCCAGCTATATACCCGACAATCGCTGGAGACTGTCTACCAATGCAGCGACAGCCTGGCGTCCGCCTACGGTCAATGAGCTGTACAGTACCGGCCTGCATCATGGTGCAGCGCAATATGAACTGGGCGACAGCAGCCTGCGCGCAGAGCAGAGTGTAAAATGGATGAATACCATTGCCTTCCAGAATACCCGCAAAAACTTTTCTGTGGAGCTGGATGCTTATGTGCACTACTTCGATAATTATATATACCTCAACCCCTCGCTCACTTATTTTCAAAGTCTGAGAGGAGCCTTTCCGGTATTTAATTATAAAAGTACCAATGCACTCTTTACAGGACTGGATCTGACCGCGAAATACGACTTCAGTACACAATGGATTTATAGCCTGAAAGGAAGTACCATAAGAGCCAGGGATATCAGCAATGATCAGTACCTGCCTTTTATACCTTCTGACCGCATTACCCATAGTATTCGTTACGTTATACCGCATATGTCCAAACCTGGACCTGTATATGCAGAGCTGGAACATGTTGCTGTAGCGAGGCAGACGCGTTATGAAGCCAACAGTGATTATGAGGCACCCCCAAAAGGGTATCAGCTGATCAATCTGCGTGCCGGCCTGGAATGGCCTGTAGGCAAGCAAACACTTAGTGTGGATGTCAGTGTAAATAACCTGACCAATCAATTATACAAAGACTATATGAACCGCTTCCGCTACTATGCGCATGATCTGGGCAGAAGTGTGGAGCTGCGTGTGGCATATAAATTTTAAACCAATCATTCAAAAATCAAATTCAAAAATGAAAAATAATATTATAAAAATAGGAACCGCAATCGCTTTACTGGCCGTTATTACCTTCGCATCCTGTAAAAAGAATGATCCGAAACCAAATAACCAGAACGAGGAATATGATGCCATTAAAATCAGCTTTATCAAACTCGATACAAATGGTAGTGAAACCACAGATACAACCACTGTAGGATTCAATGCCAGCGGGGTAGCCAGTCCCTCCAACCTTGATCTGGAAAGCCATCAGCAATACAGAATGCTCATCAATCTTTTTGCAAGTGGAGAGAACATCAACCAGGAAATTATTGATGATGCTGCGGAACATAAATTCTTCTTCTTCGCCAACCCTTCTACCGGTGTCGGAAGCTATGTGTATAATGATGGCATAGGCCTGGATGGTAAGATTGAAATTGATGGCCATACCACATTTAACCTGCAGGTATTGCTGCGTCATGGTCTGGACAAAACACATCCTGATGCACAGGCATACAATAGCCCTAACTACCAGAATGCAGGTGGTAATAATGACCTGAATGTAAACTTCAACATCACTCCCGGTCATTAGTGGAATACGGAACCGGAGCACATAACAAGGGCCGCAATGCAATATTTGCGGTCCTTATTTTTTGAATAGCCTGTTAATTTCATATAATAAATTCATTCTTAGCATGCTAAACTCTATTTTTGCCAGTAAATAATATCTGTTTTATGAGAAAAATTGCATTTCTACTTACATCCCTTATTGCAGCAGCACCTGCCATACATGCACAGGAGGCCCCTTACCAGAGCTCCGGAGACTATGGTATCGATACCAAAAAGGTGCGCTTTGGTGCATATGTTGCCCCTACCATGGCATGGATGCGCGCAACATCAAAATCTGACGATAATAAAAACTACAATATTGCTAATGATGGCTCCAAGGTTGGTTTTACCTATGGCCTGATGGCAGAATACTACTTTGAAGATAACTATGCAATCGTAACCGGTCTGCAGATGACAAATGGTGGTGGTAAAATGTCTATGCAGCGTGTAAGCTCTGTTGCAGAAGCCAATACTATTCAGAAAGCCTCATTCCAGTACAATATGGCCTACATGGAGATTCCGGTGGGTATTAAGCTGAGAACCGATCCGGTGGGTAATATGCGTTTCTTCGGACAGGTAGGGCTGACATTGGGTATAAACGTAGCCAAAAAAGCATCTTACGACCTGGATTATTACGATTCAGACACTAAAATACAGGCTATTTCTAAAGAGAAAGATAAGCTGACCTCTTCTGCTACCTTCAGTACAGCAGTTGCTCCAGCAATGCTGTCTATGAATATCGGTATCGGTGCCGAAATTCCGTTTACCAATAAAGTAGCAGGTTATGTAGGACTCTTTTTCAACAACGGTTTCCTGCCGGACGCAACCAGTCCGCAGAATTATGAACTGTATGATAATGCGAACAATAAGATTAACGTAAACAGTACCTTTAAAGACGGTAACGTACGATTCAACAATTTCGCTTTACGTTTAGGCGTTTTCTTCTAAACAAAACAGACCATAAAAAATTATAAAGGGAGCAGATACGAAAGATCTGCTCCCTTTTCGTTTTAGTTATTAAGAAATATCTGATATATTCTATACCTTACCGGTAATTAATCACACTGTTTTATGAAAAAGGGGCTTATTTATATCTGTATAATGATGCTGTTGCAGCATACAAGCGTCTGGGCTAAAGAGCAGCGCATGGAAAAAATACTGCTTAGTACTGCACTGAAAGAGCAAAAGATAACCCTGAAAGGTATCAGTACTACTGAACCTTATAATGGCAAGGGCCTGCGCATTACCATTGAGAATATTACCCGGGAGAACCTCCTGCTGGTGATAGATTCCGCTATTATTATGCGACCCGAAAATGCAGAAAACCAGAACCTGATTATCGGGGGTACGGAACTGCTGGCCATAAATGCCGGCAAACCCCGCATCCTGGAGTTACAGACCTATTGCGGAGAAAGCGATGATCAGGCACCGGTGGCCGGTCATCCCTACCACTTCGAAAGTACAGGCAGCAGCAACATGGGTAAAGTACTGGCATTTGTAAAGGCCAATGCGGTGAGTAATGATATGGCCCAGCATGCTGTTTGGGTATTGACCAATAAGCACAGCCTGAGCGATGTCTATGATTACAATAATCCTGAATTATCACGTAAGCTGGTAGCGTATATGGGACAGCTGCTTGGCCTCGATGCACCGCAGTACTTTACCGTAAAAGAGATTAACGCCATTCAGGGAGCCGCAGTGCGGCCTGATAAAACATTGAAATTGGTAGCCAATCTCCAATGGACCTTAAGTGCGCCGGAAAAATTATCGTTGAGTATCTACAATGACAAAAACGAACGTGTCGCCTCTTATTTTACCGGAAAGGATTTTGTCAAAGGTCGCTACGACCTGAATGCTTCTTTTGAAACGATCGATTATCCTTCAGGAGATTATACCATACGCCTGCAGACGAATACGCAAGAAGTATTGAAGGAGATTAAAGTGCGATTAGAATAGATTATAAATGGTTGATTGTCAAAATATAATGACAATGCTCGCATGAGGTACGATTGGCTGGTTCATTGATTAATTTTGCAGCTCACCAATTTAAAAATTATAACAATGAACTTCAGATCTTTAGCCATTACGTTGCTTTTAGTGATCACGCAACTCTTTGCTCATGCACATACCATCTGGATAGAAGCATCTAATAAAGGACAGATAGGGAAAGAACAGCAGGTTAAAATATTCTTTGGTGAGTACAGCGATGGAAAACCTACTAAAACAGCAAAATGGTTTTCAGACCTGAAAGACTATAAACTGATGATGACCGCCCCGGATGGCAAAGTTACGGAGCTGAACAAAAATCAGGACTCTGCATTCTATTTTGCAAACTTCACACCGGATCAGGAAGGTGTATATACTTTCTGGCTGGATCATGAGGTGAAAGATGTATTTAAAGACATGAAAATCACCTATACTGCCGGTACCTATGTTTCGGTGAAAGGCAAGCAGCAGACCATTGTTGGAAAAGGCCGCTACCAGGTGATGTTGCCCAATGCTCAGAAAGGTAATGCCCTTATCGTTTTGAAAGATGGAAAGCCACATGCAGGAGCAACCGTAAACCTGGAGCAGGTGGGTAATAAAGACGGTATACAGGTACAAACCGATAAGGACGGTAAGCTGGTATTGCCTAAAGGACTGAAAGGAAACTACCTGCTGGAGCTGTCTACACCTACCAAAGTGGATAATGGTATGCATAACGGTAAAGAGTACAAAACGCATTACCTGAATTATACTTATTTATTGGAACTGTAGGGTAGAAAAATGCCGTTAAAAACCTTTATTTTTACGCAAATTTTATCTTAATGAAAGTTATCGTAGTCGGAACCGGATACGTAGGATTGGTGACTGGAGCCTGTTTGGCAGATGTGGGGGTAGAAGTGTGCTGCATTGATATAGATGTGCAAAAAACAGAAAATCTTAAGAAAGGCATATTGCCTATATATGAACCGGGGCTGGATGTTATTGTAAAAAATAATTTCGAGAGAGGAAGGCTAACCTTCAGTACAGACCTGTCTGCACATATCAAAGGTGCTGATGCGATCTTTATCTGTGTAGGAACCCCTCCGGGAGAGGATGGCAGTGCCGACATGAAATATGTATTGCAGGTAGCCTCAGACATCGGCAGCAGTATCGAAGATTATGTACTGGTAATTACCAAGAGTACCGTACCGGTTGGTTCTTCGCATAAAGTACGCAAAGCCATTTCGGACCAGCTTCAGGCAAGAGGTGCTCAGATCGATTTCGATGTAGCGTCCAATCCTGAATTTCTTAAAGAGGGCGCAGCGATAAAGGACTTTATGAGCCCCGATCGTATTGTGGTAGGTATAGACAGTGATCGTGCCAAAGAAGTGATCGATACGATCTACAAACCGTTCCTGTTAAACGGTTACCGTATCCTGTATATGGATATTCC
Source organism: Edaphocola flava (assembly GCF_004118155.1). Lineage (GTDB taxonomy): Bacteria > Bacteroidota > Bacteroidia > Chitinophagales > Chitinophagaceae > Edaphocola > Edaphocola flava. The sequence continues at coordinate 1,333,002 of NZ_SAIQ01000001.1, forward strand.
ATCTGCAGAGATGACCAAGTATGCTGCTAATGCTATGCTGGCCACCCGCATTTCTTTTATGAATGATGTGGCCAATCTCTGTGAGCTGGTGGGTGCCAATATTAATCATGTACGTAACGGAATCGGTACTGATCCGCGCATTGGCAAGAAGTTTCTGTATGCCGGTGTAGGTTATGGAGGTTCCTGTTTTCCGAAAGATGTAAAGGCATTGATCCAGATTGGACTGGAACATAATAAACCCATGCGTTTACTGGAATCGGTAGAAGCCATTAATGAAGACCAGAAAACGGTATTGTTTGAAAAAATATCCCGCTATTTTGATCATCAGCTGGCCGGAAGGACAATTGCCGTTTGGGGTTTAGCCTTCAAGCCGAATACTGATGATATGCGTGAAGCACCATCGCTGGTACTGATCGAAGCATTGACCCGGGCCGGAGCCAGGGTAAGGGCATTTGATCCGGTAGCTGTTGCAGAAGCCAAACATTTATTGGGAGACAATGATAAGGTACATTTCTGTGATGATGTGTATGAAACAGTTGAGGAGGCAGATGCTATAGCGCTCGTTACAGAATGGAACGAATTCCGACTGCCTAACTGGGACAAAATCAAAGAAACCCTGAAGACTGCAGTAATCTTCGACGGTCGTAATATCTATGATGATGTGCAGCTGGCTAAGGATGGATTCACCTATTTCGGAATCGGTAACAGGGGCTAGCTTTGGGTGTTTAAGCATATTTACGTAAATTTGTCACCGCATCGTTAAAAACAGTACATATATGTTCAATCTTATTCTCTTTGGTCCTCCCGGAAGCGGAAAAGGCACACAATCTACCAATCTGATCCAAACGTACGGTTTGCAGCACCTGTCTACCGGCGATCTGCTGAGAGACGAAATCAGCCGTGAAACAAACCTGGGTTTAGAGGCAAAGAAATTTATGGATGCAGGGCAGCTCGTTCCGGATGCAGTAGTGATCGGCATGATCGGTTCCAAACTGGACGAACACCCTAATACAAGAGGTTTCATTTTTGACGGATTCCCGCGTACAACTGCACAGGCAGAAGCATTAGATAACCTGCTGGCTCTGAAAAAGACAAATATCTCTGTATTATTGTCTCTGGAAGTACCTGAGGAAGAACTGAAGCAACGCCTGGTACTGAGAGGCGAGGTATCTGGCCGCAGCGACGATAATGAAGAAGTAATTCAGAAACGTATTGCAGAATATAAAGCCAAAACAGAACCGGTAGCGAACTACTATGAGACTCAGGGTAAACTGGAGCGTATCAAAGGTGTGGGTACTATCGAAGAGATCTTCGGTCTGTTACGCAACCAGGTAGAAAAGTTCATTTTACCGCAAGAATAAAGCAAGAATTACGGTAATATAACCGGGAATTAAAAATAATATAGCATCTTTGCAAAAAGAACTCAATAAAGCCTTCTGAGAAAGAAGGCTTTATTGTTGAAATTGGGTGATTATGGAAAAAGCGAATTTTGTTGATTACATCCGGATCTTTTGCCGTTCCGGAAAGGGAGGCGCCGGTAGTATGCACTTTATGCGTACTAAATTTAATGCGAAAGCCGGTCCTGACGGAGGTGACGGCGGTCGTGGTGCGCACATTATTCTGAGAGGGAACAGCCAGCTCTGGACATTGCTGCACCTGCGTTATTATAAAAATGTACTGGCAGAGAACGGTGAGAATGGTAGTGGTAATAACAGTAGCGGAAGACAAGGTAAAGACATTATCATAGAAGTGCCTTTAGGTACCATTGCAAAAGATGCAGAGACTGGTGAGATAGAAGCCGAGATACTGGAGCATGGTCAGGAAGTGATCTGGGTAAGAGGTGGTCGTGGAGGCCTGGGTAACTCTAACTTTAAGTCTGCAACCAACCAGACGCCGGAGTATGCACAACCGGGTGAGATGGGTGTAGAAGGATATAAATACCTTGAGTTGAAAGTACTGGCAGATGTAGGTCTGGTAGGGTTTCCCAATGCAGGGAAGTCTACTTTATTGTCGACAATCTCGGAAGCAAAACCTAAGGTAGCGAACTATGCCTTTACTACACTGACACCTAACCTGGGTATCGTTCCGTACAGAGATCACTTATCTTTCTGTATGGCCGATCTGCCGGGAATTATTGAAGGTGCTGCAGAAGGTAAAGGTCTGGGTCATCGATTCCTGCGCCATATCGAGCGCAACTCCGTATTATTGTTCCTGATACCGGCGGATAGTGACAATCATCGTAAAGAATTTGAAATCCTGTATAACGAACTGGAAAAATATAATCCGGAACTGTTGCACAAGAAGATGATCATCGCCATCAGTAAAAGCGATATGCTGGATGATGAACTGAAAAAAGAGATTGCTAAAGAGCTGCCGGAGCATATACCGCACTTATTCTTCTCTTCTGTAACCCAGCAAGGGGTAATGCAGTTAAAAGATGTGTTGTGGCAGGCCTTAAATGAAGCATAATAGTATAATCAATAATTAAAAATAGCGTACCAGCATGGTACGCTATTTTTAATTATGCTCTACCCAGATCAGGTCTTCGGTCATATAACCAATGCTTCTGGCCAGCTTAAGATATTGCTGTTTGATATTTTCAGGTATGGAAGGGGTGCGGGATAAGATCCAGAGATAATCCAGGTTCTCACCTGCAACCAGTGCATATTGATAGTCCTTGTCTAAGGCTATTACATTATAACCCGAATAGAAAGGGCCGAAGAATGATACTTTCAATGCTGCCGTTGTATCATCTTCACGGAACTTTGCTTTGCCGGTCGAGGACTTGAACTTGCCTGCAGTTGTATCATACCCGCGATTAAATACCCTTATTTTTCCATCATCACGAAGGCTGTACTCTGCAGTGACATTGTTCATGTTTTTTTCGAAACGGTAGTCAAAGCGGGCTATCTCATACCATTTACCCAGGTACTTTTCTTTATTGAAGTTAGTAATCGGTTGGGCTTTTGCAGGTTTTTGAGCCTTTACATTATTATAGAGCAGTAAGCCACCGACTACAGCCCCCAGGCCACCAATAAGCCAGATTTTGCGATTATTCATAACATTGGTTTTGGTCTTTTACGAAAGTAGACCATATTCTTAAATAACATGTTATAGGAAATCTTAAAATTTATGCTCTTCTTGTTCTGAGTCTTTTACGCCGGATAGAAAATTTATAGTTCCTGTTTTCCATTTTGAAGAGGCCCAGCGTATACCAAAATACAGACCCAGTAAGCCAGATAATGTTGCCGCAAAGAGGTTAAAACCCGCTGGTAGCTTGTAATAACAAATGGCCGCAGCAATTGCGCCCATAAGTATGGGAGATAGAGCAATACGGAGCCAGCCTATAACCTCAATGCACCATTCTGTAATACGGATCATAATTGTTTCGATGTAGCAGTAAAGACATAAATCTATATAAAAATAAAAAAGGATCGTCAATTGACGATCCTTTTAATGAGGTATTAACTGTTAAGCTTATTTAGCGATGTTGAATTTGCTAACTGCTTTTGCGTTGTCAGTGATCAGTTCGATAGTGTACATACCGTTGTTCAGGCTGCTCACATCTACTTTTAAAGATTGTTTACCTGCAGCTTGCTTACCGAAAGATTGAGTGTAAACTTGACGGCCAGTAACATCTAATACTCTTACAGATGCTTCAGTAGCAGCTTTGAAAGTATAGTCGAAGTTTACTTCGTTTACAGCAGGGTTAGGATATACGCTGATAACTTCTTTTGCCAATTGAGTTTCTTTGATTGAGTTTGGATTACCAAAAGTGATAGTGTAACCGATTACGTTGTTGCTACCAGTAGTGAATTCACCAGTAGTGTTATCGATACCATCATCATTGAATAAACCATTTTGATCAAATCCGTAGATGCTTACTACAACTGTATCTAAAGAGTTAGTATTCCATTTTACAATAACTTGCTCAGTAGAAGTGCTACCTGCAGCGCTACCTTGGATAACTGGGTAGATTAAAGTATCAGATGCGCCAGAAGCCAGAGTCAGATGCTCTTCAGCACTTAAAGTGTAGCTGTTACCAGTAGATGCGCCTGTGAAACATCCGTTCAGACCTACAACGATAGTGTCAGTTGGAACGATTGCATTAGGACCATTGTTAGTAACGATAGCAGCAATGTAGAAGGTATCACCTGCATTCAGATTTGCATAAGTAGCAGCTGGTTGAGGGAAATAAGGATTAATTTCCAGGTCTGCATTTTTTTGTGCGTTTGCGCCTGTAACGAATGCACCTAATAATGCAAGGCTTGTAAAGATTTTTTTCATGCTTTTTCTGTTTAAATAATTTTTTTGAGCCCCAAATATAGAAGCTTTTTCTGGAGTGGCAAAGGCTTTTATATACCGTGATTGTTAAAGTGCAATGAATAGTATGTTTTATTTATTTAAACAATTCTGCATCTGTGCGACAAGATTATTATCAGGGAAGCCGTAACTTTATGGCCTAAAAAAATCGAATAATGAATACTACTCAATTATTGGTATGCATCGCCGCAGCAGGAGCTGCAGCCGGTTGTAATACTGCTAAAAAGAGCCAGACGGCCGACTATAAAGCTATGAATAATCCGTTTTTTGCAAAGAGCCCATTACAATATCAGGCACCACAGTTTGATAAAATCAAAACAGAACATTTCAAACCTGCATTTGATCTGGGCATGAAGATACAGAATGAAGAAATCGCTAAAATAGCGGCTGATAAAGAAGCGCCAACTTTTAAAAATACGATACTCGCACTGGAATTAAGTGGAGCTGTATACAAGCGCGCGCTGAGTGTATTCTACAACTTTACCAGTGCCAATACCAGTCCTGAAATTCAGGCACTGGAGCAGGAATATGCACCGAAGTTTTCTGCACATAAAGATGGTATCTACCTGAACGAGGCTTTGTTTGCACGCATCAGCAAACTGTACGGCAACCGCTTCTCGCTGGGTCTGGATAATGAAGATAAAAAACTGCTGGAGTATTACTATGAGCAGTTCACTATGGCCGGTGCCAATCTTTCTGCTTCCGCTAAAGAGCAGATGAAAAAACTGAATGAGCAGGAAGCAGGTCTGATCGCCAGTTACACGTCAAAGCTTCTTGCGGCCCGTAAGGCCGGAGGTGTATTTTTTGACCAGGCATCAGAACTGGATGGCCTGAGTGCAGAAGAGCTGGAGGCAGCACATAATGATGCAAAAGCAGCGGGTAAAGAAGGTAAGTACTTATTGGCACTGCAGAACACAACACAGCAACCATTACTGCAAAATCTTAAAAACCGCGCTACCCGCGAAAAGCTTTATAAAGCTTCATGGACCCGTGCAGAGAAAGGTGATGCTAACGATACCCGCAGCCTGATCGAACAGATTGCAAAACTGCGTTTGCAGAAAGCAAAGCTGATGGGTAAACCAAACTATGCTGCCTGGAAACTACAGGATCAGATGGCAAAAACGCCAGAAGCTGCAGAAGAAATGCTGAAACAGATAGCCACTCCTGCAGTAACGAAAGCCCGTAAAGAAGCACAGGCATTGCAGGAACTGATCGATCAGCAGAAAGGCGGATTCAAACTGGAGCCATGGGACTGGAACTTCTATGCAGAACAATTGCGTAAAGCACATTATGACCTGGATGAAAGTGAGATCAAGCCTTACTTTGAAGTGACTACTGTTCTGGAGAAAGGGGTATTCTTTGCGGCTGAAAAATTGTATGGTGTTACCTTCAAGAAACGCTCCGATATTCCGGTATACCATCCTGATGTAGTGGCTTATGAAGTGTTTGACAGAGATGGTAAATCCATTGCGATTTATTACCTGGACTTCTACACCCGCGATAATAAATCCGGTGGCGCATGGATGAGCAATTATGTAGATCAGTCTTATGTGCTGGGGCAGAAACCGGTTATTGTAAATGTATTCAACTATCAGAAGCCGGCTCCCGGCCGTCCTTCTCTGATCAGTTATGATGATGTGACCACTATGTTCCATGAGTTCGGACACTCTATTCACGGACTGTTTGCCAGCCAGAAATATGTATCTCTGTCCGGAACTTCCGTTGCGAGAGACTTTGTAGAGTTCCCTTCTCAGATCAACGAACATTGGGCACTGGAGCCAAGTGTATTGAAAAATTATGCACTCCATTACCAAACCAAACAACCGATTCCGGAAGCCCTGGTTGCTAAAATGAAAAAAGCAGCTACGTTTAACCAGGGATATAATATGACCGAGCTGGCGGCAGCAGCAGCACTGGATCTGGAATGGCACAGCATTACTGATGAAAGCCAGGTAACCAGCGCCAATGACTTTGAACGTAAAGCACTGGAGCATGTAGGCCTGCTGGTGTCTGAAGTGCCTCCGCGCTACCATTCACCATATTTCCTGCATATCTGGGGTAATGGGTATTCTGCAGGTTACTACGCCTATATCTGGTCAGAGATCCTGGATAATGATGCTTACGATTGGTTTAAAGCCAATGGCGGACTAACCCGTGCTAACGGTGACCGCTTCCGTCAGTATATCTTATCTGTAGGTAATACCATAGACCTGAACGATGCCTTTAAAAATTTCACCGGGCATAAAGCAGATATCAAACCATTGTTACGTAACCGTGGATTTATCGATTAAGTCAAGTGATTATGCTTTAATAGTAAAGGGGTGCCTTGCCGGCACCCCTTTACTATTTTTTAAAAAACAGTTCATTAACGAATTATTATATCCGGCTGACTAAACTTGTTAATACAATACACGTCTATGTATCATAATTGATTTGCAAAAACTTGTATAAATACTAAACGATGAGAAACATACTTCAAAAATACAGAACACTGGCTTTAGGCACTGCCCTGGGAATGGCGGCTTTGATCGCAACCGGTACTAAAGCAAGCGCCCAGTATAACGACGACTATAATTATAACAACAATTATAATAACGGATATAATAATAACAATGGGTACAACAATGGTTATAACCAGGGTGGTTACCAGGACGATAATTATAATAACAATGGGTACAATAGTTATAACAATGACTATATGGCCTTCTATAATGACCTTGCCCCTCACGGACAGTGGTTCAGAGATCCGCAGTACGGTATGGTGTGGAGCCCGCGCGTAGGTCGTGATTTCTCCCCATATCAGACTAACGGTTATTGGGCTATGACTCAGTACGGTAATACCTGGATGAGTAATTACTCCTGGGGATGGGCCGCCTTCCACTATGGAAGATGGACGTATGATTCCTATTATGGCTGGATCTGGATTCCTGGGAATGAATGGGGGCCGGCATGGGTAAACTGGCGTAGCGGTGGCGGATATTATGGCTGGGCTCCTTTAGGTCCTGGCGTTTCTATCAGCATGTCATTCGGCTTCAATGCTCCTATGAACTGGTGGACATTCGTTCCGATGTCTAATATTTACTACACAGGAGGCTATAACCGTTATTATAACCGTGGTAATGTCTATAATATCTATAACAACACTACCGTTATCAACAACTATAACAACTACGGTGGCAGAAATTACATTGTAGGACCAAGCCGTGGTGATGTAGAACGTTCTGTACGCAGATCTGTTACAGTATACAACCTGTCTGATCGTAATGGCGGAGGCCGCAGTTATGTAAGAGGTGGAAATATCGAAATGTACCGTCCTAATGTAAATAATATTGTGCGCAGTACCAATGCAAGAAGCATTGACACCCGTAATGTTAAAACCATTAACAGAGGGGACCGAGCCAATCCCGGACAAGGAACACAAAATCCGGTAAGAAACAATAATAATAATGGTGTACGTACACCTGGCAATACAAATAGTTATGACCGAGGTAATCGTCCTGATCCACAGATGAATAATGGTGGCTATCAACGCAGAACAGATGCTCCGGCACCTAACCGTAGTGTAACACCTACTCCTGCACCGGCTCCGAACAGGATGATGGATAACAATAATAATCGTATAGATCGTTCAAGAGAGGTGCGTATGCAGCAACCACAACCGCAGCAGCAGGCGCCAAACAGAATGATGGACAATAATAATAATAACCGTATTGACCGTTCAAGAGAAGTGCGTATGCAACAGCAACAGCCGGCTCCGGCACCTCAGCGTATGAGTCAGCCTGCGCCATCAAGAAGCTATGACCGTGCTCCGCAGTCAATGCCACAACGCCAGCAAGCTGCACCGGCACCGCAACGTCAGGTAAGTCCTGCGCCACAGCGCCAGCAATTTGAATCAAGACCTGCTCCTTCTATGCAACGCTCGGCTCCGGAACGCTCATCCGGCAACAGCGCTCCTTCAAGAGGCGGTGGAAATATGGACAGAGGTTTCAGACGTTAAGAATAAGAGATGAAATAATCATTTGGAAAACACTGAAAAACGATAAATAATTTAGGTTATTTATCGTTTTTTTGTTCCATAATCATTAATATTGTGAGGCGTTGACAGAGCGTCTGTTGGCACAGTTGGGAATTTTAAAAAAAATTTAGAAAATATTAGCAAAGGCTTTGCATTTCTAAAAGAAAGTTATATTATTGTATCGCTTTTCGGTATATTTTTTATCGAAACAATGTAAAATAAACATTAATAACAGATGAAAAGAGCACTATTTGGTATTAGTTTGCTAAGTGTAGGTTTCGCTACAGTATTGACATCATGTTCTTCTAATAAAGGAAGAGGAGTTTCCGAAAAGACGGGCTGGAACTACAATGACTCTCGTTTGGGTGGTTTTTCTGCTGCGCAGAATTACAAGGGTATGCAAACCGGTCCCGGATTAGTATTTATCGAAGGTGGTAGCTTTGTAATGGGACAAACGGATGAAGATCTGTATTATACAAAAAACAACACTCCACGCAGGGTAACTGTTTCTTCTTTCTATATGGATGAAACCGAAGTAGCAAACGTACACTACCGTGAATATATTTACTGGTTACAACGTGCTTATGGTGCCGATTATCCGGATGTGGTAGATGCTGCTAAACCAGACGAAACAGTTTGGCGCTCTTCTTTATCATACAACGAGCCTTACGTTCAATACTACTTCAATCACGCTGCATACGATCAGTATCCTGTAGTAGGCGTTACCTGGGATCAGGCTAACGATTATGCTAAATGGCGTTCTGACAGGGTGAACGAGCAAATCCTGATGAAAAACGGATTGCTGAAGAAAAACCCTAACCAGGTGAATGAAGATGTATTTACTTCTGAAACATACGTAAACGGTCAGTACCTGGGTTCTCAGGGTCGTACCAAGCAAAGAGATCTGGATCCTACAGGTTCCGGTTCAAGACCAACCAACTATGCTGATGGTATGTTACTGCCTAACTACCGTCTGCCAACAGAAGCAGAGTGGGAATTTGCTGCACTGGGTGCAATCGCAAACAACCCTTCTCCTCGCAGCAAACGCAGCCGTGGTGAAGAAGCTTTTACAGATCGTCAATCCAACACATGGGGTGATATCCGTTCAGTAAGATACCAGGAGAAAAATGCTCAGAAAGGTGAAATGCTGGCTAACTTCAAACGCAAAAGCGGAGACTACGGTGGTGTTACCGGTGGTCTGAATGATAACTCTTTCGGTCCTGCTGATGTACATAAATACTTACCGAATGCTAACGGTTTATATAACATGGCGGGTAACGTAAACGAGTGGTGTATGGATGTTTACCGTGCAACTTCTTTACAAGACTTCAGCGATTATCGTCCTGTTGTAGGTGGTGAGAAATTCACTAAAAGAAAAATCGAAAGCGATTACACCATCACTGAAAAAGATAGCTTAGGTCGCGAAGTAAGAGTTGATATCGATTCTACAGACTTAGTTGGTCAATACAACAGAGATTACAAGAAAGCAGATAACAGAGATGTTCTGGAAAATGAAGGCCAATACCGTTACGATTATGGCAGACAAAGCCTGATCAACAATGATAGCCGTGTAATCAAAGGTGGTTCATGGAGCGACAACTACTACTGGTTAAGCCCTGGTACAAGACGTTTCCAACAAGCAAATCAACCAACTGCTACTACAGGTTTCCGTTGTATCATGGACAGATTAGGAAGCACTATCTTAGATGCTCCTTCTGGAAACTCTTTCAAAGCGTCAAAAAAACGTAGATAAGACCAAGATGGCAACATCTTTACCATATAAATACCCCTTCCGTTCAGGAAGGGGTATTCTTTTATATATAAACCCCTATACTCATGAAATGTATGACTTTATCAGCAGCATTCTTAATGGTAGCCCCATTGGTAGTCACAGCACAGGACTCCAGGCAGGAAAGTATACAGAAAGAGGCGCTTAATTGTGCACAGCAGTACAATTATAACACCAACATGCGCGCCTGGCAGGATTGCCTGGATAAGGGCCTTGCACAGGATAGTACGATTGCATATCTATGGCAGCAGAAAGCTATGCCTTATTTCAAATGCCGTAAATATGAGGTAGGTATGGGCTATCTTGATAAAGCAGTACATTATGACCGGGAGCGGTGGCTGCCTTACAGGGGTTTTATCAAGTGCATATTTCAGAAGAATTATGCCGGAGCCATTGCAGACCTGGAAGCCTGTATTGCTGACTATGGAAATGGCTATGTTATGGATCACACATATGCCTTTTATATAGCCATCAGTCAGCTGCAGCTAAATCGTTTTGCAGAGGCAGAAGTGTTGTTGCGTAACTATACGGAAGAGCAGGAAGCCAAGCGCGGTAAGGACCGGGTACACCACCTGGGCCTGTTTTACTGGGGTATTGCACAATTTGAATTGGGTAATATGGATGAGGCACTAAAACATTTTAATGAAGCCCTGCGCTTATATCCTAATTTTCCGGATGCGGCATACTACCGTGCGGTATGTCTTAATAGGCAAGGAGCCCCGGCAGAGGAGGTCGAGAAGCTCTACAACAAGGCGGTAGAAGATGCGAAGAATGGATATACGATAAATGAAGATAATGCTATTTATGAAACCTATCCTTACCAGGTTCGTTGGCCAAAATAAATAAGGGGACTCATATTGAGTCCCCTTATTTATTTTGGCCAGCTTTTTATGCTACTTTGATGGGCAGATTAGCCTTATGGCTTACGATCAGTAAGCCCAGGAAGGTAATCATGCCATTAATAATAATCAGTTCAACACCGATGGCGTAATGGCTATAAGCTGAAACAAGCGCATTGATGATATAAGTGAGCACAGGAGCCAGCAGCGTTACCGTTAGAATAGCATACTTGCGGTCGATCTGCCTTTTGGTAAATATACCGAAAGCAAATAAGCCCAGTAAGGGTCCGTAGGTATAGCCAGCAACCTCCATAATGAGGTATACAATCGACTTATTGTTGATGGCTTTAAAGATCATGATCAGTACAAAGAAGAGTACTGTGAAAATCAGGTGGATACGGATTCTTAGCTTCTTTTTCTGACTTTCTGTTTTAGCAGTATCTTCATTAAGCTTCAGCAGGTCTACACAGTAAGAGCTGGTTACCGCCGTTAAGGCACCATCTGCAGAAGGAAAGAGTGCCGAGATCAGCCCGATGATGAAAATAACCGAAATGATCATAGGGAAGTGCCCTTGCAGGGATAGTGCCGGGAACAGGTCATCTCCCATTACACTGGCGCCGCCGGAGCCCAATACAAATCCTTTGTCGATATAATGTCCGCCTTGCTGCTGCGCATATAAATACAGTAAACCACCCAGGAAGAGAAACGCAAGATTCACGATCAGCAAAATGCCGGCAAAACTGAGCATATTCTTCTTGGCATTACGCAGATTATTAACCGAGATGTTTTTTTGCATCATCTCCTGGTCCAGTCCGGTCATCGTAATGGTAATGAACATACCCCCCAGGATCGTTTTCAGGAAATAGGTTTTGGCGTTCATGTCCAGGTTCAGTACGCGGGTATAAGCCTTTTCCTGCAATTGACCGAAAGCCTCACCGGCAGATAGATCCAGGGAGTGCAGGATATAAATAATACAGGCAATAAGACTGATGATCATGAAAGAAGTCTGCAGGGTATCAGTAATAACAATAGTCTTCACCCCGCCTTCAAAGGTGTATAAAAGCACCATCAAAAGCAATACCAGTGAGGTGACCCAGAATGGCACGCCCAGGGGCTCCAGCAGGAAGATCTGCAGCACATTAACCACAAGGTACAGTCGCGCTGTTGCACCGATGCTACGGGATATAATGAAGAAAATAGAACCGATCTTGTGTGCTTCCACATTAAACCGCTTGCCGAGATAAGTGTAGATCGATGTCAGGTTCATCCGGTAATAAAGCGGGAGCAGTACTGCCGCTACGATAAAGTACCCGATGAAGAAACCGATCACCATCATATAGTACTCAAAACCACCATAGGGATACATGCCCGAAGTCATTTTGCCTACCGTGCCCGGTACCGAAATAAAAGTAACACCACTCAAGCTGGTACCGATCATACCGAAGGCAACCAGCATCCAGTTACTGTTGCGGTTACCGATAAAAAACGATTCATTATTAGAGTTGCGTGCTGTATAAAAGGAAACACCCAACAGCAGCGCAAAATAGGCCAGAATGATCAGCAGAAGTAAAGTTGCATTCATTTGTGTATAAACAAAAAAGTAAATGAAAAGCGTACCATATGTCTGGTACGCTTTTATATAGGTAAAATAAATTAGAAGCCGATACCAAACCCGATAACCGGTTGTATCGATCCGTAGTACGGACTGGCAACAGTACCCTGGTACCATCCGTTGGAAGAAGTTACCGTTTTAATCGTCTGGTTTTGCAGTACATCGTAGTACAATCCTATGTACATACTGATGCGCTCAGATACAGGCAATCTGTATCCGGCACCCACAAGCAGAGAAGGAAGATCATACCTGATGCTAACCTTTTCCTTGCCCGATCCGCCGGCTATCCGTGCAGCATCTGTCCAGCGGGTATTGGAGAAGTGATGCTCATATTGCACCTGCACAAAAAACTGATTAAAAATGTTATATCTGACCCAGGCTCCGGGAGATACCATAGATGACTGTAGTGCAGATATTTCGAAACGGTTGGTTGTGGTGTTGTAATACTCTTTGTACTTTCCGTCTCTGTAATAGAGATAGCCCAGGCTTACACCGGCCAGCAGATTATTGGTCAGTTTATAGCCTACCATAGGGGAAATGCCTGCCATAAAAGTGCTGTTGGCAAAGCCCAGAGATAAACCACCACCGATGACAATACGTTGCGGATCAAAACCCGAAGCATTATTTTTAGGTTTACTGTTATGGCCACCGCTGCTGTAGCGCTCCTGCGCCTGGCTGGCCGAAAGTCCGAGCAATAATCCTGCAAGAACAAATAGTATTTTCTTCATGGTTCTTAATTTATAACAGATCTTCTATACTTATCTAACGCCTTTTTCCTTCATTACCTGATTCAGCCACTTTAATAAAACAAATCCTATGGCTGCAGAGACCAGTAATAGTCCGCAGTTAACAATAAAGAAATTCGCTTTATTATCGTACTGGTACCAGGTATTGGCCAGGATACCGCTTAATTTATTACCGATTGAAGTGGAGAGGAAAAATCCTCCCATCATCAGGGCTGTAAGACGGGATGGGCTCAATTTAGATACCAAAGATAAGCCCATTGGACTTAAAAACAGCTCTCCGACCGTAATAACTCCATAACAGCCAATCAGCCATAATGCAGATACTTTCTCCATACCATTATTGCTGTAGTATACGGCAGCTACCATGACCAGCGCGGACAACGCGGAGATAAACATACCCCAGGCAATTTTGGCCGGCGTGGTCGGTTCCCGCTTCCTGCGGCGCAGCATTGAGAAGAAGGCTACGACAAGCGGCGTCAGCGAAACAACCCAGAACGGATTTATAGACTGGAACAGCTCCGTATTCATCACCGAGATCGGCTGACCATCGGTCGGGATACTTTCCGGACGTGCATTTTTGAAATATACATCATGATCTACTACCTTAATCACTTTGCCCAGCTCATCTTTCTGTGCACGGAACTGGTAATCGTACAGGGTTACCGTATCTTTTACAGAAGGTACTTTTTCTGCCAGGTATAATTTATTGGCCGCATCTTCCACACCGCCGGTTACCTGACGATCGGTATAGTATTTGGCCCAACGGGTCAGTACCGTACCATTTTGTTTAAACACCGCCCAGAACATAATGCTTACCGCAAATATGGCCAGCAGGGCAGCAATAGGTCTCTTATCACTACCGGTAGCGCGTGCATACAGGCTGATGAAGAAAATAATGACAGGGATACAGGCAAAAATGAAGGCATCCGAACTATCACTACCAAAGATATTATTCGGGATCATCCAGCCTAAAGCACCAACCACGATGGCCGGCAGGAATACGTACAGCAATACCTGGCTGATGCCCACGTCACCTTTTTCAGTAGGCTTCAGGATATTGGCATGACGATAATGCTTCAGTCCGATAGTGAATACCAACAGGCCCACAAACATACCTACACCTGCAGTAAGGAAAGCTGCACTCCATCCGTATTTGTTACGCATAAAGGCTGCGATGATATTACATACAAAAGCACCAATGTTGATACCCATGTAGAAAATGTTGAACCCCGCATCCTTCTTGTCTTTATACTGTTCTTCAGAATAAAGATTACCCAATAGTGTAGAGATACTGGGTTTGAAGAATCCGTTACCGATTACAATGAGGGCAATAGAGGTAAAAAATGCGCCCTCCTGGTGAATGCTCAGGCCCATATAACCCAGGCCCATCAGTACGCCACCAATATACACAGAATTAATATAGCCCAGTTTACGATCGGCCAGGAAGCCACCGAGGAATGGGGTCAGGTATGTAAATGCAATAAAAGTGCCGAAGATGTCTTCTGCTTTCACATCAGGGAACTGCCAGCCACCGCTTTTAGTATCGATCATGTACAGCAGGAATATACCCAGCATCAGGTAATATCCGAATCGTTCCCACATCTCTGTAAGGAAGAGGAAAGGTAAGCCCTTTGGGTGATTTTTGCCCTGGGTAGCCGGTCGGCCGCCGGAGGTATCATTTGTAGTCGCCATAGATAAAGTAAATGATTAGCTTGCTAAAATAATAAAATAACGCTAAAAAGCCCGAAATATACGGTCGGTTCAGGTACGATGATCTTTTTGCCAGCTTTTTTACCTAACTTTGTCGCTTGCTTTTTTTTGACCAATTTATATCATGTCCTTACCCGAAATACTGAAACATATTTATCACAATGCAACCGATGAAGTAATCCGAAGAGGAAAGAAAATATTTCATACTTCCGGGGTGCAAATGCTGGAAAACGATCCGTTGACCGAAC
Source organism: Edaphocola flava (assembly GCF_004118155.1). Taxonomy (GTDB): domain Bacteria; phylum Bacteroidota; class Bacteroidia; order Chitinophagales; family Chitinophagaceae; genus Edaphocola; species Edaphocola flava. Next base: position 1,348,284 of record NZ_SAIQ01000001.1, read on the forward strand.
AGGTGGCGTTTCGTGTGCGGAATGATGTGTATAACAATTTCTACAAGGTAACGATCAGTAACTACCTGCAACCGGGTAAATTATCTATGCGTTGTCAGTGTCCTTATAACATGGGACCTGTATGCCGCCACCAGGCCGCAGCCTTATTCCAGTTGAACGATCTGCTGCAAAGCGGATTTTTCGAACATGCCCATATTGATTATAACCAGGAGCATACTACTGTACGTATGCGCCAGATCACGGCCAACTTTTTAAAACTATTCTCTTCAGAATCCATTACTGCTATTGCAGAAGACTGGTATGCCGAGAATCGTATTAACATCATCGAAGCACAGGACGAAGCCGTAAGAGCAGAGGTGATTGATGATGAGTCCCGTAAATTTACGGTAATCATCAAGCAGAACGAGGAGCGCTATTTTGACACCTCCTGTAGCTGTGCCGAAAAGAACTACCCTTTATGTATCCATAAAGTGTCTGTCTTCCTGGAGATCCTGTATAAACATGGGGCTAATTACTTTAGTTCTCTGCGCAACTGGGATACGCAGAAAAATAAGCTTCTGGCGCTCTACGGATATACGGTTGATGATGACCTGACCGGGAAGTTTGAATTCTCCTATCACGAAGGCAAACCTTTCCTGCGTGTTCTGGATAAAACAATCAAGAAACTGGACTTTAATGCCGCAGGCAAACCTGTAGCGCCGGAGCCGGTTAAGGAAGCAACTTCTTCAATAAGAGAAGAGCGTAAGAAGCTGGGTGTGCTTATCCGCAACATCAGTGATTACTATCCATACACTTCTTTCGACCTGGTAGCCGGTGTGCCTACTGCCGAGGGAGATGCGTATGAGCGAAATATAGAGCCGGTACTGTATAATCAGTACATTGATCCTATCTTCCTTGATGACCGGGAGAAGATCCTCATTACGGCATTGCGTAAGCAAAGCCCCGACGAGCTGGTAAAATGGCTGAAGAAAAACTCGCCTTTCGGAGATTTCCTGGATGGTGTGGACAAAGATCTGCGCAATAATCCGAACAATGATCTGAAGCAACAGGTATGGGACTTTACCATTCCGCGCTATCAGCGACTGTTTGCACAGTATAAAGATTATCCGTTTATCTATTACGCCCGCAAAAAGGACAGCCTGAAACCGGCAGACCTGGTTAAGTGTGCCTTTAGTGAACAAGTGTTTACGGCGCATATTGATGTAAAACCATTTAAAACGGGTGTAAATGTCTCCCTGCAGATCTCTATCGCAGACCAGATATTGAATATAGATGAAGTAGAATTACTGAACGCAGGTCTGGTATTGTATAAAAATACTTTTCATACGATCGGTAATATAGATACTATTGATATCATCGCGAAGTTTGATAAATCCGGCGTGATGTATATTGGTAAAGCAGAATGGAGCAAGTTTCTTGAAGAAACACTGATGCCGCTTTCTGCAAAAACAACTATACACTTCCACGAGAAATTGCAGGAACGTGTGGTAGCCGAAGAGCCTAAATACAAACTGTACCTGAAAGAGTCTGACAAGATGATGGCCTTTAAACCGGCCTTCTCTTATGCCGGTATCGAAAAACACTGGCTGGATACTTCTTCGGCAGTAAGTGCCCGTAATGGTAAAGTAGTGGTGTATGAGCGTAACGAAGCCTCAGAGCAGACCTTCCTCAACCTGCTGCGTTACCTGCACCCTTCTATGCAGGAGAGTCGTAAATCTCAGTCCTTTCTGTTGCTGGCAACAGAAGCACTTAAAGGTAGCTGGTACTTCCATTTTATGGATACCCTTAAGGAGCAAAATGTAGAGATCATCGGTTACGAAAACCTGAAACAAATGCGCATCAATCCGCATAAGCCGATCACCAATCTGAATATGAAGAGCGGTATCGACTGGTTTGATGTAGAGCTGACGGTATCCTTTGGCGACCAGCAGGTGACCGTCAATGAGGTAAAGAAAGCTCTAAGCAAGAAGCAAACATACGTGCAGCTGAAAGATGGCAGTATGGGTTTATTCACCGATGAGTGGATGGACAAATATGCCCTGATGCTGAAGCTGGGACAGGTGAAGGACGGAAGTGTACGCCTGAAAAAATTCCACTTCTCTGCGCTGGAAGGCCTGCAGGAAGAACTGGGACCAAATGAAGAATTGCAGGATCTGTATGAGAAAAAAGAGCGCCTGATCAATTATGAATTTGATGAGACAACACCGGCAGAAATCCCGGATAATGTACATGCTACATTAAGACCATATCAGCAGGCTGCATTCAAATGGATGACCTTCCTGAATGAGACCGGTTGGGGTGGTATCCTGGCAGATGATATGGGTCTGGGTAAAACCCTGCAAACACTGACCTTCATGCAATCATACCAGAACAAACAACCGGATTCCAAATTCCTGGTTATTTGTCCTACGTCCCTGATGCATAACTGGTCCAGTGAGATTAAGAAATTTACCCCTGACCTGAAAAGCATGATGCACCATGGTTCGAAGAGAAACAGCAAAGTGTCTGACTTTGATCCGTTCCATGTAATCATTACCACATACGGTACATTGCGTAGCGATATCAAAATGCTGCAGCAGATCAACTTTGATTATGTGGTGATGGATGAATCGCAAGCGATTAAGAACCCGATATCACTCGTGGCCAAAGCGGCATTGCAACTGCAATCCAAAAACCGTCTGGCATTGAGTGGTACTCCGGTACAGAATAATACATTTGACCTGTATGCACAGATGAACTTCCTGAACCCGGGTATGTTCGGCTCTATCGACTTCTTCCGTAATGAATTTGCGACGCCGATTGATAAGAACCAGGAGGAAGAGGTGAAAGTGCAGCTGCGTAAAATGATCCATCCGTTCCTGTTGCGCCGTACCAAAGAGCAGGTAGCACCTGATCTTCCGGAAAAAGTAGAAACCGTACTCTTCTGTGAAATGGGTACCAAGCAAAGGAAAATATACGATGCATACCGTTCCGAATATCGCTCCAAGATCCTGGGTGAGATTGAGGCAAAAGGTATTGAGCGTGCACAGATGAGTATCCTGCATGGTCTGATGAAATTGCGTCAGATCTGTGACTCACCGGCTATCCTGAATGAAGCAGAGAAATTTGAAAACCACTCTGTGAAAATCGATGAACTGGTGCGTGAGATCAGTGAGAATACAGGTAACCACAAGGCCCTAATCTTCTCTCAGTTCCTGGGTATGCTGGGACTGATCCGTGATCAGCTGGAGAAACTGGGTATCCCTTATGTGTATTTCGATGGTGGTACTTCAATGACCGAAAGAGAGAAAGCCATCAACGAGTTCCAGAACAGTGACGATTGCCGTGTGTTCCTGATCTCCCTTAAAGCAGGTGGTGTGGGGCTGAACCTTACCGCAGCCGATTATGTATACATCGTAGACCCTTGGTGGAACCCTGCAGTAGAGCAGCAAGCCATTGACCGTACGCACCGTATCGGGCAGACCAAGAGCATCTTTGCCTATCGCCTGATCTGTAAGGATACGATCGAGGAAAAAATCATGATGTTACAGGAGCGTAAGCTGAACCTGGTAAAAGACCTGATTGCCGATGATAGTGGCTTCCTGAAAAAATTGACCAAAGAAGATATCTCTTACTTACTGAGTTAATATATTTTGATCTGAACCTTAAGGGAGTGCCGTCGGCACTCCCTTTTTTTACATGTACATTATCCCGGAAATGTTAAACATTGCCGGACAAGAATATAAATTTCAGAAAAGCCGTATTCCAGCCTTCGGTTTTAAGCTTTTCACCCTAAATTTGTACTATGAGCCAAATGCCCACACTTTTTGACGATGAGGAATACTTTATCCCTCAACCACAGAAAGAAGTAAAGAAAAATACACCCAAAAAAGGAAAGAAAGTAACAGAGCCGGAAGCACCTGCTGAACCGGAAGAAGAAGTCGTATCCGAAATTGTAGCTGAGATGGTATCGGAAGCAGAACCGGTTGAGGAAATCCCTGCGGCTACCATTGCGATAGAGACAGAAGCACCTGCGGTAGAGGAAACAACCGTAGCAGAAGAAATCTCTACAGAGGCAGACCCCGTAGCAGAGGAGCCTTCTATCGCGATACAAGAAGAGGAAGAAATAACCATAGAAGAAATCATTGCAATAGAAGAAGAGGTGCCTGCAGAGGAGCCGGAGCCTGTAGCGATCAGTGATGAAGAGTCTGCCCTAATCGAGGAGACAGCAGAGGAGGAATTAATCGCTATTGAAGCAGCTGATGATATGCCTGCCGAGGAAGTAACTGTATCGGAAACTGAGGAAGAAATTGTACCAGAACCGTCAGAACCTTTGACTGAAGAGGCCGCTGATGCAATAGAGGAAGAAGACCTGTCTGCGGAAGCAGAAATGACAGCACCTGATACTTTCGAAATAGAAGAGAAGATTACAGAAACGGAAACAGAAGAAGAAAGCGAAACGGAAGCGATTGGCTTGGAGGAAAAACCTGAGGAAACGGAAGCGATAACCGAACAAATCACTTTCGAAGTTCCGGAAATTGAAGAAGAGACTACACAACAGGAAATCTCTATTGCCCCGATAAAAGAAGAACCGGTCGACAACCTGGATAAACTGATGTTTACCGAGATGATCGCACTGGACTATACCGCTTATGCCGGGCTCAGCTTTGAGCCGGGAGCCGCCCCTGTGGTGGAATCCAAAGAGGCCGAGCAAGAAAGCAAACCGGAGCAGGATGTAACGGAAGAACCGATCATTGCTGAAGAGGACGGGCAGCCATGGAAAGAAAGCCTGGTCGCAACCGAACCGGAAGCAGAGGCGCAAACAACGGCCTTACCGGAATTCGATCTGGAGAATAAATATTACACCATTGGTGAAGTAGCGCAGATGTTTGGGGTTAATGTCTCTCATATCCGATTCTGGACTACAGAGTTCAGCCTGAAAGTACGTACTACGCGCAAAGGCGATCGTCTTTATAATCCGGAGAATATCGGGAAACTACGCCTGATTCATCACCTGGTAAAAGAAAATAAGCATACCATTAAAGGAGCCAAAGAGCAATTAAAAGCCCGTAAACAGGCCATTAATGCACAGGTAGACCTGAAAGATAAATTATCCTCACTGAAAGCACAACTGGAAAGGATTAAGCGAAATTTATAGTATGAAGTATTATAGTGCAGCGCACATTCATGATGGGAGAGACTGGGTCGCAGATCCGGAGCTGGTACTGGCATTTGATGAGGACAACATTTTTACCGGATATGTATCCCGCTCGGGACTGGAACCCGATCAGGTACAAGAGCTCGATGGAATTTTATGCCCGGGTTTTGTCAATGCACATTGCCACCTGGAGTTGTCCCACACCAAAGGTATGATTCCCGAACATACCGGATTGGTTACCTTCCTGGGCAAGGTAGTATTTAACCGTGCGGCTGACGAGCAAAGCAAACTTCATGCCATTGAAATAGCGATGGCGGCGCTGGAAGCATCCGGTTGTATTGCAGTTGGAGACATAGCCAATACGGAGGACCTGCTGCATTTACGCCTGCAGGGCAATATGCACGTGCATACGTTTGTAGAGACTATGGGCTTTATCCCGCAGACCGCAACACAACGTATGGCATTCCCGGAGCAGGTACACCGTAGCTATGCTGCACAGACAAGTCATCCCAAAGGATATGTACTGAGGCAGTCCATTGTACCGCATGCACCCTACTCCGTTTCGGATAAGTTATTTGAGCTCATCGATGATTTTGAACCGGGTAGCCTGCTGTCGATCCATAATGAAGAGACACCTGCGGAGAACCAGTATTTCATAGAGAAAACCGGGGAAATGAAGGAACTGTATAAAACACTGAATATTGACGATACTTACTTTCAGCCTTCAGGAAAAACATCCTTACAAACATATCTCCCATACATTAAGCAGCCACATGATCTGTTGCTGGTGCATAATACCTGTATAACAAACGAAGACCTGGCTTACCTGGATCAGTATAATGGAAATGTATCACTCTGTCTGTGCCCTAATGCCAACTGGTATATAGAGCGTGCCTTACCGGATATACCGGCAATGATGGCTTCGGGGCATAATATCTGTCTCGGAACCGATAGTCTCGCCTCCAATCATGACCTGAATATTTATGGGGAAATACAGAAGATAAAAGAACATTACCCGCAGATCGCACTGTCTGAGCTACTATCCTGGGCCACGATGGGTGGTGCCAGAGCTTTACAGCTGGATCATATTATCGGATCGTTCGAACCGGGTAAAAGACCCGGTCTGGTACAGATCCACGAAGAAGTATCTAAAAGAATTATGTAGCAGAAGACTCGTCTTCTGCTTTTTTGTTTTTGATGGCATCCATCAGTGCATCATGTCGCTCTTTGAGTCGCTCATGTCGTGCCGCCTTTCTTGCCGCACTCTTCTGACTCATGTAAGAGAAGACCCCGTATGCAAAAAGAATAGCCAGTAATATCAGCAGGTTCCAGCCCATAAAGCAGTATTAATGTTGTAATACATCTACCGGAAGACGTTTCGCAATCGCCTTGCCCAGCGTAATTTCATCTGTATACTCCAGTTCACCGCCAAAGGCTATACCACGGGCAATGCCAGAGATGAGTACATTAGTTCCCTTTAGTTGCTTGCCGATATAGTACACCGTAGTATCCCCTTCGATCGTAGGGCTTAAAGCCATAATGATTTCTTTCGGCTGATGTTGCTTTACCCGCTCCACCAGCTGACTGATGTATAGCTGATCGGGACCTATTCCTTCCAGGGGAGATAATAATCCGCCGAGAATATGATATACACCGCTGAACTGGCCCGTATTTTCAATAGTGATCAGGTCGCGGAAGTTCTCTACTACACAGATCAGTTCCTTGCTGCGGGAAGGGTTCTCGCAGATGCTGCATATATCTGTATCGGCAATATTGTTGCATTCTTTGCAGAAACGGATATCATCACGCATACGCTGTATCCGTTCCGTAAACATACTGGTCACCTCTGGTTGTTCTTTCAGCAAATGTAATACCATGCGCAGGGCCGTCTTTTTCCCGATGCCCGGCAGTTTACAAAAAGCTTCTACAGCATCTTCTATCAGTTTAGAGGTAAAAATCATTGGAGGTATCTAAAAATCGTAGTAAATATTCGTTTATATATAAATAGTACTGCAAAAATATTCAATTTAACAAGATCAAATACCAATATTTTCTGTCTGTACTGGATAAATAATGTAATTTGCCAATATTAAATAAATTTGTGATAGTGAATTGGGTTTTGACTCGTTTTAGCAAACCGATACTTTTCTTACTCGTATTTCTGTGTTCCTCCATACCTTATATGTCGGCACAAGATGCCAGACCGGTAAAGGTACTCTTCTTATTAGATGGTTCCAGCAGTATGCTGGATAACTGGCAGCCGAATATACCTCGTTTTACGGCCGCCAGCAGCATTATACTGCGCGTGGTAGACAGCATTCAGAAGGTCAATCCTTCTGTAGAATTTGCCGTAAGGGTATTTGGTCACCAGTATCCTTCTTTGGAAAAAAACTGTTACGATACGCGTTTGGAAGTGCCATTTTCTGCCCGAAATCTGGAGCAGATCAGGGCGAGACTGCGTTATATTTCTGCGCGTGGCGTATCGCCTATTGCCTGGTCATTGGAGCAGGCTGCAGCATCTGATTTTGTAAACAGTGATCGTTATGCATACAGCATTATCCTGGTCACCGATGGTGGCGAAAGTTGCGGCGGTAATGTTTGTGAAACCGTACAGAAGCTACTGAGCGACCGCATCACCTTCAAGCCTTATATCCTGAGCCTTGTTGACTATGCAGCGCTTAAAGGAGAATATGACTGTTTCGGAAAATTCCTGACTGTTGCCAATCCCAACCAGATCGGTCCGGCGGTAAGAACAATCGTCGAGGATAATAAATTAATGTTTGAGCGCAATGACGGTAACCTTGTAAAAACCCGACTGGAAACACCAGAAGATACGACCGGGAGAAATCATGCTCCTACAGAACTCGTAAATCCTGATGCTGCAAAGAGAGCCGCATTGGAGAAAATGCTCATTTATCTGAAAGTGCCTACGGGCTCGAGCCAGATCAGCCCTATTCCGAGCAAGTGGTTCAATAAGATGGCCATACAAAGTAAAGCCATAAAACCACCTGTAGCCAAAGCAAGAGACTATAAACCTACCTGGCCAAAGCTGAACCTGCCGGATGATGCACCTGTTCCGGTTGCAGTGAATCATTCCGTAATGCCGTTGATAGACATGAAGCGATTGAATCTGAAGCGCAGCAACACTAAGCTGGTTAAATCCAAAGCAGTCGCCAGCCGCGTAAAACCATTCTGGACAAAGATCAATTTTGCCGGAGAAGAAGAGCCTTTGCCGAAGGTAGCCCTGATCGGGATCAAGCCTTTGCCTAAAATCAAACGCATACCAAACCTGATCGTATTTCCGGAGGCTAAACCCACCCGCTTGATGGCGAAAATGGTTGCAATCAAATTTGCCCCGGAAGAGCCTCAGCCCGTAGTTGTCGTTCCTAAGCCACAACCGGTGCAGCAACAGCCGGCACCTCAGCCTAAAAAAGCTACACCACCTGCAGTGAAAGAAGATGCCCCCGTTACCGTTGTTAGTCAGAAATCTGAAGAAACAAAAGTACTGGTGTACTTCACCAATGGCAAAGGGAAGTTTTATAAAACAGAACCGAAGATTGACTTCTATGATGTGAATGCAAAGAAAGTGGTACAATCCAGTTTCCGTCTGGTTAATAAAGCGACTGGAGAACCGGAACCGATAAAGATTCAGCCGGGTACCTACCAGATTACCAAGCCTGGTACTTACTTTAAATCTTCTACAGTTAAGATCGAAGCCAATACAACGGACAAAATAATTGTAACCGTGAGCAGCGGCTCTATCAAATTCCAGTATAAAGGCAATAAAGATCGTCCGGTAAAAGAATACACTGCGCTGGTCAGCAACCGCTTTGAAGTAATGCCGGTGGTAAAGCAGTCCTGCGATGAGCTGCTGGAATATGAGCCTGGACGCTATCATGTAGAAATCAATACCCTGCCGATAACCATGGCCTATATACCAGAACTGAATTTTATGCAAATGCATATTATTGAAATTCCGGAGCCGGGCACCATGCAGATTGCCAATTCAGGCTTCAGAGGCAAAGTACAGTTTCATTACCTGCACGGTAATAGTTATGAACCCTTTTATGATATGGAACTTAATGGCAAACCCCAGGATCAGAAAGCAGACTTCCTGCCTGGTCTGTATCGGGTGTACTTCTTCAAAGACGGAGAAGAGCAGATGAAGGAGTTTCAGATTTTTACTAAAAAAACTACAAACATCGAATTATAATATCATATGATCCGGTTTGCGAAATTTATATATGTGTTCATTTTTTTGTACACCGTAGCAGCATTGCTGTTCTGGGGGCATAGCCTCAATGTACAGAGCCAGGTGATCTATGATCACGAGCGGCGTGAGCTGCGCAGTACTATTGATTCTGTGGTAAACCCCGTGCCGTACAAAATGGGCGAGACAGCCATTCTGGAGCGTTTTAATTCCAGGAGCCGTCAGTACCTGGGAGAGGGTATCACCTTCCTCGCTATTATCCTGATCGGCGCCGGAATCGTATATACTGCTTTAAGACGTACGCAGTTACTGTCCAAGCAGCAGCACAACTTTATGCTCTCGATTACCCATGAGCTGAAATCTCCTATTGCCGCTATTAAACTGAATTTGGAAACGATCAATAAGCGAAAACTTTCCGAAGAGCAGTTGCGTACTTTGCTGGGTCGCAGTGTAAAGGAAACCAACCGTTTGAACGATCTGTGTAATAACCTGCTGCTGGCCTCCCAACTGGAGAGCAGCCAGTTCAAATCAGCATCAGACCGCATCAATCTGACCGGCATTGTTAAAGAAGAACTGGAGCAATACATCGATCGCAATACACATTCCTTCCTGCTCGATATCAAACAGGATAGCTTTATTGTCGGTGACCGTATATTATGGAAGCTGGTGGTGAGCAACCTTATTGAGAATGCCTGTAAGTATAGCGAACCCGACTCCCTCATTACCGTACGCCTGAATCGCACCGACGATCAGTGGGTACTGCAGGTGGCAGACAGGGGCGCGGGTATAAAAGATGAAGAGAAAAGCAAGATCTTCCAGAAGTTTTATCGTGTCGGCAGTGAAGAATCACGCATTGCCAAAGGTACCGGACTGGGGCTGTACATCATTGCCCAGATCGTAGACCGTCATAAAGGTAATATTGTGGTGAGAGATAACGAGCCGGTCGGTAGTATATTCGAGATTACCATTAATGCCGCATAGCCCTTTAAAAGAACAACAGATTTGAAAAAAGCATTGATACAAATGCACCTCGCGGTGCTCTTATGGGGATTTACCGGTATTCTCGGACGGCTGATAACCCTTTCTGCACCGGTACTGGTCTGGTATCGTATGGGGCTTACCGCCTTGTTTATAGGTATCATACTCAGCTACCGCAAGCTATGGCAGAAAGTAAGTGCTGTGGATATGCGTAAAATCATCGGTATCGGTTTGCTCTTTGCAGTACACTGGGTCGCTTTTTATGCTTCGATCAAACTGGCCAATGCTTCGATAGCCCTGGTATGCCTTTCTACCGCCAGTGTGTTTACCGCAGTACTGGACCCCTTATTAAACCGTAAAAAAATTAATCCACTGGAGGTAGGCCTCAGCCTGATCGCCATACTGGGCGTATACTTCATTTATGCCATGTACCCGGCAGAGGAAAGCAACCCTGCAGCTGTGCATACTATGGAGAACTTTCCACTGGGCCTGGGTCTGGGCATCCTGGCATCGGTGATCAGTGCGATCTTTACCGTATTCAATAAACCGCTGACCAGTAAATATGAGCCCCGCTTACTTGTGTTTTATGAAATGCTCACCGGCTTTATCTTTCTGACATTGCTTGCTCCTTTGTATTTGTATCAGTATCCCGGAGAGAAGGTGCTTCCGATGGACTGGGATATAGTATGGATATTCTGCCTGGTATATTTCTGTACCGTAGTGGGTCAGTCGCTGGCTATGAGTGCGCTAAAGCATTTGTCTACCTTTACCGTAACCTTCTCCGTAAACCTCGAACCGGTATATGGCATCATTCTCGCCTTTATATTTTTTAAAGAACACGAGCAGCTGTCAGGAGGTTTTTATGTTGGTATGGGATTGATAGCCCTTTCTGTATTGCTGCAGGTAACCCTGCTGATCAGGAACAGCCGGAAACAGAAAATGCTGGCTGCGCAACCGAGGTAAGCGCCTTATATTTAGAAAAATAGTGCTTTCTTTGTGCTAATATTGTAATTGTATATTTTAAGAAAAGAAATAGATGAAAAGGAAACTAATCAGGTTTATGTGGACGATATTCGTTGTGGGTATTGTACTCTTTGCCGCTATCATCTTTGGAATTGAAAAAGGCTATATGGGTGAGATGCCTTCTATGGAAGAGCTGGAGAACCCTTCCGCTGCAACTGCATCGGAAATCTATGCTGATGATAAAAGCCTTATCGGTAAATACTATATCCTGAACCGTTCTAACTCTACCTACGATGAGATCTCTAAAAATGTTACCAATGCACTGATTGCGACGGAAGATTTCCGTTTCGAAGAGCATTCCGGTATCGATGGTGTTTCTGTACTGAGAGCGGTTTTATTATTAGGAAAGAAAGGTGGTGGTAGTACCATTACGCAACAATTAGCCAAGAACCTCTTCCCAAGAGAAAATCCTTCCTTCTTCCAGCTGCCGTTTGTAAAGCTGAAAGAGTGGGTTATGGCCGTAAAGCTTGAGCGTAACCTGACCAAGAAAGAGATCATTACCCTGTACCTGAATACAGTTCCGTTTGGTGATAATACTTATGGAATCAAAAATGCATCCCTCACCTTTTTTAATAAAAACCCGGATAAGCTTTCTGTAGAAGAAGCTGCTGTATTAGTAGGTATGCTGAAAGGCAATACCCTGTATAATCCACGCAGAAACCCGGATATCGCATTGGAGCGCCGCAATATCGTGATAGACCAGATGCAGAAGTATAACTACCTGACCGCGTCTGAAGCACAATCTTATAAAGCCAAACCACTGACACTGGATTATAACAAGCTGGTACAATCAGACGGACTGGCTCCTTATTTCCGCCAGATTGTAGAGCAGGAAGTGAAGAAATGGTGTAAAACCCATACCAAAGAAAACGGAGAGCCTTACAATATCTACAAAGACGGATTAAAGATCTATACAACCATTGATCCTCTGTTACAGCAATACGCAGAAGAAGCAGTCGATGAGCAGATGAAACAACTGCAACGATTATTTGCATCACAGGCACAGATCAGAAGCGGCTCTATCTGGAAACAGGAACAGCCTGCACGGGTACTGAAGCGCCATATGGAATCTTCGGACCGCTACAAAACAATGAAGGATAACGGATTTTCTGAAAAAGAAATCGAGAAAGCATTTAATACCAAAACCCGCATGACCGTGTTCACCTGGTCCAATAAAGACCATGAAAAGGATACGACCATGACCCCGATCGATTCGATCAAATACATGCGTTCATTCATGCAGGCAGGCTTCCTTGTAATGGATCCTATGACCGGAGAGATCAAAGCCTGGGTCGGAGGTATCAGTCATGAATTCTTTAAGTACGACCACGTAAACCTGGCTACAAAACGCCAGGTAGGTTCTACGATTAAGCCATTGCTGTATTGCCTGGCCGTAGACAATGGTTATTCGCCTTGCGATAATGTAAGCACTGCAGCACAGAAGTTTGCAGGGCAGGCTAAATTATACAATGCCGGTGGCAGTAAGAACGGAAGCATGTCTATGCAGTCTGCATTGGCAAAATCTGTCAACAATGCCTCTCTGTATTTGTTGAACCAGACGGGTATCCGTTCGTTTATTGAGTTTTCACAGCGATGCGGTATCAGCAGCACGATGCCGGAATTGCCATCTATCGCACTGGGTGCCTCAGAGATTTCTTTATACGAAATGTTATGGGCATACACCATGTTCCCTACAGGGGGTATCAATACGCAGCCGCGTTTCCTGGTGAAGATCGAAGATCGTAACGGGAATGTACTGGAAAACTTTGCACCGGTGCAGAAAGAGATCATCAACTCCAATACAGCATATAAAATGGTGAAAATGATGGAAGGGGTAGTAGATCATGGTACAGCGCATCGCCTGAAAGGTCGCTTTGGCCTGAGCGGAGATATCGGTGGTAAAACGGGTACAACCAACGGACAAGCCGATGCCTGGTTTATCGGGTATACACCAGAACTGCTGGCCGGAGCCTGGGTAGGTAATGATGACCGCTTCCTGCGCTTCAACAGTACCGCATTGGGTCAGGGTGCCGCAGCGGCATTGCCGGTATGGGGTTATTTCTTCCAGAAAGTATATAACGATCCTAGATCGAAATATAAAAACGGGCTGAAATTCACCGAACCGGAAGGCTTCAATTTCTGTGGAGACTCTTATGGCAGCAGTGCCGGCGGTGGTACCAGTTACTATGAGCAGGAATATGAAGTGCAGCGTACTACAGAAGAAGACGATACCACTGAAGAGGGCGATATCATAGAGATGATGCCTAATACAGATCAGTTCCAGTAGAAAATATATACATTATACAAAGAGGGCCGGCTCAATTGAGCCGGCCCTCTTTGTATAATGTATTCCGTAAATCGGGATTACAGTTTCTCAATAATACCATCTACGATACCATACTCAATCGCAGATTGCGCATCCATCCAGTAGTCTCTTTCCAGGTCCTTAAGTACTTTTTCATAAGGCTGACCACAGTTTTCAGATAAGATTCTGGCACCCAGTTCTTTTGTTTTCTGAATCTGAGTCGCATGGATTTCCAGATCGGCACTTACCCCTCTGAAATAACCACCCAGGCTAGGCTGGTGAATCATTACCTCACCACTAGGAAAGATAAATCTTCTGCCTTTGGTACCGGCACTCAGCAGGATAGAACCCATACTGGCAGCCAATCCCATACAGATCGTGCTTACAGGAGATTGGATCATTTTCATGACATCATGAATAACCATTCCGCTGGTTACTACACCACCAGGGCTGTTGATAAAGAAATTGATCTCTTTGCCTGGTTGATCCGCATCCAGTAATAAAAGGCGGTTTACGATATCTTTAGCGGATTTGTCCTCTACAGGACCCCATAAATAAATATTACGATTTTTGAAAAACAGTTCTTCCTGTTTCTTAGCCCACATGCCGGTAGGGTTTTGATCTACCTGAGGTTTTTCTTCTTCTTCCTCTTCTTCCTCGTCTTCCATGCGGATGCTCCACTGATGCAATTTATGAGCGTTCATGTATCAATAATTTAAAAGGTTTTTAAACAGTTTTTTTGACTTTGCGAGGGTTAGTCATCAGAACCTCATCTACGATTCCATATGCTTTAGCCTCTTCTGCCAGCAACCAATAATCTCTCTGGCAATCCTCTTCGATTTTTTCGTAAGGCTGACCGGAGTGTTCGGATAAAATAGTGTACAGATTTTGTTTTATTCTTTTGATCTCCTTAACGGTGATCTCGATGTCTGTAGCCTGTCCACCGATAGCACTGCTTGGCTGGTGCAGCATAATACGACTGTGGCGTAGCGCAGTACGTTTGCCCTGCGTTCCGGCACACATCAGTACTGCTGCCATACTTGCCGCCATACCGGTACAAATAGTCGCAATATCAGGTCCAATCACCTGCATCGTGTCATAAATACCCAGACCGGCATATACACTACCACCAGGACTGTTGATATACATCTGTACATCACGGGAACGGTCCACGCTCTCCAGGAAAAGCAACTGAGCCGTAACGATATTAGCTACATAATCATTAACCGGTTCTCCCATAAAGATGATCCGGTCCATCATCAGACGGCTGAATACGTCCATAGAGGCCACATTCATAGGGCGCTCCTCTATAATGTACGGAGTAAGAGCAGTAGGGTCAGCACTTACGTGCGCCGCATAACTATCAAAAGTATTACTGCTGATGCCCTGATGTTTTATCGCATATTTTCTAAATTCTTTAGGATCCATATGTAAATACGTTTTTATCTAATCCTTACAAATATCAAACCAAATAACAAGAATGCCAAATTTGCAGTGTTTAGGTATTGTTAGACCTTATGGTAAACCTTTACAGGCAGGAAAATGCATGTCATACCTCATTGGAATGTGCAATTTAAATATGTAATATTGTTGTATTTCATTAAGGCTTCCATCCGGGGCAGGCTTTACACTTTATAAGACACAGTAAATGCCTGATCATGCACAATATACCAAGATATGTAGTACATTTGCACATTAAACATCAGTCGAAACTATGCAGTTTTTGGATTTTGAAAAGCCTATTGAAGATTTAAATCAGCAATTAGAAAAGCTTAAGGCCCTGGCGGAGAAAAATAATGTAGATATGTCTGCATCTATTTCCGAACTGGAGACCACAATTGATAAAACAAGAAAGAACCTTTACGCTAATCTCACTCCATGGCAACGTGTACAGCTGAGTCGTCATCCTGAGCGTCCTTATACCTTATACTATATCAGTCAGATCTGTGATAAGTTTACAGAACTGTTCGGCGACCGTAATGTTGCAGATGATAAAGCTATAGTAGGCGGATTTGCAGAGATCGGTGGAGAGCATGTTATGCTGATCGGTCATCAGAAAGGAACCAATACGAAACAACGCCAGCTGCGTAATTTCGGTATGGCCAATCCTGAAGGATACCGTAAAGCACTGCGCCTGATGAAGATTGCAGAGAAATTTAACCGTCCTATCGTAACCCTGATCGATACTCCGGGAGCCTTTCCTGGTCTGGAAGCAGAGGAGCGCGGACAGGGAGAGGCGATTGCCCGTAACCTGTTTGAAATGATCAACCTGAAAGTTCCGGTGATCTGTATCATTATCGGTGAAGGTGCATCCGGTGGCGCTTTAGGTATCGGTATCGGCGACAAAGTTGTGATGCTGGAAAATACCTGGTACACCGTAATTTCTCCGGAAAACTGCTCTACGATCTTGTGGCACAGCTGGGATTTCAAAGTGAAAGCCGCAGAGCAATTGAAATTAACCTCAAAAGATATGTCTTCTTTCGGTCTGGTAGATGACGTGATTGCAGAACCGGAAGGTGGTGCACACAATCAACCGGAAGCAATGGCAGAATCGTTGAAGAAATATATCCTGGATACTATCAAGACCCTGTCTAAAATCGCTCCGGAAAAACGTATTGAACAAAGAATTGAGAAATTCTCCAATATGGGCTTCTACGAAGAATTATAAGCATATCCGTTTTAAAAAACCATACCCAATTTATTATTAAATGATGTTTAAAGGTACAGGTGTAGCATTAGTCACACCTTTTAAAAAAGACCAATCTGTTGATTTTGACGCATTACGCAAACTGGTAGACTTCACTATCGATGGCGGTGTAGATTTCCTGG
Organism: Edaphocola flava; assembly: GCF_004118155.1. GTDB lineage: Bacteria > Bacteroidota > Bacteroidia > Chitinophagales > Chitinophagaceae > Edaphocola > Edaphocola flava. The sequence goes on from NZ_SAIQ01000001.1 coordinate 1,364,766, forward strand.
TAGCCTTAGGTACTACCGCAGAGACACCTACATTGACCAAGGCAGAGAAGCTGGAAGTATTAGATTGTATCCTGAAACATAATAATAAACGAAAGCCTGTTGTATTAGGCCTGGGTTCCAATAACACACAAGAGCTGCTGGAAAGCCTCAGCCATTACCCGATGCAGGATGTAGACGGTATCCTGAGCGTGGTTCCTTATTATAACAAACCTTCTCAGGAAGGATTGTTCCAGCATTTCAGCGCATTGGCAGAAGCAACTGACAAACCGATCATCCTGTACAATGTACCGGGCAGAACGGTTGCCAATATGTTGCCTGCTACTACTTTGCGTCTGGCCAATAAATACAAACACATCGTTGCGATCAAAGAAGCCAGTGGCAATATGGCGCAATGTATGGAACTGGTGCAAGGTGCGCCCGACCACTTCGCTGTTTTATCTGGCGATGATAACCTGATCGTGCCACAACTGTCTATCGGTTTCCACGGAGTGATCTCCGTAGCGGCAAACAGCTTCCCGGTAGATTTCTGTGCTATGGTGAATGCCGGAATACAAGAAGACTTCGTTACTGCGCGTAAGCTGCACTACAAATTACTGAAGGGTATTGACCTGCTGTTTGCAGAAGGTAATCCGACCGGTGTAAAATATGTTTTACACAAGTCTGGTCTTATGGAAAACGTATTGCGCCTGCCTTTAATTGCAGCCAGCGAAAGCCTGAGTCAGCAACTGGACCAATATCTCAACGCTTAACCCAATCAAGAAGCTTTCTTTAGATGAAGCATTTGCCTAATATCCTTACTTTATGTAACCTGGTTTGCGGCTGTGTCGCCGTTACCTTTATCCTGGGTGCATATCCCGAACTGAAAACAGTAACAGGGGAAACATTCTTCCCGGTTATGGGGGCACACAAACTGGTGTACGGTAGCATATTTATCTTGCTGGCCGCACTGTTTGATGTACTGGACGGACTGGCCGCACGTGCCTTAAATGCCCAGTCTCCGATCGGTAAGGACCTGGATTCACTGGCAGATGTAGTCTCTTTCGGAGTAGCGCCTGCAATGATTGTATACCAGTTATTATGGATGGCCCTGATGTCAGAACCTAAAGCAATGAGCGTAAGTCCGCTGGCTACTCTGCCTGCTTTCCTGCTGCCTTGCTTCGGTGCCCTGAGACTGGCCCGCTTCAATCAAAACAATAAAGCACAGTCTGCATACTTTAGCGGTATGCCTATCCCGGCTGCAGGTATTATGGTCGCTTTACTGCCCCTGATCCTGGCTTATGGAGAAGGCAGCATCATCGGCCTGTTCAGCAATAAATGGATGCTGTATGCACTGGTTGCTCTATTGAGTTTCCTTATGGTGAGCAAAATTAAGTTCTTAAAATGGAAAGCACCGGCACAGGGCATTATCGCCTGGTGGCCGCATATACTCATTGTACTGACCGCCGTGATCGGATACTTCATCGTTGGTTATAGTGCATTGCTCCTGGCATTTGCAGTATATATTATTGCCTCTATGCTGTACAAGTATCCAGAAAACAAACAATTAGCTTAATATTTTTATACATATTTTTATTTTATTATGAAATTCACTGCACAAATTACGGTAATGCCTTTAAAAGAATTATTAGACCCTCAAGGTAAAGCAGTTACTGAGAGCCTGCACAAATTAGGTCTGAGTGGTCTGGATAATGTTAGAGTAGGTAAACACATTACCCTGCAAGTAGAAGCTGCTTCTGAAGCAGAAGCAAAAGCAAACACTGAAGAAGCATGTAAGAAATTACTGGTAAATGCGGTAATGGAATCTTACGAATATACACTGACTGCAATTTAATTCGAACCGGATGAAGTTGTACCTGGTACCCACACCTGTAGGCAATCTCGGCGATATAACCATGAGAGCACTGGAGGTACTGAAAGGAGCCGATGCGATTTTATGTGAGGATACCCGTACCAGTGGTAAACTGATGAAACTTTATGAGATTCAGAAGCCACTATACAGCTATCATCAGCATAATGAGCATAAGGTGACTGAGGGGCTTGTGCAGCAGCTCAAAGCCGGTAAGACCTTTGCGCTGGTCACCGACGCCGGAACACCTGCGATCTCCGATCCGGGCTTCTTCCTCGTCAGAGCTTGTATACAGGAAAATATACCGGTTGAATGCCTGCCCGGAGCAACGGCTTTTGTGCCTGCGCTCGCCGTGTCTGGCCTGCCTACAAACCGTTTCTCTTTTGAAGGGTTTCTGCCTCAGAAAAAGGGCAGAAAAACAATGCTGGAAAAGCTGCAGACGGAAGAGCGCACCATGGTGCTCTACGAATCCCCGCATCGGCTGGTCAAATGCCTTGAAGAACTGAAAGCCCATCTGGGCGCAGATCGTCAGGCATCAGTAAGCCGCGAGCTGAGCAAAATGTTTGAAGATACCCGCAGGGGTACGCTGGAAGAACTGATTGCTTTTTATACACAGCACCCTGCCAAAGGCGAAATCGTAATTGTAGTTGCCGGTAAGCCGGAGAAGGAAAAGAAGGCAAAGTATGCCCACCTCGAAGAGGAAGATGAAGACGATGATGAATAGTGAAACAATAATAAATCTACTATCATGAATAAAATAAAATGGAGTCTTGGTACAGTAGCGATTGCATGCAGCGTATTATTCGCAGCCTGTAACAGAGATCAGAAAAAAGCGGACGCGGCACCAAAAGCCAATACAGAACAAGCTGCAGGAAATAATGCAGGTCTGAAACTGGCTTATGTAAACGGGGATACCCTGAATGCGAATTACATTTTCCTGAAAGAGCAGAAAGCCGCTTACGAAAAAAAGCAGAATGCCTTTGAAAATGAAATGCAGCAGAAAGAGAAAGCCCTGCAGGCAGAAGCAATGGCCTTCCAGAAAAAAATTCAGGCAGGAACAATGAGTCAGGCTGAAGGTGAGGCTACACAAAAGCGCCTTGGTCAGCAGCAGCAGGCTTTAGAGCAGCGCCACCAGACCATTACTGCTCAGCTCATGAAAGAGCAAACAGAAATCCAGGATGAGTTCCAGAAGCGCTTAGACGCCTTCCTGGAAAAATTCAACAAGGAAAAAAAGTATGATTTCATATTTACTTATTCCAAAGCCGGTGGTCAGATACTGTATGCCAACAAAGCATTAGATATCACCAAAGAGGTACTGGATGCCATGAATGCAGAGAGCGGTAGTATACCTGCAGAATCCGCTTCAAATAATCCTTTATTAAAAGCCGGAGCAGATGCTCAAAAATAATTTTCAGATCGCCATCCATAAAGGGTGGCGATTTTTTTATCATTCCTTTTTGAAAATCTATCTTTGCAGCCTAAATAATAATAATGAAGTACTGGAAAAAGCTGAGTCATGAGCAACAGGATGCCCGCATCACCGAAGCACTGGCAGAAAATATTGATTATAGTAAAAGAGTATCGCTCGGTGTACCGGCCTCAAAACTGGACGGACAAGTGTTCTACGATAAAGCCAGCTTCCTTAAAGATGCGCCGCTATTGCGTACAGTAGTACAGAATCCCAATCATATCGGTTGCCATACCCTTACCGATTCAGAACCATTCTTTAACGGTACCCAGGAGATAGAGCGTGAGCTGATCGAAACCCTGGCGGTAGATATGTTTGGCGCTGAAGTAAACAGCTGTGATGGCTATGTAGCCACCGGCGGTACGGAAGCCAATATCCAGGCCATATGGATGTACCGCAACCTGTTCATGCAGGAATATGATGCGCAGCTCTCTGAGATTGCTATTCTGGCCTCCTCTGATACCCACTACTCCGTAGTGAAAGGCTCTAACCTGCTCAGCATTGCTTATTACAGTGTACCGGTAGATGATCAGACCCGTATTGTCGTTCCGGAATTGCTGGACAGCACCATTCAAAAAGCCATTGCAGCAGGAATCAAGTATGTGATTGTGTTGAACAATATGGGCACCACCATGTTCGGCTCTATCGACAATCCCGATGTGTATGCACAATACCTGCAACAATATAATATTCCATTCAAACTGCACCTGGACGGGGCTTTTGGCGGATTTATATACCCGACTTCCGATCCCGATCATAACCTGAATTTTAAGAACCCTCATGTATCCTCCATTACCCTGGATGCACATAAAATGCTACAGGCGCCTTACGGTACCGGTATATTCCTGTCCCGTAAAGACCTGATGAAGTATGTCTTCACCAAAGAGGCCAGCTATGTGCATGGTATGGATATCACCCTATGCGGCAGCCGTTCGGGTGCCAACGCGATTGCAGTATGGATGATCCTGTATAACTATGGTCCTTACGGATGGCTGGAAAAGATCAATACTTTACTATACCGTACCGACTGGTGTTGCCAGCAGCTGGATGCCATGAATGTAACTTACTATCGTCATCCTAAAATGAATATCATTACCATTCGTGCAGCACATGTGCCAGTGGCTATTGCAGAACAGTTCCTGCTGGTGCCGGATAGTCATGGTGATGCCGTAAACTGGTATAAGATTGTGGTGATGGATCACGTACAGATCGAGCACCTGCAGGAATTTATCGATGCCTTAAAAGCAGCTGAAAAAGGATAATATGGAAAATATTAAACACATTATATTCGACCTGGGCGGCGTGCTCATCAATATCGATTATAACCGTACTGCCGAAGCTTTTAAAGCCTTAGGCGTTACTGACTTTGATGATCGCTATTCACAGGCCGCACAGACCGATCTTTTTTCCGATTTTGAAACCGGTAAGATAGATGAGGCCGAATTTGTAAAGGCCTTACAGGAATGGACAGGCACACACATCAGCCACCAGCAGATACTGGATGCCTGGAATGAGATGCTGCTGGACATTCCGCTGCGCAGGCTACAGATATTGCAGCAACTGCAGTTGCATTATGATATAGTATTATTAAGCAATACCAACGAAACGCATGAGCGTGCTTTCAATAAAATATTGAAGGAAGTCTGTGGTTTTGATAACCTCGGCGTATTCTTTGATAAAGTATTTTACAGCCATCGCATTGGTATGCGTAAACCGAATGCAGATATCTTCCAGCATGTTCTGGATTATACCGGCTTCGACCCGGCGCATACTTTATTCCTGGACGACAGCTTCCAGCATATAGAAGGGGCCCGCGCAGCGGGGATCCAGACAATATGGATGGAACCGGGTATGACGATGGAAGAAACCATATTCCGCCCCAAACAATAAGTACTATATTTGTTCTGCATACCAACATCTTGAGACGCGCATTACCCGACATACACGTATTAAAAGAAGGCATACTGGCAGGCGATATCGCCCTGCTCAGCCGTGCTATTACCCTCGTCGAGTCAACTAACCCACAGCACCAGGTGCTGGCGGCACAGCTGATCGATGAGATACTGCCGTATTCCGGAAAATCGCTGCGCATAGGCATCACCGGTGTGCCAGGTGTAGGTAAGAGTACCTTCATCGAATCTTTTGGAATGCATCTGATCGCCGAAGGCCGGAAGCTTGCCGTACTGGCCATCGATCCCAGCAGCAATATAAGCAAAGGAAGTATACTCGGGGATAAGACCCGTATGGAGCAACTCTCGGTGCATCCTCATGCATATATACGCCCTTCATCGGCCAGTGGCAGTCTCGGAGGGGTAACCTATAAAACGCGGGAAACAACACTGCTTTGTGAAGCCGCAGGCTTTGATACCATTATTGTAGAAACAGTAGGGGTAGGCCAGAGCGAGACCGAAGTAAGCCAGATCACCGACTTCTTTCTCCTGCTGATGCTGGCCGGTGCCGGAGATGAATTGCAGGGCATCAAAAGAGGCATCATGGAAATGGCCGATGGAATGGTCATCACTAAAGCAGATGGAGACAATATACATAAGGCCAAAGCCGCCCGCAGTGAGTATGCCAGAGCCTTACACTTTATGCCACCCAATGCCTCGGGTTGGATACCGGAAGTGAAAATCTGCTCCTCGTACGAAAATGCCGGAATTGCGGAAGTGGCAGCCATGATCGATAAATTTCATCATCACCAGGTTTCCAATGGCCATTTTGAACAAAAGCGCAGCAACCAGAACCTGTTTGCCTTTCGTCAGTTACTGAATGAGGGACTGTTTCGCCGCCTGCTGGCACAGCATGGGGTGCAGGACCATATTCATCAACTGGAGGCCCGCGTACTTAATCATACCCTCAGCCCCTATACCGCAGTACACCAGGTATTGCAGCATCTTTCCCTCGGTTAGTCTTTACGATTATTTTATCGCTTGGTCAGCACGATATGTTTTATCTTTGCGCACAAGTTTTAATGAATTATGTCTGTTGCAACCGATTATTTAGCCGTTCAATACCCAGTAATGGAGCACTTCTACACCCTGCAGGGTGAGGGAGCCTATGCGGGGCATGCCGCTTATTTTATTCGCCTTGGAGGATGTGATGTTGGCTGTGTGTGGTGCGACGTAAAAGAAAGCTGGGACGCTGATGTGCATCCTAAAATGAGCGTAGCAGCAATCGTAGCAGCGGCAAGTGCATACCCGGGCCGTATCGCCGTTATTACCGGTGGTGAACCCTCCATGTATGATCTGGCCCCCTTAACTACTGGTCTTAAAGCCGCTGGTTTCAGAACACATATCGAAACCTCTGCCTCATCTCCTTTAAGCGGAGATTTTGACTGGGTTACTTTATCGCCTAAAAAATTCAAAGCACCATTGCCGGAGAATATGTCCTGGGCTCATGAACTGAAAATTGTAGTCTTTAATAAACATGATTTTCAATGGGCAGAAACCTATGCCGCACTGGTACCGGAATCCTGTAAGCTGTACCTGCAAACGGAATGGGATAAAAGAGAGCAAATGACCCCGGAAATCCTGGAATATATTCGCCAGCATCCGCAATGGTCCCTATCTTTACAAACACACAAATACTTAAACATACCTTAGTTTTATGAATTATCTGCAGGCCATTATCCTGGCGATCATCGAAGGACTGACCGAGTTTTTACCGGTATCTTCAACAGGACATATGATCATTGCCAGCTCCATAATGGGATTACAGCCTACGGCATTTACCAAACTGTTCCTGATCGTTATACAGTTGGGTACGATCCTTTCCGTACTGGCCTTATATTACAAGCGTTTCTTCCGTTCGGTATCTTTTTACATCAAGCTGATTGTAGCGGCGATACCAGCCTCTATACTGGGTGTATTGCTGAATGATCAGATAGACCAATGGCTGGAAAGCCCTACCATGGTGGCGGTAATGCTGGTACTGGGCGGTATTATATTGCTGTTTGTAGATAAATGGTTCAATAAACCGGTCATTGAAGATTCAGATAATATCTCTTATAAGCAAGCATTCATCATAGGTGTATACCAGTGTCTGGCCCTGATTCCAGGTACCTCACGTTCTGCCAGCACTATTGTAGGTGCCATGACGCAGAAGCTGACCCGTAAAGCAGCCGCAGAGTTTTCTTTCTTCCTGGCCCTGCCTATGATGTTCGGCGCCTCGCTGATCAAAATGCTGAAATTCTTTAAAGAAGGCAATACCTTCACTCCGGAAGAGATCAAGCTGCTTGTTGTAGGTAATGTAGTCGGATTTGTGGTGGCGATTATTGCCATCAAAGGCTTTATCAGCCTGCTTACCCGTCACGGTTTTAAAGCCTTTGGCTGGTACCGCATCATCCTCGGACTGGCTATCCTGATCCTGATCTTCAGTGGTCATGAATTGAACATTCTTTAAAACGTATAAAAATATTTTCAGAAAAAAGGTTTCCATTCTTTATGGAAATCTTTTTTTATGTACATCTTAGGAGTATAAATCCTATTGTATGATACGCCAACTCCTCTTATGCTGCCTGCTGCTTTGCACCACATTCATTGCGCGCGCCCAGCATCCCACCCTTGCCCTCTCCGATGGGTCGCATGATGTACAGCTCGATAAAGTGTCTGTAGACATCAATATTGTAGGCAATATTGCCACCACGCAAATGACCCTTACCTTCCTGAACAAGAGCGATCGTACGCTGGAAGGAACCCTTACATTTCCTATGCCGCAAGGCGTTACCGTCAGTGGCTTTGCCCTGGATATAAATGGTAAAATGCGCCAGGCAGTACCGGTTTCAAAGGCCAAGGCTACAGAAGTGTTTGAAAGTATTGAGAACCGCAGGGTAGACCCCGGCTTGCTGGAACAGGTAGAGGGAAATAATTTCCGTACCCGCATTTATCCATTCCTGCCACATGCCAGTCGCACTATCATTATTACTTATGAAGAGGTATTGAAGCTGGACAGCCGCTACCAGTTACGATATCACCTGCCTCTGGACTATGCACAACCCGTCGCCAGTTTTGACCTCAAAGCGACTGTGACTGCCAGCACGGCGAAACCAGTATTGGCAGAGCAGCCCGATGGTAGTTTCTCCTTTACCCAGACCGGGCCCTCTTATATAGCACAACTGCATAAAACATCATTTCAGCCACGTCGTGCCCTGACCATTAATCTGCCCAAAGAGATCAATACAGTTGAGGCCTTATATGCACCCAATACAGATAATTCGGCCTACTTTGTCATCAACGATTACAGGAAAGCGCAGTTTAAACAAAAGCAATGGTCTTCAAAGATTGACCTGATCTGGGATGTATCTTTAAGTGGCCTGGAACGGAATCATGAAAAAGAACTACAGGTCCTTGATTTGTTTTTTAAACAGCAGCCCAATGCCATTGTGGACCTTAAGCTGCTGAATCACCGCCTGGTTAATTCCGGCACCTATGCCATTCAAAATGGTAACTGGTCTGCATTGAGAAAGAAATTGCAAGCCCTGGTATACGACGGGGCCACTGATTTCAGCGTACTGAATAAGGCTTATATCCTGGATAAGAATAACAGAGACGTGCTATTGTTTACCGATGGTATGAGTACTTATGGTCCGCAGGCAGGCCGTATTCCTACCAGCTTCTTTACTTTTATTGCAGCGCAGAAAGCCGACTTTGTAGCCATGCAGCAGTTGAGCAGCGGTGGTAAACTCATAAACCTGAACACGGCTACAGTAGCCGATGCCGTGGCACAGATCAACACTATATATTACCGCTTTATGGGCATAGAGCAGGCCAATGTGTCTGAGGTATACCCGGTACGCAATACAGAGGTATCCGGACATATGGTTATTACAGGTTTGCTCCCTGCAAATATGCATGAGGTAACACTCTTGTATGGCTGGGATGGCAAGGTGACCGAGCGCAGAAAAGTAGTGCTGCAACGCAGTAATAATACAGCTCTGAACATACATAAGTTGTGGGCACAGCAAAAGATAGATGCCCTAAATGGAGATTATAAACAAAATGCAGCTACTATAACGGAACTGGCACAGCAGTTCGGAATTGTAACCCGCAATACCAGCCTGATGGTTCTGGAAGAAGTGGCAGACTATGTACGCTATAACATTACCCCGCCGCAGGAATTGATGGAAGAGTATCTGCGTCTGAAAAAAGAATCAGCCGTAGCAGAGGAGGAACGCATGAATGATCTGCTGAACCGCTCTGTAGAGATGACCAGCCAGTTGAAAACCTGGTGGCAGACCATATTTACCGCACAGAAAAGGTATCCTCAACCGGCTGCAAATCCAGAAATGGCAAGGGCTGCAGCGGTAGAAGTGGTAGAAGACCGTATGGTAGATAAGTCCGTTTCATCGGCTCATGATGTGGAGTACCAGCTGGCACCGGCAGCAAGTGCAAGACCGGCTGCAGAGGCGGTAATGAAGAAAGAAGCTGAAGAAAGCAATACTTTGCAATTTACCGATCCGGTTACCCAGGAAAGTAATTTTACGACCAGTGCTGCCACAACGTATAACTGGACTGCAACGGACAGTACTGCGACAGATGGTATTGATATTGCCGCCAGTGATGCTGCTGCAGAAGCCACTATTGCGGATGATGGGTATGGATCGGAAACCGTAGTGCCGGTATCTGACGAACCGTATATGCAGGCGCTGAAAAGCAGTAAACAACCTTATGCAACTTACCTGCGTGAAAGAAAACAATACCAGGATAAAGCAACCTTCTATTATAATGTGGCCCAGTATTTCTATAAAAGAAAATCGGTTGATACGGCTATACAGATCCTGAGTAATATCGCCGAGCTGAATATTGAAGATGCACCCCTGATGAAAATACTGGTGTATAAGCTGAAAGAATGGAAGCAGTATGAAAAAGAATTATGGTGTGCCGGCAAAGTACTGGAATGGCGTCCTATGGACTTACAGAGCCACCGTGACTATGCCCTGGCAATGGAAGACAATGGACGCTACCAGGAAGCTCTGGATGCCTTGTATGGCATATTGCAGGGTAGCTACAGCCCGGAAGCAGCCGATCGTGATGCAGGAGTGGAAGAGATCCTGGTTATGGAAATTAACCGCCTGATCAGCCTGCATAAAGGACAACTAAATACTAAGCATATCCGCAAAGAACTGATCCAGGAACTGCCGGTAGATATACGGGTAGTGATTAACTGGAATCACCTGAATACGGACATTGACCTTTGGGTTACGCAACCTAATGGCGAGCGTTGTATGTATAATACCCCTACAACCTCTGCCGGAGGCCGCATCAGCAACGACTTTACCAATGGTTACGGACCAGAGCAGTTCTTACTGAAAAAAGCCATAAAAGGGAAATATACTATAGAGACCAATTACTTTGGAGAATCCCGTTTTGTATTGAGCGGTGCAACTACTGTAATGGCAGAAGTCTATCTCTATTACGCATCAGGAAAAGAACAACGGAAGGTGATTACGGTACAGATGAGTGAAGCCGGACATACACAGGACGGAGCACTGATCGGGACATTCACCTTCTAAACAATAAAGGCTGCACTGAGTGCAGCCTTTATTGTTTTAATTCGATTTAATCCATAACTGGAATTCCTTCTGATTCAGATCCGGTACATTGAGTTTCTTTACAATCGCAGAATCATTAACCCAGTACATAGCAGGTACAAATAGGCCCGCTATATCGCGGAATGGTTTCTGCTCCAGGAAGCTGTAAGGGATATTTGTCGCTTTAGTATCTTCCAGGAAATCGTTGAGCATAGTATTGCGGGTACTATCCACCTCAGGGTCCATAAACACCAGTTGAATAGGCAGTGTGCTATCTGCTTTTTTCATAGCACTAAGGCTGCGGGCGGCATCACGGCAATGAGAACAGGTCATACTCAGGAAGCCAACAAAATGTTTACCATGTCGTAAATCGGCTTGCGGAATATGTTTCGCCTGTGGTCCGTATAATTTGGATACCGGAATATGCTTCAGTTGTGCAGGGAAGATTACGAATGGCACTGCAATGATTACCGGCACTACGAGCAGGCTGGTAATCTGCTGCCAGGTACTACGCTCCGGTTTGGAAGTATACTTCCACAGCAGACCGAACAAGATCAGCAGTACTATATTTTTCAGTATAGAGGCCAGGGGAGTCATAGGAACCATGCTGCCCATACAGCCACAGTTTACATCATTACCCGCATTGAAATACAGTATAGTCAGGTGAATGGTAAACAGGATCAGCAGCCAGAACGAGGCCCTGATTACCCATTTGCGACTACCATAAATATTTAACAGCAGCAGTAGACCCAGAGCTGCTTCCAGCCCTATAAAAAAGCGGGCCGCATACACCGATACCAGCTGTGGTACATACAGCTGCGAGTGGATCGTGTATTCAAAATGCTGGATCGGCTGGGTTTTGGTAAATGCAGAAAAGATAAAGAAACAGCCTAATAAAGAAGATAGCAGGAAGATCAGGAACTGTTTTACACTATATTTCATAACTCAATAATTAAGGATAGGTACGAAAATAAAACCGATATTCTGTAAATAGAATATCGGTTTGTCTATAAAACGTTAAATATTGTTTATTGAATATCAAATGTACCTTCTGTCAGTACTATTTTGTTAGATGTATTACCCACCTCAGCTACTGCTGTATTGAAGGTTCCTACATAACTACCGGTAGTCGTTACATGATAGTTTGCATTGGTCGTATTGCTGGTATAATTCGTTGCATAACCGTCAACCATGATGGTGTATACAACTTGTACATTACCACCTACCGGATATTTTTTATTACCGTCGTAGTTGCTGATGGTGAATCCTACGCTTCTGAAGTTTTTGTCATCACGTTCAAAACCATATTGAATACCGGTTACTGTCAGGGTTTTTACGCCGTTTACATCTGTCAGTGTTGCAGATTGTTGTTCTGCTATAAACATGTCGCCGTCAATCTTACATTTGAATGTGCCTTTGAAAGGATTGTTTGTAACAGGCTCTTGAACGTCAGGTGTTGCATCATAATCTTTCTGACAAGAAACAAATGAAAAGCATAAAGCCAGTAGCAGCGCTGATAATTTGAAAATTTGTTTCATAATGATTTATAGCGTTTATGTATATGTAAGAGGTAAAGATAATTATTACAAAAGTAATTTCAAAACATTTATGGTTTAAAAAATGGCTGTGCCGCAGCATCGCGGAACTCCTGCCAGATCTGGCTCACAATCTTGCCGGCTGGCATAATATCCTGTATCATGCTACTCACCTGTCCTATCTCCAGCTCTCCTTCTTCCATATCTCCTTCAAACATTCCTTTCTTTGCCCTTGCGCGCCCCAGGATCTGTTCCAGTTGCTCCAGTGTTGCCCCTTCGCCTTCTGCACGGGAAACTTCCTGGTAGAACTTGTTTTTGAGCAATCTTACAGGGGTGTGTTTTTTGAGTGATAATTGTGTGTCTCCTTCCTGTGCAGTGATTACCGCCTGTTTGAAACTTGCATGACTACTGGCCTCTTCACTGCATACAAATCTGCTGCCGATCTGAACGCCTTCTGCGCCCAGTACCATTGCAGCCATCATGCTGCGACCACTACCGATACCCCCTGCTGCGATCAGTGGAATATCAATGGCTTTGCGCACATTAGGGATCAGGCACAGGGTGGTGGTCTCTTCCCTACCGTTATGTCCGCCGGCTTCGAAACCCTCGGCTACAACAGCATCTACACCTGCATCCTGGCTCTTAAGTGCAAACTTGGCACTGGATACCACATGTACTACCGTAATGCCCGCATCTTTCAGCATTGGGGTCCATGTTTTTGGATTACCGGCTGAGGTAAATACGATAGGCACTTTTGCTTCAATAATATGTTTGATATGCTGATCAATATCCGGGTATAATAAAGGCAGGTTAACGCCAAAAGGCTTGTCTGTAGCCGCTTTACACTTGTCCAGATGTTCCTTCAATATTTCGGGGTACATACTTCCTGCACCGATAAGGCCCAGTCCGCCGGCATTACTTACTGCCGAGGCCAGGCGCCAGCCCGATGCCCAGATCATACCGGCTTGTATAATAGGGTATTCAATCTGGAACAATTGGGTAATTCTGTTGTCTGTTAACATAAATCTGCTGCGTAAAAAATGATATGATTATTTGCCGAAATCGATATCTGTATTGTCACCGATATTCAGGCTCTGGCTCATGCCCCTTACAAAGGCATCACTACCAATAATAGAAGATTTGAGTACCACTTCTTCCAGTACAGCAAAGGACCCTATAATAGAGTTGCTGACAATAGAAGAATTGATGGTGGAATGCTCACCGATAGTTGCATTGGGACCAATGATCGAGTTCTCGATCTTACAGCCTTCTGCAATACTAACAGGAGGTAGAATTACGGTATTGGGAAACTGGTAATTGTACGTCAGGCTGCCCTTCTGACCTTTCAGCAAGATCGCATTGGTCTCCAGCAAAGTTTCCTTCTTACCACAGTCAAACCAGTTATTAACCTTAAAAGATTTGAACACTGCACCATCATCGATCATGAGCTGCAAGGCTTCTGTAAGATGGTATTCGCCATCTATAGTACCGATGTTATGCTCTATACAATAGTCAAGTGTTTTGTATAGCGATTGTGATTCTTTGATCTTGAAGACACCTACCAATGCCATATTTGATTTAGGGATCAGCGGTTTCTCCACCAGTCTGAAGACTGTTCTGTCATCCCCGATTTCTGCTACCCCGAACGAACGAGGATCATCTACCCTCCTGACACCGATTTCGGAATGCGGGCTATTGATAATGGCCTTGATATCATAATCACAGATTGTATCTCCGTACACAATAAAGATTTCATCATCATTGACGATGTCTTTGGTAAGCCAAATGGCATGGCCCGTACCTTTACGGTCATTTTGTGTTACGAAATGGCATTTCAGCTCAGGGTATTTCTTGTTGATATAATCCTGGATTTTATCGCCGAGGTACCCGATCACAAAAATAAATTCATGGATTCCGTTTTCCAGTAGCTGTTCAACAATAACACTTAAGATCGTTTTCCCGGCTATAGGGATTAAAGCTTTGGGCTGTGTATATGTGTGCGGGCGTAATTTGGTGCCTGCTCCAGCCAGAGGGATGATCGCTTTCATCGGATGTTAATTGATACTGCAAAATAAGTTAATTGCCCGGCTCAAAAAAGTTATTTTATGATTTCTTAAAAAAGATTAATGCCAAAAAATTATATCTTTAAGATGAATTTAATCACACTTTAAAAACAAAACACTATGAGTAACATTATTTTTTGGATCATTTTCGGAGGTATAGCGGGCGTAATTGCCAAATGGATCATGCCTGGTAAGAACGAGCCCCAGGGGTGTCTTATCACCATCATCCTGGGTATTGTAGGTGCCCTGGTCGGAGGCTTTATCGGAAATTTATTATGGGGGTCTACCGGTGTTACTGGCTTTGGCGTTAAAAGTTTTGCCTTAGCAGTAGGTGGCGCATTGATAGTACTCTGGATATATGGCAGGTTTGCCGGCAAACGCTAGGTATATAAAGTAATAATACAATAATACAGTGTGCAGTGTCATATTTAATGAGCATCAAACCATAGTGGCCTGGCATCATCCCAATCGCCATTATAGTTAATCAGCAATTCCTCATTAGCATTGATGCTGCGCACTGTTCTTATCATGATGATCTGCTGTTCGAAATCCATGTAATACTCACAATTGGAACTATAGCTATGATTGTACATAGAGATGTAGCCCCATGCAGCACAACACAGTTCATTATTTTCACCCCACTCAAATATATAATCATGCAGCGGTGTCTGATCCAGCAGTTTGCGGTCTGCACCACTCATAGCCAGTACAGGAGATATTTCTATAATTACATTTTCGGGTAAGTCTTCAGAGGTATATACACCTCTCCCTTTGGTACTCGTCTGATCTATATACAGGCATTCCGCTATCTGTAATTGCATATATTCTTCTTTTAAGCAACAAAATGCATACCGTTATGATATGCATTTTGCCATGATTTTAAATATTGATTAGCCCGCAGTGCGTAAGACATCCAGCTTACCGCGGTCCAGTTTTTCCTTTGCATATTCCAGCGTAATGGTGAATAATCCATTATGCTCTGCAGATGGTAATTCATACATAGCATCGGTCAGGATCATTTCACAGATCGTTCTTAAACCACGGCCACCCAGTTTGTATGTGTGTGCCTTATCTACCATATACTCCAATGCATCGTCATCTACTTTCAGATCTATGTTCTCATATTCAAACAAACGCTTGTATTGTCTGATGAGTGCATTCTTAGGTTCTGTAAGGATGCGCTTTAAAGCAGGTTTGTCTAATGGATTCAGATAGGTAACTACAGGTAAACGACCCAGTAATTCCGGGATCAGTCCGAATGCCCTCAGATCCTGTGCATTTACATATTGCAGCAGATTGCTTCTGTCCAGTTTATTCTTTTCTTCTGTGCTTTTAAAACCTATAGCGCTGGTTTCGATACGACGTGAAATCATTTTGTCGATACCTTCAAACGCTCCGCCACAGATAAACAGGATATTTTGTGTGTTGATCTTCACCATTTTCTGATCGGGGTGCTTGCGGCCGCCTTGTGGTGGCACCAGTACTTCCGAACCTTCCAGTAATTTCAACAGTGATTGCTGCACGCCCTCACCACTTACATCTCTGGTAATGGATGGATTATCACTTTTACGACCGATCTTATCGATCTCATCAATGTACACAATACCTTTCTCAGCTGCCGTTACATCGTAGTCGCAAGCCTGTAACAGACGGGTCAGGATACTTTCTACGTCCTCTCCCACATAACCTGCTTGTGTAAACACAGTAGCATCGGCGATGGCAAACGGAACCTGTAAAATACGGGCCACTGTTTTGGCCAGCAGGGTCTTACCAGTACCGGTTTCGCCCACCATGATGATATTTGATTTTTCAATCTCCACATCATCAGTAGTTACATGCTTTAATCGCTTGTAGTGATTATACATGGCTACTGCCATTACTTTCTTAGCATCGTCCTGGCCGATAATATACTGGTCCAGGAAATTGGTAATTTCTTTGGGCTTCAGAATTTTATGCTGATTAATGTCGTACTGTGCGGATACACTCTTTTTTGCTTCCGGCTTGTCATTAATCATATTGCTGGCCTGCTGTATACAATCGTCACAGATATTTCCCTGAACACCTGTGATGAGCAGTCCTACTTCCTGTTCACTCCTTCCACAAAAAGAGCAGGACTGGCCATTTTTTTTTGCCATAATTTAATTAGTCAGTTTTATGAATACTTTACTTGGGATTAAAGGTGTGCCAGGATTTTTTCCTGTACCATCTTCAGCTCCTCATTACTTAATTTCAGCTTTTCGTTGGTGAAATTGATGTCGTCTGCATTATTGATCGGCAGCAGGTGCATATGTGCATGCGGTACTTCAATACCGATCACACTCATGCCGCAACGATTGCAGGGAAATGCTTTTTCAATAGCCAACGCAATTGGTTTTGCAAAGTTCAGCCATTTAGACAGAATATCTGCATCTACATCCCATATTTTATCAGTTTCCTTTTTAGGAACCACCAATACATGTCCCTCTTTTAAAGGGAATATATCCAGGAATGCATAAAAATCATTGTCTTCCGCTATTTTAAAGCTTGGGATCTCACCTGCAATAATCTTAGTGAATATGGACATATGCGATTAGAATTTAAAAATTACGCTATCATTACCTGTCCCATTATAGGGTGCAGTCTGTATAGCCTTTTTATAATTATTGATCTGAACCCAGTAAATGATCCAGCAGACAATGGCTGCAATACCGGATAAGAAACCAAGCAAGGGCACAACGGTTGTACACCTGAGTACGCTCATTGCAATACCGGTTCCATTGGACGGGTTGGCCTCTGAAAGCGGGAATAACCTCACCTTTGATTCCTTAAGAATGGATTCAGACAGATTGTTTACTACAATGAATGACCATACCAGGTTGAAAACAGGAATGAGCAGCAGCCAGGTGTTATTAGGTGCCATGGTCATGTTCTGTTCTGAAATGGCTTTGAATGTATTTCTTAATGTAAGAATGTACAGGATATTAACCAATAAGTACACTGCCACAATGCCGATAAGTATCAGCACAATGGTTACATCAAAACTATCCCGGTATATCAGGCCCATTAACAGTATATATTAGATTCCGATTTCTTCGATTCTGAATTGCAGTTTTCCGGCAGGCACATCGATATCAGCGATTTCGCCTACGGCTTTACCCAGTAAGCCTCTTCCGATAGGGGAGGTTACAGAGATCTTGCCGGCTTTAAGGTCGGCTTCTTTTTCTGATACTAAATGATACTCTACCAGTTTTTTGGTTTTCATATTTGTAATCTTAACCTTGCTCAGTACGGATACTTTACTCAGGTCCAGATCTTTTGTATCAATTACTCTGCTATTGGCAATAATACTTTCCAGCTTGGCGATTTTGGCCTCATGAAGGCCCTGAGCCTCTTTGGCCGCATCATATTCAGCATTTTCTTTCAAGTCGCCTTTTTCGCGTGCTTCAGCAATAGCTTGTGCTATTTCTGATCTACCCGCGGTTTTTAATTCGGCAAGCTCTCCTCTCATTAGCTCCAGGCTTTCTTTCGTAACATAGTTTACCGTTGACATAATAATCAATTTTTAGGTTATTACATAAAAATAAAACACACAATGTACCCGATAGTTGCGAGATACATTGCGTGCATTAACTATAGCGAAGTTAAGGCTTTACAATCAATTGATCAAATTATAAATCCTAATTTTTTCTTTAATGTAAGACACATTTTAGTGTTGGCATCATAGGTATAACCGCCTATATGTGCGGTGCCTATAAAGTTGGGCATATGCAGCATTTCCATAGCTATAGCAAACATCTTATCATCCATTTTGCTGATAGGCTCTTTTTCCCATACATCAAGGGCAGCACCAACAATTTTACCACGGAGTAATCCATCATAGACAGCATATTGCTCCGCTACTTCGCCTCTTGATAAATTAAGCAGGGTGAACGGATGTTGCATACGATTACAAAACTCCTGGTTGAAGTAATGATGGGTAGCCTTTGTATACGGAACGTGAAAGCTGATCATAGTAGCCTCCTGGTATATTTGCTCAAGGTCGGTACACCATATAATTCCGGGATTGGGTGGATAATCTTTAGTTTCAATATCGAAGCCCAGTACCTTTACCCCCATTGCGGTCAGCTTTTGTGCAAAGCGGTAACCATTATTGCCCATACCGATAATACCGGCCGTTGTGCCTTCTATCTCAAAGCCACGGTTAGCGTCCCTTAGCCAGATGTCCTGGCGCAGTTCTGTATGTGACTTTACAATGCGGTGCTGCAATGCCAGGTACATACCCAGGGCCTGTTCTGCTACGGCATTGGCATTCCCTTCCGGGCTGCTGATGCAGATGATATTACGGCTTTTGGCATAGGCTACATCTATATGTTCCATACCGCTGCCCATACGGCCTATCCAGTGCAGGTTTTCAGCCTTTTCCAGCAAAGGCTGATCAAACTTTATTTTGGTGGAGGTAATGATACCCGTATAGTCCTGAATACACTGCGAGAGTTGCTCATAATCGAGCGAAAAGCCTTCTTCCAGTGTATACCCCTTCTCCAGGAGGAAATCAGACAGTACCGGTTCTATTTTAGTGATAAGCAATACGCGTTTCACACTCATTTTTTAAAGTATTGATTGTACATCGCAACAAATTCTGCTACAGAAAGCTGTTCTGCACGTTTATTGAATATTTCATCGCCCAATTGTTCAGGAGCAATCAAAGGTCTTAACGCATTACGCAGTGTTTTTCGTCTTTGTCCGAATGCAGTTTTAACCATTTTCTGAAACTTAGGAAACTGGTCAATCTGGTATTTGTTGCCGGCATTCTTCAACCTGATCACTCCTGATTTAACTTTAGGAGGAGGGGTGAAGCAATTCTCATGCACATCAAACAGGTAAGTAACATCAAAGTATGCTTGTATCAATACACTGAGTATGCCATAATCTTTCTTCCCGGATGCAGCGGCTACGCGCAGTGCAACCTCCTTCTGGAACATACCAATTACCTCATCGACCTGGTCATGCCAGTCCAGTACCTTAAACAGGATCTGGGAAGAGATATTATAAGGGAAGTTACCGACCAAGGAGAACTTACCCTCAAAAGGTACAGTAGATTTCAGAAAATCGATATGGATCAGTTTGTCGGTTATGGCCGGGTAAGTTGCCTTCAGATAATTCACCTTATCATCGTCAATCTCAATAGCCTTGTAATGGATATTTGGAATCTCTAGCAAGTACTTGGACAGTGCGCCGCCGCCGGGTCCTACTTCTACAAGATTTAAACCTTCACTGAGGGTAACCTGGTCTACAATTTTAAGGCACATGTTTTCATCATGCAGGAAGTGCTGACCCAGGCTTTTCTTTAAAATATACATATATGAAGATTAGTGTACAAAAGTAAGCATAAAAAGAAAGCCCGCATTGCTGCGGGCTTTCTTTTTATGATCTAAAGTATGGTTAACTTAAGAATTATTTGCTTGTACCCAGGTGTGGGTGTGGAGGAGCTACAGAAGATGGACCTTCTTCGCCTTCGTTAGCTGAACGATACATAACAGAGTTGATATCGCCAGTAGCACCAGAGTATTGGAAGATGAAACGGTCACGGCTGATGTTTTGAGTTTCAGTCATGTACTCGATTACATTGTTTACGCGGTCCCAAGCACGTTGTTGTTGTACTTTAGAAGCACCAGCGTTACCCATTACTACCACTTTACAAGAAGGGTTAGCGTTCATCTGAGCAGCTAAGTTAGCCAGTTGGCTTTGAGCAGCTGGAGACAGACGAGCAGAGTTGCTAGAGAACATTACAGAACCTGCACCGATAGAACCACAAGATTTAGTATCTGTACCACAACCATCTGGACAAGGGCATTTACCAACACCATCAGCATCAACTGGTTGACAGTAAGTAGGAGTGATTAATTCTTTATCCATGTAATCAGGAACGCCATCACCATCAGTATCCAGAGGACAACCAGTAGCGTCAACTTTTACGCCAGCTTGAGTATCAGGACATTTGTCGAATTGGTTAGCAACACCGTCTTTATCATCATCAGCCAGAACTGGATCAGGCAGCATCATGTGACGAGGAGCAGCCATTTCGTTGTAGATATGATCCATTGGATTAACCCACCATAATGGTTGTACGTTTCTTTTCTTGTTACCCAGGTTGAAACCTAAACCAACAGAAGCATAGTTAATCAGATCTTTATCATTGTTCTGCAAGATTGGGCTTTCAGTTGCATCTAAGATGTCCAGACCAGTCCAAGTGATTTTATCTTCGAATTGTAAAGATACGCGATCACCTAATTTGAATTGGATACCCATACCACCAACTAACGCAGGAACTAAACCCCATGTTTTGTCGCCGATGTCAAATTTAGCCTGACCTTTGTTCGTTAAGTTAGCGCGGTTAGCGTCAACATAAGTCGCATCTTTCAGTGCTTTTTTGTATTCTTTCTGAGCATCTGTAGTTAATACGCCATTTGCGTCAACTGGCCAGCCAGCGAAATCAAATGGAGTACCGTTAGCTTGCATGTTACCAACTTGTGTGTTCCACAGTAAAGCACCAGCACCCGCAAAACCGTAGAAGCTGAATGCATTCTTAGCTTTGTGGAAACGGATGTTGTTAGTAGCAGCAACAACTTGTAAAGTTAACTCATGTGCACGGTATTTGTAGTTGTTATAAACCAGAGCACCTGGGTTAGTGTTGTACGCACCCCAAGAAGTACCTGCATTAACAGCCTCACGACCACGGTAGTCAATACCTTGAGCGTTTTGGAAGTTATACTGTAAACGACCAGAGAAAGTGTATCCGAAAGCTTTACGCAGAGATGCGCCGAAGCCCATAGCGTTAAACGGATTAGTTGCAGTCCAAGGCATTTTGTCCGTAACGTCAGAGAATAAGTTTTGTGTACCAACGCTTACGCCTAATTCCCACATGTTACGTGGTTTTGCAGGGAAGCCGTATTGATAGTTTAAATATTGGCGTTGTTGTTCCATTCTGCTTTTAGGAACATACGCGGTGTCTAATACATCATATACTTGACCACGGTAAGTCATGTCTCTACCGCCCCAAGATGATGATTGTTGTGTTTCTTGCGCAAAGGCCGGTTGTAAAGCCATTGCCGAACACAAACCTGCTAACAAGATGTACTTTTTGTTTACCATAACGAGATTTGTTTATTAACGTTTTTAGTTTTTATTTCTAAGTATTGCGACAAAGGTATATTCTATTTCGAGAAAAAAAAAATAAATACCTGAATTTATGGCATATTCGTCTATTTTTTCAATTTGATAACAATCAGGGTATAACTGCATTTTGGACTTGTTATTTGTTATCAGACTTGTTATAAATACATAAATTTAAATGTGATCAGAACTTATACATCGCTTTCCTGAAATAATAAGTACCTTAGCCGGACATTTTAATGAAGATATAATATTCGAATGAAATTAGCCAAAAAAGTAATTGAGGAAGAGCTGAAAATATTTGAAGAGCACTTCGCTCAGAGTATGAAAAGTGGAAAAGGCTTGCTCGACCGTATCATGAGTTTTATCATTAAGCGTAAAGGGAAACAAATGAGACCAATGTTTGTTTTTCTGGCAGCGAAAGTGGCTGGTGGTACTGATGAGCGCACTTTTCGGGCAGCATCACTTATTGAATTGTTACATACGGCTACCCTGGTACATGATGATGTAGTGGATGAGGCTAATATGCGCAGGGGCTTTTTTTCAATCAATGCTTTATGGAAAAATAAGGTGGCTGTATTGGTAGGGGACTACCTGTTATCTAAGGGCTTATTGCTTTCTGTTGAGCATGGTGATTACCCCATTCTTAAAATTGTATCTAAGGCAGTGAAGGAAATGAGTGAAGGGGAACTGCTGCAGATAGAAAAGACACGTAAACTGGATATTAAAGAAGATATTTATTTTGAGATCATACGCAGCAAAACAGCCTCATTGCTGGCTGCTGCCTGTAGTGCGGGTGCATGGTCTGTTACAGAGAACGAAGCAGAAGCCGAGAAAATGCGCCAGTTTGGCGAGAAACTGGGAATTAGTTTCCAGATAAAGGACGATCTGTTTGACTATGGTCATGATAATATTGGTAAGCCTACGGGAATAGATATCCGGGAGAAGAAAATGACCCTTCCCTTGATTTACACTTTGCAGACTGCAGAGGAAACTACAAGACGTAAGATAATATATATAGTTAAGAACCAGAATACGCAAAAAGATAAGGTTGAGGAAGTCATTGGATTGGTGAAGCAGCATGGTGGAATTGAATATGCCAAGACTAAAATGGAGGCCTATCAAAAAGAGGCACTGGACATATTACATAGTTTCCCGCCGTCAGAAGCGAGAGACGCTATGGAAGATCTGGTTGCTTATGTGACCAGCCGTAAATATTAAAACATCTAAATACCATATTGCTTATAATGAAAAATATTGCAAAACCACTAATTGCCGCTGCCGCTTTACTTACGCTCAATACACAATATAGTTGTGTGTCCAGTAAGAAGTACAAAGATGCTAATGCAACTATTGCTTCTCTGCGTAATCGTAACAAAGATTTGAACACCAATATTGACAACCTCAGAGACCGGCTTGAATTAATGGAGTCGGCCAATAATAGCGCTGCCCAGGAAATCCAGGATAAGGAGTCGACCATTAGTGCGAAACAGTCTGAGCTGGATGCCAAACAGGCAGAGATTGCTGCTCAACAGGAAAGGCTGCGCACCCTGCAGGAATTGATTGATAAGCAGAAGGCCAAGACAGAAGAACTGAAAAACAAAATGTCTGAGGCATTGAAGGGATTCAAGGCCAGTGAACTGACTGTATCTCAGAAAAACGGTAAGGTGTATGTAAGCCTCCAGGAAAGTCTTTTGTTCCCATCGGGTAGTGCTGTAGTAAATACCGGAGCCAAGAATGCTTTGTCAAAACTTGCTGAAGTATTAAATGCCAATCCGGATATTACTATCGCTGTAGAAGGACATACCGATTCCATTCCTATCCGTTTGAAATTTGAAGATAACTGGGCACTTAGCGTGGCCCGTGCAACAGCTATCGTAAGGGTACTGACCAATGATTATAAAATTGATCCGGAGCGGATCATCGCCAGTGGCCGTAGCCAATACTTCCCGGTTGCCGGCAATGAGAGTCCTGAAGGCAGGGCTTTGAACCGTAGAACGGAGATCATTCTGGAGCCTAAGCTGGATGCACTATATAATATTATAGAACAACAATAAGCTTATAAAAAATAGACCTGCCATATGGCAGGTCTATTTTTTATAAGCTTATTCCATTTACAGTTTTATGAAATCATCGGTTTGGGTATCGATGAATTTGTATTGTGTAATCGGGAAGTCATTATTAGGTTTGATCTTCAGCCAGATCTTGTGTTTGCGATACCATTTCCATTGAAGTGATTTCCAGAAGCCGCCATACTTAATATATGACTGCAACATCGGGTGACACATAATGGCCAGGTTTTTATGTCCCTGGTTGATCAGGTATTGCACATCTTTAGCCACCTCATCAGTAATCAGTATAGAAGGTTCGATCTTACCGCTGCCTTTGCAGGTAGGACAAACTTCCGTTGTATTGATATTGATTTCCGGGCGCAGGCGCTGACGGGTCAGCTGCATCAGTCCGAATTTAGAGATGGGCAGTACTGTATTTCGGGCTCTGTCTTTAGTCATAAACTTAGACATTGCATCATGCAGTATCTTGCGGTTCTCTGGTAACTTCAGGTCAATAAAGTCGATGATAATAATACCGCCCAAGTCTCTCAATCTTAACTGGCGGGCAATTTCTTCTGCAGCTTCCAGGTTTGTCTTTAATGCACTTTCTTCCTGGTTGCTGTCTGCTGCACGGGTACCGCTGTTTACATCAATCACATGCATCGCTTCTGTATGCTCAATGATCAGGTAGGCACCACTGTTCAGGTTAACGGTTTTACCAAAAGAGGCCTTTACCTGGCGGGTAATGCCAAAGGAGTCAAAGATCGGTTGGTCCTGGTGATAAAACTGCACAATCTCTTCCTTTTCAGGAGCGATCTTCGCAATATAGTCACGGGTATCGTTCAATATTCCTTTATCATTAACCACTACTTTCGAGAAACTGTCATTCAGCAGATCGCGCAGGATAGAAGTCGTTTTGGCTTTCTCGCTCAGGATACGCTGTGTCGGAACAGCACCTTTCAGGTTATTCTGAATATTCTGCCAGGTACTGGCCAGGTCAGAAAGATCGGAATGGAGTTCAGCTGTATTCTTTCCTTCAGCAGCAGTACGTACGATAACACCAAAGTTTTTAGGCTTGATGCTCTCTACGATTTTCTGCAAACGTTTTCTTTCTTCAGCAGAATGTATTTTGCGGGAGATAGATACGAAGTTGTTGAAAGGAGTCAATACAACGAAACGCCCCGGAAGTGAAAGTTCGCAGCTTAAGCGGGGTCCTTTGGAGGAAATAGGTTCTTTTAGAATCTGTACCAGTATTTCAGGTTTCGGGTTGAATACATCCGTAATCTTACCGGTTTTCAGAATCTCATCTTCGTTTTTGAAATTACCGAAATCAAAGCCGTTTGGATTCGTGTCGAATCGGGCCTGATGGGTAAATTTGATTAGTGAGCGCACATAAGGGCTCAGATCGGTATAATGGAGAAATGCGTCTTTCTCGTAGCCAACATCTACAAATGCGGCATTAAGGCCTGGCATCAGTTTTTTGACCTTACCAAGATATAAATCGCCTACGGCAAAGGCAGTATTGCTTTGCTCGTAATGTAATTCTACAAGTTTTTTATCCTCTAACAACGCTATTGCTACTCCGTTATCCGATGAATCGATAATCATTTCTTTGTTCATGAGTGATATCTTTTACATCGAACCCCAGGCGTTTGCACCAACTGGGTTCCGGCATTCTCCTCACTTATGGATACTAAGTACCGTACAACAGGTTTCTGACAAAGGCAGAGTCAGAAGAAATGCCGTCGGCATAATTAAGTTCGGGAAAGCAATTTAATGAATCTTACAATACAAAACAGTACCATAGTACCAGCCCTGTATAACTTACACAGCTGTGGCAATTAATGCCGGGTGCTGTGGGTTACAGACCGGGAATTAGCATACGGTACAAATAAGAATACAGATACCCGCAAAAAGTATACAAGTATCTGCATCAAATATTTAAAAACAAGTGGTAACGGGTACTACTTATCTCTTTTTGCTTTTATGACGATTCTTTCTTAAACGTTTTTTGCGTTTGTGTGTTGCAATCTTATGACGTTTTCTTTTCTTACCACAAGGCATAATTAATTGATTTAATTAAGTTAATAAAATGTTTACTATATATTTCAAGCGTTTCGCGCTATAAATTTTATGGTTTTTGCTGCTTATTGAAAGTAGCGATATATGCATCCATGTCTTTGTCAAATGCCGGGTTTTTCATAATCGCTTTTGCCTCATTGAATAATTCAATAGCTTTTTCGAGATTACCCTGCATTTTGTAAGCCTCACCCATAAACAGGTGCGCTTCCAGGTTGTTT
The DNA here is from genome assembly GCF_004118155.1 of Edaphocola flava. Lineage (GTDB taxonomy): Bacteria > Bacteroidota > Bacteroidia > Chitinophagales > Chitinophagaceae > Edaphocola > Edaphocola flava. The sequence continues at coordinate 1,390,709 of NZ_SAIQ01000001.1, forward strand.
TTGTCCAGTGCCAGTACTTTTACACCGCGTTCAATAGCCTTATCCGTTTGATTGGATTGTAATGCCATTTTACCGAGTGTAACCTGTGCGCGGATGTTCTGAGGGTGTTTTTCTGCAAAATCGCGCAGTTTAAATACACCATTCATCACATCGCCCCGGTCAATCATTGCGACAGCAATATCCATTTCAAGGGTATCACTTTTCGGATCAATGTTTATCACTTTATTCAAAGAAGCAATCCGGCCTTCGGCCAGCCATTGTCTCACAGCAGCATCTTTCTCTTCAGACAGAGCTTCCTGAAACAAATGGGCGGCAAAGTTCAGTATTTTTTCTGAATTTTCCAAATTACCCGCTTCAGCATAATAATGTGCCGCAATACCAAACTGGTTCATTTTCTGCCAGCGATCGCCCAAAGCCTTATAGGAAGCGGCTTGCGCCGTCTTGTCTTTGTTTGTAAGGGCGTCTGTTTCCAGGTGATTTATTTCTGCAGCAGTCTGCGGAGACAGTAATTTTTTCTTGGTTGCAGCAAGTAAAGAGTCAAAATTAGCAGGTGGTACCATAGCCATTGCTCCACCCATCATGGGGCCGGCCGCTCCCGGGGCTTCTGCAGCATGGTCATGTCCGTCATCGGCACTATGGTTATGGCTCGCCTCAGCGCTTCCCTTTGCGGGTTTTACATTACTTGTACCCCAGTATATACCTGCTGTGGCAGCCAGTGCGACACCAATGGCGATCAATTGCTTACTGTTCAAAATATTAAAATTTTTGCAAAATTAACGAAACTTACGTTTCTCATACGTTAAAACATGGTCAAAAAAGACCATTGATCTCCGCATCTATCTTACTGATTACCTGGGCAAAATCTTCGGTATTATCGGCGTAGTTACAGTTGTCAATATCAATGATCAACAGCTTGCCATCCTTATAATTATCTACCCAATGATTATAATGTTCATTAAGGCGCTTCAGGTAATCGAGCCGGATATTGTCCTCATATAAACGTCCTCTTTTTTGAATCTGGTCTACCAGTGTCGGAATCGAAGCCTTCAGGTAGATCATCAGGTCCGGTGGCTTCACCATACTCTTGATGGTACGGAAGAACTGGGCATAGTTTTCAAAATCCCGGGAAGACATCAATCCCATCTCATGCAGGTTGGGCGCAAAGATGTGCGCATCCTCATAGATTGTTCTGTCTTGAATCACCGCATGAGCACTCTGCTGTATTTCGAGCAGTTGTTTCAGCCGGCTGTTCAGAAAGTAGATCTGCAGGTTGAAAGACCATCGCTGCATATCATTGTAGAAATCGCTCAGGTAAGGATTATTCTCTACCGATTCAAATTGCGGTACCCATTTATAGTGTTTAGCCAGCATCTGGGTCAGGGTAGTTTTCCCTGCCCCGATATTTCCGGCTATGGCAATGTGCTTTAACGTACTCATTATACTATTGTACAGTTCTGGAGATTAATAATAGTTAATGCCGATTGCTTTGCGTGCTGCAGTCAGGGTCTGAACGGCACTTTCACGGGCACGTTCTGCTCCGGATTTCAGGATCTTACGCAGACGCTCTTCGTCTTTCTGCAATTCCAGTGCCTCTATTCTGATCGGATCCACAAAACGGATCATATCCTCAGCCAGTTGCTTTTTGAAATCACCGTAGCGGATACTGCAGCTATTGAACTGCTCTCTGAATAATGCTGCCGTATCTTTTTCTGATACCAGATCCATCAGGTCAAACAGATTCTTTATATAATCAGGCATTACGCTGTTGGGTTCTGTCGGACCGCTGTCTGTCTTGGCCTTCATCATTTTTTTGCGGATCGTTTCTGCTTCATCATTCAGGTAGATGGTCGCATTCTGGTTCTCGCTTTTGCTCATTTTACCATTGCCATCCAGGCTCATGATTTTTACCGTCTGCTCGTCGAAGCGGTATACATGTGGTTCCGGGAATAGATCAACGTTATAGCGCTGGTTGAAACGGTTACCGAAGTTGCGGGCCATTTCCAGGTGTTGCTCCTGATCCTTGCCCACCGGTACTTTCACCGCACGGTGTATCAGTATGTCTGCTGCCATTAATACCGGATAAGTAAGCAGGCCGGCATTCACATTGTCCGGGTTTTGTCTCACTTTATCCTTAAAAGTAGGCACTTTTTCCAGTTCCCCTTTATAGGCCAGCATATTCAGCATTAAGTATAATTCTGTAATCTCCGGTACGTCCGATTGTGCGTACAGGGACACCTTATCCGGATCCAGTCCACTGGCAATGTTCTCTGCGGCTACACGGAAAACGTTTTGCTTAAGGTCTTTAGGGTCAGGATGAGTGGTCAGGGAATGATAATCTGCTACAAAGAAGTAACAATTGTAATCATTCTGCATTTTGATATAATTATGAATGGCACCAAAATAGTTGCCCAAATGTAAAAATCCGGTGGAACGGATTCCACTAACTACGATATCTTTTTGCATAGTGCTGCAATTTACAATATTTTGAATTCTCCCTAAGGGAGATTAGTCTGAAATGAAATGAAAAATAACTTAAAGGGCAGCGGCTATGGCTGCAGGAGAATTGACGGCGCGCAGGCGCCAGACAAATAATACGAAGAAAAGATATACCAGTACACCAAACTGTACTTCCAGCATTGACTCTGCCATCATAGCAAAGATCAGTACTGCGGAAGTGGCTATGGCATACACTGCGCCAGGCCCTTTACTGAATATTGGTTGTACAATCATGAGTATAAAGATAAGACTTAATACGCAACCCAACGCAACCATCACAAAAAGTAACTGGTTATGAGGGATCAGGCGGTTCTCTTCCGGTATCAGCGGGTAGTGCGCTGCATACTGATCTGCCATTGCTTTTTTCAGGTCTCCGGCACCTACACCCAGCACGGGATGCTCTTTGATAATATTCAACGCCAGCTGATAAGAGATAATACGGCCCTGGTCGCTGTAGTTGTAGTCCAGCGCAGCATTGGGGTCGTTAGCCTGTTCGATCTCTTTTTGTACGTAATCTATCTTGGCATGGATTGTCGGCACTTTTAAGTAGGCCAGAAAACTCAGGACAGGCAGAGACAGCAGGAATAATACGGCCACCAGCTTATTGCGATTATAAATTTTACCAAAACCCAGTATGGCAATCATAATATAGAATCCGAGCAGGCCCGTTTTGGTTGCGAGCAAATGATTAAAACCTGTGAGTACCAGTATGAAAAAGAAGGCTAAAAACTTATCCCATTTTGTAATCCTGGTCCAGTGCTCCAATACTAAATACACATTTAAAAGCGTTGTCAATACCAATGCCAGGCTAAAGCGTATATAATCATTGTATATAGAAGTAGGTATCAGTTTAGATGAACCATAAGATTCTATGTAATAGCCCGGGTTTTGCATAAAAGTATACAGGCTCTGACTGATATTGATCAGCAATAGTCCCGAAATGCCATATATAAGTATGCGCAACATGTTCAGCTTATGAACCGGTAAGCTGAGAAAACCAAATGGTAACAGGAGGAACGGAAGCTTGATCACGATGCGGGAAGCCCATTCAGCAGTGTTACTGCTCCACAAACCGGAGACAAGGTAGCTGGCAAAGAAAAGGGCGCTCCATAAAGCCAGCCGGCTTTTGCGGATTGTAGCCCAATGTTGCTTTATGGTACCCGGCATGCAGGCATTCAGAAAAAGGGCAATGGCACCGATACTGACCAAAGCGCGTGCATGCAGCATTCCGGCGATCATCATCAGGCAGGAGAGTACCGCAATCCAATCCTGGATGCTATGCTTTTGGTGAATATTTCCGGTGGTTGTATGCGTCATCTGATGTGTGCTGTGCTTTAACAGGTTAGGCGCAAAATTCACCTTTTTAAATAACAATACAAAAAAAGCCACATTTTTCTAAGCAGTAGAATACTTGTACTTTTGATGCGTTAAAAATACCTTGTTTGAAACTAAATAAATATACAGGCTGGATTTTACCAGCGGCGATGGCCCTATTGTTTGCAGGATTGTACTCCTGTGCCAATATCGTTCCACCGTCCGGAGGGGAAAAGGACACTACTCCGCCAAAGTTGCTGTCCATGTCTCCTAAAGATTCTTTGCGCAATCAGAAGGTGAGTAAAATCGTATTGCACTTTGACAAATTCGTAGAACTGACTGATCTGCAGAAAAACCTGGACCTGTCTCCGCAACTGGAAATTCAACCTTCCGTGGTCGCTATAGGTAAACGGGTAGAGATCAAAATTGTAGACAGTTTATTAAAGCCCAATACTACCTATCGCATTTCTCTGGGAAATGCAATTACGGATAACCGGGAAAAAACGCCTTATGGAAATTTCCGGTATACGTTTACGACAGGCGACTATTTCGATTCCCTGCAGTTGCAGGGTAATGTGGCAGATGTATACGGCGGACACCCTGATACCGGGGCTATAGTAGTATTGTATCCGGAACCATTCAATGATTCGATGCTGCTCACCAAAAAAGCGATGTATGTAACGCGGGCAGATCAGAATGGTCATTTTAAATTAAGCGGACTGCCGGATAAGTCTTTCCACATATTTGCCATTGCGGATGCAGATGATAATAAGATGTATGGTGCGGAAGAGCGTATTGGATTTATAGCTGGAAGCCTTAAGCCAAAACCGGAATCAGATTCAACCAGTATAACCTTATATAGTTCCAAAGCCAGAGCGCCAGTCGCGGCAATAAAAGATACTACTGTTATTGCCAAACCGCTTACGGTAGGTAAAATCATTTCTACAGATAAGAATGCCCAGGTATATATTGTACAGGCCGATTCTGCGCACCTAGAACGCGAGACTTTTGAGCTGAATAAACCTCTGGGCATCCTGCTGAATACGATTGTAGGCAAAATCGATTCTTCGAAAATATACCTTAGTTATATCAATACTGGTGGTATTGAAACAGAAGGACGCCGGACCATCAGCACAGATAGCAGCCGCATACTGATACACCATCGCTGGGAGCCGGAAACGGTATATACCCTGCGACTGGTGAAGGGATGGGCGTTAGATACTTCAGGCAAAGAGTTGCCTCCGGCAAAAGTAAGCTTCCGCACCAAACGTAATGAAGATTATGCCATGATGAATATACATATCCCGGCAGCTTACCGTGCAGATAGTTTTGTGCTTTCGATATACAAAGATCAGGACAGCATCTATCAGCAAACAGTACGGGATAGTGTAGTAACCCTTACCTTACTGGATCCGGGAAAATATACGATCAAAATTATTGCAGACGGAAACAGGAATGGCATGTGGGATCCCGGTAATTTCTGGAAAAGGCTGCAGCCTGAGATGATATTTCCGCACCAGACAACAGTTGATCTGAAACCCGGTTGGGAGAATGATATTGATTTCGTCTTTGACCCTGCGGTACTGATCGCACCGCAGCAACAATCAGCATTGAAGAAGAAGGCTGCCTTTGAACGGTAGCGAGATGTATATAAAACAAACTGAGTATCCTCTTTTAGGAAACAAAGCTCTACATTATTTCTTTGATTTCATTTTGTATTATTGCTGGCTAAAATCAATGTGTTTGCCGTTCAGAAACCAGAACGCTGTACTCAGACAGTGGTTTGTAACTCTATCGACCGAGCCAATGATTTTTGTAACGCCGGATTTATAAGGCCTTTTAAGCGATCTGTACCTGTACAGATCGCTTATTGTTTTCATCACAGCGATAGTCATTTTGGAGTGGAGATGCGATCGTTGAGCACCGAACGCATCACACGTTAAGCTCAGACGATCAATGCACGCAACGGTACAAAATGGCGGTGCTCTGCAATCGCCTTGATGAAAACAAAGGCATTTTTGGTCCTTTTGTTGCCTGGACAAAAGGACGAATAAAAGAGTTACCTACATGCGTATAGTCAGTTAAAACAATAAAGGAGGGCATTGCCCTCCTTTATTGTTTCTATATAATGTTGAAATGCTTATCGCATAAGGGTTACATTACCCTGTTTCTTGGTAGTAGAGCCATCAAAGAAATCGGCAGTAAGCAAGTAACCATAAGTATCCATTTCCTGGAGTACACCTTTATACTTACCATCCCATCCTTTATCCAGTTCACTGGTCTCGAATACTTTTTCTCCCCAGCGGTTAAAGATTTGCAGGTTTACCTTGTCAATACCATAACCCCTGATACGCAGGATGTCATTATTACCATCTCCATTCGGACTGAATGCTGTAGGCAGATCTACGATAGGGTAAATGCTCGCGGTCAGTTCCTTGCATACTTTGTCACTACAATTGAATTCATTGGTGGCGGTCAGGCATACTTCGTATGTTCCACTACGTCTGTACTCAAATACAGGATTAGTTTCCGTACTGCTTCTGCCATCACCGAAATTCCATAAGTAGCTGCTCGCTCCTGTACTTTGGTTGGAAAAAGTAAACGGTTCATTCGGTTCTCCTATTGTCGGACTAAAGGTGAATGCAGCAGTCGGTGCCGGATTTACCTTGACAGTTACATAGATCGTATCGAATTTATTACAGGTATTGGGATTGCCCACAATCAAACGAGCGGTATACGTTCCAGCCTGGGTATATACGTGGCTGGTTGGAGAAGTGGTCGCCTGAGTGCCATCGCCAAAATCCCACTGATAAGAGATCGCATTGCTGCTGGAATCCGGGAAGTCCACTGCCGCATGTACACAAGCGCTTATGTCCGGGAGCGGATTAGCGTTTACAAACAGGTTAGAAAAATTAATCGTTTTGATCACACTGTCTGGGTTATTACAGGCACCAGGCATCGTCATTTTCAGTTTAATGTTGTATGGTCCCGTACCGGCATAGGAGTGCACCGGAGGGTTGGCACCGGTAAAGCTATTACCATCGCCGAAATCCCATACAAATGTAGCACCCGTGGTAGGGCCGCCGTTAATACCTACAGAAGTATTATTGAACTGCACTTTAGGGTTAAAGCAGCTATCCAGTATAGTATAAGTAAAGTCAGCATTAACGGTATCTGCACGTACGACAATGGTTACATAACTGGTATCTTCCGTAATACAGCCTTCGGGATTGCTTCCGATCAGGCGCACGCTATAAGTGCCCGGTGTGGTATATGTATGCGTAGGGGTTTGTGCCGTGCTGAAGCCCCCGTCGCCAAAGGCCCAGCTCCATGAGGTAGCATTGGAAGAGTTGTCCTGGAATTGTACGGTAAATGGTACACAACCAGAAGTAGAAGGGCTCGCCGCAGCATTCACCGACACACTACCCAGGTTAAACGCGATTTTTACCGCACCAAGGTTACAGTTAGAACTGCCTTTTGTCGTTGCATAGGCACCCGGTGTAGATGGAAATGCAGAGCCTGCACCGCAACTGGCACATATAGCCTGGTATACCACCCCTTTAGGATCAAAGCGGCTGGTACCACCATCTACGTGCTCCTCTTTAGACGGAGCACCAAAGTAGGTGCCATAAAGGAGGCTCTGGGCACCACTGCTTAATACAATAAAGTAAAAGTCTGCACCATCGGTTGTAGGTTGTATTGCATTGCTGGTTATAGGCATACCCAGTACACTGGTTGCCGGTGCAGCAGATGTAAGACCACCCCAGCCGGAGATATATACATTCTCACAGGTATCTACAAGAAATGCAACCGGAGAGATATTTGCATTGGCTACATTACTGCCGCTGCCATATACAGTAGAGTAAATCCGTGTGGCGAGCGTGCTATCCAGCTTCAGCAAAAACTGGCGTGAACCCGGATTGTTATATACACCGGGACTCACCGGGAAGCTACCCTGTGTTTGTCCCATTACATATACATTATTTTCTTTGTCGACCTGTATACCATAGTTCTGGTCATAAGCCGGAGTGCCCACATAAGTTGTACGGATCAAAGGATAAGTACCGCTATTCTGGAAGCGCATGATATATCCGTCGATACCTCCCGCATTACTGGATTGCCATGCACCAGCCGTACTGCTGCTATGGAAGTCGGTACTCTGCGTACCTCCGGAAACATATACCATAGCCTGTGTTTTGTCCAGGGCAATGCTATAGGCTCCGTCTACGCTGGTGCCACCGAGGTAAGTACCATAGGTAAGCGTGGTCAGGGTTGGATTAAATTTCAGAAATACACCATCCTGTGTACCGCCCAGCGATGATTTAAGCGCATTGGAGCTTACCGGAAAGTTTGCAGATTGCGTATTGCTGGACAGGTATATATTACCTGTATTATCAACAATAACCTCGCTCCGGGAGTCATCACCGTAGTTATGTTTTAAGGTAGAAAATGTATTATAGTTGGCAGAGATGTTTACACCATCTGCAGCCGTGCCTCCGATATAGGTAGATCCGACAAGTGCAGTGCCACCGGCATTCAGTTTGGTAACTATGATATCAAAGTCTCCTGCATTGGTGGTACGGAAAGCGCCGGTAGTAGTTGGGTAATTGGTAGAAGCAGATTTTCCGCTGATCACCAGATTGTTATTCTGATCTACAATAAGGCTGTGCGGCATTTCGTTGCTGCTGCCACCTATATATGTTGAGTAAACCAGGGAAGTACCTGAAGCATTAAATTTAGAGATAGAAATATCACAGTCTATACCCAGACTTGCAGACCCGCTACCACCGCCATAAGTGGTCTGGAAGGCACCGGTACCCACCGGATAACCAGCTCCTCTGGCAATACCCCCGGCATACAGATTGCCGGCAGCATCGTACGTGGCGGTAAAGCCCCAGTTATCTGCAATAGAACCCGTCAGTGTAGCAAACACCATCTGCGGGTCAATAGTCAGTACCTGGCTTTTGTCGTAACCTTTAGGAAATTTAAAGCTCAGCACATCACCATTCAGTACATACTCGCACTTTACTTCTTTACGAACGCCATCTACATACTGGAAAGCGTACGGCTTTTGTTCTATAATCTTACCAACGGAGGTCTGGATCTGTAAGTTGCCTTTTTCAAGGCTTAGTCCGTTTGTACCTTCGTACTGCAGTTTTATTTTATTAATATCTGCATTGGGTTGCACCACCAGGTCATACTTCAGGTAGCTGTTTTCAGAATAGAAATAAAAATCTATACCCTGGTAGATCTCTTTAAAAGTAACATTGCCAAATAAGGACACATTACTTTTCCAGCGTTGAGGATCGCTGCCCAGATAATAGTTGTGATAAGCAGTTTGCTTGCTTTGCGGCACCACAGCAGCCTGCTGGTTCCCGTTAAGCCATTTCATTTTATAAGCATGAAACTTCAGCGTAGGGGCATCAATATTACCATCCTTATACTGCTCGATCAGGGCATTGTTTTCCGGAGCGCCGGTAAGGTAAGTAATCCCTCCATGTTCCAGGTATATGTCTACATTCGGAGAGATACCCTTATAGAGAAAATCCTGTGACCATTGCCCTTCATTAGGGATAAAGAGAACGCTGCTGCTCTGTGCCTGCGCGCTATAGCCGGGACATAAAAGCAGTATGCATCCGATTATCCAAAAAAACTGTTTTATCATGTGATTAAAGCGTTTATAGAATAGTAAATGGGGTTATATAAATTTGTTCATACGGGCTGTTTTAATGGCTTCTGCTTTAGAATGAACATCAAGCTTACTGTATATATTTTTCAGGTGTGATTTTACGGTCTCCAGGTCTATAAAGAATTCATCTGCTATTTTGCCCCGCGTCTTTCCATTGGCAATCTGCTCCAGTATCTCTGTCTCTCTCTTGGTGAGGGGAGATTCTTTGCTGCGCTGGAAGGAGTTAACAACCATACGGGCTATGTGCGCGCTCATTGGTCCGCCGCCCAGCATTACTTCATTCACCGCATCCAGTATTTTCTGTGGGGGCGTGTTTTTGGTCAGGTAGCCGGAGGCTCCTTTGGTCAGCGCCTCAAATACGGCATCCTGGTGCTCGTTTACAGACAGAATAATTACAGCCGTATCGGGACATATTTCTTTAATCCTGGGTAAAGCCTGCAAACCCGAGAGTCCCGGCAACTGTATATCCAGCAGCACAACATCCGGAGCAATTGCAGGAAGCTGCTTCAGCGCACTTTCTGCATCTGCAAATACTGCTTTTACCTGGTAGCCTTCAGCATCGTTCAGTAAGACCTGGAAGCTCTCCCGGATTATAGCGTCATCTTCAATCAATGCAATAACAATATCATTCGTAGTAGTATTCTTTTTCATTATCTGGTTTATACACACAAATTTAACTATTTCTGCCTAGAATAAAACATTACACATAACAGGGCTCATATCCATCGCTGCTTTGCTGTGTCAGGCGCAGGTAGACCAGCGCGGTAGTATAGATATCGCTCATGCAGTAATGGGCAATGCCGGGCAGGTCATTTTCTATCCAGTAGTTATGTCCTACTTCACTACCACTCATCTCCGTTTTAGAAGACGGCAATTTTAAGGTGCGGGCAAGCAGATCCAGTGAAATAAAATGTTTGTAATCGCCAAATCGCCATAGATTAAGGGTATCAATATGAGGTACTTCCCATGGTTTCAGGCCATTCAGCTGTAAGCAATCGGGCAGGCTCAGGCCCTGTACGGTAAATCGCCTGCAGAGATAAGGCAGGTCGAACTCCTTAATATTATGGCCACAGAATATTATGGAAGGATGCTGTTCCGAGATCTCTTTAATGGTATCGGCAAAGGTCTGCAAGACAGTTTGCTCATCGTGATCAGCTATAGACTTAATACGGATTTGTTTGTTTTTAGTATCAATGATGCCCAGGCCTATGCAGATTACTTTGCCAAACTCTGCATAGATGCTGGCCCTGTTACGATAACTTTCGGCCGGATCGGCCAGTTCTGTTTCGTTAAGCTTTAAAAATGAAGACTTGTGTATCCAATGCTCCCGGATGCTTTCTTCCAGGTTTGTAATGTCTGCATGTTCGCTAACGGTCTCAATGTCAATAATTAGGATTTGTGGGCTGGTTTTAGATTTCATTATGGTAGTTTTAAAGTAACATTAATAATATTACATAAAGTTATCATATAGTTTTTTAAGTGTGGTAGGAAATATGAAAATATTGTTTTAGTTTTACTCTACCTCCTTATATGAACTGATTGAAAGAGTAACCTCTCAGCCCTAAAAAAAAACGTAGTAGTAAATAGTAAAAATTTAAAAATAAAGTTTATATGAGGTTTCTCGTGTTATTGATGGCACAGTTATGTGCATTTTGTGTAGTTTGGTCGCAGGAAAAGACGACGTATTTCCAGGGCAAGATTTCATACGTAATGAATTATTCCGATTTTAAAGGGAATAATATTAACAGCAAAGTGGCGGCATTTTTTGACCGCGAGCAGCATTTGTACATTAATGAGCAGAACTATAAGTTACTGGATCAGAACAAAAATCATGTGAAATTGTACAATGCTGGTAATAATGCCTATTTCTTCTTTAATAGGGATCATACCGCTTATAAGATCGATGTAACCAGCAAGACGACCCAGCGCGTAAAAGTGTTTGAGGTTGAAGATACGGACACTATTCTGGGTCATGTCTGTAAGGCGGTTAAGGTCGAGGCGGACTTCAGGGCGTACATATACTTCTACAGTCCCGAGATCAGGATTAATCCCGAGGTATACAATAACTACAACATGGAAGAGTGGAATGTGTATATCAAGGCTTCTAAAGGAGCCCTGCCGCTTCGTGTGATTACCCTTGACCTGCGCGGAAAGTATGTAGAAGATAAAGAAGCAGTGTCTATTACCCCAATGTCACTGGTGGCTGCCGACTTCACATTTCCTAAAGATGTTAAGCTGAAAAGGCTGAAATATGGCCTTGACATGGTCTGGTAGGCAGCAATCCAATATTAATTAATTATTAACTCTGGCGTTTTGATTGCATAGCCCGGTATTATATTGATACATTTGCCCCAAATTTTAAAAGCATAACATAAAATTATATGGGTTTAAATTCATTTTTGAAGGCTTTCCTTCCTAAGGACAAGATTTTTTTCAGCTTATTTGAGCAAATCGGAGTAAACCTTCAGGGAATGTCCAAGGCATTTGTAGCAGCATTGAACGATCCGAACTATGATAGCAGAAGAGCGGCATTGCTCAAACTGGAAGATTGGGAGCACAAAAACGATAACTTATCGCACAAAGTGTTTGTTGAACTGGGCCAGAATTTCATCACCCCATTTGACCGTGAGGATATCCACTACCTGGCTACCGCACTGGATGATGTAGCTGATTTTATGTATGCAGCCGGTAACAAGATCGTTACTTACGACGTTACAGAGCCTAATGATTATATGAAGAAAATGGCGGAGATTGTACAACTGTCTGTTGAACAATTGGCTATTGCGGTAGATAACCTGCGCGATATGAAAAATATCCGTGCGATTACAGAATGTTGTGTAAAAGTAAACAGCTACGAGAATGAAGCTGATGATGTGTACACGGCAAGCATTACCGACCTGTTCTCTTCTAACCTGCCTGCGGTAGAAATTATCAAATTAAAAGACGTATATCAGGATCTGGAATTTATCACCGATAAATGTGAAGATGCTACAAATATTATTGAATCGATAATCGTTAAATATGCTTAATCCGTTGCGGGTTAATCAATTCTTTTACATTTTATCTCAATAGTATTTTTATATGTTTACTTTACTGATTGTCATTATAGCATTAGCCTTAATATTTGACTATATTAACGGCTTCCACGATGCGGCAAATGCGATTGCGACCGTAGTGTCTACAAAGGTATTGACACCTTTGCAGGCTGTAGTATGGGCAGCATTTTTCAACTTTGCAGCATATTTTATCTTTGACCACGGGGTAGCCAATACCATTGCCAAGACGGTAAAGACGGAGTACATTACCCTGGCGGTTATCCTGGCCGGTCTCATAGCAGCCATTGCCTGGAACCTTATTACCTGGTGGTTCGGAATACCTTCCAGCTCCTCCCACACCCTTATCGGGGGCTTCGGCGGGGCGGCCATAGCACATGCCTTACTATCCAGCAGTGGAGCTACCGGATTAGGTGCTATCGATGGTCCTACCATTATCAAGATTATTTCCTTCATTGTACTGGCACCGTTTATGGGTATGCTGGTCGCCTTTATCATCTCACTATGGTTCCTGCACTCCTTCAAGAAAGGAGCGTGGCCGAAGGTTATATCAGTGTCGATCATTATCCTTTCCCTGTACTCTATGTCAAGAGTGCTGGAGACACCAAAGGCAACCATGTATAATTCGCAGGTAAAGATTGAAGAAACAACTGCAAAAATCACCGCTTTAAACCTGACTACCGATCAGAAAGTAAAAGAGATCGCAGATGAGACGCTGAGAAAAGAAGCAGAACCATTGTTTAAAGATCTGAAAGAAGCGAAAAAGAAAGCTGAGGCTGCACAGAAATCAATCGACAGCCAGAAGCCGTATATCCTTAAGTTATTACTGTTTGGGCATAATATGAAATGGGCATTATTGTTCTTCATCCTCATGTCTATGTCCATCTTTACCCTGTTCCTGAGCTCTTTGAACTATGCACAATCTGAGCGTTGGTTCAAACGCATGCAGCTGGTTTCCTCTGCCGCATTCAGTATTGGTCACGGTGGTAATGACTCACAGAAAGTAATGGGTATCATTATGGCGGCCTATATCGCCTACGATCCGACCAAGTATAACCTGGATCATATGGTGGCCTGGGTACCGCTGGCATGTTATACAGCAATCGCTTTGGGTACTATGAGTGGTGGTTGGAAGATCATTAAAACCATGGGTACCAAGATCACTAAAGTAACTCCTTTCGAAGGGGTGGCTGCTGAGACAGCCGGTGCCTTAACCCTGTTTATCACAGAGATGCTGAAAATACCGGTGAGTACAACACATACCATTACCGGTTCTATTATCGGGGTAGGGGCCACCAAGCGTCTGTCTGCCGTTCGTTGGGGTGTAACCATCAGCCTTTTATGGGCATGGATTATTACCATTCCGATCTCAGCCCTGTTCGCAGGAGCTGTATACCTGATCTTATCAGCATTCGGTCTGAAATAGAATATTAATCTTACATATCAAAAAGAGCTGCATCCCTCGGATGCAGCTCTTTTTTGTTACAATCTCCCCCCGAAAGGGGGACAGGCTTACTATTGAAATTAGTTTATCTTTACTGCTTCAATACCAGAAAAATTAATTGCTTATGTCAAAATTAAAAATAGGAATGATGATGCTATCAGGAGCTTTAGCATTTGCTTCTTGTAAAGGAACCACTTCCGGTACTACGGATGGAAAAGAAAAAGCCGCAAGCGGTTACAGTAAAGATTTTAAAGTAGAGGCAGAAGCCTTTGCAGACCTGCAACTGCTGCGCTACGAAGTGCCGGGTTGGGATGAGCTGACACTGCAGCAAAAAACACTGGCGTACTACCTTTATGAAGCAGCCCTGTGTGGTAGAGATATCTATTACGATCAGGCCAATATTCATGGTTTAACGTTACGCAAGACCATCGAAACAATTTATACAACGTATAAAGGAGATAAGAACTCCGAAGACTGGAAAAAATTCATGGAATATGCTGGTCGTTTCTGGTTCAGCACCGGTAATCACCACCACTATTCAAAAGATAAATTTATTCCGGAGTGTTCTGAAGAATATTTCAAATCACTGGTAAAGAATAGTGATACCACAAAGCTGCCTTTAGAGCAGGGCGAAAACGTAGATGCATTCCTGACCCGCATTCATGCGCCACTGTATGATATGAGCTATATGCCTAAGATGGTGGATCTGCGTGCTGGTGTGGATAACATTGCCAACTCTTCAAACAACTTCTACGAAGGTGTTACACAGAAAGAGGTAGAAGCATTCTACAACAATCCAGCATTGTTCCCGCACTCTGACCGCGAGCCGGAATGGGGACTGAACTCTAAGGTAATGAAAGATGCTTCCGGTAAATTAATCGAGAAGGTATGGAAACAAGGTGGCATGTATGATGCAGCAATCACTAAAATGGTTTCCTGGCTGGAAAAGGCAGTTACTGTAGCGGAAAATGAAGCACAGAAAAAAGCACTGTCTTTACTGGTTGAATACTACAAAACCGGTGACCTGAAAAAATGGGATGAATACAACATCGCTTGGACTGCAGATACCGCAAGCCGTATAGATGCGTCTATAGGCTTTATAGAGGTGTATAACGACGCAATAGGCAAGAAAGGTAGTTATGAGGCCGTAGTGTCTCTGAAAGACCTGGAAACAACCAAAATTGTTTCTAAAATTGCCAGTGAAGCACAATGGTTTGAGGACAACTCTCCACTGATGCCGGAGCATAAGAAAAAACAAGTTAAAGGGATTACCGCTAAAGGTATTACAGTGATTGTAGAAGCCGGAGATGCGGCGCCAAGTACTCCAATCGGTATCAACCTGCCTAACTCTGACTGGGTTAGAAAAGAACATGGCTCTAAATCAGTATCCCTGACCAATATCGTACATGCCTATAATGAAAGCAGCAAATCAAGTGGTATGCTGGAAGAGTTTGTAGATGGTAAAGAAGATATGGATCGTATTAAACAATACGGTAGCCTGGCCAGCGATCTGCATACAGATATGCATGAATGTATCGGTCACGCATCAGGACAGATCAACCCGGGTGTAGGTACTCCGGATAAAACCCTGAAAAACTATGCCAGTGCCCTGGAAGAGGCTCGTGCCGACCTGGTTGCGCTGTATTACATCATGGACAAAAAACTGGTAGATATCGGTGTGATGCCTTCTCTGGAAGTAGGTAAAGCAGAATACTATAACTACATGATGAATGGCCTGATGACGCAGCTGACCCGCCTGAAACTGGGTGATAAAATTGAAGAAGCACATATGCGCAACAGAGCCCTGAATGCATACTGGGTATATGAAAAAGGTAAGAAAGATAACGTAGTTGAACTGATCAAGAAAGACGGTAAAACCTTCGTAAAAATCAATGATTACAATAAGCTGCGTACCCTGTTCGGCGAACTGCTGAAAGAGATTCAGCGTATTAAATCTGAAGGGGATTTCAATGCCGGTAAAAACCTGGTGGAAACCTATGGTGTAAAAGTAGATCCGGTATTACATAAAGAGATCCTGGATCGTTATGCAAAACTGAATACCAAACCGTACAAAGGGTTTGTACAACCAAGACTGGTTCCGGTTATGAATGGCGATAAGATCACTGATGTTAAGATCGAATATCCAACTTCATTCTACGAGCAAATGGCTGAATATGCTAAAGGATATTCCCTGCTGCCGGTTAAGAATTAATCAGATTACAAGTCATAAAAAAAGCCCCCGCCGGAAGGCGGGGGCTTTTTTTATGACTTGTCTGAATTTTAATTATCGTAAACGGTCCAGAGACTTGATTAATTTTTCATCTTTACGCAGGCCTCTTAAGGCAAATAGCAAGAGGAATACGGTAATAAAAGGAAGAAACATTCCTATCCATAAACTACCCTCAACACCCGGATATTTATTCCAGAAATTATTCAGACCTACAAACAGCCAGAACAATAATCCGATGCAAAGCAGGATATTGATCCATACCATCCCGATCTGTCTTTTGCGGTTTTTGAACATAAAGATCGCAACCAGGCTTAATACTACACTGATGCCGGAAAGCACTATAGCCAGGTAGTTATTGTTGATATTCTTAACGCTGTTGTAAACGCCCTGTGTGGCATCGTCCGGTGCAGCTGCAGCAAAGTGGTATACATCAAAGTAAAACATGCCTGCCATCACTAATGCAGCCAGCAACAGCCATATCGATTGTATTCTTTGTATCATAAGTGTTTCAGATTAGTTGATGATTTCGAAAGGTACATAATTTTTCAACACTTCCGGCAGGCGTATGCCCTCGGCAGTCTGGTTGTTCTCCAGCAGGCAAGCCAGTATGCGTGGCAGTGCAAGAGAGCTTCCGTTCAGGGAATGCAACAGTTCTACTTTACCTTCCGCATTGCGGTAACGGATCTTCATACGATTGGTCTGGAAGTTCTCAAAGTTAGACACAGAGCTTACTTCAAGCCATCTCTGCTGTGCCGCGGAGTAAACCTCGAAATCGTAAGTAAGCGCAGAAGTAAAGCTCATATCGCCACCACATAAACGCAGGATGCGATAGGGCAGGCCCAATGATTTGATCAGGTTCTCTACATGTAAAACCATCTCTTCCAGCGCTGCATAAGAGTGCTCCGGTTGTATCATCTGTACAATCTCTACTTTATCGAATTGATGCAGTCTGTTCAGGCCACGTACATCTTTACCATAGCTACCCGCTTCTCTGCGGAAGCAAGGAGTATAACCGGTCATTTTAACCGGCAATTGTTCTGCTTTTACAATCTCATCGCGGTAAATATTGGTTACCGGCACCTCAGCTGTAGGGATCAGGAAGAAGTTATCATCTTTGGCATGATACATTTGTCCTTCCTTATCGGGCAATTGTCCGGTACCATAAGCAGACGCTTCATTAACCATATGCGGTACCTGCAGCTCTTCGTAACCGGCTTTGGTATTATAATCCAGGAAATACTGGATCAGTCCTCTCTGTAAACGCGCGCCTTTACCGCGGTATACAGGAAAGCCACTTCCGGTAATCTTATTACCCAGTTCAAAATCGATCAGGTTGTATTTGGTCGTTAGTTCCCAATGCGGCAATGCTTCACCTTCAAATTCCGGCATGTCACCACCACTGCGCACCACTTCATTTTCTTCTGGCGTCTTGCCTTCCGGAACGCTGCTGTGCGGTAGGTTAGGCAAGCTTACGATTTTATCATGCAGTTCTGCTTCCAGGCGGTTTAATTCCTGTTGCAGCACTGCCGATTGTTCTTTATGTGCAGCCACTTCTTTTTTAGCGGCTTCTGCTTGTTCTTTTTCTCCTTTAGCCATCAGTGCACCAATCGTTTTCGATGCCTGGTTCTGCAGAGCCGTCAATGACTCCGATTGCTGTTGAATAGTTCTTTTTTGTTCGTCCAGCGCGATAATTTCATCTACAATTTCAACTTGCTTGAAATGTTTTTTGCGAAGGCCATCCAGGATGCGCTCTTTTTCCTGTGCTTGTCTGAATAGGGTAATCGGTAACATAATCTATAGAAATGTTTTGTGCTCGTTATACTTGCAAATGTATTGATTTGTTTGTGTACTTTAATGATTAAATATTGATTAGGATCATCAATGATAAAAGGCGTGTAATGCCCGCTGAAAAGGGACTTTGAAAAAAAATTTGAAAAAAAAGCAAAAAAAGTTTTGCAGATAAAAAAAGGTTTTCTACCTTTGCAATCCCAAACGGGAACAAAGTTCTTTAAGAAAATAAAAAACGAAGTAACGCGCCGCTTTAGCTCAGTTGGTAGAGCAGCTGATTTGTAATCAGCAGGTCGCTGGTTCAAGTCCGGCAAGCGGCTCTTATTGAGGCGAAATTTCGAATGTGTTTATTCATGTTTTAAGCTAGTCTCACTAGGGTAGGTGGCCGAGTGGTTAAAGGCGGCAGACTGTAAATCTGCTCACTCACGTGTACGGAGGTTCGAATCCTTCCCTGCCCACATTTTTTATTTAGCGAATAGCACTCTTTAGTGCTTTTGCGGGAGTAGCTCAATTGGTAGAGCGACAGCCTTCCAAGCTGTAGGTCGCGAGTTCGAGACTCGTCTCCCGCTCATTATTGTAGTCTGAGATGAATTGTCGTATGGTATGTTAATAGTTGTTCACAACGGCAGCCCTACCGCAGTTCATTTTTTTTGACAATAAATCCAACAACAAGCTGTTGTAGCTCAGTGGTAGAGCACTTCCTTGGTAAGGAAGAGGTCGGCAGTTCAATCCTGCTCAACAGCTCTTAATAATATACTTTCTTTGCCTTGTTTTAAACAAGACGGAGTGCATAAATTAAGATGATGATTTTTTAATATTGTTTTACAATTAAAATTTGTACAATATGAGAAAATATGCATATATTTGCACTCTGTTTTGAAAAAGGGCAAAACAGAAAGTGTATATTTTAACGTTTAACACAACTCTTTAAAAAAAATAACAATGGCAAAAGAGACCTTTAACAGGGAGAAACCCCACGTAAACATTGGTACAATCGGTCACGTTGACCACGGAAAAACAACTTTAACAGCTGCTATCACTTCTGTATTAGCATCAAAAGGTATGGCTGCTAAAAAAGGTTATGATGAAATTGATGGTGCTCCAGAAGAAAGAGAGCGTGGTATCACGATCAACACTGCACACGTAGAGTATCAAACTGAAAATCGTCACTATGCGCACGTTGACTGTCCGGGTCACGCCGATTATGTAAAAAACATGATCACTGGTGCTGCTCAGATGGACGGTGCTATCCTGGTAGTAGCTGCTACTGATGGTCCGATGCCTCAAACTAAAGAGCACATCCTGCTGGCTCGCCAGGTAGGTGTACCTCGTATCGTAGTTTTCATGAACAAAGTTGACTTAGTTGACGATCCTGAGATCTTAGAATTAGTTGAATTAGAAGTTCGCGAATTATTATCTAAATATGATTATGATGGAGATAACACTCCAATCATCAAAGGTTCTGCATTAGCAGGTCTGAACGGTGATGCTGCTGGTGTAGCTCAAATCGAAGAGTTAATGGCTGCTGTAGATGAGTACATTCCTCTGCCTCCACGTGCTGTTGACCAACCATTCCTGATGTCTGTAGAGGACGTATTCACTATCACTGGTCGTGGTACTGTTGCTACAGGTCGTATCGAGCGTGGTGTGATCAATGTAGGTGATAACGTTGAAATCGTTGGTTTCAATGAGTCTCCTCTGACTTCTACTTGTACTGGTGTAGAAATGTTCAAAAAATTATTGGATCGTGGTGAAGCTGGTGATAACGCTGGTCTGCTGTTACGTGGTATCGATAAGAAAGATATCCGTCGTGGTATGGTAATCGTTGCTCCTAAATCTATCACTCCTCACACTGAGTTCAGAGGTGAAGTTTACGTTCTGTCTAAAGAAGAAGGTGGCCGTCACACTCCGTTCTTTAACAAATACCGTCCTCAGTTCTACTTCCGTACTACGGATGTAACTGGTGAGTGTATGTTACCAGAAGGTACTGAAATGGTTATGCCTGGTGATAACGTAAACCTGTTCGTGAAACTGATCGCTCCTATCGCTATGGAGAAAGGTCTGAAATTCGCGATCCGTGAAGGTGGTCGTACAGTAGGTGCTGGTCAAGTTACCGAAATCGTTAAATAAGAAATATCATTCTTATATACAAAAGCTCCCGTTTTACGGGAGCTTTTTTTATGTGCCCCACCCATGCTTTTCTCTAAAGGAAATATGGGCTTAATATTGGATAATTATTTTTGTACTATATTAATGATCAGATATATGTATAAGAGTATTTGTACACTTGCTGTTATAATCATTTCTGCGTTCAGTACGCTGGCGCAGTCGGGGAGCTATTATAATGGCACACAGAACCTGCAGGGCTATCGTCTTAAAACGAAACTGCATGATATTGTAGCCCATAAGACCATCAGCTGGAACTATGGAGACCTTCCATCTTTCTACCAACAGACAGACAGGGATCTGTATTATGAAAACGACAGTTCCTTGCTGGATATCTATTCCGAAAACCCCGTCGGCCTTGATCCTTATAATTACTATTATCAGAATAACAGCCTGATCAGTGGTGCATCTACCGAAGGCCTGGGCTGGAACAGGGAGCATATTTATTCCCAGAGTTTCTTTAATAGTTATTACCCCATGTACTCTGACCTGCACTTTATCTTGCCGACCGATGCCCGTGTAAACCAGCGCAGGAGCAATTATCCGTATGCGAAGGTGGGTAACGCAGCCTTTACCTCATTAAACGGTACAAAGGTCGGACCATCTGCCACAGCCAATTATACCAATACGGTTACAGAGCCTATAGATGAGTTTAAGGGAGATATAGCGCGTATGCTTATGTATGTAGCAGTCCGTTATGAAAACCTCTTGCCATTTTTTGAATATGCCAATGTGCGCAACCCGATAGATAGTCTTTCTGAAAAGTCGTTTAAGGATTGGTACATACCCTTACTCTTGAGCTGGCACCAGCAGGATCCGGTATCGCAAAAAGAGATGGAGCGCAATAATGCGGTATATGCCATACAGGGTAACCGCAATCCGTTTATTGATCACCCGGAATGGGTACAATCTATCTGGGGCAACCTTCCCAATGATAATACCGTGCCCGACGCGCCTTTCCAGGTGGTGATGCAGGAGAAAGGAAAGCAATTTATCACTATTGAATGGCCATATGTACAGGGAGGAAATATTGCAGGCTATGAGGTATTGCTGAATGGAAATTTCGTGGGCTCTACGCAAGGTCTTAGCTACACTTTTGATCAGCTGACCGAAAACACAACTTACGATATTACCGTGCGTAGCTATAGTACAAGCTATGTGAAAAGTGCTTTAGCACCAGCTATCTCCGCAACGACAACAACAACTGATACTTTTGCAGGTGATCTGCTGATCAGCAAACTTATTACAGGCTCTGCCTATAATAAGGCCATTGAAATCAGTAATAAGACGGGGCATCCAGTGGATCTGAGGCATTATTACCTGAATATGCGCCAGGAAAATAGTACTTCAGGTGCTTTATACTGGTCATCAAATAAGATTCAGCTGGAAGGTACGCTGGCACATGGACGAAAGCTGGTCATCATCAATCCTCATGCGCAGCTGGCCTGCTTTGCAGTAGATAGTGCTGATATTGTTTCCAATGGATTACCCATGAACTTTGATGGCACACTCGCCATTGATTTGTTACATGATAACACTACCATTGATCGTATAGGTGATGCTTCTGTTCGGGCAAACTTTGCCACTGGCCGTAGCCTTTATCGTAAAGGTTCAGTTACACTACCTACTGCTGTGTATGATAGTACAGAATGGAATACGTACCCGTTAAATTACTGTGATGGACTGGGAAATCTTCCTGAAGAACCGACCATGATTAGTATCACCGCGAAAGAGTCATTGAATATTTATCCGAATCCCGTAGCGGCTGGCAGCTATATTTATGTGGAAGGAAAGTCCTTAAACCATGTAAAAGAAGCACTGCTACAGAGTATAGATGGCCGCGTATTAGAGAGGTATAAGAGTCCTTTCCGTAAGAGTTGCAGCATACAGCTCCCGGATCAGCTGGTACCTGGTATATATATATTGAGGATTGACGGACAAGGCTACAAACTTTTGGTGAAATAAAAACTTTAAATGAAATATACCAGTTATATATGAATTTTCATTTAATGTGAATATATTTGTAATGCATTCACATTCACCCTAAAAACAAAAATTATGAAAAAGGTATTATCACTGATGCTGCTTTTGGCAGCTTCTACTGGTTTATGGGCACAAAAAGGCCAGGTATGGCCCAGCGAAACCCGTCAGGAATTTGAAATTGATGAAAACGGCAAGATCACCAAAGAATATGCCGCAGCCGATTACAATTCCTATTATTTATTCATCAACAATAATGAATTCGTTCATTGTACGGGTACCATTACCAGTCTGTATAAGATTGTGAACCGTAAACAAAGAGATGGTGGAGTAGAGTATTCTGTTGTAAGCGAAGTGGGCAATAACTACCAGATGTTCTTTCATGAAAAAGATAAATACATTGTATTATCCTCTCGCGACAAAGGTTTCAGTGTGTATATAGAATGTAAAGCACCATATACCACACAAGTCTTTGACAATATCAATCGTTAAACGCAACTATAAAAAGTAATGGCCTGATCTTTAGATCAGGCCATTACTTTTTATAGTTGTAAATATATTACAGCGCAGCTTCGTAGCGTTTGCTTACTTCTGCCCAGTTGATTACATTCCAGATAGCAGACAGGTAATCAGGACGTTTGTTCTGATATTTCAGGTAGTAAGCATGTTCCCATACATCAATACCCAGTACCGGTGTACCTTTTACATCAGCAACATCCATCAGCGGATTGTCCTGGTTAGGAGTAGAGCTTACTTCCAGTTTACCGTCTTTTACGATCAGCCATGCCCAGCCACTACCGAAACGGGTAGCACCTGCAGTAGCCAGTTTTTCTTTCAGGGTATCCATACCGCCTAATTCAGCAATAGCAGCCGCTAATTTTTCAGAAGGCTGGCTACCGTTGTTGCTCAGGATTTCCCAGAACAGACTGTGATTATAGTGGCCACCACCGTTGTTACGTACAGCAGCAGGGTATTTAGAAATATTGGCCATCAGATCTTCCAGGGAAAGATCAGCAGCTTCAGTTCCTTCGATCGCTTTATTCAGGTTGTCAACATACGCTTTGTGGTGGCGATCATGGTGAATCTCCATAGTCGTAGCGTCGATATGCGGTTCTAAAGCATCGAATGCATATGGTAATGCAGGAAGTGTGTGTGCCATAATGTGTCTATTTATTTTTGTTTTTAAATTAATCTCTTTACAAATGTAGCTGTAAAATGCCTTTCCCTTTATTGATTAATAATATTTTAAGATTATCAAAACCTATTTGCCGGTATATTTACGCTTGCGGATAAAGGTATAAATCAATGCCAGTAAGCCTACCAGGATCACCGGTACGGCAATTGCAATCATCTGCCACTGGCTTCTCTCCGCCTCTATACGCTTAGGGTCCAGGATACGGTTTTCAAAAGATTTTTCTCTTGCCGCCAGCAGGTTCTGATCATCTACCAGGTAAGTCAACGCATTTTGCAGGAACGTAATATTATCGAATCGATAAGACTTATTGAAACGGTATACGCCCATATCCATCGGGCGCTGCTCTTCTTCAGATACTTCATTCAGAAGGATATCTGCATCGCTCAATACAATAATTTTACTGTTGGCAGGTGCAGCGGGCTTCAGGATAATATGGTTTGCCGCCATAAAGTTAGCCACTTCCTTACTATACTGTCCATTGAATGCTGAGGTAAAAGCCCCTTCCAGTAAGGTTGCTACAACTAAATTCTTTTTGGTGAAGGTTGCCGGATTCGACTCATCCAGTATGGTTTTGAACATAATAACAGCTGGCGCTCCTTCCGTTTTGGAATAGGCAGAAGTAGTCAGCAGGGCGGTCTTCTTAATATTATTATTGTTCTTATTAATGTCGATACTGCTGGCAAAACGGGCAAATACCCCATCCAGATTTTTGGAAATAGGATGCCCTTCTGCTCCTGGTTGTAAAATAGGAAAGTATGGCCAGGAGAACATTTTAGGCTGTGCCTGTCCTTCTGAATTGACTGGTATACCCGCATTAGAAGCGGCATCCAGCACCAGGTCATTATTGATGCGCACACCATAATGGAACAGCATATCATTCAGCTTCAGCTCTACAGGCATGGCCATAAAGGTCTCCTTCTTTCTGAAACTATCAATAGAGGCCTGCACAGGATCAATAGCAAAGATAACTTTACCACCGTTCATGATATACTGATCGATTTTGAACTGATCCAATTCTTCAAAAGCTTTGAACGGGCGATTGATGATAACCGCTTTATAATGCTTGGGATCTATCGCTACCTGACTTTGCAGGTTTACTGTATCCAGTCCGTATTGCGCACCGATGGTTGCAAAGAGGCTCGCAATTTCCGGGGTAAAAATTTCATCATTACCGGTAAGATAGGCTACAAAATCCTGCTGATCTTTCTGCAGGTTCATGATTGTATTTGCCAGGTTGTATTCAAGCAACATTTCTGATCTGCTCAGGATTGTTTTGGACAGAACCATAGAGTTGGTCTGCTGCAGAAATACAGGAGTAGCCCTTTCCGGAGCACCATTATCCGGTTTGTAGCGCACCAGTGCCCATGGGTAAACCATCTTCTGCTCCGAGCCACCGCCCTCACCGTTAATGGTTACCGGATAGCCGGTAATGTGGTAACGTGCCAGGGTGCCGATCACCGCCGTATCATCTCCCTCAGTAGGGTCAACAAAATCGTAAGTGATGCGCTGCCCGCTGTTATTACTGAAAGTTTTCAGCATCTCCTCCGTGCTTACAGACAGGTTCTTAAACGCTGCAGGAATCTTTTTTCCTTTCAGGAATACCGTGATATGGACTTTCCCTTTCAGCGATTTCAGGAACTGATGTGTAGCCTCTGTGGTAGAGTACTTTTTGTCTTTAGTCAGGTCCAGCTGAGCATACCAGCGGTATGCAGCGATGTTTACTATAATCAATAAAGCAATTACTCCGAGTAATCTGAAGAGTAATTGCTTTTTCTTGTTGTTTGATATATTATCAGACATACGAGATGTGTTCTTTAAATATAAAGGTGAATGTTCCGGAATCAATAACTAAGATCCTGCCCCGCGCGCGCGCAGTTCATCTCTGAACTGTATGGCCAGATCATAATCTTCATTATCCAGTGCTTTCTGCATCATTTCTTCCAGTTCTGCAATCGTATAATGGCTTAAGCTGGATTTTGGCATCGCCTTTTTCGGGGCTTCCTGTTCTGTCTTGCCTGTTGGCGCAGGAGTCGGTGTACTGCCGCTATCCGCTGCCTGAGACTCTGTGTTTTCTTCAGGTGTATCCGTTTGGTCTTCGTTAAATCCGGCTGCTTCGTTAAGGATGTTCTCGTAAGTATAAATCGGGCATCCGCAGCGTATTGCCAGGGCAATCGCATCAGATGTACGGGAATCAATTTCAATCACATCACCGTCGCGCTCACAGATCAGCAAAGCATAGAAAATGCCTTCAGACAACTTATAAATAATCACTTCCTGCAGGTCAATCTGGAAAGAAGCAAGTACGCTGGTCATCAGGTCGTGTGTCAGCGGACGTGCAGGTTTGATCTGCTCTAATGCCACCGCAATGGACTGTGCTTCGTAGCTTCCGATCACAATAGGGATACGCCTTAAACCACCTACCTCACCCAATACTACAGCATAAGACTGCAATTGCGTAACACTACTGGATAAGGCAACTATTTCTAATGGAATCTTATTCATCATAACAATTCTAATACATCAACAGCATTAGCCGGACGGTAAAGCTAATGAATTATTCAGTTTTTATTAAATTTAAAATAAAGTTGGGGCCGCATTTGCCTCTCCTTCATCATGGTGTTCTTCTTCCTGAGAAGCCTGCTCCGCTACAGGAGGATAACTGTCTTCAATTTGGATCAGATCATTGTCACAAAGTTTAACGCCGATGGTTTTCCAGCCGGTTATTTCTACCTGCTCTGCCGGTTTCCACTCTGTGCTCACAGCATCTGCTTTTTTCTTCCCGGCCCATACCAGTAAAGTAGGGTTAGGATGAACGGTTACAAATTTGAGATAGTTCTTATTGCCCTCTTTAATAAACAGGAACTTATTCTTTAAGGTTTGCGTTTCTATGCGGAAACGCTTAATGTTGAACTGTTTCTTATCGTTGTCAAAGTACACTGCGGTAATCGGATCCTGCGGCGACCATTTGTCTATAGCCAGGATAGAATCTGTTTCGTAGCGGTTGCTCAGGTCAAAGTCTGTCAGTTCATAATGTCCGTCTTTATAGAATACGATAATACGGTCTTCTGTATTAAAGCTGCCCAGCAGTCTGCCGTAGCCATCCGTATTCAGACGGCCCACCTGCTCGTCATACCAGATTTTAGGAGCCGATAAAGTGCTTCTTCCCTGCTCTTTAAATTTGATCTGGCGTACCGGGTACTTCGTTACCTGGTTACCCTGCGAGCTACGGC
Organism: Edaphocola flava; assembly: GCF_004118155.1. GTDB lineage: Bacteria > Bacteroidota > Bacteroidia > Chitinophagales > Chitinophagaceae > Edaphocola > Edaphocola flava. The sequence continues at coordinate 1,417,294 of NZ_SAIQ01000001.1, forward strand.
CTTTAATGGCCAGTTCTTCAAAATAAAAATCGAATGTTTTGATTCTGGCAGAGCTGCCCGGCGATAAAGTAATGCTTACCACTTCCGCTTCACCATTAGGGTTAGACGTAAAGTATACTACTTTGCTGCCTTTATTGCCTTTAGTCAGATCATATTCCTTGTCGCGGGTAATACCGGTTACATTGAATCTTTTGCCATAAACGATACCACTGATGCCATCCATGTACATCATGTTATACGTTGTACGTTCATCATTTTTACGGAATACATCTACATGCAGAATGTCTTTGCCCACAAAGGTTTTGTCGGCCATTTTTGTAATCTGCATAATACCGTCTCTGCGGAAGATAATGATATCATCCAGGTCAGAACAGTCACATACAAACTCGTCTTTCTTTAATGACGATCCGATAAATCCTTCCTTACGGTTTACATACAGTTTGGTATTGGCGATGGCCACTTTTGTGGCATGAATCGTATCAAATACTTTAATCTCCGTTTTGCGCTCTTTACCCTTTCCGTACTTCTTCAGCAGGTTTTCATAATAGGTAACCGCAAAATCAGTCAGGTGTTCAATATTGTGCAGCACCGTATTGATCTCCTCTTCCACATTTTTGATATGCTCATCCGCTTTGAAGCTGTCGAATTTAGATATACGTTTGATCTTGATCTCCGTCAGTCGGATAATATCTTCCTGTACAATCTCTCTTCTGAACATAGATTTGTAAGGAGCCAGACCTTTGTCGATGGCCTGCAGTACCCCTTCCCAGGTCGTTTCTTCCTCGATGTCGCGATAGATACGTTTTTCGATAAATATTTTCTCCAGAGAAGAATAATGCCAGTCATTTTCCAGTTCCCGGAGCTTAATCTCCAGTTCCTTTTTCAGCAACTCCTTCGTCAATTCTACAGAACGTCGCAGCAGATCAGATACTCCTACAAAGTGAGGTTTATCATTGATGATGATACAGGCATTCGGAGAGATAGAAATCTGGCAATCGGTAAAGGCATACAGTGCATCAATCGTCTGATCTATAGATACACCTTGTGCCAGTTGCACGACCAGTTCTACTACCGCAGCAGTATTGTCCGTTACACTCTTGATCTTGATTTTTCCCTTTTCATTGGCTTTCAGAATACTCTCAATCAGTCCGGAGGTGGTTACTCCATAAGGAACATCACGGATGGCTATACTTTTCTTATCTATCTCTTCTATACGGGCACGCACCAGTACCTTACCACCACGCATACCATCATTATAATTGCTGATGTCTGCCATACCTTCGGTAAGAAAGTCGGGATATAGCGTAAAGGGTTTGCCCTTCAGGTGCTTGATAGAAGCGTCGATCAGCTCTATAAAGTTGTGGGGTAATATTTTGGTAGACAGACCCACTGCGATACCATCTGCACCCTGTGAGAGTAGCAGTGGAAACTTCATGGGTAGTGTGGTCGGTTCATTCTTACGGCCGTCGTAACTCAATTGCCATTCCGTAGTTTTAGCATTAAAAGCCACATCCAGTGCAAATTTGGTCAGTCTTGCCTCAATATAACGGGCTGCCGCTGCACGGTCACCCGTACGCACATCTCCCCAGTTACCCTGCGTTTCAATCATGAGGTCCTTCTGCCCCAGGTTGGTAATGGCATCTCCGATACTGGCATCACCATGCGGGTGATACTGCATCGTCTGCCCTATGATGTTGGCCACCTTATTAAAACGGCCATCATCCATTTCTTTCATAGCATGCAGGATACGGCGTTGCACCGGCTTAAGCCCGTCCTCTACCGCAGGTACTGCACGCTCCAGTATTACATAACTTGCATATTCTAAAAACCAGCTCTGATACATTTTGTCAATCGAGGCGGCATTTTCTTCATGCGGCACCTCTTGTGACTGCTCTTCCGGTAATTCCATTTCACTCATTACGATCAGTATAAATTTAGATTGCGAAAATAATCAAAATCGGGCAGAAATCCGGCCCCGTTAAACCCATCCTAATTTAAGTATTTACCTATGCTAATCAATTAAAATCCTTAATTTGCTGTTTCAAAACCATAATTACTATGTATTGGAGCAGGAAAATAGCCCTAAGCCTGAGCCTGTGCGGCTTCAGCATGGGTGCTTTTGCACAGTTCAACAACGATGAGGCAGATAAATTCTTTGAAATCTCTAAAAATCTGGAGATCTATACGAATGTGTTAAAGGAGTTAAATACCTTTTACGTTGATCCCATCAACCCCGGGAAAATGACCAAAACGGGACTGGATGCAATGTTGAACGAACTGGATCCTTATACCAATTTCATCACCGAAGCCGAGGCAGAGGAGTTTGAAATGCAGTTTAACGGAAAATACGGAGGGGTAGGTACCACCGTAAAAATCGATTCTACCGAAAACATAATTGTGGAAGCCATAAGACAAGGCAGTCCCATTGATAAAGCCGGTGTAAAGCCAGGCGATATCATTATTTCTATAGATGGCAATGCCGTAAAGGGTAAAAAGGACGAAGAGGTTGGCTTATTGCTTAAGGGAGCACCCGGCACTAAACTTACTATGGTACTGCAGAATCCGGTAACGAAAAAGCAGTTTACCAAAGAAGTAACACGTGAGGAAATTACGATTCCCGCTATCCCTTATTATGGCTTTGTAGATAAAGACAAACAGATCGGCTATGTGCTGCTCTCTCAGTTTACACCAAACTGTGGCCGCGAAGTGCGTAATGCACTGGATACCCTTAAAGCGCAGGCCAATGGCGGGCTTAAGGGTGTTGTACTGGACCTGAGAGGCAATCCCGGAGGGCTGGTTACGGAAGCAGTTAATATCTGTAACCTTTTTGTGGAAAAAGGAAAGATGATCGTAAGTACCAAGGCCAAACACCAGGAGTGGAGTAAAGAATACAGTGCTACCAATGAGCCCTGGGATGTAAATATACCGCTGGCTGTGCTGATCAACGGCAATTCTGCATCTGCATCCGAGATCGTATCCGGTGCCCTGCAGGACCTGGATCGTGCAGTCATTATCGGAAGCAAAAGCTTCGGTAAAGGCCTGGTACAGGTAGTGCGCCCGGTAGGCTATAACTCACGCCTGAAAGTAACTACAGCCAAGTACTACATTCCTTCCGGACGTTGTATACAGGCATTGGATTACACCCACCGTAACGAAGATGGTACCGTAGCTGCTGTGCCGGATTCCTTAAAGAAAGCCTTTAAAACAAACCTGGGCAGAGTGGTATATGACGGCGGCGGCATTGAGCCCGATGTAAAGATCGAAAGCGAATATTACAGCATACTGTCTGCACAGCTGATGAAGGATGATTATATCTTCAACTATGTAACAGACTATTATTACAGTCATCCTACCATTGCACCGGCAAAGGAATATCGCTTCTCTGATGCAGATTATACTGACTTTCAGTCCTGGCTGGTTAAGCGTAAGTTTAAATACGAAACCCGTAATGAGTATATCCTGAGTGCAATGAAGAAAAATGCGGAAGAGGAAAAGAACTTTGACGGCATTAAAAATGAGTACAATACTTTGCTGGCAAAGATCGAAGCAGAAAAGAAACAGGACTTTATCAAAAACAAATCGGAATTGCAGGAATTGCTGTCCTCTGAAGTGGTATCCCGTTACTATTATCAGAAAGGGCAGATCGAGAATCAGCTGAATAATTATAACGCTGCGCTGAAAAAAGCAGTAGAGTTATTAACCACCAATACAGCGGAGTATAAAAAAGTATTAAAAAAATAAAATAAATGTAAACCGTGCATAGGGCATGATATTTAAAAAAAATGCCCTAAATTCGCACCCTCAAATCTTTATATTAAACATTTCAAAATGGAATATAGACAAATTGTAGCAGTAACCGGCTTGACAGGACTATATCAATTAGTAAGTACAAAGAACGATGGTGCTTTGGTACGCAGCTTGGCAGATAAAAGTATCAAATTTGTATCTTCAAGATTACACCAGATCACTCCTTTAGAGAGTATTGAAATCTATACTTACAGTGACAATGTTCGTCTGCACAACGTGTTAGAGAGCATGAAAGAAAATGATGCTGCTATCACTGAGCTGGTATCCGGTAAAAAGGCTGCTGCAAATGATATTAGAGCATACTTTGCTACAGTATTGCCTGACTTCGATCAGGAGCGCGTATATACCAGTGATATCAAAAAAATCATGAAATGGTATGAGCTGCTGAAAGCAAACGATTTACTGAACTTCGAAATATACAACCAACAAATGGCTGATATGGATGAAGCGGTAATGGAAGAAGATGCTGCTGAAGAAGAAGCACCTAAGAAAGCCGCTAAGAAGGCAGTTGCGAAAGAAGAAGGTGAAGAAAAACCAGCTAAGAAAGCAGCTAAGAAGGCAGTTGCGAAAGAAGAAGGTGAAGAAAAACCTGCTAAGAAAGCCGCTAAAAAAGCCGTTGCGAAAGAAGAAGGTGAAGAAAAACCTAAGAAAGCCGCTAAAAAGAAAGAAGATTAATTATTTCGCTTATAGCCATAAAAAAACGGAGCATCGTAAAAGATGCTCCGTTTTTTTTATTGCTACTACTTTCAACTCGCATGTAGGCAACTATTTTATTCGTCCTTTTGTCCGGCAACAAAAGGACCAAAAATGCCTTTGTTTTCATCAAGGCGATTGCGTTGCACCACCATTTTGTACCGTTGCGTGCATTGATCGTTTGAGCTTAACGTATAATGCAATCGGTGCTCAACGATCGCAGCTCCAACCAAAATTGCTATCGCTGTGATGAAAACAACAAGCGATCTGTACGGTACAGATCGCCTAAAATGGCCTTATAAATCCGGCGTTAATAAAATCATTGGCTCGGTCGATAGAGTTGCAAAGCACTGTCTGAGCGCAGCGTTCTGGATTGTGACAGACCGACGCATTGATTTAGCCAGGGATTTATACAGCCTTGATTTTTTGGCGCTACCTTTTGCATCAAGGCAAAAGGTAGCAAATTCTAAATGGAAAATAAAGGAATAATGTAAGTCTTGTTTCCTGCAAGCGGATTCTCAGTATACTTATTTAAGCAGGAAGTATTCGTTTTATAATGCGCAGCTGATGTGTACGCTTTTTATGTTTAACACTAATGATGCCGCCATTATCTATGGCATCAACGACAACACCGCCGGCAATCTCTGTAGCATGTATAATCGTATTACTGTCCAGCAGCAGGCCTACATGATCAATGAAACCTTCTGCGTTATCGAAAAAAGCCAGGTCGCCACATTGCGCTTCCTGTAAGAATCCTACAGATTCTCCTACTTCTGATTGCTGTCTGGAATTACGGGGTATACGGATGTTCATCATTTTGTATACCATCTGTGTGAGGCCGGAGCAATCAATGCCCATGATCGAGCGGCCGCCCCATTGGTAAGGTGCGCCGTAATACTCCATAGCAGCAGCACGTATGGCAGCAGGATCGCTTGTCAGTTGTGCAACAGCTTTCTTCTTTCCCCTGAACTTAAGTGCAGATTGGTCCAGCCATTCGAAAGAACGTCTTTTTAAGGCAAAAAGATCGGATCCAGGAGAGAGTAGAATATTTCCGGAAGGTCCGGTCAGTTTATCACTTGTTGAGGTATTGACAAACTTATTCGGCTTACGGTAAGCTTTCAGTTCGATCAGCTGCATTTGCCCGGCAGACACCCAGCCTTCATAGTGGTCCCAGTCACACACAATATACATCCAGTTACCTTCCCGGCGCATGACTTCTGCACGCTCTCCGAATAATAGCTGGGATATGATAGGCGCATGATGAGAAGCCTCCGTCCTTAAAGGAGCCGCGGGTACTGCACAAACGACATAAGAAAAAATCATAGACTGATCTTACTGTGTTAAAAGAAAAAAGTGCAATAATCAATTATTGCACTCCTTGTATTCGATTATTTATTGTTTTGCTCGGCAAGGAATCGGTCCAGTGCTGCTACCATAGAAGGGGCACTAGGGACAGGTGCTTTGATTCTGACCTCAAGGCCCACATCTTCCAGTGCTTTCTGGGTGGTGCCTCCAAATCCGCCAAAGACAATGCCATTTTGTTTAAAGTCAGGATGCACACTCAGAATGGCTTCTACGCCAAATGGACTGAACAGGATCATCGCATCATATTCAGTGCCTGTCTTCAGTATAGTCTCCATATCATTCGGTACCGTTCTGTACAATACCGCTTCTACAAATTGATACTTATTTTTGACCAGGCTTGGAGAGATATCATTCTTGGTGTTTTCCGATACAGGGATCAGGAATTTTTCCGTATCCTTATATTTAGCCAGCACATCCATCAAACCATCTACAGAACCATCGGCAGAGAAGAATACTTTACGCTTACGGTACAGGATAAATTTCTGCAGGTACAGGGCGATCGCTTCTGTGATACAGAAATAACGCATTTCCTGCGATACTTTGAATTTCATCTCTTCGCAGATACGAAAGAAGTGGTCTACGGCATTGCGGCTGTTCAGGATTACTGCGTTGTATTCAGATAACTCTATTTTTTGCTTTCTGAATTCTTTTGCAGAGAACGGCTCCAGTTTAATGAACTGGTGGAAAGTGAGCTTTACATTATACTTACGCTCCAGATCGTAGTACGGAGATTTTTCACTCTCCGGCCTCGGTTGGGAGACAAGTATGCGCTCTACTTTTTTTACAGCAACTTTCTTTGCAGCAGCCTTCTTTGGTGATTCGGGCTTGTTGTCTGCTGAAGTAGCCTTCTTAGCAACAACTGCTTTAGGGGTTGCAGATTTAGTAGCTTTTGCCATTTTCAGAGTTTATAAGTATAAACTAATTATTTATATTTAACGCAAACTATAACGATCAGATACCGGGTATTATTACGCTATACTAAAGTATTGTAAGTAAGTTTGACCAGGATCGCTAAAGGCAATAATTCCGAGGCGCAAAAGTACATAAAAAAATGGAATTTGCTATATTGGAAAAATGAGCCTAATGAGCTCCATGATCGGGTATAGCGATTGATGAGCAGAATACCGGTGAGCATACAGGCTACAGCTAGTATTAAACGCAACCAGGACCCTTGTCCGAAAGCCAGTATAATAGCAAAAGGGAGTAATACGACAGATAAAATTTTATTGATCAGGAATACATTATAGGTATATGCTTCCGTAACCTGGTCTATTTTAAATACCCAGCCTACAAACTTTAATAATAAATACTTAATGAGGTATATACAGCCGACCATCAGTATAAGGCCGCACAGCACCATATTAGCGCTGTAGCTTGATTCCTGGATAATATTACTTTGTGTAAATAATACGGCATACAGGAAGAAGCCTATGGAAATGCTGAAGAAAATATTCATGGCTGCATTGGCCTGCACATTTTGCTCAATCTGCTCTCTGAGCTGGCGTTTATTCATCATCGGGCTCATAAAGGCATTGTACAGGTGCCTGAAATAAGTAGGAAAGATGAGTCGCAGTATGCCTAGTACAAACAGCAGCAGCAAGACCAGGTAGAAGCTGGTTGTCTTGTTCACAAAATGATGCGCTTTCTGTACCTGGTTGATGACCGTAACCTGCTTACCCAGCATCGGATGCCCGGCAAAGTAGCTGTAAAAGGCAGAATCAGCTTTGACACGCACTACACTATCCGGGATGTTATACCCGTAAAGCGTTATTGCATGGACATCTGCACAATATAATAAACCCGTAAGGATCAGCAGCGGTAATAATATATATATGTATCGATTGTTCTGAAACAATTTCCCTGAAAACATTTTTTTAAGTTGCTGTACAAAAGTAAAGTTTTAATCTATACGGTGAGTGTATCTTACAGATTAAGGATTGTAAAATCCGGAGCTGTCAAATGCATACAAATGATTAACCCTTAAGACATTTGCTTTGCATATCTTTGCCAGCATAATTTAATTGTACATTTTGGAGATAAAGTATACCAGGGAAGAGCAGTTCATTATGGACGTGGTGGCTGATGCCGCTGCTCAGGCCGGAGTGTCGGCTTACCTGATCGGGGGCTTTGTGCGGGATAAGATCCTGGGCAGGGCTACCAAAGATATTGATGTGGTTTGTGATGGTGATGGTATCGAACTGGCACATGCTGTTGCCGGGTTGTTGCCCAATCGTCCTAAGGTTGCCTTTTTTAAAAATTTCGGCACAGCGCAACTGATCATAAAAGGAATAGAAGTAGAATTTGTAGGCGCACGGAAAGAGTCTTACCGTGCCCATTCCCGCAATCCGGATGTCAGCCCGGGTACATTGGAAGATGATCAGAAAAGAAGAGATTTTACGATAAATGCGCTGGCCATCAGTTTGAACCGAGAGGACAAAGGCCGGCTGATAGATCCGTTTGACGGCTTGCTGGATATGGAAGATAAGATTATCCGTACCCCATTGTTGCCGGATCAGACGTTTAGCGACGATCCCTTGCGTATGATGCGGGCTATTCGTTTTGCCACGCAGCTGCAGTTTCATATTGATGTAGCCTGCTTTGACAGCATCAAATCCCAGAAGGACCGGATTAAAATCATCTCCAAAGAGCGTATTGCCGATGAGCTGAACAAGATCATGATGAGTGCCAAACCCTCAATCGGTTTTGATCTGCTGTTCCGAAGCGGATTGCTGGATATTATATTGCCACAGCTGGCAGCCTTATCCGGTACGGAGTATGTAGATAATAAAGGCCATAAAGATAACTTTTATCACTCCATACAGGTGCTGGATAATATAGTGCCGCATACAGATAATTTATGGCTGAGATGGGCCGCATTACTGCATGATATTGGTAAAGCCCCGACAAAGAAATATGAAAAAGGTCATGGCTGGACCTTTCACGGGCATGAAGTTGTGAGTGGCAGAATGATACCAAAGGTATTTGGTAATCTTAAGTTGCCCATGAATGAAAAAATGGAGTATACCCGTAAGATTATCGAGTTGCACCACCGGCCGGTCGCCCTTACCAAAGAGAATATTACGGATTCTGCCATCCGCAGACTACTGTTTGATGCAGGAGATGATATTGATGACCTTATGACTTTGTGTGAGGCAGATATCACCTCTAAGAATGCACAAAAAGTAAAACGATACCTGGAGAATTTTGAGATCGTAAGAGAAAAACTGAAAGAAGTAGAGGCGAATGACCAGATTCGTAACTGGCAGCCTCCGATCAGTGGAGAAGAGATCATGGAGACCTTCGGACTGGAACCTTCCCGCACAGTAGGCATCATAAAGACTGCTATCCGTGAAGGAATCCTGGACGGACATATCCCGAACAACTATGAAGGAGCGAAAGCATTTATGATTGCATTCGCCCGACAGGAGTTAAACCTGGAGCCCCGGAACTAAAGCCGGCAACTACCCCTAAGTATAAAAACCTCTATTTTAACCTTTAAATAAAATCTATGTTATTTAAATTCTTTGAATCTGACAGCTACTTTATTGACGAGAAGGTAAACTTTCTCAAGTTCGAAAATGAGTACAAGATTTATGATGATCATGCAATCCAGATTGGCATGGTAAAACAAAAACTGAGCGGCGGCCAGAAAGCATTGCGCTTATTGCTGAACAAAGCCATGCTGCCGTTTCACCTGGAGATCCAGAACCACCAGGGCGAAGTACAGTCCAGCATCAGACGCGGTTGGACTTTCTTCATGTCTAAAATCTCCGTATTTGACGGGAATGAAAACCTGGTCGGAACTATTCAGCAAAAGTTCAAACTGTTCAAACCTACCTTTAAAATCTTTGACCCGCAGGGTATGCAGATCGCAGAAATAAACGGGGATTGGAAAGCCTGGAACTTTGCTATTAAAGATGCCTCAGGAAACCAGATCGGTTCAGTAAATAAGAAATGGGCTGGTATTGCAAAAGAATTCTTTACGACCGCAGATAAGTATAATGTAAGCATCGACCAGTCTTATCCGGAAGATAATAATAAAATACTGATTCTCTCCAGCGCGATCACCATCGATATGGTTTTGAAAGAAGCTAAGTAAGTTTATTAATAAGATAAAAAGTAAAGGAGTGCCAGACGGCACTCCTTTTTTTCGCTATGAAAGGGTTTATGGCGAATTATTTTCGGTCACTCATCATATAGATGACCTTATCTTTTTTACCCAGGAAGTAGAACAGGGAGAACTGTACATTAGGGTATTGGTATAATTGTGTAGACAGCTGAGAAGTCTTACTTACGTTTGTCCATAAATTATGGCTTATACGCATATCCAGGCTTATGTTTTTCGACAGATCATAAACTATACCTGCAGTATAACCCAGTCCCATGCGGGAACGGAAGTCCTGCTGATTGATCTTGCCGCTGCCAGATACCAGTGCTGTTTCAGACAGTACCGTTTTCGCAGCTTCCATATCCTTGTTCAGGATAGAAGTATACTTAACCGGTGAGAAGTAAGTGGCTTGTAATCCTCCGAAAACAGAGAACTTGCTCAACTGATATCTTAACGTAACCGGAATCTCAAAGCTGTTGATATTATCTAACTGATAGCTGTTTTGTTTGTTATATTCGGTAGCACTGTACATCGTTTGACCATTAACTACAGTACTGGTTTGGTTTTCGTATGATTTAAAAGATTCCAGGATATTCTGAGGCAGTAAACCCTGGTGGCTGTATTTCAGCTCTGCACCTAAGGTCAGGCGCTCTTTTAATTCATAATAACCACCGATACTGAAATGATAACCGGTAGGCATATAAGTGCTCAGGGTAGAGTTCATACCTATGGCAGCACTGAAGTAATAAGGTTTTTCCATGCTCAGGTAATTGCTCAGCACATCATAGAAATGCTTGGCAAAGCTACCTTTCTGAGCTGTAGTGCTGGCCACTTTATATTCGCTTAAAGGCGCTACACTTACATTAGACTCTGTAACAGAAACCGTATTATTACTACTTAAGCTTGGTGCCAGGATAGAAGCAGCTCTTGCTTTAACAAAGATGCCCGTGTTTCTGCTGGTAATCGCCAGCAGCTCCATTTTATCCTGAGGGTTCAACGGGGCTAAAAATTTGCGGGTAACCCGTACATTTTTAACCGTGTCCATTACAACGCCGGTAACTTTCTGTCCTTTATCATCTTTGATCAGGTGACGTACCGCGTGAATTTCATTTACCGTTTTAGATTGTTCTTTATACCACTCGTTTTGCTGAGTCAGTACAAATTTCTGTGTACTACCTGGTACTACTGCAGCATATTGCGTATCAGCAGCCTGTTTCGGAGTGTAAAGACTTTTATCAATAGTAGCCATTGCTTTCTCAGCAGCAGTTGTATTGAAATCTGTTTGTCCGGCAGCGGCCTGCTGTGGTAATCCGGCAAGATTTTGAGTAATCTGATCATTCACCGCCAGGGCCTGCTGTTGCTGGGCAGCGGCCTGGTTGCGTTGCTTACGGGAACCATGTCCTTTAGCAGGCTGTGCAGTAGCATTGCTATGTTGCACAGACGCAGTTCCTGCAATACCGGCTACACTATGGTTGCCAGATTGAGGGGGATTATGTTCAGCATTACTATGATTGGCGCTGGTATTGCTTCTGTTGCTCCGGTTGCCGGTAACAGCAGCATGATCTGCAGATGCAGCAGCGTTTACCTGTGCCGCATCAGATGATGTAGCAGCTACTGATGCAGATGACGCCGTTCCGTTCTGGGAAACACTATTGTGATCTCCTGTTACAGAGGACGCATTTCCTGTGCCGGAGGCAGGGCTTCCCTGCTCCGTACTGGTCTCGCTGAACAACACTGGTCTGCTCTGGTTATACTGCCAGGTAACCGCAGTAGTACCTATACCCAGCGTAAGCAGGGCCAGGGCCACATAACGGTTCAGGCTACCACCGGCCAAACCTCCGCCCGTAGTACCTGCAGACTCCAGCAGATGCTGCATATTGCCCCAGGCGCCGGGAGGAATGCGCTCCTCACGATCCGGCTTACCCTTGAACAGGTCGTCTACCTTTATAAATTCGTTATTACTCACAGCAATTATTTTTTTAAATGTAAACCTTGCTTTTCTATTTTTTCCTTTAATATTTTCCTTGCTTCAGAAAGATACCATTTAGAGGTCCCTTCACTGATGCCAATGTGTTTTGATATTTCTTTATGGGACAGATCTTCAAAAACATACATGTTAAAGACCACGCGTGCGGTCTCGGGAAGACTGTATACCAGTTTCATCAGATCGTCATAGTACATATTACTGGCAGCATCCTTCAGCACAAATTCATCCTTCTCTACCAGCAGTACATTATCACTATACTTTACCTGCGATTTTGCAAAATCCGATACAGAGTGGAACACAATTTTGCGTAGCCATCCCTCAAAAGATCCTTTAAAACCATAGCTGCCCATCTTTTGGAAAGCACGTAAAAAACCATTATTCAATATCTCCTCAGCCAGCTCAGAAGCCGGAAAATATCTGCGGACCATACCCATCATTTTAGGGTAGAATAGCTCATATAACTTCGCCTGTGCGCCGCGCTCATTGCGCACACAACCAGTTATTAACGCTTCCAGTTCGCTTGTACTTGTCAACACGTTATGATATGCCAAAGAAAATGACAATGTATTTAGATATTATTTGCTTGATTATAAAGACAGTGGGCCTTTATAAATAGGTTGGTAAATATAATCTTTTTTACATAAATATTGTTTTTGGTACTATGAGCCGAATACCAATGGTGATAATTATTTCGCATAATCTGCAAATTATCAATTATTTAAAGACCATTTAACCAATTGATAACAATTATTCCTTATTAATTGAAAATTGTTATATCAACATTAAAACATGGTTAATATCCGCTTTCATAATGATAATAGTACGCTAACAGCCTGTTAATCTAGTGATACTAATTTCGCGGAAAATTCACAGTATATGATTAAGCTCATGAAAATAATGTCCCATAAGCTGGTGCAAATATTTGCCGGCATTGCTTTCATCAGCATGACCTCTATGACCGCTGAAGCCGGCAAAGGACATGTATTGATTATAACTGCTGCCGATAATATAAAGTCCAATCATTATTATGATGACTATATCGCTAAAGAAATGGGCGTTTCTGTAGATAGTCTCGACTATTATTTCAATGGTTCCGTAACCCGCCACCTGCAAAGCTTGCATGAAGGCGCGTTAGAATATACTTTGTTGTCGGAGAACGACCAGCCCGCAGTGAAAGAAGATATAGAAATATCCGGAGAGGCTGAGGGTTCCGTTGCCTCTGTAGATAAAATGAGCCTGGAAGAATACCACTCCCTGCTGGAAAAAAACCATACAGAATTCTTACTGGTCATCAACCAGCATTACCTGAAGAAGATGGAGTCCGGTACGATGAACACTGTGTTTCACATTGTAAGCTATACCTTATTTGATAAAGACAAGAAACAGCTGAATACCTCCAGCCTGTATTACTCCACCATAAAACTGGACAAGCCCAACAAAATGGAATCTCAGTTGAAGAAGACCGCTGCAAAGATGGCTTCCAAACTGGAGAAAGTAGTTTCCTGAGGCTGGTCCGGGACCGATCCCGCATACTTCACTAACTATATAAACTTTTAAATTTTAACAGTCAATGATCGAAAGATTTACAAAAGCATCAGTGTTGCTGGCAGCAGCGACACTGACAGCCACCACTATGGTATATGCCCAGGGGAATGAGGCTATCGTATCTGGTGTCGTAAAGGATGAAAACAAAGGAACGGTTATAGGGGCGCAGGTAGTAGTGAAGAATGAATCGACCGGTTTTACCGCATCTACCGTAACCAACGAGAGCGGTAAATACATCTTCAAGCAATTGCCCCTTGGAGATAACTACACCATTACGGTTTCTGTAATGGGCCAGGGCGAACAAAAGAAAACCGGCTATGTCCTGAACCAGGGCGATCAGCTGGTGGTGAACTTTGACATGCAGACCACCTCCTCAGAACTGAAAGAGGTTGCTGTTGTTGCGAATTCACTGAGAAAATCGATCAACACTTTAGGCGCATCTACTTCAGTATCTGCAAAGGATCTGACACAGCTGCCGGTAAATGGTCGTAACTTCAACTCCCTTATCGATCTGTCTCCGCTGAGCAGCGGAAGCAGCCTGGGTGGTCAGTTGGCGTCTTCTACCAACTACACTATCGATGGGATGAATGCAAGAGGTACCATCGCAGGTGGTTCTACTTCCGGAGCATATTCTATCTCCATGGAAGCGATCCGTGAGTTTAAAATCATTACCAATGAATATGATGTAACCAACGGTCGTGCCGGTGGTGGTACGATCAGTACAGTGACCAAATCCGGTACCAATACCCTGCACGGTAGTGTATTCGGTTATGGAAGAACAGACTGGCTGTCCAGCCCTTATGATATCCGTGGTAATAAAAGAGTAAATGACTTCTCTACATACCAGTATGGTTTCTCCCTGGGTGGACCGATCCTCAAAGATCGCGCACACTTCTTCATCGTATGGGATAGACAGCAGGATGCCCGTCCGCTGAACATTGCTAATATCCGTACCTCGTCCGATGTCGCAGCATTCAACGTAACGCAGCAGACACTGGATAATTATATGGACATCGCCCGCTCCAAATACGGCGTATCCGACAATCCACAATTCGGTTCTTTCGATAAGCGTAAGACTACAGATGCGGTATTTGCCCGTGTAGACTGGCAGATCAACTCCCGCAACCTGCTTACCTTCCGTAACAATTTTGTATACGAGTTCGATAATCAGTCAGAAGGTGATAACTCCGGTATCAACCTGTTTGAATCTTACATCAACCGTAAGAGAGTAGATAACAGTTTAATGGCTTCATTACGTACACAGGTAAATCCTAAAGTGACCAATGAGCTGAAAGCACAATACTTCATTCAGCAGGAAGATGTACTGACGAATGATAAAGAATTACCGGTAGCCAATATCCCGCGTGGCATCGTGGAGAATGTAGAATCTATCGACGAAAACGGTAAAAAATACTTTAACTCTATACAGCTCGGCGGCCAGCGCTTTGCGCCGGAGTGGTTTAAAGGAAGTACAGTACAACTGGTAGATAATGTATACTACAATACAGAAAAGGTAAAATATACCTTCGGTATTGACCTGATGTACTATCGCATGAATTCGCGTTATGGTAGTGAGATGAACGGTCGTTTTTACTTTACCGGTATGGATAATTTCAACAACATGACACCTTACCGTTATGCCCGTGAAATCTATCTGAACGAAGATCAGGCTAACCAGGTACATCAGTTAACCTCCGGTGCATATGCACAGCTGGAAACCCGCCTGGCAAAAGGCCTGGACTTCATGGCTGGCGTGCGTCTGGATAATACACAATACCTGAATGGTGCCAACTATAATGAGGTAGCCGACAGAACATTAGGCATCCGCACCGATCAGAAAATCAATACCCTGCAGGTACAGCCACGCATCCAGTTTACCTGGGATGTAAATGAGAAGCGTAAAGACATCGTGCGTTTCGGTGCCGGTATCTTCGGTTCTGCATTGAATCCATATTCTATGATCAACAATATGCTGTTTGACGGTACGAAAGTTGCTTCTGTAGACATTACCGGAAGCCTTGTGCCGACACCTGATTTTCCTGGATACAGAAACAATCCTGCAACAGCTCCAGGTACCGATCTTTTCAATATTCCGGGTGTACAAAAACTGATCACCATCAATGCGAATAGTAAGGATGCAAAAGTACCAACACTATATAAGACAAACCTTTCCTATAACCACTTCTTCAGCGATAAATTACGCGTAGGTGTTACTGCATATGCAAGCTGGGCACGTAATAACTATATGTATGTAGACCGCAATATGGTCGACAATCCATACTTCACTATCGAAGAAGAAGCCAACAGAGGTGTATATGTACCGGCAAGCACCATTAACCCATCAAACGGTGCTACGAACTGGGTAAATGGTCGTAAGACTACAGAACTGGGGCGTGTACTGGAGCTGGTAAGCGATGGTAAAAAAGATCAGTATGCAGTAGTATTAGACGCAACATGGCGCTACTGGAGAGATGGTCAGCTGACCGCTTCTTACACCTGGAATGATTCTAAAGATAATACTTCCTACAACGGTAACGTGGCCAATACGGCAACTCTGGATCTGATGGTCGCTTCCGATCCGCGTGATCTGTCTAAAATGACTTATTCAAATAACCAGTTCCGTCACAAAGCAGTATTCTACGCTTCTACACCAAGTATTAAAGGATTCTCAGCAGGTATACGTTTCTCTGGTATCGGCGGTACCCGCTACTCCCTTGCGGTGAGTGGTAATATGAATGGTGACTTCGTTTCTTCTAATGACCTGGCTTACGTTTACGACCCGAACAGTCCGTCTACACCTCAGTATCTGAAAGATGGTATCAATGCGATACTGAATAATCCGGATGCAGAGCAGTCTGTAAAAGATTATATCCGTAACAGTTTCGGAAAAATTGCAGAGCGTAATGGCGGTATCAATGGCTTCTATGGTGTATTTGACCTGAGAGTGGCCAAGCGTTTCAACATTAACCGCCAGCATGGTATCGAACTGACCCTGGACATATTTAACGTAGCCAATATGCTGAATAAAGACTGGGCAGTAAAAAGAGATCTGGGTAAACAGAATATCTACACGATCAAAAACTTCAACCCGACCGCACAGAACTATACGTACAATGTGCGCACAACAACAGGCGTATCGAGCTATAGCGGAACTCCGTTCCAGTGCCAGTTAGGTCTGAGATATAGCTTCTAAACTAGATCGGATAGTATACAATAAATTTTATTCTCAAGGCATACCCGAATCCCGGATTGCGGGTATGCCTTTTTTAAATTAATGATCATAAGATGAAATTGCATTCACTCCTTTATACAGTAAGTGCGATGCTGTTGAGCAGCGCCGCGATTGCCCAGCATACAACCGTTTCCGGCTTTGTTTTTGAAGATAAGAACAATAACGGTACTAAAGAATCCACTGAGAAAGGCTTGGCAAATGTTGCCGTATCAAATGGTAAAGATGTAGTACTGACCGATGCCAAAGGACAGTACACCCTTAATATAGCTAATGACAATATTATTTTTGTCATTAAGCCAACCGGATATAAAGTGCCGCTGGATGAGTATAATCTTCCTAAAAGCTATGCACTGCATAAGCCGCAGGGCACACCGGCTCATTTTAAATTCAAAGGCGCGCAGCAAAGTATAGATGCGCAACGCAGTCTGGACTTCGGTTTGGTGGCACAGAAAGAGGCAAATGACTTTGCAGTATATGTTTTCGGAGATCCGCAGCCTTATACCATGGAGGAGATCCAGTATTTCGATAAAGCGATTATCCAGGAAGCGAAGAGCAATAATAGAATTGCATTCGGAATAAGTATGGGTGATCTGGTAGGAGACAACCTGGATCTGCACACACCGTATAAAGAGGTCATCAAAAAAATGGATATGCCCTGGTATAATGTTATGGGCAACCATGATATGAACTACGATGCAGCATCCGATTCTTTGTCAGATGAGACATTCGAAAAAAACTTCGGTCCGGCCAACTATGCATTCAACTATGGCAATGCCCACTTCATTGTGCTGGACGATATTTTATATCCCGACCCAAGAGATGGCAAAGGCTACTGGGGCGGTTTCAGACCCGATCAGCTGGCTTTCATCAAAAATGACCTGCAGCATGTATCTAAAGACAAGCTGATTGTATTGAATTTCCATATTCCTTTACTGATTACCGGAGAAGATGAGTTTATTCATCAGGATCGTCAGGCCCTGTTCGACCTGCTGGAAGGCTACGAAAATGTACTAGCGATATCTGCACATACCCATCTGCAAAGACATAATTTCTATTCCATCGCAGATGGCTGGAGAAACAGGAAGCCTTTGCATGAATATAATGTGGGTACCACATCAGGCGACTGGTATTCCGGTAGAATAAATGAACAAGGGGTACCCGCTTCTACAATGAGAGATGGAACACCTAAAGGATATGCCGTAATGCAGGTAAAGAACAATACCTATACACTGGATTACAAAGTAGCCGGAGCACCACAGGATTATCAGATCAATATCTATGCCCCGAAAGTACTGGCAAAAGATAAGCGTACCTCAGCATCCATATTCGCCAACTTCTTTATGGGAACTGCAACTGATAAGGTGTACTGCAGAATCGATAACGGAGACTGGAAACCTATGAAATATGTTGTGGATGTAGACCCTTCCTTCCAGGCCATTAATATGCAGTATGATCAGTCACCTGTCCTGCTGGATGGCAGAAGACCAAGCATGCCCGAGGCATCAACCCATTTATGGATGGTGAATATACCTACCAAGCTCATAGCGGGGGAGCATACTATTGAAGTAAAGGCAACCGACATGTTCGGTAAAACATACACCCAAAAGAGCACTTACAAAATCGTTGAATAAAAATATTAAATTCATGAACAAGATATTCGGATTGCTGACCGCCTGCTTATTCGGCGCTACGGCATTACAGGCAGCAGAAAACAATCACGTCATCCTTATTTCAATTGACGGGCTGCGTCCAGAGTTTTACAAAGAAACTTCGTGGCCTACAACCCACATTCGTCAGGCATTAAAGCAGGGCAGTTATGCCGATGGGGTTACCGGTGTATTTCCTACCGTAACTTATCCATCCCATACGGCAATGATTACCGGAGTAAAGCCATTAAAGCATGGTATATATTATAATACACCTCCGGAACCATTAGGTGTTACTGGTAAGTGGAATTGGTTTTATGATAGTATCCGTGTGCCCACCTTATTCACAGCTGCTAAAGCACAGGGGCTTAGCACCGCTTCTTTCTTCTGGCCGGTTTCTGTTGGCATGCCTGCAGATTATACCGTTCCGGAGTACTGGTATCTGCCAAAAGCCAAAGGAGAAAAGAGAGATATGAAACATGCCCTTTCCGATATGGCCTACCCGAAAGGCTTCTTTCAGGAATTAGAGGACAATGCTATTGGTAAAGTAGATGAGATCGACTTCGATGGCGATTTCCTGAGTATGGATGACCTGACTACAAAAATGGCCTGTTATACCATCAGAAAATATAAGCCAAACTTTCTGACCCTGCATTTGGTTACTGTAGATCACTTCCAGCATGAGCAAGGCCGTAACGGAGATAAGGTACAGGCATCTCTTGCTGCCGTGGACCACGCTATTATGCAGTTGATGGAGGCTGTTGAAAAAGCAGGCATCAAAGAACACACAACATTTATCATTACCGGTGATCATGGTTTTGTGGATATTCATACCTCAATCAATCCGAATGTATGGCTGGCGCAGGCAGGTCTATATGATCCTAAGCACCCGGAGCACTGGAAAGCATATTTTCACGCTTCAGGAGCATCAGCATTCTTATTGCTGAAAGATAAGAAAGACACTAAAACCCTGAAGATGGTAAATGAGCTTCTGGCTAAACTGCCGGAGGATCAGAAAAAGCTGTTCGCCGTAAAAGATCGTACCAACCTGGATCAGGTAGGAGCAAGCGGAGAATCATTCTTAGCCTTAGCACCAGTAAAGGGCTATACTTTTGGTAACAGTGCAGAAGGAGATGTCCTGAAAAAAGCGAAAGGCGGTACACATGGGTTCTATCCCGATTTTAAAGAAATCCAGACCGGCTTTATGGCATTTGGCTATGGCATCAGACCAGGAGTAGTGATTCCGGAAATGAGTCTTACAGATGTTGCACCGATCATCGCTAGGTTATTACATATTCCCTTCCCATCTGCGGAAGGTAAGATACCGGCTAATTTGCTCATTGTGGAATAAGAGTAATTAGCTGTGGCTGTTATCTTGCATACTTATATAACAGCACTAAGCGGGCAGGATTTAACTCCTGTCCGCTTATTTTATCACATTCCCTCCCTTTTCTCTCTTTTTTACTTATATTTTAAAGAATATGTGTGGTCTGTAATGTATGCTGGTATTGTGTTATGATGAAAATATGCCAAGTAATGCGGGATTAAAATAGTAAAAAGATTTGTTCAGGAATTAATAAGGATCTATCTTTGCACTCCCTTACGGAAACGGGGGTTGCTCTTAAGATTGAATGGGAAGTGAGGCTGGTATTGTGTTTGAGGTATTTTTGGAGGTTTGTTAGCGGACTGAAGGGAATAAAAAAAAACTTCAAAAAAGATTTGGTTTTTATAAAAAGGTTATCTACCTTTGCACTCCCAACGAAACGGCGGTCGGCGCACGATAGGAG
>NZ_SAIQ01000010.1 GCF_004118155.1 Edaphocola flava
CGTCATTGTGGCACTGCCGGCACACTGATTCTGATTAGGCGTAAACGTATAGGTCGTAGTAGCCGTATTGTTCAAGGCAGGAGACCAGGTTCCGGTGATGCCATTAGTAGATTGAGTAGGCAAAGCAGCTAAAGTAGCTCCGGCACAGATTGCAGGTACTTGGGTAAATACAGGATCAACAACCGGGTTGACGGTGATGGTCATTGTGGTACTACCAGCACACTGATTCTGACTAGGCGTAAAGGTATACGTTGTCGTTGTAGTATTATTTAATGCAGGAGACCAGGTTCCATTAATACCATTATTTGATTGCGTTGGTAAAGCCGCTAAAGTAGCGCCAGAACAAATTGCAGGTACTTGGGTAAATACAGGATCAATAACCGGGTTAACTGTAATGGTTATCGTGGTACTACCCGCACATTGGTTTGCACTTGGTGTAAAGGTATAGGTGGTCGTTGCTGTATTGTTCAATGCAGGAGACCAGGTTCCATTAATACCATTATTCGACTGAGTAGGTAAAGCTGATAATACAGTACCAGCACAGATGGGAGCCACCTGTGTGAACGTTGGTGTGGTATTATTATTGACCCCAATAGTCATTGTCGTACTACCAGCACACTGATTCTGATCAGGTGTAAATGTATATGTAGTAGTCGCTGTATTGTTGATAGCAGGTGACCAGCTACCTGTGATACTATTTGTGGATTGTGTAGGTAATGCCGCTAAGGTAGCACCAGCACAGATTGCAGGTACTTGGGTAAATACAGGATCAACAACAGGATTGACTGTAATGGTCATTGTTGCACTGCCGGCACACTGATTCTGATCAGGTGTAAAGGTATAGGTAGTCGTAGCCGTGTTGTTCAAGGCAGGTGACCAGGTCCCACTAATCCCATTATTAGAAGTCGTTGGCATAGCTGATAACGTAGCACCAGCACAGATCGGAGCAACCTGCGTAAATAATGGTGTAGTATTATTATTGACTTGAATCGTCATCGTAGTACTAACCGCACATTGTCCTGCTGCTGGAGTAAATATATAGGTCGTCGTTGCGGCATTATTCAAAGCAGGCGACCAGGAACCTGTAATACCATTATTAGAAATCGTTGGTAAAGCTGACAAAGCGGTACCAGCGCAGATTGCAGGCACTTGAGTGAACGTTGGTGTGGTATTATTGTTGACTTGAATTGTCATCGTAGTACTAATAGCACATTGATTCTGATCAGGTGTAAAGGTATACGTTGTCGTAGCTGTATTATTCAATGCAGGCGACCAGCTACCAGTGATACCATTATTAGAAGTCGTTGGCAAAGCTGACAAAGTAGCACCAGCGCAGATTGCAGGCACTTGCGTAAATACAGGATCAATAACCGGATTAACCGTGATGGTCATTGTGGTACTACCAGCACACTGATTCGGATCAGGTGTAAATGTATAAGTCGTCGTTGCAGAATTGTTCAAGGCAGGAGACCAGCTACCTGTAATACCATTATTAGAAATCGTTGGTAAAGCTGACAAAGTAGCTCCAGCACAGATTGCGGGCACTTGTGTGAAGGTTGGTGTAGTATTATTATTGACATGAATCGTCATCGTAGTACTAACCGCACATTGTCCTGCTGCTGGAGTAAATATATAGGTCGTCGTTGCGGCATTATTCAAAGCAGGCGACCAGGAACCTGTAATACCATTATTAGAAATCGTTGGTAAAGCTGATAAAGCGGTACCAGCGCAGATTGCAGGCACTTGAGTGAACGTCGGTGTAGTATTATTATTTACCTCAATAGTCATTGTGGTACTACCAGCACACTGATTGACATTTGGTGTAAACGTATATGTTGTCGTAGCTGTATTATTCAAAGCAGGAGACCAGGTTCCTGTGATACCATTATTCGAAGTTGCTGGCAGAGCTGCTAACGTAGCACCAGCACAGATTGCAGACACTTGCGTAAATACTGGATCGATAACCGGATTGACCGTGATGGTCATTGTGGTAGTTCCTGCACACTGATTCTGATCAGGTGTAAATGTATACGTAGTTGTAGCCGTGTTGTTCAAGGCTGGTGACCAGGTTCCTGTAATCCCGTTAGTCGATTGAGTAGGCAAAGCTGCCAAGGTAGCGCCGGCACAGATGGCAGACACTTGGGTAAATACTGGATCAACAACCGGGTTGACGGTGATGGTCATTGTTGTACTGCCGGCACATTGATTCTGATCAGGTGTAAAGGTATACGTTGTCGTAGCTGTATTATTCAATGCAGGCGACCAGCTACCTGTGATACCGTTAGTCGAAGTTGTTGGCAGCGCTGATAACGTAGCACCAGCACAGATCGGAGCAACCTGCGTAAACGTTGGTGTGGTATTATTATTGACTTGAATTGTCATCGTAGTACTAACCGCACATTGTCCTGCTGCTGGAGTGAATGTATAAGTAGTCGTTGCCGTATTATTCAAAGCGGGCGACCAGGAACCTGTAATACCATTATTAGAAGTCGTTGGCAGCGCTGATAACGTAGCACCAGCACAGATGGCAGGCACCTGCGTGAAGGTTGGTGTTACAACCGGATTAACGGTGATGGTAATTGTTGTACTACCAGCACACTGATTAGTACTCGGTGTAAAGGTATACGTTGTAGTTGTAGTATTATTTAATGCAGGTGACCAGGTCCCACTAATCCCATTATTAGAAGTCGTTGGCAAAGCTGACAAAGTAGCACCGGCACAGATCGGAGCAACCTGCGTAAACGTTGGTGTGGTATTATTATTGACTTGAATCGTCATCGTAGTATTAACTGCACATTGATTCTGATCAGGCGTAAATGTATAAGTAGTAGTAGTTGTATTGTTCAAGGAAGGAGACCAGCTACCTGTAATACCGTTAGTCGAGGTTGTTGGCAGCGCTGATAAATTAGCACTGGCGCAGATTGCGGGCACTTGAGTGAAGGTTGGTATGGTATTATTATTGACTTGAATTGTCATCGTAGTACTAACCGCGCAT
>NZ_SAIQ01000011.1 GCF_004118155.1 Edaphocola flava
CAAAGGTAAATAACCTTTCCATAAAAACCAAATCTTTTTTGAAGTTTTTTTATTCCCTTCGGTCCGTTACCAAACCTCCAAAAATACCTCAAACACAATGCCAGCCTCACTTCCCATTCAATCTTAAGAGCAACCCCCGTTTCCGTAAGGGAGTGCAAAGATAGAACCTTATTAATTCCTGAACAAATCTTTTTACTATTTTACACCAAATACACCTGATCACTTTTTATCATAACACAATACCAGCATACATTACAGACCACACATATTCTTTAAAATATAGGTAAAGAGGTGGGGAAAGGAAGGGAATTAGGCAAAAAAAGGTCAATCATTAAAGAATATTTTGCATTATGCACTATTTCGAACTAGCGCTTAAGTCTTTCGGAAAGGGCCAATATTTATCTATCAACTGATTAATTATCTCCATATTAAGTCACTTCTAGGCCGTGCAAAATCGCTGATTAAATTTTTCGGCCTGGGACAAGTGGTAGATAAATCAAGATTCTATCTGCAGTACTTACAGCAAAAGGAAAACATTAAAGCCTTCAAAAATGCTCATCCCGATGTCCCCATCCCGGATCCCTTCATGATATATGAGACCTTCCGTCTCGACTATCAGCGATACTACGACTCCGGAAAGGCTGATGCCATGCATATTTACGAAGAAGTAAAGCCATTTATATCCCTGGAACAAAAAGCTATTCTTGACTGGGGTTGCGGGCCTGGTAGAATTATCAGACACTTTCCTGCTATTATCCCATCTGCTCAGTTCTTTGCAAGTGATTACAATAAAGCATATGTAGCCTGGTGTCAGCAAAACCTAAAAGCCATTAACTTTAAGGAAAATCAACTATCCCCACCGATACCGTTCCCGGATGCCTGTATCGATTTTGCATATGCAATCTCCATATTTACCCATCTATCAGAAGAAAAGCATTTTGAGTGGATCAATGAAATATACAGACTACTCAAGCCCGGTGGTATATTCTACTTTACAGCCCATGGAAATATTACCAGGCAGAACCTCCTGGACAATGAGCTGGTACAATATGACAAAGGAGTACTCGTGGAAAGAGGGAATGTAAAAGAAGGCAACAGAATGTTCACTGCCTATCATCCAAAACCATTTATAGAAAAATTAGTATCCGGAAAATTTGAGATCCTGAAGCATAGAGAAGGCATTGCCAAAAGCTGGGGCCTGGAGCAGGATGTCTGGATCATACAAAAAATAAATCCATAATCAATCTTTAAAGATTAAAAATTGTATTTACTAATACAGCAAAAGCGCCCTTTATAGAGGGCGCTTTTGTTATTTATTGTATTAATCTATTGTATTGTATTCTTATTGTTGTTGTATAGCTTGTTAGTATGTTGGTACTTGTTTTGTTATACTGTTGTATTGCCTTGCTGCTTTTGGGTATAGCGTATATGATAGTATATATGGGTAGTATATGGTTGTAGTATATAGTATACACATAAAAAAGAGACACCCTTCAGTTATGAAGGGTGTCTTAAAATAAATATGGCAGCTACCTACTTTCCCGGAATACACCAGTATCATCGGCCATGATG
>NZ_SAIQ01000012.1 GCF_004118155.1 Edaphocola flava
GCTGATAAATTAGCACTGGCGCAGATTGCGGGCACTTGAGTGAAGGTTGGTATGGTATTATTATTGACTTGAATTGTCATCGTAGTACTAACCGCGCATTGACCTGCTACTGGAGTGAAAGTATAGGTCATCGTTGTGGCATTGTTCAAGGCAGGAGACCAGCTACCTGTAATACCATTATTAGAAGTTACTGGCAGAGCTGCTAATGTAGTACCAGCACAGATCGGAGCGACTTGTGAGAACGTTGGCGCGGTATTATTGTTGACTTGAATCGTCATCGTAGTACTAATAGCACATTGATTCTGATCAGGTGTAAAGGTATACGTTGTCGTAGCTGTATTATTCAATGCAGGCGACCAGCTACCTGCGATACCATTATTAGAAGTCGTTGGCAGAGCTAATAAATTAGCACCAGCGCAGATTGCAGGGACTTGTGTGAACGTGGGTATAGTATTATTATTGACTTCAATCGTCATTGTGGTACTGCCGGCACATTGATTCACACTTGGTGTAAACGTATATGTTGTCGTAGCTGTATTATTTAAGGCTGGAGACCAGGTCCCGGTGATGCCGTTAGTCGATTGGGTTGGTAAAGCCGAAAGTGTAGCACCAGCACAGATTGCAGGCACTTGCGTGAACGTTGGTGTGGTATTGCTATTGACTTGAATTGTCATTGTTGTACTACCAGCACACTGATTTTGACTAGGTGTAAAGGTATACGTTGTAGTTGTAGTATTATTTAATGCAGGCGACCAGGTCCCAGTGATACCATTAGTAGATTGTGTTGGTAAAGCTGCTAAACTAGCGCCGGCACAGATGGCAGGTACTTGAGTAAATAAAGGATCAACAACCGGGTTGACGGTGATGGTCATTGTGGCACTGCCAGCACACTGATTCTGATTAGGGGTAAATGTGTAGGTAGTCGTTGCAGTATTGTTTAATGCAGGCGACCAAGTACCAGTAATACCGTTATTCGAAGTTGCCGGCAAAGCCGCTAAAACAGTACCGGTACAGATTGGAGCCACTTGTGTGAACGTGGGTGTAGTAGTATTATTGACCTCAATCGTCATTGTGGCACTGCCGGCACACTGATTCTGATTAGGCGTAAACGTATAGGTCGTAGTAGCCGTATTGTTCAAGGCAGGAGACCAGGTTCCGGTGAT
>NZ_SAIQ01000013.1 GCF_004118155.1 Edaphocola flava
ATAAATTGATTTTTTAATAAGGTAAAATCAATGAAAATTAATCCATTTGATTGTAAAGATGGAATGATAAAATCTTTAATGGCAACTGTTACCGCTTTTCTGAAAGTATATCTTGTAAAAAGGATTACTAAAACGGGGGACGTGATGCATAATATAATGACTAAGTATTTGCTATGCGGTAAGCTCATATTATTAACTAATTTGTACAACTACTCCTAGTAGATCGGGGCAGCTTATTGTAAAACAACATCTCTAATTAATGTTCCGATTTACTGAATGGATTCTGAGTTGTATTTTGTAAAGTAACTGTACTTTCCCTCACTTTGTCTATAAACATTATATTCATACGTTCCTTCATCTTTTTCTTTTCTATTGAATCACCAATGATTAATCTATTATTTATGGGAGGCAGGAAATATAGTGTAAAGCCATTTTGCAGATGAAATTCAATAGATCTTCCATAAAAAGAATTCGAGCTAACAACTTTTGAAGAAAATTCTAAATTATAAAATTCAAGCTGCTTTCTTCTTTTATTCTTTTCATTGCAATACGCAAAAGCCAAAACGGTTAATATACAAACAAAAAATAGTGCAAAAAGTTGATCCAGTTTTTTTCTTTTCATTGAATATAGTTATCAATTTATTTCTCTTCCTTCTTAAAGGATAAGAGTATCCTCTAAAAATACTAAAAGCAAGCCGAAGTCTGCTTTTGTA
>NZ_SAIQ01000014.1 GCF_004118155.1 Edaphocola flava
CTAAATCAGCTATATAGTAATTTTTTGTAATGTCATCTCTAATAATTCAAAAAAATGCATTTCACAGCGATAGGAAGCATTTTACGTAAAAGACAAAATATTTCCCAGCATTCGAAAACTACATTATGGAAATTACCTATATTAACGATTTTGATGCATTTCTATTATATCAACACAAAAATATCGAGAAATTCATGTTTGGACATAAATAACGCTTAAAAAATCAATTTCTAGAAAAAAAATTTTTTTTTGTTATAGTTTAATTTTATAGACGTAATAATAATGCAACCGTTTATTTCTCAGTGTTTTTGGGTTAACTTTATTAAAATGCAACTAAATCAGCTATATAGTAATTTTTTGTAATGTCATCTCTAATAATTCAAAAAAATGCATTTCACAGCGATAGGAAGCATTTTACGTAAAAGACAAAAT
>NZ_SAIQ01000015.1 GCF_004118155.1 Edaphocola flava
GAAGGGAATAAAAAAAAACTTCAAAAAAGATTTGGTTTTTGTAAAAAGGTTATTTACCTTTGCACTCCCAACGAAACGGCGGTCGGCGCACGATAGGAGTTCGAGTCTCTGCGTTTAGCAAATGGTAACGAAAGTGTTACTAAAAGATATTTGAAATAAGGAACAGCAGTAGGATCAGATGTAATATCTGATTTGAAGGTAAGAAAAGCGTATACAAAATT
>NZ_SAIQ01000002.1 GCF_004118155.1 Edaphocola flava
CTTTTCATTGAATATAGTTATCAATTTATTTCTCTTCCTTCTTAAAGGATAAGAGTATCCTCTAAAAATACTAAAAGCAAGCCGAAGTCTGCTTTTGTAAGCAAAAATATTTATTGATTTTCAATATATATTTTTTAAAAATCAATTCATTGTAACTCTAAATTTATTTTGAAATGCTTTTCTTGTTTTATATGTATTTTTCATGTATTTCTGAAATTCATATAATCCTTCTAGTTCAACTATATAGAGCCTATTTTCATAAATGAGGAACATCTCATCTAATGGAGGTACAAAAAAAATGCTTCCTTTGTCTAAGGGAATCATCTTATTTAAGTATTTAATTTTCGCTATAAAATTCTTTCCTGTAGGCCTTATTGTTACGTCGAAAGAAGAGGCTTTGGAACTTGTTAAAGGATACCAATTCATATTTTTTACGGTGTCTATTACCTGATGATTACAATAGTATTCCTCATCGGGCATTAAATTTGCAACGAATTTTTGCTCATTTAAGGTAAAAGCCTTTTTCATATCAACTATTGTAAAATAATTGGTATTAATTGTTGTCCAGTCATCGGGCAATTCAAGTTGAGGATTTTCCAATAAAATCTTTGTCTTTATTGCGTCTTATATCTCTTTTTGATAAATTATTGGATCGAGTTTTAATTGTGAAAAACCAGGAAGCGAACTCAATAACAATGTAATTGGTACAAAAAAATACTTAGCCATCTTTTTATTTTTATTAGAAATGAGTATTTGGAATAATCATAAATTCCAGTCTCCAGTGCTCCTGTTCCCGAAAAATACTCAGATCTATATTCTATCTTTCCAGGTGCAGGATTGTACTGTTTATTATGGAAATCGATCCACTTCAGGCTTATGTCTTCATGATACTAATTGTCCAAAAGTACTAAAAGCAGGCCGAAGCCTGCTTTTAGTGAAAAAAATGCTGATTGTAAATCAATGAACTTTTTATTAAAATCAATATACTTACAAAACAAATAGTGTGATCTTGACACAAGTTAAGAGCAGCTACTTTGAAGCATTTCTTACACAAAGAAAAGTAACTCCATCCTCAAAAACCAATAAATATGTTCCATCATAAGCTAGACTATAAGTAGTCGTATAAAGAGCTCCCGTGGAAGAATTTTTCTTTCTGCCTTCAAAGGAGATATCATTAATCTCTTTAGATAATTTATTGTATTGATTATCATCAGGTGAACCAACATTTTGTTGTAAAAAATATGTAGTACTAGCTTTCTGGGATTGAAAATGAGTAAAAGAAAAAGAGTCTGAAAAATGAATTATGGTATTCTTATCTATATATATATTCATTTTCATATATTTTAGAATCTTTTCTTTCGTTAAAGCTTGCCCAATAGATTCATTATAAGAAATAGGATGCCAAGTTCCGCTAATTTCATTTATTAAATCTATCTCTTGGGTAACAGCTCTATCTTTAATAGAGTTATTATTAACAATAGGTATTTTCTTACTGCTGGAGGTTCTACAGCTACTTGTAAAAGTTGAAAGTGTAATCAAAAATAAATTTAATGTCGTTCTCATTTTAATGCTATTTAAAAGTCTCTATTATAATTTGCATTCTTCCATATTTGGAATTCATCCATTCTGCGATTTAACAATCCTCTATGGTAATTTGTACCAGGACTACTGTACATATACCAAATCTTTTCTAATTCTGCATTGTTTGCACCTCTATTTACAGCCTCTCTTATTGTATTATTTCTAGAAAGTCCCCCTTTAACATTCATATCAAAAATTACAAGTGCATCGTATTGTTGTTGTGACAAAGCAACAGAAATATTTCTAGACACCCTATCCTCAAAAAATGCCATATCTGATCTTAACAATTCAAGTGCTTCTGATTTTGTTAATGACTTGTTGTCAAAATTTTCGCCATTTTTAATTTTATGACCATATCCAATTGTCCAATCACCATATCCAGTTGCATCATATTTTCCTGGTTTGAAATCCTCCCAAGCCATTATAAATCCATATGCTGCTTCAGACAAAGAACGCCGAGTTATATTTGCTTTTACATTAGTGTTTTTGTCGGGACCCCAATGTTCTGGATTAGTCAAATCTAAACTAGAAACAAAAGGAGCTAATATCGCAAACGCTAATTGAGCGCTAGCAATTGCTTTAACTTTGTTTTGTACCGAATTACTTTGTGCATTACCACCACCATAGGTAGCCACAATTTGACTCCACAATTCCCTGATCTGCTTGTCATGGTGAGACTCATCCATTGTCTGGCTCAGACTACGCATCATATCCGATACCCCACCACCTAGCAAATTGGCTCCAAACATTATAGCTTGTCCTTCCACAAATGCCAGGCCTGCAGGTGCCATATTCACATTCGGATTGCTCAAAGCCGCTAAATACTGTGGTGCCAATCCCATTGGATCTACCATTGTCGATGGGTTACAAGCCATAGCATGATAAGGACTCATTGTTTGTTGTCCCTCTTCATCAGCCATTGGGTCCAGACTTAAAAATCTACCCAATTGTGGATCATACTGACGGTTATGGAAGTCCATCCAGTTTAATCCTAAATCTTCCCTGTATTCATTGCTCTGATATCGGCTTTTGTTCGGTAACATGCCAGATGCTGTACTACCCATACCCACAATCGGTAAACCATAAGGATAATAATGCTTTTCCTCCAGCAGTACACCCGGTTCCAAAGTTACAGTAAGATTATCAAAATACGTTGGTTCGGTGCTCTGTGTACTAATATATGTAGCTACAAAACCATTCTGTGGTACTGCTATGGTCTCGCTGCCATCTGTACCGATACGGCTCCAGGCATCGGAACCATCGGCCTGCCAGATGCGGCAGAATTCCGGCATCAGTTGCATTTGCTCATCAAAGAACAGGAAATTCAGGTAAGCTTTTGGTTTGCTGGGATCGGTATAACTACTCTGCAGCGCATCATAAGCTTGCTGTAAACTGCTGCTATTGAGCATTTGCGCAACCCATTCATTCGCCAAAGATCCTTCTGTACCGCTCAACTGACCAGCAGCCTTTGCCAGACTGTTCACCACATGCTCAAATGTACCGGCGCTTACACTGCTACTGTTTGGTGCGATGCCACTTTCATAATAGTTATCTGCATTCAAGCTCAGTTTATCCCCTGACATTACTTTCAGCATCAGGGTAGTACCCACTGTAGCTGTATTATCAGCCTGTATTTGTGCTGCCTTTACATCAGTAGCCGATGTGCTTTCCGGCTTATCTTCGCTAACGGATCCTACATTATCAAAAGACTGCTCTTCTTGAGCTATAGTATTAATCTCATAAGTGGCATTATACTTCTGCGACTGTGCAGCCATGTTGCCTATACCACCTGTACCGGCCGCATCAACCACTACGGAGCGTATATTACCTAAATGGTCTTTTACATAATACTGCTCTTGTGTACTGCCTTTACTCATATCGGTACGGCCAACGGGTGTGCTAATCGATTGCAGCGTATCATTTTTATAAATTGCAGTACCAATATAGTTGCTTATCGTTGCGGGAGCAGGGCTGGGATTGATTACATATTCCTGCAATTTATTTCCTGCTGCATCATAGGTATAGCCAATCTTATTCGCACCGCCATATGCAATTGTAGCCGGCTTATCAAACCAGGTGTAGGCTATATTGCTGATGTTCTTGGAGACATCTGCGGTAAGATTACCAGAGTAATCATAACTGTAGCCTTGAGTTGCAGTATAGAGGTAATCTCCACGACCATAGTTAGTTGTCGTCGCATCTACGACTTTTTGCAGTTTATTGCTATTCGCAGTATAGGTGTACGTGAGATTATCTACATTAGTAGAAAATACCATCTGGTTGGCCGCTACTACAGCACGGCGCTGCAGGGTAAGGATATTGCCTCCCTGATCATAAGTGACTGTTTCACTGTAATCATTGGTACTATTGCTCCATCCTGTAGCCAGGGTATAACCCGGAGTGGTATTGCTGCGCATATAGGCTCCGCGCAGCATGCGTCCGGCAACATCATAAATATAGCCATAGCTGTGTGCTCTGGCATTACCTGCTCCGGAACCTCTCCATATCATTCCAGCTGCCAGGCCGTCGTAACGCAGACTGTCATATCCATAATCGTACCGTAATACCTCTCCGAAAGTCATGGACTGGCCATTATTGTTGCCTGTGAGGGTATAGGTCTCATTAATACCCTGGAGTTCTCCACGAATATTAAAGGTAAAGTTCTGTGTTTCGGCATTGGTGCCATAAGTAATACTGCTCGCCCGGCCCATGGCATCATATGTAGTGCTGCTCATTACCCTCCAAGGCTGTGCATTCACTTTATGTTCGCTCAGACTTACCTGCCCGGTCTGGGCATCATAGGTATTACGATACCACTCCCGAAAGGAAGGGCCAGACCCATTCAGATACTGATGCCCATGGGCAGTTATCAATACCTGTCCGGTATAACTATACTGCATGGCCATAGTATCCTTACCGCCCTTTGCATGCTGAGTCACTGAATACACCGGACGACGCTCCTGATCAAAGAAGGTCTTACTATAGGTCCAGTCCTGCAGATTAGTAGTAAAGCCGGAAGGTTTAACGGTTTTTATAGCAGAAGATGTCTGCAGACCATACGTACTCCCTCCCACGGCATAAGGTTCTGCATCTGTTGCACTACTCAGGAAGGTTTGTATCAGGCTATTGGTAAAAGTTTCCGCTGCCAATGGCTGACCAGCTTCATAACTATCATAATAATTAAAGCTCTGTATTTCCGTACCGGAAAAACTGGCAGGTGGATAAGTGTATTGGCCGCCTCCCCAAAGGTAATAATTAAGGCTTCCGGACGCAGGGTTCACTTCTGTATTGGCCAGCCCCTGCCAGTATCCAATACCCTGGTCATCGGTAAATAAGCCCGTTGCCAGTACGCGACCTGCACGGTCATAGAAGATCACTTCCCATAAATCACTTGTTGCCTCTGTAGTGCTGCGACGCATGATGACCTGCCCCTTTCTATTATACACCAGTTCTGTCCTTCCCTCACCAGGCTTATGTGTTTCATATTGTCTGCCTTTGGCATCGTATTTATATGAAAAACACAGTTCATCCACTATGGCCTGACTTACTGTACCCGATGCTGCCTCCATGGCTTCTACTGCCTTTGGTGGCAGTACATAACGCAGTCGACCCATAGCATCATATACATAATAGGTGCGGGCATAAGTTTTAGGGCTGTTTTTGATCAGACTGGCTTCGTAGACTGGTTTACCGGCACTGTTTTCCAGCACCAGCTTCTCTCCACCCTGTGCGGTAGTAATCAGGTTACCTTTAAGTATATTGGCATTATAATAACCGCCACTCTGAGGTAAACCATTACTACCAATTGTCCAGATGCGGATACCTGCCTGGGGTAGACCTGACCCGGTATTGGCATCATTGAATACAACCATCGTTTTCGCACCTCTTCCCTGCCCTATACGGCTGCGACCAGCTGCATAGGCCGTACTACTGCGTTCGGTACTGTTGGAAGTATTGCGCAACATAGATGCCGAAAGGCCTGCCGTGCTGACCTCTGTACTTCCTTCTGAAGGGTATAGGGTGCCATTGTGGTATTGTGTAGATTTATACACCGGATTAAACTCATAACTGTTTGCCGCTACATAGGGCTGAAAAGTATATCCCTCCTGCATATTACGCACATCCGATGGCTGTATCACATAACTGCTATTTGTCCTGCGTACACTCACCTGGGTAGGTTTAGCCTGTCCGCTGAATACGGTTGTTTTCATAGCCGCTTTGTCAGCCGTAGTCGCTGCGGTAAACTGGGAGGAAGTAGTATCACGGTACTTTGGTGTCAGTTGGGTTGAAACCTGCACCATATTGGTGAATAGAGCATTGTAATAGGCTCCGCGCGGAATAGGTACGGTATTGGTCACACTACCGG
Organism: Edaphocola flava; assembly: GCF_004118155.1. Lineage (GTDB taxonomy): Bacteria > Bacteroidota > Bacteroidia > Chitinophagales > Chitinophagaceae > Edaphocola > Edaphocola flava. The sequence continues at coordinate 5,948 of NZ_SAIQ01000002.1, forward strand.
ACACTGTTTGGGTAGCTGTGTTGGGTGTATTATTTTGCCCGTAGACCTTCCCGCTGCTGAGCAATGTCAGGACCGGCAGCACATACCGAAAAATATGGTTAACTCTTTTTTGCATATAAAATATTTTGACGGGCCTGCACCCGGTAGATTAAGGATTGGCGGTTGTTATGGTATAGATATTTTTGCTGAGGATCTGTCCCTGCTGGTTGCGTGTCAGCGTCTGACGACCGAGTTTATCGTATTCAACATAGGTAATACGACCAAGGGCATCAGTTGCTGAACCTGAGCCAAATAAAGGAATATAATACCAGCTCTGCATGGCGGCCTCTACCGGGTGTATGCGGATGTCTTCAATGCCCACATTGGCTGTTGTATGGAAGCCTATTTTCTGTCCGGCAGCAGATGGACTAAAGAAGGCTTCATACTGTTTGAAGCGACCCACTGTAGCAATATGCTTCAGGGTAAACTGTGCTCCATTTTCAATACCGAAAGAAGGAATCACATTATCTGTAGCCCAAAAAGTAGCCCGGTACTGCTTACCGGTGCTCAGGCTTGTGGTATACAGGTCTTTCTGACTGGTAGCGGTCAATACATACAGTCCCTTGCCAGACATAGCTTTTACACCGCTTACGCTTAAGGCCGGTTCATTAGGATTGCTTATGCCGGTACCAGGGAAAATAATATTAGCCTGCGTGAACGTAACATTTCCCTGTACATTCTGGTCAAAATCGGCATAAGCCACATCTGTTTTACGGGCGTTCATGACTTCCACAACTTTTTTATCATTGCTTTGATCAAACATAATCGTTTTATACTGATCGGCTCCTGGTATGTAAGTTTCTGAAACATTACCGCGCCCGTCAAATTCCTTTACCTGTGTTACGGGCACTACATTGGCCGGAAGGCCGCTAATATTAGTATAAGACAATCCAACATTATTGTACGGCTCTTCAGCAGGTACGGAAGATTGTCCGGTATAAGCAGTATAGGCTACCGGATCGGTTGTCTCCAGGTTAAAGACACCTTTCGTTACCGGAACATCACCATTCAATCCCATCGTAAACATAGATGCAGAGAGTAGTTGTGCACTCAACCATTGTTGTTCAGCAGTACCCGTACCCATTTTCCATTCTTCGTTTCCAACCAGCACTTCCATTCCATTGTCTTTCAACCCGGTAAGGTCTGTATTCTGATTTACGGTTGCGGCAGGCAGATCATAGTTATAAATATTCACCTGCCTGATCGTTTCGCCAAAACTGTTTTGCACCAGGCTTGATTTGATGTTATAACGACTGTCATAGCTATACTGAACGGAATCTGCCATAAAGCGGCTGTCGGATGAATATTTCTTATTCACAACCTTTTTAGCCAGACTCTGGCCCCGATATGGTTTGTACGGGTCTACAACTACATTAAAGTCTGCAATCCAGTCTTTGGTGTACTCATTGGCATCGGCAAACAACCAGCCGGTTGGCTTGGGTTCTACCATGCGTCTGCTCTCGTTTAAACCGGCCGTTACGGAACTGGTGGTATCAATTATGGATTGGTATTCTGTTGCGGACTCCATTAACAACAAACCCTTATTATCATAGGTACGTACCTTCAATGGTAAACCAATCTCCCAGTCACGGATACGTTGTTTTTGGGTAAAAGGTTTTTCAATGGCTACGGCACCACCGCCAGTCACCAGGACTTTTGGATCTGAAGAGCCATCTTTAAAGTTGGAGAAATCATATTCCGTACGGGATAATAATTGACCATATTGGTTTGTCTGGTTTACCTGTACATTGCTATATCCATGATTGGAACCATAATACAGTCCCATCGGACTTACAAAGGTTTCATACCAGTTGCGTACCGTAAATAAAGTGGTTGGCGCATCGGGATTACTTTTAACCCAGTCTCCATCACGGTACACCCCTTCGTCACGAATAAAACCTTTAGGCAGGAAACGCTGGCCTCCAGAATAATTAAAAGAAGTAATCAAATGAACAGTAGTATCATTAATATCCCTGATTGTTACTTTTTCAATTCTTACCCCGTCATTGGCACCTGTACCGACGAGATCAGGATCACTGCTCATCAGGGCGGAAGGTACATCTGTGAGCTGGTGCGCCCCATAAGTAAAATCCGCCCATCCACCGGTACCACTGTATATAGTTTTGAGTAAGCCATACTGGCCATAAGTGGCATTGTCAGTTTTCGTAGCTTCAGGGTATACCGAATGTGCCGCTACACCCATATTCTGGCCATTGAAATAGCCATAGAAGTCAAGGCCACCACCAAAACGGCGCTGAATAAAATTATTATAGTCAAAAGCATACAATAGCTGAGATAAGCTACTATCGGCCGATACTTGTCTGATATTGTTCAGCCTTAAACTGTAACGATCCCTTTCATCACCAAGATATGAATTAGTGATCTCCATCGGATTAGTTGCGGTAGGATTATGGAAATAGGTATATCCGAATATATACCGCATACTGTTTAACCCCTCTTTTACTACGACTTCTTTTAGTTTAGGGTATGTATTCGCATCATAAGTGTTGTATGGGTTGGGTGTAAATTCAAAACGGTAATTCTCATATTGCAGATCCACACGGATGCCATTAGGATAAGTGATTGCGCTGACTAAATCAATGTCCGTTTGATTAAAGGCCGGTGCAATATTTATTGCAGGAGTAGGCTGGTTGGTGGTTACCCTTTTTACCCATGAAGAATCCTGGGCAATATCGCCCGGAATCTGGTAACGGGAATAGGTATAGCGCACCATTTTAGTAGCATCATAGCGTACGGAATCCAGGTTCCAGCTGTTGGTCATCGGTAATGTGCCACCGCTGTAATATTCGGTCTGGTAGGGCTTGGCCATAAACGAGGCTTCACTGCGGAAATAGGCGGCGAAAACTGCTTCCCGCTTCGCTCCAGGACCAAAATAATAAGTAACATTTGTTTTTTTATCCCGTATAGAAATCGGCATTGCCGCAGCATTTAAGTTCAAAGGCATTTGACCGTTTTGCTCAGATGCCAAACGATATGCACCGTCTCTATAGAAACGGATCTCATAATCGGAGAAGCTGTTGGTGAAAATACCACCATTATCCCCCACATAAAAGGTAAAGCGCATATTCCCGGCAGAAACGTAATACTCATCACTTTCCGTATCACGGAAAACCTTGGTATCTGCTCGTAATGCACTCGTTTCCATTGCAGACTGCAAACGGCCTTTATACATATAGTATGTTGCCAATGGTGAAATTGGTCCCACACTCAACATATATTGTTGATTAGTATCAACAGGAAGGCGAAGCTCGTCTGGCAATCCCTTAATCACCCTGTTTATGTTCCCTCCGGTATTAAGGTTCCAGTGCAGACCGGCCGGGCCGGCCAGCTCGCGTACAGGAACACCTTTGGTGTTGTAGGACAGGGAGACACCCATACCATACTGTTCATAAATGGGGATGTTGACATTGACGGTGCCGTCAAAGAGATTGGGACTATAGAGCTTGCCCACATCCTGGGCTTTGCTCATCCCGGCAGACATCATAAAGAGGCCTGCAAGTAATAATGGTTTTGTGTGCTTCATACTACAAATAGAATTAGATGAAATGTTGTTATTTATAATTTATAGCCCAGCCGGATGATCCAGGGGCTGTTGATACCGGTTTTATCGTTGAGAAAATTATAGCCGATCAGGAATGTACCCTGCTGATTGCAGTTAATGCGATAGGTCTTCATCAGGCCTATATAAGCTGCATCCTGTAATAATCCCATAGCCGTGCGTACATTGGAGGTATTGCCATAATGTTCCTGCAACTGTACATAAGGTCTGTTCAAGGGTTTGAGGCTTTTCTCATAACCACCCTGCAGGCTGATGCCCCAGATCAGTTGTCCGTCGAGGAATACTCTTCCGGTTAGGCCTTCATAACTTAATCTCAGGTGCTGCCAGTCGCGGCCCAGTCCCAGGCTGGCATCCAGCCCTATACCTATACTGATGCGAGGACTATGGCGATAGGCCGCATTCAAGCCTGCTTGCAACATGACAGGCTTCTGCCCATTGGGCGATGCACGTTGTGTCTGCAGATTATACTGATACTCCCAGCGTTGCCAGAATGGTATACCCCGCATCGGATTCTTCAAATCATCCATTGGATTACGGAGGCCTTTCTTTGCTTGCTTGACTTTATCTTTAGTATTCTTTATAGTGTTCTTTGCCTCATTAATAGTTTGAGTAGCCTGTTTTACTTTGGCAGCTTGTTTTTCCAGTCCCAATTGTTTGCTGTAGTCCTGTACCTGTTGTGCGGCCTGTTGCTGTACCTGTTGTAACTGGTTGCCAAACTGTTGTTCCAGTGCCGCATTGACTGAGGATTTGGTCTGGTAGCCCATTTGCTTCAGGTCCTGCTCACTCAGGTTTGCGGAAGACATGCCCGGTAGTGATGAGCGGGACAGCATCTCATTAAATCCTTCTATACCCTGCAGCAGATCAAGGGCTTTCTCTTCTGTTGCATCAGGATCCTGTACAATTTTCTTCCAGTACCCAGCCTGCTGGGTGCCGTAGCCATACGCTTTATTGAGTCTACCCAGCTGGTATGCGAATGGTGATTGACCCAGTAAACGGTTCAGGGCATCGCTGCGTTTTTTAACCTGGCTCTTTAGGTAGTCCTGTGCATTCAGTTGGCTATTGAGTTTATCTATACCCGGTACAGGCAAGCCTGTGCCATCAAGTATTTTTTGCTGTATAAAGGATTGTATTTTCTTTAGGCTATCCAGTGCTTTAACCGGTTGCTGGCCAGCCAGCTTATTCAGTAATGCCGTATCCATTGCCGTTTTACTGATACTGTCAAAATTGGCCGCATTTAATTCCTGATACTGTGCATATAAAGTACTGTCGCTGTGTTGCAGTTTAGTTGCCAGACGGCACTCCTGTCGCTGCAGTTTGCGCAGCATGCGTTGTTGTGCGCGGGAAGCTTTCTGCTGGTATTGCAGGTGCTGGTGGTATTGCTTCTGGATATACACCTCTGCTGCATGCACCACCTCGGTGCTATCCTCAATTGAGAGTTGATTATCTTGGGCATAACTAGGTACTATGCTACAAGCCGAAAGAAAACAAAGCAATAATATACGGATGTTCAACTAACGAAATTTAGAATAATGAAATGGCTTTTATTGTAGAATTATCGAATAGTAAGGAGGGACTATACCTTTTTTGTGGTAAAATTATGAGAATTTTAGGAAATAAATGTGATTTTAACTATTGAATTACAGTGATTTTTTAGTATATGTATTCTATTTATACCAATTTCTTGTAATCGGAATTGCTTTTGACCGCTATGCAAAACCTAGCTAATCGCATCAATATTGATGTATATCAAATTTTAAAAGCTCAAAATTCTCTTTCATGTGAGCAAAAGTAAGACGGGTTTTTATAAATACTAAAGAAACCAGCTGGAAGTATTTCGGTTTAGCCTTACCTTTGGTTGGTTAAACGAAACACAATATGAATATCAATCAATTAACTGCATCCAAAATCAAGGAAATACGTATAAAAAATGGTTTGACAGCTGAGGCCGTTGCCCAGGCTTTACAAATTTCAAGAGGTTCATATAGTCAATTAGAAAACGGACATGTTGAAATTACGATAAATAGGGTTCAATTACTTTCGGAGATATTCAATGTACCTCTGGGGGAAATTATTCCTTCTACAACAACATACCATCAGAGTTATAACAATAATAATGGAGGAGTTAATGGGAACCACAATAGCACAAATACGCTGAATAATTTTTTTGCTGATAAGGAGAATATGTCCAAGTTCGCGGAAATAATTAAAGAAGCCTTGACAGCAAAGAAGTAGGTACCTAAATTCTTCTAATGTTGATATTTTACACATTCTACCAGTTAGCTAAAATTCAGCTAACTGGTAGAATGTGTAAATAATATTTCGTATTTTTGGGAAAATAACTATGTCTTTATCAAGCATGGTTATAGGTTAATAGTAGAGAAAGAATTGTGAGATATGGATAGATTGACCTTTGATCAACTACGTCAGTATGACCTGGTTGATTACTTTACTTCTTTGGGACTAAACCCTGCAAAAATTCAAAACAACACTTACTGGTATTTATCTCCTTTCAGAGAGGAGCGAACGGCATCATTTAAGATAGACCGGGAACTGAACCTATGGTTCGATTTTGGAATGGGCAAAGGCGGCAATATTATTGACTTCGGTGTGCACTACCATAATTGTACGGCTATAGATTTTCTGCATATGATGGACGGCACGGATGCCAAAAGCTTATCGCCGATTCCAGTAAGGACGTATCAGACAAATCCAGTCAAAAAATCTCCTATAGAAATTACCCAGGTTCGACCATTGTAAGACAGGAGATTACTATCCTATTTGCTCAGCAGAAAAATAGAACTGCAGTTTGCACAACAATACCTTACCGAAGTTTCTTTTAAGCTTCATGACAAAAGCTATACAACCATAGGCTTTAAAAACAACTCCGGGGGCTATGAACTCCGGTCACAATATTACAAAGGTTCCAGTACCCCTAAAGATACTACGTTGATCCCAGGTAAGGACGATCATGCTATTCATGTCTTTGAAGGATTTATGGATTTTCTATCCTACCTCTCTATAAAAGGAAAAGAAGCACAGCAGGATGCTTTCCTTATATTAAACTCCACAATACATACAGCTAAAAGCATTTCATGCCTACAGCACTATAACAAAGTAAGCATGTATCTCGATCATGATGATACCGGAAGGAAGGCTACCGAAGAACTACTAGAAGCACTACCACAAGCTACCGACGCATCAATGCTGTATAACCATCACAAAGACCTGAATGATATGCTGCAACAGAGTAAGCGTATCCTATCAAAAGAGACATTATATCCCAAACTAAACAACAGTCGTAGACCGAAGCTATAAATCGGAAGACCACTGCTATAGGATTGCGTCCTGAAAGGAGCAAGTTAATGTTTTTGCTATACAAAAACCCTTGTGCTATACCCAGCATAAGCTTTCTACTCCCAATGGTCGCCAAGAGCAAAGATTATTATCGTAACAACAATATAATCAGTGAAAGATGGAACAAGTGAAAGGGCCTGAGAGAACGGCCGTAAAATCCAAAGGAGGCCGACCAAAGAAGTCGGTCAGTAAAACAGCCATCATAATGATCCGGCTCAGTCCTGCTGAGCGGATCATTATAACAAACCGGGCAAAGATAGCCGGGATAAGCGCCAGTGAATGGTTCCGGCAAGCAGCAAAAAAAGCAGCCGTTAAAGCACGCCTGAGTAAAGAAGAAGTCGACTACCTGAGAAGCCTATCTGGTATGGCTAATAACTTCAATCAACTCGTAAAGCTAGCCCATACACAAGGCCTGATTAGCCTGGTAACCGAATGCCGGAAGCATATCCAACAAATAGAATTGCTCATCGAAAAGCTCTCCGATCATGATAGGTAAACCAATAACCGGCAAAAGTTTTGGAGGATGTATACAGTATCTTTTAAACCGGGATGAAGCTGTAATTATAGATTCCGAAGGACTGCAAACAAAGAATGCACAAACCATTTCCAGGGATTTTAATATTCAAAGAACACTGAATCCGGCATTAGGAAAAGTCGTCGGCCATACCATATTAAGCTGGAGTACTGCCGATAATATAAAGCTTTCAGATGAGATAATGACCAAAGTATGCAAAGAATATATGGATAAAATGGGCATTAAAGATACCCAATATCTTATCGTAAAGCATACCGATAGACAGCATCCCCATATTCACCTGGTATATAACAGGGTGAATAATCATGGGCAAACCATTAGTGATCAGAACAACTACAAACGGAATATTAAGGCCTGTAAAGCCATCACAGAAGCATATGGTTTTTACATGTCTCCGGGTAAACAACAAGTTAATCGGGCACAGTTAAAGGGTAGGGATCAAATTAAATATGCCATCCATGACCAGGTAAATAAAGCAATAGAAACATCCCGTCACTGGACTGAACTGGAACACAAACTACAGCAATTCGGTATCAAAATCCATTACACCTACCGTGGTAAAACTAGCCAGGTTCAAGGAATATCTTTCGCAAAAGATGGTATAAAATTCAAGGGATCAGCTGTAGATCGTAGCCTTTCGTACACCGCAATTCAGCGCAAATTTGACCAAAAACTCAGTAAAACCAACACCATTTTACAAGCAAAACCACAAACATTAGGCTCCAGATTAGACACAGAAAAGCAACAAAACCAACCAAACGAATCCATAATACAGAGCGGAAACACCCGATCAGAACTGTTAGATCTGCTTATGGGATACACCAATACACAAGAATATAATCCCTTCCAACAGGGTTTATTAAAGCGTAAGAAGAAGAAAAAAGGACAACAATTTAAAAGATAAAGGAGGAAATTATGATAGAGGAAAGAGACCTGATTCAGTCCAATTTGGACTTACAAGAAGCACTGGTAATATTATATCAAAGGCTTGATGGGAACAGTCAATTAGAGCAACAACAAAAGGCAGAACAAGGCGAACTGATTAGCCAGACACGGAAGCTAATAGCCGAATTAAAATCCAGTTCAAGACAAATTGAGCAGGCATCACATGATATTCCCCGAACTGTTTCAGTGAATCTACACCACCGGTTTGATAAGGCAGCCAAGTATACAATATTGGGATTAGTGGGAAGCCTTATTATAACAGCTATTTCTGTAGGAGGCTGGATTGCGACCAGCAGAACAAATACCGCCTTGGAGAAAAACGATTTAAAATATCGTTACCTGTTACTCACACAACCCGGATTAACGATGAATCTGGATAGCTTATACAGTATTAATCCCGAAAGATTTGAACAGGTTGTACTGGAATCAGAAGAGAAAAACAGAGCGATTCAGAATGCAGAAGCCCTTGCTAGGGCAAAAGAAAAGGAAACAAAAGAAGCTCAAGAGAAAGTCGAAAAACTTAAAAAATAAAGATTATATGCATGTTGTAAATTATAATATGAAAGATGTTTTGTTTAAATTTACGAAGATAGTTATCAGTGTAAATATGTATCCACCATATAAAATTAATGAAAAATGGGAACAGAAATTAAAGACGAATATCTCTTTAAAAGAGGTAGGATGAAAAAGAACCCAATTACAATGACCCGGGAAGAAAAGGCCAAATGGAACGATCAGGTCGAAGATCAGATCAGGACCTATTTATTCTCTCTTGGTCAGCCGTTGGTATATTGTAAAGATGGTAAAATGGTAGCAGAATACCCTAACGGAACCATTAAAAATGTGTGATCATGGCAACAATATATGTAATAGCCGGACCACCCGGCATCGGAAAGAGTACTTCCGGTGCCGAATATATTCCGGAAGATATAAAGATCCTGGACCCTGATCTGGTTGTACAGCGGTACAAAGAGCAGGGCTTCCAACAGTATAAAGATATAGGTAACATAAGGTTTGATACTTTACTCCGCCAGGAACTCAATACCTGTGAAGATTTCGCCATAGAACTGAACCTTGGCTACCAAAGCCATTATGATCTGCTAAAGAAAATAAAGAATTATAGTCTGGATAATAAAATTGATGTCATTCTTTTTTATACAGATAGCCTTGATCTATGCCTGGAGCGTGTAAGGATTAGGCATGAGAATGGACTACATCTCGTACCAGCAGAAACTATTGAAGAGATGTATAACAATACTTTACCCTTATTAAAAGAACACTTTAAACTTATTTCAAACCTAACCCTCCTTGATGTTAAAAAAGATGTTATTCAACCGGAAATTGTTTTGCTATCCAATGAAAACAAAATTGATCACGGATCTAATTATAAGTTTCCAAATTGGATAAGCAAGTTGCATATAAAATTGCCAAATAAAACTCTAAAAGTAAACACTGCTTCAATTAAAAAAGTTCCTCGCCAAAAGCCCTAGGGGAGTATTGTTTTGAGTACTAGAATTAAAATTCTAGTTTTAGCACTGAAATGAATGGACATTCATAATTTGAATGTTCAATCTATTATTCAAAATTAATTTGTGTCAAACATATATAATGCAAGAAAATAATATTGACTTTACTAAAGAAGATGTTGTGTACTCAAAAATAGGTTCAGCCCTAGTATCTGCCCAACGAGTTGAATTTCTTTCAGGAAAGCTACTTGAATTATTGGAGGAAGATGGTGCCGTGTATGGTATTATGACTGAGGACTTTACCAGCAACTCGGAAAGGTCAAAGAAACTTAGAAAGAAGACACTTGGACAAATATTTTACTTCTTGAAATTAAACCCAAAGCTTGTAATTGCAGAAGAGCTGGATGAATATGCAAGACTGAGAAATATATTAGCACATAAATTTTTTCCTATTTTTCTAACTACAAAATCTGATGAGCAAATGTGGACAGCTATAAAGTTTTGCTATGCTTTTGGGAGATTCTCAAATAGAATAGAAAAATTCTTTAGCGGATTTCTTTACTTTTTGTCTCTTAGGTTTGTAAAAAATGCTGATTTTCTTCCTGCTGAAATGCAAAAAAGAAGAGGCGATTTTGAGTATTTTATGAAATCACTAGATTATCGAAAGTTACAGGAAATAGAAGGAGAGAGTATTGACAAATTTGATTAGAAATGATTAAAAGGTTTAACAGTAATTAAAATATATCTAAAATTACAGCCAAACCTATAAATAAATAGTTGGTTTGGCTGTTAATTAAAATAGTATTAATTAATAATAACTAATAGACTGACTTATAAATTGGATAAAAACAGCTTTTGTTTTTATATTTCCTTATTTTTTAAAATGAAATTTATTAATTTCTTTATGAAAGCAAAGGCTTGATTTATGAAGCCAGTCTTTATAAGCCTAATTAGCGCATCCTTTACTTCATTTCGTTCATTATTATAAAAAAACTTCTTTGCATTCAGATCTTCAGCTCGCCCTTTCAATATTTCCTTTTTACTCCAACAACCGGCAAATTCAATTTTGCTACTTCTTATCCAATAGTGGGACCTACATTCAAAATTCCAATTTCCCATAGACGGATGAAGCGTAATAGATTTTCCATTAAATTTCAGCTCCCACTCTGTAGGAGACAATGGAGTGACTACTTCATTACCACAGCCACATACACACTTGTGTATTGCTGTGCAGTATTCGATTGAAATGTATAAAAGGCCTTCTTTAACTTTTTCAGGAATGAATTCAACGAACTTATGTTCTAACAACATCTTCATTAAAAATTTTAGACGTACTAATAGTATATGAGCTATGGTGTTCATTTTCCAAATCAACATAAACTCCAGATATTTTCTTCCATTTTAATATCGCGAAGATTGCATTCAGCGCATTCAGTTCTGCAATCTGAATATTAGTTGCATATTCATTATTATCTGAACCTTGTGAAAAGATACGAAGAGGTAGATGGTCATTTTTGCCACTAGTGGAAGAAGTAACTCTTAGAGCACCTGTAAGCTTACCATCAACGATATTAACACCTAAACCGACATCAGAAAATGAAATACCTATACGAACCAAATAATCTGTTATCATCTTCCTTATCTCATTTTTATCAACACAAACAAATACATAATCCATTTTATCTAAATCTAGTAGATTTTCTTCCTTCAAATAATAGTCATGGACATAAATATACTTGTGCATGTTAGAATATAGCCTTTGATAATATTCAGCTTTTCTCAGATTTTCATTGAGGTCACTCTTTGATGCTGCGCCTGGTGAACGAAAAGCGTTGTGTTGGCCAAAGCTATCCCCATCAAAAAGATGGATTTCCTTTACAGGTGCTTTAGCTACCATATCCAAAATATATGCTCCAGTACCTCCCAAACCAATAATTGCAATTTTCTGTCCTTCCAATTTTGCATTAACTGCTTCTATATTAGCTCGGCTCGAATTGGTGTCAATATATTGAAATACAGTTTCATCGGCAATGTCTGCTATCACCTTAAAGGTTTTTTCGGTAACAGAAGGGTCTATATATTTCGCAGGTGCGGAAATAATATCTGCATACCTTTTGACTTTTTCATAATAATTTGGATATCCTGTAGTAGGCTTATTAGAAAAGGATCTGTTTACAGTAATCTGACTATTCAGTACAGAGTTCACATTACTATGCTGAATAGCTGTTATTATTGTACCATCAATACTACAGGGATTATCCCCTATAAAATATATAACATGATTATCTGGAGCTGTTGTCATGTTACTACCACTTAACGTTAGTGTGCTTACCAACACTCCATATTGTATTTGCCTATTTTGATCGACAAATGGTATATGATGGATAAGTAAATATCCACCACTTACCTCGATCTCATAACCCTCGTCTCTTAGACGTTTAAGGTCGGAACTACGATTTATCAGTTTCTGTGACATCGAATATCATTTTATTTTTAATGCGAACAATTGAACCTTTAACCAGAGTGCCTTCTGGTTTAGGATCCCAACCTCTACTGTATGTAACTGTACAACCTTTGTTTGGGTTATTATCGTATGACCCAAAAGCCAAAATAACTAATTGTTCAAAAGAGATGTTTTCTTCTTTCCATGTGTACTGACGTGCATTGACAATAATAGTTACCTCGACTTGTCTTGGTTTAGAGAAGAATCTCTCTTTGCCAGGACGGGCTAAATCAACTATTTCATCATCAAATATTTGATCATCTTGCCAGCCTTCCTTGATGTCAAGGAAGATGGCATCTTCAGCAGGTATGTTACCCAGCTCTCTTATTTGTATACCTCTGATGTATTGTTTGTACCAGGTAAAAGGCTTATCATTAATGGAAAATTGAAGTTTTTTCTTTACAAAGAAATATTCAATTTCAAGCCGAGCTAGGTTAACTTGTTTCTCATTTTCAATAAGCTCATCTTGATAAGGTTTGCTAATTGACAAAAACAATTCTGTTTCGATTGGTATGCCAGCTTTTAATTTTAGTTCTTTTCCACTCCAATACTGTTGATCTGTATAAAATGTGCGGTTTTCAACCTTAAATTCTAGAAGCTGCTTACGGTTTCCTTGCTGATCAATTTGATTTTGCATATATAGTAAAGTTTATGTTTATAGTGAATAATGCTAACCGCAATGTATTTTTTCCTATAAATAAAATAATATTTCTTAAACCAATACCTTAATTCATATGATTAAAAAGTATATGTTTTTGGTTTTGTATGCGGAAGTAAATATTTTTTGACACAAAAGGGAAAAAAATTAACTTTAATAGCATATATATTATTATACCCAACTATGTGTTGATAAACTCTCATGAATGGATACAGTTTTTTGGGAAAATGTGATCACCCAATTATTAGCATATGCAGATCAGCTTTTAAAAACTCATGCCTGGTTTCGCGGAAAAGCATCAGATACGTCAATTAAAGGAAGGCAAGCTGAAGACTATGTACAGGAAACGATCGCTAGATATCTAGATGATCCTGATAATTATGACCCATCAAAAGGGGAATTGATAAAATATTTAAAATATTACATACTTCGTCGCCTTGTAAGTAATGACTCTAAAAGCTTGGAAAACACTGTAAATATTGATCTTTTCGGCTGGAAAAACGATGACTTGGAATCTGACATGGAGTTTTGGGAGAAATTGATGCCGGTGGAAGACTGCGATTTCGACTCAAACATCGATTTTGAGCAAATTTTAAATGATATTTGCCATAATTTAGTCGATGATCCTGAATGCACGGTGATATTTAACTTGACACGGAAGAATGGTTATAAAAGACGGGAAGTTATCAGAGAAGTAAGCTTTACCGAGGATCAATTCGATAACGCAATGAAGCGTCTAAATAGAATCTTAAAGAAAGTAGCAAAAAAATATAGTATAAATCAAACGCTATGAGCAAGGTAAAAAAAACGGATAAGTACGACTTCCTGAAGCTCATAATGTCAAATATTGAATATAATAGTTCAACGACAGAAAGAGCGAAAGAATATTTGAAGGAGGTTGGATATAATGTTGACGCCGTAGTATCTCGGAATCTGGCTAAGGTTATGGAGCTTCAGATGAAAAAAACGAAGGAATCAACATCGGAAGAGAAGATTGTTCAACACAATGATCATAAGTATATATCCAACGAGTGGTACTGGACACATCCATCAGTACTAAGATTAATTAATGAATCACAAAATAGAGATCCAATCAGTGCAATAAAGGACCGCGCAAGGGAAGCTGTAATAAAGGGATTTGAAATGGGCTGGGAAGGTCCTCCATATGACCCAATTGCCTTGGCTAGGCTTTTAAATATTGATATTTTTCCTAATGATCAAGTAGCCGATGCTTGTATCAGGACAACTTCAGCTTCATCTTATCAAATTCAATATAACCCACAGCAAAAACAAACAAGAATCAACTTTTCAGTTGCGCACGAAATTGCGCATACTTTATTTAGCGATTGCGCACAAGCAGATATTAGACATCGAGAACAATATCCTACGGCTGAAAACCGTCAATTAGAACGATTGTGTAATGCTGCAGCCGCCGAGATTCAATTACCATATGCAGTGTTTTCTCATGATGCTGATATTGTAAATCCTTCTATGAAAGGCCTAATTGAATTGGCTATGAAATATAAGGCGTCTTTAGAGTCTGTTTTTATTCGATATACAGAGGTTATAAATAGACCTTGTGCTGTAATTATTGGCATATTCGATTCGGTTAATAAAATCAAACTTGATTATCATACTGCATCAAAAAGCTTCCCTGTCGATTTAAATAAGGATTTTAATGTTCCTATTGATTCTGGAGCTTTTGATTGTTATACACCTGGACATACTGCGGAAGATTTAGAACCATGGGTTTTATCTAATGGAATGCGCTTTTATGCATCATCGGTTGGGATATCAGCTTATCGAAAAGATAATAAACCTCGAGTTGGAATTTTACTTGTTCCAGAACATATTGCTGTAGCCAATATGGAGGAGCGAAAGGTTATTATTGAGTATGGTGATGCTACAAAGCCACGTGGTGGTGGAAATAAAATAATTGCACAAGTTGTAAATACTAGTGGAGCTTTGGGTGCGGGATTTGGCAAATCCCTATCAAAGAATTATCCTCAAGTTAAAGACGCTATACTGAAATGGAAAACAGATAAGAGTAGTTTTATTTTAGGAAACTCCAATTTTGTTGATGTAGGTGGCCAAGTCTATCTTTTCCAAATGCTGGCTCAAAAAGGGCTCATGGCAAAAAATAACGAAATTCCTTTAAAATATGATGAACTGAGAAAGTGCTTGATTCAATTGAGAATTAAAGCTTTAGAGATCGGAGCTTCTGTTCACATGCCAGCTATAGGAGCGGGTCAGGCGGGAGGAGATTGGAATTTGATTGTCGGAATGATCCATGATGAATTAAGTAATTACAATATAAAAGTACATATTTATCTTTTGCCTGGAAAACCATTTAATCCCAAGCAAAAATCATCCTTAACCCTCTTCAATGAACCTTCAACATGGGAGACAAAAAAGTTATTCTAGTTCTGTCGGGAGAAATTTGTACTGGGAAAAGTACATTAACAGAAAAGCTGAAAGATCGATTTGGTTTTAGGCATTGTAAAACGAAAGAAGGATTATATGATTTCGCACAAAGAGAATTGAAAGGAAAACCCCCTGATCGGACATTTTTACAGCAATTCGGAGAGAGGCTGGATAAAGAAGATGGTGGCAAATGGGTCCTTGAGTATTTTCAACATCTTTTTTCATCTAATTTTACAGAACATGCATTATATGTTGTAGACTCTGTAAGAATTTTAGAACAGATCCAACATATTCGGTCTGCTTATAGTTATTTCGTCTACCATATACATTTAGAAGCATCTTCGGAAACTCTTAAGAGAAGATTTTTGCAACGTCACGAAGATGGTGGCTTGGAAGAAAGTGAACAATATGAAAAATATAAAAAATATAAAGCTGACCAAACTGAAACACAAGTTAACAAGCTCAGTACAGAAGCAGATTTAATTATTGATACGGACAAATGTAATGAGGAAGATGTATTTATAAGGGTAGCGAGCTTTTTCAAACTTCTCCCATCTACAGAAAACAGTCTTGTCGATGTGTTAATTGGAGGCCAATTCGGCTCTGAAGGTAAGGGCCAGATTGCTGCACATATTTCTCCTGAATATGAATGTTTAGTTCGCGTTGGGGGACCCAATGCAGGGCATACAGTATATAACGAACCCAATAATCATGTTTTCCATCTTTTACCTTCGGGTACTTTCCGTGCACCTAATGCCAAAATTCTTATTGGCGCTGGGGCTGTATTAAATTTAGAGAGAATACTTGCAGAAATTCAGGCATTTGAAATTGAAAAAGGCCGTTTAATTATAGATGAGAATGTTAATATTATAACTTCTGAAGATATAGCTATGGAGCAAAAGATTAAGGAAAATATTGGATCTACCGGACAAGGAGTTGGTGCTGCCACAGCCTCTAATATTTTATCCCGTCTTTTTGCAAACGAGAATCATAAGGCTAAAAAATTTCAGGAGCTTAAACACTTCATTGGGGATACTGGTGCAGAGCTAGAAAAATTATATGCTCAAAATAAAAAAATTCTGCTCGAAGGTACTCAAGGATCTGCTTTAAGCTTACACCACGGTACCTACCCACATGTCACCTCCCGCGATACGTCAGTATCTGGATGTCTTTCCGAAGCAGGAATCTCCCCTAGACGAGTTCGTAAAGTAATAATGGTGACTAGAACATATCCTATTCGAGTTGGAGGAACATCAGGGCCTTTTGGTAGTAATGAAATAGATTTCGCTACCATTGCTCAACGATCAGGAAAAAAACTTGAGGATCTAGTAAAAAAAGAGATTACAACTACAACGAAACGGCCAAGAAGAATTGCCGAGTTTAGCTGGGACTTGTTTAGAAAGGCTTGTGAATTAAATTCACCAACAGATATTGCACTAACTTTTACGGACTATATTTCAGATTCAAATGAACTTGCAAGACGTTATGAAAATCTTACCGAGGATACACGTAAATTTATAGAAGAAATTGAGCGATGCTCAGGTGTAAAAGTATCCCTTATAGGGACTAAATTTAACTTCCGATCTGTTATTGATCGGAGAAATTGGAGCTAATGGAACTAAAAAAATTTATAAATGATAGATCATTCCTGTATCATTTAACTAATGAACAGAATGCAAGTAATATACTTAAAGAAGGCAAAATATATAGTGCGAATACTATAATAGATATGTCTAATGATAAAACTTATAATTTGCACAAACGTTCACGAAGAACTGGGCATGTACAAATTGTAAGTAAAAAAGGGATTATTTCCCTCCGAGATCAGAGGCCAATCTCAGAGAAAGCGTTGGCAAAATGTCTTACTAATGATTGGAGTGTTGGAGATTTCCTATACCATTTAAATGATCGGGTATTTATGTGGCCTACACTAGAAAGACTTTGGAGGCATTTCAAAAGATATGAACATGAAAAACCAACTATTTTTCGCTTCAGTACTAGCGAAATTATATCAGCAAATCCTCATGTTAAATTTTGTAGGCTAAATTCCGGTGCTACTAGAGCTAACTCTCATTTGGGGGGAAAGCCCCCAGCTCGTGGGATTGATACTTTTCTTTCTGCTGATCACTTTAAACAATCCGTCAGAGAGGTGGCTGAAGTTACATTTGAGGGTTGTTGTATTATTAATGGTCCTATTTGGATAGGAGAACGGCCTGATTCTGTATTTAAGCAAGTAGATACATAATTAATTATTTTTCCAATATCATTTTAAATTTAAGAATGATATAATTCTAGCAATAGCGGCGGAGCTCTTAGCGAACTAATGAGCTTTTATTGTAAAAGAAAATCTAATTTACGTGATATAAATTTAGTTAATGGAAAGACATGAAAAATCAGATTGGAAGTTTTTAGTCGGTACTTTAGCACTAATTTTTGTTCTGAAATTAATTGGTCTGAAATTTCCAGTTTATTTTTTTGACTTCTTTACCTTTCTTTCTGTACTGACTGGTATTGGTCTACTTGTTTGGATGGCCCTTAAAACTGATAAACTCGTAAGATTATCTCTAGCCAGTCTGTCTATTTTCCTATTCTTGCATTTAGTTGTATTTCCCTTTTTATATCTGATAATCATAAGCCGAAATCCTGAATCAGTGGAATTTGATGGTTACGTATATAAAACTGAAAAAGCGAAAGCCATTAATGCTCTAAATACCTTGTTCAGAATTGATAACCTTAAGAAGCAGATCTCCCTCTTGCGTTTAATAGAATCTGCTCCTGATAGTATACGAAATATTAAACTTGAGGAACTAAAAAAACGCAAGGTGTCTTACAGGGAATTTATTATTGGACTGAAAATGAAGCAGCCTATAGGAAGATTCAAAAGACCTAATCAGATGGAGTCATTAGTCTTTTATAATTCTAGAATGACTGAAATAACATATATTCTAAATAGACCTGAAATATATGTCGGCGATGACAATACGATTGATAATTACAGACTAAAATTTCAAAAAATTTACGAAAGAGCTTTCCGAAGCTACAATTTAGAATATCGGGCTATTAATCGATCACATTTTTGGGGATATAAAAATATACTTCCATTCACACTCAATATAACTCTTGGTGGGAACATAAAATGTCGAAGCGCAGGTGCCAATATTATATACTTCTTCCATTACTCCCTTGTTTGGATATTTCTTATTGGATTTCTCTCATCCCTAATGACCGATTTAGTTAAACGATTTAGTAAAATCTAAAACTGACAATCGACCGCACTAACAAGGGTTTTAAGCTCCAAGAATATATATCCCTGGTTTGTGGTACCCATCTTCTAAATATAAGAGTTGTGTAACTGTTGTGATGCCTCTCTTATGGTATTTTGCTATTATTTTGGGTGTAATATATCCTATTCGGCTAATGCAGTTGTTCTTTAAGTTTAATGCTACAATTGGAATTAAACGGGTATTCCTGGCAATGAGCAATCTTGTAAATGTCAGTGGAATGCTTTTGCAGAGTATTTCTTTAGTTTGTTACAGCAGTACTGCAACTTTTCTATCAGCAGATGAGACGTTGCTTCTTTTCTGCTCCAACCCACCCACATTTGCTCATCAGTGATGCTTTCTCTCCAATCCTTTATTGGTAGCACATTCTGTAGCTAATTAATTTGAAACAATTGCCACGCTTTGTAGGAACAATTGACAGAAGTATGCAATATTGAAATAGAAAGTTCCATGTCCTTGTTTTTATAACTTTAGACGTGGAGTTAACATGGAAAGGAGTCAAAAGTATATACATGCCTTAATAACTTTAACTGTTTATTTTTAGATGTGATTAAATTTTTTTTATTGATGCTAAACATTCCTAAAATCCTAGTTTCAAACTGCCCAAAAAACTTAAGATCGGTATTAAATGTTCGATTAAACTCCCTCTCTCTCCGCAAAGAGCTTCACAGAAATGTGGAGCTCTTTTGCTTTATGCACCATTTGCATATATGTCTGAATGCTGTTTTTTATTGGTGCTTCCTTCGGGAATGAACTGTGCACATAGCATTTCTTTTTGCACCCCCTAATCAAAGAACTGAGCAAAGTGGCGTATCTAAATATTTATTTCGCGAAGAATAAAATTTTATTTATTTCCTGAATGAAATGACGGCTTCCTGTTGTGATGGTATTGGGTACAAGATTTTGATATCATAAAATCTTACAATAGTCATCGATGAGAATGTTAGCTGTGCAAATTATTCTTGAAGATGCCCAATGTGATTAATAACCCTATTGTATGCTATCTTAAACCATGTAGTAAATTTTTCGGGGTAATGCAGCATGATTTCTTTTAATGGCTGTAACTTCATCCAGTAATAGTTTTGAACTTCTGAGGGATCAGGATTGGGATGTACATCTGTGTAGCCAATGAGTACATGATCGTATTCATGCTCTATTAAATTATTTTCTACAGGACTATTGTATATAAATGAAAAGGCATGTTCCAATGCACAATTTATACCCATTTCATAAAATAGCCGCTCCTGAGCACTGGCGATTACTTCCTCGCCCCACTGCGGATGTGAGCAGCAGGCATTAGTCCAAAGGTGAGCACCATGGTATTTATTCGCTGCCCGTTTTTGTATGAGCATCTCTCCTTTCGAATTAAAAATAAATACTGAAAATGCGCGGTGCAGCACGCCCTTTTCATGCGCTTCCAGTTTGTCCATTTGCCCAGTAGGGTTATCATGTTCGTCTACAAGTACTACTTTACACCTATCCATATTCCTGATTTATTTTTATTGTACATAGGGATTATCTTTATCCTGCTTTACCCAGATAAGCCTGGTCGTATCATAGCCTATGCTGGCTGCCTGATCAAGAAAAGATTTTCGCACGGCTGCAGGTATTGTCTTTTGGCGTGATAATACCCACAGATAATTAAGGTTGCGGCCGGCTACTAATGCATAGGTATAATCTCTGTCTATAGCGATCACATTATATCCGGCATAAAACGGTTTGAAAAATGTTACTTTCAGAGCGGCTATATCCGTATCGGATCTGAAGCGGGCACTACCTGTTGCAGATTTCCATTTTTTTGACTGTACATTAAATCCACTATTTTCTACCCGGATCGTTCCGTTGGGGTTAAGACTGTACTTTGCTACAGTATTGTCCAGGTTGCGTTCAAAGCGATAATCAAATCGGGCCAGCTCAAACCAGGTACCCAGGTATCTGTCCTTATAAAAATTGGAAACTGGCTTTGCTTTTGAAGGCATTCTGTTACAGGAAGAGAAGAACAGCAGTAGGGCTAGCAGGGGTGTTGAAAATTTAAGTGCAGTTGTTTTCATATTTTTTCTTTTAAAGAGGTTAAAGAAATATATAAGCCATAAAAACTGTGTATACCCATACACAGCATCTTCAACCGGTATGGTGAGCATACGGATATTCAGGATCTCTTTGGGATTGTAATTGACTATGGGGGACTCAAGACCGGTACCCGTAAGTATACCATTGACGGGAAAGAAACCAAGCATCAGCACCAGGTATACCAGTGATGCCTGTCCGATCCAGGGCTTACGGGCTATAAAATGCAGGTATACCATGCTTAGTAAAAGTGCCAGGGCGGTAACCAGCGTATACAGGCGGTCTGTGTACAGCAGGGCAACCAGTATAGCTACTACTGTTGAGGCGAATACAATGATATTGTTGAAAGCATTAGCCCAACTGAGGTTAAAGAACAGGGTAAAACAGTGATAGGTAAACGCACAGGAAAAGGGAATACAGATAAAAAATAACCATTCTTCCAGAGGTAGTCCGCCTATTATACTGCCAATAGTATAACTGGTGTTGAACCACCATACACCCTGTTGGGTAAACAGTATATCCCATATAATAAATGGTATACCCACTACCAACGCAGCTTTAAGAAAGGCCGGAAAGTAGCGGTGGAACTGCACTCTTCTGTCGAAAGAAGCAACAAAGCAGATAATTATGGTGAAGAAATTGATCAGTAAATAAGTAAATGGCTGTAACATTATTGCTTATTAAAATACATTCTGAAATATTTGACAGGTACCCACAGGAAGCCGAAGCATTCACCATCTTCCTTGCTCAAGTGTTTATGATGTTGTTTATGTGCTCTGCGGATCGCCAGCAGGTAAGGGTTTCGCGTATGCCGGAACAGATGCATACGCTGGTGAATGAAAATATCATGCACAAAGAAGTAAGACATGCCATACAGGAATATGCCTAAGCCGATATAAAACACATAGTTTAATCCGGCCTGAACACCGTAGTATAATAGGATAATCGTGGGCACCGCAAATATGACAAAAAACCAATCATTGCGTTCCAGATTTCCTTCGTGGCTGTGGTCGTGGTGGTCGCGGTGCAGGATCCACAAAAATCCGTGCATGATATACTTATGAATGAGCCAGGTCAGGCCCTCCATCAGAATATAGGTAACCAATATAATCAACAGATTCATGTTTTTACAAGTTTAAATGTGATGAGTACTCATAGTCTATCGCATTACAAAGTCGCTATTTTCATCTCCAGGTAACTACGCATTGCTAAAGACAACTTCTGTCCATTCGGGATGCGCACCCTTTCGCTAAGGATCTTCTGTGCAGGTGTATTTTTGATTTTCCGGAACAAAGACCAGTAATAGCGGTGGGCGAGGTAGACCCCAAAGCGGGAAGAAGCCGGCAGTTTTCTGATACCTGTTAGGGCTTCCCGAAATTCTGCTTCTATTTCTGCTTCGATCCGGCGCTTAACCTCATTGTCAAAATGTTTCATTTCAATATGAGGAAAATAGCTGCGGCCCAGGTCCTGGTAATCAGCATTCAGGTCCCGGAGAAAGTTGACTTTCTGAAAAGCAGAGCCCAGCTTCATGGCATAAGGTTTTAAAGCGTCAAACTGCTCTTGATCTCCATTTACAAATACCTTCAGGCACATCAGTCCTACCACCTCAGCAGAGCCCAGTATGTATTCCTGATACAACTCATCTGTGTACTGTACCGGGTTCAGATCCATTTCCATACTGTGCAGGAACTGCGCGATCAGCGACTGTTCAATATCGTAACGGAGTACCGTATCCTGAAACGAGTGTATAATAGGGTTAAGCGAAATGCCTTCCTCCAGCGCTTGCATGGTCTGCTCCTTGAACCGTTCCAGCAACTGAGGTTTATTGTACTGGTGAAAACTATCTACTATCTCATCGGCCAGCCGTACGTATCCGTAAATCGCATATATAGCTGGTCTGATAGTTGGGTTCAGGGCCATGATACCCATAGAAAAACTGGTGCTGTATTTCTGTGTGGTGGTTTTGCTTACCGAGTAAGAAAGTTCATCATATAGCTGTTTCATGTGGTTCTGCTTTAAGGTTATGTAATTCCCCGGCAACAATCTTACCCGAGATAATAGAAGGAGGGACGCCTGGTCCGGGAACGGTGAGCTGACCGGTATAAAATAAATTGGACAGCTTTTTATTCCTGATCGAAGGCTTTAATACTGCTGTTTGGCCCAGGGTATTGGCCAGGCCATAGGCATTGCCTTTATAAGCATTATAGTCGTGTACAAAATCCCGCACACAATAACTTCTCTGATAATCCAGCCTGGCCTTCAGGTCCTGAGCTCCGGTATGCAGCTCTATGCGCTGCAACATTTCATCAAGGTATCGCGCTCTTGTTTTTTCTTCATCATTGAGGCCGGGAGCAAGTGGCATTAGCAGGAAAAGATTTTCATGCCCTTCGGGTGCTACTGACGTATCTGTTACGGAAGGACAGCAGGCATAAAAAAGCGGTTTATCCGGCCATTGCTTATCGGTATAAATAGAATGAATATGATCGTCCAGGTCATGTTCAAAGAACAGTGTATGGTGCCGTAATCCGGGTATGCGCTCCTTAAATCCCAGGTAAAAGATCAGGCAGGAAGGTGCAAATACTTTTTTATCCCAGTACTGCTCACTGTAGTTACGGTAAGGTGCTTCTATCAGGCTTTCGGTATGATGATAGTCTGATGAGGCAATGACCGCATCAAAGTGCCAATCCTCTCCATTGATCAAAAGTGTATGCACCTTGCCCTGCTTCACCTTTATCTGCTCAACGTTATGGTTAAAATAAAAACGGGCACCCTGTGCCATTGCAATATGGTGCATGGCCTTGATCAGCTCGTAGAAACCTCCCATAGGATACCAGGTACCCAGTGCATAGCCTCCGTAATTCATCAGGCTGTATAGTGCCGGTATCTGTTGCGGTGAAGCACCGAGAAAGATTACCGGAAACTCCATCAATGTCCTGAGTTGGGGGTGGGAGAAATAACGCGCCACATAATCACGAAAGTTTGAGAATAAATTAAGCCTGAGGGCACTGAGGGCAATGCGTGGACGAACGAATTCCCACCAGCTCAGACAGGGCTTGTATACAAATTGCTGCATACCCACTTCGTACTTATATTTAGCCGCTTTAAGGAAAGCTTCAAGCCTCGGACCACTGCCTGGTTCTATCTCTTCAAATAACGCATACATATCCTCTATGCGCGAGGGCATGGATAATGTACGATCAGGAAATAATACATCAAATTGGGGCTGGAGGGATACTAACTTATAGAAGTCACAGATCTTGTAGCCAAAGTCTGCAAAAAAACGATCAATTATATCTGGCATCCAATACCAACTCGGCCCCATATCAAATGTATAGCCATTAGGGGTAGTAAATTGTCGGGCACGGCCCCCGGGTATATCATTCTTTTCGAAAACATAGACCTCGTGACCCTGCTTCGCAGCGTAAGCAGCTGCTGAAAGACCGGAAATGCCGGAACCGATTATTGCGATTTTTTTTGCCATGTGGGGCTTAGTTTTCAGTTAAAAACTCCTCTGTCACTCTTTTTATTAATTCATTGCTATCTATATTTTCCAGGTATATAGGCTTGTGAAAGTGATCCAATTTATACAACAGGCGTATAAGATCCATCTTTTCGGCGTGTGAGAGTGGGCCGGTAACAATTCTTGTGGCTAGCCTTATCTGGCTCATTTGCTGTTCCAATGCTTGCCTTCCGGAAGCCGTAATCTGTACAATTTTACTTCTCTTGTCTATTTCCGAATCTTGCTGCTCCACCCAACCCTGATGGATCAGGCGATTGATAATCTTCATGCCCGAAGTTTTTTCCTGGATATTATGCTTGATTAATTCCATCTTGCTCATAGGACCACTGGCTATGAGGTTGATCAGGTAAATAAACTCTTCCTGTGTTGCAAAGCCGGAGCCCTGTATAGCAGATTTTGAATAAGAACGGGCATACCTGTTCATATGCACTATAAGCGTATTGATGACACTATCCGGACCCCTTCCCGCATCCTTGCCTTCCCAGTCCGGTTCCGCGACCGTAGCATTATCTGAACTATCGGCGATCCACTTTTTGAAGCCCTTTATATCCTTTTCATAGATGCTGCCCAAGCCGGAATCGGCTTCAAAATCCTCTAATAATTGGATGAGGTCTTTCATAATGCTATAGTCCATAATAACTAAATTGATGATTATTTGGTATAATATTGTACCATTAATTATATCAAAGGTATAAAAATATACTTTATTTTACCAAAAGGAATAATTTTTGGTTTAATTTTGAACCAATTATGAGACACACAATTACCCTTTGCGCGCTTTTAGTTGCAGGAATACAATCATATGCTCAATCTGTAGCAGGACGTATTTCCGGCACGGTTACCGATAAAAACACACAAGAATACCTTGGTGGGGCTACGGTTTCTATATTTGGGGAGGATACAACGACTACCCTAACGGATGAGAATGGTAGCTTCAACGTGAGTGCGCCAGTAGGAAAATATAATCTCTCTGTAAAGCTCATTGGCTATGAAGAGGCCCTGGTCTATAATATCAATATCAATTCCGGCAATGCCCAGGTCCTAAGTGTAGAACTGCAAAACAAATCTGAGGAACTGAAAGAAGTAGAGATCAGCCTGGCCCGCTCGGCACAGGCCACTAATATGGTTACCCCCTTATCTACACAAAAACTTACTGCTGAGGAAATACGGGTAAATCCTGGGGGCAATTTTGATGTCTCTAAAGTGATACAGGTACTGCCGGGTGTGGCAGGAGGTACTACCGCTAACCGCAATGATATTATTGTACGTGGCGGAGGTCCGAGCGAAAATGTCTATTACCTGGATGGCATTGAGATTCCCGTACTGAATCACTTCCAGACACAGGGGGCCAGCGGCGGGGCAACCGGTATCCTCAATGTATCTTTTATCAATGATGTGCAACTCACTTCATCGGCCTTTGACAGCCGTTATGATAATGCACTTGCATCCACATTCGTTATTAAACAGCGCAATGGTAATCCTGATAAACTCGGGGGCAATATGCGCCTTTCGGGAAGTGAATTTGCCGCTACCCTTGAAGGTCCGCTCAGCAAAAAGACAACCTTCCTGGCTTCTGCAAGAAGATCTTATCTTAAATACCTTTTTCAGGTATTGGACCTGCCTATCCGTCCCGACTACTGGGATTTTCAATATAAGATAAACCATAAGATCAATGCTAAAACAGAGCTCAATTTTATTGGCATTGGTGCTATTGATCATTTTCGCCTGGTAGCCCCAAAAACAGCCGATGCGGAAAATGAGTACATTCTGCGCTCTAACCCGCTGATCGACCAATGGAATTACACTGTAGGCGCTACGCTGAAAAGGCTGGTGCCTAATGGATATTACACCATTGCCCTGAGCCGGAATATGTTCTTTAACGGCGCGCAGCGTTACGAAAATAATGTACAGCAAAGCGGCAATAAACTCTTTGACCTGAAAAGTCATGAAATAGAAAATAAGCTGAGAGTAGATGTGAATAAGTTTATTAACGGATGGAAAATCAGTTATGGTGCCGGAGCACAATACGTGAAATATGATGTAGCCAGTTTTAATACACTGAAGCAGGCGGTTAAGGATGCTTCTGGAAATATTATCAGCCCTGCGGTGACCGTTGCCGGCAGCAATGCTATTGAATTCTACAAAATGGGTGCTTTTGTGCACAGCAGCAAGTACTTTTTTTCTGAGCGCTTGCTGATCTCAGCCGGACTACGCACAGATATGAATACTTATACTGCCGAGGGTTTGAATGCACTTAAAAACCTTTCTCCACGCTTGTCTTTATCCTATGTCCTCAACCCCAAATGGAACATTTCCGCTTCTACAGGAAGCTATTATAAATTGCCTTCATACACAGCACTGGGTTATAAAGATGCAGCGGTAGTATTGGTAAATAAGGATCTGAAATACATCAATTCTATTCATTACACACTGGGTACACAATTCGTTCCCCGAAATGATTTCCGATTTACAGTAGAAGCTTTCTACAAACAATACCGTAACTATCCCGTTTCAGCAACAGATGGCATTTCTATGGCCAATATCGGAACTGATTTTGCAGCTATCGGTAATGATGATTATACTGCAATAGGGAAGGGCCGTGTATACGGGATGGAAGCATATGTACAGCAAAAACTGGTAAAAAGATTGTTTTACGTACTTAGTGCGACGGTCTATAAATCTGAATTTACAGGGGCCGATGGTGTCTACCGTCCATCAACCTGGGATTACGGATACGTGGTAGCCGCAACCTTAGGATATAAGTTTAAGCACAACTGGGACCTGGGGGCCAAGTACCGCATTGCAGGTGGGCAGCCCTATACACCTTTTGACCTGGACCGTTCACGAGCGGCCTACCTGACTACAGGTAGGGGAGTATATGATTACAGGCAATTAAATGAAGAGCGTCTGCCGCTGTTTCAGCAACTTGATCTGAGGGTAGACAAGAAGTTCAATTTCCGCAAGACCAGTCTGATCCTTTTTGTGGATATACAAAATGTGTTTTTATATAAAACACCGTCCTTACCCAATTACACTTTTGAACGCAATAGCGATAATACAGGCTTTGCTACAGTAGATGGCAATCCTGTGGCGGCAGATGGCAGCAATGCTATTCCCCGTATCCTGCAGGACCGCAGTGCAACAGTGGTGCCCGCAATCGGATTTATCTTCGAGTTTTAGTAAATAGCCTCGTTCCTTATTATTGTTAACCATCTGTTGGTACTACTGAAAGCATTGTATAGTCGATTAGACTTTCTTGCTCTTCGCCAAGGGCTCACAGCAATGTGAGCCCTTGGCTTTATAGTTCTTGATAAATAATAAAATTTTTCTAACGGACGATTGGCGTGCGCTGTCGAATTCGGCTATATTAAGCTCTTGAATTTTTTTTGATTGTTTAAATCAATTAATCGTAATATTGCAATTAAGCGATAATTTTAATCTTTAAAAATTTATCTATGAAACTTTCAGAAATTAAAACAATCCTTGCAACTGCAGGAAGCGTAAATTTTCAATTGCCTGATGGTACCCTGGTGCCAGAGCATTTTCACGTAACAGAGGTGGGTATAATCACTAAAGATTTTATTGATTGCGGGGGAACTGTCCGTCATGAAAAAGTGGCAAATTTCCAGCTTTGGGATGCCAATGATTATGAACATCGTTTGAAGGCAGGTAAGCTGCTCAGTATTATTGCCCTTTCCGAAAAGGTGCTGGGAATGGAGGATCTGGACATTGAAGTGGAATACCAGGCTGAAACTATTGGCAAGTATGATCTGGGCTTTGATGGAGTTCATTTCCAGTTACTGGCTAAACAGACTGCTTGTCTTGCTATGGATAAATGTGGTGTGCCAGAGAAAAAGACAAAATTGAACCTGTCGGAACTTCCCGTATCCGGACAGAATAGCTGTACTCCTGGCGGGGGCTGCTGTTAATCCGGGATTTTTATTATTATAAAAAGCATTAAAATCATATAAACAATGAAGAAAATATTAGTACTCTGTACCGGAAACAGTTGCCGTAGCCAGATTGCTGAAGGGTATTTGCGGTACTTTGCCGGCGACAAAGCACAGGTATATAGTGCCGGAGTAGAAACCCATGGTGTCAATCCCAAAGCTATAACAATCATGGCAGAAGATGGAATTGACATCTCCGGGCATACTTCCAACAATATTACCGAGTATCAGGGAGTAGATTTTGATTATGTCATCACTGTATGCGATCATGCCAAAGAGCGTTGCCCCTTCTTCCCCTCAAAAGCGAAAAAGTTTCATGAAAACTTTACAGATCCGGCTAAAGCTGCCGGTACTGAGGAAGAAATCAATGAAGTTTTTCGGGCGGTAAGAAATACCATTAAACAATATGCACAGCAATTCGTAACAGATAATCTTAAGTAAATGTCAGCAGATCATTGTGCTCCTGCGCACGAACGCAAAAAACTTAGTTTCCTGGACCGGTACCTTACCCTCTGGATCTTTCTGGCTATGGCAGTCGGTGTCAGTATTGGTTACTTTGTCCCTTCCTCTGCTTCCTTTATCAATTCTTTTTCCAGCGGTACTACTAATGTGCCCCTGGCGATCGGACTGATGCTGATGATGTACCCTCCATTGGCGAAGGTGCGTTATGAGCAAATGGGGAAGGTGTTTAAAAACACTAAGGTGCTGGGTACTTCTCTTTTCCTGAACTGGATCGTTGGACCAATCCTGATGTTCGTCCTGGCGATTGTATTTATGAAAGGTTATCCGGAATATATGACCGGATTGATACTGATCGGGCTGGCCCGCTGTATAGCCATGGTCGTGGTCTGGAATGAGCTGGCAGAAGGTAACCGGGAATATGCAGCAGGACTGATCGCATTGAACAGCATTTTTCAGGTATTGTTATACAGTGTATATGCCTATATTTTTATTACTGTATTGCCCCCATTCTTTGGTATAAAGGGACTGGAAGTAAATATTACTATTGGTGAAATAGCCAAAAGTGTAGGTATATACCTTGGTATTCCTTTTGCCGCAGGATTGATCAGTCGTTATGTACTGATCAGGCTGAAAGGATCAGATTGGTTTCAGCGTACATACATTCCTTTTATTTCGCCAATAACCCTCATTGCACTCTTATTCACTATTGTGGTCATGTTCAGCCTTAAGGGAGAATTGATTGTACAAATACCGATGGATGTGGTTCGAATTGCCATTCCGCTGGTTATCTATTTCATTATTATGTTTGTCGTGAGCTTTTTTGCGGGTAAGCGGATGGGGGCTGATTATTCCAAAAGTGCCTCAATTGCCTTTACTGCGGCCGGAAACAATTTTGAGCTGGCGATTGCAGTAGCTATAGGTGTATTCGGGATCAACAGCGGGCAGGCATTTGTAGGCGTAATCGGCCCATTGGTAGAAGTGCCGGCACTGATTGCCCTGGTCAACCTGGCTTTATGGCTGAAGAAAAAATATTTCAATTCTTCTGTAGCGAAACAATAACCATAGGACTCATCTTAACATAACAGGTCATTATTTGAATTGATACGGTTAAGTTACGGGCAATTCAAAAGGAGATAATAAAGGCCTCACAGCACTGTGGGGCCTTTTGCTTTTGGGCTGATCTTAGGTAAACAATTCGGATAGGTTCTTTACATTGACAGATGAAGTGGAATCGTTACTACAATTTCCGTTCCCTCCTTATCCGAGCTGATGCCAAGCTTTGCCTTAAGCTCTGCGCACCTTTCTTTGATGCTTGTCAGACCAATCCCCGATTTTGATCTGCTCTCAAGCCCTCTGCCATTGTCTTTTATGCGGAAGACCAGGTGCTCGAATTCCTCATATATAAGGAGCATAACTTTAGTACATCTTGCATGTTTGAGTACATTGGTAATAGACTCCTGGATGATATACATTAATTCTATTTTGGTAGACAGCGGTAAGGTATTCAAGTGGTAATCATCAATAGAAATCTCCTTTTGAAACAGCTCGTCCGGCAAGGCATTCTGCACAATGCCGCTTATTTTAGCTGCATAAGATGTATCTTCTTTGATCTTGTACCAGTCATGACTTTTATCCCGGGTTGTTTCGTAAGCAGTGTTTATTAATTCATTTATTTTAGTAAGAGTATTTATGGTACCGGGTTTGCCAATATCTAAAATGGCTATTTCACTAAGCATTTTCAGGTGTGCCAGCTGGTTTGCCAGGCCATCATGCAGTTCCAGCCCCAGCTTTTTCTTTTCTAATTGCTGCTCTATTCTGTTTCTTTCTTCCAGTTCGGCTATCTGCAATGCAGTCGCCCTGTTTAAGCCATCAATTGATTGCTTTGCCTTTCTTTCTTTGGCCTTGCCACGATAATATAGCAATGCAATGATCAATATGAGTATTATAGCGCCGAGCGTTGCGATGGCGCTTAATTTTCGTTTTTCTGCAAGGAGCAGCGTGGCCTCTTCTTTTTTATCTTCAGCAAGTGCCTGGGCATACATGTTTTCGGAGATCTCTACCGTTTTTCTTTTTAAAAGGGTATCCGTTTTCTGAAAGATGGACTCCATAGTACTGAATGCACTTTTATAGTCGCCGGAGAGGGCCTGTATCTGACTTCTGCTCATCAGCAATGCCACATCATCTTCAATAAAATCAACACCTGCCAGCGTTTCTGCAATTTGCTGATACTTTCGGGCACTGTCAATCTCTTTTATAGAAATGTAAAAGTCCAGCAATTGACCGGTAACATTTTGCAGCAGCTGTTGCTGTAGTTGTTGTTGCAGAATGACTTTTCCGGTCTCGAGCTTGTCTGTGGGAAGGCTGGCATAAGCGATTAACTCTTTTAATACCTTCTCCGCCGAATCGGTTTTATTTTGCTGCCGGTAGCCAAAGCATTTTGTAGCCCTTAACAACGCATAACACATCTGCTGATCCCAGGACGAAATTCCTTTTATCTTAATGAAGTTGTGATAAGTCTGTTCAGCCATGCTGATCAGGTGGGATAGCCGGGCAGAATCTTTTAACTCGAAAAAAACGGGTGCCATCTGGTAGAAAAGAAACTGATCAGACTGAGGGTCTCCTTTATAGGTTCCATTAGCGATTTGATTGGGTATGCGATTGTAGTATAGAGTATCTGCCTCAAAAGCGGCAGCAGCATTATTGATATCACTTGCAGCTACAAAGAGCTGCATTTTGATTACATTGCGGTAGTGACTGGGATCATTGGCTCCCGGTTCTTTTACAAACTTCTCAACATAATATAGTTCCTTTCCACTCTGACCATTGACCTTCGCATTAGCGATCAGGAAATAATAATACCTCCTGCGCCGCATATTTGTCGGATCATTTTTCCAGACCAGCTCTTTGTACGTTTGCAAATACTCTTTCAAATGAGGGTTTGCTATATCTGTCATAGTAAGGCTATCCACTATGTCCAGGTACCGCGCCGATTTTATGGCTCCTTTTTTATACTGCTGGTTGAGCCTTTGCCAATGCTGATCAATTGTATTGGTCTGCTGCGCATACAAGCCGGAAGGAAAACAGCAGGTAAATGTCAACATGCACAGTACCCATAGGAGCATACAATTATATTTCATAAAATATTGCTGTATTAAGTTGTTTGGTAAGCCGCTAGATAATCTTATGCTCAAAGGCATATTTCACCAGGCCTGCTGAGGTATGAATACCCAGTTTATTCATAATGCTTCTGCGATGAGCAGAGACCGTATGTGGGCTAATATGCAGTATAGCAGCCATTTTATCAGTATTGTGTCCGGCAGCGATCAGGCGCAGGAGGCCCAGCTCCTTAGGTGTTAAGCCCGATTCTTTTTCGAAAAACATGCTGGATACCAAACGACCACTCAGGTCGCTGCTTATATACGTCTGGCCTTTATACGTTTTTTCTAATGCCATTTTGAACTCAGAGAAGTTTGTCCCTTTACTCATATATCCGTTTACATTATAGCTGAAGAATTTCCGGACCGTATCGGTTTCAATCACACTGGTCAGCATGATAATAATCAGATCAGGGTAGTTTTTGCGGCAGTAAATAACAAACTCTTCTATATTGTCGCCGGGTATTATCACATCACAAAGCAGAAAATCGTATGCACTGAGTTTCATTGCAGCCTTGGCCAGGTCTACCTGGGCATACGCATTGATCTCCGCAGCAGGCATCATGCGCTTTAATAACTCGATTAAGCCTTCCGTTAAAAGTAAGTGATCATCTAATATAATGACCTTCAATTCATTAAGCTTGCTAAAGAAATCTGTCATCCGTTTTTACAAAGATTTATTGATTTTAAGAATATGGACATAGCATAATGTAAGTATGTGTCTACTATTATTATGGTATAAAATATACAAAATCGGGGGATAAAAAGTGTTTTTTTAGCCCGATAATTTTGTGGCCGTATAGAAGAGATAAATTATTTGCAAGACTTGTTACTATAAATGAAGAGATAGTAACAGTCATAAAATTACCGAAAAAAAGTAATTACCTGCAAATATTCATTAATTATTAATTGAGCAGATTTAAATGAGCAATTTTATCAAACACAGGTTTGAGCCAACTTTTATGGCGCAGACGATTATGGGTATCCCCCTAAGACCCAGCATTGTAAAATGGTCTATGTTATGTGCCATGCTGGCCATTCCTTTCAAAAAAACACTTGCAGCGGCCTCTGTACCATGTGCTACTACTGAACTCATGGCCGATACCAGGTTTATTTTTACGAACATTCCGAGCGGTACGGTTAGTATAACATCACTCAACTTTAATGGTTGGGTGGCTTCAGGGAGTGGGATCATTGATGTCGGATCCAATGATACATATATTCATGACAATTCCAATACGCAAACATTTACCCATGCTTTTACAGGCGTAAATCCGCTGGGTTCAGGTGCTGTAGTGACCGTAAACCTTGGCGTCAGAAACGGGATTGCAGGTTCTCCGGCAATTAGCAATTACGGCAAGGCGAGCGTACTCTCCGTTAAGTATGGTGGAGTTACTTATGCAACCGTTACTACAGATGGTACTACGGCTACCGACGGACATATTGCTACCGTTAATTATTTGAATGGAGCAACAGGGAGTGTCGCGAATGGATACACTTTTGACTATGGAGCAAGTCCGCAGCCATTTGGCGTCATTAATTTAGCCAACTGGGAGATAGCGCTACCATCCTCTGTGCCCAATAACAGTAATCTCGTTATGGAATTTGACCCGGGCGGTACTTCATCGGGCGATGCAGCAGATGACTTCGGTATTGCCTCGGTAAGCTTAACGGCATGTCCGATCACTATTTCCGGTCATGTGTATGACGATGCAAACGGACTGCAGGGTACACCCGCTAATACTGTAGATGGTACCGGTACAAATGCCGGAGGCCTGAACGCTGTTTTATATGATTTCACTACAGGAAAGGTCGTGGCCACTGTACCGGTAAGTGCCAGCGGTGCTTATAGCTTTAGTGTAAAAGCAGAAAATAATTATAGTGTATACCTTACTTCTAATATAATTTCAGTAGGACAAACCACGGTGCCGGTTATAGCTTTGCAAGCTGGCTGGGGAAACACAGGCGAGCAAAACTGTGTGGCCAGTGCAGGCTGTGCCGGTAACGATGGTGCTCCGAATGGGGTACTGTCTCTGGGTACGGTATCGGGCAATATTACTCAGGCCAACTTTGGGGTGGAGCAACTGCCAACCGCTACAGCAAAATCATTTACGGTAGCATCGGGCGCTTTTGCAAGTTTACCACAAGCAGGTTATCCGGCTGTGGCCGGATATGTATCCATTGCCACATCCAGTACAAACCTAACCGGGTATAATAATACCGGCGGACAACTGTCTGGTAGCGATCCTGAAGACTGTCTTGCAGCGGATGCCTGTAATACAGGTAAAACCTTTACTGTCGGAGCGATTAACAGTAATACAAAATTGTATTACAACTTCGGTGCAGGACCTGTATTGCTTACCGCCAATACGGTAATCAGCAACTATGATCCTGCGAAACTGGTGATCTACGGACAAGTGGGCAGCGGTATTTCTGGTAGTCCGGTTGGATTTACGTACTCCATTACAGATGCTGCCGGGAAAACAAGTCCACTTGTTTCCTATACGATTACCTCATCAACACCATTACCAGTATCACTCTTGTCCTTTACTGCACATGCAGAGTATGGTAATACTGTACTGAACTGGATAACGGCTCATGAGCAAAACCTCAGTCATTTTGAAGTAGAGTGGAGTGCTGATGGAAATGATTTCTATAAGGAGGGTACCGTATTATCTGCTCAGAATAGTATTGAACCTAACTATCATTTCAATTGTGCACCGCAATCAATCACCAGCTATTACAGATTGAGAATGGTCGATGAAGATGGGTCCTATACCTATAGCAATACCCTGAAAATAGGAGCTCCCGGTAACAGTGAACTAAACATAAACATATATCCAAATCCTGTAAAGGATAGGCTACATATAACGAATCTTCATAAAGGGGAGATGATTAAAATCTTCGGAATAACGGGTCAGTTAATACTGCAACAAATGGCAGCAGGAAGCAATGAACTGCTGGACCTGAGCAGCCTGGCCACCGGTACTTATCAGGTCATTGTTACCGACGGTACGGAACAAGTCATCAATATTAAGTTGGTAAAAGCAGGATCGTGAGTTGAGTGTTATTCTTCAATGTGGCTGGCTAGCATAATAGTCAGCTACATTTTCACACGGTTACATTGTGTTTAGTCAATAGGACTAAATACGATCCTGCCCTTATTATTCATAAACTAAATAATACCTTGAAATGAACGTAAAACAAAATCGCACTATGCTGATCGCAGGTCTTGCCTTCCTGCTTTCATTAATCGGCATGCCAGGCAGTTATGCCCAATGCCCTGCAAGCATCAGTATCAGCTCTGTAAATGTCACTACGGCATCATGTCCGTCTAACGGAGGCTTTACGATTAATGCCACAGCCGGTACAGGAGCTACTTACCAGATCACGAGCGGCCCTGCAGGTTATCCTACTTCGGCACAGAATAGCAATGTATTTATTGGCTTGTTGCCTGGATCTTATACCGTTAAAGTAGCCTGCCAGGCAGACCCTGGTATTTTTGCGACAACGGGCATCACTATTCCCAACAGTTATACTCCGGTGGCAGCCAGTTCTACAGTAACCAATGTATGTAGTGGCAGTGCTCCGGGCGGTACCATAACTACATCTGCGACAGGAAGCAGTACACCGTTTACATATGCCTATTGGCAGGGGGATCCTGCAGCTGCAGATGGAACATTAACCTACACTGCGGCCAACACGTTTACAGCTCCTGCTTTTGGTACTTATAATGTACGCACCAAAGATGCCTGCGGGGTATTTGTAACCCAACAAGTAACGGTAGCAAATCCTTACCCGGATAATCTTTGTATCGCACAATTACAGTTGGAGTTCGGAGATTTAACTTGTGCACAGTTGCAAGACTCTATTTATGCCCGGTTTTATCTGAGTAATGCAACACTTTCTTCCCTTCCACCGGCAGGGATAGACTTAGATATATATGAAAATACCGGAACCTGTACAAGTCCCATCCAGGGGGGGCTGATAAAAAACTATCATTACAATAATACCTCGACCGACGCTCGTGTAAAAATACCTAATGGCATAAACCTGTTGTTTAAAGTCACTACAGCATGTGGTATTTCCTGCACTTATTGCCATACCTATACTCCAGCAGAAACA
Organism: Edaphocola flava; assembly: GCF_004118155.1. GTDB lineage: Bacteria > Bacteroidota > Bacteroidia > Chitinophagales > Chitinophagaceae > Edaphocola > Edaphocola flava. The sequence goes on from NZ_SAIQ01000002.1 coordinate 42,012, forward strand.
GCATTTTTACAAAATGCCTCTCTGGTGTCCAATGGTTGTGTAACACCAGGCAGTCCTATTACTTATTCCCTGAATGTGAATGTCAACTTATTTTATACATTCCCGGTTGTCTGGGTAATTAAGAACAGTGCCGGTACTGTTGTTGGTACATATACTGCAAATAGTCTGGCAGATCTGCCTCATAGCTTTGATGGCTTACCAGCAGATGCTTATACCTCTACAGCTACAGATGCCTGCGGCAATACGGTTAGCGATGTATTTACATCACCTTCGGGTGCTCCGAATGAGCTGACCGTAGCATATATCGGAAGTAATGCAGGGTGTACATCAATAGAAGGAAGAACCAGTATGACTTTATATGTAGAAGGAGTTATGGCCAATTTTTCGAATGCTATAGCTACGATCATTGCTCCCAGCCCCAATATGATTGGAGTAACGAGTACAGGTAGTTCAGGTTACTTTGGTTGGCAAAATGTAATACCAGGTGCTACTTATTATATTAAGATAGAGAATGGTTGCGGTCAATCAGACACCGTTACTGCGGTAGTACCCTCTAATATAAGCGACATTTTAGTCCAGCATACCAATGCCAGTGTTACTCAGCTTTGCGGGGGAACCGGAGATATAGTTGTGGACGCAGCCTATAATGGTTATGGTGCTTTTAGCTACGTTATAACCAATAGTGCCGGTACTCCGGTAGGAGCGGGTGTTACAGGAAATGCTACTTATAGCAATCTGCCTGCCGGCACCTACACCATCACGACCAATATGGCTGGTTGCGGTCCTTATTCATACGCCTCACAGGTTACTATATTGCCTGGAGGTTCAGGTCCTCAAATTGTCAAAAAACTTGGTGTGGTTTGTGAAAATGCCGCTGGTACGCCACTCTCAACCGGCAGTGCGATATTCTCATTTATAGGAGCAGGTCCACTGAAGGTAGATTATAAAAAAACGTCGCAGACCGATGCCAGCTATATAAACCTGACTAATAACTCTGACGGAAGTGAGACCATAACAGGCCTTAGCGCAGATACTTCTTACACTGTAAGGATAACCGATAACTGCGGTACCGCTACGGTTACAGAAATCACTATTGGTCAACTCAGCCAGCTGCATAGCGTAAATACGATGCAACCTTGTGTCGGAAGTCCATATACACTTAGCGTTCCGGATATGGTAGATGCTACTTATAGCTGGAAGAAGAACGGAACACTTATCTCTAACAGCAGGGAGATTGTTTTCCCGAGTTATTCTGCCGGAGATAATGGTACTTATGTATGTACTGTAGTTATTGCAGGTGGCTGCGTTACACGCAATGTGGCGGTTACTTTAAATTCTACACTTTGTAATACACCGCTGCCTGTCAGCCTCCTTTCCTTTGCTGCAGCTACAATAGATTGTACCACCGAATTGAGCTGGATAACGGCTCATGAGCAAAACCTCAGCCATTTTGAGATAGAGCGCAGTGCAAATGGTGGCGATTTTTATAAAGAAGGTGCCGTTATGGCTGCCCGTAAAAGCACAGGGAATACTTATCATTTCAATTGTGCACCGCAATCGACTACCAGCTATTACAGATTGAGGATGGTCGATGAAGATGGGGCCTATACCTATAGCAATACCCTTAAGATAGGTGCTCCATGTGGCAATAGCCGGAATATAAGCGTATACCCTAACCCTGCAAAAGATAAGATACAGATTGCCAATCTGCATAAAGGAGAACTCATTAAAATCTTTGGAATAAATGGTCAGTTAATCCTGCAACAAAAGGCAACCGGAAGTAATGAACTCGTGGATTTGAGTAGCCTGGCAGCCGGCACTTATCAGATCGTTGTTGCCGATGCCAATGGTACAGAACAAATCATCAATATTAAGCTGGTAAAAGCAGGATCGTGAGGTGAGTGTTAGTATTCGATGTGGCTGGCTAGAGTGATAGTCAGCTACATTTCGATACTGTTATACTTGTGTATAGTCAATAGCAAAAACACGATTCCTGTCCTTTTTATTTATAACTAAAATAGTACATTAAAATGCACGTAAAACAAAAACGTACCATGCTCATGGCAGGTATTTTGATACTGCTTTCATTAATCAGTACGCAGAGAAACTATGCCCAGGCACCCACAATCAGTTACCCCACTGCAGCCGAGGACCTTACCCGGGGCTACAGTCAAGGTAATCTTACCGTTAAAGTTGTATTTAATGGTGCCTGCACCGGTGCTACAACCGTAAAGGTAGCCTTACCAGCATCAGTTACTTATGCAGCAGGTACCGTCATTAAAACAGGAGGTACTGCAGCAATTGGTATTGCGGAAAGCAATATTTCCGATCTGCGTAATCCGGTCTTCAGCATCAGTGGTATTGCAGCCACCGGTGATTATATAACTTTTACCATAGCGCGCAGAGCAACCTGTGGCAATCTTGCTACAGCTAAGGATAGTGTGTATGTATTTACAAGTGGTGGTTGTAGCAATGGCAGCGAGCTGGCGGCTATGGTAAACACTTATAACCTGCTGTCGCCATCGCTGGCACTTACGCCACCGGCAGCGCTTACCAATGCAGTAATCGGTACCACCGCCACCCGCACCACCACTATTACTAATGGTGGTAACGGTGCTACCGATACTGTACGGTATTACATGGTATACCCTGGTGGTGGCATGATCAATACCAGCGGTACCAATGCGATTACTGCCAATGGCGTATCGTTCACACCCAGCAGTACGAGCGGTGATACGCTGTTTTACAAAATATACGGAGCAACAATATTTGGTGGTGACAGCTGGCTAAGCAATGGTGAAACCGTAATTATTGCTGAACCCATTAAAGTGGCAAAATGTAATGCTGCTACTGCTTACGGTGCCGGATGGGGCAAAACAAAAGCTTCACAATGCCAGATTGCAACCGCCACCAGTGCGGTGACCATGGCCACAGGTGTACCCAACCTAAGCATAGCTACAAGCGATGTTACACTCGTGGGCGCCTGTGCTACTGCACCAGGTATTTCAAAATCGGTGTTTACCAATAATGGCAACGGCGGCAATGCCGGGGCTATGTACAATGTAATTGCCAACTTTGGTTTTACAGATATTTCCAGTCCGCTGTTTGTTTCCAGCAATGGTGAATTTTTGTCCAATTTTACTTTCGGAGCAGCACCTGGCACAGGCATTCCATTGATTGTGGATACCCTAGGCACTGCCTACTCTTCTAATGCAAGTGTGCGTGCAAGACTAAGCCAGTTTACCGCCATAACAGGTGGTGACCCTGATGGTGTTGGCGTTGGACTTGATGACCTGGATGGCGATGGCCAGTACGATGACCTTGCCCCCGGTAAAAGTTTTACAATATTCTTTAATCGCAATTATAAAACAAGCACCCTTTGCCCAAGGGCAAATTACAGCCACCAGGTTGGCGCTACCGTTAACTATACGGATATGTGCGGTACATCAGTTACCAGTCTTGTTGGTAATGGCAGCGGTGGCCAGCGTTCTTTATATACTATACCTAACCGTAACATCAGCACTGTTCCGCAAATTTTTAATGGTGTACCATTTACGGTTACCATCAGCCATTATTCAGCAATGATAACGGCGTTAAACCAATCTGTAGACAGTTTAGAATTGACCCTTACGTTGCCAGCGGGGGTTACTTATGTACCCGGTACCTTCTTTTTTAGGGGATTTGCCCGGGCCGATGCTGCTAATGTTACCGTTTCGGGTTCTACGGTGCAATTCCGTACCAAACTTAATGGAACAAATAACCTGTGGTATCAGGATGATTTTACGTTTGATTTAGTGTACAACTGTAGTGGCGGCAGCTCGGTAAGTTTTTCCTGGGAAATGGATTATGTAAACACCCGTAGCTGTGGCGATATTGTAGAGCGGCTGTATTGCGGTTCGCAAACAATACCTGCCGTTTGCCCTGCGCCATGCCCCGGTGGGCTGGCCAATATTTTCACCAAGGCCGAACGTACCTCGCTGGGCTTTACCGATGCCACGCTTGCTACAAGAATAACGCCATCTAGCATACCGGCCTTGCAACTGGCTACCGTATTGCCTTACGATACTGTGGTGGTGACCAACAGTGCACAGCAATCGTCTGTAGCGTATAACAATGTGCATTTTAATTTTGAGCTGGATAAAGTAAGCGGGCAAAACACGCTGGTGTTCATCAGCGGCACATACAATCATAAAGCGGCGGGCACCGGTACCATTACCAGCGTGGCCATGCCTGCGCCAACCGATCTGAGCACTGCCACGCATACACAGTGGGATTGGAACCTTACCGGCTTGGGCGGACTGCCCATCACACTCTTTACTGGGGATAGTGTATGGGTATCTGTTACCTACCTCGTTACCAATACAAACAGCGGGCAGTTGTTATATGGCACTGTACCCACTTATGCGCCCAATGCCAATTCTTATTTTTATAGTAACGATGCCAGCACTGTAAAGCAATATTGCCTGAACCTGGTACCCCTTATTCGTTTTATAGGTTTTGCAAACGTAGGAACCTCATACTGGGGAGGAGGAGCGAGTACACTGGTGGGTTGTGGACCAGTATCACCTCGTGCTTCCTACAGCAGTGGATATAGTGCAAATTACCGCGTATTCAACAATGAATTCCGCCCTAAGCACCGGGTAGATTCTGTAGTGGTTATATTGCCCACGGGCGTAATTTATGATGCCAGCGTTAACCCACAGATAAATTATAGTAGATGGGCAGATATATATAATGGGAGTACTGGAACATTTAATATTGCTCCACCAGTAATCAGCGGGCAAAGGCTCACCTTTATCAACCCAGGCAACTGGCCTTTGAATGACCTTTCTGCTGGAGGAAGTCAGGAAGATAGCCGCATTTTATACAGCCTCAAATCTACCTGCGAAGCAGGCAGCAGCACCGGCCCATTGCCATTGCTGGTGCAATATTATGGTAAGACTTATTATTACGATAATCCTGGTGTACCTATGACTGTTACTACCAGCTATGGCAACGCAACCACCTTGTTGGCTATTGATGGTAGCAAACGCCCCAGTGTAACAGTACAAAATAATACCGGTGTAGTGCAGGGCATACAATCCCAACAATACTGGGATGTGCAGATAAATAACCCCAGCACGCAAACAGCGCCTTATCTCTGGCTGGCACTGGAAAAAGCTGCCGCTAGTGGCATTACTATAGACAGCGTTGTGCTGAAGCCAAGTAATGTAGTGCTTCCTGTTGCATCTATCTATGGTACCGGCAACAAATGGTATCAGGTAAGCACAGCAGGTTTAACTACCGGAAGCACACAGCAGGCAAGAATATATTTCAAGTATACCAACTGTACATCAGATAGCATATTGCTGAAAGCAGGATGGAACTGTAGTGGTTATCCTGCGGGAGATCCATCTGCCTATGCCTGTACCGCAGCACAAACATGGTTGAACGTTGATCCTCAGCCGAGCCAGATTCAGTTGAGTGTAGCGCGTCAGCCAGGGGCAGGGAGCACTATTGATCTGTGTACTACAGACAGCACTTTACTGATCGTAAACAGTGCACAGGCGGCTAACCTGGTAAATCCTTATGTAATCTTCTATCCACCAACAGGTATAATAATGGCCTCTACCATACAGGTAGAATATCCATTGGGTAGTGGCAACTATCAGCCAGCAGCGATCAGCTCAATTGGTGGTGGCGGCTATAAGATAGACCTTACTGCTCATACTGCCATCGGCATAAACGGTATACTGGGTACGGCCCTGGCCAATCCCGCTTTTAGCCCGCTGGGTGGTGACAGACAAGCAAAAATTAAACTGGACTTTACAACGACCTGTGGCTTTACTTCAGGATCATCTTTCTCTTTTAATGCCTATGGCAACCAGCCTTGTGGCTCCGTTGCAACAGGTAATGGAGTTACGGCTACTACCGCAGCATTAAATATTAATGGCGTTACGGTTTCCGGATCGGCAGGTGTAACCATTGGTTTTGGCAGTGCCACCAGCGCTTCTTGTGGTACTACCATTCCCGTTTCGCTTACGACGACACCTACCAGTGTCGGCACCGCAGCCGGTGATACAATGATGTACACCCTGCCTGCAGGTATGAACTATGCGGGTGGACTGACCTCCGGATTTACTGCCGATGTAACTACTGCTGGAGCAACTACTATTGTGAAAGTAGCCATGCCTTTAGGCGTAGCCGCCAGCACACCGATTAATTATAGCTTTAATGTGGTACCCGGTGGTGGTGGTGGTTGTGGCAATGTAAACATTACTGGAGCCTACAAGCGCGACATTGCCCCCCTGAGTTGTAATGGCACCCCTTGTACCGGTAGTAGTGTCGTGATCGCATCAGCAATGTCGCCAGCTATTACCTTGAACAAGCCGAGCCTCAATATAACCGGTATGAGTACCGGCACAACAGGCTGGACTACCAGTACCAGTCAGACGATACACCTTACGTATAGTAATACCGGTACACAAGCATCAGTTGCCAATATCGATACCGTAGAGTTTTTCTGTGGCAGCAGTACCGTACCATTTGCAAAACGTGCCCTTACCAAAAGTGTAGCTATTGGTGGCAATGATTATGATGATTTTACCCTTACGGTGCCAACCGGCGGATTCTGCACTACCGGTGCATTAGTAACCGCCAGGATACAAACGACTACTGCAGCGGGTACAGCACAGTGCTTATGTGCACCTGGTAGTTATACCATGTCTGGCGTACCATTACCGGTTACGTTTATCAGAACAGGAGCTACTGCTGACAATTGTGCTGTAAATCTCAGCTGGGAATACAAGTCAGACAATAACAGCGTACCGCAATTTGTTATAGAGCGCAGCAGTAACGGACAGGCGTTCAGTAATGTCGCTACACTTCCGGCCACTGCAACCAGCTATATAGATGTTGTGCCTTCATCCGGCAAATGGTTCTATCGTATCAAAGCTACAGAAGCAGGCGGTAGTGCAGGTTACAGTCCTGTTATGAGTATAAATGCCGTAAAATGTACCAGTAACAACATAAGTGTGTACCCTAATCCTGCGAATACTGAAGTGCATGTCGTACTCCAGGGCAATAGTACCAGCAATGTATATGAGTTGCGTGATGCGCTGGGTCGTGTGCTGCGGAGTGGTAAGCTACAGGCCAATGCCAACAATATGATCAGCCTTCAGGGGATTGTATCGGGTGTGTATATGCTCAGTATATGGACAGATGGAATCTTGCATACACAACAGGTAAATGTTATTCAATAATGCTAATAATCTCCCTTCATAACTCTCTTCATTAGCTCTCTCATAAATCATGGACTAAGCAGATTTTTGGTTAATCTATGAGGAGAATGGCCGGCTATTTCTATAGCCGGCTTTTTTATGTTGAGCATTAGTTGCAGGTACACTGTTGCCTTTTCTGGTTCCAAAGTCAACCGAAAATGTTTTCACTGCTGCTTATTTGACGAGGATCAGTGGGATAAATGTTAAAGTATCTTTTTAAATCAGATGTATGTTAGTGATTTACATATCTTTGCTGCCAAGATTTTTGTCCCGCTGTTAGTATTTAAGAGTGTTTACAGCATACAAACTAAACAAAAATCTTCGGGCATAGCCGGCTGGCTATGCCCTTTATATTGCCCCTGTCATAGGACAAGCATTGAGCCTTTATTTAGCAATTATGTTATTTAATTCTCTTATTTGTGTAATTGCATTTTGATATAATTGCTGTAAATGTTTGCTGGTATTTATTTTATTGCTCCTTATTAACTTTCGTTAATCTTTAAAAAATAATTATGTTTCGCTTATTTGTGTGAAATATTGTTCTAATGGGTACCTTTACACCGAAACAATTAACCACTAGCAAATTATGAAACAAAAGTTTATCCTTTTGTCAGCCTTAGCCGGGCTGACATTCTCCGCCGCGCGCGCGCAGGTAGGTATCGGAACCCCAACGCCTAACTCCACTGCCGCATTAGACATTCAATCCACCACAAGAGGTCTGCTTATTCCTCGTATGACGGCCACACAGCGTACCGCTATTGCTACACCGGCACAGGGACTGATGGTGTATCAGACAGATGCGCCTATTGGTTTATGGACGTACGTTAACTCTCAATGGCTGCGTATGACCACTACCGCAGATGCAGGCTCCGGCTCTCTGGCAAAAGCTTCAGCAGCCAATACCAGCAGTTCGGTAGTTGCAGTTGTATTGGGTGGTACGAATGTTCCGCTCCCTGATGCTCAATACCTGAGCGGTATTACGGTTAATGGTAGCAACACTGCCTTTACGGTGTCTGCTGCAGGTGCATATCGCATCAGTTATAACGTGTCTACTACGGCCTCATTACTGTTAAGTACACGCGTTACTGTAAATGGTACCGGTATTGCTGCCCTGACAATTTCTCCGACGATTTCATTGAACAACTTCCGTTCAGAGGCTATCGTGACGCTTGCTGCAGGAGATGTACTGCAGTTGCAGATGTTCGGCCTGCTGGGTGCGGCCACATTAAGTGGTGGTGCAAGTAATTATATGACGATTCAGCAACTGTAATGGTTGCCAGACAGAAAAACTATTTGAAAATCATTAAATAATTACATTATGCACAACAAAATATGCGGCCTGTTGCTGGCGGCAGTTTTGCCTGTATCCTTGCATGCACAACTGAGCGTCGAAACTTCGGGTATGACGATATTGAGTGGTACAACCTTAAGTGCAGATGAACTGGTGTTGGTTCCTTCTTCGGATCTGACCCTTACATCAACTGTACTGACCAGGACAGCCACTCCTGTTGTCGGCACTAGCGGAGCTACCAGTATCGGAAGGGTATTTAACTTTTCCAGTCCGGTGGTATATAATGGTAATGCCGGCTTCTTTTATAATATTTCAGAACTGGGTACCAATACAGAAGCCTTAATGCAGGTGGCATTTACTTCTGCAGCACCCGGCTCTACCTGGACACAATGGACCACTACAACCGGTAGTACGGTTAATATGGGTTCCAGCTTTATCAGTCAGGACTTTGCAGGAACTACACTGGGTCGTGTGACCAGTACTTCCAGTGCACTGCCATTGCCACTGTATCTGCTTGCATTCAATGCAGAGAAAGGTAAAGGGCGTACAGCTGTTATCAACTGGACCGTAACCGAAGAAGGTTTTGTGCCGGTATACCAGATAGAGCGCAGTCGCGACGGCCGTACCTTTGAGCCCATCGGCTCACAGAAAGGTATCGGTAATGGTATGCAACAATATGCATTTACAGATGCCAGCCCGGCAGAAGGTAATAACTACTATCGCCTGCTGCTGACCGACGAAAATGGTGGCCGTACCTACAGTAATGTATCTGTACTGCAATTTGGCAGAGCTGATGCAGCATCTGTTGCGCCAAACCCTTTCGATCAGTCGTTTGTAGTGTCAGCTCCTGATGCTTCCCTGGTGGGTACTAAAGCAGTATTGACCGATCTTTCCGGAAAGGTTATACGCCAGGTTACCGTGAGTAGCAATGCAGTTCAGGTAAATACTACCGGACTGGCTTCCGGCCTGTATATCCTGACATTTGAAAATGGTACTGCAATTAAAATGATCAAAAAATAAAGCCTGTACTTTTTTATCTTTATGGCACTGCTGAACAGCAGTGCCATTTTTTATGCAGACGGGAATGCAGAAGTCAAAATATTTTTGTTATTCTGAATCTTATCCTATACCTTTGCAATCCACTTTTTTATGGTGTGAGCCCAGATGGCGGAATTGGTAGACGCGCTAGACTCAAAATCTTGTTTCGGCAACGGAGTGCAGGTTCGATTCCTGTTCTGGGCACCAAAAATAGTTTGAAAGAATTATTTTAATCAAAAAAAGGGAAGCATAGCTCAGCTGGTTCAGAGCATCTCGTTTACACCGAGAGGGTCCGCGGTTCGAATCCGTGTGCTTCCACAGAAAGGCAGATAGCATTCTATCTGCCTTTTTTTATGTCCGCTATATTCTATAACATGTTGCGCTTGGCACCTGCGTTGCTTTTTCCTATTTTCGTTTCCTAAACCGGATTATCCTTGAAACAGATTTACCTTATCCATGCACATAATCACCTGGAGTACCTTAACTACCTGATCGACTGTTTGTCCGGTCCGCAGTCAGTGGTGTATGTTAATATTGATAAGAAGTCTGCTATGGACTGTAGTAAGATCAATCCTAAAGCAGTACAGGTTAAACAACGTGTATCGATTAACTGGGGCGGCTGGTCTCAATGCGAAGCGACCATAAATTCGCTGAGGCAGATCAAGGCAGAGCAACCACAGTACGGTCATGTTATCTTCCTGTCCGGACAGGATCTGCCGGTGTACACTACAGCCGAGATTGCACAGCGTCTGCAGGAAGGGCAGCAGTATATAGATTATAGCAGCATTGATGAAGACTGGCCGGAGGTCAAGAAAAGGGTAGGGCACTTTCACCGTAGTGAACTGACACGCCTGTATATCCGTCGCAAAGGACTTGCCGGTTTTGCGGGTAAGGTATTGTATAAAAGCGTTTACTACCTGGTCAATGGTACTTACCGGCTGTTTAAGGGGCGCTGGCGTGTGCTGCCTCTGGGACTTAAGGCCTATGGAGGATCACAATGGTGGATGCTCGACCAGTCCTGCATTAATTATATACTGGACTATATAGACCAGCATCCTGAACTGATCCGGTTTTTCCGCACCACATTTTGTGCAGATGAAATATTTTTTCAAACCGTCATTCTCAACAGTACATTCAGAGACCGCGTAAGTCCGATACTGCGCTATATAGATTGGGCCAACTCTCCGGATGGTAAGAGTCCTAAAGTACTGGACCTTGAAGACTATGAAGTAATAAAGGCGTCGGGAGCATTGCTTTGCCGCAAAGTAGACCCGGTAAAGAGCCTGGCACTTATTAACCATACTGCATCTGCAAATGGATTGCCCCTATTTAATGCAAATCAGATTTAAGAATTGTAGTAAAAAATTTGGTTGTTCGGATTTCAGAGTTTACCTTTGCAATCCATTAGTGAAAACAGTATGTCACCATACAGTTATTACAAGGAAGCATAGCTCAGCTGGTTCAGAGCATCTCGTTTACACCGAGAGGGTCCGCGGTTCGAATCCGTGTGCTTCCACTAAAAGTTCTTTATTTCCCGGAAGCATAGCTCAGCTGGTTCAGAGCATCTCGTTTACACCGAGAGGGTCCGCGGTTCGAATCCGTGTGCTTCCACTACTTTCTTTTATTTCAGGAAGCATAGCTCAGCTGGTTCAGAGCATCTCGTTTACACCGAGAGGGTCCGCGGTTCGAATCCGTGTGCTTCCACTACATTTTTAAACCCTGCATATTGCAGGGTTTTTTTATGCCTGTATTTTTCCGCATCAGCCGCTTGTGTCCCAGCCGTAAATGCAGTAACTTGGTAGGCCCAATCAGTAAACCATCATGAAACAGGAGCATTACGAAGTATACAAATATTCGGAAGATGAAGTCCGTAGCAACATTGCACGGTATGTGTACCTGGACAATCCTGAAAGTTACCCCTTCGACCATTATCACGGACATGAATACAATGAGATTATGGTCTTCCTAAAAGGTGGTGGTACACACAACATTAGCTTCAAAGACTACAGCATCGAAGACCAGTCGATACACCTTATTGCTGCGCGCGATCTGCATTGGGTAGAACGCAGCATGCATTCTGAAGGATTCGCCATTGTATACAAAGATCAGTTGCTGGACAAGCTTTCCATCCTGAATGCAGAAATAGACTTCCAGGATATATTTAACCGCTCCCGCATTATTAACCTCAATGAAGAAGATCAGGTGAAGTTTGCCATGCTCTTTCAGGAAATGCAGGCCAATAAAAGCGACAAGCTATATATGCTTCAGCTCATCGGTGCTTTCCTGACCAGGATCGCAACTGTTTTTCATGATGTACCCGGCACTTCCCGCACCAATGATCCTTTGCTGAAGCAGGCAGTCTCGCTGATCCATAAACATTTTAAAGACCGCTGGACACCTGATCAGTACGCTGCTGCGCTGCATGTCACTGCCAGAACATTGCAGAATCGTATCAAACAAGCTTCAGGCAAAAGTCTCAGGCAGCTGGAGCAGGAACGCCTGCTTAAAGAAGCACGGCAACTGCTGATGACTTCAGGGCTGTCGGTCAATGAAATAGCACTGGAGCTGGGCTTCAAAGAAACCGCACATTTCAGTAACTGGTTTAAAACGCAGTCGGGACAGAGCCCTACGGAGTATAAGGCCTGATGTGTTTTTTTGCAATTTTATTACGGGTATTTGCAAACAGTGTACACCGATACTGCCGACCTTTGTAGGAGTAATTATAACCCTATAAATTCAGCGATCATGAAAAAATTATGCCTCATCCTTTTATCCGGGATACTCGCGCTTAACGCAAATGCCCAGTGGGTCATGCGTTCCCCTTCCTTAACCAGCGGTATCACAGACCTCAATGTACTCAATCAGGATACCATCTTTGCCAGTTCTTCAGAAAGCATGGGATTGCTGAAATCGGTAAACGGTGGCCAGACCTGGGATACCATTACCTTTGGTGCGACCACAGCGCTCAAAGTACATTTTACAGACCAGCAGCACGGATTCGCAGCAGGCTTTGCCTCCTTTGCTGTAGGCCCCAGCTGTTTCAAGACCAGCGATTGCGGGCAGACCTGGCAACCGATGTATGATACCATCAGTGGCGGTGCTTATTTTTATAAAATCCGTTTTCTGAACAAGGATACCGGTTTCATCAGTAATATGGGCACGCTGTCCCGTACTACTGATGGAGGCGCTACCTTTACCCGCCAGGAGCTGATACCTGATTATCATTATATAACCAATATTTATTTCATCAATCAGACGACCGGCTTCGTAAGTCTGGCCCAGTACGGAAATGTCACCAACCTGGATCGCATTTTTAAAACAACCAATGCCGGGGTATCCTGGACGGAAGTATACAGTGATACTACAGAACCTCAGCAGGTGTTTGTATATGATGGTATCAGCCAGATGCATTTCTCTGATGCGCAGCACGGATGGGCTGTAGCTACCGGTATGCCCGGCAAAATACTGCGGACGGTCAATGGCGGAAATACCTGGACAGAACTGACCGGCCATACCTTTACAGATATGTCGCTTACAGATGTTCACTTCACCAGTCCCCTGGAGGGATATATAGTGTATGCACAATCTATATATAAAACGACGAACGGTGGGCAATCATGGACCAAGCAACTGACCAGTCCGCAGGATATGCTGATACTGGAAATAGAAATGCTGAACGGGCAGCTTGGCTTTGCCAGCGGACACGGGCTGTTTAAAACCATTAATGGCGGTGCGCCGACTTCATTAAAAGGTATTCCTGCATCAGAAGGTGGTTTCCGTTTTTATCCCAACCCATCCCGGGATATTGTATATATCCAGAATGAGCAGCAGAAGGAGATTCAAAGCCTGAAGCTTTATGACATGACCGGCAGAGAATGCAAACGTTACGATCACCAGATACCGTCTGCGCTTTCCCTGGCTGGTATGGCAGATGGCATGTATTTTATGATGATACAAACCAATAAGGAATTATATACCGGCAAAATACAGCTGATGAAATAATATTATCTGACTATCCGCATGTAGTAACCTTTTTTCTTCGTCCTTTTGTCCGGCAACAAAAGGACCAAAAGTGCCTTTGTTTTCATCAAGGCGATTGCAGAGCATCGCCATTTTGTACCGTTGCGTGCATTGATCGTCTGAGCTTAACGTGCGATGCGTTCTGTGCTCAACGATCGCAGCTCCACTCCAAAATGGCTATCGCTGTGATGAAAACAATAAGCGATCCGTACAAGTACAGATCGCTTAGAAAGGCCTTATAAATCCGGCGTTAGTAAAATCATTGGCTCGGTCGATAAAGTCGGAAACCACTGTCTGAGCGCAGCGAGTCTGCGTTTGCGACCGACCGACACATTGATTTTTAGCCAGGGATTTATACAGCCTTGATTTTTTGGCGGTACCTTTTGCATCAAGGCAAAAGGTAGCAATAGATATAAATTGACTACTTAAATCATAATTTTAGACTTTGTTTCCTTTAAGCTGATACTCAGTTAATATTATTATCTCGATCCATGTTTAAAAATTGTATATTTATCCCCGCATTAATGCGGGGATATCGTTTTATTATTTTTTAATATCAAGTCAGGTGAAAAAGCTATTCTTATTGTTGTTAATGACTGGTGGTTGTCGTGAAAATGATTTCTGCGCCTGCCATAACGCTGGCCAGTATCAGTGATGAGGGCAAGATTAGTCTCCAGAAGCTGCTGGCCCAGATTTACTGCTGAGTATAACAGAATGGTCAATGAGGTGCAGGTGGGGGATGTCATTGTTTTTTCTGAAATACAGTGTTTAAATCCTCAGAATGAACAGCAGAAAAGCCTAAATCCTTACATAAGTGTAGAAATTAAATGACAATCCATTTAAATATGAATTAAATCAGAATAAAATTTTATTTTTTGCTAATAGAGTCATACTTTTGCACCCAAATTGAAATATTACAATTCTTAATAATTAAATTTTAGATATGCCAAACGTTGGTAAAATTAAACAGATCATTGGTCCAGTTATTGACGTACATTTCAGTGCTGAAAATAAGTTGCCAGAAATTTTCAACGCCTTAGAATTAAAGCGCGAGAATGGAGACAAATTAGTTTTGGAAGTGCAACAGCACTTAGGAGAAGATAGCGTTCGTTGCGTAGCGATGGATGGTACAGAAGGTCTTGTACGCGGTATGGAGGTTGTTGATACCGGAAAAGCAATTGCAATGCCTATCGGACCTCAAATCAATGGCCGTTTATTCAACGTAACTGGTGATGCTATTGATGGTCTGCCTCAGCCTAATAAAGAGAATGGCCGTCCTATCCACGCTAAACCGCCTAAATTCGATGAATTAAGTACCTCTACAGAAATCCTGTTCACTGGTATTAAAGTAATCGATCTGATTGAGCCATATGCAAAAGGTGGTAAAATTGGTCTGTTCGGTGGTGCGGGTGTAGGTAAAACCGTATTGATCCAGGAGCTGATCAACAACATCGCTAAAGGACACGGTGGTTTATCAGTATTTGCCGGTGTAGGGGAGCGTACACGTGAAGGTAATGACCTGATGCGTGAGATGATCGAAGCTGGTATCGTTAAATATGGCGAGAAATTCCTCCACTCTATGGAAAAAGGTGGCTGGGATCTGGATGCTGTAGATATGGAAGGTCTGAAAGAATCTAAAGCAACATTCGTATTCGGTCAGATGAACGAGCCTCCAGGGGCACGTGCTCGTGTAGCATTATCTGGTCTGACTATGGCTGAATATTTCCGTGATGGTGAAGGCGATGGTAAAGGTAAAGATATCCTGTTCTTCGTTGATAACATCTTCCGTTTCACTCAGGCTGGTTCTGAGGTATCTGCCCTGTTAGGCCGTATGCCTTCAGCGGTAGGTTACCAACCAACCCTGGCTACTGAGATGGGTCTGATGCAAGAGCGTATCACTTCTACTAAAAACGGTTCAATTACCTCTGTACAGGCGGTATATGTACCTGCGGATGACTTAACGGATCCGGCTCCTGCGACTACTTTCGCCCACTTGGATGCTACTACCGTATTGTCTCGTAAAATTGCCGATCTGGGTATCTATCCTGCGGTAGATCCATTGGATTCTACTTCTCGTATCCTGTCTGCTGCTATCGTTGGTGATGCACACTATGATTGTGCTGAGCGTGTAAAACGTATCTTACAACGTTATAAAGAATTACAAGATATCATCGCGATCCTGGGTATGGATGAGCTGAGCGAAGAAGATAAACTGACTGTATCTCGTGCACGTCGTGTACAACGTTTCTTATCTCAACCGTTCCACGTAGCAGAGCAGTTTACCGGTCTGGCTGGTGTACTGGTTCCAATCGAAGAAACTATCCGTGGTTTCAACATGATCATGGACGGTGAAGTGGATGAGTATCCTGAAGCTGCATTCAACCTGGTAGGTACTATCGATGATGCAATCGCTAAAGGTAAAAAACTGTTAGAGCAAGCTAAAGCTTAATTGTACAGTAAAAGGTCATTGTAATATTGGCTTTTGAAATTTTAAACTTGATCAAATGCAATTAGACATATTAACGCCAGAGCAAAAAATCTATAGTGGTGAAGTGTACGGTGTACAACTTCCCGGCGTAGAAGGTTCTTTCGAAATTCTGGAAAACCACGCAGCAATGGTTGCCGCGCTGGGAGAAGGAAAAATGAAAATTCTGAAAGATAAAACGAATACAGAATTATATACGATCAAAGGCGGCTTTGTAGAAGTACTGAATAACAAAGCAACTGTTTTGGTGGAAGGTGCAGCTACTGCTTAATTTTCACTATCGTAAACAATACAAAGAGAGGAAATCCTGTTAAAGGATATCCTCTCTTTCTTTTTTTAAGGAAAATTAGCTTACTTACTAAGCAAAGTGCTGCATTATCCGTCTTTATTAATACGGGAGCAGGAAGCAGTCCCGATCCCATAATAGTAATCAAATCATGAAGAAAACAGGTATAATATTTTTATGTATAGCAACATCCTTACTTTCCTGTAGTAAGGATATGTTCCGGGACCCCGCAGCTATTATGCTGAGCGACGGGACTTATGTTGGTACTTTTCAGCGTCAGACATTAGCTTCAAGCTTACCGTCAGCAGTAAGCCTTACCTTATCCAATGGTAACTGGACCGGAAACGCTTCCATGGAGCGCTATCCTGCACTTTGCTCCGGTACGTATAGCATCGGCAACAACCAGGTACAATTTGAAGATACCTGCACATGGAGCGCCAATTTTGACTGGACATTGATCCTGGATGGGACTTATGAAATAACCCAGTATGATGATACCGTAGTGCTTACCCGCCAGCAGGGAAATAGTACTGTTGATATCTACAAATTGAAAAAGCAATAAACACCAAACCATATTGTCACACACATCTAAATAGTATCATCATGAAAATTTCTAAAAAAGTACTGGGAGCCCTGGTGGTTGGGCTGGCTGTACAAGCAAGCAGCAGTTCCTGCGACAAGGTGCAAACCAAGCCGGAAAAGGCGAAAAAGGTTGGGACTGAAAACCCCGCCAATCAACAGCCGGATACAGCATATAACTGCCCGGCCTGTGGAATGGGATAAAAAATTACTATGAGCAGAACGATTTTACCCACTATTGCTTGTAACCTGGATGCCGATATCTTGTCGGCATCCTTACCTTTATTAGAAGAGGGTGTAGTAGATGCATTGGAATGGTCTTTTGATGCCCTGTTCCGGCAAGATCATGTGATACCGGAATGGTTTCATGATCTGCTGACTGCATACAGCAATGAAGGCCGGCTTATTGGGCATGGGGTATTCTTTTCTCTGTTCTCCGGAAGACTGCTGCCGGAGCAGGCTGCATGGCTGCAGCGCTTGAAGCAGCTGAGCAGACAATATCGTTTTGATCATATTACAGAACATTTCGGTTTCATGACCGGCAGTGATTTTCATAAAGGAGCACCAATGAGTGTTCCCTATACCTCAGGCACAGTAGCCATAGGCCGCGATCGCCTGCAACGTATACAGGATGCCGCACAATGCCCGGTAGGGCTGGAGAATCTGGCATTTGCCTACAGCCTTGATGAGGTAAAGCGACAAGGAGCATTCCTGGAGCAGTTAATAGAACCCGTAAACGGATTCATTATCCTTGACCTCCACAATGTCTATTGCCAGTTACACAATTTCAATATACCATTTGAAGTCCTGATACAAGCCTATCCGCTGGATCGGGTCAGAGAAATCCATATCTCCGGAGGCAGCTGGGAAACCGCTGTGACCGACCAAAGTCGTAGCATACGCAGAGATACGCATGATGGCAGGGTGCCGGAATCAGTATTTGAGCTGCTGGAGCATACTTTGCCTTTGTGCCCGCAGGTAAAGTATGTGGTGATGGAGCAGCTGGGTACCGGCCTGCAAACTGAAGCAGCTAAGATCAGCTTCAGAAAGGATTTTCAGCAGATGCAAAAGATCACAGAACAATTCCTGGAGCACCATTCTCGAATGGATGCAGTACCTAATAATTTTCTGCCGGAATATAGTCTGCCTCCGGGACAAGTTATCGAAGATGAATACCTGTACGGAGAACAGCAGATCCTATCGTACATCCTCGAACACGCAGCAGGACATGCAGAGGCAATGGAGCAGCTGCAACATACCGCTTTACGCAACAGCGTTTGGGGTATAGAAAAATGGCAGCCCGATATGCTCGAAACTGCCATTCGTATAGCCCAGAAATGGAAATAATTAAAGCCTGGTCAGGATCACAAAATCAGCCAGTGGTTGATGTTCTGCTGGGGTATACTTATCTGCCCTGAAGCAGGAAATCGTGTATACTTTCTTCTTTTTATGCTGCTGGATTACCCGGTATGCAGTACCCAGGTAGCGGTCACTGTGAAAGCGCCCGTTCAGGTGCAGTACTACTTTATTTTTCATAGCACGGGTAATGG
This sequence comes from Edaphocola flava, assembly GCF_004118155.1. Classification (GTDB taxonomy): domain Bacteria; phylum Bacteroidota; class Bacteroidia; order Chitinophagales; family Chitinophagaceae; genus Edaphocola; species Edaphocola flava. The sequence continues at coordinate 60,520 of NZ_SAIQ01000002.1, forward strand.
AATAAGACATGGTCGCATCCCATAAATTCTGAGATTGATACAATTGCATATTAGGCACCGTATGCCCACCCATTACTTCCAGGAACTGATCATAATAAGCACCCGTCAAAGTGTCTACAGGCATTGGTGGAAGGTATGCTTTTTGCGTAGCCTTAGGCAGCTGCAATAATGCCGTAAGCCCGTTACGGGTCACCATATTGGTATACCGTGCCGGAGCATTGGCACAGACTACCTGCAGATGCTTTTCCTGCGCATATTGTATCAGTGGACGGTAATCATTATAATTGTTCCATGACCTGCTTTCTTTTTTGAAATTCTTCTCACTGATCCATCCGGCCAGGTATTCATCCATAATGCCCTGTACATCGGTTTCGAACATCTCCAGCGATAAGGCCAGCTTATCTCCGTGCTGGAACTGCATGTGCTGCAACACATCCAGTTCCAGCATATGCCCGATACTGTCATTATGCTCTTCGCCAAACAGTACTGCATCTGCATTGCTCAATGATTGCATCATGTCAGCAAAGGAAACTTCCACACCCGTTTTAGTATTGAAGATTGTGTAGTTGGCCGTCGGGGCTTGAGCCTGTACCAGTGCACTAATGCTCAGCAGACAGGCAAATAATATATAACGAAGCATAGTATAATTGTTTGGATGCAAATATACTATGCCTTTTGTCAACACCCTGTAATATTCAGCAGCTATAAGGTATCCAATGCCTGTGATATCGTTTGGTAAATGTAACTGAGGTCCTCATTACTGATGCAGTACGGAGGCACCAGGTATAAGATATTGCCCAGTGGCCGTATCAGAATGCCCCGCTCCCAGAAATACCGGTACAGTGCAGCAGCAAACTGGTTAAAGTAAGAGGTATCCTCACCTGTATTCCATTCAATAGCCAGTATTGTGCCCGTATGTCTTAACGTTTTAACCTTCGGATGCTCTGTTATGCTTTGGGCAAATACAATGTGCTGCTCCGTGATGGATTGTATCCGTTGCAGTGTTTCTTCCTGTAACAGTAAGTCCATACTGGCCAGGGCCGCAGCACAAGCGAGCGGATTAGCTGTAAAAGAATGCCCGTGAAACAGCGCTTTATAGCGATCTTCAGACAGGAATGACTGGTATACCTGTTCTGTACAAGTAGTAATGCCCATAGGCATAGTGCCACCGGTCAACCCTTTGGAGAAGCACATAATATCCGGTTGGGTATGCAGGTGATTGGCTGCAAATAATTTGCCCGTTCTGCCAAAACCCACAAAGACCTCATCCTGTATTAAAGTAATGTTCAGCGCACGGCAGAAAGATAACAACTCATCCAACTCTTCGGCCCGGTGCATGAGCATACCCGCAGCGCCCTGTATCAGCGGTTCATATACAAAACAGGCAAGCTCCTGCGCATACTGACTGATCATATTCTTAATGGCCGGGAGATTATCTGCATTCGGCGGATCGATAAACAATACATCAAACAATTGGTCCTTAAACGGGGCGGTCCACACACTGCGGCCGCTTACCGACATAGCCCCGAAGGTATCGCCATGATACGCATCTGTGAACGCCAGTATCTTCGTTTTCGGCAGGCCTTTATTATATGACTGTTGCAGACACATCTTTAAGGCCACTTCTACCGCAGTAGAACCATTGTCAGAATAGAAAACCTTGCTTTGATTTTCGGGCAGTAGCTCCAATAACCGCTCCGATAATACTATGGCGGGTTCATGGGTAAAACCCGCAAAGATCACCTGCTCCAGCGTATGCAATTGCTCCGAAACTTTCCGGGCAATGTAGGGGTTTGCATGACCATGCAGGGTTACCCACCAGGAGGAAATCGCATCTATATAGCGATTTTCTTTATCATCATAGAGGTAAGCCCCCTCGCCACGAACAATAGGAACAGCCGCTGCCGCAGTCTGCATTTGCGTGTACGGGTGCCAGTTTACCTTCCGGTCCCGTTCACTTAATGTGCACATGTTGCCGCCTCTTTTTGCAGTGGTTTCAGACCCAGGTTTTGCAGCATGAGCATGTCTTCTGAAATGCCCGGATTGGGTGTAACCAGGAGCGTCTCTCTTTCACCCGTAAAGATAGAGTTGGCCCCGGCCATAAAGCACCATGCCTGCTCCGTTTCAGTCATTTCGATACGGCCGGCACTCAGTCTTACTGTTGCAGCTGGCATAATGATGCGGGCAGTTGCGATCATGCGCACCATTTCCCAGGTATCCACTTTAGGATTATCTTCCAGTGGGGTGCCTTTTACACGGGCCAGTGCATTTACCGGAACAGATTCAGGATGTTTAGGCATAGTAGCCAGGGTGAGCAGCATCGCAATACGGTCCTGGTGCGTTTCTCCCAGACCTATGATACCACCGGAGCATACGGTAATGCCTGCCTTGCGTACATTGTTAATCGTATTGATGCGGTTGTCGAAAGTACGGGTAGAGATGATTTCGTTATAATACGCTTCTGAGGTGTCAAGATTATGATTGTAAGCATGTAAGCCGGCTTCTTTCAATCTTTCTGCCTGGTCTTCTGTAAGCATACCCAGGGTACAGCATACTTCCATACCCATTTCATTTACCCCTTTTACCATATCAATAATGCGGTCAAAGTCCCGGTTGTTGCGCACTTCACGCCATGCAGCAGCCATACAGAAGCGGGTCGATCCGTTATCCTTCGCCTTTTGGGCATGCTCCAGTACTTTTTCCGTAGGCAGCAGTGCCTGTACTGTAATATCAGTATGATAACGGGCAGCTTGTCCGCAGTAAGAACAATCTTCTGGGCAGCCACCAGTTTTTACAGACAGCAGTGTACATACCTGTACGGCAGCTGCATCATGCCATTGACGGTGAACAGTTGCTGCCTGGTAGATCAGTTCCATCAGCGGTTGGTGATAGATAGCGTGGACTTCTTCTTTGGTCCAGTCGTTACGAATTGAGGTACTTTGTATCATGTTAGTTTAAAAGAATTTGATTTGTTGTGCAGCAGCAGCAATCGTTTCAGGATTGATGTCTGCCAGTTCTGGTATGTGAATCGCACGGGCACTCCGCGGCAGGTGCTTGTACAGGACCCTGAACGTATCGGGATCAAAATTGCCGTTGAATACCATATAGTCCAGCGGAATATTGCGCTGCTTCAGCGTTTCAATAGATAGTAAAGTATGGTTGATGCAACCCAGGTAATCCCTTGCCACCAGTGCCACCGGTGCATTGCATAATTGTATGAGGTCGATCATAAAATGATCATCGGACAATGGAACCCAGAGTCCACCAGCACCCTCGATCAGCAGTTGTTTCCGGCAATCCGGTACGGTAAAGTCCGAAAGCTTTATACTTATATTTTCCGCTGCAGCTGCATTATGTGGTGATGCTGCTTTTTGCAGGCGGTACCTTTCTGGATGTGTATGTATTTTGCCCGAACAAAGGGCGGATACCGTTATGCTGTCGGAGCAGTGCAGATCGCCTGCCTGTACCGGCTTCCAGTATTCCGCTTCAAAATGCAGGGCCAGTATCGCGGAGCAAATAGTCTTTCCTACGCCGGTACCGATACCACTGACGAATAAGGTCTCTCGTGTCATGTACATATTTTATAAGAAAGCTGACACCGTTGTAGCCAGCAGCTCAATTTCATGGGGTAGGTTATAGCTGTGCAGGCATATCCTTAATCGCTCAGTACCTACCTGCACCGTAGGGCTGCATACGGCATAGCAGTTTATTCCCTCTTTCTGTAATGTTTGTTTCATTTTTTTGACTTCCTGCACGCCGGGGCAGTTAATAGTTTGTATTGGTCCCACCTGGTTTTGAGCACTTAGCTGATACCCTTTCCAATGCAGTATATTATCTTGTAATTGTTGTTGTGCTATGGCATCCGAAGACAAGAATGCATAAGCAGCCTTTATCGCGAGCCACTGGCTGTCAGGCGCAGCAGTGGTATAGATCAGCGGACTGGCTTTGTTGATCAGGTATTGTTTCACCGGTTCGGGACACAATACCGCAGCACCATGACAGCCCATAGCCTTTCCATAAGTAATAGTAGTAGCCAGTACCCGCTCCTGTAAGGCAAGCTGGTGTACGAGTCCCAGGCCGAATATGCCCATCGCATGTGCCTCATCTACAAGCAGAGCAGCTCCATACCGGGTACATAACTCCGCTATGTCCTGCAAGGGAGCCAGATCGCCATCCATAGAATACAGGCTTTCGATACCTACAAAGCAATTACCGGAGGTCTTCTTAAGTTTGGATTCCAGGTCGTTGCAGTCATTATGCCGGAACTTCCATCGGGTGGCAGGTGAGAGGCGGCAGCCATCATGCACCGAACGGTGTATATACTCGTCCATGATAAGGGTGTCGCCCCGCTGCGGCAAGGCCGACCATAAGGCCAGGTTAGCCATATAGCCCGATGGAAATAATAATGCCGCAGCACTTTTGTGCTGCGCCGCAATGAAGGTCTCTGTATGCTCAGCCAGTAAAGAGTTGCCGCTGATCAGCCTGGAGCCTGTACTGCCGTAAAGTATTGCCGGGTTTGTTTGTATACATTGCACCAGCTGTTCGTGCAACTTGCTGTTCCGGGCAAAACCCAGGTAATCATTAGAGCAAAAATCTATACCCGTTGCCGGTTGCTGCAGGCTTCTTAATGTCTGCAGACTGGCCGCGGTATCAAGATATTGGTCTATATGCCGGAGAATATTATGCATATGCCGGTTTTACCTCCTGTTGCAGGCACTCTGTCCATTGATTGAACAGCGTCTGTTCTATAGCGGCAACCGCGGCTGCATGTTCCTCCCATACAGGAGAGAATCGCTGCAATTGCTGGATCATTTCTTCAAGATGCCCCGCTTCTTCCAGGATAATGGACTTTACCATTACCTTATGTCCTTGTTCAGTCAGTACCTGCTGGTAGACCGGATATAATTCATCTGCACGAACTTCTATGGCATAAGTCACAAACAGGTAAGCCGCATATTTAAGCGCTTTTCGGTCCAGTTGGAAATGTTGCAAGAGATATTTACAGGCCAGAATGTCTAGGCGATGCAGGTATTGGCGGGTAGCCACCGGAGCCAGTAAATGATCGGCATGATAGTCCGGGCAAAGTGCCGGATCTATCTTGTTAATCTGCTTTTTGAGATAATAAGCATGACGATGCTCTTCTGCAGCGTGTTTCAGCTGAATGATGTCTACCTCCGTTTCATGCTCACAGGCCGATATTTTACGCGCACCGGCATTCTCCATGAAGGAAAGCGTGTTCAGCCAACGTGCGTGTAACTCCGGATTTGACGTGATCTGTTGCAGCAGTTCATAAAAGCTCATAAGCGTATTTTGCGCCAAAAGTAGTATATTGCCGGTCTGTCTCGATGTGCCAGTTTTTATATTATGAGTAGTCCGGTTGAAATACCATATAAGAGTTTTATACAAATCGTTCGTGACCTGGAGACCCCGATCTATATGCAGGTGACCCATCAGTTGATACAGGCGATACAGCGGGGCTACCTGCCTGCCAACACCCGACTGCCGGGCACCAGGGCCCTGAGCGCTTTGCTGGATCTGCACCGGAATACCGTTGTGGCGGCTTATGAAGAACTGCTGACCCAGGGTTGGGTAGAGGCAAGACCCAATAAAGGAACCTTTGTTATAGGTATACCAGCCGGTAAGGGGCAGAAATTGTCCGGACTATCTGGTAGTGTCATTCCCTGGTCCGGATATCCACAGGAAACCGGCTTCACATTTCAGAAGACCAACCTGCTGGATAATCCTTTTGAGCATTCAGCATGCACCCATGTCTTTAATGATGGTATACCCGATATCCGTTTATCGCATATCGATCAGCACTCCCGCTGGTACAGCGCACAGTTAAAACGGAGAAGCACTAAGAAAATGCTGGGGCACTATAACCAGGACGGTAGTGAATTTTTTAAAAAGCATCTGGCCAATTACCTGAACCTGTCCAGGGGGCTGCATATCTCCCGTGAGAACCTGCTGATCACCCGCAGCACAGAAATGAGTATCTATATAGCTTCGGAAATATTGCTGAACAAAGGAGATATTGTACTGGTAGGGGAGTTGAGCTATTTTGCCAGCAATATGATTTTCCAAAAATCCGGTGCGGCGATCAAAACCGTATCCATAGATGAGGAAGGAATTGATGTGGCAGCAGTAAAAGCCATGTGTGAGCAATACCCTGTGCGTATGTTATACCTTACACCGCATCATCATTATCCCACGACGGTTACGCTTAGTGCTCAAAGGCGGCTTGCCTTGCTGGAGCTGGCTAAAACCTATGGCTTTATTATCCTGGAGGATGATTATGATTACGACTTCCACTATGATAAAAATCCGGTATTGCCGCTGGCCAGTGCTGATACACATGGCATGGTAATCTACGTAGGTTCGTTTGGTAAATCACTGGCACCGGGCTTTCGTACCGGTTTTATTGTAGCGCCGCAGAACCTGATGGTGGAGATGCGCAAACTGCTGGGCATTATAGACCGGCAGGGAGATATCGTGATGGAGCAGGCCCTGGGCGAAATGATTGCCGAAGGGGAGATACACCGCTATCTGAAGAAATCACTGAAGATATATGAGCAACGCCGTGATGATTGTGCTGCGCTGTTACAGCAGTATCTTGGAGGCCATATACGCTTTCAGAAGCCTTCCGGAGGCCTGGCGATCTGGGCTGAATGGGCCGCACCTGTCAACCTGAGCCATGTCAGTAAAATCTGTGCCCGCAGCGATTTATTTATTCCCAAAACGATATTGTACCAAAACCGTAATATTACCGCTATGAGGCTGGGTTTTGGAGACCTGAACGCGACCGAAATGGAAAAGGCAATCGCTATTCTGGCGAAGGCAGTAAGTGACCTGGCTCGATAGCTTATGGTTTTTTATCAATCCTGACATTTTAAAATCATTACCGTAATTGAATTATATGATCATTTTACCCCCACATTTTACCCGATTTCCTGATGTATCCCATGCCGACCCGGATGGTCTGCTCGCGATTGGCGGCAACCTGGAATGTGAAACCCTGAAAAAAGCCTATCAGCATGGGATATTTCCCTGGTATAGCGAAGGGGAGCCGATCTGCTGGTATGCTCCGCCCGAGCGTTGTGTGATTGTGCCGGAGCAGGTGAGGGTGAGTAAAAGTATGCAGAAATTGATCCGGAGTGGGCGTTTTCAGGTCACCTTTGACCAGGCCTTTGAGCAGGTGGTCAGCCAATGTGCGCAAATAGAGCGACCGGGACAGGATGGTACCTGGATCATACCGGAAATGCAGGCTGCATACCTCCGGCTGCACCAGGCTGGGCATGCGCATTCGGTAGAAGTATGGGAGCATGGATCGCTGGTAGGGGGCATGTATGGCGTGGTGGTTAAGAATGTTTTTTGTGGTGAAAGTATGTTTAGCAGTGTTAGCAATGCTTCCAAGATGGCATTGATCTGGCTCTGCCGGCAGGGGAAGTTTAGTTTGCTGGACTGCCAGATACCTAACGATCACCTGATGAGCCTTGGGGCCATTATGATACCACGGGACGAGTATAGACGATACCTGAAAAACTAAAGGCTGCTCCTGTGGGAGCAGCCTTTAGCAAATGAGGTACTATGTCTATTTTAATTCCAGCAGCACCACATTCTCTATATGGTGTGTATGCGGGAACATATCTACCGGCTGTATTTTGAGTACTGCATAAGCCTCATCCAGCAATTGCAGGTCACGGGCCTGTGTGGCAGGGTTACAACTTACATATACCACTCTTGGCGCGCGCATTTTCAGCAATTGCTGCACCAGCTTCTCATGCATACCGGCACGTGGAGGATCGGTAATGATCACATCCGGACGGCCATGTTCTGCAAAAAAGGCATCTGTAGCAATATCCGCCACATCACCGGCGAAGAAAGCGCAATGCTCCAGGTTGTTCCAGGCGGCATTGATCTTGGCATCTTCAATAGCATCCGCTACCACCTCAATACCCACTACTTTTTTCGCACCTTTAGAACAGAAGATACCGATACTTCCCGTACCGCAGTACAGGTCATACAACACCTCTTCTCCGGTCAGGCCGGCGAAATCGCGGGTGATCTGGTACAGTTTTTCTGCCTGTTTAGTATTGGTCTGGAAGAATGATTTCGGCGATATTTTGAAACGGAAGTCCTCCAGGTATTCCTCGATATAGGCCTTGCCATGATAATTGATCACTTCCAGGTCATAGATCGTATCGTTCTTTTTACCGTTAATAGTATAGTTCAGTGAGCTGATTTCCGGGAATTGATCCTTCAGCGCATCCAGCAGTATAAACAGCTCCGGGCGTTTATGGTGTACGATCAGGTTTACCATTACCTCTCCGGTAGTGGCTACCCTTACGATCATATTACGCAGCCAGCCTTCCTGTTTTTTGAAATCATAATAAGGAAGATCGTGCTCCTTCGCCAGCTGGCGCATCAGGTTTTTGATTTTATTAGAGGGCTCTGGTTGCAGATAGCAGGTTTCGATATCCACCACTTTATCAAACATACCCGGTGCGTGGAAACCAAGAGCTGGTTCCCGTTCGATCACCTCACCCTGGGCAGCATCAATCTGCTCCTGGGTCAGGTAATGCTGGGTAGAGAAAGTAAACTCCAGTTTATTGCGGTAAAATTCGGTGTGCTCACTACCACAGATGGTCATAATCTCCGGTAATTCTACATTGCCGATACGGCGCAGTTGATCGGCGACCTGTTGTTGTTTATATTCTGCCTGTTTATGATAAGGAAGCATTTGCCATTTACAGCCACCACATACTCCGAAATGCTTGCAAAAAGGCTCAACACGCTCCGTTGCAGGGCTTTCGATTTGCATCACTTTAGCCTCTGCATAACTTTTTTTATTTTTTAACACGATCAGCTTTACGGTGTCTCCCGGCACACCACCCTGTACCAGCAAGGTTTTCCCGTCTTCCAGGTGTGCTATGGATTTACCCTCGGCAGCATATCGTTCCAACCTTATGCCGCTGAGGATTGTCTTTTTATTTTTACGTCCCAATGTATATATTTGTAAGGTTAAACCTTTGCAAATTTAGGCTGATTTTTTCGATGGGAAAATTTAGTTTTTTAGATTTGAAGGATGTATGCTTAATACAGAAGACTCATAACAGTAATTTTCAACAATGAAGAAAATCTTATCCGTACTTACTGCCCTGGTGGCCATGACTGGCGCCGTTCAGGCACAAAAAAACGGTTATACCGTAAAAGTCAATTTTTCAGAACCGATCACTGACAAGTACGTTTACCTGGCACACTATTTCGGGAAAGGACTTCCTACCATTTATAAAACAGACTCCGCCCAGGTGCAGAATGGCACCAGTGCTACGTTTCAGCATAAAGATAGCATATTAGGCGGTATCTATGTGGTGATGTATAAAGAACGTGGGGCTTTCTTTCAGTTATTGCTGGACAATGGTTATGATGTAGAAGCTACCGTTGGAGCAGACCACAGAGCGCACTTTGCTAAAAACGAGATCAATAAAGATTTTGAAGCCCATGAAACCTTTATGGTAGGACAGGCGGCTAAGCGTAAAGCACTGCAGGATGAGGCCTCCAAAGCCAAAACAAAGGCCGATACCACTAAATTGCAGGAAAAGTATGAAAAGCTGAGCCAGGAAGATAAGGCCTACCGCAGAAAATACTTTGGCAGCCATCCGAAAAGCTTGCTGACACAGATCTTCAGAGCTATGGATGCTCCGGATATAGATAAGAAAAAGCACTACATGGCCGACGGTAAGACCGTAGATTCTATGTATGCACTGAATAATTACAAAGCCCACTTCTGGGATAATTTCGACTTTACTGATAACAGATTGGCCAAAACGCCTATTCTTGACGGCAGATTGAACGAATACTTCTCCCAGCTGGTATACCCGGTACCGGATACCATTAATATGGAGATGGACAAACTGCTGAAGAAGGCGGAACCCGCCCAGGAAGTATATAAATATATCCTGCACTGGCTGGGTAATTATACAGCCGAGAGCAAAATGATGGGTGTGGATGCCTCCTTTGTACACCTGGTAGAAAACTATTTTGGTAAAGGAAAGGCTTACTGGCTCGACACTGCCGGTGTAAACCGCTACCTGGACCGTGCGGCTAAAATTGCACCGAATGTATTGGGTAATCCGGCGCCGGATGTAACGCTGCAGGATTTGACAACCTTACAGGATGAGAGTATCCGTAGCGGAAGTTCACCGTATACCTTATTAATCTTCTGGTCTCCGCAATGCGGCCACTGTATGGAAGAGATGCCTAAGATCATTGACCTGTACAATACAGACCTGAAAAAATATGGTGTTCGCGTGGTATCTGTACCAACCGACGGCGATCGTTCTGAATTACTGAAGTTCAATGCAGATCATAAGATTACAGAATGGAAGACGCTGGTAGATGCAAAAAATAAGCTGGAATACAAACCACTTTATGATGTATACAGCACTCCGAAAATCTACCTGCTGGATAAGGATAAAAAACTGGTGGGCAAGAGCCTTTCGAGCGGTACTATCCTGAAAGTAGTAGAGTTTGAAGAGGAAAAGAAAGCCAGAGCAGCAAAAAAATCATAAACAATAAAAAAGCGAAGTCCACGGATTTCGCTTTTTATCGTTTATATAAGGTAAGATTACCTAAATTAGCACTGGATGAACTGGACATACTGGAAATATGGTTTAATAGCTACAGCAATGTGGTTGCTGTCGGTACCGGCAATGGGACAGAGTACCCTGGAGGCAGAGCGAAATGCACAGATGATGCTGAATAATAAAGAGTATGATAAAGCATTGCCCCTGCTAAAGGAGCTGTATGTATCCGCGCCTTTCGATAAACGATTCTACGACAATTACCTTTCTGCATTATTGCAGACGAAAAACTATGATACCGCAATAGCCCTGGGGCAATATATGAGCCGCATCCGCCGGGAAGACCTGAGTATTCTGGTCGATATCGGTAATGCATTTGAGTTGAAAGGAGATGCAAAATCGGCCCGACAGTATTACGAACAGAGCCTTACCATGCTGAATGGCAATGAGTTTCAGGCTACAGGTCTCGTGGGTGCTTTCCGGTTTTATAAGAATGCGGACTATGAGCTCAAAACAATGGAAGCCTTCCGGGACAAAGTGCGTAATCCATACATTTTTAGTTACGAACTGGCATTACTGTACGACCAGAAGGGAGAGACGGATAAGGCCGTGACACTGCTGCTGGAATCCATAGCAGCACAGCCATTCTCCATAGAAAATGCGAAGAACTCCATAGACCGTATCATACAGGGGAATCCTAAAAAGGTCAAAAAGTTTGAAACGGCTTTGTCGAAAAAGCTGAACCAGGAATCAAATAATTATTTGTGGAAAGAACTGTATACCTGGCTACAATCCGGTAAGGGAGATAAGTCTGAGCAGTTGAAAGAAATGATACAACTGGATGAAAACCAGCAAAGGCAGGGAGGACTGGTGATGAACTGGGCCAAAGAACAGTATCAGAAAGAGGAGCATGAGCTGGCACTCCAAGGTGTACGATATGTGATACAGCTGGGTAAGATCAGTCCGTCTTATATGCAGGCACGACAATTGTACCTGATCATTATGCAGGAAAAGCTGGAGCATAGCTATCCCATAAATACGGCCATGTTGCAGCAATTGCAGCAGGACTATAGCTCATTTATACAAGAGTATCCGCAGTACAGGAACAATGATCTTGTATTGGATTATACCGGAAACATGGCTTTATATGCCCATCAGCCAGAGGCCGCTATAGATACCCTGGAGCATATGCTGGAGCAGCCCTACCTGGCGCCCGATCTGCAGGGAAAGATGAAACTGGCCCTGGGCGATTATAACATCCTGACCGGCAAGATCTGGGATGCAGCACTGCTCTATGCACAGGTAGATAAAACCTTTAAAGAAGATTACCTCGGAGAGGAAGCCCGCTTTCGCAATGCCAAACTTTCTTATTACCGTGGAGACTTCGATTATGCGCAAGGGCAGTTATCTGTATTGAAAGCATCGACATCTGAACTCATTGCCAATGATGCCCTCTACCTTTCAGTGCTCATCACAGAGAATACACCGGAAGATAAAGATTTTACAGTGCTCAAACGCTTTGCCAAAGCAGATTTGCTGCTGTTTCAGCATAAATATGATGAGGCAGATGGATTGCTGGACAGCATTGCAAAAGCCTATCCCGATAATGACCTGCAGGATGATATAGCCATGCAAAGGGCTAAAATCGCTATGAAAAAACAGGATTATTACAAAGCAATCGACTATCTGCGCATCATACAGGATAAGTACAGTGATGATGTGCTGGGCGATGATGCCACGATGAAGCTGGCCGAGATATTTGAAGAACAGATAAAAGATAAGGGTAAAGCAAGGGAGCAATACGAGCACCTGATCACCACTTACCCGGGCAGTACCTACATACAACAGGCCCGCACCAGATATGATGCTTTGAAAGGCGATACACCTTAAACTAAACCATTGCGGTAAACATAGGTCTAAAAGGTCATATGAATGTTTGGAAGGAAAGAATGAAGAAAATACTGATCATTATTGTTTTGCTCCTTGGGTTTACGATCGGGGAAAGCAAGGCCCAAAATGTCTTTTGCGGCTTAAAGAACCGTGTTGTCAAATCCGGGGAGACGGTGAACTTTACGGTTTATTATAACCTGAGTGCGGTATGGGTGGCAGCAGCCAAAGCCAGCTTCAGTACCAAATTGGAGACCCTGGATGGACGTCCTGTTTTTCATGTAACCGGTCTGGGCAATACCATTAAGTCTTATGACTGGATATTCTCTGTAAAGGATAAATACGAGACCTATATTGACACGACAACTATGTTGCCGATGAAATTTGTCCGTGATATCCATGAAGATGGATACAAACTATACCAGTATGTACGGTTTAACCAGGCGCAGAAAAAGGCCTTTACACTTAATAATAAAGTCTTCGATGTGCCGGCCTGTGTCCAGGATGTACTCTCAGCGGTATATTATGCCCGTAATATAGATTACAGCCGTTATAAGCCCGGCGACAAGATTCCGTTTGATATGTTTCTTGACGATCAGGTATATCATCTGTATATCCGCTACATGGGTAAATTTCAGATCACAACAAAGTACGGAACCTTCAACACCATCAAGATTAAACCGTTGCTGGTAGAAGGTACGCTGTTCAAAGGTGGTGAGAAAATGGAGGTGTATGTAAGTGACGATGATAACCATATTCCGGTTCGGATCAGCAGTCCTATCCTGGTGGGTAGTATTAAGGTAGATATGATGAGCTACAGCGGACTGAAATATCCCTTATCCTCACTGGTGAAAAAGAAATAATAAAACAGTAAAGATTGGACGTAATAGACAAACATATTTTCGACAGGTATCCGATAGATCACTATGGCGCCATCTGGGACAAACTCGTTCCGGTGCATTTTAGCCGTAAGACTGTATTGCCTAAAGATATCCTGTGTTTCCTGCAGAAAGGTTTGATACGCAAAGCAATAGTGGATAGCACTTCAGATCCTGAAACGGATATTTCTGTTGATTTTTTTCTTGATGGAGATATTTTTACCGCAAAAGCCGATAATGAGGTCGAGCGCCAGTTTAGCTACCAACCGATCGGTAAGGGTATATTATGGTATGTTGCTATGGATGAAGTCCGTAAACTGTTTCTGGAATCGAAGTTGTGCAGTGCCACGCAAAAAGTATTTTTAGAAGAGCAGTTGCGGGCGAAAGTGCTTCGCGAAATCCAGTTGCTAAAATCAACTCCGGAGGAGATGTATCTGTTTCTCCTGAAACATAAGCCTCTTTTTGTACAATACGTCCCGCTTAAATACTTAGCCTCCTATATCGGTATAACGCCGCAGGCGCTGAGCCGCATTCGCAGGCGTATTTCTTAACCAGGGTTCATTGTTTGCTTATAGCATTTTACCGTTCTTCGTAGTAAAATCAGCTATATGAAAAAGCAGGAATTAATTGCGGTTTTTGTCGCGAATCATCAACAGGTAGTTCAATATATTGATGGCCTGGAGGACAGTAAATGCTCTTATCGCTATCAGGATAAATGGACAGCCGAGGAGCATTTAGTGCATATCTTACTGACCATAACCCCTTTTCCTAAGGTCTTATCCTCTAAAGAATTTATCAGCGCACAATTCGGGACGGTCGACCGGCAGACCTGGGATTATGAGACTGTTTTGCATCACTACGCACAAACCAGCTTAAAGGCACCAGAGGCATATCTGCCCAAAGGCGAGGTGCTGTATCAGCAAAAGGCAGCCATTATTTCGGGTATGCAGCAGCATCTTACCGATATAGAGAATCTGCTGGGCAATTATTCCGAAGAGGAACTGGATACCCTTAGTTTACCACATCCCCTGCTCGGAAAATTAACGATACGGGAAATGTTCTACCTAATGTCCTATCATCCAGTACATCACCAGAAGCAAATAGAACGAATACTGGAAATGTACTGATCCCTCAAATGCTAATTAGAGGGCATAGGCTTGATTTCGATTAAGGCGAAAAAGAAATAATCTATATCATTTCCTTTTGCGAAGGCTTATCTTTGCAGGATGGAAACTATTGTAAATAAAGTTGCCGAGAGTGGTATCCTTACCCTCAACCTGGAGCATTTATTACCTGCTGCAGATACACTGGCAATGTTTGATATAGCCCCTTATTTATTTAAAGGCATGATCCTGCGCGAAAAAGATTTCAGAACCGCATTGCAGGAAATGGATTGGGCTCCTTATGCTCATAAAAAAGTAGCTGTCTATTGCTCTGCAGAGGCCATTATACCTATGTGGGCTTATATGCTTATCTCCTCCTGGTTATACAAATGTGAGGCCGCGCCTTTTCATGGCAATGAAGCGCAGTTAAAAGAACAATTGCTGAACCAGGCCATTGATGCCCTGGACGTACAACCATATACTGATGGTCGTGTAGTCGTGAAAGGTTGTGGTGATGTACCCCTGCCGGAGAGTGCCTTCCTCAGAATAAGTGCACGCCTTTTGCCGGTGGTTAAAAGCCTTATGTATGGTGAGCCTTGCTCGACCGTACCCATTTACAAGAAAAAATAATTCAGCAGATTATACCGTTTTCAGCTTTCATGAAATATACATACCAGCATTTATACGATTTTGCTTATTCCGTATTTACAAAGATCGGTTGTCCGGAAGCCGATGCCCATACTGCAACCAAAGTATTACTCAGCGCCGATCTCAGGGGTGTAGACAGTCATGGCATTGCCCGGCTGATCGGGTATGTACGGCTTTGGGAAGTAGGCAGGGTAAATGCTACTCCAGAGATAAAGATCGTGCATGAAACACCCTCTACCGCAGTGGTAGACGGAGATCGGGGACTCGGTCTTGTTGTTGCACCATATGCCATGCAGGTTGCAATCGAAAAGTCGCGTAACGCCGGTACCGGATGGGTAGCGGTTAAGAACAGCAATCACTTTGGTATTGCCGGCATTCATGCAATGATGGCGCTGGAGCATCAGATGATCGGTATGGCTATGACCAATGCCAGTGCGCTGGTAGCCCCCACATTCTCTACAGAACGGATGCTGGGTACCAATCCTATCGCTTATGCGATTCCGGCAAAGGAACAGCCCCCTTTTGTAGCTGATTTTGCTACAACTACAGCGGCCAACGGCAAGCTGGAAATATTACAACGTAAGAAACAGGATACGCCTGCGGGCTGGGTGCAGGATGCAGATGGTAACCCTTCTGTAGATGCCAATATATTAAAACGACAGGGTGCATTATTACCCCTGGGCGGAGATCGGGTACATGGTAGTCATAAAGGTTATGCCCTGGGCAGTATTGTAGATATACTATCCGGTGTGCTGAGCGGCGCCTCTTATGGCCCCTGGGCACCACCATTCCCGGCCTATGTGCCTTTGCCGCAGCATATGCCCGGCGAGGGATTAGGACATTTCTTCGGCGCTATGCGCGTAGATGCATTCCGTCCTGAATCAGAATTCCTGGACCAGATGGATAACTGGATCAATCGTTTCCGTAATGCAGCAACCATACCGGGCGAAGAGCGGGTACTGATTCCCGGTGATCCGGAACGTGAAGCGGAAGCGGATCGACTGCAAAACGGTATACCTTTACATGAAGACGTAATCGCAGACCTGCAGCAGCTTTCAGATAAGTTTTCCGTAAGCATGATACAGGCCATATAAGCCTATTTATTCCAGCGTTTTAAGCCATAGACACTATGTTAACTGTTCAACAGAATATAAACTTACAAAGCCTGAACACCTTCGGGATGCCGGCGCATGCACCATTCTTTTCCGTGATCCGTTCTGCAGCAGATTGCGAGCAGATACAGCAGCTTATACCGGAAGGCTATCCTGTGCTGCCTTTGGGCGGTGGCAGTAATATGCTCTTTACACAAGATCCGCATGCTTTCATCCTCAAAAATGAGATTAAGGGCATAACGCTGGTTAAAGAAGATGAAGGATCAGTATGGCTGGAAGCCGGTGCCGGAGAGGTCTGGCATGACTTTGTATTGTACTGTGTGGAGCATGGCTATGCCGGTATAGAGAACCTGTCTTTAATACCGGGCACCGTAGGAGCCGCACCCATACAGAATATCGGTGCATATGGCGTAGAAGTAAAGCAGGTAATAGAATCTGTTACCTACTGGAACTTTGACAAGCAGGTGTTTGAAACCCTGAATAATGAAGCCTGTAATTTTGGTTACAGAGACAGTATATTTAAAGGAGCACTTAAGGGAAAATTCCTGGTTACAACAGTATTATTCCGTTTATCCAAGGTGCCGCACTTTAATATTTCATATGGTAATATAAAAGAAGAACTAGAACAGCAGGGCATTACAGACCTCAGTCTGAAGGCTGTTTCTGATGTGGTGATCCATATACGCCGTACCAAACTGCCCGATCCGGCAGTGATCGGTAATGCGGGTAGCTTCTTTAAAAATCCGGAAGTACCCAAAGCAACTTATGAAGCCCTGAAAGCCAATTATCCGGCGATTCCGGGATATGTAGTCTCTGATACAGTTACGAAAATACCGGCGGCCTGGCTCATTGAGCAATGCGGCTGGAAAGGCTTCCGCGAAGGTGATTATGGTGTACATCAGCGTCAGCCGCTGGTGCTGGTCAATTACGGACAGGCAAAGGGTGAGGATATTTACCGCTTATCTGAGCGCGTGATCGCATCAGTAAAAGATAAGTTTGGCATCAGCCTCGAGCGTGAGGTACAGATCATATAATATTCAGCATATCTGACAATAAATAAGGGGCTTCATATGAAGCCCCTTATTTATTATTGTTGGGTAGTCATTAATACTGCAATCTTGCAAAAGATAGTTTCTTGTTTGATTTTACAACCGGTATCACCAGTTCTTTATTGTCGGTCTGTACACTCATCTTAGGCAGCCACAGGCCATTTCCTTTCATGGTAGCAGCGATATCTTTTTCCTGTAGCTGGCCATCCATATCCAGTGCAGATACCTGCAACTTGATACTGTTGCGCTGAATGTCATTGTATGTAAATACCAGCTGGGCGCCACTGTTCAGCATATTGTAAGAAGAGTAGGTGCCGTAATCGTCAATTGTACGCTGCTGTTTGCTGATGGCATTATACCAGTTATTGACGAAGGTATTATTGAAATCCATGATCAGGATATCACCGTAATTGTATTCTGTATAGCTGGTGCTGGCCATGCCCATTCCTCCGAATCCCATACTGTAAAAACCACCGTTGTACATACCATTATTGGTGGTACGCGTAATGCTATAAGAGGCCTCTGCAGTGAGTATGCAGCCACCATCGTTTTTGATCACGATATCTTTAACGCGGTATTCATTCAGCAGGCGGCGGTCGCGGCCTTTGTAATTGCGCAGCATACTGGTATCAAATGCGGTCAATGTTGCCGATACCGCATCTGTGCCGGATTGCAGACCCACTGTACCCATATAGGTACCTTCAATCACGCCATTACTGTTGCTTTTATAAAAGCCGGCAAAGTACAGCTGATCGCTGTGCGCCAGGTCTTCTTTAAGAAATATGCCGCTCAGGAACTGGTTTTTAAGTTCAAATGGCTTGATGCTTACCTCGTTCTTTCCTTCATTTTTACGGATGGTATAGATTGCTGCGGAAGAGATAGACTGGTCGCGGCCCGAGCTCAGATCGCTTATGTTCAGTACTATGGTTCCGTTGTCCTGCAGCAGGATCTGCTCTATATCCATATTGTTTTTACATTCCGCTTTGCCCGAAAGGCTTTGTGTTGCCAGGTTCGGGTCAATGAGCATGATATGGTACTGCAATTTATTATCCCTTACCTGGTATCCTACAAGAGCCATTTTCTGCCGGTTCTCAGAAATTACAAACTGGTAGCGGGTTTTACTGACCCCGAAAAAGTTTTGTTGCTGCTCATCCAGGTTTTTAGGTTTGCCGATAAGGCGGGCCTGTCCGTCCAGCTGGGCGGCATAATAATGTTCAGTGCTTCCGGACATGGCACTGTATAACAGGATGATCTTATTCTCCAGGGGTACTACCGAGATCTGTTTCGGTTTTTCCGGCATAAAACTCAGCGAGACAATCGCCTTACGATTCATCTGCTCATCATACAGGTCAATGAATGATTCGTTCTTCTGCGTGTAAAAAATAGCCAGGCGGTCACCGCTCCATCCGCCGATTTCAAACAGGTCTTTAGCCACATTAAAATCCTGTGGGTTGGAGTAAAAAATAGTCTGTGCCTGAACCCCGTTGAGGGAGCCGATTAACCAAAAGCAAAGTGCTAATATTCTTTTCATAACCAATCTGTCGATTTAATTAAAAGTAATGAACTATTCACAAAAGTAATGATGTTGTTTAAATTAATCCCATGTCTATGACCATGCATATCCATTGATTTTGTTATTTTTACCCAAATATTCTCTTCATGGTACCTCAATTATTACAAGGGAAGAAAGGCATCATCTTCGGTGCACTGGATGAGCGTTCTATTGCCTGGCAGGTGGCGCTTAAAGCAGTGGCGCATGGAGCAGACATTGTTCTGACCAATGCCCCGATTGCCCTGCGCATGGGCAAAATCCATGAACTGGCTGCTTTATGTAACGATGCTCCGGTGATCGGTGCTGATGCAACCAGTACGGAAGACCTTACTGCACTGTATCAGCAGGCTGTGGACCATTTTGGAGGGAAAATTGATTTCGTGCTGCATTCTATAGGTATGTCTCCTAATGTGCGCAAAGGCTTTCCTTATGAAGCCACCAATTATGATAATTTTCTGAAGACACTTGATGTCTCCGCATTATCCTTTCATAAGCTGCTGCAATCGGCCCTGCAGCAGGATGCGATTAATGAATGGGGATCGGTGGTAGGATTGAGTTATATTGCCGCTCAGAGAGCATTTCCGGGGTATAACGATATGGCAGATGCCAAATCCATGCTGGAAAGCATTGCCCGCAGCTTTGGTTATATCTACGGTAAGCAGAAGAAAGTAAGGGTCAACACCATCTCTCAATCGCCAACGGTGACGACAGCCGGCAGCGGAGTGACTGGTTTTGATAAATTCTTTAATTATGCAGCAAAAATGGCACCTTTGGGTAATGCTACTGCTGATGCCTGTGCCGATTATTGTATTACCCTGTTCAGTGACCTTACCCGGTACGTAACCATGCAGAACCTGTTTCATGACGGCGGATTCTCCTTTACCGGTGTGAGTACCGATATTATTGATGCTTTGTATCCATAAATTTCAGCTTTTGTTTATCAGTCGGGCGTATACACTTTACAGCCTGTTTTTCGTTTCCTTATTATGAATATTAAATACTGTACATATATCTCTCTTGCCTTACTAACCGGACTGAGCACTGTTGAAGCCTCGGCCCAGGTAGTTGGAGGGGCGAGGGCATTTGAATTTTTGAATATGTCCAACAGTCCGCACGTCTCTGCATTAGGCGGTCTAGCGCCGGCCAATCCGGAGGCTGATGTCTCTCTGGCAATGCAGAATCCATCTTTGTACAGACCGGGTATTCACAACCAGCTGTCGGCAAATCATAACCTTTATTATGCAGATATCGGGATCACCAATCTGCAATACGCATATCATTCCCCTAAACTGCAGACCACCTTTGGGGTGGGGGTGCAGAGCATCAACTACGGCACCTTTCAGGCAACAGATATTTACGGAAGCTACCTGGGTACGGTGAGGGCCAGCGATTTTGCCTTAAATCTGTCTGCTGCCCGCCAGTATAAAGAGCACTGGCGTTATGGAGTTACCCTTAAATGGGCACATTCCACACTTGCCGACCGTTCGGCCAGTGCGCTGCTCGGAGATGTTGGGGTTACCTATTTTGATACAGCCAGAGGCATTACGCTGGGTATTGTGGCCAAAAATATGGGAGTTACCCTGAAACGGTACAATCCGAATAATCCGGCAGAACCATTGCCGTTTGATCTGCAAATAGGGCTGACCAAATCACTGAAAAATGTACCGCTGAGGCTATTTGTGGTTGCACACCACCTGTACCAGTGGGACATCCGTTATAACAACCCTGCAGATAAGAAAAGCAATATTTTCGGAGCAGATACCACTGCAGATAATAAAACATACTTTGCTGATAAACTGTTCCGCCATCTCACGATCGGCGGAGAGCTGACTATAGGTAAACGCCTGGGTATTTCCGTGGCTTATAACCACTTGCGCCGTAATGAACTGAGTACCCTGGAGACTAAGGGTCTTGCCGGTTTTTCTTTTGGTGCAGGGCTATACCTCAATAAATTTCAGGTGCATTATGCACGCTCCTTTATGGCTACCGCCGGAGCGTATAATGAGTTTGGCCTGAATATAGCTCTTGATAAACTGTTTAAGGTCGGTTCCAAAACAGAACCGTGGCACTGGAACAATGATTATCCTAATTGGTAATCATTTATTTTGATGGTGGTGTTAGATATTTGGCTATTTTTGGGCCCTAAAATCTTTATATGGCAGAAGGTAAAAAAAATAATGAGATTAAGATAGGCTTGCTGGCCCTGGGTGCCATTGTCGCATTATTCCTGGGTTTTAATTTTCTGAAAGGAAACAGCTTGTTTGCTAAAGATAAAGAATACTACGCCTATTACGAAAATGTAGAAGGATTGACTACCGGCAGTAAAGTGCTGGTAAATGGATATAAAATTGGCAAAATCTCAGATATTGAGATGACCGAAGATCAGAAATTCAAGATTAAAATTACCGTTACGGATGATTTTAAAGTTCCGGTTGGCTCCTTATTACAGGTGACTTCATCTGGCTTATTATCTGAGGTAAAAAACCTGGAACTGATTGCCGGCAAGAGTGCGCAGATAGCACCGGAAGGTGCCGTGCTGAAAACAATGGCTGGTTCTGGTATGATGGATCAGTTGTCTGAAAACATGCCTTCTGTAATCAGTAATGTAAACAGCGTAATGGCTAATGCAGATACCCTGATGGCCAACCTGAAAGGGGTGGTAACACCAAGTACAGGACAGCATATCGATCAGAGTGTAGCGGCACTGGAAATCACGATGAAGCAGCTGGAAGTATTGTCCAGAGCTTTATCTCAGCAATCCGGCAACATTACTGCGGTTATGGAGAATGCCAATATGACCATGAAAAATACCAATGCACTGACGGCTAATCTGGCTAATAATAATGCTAAGATCAATGCAATTCTGGAGAATGCACAGGTAGCAACGAATCAGTTATCGCAGGCCAAAATACAGCAGACCATTGATAACCTGGAGGCAACGACTAATAAGCTGAATGGCCTGATGACCAAACTGGATAACAAAGATGGTACTGTAGGCATGTTGCTGAATGACCCTAAACTGTATGAAAACGTGAACAAAACAGTTAAAGAATTGGGTGAACTGTCTGCAGATCTCAAGGCACATCCCTCACGCTATATCAACATTTCGGTATTCCCGTCAAAAGCAAGAAAAGACTAAACAACTTAATAATATAAACGAAAAGATCTCATACAGGCCTGTATGAGATCTTTTCGTTTATAAGCTGTTGTAAAATGCACTATTTTAGCAATTAAATTAAAACAGTATAACTATGAATGTGTACTCTATTGGCATCCTCTACGAAGAATTTGTAATGATCATCCTATCCATTGTGATCGGGTTGGCCATTGGTGCAGAGAGAGAGTATAAAGGCAAGTCTGCCGGCCTGCGTACATTTATACTGGTCTCTTTCGGGTCCTGTATGTTTACCATTCTGTCTATAAAGATAGGAGTGCAGAGCTATGATCGTATTGCGGCCAATGTCATAACCGGTATCGGTTTTCTGGGTGCGGGGGTAATCTTCAAAGAAGATAACAAGGTAGGCGGTATTACCACTGCAACTACTATCTGGGCTACAGCCTCTCTGGGTATGTGTGCCGGCTCCGGGCATTTGTACCTGGCCATCCTGGGTACGATCATTGTACTGGTGGTATTGGCATTCCTTTTTCCGTTACAAAGATTAATCGATGATCGTAATCGTGTGAGGCTGTATAAAATCAGTACTGCCAATCTTGATGATGTTGCCTATTGTCAGCAATTGTTTGAGCAGCATAAACTGCGCTATACGCTGGAAGGACAAAAAAATACTGAAAGTGTGCTTAACAGCAGCTGGACGGTAGCGGGTAAGCGCTCTGATCATGATGCCTTTACCCGGGAGCTGATCGTCAGTCCTAAAATCAAGGCATTTCAATTTTAAATATAAAAGGCGCTGTGCACAGCGCCTTTTTAGTGTGATTTGTATCTAATCTTTCTTTGCCTTCAGTTTTCTGGCCAGTTCTTCCTGGCATGGGAGCGTGTCGTCCAGCAGCTTTTTCATTTGTTCTGCGTCCAGGTTCTCGCCTATTACAGCCAGATCTTCGTATGAATACTTCTTTAATAAGCGTTCCAGTGTACAGTTACAATACTCCTTAGCCAGTTTTTCAGAAATTGTGCCTTCTTTTGTTGCAGAGTTGACACAGGCATTTATATAGGATTTTTTAAAGGCCTTTTCTTCTTTCCTATTCTGGGCAGACAAGGTAAAGGGTAGCAGGATCAGGGCTGATAATAAGATCTTTTTCATTTATAGCATTGTTTAGGTTTATGTAACAGGATGGCTTGATTTCAATGAAGCTTATTAATCTTTATTTTTTTTCAGCTTCTTGACCAGTTCATCCAGGCAGGGCTGTGTCGCTGCACGCATAATCGCTGCTGATTCTTCCTCGCCTTTCTCCGAAATGGCGGTTACTTCATCCATGGTGTACTTTTTAGACAGGAGCTCAAAAGAACAGGCACAGTATTCTTTTGCCATCTTTTCGGAAATATCACCACCTTCTGTGGCAGAACCGACGCAGGCATCCATGAATTCTTTTTTAAACTCTTCCGTGTATGTTTTTTGTTTATTCTGTGCCAATACCGAAAGGGGCAGAAGGGCTAAAGCGGAAAGTAGAATTATCTTCATAAAAAATGGTTGTGTTTAAGTGAATATGCAGAATGAAGGTACAAAAATTACAGTGTTTCTTGATAAAGGAGCGATGGATTTGCCTGATTTATATGTTTTTTGTATTATATATACCCGGATTGCATACAATTATTGCTAATAATTGGCTAAATCCCCTCTTGTCCCTTATGTAATATTTATTTTGCATACCTTTGCACAAATTTTCATTCACACCCATTAAATTTTTTATAAAAATGAGTAAAGTAAAAGTGGCCATCAATGGTTTCGGTCGTATCGGACGTTTAGCTTTCCGTCAAATCTTCAACCTGGAAGGTATTGAGGTAGTTGCCATCAACGATTTAACCAAACCAAATGTGTTGGCGCATTTATTAAAATACGACACTGCTCAGGGTCGTTTCAACCAGGACGTTACCAGCTCTGATAATGCAATTACAGTAAACGGTAATGAAATCAAAATATATGCAGAGAAAGATCCTGCAAATATTCCTTGGGGACAACATGAGGTAGATGTGGTATTAGAGTGTACCGGCTTCTTTACTGATGCTGATAAAGCTCAAGCTCACATTACTGCAGGTGCTAAAAAAGTAGTAATTTCTGCTCCTGCTACCGGTGATTTGAAAACTGTAGTATTCAACGTAAACCACGATATCCTGGATGGTTCTGAAACAGTAATCAGCTGTGCATCTTGTACAACTAACTGTCTGGCTCCAATGGCTAAAGCGCTGCACGATAACTTTGAAATCAAAGTTGGTCAGATGACTACCGTACACGCGTACACTAACGATCAGAACACACTGGATGCTCCTCACTCAAAAGGTGATCTGCGCCGTGCTCGTGCTGCTGCAGAAAACATCATCCCTAACTCTACAGGTGCTGCAAAAGCAATCGGTTTAGTATTACCTGCACTGAAAGGTTTACTGGATGGTGGTGCACAACGTGTTCCTACTGTTACAGGTTCTCTGACTGAATTAACTACCGTTGTGGGTAAAAAAGTAACTGCTGAAGAAGTAAATGCTGCAATGAAAGCTGCTGCTAACGAATCTTTCGGTTACAACGAAGATGAAATCGTTTCCAGCGATATCATCGGTACTTCTTACGGTTCTCTGTTCGATGCTACACAAACTAAAGTAGTAACTGTTGGCGATTACCAAATGGTAAAAACAGTTAGCTGGTATGATAACGAAATGAGCTATGTATCTCAACTGGTTCGTACCGTTAAATACTTCGCACAACTGATCTCTAAATAAGATTTAGTCTGACGATAAATGCAAAGGCCGGTTATAAAACCGGCCTTTGTCTTTTTATTACCCTAACTTTGCAGCAATAATTTTAATTTTTCCCCGATAAATACCCGATTAAGCATATATGAAGTTTGAACAATACCAGATAGCCACAGAACTGAAAAGAGGCCTTGAAGAACTGGGTTTCCGGAAACCGACTGATATTCAGTTTAAGACCATCGGACCAGTACTGCAGGGCAATGATGTGCTGGCAGTAGCGCAGACAGGTACCGGTAAGACGGCCGCTTTTGTGATACCGATATTGCACAAACTGATGTATGTAAAACATCCGCCACAGGAAAATGAAGCCAAATGCCTGGTAATGGTGCCTACGCGCGAACTGGCCATTCAGATTGCCAGCGTATTCCGCAGCATAGGAAAGTATACAAGGATGAAGACTACCGTCTTGCTGGGTGGGGTAGAGCAGGATCACCAGATCGAGCAATTGCAGAATGGTACCGATATCCTGATTGCTACTCCGGGTCGTATGTTTGACCTGATCTACCAGAAAAAACTGAACCTTAACCACACCGAGATACTGGTACTGGATGAGGCCGATCTGATGCTGGACTATGGCTTTATCAAAGATATACGTGATGTGATCAAGTTTCTGCCGGATTACCGTCAGACCCTGTTCTTCTCTGCAACGATCAATAGTGAGATCAAAGAGATTGCCTACAGCATTGTGCGCAACCCGATCCGTATACAGATCTCTCCGAAAGATCCTGTGTCGAAAAATGTTACCCACTTCGTGGCACATATAGAGAAGGATGATAAACGCTTCTTCCTGGAGCGACTGGTAAGAGAACACCCCGAAGCTAAAATATTGATTTTTGTGCGTACCAAAGTGCGTGCAGAGCGTGTTGCAGCAGCGATGGACCGGGTAGAGATCAAAACCCTGACCATGCACAGTGGCAAAGATCAGAAAGAACGTGCAGAGATTATGGATGCGTTTAAATCGGGTGAGGTAAAATTACTGATTACGACCGACCTGAATGCTCGTGGTGTAGATATTCCTAATGTGGATTATGTGGTCAATTATGACCTGCCGGATGAGTCTGAAAATTATGTACACCGTGTTGGACGTACCGGTCGTGGCATGGCTAAGGGGATCGCTTATACCTTCTGCAGCAAAGATGAGCTGGCTATACTGAAAGATATTGAGCAATACCTGGGTAAGAAGATCAACGAACTGGAGATCGATGCAGCTACCTATTCAGACACCATTGTATTTACAGAAGACGTAAAGGACAATAACTGGAAAGCACTGATGAAAGCCGAAGAGGAGTACCTGGAAAAGAAGAAAAAGAAGAAATAATATAGGTAAAAAGGAGGGCAGTCGCCCTCCTTTTTTTATGCTCTTTTATCAGGATTTTATAGTCCGAAACCAACACCCAGCTGGATGTGCTGCGTTCTCCAGCGTTCATCTACCGTAGTATTATTGCGGTCAGAAATGCCGAATGCATAGCGTGCCGATACGTTAAGATGCAGCGGCAGCCTTATTTTCAGGCCTACAACACCAGATACATAACTTTCTTTGTAAACATTCTTCACTTCAGTAAGGATATTATCCTTGTCACTCATGTCCACCACTTTGGTAAATTGTGGGCCAAACTCCAGCCAGGTAGCCGGGAATACTTTAACTCCCAACAATACCGGCACAGATAATTCTGTAAAATCAAATGCTGCATTGCGCACCTGCTCCTTGCCATTCTGGATATAGGCGTGGTAAATATCATTAAAGTTATCGCCGGTAATCATGCGCGTCTGGGTAAATAAACCTTCTGCCACCAGGCTCATTTTCTCGCCCCTGATGCCCAGGTATACCCCGCCGAACGGGAAAACCTTGTAGTTATTTTCAATTTGATCACCGGTTGTTCGGTAAACGTTGGCTCCGATTTTAATTCCGGCCATAGGCTCTTGTGCTATTGCCGTAAGCGACAGACAAGCGGCACCAACAGTGGCCAGGAATGTACTTATTTTCTGCATAGTTCTTATTTTTTTATTTTATCTAAGTAGTCCAGGGCCTCTCCAACTATGAAGAAGCTGCCGGTAATTAAAATAGTGTCTTCTTCCTGTGCATGGCTCAGTGCTGCAGCTACAGCTGCGGTTACTGTATCATATGCTGCACCCTGAAGATGCTGTTCTGCTGCGATTTGGGTAAGGGTTGCCGCAGGTAAGGCACGGGGTACCTGTGCCTGTGTGAAGTAGTACCTGGCTGTTGCGGGCATGATGGACAGGGCTTGTGGAACATCTTTATCTGCAACAAATCCGGTAACGATGTGTAAGTTACCACTTTTAAAGACAGCTTGCTCCAACTGGCCTATAATTGTATGAATACCATCGGGGTTATGGGCCACATCAAGAACAATATTCGGTCCTGTCTGAATCCAGTCCCAGCGGCCTCGTAAACCTGTCGATTTTTTTACGGATTGCAGTGCATCAATACAGATCTCTTCTGATACGTTCCAACCCTTTTGCTGCATCAGGCGGACAGCCGTTAGTGCTGTAATAATATTCTGTGCCTGGAAATTGCCCAGCAGATCGGTCTTCACGTTCAGGATACTCATCTGCGCCTTATCAACGATCTTCAGTTCCTGAGTACTGGCCGATCGGCCGGCGTATACGGCATCGAATAATTTGTCTGCAAATACAAGGCTGGTCTGGTTTAAGATCGCCACTTTAGAAAACACTGGTTCTGTTTCCGGTTGGCTCAATCCGATCACTACGGGTATGCCGGGTTTGATAATACCTGCTTTTTCGCCTGCAATTTTCGCCAGCGTATCGCCCAGTATCTGCGTATGGTCCAGGCTGATATTGGTAATGACCGATAGTTCCGGTATAATAATATTAGTACTGTCCCAGGTACCACCCAGTCCGGTTTCAATAATAGCAATGTCTACCGCTTCGTCGGCAAATACCTGGAAAGCCATAGCCACATTCAATTCGAAGTAGGAAGGTTTGATCTCTGTGATCAGCTCTGTATGGTCATTGATAAATGCAGCGAGTTGCGCCTCCGTAATGGGCATGCCATTGATGCGAATGCGCTCACGGATATCTATGAGGTGCGGAGAGGTATATAAACCGGTTTTATAACCTGCCTTTTGAAAGGTTGCTGCCAGGATATGGCTGGTACTGCCTTTCCCATTTGTACCGGCGATATGAATGCTTTTGAATTTTTGTTCCGGATGGTCAAGGTGGGCTACCAGAGCTTTAATCTTGTCCAGGCTTGGGTTTAAAGCCTTTTCGCCTATCTTGGAGAACATAGGCAATTGATCCATCATAAAGGATACCGCTTCGGTATATGATAATTGCTGCTTCAACGAAAATAATTATGAAGCACAAAAGTATTGTAACAAAACATGTTATGCGTCAAAATAAACAAATTGTAAAAAAAAATATTTTTTTATTAGCATTTTTTGTATAATTTCATCTTCTATAATTTAACCGATTATTAAAATAGCATTATTTAACTGTTAAAAAACACGTTGTTGAAAATGAAAAGAAGTTTACTTTTATTAGGTACATTCCTGACTTTAGCCGGAGTATCTAATGCGCAAAAATTAGCATTATACGAAGAGTTCTCTGGTGAAAACTGTGCTCCTTGTGCTGCTCTGAATCCTGCATTGATGACTTTAATCAATGCTAACCCTTCAAAAGTACTGTTACTGAAATATCAGTCTCCGATTCCTTCTGCGGGATCTATATACCTGACTAACACTGTATTTACCGATAACCGTATGGGCTATTATTCTGTACCGTTCGCGCCATATGGCCGTATCAACGGTAAAGTAGTAGGTACAGGTTCTAATGCAGGTAACATCAGCATGACTACACAGGCGATCATTGATGGTGCTGCTGCTGAGGCATCTAACTTTACTATTGCAGTAAGCAACCCTACTTACAATGCTGATGGTCAAACCTTCACTGCAACTGTAACAGTAACTGCTACTGCTGCTAATACTACCAATAACTTAAAATTACGTTTTGCATTAGCTGAAGAGCTGCAATATGCAACTGCTCCTGGTAGCAATGGTGAAACTCACTTCCAGAATGTAGTTCGTCAGATGTATCCTAACGCGGATGGTCAGACTGTAGATGCTGCATGGACTGCTGGTCAGGTAAGAACATACACTGTTACAGGTTCTATTCCTTCTTACGTAAGCGCTACAGCTCCTACACGTATGTTCGTTGCTTTCCTGCAAAACGAAACTACTAAAGAGGTGCTGCAAGCAGGTAAAACAGGCAACATCACGATCACTAAACCAGCGGCTGATGCATCAATCACTGCGGTAACTCCTGCTACTAATTTGTTATGTCAGGTGCCAGCAGCCTTGAATAATATTACTACAACCATCAAAAATACCGGTACAGCTACGCTTACTACCGCTACTGTTTACTACCGTGTAGGTACTTCAGGCGCATGGCAAACAGCTACTTGGAATGGTAACTTGGCTGCAGGTGCAACTGCTAACTTCACTTTACCTACTATCAATATCACTACTCCAGGTCAGATTGCTATCCAGGATTCTATTGCATTACCAAATGCTAAGATTGATCTGAATGATTATGATAATAAAGGTGCAGGTACATTAACTGTACTTGACGCAAATGCTGTTAATATTCCTCTGACAAATAGCTTTGAAACAGCTAATACTTCATGGGTTGCATATGCTCCGGCTAATGGTTATCCTTTTAATCGTGCCTCTAGTCAAGGTTTAGGTCGTAATGGATCAAACTATATGTTATACTATCCTTGTTTCAATCTGCCTGCTGGTGTTAGCGGATATCAAATATTCCCTAAAACAACTTTACCTGCTGGTGCTAAAGCTTTAGATTTCTATCTGAACTATGCACAGTATATTGATCAGAATGGTCAAACTTCAGGTGATAAACTGGAAGTAGTATATTCTACAGATTGTGGTACTTCTTGGACTTCTGTTTGGTCTCAACAAGAGGCTAACTTAGCTACTGCTGCTCCTACTGGTTCTAACTATTTACCTGCTGCTGATAAATGGCAACTGAGATCTATTGATATGACCAACGTTCCTACTGATGCTTATATCGCATTCAGAACAACATCTGGTTATGGTAACAACATTTTCGTCGATGATGTTAATTTGCGTGTAGGTGAACCAACTGCTATTGGTGATGTAGTTGCAGAAAACAGCATCAAAGTTTATCCTAATCCAGTGGTTAATGAACTGAATGTTGAAATGGAAATGACTAAAGCTACTAAAGTTACGTTCACTGTAATGAATGCTTTAGGCCAAGAAGTAATGGCTCCGGTTGCTCAGAACATGAGCAATGGTGTTCAAAGCACTAAACTGGATGTAACTGCTTTACCAGCGGGTATCTACTTCCTGAATATTGTGACTCCTAACGGAAAAACACAACAAAAATTTGTTAAAAAATAATATTTTTTAATATAAACACTACGAAAGGCCAATAAAATTTATTGGCCTTTCGTTTTTATATAGAATTTATACTTAAATTTGATAATAAGTTTTTAAAAAAATTGATATAATATTAAATTATGAAAAAAGTTTTTACACTGTTGTGCGCTGGTTTTGGGATAGGATTGACATCCGCTTCAGCTCAGGTTTTTGAATTGGCTCGTCCTACGATGACTGCCTCTACTCCAGGTTATGCTGGTTCCAATTGGGATGATGGTGCAGTGAAACTGATCAATTACGTAAGAAATCTTGGTGCTGCGCCAATCACAGATCTGAAATGGCAGATTGTGGAGAAAAATTTTCCGTTTGCCTGGACTTTATACACTTTCTGTGATAACGAAACCTGTCTGACAGAAGGCCAGATTCCACAGTACATTACTTCTCCTAAAACATTCCAGCCGATTGCGGTAGGAGATAGTTCTCTGTTTGAGCCTGCTTTCAAAATTCCTACTACTGCAGATAATGGTGTGGGAACCTTAAAAGTACGTGTATATAATAATGCGCAGTCTGATACTGGTATTTTCATCGTAACCAAAACACCAACCGGTATCAACACTATCAAGGTTAATGATAACCGAGTAACAGTTTATCCTAACCCTGCTGTTCAGGATGATGTTACAATCTTTGTAAACAAAGACCTGAAAGCAAAGTATACTAAAGTGTACAATGTAATCGGTGCTGAAGTTGCTGTTGCAAATATCAACGGCGAATTAGCTCAGATCAATACAGCTGCTTTTGCAAAAGGTACTTATATTGTACAGGTAGTTGCTGCTGACGGTTCACTGGTTGCAACCCGCAAACTGATCAAGAACTAATATTAGCAATACAAGATTAATATATAGAAAAGGGAATGCGTTTGACGCATTCCCTTTTCTATATATTGTAACAGAGCATTACTTTTGCAGTATTACTTTGAATTTTTCCTGTCCTGCCAGGATATAATAAGTACCGTTTGACAGATTGCTCAGGTTCAGGTTTGTTTGCTGAGCACCTTGCTCAGATGCAACCTGCTGTA
This sequence comes from Edaphocola flava, assembly GCF_004118155.1. GTDB lineage: Bacteria > Bacteroidota > Bacteroidia > Chitinophagales > Chitinophagaceae > Edaphocola > Edaphocola flava. The sequence goes on from NZ_SAIQ01000002.1 coordinate 91,720, forward strand.
CCTGGCCCAGGTTATTATAAACATATACCTGCTCTGTATTGCTTAAGCCAATCAGGCTTATATTGCCGCTTGTCGGGTTAGGGTACGCCATAACAGTAGCTTTAGTAGCTTTACTACCTTCTACAGAAACGATAGCAGAATATTCATATGCTGCATTCATATCTATTTGCTTTAAACGATAGTATGCTTTTTTACCAGTATTCAGTTCAGCGTATTGATATGATAAAGCTTCTTTGCTATTACCTGCTACAGCTTGTGTTGCTACAAAACCAACCGTTGTCCATGATGTGGCATCATTGCTGCGCTCGATTTCAAAACCTTTATTGTTTTGCTCACTTAAGGTTTCCCAATACAGTACTGTATTCTGTCCTTTAGCAGCAACGGAGAATTTGCTTAACGTTACTGGCAATGGGGCAACAGCAGTAGGTGTTCCTGTAGCAGTTGTATTTACACCCGGTGCATTTACAGCCAGTTTTACGCCATCCACGATATCATTAATTACATCATTGTCTGTATAAAGACCTGTTCCGGTAACTTTTGAAGCTGTACCATTATTAGGACCATAAGAGGTCATGGTACCTGTACGGGTGTTCAACGGAATAGCAGAATTGCTTTGTGCACTCTGGAAATAGTTGTTGTTTTTGGCAAAAAATACCTGGTAAGAGTAAAATATGCCGTTGCTTCCGGGACCGGTAATGGTATTCGTGTACGACAGCTTGATATTGTACTGAAAGTTACCAGGTCCGTAATAGTTTACTACATCGATACCGGTGATTGTGATTTGTGTGTTTACCGTATACCCGTTAGTAGAAACGATCGGACTAATAGTGTACGCTACATCTGCACGTGCAGAGAGAGAGAAGGAAGTGATTGCCGTCAGGCATAATACAGCTCTTTTGAAAAACGATGTTTTCATGAATTTTGTTTGAGGGGATTAAACAAATGGTTAATAAATCTGGAGTACTCTTTGCTTTCATAGGGTTGGGTTGGTGTTTATAATTACATGCTTAATTCATTATTAAATGATTGTTATGTAATTATCAGGCCGCAAAAGTAATTGTATGTACAAATAAATTAAAGTAAAATATGCTATATAACATCACGTTAACTTCGGTTAACATAATCGCTATTACATATATTTATCAATAGTTTTTTTTCTATCATACTGCTTCTTTTACCTCTTTAAACCAAAATGGTTTTACCCAGACTTCAATTAATACTCAATATCTAAATCTGTAAAGATTGTTTGGGAGAGTATATGCCATAACCGTGCCAAAGGAAATACGTATTGATATTCAATTGATTACGCGTGTGTTTTTGATTTTTATGTTCCATTTTCCGGAAAGGCATTCTGGATGTTGGAATGATTTTCATCATTAGTGTATCATTACCCCAATAAATCACCAGAATAATGATCGTTACAGGAAGCTTAAAATAGGGGAGTATCAATATTAATTAATTGTTACCTTTTTATTTTTTCGTATATTTATATTGTGAATTGCTTATGGAAAACAGGATATCAATGGGCGTTAAGCTGTATGCTGCTACTGGCAGGCTATAGCAGTTATGCGCAGACTATTGATATTTACAAAGAAGCATTTCAGATTCCGGCCATTGAGGTTGATTATCCTCAGGTAAAAGGCCCTATTACTGCAGATAAGGTTGCTATGTATGCAGCTGCATTTGATAACAGTAGTTTCCGGCAGGTGGCCGCCGCATTAAATGAGTATAAAACAGCCCATCAGCTGAGCGACTGGATGTACTACCAGATGGTACGCAGAACAGCCAATTATTTCTATCACAAACCAGATAATTACGAAGGGTACACTTTACTGAAATGGTATCTTATGCGCGCATCAGGTTTTGATGTACGACTGGCTGTAATCGGAGAGCGGTTATTGTTTTATGTGCAGAGCAATGAGGAGGTGTATGATATACCTTTCTTTATGTACGAAAACAAAGCATATCTCTGTTTGAATAAACATGATTATAAAGATGTTGATTTTGAACATCAGCAATTATATAACGTGCCTTTACCGGCTAGTACAGTAGCATTAAAATCATTCTCTTATAAAATAAACCAGTTGCCCGATTTCACGGATAATAACTTTACCAATAAACTGATCGATTTTACATTTAATAATGTGGAGTACCAGTTTGACATTAAAGTAAACAAGTCTATTGATACCTTATTTGTCAACTATCCCGTACTGGATTATGATGCCTACTTCAATATTCCATTGAGCAACAATACGTATGCCACGCTGATTCCTAAACTGAAACAAGTGACTAAAAAAATGTCGCAAAGCCAGGGTGTAGAGTACCTGATGGAATTTGTGCGGAATGCTTTTCAGTATGAAAGTGATATTGTAGCTACAGGCAAAGAACAGCGCTTCTCTCCTGAGCTTACGCTGATCAATGACAAAAGCGATTGCGATGACCGCATAGCCTTATTCTATTTCCTGGTAAAAGAAATTTACAATTTGCCCATGGTTGTCGTGCGTTATCCCACACACGTAATGCTGGCGGTGAAGCTGGATAAAACGAAGGGTAAAACTGTGTCTTACAACAACCAGGAATATGTGATCTGCGAGCCTACACCACAGGCCCGCAACCTGAAGATAGGGCAGATGGCTGAAAAGTATAAAAACCAGCCATACGAAATTGCATATGCCTACCATCCTTAATAAGCATAAAAAATGGTGACAGAAGAATCTGCCACCCTAATACACCTACTATATGTAGAACAAAACGTCTTTATATTGGTACTGCTATTGCAGTACCATTTCATTTCTGTTATTTTTAGAACTTTTAGTACCGGTCTTTTCCGTTTCCGGGGTTTCTTCTTCCTCGCCTTTCTTACGTATTCTCAGTAGTCGGTTTACAGATCTTATTTTATACAGGTCATACACAATTACAAACAGCAGGAACAAGCTCACAATATAGAATACTTTAAACTTCAGGAAACTGTATCCCATACTCGATACAAGGGCTCCAGCCAGGTATGATGCAAAAATGCTTACGAGGAGTTTTGCCTTGTCTATAATATGCTGTTTGTTGCGGTACTCTTTATGGGTAAACATAGAGAATAGTATAGCCAGGTCTGTAGTAGCACCGGTAAGGTGGGTTGTCTTCACCGCGAAGTTGGAAATACTTGCAGTAAGGCCGTTTTGCAGTCCCATAGCAAAAAGCATGAGCAACAGCAGCACCTCAGTCTCCATAAGCGTATCCTTATAATAATAGCTGCCGTAGACACCTACAAATAATAAACAAGCCATCTCCAGTATGATGGGCATAGCATGCGCCAGGTAAGCATTACGCTTATTGAAGTGGATTACGATAAAGTTGGATAAAAAGCTTCCGAAAAAGAAGGAAGATATCCATATGGCCACCACTGCAAACTGATACAGGTTACCTTTGATCAGCTCCGACATCATTACCGCATAATATCCGGTTACATTAGAGCTAAAGGAAAAAAACAGCAGGAAGGAGGCTACATTCACCATGCCGGCTACGAAAGCCGTAAGGGTGCCCAGTTTGATGTTATCACTTAATGTTCTGCTATTGCTATATTTCCGTAACATAATTTCTTTCTTTAAGTCTTCTCAAAAATTAATTTTGCTGATTCTTTTACATGCATATCTGATAAGTAATTCAGTTCTATCTTGTCGTTTTCCACTGTAGAGATATCATAGTGCTCTGTCACAGAGCCATCGGTAATCTCCAGTACATTGCCCCTTCCTTTAAGCGACCACCTCATGGTTTTGATCGTATCGTCATGTTTGGTCAGTAGTAAAACACCGTTTTTTTTAAAATTCCAGGTTTCACCGGTATGGATGCGAACGTCTTCTTCATTGGCAGTGGCGATCCTGTTCTGTTTATCGGCCAGTTGGTGCAACAGGAAACGGTCTGCTTCTTTGTATTCCCAGGCGGCCTCTTTCCAGATACCTAAAAAGTTTTTCTCCGGAGTCTTCAGTTTTGTGAAGAGCAGGTATGCCGGACTCAACAGCAGCAAAAAGGCCAGGGTGTATATTACTTTTCTCAGTATCATAATGTGTTGTATTTAGCGGCTTAGGGCCACGTTATTGTTGAATAGGGAAGAGATATCTGCCGTATCTGCGTTCTTAGGAATTTCCTGTTCACAATTCAGTTTAGTGACCGGCGTTTCAGCCCTAAGTGCATATTTGGTGATGTCGAAACTCTTCTTGTTATGAGGTTTAAAGGTCAATTGTTCCGAAAGAATAATCTCATCGATCCTGTTACCGGTAAGGTAGTTTTCAAAAGCACTCTGGTTATGCCCGGTAAAAATGTCGATATGAACATTACGTAATTTGCTGTCGTACTTATTCTGCAGAATTTTCACAGCATCTTCAAAGTGCTCAATATTCAGCTCTTTCAGTATGCGGTATTTAGAGAAAAAAAGCAGGTCGCTTATAGAATCAGACAAGGTTTGGCCATGTACCAGTACAACATCCAATACTGCTTCCTTACTACTTTTCTGTAAATAATGCTTTAATACATTTAAGGATTCAATTGAGAAATCGGTTGGCAATAAAATCTTGTGCGCCATAATCGAACGTTTTTTTGATGTATAATGCAAAAGTAGTTCGGGCACATTAGAGGCTCCTAAGAGCCATGTAAGAATCAGATTAAAATAAAAGGGGTGAAATTAGAATCGGATTAGAATCCGTTTCTTAACAGTTCTGTAGCAGATTTTGCGTTTAATTATCATTTGCAATAGGCAGGTCTATCTGTACCGTAGTACCCTTGTTCTCCATAGCCCTTACGGTTATCTTGCCGGAGTGCATCCGTATAATATTGCGGGTGAGGGGCAGGCCTATACCATAACCCTCGTAGTTCTTCGTATTAGATGCGCGGAAGAACGGATCGTAGATATACTTCAGTTCATCATTAGGAATGCCGATGCCGGTATCTCTGATGATGATAAATACTTTTTCATTAGAAGACCCAATGGATACATGCACCATCTGGTTGTCGGAATATTTACAGCCATTACTGATGATATTGGTAAAGGCCAGGTGCAGCAATTGCTCATTGCCCACCACCCTTAGTTTCTTTGAATTTTCAGGTAAGAGGCTGGTATCGAAATACACCTTATTCTGCTGATCCAGTTTCTCGATTGTGGCAATACAATCCCATAACAACTGATCGATACGCAGTTTTTCAAACTTCTGTACTTTGCCGTCAAACCCGGTCTGGGCCAATGACAGCAGGGCTTTGGTCTTACGGTCCAGCTTGCCGGCTTCGTCAAGAATGATAGAAAGCGTCTCGATATATTCTTCCGTAGACCTGATCTTGGAGAGGCATACATCAGCCGTACCGATAATGCCCGTCAGGGGGGTACGCAGCTCATGTGATGCGTTGCTGATAAAGTTATTCTGCGTTTCGAAAGAGGTTTCGATACGGTTAAGCATATCATTAAACGTAGCGATAAGCTTATTCAGTTCATTGTTATACTTCTCCTCATCCAGGCGTAAGTGCAGGTTTTCGGAACTGATCTGTTTTACCCTGTTGGTAATCCTGTTGATGGGTTTAAATATATTTTTGGATACATATACAGAGGCGATCAGTGCAATCAGCGTAGCAATCGCAATGGACACCAGCAGGGTACGCTGCAGGTATTTTATCAGCTTGTTTTCGAAATAATTTTCGGCAGATGCGATTACATAATAAGTGCTGCCTCGATAGCGATACAAAACCCCTTTGTAAAGGATCTTGCCATGTGTATATTCCGCATCGCCTGTTTTGTACAAGGTAGTAAAGAAGTTCAGCGGAACGGCAACAGAGTCGGCCAGTTTCTTTTGTTGTGCTACAACAGGCTCTGATGCCTGGAAAACGTAATCGTTCTCATTTTTAAGTTTCTCCGCCACTTCTTTATGAATGGCATTGTAGCCCGATACGAACGCAGAGTCCTGGTGTGCCGCATCAATACTGATCTTTGCCACCGTATTGGCCCGGATCTTAAGGGTGTTGAAGAAATCATCATACATATAATTATTGATCGAGATATACACGATCACACCAAGAATAATGGTCAGGCCAATGATGGAGAAGAACAGCATCATGATTGCCTTGAATTGTATGTTGATTTTTGCCATGCGGGAAAATTAAACTGCTATTCACTCTTTAGTACATACCCCATACCGATAACGGTATGAATCAGTTTACCCTGATTGTATCCCTCGATTTTTTTACGCAGGTAATTGACATAAACGTCCACTACATTGGTAGACATATTGAAGTCTACATGCCAGACCTTCTCCAGTATCTCCATACGGGACAGAACCTTGTTTTTGTTTTGGAGAAAATACAAGAGCAGGCGGTATTCGGTGCTGGTCAGCTGTATGTCTATACCGTCGCGGGTTACCTTTTTAGTATAATCGTTAAGGATCAGGTCATCGATAGTATATATAGCCTCCTGCTCTTCGGGGTGCAGGTGCTCCTGATCATTATTGCCGGTGCGGCGCAGCAGGGTTTTGATACGGGCTACCAGTTCTATAAATTTAAAGGGCTTCACCAGGTAATCATCTGCTCCGGCCTCCAGGCCGATCACCACATTTTCTGAAGTGCCCAAAGCCGTAAGAAACAGGATCGGCACTTTGGTATTCTTTTTACGAATGGCTTTACATACTTCAAGACCATTCATTTCCGGGAGCATGATGTCCAGGATGATCAGGTCAAAACCATTCTGATCTGCCATAGACAAGCCCGTTTTGCCATCCAGTGCAACACTGACTTCATAACCATCCTCACTAAGTCCTTTTGTAATAAAAGAGACCACATGAGCTTCATCTTCTACCAGTAATATTCTGTTCATCTATTATAAATGTCTTGTGTATACCGTACTGCAGCAGCTGCAGACTGCAAACTCGAAGATAAGAAAATCTTGTATAAGCTTTTCCTTTTTAAGGATTTATGACCGAGTAACGACTTAAAATATACAGGCTGCCCTGAGGCAGCCTGTATATTTTAAGTCGTTTTATTTTTCTGGTATTCTTTCCAGATTTTAGCAAAATTCTTTTTCGGGAATACCGGTGTAACTCTCGATTCGCCCCACATCGGTGCAAACAGTTTTGTGAATACTTTATTCTTCATATTGCTGCTCGCCATATTCATCAGCGGACGATAGGAGACTCCGGTGCGGAACAGCTTCCAGCCCAACCGCTCTTTTACCTCACTGTTGCCCTCATCTACAAAAATACTACGGTTCTCCAGCAGCATCTCATGTATGTTGATCTTAACCGGGCATACCTCAGTACAGTTACCGCAAAGGCTGGAGGCAAAGCTCAGGTGACCGTTTTCCTGCATACTGGTCAGGTGTGGCGTAATCACCGCACCGATAGGTCCGCTGTAGGTTGTACCATAAGCATGGCCACCGATATTTTTATACACCGGGCAGGCATTCAGGCAAGAGCCGCAGCGGATGCAGTACATACTCTCCCTTACCTCTTTACGCAGCAGATTGGTACGTCCGTTGTCCAGCAGGATCACATACATCTCTTCCGGACCATCCATTTCATTGGCGGTCTTAGGTCCGAAAAACAAGGTGTTGTATACCGTTAATTTCTGACCTGTTCCAAACGTAGATAAGAGTGGCCAGAAATGAGCAATGTCTTTTAAAGAGGGGATGACCTTCTCAATGCCCACAATGGCAATATGCACCTTGGGTAAGGTAGTGGTCAGTCTGCCGTTACCCTCATTTTCAGTCAGGGCAATAGCACCGGCATCAGCAACAATAAAGTTGCCACCGGTAATACCGATATCAGCAGTTATAAATTTAGAGCGTAAGCGCTCCCTGGCAATAAGGGTCAGTTCTTTAGGACTCAGGTTAGGGGCCACGCCCAGTTTCTGGTGAAACAGTTCTGCGATATCCTCCTTGCTTTTGTGCATGGCAGGCGTCACAATATGGTACGGTGGCTCATCATCGAGCTGCTGTATATATTCACCCAGATCAGTCTCTACAGACTCCAGGCCCAGCTTCTCCAGGAATCGGTTCAGGTGTATTTCCTCCGTCACCATCGATTTGGATTTTACCACACTTTTCGCCTTCACCTTATCACAGATCTCAGCAATAGCGGCCAGTGCCTCATCTGCATCTTCTGCCCAGATTACTTTCCCGCCTTGCTCACAGAATTTCTTTTCGAAGGTTTCGAGGTGCCTGTCCAGTTCTTCAATAGCCTTCCATTTAATATTTTTGGCCCTTTTGCGCGCCATTTCCAGGTCTGCATACTGTTTCTTTCCGTTAACTACCGCCGTATTGTACTTGTCAATATTAAACGCAATGGTTTTGCGATGTTTGGCATCGTTAACCTTCTCCTTACTTTTCTCCAGGAATATATCTTTAATCTCACTCATAAGCAGTAATCCTTGCTATTCAGGCACTAAGATAAGGCGATTATGGTAAAATATGCCGACAAGCTTGTAGCAAGTGCCTAAAAAGGCGGGTCGATCTCAGATATAAGCAGAATATTTATGCTGTATTTTGTTGATATTCATTTGGTAGCAGTGGTTTGAGCATAAATTTAAAGAAAATGTGAAACTGCGTGCAAACAGGCAGGCATAAACGTTATTAATAGTATCTTTGACGATTAATCAATACCATATTTTTTTTAATGGAGTATTTCAAAAAGGTCAGAGAGAGAGATTGGACAGAACCTAAAGCACATTCCAGCTGGCAGATTTTTAAAATTATGGCCGAGTTTGTTGAAGGATTTGAAAAGCTTAATAAGATTGGTCCTTGTATTTCCATCTTCGGTTCGGCAAGAACGAAGCCAGAAGATAAATATTATAAATTAACGGTAGAGATCGCTCAGAAGTTGTCTGAGATCGGTTTCGGAATCATCAGTGGTGGTGGCCCGGGTATTATGGAAGCCGCTAATAAAGGTGCCTATGAGATCGGTGGTAAATCAGTGGGACTGAACATTTTTCTGCCACATGAGCAACACCATAACCCATATTTAGACATAGATAAGAACCTTAGTTTCGACTATTTCTTTATCCGTAAGCTGATGTTTACCAAATACGCCCAGGGCTTTATTATGATGCCGGGCGGATGGGGTACTATGGATGAATTTTTTGAAATTGCTACCCTGGTACAAACGCAGAAGTCTATCAACCTGCCCCTGATATGTGTAGGCAAGTCCTACTGGCAGGGCCTGTTTGACTGGATGAAGAGCACCATGCTGGAAACACACCATAATATCAGTGAGCAGGACCTGGACCTGATCAAGATATATGACACTGCAGATGAGGTGGTAGATTATATCAACGAATTTTATGCCAATAATAAACTGGTTCCTAATTTCTAAGCATGGAGGCACAATATCAGATCACATCAGAAGCGATCAATACATATGCAGAGCAGTATTCTACACCGGAAACACCGGTACTGAAGGCGCTTAATGAAACGACCGTGGCAGAGGTGAGGGGCGCACAAATGCTGTCCGGTGCCCTGCAAGGGTCGTTCCTCAGCATGATCAGCAAACTGATTCGGCCTAAAAATATACTGGAACTGGGTACCTATACCGGTTATTCTGCAATATGTCTGGCGCAGGGATTGCAGGATGGAGGGCAGCTGCATACTATCGATACAGATGATCAGCTGCAGACTATACGGGATAAGTACTGGAAAGAAGCAGGACTGGAGCAGACTATTGTACAACATATAGGACCGGCAGCAGAGGTATTACCACAAATCAATACAATCTTTGATTTGATCTTTATAGACGCCGATAAGAAAAACTACGGCGTATACTTTGATATGCTGATCGATCAGGTGCCTGTAGGTGCCTGTTTTATAGCCGATAATGTTCTGTTCCATAGCGAGGTGGTACAACCCCTGGAAAACCAGAGCAAGTCCGCTAAATATATGCACGAGTTCAATGAGAAAATAAAACATTCAGACCGTGTAGAGCAGGTGATATTACCTATCCGTGATGGGATTACCCTGATCCGTAAAATTAAATAAGTAACTAAAAACTAACTTAGAGTATGATGAGCAGACCATTTTACGGACTACTAGCTGCAGGCTTACTTTTGACTTGCGGCACCGTTAAGGCCCAAACTCAGAATAAAGACGTACTGGATTATATTGCAAAATATAATTCGGTGGCTATTGAAGAACAGCAGAGAACCGGTATCCCGGCAGCTATTACCCTGGCACAGGGTATACATGAGTCTGCCTGTGGTAAAAGCGAGCTGAGTCTCAATGCACATAATCATTTTGGTATTAAATGTAAAAACACCTGGACGGGTGAAACATATACCTATACCGATGATGCAAAGGATGAATGTTTCCGTAAATATGAAAGTGATATGCATTCCTATAAAGATCATTCCGATTTTCTGAAGGGGAATGCCCGTTATGCTGCTTTATTTGCACTGGAGCAAAGCGATTATAAAGGCTGGGCTTTCGGGCTGAAGAAATGTGGTTATGCAACCAATCCGCAGTATGCTATAAAACTGATCGACCTTATTGAACGGTATGATCTGCAGCAATACACCCTCGCTACTAATTACAAAGCAGTCAGTAGTACCGATGGTGCAATCGCCTCTACGGATAAGTACTTTGGAGTAAGCAGCAGTACACAGGATACCGTACCACGTAAGACCAGACGCCGTACCGATGATGGTAATGTGTTTGCCAATGTACCCGCTGAAGAAGATGCCGCACCGGCTGCAGCGAAATATACCATGGCTCCTGCACAGCAGGGCAGTACAGGATTTTATGAGCTCACTACCCGTAACGGACTGAAAGGTTTTTATGCCCCTAAAGGCGAACTCTTATTAAGTGCTGCTAATAAGTTTAATGTACGCTATGCCAAACTGCTGGACATCAATGACCTTGCAGATGCACCATTGCCGGAGGATATGTTTATCTACCTGAGCCGCAAAAATAAAACCGGTTATGAGCCTATGCATACCGTAAAATATGGTGAAACGGTAAGCATTATTGCACAGGATCAGGGTATACGTATGAAAGATTTGCTGGCATTCAATCAATTATTGCCGGGAGAAGAGCCTGCAGAGGGTAGTGTACTATACCTGCAGGGTATGGCTCCGCAAAAACCAGACCTGAGCCGTCAGCAATTTAATACTTCTAAATATAATACAATTGACCGTAGTACACCGGCATCAGGCCAGGAGTACATTGCGACAGGCAATAAGCCTAAATATACCAGCGAGCCGAATGATCCTAAAATGAAAGCATTGCAGGAACAGGAAATGCAGGCGCTGGATAAGCGTACCGCAGAAGCAGCAGCTACAGAAGAATTTAATATTGCCAATGAGCCAGCTGTAGAAGAACAGATCGCTGCAGAAAGAGGAGATGAGGAAGAAGTAGCTGCTCCAAAAGGAGCATCTGCCACTGCTAATACTGAACTGTCTTCTCTGGATAAGCTGAAAGCTAAATTGGACAGATCGGTATACGGAAATACCCCACCGGCTGAACAAAACGCAACTACACGACCTGCTGCAAAAAATAAACCAGGTGCGGTGGTAAATGCCAATCCGGAAGTGAATCCGGCGGCCTCTATTGATACCCGCAGCGCACATGCCAGTCTGAAAAGCAAAATAGATCAGCATCAGAAAGAGTTACAGGAACAGCCTGCACCGGTAGTTGAGCCATACAGAGCACCGCAGACTTCTGCCCCTGTACGTACTCCGGTTCCCAACGTGGCCAAAAGTAACAATGGCGTTCACATCGTGAAAAAGGGAGATACCGCATTCAGCATTGCCAAAAATTATGGCATCAGCCTGGATCAGCTGATCAAATGGAATAAATTACCATCAAGTGGTGCAGTGACTGTAGGTTCGAAGCTGAAAGTCAAATAAGAAACCAAAGAATTCATAACAAGAATGGGTGCCGCAACTAGCAGCACCCATTCTTTTGTTTTATAATTTTACTTAAGCCCTTCTGCCAAACAGCAGGCTTCCGATCCGCACCATATTAGCACCTTCATCAATCGCCAGCTGGTAGTCGCCGCTCATACCCATAGATAAGGTATCAAAGGTAGACTGGCCCAGGAAGGCACTGCCTTTCATGATTTCGAAAATCTGTTTCAGCTGACCGAACTCTGCCCTTACCAGTTCTGTATCTTCAGAAAAGCTGGCCATACCCATAAATCCGCGAATACGCACATGACTAAGGTTCGCTTTTTCGATTTCAAAATAATCACTGAAGCGGCTCAGGTCTGTTTCGTCAAAACCGAATTTAGTCTCTTCCTGCGCAATATGTACCTGCAGCAGGCAATCTATCACGCGGTTATTCTTTTTACCTTCCTTATTGACCTCTTCCAGTAACTTAATACTGTCAATGCCATGTATCAGGTGCACAAACGGAGCAATATATTTAACCTTATTGCGTTGGAGGTGCCCGATAAAATGCCATTGTATGTCTGCCGGTAATTCGCTTTGTTTTTGTACTAATTCCTGTACATAGTTCTCGCCAAAATCTCTCTGGCCCAGATCATACAATTCCCGGATATCGCTTGCAGGCTTGATCTTGGATACTGCAACAAGCGTAGTTTTTTTAGATTTTAATTCAGAAATAATTTCCTGGTAAGCAATCTTATTGACCATCCGTTGATTAGTATTGTTCTTTTTCGTTAGGGAAATCGCGACTCTTTACATCAGCAATATATTGTGCCGTCGCATTATGAATATCGTCTCTGAGATTGGCATAACGACGCAGGAATCTTGGAGAGAAATCCTTCGTAATGCCGAGCAGATCATGCATCACCAATACCTGGCCATCTACGTGCATACCCGCTCCGATACCGATAACCGGGATATGCAGCTCCTCGGCTACGCGTTTACCTAACTCTGCCGGAATTTTTTCCAGTACGAGTGCAAAGGCTCCCGCATCCTGTACCGCATGTGCATTTTTGATCAGTTCTTCTGCTTCCTCTTCTTCTTTGGCCCTTACCGTATAAGTCCCGAATTTGTAAATCGATTGCGGTGTAAGGCCCAGGTGACCCATTACCGGAATGCCCGAAGTGACAATACGCGTAATGGAATCGCAGATCTCAATACCGCCTTCCAGCTTTACCGCATGTGCACCGGCTTCCTTCATGATACGAATGGAAGAGTTCAGTGCTTCTTTACTATTGCCCTGGTAAGTACCGAAAGGCATATCGCATACCACAAAACAACGTTTGGCGCCACGCACCACAGAGCCCGCCATAAAGATCATCTGATCCAGGGTGATCGGCAATGTAGTCTCATGACCTACCATTACATTAGAGGCAGAGTCGCCCACCAGAAGAATATCTATGCCCGCTTCATCGAAAATACCTGCAAAGGCATAATCATATGCGGTGATCATAGATATTTTTTCCCCTTTCAATTTCATTTTCTGAAGGGTGTGGGTAGTTACTCTTTTGATTTCGCTATGTACTGACATCGTGGTTAATTTTAGAGAAATGATTTTTCAAAAGTAAGGCTTTATTTAAACTTGCGGATAATAATTGTCTATACATATTATGTTAGAAAAGCATGATTCCCCGGTGAAATATTGCATTTAATGTCTTTTGTTTTTATCTTTGGCTTTACTAATAGATGATATTGTATGTTGTTATAATATTATCATTAAGCTGTTACATGTTTGAGATTTAATTGATGTATAAAACAATTTGTTTATGCATTAAAATTTGCTTTATTAAATCAACAAAAAACACAAATATGAAACACGCTTTACACGCCATGTTCCTAGGTGCCTTAATTGCAGGTACTGTGCAGCAGGCCGCCGGACAGCAGTTGCTTACTGCCAAAGGAATCCTCCCGCTTCAATCCAGATCAGCTACACAATTTTTAAGTACCCGTACCATAGATTTCGGTACAAAAGAAAAGCAGTATGTGCTGCTGTCCTTCGATCATCTGCTGTCTGCCGAAGAGCGTTCCCGTATAGAAGCCGCAGGCATACAGCTGAAAGACTGGTACCCTGGCAATAGTTACATTGCCCAGGTCAGCAACTTGTCTCAGAATCTGGCAGCATTACAACAAATGGCCAACAATCGCCTGGTGCCCCTTACCGGAATCAATGACCTGCCGACTACTGTGAAAATAAGTACAGCCTTATCAGCGCTCAGCAACCTCAAAGGGCAGGAGATCACGGTTTCGGTTTATGATAAGACTGACATGCCCGCGCTGGTACAGTATCTGGGTACTGCAGGACTGAAATATACCAGAACCGATTATTGTGGAGATAATGAGATCGTACTTACCAGCATGAGCCATAATCAGCTAGAAACCCTTGCAGGACTGTCTTTTGTTGCTTCAGTTGATCTGTACGCAGGAGCACCGGAAGAGGAATGGGCTTTTAAAATGTATTCCAACCAGGTTTTGCCGGCCAACTATCAATATCTCTCCGGAGCGGCCGGAAATGGGGTCTATTTTGGTAATTATGAAACATTCGGCGTAGATACGCTGTATGATTTCAATATGAAAGGCCGACAGCATCCGCAATACTTCGGAACAGGTGTAAACGGTCACGGAACCTCCTGTGCCGAGATTGTGGGCAATGGCAATAATTATGATGAATATGAAGATCGGGGTATGGCACCTGGTATTACCTCATTGTATGTAGGATGGTATAATACTGCAGAAAATTATTACCTGAACAATAATGTCAAACCAATGGTGAGTAACCATTCCGTGGGTTGGGGAGATGGTCAGACAACCTATAATAATGATGCGCGGGAACTGGACCGCATAGCCCGCAGCCTGGGCGGATACCTGCACAGCTGCTCGGCAGGTAACAGCGGAGGTTCAGGACCTTTCCTGGGATATCCTGCCGGATGGGCCAATCTGACGGGGAATATTAAAGTAAACAAAAACAATTTTGTGGTACACTCTGCCAGTAAGCCGGGCGAGCACCACGACTGGACCAATAAAGGCCCAGCAGCAGACGGCCGACTGAAGCCGGATGTCTGCGCCGAAGGCGGGGAGGGCAGTTCCTATGCTTCGCCTGGGGTCATGGGACTGGCCGCACTGTTGTACGAAGTGTATAATACTACCTATGGAACCACAGTGCCACGCAGCGATGTGGTCAAGGCCGTTATCCTCAATACAGCTTATGATATCGACAAGAAAGGGATTGATTTTAAAACCGGCTTTGGCACCATAGATCCGTTGCGGGCAAAAAGAGCCATCGAACAGCAGCACCTGATGACCGGCAGCATGCCGCAGGGTGCCGGAGGTATGCTCTTCTACAACGTAGCCGTGCCGGCAGGAACAGCTGAAGCCAAGATTATGTTGTACTGGCACGATTACCAGGGTGCGGTAGGTGCAGCAAAGGCACTGGTCAATGATATGGACCTTTTTGTGATTACCCCGGTCGGAGATACCGTAAGGCCATGGGTGCTGAACCCTACGCCGGCAACCGTATACGATCTGCCACAGAGGAGAACAGATACGTTGAATAATGTGGAGCAGGTAACCATTGATAATCCTGTAGCGGGTAATTACAGTGTGTATGTAAGGGGTACAGCAGTGCCTCAGGGACCACAGAATTACGCACTGACCTACGATATGGTTCCTTACCAGATCGAGATCACCAGTCCGGTACCGGCTTACCATATGCCTAAAGGCAAAAGCCTGATGATGACCTGGAATATCAGTAATCCCTTAGCCATAACTGCAGATAGCCTTGATGTGTATCTGCAGCGTAACAGTGCCGAGTCATTTACCAAACTCGCAACTGTGGCATATAATAAACGATATTACGAGTATACGATACCCACCTCTTTTCCCAACAGTGCTACAGCGCGTATAGCCGTAACACAGCGTAATACCGGGCTCACCGACACGAGCGATAACTTTTATGTAATGGCTACGCCCGCAAATCTTGCTCTGACACGTATGTGTACCGATACCATAGGTCTGCGCTGGGATACAGTGGCCGCTAATGCCGGAGGTAAATATATAATCTACAGGCTCGGAAATAAATACATGGAGCCGATCGATAGTGTAATGCACCCGGCCAATAAAATTCTTTTGTCTGCCACGACAATACTGGGTGCAGGGCAGCAGTGGAACGAGACGCAGTACTTTGCGGTAGCTGCAAGACATAGCAGCGGTGCGCTTAGTGTGCGCACATTACCCATCAGTACTGTGCTTAACGATCCGCTGATTGCTAGCGCTACACCATCTGTTGCCACCCTCTGTTACGGAGAAGTCACAAAATTGAACTCCGGTGATATCGAGCATGATAGCCTGCAGTGGTTCCGTGCCAGTAACAATGCGTTCTTGTCCGGTGCCGATACCTTACCCAGAACCATGCAGGATACCGGTGCCTATTATTTCAAAGCCTACCTGAACGGATGTATTTATACCAGTCCTGTGTATACGGTCAATGCCGGTGCTGCAGATATTGCCGATACTGCACTCTGGGGCAATTCCCAATGGCTGATCTCTGCCTACAATGGTGGCAATACTTCGTCTACCCCTTATTACGGAGCCAATCCAAAGTATTACGGAAAGTTCAGTACAGACAGTCTTGGGTTTAACAGCAATGATTATTATGCATGGTATAGTTCAGGTCCCAGCAATGCTCCGGGTTATCAGGGCTGTGCATTTTCTTCCGCTTCTGATGCCACAACCGTGTACAAACGCAAAGGCTTTGCTCCCGGTACCTACCAGATCAACCTGCGCAGGGCAGCCGGCAAAATGAAAATGACCATTAATAATGGAACAACAACACAATATGTAAGTCCGAATAATGCATTTACCATAAACAATATCTGGACCGGAACATTGGATGCTAACAGTACCATAAGGGTAGAGGCTTATGGTTCGCATAATTATATTGAGCTTGTACCGATCTCGACCCCATTGCCGGTTACGTTTAAGGCGGTTAAAGCCACTGCTACAAAAGAAGGCACCGTGGTGCTGGATGTTGATATTGCTGTTTCTGAACACGGATCATCACTGTATGCGAGCCGTGCAGGTGATGCGCGCACATTTGATCATCCCTTACCCTCTGTCATCTTATCTCCAGAATATCATAACTACCGCATCACAGACGAATACCCGCTGAGCGGTACGAACTACTACCGTCTGTACTGGAAGAATGCAGATGGTAATGTGCAGTATAGCCCGGTAGTAAATGCTACGATCAGTGGAGACGCCTCCCTTAAAGTGTACCCAACAGTGACCGCAGATGGCCAGGTTAATGTACTGCTGGGCTCCGGTTGGGAAAACGCAAAGATTGATGTAATCAACCTTTTAGGTCAGCAGGTACCGGTACTTCAGAAAGGAGGAAGATCTGGCAGAACAATAGCCCTGAATGCCCTGACTCCGGGTACTTACCTGATCAGGATAAAAGACAAGGAACGTATGCAGACCTTTAAAGTAGTTTACCAGCCATAGTTCTATTATGCGCTTAAGTACATAAACTTTAACCCGGCAAGTCTGTATAATTATGTACTTTTGCGGGACAATTTTAATCGGTACACAAAATAAAACTTATATAAAAGTATAATCATGAGCAAAGGTCCTGTTTCTCAGTTTATAGAACATCATTACAGACACTTTAATGCTGCCGCACTGGTAGACGCAGCAAAGGGATATGAAACCCACCTGAACGAAGGCGGTAAAATGCTGGTATCTCTGGCTGGTGCGATGAGTACCGCAGAGTTAGGTATCTCTCTTGCCGAAATGATCCGTCAGGATAAAGTAGCTATTATTTCCTGTACCGGTGCAAACCTGGAAGAGGATGTAATGAACCTGGTAGCACACTCTCACTACAAACGTGTGCCTAATTATCGTGATCTGACACCTCAGGACGAATGGGATCTGCTGGAAAATCACTACAATCGTGTAACGGATACCTGTATTCCTGAAGAGGAAGCATTCCGTCGCCTGCAGAAGCACCTGGTAAAAGTATGGAAAGATGCTGAAGCCAAAGGCGAGCGTTATTTCCCTCACGAATTCCTGTATCAGGTAGTGAAAAGCGGAGAACTGGAGCAGTATTATGAAATTGATCCTAAAGATTCATGGATCGTTGCCGCTGCTGAAAAAAATATTCCGATCGTTGTACCAGGTTGGGAAGACAGTACTACCGGTAATATCTTTGCAAGCTATTGCATTAAAGGTGAATTACAGGTAAGCACTGTGAAAAATGGTATTGATTATATGATCTTCCTGACAGAGTGGTACCGTGCAAACAGCGGTGGCAAAGGTGTTGGCTTCTTCCAGATTGGTGGTGGTATTGCCGGCGATTTCCCGATCTGTGTTGTACCGATGATGTATCAGGATCTGGAATGGCATGATGTACCGTTCTGGTCTTATTTCTGCCAGATTTCTGACTCCACTACTTCTTACGGATCGTACTCCGGTGCTGTGCCTAATGAGAAAATTACCTGGGGTAAATTAGATATTCATACGCCTAAATTTATCGTAGAAAGCGATGCTACTATTGTTGCTCCGCTGATCTTCGCTTATATCTTAGGACATTAATACATTGCTTTTAAACAGAAAGAGCCGGAGTCATTTGATTCCGGCTCTTTCTGTTTAAAATTGTGCAACAATGATGAGAAAAAATATTTTCTGATTATGTTATTTCACTATATTTGACCCCCATAATCATCGCCTTTATAATTTTTTGTGGCAGCAAAACGTTTGGTTTGAGGATAACAAGACCAACATAAACACATGCCGTCTGTATACTGCTGATTGGACTATGAAATATCAAGAATTTGTATTACGCAAACTGAGCCTCACAGGAGCTATTGTATTAATTTTATGGGTATGCTGGTATAACCTGGGAGGAATGACGATCAGGTTATGGGACGAATCCCGCATGGCCATTAATGCATTGGAAATGTATGAAAGCCGCCATTACTGGGTAACGACTTTTGAACACCAGCCAGACCTGTGGAATACCAAACCCCCACTTATGATCTGGTTACAGGTTTTATCTCTGCATATTTTCGGAGTACACGACTGGGCATTGAGGATTCCGGCTGCACTGGCAGCAACAGCAACATTTACAGCCATATTTCATTTCTGTTACAGAAGGTTGAACAACTTCTGGCTGGGCATATTCAGTGTAGTTGTACTGGCAACGTCTGTTGGTTATGTTCGGGAGCACATTACCCGGACGGGCGACTTCGATCCTTTGCTGATCTTATGGCTGGTACTGGCCTCGCTTAATTTTTTTATTTTCCTGGAGCATAACCGTACACGTTCTTTATACGCCACTTTCATTTTCTTTGGCCTGGCGGTATGTACCAAAGGGGTTGCAGGATTAATTTTTGCACCGGGCGTATTACTCTATACTATTTACCGCAGGCAGTTAAAAAGATTGCTGACCAATCCGCATACCTACATAGGATTGCTGCTGTTCCTGGCTATTGCGCTGCCATATTATTTTATCAGAGAGCATTATAACCCCGGCTACCTGATGGCAGTAAGAGAAAATGAGCTTGGAGGAAGGTTTTTGAAAGCTAAAGAGGGGCACAATCATCCATGGTATTGGTACCTCAATCTTGTGGCCACTGAATTATATGTAGAATGGTGGCCTGTATTTTTCCTGGGCCTTGTTTTCTTGTGGATAGAAAGACGCTCTGATACCCTAATGAATAAGGGTGTCATTTATGCCGCAATATTGGCCATTTCTTATTTTACAATCATGTCAGCTGCCCAAACAAAGCTGGTATGGTATGTGGCACCAGTGTTCCCTTTTGCCGCAATTGTAGTCGCCTACACCATCTGTTTTATAGGAAGAAAAGTATACTTGGAAAGTGCAAAGATTTGGCGGATCGGACAGCCCGTGTTGCCCGTTTTTATACTTTTTGTGGTGGTGCATAATATCTATAATGAATTGTATCTGGCAGACAGGCATAATAATTTAAGTGATATCAATTATTATATCCGGGACAAGTTTATGGCTGAAAAGGATAAGCGCAATATGTTTGTATTGGCACCGGGTTATCAGCCGCACGTATGGTGGTATACACGTGTAGCTGCCAAACAGGGACAAAAAATAGTGCATGACTCTTCTGTAAAAATAAAAGCAGGAGACCGTGTCCTAGTCTCTAAGGGTGAATATATGGATACTGTTACCTCAAGGTATGAGGTAGATACCTTGTATCATACTAACTTTATTGGCGTGTTTGATATTAAGTGCAAGAAACAATTATAAAGTATGAACATAAGTATAGCCCTGTTGAGGGGCATCAATGTAGGCGGGAACAACATTATTAAAATGGAAACCCTTCGTAAAGTGCTGACAGATGCCGGTCTGGAAGAAGTAAATACTTACATACAAAGCGGCAATATTGTATTCCGGCATAAAAAGAGCCTGAAGGATACAGACTGTGCTGCATTGATCGCGGCTGTAATCAAAGAACATTTTGGGTTGAGCATACCCGTAATTGTACGAAGCGCCGCAGAGTGGGAGCAGATATTGCACTCCAATCCCTTCGCTAACAACGGTCGTACCGATGCTGAAAACTGGCATTATATGATGCTCAGCCAGGAACCAGCTGCAGACCTTATTCCTGCAATTGATAAAGCCCTTTATGAGCCCGACCTTTTTGATCGGGTTGGAAATAATGTATTCCTGCATATTCAAAAATTCGGAAATACTAAGCTGTCTAATACTTTGTTCGACAAGAAATGGAAAGTCATCTCTACCGTGCGCAATCATAAAACCATGCTGGCTATAGCAGCATTGGCAGACAAGCTGAAGTAAGAAAAATTCCTTTGACAGAGAATTTGTATCTTTGCGGATTTCCCCCTATTTACAAATTTATGTCACTCAAAACAGAAGCTAGAAATACTACTAAGCTGGCACTGCCTATCATATTTGGAGAGCTGGCACAAATGGTATTGCATATAATCGATACCGCAATGATCGGGGCTACAGGCCCGGATAGCTATAAGCAGGTGGCCGCAGCGGCCCTGGCATTAAGCGTGATCAACATTCCATTTGTATTGGGTATTGGCATCACGATATCCGTATCACAACTGGTATCCATGGCCAAAGGCCGCGGAGATGATAAGGCAATATCTCACTATTTATATAACGGATTCTGGATCTGTGCGATTAGCGCAGTGCTTATTTCATTAGGCATTGAGGGCGGGCAGAATATATTATTTCACCTGGGACAGGACGAGGAAGTAGCCCGTCTGGCCCTTCCTTTCCTTAGGATTATGGGCATCTCAATCGTACCGATGCTGCT
The DNA here is from genome assembly GCF_004118155.1 of Edaphocola flava. Lineage (GTDB taxonomy): Bacteria > Bacteroidota > Bacteroidia > Chitinophagales > Chitinophagaceae > Edaphocola > Edaphocola flava. The sequence goes on from NZ_SAIQ01000002.1 coordinate 112,926, forward strand.
GTTCATGACACTGAAACAATTTACCGATGGCCTTGAGTACACCCGTACAGCTATGGTATTGTCCCTGCTTGCCCTGCCGATCAATATTTTTATCAACTGGTTACTGGTTTTCGGCAATATGGGATTCCCCAGGATGGAAATGTTGGGTGCAGCATATGGTACACTGATCACCCGTACCCTTATTTTCGGAGTGCTGGCCTATGTAATCCTGACCCATCGTATCTATAAACCCTATATAGGTTTACGCAAAGAACAATGGAGCCTTAACCTGCAAAGCATTAAAGAGCTGTTGCGTATAGGCGTACCCAGTAGCCTGCAGATCGGTCTGGAGGCTGGAGTATTTGCTGTTTCGGGCATCATCGTTGGTACGATGGGCGGTGGCGGCAAGCAGCTCGCGGCACACCAGATTGCATTACAATGTGCCTCCTTTACCTTCATGGCTTCAATGGGACTGGCACAGGCAGGATCGATCCGCGTGAGTAATGCATTCGGGCAGGGCAGCTGGGCCAAGATCAGTGCGATCGGTAAAAGCACATTTTTATTAGCTTTGTTCTACGGAATCTTCTGTGCTATTTTGTTCATGTTGTTCCGGAATGTACTGCCAGAACTCTTCCTGCACAACCATTCCGAAGGCAATGCAGAAGTGATAACCATTGCAGCTAACCTATTGTTGCTGGCTGGTTTGTTCCAGATTTTCGACGCGACACAGGTAATCAGCGCTGGCTTGCTCCGGGGTATTAAGGATGTAAAGTTTCCTACAGTACTGGTTTTTATCGCCTATTGGGTGCTTGGCTTACCAATGGGTTACCTGCTGGCCGGTGCATTTGATATGCAGGCTTCCGGCATCTGGCTGGGCTTTATCATAGGACTGGCATTTTCTTCCATATCATTAACCAAACGATTTTTAAATAAACTGAAAAGACATGTATAAATATTCTAAAATACTGCTGAGTGTACTGAGTACCTTATGTATCGGACCCGTTTGGGCGCAGCATAATGTTGATGCCAATGCCATTATACCAACGGATACCCGCATTTCCGGCTGGGCAACCGGCTGTACCGTGCAGCGTGGCTGGATGGATATTGCAGACCATAGCCAGGGAGTGGTGACTTTTGGCGTAGAAGCAAATGCAACGGGTGCGCCAGGTGCAAGCACGCAGGTGATCAGTCTGGGAGACAGTGGGGTAGCAGTACTTACATTTGCCACACCGATCCAGAACCTTGATGGTCCTGACTTTGCAGTATTTGAGAATGGTTTCCTGGATCCGGAAAATCCGCAGAATGCATTCCTGGAGTTTGCTTTTGTAGAAGTCAGTTCTGACGGACAAAACTATTTCCGTTTCCCTGCCCAATATACCGGTGCAGATACTCCTCAGTGCGAGAACAGCACTTATGTTGATGGAACAAAATATCATAACCTGGCGGGTCGCTATATCAATGGTTATGGTACACCATTTGACCTGGAAGAGCTTAAAAATACAGCAGGATTGAATGTGAACAGTATTACCCATGTACGTCTTATAGATGTAGTAGGAAGCATTGATCCGCTGTACGGATCGGGAGATAAGGATGGTAAACTGGTTAATGATCCATATCCGAGTGCTTTTGCATCGGGCGGATTTGACCTTTCTGCAGTAGCGGTTTTAAATCATAGAAGTAATGGAATTAAAGATCTGAAAGGAGCGCAATTGTCGTATATAATACCAAACCCTGCTACAGATAACATTAAGATCGAAGGATTTGCAGATAAGAATTTTTACTATAGAATCGTTAATGTTTTAGGACAGGAAATGCTGTCCGGAAATACAACCGGTGCCGAGAATATAGACGTGTCAAGACTTACAGCCGGTAACTATTACATATGGATATCAGGTAACAGTGCAAGAGGTACATTGAGATTTATAAAGCACTAAACTTTTGGAAGACATTTTGCGTCTATATAAATAACAGTTTTATTGAACTTTTTTATTTAAGTTTGATTATTCTTAAGCAGAGCATTTATAGATAATTAAAAGGATAAGAACATGAAAGTTGCGTTAGAAATTAAGCCGGCCTTTATCATCATAACCCCGGAAGGGGCTGTGTTGAACAACGAGTTTGTAGCAGCGATAGAAAGTAAGACGAAAGAAGGGAGTGAGGCCAATTCCGGACAGTGCTATATTGTTGATTTGTCTTATGCTGAGTACATGGAGAATGAAGCCCTGGATGCCTTATTGAATATACATGAAAATGTATACGAAGATCAGGGGTCTATCGTCTTTACCAATCTCCAGGAGTCTGTAATGCAGAAAATGAAACAGGAACGCCTGCACTTAAGCATTAATATTGCGACCACCATGGCAGAAGCGGTTGACTTCATCAACCATGAGATCATGGAGCGTGGGCTATTGAACGAACTCTAATTTTGTAACATCTTGAAAGTAACCATACTGGGTAATAATTCTGCTATACCGGCACATGGTCGTAATCCTAGTGCCCAGATAGTGGAGGTGAAGGATCATCTTCTCCTGCTGGATTGCGGCGAAGGCACGCAAATGCAGTTTATAAAGTATGGCATCAAGAGAAGTAAAATACAGCATATATGTATCAGCCATTTACATGGCGATCACTACTTCGGCCTCATAGGGCTCATCAATAGCCTGGGTTTACTGGGCAGGACCGATCCTCTGCATATTTATTGCCCTGAAAAGCTACCCGCAATTATACAGTTGCAACTGGATGCCTGTGGCAGTATGATGCCTTACGAGATCATATTTCATACGATCAGCGATGAGGGAGAGTACAAGCTTATTGTAGATACGCCTTCTTATTCTATCAGTTGTTTTCCTGTCGATCATCGTATACCCACACACGGCTTCCTGGTTAGGGAGAAGAGCAGCGGTCGTAAGATAGTGCCGGAGGCATGCCGGGAATATCAGATTCCTCAATCGTATTATTACCGCTTAAAACAGGGAGAAGACTACCTCAGAAAAGACGGTACACTGGTGCAGAATGATTGGGTTACAGAAGTGGGTAAACCGGATAAGGTATATGCTTATTGTGCCGATACCCGCTATACAGAATCATTTGCAGAATACATTCTCGGAGCAGATATGGTTTACCATGAATCTACCTATCTGGATGCAGAGAATGACCTGGCTAATATGCGTTACCATAGTACCGCAAAGCAAGCAGCCCAGCTGGCTGTTGTAGCCGAAATAAAGCAATTGCTATTGGGACATTATTCCAGTCGTTATAAAAACATTGAAGAATTTGAAACAGAGGCGAAAACTTTGTTTGTCAATACCAGAGCGACTTTCGAAGGGATGTCGATTGAATTATAGAAAAAAGTTCAAGAAAAAATTTGGAAAATCCGGAAGTGAATCCTATCTTTGCACTCCGAAATGGAGGCTATAGCTCAGTTGGTTAGAGCGTCGGTTTGTGGTTCCGAAGGTCGTGGGTTCGAGACCCATTAGCCTCCCAAAAGGAAAGTCAGTATTGACTTTCCTTTTTTTATGTATATCAGTTTTCATCTGCTTTACAATTCAAGAATCTTCTCCTGGAGGCGCTTGGTGGTTTTGATACCAAACTGATCTTGCTCTGGGATTCCCTGTATATATACTTGCCTGAAAAAATGAAAGCTCTGACTGGAAAATCAAAGCTTTTAAAAACAAAACAAAATCCTGAAAAGGAGTTAATAAACATCCGTGGCTTCTTTGTTTGAAACAATGAAACCCTTCATCATCTTATACAATATTAGCATTAATCAGCTTTTGTAAATAACCTGTTCGGGAATCGTTTGTTGAGTATCAATAAACGATTTTTATTGACAGGATAAGTTGCTTAATAAAAGAACGATACCAATTGAGATTGATTTGCATATGATCCCACTTTTTGGTGACAGATGGGTGTTTTTTTAGCAAAGCCATATGCTGAAAAGTTCTTTGTGGAGTGAAATTAACTTTGGTTAACCTTTTTTAACATAAGATTTTCTGCAACAATGCTTTAACTATTGCGTAAATACTAATGTCTAAAATATTGAAATTGAATAATTATATATATAATTATTCGCGTTATTTCATAATTTGTCATTTCTTCAGGAAATAATTCCTTCGCGTATAACATTCTGTTATCATATTTTAATACGCGCTACCTTATTTTTACCATAGGTTGTACGGAGTTGGAAAGTTTAGAGTGTTGCCTTACAGCCTTTATATAGTTTGTATTTTTCATGTTTAATACAGATAATGAGACAGCTTTGTTGTATAAATGTATGTGTCATACAGAGCAAAGTAAGAGCGCAAAATATTCAACGGTTTAGCCTAAACTTGATTGATCTTATTGTTGTATTGAATGAATGTAAAAACGGCTCCTGTTCAGGGGTCGTTTTTCTTTATATCTACTGTTCATTATCCGGATGATTTCTTTTATATTTACAAGTTTCGATTCCTTACCTTTACACCCGTATTGTAAATTTTTAATGCAATGAAATACTTACCGATCGATTCAGGTTTATTTAAGAAGAACAGAGAACGTTTTGTGAAGGCGATGAAGTCTAATAGTATTGCTATATTCAATGCCAGCCCTGTAATAGCAGAAAATGGCGATGCTGTGTATAGCTATAAAGCCAACTCCAACATTACATGGCTTTCCGGTATTACACAGGAACAAACCATGGTGATTTTATATCCGGATAACAAAGACACATCTGCAAGAGAAGTGCTGGTCATTCAGCGTCCTGATGAGTTACTGGAGAAATGGAATGGCCATTTACTGCGTAAGCATGAGGCGACGGAATTGTCCGGTATTAAAAATGTACAATACGTAGATAGCATTGATGCCATGCTGCAGGTATGGATGCATCATGCAGAATATGTATACCTCGATACAAATGAGAATGACCGCAGAGGCACCGTACTCCGTACTGACCTGCAGTTTGTCAATAAGATACGCGAACAATATCCATTACATAAATATGAGCGTGCTGCTGTATTGATGAAGGAATTACGTGCTATCAAAACAAAAGAAGAAGTAGCCATAACACAAAAGGCCGTTGATATTACGCATCAGGCTTTCCTGAGGGTGATGAAGTTTATTCGCCCTGGTGTATTTGAGCATGAAATAGAAGCAGAAATTACACATGAGTTCATCCGCAACCGTGCGACCAGACATGCATATGGATGTATTCTGGCCAGTGGCGATCGCGCCCGTGTATTGCACTATGTAGACAATAACCAGGAGTGTAAAGACGGAGAGTTGATCCTGATGGATTTTGGAGCAGAGTATGGTAACTATTGCGCCGACCTGTCCCGTACGATCCCGGTAAATGGGAAGTTCTCCAAAAGACAGGCCGAAGTGTACAATGCCTGCCTCAATGTACATAACTACTGTGTATCTATCCTGAAGCCAAAGATCAATTACGCTGATTATATAGAGAAAGTAAATGCAGAGATGGAAAAGCAACTGATGAAAATCGGGCTGATCTCCAAAGCAGACATCAAAAATCAGGACCCTGCTAATCCTGCATACCGCAAATATTTTTATCATGGTATCGGTCACCACCTGGGGCTGGATGTACATGATCTCGGTATTCGTAATGAACCTGTAAAAGAAGGTATGCTCTTTACTATCGAGCCTGGTATCTATATTGAAGAAGAGCAGATGGGCATTCGTATAGAAAATAACTACTGGCTCACTAAAAATGGCAGTGTAAACCTCTTCAAAGGTATCCCGATCACTGTAGAGGAGATCGAGCGTTACATGAAGCGCAAATAATTTCAATATTCAATTAACAGCCTTTAGCATCTTATATGGATCAATACAATCCTTATGATATTAACAAGCCCCGTCAAAAGAAAGGGGCAGACAATGCAGTGATCGGATTGCTTACCGGACTGGCTTCGGCCCTGGTAGGTCTGGTGCTGGTATACTTCCTGATGTATAACAGTGTAGGCCTGAGCTTCTATCTGAATCTTTTTAAAGGACAACCAACTTTTGCAGCAGCATCCAAGCCTATAAGCCTGGCAATGATTGTAAACCTGGTTCCTTTTTACTACTTCCTGAACCGCAAAGCGTACCAGAGTACCAAAGGGGTAATCATTGCTACTGCTTTACTGGGCGTACTGTTCGTACTGTATAAATTTGTCTGGTAAACAGATATTTTTCTTCAAAAATATTTGGAAGTAAAAAAAACAGTTTGTACTTTTGCCATCCCAAACGGGAAAAGCGGATAGTTCTATGGTGTAAAGGTAGCACAACTGATTTTGGTTCAGTTAGTCTTGGTTCGAATCCAGGTAGAACTACTTCAACAGAAGGCACTCAATTGAGTGCCTTTTTTATTGCCTGTAAGTCCCGTCAGGCTTTGCTTTCAGGTATTTTTGAAAAAATACAGAAACAGATTTGGAAGTAAAAAAAACAGTTTGTACTTTTGCCATCCCAAACGGGAAAAGCGGATAGTTCTATGGTGTAAAGGTAGCACAACTGATTTTGGTTCAGTTAGTCTTGGTTCGAATCCAGGTAGAACTACAAAAAGAAAAAGCACTTGCAATATGCAAGTGCTTTTTCTTTTATACCTGTGCCCAGATAATTGTTTACCACACTTTCCTGATCGATTGCAGAAACTTATCTTTTCGCGATGCAGCAACCTCAACAATAATATTACCCGTTAATACTACCTGCCCCACACGTCCCTTGATATATTTCGTAACATGATTCATATTGATGACATGCGAATGGTGTACTCTGTAAAAAACCGTATCCGGCAGTAAAGCCTCACATTCTTTTAATCGCATACTCACCATAATTTTCCGGCCATCAGCCAGGTGAAAATTGCTGTAACTTCCCGAGGCTTCGCAGCGCAGGATATCGTTGTAATCAATAAATAAAAAACCTTCCAATGTAGGTAAGCTTACCTTAGTCTGTACAATAGGTGCAGTATACGCCTGTCGGAGTTGCCGTTGCTGCTGAATGAAATTTTCTGCTTTGGTGACAGCCTCCTGCAAGTGGCCAATTGTAATCGGCTTAAGCAGGTAGTCTATTGCCTGCGCACGAAAGGCCTCAATAGCATACTGGCTGTAAGCAGTCGTAAAAACGGTCTTGAAAAATACATTGGGAAACATTTTTAATAAATCAAATCCCGTATTCCCGTTCAGTTCAATATCCAGGAAGACGAGGTCAGGTTGATGGCGGTTGATTGCAATATATCCATTCTCAATGTCGGTGGCCGTATCCAGAATTTGTACAGAAGGGCAGAACTGTCCTAAAAGTTGCTGCAGGATTTCAATATTTACTTTCTTATCATCGATGATGATGGCATTTATTTTATTCATGGATAATACGTTTAGATTAATTCCGGTAACCATACAGTTACCCTGGTTCCTTGTGTATGCTCTTTTTTCAGATCTTCGATAAGGAGTCTTATCTCACCAGATTTTCTATTGATCAGGTTTAAAGTTTCAATACGCTGGTAAATTAAAGATAGCCCTTTGGACTGATGCGTGGATGCTTTCTTACGGCTATCTATGCCCGGGCCGTTGTCCTCTATGGTGCATACCAGTAACCCGGATGCAGCCCGGTGGATGTTTATGGACAAGATGCCGGGATCGCTGGCATGGCAGAGTCCATGTTTAATGGCGTTCTCTACCAGTGGTTGCAGGATCATATTTGGAAATAATGTCTTTGACTGATTTATCTGCGGATCAATGCTAATTGTGTATTGAAACGGTTCGTTTACTTGCAGGCGCTCCAGCTCAATATAATGTTGCAAATAACTGAGCTCTTCCTGCAGGCTGATGTGCACTTTAGGCGCATTGTCCAGTGTTTCCCGCACCAGGCCTGCAAATCGGGAGAGATAGTAGTTAGCTCCGCTGACGTCCTGCTTCAGAACATAATTCTGAATAGAATTCAGACAATTGAATATAAAATGAGGATTCATTTGTGCCCTTAAGGCCATTTGCTCCAGTTCAATCATTTTGTAATGAATGCTTCTTTGTTTTTCTTCCTTTTTCCGGATTTTCCGTATCCATATTTTCATTGCAAACCAAATGATCGATAAGCTGAAGAGTAGTACCAGGGCTATAAACCACCAGTATTCAAATATGGCCTTCTGCACCCGGAATTTTTTTTCAATAATGGGACTTTGATACCCTGAAGGATGAATGGCCTGTATCTGTACCGTGTAGGCGCCGGAGGGAAGAGATATCAGGTTGAGCAGGGGTTCCGAAATATACTGCCAGCTTGTGTCCAGGCCCAGTATACGGTATCGGTAACCGATATTGCTCAGGGAAAAAGAAATTGCAGAAAATTCAAATTTAATATGATTATTCTGATGAGGCAGAAGGATGTTCCCGCTGATATCAATGATGCTGTCCTGCACATATATCCCCGTAAATGCCAGATTTAACAAGGGTTTTTGAACAGACACGGGTTCCCGGAAGATATTGAGTCCTTTAGGTGTACCTACGTATAAGACTGTGTCTTTGATAAGCACCGAATTGATCAGGTTGCTGTTTAGCCCGTCCTGGGTAGTATATATGTATTCGAGGTCCAAAGTATTTGCCTGAATGCGGAATTTATGCAGCCCTTGGTCTGTTCCGATCCATAAAAAACGACCATCATTATAGATGCAGCGGCAAAGATTACTGCTCAGTTTGCTGTTATATATAGTGAAGCTATCCGTTTTCTGATTGTTCTGTACCCGGAAAAAACCCTTGTTATAAGTACCCACCCATAGCTCATCAGTTTTAGTTCCCCGGGCGAGACAACTGATATGCGCTTTGACCGGCTTGGCCACCGTTGCATATTGTTTATTCAATATCAGTAATTCTTCCAAAGTGCCCAGGCAGTAATATCCGTTACAGGTGATAGCAGTAGTGGTACGCCCGGTATATATCTTTTCTACCCATACCGACTGTCCCGTTTTGTTGTATAATGCAGCATCCCTGTGCGTAGCCAGTAACAGGCTGTCCTTATATACAAATACACTTTTGATATTGCCCACATTTCCCGGCAATTTTAGAATATTATTCCGCACACTCAATAATTGGTTTTGAGCATTTCTGATCAGATCAGCAAGGTTTAGCTGACTTTTCTTTTGCTGAAAGACAGGGGGGAAGTGGTCTTCAGAGGTTGTCGGACCAAGTTGCCATATCACATCCTGGTCATTTCCGGTATAGATGTATTTTCCTTTTTCAAAGATAAAATTCACGGGAGAAGGTGCACCTGTAGTAAAAGCGTATGTCAGTATCCGCAGTACCCCGAGTTTATATATGCCATTACCGTTGGTACAAAACCAGATATTGCGTTCAGCATCTTCGAATACACCATTGATCTGGTATTGTGGTAAAAATACCGCTGTGACCTTTTGGGTAGTTAGGTTATAAATGCAGGCCCCTCCAGAAGCATAAACTCCGAGTATATTACCATCCTTCATTACCCATCTGAGGCGCAATCCCTTTTCACTGATCCTGGAAAACCGGTTTTCTTTACTATTCCAGATAATACTATACCATTTGTCAAAAGTGAAGACCAGTATGTCCGGGGCGATCTTCAATACTTCAATGGCCCGTACGGCAGTCGTTCGGAAATGCTGCAATACAAATGCATACGTCTGCTCCGGTAATTGCAGCATACTGAAATTAATGCCACCGTTTACAGGCAAGGCCCGGTAATTCAGTTTAAACTGATTTTCGCTATAATGCTGCACCCTTTGCCCCTTAATGGTTATGGCTCTCCTTAAATCATCATTGATAATAATCAGCCCGGTCTGATCTTTGGATGCGTCTCGAAACTGACCCCGGAGTACGATCTTTCTGACCAGGGGATCATTGAACTTTTGATAGATCCTGCCATTTTTATAATAGGCAACCTCTTTAGAAAAGGACTGTATCCATATACGATGCAGGAAATCTTCTCTGGTCCCGAATACTTCATTAGAAGGTAAGCCGTCGTTCGTGGTGAAATTTCGGAAATGCACTCCATCAAACCGGCTCAGACCGGACTCTGTGCCAAACCATATAAAGCCATCCTGGCTTTGTGTGCCGGTATAGGTCGTTTCTCCGCTCAGGCCATCTTTTGTGGCATAATGCATATAGTTATATTCCTGGCTATAAGCCTTTACTGTGCATAACAAAAATAGCAGCAGTAGTAATCTTCTGTTCATTTACCGGAACCGGTTTAATATCTGTGGTGCTAAACTACAATTTTATCACAAAGGCGTGTGATTTTTTGCTGAGCTAAGTAGTGATGTTTGGCATGAATTATGGGATAAATCGACATGCCGGCAAACCCGTAGCACCAAATGGTGAACTGCATATTTTTTAGCAGAACAGGGAATTGTAAGTTACAGTGTATTTCGCGAATACAGCATCAGGATAAAAGCATCATATTCCGGGTGAAACTTAAAAGATGCCCGCTGAAAAGCCCTCTATGGTGGTTAAGACAAGAGTATGTACTAACTATTAATTAACCATTAAAAATCTAAGTATCATGAAAAAAGTAATGATTATTGCTGCTGCAGCATTGTGTTTTCTTACTGCCGGTTACTCCGTTTTTTCCAGCTCAACAAGCAATGCTGCACCTATTGGGCCTACCACTACTGATTGTCTGCCTGGCTATCAGCTGACCATGAGAATCAATATCTATGTGTACGGCACTTCTGTAAAGATTGACTCTTACATTAAAGGATTTCACAGTTCTGCAGATTTATGGACCTATGTAAGCAATTATAATGCAGGTAATACTACTACCATTATGGGTTTCGAAGAGATCTGCAGAATGGCTCCGGGACCTGTTTTATAGATCATGGTATTATACTCCCTGTGATGAAAGAACAAAAGTCTGTCTCCCTGAGAGACAGACTTTATTATTGTAACTAAGGTGTCATTGTATACTGTTATTATCCTTTCAGGAAAAAGATCCAGGACCAGCCATCGGGCTCCGTGCCACCGGCACTGGGTCTGTATAAAAACATCTTTACCTGTTCTGAGGGATGCTGCTGCAGGAACGATCTGACTACATCCAGTTTTTGTATGGCGAACCAGGCCGGGGTATAGTCATAAGTGTGCTGGTACGGATTACATACATCTGCAAAACCACTGATAGGGTATACCGTATCGGATACCGGCAGGTAGTTGAACTGGCTGGCAGGGCTAAGCTGCGGGTAATGTATTTCAACGGTGCCCATCCACATCAGGCTAGCGTCAAATACAGTGGTATTAAACTCTCTATAATATATCTTTACATAACCATTATCAATTGGCCAGTCAAATTCATTTTCCAGGGTAAATGTAGTGTCAGTATGTGTAAAGCTAAAGATATGCGCTCCCTGGAAGGCATTGGTCTGGTAATCGACTTTCAGCACCAGTAGCTTTTGCGGTGCAGCATAGTTAGGGCTGTTTGCGTTCTTCTTATTACAGGAAGCCCATAATAGCAGTACAGCACATAAAATAAAGATGTTTTTCATGAGTGGGAATTTTATTACAAAATAATTGAAAAAATGGAATAATAATACTTGATTATCTGCTTACAGGAAACAAAGATTTACCTTTTTTCCGAGTTCCTTTTATGGCTACCTTTTGCCTTGATGCCGGATTTATAAGGCCATTTTAAGCGATCTGTTCTGTACGGATCGCTTATTGTTTTCATCACAGCGATAGCCATTTTGGAGTGGAGATGCGATCGTTGAGCAGCGAATACATCTAACGTTAAGCTCAAACGATCAATGCACGCAACGGTACAAAATGGCGGTGCACTGCAATCGCCTTGATGAAAACAAAGGCACTTTTGGTCCTTTTGTTGCCGGACAAAAGGACGAATAAAAGAGTTGACTACAAGCGACTAGTTGGTTAATAATATTTGAACTTAAAGTAAAACACCTGCGTTTGCAGGTGTTTTATTTATTCTGGTTTAATCTTTATTTCCTCATATTGTTTTAAAGTAGACAAAAGCTCTGCTTTGTATGAATACAAATCATCTAAAGATGCAAGTTGCTTACGTTCTCCGTTATCTTTTCCGTTGTGAAATAATTCTATGTATTTATTTGTAGCGTTGAAATGTAGTCTGCACAACGGTTTTCGGTTATTGTCATCCAACAAAATGCCAAAATATGATTGTGTATCCCGGAATGCAATTCTTGAAGCAGGAAGAGACTCTCTGAGTATTGCCTTCACTATTTGAGAGCCTTCCATTTCCTCTTCTGTTGTAATGAATCTTGGAGCTTCCGTGTTTTCATGAATAGGCGTAATCTGCTCAAGCTCTTTAGAGGGAACGCTATCATTTATATGAAGTGCGTTTTTTAGCCTGAAGCTTATTGATTCATTGATGGAATTGGAGAATGCTTTTCTTGTATATTCTTTAAAAGTTGCTAAACGAGAAGAGGTGAGCGGTCGATCGAAAAAACGACTCACTAGAAGTTTGACCATTTCATCTGAAGGTTCCTGTAGTTCTTTCTCAAATTCATTCCTTATCGCTTTAATATATTTTAATGCTTCAGCAGAGTCAAGAATGCTTTCTAAGTTATATCCTTGTTTCGTAAAGTTCTCTAAAATCTTCAGGCTAGATGTTTTTAGATCAGATAAGTCTAATGTAAAGAAAGGTTTTTCATCCATAATGTTAGGCTTCTCCAGATCAGCATAGAAATTGTAGGTATGTCCGTTTGTGAGTACACCAAAGCGTGCCTTGGAAACATGATAATACCGATGCAATTGAGAATTGTGTGCATCTGCATGCTCTTTCCAGTGTTTGCATTCGATTATTAATATTGGCTCTCCATCTTTTTTAATTACATAATCAACCTTTTCTCCTTTTTTTGTGCCAATGTCGCAAATGAATTCTGGTATAACTTCCGTAGGGTTAAATATGTCATATCCTAATATCTGGATAAAGGGCATAACAAAAGCATTTTTAGTTGCTTCTTCAGTATTTATCTGATCTTTGAGTGCATCGACCCTTTTATGTAGCTGCTCTAGCTTTAATTTTAAATCTGCTTCCATTGTTTGTGATTTTTGACGATTTTAACACACAATTTAAAATTCTGATTACGCAAATAAAATGGGTGTTTTTCACCTTTTATTTAGGGTGTTATTTTCTTTTTAACACGATTGCTGGCTTAACTGAATGTCATTTCCTTATATTCGTCAAAACAACACCAATGAATACGCGCCATATTTACTCCTGGGGCTGGAAAGCATTACTGGTCGGTACTATCGGCTTCGCCTCCTGCAGTTATTATACACAGAAGCGACCGTTAAAGCTCTATAGCCAAACCATCGAGAAAGGGTTGAGTTATGATGCCGCCATCGTGCCCGGTTACCCATTCGACGGGCAGGCATGGGATACCCTGGTTAAGGCCAGGGTACTCTGGGCAGTGCATCTGTATCATAAAGGAATTGTGCGCAATATTATCTTTTCCGGCGGTGCGGTACATACACCTTATGTAGAAGCACAGGTGATGGGCCGGTATGCCGAGGCGCTGGGTATTCCCGCAAAGCATATCTATTACGAAACCCGTGCGGAGCATAGCACAGAGAATATATACTACAGCTACCTGCTGGCGCAGCAAGAAGGTTTCAAAAGTGTGGCACTCTGTACTGATCCTATACAAAGCATATTGCTGAAACGCTTTACCAGCCGCAGGTTTGGAACTCCTGTTGCACATCTCCCCTTTGTCAGAAGTGTTCTGGAATCTGTACATATTACGGACCCGAAAATTGATACAGCAGGCCTTAAAGTTGATAATTTTATACCGTTGAAATCCAGGGAAAGCCGCTGGCAATCTATCAGAGGTACTATGGGTAGTGGCATAGACTGGAACGGGCAGCGGGTATTACCTCCGCTCTGATATTTTTCTATGCTTATTAATTTATTAACAAGTATTCTTTCCGGTATAGGTTATCTTTAAAAGAAAAATGACTACAGAAAACCGACACATTGCATTAGTAACCGGGGCTACCGGCGGACTGGGAACGCATATCTGTAAACGCCTGAGCGATGATGGTTATATCGTTTGTGCCAATTACCGCTCTGAAGAAAAAGCTAAAGCCTGGAAAGAGAAGATGGCCGAAGAAGGTTATGATTTTCAGTTGTACAAAGCAGATGTATGCAGCTATGAAGAAGTAGGGCAGATGATACGGGCTATTGAAACCGATCTTGGTACTGTTGATATCCTGGTCAATAATGCGGGCATTACCCGTGACGGGGCATTCCGCAAAATGACCCCCGACCAGTGGCATGAAGTCATCGCCACGAACCTTACCAGTGTATTTAACTGCTGCAGCCATGTTATCAATCCTATGATTGGTCAGCAATATGGCCGCATTATAAATATCTCCTCTGTAAATGGTCAGAGAGCCCAGTTCGGGCAGGTAAACTATGCTGCTGCGAAAGCCGGTATGCATGGCATTACCAAAACACTGGCTATTGAAGTGGCGACAAAAGGCATTACGGTAAATACCATTTCTCCGGGTTATGTCGCTACCGATATGGTTATGGCCGTTGCAGCGCCGGTACGGGAGCAGATTGTATCTGGCATACCGGTAGGACGCCTGGGGGGTACAGGAGAGATTGCACACCTGGTATCTTTTCTGGCTGCACCGGACACGGCTTTTATCACCGGTGCCAACTATGCCATCAATGGCGGGCAGCACGTGTATTAAATCTTAATTCAAAATAAAAGAGCCGGCCGCTTCAAAGAAGCGGCCGGCTCTTTTATGTGCCCGCTGTTTTATTTTCTATCCTGCCCCATTTTTGCAGCCTTGCGCAACCACTCGCTGCGCTGGGTTTCTGTTGCTGTTTTGATAATGCCAAAGTAGGTTACTCCCACTGGCTTAATGCCACAAAATTCCAGGGTAGATCGTTTGAGCTGATTTACACTGGGTCTGCCGAATCGTAAACGGTAATACCATCCCGGTTGATCCAGTGTAGTAATGATGCGGGCGGTCTTTCCGGTCAGTAATTTATCCCACCATACAGAGTTGGGGCGATATTTAAACGCCTTTCCGGGAAGGAAAAGCCGGTCTATAAATCCTTTCAGTAAAGTCGGAAGCCCTCCCCACCAAACAGGATGCACCCATACCATATGCTCAGACCATTGTATCAGTTCCCAGGCCTTAACCAGGTCAGGCTCCCATTCCGTGCGCTGGCGATAACCATATTTAAGATTAGTATCGAAGTGCAGTTCATATAGGTTCAGCACCTGTACCGATGCACCGGAAGCGATAGCTCCGTCATAATACGCCTGTGCAAGGGCTGCATTAAATGATTGTGGATTGGGGTGTCCGTTTAGGATAAGAATACGCATACCTTTTTATTGTTGAGGGTACAAAGGTAGGGTTAGTGTATAGCCGGATAAAGGACAAATGTCTAAATCGCAATTTCTTTGCGGATGCGGCTGAGGTGCCGCTGACTGATGCCGAGATAGGAGGACAGATACTGCAGGGGAATCTTCTGCAGGTATTCCGGCTGCTGTTGCAGCAGGGTGGTATATCGCTTTACGGCATGATCTCTCTGTAGCTGTATATATCTGCGTTCCATTTCCAGAAACTGTTGTTCCGCAATGAAGCGTAGTAGCTGTACCCATTTCGGGTTGGTTGCGGCTTGCTCATCAACAGCCGATTTCGGTAAGGTCCAGATGCAGGCAGTGCTTATGGCCTGGATATATTCTACACTCGGATTGCCGGAAATGAAAGAAGAGTAGGCCGCAATAAAATCGTCCGGAAACCGGAAGCAATACGTAAACTCCCCTCCTTGCTCATCTGTATAGAAAGAACGGAAAATGCCGGATTCAATAAAGGCGATCTCTGTACAGGGCGCACCTTCCCGCACCAGGTACTCATCTTTCTGTAGGTTGCGGGGTGTAAACAACCCGGCAATGGCTATTGCCTCCGCTTCAGAAAAAATATGCAGTTGCTGCAAAAAATGAATAAGTGTGTTGGGCATGTGCATGCTTTAAAACAGATTGGCTGAATACGGGGGGTATTCAGCCAATATTGTTGAATATGATTATCATTATTTCAGTGCATTCAATGCGGCATCATAATTGGGTTCTGTAGTGATTTCCGGAACCTGCTCTGTATACACCACTTTACCTGTTTCGTCCAGTACAATAACTGCACGGCTCAGTAAGCCCTGTAGCGGAGTATCGGTCATCGTAACACCGTAGTCAGTGCCAAATGTACCGCGGAAGTCGGACAGGTTTTCTACATTATTTAAACCCTCAGATGCACAGAAACGGTTCAGCGCAAAAGGAAGATCTTTAGAAATATTAACTACTACGGTATTATCCAGGTTGCTGGCTTGCTCATTAAATTTACGTACAGATGTAGCGCAGATGCCGGTATCCACACTAGGGAAAATGTTCAGTACTACCTTCTTGCCCTGGTAGTCAGACAGACTCTTGTTTTCCAGGCTGGAAGAAGTCAGGGTAAATGGTTGTGCCGGGCTGCCCACTTCAGGAAGTGTACCGATAGTGTTAGCCGGATTGCCTTTAAATGCTATTTGTGCCATAATATATTTTGTTTATTCAGGTTAATTGAATCTCAAAGATAATGCATCGGACGCAGCAAATAAAACAGGTACAGAAAAGTTTACCATAGTTTTATATTTCACCGGTAATGCAAGCTGGGCCTGTTTTAGAAATATATAATCCTTGTATTGGGCTTATATATATGTGTGGAAAGTGAATGGCATCGCGTCCTATGAAATACAGGCCGATATTACGGTGTTTGCGTTAAATAATAGTTATTAAAAATAAAAAATCCAATGATCAAATATGTAATTTTGCTATTATTGCAAAGCAAAAGCATGAAAAAATACGTTTTATTTTCCCTTTTCGGGATTGGCGCAGCCATGTTATGGGCTTCCTGCGGGGGCAATACACAGCCTGCGGCCACTACAAGCAAGAGCACCGACACGCGCACATCTGGCAGTATCAATATTGCAGTAGATGAGAGCTACAAGCCGGTCATTACACAAGAAGTCAATGTGTTTGACTCTTCTTATCCCAATGCCAAGATCAATCCATCCTATCTGCCGGAGAGCGAGTGCTTTGCACAGCTGTTCAGCGGAAAGGTTCAGATGATTATGACTACAAGAGAACTGAGTCCGGAGGAGATAAAATCCTGCGAATCCAGGAATATCTATACCCGCTCTGTGGCTATTGCCCAGGATGCTATCGTTATAGTAGGTCATAAAGGCACCCAGGATTCGTTAATGACTGTGGGCCAGCTGAAAGCTATTCTGACCGGTGGTTTTGCCCGTAAGTATACAGTCGTTGTGGATAATAAAAACGGTAGTATTGCCCGTTATATTACAGACGTACTGATACCCGGACAAAAACTGTCTGCACAATTATTTGCGGCAAATAACAGCGAAGAGGTGATCCAGTACGTAGCGAAGACTCCTGATGCCATCGGACTGATCGGCATGAGCCACGCCTTCGATCCGGAGAGCAATGTCGGGTACGGAACTTTCCGAAGCGATGTAAAAGTTGTATCCTTGCAGAATGATACCTTACAGCGTTTCATTAAGCCTTACCAGGCGAGTGTAGCCCTGAAGGAATATCCGATGGTGCGTAAACTGTATTTCATTGTACGTCAGGATTCTGAACTGGGAGCAGGCTTTGCCAACTTCCTGACCAGCGAACCCGGACAGATGATTATCGGCAAGGCCATGATGCAACCTTTACAGGTACAATTAATCATTCGCGAAGCGGAGATTAAACCTTAGGCAGGTAAAATGCATCTATAGAGTATCAATTTTTAAGTAAACAAGTAAACGTAAACATAAACAATGAGAACATTCATCACAGTATTGGCGACTGCCGCTGCATCTGCAGTTGTGTACGACGTTAATGCGCAATCATTAGAGAACGGAAAGAAATTGCTGAGCTACGAACGCTATAGTAGTGCGCACACAGCCCTGGAGCCCCTGGCGGCTTCCAGCCCTGAGGCAAACTATTATTTCGGTCTGGTACAATTGGGAGAAGGTAATGTAGATGCAGCAAAAGCTACTTTTGCTAAGTTTCCTAAAGACTTCTACAATCAGGCTGGTACTGCACGTGTACTCTTCACAGAAGGGAAAGGCGATGACGCGATGAAGATTTTAAATGAAATCGTAGACGGAGCTAAAAAGAAAGACTGGGAAAAGTATAAAGTTGCAGCAGATGCGATTACCTACAGCAAAACAGCTGCACAGGTAGATCAGGCGGTAGCTTGGTACAGAATAGCAAAAGAAAAGAAAAATGATAATGCACAGTTACTGATCGCTATGGGTGATGCCCTGATGAAGCAGAATACCGGTGCATCTAACGGTGAAGCTACACAGGTATTTGACGAGGCTATTAAACTGGGTGGTGCAAACTCCCTGGCTTATTCCCGTAAAGGTCTGTTATGGTTGAATGCCCGTCAGTATAAAGAAGCCCTGGAAAACTATAGCCTGGCTAAAGATGCGGATAAAGAAAACCCATTGCCTTATGGTGACCTGGCTGAAGTATACTACAGAAGTGGTAAATACGAGCTGGCTAAGCAAAATATCGAAGAGTATCTGAAACTTTCTGATAAAACAGTTCAGGATCAGCTGCGTTATGGTAACATCCTGTATTTAACACAAAACTATAAAGAAGCATCTCAGAAATACCAGGAGCTGATCAACAAAGGTGAGGGTGAGAAAACACCAACCCTGTACAGAGGTCTGGCTTATGCGCAATATCAGGATAATAACTATGTTGATGCATTAGCTAGCTTCAACAAATACCGTAGTCTGGTAAAAGATGCTAAAGAGTTCACTTACGAAGATGATCTGTACTATGCATATGTAAACAATGCTATGGCTAGTCAGGACACTGCAAACAAAGCTAAGTATGCTGCTGTTGCAGAAGAATATTATGTGAAAGCACTGGAAAAGAATACTGAAGAAGATAAAACGGCATTATACCGTAAAATCGCAGACGGATACAAAGAGACTAAAAACTGGACTAAAGTATCTGACTGGTATACTAAACTGGTAACTGCATATCCTGAAGCATCTCCGCTGGATTACTTCAACTCTGGTTACTATGCTTACTTCGCTAAAGATTTTGCAAAAGCAAAAACACGCCTGGAAGCATTTAATGCGAAATATCCTCAGGAAACGATTGGTTACTTCTGGCTGGCGCGTACTGCTGCTGCACAGGATTCTGAAGCGAAACTGGGTACTGCTGTTGAGCCATTCAAAACATGGTTAAGCAAACCTTCTAAAGAAGGCGATACCCGTAAAAAAGAAGATGAAATCTTTGCATACGTATACCTGTCTCTGTATTACTACAACAGTAATGATGGTAAAACAGCCGTAGACTACGCTAAGAAAACAATTGCACTGGATGCCAATAACGAAACGGCAAATCAGATCATTAAATATTTTAAAGCAAAAGGCATTAATTAATGCTATATTGATCGAAAAAGAGAGGCTTAAAGGCCTCTCTTTTTTTGTTTGCATGAATGGGTGAAATGTATATGTGTTTGTCCCGGCAAACTTTGTTTTGGGGCTCACATTAAAAAATTGTAGCTTTTGTATTTTTTTAGGCATTCGTTCTTTAAAAAACTTGTTAAATCATAGCACTTATCTTATTTTTGTAGGTCAGTTTGCGGCATAAATAAGTGTACAAACAATCTTTTTATTCAAATCAACTGTCACGTATGTGTAATTTTTTGTGGCTTGCATCAACAGAAGGTATCGGATCCTATGCTCCGGTGCTCATTCAGCTGCTTATTGCCGGAGCAGTAGTATCGTTGCTGATGTTGCTGACCCATATATTAGGGCCTAAACGCAAAACCAAAGATAAACTCATCAACTTTGAGAGTGGTATCGAACAGATTGGTAATGCCCGTAAGCCAATGGGGGTTAAATACTTCATTGTAGCGATCCTCTTCGTGCTGTTTGATGTGGAAGTGATTTTCTTCTATCCTTACGCAGTAAACTTCAGAGAGCTGGGTACAGAAGGTTTCCTGGCGGTACTCATGTTCGTAGCACTGTTTGTCTGCGGCTTTGTGTATGTGATCAAGAAGGGTGCCCTTAAGTGGGAGGATTAGAAACGGATCTATGGCTGTGCCATACAATAATTAACTGTCAAATTAATGTCTTGTGAGACCAGTACAATATAATGAAAACAGTAAGGTAACGCTTGCCGAGATCCCGGAAGGGTATTGGGGCGAAGGCTTTATGACGACGATGTTTGATAAGGCGATCGGCGCGGCCAGGGCTAACTCTATGTGGCCTTTGCCATTCGCGACCTCCTGTTGTGGTATTGAATTTATGGCAACGATGGGTGCTAACTATGACCTGGCCCGTTTCGGGTCTGAGCGTATGGCCTTCACTCCGCGCCAGTGTGATATGTTACTGGTAGCCGGTACCATTTCTAAAAAACTTGCGCCGATATTGCGCCAGGTTTATCTGCAGATGGCAGAGCCGCGCTGGGTAATAGCAATCGGGGCTTGTGCCAGCAGTGGCGGTATATTTGACTCTTACTCTGTACTGCAGGGTATAGATCAGGTAATACCGGTAGATGTTTATGTACCAGGCTGTCCGCCAAGACCAGAAGGTATCCTGGACGGTGTGATGAAACTGCAGGAGATTGTGAAGAATGAAAGCCTGAGACGTAGAAACAGTCCGCAATACAAAGCCTTATTAAACGAATACGGAATACAGTAATCATTAGCCTCAACAGGCTGCTGAAGCATATAATTTATCATGACGAAAGAAATCATACAGGAACGATTGAACCAGGCCTTTTCCGGAGCAGCGCTACAATGGGCAGAACCATGGGGCATGCTTGAATGTACCATTCCTGCCGATCAGAATCTGGCTATTGTGACCTTCCTGTTCCAGGAGCTCGGGTTTCAGTTTCTGACCGATATTACCGGGATTCACTACCCGGAGCAAGAAGGTAAAGAACTGGGTATCATTACGCACCTGCACAATCTGAAAGATAATATCAGACTGCGCCTGAAAGCATTTGTACCTGTTGCGGCGCCGGATATACATTCACTGACCAGCGTTTTTTCCGGTGCAGACTGGATGGAGCGTGAGACATACGACTTCTACGGGATCAATTTTGTTGGTCACCACAATCTGAAGCGCATCCTCAATGTGGATGAGATGGATTACTTCCCTATGCGTAAGGAATATCAGATGGAGGATCCGACAAGACTCGATAAGGACGATGAAATGTTTGGTAGATAAAAGCCCGGTTAGGTATGCAGTACAGCATGCTTGATCCGGCTTTAATTTTATGTTGATTTAAAACAAAAATAAATTCAACTTTTATGGTTGAAAAACATATACAACTTGCGGAAAATTCTGTAGAAAAGGAAACGACGACCATTAACCTTGGTCCTACGCATCCGGCTACACATGGTATTTTCCAGAACATAATGGAGATTGACGGCGAGCGTGTGATCAAAACAGAAATGACGGTAGGGTATATCCACCGCGCATTTGAAAAGATCGCAGAACGCAGACCCTACAGCCAGATTACTCCGCTTACCGATCGGCTGAACTACTGTTCGGCACCGATCAATAATTTCGGCTGGCATATGACCATCGAAAAGCTGGTAGGTCTGGAAGTGCCTAAGCGTGTAGATTACCTGCGCGTTATCATTATGGAATTGGCCCGTATAGCAGATCACCTGGTATGTAACTCCGTAATCGGGGTAGATACCGGTGCCTTGACTCCGTTTACCTATGTATTCCAATGGCGCGAAAAGATATATGAGATCTACGAAGGCATCTGCGGCTCCCGCCTTACGACCAATATAGGTCGTATCGGAGGCTTTGAGCGCAACTTCCCAGACGATACCTGGAAAAAAATTCATGATTTCATGGACGGATTTCCTGCAGTGCTGAAAGAGTTTGAAACCCTGCTTACCCGTAACCGTATCTTCATGGATCGCTGTATCGGTGCAGGCGCTATCAGTGCAGAACGTGCATTGAACTGGAGCATGACTGGTCCTAACCTGCGTGCTACAGGAGTAGACTATGATGTGCGTGTACATAGCCCATACAGTTCATACAACGAATTTGATTTTAAAATTCCAGTGGGTAGTGCCGGTGATGTATATGATCGTTACCTGGTGCGCAATGGTGAGATGTGGGAGAGCTATCGCATCATTCAGCAGGCATTGGATAAACTGAAAGGAATGGACAGCAGCATTTTCCATGCTGATGCTCCTGAATTTTACCTGCCGGAAAAAGCGGATGTGTATACCAAAATGGAAGCACTGATTTATCACTTCAAAATTGTAATGGGTGAAACCGATCTGCCTCCGGGCGAGGTGTACCATTCGGTAGAAGGTGGTAATGGTGAGTTGGGATATTACCTGGTGAGCGATGGCGGTCGTACTCCGTACAGACTGCACTTCAGAAGACCATGCTTTATCTACTACCAGGCATTTAACGAAATGGTTGCCGGTGGTCTGTTCAGTGATGCCGTTGTAACGCTGAGCTCGATCAATGTAATTGCCGGTGAGCTGGATGCTTAATGGCTCCGCTATATAAAAAGAAACAGAATAATACTAAATTAGAGAAATGATACAGTTTTCTCCGGAAAAGATAAATAAAGTAAACGAGATCATAGCCCGCTATCCGGAAGGAAAGCAAAAAGGTGCCCTGATCCCATTATTACACCTGGCACAGGAAGAATTTGGTGGTTGGCTGGATGCGCCGGTAATGGACTATGTCGCTTCTCTGCTCGATATCAAACCGATTGAAGTATACGAGGTAGCTACATTCTACACCATGTTCAACATGAAACCGGTAGGGAAATATGTGCTGGAGGTATGTCAGACAGGACCTTGTATGTTGCGTGGCAGCGATCAGATCATTGATCATATCAAAAACAAACTGGGCATTAAAGCCGGTGAGACTACTGCTGACGGACTGTTTACCCTGAAGCCTGCAGAGTGCCTTGGCGCTTGCGGGTATGCTCCAATGATGCAACTGGGTAAATTCTATAAAGAAAATCTTACGATCGAAAAAGTGGACCAGCTGATTGAGGAACTACGTGCGGCAGCGGCTACTGCGAACTAAATTACAAACTGAACCCTTATGAAAAAGCTTTGTATCTTATTATTGGTCTTCGGTTCGGGCCTTTTTGCTGCGTGTGGAAATGAGGAATCCGGGAAAGAAGGTCATGCCGAACGGAAAACAATGACTACCGATAAACCAATGCTGGATGAGTCACTGGTAGGTACTTATGTAGGACAATTACCCTGCGCAACCTGTGAGGCCATGCTGACCAGCATTATACTGAGAGAAGATAACAGTTATGCGATCAGCACCAAAGCGGTAAATGATACCAATCTGATTGTACCTGCAGTAGACAGCGGAACATTTGTGATCCGTAATGAGATACTTGAGCTGACCGATGCCGGTGGTGAAAGAACAATGTACCGGATCAGTAAAGACCAGTTATGTCAACTGGGAGAAGACGGTACACAATTAACCGGTAACGGTAAACAAGATTATATATTTAAGAAGCAACATTAAAATACTAAAACAAACAATACTATGGAAGCTATCGTACCTTATCTGAATTTTAAAGGCACTGCAAAAGCTGCTTTTGACTTTTATGCAAAAGCCTTAAACGGGGAGATCCTGTTTGCGCAGACTTTTGGGGAAAGCCCGATGGAGGTTACAGAAGAAAATCGTGATAAGATCATGCACGCAACTTTGAAAGCAGGCGATCTGACTATTATGGCTTCTGATGTAATAGACGATAAATTTCCGGTAATCGAAGGTACGAACGTAAGCCTGTCCATGAACTTTACAAAAGTAGAAGACATTGATCGCGTATTTGCCGCAATGAGCGAAGGTTCTACTATTACCATGCCATTGCAGGATACATTCTGGGGTGCGAAATTCGGTATGCTGACCGATGCTTTCGGTATCAACTGGATGTTCAACCATGATTATGAGCAAAAGTAGTATCAGTCTTTACTTCTGGCTGTTCACTATCATTTTTTTTGGAGCGGGAGCAGTTGATGTTACGGCGCAAAATGGGGTACGGCTTGCATTTTATAAAGCACTGCCAAAAGGATCGGCTTCCGTTGTGGATAGCCAGAGTGGTACCCGGCTTTATTATAATCCTGAAGAAGCGATCATTACCAATAAGGATATCGCTTCCGCAACAGCCGGAAAAGATAAAAATTATGGCTGGCCGATCGTTGATCTCCGGTTGACGCCGGAAGGAACTAAGGCCTTTGCCAAAGCAACAGAGGAGAGTATAGGGAAAAGGATACTGATCATGGCCAATAAGCGGTTGCTATCAGCACCAGTGGTACAGGACAAGATTGAAGGCGGTAAGGTACAGATTACTGGTTCGCTTTCCGAGGCAGAGACAAGGGCTTTAGCAGACATGTTGTCCGCAGCGATCAAGGGCAATGGGGAAGAAGGACATTTTCCAATGGCTTATTTCGCATCACTGGACAATGCTATGCTGGATAAAGACCTGGAACGGTTAAAAGTGCTGGTACACCCTAAGGCAAGTATCGGCCATTCTAACGGATGGGTACAGAACAAAAACGCACTGATTGATGATCTGAAAACCGGCAAAGTCAGTTATCAGTCTATTGATCAGATCAGTATAGAAGAAATAGACATAGAGCAGGATTTTATCAGGGTGCGGCGCAAACTAAAAGTAGAAGGCCAATATGAACAACACCCTTTTGAGGTAATGCTATCTGTAATGGAAATATGGAAAAAACAGCCTGGCGGGCAGCTGCAATTGTGGAGCCGGCAGGCAGTAGCAATAAAAGACTAAGTAAATTAGAAAGTGGCGTGCATACATACACCTGCTTTTACATTTGAACTGTATAAGATGAAATTATTATTAGAAAAAGCACATATCGAAGGTATCCGTTACTATGATACTTATCGTAAAAACGGTGGGTACAGCAGTGTGGAGAAGGCATTGAAAATGTCTCCGGACGAGATCGTGGAAGAGGTGAAGAAGAGTGGTCTTCGTGGCCGTGGAGGAGCAGGGTTCCCTACCGGTATGAAATGGAGCTTCCTGGCCAAGCCGGAAGGCGTGCCGCGCCACCTGGTATGTAATGCCGATGAGTCTGAACCGGGAACATTCAAGGATCGTTACCTGATGGAGTTCTTACCCCATCTGTTTATAGAGGGTATGATTATCTCCAGCTATGCATTAGGATCTAATACATCTTACATTTACATCCGCGGGGAATATGCCTGGATTCCGGATATCCTGGAGCAGGCCATTGCAGAAGCAAAAGAAGCCGGCTGGCTGGGTAAAAATATTAAAGGCACAGGATTTGATTGTGAGATCTACGTACAACGTGGAGGCGGAGCCTATATCTGTGGAGAGGAGACTGCATTGATCGAATCGCTGGAAGGTAAACGGGGTAATCCGCGCATCAAACCACCGTTCCCTGCCGTGCAGGGCTTATGGATGAGACCTACCGTGGTAAACAATGTTGAAACCATTGCAGCCGTAGGACCGATCATTACTATGGGAGGCGATGAATATGCTAAACTGGGCGCTGGTCGCAGTACCGGTACCAAGCTGATCTCTGCCTGCGGTAACCTGAATAAGCCAGGTGTTTACGAAATCGATTTTAACCTGTCTGTAGAAGAGTTTATCTACAGCGATGAATATTGCGGAGGTATCCCGAATGGTAAAAAGCTGAAAGCTTGTATCCCGGGTGGTTCTTCCGTGCCTATCCTGCCTGCAAATCTTTTATTACATGAATCTAATGGTAATAAACGCCTGATGAACTATGAAAGTCTTTCTGAAGGTGGTTTCCAGACAGGTACCATGTTGGGTTCCGGCGGATTTATTGTACTGGATGAAGATCAGTGTGTGGTGCGCCATACCATGAGCCTGGCCCACTTCTATAATCATGAGAGTTGCGGACAATGTTCGCCTTGTCGTGAAGGAACCGGCTGGATGTACAAAATTTTGAAAAATATTGAATACGGAAAAGGTAAAATGGAAGACATCGATCTGTTATGGGACATCCAGCGCAGAATTGAGGGCAATACCATTTGCCCGCTGGGCGATGCCGCTGCATGGCCGGTAGCCGCCGCCATCAGACACTTCAGAGATGAGTTCGAATGGCACGTACTGCATCCGGAAGAGGCACAAACCCGTAACTATGGCCTGGCACATTATGCAGAGCCTAGAACGATTGTGGCAGCACAATAATTCAAAAGTAAAAAAAGCAAAACGCAGATGGAGTTTGAAGAGTTTGTGATGGAAGGAGGAGGAAAGCCTTTTAATATCAGGCAAAGATGTTTTTACTTTTCAAGAACAGTATTGGAATTTGTAAAAACAGCAACGTTTGATATGGTATTTGCTTCTGTATTTGACCAGCTGGTCAGGGCAACCACTTCTATTGGTGCCAATGTTATAGAAGGCAAAGCAGGCATCAACAAAAATGACTGGTTGAAGTATCTGGGTGTCGCACTGAAGTCTGCAAACGAAACAAAATACTGGCTTTGCTTAATAAGAGATACTTTTGAATGTAATAAAGAAGAGATTAACCAGATGGTGGCAGAAGCGGATGAGATTTCGAAGATCATCGCTTCAATAATTATAAATGCTAATAAATAGAAGAGTTTATAGTAAAGACGAAATGCGAAGTTTTTAATTTTCATTTTGCCTTTTAACTTTTTGACTTATATATATCATGTCAGAAAATTTTAAAGTAACAATAGACAACATCACCGTAGAGGTGGCTCCCGGAACAACCATTCTGGAAGCAGCACGTAAGGTTGGGGGAGCAGTAGCACCACCGACTATGTGTTATTACAGCAAACTGGAAGGTAGCGGTGGTAAATGCCGTACCTGCCTGGTAGAGGTAAGTAAGGGTTCTGAAAAAGATCCCCGCCCGATGCCTAAACTGGTTGCCAGCTGCCGTACAACCGTAATGGACGGGATGGAGGTGAAAAATATTACTTCTGAAAAAGTACCCGATGCCCGTGCAGGCGTTACAGAATTCTTACTGCTGAACCACCCGCTGGATTGTCCGGTGTGTGACCAGGCAGGAGAGTGTGACCTGCAGGACTTGGGATATGAGCATGGCAAGGAAGGTACCCGTACCGAATTCCCTCGCCGTACCTTTGCTCCGGAAGATATTGGTCCGTATATACAATTGCACATGAACCGTTGTATCCTGTGCTATCGTTGTGTATATACTGCCGAGCAACTGACAGAAAGAAGAGAGCATGGTGTACTGGATCGCGGAGATCATTCCCGTATCAGCACCTGTATCAAAAACTCGCTGGACAATGAATTCATCGGTAACGTTATTGACGTATGTCCGGTAGGGGCACTGACCGATAAAACATTCCGTTTTAAAAACCGTGTATGGTTTACCAAGCCTTTAGATGCACACCGTAACTGTAGCAACCCTAATTGTTGTGGTGAAGTACGTTTATGGATGCGTGGCGATGAAGTATACCGTGTAACGGCACGTAAAGACGAATGGGGTGAAGTGGCTACTGCCAGCAATGGTAAGACCGGTTGGATATGTAATGAATGTCGTTTTGACAAAAAAGATACCAAAGACTGGGTGATCGAAGGGCCGACGAATATCAACCGCCACTCTGTAATATCACAAGGGCACTATGCCGGTACTGAAGGTACTGCCGGTAAAGCAGAGAAGCTGATTGATAAAGTGATCGGACAGGAACCTAAGTATACACTGGATATACATAGTGTAAGTGAGGTGAATAAACCAAGTGTACATCTGGACCGCATTCCGGGGCCAGCACACTCCAACGATTTCAAATAAGCCGCAGACGCATCAAAACGATATAATTAAAATAAAAAGATGAGTATAGATACTTTCTTGATTTTAGAGAAAATAATTCTGGTGGTGATCATCATCGCCGCATCAATGGGTGTTGCAGCATATTCTACCTGGGCAGAGCGTAAAGTTGCAGCGGTAATGCAGGACCGGATCGGTCCGCTGAGAGCAGGGCCTTTCGGTTTATTACAACCGCTGGCCGATGGTGGTAAACTGTTTTTTAAAGAAGAGATCGTTCCCGATAATTCTACCAAATGGTTATTCATGCTGGCCCCGGCTATGTTTATCTTCACCTCCCTGATGACCAGTGCCATCATTCCATGGGGTCCTGATTTTGTCATCAACGGATCAGAAGGTGCGAGAACCGTTGCGTTACAGGTAGCAGATATCAATATAGGGATCTTATATGTGTTCGGTGTAGTGAGTATTGGTGTTTATGGTATTATGCTGGGTGGTTGGGCTTCCAACAATAAATTCTCCCTGCTGAGTGCGATCCGTGCGGCTTCACAGGCCATCAGCTATGAGCTGGCGCTGGGTTTAAGCCTGATCGCATTACTGATGCTGACCGGTACCTTAAGTTTAAGAACAATAGTAGAACAGCAACACGGATTCTGGGATGGTAACTACTTTACCTGGAATTTCTTTAAGCAACCTTTAGGCTTCGTTATCTTCCTGGTATGTTCTTTTGCAGAACTGAACCGTGCGCCTTTTGATATGCCGGAGAGTGAGAGTGAGCTGAATATGGGTTATCAC
Source organism: Edaphocola flava (assembly GCF_004118155.1). Lineage (GTDB taxonomy): Bacteria > Bacteroidota > Bacteroidia > Chitinophagales > Chitinophagaceae > Edaphocola > Edaphocola flava. The sequence goes on from NZ_SAIQ01000002.1 coordinate 141,458, forward strand.
CTGGAGTACTCTTCCATGAAACTGGGTATGTTCCTGTTTGCAGAGTACATCAATATGTTTATCTCCTCAGCAGTGCTGGCAACATTATTCTTCGGAGGGTATAACTTCCCGTGGATGGATCAAGTGCAGGCAGCAGTACCTTCGGGTATCTTCTCGCTGATCTGCGTGGGTGTACTGATGGCTAAAGTAGTAGGCTTTATCCTGTTCTTCATGTTTGTAAGATGGACCCTGCCTCGTTTCCGTTTCGATCAGCTGCTCAACCTCGGCTGGACTAAACTGATCCCGCTGGCCCTGTTCAATATGCTGGTGACCGGAGCGGTAATCCTGTTCTTTTTTAATAAAAAATAAGCAAGGCGCAAGCCGAATCAATATCAATGGAATCATTAACGAATAGAGCACAGTCGGTAGACCGAAGTCCGATGACCTTTGCAGAGAAGATATACATTCCTGCATTGATGAAGGGGCTGAGCATCACCCTGAGTCATATTTTTAAGAAGAAAGCAACCATTAACTACCCGGAAGAGACACGTCCGTTCAGCCCAGTTTTTCGTGGACTGCATGTACTGAACCGTGATGAAGAGGGTCGTGAAAAATGTACAGCCTGTGGCCTGTGTGCCCTGGCCTGCCCTGCAGAAGCCATCACTATGGAAGCTGCAGAACGCCTGCCGGGTGAGGAACACCTCTACCGTGAAGAAAAATACGCAGCAAAGTATGAGATCAATATGCTGCGTTGTATCTTCTGCGGATATTGTGAAGAGGCTTGTCCTAAAGATGCCATCTACCTGTCCGAAACGGTAATGCCGGCCAATTATCAGCGCGATTATTTTGTATACAAAAAGCAGGATATGCTGCTGACTGACGAGCAGGTAAAACAGAAACGTTTAAAATTACAGCAGAAAGGCTAATCCCATAATTGAAGATTATATGAGTTTACACGATATTATATTTTGGATTTTAAGTTTATGGGCTATTGTCTGTGCCATCTTTGTGGTGATCAGTCGTAACCCGGTAAACAGTGTACTGTTCCTGATTGCAACATTCTTTGCGATCAGTGGTCACTATATCCTGATGAATGCACAGTTCCTGGCTATCGTAAACATTATTGTTTATGCAGGAGCCATTATGGTACTCTTCCTGTTCGTAATCATGTTAATGAACCTGAACACGGATACAGAGCCGCAGAAAAGCCGACTGGTGCACTTTGCTGCATTGATTAGTGCCGGTTCCCTGCTGCTGGTTGTATTATCTGCTTTCCGTAAGGCAGAGCTGACACAGATTCCGGTTACAGATGCAGGAGATATTGGTCTGATCAAAGTACTGGGTAAAACCCTGTTTGACCATTATGTATTACCATTCGAATTAAGTTCCGTATTATTCCTGGCGGCTATGGTAGGCGCTATGGTGATCGGTAGAAAAGAAGTAGTAGAAGAGAAATCAACTAAGTAAGAACAATTTAAAACTATTTAAAGTGCCGATACAATCTTATTTATTTTTAAGTTTCAGCCTGTTCGCCATCGGTGTAATGGGCGTGCTGATGCGTAGAAATGCGATTGTCATTTTCATGTGTATCGAACTGATGCTGAATGCTGTGAACCTGTTATTGGTGGCATTCTCTAAAGTGCACGGAGATCCCGGTGCACAGGTATTCGTATTCTTTATCATGGTAGTGGCAGCAGCCGAAGTCGCGGTAGGACTGGCTATTATTGTAATGATGTTCCGTAAAGTGAACTCTGTCGATATTAATATCCTCAACCGCCTGAAAAACTAATCAGCATTCTAGCACAAGGCTTAAGCAAATAATTTATGACACAACTTGTATATTTAGTTCCATTATTTCCTTTGATCGGGTTCCTGTTAAACGGATTATTCTGGAAATCTATGCCTAAAAAGCTGGCCGGCATCATCGGCAGCACAGCCATCCTGGCTTCTTTTGCCGTGTCTTTAGGCATCTTTTTTGAAGTGAAAAACGGCGCTGCCGCAGGGCAGGGTATCGTTCACCTCTTTGATTTTATCACTGTTGGTAATTTCAAAATTCCTTTTGCCTTTATGGTAGATCAGCTCTCCGCAATGTTCTTGCTGATCATTACCGGTATCGGTTTCCTGATTCACCTGTACTCTACTTCGTACATGCACGATGATGAAGGCTTTACCAAATACTTCGCTTACCTGAACCTGTTCGTGTTCTTCATGTTACTGCTGGTATTAGGCGCTAACTATGTAGTCATGTTCATCGGATGGGAGGGTGTAGGTCTGGCCTCATACCTGCTGATCGGGTTCTGGTATAAGAATAAAGAATACACCAATGCCTCTAAGAAAGCGTTTGTCATGAACCGTATCGGGGACCTTGGTTTCCTGATAGGGATGATGCTGACGGTATATCATTTCGGAACACTTTCGTACAACGACTTCTTTGCACAATTGCAGGGAGGTATCGGAGCGCAGACACAGAATGGTTACATGATCGGCAGCGGTATGACCAATGCGATTGCGATCTGTTTCTTCATCGGTGCCATGGGTAAAAGTGCGCAGATTCCTTTATACACCTGGTTACCGGATGCGATGGCAGGTCCGACACCGGTTTCGGCCCTTATCCACGCAGCAACGATGGTTACTGCAGGTATCTATATGATCGCGCGCAGCAATGCCCTGTTCAACCTGGCCCCAATGGCGCAGAACATGATTGCGATCATTGGCCTGGCTACCGTATTGCTGGCAGCATCTATTGCACTGAAACAAAATGATATTAAAAAAGTACTGGCTTATTCAACAGTGAGTCAGTTAGGATATATGTTCCTGGCACTGGGTGTCGGTGCTTATGTGGGCAGCTTGTTCCATGTTATGACCCACGCCTTCTTCAAAGCCCTGTTATTCCTGGGTAGCGGTTCGGTTATTCACGCCATGAGCGGCGAGCAGGATATGCGCAAGATGGGTGGACTGGGTAAGTACATGCCGATCACTAAATTTACCTTCCTGATCGGTTGTCTGGCGATCTCCGGTTTCCCGTTCTTCTCCGGTTTCTTTTCTAAAGATGAGATCCTGGCTGCGGCTTATGCCAAGAACCCAATGTTCTACTATTTAGGTTTACTGGGTGCTATGATGACCACGTTCTATATGTTCCGTGCATACTTCTACACCTTCACGGGTAATTTCAGAGGCACAGAAGAGCAGAAGCATCACGTGCATGAAAGCCCGGCAACAATGACAATTCCTTTGATTATATTAGCCATATTATCTTTAGTTGGTGGTCTGGTAGGTTTACCGGAAGTGTTCTCACACCATCACCTGCTGAATGAATATTTAAGTCCTGTTGTACAGAACTTCGATATCCATCACCTCGATCATACTATGGAGCTGACCCTGATGGGTATTGCATCTGCAATTGTACTGATCATGATGTATGTAGCCAGAGTGATCACCCGTAAAGAACAGTTTGGCGAAGCCAAAGGCCTTGCTAAAGTTCTGGAGAACAAATGGTATGTAGATGAAATCTATGACTTCCTGATTGTACGTCCGCTGGCATGGAAAGCCCGAATCCTGAACAATATTGTAGAACAGAAGGGTATTGACGGTGGGGTAAACGGTCTGGGACAATTGGTACAGTGGGGTAGTACCCGCCTTAAAAACCTGCAGAGCGGACAGGTAGGTTCTTACCTGTTTGCAATGGTTATCGGTATCATTATCATATTTGCAATTGGTATCTTCGGATTGCTGTATATGTAAACAACAATAAAATAGTTATTGAATATAGCCTCGGCTATCAGAAATTATAAATCAAACAGATGTCACTTATTTTACTTTTAGTTATTCCTTTGATTACCGGACTGGCAAGTTTTGCCTTCCGTAAGGCACAAGCCGTAAAGGCATGGGCATTATTCGGAAGCCTGCTTACGCTGGTTGTTGCAGCCTTAAGTCTTTGCGGGATAAAAGAACAGACACATACGATCAGCTATACCTGGTTGCCTACACTGGGGGCTTCTTTTGCCCTGCAGGGATCGGTAACCGCATTACTGATGACTTTACTGACCGCAATCGTTTTTCCGCTGACCTTACTGGCACAATGGAATAAGGATATCGAACAGCCGCATCGCTTCTATGGTCTGATGTTGCTGGCACAGGCCGGTCTGATGGGCGTATTCCTGGCACATGATTTATTACTGTTCTACTTCTTCTGGGAGCTGGCGCTGATACCGGTATATTTCCTTGCCGGACAATGGGGTGATAAAGACCGCATCAAAAGTTCCTTCAAATTCTTTGTATACACTTTCCTGGGTAGCTTGCTGATGCTGGGTGGACTGATCTACCTTTATCTGCAAACACCAAACGGAAACTTTGACTATGACACAATCTTAGCGACAGGTGCCGCATTGCCAATGGCTGTGCAGAATACTTTATTCGTTTTATTCTTCATTGCCTTCGGTATCAAAATGCCGATCTTCCCTCTGCACTCCTGGCAGGCCGGAGCTTATGAGCAGACGCTGACTCCGGTAACGATTGTACTGAGTGCCCTGATGGTGAAGATGGGTTTATTCGGGGTCATCAAATGGTTGTATCCTGTATTCCCTAGTGGTACAGAGCAGTTCGGTAACATCATTATGATCCTGGCACTGATCGGTATTATATACGGTTCTATGCTGGCGATTGTTCAGAAAGATATTAAACGCCTGATCGCATACTCTTCTCTGGCCCACGTTGGCCTGATGATCATGGGTATTTTTGCCGACACGCATAATGCTTCTGTTGGGGTAGTAGCCCAAATGTTTAACCACGGTATTACCATCACCGGATTATGGCTGGTAGTAGACATGATCGAGCGCAGATATGGCACCAGAAATATGAATGAACTGGGAGGTCTGGCCGGTGCTGCACCGCAGATGACCATTGCCCTGGTTGTTATTACCTTCTCCAGTATCGCACTCCCATTAACCAATGGATTTGTCGGAGAGTTCCTTTTGTTCCTGGGTATTTTTGAGAGCACTAATCCTAACCATATTATTTACATGGCGATAGCCGGTCTGGGTATTATTCTCGGCGCCATCTACATGCTGAACATGGTACAGAAAGTAGCTTATGGCAATAAAAAAGAAATGGCGATTGCAGATATGAGCATGAATGAACGCCTCAGCATCTACCTGATCCTTGCCGTTATTATCATATTGGGCGTATATCCGAACCTGTTATTACAATTGCTGTAATACCGTTTGAAACCGAACAGAAGTACTAACATAAACAAATTGCTTATTGCCCTGCAATAAATTTTATACAGAAGAATGAAACCATTAATAGCTACCGCAGTCTTTGCCATCCTGATGATGTTTGCCGCATTGACTGTAAAAGAAAAGAAGAGTTTTACACACTTTGCCGCCATCCTGATGCTGGGCCTTGTAGGGCTTAACGTTTGGGAACTGGCAGACTATAATCGTCTGCTGGCCAGCGCACAGGCATCTCCCGATTTGTTCGGTAAGATGCTGCGTGTAGACAATTATGCCTTATGGTTTAATGTACTGATGAGCTCCTGCTCTTTCTTTTACATCCTGCTGGTAGGCCGCAGTATTGAAAAAGTGGGTGTGCACGTTGGTGAATATTACGCCCTGCACTTCTTCATCCTTTGCGGCGTATTCCTTCTGTCTACCTATAACAACTTATTGATCCTGTTCCTGGGTATTGAGATTCTTTCTATTCCTCAGTACATCCTTTCCGGATCTGATAAACGTAACCTGAAGAGCAGTGAGGCATCCCTGAAATATTTCCTGATGGGTGCTTTCTCTACCGGCATTCTGCTGATGGGTATTGTGTTACTGTATGGTGCAATGGGTACCTTTGATATACACGGATTTAATTTCTATGCTACCGGTACTTTGAATATAATGGGTGTAGTGGGTGTATTATTTATGCTGGTTGCTTTAGGATTTAAAGTGAGTGCGGCACCAATGCACTTCTGGACACCGGATGTATATGATGGTTCGCCGACACCATTCACTGCGTTTATGGCGACTATTGTAAAGGTCTCTGTATTCTTTGCATTCATGAGATTGTTTATGGAAGGCTTTGCCAACCTTGATCCTTACTGGAAAGTAACAGTACTGGGAACCATTACTGTGCTGACCTTGCTGATTGGTAATATTACCGCCGTATATCAGCAGAGCGTAAAACGTATGCTGGCATACTCTTCCATTGCTCAGGCAGGCTTTATGATGTTTGTGGTGATCGGTAGTAATGCAATGGCGATGAAAGGTATGATCATCTATGCGGTTGCCTATACACTGGCTACGGTAGGTATCTTCGGAGTATTACTGAAACTGAAAGATTATACATACGATGGCTTTAACGGGCTGGCTAAGAAGCATCCTTTCCTTGCACTGATTGCTTCTATCTGTCTGATGTCTCTTGCCGGTATTCCGCTGACAGCAGGCTTCTTCGCAAAATGGTTTGTGATTGCAGCAGCACTGGAGCAGCCGGGTACATTCTGGCTGGTGATCTTTGCCCTGGTAATGGCCGCCGTGAGCTTATATTACTATTTCAAAGTGATTATGGCAATGTACTTCAAAACAGGGGAGCCTGAATTGATTACACCGGTAACCACAATGGACAAGGTAGTGATGGCGATCATTGGTAGTGCGGTTATCGTTTTTGGTATAGCACCGGATATGCTGTTGGCATGGATTTAATAAAAATATAGCGTATAATAATAAACGGCAGCGGCATACCGCTGCCGTTCTTGTTTTCAGGCTTTACGCCCGGTTGTATAGGTATAGATCTGACTAGAAATTAAAATTAAGTTTGAGGTTGTAAGATGAAGTGTACAAGCCATCGCTGGTAAAATACGTAACGAAACAGAAGCCAGTATGAATACATGATCTGTGTTCTGCTCATCTCTGATACCTGTGATCTGCTTCAATGGCGATTGCCAAAATCATAATCCAAGCTACTGACAATGAGCAGCTTGGCATCGCGACCCAAAAGATCAGAAAGAAGTGTAGGATAATTATAGCTGCCTGAGTATATTTGTTGTTCTTTTTATTAATAAAACCTGCAATGTCTTTCGGGACCGCCATCAGTAAACCGGGCATGTTGTATTAAATATGTAGCCTGTAAATGGCTGAATGAGTATGAGGAGTAATTATCGGAGTATCTTTTTGCTATGCCTGTCCATGCTGACCGGCATAGGTAATATATTATGGGCCGGAAAGCATATTGATGATTTTCATATCCGGCATTTTACTACAGAAAACGGGTTGCCACAAAGCAGTGTAAAGGGAATTGCAGTAGGCAGAATTGGTTTTGTATGGCTGGCTACAGAAGCAGGCCTGGTCCGCTACGACGGGCAGCGCTTTATGGTCTTTAATAAGACCAATTCCAATATGGTGAATACGCGTATCATTACCTTTCAGCGTGCCACCACTGATAATTCGTTACAGGCTTTGATGGAAGAATCTACCTTCCTGCAGATCGTAAATGGCAGACCGACTACATTATGTTTTGATGAGCAAAAATTGTTTCCTGCTCTGAAAGGAACCCCAAAAGATTACCGCCTGTTACCATATATGTGGATACAGTCCAATGCTTCTGATGCATTTGGTTTCGGAAAAATCAAGCTGAGCCTGGACAGAGATAACGCACTATGTGTCGATTATCCGCAGCGCAAAATTCTCTGGTATAAGCAGAATAAACTTGCCCGGGAGTATGCTGTGCCTGTGTTACAGCAAGCCAGCCCTTTATTTTTTATTAATCAGAATGTATATATACCCATTATACGGCACCGGCAACTGCAAGCCATTCGGTTCAATGCAAACCACATGGATACCGTTAAGCTGAAGGGAGATATTTTAAAAGATCCCGATCACCTGAACAATATGGCACTGATCAATGAAGCCATGCAGCAGGTATTTCTGCGCACAGAAAAAGGACTATACCTGGTCAGCGCTTTACCGGATGGTACCCTGCAAACGACATTATTGCTGCAGGGGTTTGACTTTAAAGATAGTCAGATTACCGCGGTGTATTATGATGCACGTTATAATCGCATCTTCCTTGGCAGTGCATACGATGGGCTGTTCATATTATCGCCAAAGATGTTTAAAACCCTCACCAATGAACAGACGGCTTCTTCCATATCAGGCAATGTATACTACCATCATATCCCCCTCAATGACCATACAATTATTACAGGCAAGGGCATCGCTTTCAGTATAGAGCCGGAAGCAACCTTCAGGCTGCCATTACTTGAGAATATTAAGGATCGTACCAATTTCGGCAGCATGCTGTTCCGCGATCATGAAGACAGGGTTTGGTATGCTGGTGCCCGCGTCATCGGTTATGCAGATCCGGATATACAAAAGGTACAGAAGGAATGGTTCATAGAGGGCAGGCCTACAGCAATATTACCCATAAGCCCAGATCTGTACTGGATCGGAATGAGCAATGGTAAAATATATACCATCAACCCCAGGTTATCGACCCCTCCCGCGCTGCTGAGCGATGCCGGAGCGCATATCTATTGTATGCTGCAACAGGGTGATAATATCTGGATCGGTACCCGTAAAGACCTATTGTGCTACAACACGAAGACGAATACGCTTGAAGCAGTACCCAAACTAAAAGGAAAGGTAGTGCGTAACCTCTATGCAGAGCCCAACGGTGATATCTGGATCTGTACTTATGAGGGAGGTCTTTTCCTGTATCGTAACGGAGATTATGTCTCTTTTCCAAAAGACCGGCAGAAAGGGATGAATGCTATACATGCCATCGTTTCCGATAAGAATGGATTCTTCTGGTTAAGCACTAATGCCGGCTTATACCAGATACGCAAGCAAGACCTCATCGACTATGCAGACAAGAAAATGCGTACAATCTTCTTTCTGAAATATGATAAAACCAATGGCTTTAATACCAATGAGTTTAATGGTGGCGGCCATATGGTATCCTCACAACTGGAAAATGGTTATGCAACCTTTGCTTCAATGAATGGAATTGTGTTTTTTAAACCCGATTCTATACTGGCAGAGCAACCCGATGCTGATATCATATTCGACTATATAATGCTCGATAATGAAGTGCTGAATATTGCAGATACAGTCAACATCAGCAGGGACTTCTTTAATATGTCCGTAAACCTGGCTTCCCCTTATATGGGCAATCCTATAAACCTTCATATAGAATATCGTCTGGACAATGCCTCCTGGCTTCCGGTAGATAATATGCAAATCAGCTTCAACCAGCTCGCCGCCGGCAACCATACACTGGAGCTGCGCAAGCGCTCCGGTTTTGACCATAAGTATAATTACAGTAAGCGACTGGTGCTATACGTACCCCCAGCATATTATGAAACGCTGGCATTCAGGGTTGGTGTCATACTGGGTGTGTGTTTCCTGGTGGGGCTGGTCTTTTACCTGAGGATATTGTACCATACAAAGCGAAATAAAGAATTGGAGCAGGCGGTGACAGAACGCACGGCAGACCTGGAAAAATCTATAGGGGCATTACAGCAATCGGAGCTGAATATGACACAGCAATTACTGTTTCAGCAGCAGCTGTCCAATAATATTGCACATGATATCCGTACACCATTAAAGTACCTGATGATTGCTTCCCGGTATTTGTCTGATAAAGTACACCGGTCTGAAATGCCGGATAAGGAAGATGCATCAGGCTTATTCTTGTCTGCCGAGCGTATTTTTAATTATACCGACAGCCTTACACAGTACCTGAAAGCAAAATCCATGATTGGTCATGCTCCGCAACCGGTACATGTACACTCTCTGATAGAGCAGAAGAAGGAAACATTTGAGCTGGCCGCAAAAGAAAGGCGTATACAGATTCTGAATAAGGTATGTCCGAATTATGATCTGCATACCTATCCCGAGCTGTTCGATATTCTGCTGCATAACCTGATGGATAATGCAGTAAAGAATACTGTAAAGGGCTATATTGAGATAAAGAATGAGATGGCTGAGGAATATCCTATACTGGTAATAGAAGACAGTGGTGTAGGGATGTCTGCAGAGCAGATCCAGCACTACAACAGCTTTCTGCATTCTGATCACAGCGCTGCTGTGACCAGCTACGTAGGCTTCGGATTTTTATTTATGAAAGACGCACAGACCCTGCTGGATCTGAAAATAGAACTGGAGCCCGCTCATTACGGAGGGTTAAGGGTATTGCTACATCTGTATAACTGTACATCATAAAACAATAAGGGCCGGTGATCACCTGCCCTTATTGTTTGAATATTATATATCGGGGTTCTGATAAGTCCTGATCAGGTTAAGCAGATCGGCAATGTTGGAAATATTCAGCTTCTCAAACACCCGGTTTTTATAAGTACTTACAGTACTCGAGTGCAGATTCAGCGTATTGGAGATCTCCAGCATACCCAGTCCCTGAGACAATAGCAATGCTACTTCCATTTCCCTGTTGGATAATTGTTTGAGCGGATTATGCTCTACCCCTTTTTTATGAAGGCTTTTATCCAGGAAATAGTTCATCATATTCTGGCTCACAAATCGGCCTTTATCCAGCACATCTCTCAATGCCTTATGGATCACGTGCAGCTCAGCATCTTTATGCAGGTAACCATCTGCACCATCCTGTAACAGGCGTGGGGCATACAGTTCCTCAGCATAGGCAGAAAATACGAGTAGCTTGGCCGTACTGCTTTCTGCTTTTATTCTCTTTACCAGGTTCACATTATCACAGCCTGGCATATTGATATCAGAAATAATAAGATCTGGCTGGAAAGATTTAATAGTAGTCAGCATACTGCTGAAATCTACAGCCGTCAGGATTTCTGCATTTGGATACACGTTTCTCACTATCTGTCCTACTCCAAACCGTACAACAGAATGATCATCAGCAATAAGAATTTTCATTGGGTATTATTATAATTCTAGGATCGTAGAATACGAAGATATTGTTTTCTGGATATTACCGAAATGTAGAGTTAATAAAAAAAGCATAATTGAATCCTAGTGAATTGTTAATGTATTCGATTTAAATAGACATAAGCTTGTACTGTATAAAAAATGATAGTTACTGTAGTAAAAATACTACAGTTTTTGACAAGGCTTACTACAAATTTAAAGGAAAGAGGGTCATATCTTTGCACCCGCTAAAGCACAAAAAAGGTATATATAAGTCTGTTTAAATATGAGCTGTTTTGATAGCTATTATATGCCACTCAACCCTTAACCGAAACAACACTTAAGCATCACATTTTTAAATGTAATAATGCAGGTAATTCGGAAGTTTTCTATGATTGAAAACCATCGCATGAATTTATGTTATATGATTATGCTAAAGACTGAAGAGCTGTTCAGTACTTTACAATAAACATGTATAGCAAGTACCCATTATTATTTTTTCTCCTTGTGACAGGAGTATGTAGTTCTTGCCATAAACCGTACGGTATTTCAGTCATATATTAAATAACGCATTTAAATATGAGCTGTATATGAAGAGTACACTTATCTCAAAGGGATTCCTATGCCTATGCGCATCGTTAATGGGTCCCATCCTTGTTGCACAAACTCCCCTCACTGATGCAACCACCACTAGCACCGCTATCACACTCAGTTCCGGAACAAATGGAGCTAATGTTGTTGATAATGCAGTAAACACTTACATTAGCCTGAGCAGCAGCGGCACCTGTCGTATAGACCTGGGTAGTGCAAAAACGATCAAAGGTTATGCTTTGTCGAACACTACGGAAACCGGTTTTAACCCCTCAAGCTGGCGTATTGAAGCCTCAAACAGTGCTAACAGCGGTTATGTAACCTTAGACACCCGCTCCGGAAACAGCTGGGAACAGCAAGGATCCCGTAAATTTTTTAACCTGACAAATACTACAGCTTATCGCTATTATCGTATTGTCAATACTACATCATCCCAGAAAATGTACCTGGCTGAAGCAGAATTGTTTGAAGACTTTTCTATCAGCGGTAGTGTATTCCTGGACAATAACCTGAATAATAAAAAAGAAGTTACAGAACTGCCCGTAGTCGGTACCAAAGTATGGCTGAAATCGCTGTCCACCGCAGCCCCGGTTGCCACGCGCACTACAGGACTTACCGGTGCTTACCAGTTCAGCGGATCTGAGCTTGACGGCCTGGAAATCTTTACGGTAACAGCGAAGCCTTCTTTAAACCTGCAACCAAGAACAGAGCCGATGCCTCAGTCGGGCCTGAGCTTTCCTGCACTTGCTGCAGACGGTAGCTATCTTTTTTCTAATGTACTGGCAAATCAATATAGCATTGGTGGCGTGATCAATTTCGGATTTTTACCTCCGACTACCACCGCAGCAGCAGCACAGCTGTTGGAATATCCTAACCTGATTACCAATGCCGATAACGGAACATTTGGTGTGAGTGACACCAGTGATAATGCTTTCCTTAAAAATCATCCAAACACAAAATATTTCTCCTTAACCAATAGTCATCCGGAATTATATTCCAATGTAACAGGTTACACTACAGGTACAAATTATACCTATCAGAGTGGAAACTATGGTGGCAGCGGTTTTCTGTGGGATGAAGGTAAATATCTGGTAACCGATTTTCTGGGTACTGTATTCCTGGAAACAGCAGGACCAAATCTGGGCCTGAAAGGTATCCTGAATAATATGAGTTATGGTTGGCGCGTATCTACAGGTGCGACTACCGGAGCCTGGAACGACCGCTTCCTGGCAGTTAATGGTAGCGGCCAGCAGGATAGCAGCATGAATGCTGTAATATTTGCTGATACCGTTTCCCTGGCAGCAGGCAATACCTACTCCATGGGCTTCTTCGGGAAGTCTGCCAATAAATGGCAGCAGGGTGCAAGCGTTGCGAAACCTTCAGTAGTGAAGTACTTTGTAAAAAGATTATCTACCGGAGATACTGCAGCCTTGGGATCTATTACCGTAGAGCCGACTACGAGCGATGCTACAGACAGCATAAACTTTGGCTGGAACAAAGCATTTACGGATTTTATTGCACAGTATAATGGAGATTATGGGGTTTACTTTCTGGTAACTTCTTCTGATATTGCCGGTAATGATGCCTATTTTGATAACTTCTTCCTGAAGAAATCTTCTTATAAAATCAGCGGTAAGATTTTTAATGATGCCAATGGCTTGACCAATAACCTGGTAGATGGTACACTGATCAGTTCCTTAACCAATAGTCCGTTATATGCTTACCTGCTGGACCCATCAGACAATCATATCCTGGCACAGAGCCCTGTACAGGCAGATGGCAGCTATGTATTGTTTGCTCCGGAATACGGATCTTATAATGTTGCCGTAAGCACAAAAAAACAATTGAATGGTTCTGTATTCTCTGGGGCTACTGCTGACAACTGGTCTTTCACCGGAAGCAATACTGGAATAGGAAATTTATTAGGACAATTACTGAATACCCTTGCCAGTAAAGTAGGTGTTACGCCATTAAGCATCCTGACAGATATTACTGAAGTAAACTTCGGTTTTCAGAGATTACCGATGAGCTATAACCGTACTAAGAATATCAGCGGTGCACCAGTTAAGGGAACAAATTATAGTCTCTCTGATCTGCCATTACAGGGATCTGATATGGAAGATAATAATGGTGTGCAGGCCAACTGGAATAACCGTGCTGCGGTGATCAATACCTTACCTACAAACGGATTTATATTGAAGTATAATGGTAATGTAGTACAAGTTGGAGATACTGTATATAACTACAACCCGGCACTGCTGTCAGTAACACCAGGTAATAATACTCCTGCTGGTACCTTGCAGACAGTCTTTACATATTCTGCTGTAGATGCAGCGAAACAGTCAAGTACTGCACCGGCTACTTATACCGTAAACTTTACACAGCCATTACCGGTAGAGTTGATCTCATTTACTGCTACTGTAAATAATGAATGTGCAGTGACCCTGGAATGGGCATCTGCAGAGGAGAAAAACTTCAGACACTTTGTGGTAGAACGCAGTGAAAACGGACGTGACTTTACTGCCATTGCTACTGTAACCGCAACAGGATCTTACAGCGAGTATACATATAAAGATGCTACAGCTGCTTCCGGAAAATCATACTACAGATTAAAACTGGTTGATCATGATAACAGTATTGCTTACAGTGGTGTAAGAACTGCGGTATTGAGCTGTAACAACACACTGCAGGTATTCCCGACGCAAACAAATGATCTGGTACAGGTACAGGGCACACAAGCCGGATCTGTAATCCGTGTTATGGATATGAGCGGCCGTGTACTGATGCAGGAAACTGCCAAAGGTGCTACTGCTCAGATCAGTTTAGCCAGCCTGCCAGCGGCACAGTACCTGGTTGGTATTATCCGCGACGGACATGCCGAATGGGTAAAAGTAATCAAGCAATAAGAGACTCCTCTCAGGGGGTGATTTGTATAAATAGAGAGTGCGAGAGGTGCCGGTTTTCCGGCACCTATTTCGTTTTTAGAAATAATACTCAGCCGTTAATCCATAGGTGAAAATGAAATTTTCCCTTTTCGTGCGACTGATCTTATTATAGTTTGCTGTAGTAGTAAAATTGAGCCATCGCCATAGCTTTACATTCAGGCTGGCATTGGCATTGAGGATATAATCATTCCGGTACTCAAGTGAAGGCTGGTAGAATCCGACTCCTCTTATTTTGAATATTTCTTTATAATTATAATTGAATTGTATCCTGAGCGAATTACGTAAAGTGGCATAATTCAGTATACTGGAATCGGTCTGGATAATGCTGCTGGTTTCATAAATAATGCCATTACTGATGCTGACCCGGAAATGAGGTTTGTCCCACACACGATAGGCAATACCCAATCCGCCCTGGAGCTGATTCCTTATTTTTAAGGAATAGCTGGAGGTATGTGTCAGCAGGCCCCAGTAATAAAAATGAGGAAGCGTTTTATACAGGTTGAAGTCCACTGCGGTGTTCCAGTCATTGTTACTCAACTTAGCAGGTGTCTTACCATAGATCCAGCTACTATTGGCGTTCATCACAAAGCTGTTGAATTTCATGCCGCCCCTGATACTGTTATTAAACAGCATCGTAAGTCCGTCATTAGTCTTGTTAAAAGTGCCGCTGGCCTGTGCCCCGGTCATGTAATGCGTACTGTCATTGTATTGTGCATACGCCTGTGTTACCATACCTGAGAGGAGAAGACTACAGCATTGTAAAACCTTTATACCATTCATTATCATCAATATAGTTCAGTGCTGCAAAGATAACTCATTGATTGGCTTTGGGTTTTAATAAGGTTAATGCCTTGCCGTAATAGCTGATACAGTCAGCATTTCGGGTATATCTATGATGGAATAAGTATAATGCTTTTATATGGCTGGCCACATTGATATTACGATTCCAACATACTTTAGCCATACATTCCCAACAAAGCCATTGTGGTTGTGCATCACTCTCCTGTAAGGAATTGCTTCCGTTCATACAACAGGCATATTGTACACAATGAGTAATGCCGAGCATATGTCCTGTTTCATGAGCAGCAACCTGCATCGTACGCAGTAGTGATAGCGTATAGGCTGCTTTACTTTCCCGGTAGTTGCCAAAACATGCCATACTCCATACCCCAACTCCTTGATTCAGACTTGCTTGCCCGAAAACATAATTCCACCGATCATCGGGATACAGATCATACAGCGAAAATGCAATAACGGCATAGGCATCATCTGGTTTATGCACACTTAAAATACTGTCTAATATGTAATGAGTCTGTAGTTGTTTCCCATATTCATTTTGGCGGCTTGCTCCCGCTGGGATCTCTTGTACGGATATCGTTTTTAAAGTGTCAACTTCAATCTGGAAAAAACTTTGAAGGTATGCACGCACTATATGATAAATTTCGTTTCCGGTACGGTCAAAACTACCCAGTTTTACGGTGTATAGTTTTTGTCGCTTGCCATTTGCTCTGGGAGGCTTATCATAAATGTACGTTTTTACAGGAACCTGTAATTCCTCCGGATGCATAGCTTTCCATTCCCATTCCTGTGCCTTTGGTTTTATTGAAGATAATGGCTTTAGTGCATAACAGGAATCAAATAAACTGGGCTTATTACTTTCTGTAGTAGTGCTACAGGAAGTGTGCAGAACGAAGAAATATACAATCAGCAACCCGGGAAGAAATTTGAACATTGCTAATAAAGAGAATGGTTATTAATTATAACGATAGATGGAGCAATGATTAGTATATGTAAATTAAAACGCCCTTATCTACTATAAGGGCGTTTTGATTTTTAGGGTGCCGGCATAACTTCTTTGCCGATCTTACCTTTGATATATTTTATACCGCGGAAGTAGTGCAGATCATCCATGATCTTCTTCTTCTGCAGAATGGTTTTTAGTTTGGCCAAGCTGCCTGATACCGGGGAAAGAATAAAGATGGAAATAAATAAAACCACCTTAAATTTTTTCAACACCTTCTGCCTTGCAGGATCTCCCGGCAGGCCCAGCTTACGAGCATTTGCAGCCCAGTTAGGAAATAATCTGGCACCATTGCCTTCCATAACAATCAGGTTAGGACGTAGTTGTATAGCCCCCTCAGCCAGTAGTTGCGGTTGCAGTGCATCATCGGCCTGCTGTTCCTGCAGCCAGTAAAGGATTGTATTGCCAAAGCGTTTGCTGGCTTTAATATCCGCCATAGACACACCTGCTTCAGGAGACTTTTCAGTCGCTTCTTTCTGGCCCTTCAGCATCCAGCGTACGATAGAAAGCGTAGACGCAATATTAGGATGTTTGTCGTCCAGTGCGATATTGCCCACCAGTCTTGCATTCAGTTCCTGTAATCTGTTTTTGACACGCTCCTGTGCATTCAGCCACATATTGCGGCAACCGATTACTGTCACCACAGGCTTATCTTTCAGCACAGCAGACCATTCGCTATGCAGAAAACTGTTGAATGGAATAGACGGAGAGAGGAACCAGGGTTGGTAACCCAGGATCACCAGGTCATAGTCTTTCTCCATGATCTGCGGCATCGGATTTACCGGGAAGGTAATGCCCAGCACCGATTCCGGCATCGCATCAAAAAAAGTATCGTATTGTGCCCAGGGAAAAGGGTAGGGATTCACAAGTGATATTGGTGCGAAGTCGATCTGCGCTTTATCTTGTATATCTGCACATAAGCCGGACAGGATGTCTTTCATCTGTCCGCTTTGAGTAAAGTACAATACCAGTATTTTCTTCATACAGTTTGTTGTGGTTATACCACCGTAAGTTGGATATATGCGTAGATAAATCGTGCACTTTCAGGGATCATCATCAGTATCTTATCCCCTTTCTTCAATTTGTCTGAATGGAAGATTTCTTCCAGCATCAGGAAGGGAGAAGCAGAGCCTACATTGCCTACACGGTCGAGGTTCGTAAACCAGATTTCATCCGGGATTGCCAGCCCTTTAATCGCCAGTCCTTTGTGGATTTCCTGGCGGAAAAAGTTAGAGGACAGGTGGGGAAGGAAATGATGATATGAGGAAAGGTCAATACCTCTTTTGGCAATGATATCTTCCAGGAATCCTACACCTTTTGCAACAATAAACTGTCCCAGCAGTCGGGTATCCTGTTTTACCGCAAACACGCTCTGGGAGCGCCATTCGCGGGCATCCATATCTTTCCAGCTCACCACATTTCCATGCTCATCTTTATCGCTGCCTGCATACATACAAGTCTCCAGTTCATTGCTGTAGGAGGTCATATCTATCCAGTCAATACGCAGGGAAATGCCATCTGTATTTGCCTGGTCGGAAAGATAAGCCGCAGCTGCACCATCGGAGAGCATATAACGCAAGAAATCTTTTTCGAAAGCAATATATCCGTTCTGATCAATCGCATCTGTTCCGTCAAATTCTCCGTCAAATTTCGGAGCATCCATCATATTGGATAATTTTTCAGAACCGGTAGCAACAGCATTGTGCGCATCCCCACATTTGATCGACAGGAAAGCATGTTTCAGGCCCTGTATGCTGGAGCAACAGGCACCTGAAGGACTGTATATTTCAGTCGGATGCGTATTCAGTAAACCCAGCGTCATCGCCGCATGCGAAGGCAGGATCTGATCCGGGAAGGTTG
Organism: Edaphocola flava; assembly: GCF_004118155.1. Lineage (GTDB taxonomy): Bacteria > Bacteroidota > Bacteroidia > Chitinophagales > Chitinophagaceae > Edaphocola > Edaphocola flava. The sequence continues at coordinate 159,511 of NZ_SAIQ01000002.1, forward strand.
TGCCGCAGGTCAGCAGATCAGTGTCTACGTGACCATCCGGAAACAGTTGCTTCACCGCCAGTGCCGTAAGTTCTGCATTGCTATGGGTTGATTTACCTTCTTTAAATGCATAGTGGCGGCTTTTGATACCGTTATTGCGCAAAACAATCGTTTTAGCACGTGACGGTTTGCCGTTGATATATCCTAATACTTCTTCAATATCGCTGTTCGGAATGGGATCGTTCGGTAGATACTTTGCCAGTCTGTTGATATAAACTTCTTGCATAAAATTCCTCTTTTCAAAATGGAGCCCAAATTACATAAATATGTGCAAAGATCACTATTTTATATTGCCAATAATAGATTTTTTGCATATGTAAAGGCTACTTTGCTCAGATACCTTTTTAAGTGGGCAGATAAGACTCAAAAAAAAACGAAAAAGTTTGTTAAAGACAAATATTTTAGTAATTTGGCAGAAATTTAGAATTTTTTATCTTAATAATAATTATGAAAAAAAGAATTGTACTATTATCTGCGTTAGCTGCAGGTATGTTTTTCGGAAGTTCAGCCTTTGCGCAACAAAATCCTGAAATGATTGCAGTATACCGTTGGTACAATCCTACGGATAAGACCTATGTGACTTTGGCAGATAATGAGTTCCAGGAAGGTCAGTTGTTAAACTGGAAATATAAAGATAAAACTTTACTATTCTATGCTTTTCGTGAGCCTGGCGTGAACAGAGTTGCAGTATACTCCTGGTTCAACCCAACCACTAAAGATCAGGTTTCTGTTACGGAAGATGAGTATACAGACGATCAGATGCTGAAAATGGGGTATAAAGAGAAAAGACTGCAATTCTATGCATCCAATACCCGTATGGCTAACCGTGTAGACGTTTACCGTTGGTATAATCCTAAGACAAGAGACTGGATTACAATGCCGGAAGAAGGAAATACTGATGTATACTTCAAGAAAGGATATAAAAGAAAATCTTTCCAGTTCTACGGTGTACGCCGTGTGTCTGATGAGTCTCTGTATAACGCAGAACTTTAATTCAGATCATGTGCATAAATATTACTTGTAAGTGCGCCCGCGAGGGTGCACTTTTTTTGGCTCTGCTAGGAAAGAATCGTAATTTTGTGCTTTATATAATATACTAATTTAGAATCTATGGCTTTAGAAGTAACGGGTAAATTAATTGTGAAACAGCCTACCCAGCAAATAAAGGAAAACTTCTCTAAAAGAGAATTTGTGATAGAAATCTCACAACAAACCAATACGGGCATGACTTTTACTAACTTTGCTTCTTTTCAGTTAGTGAACAATGCCTGTGCGATGATCGATCAGTTCCAATTAGGACAGGACGTTAAAGTAAGTTTCGATATCAGAGGTAACAAATGGGAAAAAGACGGTCAGGTGCGTTATATCACCAACCTGAATGCATGGAGAGTAGAGCCTGCTATGCAACAGCAGCAGCAAGGCGGCTATCAGCAACCACAACAGCAATATGGCGGTGGTATGCAGCAAGCACCTGCTCAGCCATCTTATACGCCTCCTCAGCAGCCTCAGGGTCCTTCTTTTGATCCGGGTGTTGGTGACGATCTTCCGTTCTAAGAAAACACAATATATTTATACAGTAGATATACTAATAAAGGCTTCCGATCGGAAGCCTTTATTGGTATTATTTATGAAGCATCATGCTTATTTCTTTTTCAGTTCATCGCGGATTTCCATCAACAGTTTATCTGTTGCACTTGGCTCTGCTGGGGCTGCAGGCGGCTCAGCTTTCTTCATTCTATTAAATGCTTTTACGATCAGAAACAGGGCAAAGGCAATAATAATAAATGAGATGATCTGAGAGATAAAGTTACCGTATTTGATGGCAGTACCCGGAACGGTAAGCTGGGCAAGGTCAGATAAGTTGGCCGCTTTCAGTGCCGGAGTCAGAATGGCCGGGGTAATGATATCATCAACCAGAGATTTAATAATGCTGCTAAAGGCACCACCGATAACTACACCGACTGCCAGATCAATAACATTGCCTTTTACGGCAAACTCCTTAAATTCTTTAATAAATCCCATAATTTTTGTTTTTTTCGAGTGAATGATCCGACAAATAAAATTATTCGGGCCTAATTACCCAACAGATATTTAATTGTTAACAGGGTTATAACATATTGTGTTTCAGTTCCAGCGCCAGAAAATGCCCGGTATGACTGCCTTTTTTCTTGGCAATCTGTTCCGGCGTACCTTTGGCAACAACCTGTCCGCCACCAATACCACCTTCAGGACCAATATCGATAATATAATCGGCAACTTTTACAATATCCAGATTGTGCTCAATTACGACTACCGTATTGCCACGATCTACCAGTTTGTTCAGCACAGACAGCAAATGATTGATATCTTCGAAATGCAGACCGGTAGAGGGCTCATCGAGGATATAAATCGTTTTACCGGTATCCTTCTTAGATAATTCTGTAGCCAGTTTTACCCTTTGTGCTTCACCTCCACTCAAGGTCACGGCACTCTGTCCAAGTGTAATATAGCCCAGGCCTACATCCTGCAGTGTTTTAACCTTACGGTGCAGGGAAGGCATATTTACAAAAAACTCAACCGCATCTTCAACGGTCATTTCCAGTACATCGTAGATCGATTTTCCTTTATAACGGATCTCCAGTGTTTCGCGGTTATAGCGCTTACCCTGGCACTTTTCGCAAGGCACGTATACATCCGGCAGGAAATTCATTTCAATCACCCGCATACCACCGCCCTGACATTCTTCACAACGGCCACCTTTCACATTGAAACTGAATCTTCCGGCATTATAACCGCGAATCTTTGCTTCCGGGATCATGGTAAATAACTGGCGAATATCGTTGAAGAAACCACAATAGGTAGCCGGGTTACTGCGTGGTGTACGGCCAATAGGACTCTGGTCGATCTCAATTACTTTATCTATATGCTCCAGCCCACTGATCGACTTGTACGGCATTGCCTGCATTTTGCTCTGCGGGTAGCAATGGCGCGACAGGATAGGGTAGAGCGTTTCATTGATCAGGGTTGACTTCCCACTGCCTGATACACCCGTTACACAGGTCAGTGTACCCAGTGGAATGTCCACACTAACATTCTGCAGGTTATTACCTGTAGCACCTTTGAGCTGTAGTTTATTTCCGTTGCCTTTTCTTCTTTCTTTAGGTACTGCAATCTCTTTCTTATGATTCAGGTATTGTGCGGTTACACTACCAGACTGTAAAACTTCCTGTGGCGTGCCCTGCGCGACGATACGGCCGCCATGTATACCCGCTGCGGGTCCTATATCAAACAAGTAATCAGAAGCCAGCATAATGTCTTTATCATGCTCTACAACCAATACTGAATTGCCTCCGTCCCGCAGATTTTGCAGGGCGGTGATCAATTGTTGGTTGTCTCTCTGGTGCAGACCGATAGAAGGCTCATCCAGGATATAGGTAATGCCCATCAGTTTAGAACCGATCTGTGTAGCCAGTCGTATACGCTGAGATTCGCCACCACTAAGGGTTTTGGTAGGACGGTTCAGGATAAGATAATGCAGACCCACTTCAATCAGGAAGCCCACACGATCCCTGATCTCCTTCAGGATATCCTTTGCAATGGTATTTTGTTTTTTATTCAGATGCGGCTCAACTGTTGAGAACCAGTCATGCAATGCACTTAAAGGCATGTTGGCCAGTTGTGCAATATTCTGGTCGTGAACCAGGTAAGAAAGACTCTCCTGTTTTAAGCGCTGACCTTTACATTCAGGGCATTTATCCAGTTGCATAAATTGCTCTGCCCAGTCCCGCACATAATCAGAAGGAGATTCATTAAACCAGCGCATCATCATATTCAGTACACCCTCATATTCTCCCGTCTCCAGGTAGCTGTAATTGCCCCCTTCTTCCGGTACATAAGTAATGGTACCTTCTTCATTGCCATACAGCATCAGGTTCAGTTCCCGTTCGGTAAGCTGGCCTACAGGCTTGTTGACATCAATTTTATTCTTTTTGGCAAACTTCGCAGCGATCTGGTAGCTCTGTGCTTCACGGGCTTCTTTCATAGGCGCAATACCACCACCGGCAATACTCTTCTCCGGATCAGGAGTAATGGTACTGCGGTCTATCGTATGTACGGTACCCAGACCCTTGCAGGACGGACATGCACCATATGGAGAGTTGAATGAAAAGGTATTCGGCGAAGGATCTTCGTAAGAAATACCACTTTCAATATCCATCAGGTGTTTGCTGTATTGCAGTATTTTATTGGTTTCATGCTGCTGTACAAAGAGCAGGCCTTTACCCAGGTGCAGGGCCTTCTGCAGGCTCTGGCTTAGGCGGGAACGGCTTTCTGCATCTACTTTCAGGCGATCTACCACCAGTTCGATGTCATGGATCTTATAACGGTCAACCTGCATTTTAGGCTTCAGGTCTACAATAACACCGTCCACACGCACTTTCAGGTATCCCTGCTTTTGCAGTTGCTCAAACAATTCGCGGTAATGCCCTTTACGGCCACGAACAATTGGTGCGAGCAATACGATTTTTTCGTCCGGAAGGTTATCGTATATATGTTGCAATATTTCCTCTTCAGAAAAGCGCGTCATAGCCTTGCCACTCATATAAGAGTAAGCAGTGCCTATACGCGCATACAAGAGGCGCATAAAATCGTATACTTCTGTAACCGTGCCCACAGTAGAGCGCGGATTACGGTTCGTTGTTTTTTGTTCGATGGAAATTACAGGAGACAAGCCTGTAATCTTATCTACATCAGGTCGCTCGAGGTCGCCCATAAACTGGCGGGCATAAGCCGAAAAGCTTTCCATATACCGGCGCTGACCCTCGGCAAAAATGGTATCAAATGCCAGTGAAGATTTACCACTGCCGCTCAACCCGGTAATAACAACCAATTTGTTTTTAGGAATGGAAACATCAATATTCTTCAGGTTATGTACCCTTGCTCCTAATACTTTTATATGTTCAGACATAAATATTTAATGCTACGAAAAACAAAGGTAACCCTAATTTGGCTGAAATAGAGATCAGGCATTTCTAAATGTATTCTAAAAAAGGAACGGCTGTAAACCCATCAAAAAAACTTAAAATAAGTCAGAGCCTTATGCCGCCATATTGCGTGAAAGATGTTAATAATTTTAAAAAAATAATCCTTAATTATTTGATAACTATATGTAAAACACATGACTATATCAATATTATTTATTTTGCGATAAGTTAAAGTGCTATTGTAAAAGACCGGATACGGCTACCTTTGTCGCTCTTTCTATTTATCAAGAAAATCTATTTATATTTTTGATGTTTAAGTATTATCTCAGGCTGTTGTGTTTTGCTTGTGGCGTAACTTCCGTACAAGCTCAGGCACAACAAGCCGCTACTCCATTTACGGATAGTGCTACACTGGATCAATGTATTGATTATGCCATGAAGCATAACCCGGTGTTGAAGCAATCTTTTCTCGATGCTTCTATTACAGAATCACAGGTACAGGGCAAGCTGGCAGACTGGTATCCGCAGATAGGCATCACTGCCAACTATCAGCGTAACTTCCAGTTGCAGACCTTGGCCAACTCCTCAGGGGTAGTCCGTATCGGACGTTATAACCAGTCCGCATTACAATTGGGACTTACCCAGAATGTATTTAACAGTGATGTCGTATTGGCTAGTCGCACAGCAGATGATGTGCGCACACAGGCACAGCAACAAATTGTATTAAGCAAGATCGATCTGCAATCCAGCCTCAGCAAGGCTTTTTATAATGTACTGCTAACAGAGTACCAGATGAAAGTGCTGGATGAGGATATTAACCGCCTGACTTTAAGTCTGAAGGTGGCCAGGGATCAGTATGATGCGGGTATTGTAGACAAGGTCGATTATTCCCGTGCTACCATTGCGCTGAATACCTCCAAGACCCAGAGAGCCAATGCTGTTGTATTGCTGGATGCCAAGTATGCCCGGTTAAAAGAACTGATGGGTTATCCCTCCAAAGAGCCACTGATACTGACTTCCGGACAGATTAACCTGGAGCAGGAAGCGCTGGTCGATACCCTTGTAGAGCCGGCACCACAGAAACGTGTAGAGTATCAGCAATTAGAGATCACGCAAAATCTGAATAAAGCCAATGTACAGTATCGTAAAATGGCTTTATATCCTACAGTATCCTTGTTTGCCAACTACAATGTCAACTTCCTGAACGATGAGCTGGTGCAATTATACAACCAGGGATACCCTAACTCCTTTGCAGGATTACAGGTAGGCTTCCCGATATTCCAGGGCGGTAAGCGCCGTCAGAATATCAAACAGGCAGAATTTCAGTATGAAAAGACTGGTTGGGCATTAGAGAACAGCCGCAATGTGATCAATACCGAATACCAGAATGCATTGTCCATTTACAAATCAGACTGGAATACCTACCAGATGCTGAAAGAGAACCTTGGGTTGGCAGAGGAAGTGTACCGCGTGCTGGATGCACAGTATAAAGCCGGGATCAAAAATTACCTTGAAGTAGTGGTTGCACAGACTGATCTGCAAAAAGCAGAGCTGAACTATGCCAATGCGGTATACCAGCTCCTGATCGATAAAATAGATGTATTAAAAGCCCTGGGCGATATTCAAACCAAATAGTATTTAAGCAATATTTCAAACATGAAGACCAATATATATATAACTACGCTGGCTGCCGCTACCATGAGCACTGCATTATGGTCCTGCGGTGGTAAAAAGGATGATGGTAAGGCTGCCGCTAATGCGCCTGCACCGGTGGCTACACTTTTGGTAGAACAGAGTCCGGCTGTATATTATGATGAATACCCGGCTACTGTAGTCGCACAGAAAGAAGTAATTCTTACACCACAGGCCAGTGGTACCGTTACCGGTATCTATTTCCAGGACGGACAGGTAGTACAGCAGGGGCAGCGATTATACAGTATTGATGTACCGGTGTACAATGCCAATTACGATAATGCAGTAGCCAATTACGAAGTGCAGAAAGCAAATCTGGTAAAAGCCGAAAAAGATGCGGCTCGTTACCACCAGCTGGATAAACAGGATGCGATCGCCAAGCAGCAGGTAGACTATGCCGATGCAGCACTGGCAGCGGCCCGTAAGCAGGTGCAGGCAGCACAGGCCAATATCAGCAGCATGAAGGCGAATGTAAACTTCGGTATCGTAGTAGCACCGTTTACCGGAACTATAGGTATCTCTAAAGTGCGTGTGGGCGCAGCTGTTGTAGCAGGCCAGACACAATTGAATACCGTATCTACAGACAATCCTATGGCTGTAGACATCAACATCAACCAGAGTGATGTGTTCCGTTTTGAACAATTAAAAAAACGCAATATTTCCGACCAGATATTTACACTGGTATTCGGAGCGGATGAATACCCTGTGTTCGGTAAGATCGATATCATCGACCGTGCGGTAGATCCTAATACCGGAACGGTAAAAGTGCGTATCGTATTTGATAATAAAGATAAAATACTGCGCTCGGGTATGACCGCCGTAATGCGGGTGAAAAATGATCATCCGGAACCACAGTTCATCATTCCTAACAAAGCACTGGTAGAGCAATTGGGAGAATTCTACGTGTATGCTGTAACCGATAGCAATACTGCTACGCAAAAGCATGTAATACCAGGCCGCCAGCTGGGTGATAAGATTATTATCAAAGAAGGACTGACACCAGGCACCAAAATCGTGATCGAAGGACAGCAGAAACTGAAAGAGGGTGCTAAAGTGAAATACTAAAACACACCACCGGATACACTTTACTATATTTCATTTTTATGATTGCAGAAACTTTTATTAAAAGACCGGTCACCGCGATTGTGGTATCTATCGTGATCGTACTTACAGGTTTAATAGCTTTGTTCAACTTGCCGATCGCGCAATATCCGGAGATCACACCACCTACGGTATCGATCAGTGCAAACTTTACCGGTGCTGATGCAGAGACGGTGGAACAGACAACGACTACCGCCATTGAATCGCAGATCAATGGTACTCCTGGTATGACCTACATGACCAGTAACAGTACGGGTAGCGGTAGCAGTAATATTACAGTAAACTTTGAAGTAGGTACTAATATTGATATTGCAACGCTGGATGTACAAAACCGTGCCAGTGTGGCTACGCCGGCATTACCGGATGCGATCAAGCGTCTTGGTGTTACGGTAAAAAAGAGAAACCCGAGTATGTTGATGGCGATCTCTTTGTATTCGCCTAAAAACACACATAACCCGGAGTTCATTAATAACTATACCAACATATTCGTAAAAGATGCCCTTTCCCGTGTTGCTGGGGTGGGCGATATCATGGCACGTGGTTCAGACTTTAGTATGAGGGTCTGGTTGCAGCCGGAGAAGCTTGCCGCGCTGAACCTGACAACCAAAGATGTCTCTAATGCGATTACAGAACAGAACTTACAGATTGCCGCCGGTTCTATTGGTGGTAGCCCGCAACCGGGCTCACAGGCATTTGAATATTCGGTACTGACCAATAGCCGACTCAATACGGTTTCTGAATTTGAAGATATCGTTGTGCGGGCCAATCCTGCAGATGGTAGCTTTGTGCGCCTGAAAGATGTGGCTAAGGTACAACTGGGTAGTTTTGATTACTCCAGTGGTGGCTATCGCCTCGAAAATCAGGCAGCCTTTATGCTGATCTATCAGTCTCCGGGATCTAATGCCCTGGATACCTATGACCGCATCCTGGCGAGAATGGAAGAGCTGAAAAAATCATTCCCTAAAGACCTGGACTACGCCGTAATGACCGAGAATGCTACGGTGGTAAAAGCCTCTATTGAAGAGGTGTTGCACACCTTCGTAGAAGCTCTGTTGCTGGTAGTATTAGTAGTATTCCTCTTTCTGCAAAACTGGAGAGCAACCCTCATTCCATTACTGGCTATTCCTGTATCTATCATCGGTACCTTCCTTGTCTTTATCCCGCTTGGCTTTACAGTCAATACACTTACCATGTTTGCCTTCGTACTGGCCATCGGTATTGTGGTGGATGATGCCATTGTGGTTGTCGAGGCGGTACAGCATAAGATAGACCATGATAAGATGAATGCGAAGGATGCAACGCGTCAGGCCATGAGTGAGATCTCCGGTCCGGTTATTGCCATTGCATTAATCCTTGCAGCAGTATTCATTCCGATCAGTTTCGTTCCGGGTATCTCTGGTAAAATGTACCAGCAGTTCGCCCTGACTATTGCTATATCAGTATTGTTATCTGCATTTGTGGCCCTGTCTCTGACCCCGGCCCTGTGTTCTATCATGCTGAAGCCAACACCGATCGGAGAGCGCCGCAGAAGCCTGATGAACCGCTTCTTTGACTGGTTCAATGCACGCTTCCTGAAACTGTCTGACCGCTATACCAATGGCGTATCCAAATGGATCAAGAAAACACCATACGTGGTTACCCTGATGCTGGTACTGACCTTTGGTCTGGCTTTACTGATGAAGGTAAAACCGACAGGATTCGTACCATTGGAAGATGAGGGCAAGTTATTCGTTTCTTATGAGATGCCGGAAGGCTCCTCTATAACCCGCAGCCGGGCTATGTTCCAGGATCTGGTTGGTCGTGTAAAAACGATTCCGGGTATCCGAGTAGTGGGTGGTCTGCCGGGATTCAATATCCTGAATGGCTCCGGTAAATCCAATGTGGGTACAATGTTCATCCTGCTAGAACCATGGGATAAGCGTAAAGGAAAAGAACTGCACGTGCAGTCTATCCTGAAAGAGATCGTCAAACGCACACAGGATATTAAAGAAGCAAATGTACGCGTTGTAGCCCCACCTGCTATTCCAGGTCTGGGACAGGCGAATGGTTTTACCCTGCAACTGTTGCAGACTGCAGGTGCTGATGATATCAAGACATTTGAGAAGATCGGACAGGACTTCCTGACTAAGTTGCGTAGCCGTCCGGAGATTGAAAATGCCTATACCTTCTTCAATACGAAAACACCGGCTTATAAAGTAGATGTGAATCGTGAAATGGCGAAGAAATTGGGCGTGAGTATCTCGGATGTATATTCCTCCATGTCGGGATTGCTGGGTAGCCAGTATGTCAATGACTTCAATATTTACGGACGTAACTTCCGTGTGGTAATGATGGCGGACAGCAGCTCCCGAACCAATACCAGCGACCTGAATAAATTCTATGTGAAGAATAATGAAGGTAATATGATCCCATTGGGAACGATGGTGACTACAAGACTGGTAGAAAACCCTTCGGTGATCCCGCACTTTAATATGAACCGCTCTATCGAGATCAACGGTACGCCTAAAGACGGGTATAGCTCAGGGCAAGCCCTGGAGGCTTTAAAAGAGGTGGCCGCAGAAGTATTACCAGCCGGGTATAGCTACGAATTCTCCGGGATGAGCCTTGAAGAGATCAAGGCAGGAGATAGTACTATTTATATCTTCGCTGCATCAATCATCTTCGTATTCCTGTTCCTGGCAGCACTCTATGAGAGCTGGAGTATTCCTTTCAGCGTATTATTTGCCGTTCCGGTAGGTCTGTTCGGATCTATGCTGACCTTATACTTTATTCCTAGCCTGACGAACAATATCTATGCACAGATTGGTATGATTACCCTGATCGGGCTTTCTGCCAAGAATGCGATCCTGATTGTAGAGTTTGCCAAAGAAGGCGTTGATAAAGGGCAGGAAGTAGTCGCGGCAACATTGCATTCGGTACGCCTGCGTTTACGCCCGATCGTGATGACCTCTATGGCCTTTATCCTGGGAGTGGTACCGCTGATGAGGGCATCAGGTGCGGCATCTGAGTCTCGTAATACCATGGGCTGGACCGTATTTGGGGGTATGATTGCAGCTACAACACTGGCCATCTTTATTGTACCGGTATTCTTTGTAGCAATTACCAAACTGACCCATAAGCGTGCTGCCCGTAAGGCACTGGCTAATGGTACAGAAACAACAACAGAATAAATAGTTTTATTACCATAATAAGAATCGGGCTGCATCTCAGATGCAGCCCGATTCTTATTATGGATAGCCGATAGATTATTGACCGGCTTTTACAGCGAATAATTTCATTGTATAATCAAGCAACGCCTTGCCTCCCCATTGTCCGTGACCAGGAATAATGAGCTGTACATCGGGGTAGGTAGATTTTACTTTTTGTACGGTCCCTGTCCAGGCCAGTGTGTCAGCATCGCCCAGGAAACCTTTGGTCGCATCGATTTCTTTGATCAGGCAACCGCCGAAGAGTACTTTATCTTTCGCGAAATAAGCCACTACATTATCTTTGGTGTGTCCCGGACCGTAATATGCTATGCTGACCTTTTCTTTGCCTACAGGCAATTCCAGTGTGCCGGTAAACGGATGATCGGGCAACGGAAATTTATTGTCCGGTTGCTGTTGCAGCAGGCTGATTGTTTGCTCGCTTGCATAAGACGGGATATGCTGATCCTGGAATGCTTTTAGTCCTCCTACACAATCTCCGTGAAAATGAGTAGCGACAACCGCTGTAGGCTTTATATGCTGTGCTTTCAGGTAATCGATCAGCTCTGTAGCACTGCTGTCGTTGGCCGGGGTATCAAAAATGGCTGCATCCGTTCCATCCACAACGACCATGCCGTTGCAGGGTACTTTCCCAAAATCATTCGTTTGCAGATAGGAAGTGTGTACATAAGTCTGCGGCGCGATGCGGGTAATGATCAGTTTGTCGGATTGATATACTACTGAATCTTTGCTAAAAGAAGACTCTTGCCCGGTAGCTGGCGATTGTTTCTTGCCTTCCGATGCACAGCCTGTACTATACAGGCTTATGGCTGCAAAGGCTGCAATAGTGAATATTGTTTTCATATCTGTACTCATTTTATAATAATTTAAGGTATTGAACAGGTACCTGCTCTGTGAGCCAGACACCATTTTCTGCACAATAGAATAGGTGTCCGTCCTGTTGCATCTGTTTTGTGTCTATAGACAATATAGATGGCTTACCATGTCTTTGGCCCACCTGGCGCGCGGTTTCGATATCCTTGCTCAGGTGCACATGATGCCTGGCGCCTTTTACTAAGCCCTGATGCTGGATGCTGTCCAGGTAATGCTGTGCCGTACCATGATACAGTACCTCAGGAGGCTGTTGGGGACTGTAGTTCAGCTGAACAGACACAGAATGCCCCTGATTGGCCCGGATTTTATCTTTGGTCTCATTAAACGCAAAGCGTTGTTTGGCATTGATCTCTACAATATGCTCCAGGAGTGTGCGATTCAGTTCCGGATTGGAGAGCTGCATTTTTTGCAGCAATACCGATACTTCTGTCCAGCCATTTTCATCCAGTACAATGCCCAGAGATTCAGGCTGGTGCCTTAATACAAGGCTTAGGTATTTGCTCAGGCGCGTTATTGTTTTAGGATCTGTCATGAGTCGAGTGAATAAATGCTTTAGCGATTATCTTTTAAAACGTGTAAAATGCTGCCTATTATTGTCCATGTTAGAATTATTATGACCGTTGGCGATTAGATTGTTTTCTTTTCAAAGCCTTTGCGAGTCATATCTCCCCATCCGTTCTTACCCTTTATCTTTTCCCAGTTACCTTTTAAGGCAGCGTATACCGTAACCGGGTGAAATATAATAGGCTCTATCAATGCTGCCAGCAAGAGTTTGCGTAGGTCTTTAAATGTGTTGTATCGCTTAAAAGTAGACTCCTCCACATAAATTGCCAGCAGGGAGAAACCTACTGCAAATATGTAGGAAAATATCAGGAGCAGGCCAAAGAAGGTCCAGTTTAATATGCCTGAGCAGGCAAAAATTATGGTAATGATCAGACCGATAAATTCGATAATTGGTGCCCAGTACTCATACAGCATCCAGTATGGATAGCTAAGCATACCCAGGATACCATACTTTGGGTTCATGAAAATTTTTCGGTGCAATAACAATGTTTCAAAAGTGCCTCTGGTCCAACGGCTTCTTTGTTTGATCAGGATCTTATAGCTTTCCGGGGCCTCTGTCCAGCATAATGGGTCGGGTATATACTGCACCGTATAGGGCTGCTTTTGTTCAATCATATAGCGGCGCATCCGCACAACCAGTTCCATATCCTCGCCCACTGTTTGGGTATTGTACCCTCCACAGGCGAGTACAATTTCCCGGTCAAACATGCCAAAAGCACCACTGATGAGGAGTAGTCCGTCCATTTTAGCCCAGGCCATTCTGCCCAGCATAAATGCACGTAAGTATTCAAGCACCTGTATTCTTGCCAGCAAGTTGTCAGGTGCGTGCACACTCACCAGCTTTCCCGATTTGATGACGCAAGAGTTAGCAATGCGTACCACACCACCTGTTGCAATCACTCTTTTACAGGAACTTTCCAGGAAGGGCTTTGCCAGTTTGAGCAGTACATCCTTATCCATGATGCAATCTACGTCAATACAGACTACATATGGATTGCGGGCTACATTAATGCCGGTATTAAGGGCATCAGCTTTGCCACCATTCTCTTTGTCGACCACGATAAGACGGCCATACGAGGGGTTAGAAGATACATATATGCCCTTTACCATTTTTGTGGGAACCGTATCTATATACGCAACATCTGAAAGTATAAGGTCGAATGCTTTTGTAAGCACCTCCATGGAATTATCCTTACTACCATCATTTACTACAATAACATTAAAATTGTTGTAATTGATGCTAAGCAGTGAGTGGACATTTTCTTGTATTGTTTTTCCTTCATTATACGCAGGAGCAATCAGTGAGATACTTGGGGCATCCGGTAAGGCCAGCAAACTATTATAGCGTACGAAACGATTACGCCGGAAATACTCTTTTAATGCCGATGTAGAGATGGCCGCAAGGATAATATAAGAAGACATTACTGTTACGGCAAATATCATTATGACTGCATTAAAGTCATGCATCAATGGTAAAAGCTGTTCAGTCGTATTCATTGCTGATAAAGGTTTTAATACGCTCTTTAATACGGGCCAGATCCTGCTGGTGTTTCACAGTGGTCAGTTGCATGCCCGACTGCAACAGTGCCGGGTAGAAGGTGTATAACTGAAAAAAGTCAATGATGCGCGCTGCCAACAGCACCAGGCTTTCATTCCGTGATTTTAGCAGATAGGTAATGTCTTCAGGAAAGGTCTGTTGTTTTCGTTTCATGTTGAATATTATACAACTCTGACTCCAGTCATCGATATCGATCTGGTCTATTTCGGACTGATTCATCAGGGTGATTCCCTCAAGTGAAATCAGGCCGATCAACGCCTCCTTCTTCACAAGCTCGTTGTTATGCCCTAATGCGTCTCTTATTTCTGGTATTGCGTCCGTTACATTCAGCGCAGAAAGATCACGTATGCCCTCCACTTTATGTTTCCACCATATCGACCTTAATTTCAGGAGGGAGTATTCTGAAAGGTCTGATTTGGTGTAGAACTGCTCTAGGATCAGCTTCTGATTACCGGTGTAATTCTGATGTAAGGATACCACAGAGCGGATCATCAGTTTCTTGAACAAGTTGTCTTTGGGTATGGCCCAGTATTGTGCTATAACTTCCTTGATCGTAAGTTGTTCAAATATGAGGGCAAATAACATTGCCTCAATCTGTTCTATATAAACCTGCTTTTTCTTTTGTTTGATCAGTTTCCGTTTTCTCTTAATCAGTGTAGCACATAAAAATAGAATACCGGTAAGTGCAAACAATATGATTCCTGTTATGAGGAATAGCAAAGTAAGGTCTGTATTTTTTAAGGCTTTATAGAAATATATGTACATCAGAACCTTTTTGATAATATTAGTTGAATTGTATATCTGCTGCGATAAGCATCCGGTATGTACTCTTCTTTTTCAAACATCATTGCTGGTTGTACAAAGTAGTTCCTGCAGAGGCGCGCTTTGCCACTCAAACCGATGCGGTAAGCACTCAGACGGGAAAACAGGTCTGTAGTATAAAGGAAATAGGGAAGGTTGCCATACTGTGCATCGAACTGTATATAAGACTCCCTGTTGCTAAATGAGTGGCGCAGATAAGCTACATGCGAGAGTAGCGTTTTATTTTGCTGCAGCAGAATAAACGGCCTGTAATTCAGTGTCCAGGATTGTGCAGTACCTGCAATATGCCCGGTCAGCAGAATCGCGTCGGAATTTCGGGCAAAATACAGGTAACGCCCACCCATAGAAGCACTGAAATGAGGGGCTTCCTGGTAAAGTTCAGCACCAAGTTTAATTGCCGGGAAGACCGAACGCTTGTCTGATACACCTGCATTGAGGTAGACATAATTCTTTTTACCCAGTTTTACGTAAGCATCACTTTCCAGCATAAAACTGCTTTTGTCGTATGCATTAACATAGTTTAGCCGAAATAACTGTGTATGTGATTTAAAGGTACGGCCATACTCTACATATGCAAAGTGCTGTGTGGTGCTTTGGGGTTTGTTTACCCCGGTTTGCATATAACTTACACTGAGAGAATTTTTCTGTTTCTTCAGGATGGTCGTTAGCAGATAGGCCACATCTTTATGATTAGGTGCTGTTGCGGCAATGCTATCCAGTGCAATGATCGCATCTGTATCTTTGCCCGCCTGCTCCAGTGCCTGTGCCTTAAGGAAGAGGAACCTATGCTGCTCTTCAGAGAATAAAACGGATCCCTTTGCAGCCAGCTGAATAGCCTCCTCTGTGTTTTTTTGAGCAAGGGCAGCACGAATCAGCAGATCCAGGGCTTCCAGGTTGCTGGATGATTTGTCATTGCAAATGGTCTTTAATGTATAAGCAGCCTGTTTCGGATCATTGTTCCAGAAATGTAGCCTCGACAAGTATAGCGTATAATCTTCATTTTCTGGATAGCTGTTGTGCAGTTGTTGCATGACCGAAATAGATTCGGGGTACTTCTTATCCGCAGCAAGGCTCCGGGCTTTGCTGAATAGTGTGTCAGGCTGTTGGGCATAAAGCTGCCCTGTGATGCTGCAGCACAGCAACAAAGCAGGTAATAATTTCTGCATCTTGTATTTGATTTTAGCTTGAGATCAGAGGATCATTTTTTCTATTCTCCTTAATAAGGCCTGTGGGCTGAAAGGCTTTGCTATAAAGTCGTCTGCCCCCAGGTCGAATACTTCTACTTCATTAGTCTCTACAGACTGTGATGTGAGTACTACCTTTCTGATATTTCCAAAATCCTTACTGGCGTGCAGTACTTGTTTCCCTCCTGCAAAGGGAAGATTTAAATCTGTTATGATCAGCCTGATATCCTGATGGTGAAGTATGATATGATTAATTGCATCCTCCCCATTATCAAACTCTACTACTTCATACCCCTGAGATCGTAAAAAGAATGCCAGTGATCTGCGTAACATCTCTTCGTCTTCTATGAGTATAATTTTCATTTTACAGTTTATCTATTGTATTATTGATGAATGTTTGTAAATTTTGTATCTGCTCTTCCAGCTGCTGGATCAGTATGGGTTTCTGACTTTCGTCTGTTCCATGCTCCAGTGCATTCAATACAATGGTATTAGCACCTATAAGACTGAAGGAGGAGCGAAGCTTATGTGCTTCCTGTGATAGTTCTGCCGCCTGCTTATTGTTGTAATACTGCTGTATCAATACCATTGATTTAGCACTTTGTTCTATGAACAGTCGTAACATCTCTGATTCAAATATTTTATCTCCTCCGGAGAGCTGTCTTAAGCGATCCAGGCTGAATACAGTACTTGCTTTAACGGGTTCATCGGTATGCTTTGTCGGGTGCAGTAACCAGAAACTGACCTTATCCAGGAGCTCCTTTTTATCAAAAGGCTTGGATAGATAATCATTCATGCCCATAGCCAGGCACCTGCCTTTTTCTTTGATCATCGAATGGGCAGTAAGAGCAATGATAGGGACTTCAGAATTCAGTTCACTGCGAATAGCCTGTGTCGCCTGATAGCCGTCCATTTGCGGCATTTGTATATCCATGAGCACGAGGTCGTATTTGCCTTTTTTCAGCAGCTCAATGCCTTCCTGTCCGTTAGCGGCAATATCCAGGCTCCAGCCGGTATTTTCCATGAGCTTTTGGGTAAGATACTGTATCGTCTCATTATCCTCACACATCAGTATACGTCCTGATGTAGCCATCCGTTCAGCCGGTTTCTGCTGGGTAAGCAGTGTACTGATCTCTGATGGAGTAGCAAAAGCCAGGGAGAAGGAAAATTCAGATCCCTTTCCCTCTGTACTGCTTACAGATATAGTACCACCTTGTTTTTCTACCAGCAGTTTACAGATATTCAGGCCCAGGCCCGTACCACCATATTTGCGGGTAGTATCTTCTTCAGCCTGTGTAAAGCGGCCGAATATAGATTGTACTTTATGTTCAGGAATGCCAATACCAGTATCTGAAATGCGGAACTCCAGTGTTACCTTGTCTTCCTGTTGTGCCGATACGCCAATAAATAATTTAACGGCACCTTCTACGGTAAATTTAAGAGCATTGTCCAGCAGGTTCAGCAAGATCTGGGTCAGCCTGTGTTTGTCTCCGGTCAGGTAGGCCGGCACATCACTTTCAATGCTGAAGCTGAATTTTAATTGCTTGTTGGTGGCCTTAAGTTTGAGGATGGAGAATACATTCTCAATCACTGGTCTGAACTCAAAATCATCCATATCAAACTGGAACAATCCCGCTTCGATCTTACTCAGGTCCAGGATACCGTTTACAAGGTATAACAGGGTATCGCTTGCCAGCTTGATCGCTTCTATTTGTTTTCGCCGCTCCGGGTCCCATTCGTTCTCCAGCAATATATCGGTAAAGCCGATGATGGCATGGATCGGTGTCCTGAGTTCGTGGCTTATGTTGGCAATGAAATTGTCTTTTTGCTGATGCAATGCTTCCAGCGTATTGCGTGCCATTACCTCGCTGGTAATATTCTGAGCGATCATCGTAATGCGCACCAGTTCATCTTCCATATCCAGTACCGGATTGAAAGAGGCCAGCACCCATGTCTGGGCATTGTTTTTATGTATACATTGGTAAGATCCCACAAGCGCCTCGCCTTTGACCAGCCTTTGCCAGAAAGCAGCGTCTCCGTTAATGAGTTCATCTTTAAACAGGAACTGATAATTTTTACCCACCAGCTCATTTGGCTGGTAGCCCAGCAGGTGCTCGACAAGATCATTGGTGCTGAATATCGTTCCGTCAGGAAGAAACTCTATAACTGCATTGGATTTAGAAATAGCTGCAAATAAGTTATTGTAGGCCGCTTCCTGTAATTCGAGCTGCCTTTCTGTAAAAGCAACCTTCTGGCGCAAAACTGTTTCCAGCTCCATGCCCATATCTTTATTGTGCTTTGTCGTTTCAAGATGCAGCATCACCTGCTTGGCAATAATGCGTATTGCTTCTTTCTGTGCATTACTTAATTGCTGTGGTCTTACATCGGCAGTACATACGGTTCCGATATTATATCCTTCTATTGATTTTAGTGATATACCTGCGTAAAACCTTACACCATGCTCATTCTGTACATTTGGGTTATTGATCAAACGGGCATCTTCAACAGGATTGGTTATTTCCATGATATCATCTTCCAGCAGCGTGAATTGACAGATCGTCTCTTCCAGCATGACCTCATTATCTTCAGTGCCTACTTTTGCTTTGTACCATTGTCTCTTGTCATCAATAAAGGAAATAATCGCTATCGGTGTGTTACAGATAATAGCGACCAGCTTGGCCAGGTCATCATAAAAAGCTTCCGGGGGAGTGTCTATGATACCATAGGACAATAAAGCTTTTATACGTTTAATATCGTTGATCAGCGTTGTCAAGGTGACTAGTTTTGAATAAGTATTTTAAAAGTACAAAATATTTGACATTGACTAAAGAGAAACCTAAATTTAATATACACATCTCTCTTGTAGTCAGTGTTATTCTGTACATACCATAAGACAAAACCATAACCTTTACAGTTATGGTTTTGTACTGATATAAAAGGTTCTGTAGTATTTACTTTTTATCTACGCTGATGATGCTATACAGGCAGGTAGTAAAGAAGTCTCTCAGTACAGGTATAGCCTGTATGATCCTGAATTGTTTTCGTGGTTTAAGACCGAATTTTGTCTGGTAATTCGGGTTGATCAGGTAATAAGTTTGCAGGTCCGTTTTGTACCCGTTCTGGCGCACAATCCGCTGAAAGCGGTTAATGCTGATGCCGGTTTCCTTAATTTCTATCAGCTCCTTAATGGTACCATTGCTTTCGCCGAAAGTCTTCAGCATACCTTTGTATATGCTTTTCGGCAACAGGTGATAATAAGGCAGCTTGTTGAGCAGCTTGTGCTGGCACACCTGCTGATGTCCGCCGAAAGGCATACACCATGGCGGGAAGCCGAAGAAGACTTTGCCATCCGGTTTCAGGAACTTCTTCAGATGCTTCATAAACGTTGCCTGATCTGGAATGTGTTCAATGACATCCCTCAGCATAATCACATCAAATGTGCCGATCTGCTCAGGAGTAACATTGTAAATATTTTCGGCCATAAGGGTGACCTTAGTATTGTCAGAACAGTGTTCTGCGATATATACCCTTGCATTCTCGACCTGTCCTTTATTGATGTCCACGCCCACTACTTCACATTTACGTTCAATGAAAGGAACGAGGTTGCCCCCTTCTCCGCAACCGATCTCCAGCACACGGCTTTCCTGGGTTACCGGAATCACCTGTTCAATATAAGGGATAACAAATTTAGCCGTTGTATCTGCCTGTTCCAGAAAATACTGTTTCCTGTTGGTGTGTCTCTCTTGCATAATTAAATAATAGCCAATCAATATAAGACAAGGTCATATGTGCCTTATTGCCTTAAATTACATCATCCAAAAATAGTATAAATAATGGAAAGTATGTTGCCTAAGTACAGACCGCTTATTTGTATTGTGGAAAACGTCTTAAAAAGATTATTTTGCGGTATGAAAGGCCGTTTTAGGCTCAAAATCAGATATTAATACAAAAAAAATGACCTTTTTGTATTTAAATGAACTTAATTATTATTTTTGCAGGTCGAAAACATAGTAATCCATGGCAAATACAGGAGACATCCGTAATGGGATGATTTTAAAATTAGATAATAACTTATATTCCGTAGTAGAATTCGGACAAAATAAAACTGCCCGCGCTGCTGCTAAAGTATGGGCTAAACTGAAAGGCGTAGATAATACACGTACAATCGAGCATACGTGGAACTCTGGCGATACCGTTTACCCGGTACGTGTAGAGCGTCGTTCATTCCAGTTTTTATATAAGGACGAAAGCGGTTTTAACCTGATGGACAATGAAAGCTTTGAGCAAATCGTTGTTGGTGAAAACATGATTGATCGTCCGGGTTTATATAAAGACGGTCAGGAGTGTTCTGTACTGGTAAATACAGAGACTGAAATGCCTATGGGTGTTGAGTTACCAGCTTCTGTAGTGCTGCGTGTTACCTACACTGAGCCAGGTTTAAGAGGCGATACCGCTACCCGTACGCTGAAATCAGCTACACTGGAAACCGGTGCTACTGTAAACGTACCACTGTTTGTTGATACAGACGAACTGATCCGCATCAATACCTCTACCGGTGAGTATATGGAGCGTGTAAAAGGATAATTAAACCATATCACCTGAGTATCTACACATATCTATTTAAATTTATTTACAATGGAGTATAAACAAATCCAAGAGTTACTTAAAGCTGTAAACAAATCTAATATCAGCGAATTGTCTATAAAAGACGGTGATTTTGAAATCACAATTAAACAAGCAACTGCCGAAGCGCCGATTACGGCTATTCCTGTTGCTCAATATCAACCTATGCCACAGGTAGCTCCTGTAGCAGCTGCACCAGTTGCGGCACCGGCTCCTGCAGCACCAGCTGCACCGGTTGCTGAAGCTCCTGCAGCAGGTGGTAAAGTGATCAAATCCCCGATGATCGGTACTTTCTACCGCTCTTCATCTCCTGATAAACCACCATTCGTTGGTGTTGGTGATGAGATCAAAGCCGGCGATGTAGTATGTATCGTTGAGGCAATGAAACTGTTCAACGAAATCGAAAGCGACCTGGGTGGCCGTATCGTGAAAGTACTGGTTGATGATGGTACTCCTGTAGAATACGATCAGCCATTATTTATTGTAGAATAATCCAAACAAAGGTATAGGGTAAAGAATAATGCGGCGAAATGACCGCATTTTCTTTACCTGTGTTTTATCAATTATTCAAAGCGTGAAAATGTTTAAAAAAATACTTATTGCCAACCGCGGTGAAATCGCTTTACGTATCATCCGTACCTGTCGTGAAATGGGTATCAAAACCGTTGCGGTTTACTCCACAGCAGACAGAGACAGCCTGCACGTACGTTTTGCTGATGAAGCAGTATGTATTGGTAAGCCACAGGGTACTTTTTCGTACCTGAATGTACAGGCAATCATGGCAGCAGCCGAGATTACCAATGCTGATGCAATTCACCCTGGTTATGGATTCCTGGCTGAAAATGCCGACTTCGCAGAAATCTGCTCCCGTTATAATATTAAATTTATCGGACCTACTCCGGATATGATCCGCCGTATGGGTGATAAAATGACTGCCAAAGAAACCATGATTGCTGCCGGTGTACCGGTAATTCCTGGTTCTGAAGGCCTGCTTGAAAGCGTAGCTGAAGCTAAAAAACTGGCTGGTGAAATGGGTTACCCTGTAATCCTGAAAGCAACTGCCGGTGGTGGTGGTAAAGGTATGCGTGTAGTATGGCAGGAGTCTGAAATCGAAAAAGCATACGATACTGCTAAGGCAGAAGCCGGTGCTTCATTCAAAAACGACGGTATCTATATGGAGAAATTCGTAGAAGAGCCTCGTCATATTGAAATTCAGGTAGCCGGTGACCAGTTTGGTACTGTATGTCACCTGAGTGAGCGTGACTGCTCTATCCAGCGTCGTCATCAGAAACTGGTAGAAGAATCTCCTTCTCCGTTTATGACTCCGGAACTGCGTCAGCGTATGGGTGAAGCTGCAATCAAAGCGGCATCAGCCATCAATTATGAAAGCGTTGGTACAATCGAGTTCCTGGTAGACAAGCACCGTAACTTCTACTTTATGGAAATGAATACCCGTATCCAGGTAGAACATGGCGTAACTGAAGAAGTAACCAGCTATGACTTGGTGAAAGAGCAGATCAAAATTGCTGCCGGTGAACCAATCAGTGGTAAGAACTACGAACCAACCATGCACGCGATCGAATGCCGTATTAACGCAGAAGATCCGTACAATGACTTCCGTCCAAGCCCTGGTATGATCCAGGTATTGCATACACCGGGTGGTCATGGTGTTCGTATCGACTCTCATATCTATGCAGGTTACGTTATTCCTCCGTTCTACGATTCAATGATCGCTAAGATCATTGCTGTAGCACAAACCCGTGAAGAAGCGATTTCAACAATGGAACGCGCACTGAGCGAATATGTGATTGAAGGTGTAAAAACAACCATTCCTTTCCATCAGCAACTGATGAAAAATAAAGATTTCAGAGAAGGTAACTTCACTACGAAATTTACAGAAACATTTGAACTACGTTAATCCGGTTCACAGGTTATTATAATACATGAGGGCAGCTGAATCAGCTGCCCTCATGTATTATAGGCGAATGTTCAATCAGGGGATAAAGCATTGTGGCGCGCCTCCGGCGCGCCACAATGCTTTATGATATAAGGAAACTCCTTACCAGATATGCACCCGCTGTGCTGCAGGAATATACATTTTGTCTTTAGGTTTTACATTATAGGTATCATAGAATGCCTGTACATTAGAGAACGGACCATTCACACGGAACTTCGCCGGACTGTGTACATCCGTCAGCAGGCGGTTAGCCAGCTCTTCAGGACGCATATTGTACAACCAGCCATGTGCATAGCCCAGGAAGAAACGTTCTGCAGGACTCTGACCATTCAGCTTATTGTTTTTGGTATATTGCTTGGTTTTGATAAAAGCATCCCATCCCAGCAGCACGCCGCCAAGATCTGCAATGTTCTCACCCAGAGTGGCCTTCCCGTTGATATGTTTGCCCGGTAGTGGCTCATATGCATTAAACTGGTTGATCATTACTGCTGCGCGCTTGTTGAAGTTTTCTTCATCAGCCGCAGTCCACCAGTTCTGCAGGTTACCCTTTTCATCAAACTGACGACCCTCATCATCAAAACCATGTGTAATCTCATGTCCGATCGTAGAGGCACCGGCATAACCGTATACAAATGCATCATCCAGTTCCTCATCACGTTTGCCAGGAACGGTAAAGATACCGGCAGGTAATACGATCTCATTATTAGAAGGATTATAATAAGCATTATAGGTCTGCGGTGTCATATCCCATTCTGTACGATCCACAGGCTTGCCCAGTTTGTTCAGCTGGTACTGGTGCCACCATTTGCGGGCAGCCATTACATTCTGTGCATAAGACTGTTCTTTGATCTCCATTGCAGAGAAGTCTTTCCATTTATCAGGATAGCCCACTTTTTTGGTCATCGTAGCCAGTTTTAGCAATGCTTTTTCTTTGGTCGCCGGAGTCATCCATTCCAGATGCTGAATGCGGGTTTTCAATGCAGCGCGAATTTCTTCAACCATATCCTCATAGCGTTTTTTCGCTTTTTCATTGAAGTATTCTTTTACGAAAAGCTGTCCCAGTGCTTCACCCAGCGCATCTTCTTCCGTATTCAGTACACGCTTCCAGCGCGCCTGCTGCTTTTTGGAGCCCGACAGTGTCTGGCCATAGAACTGGAAGTTTGCTTCGGAGAACTGATCGCTCAGGTATGGTGCAAATGCATTCAGGATATGGCATTTCATATATGCTTTCCAGTCTTCCAGCGGAACAGCTTTAAGTGCTGCATCCAGTGTCTTCAGGAATTCTGGTTGGCCCACGATCAGACTGTCCAGTTGCGGTATGCCCACTGCCTGGTTGAACTTTTGCCAGTCGATCTGCGGCGTCAGTTTGGTTTTCAGGTCAGCCACACCGTATTTATTATAATTGGCATAAGGATCGCGCAATGCCTCCAGCTTACGGCTGGCTTGTGCGAGCTTAGTCTCGATAGCCATTACTTTCTGTGCATACTCACCTTCTTTACCCGCGTATAAACCAGCAAGTGTATACAGGCGTTCAATGTAGCCAGGGTAGGCTTTGCGCACCGCAACCGTTTGCGAATCGGTATTGAAGTAGTAATCACGATTCGGTAATCCGATACCACCCTGGTACAGGTATACCGCCATTGCCTCGCTGTTCTTGGCATCCTGTTGTACACCCAGGTTGACCAGGGTGCCGACACCAATCTTATTCAGCTCAGCAGCATACTGCAGTAAAGAGGCAACCGAACTCAGCGTATCGGCCTGCGATAGCAGTGCTGCCAGCGGTT
Source organism: Edaphocola flava (assembly GCF_004118155.1). GTDB lineage: Bacteria > Bacteroidota > Bacteroidia > Chitinophagales > Chitinophagaceae > Edaphocola > Edaphocola flava. The sequence goes on from NZ_SAIQ01000002.1 coordinate 183,875, forward strand.
TGGCCCCATCGGCATTCAGTTTGGTGCTGTCCATACCAGATTGCCAGAAGTTGGCGATCTGGTGGCCCACTTTCCCATCGGGGCTTTTAACCGCCTCTTCATTGATTAGCCTCAGGCGATCCTGAAGATCATCAATAACCAGTCGGGCAATGCCCGTAGAGCTATACTCATCCGGTATGGCATGGGTTTTGATCCATGTACCGTTGGCATAAGTAAAGTAATCGTCCTGCGGACGGATAGTGGTATCTATATTGGAGGATAAAGGATCAGCGCCCGATTTGTTTTTGTTGCTGTTAATGCCCTGGCAGGAAGCCAGAAGCGCTACAGCAGCAAGGCTGAGTATCCCTGTTTTGTGTAACATACTCGTAGAAAATTTTATGTTCAAATGTAAGCTTCTTCAAATCGAAAAACAAGTTTTCGCTCCCGCCCCGGCCTAAAATCACCCTTAGCGGGGGAGGGGGAATCTTGTTCTTAAGGAGGCATATCTGTGCTTTTGAATATAAAGACAGTATGCTGCATACAGATCCGGCCAAATGCCTTTTTTATGTATAAAATATGATACAGAAGGCCTGTAAACGCGTAAAAAATAATACTTTAGCATTTATAGAACGACAATGTCGGAGTCCTTATTATATGCAACAGAATACCAATGTACACCATGCTTTTGCCAGCTATTTTGCCAAAGACGACTTATATCCTTTTCTCTATCAGTTGTCCCGCAAAATGGCAGAAGGAAATGTATGCCTGTATGTAAATGAAGTAGCGGAAGAAGATGGACCAGCATTACCCGACCCGGAGATACTGAACCGGCATGAACTGGTTGGAAATCCCGAAGCATTGCGCCCCTTCATTCTTTTCGAAGATCGTCTATACCTGCATCGCTTTTTTCATTATGAGCGTAAATTTGTAGCACAAGTGAATGCCTTACTGCATAGGGAGCAGACGTACTATCAGTCCCGGCATGATTTTCTGGTGCAGCAGGAGGAGCTGATTGTCTCTCAATTATTCCCCGAGAGTAAAGGCAGCACACCGGACTGGCAACTGATAGCCTGTCTGAATAGTTTCCTGAACCAGTTCAGTATTATTTCCGGTGGACCTGGTACTGGTAAGACCACTACAGTAGTGAAGCTGCTGGCTTTATTTCTGCTGGAGCAACCGGATGCAAAGATCAAGATCTGTGCGCCTACCGGTAAGGCCAAAGTAAGGCTGGAAGAGGGATTGAGAAAAGCAAAGCGCACCTTTCAGCATACCAGCATTCCCGAACATATAGCGGATACCATTGCCACACTGCAGGCAGCCACCATACATAGTCTGCTGGGTTATATACCGGGCAGCATACATTTTAAACACCATGCACTGCATACCCTTGAAGCCGACATTCTTATTGTAGATGAAAGCTCTATGGTAGATATGGCCTTATTTCATAAACTGATGCAGGCGGTTGATACCAATCGTACAAGGGTGATCCTGTTGGGCGATAAGCACCAGCTGGCCTCTGTAGATGCGGGAAGCGTATTCCGCGATCTGTGTTCTGAAGAAGAGTATATCAATCATTTTGACCCCGAACGGGCAGCTTTACTGAACCAGTTTGTTATAGATCCTACACGGCAACTGGATGCCGCGTATCAGTCGGAAAATAGCAGCTATCCTTTGTTTCAGCATATTGTAGAACTACAACATAGTTACCGTTTCGATGACCAGAAGGGTATAGGCAAACTCAGTAAGGCTGTACTGCACTATGACGAAATGGCTATCCGTGATTTTGCAGAAACTCCCGCAGCAGAAGTCGGCATTTATCCGGCCAGTACCTTACAGGATTGGCTACAGGAATTTGCGGCATTGCTGAAAAAGGAACAGGGAGGATATATCGGTCAACGTGATATTACTACAGCCCTGGAGCGGATCACAGGTAGTACCATACTCTGTGCCGTTAAAGAGGGCAGGACAGGAGTTGCTGCACTCAATGAGCAGGTAACACGCTTACTCTTCCACCCGGATGAAGTGTTTTATGAGGAACGCCTGATAATGGTATTACAAAACCAGCCACAGGAAGGCATTTACAATGGTGATATGGGTATTGTGCGGAAAGATAATGCGGAAAAAAACGAATTGAAGGTCTTTTTCCCGCAGTCGGATACCGGTTATGAAAGCCTGAGTCCGGCACAGATCCTGTCCTGTGACAGTGCTTATGCAATGACTATCCATAAAAGCCAGGGTTCAGAATTTGACTCGGTATTAATTGTACTGCCCGAGCAGACTGATCATCAGTTACTGACGCGGGAGCTGTTGTACACGGCCATTACACGGGCCCGTAAGCGGGTCATCATCGTCGGCGATATAGATATTGTGCTGGCCGCATCGGCCCATACGGTACGTCGTATTTCCGGTATTCAGCAACAATTCGCAGCAGTATAAATCATTTACCATGTCACTCGAAATTTACATATCAAATCATATAAGATCTCTTTCCACAGCGATGATTGCGGATATGCAGCGTCATAAGCTGGGCGTTTTTCAGCCTTATGGACTGATTACCCAAACGGTGGGTATGAACAACTGGCTGGTGGTAAATATGGCACAACAGATGGGTATTGCGGCCAACCTGAAATTTATGAAACCTGCCGATCTTTTGTGGGAGATCTATGGAATGCTCGGCGGACAATCCTATTATAAAATTAACCGCCAGAATATTGACTGGCTTATATATGCAGTATTGGGCTCGACCGATTTTCAACGACGCTTTCCCCGTCAGGCTGCATATTATATAGAAGAGGGGACAGAACAGGAACTGAAAAAATGGGAATTTGCGGCCCGCATTGCCGATCTTTTTGACCAGTACCAGATCTACCGTAACCGGCTTATTGAACGCTGGAACCGGTATAGCTGGGAAGAGCTGGATGCGGATATGCAATGGCAGGCCTATATCTGGCAAAGCATTAAGGGCCGCTCAAGGGAAGCTTTTCCGGATGTGACCGATATCTATCACTATGTGCTGGAGCAATTGAAAGATCCGAATCAGCAGGAACGTATACGGGAAGCTATGCCGGTATTGTACCTGTTCGGATTGTCCATCCTGACTCCTTTTCACCTCCATGTTTTTTATGAACTCAGCCGCGTGATCGACTTTCGCTGTTACCTGGTCAATCCCGCACCGGACCATTACTGGTTTGAAGATGAGCAGGAGGAGCAAATCTTCCTGAAACAATTTAAGGGAAAGAATGTAGCACATTTAACGGTGGGTAATCCGCTGTTAACCAGCTGGGGTAAGATATTGCAGAATACCTATCGCCTGCTCTTCCAGGCAGATGAGTTTATCAATGCAGTCAATGAATTGCCGGGCGAGGTGCCGGCATCGCAGACACTGTTGCAGCAGATACAACATGACATCTACCATAACAAAATTGAAGATATCCATTTTTCAAAAGAACAGCTCTACGATAAGAGTATTACCATAACAGCGCATTACTCCATACCAAGAGAGGTAGAGGTATTGTACAATTACCTGCTGCATGCCATACAGGAGCAGACATATGAGGGCATAACAGAAAGAGATATTGTAGTAATGGTCAGTGATATCAATGCCTATGCTCCTTATATACGTGCGGTAATGGATAATGCTCCGTATAAATTCAGCTACAGTATTATTGATGAAAGCATTGCCCAGGGCGATTCTATCATTAGCGCACTGATGGCTTTACTATCCGTGAATGAGCAGCATATTACAGCAGAGCTGATCCTGGAACTACTGGAGTCACAATACATCCGGCAGCGATTCGGGATATACAAGATGGATTATCTCCGAAGTATGATCGAACAGGTGAATATTCGTTTCGGATTGGAGAACGATTATAAAGATCCGGTAGATGATACTTATCTCGTAAGCTGGAAGTACGGCCTGCAGCAACTAATGTATGGTGCCTGTTTTGACGGTCCGCAATGGTATACTGCCGGGCATATGGTCTATACAGCAGATGTGGCTGATAATATCGAAGACCTGCATCAGCTCACGGCCTTAAGCAATTTCATTCACGCATTGGAAGATATGATCAGGCAGCGTAAAGCGCCTAAATCGCTCAGTGAATGGAAAGACTATATTGATGAAGTGATCCTGACCTTTATGCTTAGCGAAGAGGAAGATAAAGACGAGGATTACTGGGAACTATTGACCCGCTTCCGTCAGAGTGAAATTATTGATACTTACCTGGAGGATACAAAGATCAGTTATGAAGTATTCAGTAAGCGATTGCTGAAAGCCCTGGGTAGTGAACAGCAGCAGCTCAACTTTATCAACAGAGGCATTACCTTCTGCTCTCCACTACCATTCCGCAGCATTCCGTTCAAAGTGATTGCTATGCTGGGCTTGAACTTTGATAGCTTCCCACGTAAGGAAGCCTATGTCGATTTTGACCTGATGGCGCAGAAACCTATGCTCGGAGACCGTAATGTCCGTAATAATGATAAGCACCTTTTCCTGGAATCGTTATTGTCTGCAGAGCAGGCATTATACCTCAGTTATACAGGAAGATCAATTAAAGATAATAAACCTTTACCTCCTTCAGTACTCATTGATGAGCTGCTGGACTATATACAATCGGGTTGTCGTAAAGAAGGTGTATCAGCCAGGGATGTACTGGTACAACAGCATCCGCTGCACAGCTTCAGTAAGCGATATAACCAGCCGGACAGTAACCTGATTCCGAATTACACTATTCATAAACCTGAGACCTTCCCGCATGTGACTGTTGATGCAGCACAGGAAGGACATGTACCCGAAGCGATATGGAACTTAAATGCCTTAAGTCGTTTTTTGACACGACCCGTGCAATACTATTATCAGAAAGTGCTGGGGGTGTATTTCAATGAGGAAGCAGCGCATATTGATGATCATGAGTATTTCAGCCTGGATAGCCTGAAGCGATGGACGGTACGCAATGCGCTCATCGAAGGAGCGTTACAAGATGATGTGCCGGAAAGGATCAAGGCCCTGTATTATAATGGAGATCTGCCACTGCGTAATATGGCTGAAACCTTTATTGCGGAGCAGAATCAGGTGATTAAACCAATCCATGAGCAGTATCGTAAACTCGTCGCAGATACAGCGATTGCTCCTGTACTATTGGAGTATCAGTACGGAGATATTACGTTTGAAGGAAGCCTTGAGCTGGCAGGGGATATGCTGGTTACTTATGTGCTGAAGCCGGCAGATAAGGCCTGGGCCGGCAAGATACGTACAAGCCTGCAATATTTGCTGGGCGTGGCTTGCGGTGTGGTAAAAGAGGCGTACCTGGTGACTCAGGATAAATTACTGAAAGCGGCTAGTCTTACACCGGCAGAAGCGAAGATGAGACTGAATGCACTGCTTGATTTTTACAAGGAACATCATCATACGATGATCATGTTTCATATTGATATTTACGATGCCAAAACAACTATAGATAATTACCTGGGCAAGATAGAAGATGCCATAAACCGTGAAGTCTGCTATGACGAATATGTGCAGCATGCTTTTGAATACATAGACCGGGAGCAGCAACAGGCCTTGTTTTCAGGCTTTAAAGATTTGATAGAACAATATATTTTACCCGTATTCGAGTATGGAAAAACAACATGAGATTTTTGATGTAAGGAAGGTTCCGCTGCAGGGAAAGAATCTCGTGGAAGCCAGTGCCGGTACCGGTAAGACCTATTCTATAGCCATACTGGTATTGCGCCTGATTATTGAGCAAAAGATCGGGATTGCACAGCAACTGATTGTAACATTTACCCGCTTTGCCGTTGCAGAGTTGCAGGAGCGTATCCGTCATTTTATCAAGATGGCTTATGATGCCAGCTGTGGATTACCTATTGCGGATGATTTGATCACAGCACTGGTACGGCAGGCAGAAGATGCTGATGGACTGAAAGACAGGCTGCGCGCAGAACTGCTGATGATGGATGAGGCCAATATCCTGACGATTCATGGCTTCAGCCAGCAGATACTGAATGAATTTGCTTTCGAAACCAAACAACATTTCGATGCCAGTCTGCAAAGTGATCTCAGTGATATCATCCGTATGGCTGTGAATCGCTTTTGGAGAACGGTGATCACTAATCTGCCGGTACATACCTTTACCCTGAAAGAAATGCAGGCGTTTAAAGAGTTACTGCCTTTACTGATACAGAAACACCTGAGCGGACAACGGTATGCAGCCTTTGATCCGGAAAAAGAATACAATGATTTTGAACCCTATCTTAACCTCGCTCAGATTCATATCGGACTGGAAGCGCAACGTGTACAACTCAGTCATTTATTAGAAACGCATTATGAAATAACAGCACAGAGTGTTGCGGCCAATGGCTACGCACGCAAGTCGCTGGAACCTTTGCTGGGAGACAGATCTGCATTTACAGAAGCTGCATTAAGTGCTGCAAGAAAAGGAACCGGTTATATACAGAAACTGGAAGGTCCGTTCTGGGAAACCCTCCGGGAGATCGTGTCGGCAGAACAGGAACTGGAAGCAAAAAGAGCTGCATTCAGGACCTATCTTTCTTACCATGTATTGAAATATTATGCAGTGCAGGTAACCGATTATGTGCAGCAAAACGGTATACTCACCTTTGATGCGATGATACAGGACCTGCACCGGATTGTGGTGACAGAGCAGAACGATCATTTGATAGAGCTGATCCGAAACCGATATCAGGCGGTGTTTATAGATGAATTTCAGGATACGGATACGGTACAGTTTTCCCTGTTTGAACGACTGTTTATGGAGCGTACCCTGACTAATGATACGATACTGTTCCTGATCGGCGATCCCAAGCAGAGTATCTATGCCTTTCGCAGTGCAGATGTGGCCAGCTATTTATCAGCCCGTGAAAAGGTAGAGCAGCTGTACTCCATGAATGTGAACTACCGGTCTACGGCACCTATGATCGGTTCGGTAAACCGTTTCTTCGGTGCAATCGGTGACCAGGCATTCGGATACGATGATGCGGATCAAAGCAGGATTACCTATATACCTGTAGAGAGTAAAGACCAACGCAGAACAATGTACTGTAATGGTCAGCCGGAACAAAACACACTGATACTTTCCGGTTATGATAAAACCGGTGCCGCAAGAGCAGCTATCGCCCGCGAGATCGCCTGGCTGCTGGACCCGGCGAATCGATGCATGATCGGAGATCCGGATAAGGAAGGTGGTATGCGCCCTGTACAGCCCAGCGATATTGGTATCCTGGTACGCAGTGGTAAAGACGGTGCCGAGATCAAAAAACTATTGAGAAGTTATAATATTCTAGCGGTGCCGATCGACGATACACGTGTATTGCGCACCGCAGAAGCCAGGGATATTGTACTGCTGTTGCAGGCCATGATAGAGCCTACCGCACAACATATCGCTACTGCATTGTACCTGAGCTTTATGAATACCCTGTTTTATGAGGAGCAGGGCGTACTGTTACAGCGTAAGTATATTGATGAAATTGCGATGATGGCCCTGTTCCGTGAATACCATCAATTGGTGATGGATCAAAAGATATACCAGGCTTTTCAGAAGCTTTTCAGCGATTTCAGTATACCGCAAAACATGTCCCGAAATACGCGATCCCTGCGCTCGCTGACTAATCTGTTGCAGTTAGTGCAGTTAGTACATCAGCAGCAATACCGGCGTAATATGCAGGCAGAAGATATTCTCGTCTGGTTACAGAATCCGGATGCAGCAGCCGTTGCAGGCGATACTTATGAGGTACAGCTTGAGAGTGATGAAAATGCGGTAAGTATCGTTACTATTCATAAAAGCAAGGGACTGGAGTATAATATTGTCTTTGTTTATGGAATCCATATTAAGGAAGGATTACGTTCTGGCTATAACCAGTTTAAAGATACCGATGGGCAGCTGACCTTTGCAGAAAAAGAGCAGCTAAGTGAAGAACAGGAAGCCCGCATATTAAAACAAGCAGAGCAGGAACAAAGGCGCCTGATCTATGTAGCATTGACCCGTGCGGTCTATAAATGCTATATTTATTTTGCGAAGACAGGATATAAAGATTCAGGACTGGCAAGGTTTGTTCAGCAGCTGAATGGGGCAGAAGGCATATTGCCGGAGTATGAGAGTCCGGAAGAAGTGCAGGCCTATCATGCAGTGCATGATCAGCTGGTACTGACCCCGGTTACCTTTGAAGAATCAAAAATACAGAGCAGCCGTTCTCCCTGGTCTATGGTCAGTTATTCTGCATTGAATGTAAAGCATGAGCATATCCCTAAGGCTCGTAGCCCGGAACTTACAGGCTATGATCATTTTGTGTTTAATGAATTGCCCCGTGGGGCCGATGCCGGAACACAGTTGCATGAAATGCTGGAACAGCTTGATTTTACACGTGATTACAGCAGCCTGGAGCAGCTGAATCGATATGAATTAATGTTGCTTTCGGTATTTAATGTGCGCAGTAAGGATGAAATAAAGATTGACCGTACAGACTGGATGAGACAGCTGATAACACATATTGTTCAGGCAGAGCTCTCGATCGGAGGACGTGTGTTTCAATTACAAGAAATCGCTAATCAGTATAAGCTTAATGAACTAGAATTTAATTTTCCTGTACAGTCTGCTGCTATGCAGAACCGCTTAATCCCTTTACTGGAGTCCTTTGGCGCAACTATGAATGATAAGTATTTCAGTCTGCAGGGGATGATGAATGGTAAGATAGATCTGCTGCTGGCGCATAAAGGACAATACTATGTACTGGACTGGAAATCGAATTACCTGGGTTGTACGCTTGAAGATTATGAAGGCGATTTATTATACGATGCCATGACAGAGCATAACTATCATTTGCAATACCTGATCTACACCGTTGCCGTACATAAATACCTGCAGCAACGCATGGGAGATGAATACGACTATGATACCCATTTCGGAGGGGTGATCTATGTCTTTTTCAGAGGCGTAAGAAGTGGAAGCCGATCAGGTATATTTACCGTAAAGCCGCCACTGGAGCTGATTGAGCAGTTGACTCAGTTATTACATTCATAATTGTATATAAAAACGGAGTTGCACATAATGTTGCAACTCCGTTTTCTTTTCTGATACGGTAAAATTAAAATTGATGTCCTGCAGAAGCGCTTAAATACTGTCCGCTGGAAGTACCTTCTTTTACCATTTTGCCATCAACATAGATCTGAACTTTCAGGGTAGAAGAAGCGTTTGCTCCATCGGCATTAACGGCAGCGTTAGCACTCAAAGAGCCCGCTGGAGCCGTGATCTCAGGACTGGTCCAGGTAGTACCACTCAAGCTGGTCGCAGTAGTTGTATTGCCATCAATACCGTATACTGCTACGGAAATATTACTGCCGGCAGATGCTTCCGCTTTAAATTGTACTTTGTGTGTGGTCACTTTATCTTTTGTGCAGGATGCAAAAGCCAACACACCAAATGCTGCAACCGCAGCCATCATAATCATTTTTCTTTTGTTCATAGTTCTTGTTTGTAATGAGTAATATAGAGGAATAAGGACAAATATATAGGCTAATGCTTTTGCGCTGCGATAATTAAAATATAATTAACAGGTTGAGGAATATGCGGTGTATTGCTGATGCGTTTACTTTATTTTTTCATCAGCTATTCAATACAGCTGTGGATTTGAGTCGATAATACTGAATATATCATCAGGGAATCGTAGGCATATTACCCTTCATCAATGATCAAAGAAAAGGCACTTTGAAGACTCAAAGTGCCGGGTTCAAAACATGAACTTTACAACATTATGTTTCTTTATTCTTTTACAATTTTAGCACTGGTTATGTTGCCATTGTCATTGACAGTCACCAGGTAATTGGCTGCAGCCAGTCCGGTCAGGTCTACCTGCTCCATATTGCTTTTTATGGTCAATTCTTTAGCCATGCTGCCATTTATATTGTAAATACTGACTTTACTGTTTATCGTAGCATTCTGGATATAAATTACATTTTTAGCTACTGTCGGGAATATCAGAGTTTCCTTCATACAGTTTACAAATGCATTTGCAACTGTACTGTAGGTAAAGCTCCTGTCATTGTCTACCAGTTTAAGTCTGTAGTACAATTTTCCTTCGGCAGATACATCTTTGAACATGTACTTGCTATTGGATCCTGTGGGTGATACAGTACCTATTTCAGTAAAGTTTTTACCATCATTACTTCTTTCGACTCCAAACTCGCGGAATTGTATTTCGGTGTTTGAAGCCCAGCTTAGGATTGCATTACAATCTTCTACCGTGGCGCGGAAGTAGGCTAGTTCTATAGGCAATGGCTGTGTATAGGTAACAGTGTATGTAGCAGCGGTTGCATCTGGTAAATTTGCAGCATCATAGGTGACATAAGTGAATGAAGTATTCAATGTGCCGCCCGGAGTGGAAAGAGACGGTGCGATGGATAATAATGAAGGATCATAGCTAGTGATAATACTTCCAGCAACCAATACAGAACCGTTATATTTCAGTATAAACGCTGCGGTAGGCAGGGTAACTATTTTCAGTTTTTTAGTATTCCAGTTTACCTGAACGCCTGCATTGTCTTCCATGTCAGAGCCCTGTAAGGGTACATCACTTAAGGATACAAAGGAGTTGTATACCGGAGCTCCGCTAACATTTTTATTCCGGTTATAACTTTCCGGTAAGCGATCATATGCGAACGTGATTTGTGTAACATCAGTAGTTGTATTTACCGGTGAAACCGAGATCATCGGATTGACGGCAATGATGTTGCTTCCGGACAGGTTATTGGTGCCAGAATTGCTTCCGGTAAAGACCCAGTTGGAGGGCAAAGAACCTGCACTGTATACAGAACCATTGATCATACTATTGCTGCTGATCGCAACTTTATACTCGGCATACGAGGGTGCAAAAAGGCTGAAAGAGCCATCGGCAGCCACTGTAGTACTACCCAGAATATGATCGTCCTCAGGATCGATAAGGTAAGCATAAATAGCAGCTCCGGAGAATGTACTGATGGTAGCACCATCTACCAGACCGTTTTCCATACCATTGGCATCGTTATAAACTCTGCCCGCTATTTTGAATGATGATTTACGCAGGAAGAAGTTGTCAAAATACGCATCATTACCGGCCACATCAGATGAAGTAACAATAAAGTAAACACCGTAGCTGCCGCTGTTATTAGCAATAAAATCGGTGAATGCCTTATTCCATCCTATGTTTACACTATCCGTAGCATTACTGGTGGTGGGTACTACCGAAATAGAACCTAAAGCAGCTGTATCTCCGGTAGATATTCTTTTTACAAAATATTTCACTACCGTAGGTTTGGCTACTGCAGCACCCTGTTGCCATTTGTTTGCAGACTTGCCATAGAAGCCCATGGAGTAAGTATTGCCGGCATCCAGGGTAACCGTATCGGCAAATATTCTGGCATTAAGACTGCTGTCCTGAAGAGAACTACCATTGATGGCCAGGAAGCGGTCATTCCATGCGCCGCTTGTTGCGCCGGTAGATATTCTCCATCCGAAAGTGGCATTATTGAGGATACCTTTTAACTCCATATCTGTACTTCCGGATTCTAAAAATACGGTGCCTAGGAAGTCCGTAACCAGGTATTTACCTTCATCCCAAAGGAAGCCATTTGTACCATAGTTGCTTCCGCCCTGGTATCCATAATTGCTTCCTGTTGTATAACCGGTCACATTAGAATATAATTCCGGGTGTGAAGCAGTTAAAGAAAAATACTTCGCATTCGGATGGTTCAGTACAAAATTATTTCCGGTTGAATCAGATGAACCAAATGTACCATTAAAGGCATTTGTAACAAGATTGGGGTTTTCTAATACAGGGCCATCAGTGGTTACTTTTGGGTCTAAAAAACCAAAATTAATTTCTCCCGACTGGCTATATTGATTCGCATTGATGTTAGAAAACAAGAAGCTGCCATCAGCCGTCAATGAAGGAAAGTTTAAGCCCGATTGTGGCATAGGCTCTGTTCTTGGTTGCAGGCTTCCGGATGGTGCCGCAGCCACAGCAAAGATTTCTAAGCCGTTCAGTACAGAAGCATCAAACAGATATGAGCCGTCTTCTCCTGAGGTCGTCATGGCTACGGGTGTTGCAGTAGATAATTTTTTAATCCATACTTTAACGCCCGGAACGGCAGGCTCACTGCCGCTTTTTACATTGTTCAGATCGTAATCTTTGAACACTTTGCCACTGATATAGAAGTTGTCAAATAGTTCCAATTCGGTCACGCGCATACTAACGATAGATAAGTTTACTATCCTGTAATAGCGATATGCGGTGTTGTTGTTGATCGCAAAAAACTTACGGGAAGCTTGCGTTTTTTCCCAGCTGTTACCGGCACGTGTATCAAGTGTTACATAGCCTGTTGTTGCGCTGTTAGAAGCCTCAATACGCCAATTGGTGGGGAGATTAGTGTTGTTGTCCTGGTTGGTCAGGCTGTAGCCGGTAATCACCTTCGCAGTACCAAGATCGACTCGAAATGTGGCACTTGCAGAGATGCTGCCGTAGCTATCAGATGCATTGTCAAGAATGTTGGAAGCGCCGCTTCCGGAACTTAAAGAAACAGGTGTAGACACTGTGGTCACATCTGTTAATGGGGTTTGGGCTGTCAGTGCATGACTTGACAGCAGGGCACTAAGTGCCACAACCCAGCGGAGGGTAGAATCTCTCTTCATATACAGTCAATTTAAAAACCGTTATTATGATCGGAATTCCCTACGATGGACCTTTTAGCGATGTCAATTCTAAAAATAGAATTCAGTTACTTTTGAAATACAGATTATTATAAAAAGGCCACTTAGCTCAAAGTATTTTTTATAGAATCATGTAATAGTGACAGGGTGGGAATTACAATCATCAACACCTAATGAATATTGAATTATGAGAACATATTTCTGTAACTCAAAAATGATGTTGTTCGTGATATTGAGAAAGTCTTTTATCCAGCTCAAAGAATAATGATCTTATTCATTATCACGGTTTTCCTTTTTGCTTTTTTCATTCCATACGCTTTGCATTTTTTGCTGTACAAAAGTAAATGCATTTCTTTTTATAAAAATAATTTTTGTTTAATATGTTTTGCTTACATTGATAATATTGTAGATATATTATTTCTTTTTTGTGTGATAAGTGTTGCAGTCGGGGAGCGGATAAAAGGTCACTATAAATAGAGTTCTTCTTTTGTTATTAGTAAGTGTTGAGATGTATGGAGGTTTACAGATCTTTAGTTAATTACAAAGGCTAGGTATAATAGTAAAATCAAATTAAAAGAGCTATGGCCTGCGCCATAGCTCTTTTAATAAATATAAATTTGATCGCTGTCTTACAGAGATTTTAATACCAGGTCTTTTACCGCGCTGATATGAATGCGCTCCTGCACCATAGTATCGCGATAACGGATGGTTACGGTCTGGTCTTCTTTGGTCTGGTGGTCAATGGTTACACAGAAAGGAGTACCGATGGCATCCATTCTTCTGTAACGTTTACCGATTGCATCTTTCTCTTCGTAGAAGCATTTGAAATGCGGGCGACACTCATCCAGTAAAGCTTTTGCAACTTCCGGCAGGCCATCTTTTTTCATTAATGGTAATATCGCCAGTTTCACAGGAGCCAGTTTCGGGATGAACTTCAGTACCACACGGCTGTCTTGTTTCTCTTCCGTACTCAGGTCCTCTTCGGTATATGCTTCGCTCATTAACATCAACACCGTTCTGTCGAGACCTATAGACGTTTCTACAACATACGGAATGTAGTTGCCATAAGCCTTTCCGGTTTCAGGATCGATATCAGCATCAAAATATTGTAATTTCTTTTTGCTCAGTTCCTGGTGATTTTTCAGATCGAAATCAGTACGACTGTGTATCCCTTCCAGCTCCTTAAAGCCCATAGGGTATTCGTACTCGATATCGCAGGCTGCATCTGCATAGTGCGCCAGTTTTATATGATCATGGAAACGGTATTTAGCTGGATCAATACCCAGGGTACTGTGCCATTTCATGCGCTCTGTTTTCCAGTATTCGTACCACTCTTTCTGAGAGCCCGGACGTACGAAGAACTGCATTTCCATTTGTTCGAATTCGCGCATACGGAAGATGAAGCCACGCGCTACAATTTCGTTACGGAATGCTTTACCTACCTGTGCAATACCGAACGGTATTTTCATACGACCGGTCTTCTGTACATTCAGGAAGTTTACGAAAATACCCTGTGCCGTTTCTGGTCTCAGGTAGATCTTACTGGCTTCGTCTGCAACAGAACCAACCTCTGTAGAGAACATCAGGTTAAACTGACGAACGTCAGTCCAGTTAACGGTTTTGCTGATCGGGCAAGCAATTTTATTTGTTTCGATCAATGTTTTTAAACCCACGAAATCATCAGCCGCAATATGCTTTTCCATTGCTGCGATCAATGCTTCGCCGTCTTCTTTAGACAGGGTTTCTGCATATCCTTCGATCAGGTGATCTACACGGTAGCGCTTCTTACTGTCTTTATTATCAATCATCGGATCGCTGAAGTTATCTACGTGTCCGCTTGCTTTCCATACTGTCGGATGCATGAAGATTGCGGCATCAATACCGACAATGTTCTGCTCGTTCATCTGGGTCATCCATTTCCACCAGTACTCGCGTACGTTTCTTTTCAATTCCACGCCCCACTGACCATAATCATATACTGCTCCCATACCATCATAAATCTCGCTGGAAGGGAAGACAAAACCATATTCTTTTGCATGGGCAATTATTGCCTGTAAAGTATTTTCATTCGCCATAGGCTGCAAAGATAACCGTTTCTGGAATATTTAGACAAATTGAGTATCTGCTTAAAGGAAGCAAAGTCTGGCAGTATGATTTAAGTATCTTATATCAATTGATACCTTTTGCTTTGATGCAAAAAGAAGGTACCGCCAAAAAATTAAGGCTGTATCCATCCCTGGCTAAAAATCAAGTTGTTGATCGGTCGCAAACCAGACTCACTTCGTTCGGACAAAAGGACGAATAAAATAGTTGACTATATGCGGATAGTTAGCAGATATTAAAGCGACATATACTAGTATAGCATTAGGGACAAAAAAAGGGCAATTTATTCTTGTAATGAGAATTGATTTCCGAAAAATGGAATATATATAAATATTATGTTATTGTAAATATTTGATTTTCAATTATTTTTTGTTTTGGCACACTATTGGCATATAACTTATTGTAATCGGTAATAAAGTTTACTGATTTAATATAGGGTTTATTATAGTATAAGGTAATTTTTAGGTATTCTTCTTTACAGAATCAGATTGAACAATTTTGCCATTAACGACTTATTAAGAAAAAAAATATTAAAAAAGCTTTCATATTAATTTCTCTATGTTTAGTTTTGTGTCCGAAGAGTTTACTAATTTCCTTTCAATACCTACCTACCCTTAGAAAGAAAGAGTATTCAAGATTTAAAATAGCTAACCGGAACTGGTACATACTGTATATGCTTTAGTATATACGGATATGACTCATCTTTCATGATGTTCGGAAGGCAGCTGTAGCAAAAATGAAGAGCATATTTGCGATACTAACCACGTTAGTGTTGTTACTGTATGCGCATGTAAGTAAAGCACAATGTACTGGCACCACTAGTCAGGGCACGGCTGGATATATATGCGTGGGTAACACCCTTTCTCTCGGTTCCGTCCCCGGCAATAATTATTACCTGGTGAACGTAATTGGAGGGCTCACTTATAGTGTCACCTCCACACGTAACACGGGTATTACTGCAAGGACAGCCGACGGAAGTTCCGTTATTAATTTCAGTACTTCCAGTTCCCTTACTTTTACCCCAACTTATTCCGGCCAAGCCAGAATTGTCAATTGTTCGTCTCAAAGTGCGACCATGACGATCAGCGTGAGCGGTGGATCTAATTCTGTTGATGCCCAGACCAATGCAGGTACTAATGCATGGGTTGAACATTTTTACAAACGCCTTGATGCAACTGCCGGAGCGCCTAGCGATGCTAATGCATTTGGCCGTTACCTGGGTACTTCTCTTTCAGGCCAGACCGAAACGTTCTCTTCCACATTTGGTGGTGGTGATGATGTTACCTGTAACCCGGTATATTCTCAGAGCACACAACGCTCAACCTACCTCAATTCTTACTTTGCTGTTCGCTATAGAATGAATTCTACTAAAGCGAAAGGCGTATATCTGGCCGATATGGCGGCTGATGATGGTGTACGCTTAACAGTTGACGGAACACTGGTGTTCAATCGCTGGCAAGAACAGGGTGTTACCAGTTATACAAAAGAAATTTTCGCGCTTACAGGCACCAGCAGTTTACTGCTGGAGTACTATGAATCGGGAGGAGCAAACGAGTTGTCCTTTACAAACTTCAGCCGCGTTTCCAATACCATTAGTACTGCAGATCAGACCATTTGTTTTGGTGGCAGTATTACAGCCTTATCTGCCACAAATACACTTACTGCAGCACCGATTTCCAGTGATGCACGTTTTACCATTACCTACCAGTGGCAGCAGTCGACCGATAATGTAAACTTTACCAACATTTCCGGAGCTACCAGCCAGAACTATACACCCACTGTTACTGCAGCTGGTGTATACTATTTCCGTCGTATTGCGAATGTAAGCCGTACCAATGATGGTATGCCCAGTGCTTTCAACTTACCGGATGAGAGCAATTCTGTAAAAGTTACGATTATGGCTACCCCGGTAGTGACAATTACAGGCGGTACATCAGTATGTCAGAATGCAACAGCACCCAACCTGACCTTTACCAATCCGCAAACTACAGCTATCACTGTAATTTATAAAATAAACGGTGGTACTAACCAGACCGTAAATATTCCGGCCAGCAGTAGTACAAATGTTTCTGTAGCAACGGGTACTGCCGGTACCTTTAGCTATGTTGCCAACAGCGTAGCTTATCAAACAGCTCCTAACTGTACCAATACCGGTATCAGTGCGTCGGCTTCTGTAATTGTGCGGCCTTTACCCAACGGTACACTGTCATCTGGTGCTTCACCAGTCTGTCAGGGTACACAAGTACAGCTGCGCTTCACATCCAGTGCTGGTACAGGCCCGTTCAGCCTGGTTATTAACGGAACAACCTATAACAGTATTACCAGCGGTACATTATTTAATGTGACGCCAAATATAAATAGTACGACAACATTTAACCTGACCAAAATAACAGATGCCAATACCTGCGTTCTGCAGAATCCATAAGCCTAAAAACTATATAAACAATAATCCATTAAAATTAAAAATGCAAAAGATGAGTAAAATTAATTACACCCGACGTTTTTTCAGCCTGCTACTGGCAATGGTTTCAGGCCTGGTGCTGGTCAATGTGACCCAAAGCGCCGCGCAGATCAGCAGTACCTCAGTAACGGTACATGACTCTTCTTCTACCACCTTACCATCGGCAGCTTCAGCTTCGGCAAGCCCTGCCAGCTTCTGTACCGGTAGTGGTACAACTTTAAGCATCAGCGGCGGTCGCCTGGGTTCAGGTACTCCGGCATCTCAATGGGTATGGTATGCTGATGCTTGTCCTACAGCAACTGCCACACCAGTTGGTACCGGCGCATCTATCAACGTGTCTCCTACTAACCCGGGTACACAGCCAATCACAAAAACTTATTATGTACGTGCAGAAGGAGGCTTCTGTAACTACACTACCAAATGTGTACCGGTAACCGTAACCATCAACCCTACTCCGGCAGTTACCGCACCTGCAAACCAGGTATACTGTGCTAATGCTACAGCTGCTGCTATCGTGCTGAACGGTACTCCAACCGGCGTTACTTATGCGATCAGTGGTGGTGCAAGTGTTGGCCTGGCTAATGCTACCGGTCTGACTCAGATCCCTTCATTTACCGCAATCAATGCTACATCAGCACCGGTAACGGCAACGATCAGCATTACACCATCTGCGAATGGTTGTACTGGTACTGCGGTAACCTATACTATTACGGTTAACCCAACTGCTGCTATGGTAGCTACCAGCGACATCACCAAGTGTAATGGTAATACCGTTCCTGCTATTGCATTCAGCAGCCCGACTACCGGTGGTACTGTAACATACTCATGGACTAATGATAACCCATCTGTAGGTATTGCTGCAAGTGGTACAACAAGTTCTATCCCATCATTCACTGCGACTAATGCAGCATGTACCGATGCGGTAGCGAACATTGTAGTTACTCCAATCTATACCAACGGCGGACAAACATGTAACGGTACTCCGGATACATTTGTAGTAAGAGTACGTCCTACGCCGAACGCAACACTGGCCGCGGTTAGCGCCGAGCTGTGTCAGGGTACTGCAGTACAGGTTACTTATACAGCTACTTGTGGAACAGCACCGTTCAATGTAGAGATCAGACAAGATGGTACTACTCCATTCCAAACCTATAATGGTGTAACCAGTGGTTCTAATATCACCATCACACCAACCCCAACCAGCCAGGGTGCTCATACATATGATCTGATGAAGATCACTGATGCGAACGGCTGTACTAACCCTGTAACCCCATAATGAGGTTATAGTTCTTGACAGAGAACAACATGAAACAGATAATCAAACATATAGTCCCATATTTAATCGGCCTGTTATGGACCGGAGTGATCTGCACTCCGGTTCCCGGCAGGGCTCAGATATCGACTGCGAGTGTGCTGGTGCTGAATACCCCGGTAATAGATTCTATTACATATAAGTGTTATGGCGGTATACCCATTCAGGTGTATGTCTCTAATCAGATAAAGCCTTGTGTATATTCGATCGTCAGTACGATACCGGCGCAGCCGAGTTTTGCTCCACTGGCGGTCAATAATACTGGTACATTCTATAATGTAACGGGAATTACCGATGCAGTCTTCAGGGTACATAACGGATCGTGTTATACAGATCAGGCCATACATTTTGACTGTAATGGTATGCCACTTCCGGTTATCCTGCAGGATTTCAGTGCCAGACTGTATAAAAACAGCCAGGCATTACTGAACTGGGAGGTAACACAGGAAAGAGGAATCATCCGTTATGAAGTAGAAGAATCTACAGATGGCAGGACCTTTACTTACCTGGGTAGCGTAACAGCCAGCGGCAGCGAGCATTATGAATATACCGATGAAAGCCTGCAACAAGGTTATAATTTTTACAGATTGCGTATTATAGATCAGGACGGAAGTGTGCAGTACAGTGCAGTGCGTTTTGTAATCTATAGCCGCGACAGAGCCATGGTATGGTATCCTAATCCGACCAATCATTACCTGTACCTCGAATTCTATAATGAAGATGGTGCGGAAAATCTCTCTGTAAAAGTATATAACAGTATAGCTGGTACACAATGGGTAGACCAGAAGTATAAATTGTCAAAAGGGCTGAATAAACTGGCGATAGATGTAAGTTTATTATCCGATGGGTCTTATTTCCTGATGTATGGTTATGAAGGTAGCCGTCAGCAGGCAGGCAGCATCAAGTTTCAGAAAGTGAGTCAATAAATCTTTTTGCATTTTTCTATATAACAGGCACCGGCTTTCTAGCCGGTGCTTTTTTTGTGCCAGAAATCTATTATTCTCTTTTGTGAGATAAAATTTTTCATTTAGTATTCATAAACTTAAATGGAATGTTAAAATATGTTACATTTGTTATTGAGAAATGAAACAACTCAATCCAGGTTTGCACCATCGTGGAAAGCGCAGCTTTCTATGCGTAGCTGTGTGCCTGTTTTTCCTCTTGCTGAGTATAGCAACGGAGAGCAGGGCGCAGGTAACCAACATTGTGCTAAGTCCTAACACGGGATCCTATTGCCAGGGAGATTCTGTAACGATTACATTTACCGTTGCAGGTTTAAGTCTGGTGCCTACAACCACCATTGATATAGCCAACTCTTCCAATACCTCTCTGACTACTTTATATTCAGGAACCGGCCTGCTCAACCTTGGTGGCGGACAGTTCAGTATTAAAGTCGTCATACCAGGTACACCAGCCGGTATTTTCGGTACGGCGCGACATTTCAAAATATCTTATAGCGGAATTCTAGGTAGCGGAAACGGTAACTCTGCTGATTTTGCATTATATGCCACCACGGTAGGAGGGACGGTTGCTTCGGCACAAACCATCTGTAGTGGTACAAGCCCATCCAATCTTACCTTAAGCGGGCATACCGGATCTGTTGTAAAATGGCAGCGTGCAACAGACGCAGCATTTACCAGTCCTACAGATATCGCCATCACCAGCGCTACACTAACCAGTGCCAATATTGGTAATCTTACTGTAAACACATATTTCCGTGCGGTGGTACAGAATGGAAACTGTACTGCAGCAAATTCCAGCTCAGTACTCATCACGATGAGGCCTAACCCAGCCGGAACGCTATCTACGGTTGTGACGCCATTATGTGCCGGCACACAAACGCAGTTACGATTTACATCCAGCGCCGGAACCGGACCTTTCAGCCTTATCATCAACGGTACAACTTATAACAGTATAACCAGTGGCACAGCGTTTAATGTCACTCCGAATATAACCACGACCACAACATTCAACCTTACTAAAATAACCGACGCCAATGGATGTATACTTCAGAATCCTTAAAATAAATCAACAATAACAATCAGAAATCAATCCACTATCTATCACAATTTAAAGTGCAAAAAGATGAACAAGAACAATTACACATTAAGATTTTTTAGCCTGCTGCTGTTGCTGGTATCAGGCATACTGCTTGGCAGTACGATGCAAAGTGCTGCGCAGATCAGCAGTGTTACGGTAACGGTAAATGACTCCTCGTCCATTACCTTACCTACTGCCGCCACGACTGCGGCTAGTCCTACCAGTTTCTGTACCGGTAGCAGTACAACTTTGAGTGTTACCGGCGGACGTTTGGGCTCTGGTACACCCACAGCTCAATGGGTATGGTATGCTGATGCCTGTCCTACAGGTGCAGCTACACCAGTAGGTACCGGTGCTTCGATCACCGTTTCTCCGACCAATACCGGTACGGCACCGATTACCAAAACATACTATGTACGTGCCGAGGGTGGTTTCTGTAACTACACTACACCATGTGTACCGGTGACCGTAACCATCAATCCGACTCCAACTGTTACCGCACCTGCTAACCAGGTATATTGTGCGGGCGCAGCAACTACTGCGATTCCATTAAGCGGTACACCTACCGGTGTTACTTATGCGATCAGTGGTGGTGCAAGTATCGGTCTGGCAGATGCCAGTGGTCTGACTCAGATCCCTTCATTCACACCGATCAATGCTACATCTGCTCCGGTAACGGCAACCATCAGCATTACGCCAACGGCAAACGGATGTAGCGGTACTGCAGTAACCTTTACCATTACGGTTAACCCGACTGCAGCTATGGTAGCGACCAGCGACATCACGAAGTGTAATGGCAATACCGTTTCTGCTATTGCATTCAGCAGTCCGACTACCGGTGGTACCGTAACTTACTCCTGGACAAATGATAATCCATCTGTAGGTATTGCTGCAAGTGGTACAACCAGTTCTATCCCATCATTTACGGCCACCAATGCAGGCTGTACAGATGCGGTTGCCAATGTAGTCGTAACACCAATCTATACAAATGGTGGTCAGACTTGTAACGGTACTCCGGATACATTTGTAGTAAGAGTACGTCCTACGCCAAATGCAACGCTTGCCGCAGCTAATGGACAGTTGTGTGAGGGCACTGCAGTACAGCTGACCTATACAGCTACCTGCGGAACTGGTCCGTTCAATGTAGAGATCAGACAGGATGGTGCAATACCGAATCAAATATATAATGGAGTAACTAATGGTGGCAGCATTACCATCACACCTACTCCGACCAGCCAGGGTGCGCATACCTATGATCTGATGAAGATTACAGATGCCAATGGCTGTACCAATCCTGTAACGCCATAGGGCTTGCAGAAACAAACAGATGAAACGAACCAGTAAAAATATCATTCAGGTTATTTGCTGCCTGTGCTGTAGTGTGCTGTTTTCAGCACCACTACAGCTGCGGGCACAGATTGCCAGCACCAGTGTACTGGTGCTGAAAACACCTGTCATAGATTCTGTCGGATATCACTGTTCTGGCGGCCTGCCTATTCAGGTGTATGTCTCTAACCAGATTGCGCCTGTAGTCTATTCCATACAGAGTACCGTTCCTCCTGTTGCCCCCATACCCACCAATCATTCCGGAACATTCTTCAATGTATATGGTATTACAGATGCGGTGTTCAGGGCACATAACGGATCCTGCTATACCGATATGGCGGTGCATTTTGACTGCGGAGGTGATCCGCTTCCCGTTACTTTGCTGGATTTTACCGTAAAACTGTATCAGGATAATAAGGCATTATTAAACTGGACCGTAAGCAGGGAAGATGGTCTTGCACGTTATGAGGTAGAAGAGTCAACTGACGGAAGGACTTTTAAATACCTGGGAGCAGTAGTTCCGGTCAATGGTCAGGGGCCTAAAGATTATGAATTCACAGATGACCGGCTGGAGCAGGGCTACAACTTCTACCGTCTGCGTATGGTAGACCAGGACGGAAGTGTACAATATAGTGCCGTACGCTTTGTTATCTACAGCCGCGACGGAACAATGGTGTGGTATCCTAATCCTACCAGCCGATACCTGTATATGGAATTCTATAATGATAACCGGGCGGAGACTATTGATATACGGATCTATAACAGTATATCCGGAAATGAATCGGCCAAACAGCAGTATAAACTGGAACGCGGCCTGAACAAACTGGCTGTAGATGTGAGTCTGCTGCCGGACGGATCTTATTTCCTGATGTACAGCCTGGGAGGGGACCGGCGCCATGAAGGCACGATCAGGTTCCAGAAAGTGAGTCAGTAAATTACTTTTTGCATTTTTTTAATATAAGCACCGGTCATATGGCCGGTGCTTTTTATGTCTGAATACTGAATTTAATTACCTTTGCATTCTTATGAACCTGCAAACATTGCAAGGCTTATATCATTCCGATATCCGCTTGAAAGAATTAGCGGCAGCCCTTAGTTTATCCCAACCCAAAGATTTTATCCTTAAAAATGTCAAGGCCAATGCGGTGTCTTTTATAGCGGAAGCGGTCTGGCAGCAGTCTGATGTGAATCATGTATTCGTTTTGGACGATAAGGATGAAGCTGCATATTTTCACAACGACTTCGAACACCTGAGCGGAGCCCTGGATGTATTTTTCTTCCCGGATTCTTATAAAAAGACAGGGGTCTACACCGCAGCGAACAGCAGTCATATAATGCTGCGTACCGAAGCGCTGAATAAGTGGAGCGGTACATCGGTACATAAAAAAGTACTGGTTACCTATCCCGATGCCCTGTTCGAAAAAGTGGTACAGGCAAAAAGCCTGAGTAAAAATGTGATCCAGATAGTGGTCAATCATACCCTCGATGTAAAGAGCCTGCTCGAACGCCTGACAGGATTGGGCTTCCGGCATGAAGACTTTGTGTACGAGCCGGGACAGTTCTCTATACGTGGTGGTATCCTTGATATTTACTCTTTCGGTAATGAGCATCCATATCGCATAGAGTTGTTTGGAAATGAAGTAGACAGCATCCGTTTGTTCAACCCGGAAACACAGTTATCTGAACGAAAACTGCTACAGGTGTCCATCCTGCCAAATATTGAGACCAGCTTTGAAACAGGAGAGAAGGTTTCCTTCCTTGATTTTGTGCCGGCTAATACGGTCTTCTGGTTTAAGGATCAGCAGTTGCTGGAAGATAAACTTGCCTATTTCCAGGTAAAGCTGGAAGAGCAGCTGAGCCAGGCCGGAGGTGATGGCATGAAGGTGCATCATGATGATGAAGAAGAGACCAGAACAGTGACCACGGATGATTTTGAAGATGCCGGCTACTGGGCTGAAAAATTAAAGCAGTTCCATCATATACATATGAATAAACCTGCACCTGCAGGTGGTATTGCTATTGACTTTAATACAGAACCACAACCAACATTCAATCGTAATTTCGATTTACTGACCAGCAACCTGAAAAAGTGGACTGCTGATAAATATACCGCATACATATTTGCTGAGAATGCAAAACAATTAGAGCGCTTAAGGGTTATATTCGAAGATACCAATGCCGAGATCAGCTTTGTGCCGATTCCGGTATCTATAAGTAACGGATTCATCGATCATGACCATAAGATACTGGTCTATACCGATCATCAGATCTTCCAGCGTTTTCATAAATACAAGATCAAACAGGCCTACAGCAAAGGAAAGGCCATTACCATCAAATCCTTAAGGGAACTGCAACCCGGCGATTATGTAAGCCATATTGATTATGGAGTAGGGGTGTACAGTGGTTTACAGAAAATTGACGTAAACGGTGCCGCACAGGAAGCCGTCAGAATTATATATAAGGACAATGATGTCCTGTATGTAAGCATAAATGCCTTACATAAAATATCCAAATACTCAGGTAAGGAAGGTACGAAGCCTAAGGTGCATAAACTGGGTAGTGATGCCTGGGAGCGCCTGAAAAACAAAACCAAGAAACAGGTTAAAGATATTGCAGCTGATCTGATCAGGCTGTATGCCAAACGTAAAGCGGCAGAAGGTTTTGCCTTCAGTCCGGATAGCTATTTGCAGACAGAGCTCGAAGCCTCATTCTTCTATGAAGATACACCAGATCAGTCCAAGGCTACTGCAGATGTGAAGCGTGATATGGAAGCGCCTAATCCTATGGACCGCCTGGTCTGTGGAGATGTGGGCTTTGGTAAAACCGAAGTAGCCGTTCGTTCTGCATTCAAGGCCGTAGCCGATAGCAAACAGGTGGCTGTATTGGTTCCTACTACCATTCTCGCTTACCAGCATTATCAGACGTTTAAAGATCGCCTGAAAGAATTTCCTTGTACCGTAGATTACCTGAACCGTTTCAAATCGGCTAAGGAGAAAAAAGATACACTGCAAAGGTTAGAAGAAGGTAAGATAGATATCCTGATCGGTACGCATGCCTTGCTCAGCAAAGACGTCAAGTTCAAAGACCTGGGTCTGTTTATTGTAGATGAAGAGCAGAAGTTTGGTGTAGCCGCAAAGGAAAAATTAAGAGAGCGTAAACTAAATGTAGATACACTGACCCTTACCGCAACACCTATTCCGCGCACACTGCAGTTCTCCCTGATGAGTGCCCGTGACCTGAGTATCATGAATACTCCTCCGCCAAATCGCCAGCCGGTACACACCGAACTGATCGGTTTTGATGAAGAGTTTATCCGTGATGCTGTCTATTATGAAACCGAAAGAGGCGGCCAGGTATACTTCATCCATAATCGGGTACAAAGCTTGCCGGCTATGGCAGAAAAATTGAAAGCACTGTGTCCTGATCTGGAGATTGCCGTAGCACACGGACAGATGGAAGGTGCAAAACTGGAGAAAACCCTGCTGGACTTTATCAACTATAAATATGATGTGATCTGCTGCAGTAATATTGTGGAGAGTGGAGTAGACATCAGCAATGCGAATACCATTATTATCAATAATGCACATCAATTCGGATTGAGTGACCTGCACCAGCTGAGAGGTCGTGTAGGTAGAAGCAATAAAAAGGCATTCTGTTATCTCGTAGCACCGTCCTTGCTGACGTTACCGGATGACAGCCGCAGAAGATTGCAGATACTGGAGCAGTTCAACGAACTGGGTAGTGGTTTCCAGATTGCCATGCGTGACCTGGATATCCGCGGCGCCGGTAATATACTGGGTGGTGAGCAGAGTGGATTTATTGCTGATATAGGCTTTGAAATGTACCAGAAGATCCTGGCAGAAGCTATACAGGAACTGAAATCCAGCGACTTTAAAGATGTATTTGCAGCCGAGCTGGATCGTAAGAAAGAGTTCGTGACAGACTGTACGATTGATACTGATCTGGAGATCCTTATTCCGGAAGAGTATGTGTCCAGCATTACTGAGCGCCTCTCTTTATATACGCAATTAGATGATCTGGATACAGAAGAAGACCTGACTGCTTTTGCCGATATGCTGACCGACCGTTTTGGTCCGATGCCACAGCAGGTACAGGATCTGTTTACGGTTGTACGTTGCCGCAAAATGGCTAAAGAACTGGGCTTTGAGAAGCTGATTATTAAAAATAAAGTGATGCGTCTGTATTTTATCAACAATCCGGATTCTCCTTATTATGAGAGTGAAACCTTCCGTAAAATTATGGATTATATACAGATCGGAACCAACCAGGCAAAGATGAAACAAATGGGAACCGTTTTCCTTTTAGTAGTAAACAATATCCGCAATATGAGCGATGTGAAATTCTTCCTGGAAGGTGCTCAACTATAACACGAGTATGTTCCAACTATAAACAACGAAGCATCCCATTGGGATGCTTCGTTGTTTTATCTTTTAGATATGCGCAAATGCTGCGGAGACAATATTTTTGAATTATCCTTTAATAAACTTTACCGTTCCGGAATAGTTCTCCAGGTTCACAGTTAGTATATAGGAGCCTGCAGGGAGACCTGCAATATCGATTCTGTTCTGATGCAGGTTAACGAAACGCTTGATCAGTCTTCCTTCAATACTGCTGATAGAGACCTGCGCATGACGAAGATCTTTGTCTGAAGAAAGTGCCAGATAATCAGAAGCAGGGTTAGGATAGATCGTAACCTGTAGCGGTGTTATAACCTTCTTTATATTATTGGGCGGAGTAGTATCTGTAACAAAAGCATAGTAAATTTTGGTCCGGTAATCTGTATTGGTATAAGGAGGTTGATTGTCAAAGTTATTATGGATCATGCACACTATATCACTATCCTGATCCCGTTCTATTGTGATCTGCCATATATTCAATGTATCATTGGTCGTCAGATTTACTTCCTTTCGGGTTGTCTGCATTAATAAATTATTGACATACTCATTCTGGTATACCCTGAACCAGTGCATTGTAGCGTCGATTTCTTCAGATACATTATTGCCGGAATAGCTGTATTGTTTGTAACTGTCAAATGTCAGCGGACTACCCGGATAGGCTTTTTGCTTTATTACTTTTGATACCTGGTCGTTGAGATTGTATTGGTAAGAAAATTCCTCCTGGTAATTATTGTGCCGGGTTAAGGTGGTTTTACTAAGCTTACCCGCAATGTAGACATAATTTATCTCCTCCAACTGGAACCAGCTATTTTGATTTTCGTAACTAAACTTTTTATGGGTAAGTAATTGATCATTGTTATATGCCCAGGTCTCCTTTTCATAATACTGCGGCGGTGCGAGCGGGTTATTAATATCCCATTTTCTACTGACCATTTGGGTAATGTGCCCGAGATTGTCGTAAGTGTAAGTATAGTCGAACCGTGGTATAATATCGTAGCTTATGGGATATAGATCATAATCTACATCACTCACTGTACGTAACGTAGTTTTTCCCTCGGCATTCAGTACAAAATCGATATGCTCTTTTTTGTCAACCGTCTGTGTAGAAAAATCATAATCTCCACCAAACGTTTGTACGTTGCCGGGACTGAATTTATTAATATACCCGTAATCCTTTCCAATGAACTTGTTATATAGCCACAGGCTATCCAGTGAAAAGAGCAGGGCGGGGGTTTCCTTAATGTAAAGATTTACATAGTCCAGTAAATATCCTTCATATTCACTGGCCCGTCCTTCTGAAATAGGGCCTGTCAACATTAGTTTTGCCGGATCAGGCATGGTATAACCGTTTCGGTTATAGATGCGGGTAGAATCCAGGTATTCCCAGGACGTATCGTTAGCGATAATGCCTTGTGCAAAACTAAATGCCTGTATCTTTTTGGTCTGTGCATGCGCATATCGGGTACACATAGCCATCATCAAAGTCGTAAAAAGCAATAAGCGGTACATCATAGAAATTTGATTATATGAAAATAATTAATTCAAAGAAGGGAAAAGTTGCAGCCCGCTTTCCTTGCCGAATGTCACCTCAACTTTCTTCTGCATCGGCTGGTAATACTGTTTCAGGATAGTAATGATTTTTGCTTTGGCCTGTTCTGTATTCTTGGAGCTTTGCTCCATCTGTCTGCGGGTCTGTTCGTACAGTTTTTTCTGTACCTGGTTATAAGCCGCATTGCTTTCCGATTGCATCCAGCCCAGTTTACTGCTATTGCTCGCTTTGTCCAGGCGCATTTCAAAACTCAGTAATTGTGGTTCCGGAAGGTAGATGTGAATGATGTCTTCCTCCTGTACAATCCGCAGATCATTGGAATCGGTGCGTACACCATATTTAGCAATATATGGAATGCTGATCTGTATCGTGTTCTCTACAAACAATTTTCTTAAAGCATCCGACCAGCTACCGTCATTGCTTACATTACTTTCCGTAATAGAGGCATTGCCCTGCACCTCCAGACTGGAGAGCTCAGCAATCTGTTTGATCAGCACTTCGTTTGTGGCGATCTGTGTGATCTGTGTCGTACCTTTTTGCTTCCCTATATAATAAGCAGCAAAGCCGATTCCGGCAATCAGGACCAGGATCACTAATAGATGTCGCAGTTTCATGCCCTGTTTATTTAAAATTTAAAATGGGTGTTGCGCGCCGCAGGCGCGCAACACCCATGAATATGAATGCAATTATATACCTTTAAATTCCGGCTTACGCTTTTCCAGAAATGCCTGGATGCCCTCATCGAAATCTTCAGTTTCGCCACAGGCAGCCTGGTATTCTTCCTCCACAGCCAGTTGCTGTGCCAGGTTATTGGTTACCGTTTTATTCAGTGCCAGTTTTGTATAAGCAAATGCTTTAGTCGGCATTTTAGCCAGGTGCAATGCAATCTTCTTACTCTCTTCCACAAAGGTTTCAGCAGAGAAATATTTATAGATCATGCCCAGTCGTTCTGCTTCTTTCGCGTCGATATTATCCGCCATCATCATCAGCGCAGATGCTTTCTGGAAGCCAATCAGGCGTGGCAGGAAGAAAGTTCCGCCACAATCAGGAATCAGCCCAATCTTGCTGAATGCCTGAATAAATGTAGCCTGTTCTGTAGCCACAACGATATCACAACACAGCGCTATATTGGCACCGGCACCGGCAGCAACACCATTAACAGCACATACTACAGGCTTTTCAATGTTGCGGATGCGTTCGATAATAGGATTATAATGTCCGTGTACAATACTTCTCAGCGTTGGTCCGTCTGGATCTACAGCTTCGCCCAGGTCCTGTCCTGCACAAAATGCTTTTCCCTCAGCAGTCAGGTATACCGCTCTCACCTCATCATCACGCATACACTCATCCAGCGCCTGCTGCAGTGCAAGGGCCATCTCTCTGTTGAAGCTATTGAATTTTTCGGGTCTGTTCAGGGTAATGAAAGCAACATTGTCGCTCACTGTTTTCAGTATGAAACTCATAATATGATTAGTTGTTTTCCCAAAGATAAAGCATATGTTACAATTACTGTAACGCTAAACATCAATGATTCAGAATTATTAACTTTGAACGGAAACAACCGGAAACCCATATGAAACTGAATCAGAAGGAGGCCTCCCTGCTGGATCGCGCTATTGAAAAATGGGAGGAGGAGGACCTGATCGACGGCCCTACTGCTCAGAAACTAAAGGCATCTTATGAATCAAATGCAGGTGATTATAAAGCACTGACTTTTTATGCTTTTATCGCCGCGGTGTCCTGCGCCTTACTGGCCTTTGGGGCGCTGGTATTGGATGAGAAATGGATTGAGCGCATGAGGCGCTATTTCGCATTCTCTGAAATTACGATCGGGCTTATCTTTGCAGGTTGTACAGCCGTGCTGGCCTGGTATATCTGTAAACGGAAGCGAAAATTTATACAGGCTGTGTGGGCCAATGAATCCCTGAGTATACTATTGGGCCTGAGTGCCTGCGTCTCCGTTGCCTATTTCGGCAAAGGATTGTCGGTGAACAGTGACCAGTATTATTGGCTTATCTTTGCCGTGGCTATTGCTTTGGGAGGTCTGGCCTATGTGGTCAAATCGCGGATGTTATGGGGTGCTATGATGCTTACCCTGGGAGGCTGGTGGGCCGCCTATACAGATGCAGCGGCACATCATGGTCCTTATTTTTTAGGAATGAATATGCCCTTGCGCTTAACCTTGTTTGGATTAGCTGCAATAGTATTTTCCTGGCTGGTACAAAGGGTTAAAGCCCTTTCCGAATTTGGGATAGTCAGTTTTTTTATGGGCTGGATATTGTTCCTGGTTGCAGCATGGGGATTATCTATTTCAGGAAATTATTCATTCCAGGAGTGGACCGCTTTCCGGCAAAGTAAAGTACTGGTATGGGCTGTAGCTTATACACTGCTGCTGGCAGGTATCCTGGTATATGCCATCAAGCGAAAGGACAATGCTTTGCGGGATACGGCTCTGTTGTTCCTGTTGCTCAACCTGTACACCCGGTATTTTGAATACTTTTGGGATGTGACCAATAAAGGTATTTTCTTTACCATACTGGCCTTGTCTTTCTGGCTGATCGGTAAAAAACTGGAGCAGTACCGCAGAAAGAATGCCCATGATCAATTAAAAGCTTAAATCGAAGATGTCGACAGATATAAATATACTTAAAGTAGCACAAGATACTATTGCCAATGAAATAGAAGCCTTGCAGAAAATGCAGGCAGCTATTGCTGCAGATTTTGAAGCAGTTGTTCGCCTGATGGCTGCCTGTACCGGCAGAATAGTGATCAGCGGGATCGGTAAGAGTGCCGTGATTGCACAGAAAATAGTGGCGACCATGAATTCAACCGGTACACCGGCCTTGTTTATGCATGCAGCAGATGCTATTCATGGCGATCTGGGCATGATACAACAGGATGATGTTGTCGTGCTGATCTCTAAAAGCGGCGAAAGCCCGGAGATTAAAGCCCTGATTCCTTTCATCCGCAACTTTGGAAACAAGATTGTTGCCATCTGTGGAAAGGTTTCCTCTTATCTTGCTACCCAGGCCGATTATTTACTGGATACTACCATTGACCAGGAAGCCTGCCCCAATAACCTGGCACCGACAACCAGTACAACGGCACAACTGGTTATGGGAGATGCGCTGGCTGTATGTTTGTTGCAGCTCAAAGGCTTTACTGCCCGTGATTTTGCCAAATACCATCCTGGTGGCGCACTGGGTAAAAGACTGTACCTGCGCGTGTCCGATCTGAGTGCACAGAACCCGCGTCCGGCTGTAGCCGCAGACGCGAATATCAAGGAAGTGATTGTATCAATTTCTGCAAACCGCCTCGGGGCAACGGCAGTTTTGCAGGGAACACAATTGTTGGGGGTCATCACTGACGGAGATCTGCGCCGTATGCTAGAGCAGCATATGGACCTGAGCAATCTAAAGGCCCTGGATATCTGTACTAAAAATCCTAAGACAATTGCTGAAGAAGAAATGGCCGTGGCTGCAATGGAACTGTTGCGCCAATATAATATCACACAATTGCTCGTTACGAAAGACGGTGCTTATGCCGGTATGGTGCACCTGCACGACCTGGTCAAAGAAGGACTGATATAAGATTACGATTATCATAAAATCAAAGGCGGGGCAATGAGTTACTCATTGCCCCGCCTTCTTTACAGAAGCCAGTATCAACAATCCCTTTTATTTTGTGGCTTCTATTAATTTAACCAATTCTGTTTCTTCTTTATTATCCTTGTCAATGGCTTCTTTTGCAAATGAAGCAATATGGTTTAATGATTTGTCCGGAACCAATTTAGAGTCTCTTAGCTGCAATCCAAACCAGGCAACACTTGCAGCCAGTCTGAAATCTTTGGACATCAATTTTGCCGGAGTCAGGTTGTTTGGAATCAGCTGGGTCATTAATTTGCTGGTATCTTCATTCGGCTCTTTATACCTGAATTGCACGCGGGCCAGTTCATTTGATTGAGTGAGGGTGCTGTCTGCAACAGCGGTTGTATACCTGCGGGCTATCCCCTCAACTGCATAAGGACTGGAAACGCCTTTGGGAATAATCTCATATAAAGCCGTAACGGTGTGTCCACTGCCCAACTCTCCCGCATCTATAGCATCATTAGCAAAATCTTCTGCATTCAGTTTACGGTTCTCATAACCGATCAGGCGATAAGACTGTACCAGAGCAGGATTAAATTCAATCTGTATTTTTACATCCTTTGCTATGGCAAACATCGTAGCACCAAATTCTTTCTGTAAGGTCTTCTGTGCCTCTGCCAGATTATCGATATAAGCATAGTTGCCATTCCCTTTATCCGCCAGGAGCTCCATTTTACTGTCTTTATAATTACCCATTCCGAATCCCAGGCAGGTAAGGAAGATATTGTCTTTTCTTTTCTCCTCGATCAGCTCCTGCATACTGCGATCGCTTGAGGCGCCTACATTGAAATCTCCGTCTGTAGCCAGTATAATGCGGTTATTGCCATTGGGGATAAAATTTTCCTTAGCCACCTTGTATGCCAGTTCTATACCCGCGCCTCCGGCTGTGCTGCCACCTGCATTCAGACGGTTAATCGCATCCATAATTTTCTCTTTCTGATCACCACTGGTGGAGGGCAATACCAGACCAGCCGCACCCGCATATACTACAATCGCGACATGATCTTCTTTACGCAGCTGGCGTGTCAGCAGTTCCATAGACTTTTGTACATAGGGCAGCTTATTGTGATCACTCATAGATCCGGATACATCGATCAGGAATACAAGATTGCTTGGCGGTATCTGATCCTGTGGAATAATGCGGCCCTGTAAACCGATCTTCAATAATCGGTGCTGCGGATTCCAGGGGGCATCGCTGTATTCCGTATTAATGGAAAACGGCTTGCCTGCTTGTGGCTGCGGATACTTATAAGCAAAGTAATTGATCATCTCTTCAATGCGTACCGCATCTTTAGGCACTTTCGTGCCACTATTAATAAATCGGCGGATATTGGCATAAGAGGCCTTGTCTACATCGATAGAAAATGTCGACAGCGGTTGATTCAGCGGACTTTCAAACTTATTCTCTTCAAACAGCTCATACGCTTCCTCATTGCTGGTTTGCTCCTTTTTATCAGTTTGCTCTTCGGTTTTTGCAGGCTGTTTTTGCTCTGTTGATGCTTCAGTTTTCTTACGTTTACTTTTACGTTTGAAGATATTGTCAAAAAGATTGCCCTCTTCTATTACTTCTTCTTCACCTCTTTTAGTGGTAACCAGGATGACGCCATTGGCTGCACGGGCACCATACACGGCTTTAGAAGTTGCATCCTTTAAGATAACAATGTCTTTTATGTCTGCAGGGTTAATGCTGTTTAATCCGCCGGAATATGGAGCACCATCCAGTACGATCAGGGGAGCACTGCTGCTACTTATAGAGCCCATGCCGCGCACCATAATGTCCGGATTGGAACCCGGCTGTCCGCCACCTTTAGTTACCATTATGCCAGGTGCTGCTCCGTCTAAGGCAGCTGCTACACTGGTTACGGGCCTTTTGGCAATTTCCTTTGCGGTAACGGTACTGACTGCACCGACATAGGATCTGGAATCAAGCTTTGCACCATAAACAGTCACTTCATCAACTTTTGTACTATTATAGCCCACTGTAATCCATTTTGACTGTAATCGCTTTAAAGAAACTTCTTGCGTTTCCGCTCCGAATGTCTTCACGATCAGGATGGCATTACTGTCCGGAACCTGTATACTAAAGTTTCCATTATCATCACTGATTACCGATTCTGAGGTCCCTTTTAATTGTACCACTGCGCCGGATATGGCTTCCATATCCTTATCAATAACCATACTGTTAAACAGGAAGGCTTTATTGGATGCAGGGTTGGCGGCAATAGCACTATTTGCCTGTTCCGACTGCGCAAGAGTCCTGTGCTTTACGGAGGTTGCAGCTACATGCTGATCTGTATTTTCTTTAGGCGTTTCATTGTTGTATTGCTTAACCGGTGCCTTAGGTGCCACCGCAATTATGGCCGTCTTAGAAGACTTGATCACAGTCTTGTTACTATCTGCATCTGTTACCGGTATTTCAGTTGCTTGCTGCTGTGCTGTATGCTGCGCCACTTCTGTTGCCGGTGTCGTATTTTCATCACGACTCAGCTGCCATACAATACCAGATCCTACCAGCAATACAACCGAGGCTGCCATATATTTTACCCAGGGCACAAATGCACGGCGTTTTTCCGGTTCCTCATCCAGGCGTGATTCTATACGCTCCCAGAGCTGCTCTTTGAAGGGTACTTCCTCTTCCCCGTCTGCAGCCGCTTTGAACTCATCAAATATGTTATTTTGCAATTCCATTTTTAGTAGCATTTTGATAGTAATGAACATTTACTAATTGTTGCAGTTTGTTTTTGGCAACATTCAGCTGTGATTTTGAGGTCCCTTCTGAGATCTGTAGCATGGCTGCAATTTCTTTGTGCGAAAAACCTTCTATCGCAAAAAGGTTGAATACAGAACGGCAGCCATCCGGCAGGTGCTGTAGCAGCTGTAGCAGATCCCTGTGCTCGATCGGATGATCCGGCGCACGGTCATAAACCGGTTCCTGTTTGACATCATCCAGGGTGAGGTTGAAGTTGGTCTGCTTACGCAATACCTGCAGGCATTGATTGGCAGCGATTCTTCTGGCCCAGGAGACAATAGCAGCAGCTTCTCTTAACGTATGGATTTTGGTAAAGATGGCGACGAATACTTCTGTGAGTACATCTTCAATGTCGGCATCTTGTTTTAAGTATCGTTTGCAGGTGCTGTATAGCTTGGGCGAGAGGTAATCGTACAAGCCTCGCTGGGCTTGCCGGTTGCCTTGCTTACATTCGTTTATCAGGGATTCGTTGATCACAGTCAGTCGCTTTTGTATTAAGGATGCAATTGCATAACTAAAGGTTGGAATAGTGTAGGAAAAATTTGGTCTAAGATAATATAAAAAGCCTGCATATACTTTTGAGCATATGCAGGCTTACCACCGGGATAAATATATCAGCCGGCTGTACTGTCTTGGGCTAATGGTAATACGCTATTTGGATTTGTCCTTTTTGTTTTTCTTTGTGCGTGGAGGGGCTTCACTTTCTGGACGTGGCTCATATGTCTTTGTGGTGATCACCACTACACCATTAGCACCGCGTGCACCGTAGCGTCCTTTAGACACTACGTCTTTCAAGACCTTTATTTCTTTTACATCATTAGGGTTAATGGTACTGAGCGAGCCGGAGTAGGGGGCACCATCGACTATGATCAGCGGATCAGAACCTCCGTTTAGTGTGCCCAGACCACGGATGACAATGCGCGGATCATTCATTCCTCCGCTCACTTCCACTCCGGGAGCAACACCTTCCATAGCCCCGGCGATATTATTCACAGGGCGTTTACTGATTTCTTCTGAGGTAATGGTGGTATTACCACCGGCATTGCTTACACCTGGCGCAGGTGTAAAAATATCAGCTACTTCTGATACCTGAGGAATAGTAGCAGTGCTGTCTGTACCTTGTGCAAACAGTACACCACCGGAACATAATATGGCGATTGATAACAGGCTTATATATTTCATGTGTTTGAATTTTATTGGGTTATATTTTATGTAAATATATTAAATATGTTTTAAAGGGCGTTTCAGTTGCTGGGCGGTCGGACAGAAAGGTGTTGTGTTGTGAAATAATTTTGATAGAAATGTCATATAAAAAATACCCCGGATCAATGTACGATCCGGGGTAAATATCATTACATAGCTTTTAGCTCCTGCTCCATAGCGAACATCTGGTCTCGAAGACGGGCCGCCTCCATAAAGTCAAGATCTTTAGCTGCTTTCTGCATAGACTTCTTCGTTTGATCGATAGCCTTTTGCAAAGAAGCTTTAGATTTATATTCCACAAATTCTTCAGCGGCAATATCCTGGTTTGGCTCAATCGCTAACGGACTGTCTTCGTCATAGTTTTTGATATCCAGTACCGAGGTCTGCTTCATGATCTGTTCTACCGATTTGCGTACAGTAGTTGGGGTAATACCATGTGCTGTATTATGTTCAATTTGTTTCTCTCTTCTTCGCTGTGTTTCATCGATCGTGCGCTGCATACTGTCCGTAATTTTATCGGCATAGAAAATAACCATACCATCAGCATTACGGGCTGCACGGCCGGCCATCTGGGTCAGCGAGCGTTCATCTCTCAGGAAGCCTTCTTTATCGGCATCGAGGATAGCCACCAGCGTTACTTCGGGCAGATCCAATCCTTCCCGGAGCAGGTTTACACCCACCAGTACATCGATATTGCCCAGGCGCAGATCTCTTAAGATCTCTACGCGTTCCAGCGTATCTACCTCACTGTGTATATAGCGTGAATTGATATTGATGCGTTTCAGATAGGTATCCAGTTCTTCGGCCATACGCTTGGTCAGTGTGGTTACCAGTATGCGCTCATTGCGTTTGGCTCTCTGATCTATTTCATCCAGCAGGTCATCGATCTGGTTCAGACTAGGGCGTATTTCTATCGGAGGGTCCAGTAATCCTGTAGGGCGTACAACCTGCTCTACGACCAGACCTTCTGTTACGTTTAATTCAAAGTTGCCCGGCGTTGCACTGACAAACACCACCTGATTCAACAGGCTTTCAAATTCATGAAAATTCAAAGGGCGGTTATCCAGTGCTGAAGGCAGGCGGAAGCCGAAATCAACCAGGTTCATTTTACGGGAACGGTCACCACCATACATACCGCTGATCTGTGGAATGGTTACGTGGCTCTCATCAATAAACAACAGGAAATCTTTAGGGAAATAATCCAGCAGGCAGAAGGGGCGTGTGCCCGGTCTTCTGCGGTCCAGGAAGCGGGAGTAGTTTTCGATACCACTGCAATAGCCCAGCTCCTGCATCATCTCCAGGTCGTAGTTTACCCTTTCTTTGATCCTTTGCGCTTCGATATGCTTGCCTTCTCTTTTAAAATACTCTACCTGTGCAAACAGTTCATCCTGTATTTCGCGTACAATCTGTCCCATCTGATCTTTTGGTGCGACATAGAGGTTGGCCGGGAAGATGGCCGCAGCCTCAATCTTACTGATACGTTTGCCATTTTCAATATCAAAACTTTCTATCTCTTCGATTTCATCTCCGAAGAAAGTGATGCGATATCCATAATCAACATAGGGCAGATTAATATCTACGGTATCACCCTTAACACGGAAGGTACCCCGTGCAAACTCTCCCTGGGAGCGGTTGTACAGAGAATTGACCAGTGCGTGCAGGAATCCGTTACGGGATACTTCCTGACCCTGCTCAATGCGGATAATCCCATTTTCATATTCAGTAGGGTTACCCATACCATAAATGCAGGATACAGAAGCCACGACCAGTATATCTCTTCGGCCACTTAACAAATCTGTAGTGGTACGCAGACGCAGTTTTTCCAGCTCTTCGTTGATAGCAAGGTCCTTTTCAATATAGGTATCACTTACCGGCATATAAGCTTCCGGTTGGTAATAGTCATAGTAAGAAACGAAATAGTTAACCGCATTGTCCGGAAAGAATTGCTTGAACTCTCCGTATAGCTGGGCCACCAGTGTTTTGTTGTGGGTAAGGATGAGCGTTGGCTTTTGTACATTCTGGATGACATTGGCCATGGTAAATGTTTTACCTGATCCTGTTACCCCCAGCAAGGTTTGAAAAGCATCTCCTTCATTCACGCCAGTGGTCAGCTGTGCTATGGCAGAGGGCTGATCGCCGGCGGGGCTGTATGGTGCCTGTAGATTAAACTTCATAATTGAATTCGTTTTTTACATACTGTATACAAATGATGCGAATGCCGCAAGGTCCGTTGCCAGACGCTCAGGGTACTCCATCATACTCATATGGCCACAGTTACGGTAGAGCTGCACATCATTTCTTTGTGACAGGTAGCACTGCGCGAGGGCCTCTTTCATTGGGGTAGCATTGTCTTCCTCACCAATGATCCACTGCACGGGTATGCGCTTATTAGCTTTAAGCCATTCGGTTTTATCGCTTCGGTCCATGATCGCCTGGTAGAATGCTGCCAGTGCTTCGGGGCTGAGCTGCATACCGTTTTGCCAGATCTCTTCTATGCCTTCCGGATGCGCTACTTTGTAGCTTGCTGCAAACAGGTTTTCAGCCATAGCCTTAATAAATGTCTTTTGTCCGATAGGGCCGCCCAGTATCAGTTTGATTGATTTTCTGCGCGTTTCTTTTTTTTCTTCGCTATCGGCAGAGGCCAGGGAATGCACCAGGGATATAGCTTTTACCCGGTCAGGATATAAAGTCGCCAGTTCCAGGATGGTGTAGCCCCCCATAGAGTGGCCTGCAAAGACAGCCTGATTGATTTGTTCTTTGTCCAGAACTGCAATAAGGGCATCAGCCATTTTGCCTAAAGTAAGCTCAGGCTGGAAGGCACTTTTGCCAGCTCCCGGAAGATCAGGAATGATGAGTTTGTATTGTTGTGACAGGGCAGGAATAATCGTATTCCAGTTGCGGCCGTCATTAGGGAAACCATGAACCAGGACAATCGGCTGACCGGTTCCCGCTACTGTATAATGCAACATGTATGTTTCTGATTATTTTAACTCAAAAATACAATCATTCATCCGATAAATTCCGTTAAAAAAGGCGTTATATTTTACAAATAATGTAGTTTTGAGAAGATATCATACAGGACCTTTTATAAATACAGATCAGATGGAAGCAACAGTTGCGGCACAGGGTAAGATAGGGCAATTGATCACGGAAATGGAAACGGTGATCAGGGGAAAAAGACAGCAGGTAGAACAGGTGATTACTTGTCTGCTGGCAAAGGGTCATATCCTGATGGAAGATAATCCAGGTACCGGTAAAACGGTGCTGGCCAGAACACTGGCTCATGCAATTAGCGGATCGGGGGCGGGAAATGCAGTCTTTAAGCGCATACAGTTTACACCAGACCTCTTGCCTATGGACCTGATCGGTGCGTATATTTTTGATGATCAGCGCAAGGATTTTATTTTTAAAAGAGGACCACTGTTTTGTAATATCCTGCTGGCCGATGAGATCAACCGTGCCTCCCCGAAAGTACAGTCTGCTTTACTGGAAAGTATGGCTGAAGGACAGATCACGATAGGAGAGCAAACGGTAAAGCTGCAACAGCCCTTCTTTACGATTGCTACGCAGAACCCGGTAGAGACAGAGGGTACCTATCCTTTGCCTACGGCACAGCTGGATCGTTTTTTTATGAAAATTTATTTCGGCTATGTTGATGAAAAAACAGAGCTTGAAATATACCAGCAGTACCTGCAGATCAATGATAACCTGAATCAATTGAAACAGATTCTGTCGCTGCAGGATATACTGGACCTGCAACAGGCTGCGGAACAGGTATATATTCATCCTGAGATCGTGCAGTCTGTGGCAAACCTGGTGCGGGCAACGAGAAATCATCCGGATATTAGTCTGGGAGCATCTACCCGTTCTGGTATTACGTTTATTAAATGTCTGAAAGCTTTTGCACTGGTTAAGGGGAGAGATTTTGTTATTGAGGATGATGTGCAGTATATCGCTAACCCGGTACTGGCGCACCGCCTGATCTTCCGTAGTAAAGAGGCCAGAACGCGTGTACTGGAGGAGTTGATTGCGGCTGAGATGCAAAGACTGCAGGCTTTAAAATTATATTAAGCGACATTTACCGAGTAAATAAACCAATCTACCGAAAGAGCCATGGAAGAAGCGTGATGGCAGGCTACTTTTGAATAAAATTTAAAATAGTTTGTTATGAAAAAAATATTCCTCTTCTTCGTTCTGGCTGCAGCACTCGGTACCTTAACAGGTATCTTCAGTTCTTGTAATAATGTTACGATCAGCAAAGACTCTGATCACAATTTCGAAGACAATACACCTGTTGTCGGTGGCACAAAACAATATACATTTAATAACTTCCGTAACATTGAACTGAATGGCTATGCCAAGATTTACCTGAAGCAGGACAGTGTCTTCAGTGTAGTGGCCAAAGGAAGCAATGAAGCGTTGCGTACACTGAAAATCGGTATGGAAAACGGAACCTTGCTGATTGAGCGTACCGGAACCTTCGATATATTTGACGGAGATGAGTCTGAAGAAGTTGCAATCTATATCAGTATGCCTAACCTGGATAAGATTGAAGCGAGCGGTGTAGGGGTAATACAGTCTCAGACTGTGTTTAAACAAACTACGCCACTGGCGATCGATATATCAGGTGCCTGCGATGTGGATATGCATGTAGAGGTACCTTCCTGTACCGTAGAGTCGAGCGGGGTAGGAGCTGTGAAACTGATAGGTGCGGCACCATCGCTGGATATCGACATCAGCGGAGCCGGAAATATAAATGCACTGGAGTGTATCTCTGACTCGGTAAGCGTAGAAACATCAGGTGCAGGAGAAGCGAAAGTGTATGCTGCAAAATACCTGAATATTGATGCCTCTGGAGCAGGTAATGTACAATACAAGGGTACACCAACTATCGTGAAGGATATCAGCGGGGCAGCAGATATAACTCAGATTAACTAATATAAATTTGATATTTAACCCACGTAATATAATAATAGCTATTGCATTAGTCGGAGCAGGTACTACATCAGTACCTGCTCAGTCTCTTGCTGACCTTAATGCTGCCAAGCGCTATGAAATAGATGCGAAGCGGCAGGGGGTGGATATGACCCGTGAAGAGGCAGTGCCTGCTTCCCGTGAGTTCATCCGTATTGATAGTACTTATTATGTTGGCTGGATGATACAAGGCATTTTTAATGCTGAACGTGCCGCAGATTATAATGGCTATAAGCTGGCAATTGCTCCTCTTGAAAAGGCATTGACGCTAATAGAGCGGGATTATGCAACCATTTTGCGCACCCGTACGGCCGATCCCCTGGAATATGTAAAGCTGTATAAGCGCCATGCGGATTACAGCAACACGGCCAACTATCTGTTTCAGGCTTATCAGAATGTGGAGCAGAACGAAAACAGCTATAAGCTACTGCGCAGGATACAGCAATGGAATATGCAGAAAGAGATTGTGCTGAATGGTTATAACATGCTTTCCTGGATTGTACACCGTAATCGTTTTTACACATACCGTACCTATGATTTTCTGAAGGGAAACCTGGAGGAGAATGAGGTATTGTCGGATCGTTTTCTAGATAGCTCTCTGGCGCGCATACAAGCAAATCAGTCGGTCAACAGGCAGGTGTTCCCTGAGTCTTCGTTGCAATATGAATTGCAAAATGTATATCATTATAAAGCCATTCTCCACGCTTATCATTTGCGTATAGATTCTGCCTTGTACTACTTCCGTCTTATGGAGAATGGCGGGCTGATGTCTTACAATAACTATGGAACCTTTTGCGCCATACAGGCTAAATTCAGTGAGGCCGAAGAGGCTTATGCAGTGGCCAGTAT
Organism: Edaphocola flava; assembly: GCF_004118155.1. GTDB lineage: Bacteria > Bacteroidota > Bacteroidia > Chitinophagales > Chitinophagaceae > Edaphocola > Edaphocola flava. Next base: position 225,180 of record NZ_SAIQ01000002.1, read on the forward strand.
GCAGGATGCCGGAGATAAGCGCCTGCAGGAATGGGCTTACTACAGCTCCATTGTAGATATTTATAAAGGCATGCCTATGCAGGCTGCGATCAGTATGAGGGATATTATACATTCTGTGGGTTCTACTCCCGGATTTGGCTGGTATAATATAGCCCTGGCACGTGCCTGTAGTTATGAAGGAAATCTGGCGGAAAGCCAGCGCTTTCTGGATAAAGCAGCGCAGTTTAAAGAAGTGCATATTGGCACTACCCTTGGTGAGTCTCATTATGAATTCAGCATAAACCTGCTGCGGCTGATGAATAAGAAAAAGGAGATTCGGCAACAGCAGTTCGAAGATAAAAACTGGTGCTGGCATCCGCGTGCTTTGTGGAGTATTGCGATGCTGAAAGGAGAGGCTTACCTGCAACAGTACCTGGTAGCGAACCAGCTGGCGGCTAATCCTGAGCGGGAAAATGTAGTCTACAAGCTGTTCTCGACAGAAAGTACTATTTCCTGGGATGAGATCTGGTACCTGATCCGCGGCTACAGTACTGCATATTTTTATAATAAATTCGAAAGCCAGTTGAAGGTTGATCCCAGACCTAAGGTCTATAAATATTTCAATCTGTACCTCGCGCGCCTGGATATGGAGCAGGGGCATTACCAACGTGCTCAGGAGCGACTGGTACGTACCTTGTCATTTGCAGAAGATATTGAAGAGGATTATGAAAAGCTGTTCCTGGCAAGGGTTTATGAGGCATTGATTATCTGCGCTGATAAAAATGATCAGGATGCAATGTGGAAAAGCAGCCTGGTCAATATGTATCGCCTGTACCCGCAGTTAATGCCATATGCAGAATTCAAAATGCACTTCCGCCTGAAGGTTTCCGGTAGTAATAATGCGGTATTGTCTGCATTGAAAAAATATAATATTGACCTGGATGAGCAGGATGCAGCTTTGCCGCTGGTGTCTCTGAACTTTACTGCTGCCGGCAATAAAAAATCGGTAACTTATTCAGTTACCGATGCTGATGGAAAACGTATTGTATCGTCAACTACACTGGTGATCAATGATATTGATGAGACCGTACGCAGTATTGCTTATGGTTTATTTAAGATCCAGCCGCTCGACACGCAGCCCGATGTTAATCACGGAGGGTAGCGGATTCTCTCTCATAATCTGTTCCAGTTTTACCGTATATGTTCCCGTTTTAGAAAACTTCGGATAATCTTTCCCTGGTTTCAACAATATTTTATGTTCATAGATAGAGCCTATATCTGAGCCAAGCCATTGGCCATCTGTCGCTGCCAGCGGCGCTTCTATGCGAATACCTGCATCAAATTGTTTAGCTTCCGGTTGTTTGGTTTTAAACCTTACCCAAATATTAGAATTAGGGAAGGCCGCATCATGACGCAGGATCAGGTATACTTTATATTTCGCCGTTGTGTCGGGGATGTCAAACTGGAATTCCGGCTGGAATTTATAATCCCATTTGGCTCCGGGAATACCTACCTGTTTCTGGTACGCCGTTTCTGCAGGCTTTCCACAGGCTGCCAGCAATGTAATCGCAATGACCGGTAATGATTTAAAATATTTTTGCAGCAATAATTTCATGTCCTTGATTTTATACAATATTCAATACCTGTTCTTTCGCTTTTTCCAGTTCATCTTTCATCTGCACAACGATCTGCTGCATCGCTGCATCATTGGCTTTTGAACCCAGGGTGTTGATTTCACGACCTACTTCCTGCAGTACAAATCCCAGTTTTTTACCAATGCCTTCAGGTCCGGCTGTTTCGGCCAGTTCTTTGAAGTAGGTGCAGTGCGCTCTCAGTCTTTGTTTTTCTTCAGAAATATCTATTTTTTCAATATAGTAGATCAGTTCTTGCTCAAGGCGATTAGCATCCCATTTATCATTACCCACCCATTCTTCCAGCATAGTCACCAGGCGCTCTTTGATGCGCTCGATACGTTTTGGCTCATGTACCTCTGCCTGAATCAGTAATTTTTCGATCTGATCAATACGATCCAGCAGATCGGCACCTATAGGCTTTCCTTCAACCATACGGTGATTCACCAGCTGTTCTGCAGCAGTGTTTACCAGTCGCTCAATCACAGCCCAGTCTTCTTCCGTTACACTCTCTGCTTCCGGTGCTACTACTTCCGGTAGGCGCATCAGTGTAGGTAATATCTGTTCTTCAGCAAGACCTAATGCAGATGAGATTTCTTTTATAGAAGCATAGTAAGATTGCGCCAGGCTGGTATTGATTTTCATCGGCTTGGCTGCGCCATCCTGTTTTACAAATATGGCGATATCTACAGATCCGCGCTTCAGTTGTCGGGAAACGATTTTACGGATATCCGCTTCGTACGCTTTCAGTAATGGGTTTAATTTATTCGTAATCTCAAATTGCTTGCCATTCAGCGATTTCAGCTCTACAATAATTTCTTTATTTCCTGTATGTCCTTCTGCTTTACCAAAGCCGGTCATGGAGTATATCATATGTGTACTATGTTTTGAGGAACAAAAGTACTCAAATTATTATAAGCATTACAAATTTCCGAATGGCTATATTTACAAATATTTAAAGATAATGGAGTATACTTTTGACTTACTTTTGTGTTAACCACTAATTATATGTTGTTATGAGAAAATATTACATACTACCTGCCACATGTTTATCATTAGGATTTATGCTGCTGGCTTCCTGCAAAGGAGGAGAAACCGATAAGACTGATGCAAAGACGGCGGATACGGTGGAAACCGTTACTCCGGAGAAAACCGTTAAGATTGCACCGGTACCGGCCTCTCCAGACTTTCCTGATGCTGCACTGTCGATCAAAGATGTAAGCACAGAGCCGGTGGGCAAGGATTCTGTAAAAGTTACGATTAATTATACCGTAGCGAATTATGAACTGAAAAAACAAACTGAAGCTGCGGTATCTAAAGAATGTAACAATTCTGCACAGGGTCAGCATATTCACTTTATCCTGGACAATAAGCCATATACTGCTTTATATGAGCCTAAGCATACCTTTACCGTTGCGGTAAATTCTCAACATGATGTCATGTCTTTCCTTTCCCGCTCTTACCATGAGTCTGTAAAAGGTAAAAATGCAGGTATCCTGCTGCGTTTTGCGATTGATGCGAAAGGGACATATAAGAAACTGGACAATCCGACTACCCCAATGATCTTCTACAGCCGACCTAAAGGCGATTATGTAGGGAATGATACGAAGAATGTACTGCTGGATTTCTATGTATACAATACAACATTATCTGAAACCGGCGATAAAGTAAGGGCTACAATTAACGGCAATACTTTTATGATTAATAACTGGGCGCCACAGTTCATTCAGAATGCTCCTATGGGCACGATGAAAGTGAAGCTGGAGCTGCTGGATAAGGATGGTAAAGCGATCACAGGCGAGCATACAGTGGTTGAGCGTGATGTGCAGCTGGCACAACAAGAACCAATGAAATAAACGCTTCTTCAGCGATTTATAAACGATACAAATAAAGGGGCCTTCGATCATGATCGAAGGCCCCTTTATTATTGCATATTTTTGGTTCTATGCTTTAAGAATTAGATAATACACATGGTAGTCAAATATTTCGGAAATTTGCAGCCTAATCAGCTGAACATGAATTTTAAGAAGATAGTAGTTACTGCTGTGCTGGCTGCTGCCATCGCGAAACCGTCCCTGGCTCAGGAGCCGCCAAGACCCAAACTGGTTGTAGGTATTGTACTGGATCAGATGCGATGGGATTATCTATACCGTTATGCAGACCGCTATGGTAAAGGGGGCTTCAAGCGTTTGTTATCTGAAGGGTTTACCTGCGAAAATACTACCATCAATTACCTACCCACATATACAGCACCAGGTCACTCCTGTATCTATACCGGGTCTGTACCCGCGCTGCATGGTATAGCGGCTAACGAATGGATTGATAAACGTACCGGTAAGGAGGTTTATTGTACCGATGATGATGCCGTAAACAGTGTCGGTAACCAGAGCGATGCCGGTAAGATGAGCCCTAGAAATCTGCTGGCCACAACGGTTACAGATGAATTAAGACTCGCCACCAATTTCCGTGCAAAGACAGTAGGGGTGTCGCTGAAAGACAGAGGCTCGATCCTGCCTGCAGGACATACTGCTTCGGGTGCTTACTGGTTTGATGGTAAGGATGGTAAATTCATTACCAGTACTTTTTATACAGATAAATTACCTGCCTGGGTAGAAGCGTTTAATGGACGGAACTGTACAGACAGCCTGTTACTACAGGACTGGAGCACGCTATATCCTATCAATACTTATGTGCAAAGTACTGCTGATAATAATGCTTATGAAGGGAATCTGAAAGGGGAGACTGCTCCTGTATTCCCACATAAGCTGGCACAATTTTCCGGTAAGGATCGCGGCATTATCCGTACTACACCTTGGGGCAATACGCTGACCCGATTAATGGGTGAGGCAGCTATTGCAGGTGAGCAGATGGGTAAAGATGATATTACTGATTTCCTGGCAATCAGTTTTTCCAGCACCGATTATATCGGACATATGTACGGACCTAATGCGATCGAAGTGGAAGATTGCTACCTGCGTATGGATAAGGAGCTGGAGCTGTTCCTTAAATACCTGGACAAACAGGTAGGCAAGGGAAATTATACGGTGTTCCTGACTGCCGATCACGGCGGCGCACATAACGTAACCTTCCTGAAAGATCAGCGTATACCGGGCCAGAACTTTGATTCCCGAAAGGTGGGCAAACTGCTGAATGAGGAATTGAAAAAGCAGTTTAATGCCGATAGCATTGCTGTATTTGAGAACTACCAGGTATATTTTAATGAGGCGGTTATCACACGCAATAAGCTGGATGCAGAAGCCGTGAGTGAGGCTGCTAAACATATTATGGAGCAGGTAGAGCATGTCGCTTATGTACTGGACATGAAAGATAAGGACGGACATGTGCTGCCGGAGCAATTATGGCAGATGGCTGTGAATGGCTATAACCGTAAGCGCAGCGGTGATCTGCAGGTGATCCTGGAGCCCGGTCATTACAGCGGCTACGGTGGTACAGGTACTACACACGGTAGCTGGAATCCTTATGACGCGCATATTCCGCTGGTTTTTTATGGCTGGGGAATTAAGAAAGGGGCTAGCGTACAACCGTATCATATGACGGATATTGCTGCTACTATTGCTGCTCTGCTACACATTCAGGCACCGAATGCCAGCATTGGTACGCCGATCAGGGAGGTGCTGAAATAATCAAACGAGTTATTATACATAAAGAGGGCTGTCCATGACAGCCCTCTTTATGTATAATAACAAGATATATTTCTTTAGAAATTACTCATTACCGCTTGTACGGTGACCCTAGATTTCTGTTCCAGTAGTACTTTACGGTCTTTGGTCAGTCGCTCAAACGTAGGATCATTATAGTGACGGATGGTCAGCAATTCGGCATCCTCGTTTCTGCGGATCTGGTAGTTCAGGGAAAGATCGGAAATCAATGGTTCGATCTTAGCCGGATTGTTATCTACGCAGGCAATCAGACTGATCGCAGCATTCTGTAAAAGGTTGATCTTTACTTTATGCTGGTGGAATATTGTATATAATTCACTCAGCTTATCTTCTGTAACGAAGGAGTAGTCTTTACTGGTTACTTTCAGTAAGATCTGGTTTTTCTTCAAAACAATGATCGGTGGATAAGCCGTTTCTACTTCATTTTTGATCACAGTGCCTTGCAGACTTCTGTCCAGGAAACATTTTACATATAATGGTATACCATTATTATGCAGTGGCTTAATGGTTTTAGGGTGAATAACCTGTGCACCATAATAGGCCATTTCAATCACTTCATAGAAGCTGATCTGCTGGATCTTCTCTGTATTGGCAAATAATTTAGGATCGGCATTTAATAAACCTTCTACATCTTTCCAGATGGTCACGCTGTTGGCCGGTAACATGCTGGCAAATAATGCCGCTGAATAGTCAGAACCTTCACGACCCAGGGTAGTAGAGTAGTTCTCATCTGTACAACCGATAAAGCCCTGTGTAACGACTACCTGGTATTGCTGAAACAGGGGCAGTACTTTCTCCTTTACCTGTTTTGTAGTATACGCTTCATCAACCTGTGCATCACGGTACGTATTGTCTGTGCGTACAATATCACGGGCATCTACCCAGGCACTTGGCACCTGACGGCTATTAAGGAAGCTGTTGAAGATAGTGGTAGACAATAACTCTCCCAGGCATACGATCTGGTCATATACATAATCGAATGCGTACTGAGTTGCCGTATCGGCCGCCCATTGCATTTCGGTAAAGATCAGGTGCAGTTCTGCCTTTACTGTGTCCAGAGCTTCGCCTTGCAGTAAGGCTGCACAGTACTCATCATGTTGATCCTCTAACTGCTTTATCAACTCGCTGGTCTTTCGTTTATCTCCCTTGAATGCGGCCTTGACAACGTCTTCTAAAGCGTTAGTGGTCTTACCTAAGGCAGACACAACTACTAAAAGTGGTTTGTTGGCTTCCGCGATAATAGGAAGCAATTCGGTCATTCTCTCGGGAGTGGCAATGGATGCGCCACCAAATTTGTAAACTAGCAAGTTTTTAATGTTTGTTTAAAGGTTATAAAAATTAATGATTAAGATGATTTATTACTGTTATCCTGGTTAGGATTAGGGTTTGATCCAGGGTTAGGATTCGGTTTAGGCCTATTGGGCTTATGTTGCTTTTTAGGTTGTCCGCCTTCTCTTTTCTGCTGGGCATCGGCATTCCTGTTTTTCTGTCCCTCCGGATTCTGATTAGGCTTCTGCTGCTGTGGGGCAGTTTGCTGTTTTGGAGGAGCAGGTTTTGGGCTGCCTTGCTCGGTATTATTAGTATTATTATTGCCCTGGGCCTGTTTCTGATTAGGTTTGTTGCCTTTGGGTTTATTATTATTCCTATTCGGATTCTGGTTCTGATTTGGTCCGGCTTTCGCTTCTCCTTTCGGATTATTGCGGTTATTTTGCTCGCCGGCTTTGTTTTTCTGCTCAGATCCTTGTCCGCCTTTCTTGCGTTTTTTATTGTTGCTATTGCCTTTTAATGAAGACAGTTTGATCTGTCCTACATCATTAACAAAGCCCATATCTACACTCTTCTCCGGATCTTTGCTCTTCACCTGTATTTCTACCGCTTCCAGCTCTTCTGGCTTTTCGCCTTTGGCATTCAGGGTCAAAATTTCCTGTACACGCTCAATCGTCAGCGGATATTGTTTATTGCTGCCGGAGAAGCTGTACCACATCAGGTTTTTGAAAATGTCTTTCTTCTGCAGGAATGCTCTGCCTTGCTGTAATTCAATGCTTTCTGCATTTGGAGGGAAGCCTTTCAGGGCATCCATATAGGTATCCAGCTCGTAGTTGAGGCAACACTTCAGGCGGCCACACTGTCCGGATAATTTGGTCTGATTGATAGAAAGATTCTGATAACGGGCAGCAGTCGTATTGACCGTTTTGAAATCTGATAGCCATGAACTACAACATAATTCGCGTCCACAGGAACCGATACCACCAACTTTGGCGCTTTCCTGACGGGCACCGATCTGGCGCATTTCAATTTTGGCTTTGAATTCACTCGCGTATACCTTGATGAGCTCACGGAAATCGACACGGGCATCGGCAGTGTAGAAAAAAGTTACTTTTTTTCCGTCTGCCTGCCACTCTGCTTCAGCGATTTTCATCTCCAGGTTTACCTGTTTGGCAATAGCGCGGGAGCGGATCAGTGTTTCTTTTTCTGCTGCTTTCTGATGATGATGAGCATCCAGATCAGAAGGAGTTGCAGCTCTGAGGACTTTCTTTTCGACAGCCTCTTCTGTTACGGAGTATTTTTTTAATTGCAGCTTGACCAATTCTCCTGTCAGACTGATTTCGCCAACATCATAACCACCAACCCCTTCTACAGTGACCATTTCCCCTTTATGGAAAATAGTATTGGTGTTATTTTTGAAATAGTCTTTACGGCTTCCCTGGTTAAAGCTGACTTCTATTATGTTATATGGCTTTCCGAAATCGCTTAATGGAATTTCTGCCAGCCAATTAAATACATTTAAACGGTTACATCCACCCGAACTGCATCCGCCATTACTTTGGCAGCCAGAGGGTTTTCCGTTGTCGGTGGATACACCACAACTTCCACATCCCATATATGATATTTATAGAGACACCTTATTTTCTTAAAATAAGATGGTGAATTAATAATAATGAATAACCTACAAAAATAGCCAATTTGTGCCAGATTATAGCTATGCCGCTACATATTTAGCCATAAATAGAGTATTGTTGCTGCTATTCAGATGTTTATAATTGAAATACTTGATATTTCAGGCTACTTAAACAGGTCTGGCCCGTTCATATTGCTTCTGCCATTCTACAGAGGCGCCAAGTTCCGTAGCAGCGCGCAATGGGAAATAGGGATCTCTCAGTAGTACCCTGGCCAGGAAAATGAGATCGGCCTTACCAGCCTGGAGAATCTCTTCTGCCTGGGAGGCTTCTGTGATCAGCCCCACCGCTCCGGTCATAATGCCCGCCTGGTTACGTATAGCATCAGCAAATGGAACCTGGTAGTTAGGACCCACAGGGATCTCTGCATGGCGTACATTGGCGGCAGTAGAGCAATCGATCAGGTCGACGCCTTTTTCTTTCAGGATTTTGCCTAATGCTATAGAATCAGGAGTATCCCAGCCTTCGGTGCCCATCCAGTCCGTTGCTGATATGCGAACGAACAGTGGCAGATCAGCAGGCCAGACTTCCTGAACCCCGGCAATGATTTCCAAGAGAAAACGGATGCGGTTCTCAAAGCTACCACCATACTCATCCGTACGCTGATTAGATAAGGGAGAGTAGAATTCATGGATCAGGTAGCCATGGGCAGCATGAATCTCAACGACTTCATAACCTGCCTCTAGGGCTCTTTGTGCAGCAGCTTTAAAATCCTGAACCAGTGCCTTGATTTCTGTTATAGTCAATTCATGAGGAATAATATCTCTCTCATGAAAAGGAATAGGAGAGGGGGCTACAGTTTGCCAGCTATCTGGGCCTTCCTGTATCTGCCATCCTTTATTCCAGGATACTTCGCAACTGGCTTTTCTGCCGGCATGTGCCAGCTGGATACCCGGTACACATCCGTATTTTTTTATTGCAGAAACGATTGGTTTATATTGCTCTGTATGTGCATCGCTCCATATACCCAGGTCTGCATAGCTAATGCGCCCTTCGGGGGTCACAGCAGTAGCCTCCTGGATGATGAGGCCGGCACCACCAATAGCGCGGCTCGTATAATGGACATAGTGCCAGTCGTTGGGCAGACCGTCTATGGCACTATACATACACATAGGCGACATCACCAGCCTGTTTTTAAGGGTAATGGATTTTATAGTAAGAGGGGTGAATAATAAGGACATAATTATATATTATAATGTATCAGTAATAAAAAAGGATGGTTACGATACCATCCTTTTAGTTTTTTAGTTTTCGTCATCGTTTAGCAGGCGTAATTCTACTGTTTCTGCAGAGTTACGGTACATTTTCAGGATAATTACCTCATATTCATTAATATTGAGGCGATCTCCTTCTTTACACTCATTTCCTTCCATGAATTCGGAAATCAGTCCGGCAAGTGTTTCAAAGTGTTCACTTTCTTCGAATTTGTACGGAATGTATTTATTGATATCTATAATAGACTGGTGTGCATCAACAATATAAGTACCTTGCGGGGTTTTTTCCACAATAGGCTTTTCGTTGTCATACTCATCCTGGATTTCTCCCACGAGTTCTTCAAGAATGTCTTCCATTGTTACAATACCCGATAGTTCACCTGTTTCGTTGGTAACGATGGCCATATGGATATGTTTTTTCTGGAAATCTTTCAGCAGATTCTTGATCTTGGTTGTTTCGGCAATAAAAGTAGCTTTTCTTAAGAATGGAGCAATATTGGCGTCCTCTTCACCGGCAAGTAGTCTTTTGACCAAGTCTTTGGTATATACGACTCCTTTAATATTATCCATAGTCTCCTGGTATACAGGGAAACGGGTATAGCCTTCATTAATTGCGAAATCCAATGCCTCTTTTACACTCATGTCCACATCTATTGCGGAAATGTTTTTGCGTAGTGTCTGGATATGGAAAACTCTTCTGTCGTCAAAATCAAATACATTCTGGATAAGATCTCTTTCTGTCTGTTCGATAGCGCCACCTTCCTGGCTTTCTGAAATGATCATTTTCAGCTCTTCTTCCGAGTGGATTTCTGAGCCATGCATTGGTTTTATACCAATCAGCCTCAGAATACTATTCGCCAAACCATTCATCATCCAGATGATCGGACGGAAAATAAAATAGAATATTTTCAATGGCCAGGAAACGTAAATGGTTGTATTTGTCGGATACCTGATCGCCAGTGATTTAGGAGCTAATTCTCCAAAGACAATATGTAAAACAGTAATAATTGCAAAGGCAACAGGTACGGCAGCTTTGTTTGCAGCGGCTTCAGAAATGTCAAGGCTTAATGCATCAAATAGATTTTTGATGAGTGCTGTCATAACTTCTTCACCAACCCAACCCAGACCAAGTGAGGCTAGGGTAATACCTAATTGTGTTGCTGCAAGGTAAGAGTCAAGATTGTTTACGATGGATTTGGCAACGCCGGCCATGCTTTTACTCAGGTCAGTACGCACTTCGATCTGGGATACGCGCACCTTAACAATAGCAAACTCGGCTGCTACAAAAAAGCCATTAAGTAAAACAAGGAATAGGGTTACAAGAATTTCCCAAGAGTGTACCGGGGTTGTAGTTAAAAATACCGAGGGAGGTATATCTGTGTTCATTTAAAATAATGATATGGTAAGTTTACGAAATTATGATTATTAATTTTATATCCCAAAAATCTGAGGACATGTACATATATTATAACATAAATATTACATTTCTGTCGCTTCAGGCACTATAATTTCCGAGGTTCCGCCTTCATCATTCCGTTCGAAGATGAAATTGTTTCGACCTTCTCCCACCAGGAGATTGATCATCTTTTGCTGTACCATTTCCAGTAAGGCCAGGAAGGTGAAAATAGCTTGTATACGGTCATTCATCTGTGCAAAAAGCTCTTCAAAAGACGATTTTTCGCTCTGTAACAAGTATTCGCTCAGGTAGGCCCTTTGGCTTTCCATAGAATAATTATATTTCACTACCACATGTTGCGGTTTGTTATGTCTTTCCAGAAAGCGTTTCATAACCCGCTCAAAAGTATTGACGAGTTTGTAGAGTGTAACGGTCTGAATCTCTGTGCCTTCTGCATGCTGATGTCCAAGTGCATCCAGCTCCTGTTTGATATTACCGCGTTTTTGTCTCAGCAGGCGCTCTGCTTCCAGTGCTGCCATTTGCTCAGAAGCCTCTTTAAATCTCTTATACTCCAATAGCTTGTTTACCAGTTCTTGCCTCGGATCTATTTCATTACCCGAAGCATCCAGTTCTCTGCGTGGCAGAAGCATTTTGGCTTTGATACGCATCAGGGTGGAAATAAACAGGATGAACTCACTGGCCATCTCAATATTTAAGGTTTCCATTTGGTGAATAAATGCCAGGAAATCCTTAGTGATCTGGTTTATCGGAATATTATAAATATCCAGCTCATCCCGCTCAATGAAGAACAGTAATAAGTCGAAAGGGCCTTCGAATTGGGGTAATTTGATAAAATAGGCTTCAGACATTGATCAAAACTACATTTTTTTTAATTACCATAATGCATAAGTTGCATCAGGTAAACTTTGGCCAAAGGTGCATACAAAGCAAGGGCAAAAAGCAGGGCACAGATCATTAAATGCTTGATCCACACTGAGTAATTACCGATCCTGTTATCTCCGGGTTTAGAAGCCGGTTGTTTGCTCAGCCTTGCTGTACGTACCCAGGCAATTCCTATCGAGATGGTAGCGGTAAATGCTCCCCAGAAGGAAAATGCCGTTCCTCCCGGACTTTCTTCCGTCAGATTGAGCGGAAGAACGATGGCAAAGGTTCCAAAAACAGCAAGAACTAACAATATCATCAGTATTTTGCGATATACATTAAGATAGGTGCGCATAAAGCGGTATTCCCGATCTGTTTCTTTCCGTTTCGCCAGCTTGCGCACCAGAAAGTAGAGCAAGATAATAATGCATAGCAGTAGCGATAAGGCAATGACCTTCATGGTTAGTGCAAAAAGATACAATACAGCTAAGAGTATTATCCAGCCCATGAATTACTTCTTCTTTTTAGGCACTTCGATGACCAGGTTAGGAGTGTCTTTGATCGCCGTAAAGCCCCCAAGGACATTACGTACATTATGAAACCCTTCTTTTTTCATAATAGAACAGGCGATAACACTTCTGTATCCGCCACCACAATATACATACATATTGGCTTCATCATCCAATTGAGCAATCTGGAAGGTATCGGTCAGCTTTGCCAGAGGGAAGTTCTCTGCATCCTTAACGTGAGCCGCATCAAATTCGTCTTCTTTACGTACGTCTATAATAGATAACTTATCATCGAAAGGGATATCCAGCGCCAGCTCATCACTTGTAATATCAATGATCATGTCTATAGGCTTTCCGGCCTCCTGCCAGGCGTCATATCCTCCCTTCAGGTAGCCATCTATATGGATGTATTCCAATGCTTTCCATGCTTTCACTGTTGCGGCTTCCTCACCTTTAGGCGTAATGAACAGGATGTGTTTGTCTTTAGAGATCAATTGTTCTGCCCATTGTGCCCATTGACCGTTGTTGCCGATATTTACCGAGCCTGGAACGAAACCTAAAGTAAAGGTTGTTGACGGGCGGGTATCAATTATAATTATATCTTCTTTTTTTGCTTGTTCGAATTCGGTAACGCTTAACGCTTTCATAAATATTAAATGTAATTGAAGGTGCGGATTTAATTTCGATGCAAAGTTACTTTTTTCCTTACAAAACATTTTCTGCCATTTGTATCCCCATTCGTGGAAATAAAAACTATTTTTGCCCCGTTTAATTATAGCAAGACATGGGTTTAATAGACTTTATTATGCATATCGATCAGCATCTGCTGACGCTGATCCGGGATTATAACCAGTGGATATACCTGATCCTGTTTCTGATCATTTTTGTGGAAACGGGTTTGGTTATCATGCCCTTTCTTCCGGGCGACTCTTTATTGTTTGCGGTAGGCATGTTCTCTGCAATGGGGTCCCTGGATATTTATACCAGTATTGGTATAATGCTTGTGGCTGCTATTTTGGGAGATGCCTGTAATTATTTTATTGGTAAATATTTAGGGGAGCGTTTTGTACAGATGCGCCTGTTCGGAAGGCAATTGGTCAAACCGGAATACATCAATAAAACCCATGCGTTCTATGAGAAGCATGGCCCCCAAACAATTATCATAGCCCGCTTTGTACCTATTGTGCGTACTTTTGCACCATTTGTGGCAGGCGTAGGTAAGATGCGATATGTGACTTTCCTGACTTATAACATTATCGGAGGCACAGTCTGGGTGCTGGGTATTGTGCTTGCAGGATACTTTCTGGGTAATATTCCGGTGATTAAAAACAATTTTGAAAAGGTAGTTTTAGGAATCATCCTGCTTTCGGTGCTGCCGATTATTATCGGAATGTTGAAAAACAAGAAAGCCAAACCAGTTGCAGAGCAATAATGATAATACATTTTAATGTTAATTATTGTGAACAGGAAAGCATAATTCATGTGAATGATTTATAATTGTGTTTCAATTGATAACATTTTAAAAACAATCTTCATGAAAAAAATGATCCTGGCTTTGAGCACGATTTTAATTTGTGCCCAGGCGGCATCTGCAAATGCAGGTGATGATAAAAGAGCTGCAGCTGCAACAAAATTTAAAGAAGAGTGTAGTGCTGATATGGTTAAAGAAGGCTTGACTAAAGAAATTGCCACTAAATTCTGCGACTGTTATGTTGATAATATTATGAAAGTATTGACGGATAAAGAGGTAGAAACACTGGAAAAGTTAGGTGAAAATGACCAGCCGGAAAAAGAACTGGGAGATAAGATGGAGAAAGCTGGAATGTCCTGTGTAGAGATTTTATCTGGTGGGGCACAATAATAATTGTTATAATAAATTACATAAAACAGATAAGGTGACCGGATTTCCGGTCACCTTATCTGTTTTATGTAATTAGTATTTATTAGCGACTGCTTTTTGAGCTTTTGATGGCGAAGTTAAAACCGAAGTTGAAACCAACTGGTATAGGCTCGTTGTAGGGTTCGATGCCAGGGTCCTGCTTTACCGCCTCCCAGTCTTTTTTGAAGTCCGGATGCCAGATCCCGTATTGTATACCAAAGAATAATTTGTTGCCGCCGCGGCCAACTTTCAAGTCTGCTCCGATTCCCGCACTGGGACCAGCATATATTTTATTATACTGACGGACACCGTCAACGTAGATTGCAGCATTGCTGCCGTACATTGCGTATATCAATGGGCTGAATCTGCGGGTGGGCAATAATTTAGCGGTGGCACCGAAAGTGTACCCAAGTCCACTCATATAATATCCGGCTCCGGCAAATGCGCTGAAATGCTTAACAAAAACATATTCTGCTTTAATTCCGGCAATACCACCATATGTGATACCGATACCGGGTCCGATGTAGAGTTTTGGAGATGCTGGAGGGGTTGGGGTTGGGGTTGGGGTTTGTTCTTGCGCGGTTGCTGTACCGGCAATCAGGCATATCAAGCCTGCAGTGATGAAACAGGTGATTTTATTCATGAGATTTTCAAAATGTCAGGGCATAAAAAAAAGGCAAGTTACTTACATCGCACCGCTCAACCATCTATCCTTGCTGCATTCCTGCCCTGGGGAAGTTCAATAGGAGCTGGTCGTATAAGACTTGCCGGCTGCAAATGTAGGGCTTTTTTTTTATTCAGAAAAATCTTTTGTGCATTGTTTTTTTTGATGTGGAAAACTAAAAAACTGATTCTTTCTGGTTTCTTAAAAATCTTTATCTTTGCACGACCGATTTTCGAAACGCTTTCTCTTCTTCGTTTCTTTTTTATTTGCCGGTTGATATAACATATATTATGAATACTAAATATATATTTGTAACCGGTGGGGTTACTTCTTCTTTAGGTAAAGGTATCATTGCCGCATCATTAGCCAAATTGTTACAGGCGCGTGGTTACAGAGCCACCATTCAAAAGTTCGATCCGTATATTAACGTAGATCCGGGTACTTTGAATCCTTACGAGCATGGCGAATGTTATGTTACAGATGATGGTGCCGAAACCGATCTTGATCTGGGTCACTATGAGCGCTTTTTAGGAGTGCCTACATCTCAGGCCAACAATGTTACTACCGGACGTGTATATCAGTATGTCATCAATCGCGAGCGTGAAGGTGCTTATTTAGGTAAGACAGTACAGGTTATTCCTCATATCACCGATGAGATCAAACGCAGAATGCGTCTGTTGGGTGAGAATGGCGAATATGATGTAGTGATCACCGAATTGGGTGGTACTGCCGGTGATATCGAGTCCTTACCTTATATCGAGGCTGTACGTCAGCTGAAATGGGAGTTAGGCGACGAGAATTGTATTGTGGTACACCTTACCTTAATTCCTTACTTAAGCGCTGCTAAAGAGCTGAAAACAAAGCCTACCCAGCACTCTGTTAAGTTATTGAGTGAGAATGGTGTGCATCCTGATGTTTTGGTTTGTCGTACAGAGCATCCTTTGTATAAAGATCTGAAACGCAAGATCGCTTTGTTCTGTAATGTTACTACCGATGCAGTAATTGAAGCTATGGATGCAGATAGTATCTATAGTGTACCATTGGAAATGATGAAGGAAAAACTGGATGAGATCTGTTTGAAAAAACTGAATTTATCTTTAGGTAATGATCCTGATTTGACCAACTGGAAAGAGTTCCTGAATAAATTAAGATACCCTAAATCGACTGTTACCATCGGTTTGATCGGTAAGTACGTTGAATTACAGGATGCTTATAAATCTATCCTGGAAGGATTCATTCATGCAGGAGCCATGAATGAATGTAAGGTAATCGTGAAAAATATTCACTCCGAATTACTTACTGACGAGAATGTTAGTGATAAACTGCAGGAACTGGATGGTGTTCTGGTGGCACCAGGGTTTGGTAGCCGTGGTATCGAAGGTAAGATCACTGCCATTCAATATGCAAGAGAAAATAACATTCCATTCTTTGGTATTTGTTTAGGTATGCAATGTGCTGCAATTGAATTTGCCAGAAATGTACTGGGCCATAAAGATGCACATTCTACAGAGATGGACGAGCATACTGCTCATCCTGTAATTCACCTGATGGATGACCAGAAAAATGTATCTCAGAAAGGTGGTACGATGCGTCTGGGTGCTTACAATTGTGATGTAATGCCGGGAACTAAGCTTGCTGCTGCATATGGAGCAACGCAAATCAAAGAACGTCACCGTCATCGTTACGAATTTAATAATGCCTATTTACAGGCATTTGAAGAGGCTGGTATGATTGCTTCTGGTAAGAATCCGGAAAGCGGGCTGGTAGAAACAATCGAGTTGAAAGATCATCCATTCTACATTGGCGCACAATTCCATCCTGAATATAAGAGCACTGTGCTGAATCCGCATCCATTATTTGTGGCATTCGTTAAAGCAGCAAAGGAAAAGAAAGGAGAAGCCTAATTTTTAGGTTTGTCAATCTTTTTGTACTTTCGCCAAGCAAAAAAAGAAAAAATAATATTTTAAAATCAAAAAATAATCGCAATGGCTGTATTAGTCAAC
The DNA here is from genome assembly GCF_004118155.1 of Edaphocola flava. Lineage (GTDB taxonomy): Bacteria > Bacteroidota > Bacteroidia > Chitinophagales > Chitinophagaceae > Edaphocola > Edaphocola flava. The sequence goes on from NZ_SAIQ01000002.1 coordinate 241,974, forward strand.
AAAGACTCTAAAGTAATTGTACAGGGATTTACCGGTACAGAGGGTACTTTCCACGCAACACAAATGATTGAATATGGTACAAACGTTGTAGGCGGTGTAACACCAAATAAAGGTGGCACGACGCATTTAGATCGTCCTGTATTCAATACCGTAAAAGATGCTGTAGTTTCTACCGGAGCTGATACATCTATCATTTTTGTACCACCTGCATTTGCTGCAGATGCGGTAATGGAAGCTTCTGATGCTGGCATCAAAACAATTATCTGTATTACAGAAGGTATTCCAGTGCAAGATATGGTTAAGGCCCGCGAATATATTAAAGGAAAAGATTCTCGCCTGATCGGACCTAACTGCCCTGGTGTTATTACTGCCGGTGAAGCAAAAGTTGGTATCATGCCAGGTTTCGTATTTGAAAAAGGTAAAATCGGTATCGTATCTAAATCTGGTACTTTAACTTATGAAGCTGCTGACCAAGTCGTTAAAGCTGGTTTAGGTGTTTCTACTGCTATCGGTATCGGTGGTGATCCTATTATCGGTACTACTACCAAAGAGGCTGTTGAACTGTTAATGAATGATCCTGAAACTGAGGGTATTATCATGATCGGTGAGATCGGTGGTAACATGGAAGCAGAAGCAGCTACATGGCTGAAAGATAATATGCGTAAACCTGTAGTAGGTTTCATCGCTGGCCAAACTGCGCCTCCGGGTCGCCGTATGGGCCACGCCGGTGCAATCATTGGTGGTGCTGATGATACAGCAGAAGCTAAAATGAAAATTATGGGTGAGTGTGGTATTCACGTAGTAGCGAGCCCTGCTGATATTGGTAAAACAATGGCTTCAGTATTGAACAAATAAAAAGTTTATTGATAATCATACAGAAAAAAATGCACTCTCGATGAGAGTGCATTTTTTTCTGTATGAACTACGTAAATTTATTGGTGAAAACTAAAACCAATGAATACCGAAACCTATTCCCTGTTACAATTGGGTATGATAGAAGGTATAGGGGATGCCTATGCCACCCAATTATTAAATCATTTCCTCAACGCGCAAGCAATTTTTGGTGCATCCTTTAAGGAGCTTAGTACACTACTCGGTACAACCAAGGCTCGTAATATTCTCTCCTGTTCTGAAAATGATGCCAGTATTGAAAATGAACTGGACTTTATGCTCAGAAATGAAATTATTCCGATTTCGATTTTGGATGAGCGCTATCCACAAAAGTTGCGTAGTATTCCAGATGCCCCCTATTTGATATTTTTTAAAGGAAATGAAGCCGCGCTGAACAGTCAACGGCAACTCGCCATAGTCGGATCGCGGATGCTGACCGCGTATGGAAAAGAATGGACACAATACATAGTTGATGCACTTAAACCATATAATGTAACCATTGTTAGTGGAATGGCTTATGGAATAGATAGTGTGGCTCATAATCAGGCACTGAAAAACGAGATGCCAACTATAGGTGTACTCGCTCATGGTTTAGATCGCATTTATCCTAATGTACATGAGCGTATGGCTTCTGAAATGATTGAGAAGGGAGGACTGATCACTGAGTTTAAGTCACAAACAATTCCGGAACGCCAGCATTTTCCTATGCGTAATCGTATTGTTGCCGGTATGACAGATGCGACGATTGTTGTAGAAACTGATGTAAAAGGTGGTGCTATGATCACTGCTAAACTTGCGGTGGGATATAACAGAGATGTGATGGCTATCCCAGGCAGGGCCCAGGATGCACGATCTTCAGGGTGCAATTACCTGATTAAAACACAAATGGCTCACCTGGTAACAGAACTGGAAGATGTATTGCAGTTAATGAACTGGAATGATGAGCATATTACTTCAGCCAGGAGTATACAGCAACGATTATTTAATCATTGTAATGAGACGGAGCATAAAATAATCGACTTGATTGGATACAAGAATACAATGCATATTGATGAACTGCAATTAAAAAGCGGAATAGATGATAGCCAGCTGGCTAATTTATTACTTCAGTTGGAATTTCAGGATATCGTAACCGTCTTGCCAGGAAAACGCTACAAACTAAACTGTGCATAGTTCTTATGGAAGATACATCTAAGGCGAAAAGTATATCCATTAAAGATTGGAAAAATGATGATAAGCCCAGGGAAAAACTGATCTCAAAAGGTGCAGCGGCTTTATCTGATGCAGAATTGATTGCCATACTATTAGGAAGTGGGCATCAGGCATTTTCTGCTGTAGATCTTGCTCGTGCGATTCTGAGAAAGGCAGAGGATAATTTACACTTACTTGGAAAATTGCAGGTTAAACAATTAGAAGAATTCAAAGGTATTGGACCAGCGAAGGCTGTAACCCTAGTTGCAGCCCTGGAATTAGGCAAAAGGAGGCAATATAATGATGTATTGGCACGAAAAATTATTCAATCCAGTAGTGAGGCTGCAGTGTTTTTAGTGCCCTTACTTAAAGACCTGGAGCAGGAAAAAATGTTTGTGTTATACCTCAATCATGCCAACTCGATTGTTTGCCAGGAATTTCTCAGTTCAGGTGGCCTGACATCGACTATTGTTGATATAAGGATTATTATGCGTAATGCGCTGCAACACCTGGCTACCAAGATAATTATTGCGCATAACCATCCTTCAGGTAATCTGAAACCATCTGTTTCTGATAAGAATACCACTCAGAAAGTCAAAGCTGCCTGTCAGTTATTTGATATCCAATTGATTGATCATTTGATTATATCTGATCAGGGGTATTTTAGTTTTGCCGATCAGGGATTATTATAAGTTGTGGATTTTCGGGGGATAACTTTTATGCCTAAAACTAAGAATAAATTTTACTATGCTGTATTTTGCATAAAGTCTTGGTATTATGCTAAAGGTTGGAATAGTTGGAAATAAGGAAAACGTTTTGTCCCGTATTAAACAATGGGGGATGGTTGGCTGTGTGCAAGTGGTTGGATATCATCTTGCTATTAATCATAGCTCTGATACTATTCCTGGTTTCTACAACTTTATTGAATTTTCCAAGCTTGCCCAGGCTGTTGATATAATTGATATTGTTTCTGAAGAAGCTCAGCAAATTGAGCACATTTATGAGGCTATTCATTTTCAGAAGCATTTGTTCCTGCACAATCCTTTTGTTTTAGATGCACCTTCTCTGCAGCATATAGCAAAGCTTATTCAGGAGGCAAAGATTAAATGTCAGGTTGGATTATACCTGAGATTCTTAAAAGAATTGCAACCTGATTTGCACTCAGCTCCATTGAAATTTATTGATATCAAATGTGCCTATCAGGCGGGAGATCTGATGCTGGAGTGGCAGAAACTGGTCAATAATCACATTGATATAGTATTGAAATTACTTAAATCACATGTGCGCAAAATATTTGCAAACAGCGTTGCTGTAGAAGATAATATCAAGGACCTGGTAAATATCCGTATGCAATTTGATAATGGAGCAATCGGAGATATATTATTTAACAGTAGTGCAATACGATTGGAGCATATTTTGTCGTTATATGGTATAGGCTATGTTTCTGAAATAGAAGTTATACAGGATAAACATCATTATATCCCGGAAGAAGCAGTAAATGCGGCATTAAATTCATTTATTTCTGATATTCAGCAGGATAACGTTACGAAAGTGACTATATTTGATGCCATAAATTCTGTAGAGCTGGCCTCAGAAATTGTAAAACAAATAGAATCTTAAGATTGGATCTCAATAAGAAAAGAATAACTGCATTGAGGGTGTTAGTGGTATTAGATTATTTTACCGCTGTATTGGCGTGGATAGTCTTCTGGTTTCACAGACATAGAATATTAAAAAAAGATTTCCCTGATATTTATTACAGTGATATATTCTCTCCAAGAGATTATTTACTCACTATCCTTATTATACCCGTCTTTTGGCTTATTATATATTGGCTTTCCGGTACTTACTTTGATGTCTTTAAGAAATCAAGGCTGCAGGAGATGTTTCGTAGTGTAATTAGCGCCTTTATTGGAGTTACCCTTATCGGGCTGTATATATTTGCAGATGATACAGGTAGTTTTAAATACTTTTTTGAAATAACGGCATGGTATTTCCTTGTACACTTATTGGTATTATTGTTTGTACGCACCTATTATTTTGGCCGTACCAAACAACAATTGGTTGATCAGAAGGTTTGGGTAAATACCATCATAATAGGTAGTAATGGAAAGGCTAACTCAGTATACCGCCAGCTTATTGATAATCCCAAGATTATAGGGCACAAAATCGTAGGCCTGGTGAGTGCTGATGGACATGAGTTAAATGATGAAAAGATTATTCCTAACCTACCTTACCTGGGCGTCATAAATGATATTGAACGTATTATTGATGAGCATAAGGTGGAAGAAGCAGTCGTTGCATTAGAAGCCTCGGAGCGCAGATTAATTGAAAACATCCTGGTAAAACTGAGTTATAGACCTATAGAAGTAAAGGTAATGCCGGAGCTGTATGATATTATTTCTGGTTCTGTACGTACGTCTAACGTTTTTGATAATGTTATGCTCAGTATATCGCCTGAGCTGATTCCCAACTGGCAGAAAGTACTCAAAAGAACGATTGATGTAATTGCTGCAGTTTTTGCCATTTTCATTCTGAGCCCGCTGTATATGCTTAATATTATTATGGTACGTCGTTCCTCACAAGGACCGATATTGTATAAGCAGGAGCGTATCGGACTTAATGGAGCTCCATTTTATATCCTTAAGTTCCGTTCCATGTATACCGATTCAGAGGTGAACGGACCTGCACTATCCAGTGATAATGATAAACGTATTACTCCCTGGGGTAAGATTATGCGCAAATGGCGTTTTGATGAATTACCTCAGTTCTTTAATGTATTGAAAGGAGACATGTCGCTGGTAGGACCAAGACCAGAACGAAAGCATTTTATTGATATCATTACCCAGACTCATCCGCACTATCGTTTTCTGCATCGTGTGAAACCTGGTATTACCTCCTGGGGCATGGTGAAATTTGGTTATGCTGAGAATGTGAGCCAGATGATTGAGCGCATGAAATATGACCTGCTTTATGTAGAGAACTGCTCTTTGATGCTGGATTTTAAGATTATGATTTTTACCCTTATTGTACTGTTTCAGGGTAGGGGAAAATAGAAAGGGCTTTTGCAAAAGACAATTGCATAAATGCTAAAATGAATTTTGCTATAAATATAATAGGGACACGATCATGATCGTGTCCCTATTATATTTATAGCCGGTTCAAGAAAACATTTCTTATTGTATTGCAGTAGAGAACCGTCCATTCATTTTCATAATGGCTTTGCCGGATTGTAATAAACTTGCAGCAATGCTGTATTCTCCTTCCTCCGCATTTTTGATGCTGATCTGTACCTGAATGTCTTGATCTGCCTCCGGAACCAATAGCTGCAAAAATTTCACCTGTGAGGCCGAATTAAGTTTAAGTGTTGCCGTTAAATGTTGCCCGGTCAACTCCTTAATGATCTGTATCATACATACTCCAGGTACTACCGGTTGCCCCGGAAAGTGCCCTTCGAAGATGCCATGTGCGGGATTAATATTGATAATGGCCTGTATATCCTGTTCTTCAACAGCAAAGGATTTTATAGTATAAAACTTACTCTGTAATAACATCTTCTGTTGTTTGTAAATTATTAGTGTTCAATTGCTGTAACTGGATAGTGAAATTAGCCTTAAGATGATTGATATGAATCGTTTCCGGCAGATTCCCTGTTTTTGTAGGGCTAGTCTTCATAATAGTTACTTTTTTGCGATCATCGGCATTCTCTATGCGATTCAGCAGCTGCTGCTGATCAAAGATATAATAGACAAAACCTTTACTCAAATCAAATTTAAGATAATGATCTTCAGGATATTTTGGTAATACATATACACCACTGCTTTTTTGTGGCAGGTTATAAAAGAGCAGCAACTCAAAATCCTTTTTCAGCGTTTTGATCAGTGGGGCTTTATCCATCTGTGGCATAATATTATGCACAGAGAAATTGCCATTATTGTCCCAGCCAAAATCGAAATAGGTAATACCCATCTGGTTTTGAAATACAACTCTTTTCCCTTCTTCCAGTTGCTTGATAAAAAGCAGCCCGCTCAGATGATAGCGCTTGCCCAAAGGCGTCTTGCCATCTACTACACAGTTGTATAATACCTTATCGAATACTGGTTGGTATGATTTTGACTGGTCCGAAAACATATTTTGGACCACTTCCGGAGCTTTTACAGCCTTCTGGTACTCTCTTACCCTGCAGGATGAAAGCAAGCAGAGCAGACTAACGTACAGAAAATAACGCATCAGAAAGAGCTGTGTTTAATTTCTTATTAGAAAAGACCATTTCGGTATAATCACCATTGTTTTCAGTCATCACAAGCTTACTTACATTATTGTCCGCTTTATTGATATAGACATCAATTTGTTTAAACAGGCTTTTCATAGAAGCATTTACCGGACTCAATTTCAATAAATATTGAGAGGTAGAAGCTAATGCTTTTACCGAAAAATCCTTATTACTGAATACCGTCCCCCGCATACAATCCATCATAACCCGATTTACCGATTGCATGGTAAGGCTATTGCGCGTATTGATTTTAGATACCTTGCCATTCTCTTTAACCGTAATCATTCCGCCACTCATCACCAGCAGGTACTGAAATGGTTGTGTATACTCAATGCGCACTTTATCCTGCTGTTTGAAATAGAATTTGCCTTTGGAACTGACCTTGTCATTCAGCATTTTCATATTCTTGATCTGAGTAAAATCACTGCTGATGGTCTGTGTTTTGGCCGCATTACCTGCCAGTACCTGTTGCACACTGGCCGGATTGGCCACGGGGCTGAACTGTGCATGGCTGATATGTATACTCAAAACTGCTGCAAGCGTTAATAATACTTTGGAAATCTTCATATCTGTGTATAAATGAATTGCAAAAATAAAGGAAATGATACAGGAATAGTTGTTAGATATTTAATAAACGTTCCATCGTATACTTTGATTGAATTGAAGGCACATCGTTTAAGTGCTGGTTGAGGTATTGTGATATTAACATAATGATTATATTAACTTTTAGTTATTGAATTGTTATTATAAATTTGTTAGTACTAAAACGATGTGATATGGAAAGGTTTATAAAACTCAATCTCGAAAATGGAATGACATATGCTTTGAATATTCAGAATATAATGTCTTTCTGGTTGATCAATGCAAACCCGCTTGCGGCTATAAAAACATGCATCATAAACCACCTCGGAGACAGAATTCATGTACGGCAGACACCCGCAATGATTATGCTGATGCTGAACCATATGGCCAGCTTTGAATAAAACTATGTTCTTTGAATGTATCTGAATAATGATTGAACGGTATAATACTATTACCTTTGCCCTTCAAAAAATATTCTTTTATGAAGATCAGCGGATTCACAATAATTCGCAATGCAACAATATATGACTTTCCGATAATCGAGAGTCTCAGTTCGGTATTACCGCTTGTGGATGAGTTTATTGTTGTAATGGGAGACAGTCAGGACAACACTGCAGACCTGGTAAAGTCAATCAATTCTCCCAAGCTAAAGATTATTAATACAGAATGGGATACAAAAACGTTTAATGCAGATGGAAATATCTATGCACAGCAAACGGATCTGGCATTAAAAGCCTGCAGCGGAGACTGGTGCATATATATACAGGCAGATGAAGTACTGCATGAAAATGGCTATGAGGCAATCAGGAATGCCTGTGCGCAGTATCTGAATGATAGCAGGGTAGAGGGTTTTGTGTTTAAGTACGTTCATTTCTACGGTAACTATGACCATTATATAGATGCGCTGCACTTTGCCTATCCGAAAGAAGTGCGGATTGTCCGCAATCTGCCGGAGATACATTCCTGGAAAGATGCACAGTCATTTCGTAGTATAACAGATTTTGACGGAATCAGTTACGGAAAGAAAGAAGGTACACGCAAACTTAATTGCTTACAGATTGATGCATATATGTATCATTATGGATGGAGCAGGGATCCCCGGAAAATAGGAAAGAAAATTGTAGAGCAGAAAACCATGCATGATGGAACAGTAGCCGAACATTTTAAAACGGAGCTATATGAGTATGGTAACCTGAGTTACTTCCCCTTATTTAAAGGCCAGCATCCCAAATTGATGGAATCCCGCATCAAGAATATGGATTGGGGAGATATACTGCAGTATACCGGAGCCCCCACTTCAAATATGAGGAAGAAATTTAAACTGAAATACAGAATAATTAATTTCATAGAAAATAGCATTTTGGGAGGCAGAACCCTGGGAGGGTTTAAAAATTATAAATTAATCGGCAAAGCATAAGCTGTGAAAATAAACGTACGAGGCACTCTAAATGAGTGCCTCGTGTAGTTGTGGGGTATTATCTTCATCTGCCATCAGTAACTGTTTAAGTAAGCAGGGAATTTACATTGAGATTGTGTAGATGAAAACAGTAGGCTGTCTGGAAGGGGACAGCTTTCTTTATTACATTATTATAGTTTGGAATGCATCGAAGCTTTACTTTGACGCTTTTGAAAAGAAGCCTTTTCAAAATTGATCTGAAAAAGAAAAGCCTTCCACTATGTGGAAGGCTTTTTGTGAACCGGATTGGATTCGAACCAATGACCCTCAGCTTAGAAGGCTGATGCTCTATCCAGCTGAGCTACCGGTCCATCCTGTACTAACAAACACTGTGTTAGTGACGGGTTGCAAAAATAAGGATTGTTTATGAAATAAACAAAATGAATTTCTAAATTATTTAATGTCGAAATCGACTACTACACGCTCACTTCTCGGATGCGCCTGGCAGGTAAGGATAAAGTTGTTTGCAATTTCATCAGGCTCCAGACCATAATTCACTTCCATGTCTACCTCACCTTCTATCAGCTTCGCTTTACAGGTACAGCACACACCACCTTTACAGGCATATGGCAAGTCCCCACCATGTTGTAACGCAGCATCCAGTATATTTTCACCACCATATGGCAGATCCATATCAAATGCAGAACCATCGAGGCGTACCGTAACACGGCTCAGTTTGCTTCTGTCGATTTGTTGCTGCTTCGCTTCCCATTCTTTATTAACCGTTTTAGGCTGGTCAGGAGAAGAGAACAATTCAAAATAAACACTGTCTTCAGGCTTCTTCATCTCATTGAGGAAATAATCCTTCAGCGCAATGATCATTGGCTCCGGCCCACAGATGAAAATATCATCAATCGTATTAAAGTTAATAAGCTTATTACTGAAAGATCTCACCTTCTCAACCGTAATCATACCGTTGAACATCTCAGCTTCCTGCAGTTCACGATCAAATACGTGGAACAGGCGCAGACGGTTCATGAAGCGGTTTTTCAGTGCTTCCAGCTCTTCTTTAAAAATAATGGAACTACGATTGTAGTTACCGAATATTAACGTGAAGGTACTTTCCGGCTCGTTATATAATACATCCTTCATGATACTCATGATAGGCGTAATACCACTACCCGCTGCAAAAGCAAGATAGTTTCTGTTTGTTTTATCAGAAGATTTTGGTGTGAATTTTCCAAGCGGCGGCATAGTCGCCAGTGTGTCTCCTACCTTAAGCACATTGTTAGCCCAGGAACTGAATTTCCCTTCCGGCACTACGCGCTTTACGGCTACACGCAGCTCGTTATCACATTTTCCGGAGCAGATAGAGTAAGAGCGTCTTACTTCCTGTCCGTCAATAATAGTCTTGAATGTCAGGTATTGGCCAGGCAGATAGTCAAATGCAGATTGTATAGATTCAGGAACTTCCAGTGCAATGGATACGCAATCCGGGGTTTCCTGGCGGATATCTTTTACGACTAAATCGTGGAATTGTAATGTAGACATAATGGCGCAAATTTAAGCAAAAGCAACTGAATTTTACATATTTTTTACAGAGACAGGATTGGATAGATTTTACAGAACAAAGCAAGCATATTGCAGTTTACTTTGTCGGGAAAAAAATAGTTGCCTGATACACAATATAGATTTTTTTGCCCAGGAGCAGAATTGTCCGGAATAGTGATAAATTGCGACCAAGTAATCAAGATATGTTAGTAAAGCTATTTGGCAGCGCCGTCTATGGCGTATCTGCAATGACCATAACTATAGAAGTCGACACTATTCCCGGCAGCGGGTATTTTATTGTCGGATTGCCGGACAATGCTGTAAAAGAAAGTGTAGATCGCATCCTCTCTGCTTTTAAAAATAATGATTACAAAAGTCCACGTTATAAAATGGTCATCAATATGGCCCCGGCAGATATCAGAAAAGCCGGTTCTGCCTACGATCTTCCGATTGCCATCGGCATGCTGGCCGCTACAGAGCAATTGACTTCCTCTTTGTTAGCTTCATATGTGATCATGGGAGAGTTACAGCTGGATGGTACACTCCGACCGGTTAAAGGGACTTTGCCCATGGCAATACAGGCCCGGCAGGAAGGGTTTAAAGGAATGATCGTACCAGTACAGAATGCCCGTGAAGCAGCCATGGTCAATAACCTGGAAGTGTATGGAGCAAGTACTTTAAAAGAAGTGATTGAGATCCTGGAGCAGCGTTCAACCTTAAAACCAACCGTGGTGGATACCCGAGCGGAATTTGCAAAGGCTCAGGAAGACTTTATCTATGATTTTAATGAAGTCAAAGGGCAGGAGAATATTAAAAGAGCAATGGAGATCGCCGCAGCCGGCGGACATAATGTAATCCTCATAGGTCCTCCCGGTGCGGGAAAGACTATGCTTGCCAGGAGGTTGCCCTCTATTTTGCCCCCAATCACTTTGCATGAAGCACTGGAGACAACCAAGATTCATTCCGTTGCTGGTAAATTACCCGAGCATGCCTCGCTTATAGCCCACAGGCCGTTCAGAAGTCCGCACCATACCATATCAGATGCGGGCCTTATCGGGGGAGGAGGCAATCCGCAACCAGGTGAGATTTCGCTTGCACATAATGGCGTATTATTCCTGGACGAATTGCCGGAGTTCAAACGGTCAGTACTGGAAGTTATGCGGCAACCGATGGAGGAACGTAGGGTAACTATTGCCCGGGCAAAGGTAAGCATCGACTATCCGGCAAGCTTTATGCTGGTGGCCTCTATGAATCCCTGCCCCTGCGGGTATTATAACCATCCTGATAAAGAATGTACCTGTCCACCGCAAATGGTACAGAAATACCTGAATAAAATTTCCGGACCATTACTGGATCGTATAGACCTGCATGTAGAGGTTACGCCGGTGCCTTACGAAGAACTATCTGCAGATCGTATGGCCGTATCCAGCGATACCATCCGGGAACGAGTGATTCGTGCCAGGGAGGTACAGACCGCGAGATTTGAAGGCACTGATGTGTATTGCAATGCGCAGATGAGCAATAAACAGTTGCAGGAATATTGTGTACTGGATATGGTTAGTGCCAATCTCCTGAAAGTGGCTATGAAAAAGTTAAGCCTTTCTGCAAGAGCCTACGATCGTATCCTGAAAGTAGCCCGTACCATCGCCGATCTGGAAGGTACCCAGAACATAAAGGCCGAGCATATTGCAGAAGCCATACAGTTTCGAAGCCTGGACCGGGAACATTGGGCAGGATAAAAAAATAGCCATTGGAACACCAATGGCTATTTTTTATCTTCTGAATTCTAGTTTTATTGTTCAAATACCGATTAACGGTAGTGGCCATAATATCTTGCACGTTGTGCTTCTCTTCTATGATGCATTGCGGCTCTTCTGTGTCTCTCAGCCATACGTCTGTGGTGTATAGCCGCTCTTCTCTGGTGTACCACGACAGGACGTGGATGGTAGCCATGATGGATCACTACACGCGGTGGTGGTGGAGGAGGGGGTAATACACGATGGTGACGATGATGATGTCTGCCTCTGTATTGTGCATTGGCATCAATTGTGCTTAAGCTGAAAATGATCGTTAATAGTGCGATTAATCCTAATACTTTGCCTTTCATAAAATTAAAGTTTAAAATAAGTTAGTAAGCTTTTTCTGGAATATAAGACCCGGTCTGTTTCTAAAGGTTTATTAGCAGAAGTGAAAAAAATCATAAAACCACTGAAATATACATTGGCCGGGCCATGATAAATATTTATTTTTGACAACTCAAAAACAACCGGAATGGAATTTACCCCATTATCATTGGCTGATGTACAGCTGATCACTTTACCCCGCTTTCTGGACAACCGGGGCAGTTTTGTCAAAACATTCCACAATGATTTATTTGAACAGAATGGCATTTCCTTTGAGCTGAAAGAGAGCTACTTCTCCTATTCAGAAAAAGATGTGATCAGGGGTATGCATTTCCAGCTGCCACCGCACCAGCATGCCAAAGTTGTTTTTTGTCCTAAAGGAGCCATACTGGATGTTATTGTTGACCTGCGTAAAGGTTCGGCAACATACGGCCAGTACGAAGCAAGAGTATTGTCCGAAGCCAATCACCAGGCTTTCTATATTCCGGAAGGCTTCGCACACGGATTTAAATCCCTGGAGCAGGATAGCATCACCTATTACCTGGTCTCCTCTGTATATCACCCTCAAAGCGATACCGGTATTCGGTTTGATACCTTAGGTATTGACTGGGACTGCACTCTTCCTATAGTATCAGAGCGTGACCGTTCTTTTGTTGCCTTTAATGAATTTGAAAGCCCATTCTAAATAAATATAAAATAATATTATGCGTATAGCCGTTTTTCCCGGTACATTTGATCCCATTACACTGGGCCATGTGGATGTAATCAAACGCTCCATCCCTTTATTTGATAAAATAGTAATCGGTATCGGGCTTAATTCTACCAAGCAACCCATGTTTTCTGTAGAGCAGCGTGTAAGCTGGATACAGGAGATTTTTAAAGATACCCCCAGTGTATCAGTAGCCCCGTATGAAGGTCTGACCATTGATTTCTGCAAGCAGTTTGATGCTCAGTTTATCCTGAGAGGAATCCGCTATGTAAGCGATTTTGAGTATGAAAAGGGTATTGCAGATATGAACCGTATGCTGAGCAAAAATGTAGAAACCATATTCCTCACCAGCTCTCCAGAGTACTCTACCGTATCCTCTACGCTGGTGCGCGATGTGATCCGACACCACGGAGATGTATCGCAGTTTTTACCCCCTGAAGTGCGTTGGGACAAATAAGAATTTAGCACTTTATTGATGTTATTTTAATTACCTTTGCACTTCGCAAAGAAAAAAATAAGTTTTATGATAACAAACGTTTTGTTACAAGCACAACAACCGGGTGGCGCATTTATGCCGATTTTCATGATCGGTATGATTGTAGTGATGTACTTCTTCATGATCCGCCCTCAACAAAAGAAAGCCAAAGAGCAAAAATTATTTGCTGAAAAATTAGTGGCAGGTGAAAAAGTAGTAATGACTTCCGGTATTCACGGTCGCATTGTCCGCACTAATGATGATGGTACTTTAACGATCGAAATCGACAGAAATACCAATATTACAGTAGAACGCCAGGCAGTATCAATGGAAATGACCAATGCATACCTGAAGAAAACTGGTGCAGATACTACTGCTAAAGTTGTTTCTTAATTAATTCGAAAACAATTTCAGACGCCGGAATCCATAGGGATTCCGGCGTCTTTGTTTGGCGGAAATAAGTAACTTTACCTTATGCTTAAAATAGGAATAACCGGGGGCATCGGCTCCGGGAAAAGTATAGTGGCACGCATCTTTCAGACATTAGGTATACCTGTGCTGGATGCGGATGCTTTTGCAAAGCAACTTATGGCAGAGAATGATAAAGTACGACTGGACCTGATCGAAGCTTTCGGAGAAGAAGTCTTTGATGCTGGTCAGTTAAACCGGGCCTTTCTTTCCCAACTGGTATTTAATGATCCTGCGCACCTGAACCGGCTTAACGGTATCGTGCATCCAGCGGTTAAACAATTTGGAACTGCATGGATGGAGCAGCAACATGCCCCATATGTACTCAAAGAAGCTGCCCTGTTTTTTGAAAGTGGCAGCTATACAGATATGGATTATATGATCGGAGTGTTCAGCCCCTTAGAGCAGCGTATAGAGCGGGCCATGAAGCGCGATGGAGCTACACGTGATGCCATACTGAAGCGTATCGACAAGCAGATGAATGAGGAAGAAAAAATGAGCCGCTGTGATTTTGTAATATACAATGACGGCAGTCATTCTTTAATCGAACAAGTCTTACATTTGCACCATCAATTTTTAGAACAAACAAAATAAGATATTATAGCTATGGCTTTATCATCAGACAGCAATACACTGCTGGATCTATCCGAGATTATGCACCTGAGAAACGGTAAGGTAGGTATCGTATATACCGAATGGAACGATGCAATCATTAATGAGCAGATTGCCGGGGCAAAGCGCATTGCCGAGCAGACGGGAAATACTATTTCTAACCTGGTGAAAGTGCCGGGCTGTTTCGAGATACCTTATGCCTGTAAAGCATTGTATGAGCAAACGATCAATGATGCTGACGGACCTAATGCGATTATTGCATTCGGAGCGGTGATCCGCGGCGGTACGCCACATTTTGACTATGTGTGCAAAGCCGTAACAGAAGGTATTCTGCAGCTGAACCTTAGCCTGCCGATCCCGGTTATTTTCGGTGTATTAACGCTGGATAATGATGCTCAGGCCTGGGAACGCTTAGGCGGAGTGCATGGTCATAAAGGTGAGGAAGCGATGATCGCGGCATTAAAAATGATTCACATGAAGAATGAGCTGGAGGACTGATCCAGCCTTAAATAGCATCAAAAAAGACCAGCAATTTGCTGGTCTTTTTTGATGTGGTGATTTGTAAATTTTTTGTTAAGCAGGATTACCTTTTCTCGTTTTGGAGCATAAAAAGCATAACCAAGAAATCTGATATGAAAACGATTAAAGTACTGCTGGCCCTGACTATAGCCGGCTCCTGTCTTGCTTCCTGCCGACGTGCTCCTTCTATGGAAAACGAAACCGGAGCACAATCCGAAGTGGCGGCGAATGCTACTTCCGAACCTTCTGTGACATCAGACGGAATTAATAATGATGAGCGCAAAATGGCCAAAAAGGCCGATGTCCGTTCCCGCGTAAAAGATGTGCTGGCTGCTACCACACAACTGGAGCGTGTGACCAAAGAAGTAGGGGGCATAGTGATGAACTCTAAACTGGAAAACAGGGAAGAGGGTACATACACGCAAGCCTTTACAAACGACTCCCTGAAAGAAATACAGACTTACGTACCCACATCTACACTGACCCTGAAAGTACCTGTGCAATACCTGGACACCTTTATGAATGTGCTGGTTGCCCAGTCTGAGTTTATCAACAGCCGCAACCTTTCACTGGAAGACTTTACGTTGCAGTATGTCGGCAATAAATTAAAACAGGATGCTTCTAAAGCAAATAATCTCGCTCCTAAAAATGTCGATAATGTTGACTATATAGATGCAAAAACGGAACAGAATATAAACCGTAAACTGGAGAACCTCAGTATTAATGACCAGGTGCGCTATGCAACACTTACCGTTGACCTGTACCAGCCTAAAAAGGTAACAATAACCCTCATTCCGAATATTGATAATATGGTAAAACCACACTTCGGAGATCAGCTGAAGGGCGCAATGCAGAATGGCTGGTGGCTGATCAAACAGCTGCTGATTGGTATCGCTAACCTGTGGGTCTTTATACTGATCGGTGGAGTAGTATTAGTTGTTGTGAGAAAATACAGAACCGTAAAACCTGCTGTTAAATCTTAAATATATCTGATCATGAAAAATATAATGAAATACCTGGCTATCGTTGCAGGATTGAATATTGTAGCTGCTTCCTGTGTATATGACCCGCCTAAAAGTAAAAATACCCTGTTGGGCGATTGGAAAGTAACTGACCTGAAAACTACAGACAGCAGTGCAGATATGGGTTTGCTGGTAATGGCCCTGGTAGGCGCTTTTCCGGATAGTATGCGCTTTGAACAGGATAGCCTTAAAATGATCCTGCACAGCAAAGACAGTATCACTACAGAGGCGATGAAATATACCCGTAAACAGGACTCTTTATGGATTTTTAATGCAGATGACAAGGCCGAGCCTGTAGTCATACAAAAGCGGGGAGATACCGTATTGCTCGCTGGGAATGGATATACCTATTACCTGGTACGTTAAGCAAAAAAGGCTCGCAATCTGCGAGCCTTTTTTATGATGAAAACCGGATTGAATTAAGCCAGTTTTGCTTTCAGGTTTTGATCCAGAGCATCCAGGAATTCTTCAGTGTACAGGTAGTGCTCACCGTGATTCACTTTGTTGCCATAGATACATACAGCCAGATCTTTAGTCATTTTGCCGCTTTCTACAGTTTCGATACAAACCGCTTCCAGTGCATGACAGAAGTTGATCAGCTCCTGGTTGTTATCCAGTTTACCTCTGAATTCCAGACCTCTGGTCCAAGCGAAGATAGATGCGATCGGGTTAGTAGACGTCGGGTTACCTTTCTGGTGCTCACGATAGTGACGTGTTACAGTACCGTGTGCCGCTTCAGCTTCCATGGTTTTTCCATCAGGAGTAACCAGTGTGGAAGTCATCAGACCCAGAGAACCGAAACCTTGAGCTACGGTATCAGACTGAACGTCACCGTCGTAGTTTTTACAAGCCCAAACAAAGTTACCGTTCCATTTCAGTGCAGAAGCAACCATGTCATCGATCAGGCGATGCTCATAAGTAATACCAGCAGCTTCAAACTGAGTTTTGAATTCATTTTGATAAATCTCTTCAAAGATATCTTTGAAACGACCATCATATTTTTTAAGGATTGTATTTTTAGTAGACAGGTACAGAGGCCATTTTTTGCTTAATGCCTGGTTGAAGCAAGAACGGGCAAAACCCATGATACTTTCGTCAGTGTTGTACATAGTCAGTGCTACGCCATCACCTTTGAAATTGTATACTTCATATTCCTGAACAGTACCATCTTCACCTTCAAATTTAACTGTCAGTTTACCCTTACCTTTAGTTACGAAATCAGTAGCGCGGTACTGATCGCCGAATGCGTGACGACCGATACAGATCGGAGCAGTCCAGTTCGGAACCAGGCGCGGAACGTTTTCACAAACGATAGGCTCACGGAATACAGTACCATCAAGGATGTTACGGATCGTTCCGTTAGGAGACTTCCACATTTGCTTCAGGTTAAACTCCTGTACACGTTGTTCATCCGGAGTAATGGTAGCACATTTAATACCTACACCATATTCTTTAATTGCATTAGCCGCATCAACAGTTACCTGGTCATCGGTAGCATCACGATGCTCCATACCCAGGTCATAATATTTAATATCAACTTCCAGGTAAGGTAAAATCAGTTTATCCTTGATGAACTTCCAGATAATCCGGGTCATTTCATCACCGTCTAATTCCACAACCGGGTTGGCTACTTTAATTTTTGAACTCATTTGTTATTGATTTTATTATGTCGGTTTTAAAAAACTATTGGCGAAAATAGTAAAATCAATTGAAAGGTGTGCACCTTGCCCTATAAATGACCATATGTTCACATAAGTCTTATAAAAGATTATTTAGCGCAGCGGAAAGGCTGGGGTAGTTAAACCGGAATCCGGCATGCTGCAACCGTGCCGAAATAACATTGCTACTGGCCAGCAAGAGTTCCGGCTCGGTGCCGATAATACGTGCACCGATATTTATGGCAAACCCGGGTGCTGGCAGGCCTACAGGCATATGTACCGCCTGGCGCATCGTTTTCATAAATACCCTGTTATTGACGGGCTCCGGAGCCGCAAAGTTGATAGGACCTTCAATATCACCCTTATTCGCAAGAAAACGGATGATCTGGTAGTAGTCCTCAATATGAATCCAGCTCACCATCTGCCGGCCGCTCCCCTGGGTGCCACCCAGACCCAGTCTTGCCAGGGTACTTAAGGGCTTCAGCGGGCCACCACCTTTACCCATAACTACTGCCGTGCGCATCGCAATACGTTTGGTATGATACATTTCATGTGCAAATAAGGCCTGCTCCCACTGCTCACTGACCTCAGCCATAAAAGATGTGCCCGGTTCATAATCTGTTTCCGTCATCATCTTCTCTTCTGAATCCTTGTAATAGGCTGCACCACTGGCATTGAACCAGAATTGAGGTGGTTGCTTACACTGGCGTACCAGCTCATTGAGCGTCGCCGTTGTGCGGGTACGACTTTCTAGAATAGCCTTTTTGTTGGCTTCAGTATGCCTGCAGTTGACCGATTTTCCGGCAAGATTTATCAGCAGCCAGCTCTGCTCCAGCGCCTCCAGCAAAGCTTTATGGTCAGACCAGGCGGTATGCCCTTCCGAGGAGTTACGCGATATAATCAATACCTGGTGGCCTTCCGAGGTAAATTTCTTTTTGAGGTAGTGGCCTATAAATCCGGATCCGCCGGCCAGTATAACTTTTGCCATAGTTTATGGGAGATTAGTCATGAAAAATAAAGTTATTCAATGATGTGGATACCCGCAACTATATTGTTTTTATATTAACTATATTTGTTGGCTAAAATTGCAATTATTTAATTTTTATAATGAAAAAAATCACATTAAGCATTGTAGCTATTGCTTGCATGATGCAAGCGGCACAGGCACAGGACAATCTGGTAAAAACAGCTAGCGGTACAAAGATCGACGCGAAAAAGAAAGCGTATAAATTTACAGATGTTATCAATCTGGATCGTACTCCTGTAGAAAACCAGGGTAGTTCAGGTACTTGCTGGAGTTATTCCACAGGTTCTTTCCTGGAATCAGAAATGATCAAAGCAGGTCGCAAGCCGGTACAATTGTCTAAAATCTTCCACGCCAGGAAACAATATGAAGATAAAGCGGAAACCTATGTACGCATGAGCGGTAACATCGGTTGGGGCGATGGTGGTGAAGCGCATGATGTGATACACCTGTATGGTAAATACGGTGCAATGCCTAAAGAGGCGTACTCTGGTTTACAGAACGGTGCTACCCGCAACAATTTCGGTGAAATGCAAGCGGTAATTGAGGGCATCCTGAAAGGTGTGGTAGCCAATAAAAACGGTACAATCTCTCCGGTTTGGAAAAACGTGGTAAACAGTGCCTTAGACGGTTACCTGGGTGCAGTGCCACAAACATTCACTTACGAGGGCAAATCATATACTCCGAAAACCTTCGCAAACGAAGTAGTAGGACTGAACGCTAATGATTATATCGAATTCATCTCTCAGACCAATACCCCGTACTGGGAAAAAGCAATGATGATGGTTCCGGATAACTGGTCTTTCCAGTGGATCAACAACATTCCTATGACAGACATGACTGCTGTGATCGATAACGCACTGAAAAGCGGTTATACGATTGCATGGGGTGCAGATGTATCTGAGCCTTACTTCAGCTGGCCTAATGGTGTAGCATTCGTTCCGGATAGCGCTCAGTTTATGGATGCTAAGCGTATGAAGAAAGAAGATAAAGAAGCTTTGTTCGCTACCGTGAAAAAAGAAATGAACATCACTCCTGAACTGCGTCAGCAAGGGCTGGACAATCAGGCTACAACTGATGACCATGGTATGCACATCGTAGGTATGTCTAAAGACCAGAACGGTAAGGAGTACTATATCGTGAAAAACTCATGGGGTGAGGATAACGATTATAAAGGATTCCTGCACGTATCCAAAGCATACGTACAGTATAAAACCACAAGCATCCTGCTGAATAAAAAAGGTGTACCTGCATCAATTATGCAAAAAGTACAACCTTAATCAGGTTTTGATAAATTGCTTAAAGCGCGGGGTATATTCCCCGCGCTTTTTTATGCAGTATCTACCGTAAATTTGTAGTAAAAAGGAGGGGCAGATGTTTATCTATACTGCAGCACAAATGAAGAGAGTAGATGAGCATACAGTACAGGTGCAGCAAATCAGTTCCTGGGAATTGATGGAACGGGCCGCACAGGCTGTAGTTAAAAAATTGCTGTTGCGCTTTTCTGAGGAGAAGCCCTTTGTACTCATCTGCGGCAAAGGCAATAACGGTGGAGATGGCCTGGCCATAGCCCGGATATTGTACAAAGCCCAACGTAAAGTATTGGTCTACCTGCTGGAAGACAACAAGTACTCCAAAGATAATTTTCATAACCAGAAGCTGCTCAGCGACCTGGCCATACCCATTCATTTCTTTCGCAAGCAGGATCGCTGGCGCATACCAGATGCTGCCATCCTTATTGATTGTCTCTTTGGCTACGGCTTGCAGCATACACTGGATGCTGACTGGCAACCATTGATCGATATGATCAATACTGCAGCAACTGTAGTCTCTGTAGACCTGCCATCTGGCTTGTTGCCCGATGAGCATACGCCGGAGGCTGCCCCGGTCGTACATGCAGATTATACCTATACATTCCATGCACCTAAAATAGCATTACTGTTTCCCGAAAACCAGGAGCGGGTAGGTGCAATGAAAGTTGTCGATATACAACTTGCTGATGATGTAGTGAATCGCGAAGAATTACCGTACGAGTATATCAGTCCTGCTATGCTGCAACGACACTGGAAATCCAGGGAGCACTTCAGCCATAAAGGGACGTACGGGCATGTGCTGGTTGCGGGGGGAAGCTACGGTAAAATAGGCTCCATTGTATTGAGCAGCAAAGCTGCGCTGCGTGCGGGTTGCGGACTGGTTACTGCCTATACACCGCAATGCGGTTATGCCATTTTGCAGACGGCCTTTCCTGAAGCTATGGTGCTTACCGATCCTGCGCTGGATTGCATTACCGATCTGCCCCGGGCCAAAAAGTATGCGGCCATTGCCATAGGTATGGGCATAGGACAGGAGCATGAAACAGTAGCTGCACTGGCTAAATGGCTGCGAGATGAATATGCGGTAATGCCGCCACTGGTTATTGATGCCGATGGATTGAACATCCTCTCTATGCATCCGGAGCTACTTCGTTCTGTACCGGCTTACAGTATCCTTACCCCGCATCCCAAAGAGCTGGAGCGGCTGATCGGCAGCTGGGACAATGACTTTGATAAATGGTATCGTACCCGGATGTTTGCCCAGCAATATAAACTGATCGTGATGATTAAGGGCGCACATACAGCAATTGTACTGCCTGATGGCCGTACATACTTCAACAGTAGTGGCAATCCTGGTATGGCTACTGCTGGCAGCGGAGATGTGCTTTCAGGCATTATTGCTGGTTTACTGGCCCAGGAGTACAGCCCGGAAGTGGCTGCCATAATGGGCGTATGGGTACATGGACGTGCCGGAGACCTGGCTCGCCGCGATCTGGGTATGGAAAGCCTTATTGCCGGCGATCTGATCGCTTATCTGCCCAAAGCCTTGATGGAGTTGCATCCCAAAGGATAGCTCATTGTTAGTATACACATAAAAAGCGCGCAGTATAACTGCGCGCTTTTATGTGTATAAAATTAAGATCAGGCATTCGCTTGCAACAAGCGCACCAGTTCTGCTTTTGGAGCAGTGCCGCTATGTCTCCATACAGACTGGCCGTTTTTGAAGATCATAAATGTAGGTACGCTACTGATCTGGTATTCCTGCGCAATCTGCGGAAATTTGTCCACGTCAATCTTAACCACACGTGCCCCTTCACCAACCGCATCTTTTACCTGCTCCAGTACCGGAGCCATAGCCTGGCAAGGCCCGCACCAGGTAGCGAAAAAGTCGATCAGTACCGGCTTATTATCATTAATCAATTCTTGAAATTTATCCAGCATAATTATCTTTTTTAGTAGTTTGAACAGAACATTGGTTTCCTGCGCATCCCAGTCTGAATACGGCCATAGCTACGAAATACAGTCCGATACCCATTAACAACCATTGCTGATCCAGCGCGGATTGTATTGCAGCCCAGGCGCCAATAACAAAGTACAGTATCCTTCTCAGGGTCCAGCCGAAAAGCAATGGTTTATTCATGTGTTTTCTTTTGCAGGTTGATGAATAATTCAGTGCCCGCTCTCGGAGGAATGCTGTTGGTGCAGCGCTCCATCGTATGTACCATGTAATATGGTGCAAATAATGCGTCGTACTCCGGTTTAAACCCACCGAAAGGAGGGCCTTGCTTCTCGAACTCCGTATCAAAAAGTAGTCCGATGATCCTTCCTCCAGGTGCAAGCAGGGAATATGTTTTGGTAACATAGTCAGGACGTAATTCAGGATTCAGCGCACAGAAAAAAGTCTGTTCGATGATCAGATCAAACTGCCCATTCAGCGTGAAAAAATCCTGATGCAGGATATTAATCCTTGGCTCATTGCTGTAACGGGAGCGTAACTGCTCCACTGCATGAGGGGCAATGTCGATCAGGGTAATATTGCTAAAACCCATATCCAGTAAAGCTTTTGCTTCATAGGCATTGCCACAGCCCGGGATCAGTATCGCAGCATCCTTGTCAGGATATTGTTGCATATACTCCACAATAGCAGGCGATGCATATCCTATATCCCATCCAGATGTACCTTGCTCCCATCGGTTATTCCAATAGTTTGCATCCAGTTGTTTGTTTTGATCCAGTTCCATAATTATTTCAGCACTTTAGTCTGGCAAACAAAATCCGTTTTAGGTACTTCTGTTTTTGCAATAGCATTGTATCCTCCATCAACTTCACTGAAGTTACGGTAACCGCGGGCCTGTAAAATGCTGGCCGCGATCATGCTGCGGTAACCACCGGCGCAGTGTACAAAGAAGTGCTCCTCAGGGTTTATATCCTTGATCCATTCATTGATCAGCGCCAGCGGACGATGATATGCACCATCCACATGCTCAGCAGCGTATTCGCCATCCTTGCGTACATCAATGATAGTTGATTGTTCATTTATACGTGCTGCAAAATCAGCGGCAGTAATACGATCTACAGTATCCGTTTCTTTACCTTCCTTTTTCCATGCTTCAAATCCGCCATCCAGGTAGCCGATCACATTGTCAAACCCTACCCGGCTCAGGCGGGTAATCGCTTCTTCAATAGTATCGTCTTCTACCACCAGCAATAAAGGTTGTTTTACATCCACGATCATCGCACCAACCCATGGCGCGAAATCGCCTTTCAGGCCTATATTGATTGAGTTCGGGATAAAGCCCTGGCTGAATGCACCGCTGTTGCGGGTATCCAGTATCAGTGCGCCCGTTTCTTCTGCTGCACTTTCAAAAGCATTAGGAGAGAGTGCAGTTTTACCTTTCGCCATAACGGCATCAAAGCTTTCATAACCCAGTTTGTTCATCGCCACATTCATGCCGAAATATCCGGGAGGAGCAGACAGACCTTCTGTTACTGCTTGTATAAAGCTCGCTTTATCGGGTTGATTCAGCGCATAGTTCGTTCTTTTCTGGTTGCCCAAGGTATCTACCGTTTCTTTCTGCATGTTTTTGCCACAGGCAGAGCCAGCACCATGTGCGGGGTATACCGTAACATCATCTGCTAAAGGCATAATCTTTTGTGTAAGGCTATCATAGAGCATTCCGGCCAGGTCTTCCTGTGTCATGCTGGCTGCTTTCTGTGCCAGATCCGGACGGCCTACATCGCCTAAAAACAGCGTATCTCCGCTGAAAATCGCCACATCCTTACCGCTCTCGTCTTTTAAGAGGTAGGTTGTACTCTCCATGGTATGACCAGGAGTATGTAATGCTGTAATCGTTACTTTGCCGATATTAAATACCTGCCCGTCAGTTGCTACAGTAGAATCAAAAGCCGGCTGTGCTGTAGGTCCGTACACGATAGGAGCTCCCGTAGCCTTACTCAGGTCTAGGTGACCCGAAACGAAGTCGGCATGAAAGTGTGTTTCAAAAATATATTTTAAGGCTACACCGTCTTTCGTCAGGCGGTCTGTATAAGGTTTGATCTCTCTCAGCGGGTCGATGATTGCGGCCTCACCTTCAGAAACAATATAATATGCTCCCTGAGCCAGGCAGCCGGTATAAATCTGTTCTATTTTCATTGCTTGTAATTTTTATATTATTGGACAAATGTATAACCCTTATACAAGATAAAAGGTAACATTTGTCACATTTCACTGTTGAGGTATTCATTTTCAATAAACAAATTTCGTGATTTGTACCGGAAAACGAAAGTGTAGCGTGGTATTTTAACTTTTTTGCCCTGCTATAGGCATATAAGGATTATAAATAGAAAGCGCTGCACAATGGCAGCGCTTGTATTAAGCTTGTGGATTATTTTTATTGTTATAGTATTCCTCTGCTGTGTATTCCAGGTCTTCATAGAATTCCTCACCGTATTTCCGAATCAGGGGCTCTTTCAGAAATTTATATACAGGTACTTTTAATGATTCGCCCAAAGTACAGGCCGGACTGCATAATGAGGGTTGCGGCTCGTAATTGAGCGCATGGAAATTTTCGTTTTCCACTACACGGATTGGAAACAGGTGACAGCTGATAGGCTTTTTATAATCGGTTTTTCCGTCATAATAGGCTTGTTCTATAGCGCATTTCACCATGCCATTCTGGTCATAATAACCGTATACGCAGATGCCGCCATTAATGGTAGGGGTAACGATATCAAACTCGTCATCGAAAGTATAAGCACCATCTTCCTCGATCAACTCAATGGCTTCCGGAGTCAGATAGGGTTTCAGAATAGGGTAGAGGTCTTCGATAAGGTTCGCCTCATCGCGGGTAATCGGGGCCCCGGCATCACCTTCTACACAACAGCCACCTTTACATTTGTTCAGGTCGCAGACAAATTTTTTGTCGAAAATGTCATCACTGATCAGGATGTCTTCTATAGATACCAAAGCAAAAATAATTAGATGACAAAGATATGACTATTTTCGGAATGGAATATGTCTGCGATGTTGCGCGGCCGCAGGCCGCGCAACATCTTTTCGCTGTTATTAATATTAATCGTAATTTCGCAGACAGTTTATATATATGAAGAATATTCGCAATTTCTGTATTATTGCCCACATCGACCATGGTAAAAGTACCCTTGCCGATCGTTTGTTGGAACATACCAAGACCATTACCGAGCGCCAGATGCAAAATCAGGTGCTGGATGATATGGATCTGGAACGTGAGAAAGGAATCACTATTAAAAGTAAAGCCATCCAGGCTTCTTATACCAGAGGAAACGAAACGTATACTTTAAACCTGATCGATACTCCCGGCCACGTAGACTTCTCTTATGAGGTATCCCGTGCATTAGCAGCCTGTGAAGGTGCGCTGCTGCTGGTCGATGCATCTCAGGGTATTCAGGCACAAACCATTTCAAACTTATACTTAGCCATCGAAAATGACCTGGAGATCATCCCGGTGATCAATAAGATCGATATGGACGGTGCTATGATACCGGAAGTTACCGATCAGATTGTAGACCTGATTGGTTGTAAGCCGGAAGATATTATCCTGGCCAGCGGTAAGAGCGGTATTGGTATTGAAGAGATCCTGAGTGCAATCGTAGACCGCATTCCTGCTCCTGAAGGGGATCCTGAAGCTCCGCTTCAGGCATTGATCTTTGACTCTGTATTCAACTCTTTCCGTGGTATTATCGTTTATTACCGTGTACTGAACGGTTCTATCAAGAAAGGAGAGAAGGTACGCTTCCTGAACACCGGTAAGGACTATGATGCCGACGAAGTCGGTACACTGGGGCTGGGCCTGCTGCCTAAACCAGAGGTGCTGACCGGCGATGTAGGTTATATCATTACCGGTATTAAAAATGCCCGCGAAGTAAAAGTAGGTGATACGATTACTTCAGTTGCTAATCCGAGCAAGGAATCTATCAATGGTTTTGAGGATGTAAAACCAATGGTATTTGCCGGTATTTTCCCGGTGAACACTGATGAGTTTGAAGAGCTGCGCGACTGTATGGAAAAATTACAGTTGAACGATGCTTCTCTGACCTTCGAGCCGGAAACATCACAGGCACTGGGCTTTGGTTTCCGATGCGGATTCCTGGGTATGCTGCACATGGAGATCATCCAGGAGCGCCTGGAACGTGAGTTCAACCAAACGGTAATTACTACCGTTCCGAACGTAAGTTTCCATGCTTATACTACCCGTGAACCGGAAAAAAGAATTATTGTAAATAACCCTACAGAGATGCCAGACCCTAGTCGTCTGCATCGCGTAGAGGAGCCGTTTATCCGTGCACAGATCATTTCCCTGCCGGAGTATATCGGTAATATTATGACCCTTTGCCTGGGCAAGCGTGGTATCCTGGTTAACCAGAATTACCTGACGCCTACCCGTGTAGAGTTGATCTTTGATATGCCACTGGCCGAGATCGTATTTGACTTCTATGATAAATTGAAATCAAATACACGTGGTTATGCATCATTTGACTATCAGCCATTGGATTACCGTGAGAGCGATATCGCGAAAATGGATATCCTGTTGAATGGGGAGAAAGTCGATGCACTGAGTGCCCTGATTCACCGCAGCCGTGCGCATGATTTCGGTAGAAAGTTGTGTTCTAAACTGAAGGAATTACTGACCAGACACCAGTTTATGATCGCCATTCAGGCAGCCATTGGTGCGAAGATTGTGGCACGTGAGACCATCAGTGCAATGCGTAAGGATGTAACTGCCAAGTGTTATGGTGGTGACATCTCCCGTAAGCGTAAACTGCTGGAAAAACAGAAAGAAGGTAAGAAACGTATGCGTCAGATCGGTAACGTAGAGGTACCACAGGAAGCATTCCTGGCAGTATTGAAACTGGACGATTAAGTTATGTTTTAACGATAAAAAGAATGGCCGGCTGTTTTACAGCCGGCTATTCTTTTTATCGTAATGTTTTCTTTTTTATTTAAATGCCTGAATGTCTAAAGTAGATATGGCACCAGTGTATTCGCGTTCATCATTGGAAGCGATGATCACCAGGCGGTTACCTGCCAGCTCCTGTAACCATTGCTGATAAAGGTTTACCCCTTTCTGGTCTAGGTTACTACAGGGCTCATCCAGTAAGAGGATAGGGGTATCGGAAAAGAAAGCCTGGGCCAGTTTTACCCTTTGCTTCATTCCTGAAGAGAATTCATTAATAAACTGTGTAGCGGCACGTTGCAGTTCCATCGCTTCAATAATACGGGTAACAGTCCAGCCGGGAAGCAGTTTTTTAAACTGAAAATGGAAATCGAGAAATTCTTTTAAGGTCATTTCTTCCACCACTTCCATTGCCGGGGCGCAGTAACTTACATATTTGAAGATTTGCTCAGGATCAACAGTCTTACCGTTTATTTCATAAGTAACCAGTCCTTTACTGATGCTTTGCATCCCTGCGATCATACGGAGCAGGGTAGACTTTCCCGATCCGTTTGCACCCAGTATTGCATATTGATTTGGGCCTTCGTAGACGTTATGTACATCTCTGAAGACCCAATGATTAATGTATCTTTTGCTGATATGATGCAGCTCAATCTTCATCATGAACTTTACTGGTGGTCAGTCCTTTCATGATGCCGTGCTTGGACTCCCGAATGAAGTTAACAATCATTTCGCGATCTTCAGAGAAGGGAACTTCTGCTTCAATAATACTGATTGCTTTTGCCGTATTATAGCCTTTTACATACAGGATACGATAGATATCCATGATATGGTTGATCTGCTCCGGGCTGAAGCCTTTACGGCGCAGTCCGACTGCATTGACACCAACGTAAGATAATGGTTCACGTGCTGCTTTTACATATGGTGGCACATCTTTACGAACCAGGGAACCTCCTGTAACGAAACTGTGCGCTCCGATATTGACAAACTGCTGTACGGCAACCAATCCCGCCAGTACAACATTATTGCCGACAGTGATGTGTCCTGCAAGGGTTGTGCTGTTGGAGAAGATACAGTTATCGCCGATCTCACAGTCATGCGCAATGTGGCAGTAGGCCATGATCAGGCAGTTGTTTCCGATCTTGGTATGCATTTTATCTGTGGTCCCTTTATTGATGGTTACACATTCACGGATGGTAGTACGGTCACCGATAATCGTAAGGGTATCCTCACCATTATATTTCAGATCCTGTGGTATAGCAGAGATTACTGCACCAGGAAAAATACGGCAGTTCTTACCTATTCTGGCACCTTCCATAATCGTTACATTAGAGGCGATCCAGGTTCCGTCTCCGATCTCAACATTTTTGTGGATGGTCGAGAAGGGATCAATTCTTACATCTTTTCCGATTTTGGCTTCCGGATGAACGTATGTTAAAGGATGTATCATTTATACTGTGTAAATTATCTTTTTGAACTTGGAGTCACCTGGGCCATCAGTTCGGCCTCTGCAACCACTTTATTACCTACATAGGCTGTTGCGCGCATTTCGCATAATCCGCGTCTGATCGGGGCCATCAGCTCCATTTTCAGCAGCAGGGTGTCGCCCGGCAATACTTTCTGTTTGAACCTTACTTTGTCGATCTTTAAAAAATAAGTATCGTATCCGCCCTCAACCTCCGGCATATTGCTTAATGCCAGCAGGCCGCCGCATTGGGCCAGTGCTTCCAGCATCAGCACGCCCGGCATAACCGGGTTACCCGGGAAGTGTCCCTGGAAGAATGGCTCGTTCATCGTTACATTCTTTACGCCGATCACATAGTTGTCAGACAGCTCTATGATTTTATCGACCAGCAGGAACGGGTAACGGTGCGGTAATATTTTTTCGATATGGTTGATATCAAAAACAGGAGGCTTGGAAGGGTCGTATTGAGGCGCTTCCAGGGCCGCTTTGTTTTTCTTGATATATTCTTTGATCACTTTGGCAAAGGCTACATTGCCGGCATGTCCCGGACGGTTTGCAATAACATGTGCATTGATATGGTATCCGCTCAGGGCCAGGTCTCCCACGATGTCCAGCAGTTTGTGACGCGCCGGTTCGTTAGGGAAGTGCAGGTCCAGATTGTTCAGGATTCCTTCTTGTTTGGCCTCGATATTATCTTTATTAAATGCTTTTTTCAATTTGGCCAGTGTCTCTTCAGAGATGGGCTTGTCTACTACAACGATTGCGTTGTTCAGATCACCACCCTTGATCAGGTTATTGTCCAGCAGGTATTCCAGTTCGTGCAGAAAGCTGAATGTGCGGCAGGCAGAAATTTCAGTCTTGAAATCTTCCATCTGCTGCAGGGAAATGTGTTGCGTACCCAGTACTTGTGAATTGAAGTCGATCATTGCGGTAATTTTATATTTATCCGCAGGGATGGCGATCATATCCACATTTTTAACCGGGTCGTAATAATGCAGGTTTTCCGGTAAGGTATATACCGTCTTTTTGGCATCCTGCTGTTCGATACCGATTTGCTCGATCAGTTCAATAAACAATTTGGCACTGCCGTCCATAATAGGCACTTCAGGGCCATCGATTTCTATCAGCACATTATCTACACCCAATCCTACAAAAGCAGAAAGCAGGTGCTCAATGGTACTTACTTTAGCTTCTTTGTTTTCAATGGTGGTACCGCGGGAGGTATCAGTAACAAAGTCTACATCAGCTTTTACGACCGGTTGTCCTTCCAGGTCTACGCGCTTAAAACGGTATCCGAAATTTGGGTCAGCAGGATGTAAGGTAATGGTAGTGTTTTTACCGGTGTGCAATCCGATGCCGGAGAGACTGCCCGTTCCTTTAAGTGTGTGTTGATAAAATTCCTGAGTCATTTATAAAATTTTTGAATGCTGTTTGCAGCATTCATCATGCCTGAAAAAATCTAACGGCAAACTTAATCATTTTTTTGTTCCAAGGCCTGAATTTTCGCCTCTAAACTTTTAATACGGTCCAGCATATCGGGCAGATTACGGAAGACAATCTGGCTTTTCATTTCGCTTTTGTAATCAAATGCGGGAGAACCACTGATCGCGATATCTTCTTTGCTGATCGATTTGGACACACCACTCTGGGCATTTATTTTTGTTCCGTTAGCCAGTTGGATATGACCCACCAGGCCAGCCTGCCCGCCGATCAGGCAGCGGTCGCCAACTTTTGTACTGCCGGAAATGCCGGCCTGTGCAGCAATAACGGTGCTGCTGCCGATCTCTACATTATGTGCGATCTGTAACAGGTTGTCCAGTTTGGCTCCTTTGCGGATCAGGGTCGAGCCCATCGTAGCACGGTCGATACAGGTATTGGCTCCGATCTCGACATCATCTTCGATCACCACATTCCCGATCTGGGGTATTTTGTCATAACTGCCGTCGGCTTTTGGTGCAAATCCGAATCCGTCGGCACCGATAACGGTACCGCTATGGATGATCACACGTTCGCCCACCCGGCAATCTTTGTATATTGTTACTGAAGGATATAAAATTGTATTGTCTGCAATATGCACATTACTTCCTACAAAACAGTTTGGATAGATCTGTACATTCTTTCCGATTACAGCGTTTTCAGAAATGTACGCGAAGGCACCGATATAAGCGGTCTCATCAACTGTAGCATTTTCTGCCACAAAAGATTGAGCTTCCCGGCCTTGCTTGCGTTGCCCTTTGGTGATCTCATCATATAGCTGCAGTAATTGTGCAAATGCCGCATAGGCATTGGGTACGCGGATCAGGGTCGCCGTTACCGGAGCGGTAAGGGTGTAATCACTATTGATTACCACCACAGCTGCCGCTGTTTCATAAAGGTATTGTTCGTACTTAGGGTTGGCAATGAAGCAAAGTGATTGTGGTCCCGCTTCTTCGATTTTGGAAAAGGTACTCACAATGGCTTCAGGGTTACCTTCAACGGTACCCTGCAGGAGTTGTGCGACTTGTGATGCCGTAAATTGCATATAAGTGTATTACGTTGTTTATTCTAACGAACCGATTTCAGTTCTGGTATATAGCAAATAAAATGTTTTTTGGTTTCTCCGGATACGGTATTGCCTATCAGACTGTTATTAACAGCAGAAATATCTATTGTTTCGCCATTCTTCAGCATGATATTGATGTTGTCATCATTGATTTTATATGTGCTGTTAGTGGTCGTGCCATGAAACAGATAATATGGCATAGTCTCTTCCGTAATCAATCCATGGCGCAATCCCTTTTCCTTCAGTTCTTCATAAGACGTCAAATCGCTGTCATTACTTAGTTTAACTTTATACAATGCTCTTGAGGTCAGCATGGTACATAATCTGGAGAGGATAGGGTCGCTGTGGTTCATCCATTCTTTAATGCTGCAAACGACATCTGCATCATCGATGGCACAGAATTTCTGCAGAATGTCCAGGTCGTTGACAAAGTCCTCTGCTTTAATCTGCTCATATAAAAAGAAAGAGAAGCTGGGTGTGGCAAAAAGTTGCACACCTTGTTCTGCCAGTTCTTTGGCCCTTTTCAATATATTTACGATCAGGCGTTCTGCGCCCAGTACGGTTTTATGCAGGTATACCTGCCAGTACATGAGCCTGCGGGCTATGATAAATTTCTCAACAGAGTATATCCCTTTTTCTTCTACCGCCAGGTTACCGTTTTGTACCGTGATCATTTGTAAGATACGGTCATAGCCTATAGTACCTTCTGCCACACCGGAAAAGAAACTGTCCCGGTTCAGGTAATCCATACGGTCCATATCCAGCTGACTGCTCACCAGTTGATGCAGGAATGGTTTGTCATATGAGTTATTGAAGATCTGTATTGCGATATCGAGGTTGCCGCGGAATAAATCATTGAGCTGATGCATAATTTGCAGCGATAAGGTCTCATGCGATACAGGAAGCAGGTTGTGCTCCAGGGCATGAGAGAACGGTCCGTGGCCAACATCATGCAGCAGGATGGCAAGTTTTGCGCCTGTTTCTTCTTCGGGGCTGATGCTTACTCCTTTTCGTTTCAGTTCGTGCAGTGCAATACCCATCAGGTGGGTAGCGCCAAGTGAGTGCAGGAAGCGGGAATGTACTGCACCGGGATAAACCAGTTGTGCCATACCCATTTGCTTAATGCGCCTTAAGCGCTGGAACCAGGGGTGTTCTATTACCTGCATCAGTTCCCGCTCCGAAAAGCGAATGAATCCGTAAACCGGATCGTTTATGATTTTGCCGTACAAGGGATCGTATAATTTGGGTGCAAAGCTACATAATAAAACAGTTTTAATGTATGAGTAGCCTGTTAATTTGATCCTTTTGTCGGGAAAAATACATTCCTTTCCGGAAAGCCCTATTTTTGCAGCCTAATATTGATGATAATATGTTTCTGATCCTTATTTTTCCTGTATTTGGTGCTTTGCTGGGTTGGCTGGCCCACAAACTATATATCAATATGCTACGTAGTCATGTGCAGAAGAAGTACAAAGATATTCCGGTAGCGGAATGGGATCGTTATGTAGCTCCGGTAGCCGGAACGCTGCTGGAGAAACTACCTTTCCTGGGCACAATCCTGGGTTTTGCACTCGGTCTGTTCTTTATCGTTGCCATTTTCCTGTACAATTATATCTTTCTGTCATCCTGATAGTCCGTATATAAAACTATCTTACTATCCGCATGTAGGCAACTATTTGATTCATCCTTTTGTCCGGCAACAAAAGGACCAAAAGTGCCTTTGTTTTCATCAAGGCGATTGCAAAGCACCGCCATTTTTGTACCATTGCGTGCATTGATCGTCTGAGCTTAACGTGTGATGCGTTCGGTGCTCAACGATCGCAGCTCCACTCCAAAATGGCTATCGCTGTGATGAAAACAATAAGCGATCCGTACCGTACAGATCGCTCCAAATGGCCTTATAAATCCGGCGTTCATAAAATCATTGGCTCGGTCGATAGAGTTGCAAACCACTGTCTGAGCGCAGCGAGTCTGCGTTTGCGACCGACCGACACATTGATTTTTAGCCAGGGATTTATATAGCCTTGATTTTTTGGCGGTACCTTTTGCATCAAGGCAAAAGGTAGCAAAAGATATATAGGATACTTAAATCATAATACTAAACTTTGTTTCCTTTAAGCGGATACTCAGTTGATACTAACTAAAAAGCCGGAGGCCCATGCCTCCGGCTTTTTAGTTACCAGTCTTTATCCAGTTTTACAGGAGCCACACCCTGTTTATTTTTATTGGATTGTAATTTCTTCTCATTTTGCTGCAGGGCATTCAGAATAGCATCGGCCTGCTTTTGCTCCATAGGTCCCTTATCCTGTCCTCCCTGGGTTTGCTGTTCATCTTTATCTTTCTTGTCCGGGTTTTGTTGATTGGGCTTGTCTTTGTCCTGTCCATCCTTATCCTCTTTGTCTTTTTGAGGTTCTTTTTTATCCTGTTTATCCTTCTTGTCTTCCTTGTCTTTGTCCTTATCCTTATCCTTGTCTTTATTCTTATCCTTGTTTTTGTCCTTGTCCTGTTCGTCTTTCTGCATCATTTTCTGAGCATAGGCCAGATTGTAGCGGGTGTCAGCATCAGCAGGATTCTTGCGCAAGGCCGATTTGTAGGCCTCTACAGCTTCTTTCCATTTTTCTTCTTTACAATAGGTATTGCCGATGTTATGGAGTGCTTTGGCCTGCAACATTTTGTCGTTGGTACGGGCCATCATTTGCTGATAGCTGTTGCGGGCAGCCTCATATTTCTTTTGCTGCATGAGGGTATTGCCATAGTTATAATATCCTATGGGATTATTACTGTTGACCACCAACGCTTTCTGAAATGCGTTTTCAGCGGTAGCAAACTCATTATGCTCATACAGGATATTGCCCATCCGTATAAGAGCATTGTTATTATAGTGCTTCACTTCCTGCGCATATACAGCATGGAAAGAGCAGAGGATCATAAATATAAATACCAGACGCTTCATAACTAGGCTTCTTTCAATGTATCTGTAGTAATCTTTTGGGTTTTAACCGATTTTCCGGCGGCAGGTATTAAGCCATCTACCAGCAGCAGCACAACTGTTATCAGCAGGAAATACTGAAAATAGCTTTTGTATTGGGCAAAAATAACCATGTCGGATTGTTTTGCCTCCATTTTGCTGATGGCTTCAAGCAGCGCATCGGCCTCACGGTTATTATTGTTCAGCAGCCGGTAAGTACCTTTTCCGGCTGAGGCTATGCTTTTCAGTTCCGTTTCATTCAGTTTGGAGATCACCTCATTTCCCTGCTGATCTATTTTATTGCGACCTGTTTCCGGATCAAAGATGGGGGCCCCTGCAACAGAGCCGATACCAATGGTATGGATAATAATTCCTCTTTTAACGGCCTCTTTAGCCATTTCTGCCGCTTTCTCATCATGGTCTTCACCGTCTGATAGCAGTACGACCACTTTGGCACGGTTATTATCCTGGCTCAGGGCCTGGTCAGCCATTTCAATAGCATCTCCCAGCACTGTTCCCTGTGTAGGCACAACATCCGGACCGGCAGTACTCAGCATCATTTTAGTATTGTTATAATCTACAGTGAGCGGCGATTGGAGGTAAGCCCTTCCTGCAAACAGAATGAGGCCGGTACGGTCACCGTTCATTTTATCAATCATGGTCTGGATCAACAGCTTGGCGCGGGACAGCCTGTCCGGGCTAATGTCCTTTGCCAGCATACTTTTGCTGACATCCAGTGCAAACATAACGTCTACACCTTTCCTGCTGATGCGTTCGGTATCCCTACCCATCTGCAGATTGGCCAGTCCGATGATGCTGCATGACAGAGCCGCCGCAACCAGGACCAGTTTGGTCGTGCCGCGACCGGCTACCTTACCCTTTATAAGGCCGGGAACCAACCTGGGGTTACCTATATACTGTATACGCTGTTTGCGCCAGCGGAGAAACCGCAGGTACAGGAATATGATGACCGGGATAAGCAGTAATAACCAGAGAAATGTGCCGTGCTGGAATGTGAACATAATAATACTCGAGCCGAATTATGGATAGCAAATATAATATTTCATTCGTATGAATGAATTTAATCGGTTTTTCAGTCTGGTAAATTTAACAAAAACCAGTCTGGATATGCAATTCAATTAAAGCTTCAATATGAATAAGGAAGGTAAACCCGAAAATATTATCTTTGTCGCATTAAAATTTCTATAAAAAATCAATATAAAATGAAAAACACCCCTTTTACGGCTAAACATATAGCCCTTGGTGCGAAGATGGCAGAATTTGCCGGCTACAACATGCCGATCTCTTATTCCAGTATCAATGATGAACATGCTACCGTGCGCAATGTGGCAGGTGTATTTGATGTAAGCCACATGGGGGAATTTATCATCAGTGGTCCTAACGCCCTGGATCTGATCCAGCGTATTACTACTAATGATGCTGCAAAGCTGACCGAAGGTAAGGCACAATACTCTTGTTTCCCGAACGAACAAGGTGGTATTATTGATGACCTGATCGTGTATTGCTTCGTGCCTAATGAAAAATACATGCTGGTGGTAAATGCATCCAACATTGAAAAAGACTGGAATTGGGTGGTGAAAAATAATACCAATAATGCAACCATCGAAAATATTTCTGAGAAAACCGCTTTATTAGCCATTCAGGGACCAAAAGCTACTGAACTGATGCAGTCTCTGACTGATGTTGAGCTGGCTAACCTGAAATATTACACTTTTGCTGTTGGTACATTTGCCGGCGTTGAAAATGTAATCATCAGTGCAACAGGATATACCGGATCTGGCGGGGTAGAAATCTACTTTGAAGATAAAGGTGATGATGCTGCTAAAATCTGGGATGCTATTATGGAAACCGGCGCTCCTAAAGGATTGAAGCCAATCGGACTGGGAGCACGTGATACCCTGCGCCTGGAAAAAGGATTCTGTCTGTACGGTAATGATATCGACGATACTACTTCTCCTATTGAAGCAGGTCTGGGCTGGATCACCAAATTCACTAAAGATTTTACCGCTAAAGATATCATTGCGGGCGTAAAAGAAGCTGGTGCCAAAAGAAAGCTGGTAGGCTTGGAAATGGTAGATAAAGGTATTCCACGTCACGGATACGATATTAAAGATGCTGCTGGTAATGTGATCGGCGTAGTCACTTCTGGTACACAAGGCCCATCTTTGGGTAAGGCTATCGGTATTGCTTATGTAGCAAAAGAAAATGCTGCAGAAGGTACTGAGGTTTTTGTTGCGGTAAGAGATAAAGCGCTAAAAGCTACAGTGGTAAAAATGCCCTTTTTAAACTAGTATAAAACACCCATTTTGTAATTTAATTTCGACAAATGCGTGAAATGTAATTTTTATATTATACCTTTATCATTATTAACCTCTATTAAATAGTACAAAAGTGGACAATCAAAAATTCCAAGGAACAATTAAGTTCTTTAACTCAGAAAAAGGCTTCGGTTTTATTAAAGCTAACAACGGTGGCGAAGATATCTTCGTTCACGTTAGTGGATTAATTGACGAAGTTAAAGAAAACGACAGCGTTGAATACGAAATGCAACAAGGTCGTAAGGGTATGAATGCAATCAATGTAACATTAGTTCGTTAATTATATTATTACCAGTACCAAGCCGGAAGTGTTAACTTCCGGCTTTTTTATTTCATATAGCGCTTTGTCTCCACGTGAATAACTAATCGGAAGGGAAAAAAAGTGAATAATTATCTTTGCAGGGATATGCACCATTTACCGACAGAAGACACATATTTACACAAAGGACTACGTAAGAAACTAGTAGAAGAACTGCGCAATCTCGGCATTACAGACGAGGGTGTGCTGAGTGCAATTAATACAGTGCCCCGCCATTTTTTTCTGGATTCTGCACTGGAGCGTTATGCTTATGAAAACAGGGCTTTCCCTATAGCGGCTGGACAGACCATTTCTCATCCGTTTACGGTGGCATTACAGACCCAGGTACTGGATATAAAGCCATTTGAAAAAGTACTGGAAGTAGGCACCGGCAGCGGTTATCAGGCGGCCGTACTGGCTATGCTTAAAGCAAAAGTATTCTCTATAGAGCGGCAACAGGAGCTGTTTAAGCAAATGAACCGTTTTGACTACATCAAAAATCTCACCAATATTAAACGCTTCTACGGAGATGGATTTGAAGGGCTTCCTTCTTATGCCCCCTTCGATAAAGTGATTGTCACTGCGGCAGCGCCTTATGTTCCTGAAAAGCTGATACAGCAATTAAAAGTAGGGGGTATTATGGTTATACCTGTCGGTGATGAAGAGCAGCACATGAAGCGTATTGTCAAAACCGATACGGGCTATACCGAAGAAGTGATCGGGAAAGCTTATTTTGTGCCCATGCTTTCTGGTAAACAAAAGCATTAGATTTTCATGAAACACCCTATAAGAACAATTATTATTGTTGCACTCCTGGTTAAATGTTTGTACCTCATTATGGGCGCTATTTTCAGTCCGGAAGGTATACACAACTGGAATGACCTTATTGCTGTTTTTAATCGCAATGATGCCGGCTGGTATGAAAATATTGCTACAAACGGATTTCCGCGTATACATCATATAGACGAGCTGGGCAAGCGATTACCGGATGGCAGCCTGATACAAAGTAGCTGGGCCTTTTTTCCGGCATATCCTATGCTCAACCGGTCCCTGATGCACTTGTTCGGCTGGTCCTTTAATGGTGCAGCATTCTTGACATCTTTGGTGCTTTCTTTAGTGCATTTCGCTTTGTTTTACTCTTTTGCCAAACATTTTCTTAAGGATGGAAATATGGCATTAAAGGCAACGATATTGTATATCGTTTTTCCTTTCCATTACCATTTTTCCATGTATTATACAGAATCACTATTCCTTTCTGCTTTGCTTATGGCCTTTATAGGCATACAGCAGCAGCGATTATGGTGGTCGGCAACAGCATTGATTGTACTGGTATTGACCAGGCCTAACGGGCTTATATGTCTGCTGCCCGTATGGTTGTATCAGTTGGAACAAAAAGGCGTGGCACTACGTCCGGCCAATTTTAAAGCGATGCTGAAAAATAGCTTGTTCCTTGTTCCGGCGGTGATGGTATTTGCTGCTTACCTGGTTTATCAATATGAAATGACGGGCTATTTCAATGCTTATAGTATTGCACAAAAAGGGTGGAATAAGTTTCTTACGTTCCCATTGCTGGCCTTATTCCGCGGAGGGGCCATTGAGCTTCAGTTCAACAGTGTATATGTTATTCTGGTGCTCCTGTTTGCTATTTACAGCATACGCAAATTGCCACTGAGCCTTAATGTATTTATCTGGATCAACCTGATGATGCCTTTGTGTGCAGGCAGTACAACCTCTATGAGCCGTTATATTGCTGCTCTATTCCCATTATTTTTGGTTGGGTGCATGCTGTTCTTACCCAGGATGAAGAAGACCTATATCTTGTCCTGTAGTTTATTGCTACTACAGCTGGCAGTTTTTTATTTCTGGCTGGAATGGCATCCTTTAAGTTATTAAATACTACTATGTATACACTATAAAAAAAGCGTGCTGCAATCATGATTGCAGCACGCTTTTTTTATAGTGTATTGTTTGTATTACTGAGATACCGTTCTTTGCTCAATACGTTTTTCGTAATCAGTACCCTGGAAAATGCGGTGTACATAAATACCCGGTACGTGAATCGCATTTGGATCCAGCTCGCCGAGCGGCACCAGCTCTTCTACTTCAACAATCGTAATCTTACCGGCTTTAGCCATTACTTCATTGAAGTTACGGGCAGTCTTGTTAAAAATAATATTACCTGCGCTGTCACCTTTCCATGCTTTTACGATAGAAAAATCTGCTTCAAAAGCCATCTCCATCAGGTAGTCTTTACCATTGAAGTTGCGCACCTCTTTACCCTCAGCCACTTCAGTACCTACACCTGCAGGAGTAAAGATAGCCGGCATACCATATGCAGCAGCCAGGCAACGGGTCGCTAACGTTCCCTGTGGAATCAGCTCTACTTCCAGTTCTCCGCTCAGTAATTGGCGCTCAAATTCAGCATTTTCGCCTACATAGCTAGACACCATTTTCTTTACCTGTTTGGTTTTTAGCATCAGTCCGATACCGAAATCATCCACACCGGCATTGTTGGAAATGCAGGTCAGGTCCTTTGTGCCTTGTTTTACCAGAGCATTGATACAATTCTCCGGAATACCGCATAATCCGAATCCGCCCAGCATAATCACTGCGCCATCCTGGATGTCTTTTATTGCCTCTTCGGCATTTTGTACAACTTTATTAAAGCCCATTGTTCAAGTTTGAAGTGCTCAAAAATAATGTTTATTTCTGTTCCTGTAAAATTAAATTAGCTGCATGCACAGTCATGCTCTTCGCTCAGGTCAATGCAGGTAATTACCTTTACAGACTGATCGCAGATACCGAATACAATGCGGAGGTCCTGGCCTTCTGCAACGCGATCTTCGATGGCGTACGTAGGGCAGGGTTTATCATTAAGATCCGATTTCTGATAATTAATATGTCCCTCTCTCAATACCTCTCTTACCTCTGCCTCACTGATGCCACGACAATCCATACGGCAACGTGCATGTTTGGTATATTGCAGCGGTGCATCGGGCGCAATTACAGTCTGGCCACTCTGTGCCGGTGTTGGTGCGGGTTGCTCTTGTTTTGTCGTTTTGCGGGTGATCAGTATAAATACAATCGCAAATACAATAACCAGGAGTACCGAAACCATTTTTTTCGATCTTTTATTTTGCATATCAGGAGCAGCTTATTTAAGGTATTGTTGAATGTTGTCTTTAATCGTTGTTTTCAGCTGTGGGGCAATAAATACTTTGCCGAACAGGCCAATGCCTACACGATGGTCTTCAGCACCGAGTTTCAGCCGGGTAAGTGAGTAGACTACATAATCTTCCCGGGTCACCGATTGGTTTACCAGCGGGCTGATCATCATGTCCAGCATATCCTCGTTCAGTTCCTTCAGCATTGGCGGAAGACTACCTGCTTCTGTAAGCCTTACTTTCTCTTCAGAAAGGGCTTCTGTTATGGCTTTAGCCACGGCTTTCTCATGCTTGTCCTGACCAGGATTGGTCAGCCACATGGTGAAACCGGTAAGGATAAAGATGATTAAAAAAGCAAACCACTTTTTCATGATTAAAAACTTGAGGCACAAAAATACGGTTTATTACATAGGGATGAAACTGAATATTGGTTAACATTGAATATTGATTAAATTTGTATTTGATAACTGGCTGGTAATAATATGACTGAGAATAGTAATGTGTGTTTTGTTGTGGGTTTTAAGAGCTGTGTGTACACCCTTTTTTTTCTATTGTCGCCATGCTTTCTTTGGGCACAGGCAGAA
Source organism: Edaphocola flava (assembly GCF_004118155.1). Lineage (GTDB taxonomy): Bacteria > Bacteroidota > Bacteroidia > Chitinophagales > Chitinophagaceae > Edaphocola > Edaphocola flava. Next base: position 282,073 of record NZ_SAIQ01000002.1, read on the forward strand.
GCTTTAAAGCAGGAAGCCGAGGCACCTGAACAATGGTATCAGCCCAATGTTGATACGGCAATGATCAATTTATATGATCGTACTTTCGGGTTGACGCTTTTTCTGCAGCAGAAAAATATCCGGCAGAATTATAAATCATTGTCCGGTAAACCACATTTATCCTATGAGCCTAACCGCGGTACAGACCTGGGATTGGGCTTTATATATCGCTACCTCGCGCTGAGTGCCACTTACGGTGTCATCGGAAATGTACCTAAAGATGCCATCAAGACGAAAAACTTCGATCTCCAGTCTCAGCTCCTGTTCAGAAGAGCAGTCTCCTTTCTGTATGCACAATACTATAAAGGGTTTTTCACCGATCAGCAACCAATAGCGGCGCCTGCCGGAGTATATGCGCGTCCGGATATGAGCCATATTTTCCTGGGCACCTCAACTTATTATGGTTTTAAGAAAGACTTTGCCTTTAACGGGAATATCTCGCCGGTACAATGGCAGCGCCAGTCCGGAGGTACACCATTTGTCAGCCTGGATGCTTATTTCGCTTTAAGCCGGGGAGATAGTGCGATGATACCAAAAGCTGTTGCAGCAGATTATTATAATGCCGGAATGCAGCACCAGCGCACCTGGAGCGTGGGTATTGGTGCCGGTTATGCGCATACTTTTGTGCTCGGGAAACACTTCTTCCTGACCGGTATTGCCGGGGTTAAAGTGCCGGTCAATTTTAGCCGGCAAACGTATGAGGATGGAAGTGTGCAGCAGGAGCGGAGCTCCAGTCTTACTTATGCACTTTGGGGCAGGGCAGGATACAATGCTGAGCGATGGAATATTGCACTGACGGCTACAAACAACCGGAATCCGCTGGGCGGAGATTTTTTTGCACCGGCATTTGCGGCGAATGTCGGATATTTGCGGCTGGGATATACTCAGCGGTTTACCATCGGTAAGAAGACCCGAAAGAAACTAAAACCTGTGGACAATCTGCTGGATATCCCGTATAAATTACTGGAACAAATTATACCTTAAGTGTTAGCCTCATTCTATACAACAGACCTGATCGAAGCCGGATGCGATGAAGCCGGCAGAGGGTGTATTGCCGGTCCGGTTGTGGCAGCGGCCGTTATCCTTCCAAAAGATTTTGAGCACCCTCTGCTGAATGACAGCAAGCAGCTCACCGAGAGGGATCGCTTTACACTAAAACCGATCATAGAAGCAGCCGCACTGGCTTATGCCGTAACGTTTATCGATAATCATGAGATCGATCAGATCAATATTCTTAAAGCCTCTTTTAAAGCCATGCACGGAAGTGTGGACAAGCTTGCTATGCGGCCGGAACTTTTACTGATCGATGGCAACCGCTTCCCGGCTTACGTAGGCATACCACATGTCTGTATCGTAAAGGGAGATGGCAAGTATGCCAGCATTGCAGCAGCCAGTATACTGGCTAAAACATACCGCGATGAATATATGGATCAGTTATCTGATCAGCACCCGGAGTATGACTGGAAAACCAATAAAGGGTATCCTACACCGTCACATAAACGGGTAACCATTAAGATGGGGTTTACCCCGTATCATAGAATAACCTTCAAATTGAATCCTCCAAAAGAAAAAAGCACTTCCGTATAAGAAGTGCTTTTTTTTGTAAAACTATTTTCTTTAAATGAATTCGGCCAGTGCCTTATATAAGTCCTGTATTCCTTCACTGGCGGGCTTTTCGATAGCCTGCACATAAGGAGAGAATTTCATAGCGGGCAACTTTTTATCCAGTACAAATATCGGTTTGCCGTAAGGAACCAGATCTACCAGTCCGGCTGCAGGATATACCAGTAATGAAGTGCCGATTACGACAAATATATCTGCCTGCTGAACGATGGGCATGACCTCATATATTTTAGGAACGGCCTCTCCGAACCATACAATATGTGGCCTGAGCTGATGTCCGTCTGGAGCCAGATCTCCCAGCTGAATTTCGGTGCGGATATCATAAATAGTATCCTCATCGCCCACACTGCGCATTTTAAAGATCTCCCCGTGCAGGTGATGCACATTGGTAGAACCGGCGCGTTCATGCAGATCATCAATATTCTGTGTAATGATCGTTACCTCAAAATCCTTTTCCAGTGCGGCCAGTCCTATATGTCCTGCATTGGGTTGCGCCGCTGCACAGGCCTTCCTGCGAAAATTATAGAAGTTAAGGACCAGTTGCGGATCCCGGGCAAAAGCTTCGGGAGTGGCTACATCCTCAACCCGGTGATCTTCCCAGAGGCCGTCACCATCGCGGAAGGTCTTAAGACCGCTTTCTGCGCTGATACCGGCTCCTGAGAGGATTACTAGTTTTGGTTTATTCATTTGATTAGTGTGCATTTTTAATATCCATCTGGCGTTGCAGTACTTTCTTCACCAGTTTCTTTCTTCTGCGTCCACCAACACGGGTCATCAGTTTATCGATTACATAGTATACACAAGGTACCACGATCAGGGTCAGCAGCAGGGAGCTGGTCAGACCACCGATAATTACCCATGCCATACCATTCTTCACTTCGGCACCACTACCACTCGCCAGGGCGATAGGTAACATACCGGTGATCATCGCGATGGTTGTCATCATGATCGGACGGAAACGTTCTTTACCCGCATCGACCAGGGCTTCTACAAGACCGGCACCTTCAGCCTTACGCTGATTGGTAAAGTCGACCAGGAGGATACCATTCTTGGCCACAAGCCCCATCAGCATGATAAGACCGATCATCGCAAAGATCGTCATCTCATTCATTGTCAATGCCAGTGCCAGGAAGGCTCCGATCATCGCCAGCGGAAGGGCAAATAATACTACGAACGGATAGATCGCATTTTCATATAAGGCCACCATGATCAGGTATACCAGCAGGATACCGATACCCAGCGCTGCTAATAAGCTGGTGAAGGAATCGGCCTGGTTGGCCAGGTTACCGATATACTCCCATGATACGCCGTCGCTGAATTTAAGTTTCTCAAATTTCTTGCTCAGTTCTTGTCCTACAGTACCTACAGAACGACCGTTTACCGCTGCATTGATGGTGATAGAAGACAAACGGTTACTACGTTGTAATACCGATTCTCCCATTACTTCATTGATCGATGCAAACTGGTCCAGGGTGAATGATAATCCCTGCGCATTAACGAAGCTCAGTTTACGTACATTGTCGATATTGTTACGGTCCGATGCATCGTTCTGCACCATGATGTCATACTCATTACCGGCATAGGTAAATTTCGCATTATCATTACCACGGAAGGCATTGGAAACGGCACTGGCTACTTCACTAGGATTAATGCCATAGATCGCCATTTTCTGTCTGTCCAGGCTGATCTCGATCTGGGGTTTCGGATTCTTGGTACTGAACTCTACATATTTGGTACCCGGCGTTTCTTCGATGAGTTTCTTCATCTCCAGTGCCGTTTTCTGTACTGTTGCACGATTAGGCCCTTTAACCAGTACCTGCACATCACTCTGTGCCGCATTACCCATGATATCCACCTCACTCACCGTTACTTTCGCGCCAGGAATAGTGCTTATGGTATCGAACATTTTCTTGGCAAATTCGCTGGTAGAGATCGTACGCTTTTTCTTGTCGATCAGTTTTACGTTGATCTCAGAAAGGTTACTGTTACTGGATGTAGCCATACCATTGCTGGAATAACCCACATTACTGAACAGGTCAATTACTTCCGGCTGGCTCAGCAGTATTTTTTCAGCCTGCTGTGTGCTCATGCTTGTCTGGTACAGAGAGGCCTGCGGCTCCAGTTCCAGCTTGATCACCATTTCCCCTTTATCACCCTTACTGATGAATGATGCACCGATAAATCCGGCACCCATCAGGGAGAATGCACCTACCAGCAGCAGGATAGTGAAGATAAATACATAGCGTTTCTTTTTCAGACACCATTGCAGGAAATCGGTATATGCATCACGGATTTTCGTGATCTGGTTTTCAAACCAGATGTTGAATTTACCCCATGCAGTACGTTTGTCCAGGTGCACGATTTTCGCAAAACGGGAAGCCAGTAATGGTGTTAAGGTGAAACATACCATCAGACTCATCAGGGTAGAACATACAACCACCAATGCGAATTCACGCAGGATGTTACCGATCATACCGGAGGTCAGCGCCATAGGTAAGAACACCACGACATCCACCAGGGTAATGGCCATCGCAGTAAAGCCGATCTCGGAACGACCGTCGATTGTAGCCTGACGCTTGTTTTTACCCATTTCCATATGGCGCATGATGTTCTCCAGGATTACGATAGAGTCATCCACAAGGATACCTACTACCAGGGAGAGGGCCATCAGCGTCATCAGGTTCAGTGACATACCGAATACATACATAAAGATGAATGTAGGGATCATAGAAGCCGGAAGGGCAATGAGTACGAACAGGGAGCTACGGATACTGTGTAAGAACAGCAGCATTACTACAGATACGATGATAATCGCCAGTACCAGGTCAAACATTACGGCATTGGCAGATTCCAATGTGTATGTACTCTGGTCAGATGAAATGTTGAATTTTAATTTATTGGCAGAATATGTTTTTTCCAGTTCTGCAATTTTAACCCGTATCAGTTTACTTACCTCTACCGCATTGGCATCGGTTTGTTTCATTACCTGGATACCAATAGAAGGTATACCATTGATGCGGTTGATCGCAGTTGCATCCTGCTGACCATCCATAACATCGGCAACATCTTTCAGGCGCACATCACCACCGTCTGGGCTGCGCAGGATCACCATGTTTTTCAGCTGCTCAATATCATTAAATTTCGCATCAAATTTGATAGAGAACTGGTTGCTGTTGGTTTCTACCTTACCGGCAGGTGTAGACAGGGAAGCCAGGTTTACAATCTGAGCCAGCTGTGCAATGGTCATGTTATAAGCATTCAGCTTATCTACATTCGCATTAATGTTGATCTGACGCTCGTTACCACCCACCAGGTTGATCTGACCCACACCAGGAATATTACCTAACTGTGGTTTGATCTGCTGGTCTACGATATCGTACAGGGTACGGTCATCAGTATTGGCCGATACACCCATACGGATTACCGGTACGTCATCAGAGGAGAATTTGTTTACAATAGAGCGATCCACATTATCCGGCAGGGTAGCTGCAATCTGGTCTACTTTTCTCTGGGCATCATTCTGTGCTTTGTTTACATCAGCATCAGCATTCAGCTCAATAGTGATCAGAGAAGCACCTTCCTGGCTGGATGAGCTGATACGCTTGATTCCTTCCAGAGAGGATACCGCATCCTCCAGGTGTTTGGTTACCGAAGTTTCGATCTCGTCTGCAGATGCACCGCGGTAAGTAGTCACGATGGATACTACGTTTGCGTCAAACTTAGGAAGCAGGTTGTAATTAAGACTTTTATATGATATGGCTCCAAATAAGACCAGCACCACGAACACCACGGTGATCAGCAAGGGCCGGTTAATGGAGAGTTCCGTTAATTTTTTCATTGACTATTTTTTATACACTGTTTATAATAGGTTAGCCTCTTGAGCGCGATGCGCTCCCTTCTGTGTCTATTTTACGGCTTTTACCAATGAACCGTTCTTGATATTGATCTGTCCGCTTACGATTACCTGTGCACCCTCTTCCAGTCCGCTCATCACCTCAACCTGGTTACCGATCTCTCTTCCGATTAATACATCTTTCAGTACCGCTTTGTTATTTTCAATTACGTATACTTTAGGTGTTTTCAGACCCTGAGTCAGTGCTGTTCTCGGGATCAGCATCATATAACCACTGCCTTTCTTGTTGAAGTTTACGCTTACAGTAGTTCCGGATTTTAAAGGATAGCTGCGGTTGTTTTGCAACAGGATCTCAACAGGGTAGTTATGCGTAGCATCGCCCTGGTTGCTGATGAAGGTAATGGTACCGCTGAAGGTCTGGCCACTGTATATATCCGTAGTGATGGTTACTTTATCACCGATTTTCAAACCATAAGCATCATTTTCGCTCACCATTACATTTACTTTCAGCTGAGAGATGTCAACGATATGGCCTAATGGAGTACCCGGACTTACATATTCACCTGGTTCTTTCAGTTTGCTTACTACTTGTCCGCTGATTGGTGCTTTGATAGAATTGTCCGCAATCTGCTTGTTCAGTAATTCGATCTGAGTAGTTGCATTATCTCTTTGGTATTTAGCATCCTGGTAGTTTACTTCAGTAGCCGCTTCGCCTTCCAGCAGGTTTTTGTAGCGGGTAAAGTCTTTGTCTGCTTTAGCTTTGGTCAGTTCAGCCTGTCTCAGGTTGATCGTTTGCTGACGGCTGTCTACCTGTGCAACAGTACCACCCTGGCTTACATAGCTACCCAGGTTGAAGTTTACAGAAACCAGTTTACCGCCAGATACCGCCATGATGTCCGCTTCGCGGTTAGGGATCAGGTTACCAGTTTTGGTCAGTGCATCAGTTACCATTTCTTTTGCTACAGTGGCTACTGTAACCGGAATAGCTACTTCAGATTTTACCTCAGGCTTATTCTTGTCGTCTATTTTCTTTTTATTCGAAGAAAGTTTCCAGCCGATCGCAACAGCTACTACGATCAGGATGAGTACAGGAAGGATGATTCTCTTATTCATAACTAAATGATGATTTGTTTTGTTTGTTTTAAGTATTGATTATAGTTGCTCAAAATATTCGTCTAAGGTTCCGTTCGCCTTCTTCAGTTCTATCTCGGCCAGGTAAAAATCCAGCAGCGACTGTATATAGTTGTTCTGTGCCTGCTGGTAAGAGTTTTCCGCATTCAGCAGATCGGTCAGTGTAGCGATACCTTCTTTATGTTGGGTCGAAACATTGGCATATACTTCGTTAGCCAGGTCCATATTAGCCTTATTGGTAGCGATGGTGCTTTGTGCACGGTTATAAGCCAGACCTGCATTCTGGTACGTTAGCGTTTGTTGCTCTTCGCTCAGTTTCAGGTTTTCTTCTGCATTTTTGTAGTCGATATCCGCCATTTTGTATTGGGCATCTCTTCTGAAACCGGTAAACAGGCTCCAGTTGAATTTCAACCCTACCACAGCAAAGTCATATAATGAACTGTATGCAGCACCAACGTTGTTGCCGAATCCGTTAGCCCCGTAGCGTGCATAAAAAGCAAGGGTAGGGTAGCGGCCATCGCGGATATTTTTACGGTTGATGTCCAGCAGGCTCAGTTGCGTCTGATTCAGCCGGTAATCAATCGTTTTCTTGTAATCAAATCCAGGAGCGCCACCGGCCAGTACGGTTTTCGGATTCAGCCATTTGGCCGTATCGCTCAGCAGCAGTTCTTCTGTCATTGCCTTACCCAGGTGAAACTTCAGCGTGTTCAGTGCCAGTTCATAAGAGTTGCGGGTTACAGAGATCTGTGATTCCGTATTGTTCAGGTTTACCTGTACCTGTTTTACATCAATCTTTTTTGATACCCCTTCCTTCGCTCTTAATTGTGCGATCGCCAGGGTTTTCTCCATGCGTTCTTTATTATCCTCCAGCAGATCCAGTTGCTTTTGGGTAATGATGATTTTATAATATGCAGTAGCAATATTATAGATCACGCCCTGGCGGTTCAGCTCTTCGTTCAGCGCAGCCATTGCAATATTGGGCTTACGTGCTTTCAGACCGGTAATCGCAGCCTGGTTGAAGATCGGTTGGTCCAGCTGTACACTATGAGTAGAGTTGTACTGGGTACCGAAGCTTACCTTCTGGGCCGGAGTACCCGGGCCAAATGTTCCGGCAGGAATAACAGTTACCGGAAGTTTCAGGTTATCGTCCAGTCCCGCATTAACATTTACCTGTGGCAGGTAAGTAGAGAGTGCTTCTCTGGCCTTTTGTTCTGCCTGCAGGCGGTTATTATTATAGATCGTAATGCTGCGGTTATGTTTCAGTCCGTATGCAATGCTCTCTTTCAGTGTAAAGGATTCTTGCGCATATGCGCCGGCTCCGGAGGCAAGTGTAGCTGCCAGGAGTAAGGTTTTGAAAGTTAGCTTCATCTTATTGGGTATAATTATGAATGTTTGATAGGTTGACAATGATGATCGTACTGTAAATCGGGTAGGCCGGCAATCATATTATCGGCCAGGGTTTTGAGGGAGCTTGTCAGCTGGTCCAGATCTGTAGTCGCTATTTCACGCAGCGTATGATCTACTTTATTGATCACTTCATTGATCAGGTGTACCGCATGTTCTCCTTCTTTGGTAAGGCTTACCTGGTTGGCACGCTTATCTACAGGATTGGGTTTGATGGTTACCAGGCCGTTTTTTTCCAGGTTACTGATGGTCCTCTTTACAGAAGCCTTATCTCTGCACAGGGTATTGGCTACCTCTTGCTGAGAAAGATTCTCATGAAGATAGATCGCCATAAATACCGGCAACTGATCTACCTGGATGGGTATCTGGGACTCGGAAATAAACTTGCTGGTCATCCTGTGAGAGGCTACCAATATTTTCCTGAGCTGCCCGAAGAACGAGTTCTCGAGGCCTTCCAGGAAATTTTTCTTAATACTATTCACGCTTGCAAAAATTTTCGCAAAGGTAAATTTGGTTGATATGTCAACCAAATTTATTTTATCCCTGAATAGGAAATGTTTTGTGTAAGGAATTGATTTTCAATGTAAAATTGAACATTCGACACTTTTTGAGTAAGTGTTTATAACAAAATATTATGATTTTGCCTTAAGGACGGACCAAAAGCTTTTCACATACCACTTTGCTGAATGTCTCCGGTGCATTACTGCCCACGGTCAGCTGCATACTGCCATCATAAGGTTCTATATGGTGCACGGTAATGAAATCGCCAAGTTTGATCTGCTTCGTATTCAGAAATTTAAGAAAATCGTCAGAAGAATGGGTTACAGCGCTTAATACTACCTTATCGCCTTCCTTGCACTCGCTCAGGTTTACATAAGACAGCCACTCGATCTCCCCGCTTTTATTAGGTATGGGAGAACCGTGCGGGTCCGCTTTCGGAAAGCCGAGCATAGCGTCCATCCGGTCAAAAAAAAGTGGTGCGTGCAGGTGTTCAATCTGTTCTGCTATTTCGTGTACCTCTTCCCACCCGAAGCCCATTTTATCAACCAGGAACATTTCCGTAAGGCGATGCTTGCGTATGATTAACGCAGCCTGTTTTTTCCCTTCTTTGGTCAGTTTTATGGGTTTGTAACTTTCGTATTCTACCAGTTTTTTCTCAAACAGCTTTTTCATCATACTGTTTACCGTGGGCATTTTAATATTCAGGTGCTTACTCAGGTCATTGACATTAACAGCACCCGATTCTCCGGCAATCAGGTATAAAGCTTTGAGATAATTTTCTTCGGCTAAAGAATACATGGCACAAAGATATAGATAATGGTACTAATTGTCACACAGTTGTGCAGCTTTTCGGTAAATAGCCCGGTTAATGCGGCCAGATCAATTATATTTGTGTATGCAATACGCATAAGTCTTGTATATGAAACAAAATATTAAAGTAGCCGTAGATGCCATCGTGTTTGGATACAGCAACAACCAGCTTATGGTATTGCTGATCCGGCGCAAGTATGGCGAGCAGAAAGGGCAATGGGCACTGCCCGGTGGCTTTGTTAAAGACGATGAGGGGCTGGATACAGCCGTGGTGCGCGAGTTGCAGGAAGAGGCAGGTATATCGGTCAGCTTCCTGGAGCAGTTATATACCTTTGGTGACCAGGTAGACCGTGATCCCCGTTTCCGGGTCATCTCTGTTGCTTATTTTGCCCTGGTCAACCCTTCCAGGCTGGTGCTGAAAGCGGATACTGATGCCGATGATGCACAATGGTTTCCGGTACAGGAATTGCCTGTACTGGCATTTGATCATGCAGACATCATCCGCATGGCAGTGGCCCGACTGCAGTCTAAATTAAAATACCAGCCCATAGGCTTTGACCTGCTGCCGGAACAATTCTTATTTTCTGATCTGGAACAATTGTATGCAACCATACTGAATCAGGACATAGACCGGCGCAACTTTCGTAAAAAAATACTGAGCCTGGGTGTAGTTGAGGAAACGACGCAGAAGGTACAGCAGCAAAGCGGCCGTCCGGCCATGCTTTTTCGCTTCAATAAACGTAAATACCAGAAGCTTCAGAAAGAAGGAATCTCCTTTGAAATTAAATTTGCGTAAAAATTACGCTAAATAATTTGGCAGTTCACTAAAAAGGTTTTTATATTTGTGTAGAAATTACGCAAACTAATGCATATGATACTTAATCTCGATAGTACATTCAGACCGGTAGCAGGACCGGAAATAGCAGCAGAGCGCAAAATATTCTCCGGCGGAGAGCCACATATCAGGATTATTACTGAAGTGCCCGCCGGTACTGCCGTAACGATCACACACCGGCTCAACTCTTTCGAAGCACTGGGCATGCTCTGCCTGGCTGTAGATGCCTTACAACGTATGGATGTGGTGATCAGCAAACTGATTATCCCTTACTTTCCTGCGGCCCGCCAGGACAGGGTTATGGTTCCGGGAGAGTCACTGTCGGTAAAGGTGTACGCCGATATCATTAACCGTATGTGTATACAGAAAGTAGTAGTCTTCGACCCGCATTCTGAAGTGACACCTGCTCTGCTGGACAGGGTGGTAGCCGTACCCAATCATGCTTTCGTAGCCAAGGTACTGGAACACATCACTGCACCGGTGCAGCTGGTAGCCCCTGATGGTGGTGCACTGAAAAAGATCTATAAACTCTCTGAATACCTTGGTGGCATTAATGTAGTAGAGTGCAGCAAGCGGAGAGATGTGAAAACGGGTAAGCTGAGTGGCTTTGAAGTGTTCGCAGAAGAGGATCTGAAGGGTAAAGACTTCCTGGTGGTAGATGATATCTGCGATGGTGGCGGCACCTTTCTGGGACTGGCGCAGCAACTGCGCAAGCATCAAGTAGGTCGTCTGTTCCTGGCGGTATCTCATGGCATTTTCAGTCATGGGGTGGAGGAACTGGCACAGTATTATGAAAAGATCTTTACGACCGACTCCTTCCGGGACATTAGCCATGAAAAAGTAGTGCAGATTGCCTTAAAAGATATTTTATGAGCAGAACATTAGTCATCGGTGATATACATGGAGGGCTCAGGGGCCTGGAGCAGGTTATGGATAGGGCAGCGGTAACAACCAGCGATACACTTATCTTCCTGGGCGATTATGTAGATGGCTGGAGCGAATCGGCACAGGTCATCCGCTTCCTGATGGCGGCTGGCAAACTGCAGCATTGCATCTTTATCAAAGGCAACCATGATGTAAAATGTGAACAATGGCTGCGTGGCGAGGTGGATATGAGCATATGGGCCAAGAACGGCGGACTATCTACCATAAAGAGTTATGAGCAGGTGAGTGATGCAGAAAAGCGGGAGCACCTGGAGTTCTTTGAACGGATGAAGCCCTATTATATAGATCAGGATAATCGCCTGTTTGTCCATGCCGGATTCACGGCCCAGTATGGTGTAGACCATGAGGCACATCAGTCTGCTTTTAATACCGATCGTACGCTGTGGGAGATGGTTGTGGTTATGGACCGCAGGGTAGAGCAGCACTCCGCCTTATATCCTAAGCGGCTGAAGCTGTACCACGAAATATATATCGGCCATACCCCTACACTGAACTATGGCCAGCGTGTACCTATGCAAGCGATCAATGTATGGAATGTCGATACCGGATCTGCATTTGACGGCAGCCTGAGCCTGATAGATGCCGATACCAAAGACTTCTGGCAGAGCGATCCTTTGCCCCAATTATACCCCGATGAGCGGGGCCGTAATGCCAAACCTTTTAACGAACAATAATTCTTCAAGCATAAAATTATTCTATATGAATCCTTTACTGATGACAGATGGGTATAAGGTGGATCACCGCAGACAATATCCTGAAGGTACTACGCTGGTATATTCTAACTGGACACCCCGCAAAAGCCGTATCGAAGGGGTAGAAGAGGTGATCTTCTTCGGGCTGCAGTATTTTATCAAGAAGTATATACTTGAAGATTTTGAAAGAGATTTCTTTAGTCAGCCAAAAGATAAAGTGGTGGCACAGTACAGCCGCAGGATCAATAATTATCTCGGCCCCAACAGTGTAGGTACCGAGCATATAGCCGCACTGCATGATCTGGGTTATATACCTATGGTCATCAAAGCACTGCCAGAAGGTGCTGCGGTGCCAATCCGGGTACCGATGTTTACCATGTACAACACACTGCCTGAGTTTTTCTGGCTCACCAATTACTTTGAGACATTAGTCTCCTCAGTAGTCTGGATGCCCTGTACCTCGGCTACTATAGCCCGCGCCTACCGCCGCATCCTGGATCGCTATGCCGCAGAGACCTCTGTAGCACCCGGTTTTGTGGACTGGCAGGGACATGACTTCTCTATGCGGGGTATGGCGGGCATAGAAGCAGCAGTACTTTCCGGCAGTGGACACCTGCTCAGCTTTTCCGGTACCGATACCATACCGGCTATAGACTTTCTGGAGCAGTATTATGGTGCCAATTCAGATCAGGAACTGATCGGGGGCTCTGTAGCGGCTACAGAACACTCTGTAATGTGTATGGGTACAACAGAGGGAGAGCTGCATACATTTAAGCGACTCATTACGGAAATATACCCTTCCGGCATCGTATCTATCGTGTCCGATACCTGGGACCTGTGGAAAGTATTGCTGGACTATCTGCCACAATTAAAACAGGTAATCCTGGACCGCGAAGGCAAGGTCGTGATTCGTCCCGATAGCGGAGATCCGGTCGATATTCTCTGCGGTAAGGCCGATGCTACTGAAGTTCATGTACGCAAAGGGGTGATAGAGCTGCTTTGGGACACCTTTGGCGGTGTGGTGAATGAGAAAGGATATAAAGAACTGGTGCCGCAGATAGGGGCCATATATGGCGATAGCATTACCCTGGAACGTGCGGTACAGATCTGTGAGCGGCTGAAGGCCAAGGGCTTTGCCTCTACCAATGTGGTATTAGGTATAGGCTCCTTTACCTACCAGTATAATACCCGCGATACCTTTGGCTTTGCGATGAAAGCTACCTATGGTGAAGTAAATGGTGAGGGCCGGGCTATATACAAAGATCCGGTTACGGATGATGGTACCAAAAAATCGGCCAAAGGCCTGATGAAGATTGTACGTACAGATGGCCGATACCAGTTGCAGGACGAAGTCAGCTGGGCAGAAGAAAAGACCGGCGAACTGAAAGAAGTATTTCGTGATGGTAAGCTGCTGATCGATGATACTTTAAGTGCTATAAGAGCCAGAGTGCGGGCTGCAGAGCAGGTATTGCAGGATTAATTAGTGTATTGTGGACACACGCGGGGCGCGTGCGTCATCAAAAGTATAATAAAAATGAATTGCCTGTTCTTAGTGTTCCTCGGGAGCACTAAGAACAGGCAATTTTGTCCCGCTAGCGCACGCGCCCTCGCGTGTGCCTGTTATATCCCCATCAACTTTACAAATCCTTTACCGCCACAATAATCGATAGCGCTGCTATACTTCCAGTGATGTGCTTCTGTTACATGACCTGCTGCAACAGGATTCTGATGCAGGTAATGCATCTTTTGTTCAAAAACAGCTGCACTAAATAACTCGACTGGCTTATTATGGTGTTGCCATAACATCCGATTGCTAACATTGCTTGTATTGGCAGCAGCATGCTTCATCATCCATAAGAGCCATTCTCTGCGGCTTTCACCCGGATGCTCAATAATGGTCTGTTGTAGTGATTTTGATGTGTAGGATTTAAAACGACCAAGTAACTGATCTGGTTGGCCGTTTTGGTCCCGGAAGATAAGGTGTATATGACTGGGCATAATACACCAGCCGAAAATCTCCATACCTTTCGATGTGTAAAAATTAAGATTGTTGACAATACATTGGTTATAATCTTCTCTTGTAAACAGATCGATCCAGTAAACGATCGCAAAACTGACGAAGTACATGCCATCGCCATTATGAAACTTATACTTTCGGCTCATAGATATTGGTTTAGAGTCTAAAAATAACATATTGCAATTGTTGGCCATGTACCGGATTAGTTAATGAATATTAAAGACACACGCGGGGCGCGTGCGCCAGCAAAGGATTTCTCGGCTCCGCTACGCTCCACTCGGAAGGACGGGAACACCCACTCAATTCATTTAAGGCACCAGCCAGGGTTTTGGCCACCACTCGTCATATCGACCGAAGCGTTAGCGTAGTGGAGATATCTCCTGATCGATTGAAGAATAGAGGAGATTTCTCGGCTCCGCTGCGCTGTGCTCGAAAAGACGGGAACACTCAATTTATTGAAGGCACGCGCCGGGATCGCGCGCCAGCCAGGGTTTTACCTTTCTACATAATTTAATGCCAATGTTTTGCGTTAGTGCAATGAAACAGCAGGAGCAGTATATGCTTTGTATTACTGCTACCGTATGTATCATTTATTTTATACTTTTGCGCACAAATGAATACTATGCCCCCACGTCTGGCCATTGTAATACCTTGTTATAACGAAGAGGAAGTACTGCCCGAAACCTCGAAGAGGCTTAAGGTTTTACTGGATGATTATATAGGCAAACAATTGATTGCTGTAAACAGTTATGTACTGTTTACAGACGATGGCAGTAAAGACCGTACCTGGGAGCAGATTGCCCGCCTGTACTCTTCACATCAGTACTTTAAGGGATTGAAATTGTCCCGCAATTTTGGCCATCAGAATGCTTTGCTGGCGGGGTTGTTTCATGCCGATGATGCTGATATTATTATCTCTATCGACGCTGATCTGCAGGACGATCTTAATGCCATGGAGGAGATGATACAGGCTTATCTTAAGGGCTATGATGTGGTATATGGGGTACGCGATGACCGCAGTACCGATACCCGTTTTAAACGCAATACTGCCCTGGCTTTTTATAAATTATTATCGGTGATGGGGGTAGAGTCTGTGTATAACCATGCCGACTACCGCCTGCTGAGCCGCCGGGCTATGGATGCTTTCAAGTCTTTTGAAGAAGCAAACCTGTACCTGAGGGGTATGGTACCCATGATTGGTTTCCGCCAGACCAGTGTGTACTATAAGCGTGGTGAACGATTTGCCGGAGAGAGCAAGTATAACCTGCGTAAGATGCTGTCTTTTGCCTGGAATGGTATATCCAGCCTGAGCATAAAGCCGCTGCGCTTTGTAACCTTCTGTGGCTTTATCATTTTTGCCATTACGATCTTATTGAGTATCTACGCACTGGTGGCCTATATGACGCACCATACCGCTACTGGCTGGGCATCTACCGTAATACCGATGTATTTCCTTGGTGGTATACAGTTACTGTGTATAGGGCTGATAGGTGAGTATGTAGCCAAAATGTATAAAGAGGTGAAACACCGCCCGCGCTTCATTATAGAAGAGCATTTACAATAAACTATCTTCCGTATCTTCTGATATATAGACCTGTACAGATAAGTCATCTGTACAGGTTTTTAGTAATTCCGATACGCTGAGGCCGGATACCGGATGCACATAATCAGCTGCAATATCGGCCAGCGGCTGCAGTACAAAGCGGCGCAGTTGCATCCACGGGTGCGGTATCTGCAGATCCGGTGTATGGATCACTTCGCGGTTGAAGAAAATAATATCGATATCGATTTTGCGGCTGCCCCATTGTATACTGCGGGTGCGGCCCAGCAAATGCTCGATCTCCAGCACATGCGTCAGTAATGTTGCAGCATCGAACTCCGTCTCCAGCTGTATCGCCTGGTTCAGGTGCGGAGGCAGGTCTTCCTTGCCCCAGGAGGCGGTTTCGTATAGCGGAGACAGGTTTATGATATGCCCCACCGTACGGCGCAGCATTTGTACGCATTGGTACAATGTAGCCTCACGGTTGCCCTCATTGCCTCCGATCAGCAGGTAAGCAGTATTCATCTGGTATATTAGTTCTGGTTTTGCAGTTGCGCGCCGAAAATGTCTTCAAAATGCTTCAGGAAGGTCTGTTTAACAGCCGCCTCATCTACAGGTCCGTTCAGCTCTTTCTGCATACTGGTTACGCCTTTGTCGGTAATGCCGCAAGGCACGATGAAGTTAAAGAAGTTAAGATCGGTATTCATATTGAGCGCCAGTCCGTGAATAGTGATCCAGCGGCTGCAACGCACGCCCATAGCACATATTTTACGGGCTTTTGCCGGATTGTCTGCATCAATCCATACGCCGGTAGCCCCTTCCAGTCTTGCGCCGGTAATGCCGTATTCGGCAATGGTACGGATCACGACTTCTTCCAGGGAGCGCATATACCAGCCCAGATCGGTTTTGAAGGCTTCCAGATCCAGTACAGGGTAGGCCACCATCTGGCCGGGACCATGATAGGTAATATCGCCGCCACGATTGGTTTTATAGAAGGTTACTCCCAGCGATTGCATATGCTGGTTGTTGATGAGCAGGTTTTCCACTGCGCCGCTTTTGCCCAATGTATACACATGCGGGTGCTCGCAGATAAAAAGGTGTTGCCCGATCTCCTTGCCCTGGGCCAGTTCCGGGGCAGAAACGCGCTCTGCTTTAATGTCCAGTCCCTGCTTCATGATCCGCTCCTGCATATCCCAGGCATCGCCATATTCTATATTGCCTAAATCCTTAAATTGTACGGAGACCATAACCTTTGTATATTTTAGTTTGCAAAATTCGGTAATTATTATGTAAAAAATAAGCGGGCAATATTGAAATTGCCCGCTTAGGTATAAAAAAGATTGATATTTTAGGGTGCTGTAGCTGTATCTTTCACACCGGTAAACTTACAGTGCTGTCTTTCGCCGGAAGCCAGTGTCAGAGATTCCAGGTATACATAGATCAGGTTACCATCGATCTGGATGGTTGGGTGAATGCTTACCACACCGTTATTAAAGGTATTGAAAGTAGTATTAGGATTATCGGCAATGCCTTCAAAACCAGCAATGGAAGTATTACCTGCATACATCACCAGGCTGATCTTGTTCGGATCCTGTACCAGTTTAATCTCTACGCTGTCGGCAGTAATAGGGAATACGACGTTGTCGTGTGTACAACGGGTTGTACCTCTGTACTTACCTACAAAGCGGCTTGCAGTCTTAATCTCACACTCTGCACCTTCATATCCTGTAGGGCATTGACACAGACCATCTGAACAGCTGCCACCGTTCTGACACAGCAGTGTAGTACATGGGTCCTGCTCGCAAGAGCTGCTTAATACCATACCACCGATTGCAAAGAAACCAAAGCCGGCTAATAATATAGATTTAATTCTTTTCATGTTTTTGGATTTGATCATACCACATCGATCCCGCCACGGGGATCAAAAGCTAAAGTTAAAATAATTTTTATAAAATCCTCTACTTAGCCCAGGAAATATTTTAACAGGTGGCATTGCTCTTTGGTCTGCAATTTGCAGATTGCTTTATCCTTAATCTGTCTTACACGCTCTCTGGTCAGTCCGAAATGTGCGCCGATATCTTCCAGTGACACTGCATGGTCATACCCGATACCGAAATACATTTTTACAACAGTACGTTGCTTGTCTGACAATACATTTAAAGTACGGTCAATCTCTGTTTTTAGCGATTGTTTGTTCGTGATCTCGTTATCTACAGATGAGGCATTTTCATTGGCCAGCACATCCAGCAGGCTACCATCTTCTGTGTCGGAGAACGGAGCATCTACGCTGACGTGGCGGGTAGATACACCTATTGTACTTTCCACCTCTTCGATGTCGATCTCCAGTAATGTGGCGATCTCATCTGCAGATGGTTCTCTTTCATATTCCTGCTCCAGTGCAGTATATGCTTTACCTATTTTATTGGTCAGTCCTACTTTGTTCAGCGGCAGGCGTACGATACGGCTTTGTTCTGCCAGCGATTGCAGGATAGACTGGCGAATCCACCATACTGCATAGGAGATAAATTTAAAGCCTTTAGTTTCATCAAAGCGTTGCGCGGCTTTAATGAGGCCAAGGTTACCTTCATTGATCAGGTCGCTTAAAGAAAGGCCCTGGTTCTGGTACTGTTTTGCAACAGAAACCACAAATCTTAAATTGGCTTTGGTAAGGCGTTCCAGCGCTTTCTGGTCGCCCTGCTTTATCCTGATAGCCAACAGCACTTCCTCCTCAGGAGTAATGAGCTGTACCTTTCCGATTTCCTGCAGATATTTTTCCAGGGATTGACTCTCCCTGTTCGTAATCGATTTGGTGATTTTAAGCTGGCGCATTGACATAATTGTGTATATTTTTATCTTATAACAGAACTGTTTTAAGGGTGATTTAAAGGATTTTTAACATATTACGATACCAAATTTAACGATTAGTTAATGTAATTCCAAAAAAAATATATAACAGTGCAAAAAAATGTTAGAGAAGTTCCAAAAATTAAAAAAATAAATGAAAGACTTGTTTATGTCGTTTTTTTTATTCTTATTGCAGAAACATTTTTCGCGTTTAATTTTTTTGTATGAGTAAAAAAAATCAATATACTATAGAGATACCAATACGTTGCAGTCCTAGTATTTTATATGAATTTTTGTCAACTCCAGCGGGTCTCCAGGAGTGGTTTGCAGATGAGGTGAATCAACGTGATCAATCTTTTTTCTTTAGCTGGAAGGGTGTAGAAGACGAAGCGGAGTTACTTGAAATGGCTGAGAACGAATTTGTACGTTTTCGCTGGGACTATTATGATGATGATGAATATTTTGAATTCCGTATTACCCAAAGCGATGTAACCAATGAAACGATTTTGCAGGTAACTGACTTTGCGGATAAGACTGATATCAAAGATCAGCAACAGTTATGGAATCGCCAGGTTAATGATCTGAAGCACCGTATCGGAAGTTAAGATATACCGATCATAATATTAATATCGCATTACAGGCCGTTATACAGGGGTAGCCCTTGTACGACGGCCTTTCTTTATAACGTTTACCCGTATTATTGGATTTCATCGCTAAGGGTAAGCATAGTATATTTGCACATCTATTCTGACAGATAATAATTTATGAACCTGGGGATCAAAAAACTGGATAAACTCATTCTGAAAAGCTTTATGGGGCCATATGTGGTCACTTTTTTCATTGTGTTGTTTGTATTCCTGATGCAGTTTTTCTGGCTGTACATGGATGATCTTATCGGCAAAGGCCTGTCCTTACAGCTGATCCTGGAGCTCATGATCTACATGTCTGCCACACTGGTGCCTATGGCCATGCCACTGGGTATCCTGCTAGCTTCTATCATGACATTCGGTGCCCTCGGTGAAAATTATGAGCTGGTAGCGATTAAGTCTTCCGGTATTTCCCTGTTCCGTTTTCTGCGACCGCTTACTTTATTTATTATAGGTGTGGTTATAGGTATGTTTCTATTCAGTAACTACATCATCCCTAAAGCTAACCTTAAGGCCTATTCCCTGTTGTATGATATGCGCAACAAAAAGCCTACCATGAGTATTAAGCCAGGGGTATTTAACCGCGGGCTGGGCAATTTTGTGATCCGTATAGGCAGTAAAAGCGAAGATGGAAGTACGATATCAGATGTGCTGATCTATGATCACAGCAAGGGGGGGGGTAATAATAATGTGGTTGCTGCAGAGAAAGGTAAAATGTACCTGAGCAATGATAAGCGCTTCCTGGTATTTGAACTGAACAATGGCTGGCGTTATGAATTTAAAAAGGACAGCGAAGGGCAGTATGAACAGCAGCGAATGTTCTTCAAAAAATGGAATAAAGTAATAGATGTATCCAGCTTCGGCTTCTCGCGTACCCGCGAAGACCTGTTTAAAAGCAGTGAAGAAATGCAGGATATTGCCATGCTGAACAAGAGTGTGGACAGTACATATAAACTGATAGGGAAGGACCTCCGTGAACTAAAGAAAAGCACGGGCTATTATATAAGTCTGTACAAGAAAGACGGCGACCTGAAAGACCTGGATGCTAAAATAAATGCGGCCATGAAGACCGACAAGCCTGTGTACAGCAAAGATCTCATCAGCCTGTTTGACCGGGAGCAGCGCAATGACATTTCCGGCAAGGTGGTCAATAATGCGCAGAGCATACAGCGCTACCTGTCTATCAATGCAACTAATAACGAAATCAACTATACCAAACTGAACCAGTATAATATGCAATGGCATAAAAAGTTTACTTATGCTTTTGCCTGCCTGGTACTGTTCCTGATCGGTGCGCCTATGGGCGCTATTATCCGTAAAGGAGGCCTTGGATTACCGATGGTTATATCTATCCTGTTTTTCGTAGTATACTTTATCCTGTCCTCTACAGGAGAGAAACTGGCGAAGCAGGGTAAAATGCCTGCCCTGGAAGGCATGTGGCTGGCTACGGTCTGCCTGATGCCTATTGCGATCATTATCCTGGTACAGGCGCGTAATGACTCACCTGTATTTAAGAAAGAAGCGTACATCAACCTTTGGCGCAAAATCAAAGGTATATTTGTTAAGGAACAAGCACAGCTTAAATAAATGTTCGACTTACTTCCGGTAGCCCCCGACAGCGCATTTGCCTGCAGTAAAAAGGGAGTGTATACCTTCATTCTTTGCTTTCTGACCTGGGTCGTGCTGGGTGGTATACTATTGCTGACATACGGCAATCTTCCCCTGTTTAAATGGGTGCATACGCATCATGTTCACCTTGGCGATATTTTCTTTAGATGCTATACCGCCATTGGTACCGCAGTGGTGATCATACCGGTATTACTTGCTTTATTCTGGTACCGTTACCGTAATCGTTATTTTCTCTTGCTGGTGATTAGCACACAGATCGGCTCTTTGCTGATCAACCAGGCTATGAAATTTGCATTTGCACATGCACGTCCGGTTGCCTTGTATGGAGACGAGCCCTGGTTTCATTATATCAGCGGAGAGGTATTGCATCGGGCGCATTCCTTTCCTTCGGGCCATACGGCAGGTGCTTTTGCCTTTGCTTTTCTGTTATCCTTACTGTCCCGCAGTCAGTCAGTATTAAAGGCCATTTTGCTATGTGTAGCAGCATTGTTGGTGGCTTATTCCCGTATGTACCTGGGCCAGCATTTCTTTACCGATATCTACATTGGCAGTATAGAAGGAGTGGTGGTGTGCAGCGCTGTGTTGCTTGCCTTTTACAAGGCAGGGTATTGTCGCTTTATATAATTGTAACTGACTATCCGCATTTAGGTAACTATTTTACTCGTCCTTTTGTCCGGCAACAAAAGGACCAAAAATGCCTTTGTTTTCATCAAGGCGATTGCGGAGCACCGCCATTTTGTACCGTTGCGTGCATTGATCGTTTGAGCTTAACGTGTGATCCGTTCACTGCTCAACGATCGCAGCTCCACTCCAAAATGGCTATCGCTGTGATGAAAACAATAAGCGATCCGTACTGTACAGATTGCTCGAAAGGCCTTATAAATCCGGCGTTCATAAAATCATTGGCTCGGTCGATAAAGTTGCAAACCACTGTCTGAACGAAGTGAGTCTGGTTTGCGACCGGCCGACACATTGATTTTTAGCCAGGGATTTATACAGCCTTGATTTTTTGGCGCTACCTTTTGCATCAAGGCAAAAGTTAGCCATAGAAATTAACGCGAGGAAAAAGGCAAATCTTTGTTTCCTGTAAGCGGATAATCAGTTAATTGTATTTTTCTATAAAAGAATGGCGCGCCGGTAACCGGCGCGCCATTCTTTTATAGAAAAATGTTCTTTAGAAATCAACATTGATCATGGCCGTCTGGCCGTCTGATTTTTTTACTTTGAAATAGGTTCTTTCCCCGGATTTGAATTTCTGTATGGTTATAAGATAGCTTTTGGCATTAAATACCGGGATGCTACCGATCTGTAATACTACATCACCCTCTTTAAAGCCCAGTTCAGACCCCTTGCCCGGAGTGTCTATACTGTATATATAAGCACCTCCTTCACGGGCATCCAGTTCGTTAATGCCCAGTCCCAGTACATCCTTTACAATAGACTTGGCACCTCTGTAATTAGGATCCGTAATAGGCGCATTGTTTTTCGGACCGGAAGGCCTCTTTACAGGTTTCTTAGCACTGGCAACAGGCTGGGTGGTGGTAGCGGTAGCCGGTTTCTGTACCGGACGCACCGGAGCTTTGGTTGCAGGCTCGGAGGCCACAACGGCTTTCTCAACAGACAGGTCCTTGTCGGTTACCGCAATTGTCTGACTGCTGTAGGAAGGTACTCCTGTTTTATTTACAGAGCCTATAACGCTCATGATATAACGGGTTACCGTTGCCATACCGGCAAAATTGATGCTGCTAACCTTGTCGGTCTCTGCAATAAACTGCTGGTTGTAACCGGTAGAGAATGATAAGGTGGGGATCTGCTCTTCTATGAATTTGGTATAAGATGCCGTATGCGGGTACTCTTCGCCTACTTTTGGATTGTACTCTGCAGAAACTCCTTTAATGGCCGGGGCAAAGGTTGCAGCAGTTCCTGCTCCGTTGATATAAATCTCGCTTCTTTCATTCAGCTTACCTACAGCGGTAATGTCGATGGCATAAGCAATCTTTGATTTAATGTTGGGAATATTAAGGAACGATTGCGCGCCCAAGGTGCCCATCTGACTGCCGGAGAAGGCCACAAATGCATAATTGTATTGCTTGTACTCCGGAGCTTTCAGCAAACTGGCCAGCTGCAGTAAGGTAGCTACACCACTGGCATTGTCATTGGCACCATTCAGTACCTCGCCTTTGTTACCGGCATATAACTGGTCATAATCGGCCATGATCACAATAGTGCTGGCTGCATTATTATTGATGGTGCCGGCTATATTATAGCCTTCTTTAAAGTCATTTCTGAATTTCGGGCTGCTGAATACTGGTGTGAAGTAGTCTACACCTTTAAAATAATCATTGTAAGCGGTCTTGGATATGATCCATACCGGAATCTTGATCTCCCGGTTGATGGGCAGATTGCAATAGGTCTTTATTGTCTTCAGGTCGATGCCGTTGTTGGAATCGTCATAAAGGTATAATGCAGTAGCACCGCGATCCTGTGCATTCAGGATCTTTTTGATGAGCGGTTGTATGCTTTTTTCATTAAACTCATGATTACCCGGCAGATCGAACAAGGGGGTCAGCCAGGCAGTATAATTGGCAATAGTGCCCGGGATAATATAGGAATTGTTATCTTCATTGGCACAGAAAGGAAGTGGTAACACATCTGTATTGATCACTACATTCTTATTATTGACCAGGAAACGGGACTCAACTGTCGCACTGCGGCCAGTCACATATTTGAATACTGATTTATAACCGATCGTACCATAGCGGGTCAGGCCGATCTCGCTCATGCGCTTTTCGATATGTGCTGTCACGTTATTGTACCCGGCCGTGCCTATAAGTCTGCCGGTATATTTATCCTGAGATAGTTCTGCAACATCATTGCGCAATGCCTGTATGAGGGGCTCATTGTTCGGAGCTGCGCTTTTATTGGTACTAAGTATATTTTTGAGCAACTGACCATGGCTTGTGGGGCTTACCGCTAAGAGCATGGCAGCAGTGATCAACTTTTTATATTGCATTAATATTTATTTTATAAGGAGTTACAAATCTACTGGAAGACATAGGTTTTGCAAAAATTATAACGTTAAAAAAAACGCTGTTGTTGTAGGACAGCAGCGTTTTTATAATTTCTTTTATTTTTCCCGGTTTCTCCTCTTCTTTAGCTTGACCTTCACTTTACTCTCATTACCGGTGAGTAATCGTTGTATATTTTTATGGTGTGTCAGCACTACCAGCAGGGCAGTGGCTACAGCGAACAGCATATAAGATGGTTCCTGACCTTTGAAGATAAATAATAATAAAAGGGGGAAGGCTACGCTGGCTGTAATAGAGCTTAAAGACACATATTTGGTCAGGATAAGCATGATTATGAATACAATAACCAGACAAACCGCTACAATCCATTGTATACCCAGGATCATACCAAACAGGGTGGCAATACCTTTACCGCCTTTAAAGCCCGCAAACAGGGGGAATACGTGGCCTATAACTGCCAGGAGGCCTAAGGCTACCTGCAGATTTGTAAATGCATTACTCATATCGTTATGAGAGTACATGGAAAGATAAGCCAGCTTTACAGCCACAAATCCTTTCAGCATGTCTACCAGCATTACTGCAATACCGGCGTTTTTACCTAATACCCTAAAGGTATTGGTTGCACCTGCATTACCACTGCCGTGTTCTCTGATATCGATTCCAAAAAACTTTTGACTTACCCAAACTGCAGTAGGTATAGAACCTAACATATACGCCAAAGCCAATAAAAAAACTATATTCATGTTTGTTTTTTCTGAAAAATAGCCTCAAAGATAGTAATATTTTTGAGAGCACATAATAATTTGTTAACTTAATGTTGTCGTATCGGCGTTAATTTTATCAAAAGTTTTGAGCCCTTTTATAAAATATTGTGCTACAATACTGTGGGGATGGATACCGGTTGTATTTCGGTTTTTTATCAATTGTTGTGCGGCTTTCCGCTTTTTGAACCACTTACCGAAGCTGCCGTAAAAATGAAAATGTGCCTTGGCTACAGCCCAGATATTTTTAACATCTCCTTTTAATAAAAATGGCAGACAGGCGACTCCATCCAGCACCAGGCGGAGCGGAATGAGCCAGAAGAGGCGGGAAGCCTTTTCGTTTTTCAGAAGTAAGACAAGGTTGTTGCGGAAATTGTAATAGGTTTTCTGCGGGCTGCCATAAGAGATAATGCTGCCTCCTACATGGAATACAGTTGAACCGCCGATGGCACCGATGCGGTAACCGGCATTTTTCAGCCTCCAGCAGAGGTCAATCTCTTCCATATGGGCATATAGATCTGCATCCAGGCCGCCTACTTCATGGTATTTCTGTGCATTGACCATCAGGCAACCGCCACTGGCCCAGAATACTTCTATGTCATTGTCATACTGATGGTGATCCTGCTCCAAAGTGCTGAAAATACGTCCGCGACAGAACATATAACCCCATTTATCCATGAAGCCACCGGCTGCACCGGCGTATTCAAAATAGGGACGATCTTTCCAGAAGCGGATTTTCGGCTGGCAGGCAGCCAGAGAAGGGTATTGCTGCATGGCCTGCAACAATGGGGGGAACCAGTTGTCTGTAACTTCAAAGTCAGAGCTGAGCAGGACATAATATTCGGCCTGAATTTGCTTCAGGGCCTGGGCATATCCCCATGCAAAGCCATGATTCTCTGTTAAACAAATCAGCTTCACCGAAGGAAATTCGTGCTGAATAAATTCAGACGTATTGTCCGGTGAAGCATGATCTACAACTATGACATCATAACCTGATGCCGACTGTTCAATAATTTTAGGTAAAAACAGTTTGTGCCACGCTATACTATTGTAGCTAAGAATGACTACTGCAGTGCTGGATTCACAAACGATCACAATGGGTCTTATTTATACTTAGGCTCGTATAAAGAACTTTCGTTAACAGGAACGTTGTCTTTCTGATTTACAAATTTATGCTTGTACAGGTTGTAACAACCTGACCATGCGAAAATGAAAAACCCAAGAAAGCCTAATACGAAGAAGAATCTGGACGTGTTTGGCTTATCTAATTGAATATCCAAATCGTTATCTAAAAGCTCTTCTTTATTTGTGTTATGGTTCTGATCCATTATGTTATAAATTTCTAAATAATTCCACGCAAAATTAATAGAAATAGATTCAATCTACAACTGTTTTGTAAAATAATTTTTACAGAGTATCTGCAAAGGCTCTCAGGGCAGTGATAGCACCGCTTTTGTCATTTGCTTTTGCTTTTTGTACTACTGTATTATACTTGTTTATACGGCTTTGCATTTTCGCCTCTACTGTAGCGTTTGGCCCCTGACTCAGCTCGCTTTTTGCTGCCGCAATTGCGGTACGCATCTGGCTTTGCAATGTTTTTAAAGCAGCATCACTGTTTGCGCCGTTTGCCTGCTCGTAAGCAGTGATATTAGCAGTGAATGAAGATTTACTCACAGTAGCTGTTGCAGCAGTATTATTTTGTTGTGCTATGCTTTGTGTATAACCGCCCAGGGTCAGTGACAAGGCGATAAGAGCAATTCTGATATTCATGATTATTAGTTTTTAAGTTCTCAAATATAAAATTAATTTATAAAAAATGTATCGTTTATTTAATATTGCTGTAAATGATGGTATAATTTAACGACTTCTGCCGCTTCCCGTACATCATGCACCCGCAAAATATCCGCACCATTCGACAATCCCCAGGCATGTAAAACACTTGTTCCATTCAGCGCATGTTCTGTATCTGTATCCAGCGCTCTGTATATCATCGACTTTCTCGAAACACCCATAAGCACCGGTTTGTTCAGTATACGGAATGCTTCCATATGCTTCAGCAGGGTATAATTGTGTTTCATAGTCTTGCCAAAACCGAATCCCACATCAAGCACAATGTCTTTAACACCATATTGCTCCAGGGTAGTGATACGCTCTGTAAAGAAATCCATAACAGCAGTCAGTACATTATCATATTCCGGATGCTGTTGCATATTACTGGGCGTGCCCTGGATATGTGTCAATATATAAGACACCTTCAAATCCCCAATGGTTTGAAACATAGCTTCATCCATAGTACCACCACTGATATCGTTTACGATAGCAGCACCCTTCGCCACCGCCTCACGGGCTACCGTAGCACGATACGTATCGACCGACAAAACAGCTTCTGGGAACGCCTTATATATGGCTTCTATAACCGGGACCACACGATCCAGTTCTTCCTGTTCACTCACCGGATCTGCCTTTGGACGCGTACTTACCCCGCCTATATCCAGGATGGAGGCTCCTGCCTGTAGCATAGCCGCAGCCTGATCCAGCAATCCACCGACAGAATTGTTTTTTCCTTTGGTGAAAAAAGAGTCCGGTGTCGCATTCAGGATGCCCATAACGAGCGGCTGATCCAGTGTAAGCAAGCGGCCACCACAGTTTAATGTATGTACCATGCTGCAAATGTAGGATTTAGGCCGATAGGCCGTAGGAGAAAATATTTAGTATAAGTTGTTTTTGTAAACAAATATCGTGTAGGAGGCTTAGGGATTTGTACTGATTATGTACTTTGCCCGAAAGTCAGGAGATTATTGTCCGGGTCGAGCAATGAAAATTCTTTTTGTCCCCAGGGTTTTGTCTGTAAGGGACCATTAGGGTGAATGGCTACTTCATGGTCCAGCAAGGACTGATACAAACCCTCTATATCATTTGTGCGGATATATACCTGTCCGTAGTTTTCTGTAGGGTCCAGTGCTGCGAATTCAAAAAAATGGAGTTCAATGTTGTCCTTTTCTATCATTAAATAACCCTCATAGTCTGCAGCACCACAATCCCGGAAGCCCAGTTTATTGATATAATAGTCTATGGTTACGGCCTTATCACGCATCGGCAGTTTGGGGTGAATGGTGGTGAGCATAGGTTGGGGTTTTAAACACAATTTATAGAAATTGTACAAATCATCAAAGAGGACATTAGGATCTGATCCGGAAATGGGTGCTTAACCCGATTTTTTTAACAGGGCATTAAACCTATTCCTTGTTTTGGCATCTATGCACTATAATCCCTTTAAACCCTGAATTTTATGAATAAGCATTTTATCAGAACCCTTGCCTTGCTACTGGTAGTAGCAGGCATCATCACCGGTCTAAGCTCTTGTACCAAGTATACTTTTATGAGCTATGACAAGAAAATAATGGGTCAATGGACCTTTGAGAAGGTGACACACAAAAGCGGCTTCCTGCAACAATCGGTAAACATTACCCGTAATTATGAGGGTTGGACGTATGATTTCAAAAGGGATTATACCATTTCGGCCATAAACAGCAATACCGGTGAGCGACTGACAGGCTACTGGAGAATAGATGAGTATACAGATTATTACTATGACGAAGATGGCGTAACCAGTACCAGTACAAATTACGTATTGCGGTTTAACCTGGATGATGGAAGACTGAATACCAATTATGTATGGAATATCGGTAGTATTACCTCTAACTATCTGAGAGCAAGCGAATATGTTGGCAATGAACGGTGGAATTATAAAATGGCAAGAGTACAGTAAGGTTGTAGCAATACAACCTTTTTTAATGCCCGCATCCCTGGAAGATTAGTCGGTAATATGCGTATGAATGCTGTATTCGGGGAGCACATCGGCCAGATATTGTTTAAAGAGGTCATGATCAAATCCGGGATGCACGGTGATACTTGCATGGATATGACTTCTCAGCACCGCATCTTTCTGAATGAATACATGCACTGTTTGGACAGCGCTGAATTTCCTGATCTGCTGTGCAATCATTTCCGGGTATACATTTAATCCGCCAATAACCTGCATCTGATCTTTCCGGCCTTTATAAAGCCAATAGCCCGCCTCATCAACCGAAATAATATCTCCTGTGCCTATAAATTCCCTTCCTGCTTCTCCGGCAGACCAGGTGCATTTTACCCATAATTCTTTGCCCTCCTGTTCCGGACAGTGGACAAATGTGTACCGGAGACCTTTTATAGGTTTACCCAGTGTACCGGGATTGTGCCGGAGCATTTCTGTTGTGGCAATAGCGCAGATACCAGTCTGGGAGGTGCCGTACAGGTTGTAAAGTTGTACATCTGTATCGTATAGGATTTGTTTGGCCCAGGTACATTCCAGCTGATCTCCACCCGAAATAATGGCTTGTGTACCCTGTAGCAATTGTTCTTTATGCCGGTATAATGCCGGAATCATAGAGGGCACGACAATCCAGCAGTCAATAGACTCCCGTTCCGATGCGTCATACAGTTGACCAGAACCATAAGCCGGATGGCAATAAATACGTTTTTCTAAGAAAATAGATAATAATACCGCGGCCAGACCATAACCATGTGAGAAAGGAACAGCGATATAGGTGCTGCGGTACTGCTGCAATTGCAGTTGTGTATATATATCACGAAACGGGCGATAATAACGCCATGCCCTTGTTGCTCTTGTATAAGGGCGGGGAAGACCCTGAGAACCGCTGCTCAGCACGGTCAGGTGACTCGTTTGCCCTGCTGCAGCATATCGTGGAGTTGTGGCAGGTATATTGTTTATGACTTCGGCCAGGTCAATTGCCCTGACAGGAAGGGAAGAGGTGTAGGTTCCTGTCAGCAATACAGCATCATATGCTTGTCCGGCAAGCCGGTCTTTAAGTGTCGTTTCGGTTAGCGCTGCACCCGCAAGTACAATGTCGCAGCCCAGGGCGGACAGCGCGAAGAGCATTGTCAGAAAAGGAATACCGTTAGGGCAGGCAAGGAGTACTCTTTGCCTGCCCTTAATATGATATTGATGATATAGTATATGTGCTGTTTGTAAGGCTTGTGTATACAGTGCCGGGTAGCTGATTTTTTGCTCACCATCATCAATAAAAGCATCTTCAGCACTGCTGTGTCGTACACTGTCGAGCAGGCTGATGAGGTTGTGCCCGTGCCTGGATACAGAACGGAGCAGGGTATATGCTTTTTTGATTTTCTGGTGCAGCTGCATATTTATCCCTTCGAGGATACCTTGACATAGCTATACTTATTCCAAAGGCGTTTTCCAAAAAAGCTGGCCGCTTGCGGCGCTACGCCCCACCACGGTTTTTGTGCGGGCTTGTTGCGGTATATAAGCCTGCATATACGGATAGCAGCCTGATCGGCTTCCATGGCCAGTGCATTAGCATACTTTGGATTCGGAGCGATCATCCTGGTTTTAACCAGCGGGTAATAAATGCTTTTAGCCGTAATGCCCATATGCTTCCATTCTGCCCAGTTACCCCTGAACCAGTTGTCAAAAGCTGTTTTAGATGCCTGGTAGGCACACCACATCGGTGCCGGTAGCAATAAAACAATCATGGAGGATACATTGATCACCGTTCCCTTGCTTTTGGCCAGCAGGGGGGTGAGGGCAAGGATCATCCTGGCCGGAGTCAGATAATTAAGGGCATTGGTACGGGTAATATCATGATAGCGATCTAAAGACCTTGCCAGGGAACGCATAATAGATTTGCCCGCATTGGAAATAAAGTAGTCAATTCTTTCGAGTTGCAATAACTGGTTGATGGTCTGCTCTATCTGTTCGTCATCATACAGGTCTGCGGCAATAATGGCTGCAGTAGATCCGTTGGCTTCAATTTTTTGCGCCAGTTCCTCCATCACAGATCTGGTACGGGCAACAAGGACTAGGTGCACATTATAATGTGAGAGCAGTAAACAGAGCTCAGAACCGATGCCAAAACTGGCCCCGGTCACAACAATTGTTTTGCCATTAATGGCATTGTTGAGTCTGGTTTTATTTATTTTTTTATGAGGAAACAGCACACTTTCCAATAATCGACGAAACATAATCTTGTTTTAAACTGTGATAATAGTGAATACCGCAATATTCAACCTGTTTACCGACAAAAAGCCCCCGGAGGATTACGTTGATTAAACGAATCCTTCAGATGCAGTCAAAATACCAAACATTTATTTAGAACAATAAAATTTGAGATTATGAAAAAGGTAATGATGATATTGGCGATTGCTTTTAGTCTGATCGGTACAACAACAACACAGGCACAGGCAAAATTACAAGTAAATATTGGAAATCAGCCGGGATGGGGTCCAACTGGTTACGATCATGTTGATTTTTATTACCTGCCGGAGCTGAATTGCTACTATGATGTGATCAGAGGACAGTTTATTGTTCTGACAAATAATGCCTGGATATACAGTAATACCGTCCCTTCAAGATACCGTGGTATAGATCTGTACCGTACCTATAAGGTTGTAGTCAACAATCCAAGACCGTACCAGTACAATGCCAGTCACATCAGACAATATGCCCGTTACAAAACCGATCATACACAAGTTGTGATTCGTAATAGTAAAGAATATAAATATTATCAGAGTGCCGGACACCCTAACCATAACCAATGGAAAGGAAATAATGGTTGGGCTGGAAATAACAGACAAGGTCAGGGGTATCAGAACCGTAATAATAGTAATCATAATACGGTAAGAACCAATCCTGGTACAACACGTGGTAACACACAACAATCTGTAAGAACAAACGATAATCGTAATAACGGCAACAGAAGATAGACCGGAAGAAGAGACTTTATGAGTGGAGTATTGAGTAATTAAAAAGGGCTGTCGAAAGACAGCCCTTTTCTTATTTAAGTAGTAAAAACCTTACAGTTTCTGCACTTTTTGTTGCCATACCTGGCCATTGTTATTGTTGAACTTGATGATGTACATGCCTTGAGCGAAGGCACTCAGGTCGATCTGCAGTGTTTTGCTGCCATCGGTTTCTCCTTCAGCCAGCATTCTGCCCAGGGCATCATATAATCTGTAATGATCACCTTTGATCAGACCTTCAATATTGATTAAAGTCTGAGTAGGGTTAGGATACATTTTGAAGCCCGGACGATTCGGTACATTTTTAATGCCGTTCGGGTTGATAGACATCATTAATGCATTACTGTATACGGTCTGATTTGCCGCACAGAAGTTGAAATTACTTGCATAAGCAGAGATTTCATCTCCGTGGTAGAAATCTGTACCGGCTACACCGCTCCAGGTTGCTGCAGTAGCACCAGGAATATCGATGCCGTTTTTGCGCCATTTAACCAGTGGGTTACTACCACCGTCTGTTACCAGTGCAGTAAAGGTTGTCGTCACACCAGAGTAAATAGTACCGCTCGGATTTCTGGTAATGAAAATACTTGGATCACTGCTGGCCGTTACATTCAGGTTCAGTGTTACCGTACTGTCACAACCGTTGGCAGATGGTGTTACGTAAGTCGCAATACCTTGTCCGCCGGTAGCAACCGATTGACCGTTCCATGTATAAGGCAGTTCTTCAGAACAGATCTCCAGTGTTTCTGTATACTGAGAGGTTGGTAATACCGTTACACTCATTGTCGCAGTAGTGTTACAGGAAGCACCACTTGTTGGCGTAAAGGTATAGCTGCCACTTGCTGTGTTACTTATGGTAGATGGTACCCACGTTCCGGTAATACCATTGTTTGAAGTCGTAGGTAATAAAGGCGCTGTAGTACCATTACACAGAGGCGCTACCGCAGTAAAGGTCGGAGTGATCAGACCGCTTACCGTAATATTCTGTGTTACGTTAACCGCACATTGGTTCGGAGCCGGAGTAAATACATAAGTACCACTTGCGGTGTTACTTACAGTAGACGGGTTCCATGTACCGGTAATGTTATTGGTAGATGTGGTAGGCAGCGTAGGCGCTGTAGCACCGCTACATAATGTTTGTGGTAATGTAAATGTTGGGGTGATCTGGATATTCGGGATCGCCACATCAACAGGTCCAACCCAGTCAGAGAAAGAACCACTGCCACAGTTAGTACGTACATACAGCTGATAGTTTACGTTAGGACCCATATAAGGGAACACGTAAGTATTCACGCCGGTACTACCCGTAATCGATACAATAGTACCATTATTGGCATAATAACCTGCAGGGCCATAGCTCACCTGGTAGTTTGTATTGGTTCCGTTACCCATCCAGGTCAGGGTACCGCCGGCACAGGTTACGTTACTGGCCGTTGGCATGCCTGGCAGAGGACATGTTTGTTTGGTATTCGGTACCACGCTCACCGCCAGGATGTTCATCACACCGGTTCCGCTGTGTGCAAAAGAGATACTGTCGATTTGTTTATTGCGGTTAGCCGTAAGGATGGTAATTGCAGAATCATGCAGGTATGGACCACCGGTACCTAAAGCATTAGAGCTGATGGTAATACGACCAACAGTCGAGGCTACGTTGTTACCGCTGGCAAACCAGTCAGGATAGCTTTGTGTAGCTGTTTGTGTTGTACCATCATTGAAGTAAACCGTTGCAGTATGCGTAGACGCACCACTTCCGCTTACACCCATTACATACACTTTATTTGCTCTTTTCGGAGCCAGGAAGCGTACCGTACCACTGTTTGTACCAGTCAGTCGCAGAGAGTTATTCTCAGAATAAGAGTTCAGTCTGTATTTTCTGAATGTATTCTGGATAATGCGGCTTACCGGAATAGACTGGGTAGGGAAGGCACTGCTGGATGTTGCCTGGAAATCGGCAGATACCAGGGCATAACCTGCACCATCCACATCATTGTTGGTAGAAGCAGAGGCATTACCGATGCCATTGGCAATTACGTCAAAGGCCAGTCCATTCAGAGATACCGGAGTAAGGGTATCGGTCAGTGTCGTAAAGGAGACAGACGTCCAGCTGCTGGTGTCACCCACGCTACAGAAAGTACGTGCATAGAAGCTATATTGTGTACCCTGGTATAAGTTGGTAAATGGCACACTGAATGCAGTGGTAGTACCGTTTGCTGCCAGACCGGTAGCACCCGATCCCGGAGCAGTACCATCCAGTCGCAGTTCATAGATATAGCTTGTCGGTGTATTACCTACCGGAGGTGCAGCATAGTTCACCGTTGCCCCCGTAAAGGTAATACCACTTGTTGTCAGGTTGATCGGGTTTACGCAAACACCGCTTACAGACAATACATTGAAGGTATAATCTTCAGCTTCACCATATTGGATGTTACCACAGGAGTTCATTGTATTGATATAGTATGCATTTCTTACACGCATACGGGTCGCGCCTACTGTTGCTGTCCATGGCACCATAAAGGAACCTGTTACCGTAGCGGCAGAAACAGCAGAGTAGATACCGGAATACACTTTTTCGGTAACTTCATCAAAAGCACCATCTTTGTTCCAGTCTATATAAATGGCACGATTACTAAAGCCGCTGCTGGTCGTCAGGGAGAAGTTTACCGTACCGCCCAGTGGCGCAGAAGCAGACATAGTCGCGCTGTAGTCATTGTAAGAAGCACTACCCGTACCGTTGTTCGTAATATTAGTTGTTCCTCCTGTAGTAGAGAAGCTGGTAATATAATACGAAGCAGGGGTAGTAGAGGTAGGTATACAATAACAGCTTGACGGAGCCGTTAAGGCCACATTGATCACATTAGAGATTGTAGAGTCACCGGTGCCCGTACATTTTACAATACATCTGTAGTATCTAGCAGCAGATTGTGTGGTTGCAAAAGTTGTGGTTGTACCACCTGCAATATCAGCAAAAGGACCTGCTACAGCTGCAGCAGATTGCCATTTGTATGTAATGCCAGGTGCAGCGGTAATACCAGTCAGGATCAGATTAAAGCTGATCGTTGGACAAACGGTAGCTACAGAAGAAGAAGCCACACCAACGCCAGGATTACCACCACATAAGGTAGTAAAGTCATTCACAAGGTTCCATGCACTACTGTCAGATGCAGAACATAAAGATTTTACATACGCATCGTAAGGCGTAGAAGAAGCCAGACCTGTAGCATTTACACTTGTACCTGTAGTGGTACCGGTTGCTACAGCAGGTGCAGTATTAGGGTTAGCACCATCTGCTACCACTAACCATCTGTAGTTTGCAGGGTTAGATGTAGAAGCAGTCCAGCTGATCGCAGCAGAGTTTGATGTAGGTACAGATGTAATGTTGGATGGAGGTAAACAGGTAGCGGCATTGGTCACAACAAGTTTATAATCCATGTACCGGCCATAACCATAACCGGTGCCGCAAGGTACCAGTCCGTTATTAGGACCGCCTGAGTTACCCCCTCTGCCCCAGATACGTAAACGGTAGTTACCGGCTGCTACTGATGGCGGAATGGTAATACTGCCCGTGTATGCAATAGTGCTTGCACTGGCATCATAGTTTGGGGTAAAGAGCAGCTCACCTGCATCTTCAAAATCATTGTCATTATTGAAATCGACCGCAAGTCCTACACCGCAGTAGCCTAATGAAGAAAGGCTTACATTGGTCGCTACACCAGCAGTCATAGGTATGTTCTGAGTGGTGTAATCCTGGTATTTCGTAGTGCTGTTACATGCAGGACTGTGGGTAAATGTACCAATGGTAACCTGATTAACGCCCCATGTAGTACATTGGTTGGCATAGGTAATGCTACAGTACGGAGCCTGAGCACTGGATCGTCCGGCAAGGCCGAGCGACACCATTAGTAACAATAGTGGAGCGTACCAGGGTCGTCCACTGATGGAGGGGTAAAAATTAAACTTCATCTTGCTGTTATTTAAGGTAAGTAATTGAATTGTTTTAACGCGTGAATTTACTTTTTATTCGGATGAAATGCAAGTGTTTGGCCGTAAATGAGGTTCGGTAAGATACAGAGAAGTATATTTGGTTTTAGCGAAGTAATGTTACATCGCCCTTAAGTGTCGCCGTTTTTCCTAGTTGGTCTGTGTACGTCAGGTAATAACAATATACACCTGTTTCCGCTTTTTTGCCTTTGAAATTTCCGTCCCAGCCTTTAATGCCGTTACTCTCAAATATTCTTTGTCCGTATCGGTTGTAAACCGTCATTTGCACCAGTTTTACGGCACATCTTGCCTTTGCTTCGAACAGATCATTACGGCCGTCACCATTGGGCGTAAAGGCATTCGGCAGCATCGGCACGCAGTCACAATCTATCGTTTTTACGGTTATCGTGTCTTTCAATATGCCACAAGGAGAATTTGCCGTAACGATATAGGTTCCTGCAGCAGATACAGTCAGTGGTGCAGATACAACACCGTTGTCCCATTGGTATTCTGGAAGAGTAGTTTCTACCGGAATGGTTACACTGGTACTCTGGCAGATTGTGGTGTCGGACTTCAGCACACTCAGGTAATCCGAACTGTTATAAATATTCACCGTATCGGAAATGGTACAACCGTTTTTGGTAATCTGTACAATATATTGTCCGGGCTGGCTCGCTACAAAAGTAGCTTGGGTACTTCCATCCTGCCACACATAGCTCGCCCCCGCAGTACTGGCATTCAGGGTAAGATTGGCACCCGGGCAGATCGCTTTATCATCACCCAGTATATTGGCCGCAGCCTCATTCAGCCTGGTAATATGGAAGGTGTCAATGCGTACTGCACAGGGAGACTGGCTTTTGACCCAATAGGTTCCCGGTGTCGCAGTTGTAATAGATGCCGTCGTAGCTCCGGTATTCCAGGTATAGCTATTTGCATTGGCACCTGCTGTCATCGTCAGGGGGGCGCAGATCGCATCGTTATGCGTGTAATATGCAATGTCTTGCTTGCGGACAGCTGCTTTCAGCCCCATTGAGTTGGACTGCCCGTTGGTCCAGGGCATTAAAATGGCATCCTGTACCAGATTACAGGCATTACCAGTGGCATTAGGGTTGTTGATCACTGTAAGGGTATGATCGGCATAGTTAATGGTTGAGGTATTGATATAGATTTTTCCATCCGGGCCCAGGCGGGTGCCCATAAACTTACGGTTGCTGCCTCCATTCGGAATCAGCTCTATCTTAGAAGCCTCAATAGCCGCTGCATTGGG
Organism: Edaphocola flava; assembly: GCF_004118155.1. Lineage (GTDB taxonomy): Bacteria > Bacteroidota > Bacteroidia > Chitinophagales > Chitinophagaceae > Edaphocola > Edaphocola flava. The sequence goes on from NZ_SAIQ01000002.1 coordinate 318,440, forward strand.
ATACAGACTGGCATCATACTGCCTGATGTAATAAGAGCCACCCGGAAGATAGAACTTAGACCCGTCGGGTGAAAATTCTATACCATAGTTGCCCGTTCCCGGTCCCCACCAGGTAGTGTTAATGGTAATGCGGTTGCTGATCAGACCCGTATTCCGGTCAAATGTACCCATTTCCATTAAATGTGTTTGAAAGTTCATCCAGGCAATGATTGTACCCGCAGGGTTGAACTTCATCTCGCCACCGTTGCTCTGCAGTCCCTGTGTAAGATGTACCCCCATGGCAGGGTCATGCGGACTGGCTACAGGCGGGTGAATACCAGTGGCATTAATTTTATAAGCTTTATATTCTTGGGTACTATAGTTGCGTACAACCAACCAGTAACCCTCACAGTTATCCAGGGGAAGGATGGCCATCTGCTCAGATATATGTGTTTCCAGCACGATGTTTTTCTGGCCCGGCATTACATCTCCCAGTCCGCCGTTCAGGCTCATATCTATGACGCTGTAGCGCAGGGTAGGAGTGCCATTGTAATATTGCTGGTAAGCCATGTCTTCCATAGTAAAGAGGTAATACTGGTTGGGATTGGCAATAGATTGTACAATACCGGTACCCTGGGAGGTAGATCCTCCCGAAGTATAGCCAATGATGCCGGCACCATTGGGCATAACATTGCCATTACGGTTCCATACCGACTCACTGTTGGAGTAGAAGAGCAGGTTTCCATTCTCATCGCAGACAGAGGCCGCGGATTCTGAGGAGGCGAGTGGCGTATTGTAAACGATTACCGGCGCACCGGAGTTAAAATCAAGTCCGTGGTGGTCTCCAAAGATCCATATATTATCCTGACCCTGGGAAAAGAGGTTTGTTGCAGCAGGGGCAATAAAGGAGCAGCACAGCAATAATAATCTGAGATAGAATGGTTTAGGGCTTGTCATGAAGAATATCGATATTACCTTCAAAGACAGGAGGTTCTGCCCGGTTGGTTTGCTGTTATGAAAAATAAAAAACCGGACTCTGTACAGAATCCGGTTTTTTATAAACACGCTTAGAAGCGGTATAATTATTTTTTGGCAACAACAGCCATACGTTTTTCTTTGATACGTGCTGCTTTACCGAAACGCTCACGTTGGTAGTACAGTTTCGCACGACGTACGCGACCTCTTTTGTTAACAACGATAGACTCGATGTTTGGAGATAAGATAGGGAATAAACGCTCAACACCAACACCGTCAGAAATTTTACGAACAGTGAATGTTGCCGTAGCACCAGTACCCTGACGTTTGATTACGTCACCTTTGAACGATTGGATACGCTCTTTAGTACCTTCAATGATTTTATAATTAACTGTGATATTGTCACCAGCTTTGAATGCAGGAACTTCTTTCTTTGTAGTTAATTGTTCGTGGATAAATGCAATTGCTGCTTCCATTTTAAATTATATTTATTGATGAACATCAAACAGTATGTACGAACTATTTTACAACAGCTCGCCATACAAGAATTATTTATTTAACCTCAGCTACTAAGCTTTTAAAGCTTTCTGGTTGATTCATAGCTAAGTCAGCCAAAACTTTTCTGTTCAGGTTGATTCCTTTTTCATTTAATTTATGCATGAAAACGGAATAGCTCAGACCTTCTTCACGAACGGCAGCGTTGATACGTGCGATCCACAAGCCGCGATAGCTGCGCTTTTTCAGTTTACGACCTACATATTTGTAGCCTAAACCTTTCTCTAATACGTTTTTGGCAACGGTATAAACGTTTTTACGCTTACCGTAGAATCCTTTCGCCTGTTTTAGGATTCTTTTTCTTCTTGCACGTGATGCAACTGCATTTACTGAACGTGGCATAATTTATAAAATTAAAATGCTGTTTTAAATAATGTAATTTAATAACATACCTCTTTTACAGAGGGAAAAATGGGGCTTAACGTAAGTTCAACATTCTCTTAACCAGTGGCAGGTTAGCAGAGTGAATCTCAGTGCTACCACGTAAGTGACGTTTACGCTTAGTTGATTTTTTTGTTAAAAGGTGACTTTTGTATGCTTTGAAACGGCGGATTTTGCCGGTACCAGTGATTTTAAAAGTCTTTTTAGCCCGTGAATGTGTTTTAACTTTTGGCATAATATTCAAATTTCGGATGGCAAAGGTATGATAATATTTTCTACTAACAATATTTTTTTAAAATAATTTCCTATAAACCGCTCCTAATGCAATATGGTCATGCATTAAGATTTTTTTGGTTTTGATTTTTTGGCCGTAACCAGTTGATAAGAGTGGAGAATTTCGCTCTTTACAGCGGCATTATCCAGTGCTCCATCCATTATTATGGTGTTCCAGTGCTTCTTGTTCATATGGTATCCGGGCAGCACAGAACTGCAGGATTCCCTGAGTTCAATGGCCCGGTCCGGATCGCATTTTACATTGATGCGTGCCGGCTGTTCATCCAGCGCCAGTAACAGAAATATCTTCTCATTGGCTTTAAATACCAACGTTTCTGCTCCGAAAGGGAAGCTTTCCGTTACATTTTCCTGGCTCAGGCAAAATGATCTGATGGATTCTATATCCATAATTTATACCGTTTTAGTTTTTGTATAACCCCATTCAAGCAGCCATTGCGCAATCTTTTGCTTATAGTCTCCCTGGATCAGGATCACCCAATCTTTAGCACTGCCACCGGTCCCGCATTTGGTCTTTAGTTTTTTGGCCAGTGCCTGAAAATCTTCTTCATTACCGGCAAAACCTTCTACCAGCGTTACAACCTTGCCGGCTCTTTGTTTTTTATCCAGGAGCACACGCAGCTTTTGTTGTGCGGGCTCCAGCGTATCAATATGTTCTTCCGGTTCGGATTGCATCGCCTCCGGGTTGGTCGAGAAAACCAGTCCACCCAGATCCGACAATCCCAGTTTCTTTTGCTTACTCATGCTAAATTGTTTAAATCGGTCAGTCAATACCGGTAAGTCGGGAGATGATACTCCTCACCGGGAAACGGTAATGTTGCTCCTGCAGCAGATTGTAATATTCCGTCTGCGGCCCAAAGCTAAGATAAAAATCGGCAACATTCTTCAGATCGGAGCCTTCGAAGTCCAGTTTAAGGGGCATGCCGGCATGTTGCTTAATGATAGCGTTAATGAAGAAATAGGTGGCCCTTGCCTTGCGTCCCTCCTCATTAGGAGCGCCCAGTACATAATAAAGCGCGTGACGGTCCTGTATCAGCAGTGCTGCAAACACCAGGCTGCCGGCCGCATTATATACACCGAAGGTACGACAACGGAAATGACTACTGTGCTGCTGCATCAGCCGGTCAAAACTGGCATAGCTTTTATCGTGCAGCTGGTTTAGCGAGCCATAAGCGGCCTGGTATAGAGCGACAACAGAAGCTATAGGAATGCCTTCTGTGATATGCAACGACTCATCTAGTGCCTTCCTGATATTCTTTTTCCCACTTTTGGTAAAGCCTTCATGCAATACCTCATAGGAGCGGTGCAGCGGAAGCACAAAATTGGTTCTTTGCCTGGTGGCATTTATGTCCAGGCTGTTTTCACTACAGCAGTAACGGATCAGCTTAAAGTGTGATCGTATAGCCTCCGTAATGGCCAGCCGTTCTGCCGGGGAAACGATACCTTCTCCGACAGAAAGATGAAACTGTTGTATAAAGGCCGGCATCTGCAGCCAACGGGCGTTCAGCCGCCGGTATACGGGCAGGGGCAGGCAGGCCTCATAATTGCCTAATATCAGCCCCTGCCATTCCGGGGCAAATGCGTCCAGGTAATTACTGTAGTTATACACCTTCGCCTGCTCATCCTGCCACACACAAGTGTCCCAGCGGGCGGTATCCAGTCCGGCAGAAGGGATAATGCGTATAGAGCGGAGTGCAGACATTTGATTAGCGGAATCTTAGGGCTTGTACAATATTTACTTTTCTTACAATCAGGCTGGGCAATATCATGATCAGGGTACAGAAAATCAGCGTTCCCAGGTCAATCAGTACCACATACCACCATTTGAGTTCTATAGGGGCGGCCTTCATGTAATAGGTATTTTCGTTGAGCTGTATCAGGTGTGTGTATTGCTGGAGCAGGCATAAACCGACACCCAGCAAAGTGCCCCATAAAACCCCTTTCAGCGCAATGCGGGCAGCATGGTAACTAAAAGTCCGCTGTATGGCTGCATTAGACATACCCAGCGCTTTAAGCACACCAATCATATGTGTACGCTCCAGGATAAAAATAAGCAGTGCCGTAGCCATATTAATCGCGGCAACAAGGCCCATAATGATCAGGATAATACGGGTATTGACATTCTGAAAGTCAAGCCAGGAAAAGATAAACGGATAGATATCTTTGATCGTAGATACAGACATCGGTGGTTGCAGATAAGATTGGTAAATGTCCTCACCGGTCTGTTGCGCCGTTCTGTAATCGGTCATGTTTATCTGTATTGCACTGATGTCATCAGCCGCCCAGTTACTTACCCTCCTCAGCAGGCGAATATCGCATATGCCAAAGCTCTTGTCTATTTCCTCCATTCCCGTATGGTAAGTGCCCACCACCGTCAGTTTACGTACGGGAGGTACTTCCGATTCCGGATCAAAGAATACAACCAGCACTGTGCCGCCGATCTTTAACCTGAGCCGGTCCATTGTAGATTGAGACAGGATGATCTCCTGTGCATAACCGGAATCCGGAAACTGTATCGGCCTTCCGGAGAAGCCGATCGCTGTATTGCTTTTCAGCGGATAATTAGCTTCTACGCCTTTTAGTTTTATACCCTCCAGGCTGTTATTTGCCTTTATGATTCCCGGCTTTACAATATAAGGATATACCGCCTGAATGCCTTTGTGGCTGCGGATCTGTTGTAAAAGTGCAGGATCTTTTCGGAAGGGCTTACTGGCAACCTGCGCGCTGGGGTTAGGGTCAAAAAGTGTCACCTGTGCATGTCCCCAGAAGATAAACATCTTGTCCCGGATCGTAGTTTTGAATCCCTGAACGATAGCCACTGCCATGATCATCACCGCTACACTCAGTATAGTAGCAGCAGTCGCAAGGCGGATGATGAACGATGAAAAGGTCGATTGTTTGTTCCGGGCTATTTTAGCGGCAATGAAATATGCTGTATTCAATGCAGGGTGTGTTTGAGACAAAAATAAGGTAAAGTGTTATGCTGTCATTAATTTTTTCTAAACATTTTTCTAATCCGTTTGTTTTTTCTTGCTTTGCTGATCGTTTTAAAATATTGAGATAAATGAAAAAAGCAGCCCTTTCTTTACTCATCTGTTTGGGTATGACCCATACTGATTATGCCCAAAAGAAAGATTATCAGATCAGTGCCGTTGCCTTTTATAACCTGGAGAATCTTTTCGATACTGAAGATGATCCTAAAAAGTTTGACGAAGAGTTTACCCCGACCGGTGCTAATCACTATACAGAAGCCATTTATGCCAAGAAATTGCAGAATATGTCCCGTGTATTATCTGAGATCGCAACAGAAAAGATACCGGAAGGCCCTGCGCTGATCGGTGTGGCGGAGATTGAAAATAAAAGAGTTTTGCAGGACCTGCTCCAGCAGCCCAAACTGAAAGACCGGGGCTGGAAGATCGTTCATTTCGAATCGCCAGATGCCCGTGGGGTAGATGTGGGTATGCTCTATAATCCTCGTTTGTTCAAAGTGCTGGATGCAGAAGCATTATTTGTAGATATTAAAGAAAACGGCAAGCAGCAATATACCCGTGATATCCTGCATGTAACCGGCATCCTGGGCGGAGATACCGTTACGGTATTCGTAAACCACTGGCCTTCCCGTAGTGGTGGTGAAGCGGCCTCTGCCTGGAAAAGACAGAAAGCGGCCAGCGTCTGTAAAGCCATTATAGATAAGAAAGTCGCAGAGAATCCTAATGCTAGAGTGATCCTGATGGGAGATCTTAATGATGATCCGGTAAGCCCAAGTGTAGCCGAGATCATCGGCGCTGGTGGCGATAAGGATAAGATAAAACCTGGCGGCATGTACAACCCATGGATGTCCTTCTTCAAAAAAGGTATTGGTACCCTGGGCTATGGTGACTCCTGGAACCTGTTCGATCAGATCATTCTTTCCTACGGATTGATAAATAAGAAAAATGCTGGCTGGTCTTTTTATAAGGCCGAGATTTTCAAACCAGCTTATCTCATCAGTAATTTCGGGCGTTATAAGGGATATCCGCATCGTTCCTTCTCCAACGGAGTATGGATCGATGGTTATGCCGACCACTTTCCGACCTATATTTACCTGATCAAGGAAGTGCAGCCTTAAAATAGGATTGCAATAAGATTATATAGCAATTGTATTATGGTGTACTGTCCGGGCAGTACACCATAATACTTTAGTACAGCATTATAGCCAATTTGTCCGTATCTTTGGCCTCGATTTGTTTTTACATTTTATAGAAATACCTAAAGCAATTAGTTTATGATAATAGAACCTAGAATGAGAGGGTTTATATGCCTTACGGCACACCCTGCAGGCTGTGCGCAGAACGTAGTGAATCAAATCAATTATGTAAAAGCGCAAGGCCCGGTCGAAGGCCCTAAGAGAGTATTGGTTATCGGAGCATCAACTGGTTTTGGCCTGTCTTCGCGTATTACCAGCGCTTTCGGTGCTAACGCAGCTACGATCGGTGTCTTTTTTGAAAAAGCCCCTCAGGAAGGAAAAACCGCTACTCCGGGATGGTACAACACTGCCGCATTCCAGGATGAAGCAGAGAAAGCAGGCCTGTATGCCAAAAGCATTAATGGTGATGCCTTCTCCGACGAAATAAAACAACAAACGATAGCGCTGATCAAGCAAGATCTGGGACAGATAGACCTGGTGGTATACAGCCTGGCTTCTCCAGTGAGAACGAATCCAAGAACCGGTGTTACACACCGTTCCGTGCTGAAGCCTATCGGTGCAACTTATACAAACAAAACTGTAGATTTTCATACCGGTGTCGTTTCTGAAATATCTATCGAACCTTGTAATGAGGAGGATATTAAGAATACCGTTGCCGTTATGGGTGGCGAAGACTGGGATATGTGGATGGATGCCATGATGGAAGCCGGTGTACTGGCTGAAAATGCGCTTACTGTAGCTTATTCCTATATCGGGCCAGTACTGACAGAACCGGTATACCGTAAAGGTACCATCGGTGCCGCAAAAGATAACCTGGAAGCGACTGCCTTTACGATCTCTGATAAATTGAAATCACTAAATGGACGTGCGATTGTGTCGGTAAACAAAGCACTGGTAACACAGGCCAGCTCTGCCATTCCGGTTATTCCGCTGTACATCTCCCTGCTGTACAAAATCATGAAAGAAAAAGAAATTCATGAAGGCTGTATCGAGCAGATGTATCGCCTGTTCAATGATCGCCTGTATAACGGCGGCACCATTCCTACAGATGAAAAAGGCCGCATCCGTGTAGACGATTGGGAAATGAGAACCGATGTGCAGGATGAGGTAGATGCATTATGGGCTAAAGCAACAACAGAGACTTTGCCGGAAATTGGTGATCTGAAAGGCTATAAATCAGATTTTCTGAGCCTGTTCGGATTCGGTATTGATGGCGTTGAATACGGCACAGATGTAAACGAATTAGTACAGATTAAAGGATTACAATAGTTTCCATTACATAAAAAAGATGCGCACCTAATCCGGTGCGCATCTTTTTTATGTAGTGATATGATTAAATCAGATTGTCTTTCTTGCCTGCAAGTAGGTACAGTACCGCCATACGCACCGCAACACCATTTTCTACCTGATCCAGGATGATGGATTGCTTACTGTCCGCAACATCAGAGCTTAACTCCACACCGCGGTTGATTGGTCCGGGGTGCATGATCACGATATCCTTCTTCACAGCATCCAGCAGGGATTTAGAGACACCGTAGTACATCGAATACTCTCTCAGAGAAGAGAACAGCGGCTTGTTCTGGCGCTCCAGCTGAATGCGCAGTACATTCGCCACATCACACCATTCCAGCGTTTTACGCACATCATAAGATACCTTTACACCCAGTGTTTCGATATGTTTGGGAATCAGCGTAGGAGGTCCGCATACGATTACCTCCGCACCCAGTTTGGTCAGGCAGTAAATATTACTCAGGGCTACACGGCTATGCATAATATCACCGATAATAGCGACCTTTTTACCTTTCAGATCACCCAGCTTTTCGGTCATAGAAAAGGCATCCAGCAATGCTTGTGTAGGGTGCTCGTTGATACCATCTCCGGCATTCACAATGCTGGCATTGATATGATTGGCCAGGAAATGCGGCGCACCGGTGGCAGAGTGTCTCATCACCACCATATCCACTTTCATGGACAGAATATTTTTAGCCGTATCGATCAGGGTTTCCCCTTTTGATACCGAACTGCCGGATGCTGCAAAATTGATCGTATCGGCACTTAAGCGCTTTTCGGCCAGTTCAAAAGAGATGCGTGTACGGGTTGAGTTCTCAAAAAATAAATTGACTATGGATGTATCACGCAGGGTAGGGACCTTCTTGATCGGTCTTTGCAGTACTTCCTTGAATTTTTCTGCAGTTTTAAGAATCAATTCGATATCTGATGGTAACAGATCCTTGATGCCTAAAAGATGTTTGACAGATAATGACATAATTTATTTTTCCTAAATATGTTTGCTGATATTAAAAACTTAAATCTTGTGCCGGAAATTACTTGGTGCCGATCATAACGACCTCATCCTTGCCCTCATGTTCTTTCCAGAGCACTTTTACTTTCTGGTTATTGATCACATCTACAGACATGCCCACATAATCCGGTTGGATCGGTACTTCTCTGCTGAATCGGCGATCGATCAGCACCAGCAGTTCCACATGTTCCGGACGGCCAAAGTCGAGCAGGGCGTCAAGTCCCGCACGGATACTGCGACCAGTGTACAAAACATCATCGATCAGGATCACTTTCTTGCCGGATACAGAAAAGTCCAGCTGGGTTTCCTGCGCCTGGTGTAATGATCCACCGGAATTAAAGTCGTCACGGTAAAAGGTAATGTCCAGTTTGCCGTAAGGTATACTTATCTCCGGTAGCAGTTGTTGCAGTTTCTGGTGTATTCTGTCGGAGAGAAATACACCGCGCGGCTGCAGGCCTATAATAACCGTATCGGAAAAGTCCAGGTGATTTTCGATCAGCTGATGCGCCAGACGGGTAAGCGTAATATCCAGTTCCTGTTGTGCGTATAATGATTTCATTACCGGGTATAATATTGTGATTAAGGTGCAATCCTGTACTGAGTCCAGGAGCTGCCTTCTTCTGTTTGTTCAAATACGATTCTGTCATGCAGGCGGCTTGCCCGGCCTTGCCAGAACTCTATTCTTTGCGGTTTGAGCTGGTATCCGCCCCAGTGTGCCGGTCTTTTCACGTCGCCCTGCGCTGCCACAGCTGCAAGAGATTGTTCCAGAACAGAACGGTCTGCGATGCGCTGGCTTTGCGGAGAGGCTATTGCACCGATCTGGCTGCCCAGCGGTCTTGAATAGAAGTACTCATCAGAGTAAGCAGGATCTACTTTTGAGATCAGCCCTTCTATACGGACCTGACGCTGTAGCTCGGGCCAGAAAAATACCATACTGGCATGTGGGTTAGCGGCCAGCTCATGCCCCTTGTCGCTATTGTAATTGGTAAAGAAAACAAAAGAACCGTTTTCCAGTCCTTTCAGTAATACAATACGTGCATGTGGTTTGCCACTTGCATCAACAGTTGCAAGGGTCAGGGCATTTACCTCTATACACTCAGCATGCTGCGCTTCTTCAAACCATCTGGTGAAAAAAAGAACAGGATCGTTACCGGTTTCACTTTCAGAAAGTGTGGCCTGGCAATAATCCTGTCTGATATTGGCAATGTTTTTTGAAAATGAATCCATTTTCTTAATGGTTGCTATTGGTGGTGAAATTATTTTAAATCAGAGGTGTCCAAATACTTGAACATAACCCAGATCAATAATATTACACCAAAAATAGTCAGCGCTAATGAAGTGAAATCACCAAATTTATCACCGATTTTATAAAAAGAGTTCAGTAATACAGATTGCATATCTAATTATTTTAAAGTCCTGCAAATTTAGTATTTAATTTCTATTTCTGAAAAAGAAAAAGCAGTATCTGTGGATACTGCTTCAAAAAACTTAAGGTTTCAACTTACCATCAATTGCCTGGTAGACTTTTTTATCCGTGCCACCGGTACTTTTATGTACAAAGGCTACTACATGAATATTGTCCAGGTTCCAGAATTTCTGCTTCAGATTTGTAGCATCATCCTTATTGATTTTTAATTTGTAATTCGTTACAAATACACGACCAGCCTCTTTGTTCGGGATGCTGTCCAGTACTGCAATACCGTTAAACGGAGTTACAGACTGGCGGAATACGTGGTTGTATTCGTAATCGTGAATTTCCGGTTCGATCTGCTCATCAACGATTTTGTCTTCCGTCAGATATATCGTCAGGAATTGCGGATCAGTAACCGCTTGTGTATAGGCCAGTTTAATGCGGATATTATATTCATCTTTAGTTGCATCGTACGTGGTCGTCAGGGACATATTAACCGGAGTACTGCTGTTTTGAGATTTAGCAGCAGCCAGCATAGCATCCCATTGGTCCTTATTACCCAGCAACACATTTCCTGATGCAACCGGCATTCTGTCAAAGCTGGCAGCAGGTTTGGCCGGATCGCCACCGTAGATCAGGTTGGTGATCAGCAGGCCGTCGCCCTCTCCGTTGATGCCGGAACGTAAATCCTGTTTGCTGACACCATCTTTAGGCGATGTAAGAGAACCGGCGTGGATGGTAACCAGCTTCAGTCTGCCCGGATTCTGTGACATCAGGTCCTCTAGCTTTAACGCACCCGCAGGACAGTTCGGACATCTTACACCAGAAAACTCTTCTATATAATAATTCTTGGTTTGTTGTGGTTCTACAGTAGTAACATAGGTAGAGTCTACAGCAGCCTCACCTGCAAAGATACCCACTGGCTGCTCTTTACAGGAGAACAGAAAAGATGCACCGATAAGCGCTGCAACCGCAGGAAAACGTTTTTGAAACATATGCGTTATGAAATTTATAGCTTTCAAAGTTAATTATAAATTAAGTTATTTGAAACTACTTTTTTTTAGCACGGATATTAGCTGTAATTTTATCGGTTATATATAAAAATCAACGCTGAACATGACGCAAGAGACTAAAAGACAAAGGCAGGTAGCACAGCTTATACAGGAAGAGATGAGCATGATCTTCCAGAAAGAGGGTATTAATGTGATAAAGGGTGGTATGGTATCGATCGCAAAAGTTTCGGTAACCCCCGATCTGCTGGAAGCGCGCATATATTTAAGTTTATTTAAGATAGAGCACCCGGACGTGTTGATGGACGAGATTAAAGCCAAAACAAGTGAGCTGCGTGGTGCGCTGGGTAATAAATTACGCCATCATCTGCGCAGAATACCGGAGCTGCAATTCTTCCTGGATGATACCCTGGATTATGTATTCAAAATGGAGGAGCTGTTCAAGCAGATCAACGACGAGAAAAAGCCTTCATCTGACACAGACGCTGAAGCTTAGTCCAGCTGATGAATGTTGCGTTTCATATTGCATTAAGATACTTTAAGGGAAAGAAGACTGCACAGGCGATCAATATCGTAACCTGGATCAGTATCGGAGCTATTGCCCTCGCAGCAGCGGCAATGGTGGTGCTGTTTTCGGTCTATAACGGACTGGAGCAGTATGTAAAGGGAATGTACACATCCTTCTATCCTGAAGTGAAAATCACGCCTAAAGAAGGTAAGTTTTTTACATTTACAGATGTTCAGAAAAGTGCCGTAAGTAAAGTAAGCGGCATCAGATATATCGGCTATGCTGCCGAAGATATGGCCCTGCTGGACGGCGTCGATCATCAGAAAGTAATTACCCTGAAAGGGGTAGATAACAACTGGTTTCTGGTCAATGATATGGCCCCTCATATGACCGTAGGTACGGCCGCCTGGCCCAATGAGAGTACAGACATCCCCTCCAATATAGGTGTAGACATTGTTGCCGAGATGGGCATTGAAGTCAGTAACCCCTTCAACAAGATCAGGATTTATTACCCTAAGGCTGATGGTCTGGGGGCAGGTGCCTTGAATGCAGAAGCTGCCGTAACCAGCCTGGATCTGGCGCCATATGCGGCATTCAATGTGCAACCCGAACTGGACGGACAATATTGTCTGGTGCCGATAACTGCGGCTCAGCATCTGTTCGGAGTGGCAGGACAGTATAGTTCTGTAGAAATCTCATTGACCTCCCCGAAGCTGGAAGCTGAAGTAATTGATCAGATAAAAGCGATACTGGGCAAGGATTTTAATGTTCAGAGCCGCCTGGAGCAGAACGCCACATTGTACATGGTTACCAAAACCGAAAAGTGGGCTATTTATGGCATTCTGTTGCTGGTACTGATTATTTCTTCGTTCAACATGGTCGGTTCCCTATCCATGCTGGCAATTGAAAAAAGGACAGATGTAGCCATTCTTAAATCTATGGGCGCAACCCCGGCACACATCCGCAAGATATTTATAACCGTAGGGCTTTTGCTCGCACTGGCCGGGGCGCTGATCGGGATGATCTTAGGTTTAATTATTTCCCTGATCCAGATACGCTTTGGTATTATATCTATGGGCGATGGTTTTATGGATGCCTATCCTGTGGCCCTTAAAGGGGCAGATTTTATACTGGTACTGATCACCGTACTCAGCATAGGTTTGATCGCAGCGCTGTATCCTGCCCGTAAAGCAGCACGGCAATTAATGATTTTCAGAGACGAATAAAACAGCCATATTTTGATCACTTCACTGCCCATTCATATCCAATCGCCGGAACCTTTAATTCAACACCAGGATAAACTGATGCTGATCGGATCCTGCTTTACCGAACATATAGGTAAGCGATTGAGCGATGCGAAGTTTCGTGTAGCGGAAAATCCGAACGGAATTCTCTTCAATCCGCTTAGTGTGGTGAAGAGTGTGCAAAGCTATATGAATGCAGAGATGATCGAAGCCTCAGATCTTTTTTACCTCAATGAAATATGGAACCACTGGGATTTTCATACCCGGTTTTCAGAAGTAGACCAGCAGCGTGCGCTGGACGAAATGAATGCTTCTATTCGCAATGCACATACCTTCCTGAAAGAGGCAGACTGGCTTATGATCACACTGGGGTCTGCCTTCCAGTATTTCCTCAATGAAGATGACCGTGATGTGGCGAACTGCCACCGGGCACCCGGACAATGGTTTGAGAAAAAGCTGTTATCCATAGCACAGATCAGTGCTGCGCTGGAAGAAATGATAGGCCAGTTAAAGGAGTTCAATCCCTATCTGAACATCATCTTTACCATCAGTCCTGTACGACATATTCGTGATGGCGTGGTGGAGAATAACCGCAGTAAAGCCAGGCTGATAGAAGCGGTGCATGAAATGGTGCAGCAATATGCGCACTGCCATTATTTCCCGGCTTACGAGCTCATTATAGATGTGCTTCGCGATTACCGCTATTACGATATTGATATGGTGCACCCCAACTTCGCGGCAACAGGTGCTGTGTGGGAGCAGTTCTATAAAGCTTATTTAAGCCCGGAGGCACAGTCGGTAGCGACAAAGATGCTGGAACTGAGTACTGCTGCCAATCATAAAGTACGTTTCCCGGAGACGCAGGCTTATGAAAAGTTTCGCAGCAGCCAGCTGCAGAAAATTGTCCGATACGAAAAGGATTATCCCTATATCGATTTCGGCAGAGAGAAAACAATCTTTAATGCGGAGTGATGCAAGCTTTTAGGAAGCTGCAATTTCCGGATCGGTATGAATAAGCTGGTGATATAAACCAGTCTGTGCCAGCAGGCTTTCATGCGTACCTTCTTCCATAATATTTCCCTTCTCCAGTACGATGATCTTATCTGCTTTGCGGATGGTCGATAACCTGTGTGCAATCACGATAGCCGTACGACCCTGGATCATTTGCTCAATCGCGTGCTGGATCAGGATCTCCGATTCACTGTCTATAGAAGAAGTTGCTTCATCCAGGATCAGGATAGAAGGGTTGAATAATAGTGTTCTGGCAAAGGATAATAGCTGTCTTTGTCCCTGAGATAAGGTATTACCTCTTTCCCTTACATTAAACTGATAGCCACCGGGCAGGCGCATGATAAAGTCATGAATACCCAGTGTCTTACATACATTAATGGCCTGTTCTGTGCGGATGGCAGGGTCTTTAAGGGTAATGTTGTCCAGTATCGTTCCGGAGAACAGGAATACGTCCTGGAGCACTACACCGATATGTTTGCGCAGGGAATAGATATCATAATCTTTCAGCTCTATATCATCAATATAAATATGCCCGTTCTTGATCGGGTATAATCTGCTGAGGATAGAGATGATTGAACTTTTTCCGGCTCCGGTATGGCCTACAAGGGCTACTGTTTCGCCGGCATTAACCGAAAATGATATATTGCGCAGCACCGGAATGCCTTCTTTGTACTCGAAATATACGTCTTCAAAACGGACATCTCCTTTTATTACTTGTGCTTGTATGGCACCATTTTCTTGTAAAAATTCCTTACTGTCCAGCACCTGCATGACCCGCTCACCAGCAATAAGGCCCATCTGTAAGGTATTGAACTTGTCTGCCAGCATACGCAACGGACGGAACATCAGGTTTAGGTACATATTAAAGGCAATAATCGTACCCTGGGTTACCTGGTAATTGAGCATACGGGTAGCACCCCACCAGACCAGCAGTCCCAGAGACACTGCCAGTATAATCTCTACAACAGGAAAGAAGATAGAGTAGGCCATAATGCTCTTGATATTAGCATCGCGGTGCTCTTTATTAATGGCGTTGAATTTCTTTTGCTCTTTTTGCTCAGCAGCAAAACTCTGTACAATATACATTCCGGTCAGGTGTTCCTGCACAAATGCATTTAGTGCAGAGATTGCATTCCGCACCCTTTTGAACGATTTGTTGACACTCTCCTTGAACCAGTAGGTCGCTAAGAGCAGCAGGGGAAATACAGCAAGGCTGACCAGGGTTAAACGCCAGTCAGTATATAACATAATCCCGATCAGTGAGAGAATGGTCAGCACATCGGCCAATATGGAAATAAAACCTTCGGAAAAGATATCGTTGATCGATTCAATATCATTGATGGTACGGGTGGTCAGTGTACCGATAGGCGTATTGTCATAATAGCTCAGGTTCTGGTAAATCACTTTTTCATGTACCTTACGGCGAATGTCATTGACCACTGTTTGTCCCAGCCAACTGGTAACAAACGAGAATATGAAACGTAGTGCCGTCTCCAGCAGTAAGAGTCCGAACTGGATTACGGCAATATAGATCAGGCCTTGCAACAGCTTGTTCTCTATATAATGGTCAATAGTGTACTGGATAAGGTATGGGCGGAATGGGGTAAGTACCGCCAGGATAATGCTCAGGCTTATACTGAGCCATAGCTTGGACTGATACGGTTTGCCAAAAGATAAAATACGGAGCAGTAAATTGCGGTCAAATTTCTTCTTCTTTCCTTCCAAAATCTTCTGTTTAGGGTGCAAAGATACTTCAATAAGCCTTTGCAAAATATTATCAATAAGCTAAAAAAAGCAGCGATAGTATCGCTGCTTTTTTGATAAAATAAAAAAAATTAAGATTGTATAGAATCATTCAGGTCATTATCAACCAGGATACGACCACAGTGCTCACATACGATGATTTTTTTGCGCTGCATGATCTCTGTCTGACGTTGAGGAGGAATCACGTTAAAGCATCCACCACAGCTGTCTCTCAGTACAGGTACTACAGCCAGGCCGTTTTTGTAGCTTTTACGGATACGCTCATAAGCGCTGAACAGACGGGCATCAACTTTAGATTTAGCGTCTTCAGAACGTTTTGCCAGTTCTGTTTCTTCTTTCTCTGTTTCTTTGATGATTTTTTCTAATTCGTCTTTCTTCTGAGCCAGCATGTCTTTTTTTGCATCCAGCAGATTGTTGTTCTGGTTACGTACTGCTTCACGCTCCTGTAATTCAACCAGTGCATCCTTTACGTTTTTATCGCAAAGACGCATTTCCAGGTTCTGCATTTCCACTTCTTTAGAAAGTGCTTCGAACTCGCGGCTGTTTTTTACATTATCCTGTTGCTTTTCGTATTTAGCGATAAGGGCTTCAGCATCTTTTTTCGCATCTTTACGGGAGGTAATATAATCATTGATCGTTTTTACCTCTGCTTCCAGGTTATTAATGCGTGTCTGTAAACCTTCTATATCATCTTCAAGGTCTTTCACCTCCATTGGTAATTCTCCCTTTAACGTCTGTAATTCGTCAATTTTGGAATCAACTTTTTGTAAAGAAAGAACTGCAACCAATTTTTCTTCAATAGAGAAGTCTTTTGCTACTGTAGCCATATTAGAAAAAATAATTTATCGGGTTTGTTTTTGTTGTCGACAAATAAACAGCAAAATTAGGAAATTTTTTATTTATAATAGCATCAAATATTTCCACGGTAAATTGTTCACTCTCATAGTGACCTATATCGGCAATAATAATCTTCTGTTCCGCCTCAAAAAACTGGTGGTATTTATAATCAGCCGTGATGAATATGTCGGCCCCTGCTGCAATCGCATCGGGTAAGAGGAAACTGCCGCTGCCCCCGCAAACTGCCACTTTACGGATTTTTTCCTGAACAATAGCGGTATGACGGATGCAGCTGACCTGCAACACATCCTTAATATGATGAAAAAAATCACCCCAGTCTGCCGGTTCGGCCAGCGTTCCGATCATTCCCGCACCAATAGTCTGGTTTGTATTGGCCAGTTGGATCAGTTCGTAAGCCACCTCTTCATAAGGATGGCTTTGTTGCAATGCTTTTAATATGGCCTGTTTAAGGTGTACCGGAACCAGTACTTCTATTTTTACCTCATCTACCACTTCTCTCGCGCCACCGGCAACACCGATAGCAGGGTTACTCGCTTCATTGCCTCTGAATGTTCCCCTTCCCTGCAGGTTAAAGCTACATTCCCCGTAATTGCCGATTTGTCCGGCACCGGCTGCAAACAGGGCATCTCTTACCGTATCTGCATGATCGTAGGGTACATAAGTGTACAGTTTATATAAGTTCTGGTTTGTCGGACGCAGGATCCTGCAATCGCTCAGTCCCAGCTTTTCTGCAATTTTACGGTTCACGCCAGCCTGCATATTATCCATATTGGTATGGGCAGCATAAAGCGTAATGTTATGGCTGATCGCTTGTATAATACAGCGTTCTACCATGTTCTTTCCCGTAATGCGTTTGATGCCGGAGAAGATCAGCGGGTGGTGTGCAACGACCAGGTTACAGTTCCGGCTCAGCGCCTCTTCAATAACTTCTTCTGTGATATCCAGCGCTAATAATACGCCGGTACATTCCTGTTGTATATTGCCGACCTGTACGCCGCAGTTATCATAGCTCTCCTGATAGGGGAGTGGTGCGAACTGTTCTATCTCCTGTATAATATCTTTAATTTGCATATGCTCGTTCGGCGGTAAATGGTGTAAAACGTAAATATATGAACATCAAAATTAAGGAAAACGCTTTATTGGCACGCATAGCCGCCCGTGTTTTGCGCAGCGAACGCATGGCTATTACCGTTGGATGCACCGTATATTTATGGAAAACAGATGCAGTAACCTTTCGCTCAGATTCTTGCTGGGTGCGGCATGAGCTGAAGCATGTTGAACAATATCTGCGTTACGGATGGATTCTTTTTCTGCTTTGGTACACCTGGGAATCATTGGTGCATGGCTATCCGAATAACCGTTTTGAGATAGAAGCACGCAATGCAGAAAATGAGGTAACCATCCTGGAAGGCTATCTTTTTAGTGCCTGATTTGGCTTTATTTTAACCTTTATACTAAGCTTTTTCACCTCATTTATACATATTTGTTGGTACAGCTATTTAAATTTACGTTAACTTTGGTAGGCTTTTTTGTCAAAGAGCTTCAATTATATAGACATAAGTTTTAAATAGTAAACATGAAATTTCAAATCTCCTCACTCCTGTTACTCTCTGGTATGATTGCCGGAGGTACTATGAGTCTGCATGCCCAGGATGGTAAAGCACCTGTTGCATTAAACAGTTCCATCGTGGTAAACAATGGTAAAGTTCTGACGTCTTTCAGAGGGCAGAATGTTACTGTAAAGGGACTGGAAAAGCAATTGACACAATTGCTGAACCTGCCTTCTGGTTACTCCTTTACAGAAGAAAAGACCACGACTGACCAGCTTGGCTTTACCCATACTGCATATCAGCAGTACTTCAGAGGGGTGATTGTAGATGGCGGATTATTGTTGGTACACAGCAAAGCTGGTATCCTTCAGTCAATCAACGGTTATGTGGCTACAGTATCTGATGTAGGTACCAACAGCTCTTTCGATGAGTTTAAAGCTGCTGATATTGCCCGTACCGCAATGGAAATTACAAGTCAGTTCCGTGCTTATCCAAGCCCGCTGACGATTGTGAGCATTGATCCTAAGCGTAATGAACAATATGCGCTGGCATATAAAGTACGCGTAGATGGTCGTTCCAAAAACGGTAACATCGTTATGAGCAATGTATATATTGATGCTAATTCAGGTGATGTGCTGGAAACAGAAAACCTGATTGCACACCAGGATGTGAATGCAGTAGCACATACATACCTGAGTGGCCAGCAGAATATTGTGGTGGACAGTGTAGGACCACATTATCGTTTGTTTGATAATGAGCGCCACATTACTACCCTGAATGCTGCCGGTTCTGAATATAATCAGAATGCCAATACTGGTGCTGACCTGTTCCCTCAGGCAAATGAGTACCGTGATACTTCCCTGACATGGTCTCCAAGACTTGCACTGATGACAGTGCGCCTGCAAAACGTAGCTAGCAGCAGCAACCTGTTTACCAATATCGGATGGGGCACCGGCGCATTCCCTGCAGGTATGGTTATGTCAGATGTAGCGACCAATCCATCTATGGCGGCATGGCCTGATATTAAATTCAACTCCACCACTTTACCTTTAATTACCCGTAACCTGTTCATTTATCCGGAAGCGGGTAAGACATATACTGGTATGTTCGGTAAGTTAAACCTGAATAACGGTAATTCTACAGATACTGTTTCCTTCAATATCAACATTACCGGTACCGGTTCATTCCCATGGAGTGATACCGCAAACAACAACGGTAGTTATATTACAGCAAATGTTGCCAATCCGGCACTGGATGCGCACTGGGGTATCGAACGCACATTTGACTATTACCAGTCAGTGTTCAACAGAACAAGCTATGATAACAATGGCGGACCAGTGGTTAATTATGTAAATGGTATCTGGCCGACTTCTTACACACAGAATAATGCAGCTGCAATGCCTTCTCCATATAACTCTATGGTGTATGGTATGGGTGATGGTGTATATACCAATCCATTTGTAGCTATCGACGTGACTGGTCACGAGTTTACCCATATGGTAGTAGAGCACAACGGTCATAATGGTCTGCGCTACAGAGGCGAGTCTGGCGCGTTGAACGAATCATTTGCCGATATCTTTGGTACCTGTGTAGAATTCTATGCAAAACCGGCAACGGCTAACTGGACTATCGGTGAGCAGGTATATATCAATGGTGATTATATGCGCTCTATGGCTAATCCTAAAATCAGAAATAATCCTGATACATACGGTGGTCAGTACTGGATGGATCCAACCAACCTGAATAATGATAATGGTGGTGTGCACTACAACAGTGGTCTGCAAAACAAATGGTTCTACCTGTTATGCCAGGGCGGATCTGGTACCAATGATAATGGTTACAGCTATAACGTAACGGCTATCGGTATGGAGAAAGCAGAAAAAATTGCCTACAGAAACCTGACCGAGTACATGACCAACAGAGCAGATTATGAAGATGCTTATAATGGTAGCTTACAAGCGGTACTGGATCTGTATGGTAATGATACTACCTCTACAGAGTATAAAAATGTAAGAGAAGCATGGTATGCAGTAGGTTTAGGCGCAGGCGGTCCTGTAGGCATCCGCAGCGTAGATGTAACCAACTCCAATATCAATGTATTCCCTAATCCGGCAAGCAGCAACCTGAATATCAATTCTACCCTGAATAAAGCAGTAGAAATGCAGGTGATGAATGCACTGGGCCAGCAGGTACGTACACTGCAAGTGAAGAACGGCAGCAATGCATTCGACATCAGCAGCCTGCCTAAAGGTATGTATATGCTGAACTTTGTAGTAGATGGTAAATCATATACACATAAAGTATCAGTTCAATAAGCACAGTTAAGAGTACACATAAAGAAGGCGGCCGCAATTTGCGGCCGCCTTCTTTATGTGTCAGTATTGGTATACTATTTCAATCTGGCTAATATCACAGAATCCTTTTTATACGGGTCGTTCAGGTAAATTACCTTTTGCAGGGCACTGTCTGCATTAACGGTAGTATACGTAATATACACCGGTATTTTAGGCGTAGGGAACTGACGGGTACGGTTCCTGGAAATTAATACATTAATAGAGTCCACTCCCACATTGCTTTCCTCCAGGATCAATGCTGCCAGTGTTTTAGGGTCTTTTACCCTTACACAACCATGGCTCAGGTAACGGTTCTTATTGGCAAACACATATCTGCCCGGAGTGTCGTGGAGGTAAATGTCCCATTGGTTCGGCAGGTTGAATTTAACGTAACCCAGCGCAGCTCTTGGTCCCGCAGGTTGACGCACGGTAAATCTGCGGTAGTTAGAGGCATTAACGGCACTGTTCGGTACGCGTTTGCCACCCTGGTAGACCTCATAGTAACTTGGTATGCGGCCACCATATTCTTTTCCTACAATAGATAATGGTAAAGTCCAAGGCGGGCAGATCACAATATTCTGCATCGGTTTCAGAATCGTCGGAGTACGGGTAATCTTTGCCCCTACAACAGAACGGTTATGAAAGAGATTATTACCGTCTTTAAAATAGTCAATCTCCGTTTGCGGAATGCTTACCCATATATAACGGCCTTCCATGGTATTAGGCAGCCAGCGCAACCTTTCCATATTGATCTTGAGCAGCTCCACGTATTCATCGGGAGATCGGTGTAATGCTTTGATGGTCTCCTCATCTATCTTCCCAGTTTTAGAAAGATGGTTCAGGTACTGATATGTTTTAACCATATCGGTATCAGATGCAGAAGATGCCAGCTCCTTTTGCATAATGCTAATGGCAACATCGGAAGCTGCGTTGCCTATAGCCGTTTTACTTTGCTGGTAAGTGGTATCGCTACGCAGTTTGTCCCATTTCTGCAGTTCCTTTTGCATCAGGGCATAACGCGGATTTGCCGGACGGTATTTCTGAAGACTAATGTCCTTAGGCGCTTTAGCCAGGTCATCGGCAGCAGTAAGCGTACTGTCATTGTCCGCATGCCATTCCTTGTCAATCTCTGCGGGGTTCAATACACCCAGGGTCAGGTCTCTGGCCGCACTCAGGTAAGAAGCGGTAAAGGCAAGTTCACCACTGGCCAGCGCTTCATCAGAAGCATCTTTTTGTGCAACTGCTTTTTTAAGTTCAGAAAGGCCATAAGTTTCAGGGTCCAGGCCATCCCATTTCAGGTCTTCAATTGCCTTGATCAGTTCCGTTGCCTGCTTGCCGAATTTTCGGCCCTCCAGCCATAATGGTTTGGTGCTGTTTTGAGCATATACACGATGCATTTGTGCATTCAGGTCACGCAGCGGATCAGCTTTTGCAGAATCACTTGACTGAGGATATTTTTCCTGCAGGATTTTATTGATGGTTTCTGGCGTTACTTCAGAAGAGAATGCTTCAGATATATTGTCGAATATACCCCCTCCTTCCCGGCTCTGACCGGAATTACAGGATACAGCCACAGCACCTGTGACTATAACCGTAGCGGCTAATACTTGTTTCGATAGGACTCGGATTTTCATTTAGGTAAAATGGATTTAGACACAAAGGTTAAATATTTCTTGGAGTCAAACAAATATAAGTAGTTTTCACTCAAGTGTGAAAACATGATCGTAAATGATGTGTTAAGCAACTGAAAAATAACGGATTGTAAAGGATTCCCCTTAAGAGTATATTAAATATGTATATTTGCACACAAATTTTTTATTCCAAGCTATGAGTAAGTTTTCAACTTTTGACTTTTCGGGCAAAAAAGCCCTGATCCGGGTAGACTTTAACGTGCCAATTAAGGAAGGTAAAATCACCGATGATACCAGAATTAAGGCTGCACTGCCAACAATTAAGAAAGTACTGAATGATGGAGGAAGTGTTATCCTGATGAGTCACTGGGGACGTCCTATAAAAGATATGGCCAAGAAACCCGAACTGACCAAAGCTGATTTCTCTCTTAGCCGCATCGTAGCGCACCTGTCTGAATTATTAGGTACAGAGGTACAGTTTGCCGAAGATTGCCTGGGCCAGGACGCAACTGCCAAAGCTAATGCCTTACAGGCAGGGCAGGTTTTACTACTGGAAAATGTGCGTTATTATAAAGAAGAAGAACAGGGTGATGCAGGATTTGCAGAGCAATTATCTAAATACGGTGAGGTATATGTAAATGATGCATTTGGTACCGCGCACCGTGCACATGCTTCCACAGCTGTGATTGCACAATACTTTCAGCCGGAGCAGAAAATGTTCGGCCTGCTGATGGAAGCAGAAGTAACGGCAGCACAAAAAGTACTGTCTCAGTCAGAAAAACCATTTACAGCCATTATCGGCGGAGCAAAGGTTTCTGATAAGATCCTGATCATCGAAAACCTGCTGGAAAAGGCTACTGACATCATTATTGGTGGTGGTATGGCGTATACATTCTACAAAGCAATGGGTGGTAACATCGGTAATTCTTTATGCGAAGAAGATCGTTTGGAAATGGCTAACGCTTTACTGGAAACCGCTAAGGCTAAGGGTGTAAACATTCACCTGCCTGTAGACAGCATCATTGCAGATAAATTTGCACCGGATGCTGCTACAAAAGAAGCCGATAATGTGAGCATCGAATCTGGCTGGATGGGCCTGGATATCGGACCTAAAGCAGTAGCAGATTTCAAAAATATCGTATCCAACTCCAAAACCATTTTATGGAACGGACCAATGGGTGTGTTTGAAATGGAAGCCTTCCAGAAAGGAACCAAAGCGATTGCAGAAGCAGTGGTAGAAGCTACAGAAAAAGGAGCATTCAGCTTAGTTGGCGGTGGCGACAGCGTTGCTGCAGTAAACAAATTCGGCTTTGCGGATAAAGTAAGCTATGTATCTACTGGTGGTGGTGCATTACTGGAATTCTTCGAAGGAAAAGTATTACCAGGTATTGCAGCGATTCAGTAATTACAGTTAAACATTATACTATATCTGACTATCCGCATGTAGTAACCTTTTTTCTTCGTCCTTTTGTCCGGCAACAAAAGGACCAAAAATGCCTTTGTTTTCATCAAGGCGATTGCGGTGCACCGCCATTTTGTACCGTTGCGTGCATTGATCGTCTGAGCTTAACGTGTGATTCGTTCGCTGCTCAACGATCGCAGCTCCACTCCAAAATGGCTATCGCTGTGATGAAAACAATAAGCGATCCGTACCGTACAGATCGCTCCAAATGGCCTTATAAATCCGGCGTTAAGAAAATCATTGGCTCGGTCGATAAAGTCGGAAACCACTGTCTGAGCGCAGCGAGTCTGGTTTGCGACCGGCCGACACATTGATTTTTAGCCAGGGATTTATACAGCCTTGATTTTTTTGCGGTACCCTTTTGCATCAAGGCAAAAGGTAGCAATAGATATAAATTGACTACTTAAATCATAATTTTAGACTTTGTTTCCTTTAAGCGGATACTCAGTATACTATAAATAGAAAGGACGAGGCAATGCCTCGTCCTTTCTATTTATTAATAATGTCTTTATTTATCACTCCGGTAATCACCCCTTTGAATTGCTTTATAGAATTCTGCCCATTTGAAAGGATTGAATAAACCGATAGGAGCCTGTTGTCCGTAATAAGTAGCTTTATTAGCCTGTTGCCCTTGCATAAAAGCCGCATTTTCACCAGCACTGTTTGGCATATTACGCATCATCATTTTCACCACTTCCTTGCTGGTATTCTCTTTGATCGCATCATACATATCACCATCGTATTGTTTATACCTCATGGCATAATCAAACTCTGCCGCATTCAGGTAAGGACGTACTATAGCCTCTTTCAGGTAAAAGGTATCCTGGAAGAAGTACTGTATGGTAGAGAAATAGTTCTGATCCAGATTAGCCGGAATAACAACTTCTTTGGAGCGGAAACCTATACGGTTGAATAATAAGGTATCACCCTTATAACACAGCAGGGAGAAGACCCCGTTCTCGTTAGTCAATGTTCCGGTACTTTTGTTTTTTACAAATACACCCATATATGGGATCACATCAGAAGTGTCTGACATCTTAGCCACACCGGTTACCTGCACCAGTTTGTCCTTATTGTCCTGCGCAAAAGAATATACACCCATGCATAAGCAAAGGAAAAGTATGGAGAAAAGTGTAAACGTGTTGCGGTTCATATAAAGCAAAAATACTGTTTTATCTCGTTTATTCATCATTAATTGTAGGCCTTTTAACCATTATTAAACTGTATTTGCCTCATATTTATTGTATATATAGACATAAGAAATTTCATTGCACTAAATCATGCATGCTGTTGCTGCGTAAATAGATTTGTTTTATGACATTATTTAGCATTAGTATGTTAAATCTGCATCCATTCTCACTCAGACAATGTAACTTTGCAGGCGAACTTATAAATAATAAATATATATATGATTACGGAAGCAGACGTGCTTAAGGCCCTATCCAATGTAGATGATCCCGATTTCGGAAAAGATATTGTTACCCTGAACATGGTAAAGGATGTAAAAGTAGAGGGTAAGCAAGTTTCGTTTACCGTTGAGCTGACTACACCTGCCTGTCCGATGAAAGATATGATCCATAAAGCATGTGTCAATGCGGTTAAGATCTTTATTGATAAAGAAGCAGAGGTTAATGTTACGATGACGGCCCGTGTACTGGGTGCTCGTAGTGCTGATGGCAGCGATGTATTACCTCATGTAAAAAATATTATTGCAGTAGGTTCTGGTAAAGGTGGTGTAGGTAAATCTACCGTAGCGACCAACCTGGCTATTGCACTGGCTAAAGAAGGCGCTAAAGTGGGCCTGATGGATGCTGATATATATGGCCCTTCTGCACCATTAATGTTTGGTGTACAGGGTGAGCGTCCTATGATGCGCGATGTGGATGGTAAAGGATATATTGAGCCTATCGAACGTTTCGGCGTGAAAATGATGTCTATCGGTTTGCTGGTTGATGAAAAGCAGGCAGTGATCTGGCGTGGACCCATGGCCACCTCAGCACTGAAACAATTCGTGACTGATGTATACTGGGGCGAGCTGGATTACCTGATCATTGATCTGCCACCGGGCACCGGAGATATACACCTGACCCTGGTACAGACTATTCCGATTACCGGTGCGGTAATCGTAACCACTCCTCAGAACATTGCCATGGCAGATGCTAAAAAAGCTATGATGATGTTTAAAAATGCCAATATCAGCGTACCTATCCTGGGTGTTGTAGAAAATATGGCTTATTTCACCCCCGCAGAATTACCTGAAAATAAATATTACATCTTCGGTAAAGATGGCGGAAAGAGCCTGGCAGAGCAGTTTGAAGTACCATTCCTGGGCGAAGTGCCATTGGTGCAAAGCATCCGTGAAGGAGCGGACAGAGGGTTCCCTGCAGTACTGAATGATGAACCGATATCGTTAAATGCCTTTACAGAGATTGCAAAGAAAGTAGCACGCAATGTAGCCATGCGTAATGCCAACCTTGATCCTACCAAAGTAATGACCATTGGGGTATAGTCCCGGTTGTATGCATAAAAAGCGATGGGGCACTGTATACAGTGCCCCATCGCTTTTTATATCTTTTTAAAGCTTATCTGGTCAACATTTAGTCTCCTGGCCACTTTCATGGGGTAGAGGATGAAATAAAAAATGATAAAAGCCAGCGAAGCAGCCAGTATGATTAAATTCAATACCACAGGCATTTCTGTATGCCGGGTAATATAGCTTTCAAAAAATCCAGCCATAATAACGATCGGGATCAGCGAGACAACAATCTTAATCCCGTCTTTGGCTCCCCGCACAAATGACTCCTTCCGGGTATAGGTACCGGGAAACAGGATGGCATTGCCCATAATGATACCGGCCGTTGCTTCTATGATCATACCGGAGATTTCCAGTGTCCCGTGCGTAAATACAACCAGTATAGATTTGAAGCCCAGGTTATGGGCAAAAAACATCTGTTCAAAAACACCCAGCATAAGACTATTTTTAAACAGCAGGTATATAGTGCCTACAGAACAGGTTATGCCCGCCAGGAAGAACATGAACATAACTCGGATATTATTCCAGGTAATCTGCAGGAACATACTGAACTCGCCCTGGTCTTTATACACCTTGAACGGATCACCGGAGGAGATATTGGCCATGGTCATATCCACATAATCATCTCCCAATACAGCACGTACAAAAGTCTGATCTCTCCAGCCTGAGAATATGCCCATAAGCATAAACACCAGGAAGAACAGGAATGTATACAGCAGCGTTTTGCGGTTGCGGTACATAATCAACGGCAGCTCTTCTGTAAAAAACAGTTTGAATTTATTGCCCTTTTCCTTCTTGTTCCTATAAATAGACAAGTAGATTTTTGCGGCAATACTGTTGATATACGTAATGGTATTGCTGTGGGGGTAATGGGTTTTGGCATAGCCCAGATCATCGACCAGGTATGCAAAGCGTTTGGCCAGCTCATCCGGATCATTGGTGTCATCCAGATAGCTGTCCCAGCGTTCTTTATTGATTTTGATAAAATGCCCTTCTCTCATAACAGGAAAAAAAACTGCCCGCAGGCAAGATGCCGTCCAAAAATAAGTTATTTTTATACGTAACACCAAAATACGAAAGATTTCAGATATGTACACTTCATTTTATATAGACGGACAGTTTGTAGATCTTGTACAGCGTACCTGTTACCCGGCCAGGGTAATCGTGCTGGATGGCAAGATACATGAGGTAATGCAGGTGCCCCAGGCACCTGCTCAGTATATCCTTCCCGGCTTTGTAGATGCGCACATACATATTGAAAGTTCCATGCTTACGCCTACAGCATTCAGCAGAGTAGCTACGGTTTATGGTACAGTCGCGACAGTATCCGATCCGCATGAAATTGCTAATGTTTGTGGTGTGGCCGGGGTGCATTATATGATCGAAAATGCTCGTAATGCCGCACTGAAGTTTAGTTTCGGCGCACCGTCCTGTGTTCCGGCTACAGGTTTCGAAACGGCCGGTGCGATCATCGATTCAGACCAGATCAAAGAGCTGCTGGCGATGCAGGAGATCCGCTACCTGGCCGAGATGATGAATTTTCCCGGAGTATTGTACGAAGATGATGAGGTGATGAAAAAGATCACCTGGGCAAAATATTATGGTAAGCCGGTTGATGGTCATGCACCGCAGATGCCGGAAGATGATGTGATCCGCTATGCCGGAGCCGGTATCACTACCGACCATGAATGCACCACACTGGAAGAAGCTTTGTATAAGATAAAGCATGGAATGAAAATCCTGATCAGGGAGGGTAGTGCGGCTAAAAACTTTGAGGCACTGGTGCCTTTGTTTGCCACACATCCCGATCAGCTGATGTTCTGTAGTGATGATAAACATCCCGATGAACTGGTGAGGGGACATATCAATCAGCTGGTTGCCCGTGCGGTGGCCAAAGGATATGATGTGTATGATGTATTGTTTGCAGCCTGTATTGCCCCGGTAAGACATTATAAATTAGAAGTGGGGCAGTTGCGTCCAGGAGATCCGGCAGACTTTATCGTTGTGGAAGATCTGGTCGATTTTACCGTATTGCAAACTTATATTGATGGTCACCTGGTTGTAAAAGGGGGCATTAATTTCGAGAACGTGTATGTCCCCGAAATTATTAACCAGTTTAATTGTCTTCCTGTGGTGGCTTCAGATTTTGCAATCGAAGCCACAGAAGAAGCGCTGCAACCGGTGCAGGTAATCGAGGCCCTGGATGGCCAGCTGATCACCACTGCAGGTACCGCAAATCTACCCGTCAACAATGGCGTTATCTGTACCGATACGGTGCAGGATGTGCTGAAAATTGCTGTGGTAAACCGTTATGCCCCGGCCCCGCCGGCTATTGGTTTTATCCGCAATTTTGGATTAAAGGCCGGAGCTATTGCCTCTACTGTTGCGCATGACAGCCATAATATCGTCGTGGTCGGTGTAGATGATGAGGCCATTGCAGAGGTTGTCAATGCCTTGATTACAGTACAGGGCGGTATCGCCGTTACCGGTGGGGGGCGTACAGAAGTCATGCCTTTGCCGATTGCCGGACTGATTACCGATATGCAGGCCGATGCTGCAGCAGCTGCATATGTAAAGCTGGATGCAGCAGCCAAAGCCCTGGGCAGTACCCTGGCGGCACCCTTTATGACCTTGTCATTTATGGCGCTTCCCGTCATACCATCTTTAAAGATGACCGATAAAGGACTATTTAATGTAGATTCCTTTAACTTTACAACAGTGATAGAGTCTAAACAATTATAAACAGAAGAATTTATGTTAGATCGTAGCAAGTTGAAAAAAGTATTACTGATAGGTGCATTATTGCTCCCGGCTGTAGTGGCTACACAGACAATATATGCACAGTCCAAATCGGCTAAAAAAGACCTGGATCCGGAACCCGAATTTGTAGGTGGTAAACCAGAATTACAACGTTATATAGATGCAAACCTGCGCTATCCCGAAAAGGCTAAAACATCCCGGAAAGAAGGGGTGGTATACGTATCCTTCACGGTAAGTGAAACCGGCAAAATAGAAAATGCCAAGATCGTACGCAGCATTGGTATGGGTTGTGATGAAGAGGCTTTAAGACTGATCAATGAAATGCCGGTATGGACACCGGGTAAAGAAGACGGGGTGGTAAAAGCCTTACCTGTCGTGATTCCTATTGCATTCCGTTTACCCTAGAACGTTTGGGGTATTGAATAAACAACAAAGAAGCGCACCGTTACCGGTGCGCTTCTTTGTTGTAATGGTTGTATCGTACAACGCTTTTATAATAAATAACAAGATTATCCCTGTTGTTTAGACTGGATATATTCTGCCATAGATTGTACCGAACTCAGGATATTACGGCTCTCTTTAGGATCTTCCAGTTTGATGCCGTAGTTTCTTTCCAGCAATACGATCAGCTCCAGGGAGTCGATGCTGTCCAGGCCCAGACCATCACCAAATAAAGGTGCATTGTCGTCAATATCTTCAGGTTTCATATCCTGAAGGTTCAGCGATTCGATGATTTGCTGTTTTAATTTAAGCTTTAACTCTTCCATGTTGTGTTTTGGTATAATAAATAAGTTGATTAATAAAATTATTCAGCCATCATTTCCTCAATAGCCGCTGCGATTTCTTCTGCATTAGGTTTAGAGAAATAATCGCCATCCGTTGCATAAGCAGGGCGGTGCGCTTTTGCAGAAAGTGTGCGTGGCGCCACATCCAGCCATTTGTAACCACCTTGCAGCTCCATTACCTGCTGGAACATATAGGCGCTGGCACCTCCCGGTACATCCTCGTCAATGAAGATTATACGGTTGGTTTTTTCCAGAGACTTCACAATGGTATGTGTCGTGTCAAATGGCAGTAAAGTACGTACATCCACTACTTCACAGCTGATACCTTGCGGAGCCAGATACAGATCAATCGCTTCCTGGATCACTCTCAGTGTAGAACCATAAGAAACGATGGTAATGTCTTCCCCTTGCTGAATTACTTCAGGTATACCTAATGGAATGGTAAATTCGTTCAGGTTGTCCGGTTTGCGCTCTTTCAGACGGTAGCCGTTCAGACACTCGATCAATACTGCAGGCTCATCACTTTTCAGTAAGGTATTGTACATACCGGCAGCCTGTACCATGTTACGAGGCACACAAATATTAATACCTCTCAGGGCATTAATGATCATACCCATAGGAGAACCACTGTGCCAGATACCTTCCAGACGGTGTCCGCGGGTACGGATGATCAGCGGGCATTTTTGTCCACCTTTGGTACGGTATTGCAGTGTAGCCACATCATCACTTAAGGTCTGCAGACCATACAACAGGTAATCCAGGTACTGGATCTCTGCAATTGGTCTTAAACCACGCAGTGCCATACCTAATCCTTGTCCTACAATAGTAGCCTCACGGATACCGGTATCACTTACGCGCAGCGGGCCGTATTTTTCCTGTAAACCGGCAAAAGCCTGGTTTACGTCACCGATCTTACCTACATCCTCACCAAAGGCAAATACCGCAGGGTTAGTCGCTAATAAATTATCGAAATATTGGTTCAGTACTTCAAATCCGTTCAGCACCGGGCTGTTGTCAGAATAAGCTGCAGCAACTTCTTGCACATTGCTTACTGCATATTTAGACTGAGAGGTGAGGTGAGAATTGAATGTATCCTGTGCCTGTTTGCCCAGATCATCATAAAAATTACGCAGGTTACGTACCGCCTGGCTGTTTGTACCACCGGACAGTTTCAGTACACGTTGTACGGTACGGAATACATCTTTACGGATCGGTTCTTTAATGTTTTGTAATTCCTGTGCAAGTGCCGCGATCTGCTGCCCTTCAGCGTGACCTTCCATCACTACTTGCTGGATCAGCTGAGCACTTTGTGCAATCTGCGCTTTGATCGGTTCAATGAAATTGCTCCAGGCAGATTGTTTAGCGGTACGCGCTACATCTTTCGCTTTCTCTTCAATCGCAATCAGCTCCTCTTCGGTTCCGATAGCATTATCCAGGATAAACTGGCGCAGTTTGCGCACACAATCCATTTCCTTTTCCCATTCCAGGCGCTCTTTAGATTTGTAACGCTCGTGAGAGCCAGATGTAGAGTGGCCTTGCGGCTGTGTTACTTCCTGGATATGGAACAGGGCAGGAATATGATTTTCTCTTACGCGGGCAATACCTTCTTCAAAAGATTTTACCAGGCTGGCATAATCCCATCCTTTTACACGATATATTTCTACACCGCTTTCCAGTTTTTCATCATACTGGAAGCCGGCAGTAGCTTCAGATATTGAATTCTTAGTTGTCTGGTACTTACGTGGTACAGAAATGCCGTATCCGTCATCCCATACACAGATTGCCAGAGGTACTTTTAATACAGCAGCAGCATTCAGGGTCTCCCAGAAATGTCCTTCAGAAGTAGAGGCATCACCGATTGTACAGAAGCTGACTTCATTACCATTATTGGTGAATTTCTCAAAACCCTCTTTCAGGTTTTCGCTGTTGCGGTATAATTTAGAAGCAAAAGCCACACCCAGGGCACGCACCATTTGTCCTGCAGTAGGAGAAATGTCACTTGTTGAGTTAGGTTGCGCCATCAGGTTTTTCCACTCGCCGTTTTCATCCAGCCAGCGGGTAGCATAGTGACCATTCATCATGCGGCCTGCAGAAGAAGGTTCCAGTTCCGGATTCGGATTGGCGTATAACTGTGCAAAGAACTGCTCCACATCAGACATACCGGTTGCAAACATTAACGTCTGGTCGCGATAGTAGCCAGAACGGTAATCGCCCGGCTGGAATGTCTTGGCCAGAGCAATCTGCGCCAATTCTTTACCATCACCGAAAATGCCGAACTTGGCTTTTCCGGTCAATACTTCCTTTCTACCAATAAGACTGGCTTCACGGCTCATCACCGCCAACTCATAATCTTTTAATACTTCGCCTTTCATCTCATCAAACGAGATTTGAGCTTCCATGTCTTTGGTCTTGTTTTTTGTGGCCATATTATGTATCAAAAATAATGCGACAAATATACAGTTTTGTTTGTATACTGCCTTTGAGCTATGTAATTAATGGGTAAAAACTACAAAAATACTTTAAATCTCTCATATGCCTGTTGATGGAGCATAGCCCGGTCATCAGGGTGAGCGAGATCGATCAGGGCTTTGGCACGCTGGCGCAGATTCTTACCGAAAAGATTGGTGATCCCGTATTCTGTAACTACATACTGGATATGCCCGCGGGTAGTTACTACACCGGCACCCGGTTTCAGGGTAGGTACAATACGGGGCAAGCCTTTCTTCGTCCTGCTGTTTACGGCAATAATCGGTTTGCCACCTCTGCTCAGGGCTGCACCACGCATGAAGTCCATCTGGCCGCCGATACCGCTGTACTGATATGTACCGATACTGTCAGCACAAACCTGCCCGGTCAGGTCGATTTCTACACAGGAGTTGATCGCTACAACCTGATCGTTTTTAGCAATAATGGTTGGGTTATTGACATAATCTATATCCAGAAACGTCAGGCCTGGATTATCATCCAGGAAGTCATACAGTCTTTTGGTGCCCAGCGCAAAACTGGTCACAATACGGTTGGGATGCAGATTTTTGTAACGATTATCGATAACATCTTTTTCAAAAAGATCAATCACCCCGTCACTGAGCATTTCGGTATGCACACCCAGGTGTTTATGATTGCCCAGGTAGCTGAGTACCGCATCGGGAATGGTACCGATGCCCATTTGCAAAGTTGAACGATCCTCGATCAGCCCGGCTACATAAGCACCGATCTTACGGTCAATATCAGTAACCTTTGCCGAATAGTCAACTTCCGGTAGGGGCGCTTCGTGAAAGACCATTTTGCTAAAATAAGTATGGTGCACCAGGCCATCGCCATGGGTACGCGGCATCCTCGGATTAATGAGCCCGATTACCGCTTTAGCCGTATTTACCGCCGAGCGGGCCACGTCTATAGAGGTGCCTAAAGAACAATAGCCATGGCGGTCGGGTGGAGATACCTGAACGATGGCTACGTCTAAGGGGAGAATCTGGTTGTTGAAGAGGTCGGGAATGTCGCTGAGAAATACAGGCACAAAATCGGCATATCCCTCGTTTACAGCACTGCGTACTGGTTCCGATACAAAAAGGCTGTTTACATGAAACGATTCGCGGTATTCCGGTTTGTAGATCTCTACGCTCTTGCCTTGCTGTGTAATAGAAACCAGTTCTACATTACGCAAGCGGGGCGCTTCGTGTACTAATTCGTTCAAAAGGTAGGTTGGGGTGCAGGCACTACCGTGTATAAAGACACGGTCGCCACTCTGAATGAGTGATAATGCTTCTGCGGCTGAAACATAATTGTACGTACTCATATAAAAAGCAATGGTTAAAAAAGCAGGGCAAAGATAAGACTTATTGCCGGGCAATTTTAACCATTACTGTATTAGATCCCACTGGGAAACATTCGTTTATCTTGGATCGTAAACGATTTTATACTCCTGGGTCTGGCCACCGCTGTTCACCTTGATGATGTAGATGCCGGATGCGCCTCCCATGTTTTTAAGCGATATTTTTTCTGAGCTGTTGAAGTCAGACTGGTCTACCCATCCGGTACGGATACGCTGACCGATTACATTATATAATTCCCAGCTAAAGCCTGATTGCTGAGGGTTATACCATTTGAAAACGATATCACCATCATGCGTCGGGTTAGGGTACACCTCAAAGGTTACCGGCAAACCACTCCAGGTTACTTTCTTGACAATACTATAGAACACACTACCGTCAAAGCTGGTATACCTTACACGGTATAAAGCATATGGAGCATCCAGCACAGGAGTGTCCGTATAACTGTACTCATGTCCATTGACAGCAATGGCTGCCTCGGTATGTACCGTTCTGAACACACCGTCTTTACCGGCGCGCTGCACATTATAATGGAGTACATCGGTGTCCACCGTATTAGACCAGCGGATCTTCGCTGTACGCTCATCATTTTTAACCGCATCGAAGGTGAGCGTATTCAATGGTAGCGGGTTATTGCGGGTAATGCCACCATCATTAAACCAGTATTCACCTGCCTTGTCGGTACGGAATTGTGCATAATAGCCATTTGCATAAGGAATCCACAATACACTGTCCCGAGGTATGTAGCTGAATACACCGTTTGTATCATCGGCCAGGGTATGATTGAGTACCGCAGTATTATTGTCTGTATAGGTGGTGACACCCAGCTGGTACACTTCTTTTGGATGAGACGTGCAGGACGTACAGTTTGTGGCATTACGTACTACAGCCATCAGGGAATCCTTCACGAATAATTGCATCAGCACCGGAGCCGCTGGGGCGCTGGTCGTAACAAAGGCAAAGTTTCTCGGCAGGAAATACTGTTGTGCATCCGGGCTTATATAATCTGTATGCTTGTAAGACTGGAATTTTGCATTGGTAAATGATTGAGACAGCGGATCTATGTTGGCAGATATTTCTGTTGGTGTGCCGAATGCAGTATTCGCATTAAGCGTAACAACCGGTGCCGTAGCAAAGCTATCCTGGTCAAAAACAGTTTTCTGCAGGTCAAAAATATGTATGTCATCAATGGCCAGGCCTCCGAATTCCGCTCCCGGATCACTTTTTAATACCCATCTGAAGGTAATACTGCTGACTACCGGTAAGGGTATACTGGCAACAGTCCAGTAGTTATTGGTTGCAGTTGCCCAGATATTTTCCGTAGCATTGTCATACCAGTTATACCCTTGACCGCTGGCACCCAGTTTCTGCCAGTTCAGGCCACCGTTCGTAGAGTATTCCATATACCCGCGATCAAAAATCTCTGCACCGTTAGGAGCCTCAATTTCACGGAAGAAACTGAAACTGAGCATAGGATTGCTGAGACTGCTTAGATTAAAGCAGGGACTGTAGAGATAAGAAAACTCATTAGAATTATAAGCGCCGGTAAGGTTCGTTTTCCAGGCTTTCGTGCCATTTGCTGCATGCGTAATGCCGATTGCGTTTGGCGTACCATATGCCCAGGAGTTGTTCGTTCCTTCGCTGTAATAATAGCCATCATTAAGCTCAAACCCTTCCAGATAAGGGAAGCTGCTGATGACAGGCTGATTGTGTAGTTCAATATTGCTCAGCGTATCATTCAGGTGGTAATTGTCGCTGCTGTAGCTTACCCATACCTTAACCAGGTGCTTGCCCGGTGCAGAAAGGTTCATGGCCTGCGCAAAGTTATGCGTGATGGTATCTTTTGCGTTAATGCTTGCAATGGTCTCCGTCACGATAGATTGCTGATCTACCTGGTAGCTGATGCTGATCGTATTGATCGCATGATTGACCAGGTTCGCTACATCTACACTCAGCGGTACAGCATTACTCAACCCGCAGTTGAATTTTATAATATTATTGGCTTTGATCAGTGCGATATCATCCTGAACCTCGTACAATTTAAAATTATCCACCGTCAGACCATTTCCGTAACCAATACTACTGATCAGGGAGGTGTCTTTCTGCTGGATCATAATCTGTGTCGTGGCAGAGAATGTCTGTCCATTGGCCAGTAAAAGATCATTGATCGATAAAGAGCCATAATTCCGGTCAGTGCCTACATAGTTGGTGTCAAAAGGAGCGATGGTGATCCAGGAAGCCAGATCATTACCCCTGATCATTACTTTGTTATCACTGTAGAATTTTGGTTTGCCGTGCAGGACATAGTCAAAGTCAAACCGGATCTCATTATTGCTTATGTTATATGTAGACAGGTTGAAGGTGCCGGCCAGTGTATTAACACTGCTGGCGTTAATATCAGCCTTTTGATTTATTTTATTATCAAGGCTTATAGATTTGTTGCCGCCAATGGTAATATCTCCATCCACAAATGTGCGCATACGACCGTTGATACCACTGAGGTCAAAGTCGAAGCGGTCTGCATTTGGAATCGCAAAAACAGCCTGTGTACTTTCTGCAGGAGCAGCGGTTTCAAAACCCTCATTAAATGCCGTAGCCAGGTTCATCGGTGGGTTAGCAACATGTCTTACCACTACCGTTTGGGTATCATTCATTATCAAAGGATCGGTAAGGGCAAGATTGCGCACATAAGCATCAATAGTATAGCTGCCTGTAGCACTTAGGTTTAGTCCCGGTACAGACAAGATAGTATTGCCTCCTGCATTAATGGAGGTGCTAAAATTGTTGATTATCCAGGAACCACCATTTACACGGTAGCCCACCTGGTAGTTATTGGCGACTGCATTATCCATGTTTAATACGCGTACAGTAAGTGTATTGCCTATAGGATTTGAACTGAAGGCACGGGCACTTACAGGGCTTAAAAT
Source organism: Edaphocola flava (assembly GCF_004118155.1). Lineage (GTDB taxonomy): Bacteria > Bacteroidota > Bacteroidia > Chitinophagales > Chitinophagaceae > Edaphocola > Edaphocola flava. The sequence goes on from NZ_SAIQ01000002.1 coordinate 354,726, forward strand.
ACGGGTCAGTGCAAGGTCTCCGTGGTTGGTGATATTGTTACAGTTGCCATCATTAGGCATTCTGTTCAGAGCCAGTGCACGGATACCTTTCGCTCCGTTAGCGCTCGCTGCAACAGATACCCAATAAGTACTGTCTACAGATAACCCGCTGAATGTATAACTGGTGCCAGCTGTAGAATCCACAACCGCCATTACAGGTCCAATTTTGCGGTACAGGTAATATTTACTTACACCACTGATCGCTGTCCAGTTAATGCTGATATTGCCAGGGCACTGATCTGTCGCTAAGGTTGCAACAGGGCGGGCAATTACGGCAAATGTTTCGGATACGGCACTACCTGCATTCTGGCTTACGCGTATTTTGCATAATCCGGAATTAATACCGGCTGGTACAGCCCATGTTACAAATCGCTTGTCATTCGTTGTACTGGCAATGCTGTTCCAGCTGCCGCCATTGTCCGTACTGTATTCTACAGTATAGTTTCCGGTGGCGGTTGGTGCAGCCCAGTGTACGTATATGGTTGATCCCGCTTCCACTTTTGTGCCGGGACCGGGATAGGTTACTTTAATATCATTGGTTACAAACTGGTATACCACACGGTAAGACTGGCTTCCTGTTGGCACATTAAAGCCTGTTACATTGATAGTGTAATTACCAGCGGCCGGATTGTTGATCACTACCTGCTCTACATTGTTCAGGTGGTCGGCACCCTCAACAGCAGTATCAGTCACATGCGCTGCTTCCGGGTTCAGTACCAGCGGAAATCGGGTGGGGCCGGATGGCGGACTCACATTCAGGTCCAGGTCATTGACCAGTGCTTTGGCATTGACAGGAGAGGCCGGTGCATCGTTCCAGTACAGCATGATTTTAAGCTGAGAAAGATTGGCCGGTACCGTAAGGGCATGATTTTGCTGCGCGGCATGTGCAACCGTTTGCGACATATAGCGGCTGTTATTAATAATCTCCAGGGCCTGGCCCACATCCATGCGGCCGAATCCGTAGCGGAAATCCGGTCCGGGATTGCCCAGATCAGTAGCGCTGTTCATCAATATGGCTTTAAGCAGATCACTTGGAGGATACTGCCCGCCATTCACTTGTTTGTATCGTTGTTGCAATAAAGCCGCTGCACCGGTCACGTTCGGACAAGCCATACTGGTGCCGGTCGACAGGCCGTAGCCATTATTGAATACGGTAGACATAATCTGTACACCGGTAGCGGTAATCTCTGGTTTCAGGCGGCCATCCTTTGCCGGGCCACGGCTGCTGCCTGCACTGAGGATGTCTCCATTCTTACCGGTATTGGCCACCACCAGGGTATTCTTCGCAGCCTGGTAAGAACCTCCAACCGTTGCATAGCTTTGGGGATATGCACCGCAGGTGAGCAAGCCATCATTTCCGGCTGCAAATATGTTCAATAGCTGGGGTGAATTTAAGGCCAGTTGATCCAGGTACTGAGACGCCGCATCATAGGTGCCTGCATAGCCACAGTTACCTACAATAGCTGCATAAGAGTTATTGGTCAGCTTCATATTGAAGTCCTGCTCATAGCGCGGGGCCTGGGTAATGATCTGGCTGAAAAAATTATCGACCAGTGTTGCCCTTGGAGCAAAACCCTGGTACGATTCATTTACAATACCACCGCCACCTACAGTCCCTGTAGTATGCAGTCCGTGAGAACTGCTCAGCATCGGGTTGTAGTTCTTTATGCGGTCATCATAGTCTATATGTGAAGGCTGGCTATCATCACCAACACCGACAGTAATGCCATCTCCCGTCAGGTTGAATCCTGTTGTATTCCGGGCCTGTTCTGCATCAGCGACGGCTATGGCACCATCATTGAGGCTTCTGTCCTCAAATTTGGGCTCTATAGTCAGTATCGCCGGAGTAGCGGCAAGTGTCGTTAGCTGGTTATAAGCAACGGAAACAATCCATTTGCGCTGGTTTTTCCAGTCCTGCTGAGGCAGTACGGTTGCAGATACTCTTTTCAGTACAGCATCGATATCTTTTATATCCTGTCCCGCAGCCAGTGTAAGAAAAACATTGACCTGTTCATTAGTGTTCTTACTAGCCAAGTACGGACTGATCTTGTCATCGGCTGCAACTACAGCCCAGTAATCAATCACATTCTTCAATGCACTCAGGTCCTTACTTTTGGTGACGATTGCTGAGAATGTATTATTGCCGATATATTCCTGCAATTGAATGCCGGATGCAGCAAGTTTCTCCCGCGAAGGCGGTTTCTTGAACTGGAGGTATAACTGCACCGTTTCTCCTGCTGGAGTAGCAGAAAATAATTTGTCCAGTCCGTTGCGTGCAGATTGTACCGATACGATTCTGTTGCGTAAAGATACCGGCTGCTGTGCTGTAGCCGTTATATAGCTACCCAGCAGGACTGCACTTAAAAGAAATAATCCGGGTTTTGTGTATATTTTCATGGCCATAGACCGTTCTTAATTTTAATAGTAAATATAATCTTTATATACGAATCGGGGCAGGATATGCGGTAAATATGTTATTGTATGATTAAAAAGATTATGGGTATTGCAATTCTTATTTCAAAATATTATATTTGTTAGGAGTATGTTTTTAATAATTACTTAAAATCATTTTATTTATGATATTTAATACTACCTCACGAATTAAATCAAAGTTTTCCCCTGACGCCATTAAAGATAAATTACTGGGACAAAGGGTGATGGTTCATCATTTAGATTTTGAAGTACTGGAGTCTAACGGTATGTTGAAAGTGATTCCTCATGCTGAAAATATAGACGGATTAAAAACATTACCTATTACCCACATCGAAATGCACCCCCAGACTGCAGAGACAACCATTACCATTAGCAGCAAACCCCGCAAGATTGATGTCGGCGGTTTGTACCTGATCTTAGCCTTTGTCTTGTTTATGTTTGCGGTAGCGGTATATTTCTGGAAGGCTTATCCCGATGAGACGTTTATCGTACCATTATCCCTGTTGGGTGTGGGTGTCATTATTTTCATTGTATTCATGATACGTATGCAATCAGGGTACTATGATTATGTACGTAAAATCAGACATTTTTTACAGAGTAAGGTGAATTCCTAAACAACTCTTTTTAAAAAGAAATAGAATTTGTTCTTTTGTAACTCAATTGCGTTACATGAGAAACATTTTCTATTTTTTTTTATGCCTGGTCGTATTGAGTTCCTGCGGGGATAATGATGATGCCGGCACACAGCAGCAACAGCAGCTACCGGCTGCACTGGTCAATCCGATGATAAGACCGCTGACAGAAGCCATAGCCGCAGATACGGGCAATGCAAAGCTATATTACCAGCGTAGCCTGGAACTGAATAAAATGGGGCAGGATAGCCTCACGCTGCAGGATCTGATGAAAGCAGTAGCATTGGCACCTGATAATATAGTGTACCGCGAATCGCTTACTTTTTTCCTGATTGATAAGAAGAAGGCTGCGCAGGCTATGGAGCAGGTAAAAATACTACAGCAGAAAAATCCGAAGAATGCAACCTATACCTTACTGGAAGCAGAAGCACATATGGCCGGTAATGAGTTGGCTAAGGCAGAAATAATCCTGAACGACCTGATGGCCCGTATGCCGGGAGAACCTGATGTATTGCTGGATGCATCGCGTCTGAAAGCTGCACAGAAAGATACTGCACAGGCAATTGATTATGCAAAAAAAGTCCTGGAAGTAACCCCTAACTTCTTTGACGGATTGTACCAGCTGGCCGATCTGTACAGCGCAACCGGCAATGCAGAAGCATTGAAGTGGTATGATAAAATTTACAGGCTGGATACTTTAAATCCTAACCCCCTGTATGATGCTGCTTTGTTCTATCAGCAAAAAGGCGATCTGACTGCCGCAAAAAAGTATTTTGTGAAAACAATTTATGTAGACAAAGACTTCACCGATGCATATATTCAATATGGTAAAATATTACTGACACAGGATTCCGTAAGCAAAGCTGAGCGCCAGTTTAACATTGCCATAGAGGTAGCACCTAACAGTGCGGAAGCATACTATCTGAAAGGACTGACGCTGTTGAAACAAAATAAGAAAGCGGAAGCGAAAAACCTGTTTAATCAGGCGCTGGTATTTAACCGCAACCATACCGCTGCACAGGCAGCTTTGAAAGAATTATAAGCCGGTTATTTATCGGCCTGGTACAGGCGCAGCGCCGGATTGTGCTCCTGCTGCATTTTACGGTATTCCGCATCTGAGATGCCTGCGCGCCTGTACTTTCTTACCACCCATGGTGGTGTAGGTTTGGGCTCAGCCCATAAGCCCTTCTTTGCAGTACGCGCCTGCGCTGCCAGATCAGCAAGATACTGTTCCTTGTTGTATTGAATATAATGCCAGGCAAGACCTGCATGAAGCATCAGCTCAGAAATATCAGTTTTTCTTCCTTCCTGCATAATATATACCCTGGCCACAAACCGATTGTACTGGTCCGTTTTGCGGATCTCGCAGCGGACAGACTGGTTCAGCAACAGATCTGCCAGGTATTGTTTGGCCACCTTGTAATAGGGCATCCCTTTTTCCGGAGCATCGATTCCGTCCAGTCGGATATGATATTGTTTTTTATCAGTAGTAAGTAGCGTAAAGGTATCGCCATCCGATACAGAAACCGATTTACCGGTATACACTTTCTTCTCCGGTGCCGGTTGTTGCTGTGTTTTGCGTTGTTGGGCAGGAACAGGTAAGGTCGCAAAAAGGCTGGTAATGCAGAGCAGGGAACTAATAAATCTTCGGGTCATGTTATGTTATCAGGGTAAGCTAATCGCTTGCGGGTACTGGAATATATTTTCAGGATCGTATTGTTGTTTTATTTTCTGCAAAGCAGCATAATTATCGCCATAGTAAGCCTGCTGCCAGTTTTTGAAATTAATATCCGGGTAGTTGCGGTACTGTGCCGTAATACCGGCATCCAGTATCATATCCTGTATCTCCTGGAAGGCTTTCAATAATGGCGCTTCACGCGCTGGTTGCTCCCAGTAAGCCTGCAGCTCGCTCAGGTAGGGCAGTGCGCGGTGCGGATAGCAGGATGCCTGCTCCATAGCAGTATTATTGATTGCGCCACCCAGTGTATTGATCTGGTAGATCAGCCCTTTGTTCTGTACCACTTTATTAAAGATACTTGTGGCTATCTGTTTAATGTCGTCAAAGTTGCGGTAAAGGCCAGCACTCGCATTTTTAAACAAGATAGGTCCCTTGCGGCCATAGTAGCGTTTCATGGCCAGTGGCAGGTTCTGGTCCATTGTTCGGCTTACACTATCTGCAATTGTAACAATAGGTTTAATCGCCGCCTCTAGCTGACTGTTCGAACCATACGTAGTAGCCAGTACTGTAAGGGTGCTGCCATTGAGTACAAAGGCAGAGAAAGCCTCCTGCGCCAGTGTTTCTGAAACGGTAAACCAGGTAGAAATTGCTTCTGTAAAACGTTCCGGTGTAAGGTTTCTGAATTTCAGCACAATACTGGTGAACGTTGCCGGCATAGGATGTGTTTTGAAGGTCAGTTTAGTGATCACCCCATAGTTTCCGTTACCACCGCCACGGCAGGCCCAGAGCAGTTTGTCATCTGCGGTATAGGATTTACCATCGCCGGCTACCATCTGCACTTTTTTAAGGCTGTCGCAGGTAAGGCCATATTTACGGCTGAAGAAGCCATAGCCGCCACCAAGTGTAAGCCCTGAGATACCTACAGTTCCACAGCTGCCGGAGGGTATCAGTTGTCTTTTGGCAAAGAGTGCCGCCTGTACTTCCTCCAGTACACAACCTGGTTCTATAGTCACCACATCATTCGCTTCCCAGGTCACTTTTTTCATCTGTGATACATTGATCACCATACCGCCGTCATTACCTGAAAAACCTTCAAAACTGTGCCCACCGCTCTTTACCGCCACTGGCATTTTTTGCTGTTTTGCATAATTTACGGCAAGGCTTACCCCTTTTTCTGTTTTACACAGGGCAATGTATTTAGGCATTTTTTTGACCCTTGCATTGAATGCTTTATTGAACACCGCATAATCCTTGTCCGAACGGGTGAGCAGGAGTACATCTGCCGGATCAGCCTTGGTCAGGTCTATGGTTTCTTCGCTCTTTTCTGGCAGCTTGCTGCCGGAAGGGTCGGGCTTTCCGGTTGTTTTGGTTTCGTTATTATTTCCGTTGCCGAAGCAGGAGATGAATGGCATAAAAGCAATGCCCAGTCCCATCATGCGGAGAAATTCTCTTTTGGTGTATGTTTTCATAAGGTATGCTATTTGATATTGTGTTCATCCAGCCAGGCACGATAACGGGCGGCATTCTGCTCCTGCTCTGCAAGGGTACGCGCAAACCAGTGGTAGCCCGGCTTTTGCGGATCAGCAACGAAATAGATGTAATCATGTTTTACCGGATTCAGTACCGCATCTATAGCCGATGGATTAGGCATACAGATCGGGCTGGGTGGTAAACCCCGGTTTAAATAAGTATTATATGGCGAAACGATCTTCAGGTCATTATAATAAACCCTTGAAATTTTAGTGCGGAAACCGGACTGCATTTTCTTGATAAAGATGATGGTAGGATCGGCATCCAGCTTCATGCCTATGCGCAGACGATTAAGGTAGAGCCCAGCCACTTTGGCCTGCTCATCTTCTTTTGAAGACTCCAGTTGTACTATAGATGCTAGGGTGATCACTTCTTCAGTACTCATGCCAGCAGCCTGTGCCTTAGCCTGGCGATCACTCGTCCAGAACTGGTCGAACTCTTTTTTCATTTTTTGTGCAAAATCAGCACCGGAAGTATTCCAATGAAAGTTGTACGTATTCGGCATGAAAAAGTGGAGCATAGAAGGCGTGTCTACCCCTTGCGTATAAGCTGCCGTAGCAATGCTCTCCACGATTTGAGCAGAATCAGCCTCCAGAAATGGGGCTACCTTTCCGGCCAGCTCATAAATACTGGCATAGTTGCCGATGCGTATAGCTATTTCATCCTGCTTGCCCTGCTTGATCATATTGACGATCTCGGCATTACTCATGCCTGGCTTCAGGGTATAGCGTCCAGGATAAAAATGCTGATCCAGCCCCTTCTGCCTGGCCACTTGTTTAAAGGTCGCATTACTTTTCAGTAAGGGTTGCACCGAATCCAGTATCTGCTCGAAGCGTGCACCGGTAGGAATAAACAGGTAACCTTTCTGTGCTACATTATTGGCATAACGCAGCATATAAAAATAGCCCCCTGCAGCCAGGGCGGCGACAGCAATAATGCCGATCAGGATTTTTTTCTTCATTGTAAAAATGTATCGGAAATACGATACTCAAAAATAAGGTAAAATAGTACGCATATGATAGCTGTTATAAATTTTAAACAGTCCTTTGGCAACTGATTTTATGCTATAGATGGCAGCAGGATAATTTTATATATACTGTTTGTTCTAAATGTTGCAGGAAAAAAGTAATATTACTACCGTATTTATTTTATCACCGAACATTTATTTATGGCAATCCAGGAAATTATTGAACGCTTTGCCCTGCTCCTCATTTCTATAGGGATCATTTATTTTTTTACCAACAGAAATCGTACGGTCAAGTTACATCCTATGGTAAATCTTCTCAGTATCTGCACTTTTTTTATGTGCTACGTATTTACACGTATAGAAGTAAGTGTAGGTATAGGTTTTGGTTTGTTTGCTATATTCTCTATACTGCGCTTTCGAACAGATTCTTTTTCTATTCAGACAACTATTTTCATTTTTGTATCTATTACCTTATCAATGCTAGATATTCTCCTGCCTCTGGACAGAATTATATTTCTTGCAGCAATCAATATGGTAATTGTTTTAGCATTTGTCGGACTTAATTATTTTGAGAAAAAAGATGAATCGTTTAACGATAAAAAATATGCAGATATTATTGTTGGGACAGAAGTATTTCTAGTCCTTGATGAAGAGGCTAAACGAGCATTTGTGCGCGAGAAAACGCACTTCCCATACTTTACCTATCACATCAAAACAATAGATCTAAAGGAAAATAAAGTAGTTGTAAGAGTGTCTTACTAATGAGCTAATCTACATAGGCTCTGACCTGTTTAATATAAAGTTCCCGATCGCTACCCTCTAGCTTAAACTCAATATCCAGAGGCATATTACGGTCGCACATATGATAGGTACGCCACAATCTGTTTATATGCTTTTCAATGAGTAGGGAAGTGTGATAAAGTTGTTGTATTTCCTTATCTTTTAGTATTGCCTTATGGTCATTAATACTAGAGGTTGAACGGTAATCAATACTCAGTTCATGACCCGGAATATTAAAGCTATGTACATAAAATTCATCGCAGGTTACTCCAGAATCGGGGGTGACAACAGAAGCCTCTCCTTTCTGCACGTTTACGGTAATACCCTGATATCGGTCCCGGTATAAATTACGGGTGATGAGAACGCCATTGGCCTGCTCATCAGGGAAAGAGCGGTGAATGAGTACTCCCATAGCGCAGCTCTGGTGATCAATATGGAATAGCTCCCTCTCGTAAAAAGCCCGCTCATTCCATAGGCTGGCCCAAACTTCCAGTATTGCGTTCTGAATTGTTTTGTCAGGATCGTTAAGCACTGCCGATTTAGAATCATACAAACCTGCCCCATTAAACCCTTTAAGGTCCTCAGCATTTGTAGAAGAGCGGAATTTGAAATGAGTAAACTGGCCCTGCTGACTGAGAATATGACTTATATTTTGTATCAAACTACTGTCAATAGCAGTTTGTTTTATGGCTTTTCTTAATTGTTTTAAGGCTTTAGCAATTTGCTCTGTAGAATCTACCGGAATCTGTAGCAAAGCGTCAATCTGCTTATCCAGATGGTTTTTCTGGATATGGTCTTTATAATAATAAAAAGGTATTGCATAGGCATGTTCAGGTGTCTTAAACCCCTTTACCCGCTTCTGAACTATTTTTAACAATGCAAGATTAGAAGCTTTTGAACCGATAATATCTGCCGGATGGCCGGGCAAAGGCATGTTTAGATCCACGATTTGTTGTACTGTGTAGTCCGGCTTTAACACGATCCTTGATACTGGTTGCTCGGGACTGACATTCTTTTGTGTTGCTTGCATTGTATACCCGTTTTCAGATACAATTAGCTCAACTTTCTGTCCTTCTAATGCTGTAAGTGCCGGTTTACTCCATGCAAGTTTATCTGCATACAAGGGTACATTCCGGTTTTTGGCCAGTAATACTAGATGGCTTAACGGTGTTTGTAATTCAGTTATAATAATACCCTTAACTCTTGGTAGTACTTCTGGAGTTGTATTGATCATAATAATTTCATCAGGGCGGGGTTGAAGTTTAGGATATTGCTTCAGATCATATTTTCTGAGTATCCCCACAGCTTTGCCTGTTTCCAGAGTTTGTTCTGTGATATTTTGGAACATGAAATCTGAATATACACAAGGGATTTTTAATTTGCCGTCTTCCTTGAGCTGAATAAGTCGAGGTGTATTTAAGTAGAATTTAAGCCGGTCTTTAAAAAAAGTATGTTGTGCTACTTGCTGGTAGAAGAATTGAATTAACTGGGTATTCATCTCGTCTATAGGTGCTAGCTCAAGAACCCAGTTGTCCTTCTCATTCAGATAGTTAAGGTTTCCCAGCAGCAGTATTCTTGTAGGTTCAGAGTTGTATGAGATGTCATTGAAGTAATTCAGATCGTCAGAAAAGTTCAATACATCATGACAGAAGTTGTGGTGATATTTATATAGTACGCTATTAAAGAAGTATAACTTTTTTTCTGTGTAATCATATACAATCTTTACGGATTTAATGTTGGTAAATTTGTCGGATAATGGCTTTCCTGCCAGTTTTAAAAATGTTTCTTTACTATCCAACTGATGTACATAATTCTTCTGCGCTCTGGCATTTATAATTAAGCTTAGAAAGAGGAACAATATGCATAGTAATCGCAGTCGCATTGTTTATGATAATAAGGTAAGGAACTAAGATAAGGCTAATTTCAGATACAGCCCAGCTTGTGAAATTAATTAATTTTTTGTCGTTTTTACTGCTGACATACCCTTGTCACAGGGCCATTCTACCTTTGTGTTGTAAACATTAAAACCAAATATTATGACACAGCAAACACTGACACAGCCGTCTGTAATCCTGACACCTGAAACATTATTAAAGCACTGGCAGGGACATCGTAACCTGACCCGCAGAGTGATCGAAAAATTCCCGGAACATGAATTATTCCACTTCTCTATCGGCGGCATGCGCACTTTTGCACAACTGGCTACAGAATTGTTGAGTATTGCCGGTCCTTCACTGCAAGCGATTGTAGCGAATGATGAAAATCCGTATACCGAGGAGCGATTTACCTGCAATACCAAAGAGGCTTTATTACAGAAATGGGATGAAGAAACGGAGGTGATCAATACTTATTACGCACAGATTCCTGCAGAGCGCTTCTCAGAAGTCTTTAACCTGTTTGGCCAGTACAAAAATGAGATCATTCAGAGCATCTTTTACTTCATCGATAACGAGAATCACCACAGAGGGCAGGGCTATGTATACCTGAGAGCCCTGAATATTGAACCACCATTCTTCTGGGAAAGATAAGCAGCAACATTTTTCAATACTATTTCACGCAAAAGTCGGGGTGTTTCTACGCCCCGGCTTTTGCGTGGCGTTGTTGAATATTATGTGTCAGGTTAAGCAGGTATGTATTCAGGATTTCAGGAGCAATGACGGTTGCTTTATCCGCAAACATCATCATCCATCGGGAAAAGTGCTGCTCTATATCACCGATCATAAAGGTCATCTCTATACCATCGGCCACTTCCCGCTGAGATACAAAGCCATAGTGCAGTTTGGCCTGGGCAATGTATTTGGCCGTATTGCGGTCCACCACAATAACCACCTTCTCTTTTTCACAGTCCGCATATTCCCTTCGATGCTCCTCCAGTTTGCCATGTTCCCGGCTGAAGGGCTGTTCGGTAATCTGCATAGACAAAATGCGATCGGTACGGAACTGGCGGTAATCTTCCCGCAACAGGCAATAGCCCAGAATATACCAGCTGCTGTATTCGTAGAAAATACCCACCGGCTCAATAACACGCTCAGTCTCGCTATCCGAAAATGCACGGTATTGCATGCGCAGTTGCTTTTGGCTCACGATGCACTCCAGTACCAGCTCCAGCGCATTGGGCACCGTGCTTGGTGCCTGATCTTTACGTGCATGTACCGCAATATTAGATGACACCCCTTCCAGCATTTCCTTTTGCGTACTGCGCAGTACCGATTTTATTTTAGTCATGGCCGATTCATAATGACGGCCAATGCCTTTATCACTGAGTTGCAGCATCAGCTTCTCGGCTGTCACAAAGCTCATCGCTTCCTCTCTGCTGAACATAACTGGTGGCAGACGATAACCCTCCATGATACTATACCCCAGCCCCGGTTCTCCGATCACCGGTACACCAGCTTTTTCCAGGGCCTGTATATCCCGGTAAATGGTACGCAGGCTCACATCAAAGCGCTCGGCCAGGTCACTGGCTTTTACAACTTTCTTGGACTGCAGCTGGATCAGTATCGTAATGATGCGGTTAAATTTCTTAAGGCTTTCGTCGTTCATAGAATCATGCAGATGAGTGAAAATGAATGCTGAAAATTACTTCTTTTTTGTCAATAGCCGGATAACGGTTACATTCGTCCGTAAAAATTATATGCTTATGGAACCCCAGGTTGTCATGCTGGAACCGATACGGATAGGAGGGTACAGTACACAAACATCTTACCTTGTCAATACCATTCCTCAACTGTGGGGACGATTTATGCCACAACGGAAGCAAATACAATTGCCGGCTGATGATAACCTGTATTCTGTTGCTGTTTATCCTGAAGATTTTTTTGAAGGCATGCAACCGGGTAAACTGTTTGAACGCAGAGCGGCAGTACGTATGAACGAAGCAACGGTATTGCTGCCGGATATGGATGAATGGACCATTACGGGTGGCTTGTATGCCGTTTTTCGGCATGTAGGTGCACATACCGATATGAGTACGATTGACTATATTTTCCGGGAATGGTTGCCGCAGAATGGTTTTTATGCGCTGGATGCAAGACCTCATTTCGAGATACTTGGTGCAAAATATAAACAGGGGGATCCTGCCTCGGAAGAAGATATTTATATCCCGGTAAGAAAAAAGTGAGGCACTGTAACAGTGCCTCACTTTTAGTATGTAATTAATTCTTAACTGTGCAGGAAATTTCCGATCAATCTGGAAACCTCTGCTACTGCATGTTCCAGCGTATCGTTGATGACGGAATGGTCAAAATACGGTGCGAAGGCCAACTCTGATGCTGCCTTTTCAACGCGCTCTTCAATAGCTTCCATAGGATCAGTACCTCTTGAAATCAAGCGTTTACGCAATTCTTCAACAGACGGTGCCTGTATGAAAATGGATAAAGCTTGCTGCTTGTATTGTTTTTTTACATTCACAGCACCCTGTACATCTATGTCAAATAAAGGTACGTGATCATCCTGCCAGATACGTTCCAGCTCTGATTTTAGCGTGCCGTAATACTTGCCAGCGTACACCATTTCATATTCAACAAATGCATCGTCTTTGATCTTTTGCTCGAACTCTGCTACCGTCAGGAAATAATAATCCTCACCATCCTTTTCGTTGCCCCTGGGACTGCGTGTACAGGCCGATATAGAGAAGCAGATCTGGGGGAAAGACTTCAGTACTTCTTTAATAATAGTAGACTTGCCCGATCCGGATGGGGCAGTAATAATTAAAATTTTACTCAAAATATAATATGCTTGTCAGTTTAGAAAATGCCCAGGAATTTCTTCTTTTTACGGGTAGATACTAGCTTTTCGATATCGGGAATGGCCTGGTCAGCTGTCAGGTAAGTGCCGATGATTTTGCCATTAGGGTCCAGCAGAAATGCCTGTGGAATAAATTGCACACCGTAGATATCGGCTGCTTCCGATTGCCAGGACTTCAGATCGCTGATGTGGTTTTTCCAGTACAGGCTATCTTTCGCGATAGCTGTGGTCCAGGCTTCTTTATTATTGTCCAGGGATACACTCAGAATATCAAATCCTTTCTTAGCTCCGGTAAAGTTCTTTTTAGAGTAGGTAGTGTAGAACTTAACCAGGCTTGGATTCGCTCTGCGGCATGGGCCACACCAGCTTGCCCAGAAATCTACCAGCACATAACGGCCTTTATTCAGCGATTTCAGGCTGAGGGTCTTGCCCTCAGGATTGCTGAAAGATAACTCAGGAGCCTGATCACCGACTTTTATTTTTTGGTTAGTGTACTGCGCCATCGCTGGTACTGTACTGAATAATAAGAAAGCACAAAGTAATTTTTTTATCATGATTGTATTTGTTTTCAGGGATTAAATATAATTACAAGTATAGGCTGTTATTCATAACAACCTATACTTGGTGGATTATTTCTTGGCGTTCCGTCCATATCCTGGCTGGCCATACCGGAGAAGGTAACACCCGCGCCTTTGGCCGGAGAACCGGTTTTTAAATGATAATCGTTGAAATGCAGGTTATTGGCATTGGTATTTTCAAACAAAGGATCCTGGTTCAGGAGCACACTCTGCTGTGTCACCCATGATGGCAAGGCTGCATTGCTCCTGATCAGGCAGTGGTCCAGGGTCACCTGTGCGGTGAAATCATTTACTTTATTAGGGAAGAACTCGTCCTCCATATTACCATAAACAATACAGTTACGTAAAGTCAGGAACAGGTTACCGCCAATATATTCATTGTTGCCCGTGCTGAGGAAGTTGAGTGCAACCATGCTGAAATGTTTGTCTGTAGCGGTGTTGATCCTGCTGGCAAATCCGGCAATGGTGCAACCGAAGAAGTCATAACGGCCACCTTGTATCAGGGCTACATTCTCTTTGGCACAGGCAAAGAACAGGTTGTTTTCCGATTTAATACTGGAAGCAAATGCCAGTAAGCCATAACCTCCAGAATTGCGTATGGTAGAATTGGTAATAGTCAGTTTCGGAGTGCCATTATTCACCGTATCAGGATCTACCTGCAAGCTGGCATCAGTAATCACATTTTCGCCCAGCATGGTGCTGGCTCCGCCATTTTTCAGCAGCAGGTAATTGATTGTATTGTTATAACTTGTTTTCAAGAGATTGATACCGCCCCATTCACCGCCAACGCCATTGACGAAATCCTCATCATCAAAATAAATCCTGCGGTCTATACGATCACCCTGGAATACTACGCTGTCGTTTTTAGTACCGTTTACCTTGAGCGTACCCTGTACAAAAAGACGCGAATCGGCATGCACATATACTCTTGTACCTGCATTGAGGGTGAGGGTATGTCCTTCTTCCACAAGAGCATTTTTAATGATCACATAAGGCCTGTTCTTTGTCCAGGTCTGCGTTTGCAGTACACTGTCGGTCACATAGATTGCATTCTGCCCGTAAGCCAGTACAGGTAAGGTAAAGTCCTGTCCGTTTACACGTGCCACGATACGGTCCTCTACGATAAACGGGTTGTCGGTATTGGTCGGGTCGATGAATACCGAAGCAAATACATACAGGCTGTCATTGCCTTCTATAGATACATCGGAAACCGATTTTCCGGATACCCCGTTTACATTCAGAAAATATGGAGAGGAACTGCCTCTGAACAGCCGTATAGATTCGATTTTCAGCCTTTCCTTCTCTTTATTGATAATCTTGATACTGCGGGTAGAGGTACCCATTGCCGTAAAGACGGTATCAAACAGCAGGGTATCCTGCGAGAATGCAATAGTGCCGCCATTGGTGCGGAAATTGTCCCTGCGGATACAGGAGCTATTGTACAACCAAAGCCATGCAGTGATGCAGAGCAGTAAAGGGAAACTATATTTTTTGATCAGCGACATGAATATTCAGGTAATATGTGATTTACTATTGATAAACGCAAATATAGGACTTCTAATTATGTATACTAAAACCGGTATCCCCTCAGAAAGTCCGCTACAGGCATCTTTTTCTTACCTTCGTACTGCACTTCAGTACAAGACAACCAACCGTCAGGTGTTGCAAATCTCAGGTAAGTCTTACCGTCGCTGTCTGTAGTACCCGGTGCAACCTCATGTACCGCCGTTTCTGCAGTAGCGCTGAAGATCTTCAGCTGCTTGTCGCCAAGCGTGGTAAATGCCGTCGGTACAGGTGCCAGTCCCCGGATCAGGTTATGAATAGCCATAACCGGTTGGTTCCAGTCAATGCGACAGGTTTCTTTGAATATTTTCGGGGCATGCGTCTCTTTATCTACCAGGTGCTGTGGCTGCTCCTTAATGCCGCCTTCCATCAATCCGTTAATCGTAGTGACCAGGAGTTGTGCACCGGCCTGCATTAATTTGTAATACATTGTTCCGAAATTATCTTCCGGTAAGATGGCTTCTTTATGTTGCAGCAGGATGTCTCCTGTATCAATCTCATGTTTCAGTTGGAAAGTCGTTACTCCGGTTTCTGTCTCTCCGTTGATGATAGCCCAGTTGATTGGTGCGGCACCACGGTAATAGGGCAATAAGGAGCCATGCACATTGATGGTGCCCATAGGAGGCATATTCCATACCGCTTCCGGCAACATGCGGAAGGCTACAATAACCTGCAGGTCTGCATTGTAGCTGCGTAATGCAGCAAGGAATTCAGGATTTTTCAGTCTTTCCGGCTGCAATACCGGAATGTCCTGGCTTACGGCATATTCTTTCACGGCTGATGCTTTCAGCTGCATGCCTCTGCCAGCCGGCTTGTCCGGTGCGGTAACAACAGCAACTACCCGGAATCCGTTTTCTACCAATGCCTGTAAAGAAGCTACGGCAAAATCCGGTGTGCCCAGGAAAACAATCTTTATTTGTTCCTTATTCAACATGTTGCGAAGTTACTGAAAATGAGGCAGAGCACACAGCAGCGCGCGTCTCTGAAGTAAAAAGTGAAAATCCAGGAGAGAAAAACGGGATTTGTGAGGCTGAAAAGTGGAGCTTATCTTGAAACCGTTGCCGATTGAAAGGATAATATTATTTTTGCAGGATGCCACAAAAAGTAGACATCAGGGTAAGCCCGCAAATGGCCCAGGACGAGGAGCAGTTTAAAAAAGCATTGGCACAGAAGCTTAATGTTGCCCCCCGTCGTATAAATGCATACCAGATCTTACGCCGTTCGATTGATGCGCGCAGCCGCAATATCGTGGTGCAGATGCAGGTCAATGTATTTGTAGAGGAGCCGTTTCAGGATGCTTATGCTTTTAGCCCGGCATTGCAGAAGGTAGAGCATGCCCGTCCGGTAATAGTCGCCGGAGCCGGACCTGCAGGCCTTTTTGCAGGATTACAATTAATAGAAAAGGGCCTGAGGCCGATCATAGTAGAACGGGGTAAAGATGTGCGTAACCGCCGCCGTGACCTTGCCGCTATGAATAAACAGGGAATCGTAAATCCCGAATCGAATTACTGTTTCGGTGAGGGTGGGGCCGGTACCTATAGTGACGGTAAGCTGTATACCCGTTCGAATAAACGAGGCAGCATTTACCGCAGCCTGCAGTGGTTTCACTACTTCGGTGCTACAGAGAAAATCCTGTACGAAGCCCATCCGCATATCGGTACCAACAAATTGCCGCATATCATCGTAGCCATGAGAGAGGCCATAGAAGCCTGTGGCGGACTGGTGTTGTTCGATACCAAAGTGACTGACCTGGTGCTGGAGGGAGATACACTGAAGGGGGTAATGGTTAATGAAAATGAACAGATCCTGGCCGATGCGCTGATACTGGCCACCGGACACTCTGCCCGTGATATATTTGAATTACTGCACCGTAAAAATATTAATATTGAAAGCAAGCCTTTCGCTTTAGGTGTGCGGATCGAGCACCAGCAGGCGCTGATCGACGCTACACAATATCATTGCCCGGTAGATCAGCCTCGGAGCGAATACCTGCCTCCTGCCTCCTATGGGCTCGTGAGCCAGGAGCTGGATCGTGGTGTGTTTTCGTTCTGTATGTGTCCCGGAGGTATTATAGCCCCGGCCAGTACGACAGAGGGTGAGCTGGTGGTGAACGGATGGTCTCCGTCCAAACGGGACGGGACTTTTGCCAACTCCGGTATGGTAGTAACTGTAGACGAGCAGGACTTTGCCCGTTACGGATTCACCGGACCACTGGCAGGTATGCAGTTTCAGCAAATGGTAGAGCGTAAAGCCTGGCAAGCCGGTGGCGGAAAGCTGGTGGCCCCTGCACAGCGCATGACTGATTTTGTACGCAATAAAGTGTCCAATACGCTGCTGGATTGCAGTTACCTTCCGGGTACCAACAGTGCCCTGATGAGTGAGATTCTGCCTGAAGAAGTATACAATTCTATGGCCAAGGCATTTGTCAGCTTCGGGAAAAAGATGAAAGGCTATTATACAGAAAATGCCATGATACTGGCTACAGAATCCCGTACCTCAAGCCCGGTGCGTATTCCAAGAAATGAGGATAGTCTGCAGCATCCACAGATCAAAGGATTATTTCCTTGTGCAGAAGGAGCTGGTTATGCCGGTGGTATTATCTCTGCTGCAATGGATGGAGAGAAGGTGGCCGGCAAGGTCTGGGAATATTACCAGGATTAAACTATTGAAGCAACATAAAACATTAGCGGCCCCAAACTTTGGGGCCGCTAATGTTTTTATACAACCATTGCGGACAAAAACGGAACATTGTATTCCGGTATGGAGAATGTGTTTCCGGAAAATGGAATATATAATAGTGTTTTGTTGTTGTAAGGGTCTGATTTTCAATTGTTATTTGTTTTGGCACGCTATTGGCATATATCATAATTGTAATCAGTAGTGAACTTTACAGATTTTAGTATAAGGGTTAATTATAGTTATAGTATGAAGTAATTTTTTTAGTATTCTTCTTTACAGAATCAGACGGAGCTGTATGATTTGTAACAAAATATTTTGGGAAAGACCATAACATAGAGGAGTAAATGCAAAAAGCGCCGGAGTGTCTACTCCGGCGTTTATTTTTTTGTACTGTCTGGGCTTCGTATTTCGGTTTTACCAGAACTTACTTAACTTATCCCGGTAAAGTCGGATGAAACTTGAGGATATTAGTGGCCCTTAAAAAAAACAGGCATAAATTATTTCTTTGTTTTTCAATTATAGTTATTTGCTACCTTTTGCCTTGATGCAAAAGGTACCGCCAAAAAATCAAGGCTGTATAAATCCCTGGCTAAAAATCAATGTGTCGGTCGGTCGCAAACCAGACTCGCTGCGCTCAGACAGTGGTTTCCGACTTTATCGACCGAGCCAATGATTTTCTTAACGCCGGATTTATAAGGCCATTTTGAGCGATCTGTACTTGTACGGATCGCTTGTTGTTTTCATCACAGCGATAGCCATTTTTGTTGGAGATGCGATCGTTGAGCACCGAACGCTTCACACGTTAAGCTCAAACGATCAGTGCACGCAACGATACAAAATGGTAGTGCTCTGGAATCGCATTTGATAAAAACAAAGGCATTTGTTGTCCTATTGTTGCCGGACAAAAGGACGAATAAAATAGTAGCCTACATGCGGATAGTCCGTAAATATTAATTGCTTTTTCTTAGTACAAAGATCAGGTTACTGGTACGTTTGGTATTATCAATCACCTGTACACTCATACCTTTTGCTACGGCCCATGCTTCGATAGATTGCTGGCTGAGGAAATGAAGTTCGTTCTGCGTTTTATTAAATCCGATAATCTGCGTAGAATATTTTTCAGTTTGTTCTGTTCCTTTATGTCGTTCCGACAGTTCTGTTACCCCGTCGCGGATGATCAGCATACCCTCCGCATTCAGTGCGGCATAGCAGCGATCCAGTAAGGCCTCTTGCTGTTCTGGTAACAGGTAGTGCAGTACATCACTGATGATAATGCCATCACAAGCATTCAGTGTATACTGGTTCAGGTCTGCATGCTCGAAGCGGATGCGTTCTGGGTCACGTTTGTAATTATGCTGCGCTGTTACGATTTTGTCCTCATCATAATCAACACCGGTAAATATTCTGTCATTGGCTGCCCAGTGCAGCATGTAGCTCATAAAACCATAGCCGCAGCCAAGGTCATAAAAGGTTCCGGTGCGAGGCAGTAAATTGTGAAATACCTCGTAATTGCCTTCCAGCTTGCTTTTAATGCGGCAGTACCATTCTACTACAGGTCCTTTGTAGGTATAACTTCGGATCAGCTGTTCACGGAAGTAAGACGGTGTTTCGTTTTTGATTTTTTCCTGTTCAAATTCGGCTTTGAAAAAACGAGAAATGCTTTTGCTGCGTTCTTTAACCGTTTCGCCCCAGCTTCGGTCTTCGTAACGGATAGGGGCCAGGCCCAGTACACGGCAGGTGCCATCTTTCAGCAGAAAATCACCTTTCTGCATGGAGTAATGCACTCCATGTAAAATGATCGGCACAATATCCAGTTTTAATTCCTCTGCAATGTAAAATGCTCCTTTATGGAAGCGGCCCATTTTATCCGTTTTTGAACGGGTGCCTTCGGGGAATACCACAATGCCGTAGCCCCTGTCAATAAGGCTTTGAAGCGGGGCAATACTCTCTTCGGCACCGTCTGCCACCGGGTAATACTCTGCCATACGCACCACTGCACCAAAAATAGGGGAGTGATAGGTCCATTTATTGGTCAGTAAAACCAGCTTAGGATGCAGCATGGTAGTGATCAGGATATCCAGGAAGGAGCTGTGGTTAGCGATATATACCGCAGGCTTGTCGAAATTGATATCCGGGTGAAAGCGAACAATTTTTGTGAGATTGGTCATGATATACATGACACTGCGGGTATATTTACTCAGGAATGCATGGAATACATATTTACCCCGGCGTTTACCTATAATGTTCAATTTGATCAGAAAGAAGCCGGAGATGCTCACAATAATACATCCCAGCACAAAATAAGAAAAGGAAAATACAGACTTGGCAAGGCTCCATAGCGTAAAAGGCATAAAGCCTTTATCAGCCCGCTTCTGGATCAGGAAATTGAACAGGAAAGGTTGTAATACCTGTGCAATAAATACCACACAGACCAGCCCGACTACAGAGATCAGCGCAATGGATTGCAGTGCCGGATGTTTTGCAAAAATCAGTGTGCCCAGTCCGGTAACGGTAGTGAGTACAGAGAGGTATACCGCAGAGCGGGCAGAACGGATATGGTTCTTGCCGGTACGGTATTTTTCCATAAGGCTGTCCATCATGAAAATGCTGTAATCATCTCCCAGACCGAAGAGCAGGGTAGCGATGATGATGTTGACAATATTGAAACTGATGCCCAGCAGCGACATGATGCCTAATATCCATACCCAGGAAATAGCCATAGGCAGGAAGGAGATCAGTGCCAGTTCTATACGTCCGTAAGCGATCAGCAGTGCCAGGAATACCAGGCTCCCGGAGATCAGCAGTATTTTATTAAAATCATTCTGGAGCAGATCCAGTAAGCGTTCTGAGACAGACTGACGATCGGTTACCGTAATGTTTTTCTGCTGCCCTAATGTTTGAAGTACTTCTTTCCGGTGTTCCGGTGCCACTTTAAGGGTAGCGATGGTAAAGTATTTACCATTATCCTCGGCATAAGAACTGGGTAATATGCTTTTGAAGAAGCTGATCGTTGTGGTATCAAAAGGCGTATAGGTTTGGGTAAGGGTTTGCTCCAGTCCGTCAAATGCATCTGCACTGAAGCCTGCATTTGCGCTTTCTGTGCGTACCGTTTCCGTAACGGCTTTTACTTTTTCCGGTGTCCAGTATGCCTGCCAGCGGGCAATGCGTTTTTGTTGCTCTGCTTCAGAAGGCAGTATACTTACAGGGTTAATTGTTTTGCGGATAGCGCCTTTTTGCGCCAGTTGCTGCAGACTATTTACCTGTGCTTCCAGGGTACGGGAAGAGGCCTCCGCTGTTGCTCCTTCTGCCACCAGGAATACCGAACTCAGAGCAAAGGCATTGTCTTTATTCAGCGATTCCTGAGCCGCCTGTAATTTCGGGCTCATATAGTTCAGCTTCATCAGGTCTCCGTCAAACTGTACTTTCTTGGCAAAGATCCATAAGACCGGTGTCAGCAGGATCACCAGTGCCAGTAACCATTTATTGCCTTCCGGACGCAGGTTGGCCAGCTTGTCAATCAGGTTTTCTTTGGGAGCAGTTGCCGGTTTTTCTTTAGGACTAAGGTGCGGCAGGAAGATGAGGGTAAATAAAGAGGCGCCTAACAGGCTGAATGCAGCAAATGTACCCAGGTCTTTCAGAAGAGGGGCATGTGCAAAGCGCAGGGCAAAGAAAGCGCCTATGGTGGTAATCGCACCCAGTGTCAGCGGGGCGGTCAGGCTTTTTACATTCTCTCTCCGGTCCGGATGCGTACGGGCATGGCTCATAAAGTGCACCGAGAAGTCGACGGCAATACCCAGTATAATGGCACCGGCACCAATCGCGATAATGGAAACCGTTCCCTGGATTAATGCTGTAGCCGCCAGTCCCAATAAGGCTCCGAAGGCTACCGGTATAATGATAATCAGCGGGGTACGCTTTCTGCGGAATACATAATAGGTGAGGGCGAGTAAGAGTATAATGGTAATGCTTAAAGTCAGTATCGTATCGCGCTGCATCTGGTCTGCATTGGCAGCGGCAACGGCCACACCCCCGAAATATTCGGTTTTAATACCCGGATGCTGTTGTTGGAAACCAGATATGATTTTATCCAGCTCCCGGATGAACTGTTTATTCTTTCCGGTTTCGCCTGAAGCATATCGGGGGGTAAGGAAGAACGTTAGTTTGCTTAAGGTACTATTAAATATATATCCGTTGTACAATTCGTAATTGGGATCAAAGCTCAGGGCCTGCATTTTGGCAAAGGCCAGGGGCATCATGCCTACAGGATCGGCAGCAATCCAGTTTTTGGCCACCATGCCGGCAGGGGAGAGCAGGAGTTTGTGTTGCTGGTCCAGGCTGCTGCGCAATTGTGCCGGTTGTGTAAGGCTGTCTATTCTTTTATAGTCCTCCTCTGTCAGGAACAGGGGCAGGTACTGCATGGCCAGGTCAGAAAATTGTTGCTCCTTGTTATCATCATTGCGGCTCTGGATGCTACTGATGTACTGCGGCTGTAATGCACTGAGTTTACTTTCCAATGCTTCCTGTAAGGCAATCAGGCTATCCGGGTTTTGCAGGCTTGTATCCGTAAAGTGCATGGTAAAGACCAGTTGCTCGCCGGTCTTTGTCTTATTCAGGATCTGGCTCATGGCCTCTATACGGGTATCATGAGGTATCATTTTATTTATATCATTCTCAAAACGAATGCGGCTGGCACCGAAACCAATGAGTGTAAAACAAAAGCACAGCAATATCCAGTAGGCGCTGCGGTGCTTCTGGAAGTAGTCGAAAATATGTAGAAAAATGTTTTGCATGATGTCAAGGCGGCAAAAATAATTGTATTATCTGAAATCAATAAGTATTGATGCTTAATAATTAAAATATGATAATGTGTACAACTATTTTTTTATCTGCTCGCCTGCTTTGTTACTTTTGTGCTCCAAAATTCGGAAAATTAAGAGATGTCGCATTATCGTTTTATTGCAGTTGAAGGGAATATAGGTTCGGGGAAAACGACACTGGCAAAACGCCTGGCCACACATTATAATGCCGAGCTGGTGCTGGAAACTTTTTCTGAAAATCCGTTTATCTCTTCCTTCTACGAAAATCAGGCACAATATGCATTGCCGGTTGAGCTGCACTTCCTGCTGGACCGATTTGAACAGTTACGTAAACTGGACGCAGACGCGCCGATGATTGTTGCAGATTACTTATATGGAAAATCCAATCTGTTTGCCGGAGTGACGCTAACGCAACACGAGATGGAATTGTTTAAACGGGTAATGGATAACCTCAAACCACCGGTAATGAAACCGGATCTGCTCATCTACCTCCATGCTTCTATCAGTAAATTAAAGCAGAACATACAGAAACGCGGACGTAGTTACGAACAGCATATCAGTACTGAATACCTGGAGAAGGTACAGAATGCCTACCAGCCTTTCCTGAAGCAACATTCTAAAGTCCTGATGGTGGAGATGAACAATGTTGATTTTGAAAGTGATGAACATTTTAACGAGCTGGTGCAGTTCCTCGAAAAGGATTACGATTTCGAACACCACTTTTTCACTGTTCAGTAAAAATATACTTATCCCCCTTTCTGGGGGATTTTTGTTTTAATGCTTTTATGCCTGCGAAAAGCGTTGTAAATTGCGTTGATTTCTATTTTAAATCTAATCAAGAATAATGAAGAAAATTTTATTATCCTTTGCCGCTGCCTGTACTTTGTTCAGTGCGCGAGCTGATGAGGGGATGTGGATCCCTATGCTGATCGGTAAAAATATCGATTCTATGAAAGCTAAGGGTTTCCGTCTGTCTGCTGAAGACGTATACAGCATTAACCAGGCCAGCCTGAAAGATGCCATTGTGCATTTCGGAGGCGGTTGTACCGGAGAGATTATCTCTGCGAGTGGTTTGCTGATCACTAACCACCACTGTGGTTATGGTAATATTGCTGACCTGAGTACTGTTGATAAAAACTACCTGGAAGACGGTTTCTGGGCTAAGTCTATGGATCAGGAATTACCAGCTGCAGGGCTGAGTGTGAAATTCCTGGTACGCATGGAAGATGTGACAGAGAAAGTTGTAGCTGCTCAGAAGAAAGCAAAGAAAACCGATAAAATCTTAGAAGATATCACTGCCGAAGCAAACGAAGGTGGTAAATATGCGTCACAAATCTCTTCTTACTTTGGCGGTAACCAATACTTCCTGCTGGTGTATGAAGTATTTACTGATGTGCGCCTGGTAGGTACCCCTCCTAAATCTTTAGGTAAATATGGTGGTGATACCGATAACTGGATGTGGCCTCGCCATACTGCGGATTTCTCTATGTTCCGTGTGTATGCCAACAAGGATAACAAACCAGCTAAATACTCTAAAGATAACGTTCCATACAAGCCTAAAAAATTCTTACCGGTAAATATCCAGGGTGTAGAAAATACAGACTATGCTATGGTTATGGGTTATCCTGGTCGTACGAACCGTTATGAAACTTCTTACGGTGTAGATATGTCGATCAATGAAGTGAACCCTTCTATCGTGGAGCTGCGTGATGCCCGTCTGGCTATTATGCGCAAATATATGCGTCAGGATAAAGCAATTAACCTGAAACTGGCTTCCAGCTATGCAAGCATTGCGAACTACTGGAAATATTATATCGGTCAGACAGAACAGCTTAAACGCCTGAATGTAATTGCAGACAAGCAAAAGAACGAAGCAGCATTCACCGAATGGGCTGCAAAAAACCGTCCGGGTTATAAAAATATCATGGCAGATTTCGGTAAGATCTATGCGGCTTACCGCCCTTACGCGAAACAAAACGTATACCTGTCAGAAGGTATTTCAGCTCCGGTACTGGCTAAGCTGGCTGCCAGAGCAAACAGCGTACTGAAGGTGATTGAAACCGGTAAAAAAGAAGACATTACTAAAGCGGTAAATGGTCTGAAATCTTACCGTAACAGCCTGATGGAAGATTATGTTGCTCAAGTTGACCAGGAGATCCTGGCTAAAACTATGGAGATGTATTATATGGAGATTCCTGCAAGCCAGCAGCCGACTATCTATAATTCGGTTATCTTCAAGAAATTTGACAGCAACAAGCCTGCTGAAGCATTCAAAAACTATGCGCAGTACCTGGCAGATAACACCATTTTACTGGACAACAAGAAATTTGATTTCTTCGTAACCAATCCGAATGCGGATGTGCTGAAAAATGATCCAGCTGTACAATACATGGGTAGCTTCATGGACAACCAAGATAAAAACTTTAAAGAGAAACTGGAAACATACCAACTGGCTAAAGCTAAACTTGCTAAAGATTATATCGATGGCCTGATGAAAATGCAACCAGAAAAAGCATGGTCTCCGGATGCGAACTCTACTATGCGTGTAACCTACGGTTCTGTTGGTGGTTATAACCCTCAGGATGCAGTTACCTATAATTACTATTCAACTATCGATGGTCTGATGGCTAAGTACAAACCAAATGACTATGAGTTTGACCTGCCTAAAGAATTTATCAATTTATACAATGATAAAAACTACGGTGAGTATGCGAATGCGAATGGTACAATCGTAACCTGTTTTATTACTAATAATGATATTACCGGTGGTAACAGCGGTAGTCCGGTGATCAACAAGAACGGAGAGCTGATCGGTCTGGCATTTGACGGTAACTGGGAAGCGATGAGCGGTGATATCGCTTTCGACAAACAATACAAAAGAACGATCGTTGTAGATTCACGTTTCGTACTGTTTATCATTGATAAACTGGGTGGCGCGAAAAACCTGATCGAAGAAATGCAGGTCGTAAAATAAGCTTGCAGCCATATACAATGCTACGATCATTATCGGTCGTAGCATTTTGTTTTTATCATTATTCAGAAAGATTTAGATACATGAAAAAATATTTATTACTCTTAAGTTTTGTCTCCGGAGCATTCAGTCTTTCGGCGCAGAACAAACAGTTCAGCATGAATGATGCTGTACTGGGCTTACGCACCAATCTTGCGGTAGAAAACCTGAGCCAGCTGAGCTGGTTGCCGAATGAAGATGCCTATGTATTTACCAAAAACAACCAGGTATTCAAAACGGCAGTGCCTTCTATGAAGGAGACACCCTGGATTTCTTTAAGCAGCTTTAACCAGCTGGTATTCGGGAAAGATAGTCTGCGTGCCATTCCGGCCATACACTGGGATAATGAAGTGCCTTATTTTCAGCTGAAAAACGATCTGTATTTCTTAGGTAATGCCAGCAATAATTTACTGGTAGAAAGACCTTTCTCTATCGATCGTGCAGCAGAAAACCTGAAAGTGAGCGGCCGTATGGTGGCGTATACTGTTGGTAATAACCTGCAGCTGGTAGATGCACAGAAGAACAAACACGTGATCACCAACGATGCGGAGACCGCACATATTAAGAACGGTCAGAGTGTACACCGTAATGAATTTGGTATCGATGGTGGTATCTTCATTTCGCCTAAGCAGAATTTTGTTGCTTTCTATCGTATGGATGAAAGCATGGTGAATGACTACCCGGTAATCAACTGGGCCGTTACACCTGCAAAAAATGAAAACATTAAATACCCGATGTCCGGTGGTAAATCACATGAGGTGACTATCGGCGTATATAATATTGCTACCCGTAAAACAGTATTCCTGAAAACCGGCACACCTAAGGACCAGTACCTGACTGCAGTAACCTGGAGTCCTGACGAGCAGTATATATATGTAGCTGTGCTGAACCGTGCGCAGAATCATATGTGGCTGAACCAGTATGATGCCCGTACCGGTGATCTGGTAAAAACATTATTTGAAGAAAAGAATGATAAGTATGTAGAACCGCAGCATCCGCTGACTTTTATCCCGGGTAAGAACAATGAGTTCCTGTGGTGGAGTGAGCGTGATGGTTTTGCCCATTTATACCGTTACAATACCAGCGGTAAATTACTGAATGCTGTTACTGCAGGATCATGGGTGGTGAATGAGTTGATCGGCTTCACTAAGTCTAATGAAGTGATCATCTCTTCAACAAAAGAGTCTGCAAAAGAAAAACATGCTTATGCCGTAAACCTGAGCACTGGTGCCATGAAGCGTCTGGACCAGGGTAAGGGTGTGCATACGGTAGACCTGAGCCAATCGGGTAGTTACCTGATCGACCGTTACAGTAATGCCACTACGCCGCGCAATATCAATGTAGTGCAAAGCAATGGTAAGCTGGTGAAGAACATTCTTACCGCTAAAGACCCACTGGTAAGCTACGAGCGCCCTAAGGTACAGGAAGTAACCCTGATGGCTGATGACGGTACACCGCTGTTTGGTAAACTGATCTACCCGACAAACTTTGATCCGGCTAAAAAATATCCGACAATTGTATATTTATATAACGGCCCGCACGTACAACTGATCACGGATAACTATCCGGCCAGCGGTAACCTGTGGTACGAATATATGGCACAGCGCGGCTACGTGATCTTCACTATGGATGGTCGCGGCAGTGGTAATCGTGGTCAGAAATTTGAGCAGGCTACCTTCCGTCAGTTAGGAACTGTAGAGATGAATGATCAGCTGGTGGGTGTAAACTACCTGAAAGGTTTATCATTTGTAGATGCTTCCCGTATGGGCGTGCATGGCTGGAGCTTCGGTGGCTTTATGACTACTTCTCTGATGCTGCGTCATCCGGGTGTGTTTAAGGTAGCTGTAGCCGGTGGTCCGGTAATCGACTGGAGCATGTATGAGATCATGTACACAGAGCGTTATATGGACACTCCTCAGGAAAATCCTAAAGGCTATGCAGATAATAATCTGCTTACTAAAGTAGAGAACCTAAAAGGCAAGTTATTGATGATTCATGGTGCGCAGGATGATGTAGTGGTATGGCAGCACTCTATGAAGTTTATCAAGGCTTGTGTAGATAAAAATGTACAGCTGGACTATTTCGTATACCCGGGTCACCCGCATAATGTTGGCGGTAAAGACAGGGTACACCTGATGCAGAAGATCGCTGATTATTTTGATGATTATCTGAAGTAATACAGGTTTTAATAAAAAGACAAAAGGTACACAATAGCTGTGTACCTTTTGTCTTTTTAGAGCGTGCTGTTGTGATTAAGATGATGGGCAATGTTGTCAATCGTAGTATTTCGTTAATGTTTTATGGCATATTTTTTTAGTGGTTTCGTTTGGATTTGTTACTGATTGCCGCTAAAAATATGTATTTTCATCACGGATTTGTGAGTCTTTTTTCGCTGTAGAATAGTTGATGAATGTAAGAAGATGATATGTAGTTGTGTATGTTTTAATCTGAGATATAATATCAGATCCAATGTTTACAATAACATAATATGAATTATTTGTTAAGAGTCTTTAATATTGCCGTACAATTTTAAAAATACAAATCCTGATGCTTCCAAAAGGTAAAATACTGGTTGTAGACGATGAACAACCCATTGTAGAATTCATTTGTTACAATTTAGAAAAAGCGGGTTACGAAGTATCCTCTTCTACCAACGGTAATGATGCGGTACGTGTGGCCAGACATTTTAATCCCGACCTGATCCTGCTCGATGTAATGATGCCGGGAAAAGACGGTTTTCAGACCATTAAAGAACTCAGACAGATCCCAAGCCTCGACAGTACTATCGTGATCTTCCTTACCGCGATGAGCGATGAGAAATCCGAGATCATGGGCCTGGAACTGGGTGCAGACGATTACATTACCAAACCGATCAAGCCTGACTTGCTGGTAACCCGTCTGAACATTGCCCTGCGTCGTGTAAAGAAAGATCGTGATGAAGAATCGGTGATCAGTTTCGGTGACCTGGTGATCAATAAAACCAAGTTTTCGGTTACGTATAAAGAAGAAGAAATCATCCTGGCTAAAAAAGAATTCGAATTACTGAACCTGCTGGCTTCCAAACCGGGCCGTGTGTTCCTGCGCAATGAGATACTGCAGAAAGTATGGGGTACAGATGTGATCGTAGGTGATCGTACGATTGACGTACACGTACGTAAGATCCGTCAGAAGATGGGTATAGACCTCATCACCACCGTAAAAGGAGTAGGGTACAAATTTGAAATGTCAGAATAGACAAAACGTTTTTACTATAAAAAAAAGTCCTGTACAAATAATGTACAGGACTTTTTCATGTTTAGGGTATGATTATTTTTTAATGAATTTAGCAGAAGACCTGCTTCCATTTTCGAAAATCACTTCTACATAATAGACACCGGCAGGCAAATGCTGTACCTCGATGTTCAGGGTACGATCACCGTTTATCATCGGTTGTGGTGTCTGCAATACGGCTGCACCCAGAGTATTGATGACAGATACCGATTTCGGTTCCGGTTTATTATTGCCCAGTGCAATGTGCAGCATATCTGTAACCGGTACAGGGTATACCGAAATAGAAGGCTGTGCTTCATTAGCTGACAGCAGGTTTGTTTTTGCAGAAATAGGATTATTTGTTCCGTCACTATTACGGATATACCATTTCTGGTTGTTATTTCCGTTGAATGTCCATTGTATGATCCGGGCACCATTTGCATAAGAGGCACCTTCTACATCCAGGTACTTTCCGGAGCGTACATTCTGAATGTAATAGGAATCATCTCCATCTCCAGTAGGCAGGATGCGGAACCGCTGAAACGCGTCGTTGACTCCATTGGATGGGGCATTGGTTTTTAAAGATGCTCCGTCATTGAGTGAACCGTTTTCTATAGACAGGTTTTCTTCAGCCATCTGGTGGGTAAATTTATAGTAACCTTGTTCATCGGTCTGAATATAGAATCGGTTAGCACTCCTGGTTTGGTCATTCGGATAAGGTGTACATCCGATACAGCCAAATGTGTATTCAGTGTTTAGCGGAGCGGTGCTCTGCAGTACGGCACAATAGCAGCCCCCATTACCTATGGTAAAACCTGAATGTTTATTGACCAGGTATTTGGCACCACTCAGGATTCTTTTCAGCTCGCTCAGTTCCATCCCGTTAACAAATTCGATATCTGTATTGTAAGCATCCACAGCGTTTTTCATGGTATTTCCATTGGCAGCTACGGACCATAGAGAAGATATTTTTGAAATAACACCTATTGGGTTATAATTACCCGGCAATGGAGGGTTTTGATCCGTATTGTACGAACTAATAACGACTCCTACGGACCGATGATGTTGATCAAAAACAGAAGATCCTGACGATCCACCTTTTAACCCTTGGTAGCCATTAGGGGTACTATTAAACAGGATGTGCATGTTCAGATCATTTTGGTATATGAACGGAGGCTGGTTATAGGTGCCTATTTTTTTTGTAGTAATCCCGGGGAAACCAATATTAGTACCGGATGTAGGCGCAATCTCTCTTCGGTCCCAACCGGAAAGATAGACATTGGGTATGGCAGAAATGTCTGATACGACTTCTGCCAGGGCAATGTCTAAGTTTCCCTGCGGGGCTCCTGCCTGAGGAGATCTGGCCACAACTTTAAGTGTGACGGGAATAGTTGTGGAACCGTTTGTGTTAGTACTACTGCATGTAGTATTTTCAACTCCAAAAGTTAAATTGCGGGAGACAGCTTGCCCTATCAGCTCATTAGGCATACAATGTCTCGCGGTTAGCAGGTATATTTTTCCATTTCCCCCATTTAATAGAGTAGCAGAACAATTGCCTTCTAAGGCTCTGAAAATTACAACAGATCTTTTTTCTTTTTGCCAATTTGCCCCTTCGGAACAGTTAATGTTTACTTCTTGTGCAAATGTCGTCAGAGAGCAGATGCCAAGCGCCATAGCGCTGATCATTTTTTTCATCATTTTTTTGATTTTAGTGAATAATATTTGATTGCTGCCTTGTGATATGTCACTAGGATTTCATAAGGTTTAAACAAATGTATAGGCTTGGAGATGGAATTATTGTGCCGGTGTGACTAACTTAAGTAGTGTTTTTTTAGGTGATAATTTTATCTGTTTTAGTTATGTAGTTGATAATTTGCACACTGTAATGCCTAGACAATGGTAAGGCAGATATTAATATATTTTATTATTTTATTTACATAAAATCACAGTATTCACAAAAACAGGAAAAAGTATTGTTTTTGACTAAAACATGCCAAGAGCTTATTAGTGATTATTGGAGTGATGTACACAATTTTGCTGGTTAAAATTTGATATTTATTGATTTTTTTATATATTTGTATGCAAAGTGTTCAACATGAAAAGAATGATTCTCCCTTTCGCCCTCTTGTTTGCTACAACCCTTAGCGTACAAGTATCCGCCCAGCAGGCAGGCAAAAACAGCCAGACTTACAACATTCATTACGCACAAGATGTGCCTTATGTTGAAGATCAGGTATCTAACCAGAAAATGGAACAGCTGGATCAGTACTTTAAGCAGTATGTTGTTGCTGCTAAAAAGAACGAAACCGCTAAGCTGGCCGATCTGAAAGCCAAGATCAGTACCTGGAAAACCGACAACCAGAGCTGGATCGCTGGCTTGAAAGAATTCGAGACCAAAAAAATTACTCAATGGCTGGAACAAGCCGATAAGTCATTAAGACTGTACGATCAGAAATAATAATTCTGTTTGTATGCCATAATCAGGAAGGCCCCGGAACATTTCCGGGGCCTTCCTGATTATGGATCTTTATAGTTTCGTTATTGCTGTCCACATGTACTATGTCCAGCGAGAGCTCAGTATTTTCTACTTACTCATTAGTGTACACCCTTTTTACCCTTTGAGACACAGAGGTCATGATCTCGTAAGGAATAGTATCGGCCCAGCCGGCCAGGCGGGTAACCGGTAGTCCGGTGCCGAATACCGTAACGGTATCGCCAACCTGCACATTAGGGATGCCTGTAATATCCAGCATGCACATATCCATGCAGATAGAGCCCAGTGTAGGGGCGAACTGTCCGTGAATGAGCATTCCCCCCTTGCCATTCCCGAAGTCCCGGAAATAGCCGTCTGCGTAGCCAATACGTACAGTTGCTACCGTACTGTCCTGGTTGACTTGTCCTCTGCGGCTGTACCCAACTGTTTCCCCGGCCTTTAAAGTGCGTATCTGTGCTACGGTAGTCTTAAGCGATCCGACAGGCTGTAAGAGGCTGCTGGTCGATGGATTGGGATCAATACCATACAAGCCGATCCCCAGGCGCACCATATCAAACTGCAAATCCGGGAATCGCGATATGGCTGAAGTATTGCATAAGTGTCGTATAGGTCGGTAAGGCAGTGCTTCCAGCAGGTAATCACTCATGCAGGTATATCGTTCTGCCTGTAGTTGTGTAAAGTCGTCAAAACGGGCCTCATCGCTGCCCGCCAGGTGACTGAATATGCTTTTAACCTCGACCTGCGGATGGTTCAGTAAGGTTTGTACCAGTTGGGGTAATTCGCTTTCATTAAAGCCCAGCCGGTGCATGCCCGTATCCAGCTTAATGTGTATCGGATAGGCTTCTGCATCTTTTTGTGCGGCAACCTTAATAAATTGTTCCAGTGATAGCTGGCTGAAGATTTCCGGCTCTATCTTCCAGGAGATCATCTGCTCATAAGAGGCTAGCTCGGGGCTCATGACCATAATGGGCATGGTAATGCCCGATTTACGCAGGGCAATGCCCTCGTCCAGGTAGGCCACCGTAAGGTAGTCTACGCCGGCATATTGCAGCAGGTTGGCAATCTCAAAGCTACCGGTTCCGTAGGAGAAGGCCTTGACCATCGTCATCAGTTTTACACCCGGTTGCAGCATATTCTGGTAGACCTTCAGGTTATGGTGCATGGCAGATAAATCCACTTCCATTACGGTCTGGTGTTTCTTCTCTTCCAGCATAGCTTCTATCTGCTCAAAAGCAAACTCACGCGCGCCTTTCAGCAGAATGGTCTCTTCATGAAACATAGCAGTATTACTTTTGTTCAGGAAGTCATCCGTATCGGTATAGAACTGTTGCTCCATGTCCGGGTAAGCGGCAAATGCTGCTTTATGTTCATTTAGTCGTGGTCCGATCCCGATCATGCGGTTAATGCCTTTTTGTTGTAACAGGGCCGCTACCTTTTCATAAAAGGTATGATAGTCTTTTTTTACCTGCAGGATATCGGATAGTATCAGCGTCTTGCGACCATGTTGCTGTTGCTGGTTAAGAAAGTCCAGGGCGATCTGCAAAGAGGTGTAGTCAGCGTTGTAAGAGTCATTGATCAGGGTACAGTTATTGATCCCCTCGACCAGTTGCAGGCGCATCGCTACCGGATGCAGCATTGGAATCAGCTGTGCTGCCCGTTCTGCGGCAATGCCCAGCTGCAGTAAAGTACACCAGCAATGAATAGCATCTTCTATATAAGCGCGGTCAGTATAGGGGATAGAGATCTGTAATTCCGTTCTCTGGTGTAAGGCTGTAATATGGGTTATATGGTCTTCTGTACGGGTATGGGTTATGCGGAGGGTTGCTTCTTTGTAATAAGACCAGGTAAATAGAGATAGAGGGTGGGTCTGGTGTCTTTGTGCTACCATTGCAGCCACCTCTGCATGTAGCTCATCATTGTCCGAACAATAGATCAGTACTTTGCTTTCGGCAAACAGCAATAACTTTTCGCGGATCTTTTCTGCCTTATTGCGGAAGTGTTCACTGTGCGCATCCCCAATATTGGTCAGCAGGCCAATCTCCGGACGTATCATCGCGGCCAAAGCAGCCATTTCTCCGGGTTCTGAGATGCCCGCCTCAAAGATGCCGATGGTATGCTCAGGCTGCATCATCCAGAGAGAAAGCGGTACCCCGATCTGCGAGTTATAACTCTTTGGACTGCGCACCGGTCCTGCATGCTGGTTATAAGGGGCACATTGAGATAATAATTCGTACAACCACTCTTTTACAATAGTCTTGCCATTGCTGCCTGTAATACCGATCAGCGGGTACTGGTATTGCATCCGGTTATAGTGTCCGATTGCCTGCAGTGCAACCAGTGTATCCGGTACTGTAATCCACACCGCATCCGGGAAGGAAGTAGTGTCTATCTGTGCATCCGATACCAGGAAGTGGCGTATGCCTTTTGCATAGGCATTGTCCATGTACTCATGTCCGTCTCTTTTATGCCCTTTTAATGCCACAAACAACGCATGTGCAGCATTAACAACCTTGCGGCTGTCAATGATCAGTTCCTGTATGTCTATATCCGTTTCGGAGTGTAGTGCAGGCAGGGACAGGGAGCGTATAATGGCGGAAAGTAACATGATGGTATTTTAAATGTAATGTATAATGTTCGGCTGTTCAAATATACGGAATGCCGCTATAGTAAACCAGCTTTTGGCCGGCCGGAATGCAAAGTTACGGTCTTGTTATTCCAAACAAAAAGTAAAAATTTTTTAATCCCTGTTAATATAAATTACTGCAATTTTACGATTATAAATAAGCAGATCATGCGCCAAAAAATCACACGTTTCCTGGGCCTGGCCGGAGTAGCGCTTATCGCTGCCTGCAGCCCGAAACAACAGTATCTGAATAC
Source organism: Edaphocola flava (assembly GCF_004118155.1). Classification (GTDB taxonomy): domain Bacteria; phylum Bacteroidota; class Bacteroidia; order Chitinophagales; family Chitinophagaceae; genus Edaphocola; species Edaphocola flava. The sequence goes on from NZ_SAIQ01000002.1 coordinate 388,798, forward strand.
CCAGCATCGGGCGGTAAATCTGACCATATCTGATACAATCCCTGCAGACACGGGCATGGTCAGGTTCCTGAGCCCTTACAAGCAAAAGATGGACAGTAATATGAACCAGGTGATTGGTTATTCAGATGTGAGCCTGACCAAGGCATTGCCCGAATGTAATATGGGCAATTTTGCAGCAGATGCACAGCTGGATGCAGCGCGAAAACTGCAGGATGGGGTAGAGGTTTCTGTAGTGAACTATGGTGGCTTACGCATTCCTTTTATCCCTAAAGGCGCGATTACCAAAGGCCGTATTTATGAGCTGATGCCCTTTGATAATATGGTAACTATACTGGAGGTGCCGGGCGATATATTGCTGCAGTTCTGCAACCATATGGCGAAGCGAAAAGGATGGCCGGTCAGCGGTATGACGTATGTAATCCGGAATGGGCAGGCAGAGCAGGTACTGGTACAGGGCAAATCTGTAAACCCGCACCTGGTCTATAAAGTAGCCGTTTCTGATTATATAGCCAATGGGGGCGATGATTGTGATTTTCTGAAATCCTGCAAGAAATATCCTTCATCCGTTTTCCTGAGAGATGCGCTTATGGATAAGGTGCGCTCGGGCGCCCTGAGAGGAAATACAATTTACCAGGACCTTCAAAACAGAGTACGCAATGCAGAATAGAAGAGATTTTATCAAGAAAGTGGCCATAGGCAGCGGCCTGCTGGCTACACAGAGCTTTCCTTTTGAGGCTTTGGCGGCGCAGGACATCAGCCTGACCATATTGCATACCAATGATACACATTCCCGCCTCGATCCTTTTCCGGAAGATGATCGCAATTATCCGGGGCAGGGTGGTATTGTAGCCCGCGCAACCGAGATCGCCCGCATTCGCAAAGAGCGGGAACATATACTACTGCTGGATGCCGGTGATATCTTTCAGGGCACGCCTTACTTTAATGAGTATAAAGGAGAGCCGGAGATAATGGCTATGAGTCGTATGGGCTATGATGCCAGCACCATGGGTAATCACGACTTTGATATAGGCCTGGAGGGTTTTGCAGCGCAATTGCCGCATGCAAACTTTCCCTTCCTGGTAGCCAATTATAATTTTAAGCATACCCTGCTGGAGGGCAAGGTAAAACCATATAAAGTATTTCGCCGGGGACCGTTGAAAATAGGGGTATTCGGATTGGGTATTCAGCTTCATGGCCTGGTAGCCAGGGAGAATTACGGAAAGGTGTGGTATAATGATCCTGTAGTGACTGCAAAAGAGGTAGTGCACCTGTTGAAAAATAAAGAAGGTTGTGATATGATCATATGCTTATCACACCTGGGTTACAGGTATGAAAGTGACAAAGTCAGCGACCATGTTTTAGCTGCAGAAACAACCGATATTGATCTCATTATCGGGGGGCATACGCATACCTTTTTGCCAGAGCCAGTAAGCCTGAAAAACAAGGTGGGCAAGGATGTGCTGGTCAACCAGGTAGGCTGGGCAGGACTCCGTTTAGGCAGGATAGATTTTGTTTTTAATCATAAGAATGAATTAAAAAACATGAAAGCCCACACTGTAATTCTGAGCAAATAAACAAGAGGAAAAAATTTTTTTTTTACACATTTTGTTTAGAATTTTGAATTCCTAAATGCAGAGAGATTCGACAACTCTTCCGTGAAGACCGGCCCTTGTAGTGAGGGGTAAGTAGCGAAACAATTTACTAGTTTTAGTAAGCCAATTAACTGTTCAGTATGCAACTTTTTTTAAAAGTAATAGTCATACTGACGTGGATTTGTCGCCTCTGTAAATTAGGAATAGCATTGAAGACATATTTTTCTGAATATCAGCAACCTCTATTATAACTAAATGAATCAACCTCAACCTACCGTTCAGCACGAGCACCTCGACCCTGCCATCGCTTGGGAGAGATGTTTGTCTATCATTGAAGATAATGTCAACAGAAGGGCTTATCAGACATGGTTCCTGCCGATCCGCGCGGTTGATTTAACCAATAATATCCTCACCATACAGGTGCCAAGCCAGTTCTTCTACGAATGGCTGGAAGAGCACTATGTTGAGTTGCTGGCCAAAACCATCAAAAGAGTCTTAGGCCGTTCCGGTCAGCTGGCGTACCGCATACAGATGGAGAACAACTCTCAGAAGCAACCGGCTACTATGCAACTGCCTGCAAGCAGTCATGCAAGACCGAGCAAAGAGAGCAATTATATAGACATGCCGCTGATGGTAGAGGATCCTTCCAAGATCAAGAATCCGTTTGCCATTCCGGGTATGAAGCGTATGCAGATTGATGCGCAGTTGAATGTAAACCTGGTCTTTGATAACTTTATCGAAGGGGAGTGTAACATTCTTTGCCGCAACTCCGGTCTGCGTGTCGCGCAAAAACCAGGCGAAACTTCATTCAATCCCCTGATGATCTTTGGTGGTACCGGTTGCGGTAAGACCCACCTGATGCAGGCTATTGGTAATGAAGTGCGCAAACAGCATCCGAACAAAACGGTGTTGTATGTAAGTGCCGAAAAATTTATCAATCAATATATCGAGCATTCCAAAAATCGTGAAGTAGGAGATTTTATTAATTTCTACCAACTGATCGACGTCTTGCTACTGGATGATATTCATATTTTCACCAATGCGCCTAAGGCACAGGATGCGCTGTTCGCGATCTTCAATCACCTGCACCAGAATGGTAAGCAGATTGTACTGACGAGCGATACGGCACCTAAAGACCTGGATGGCATGCAGGAGCGCCTGCTGAGTCGTTTCCGCTGGGGACTGACGGCAGAGATGATGCAACCCGATTTTGAAACGCGTAAGGCTATCCTTGAGGTGATCATGCGCAATGAGGGTACAGAGATCTCTGAAGAGGTAGCGCAGTATATTGCCTTCAATATTCAGAACAATATCCGTGACCTGAGAGGGGCCGTTATTTCCATCCTGGCACAGTCTACTTTACTGAAGAAAGATATAGACCTGGAGCTGGCAAAACGTGTGGTGAAAAACCTGATCAAAACGCCGGAAAAAGAAATTGGTATAGGAGATATCCAGAAGATGGTTTGTACCTATTTCAAGATCGATTATGATAAGCTGCAATCGAAGACCCGAACGGGTGATGTGGTGAACGCCAGACAGATTGCGATGTACCTGGCGAAGAAGTTTACCAAGTGTTCTTTAAAGACAATAGGAGACCATTTTGGTAAGCGCGACCACACTACAGTGATTCACTCTGTACAGAAAGTAGAAGACTTCCTGAAGACAGATGAAAAGTATCGCGAGTCATTCCTTGAAATCCAGCATAAAGTGCAGCTGGCGGCGATGTAGGAGAAAAAAAAGTTCAATAAAAATTTGTTTTTCTAAAAAGTAAAATATACCTTTGCACTCCTTTCGATAGCGAAAGAAACAAAGTTCTTAATGGTCTGGTGAGGTGGATGAGTGGCTGAAATCAGCAGTTTGCTAAACTGCCGTACGGGTCAAACTGTACCGGGGGTTCGAATCCCCCCCTCACCGCACTTTTGATTAAGATTGAAAGACCGGATAGGGAAGTAGCGCAGTCCGGTAGCGCACCTGGTTTGGGACCAGGGGGTCGCAGGTTCGAACCCTGTCTTCCCTACACAACAGGATAATTGATCATTTGCATCAGTTATCCTGTTTTTTTTGTCTTTATAAAATTCTGATATTGTACTTATTGCATCAAATATAGGGTTTACGTTTTCGGTTCGAACTACCCCTGAAATGCGATCATATATAATACCATTCGGAAATACAAGTTTTTGCAACCTCTCTTTTTGCTTAACATCTCCCAAATCCCATATGGTATTGAGTTTGACAGAAATTTCAATCGCTTTTTTATGGATTAGATTCGCTGCCCACACTCATACAATTATCTAAAAAATGCACTTTGTTAGGAATACTAACTTTCCATTGAAGTTGATAATACTGATCCATCAAGTTTTGTTTCACAAACAAGAATATATTGCGTTTTATCTGGATCAATAGTATAGTCAATGACCACTGTAGGTTCGTGCTCTGTATCCTCTATGTCAATACTAATACGAACGGGTCTTAATGCTTTTATCAATGCTGTTTTGAGATCGGTATCCGGATGGGAATATGCAAGTATTTCCTTTAATGTTTCATTGTTGAATTCCTGTAGATGATGATCGACATACATTTCAACACCTTCATCTGAACCATCTGCACTTGCATGCTCAATATAAAATTTAGGCTTTTTAAGGATATGCTCTATGTTGTTTAAAAAGATTTTAATTGCATCTAACTGCTCTAAATCTATAGTATCATCCAATAAGTTTAATTCCAGTTCAATCTGGTCATTACTTAATGTCATGTTGGCGTAATACTCGCTTTCCATGTTGTCAAAGTCTATTGTTCCGTAGTAGGGTAAGGTGTAGTTTTTCATTTTTGTTTATTTAATGATTAAAAATAGGTTATCTATTAAATGTCGCACCTTTTTTATTATTTATTTCTTGTTAATTACTAAGAGTGAGCATAATACTTGTTCTTTTTTATTTGTAGCTATCTGAATTACAGTGTATTTATATTTTCGAATATAGTAATTTGGTTCTTTATGGTCAGCAAATGTTCTGCTTTTAGTTGTTTGCAATTAGCTACTGCATTATGTTGCATGTTGCAATACTGCGTTACTGTTTGAAAAAATGAAATATATCTCTGTACCAATTGTGATATTTGATCACTGTGCATCATATATTGAATAGCTGTTTGGATATAGCTTAAAATTTACTTTTTCTAATGAAAAAAATAGAATGGTTTAAGGGGCAGTTAGCTGTTGCATTCCGCAATTATGAATTGAAATATAAATCCTTTAGTGAAGGAGATTTTGGTGCTTTGGATCAGGTGGAGTTTAATACAAAAAAAACGTGGAGGGATAATTGATTTCTGGAGTATGGGGTGGTTGGGCATTTTTTTTTACGATTATGCTGAAGAGAAAGTATTGCTGAATACTTTTTTAGAACCACACCAGCATGAAGCGCAGGAGAAGGCGATATGCAAATTGATGGAATTGATATAACATATTAAAGCCCCCACTAAGCATAGTGAGGGCTTTTTATGATAAATAAAATTACTGTTACTTAAAACGGACTGCTGTACTCAGGGTTAGTGGTCAGCTTGGTATCAGTTAGTGTCTTAAGAAAGGCCACCAGTGCAGCTTTGTCCGCAGCGGTTAACTGTAAACCATTGGGCAATTGCTGCAGGAAAGACGGGTCCAGGGTTGCAGAATTGGTTACCAGGTTATAGTGATCCACCACCTGCTCCAGGGTTTTGAAACGGCCGTCATGCATATACGGAGCGGTCAGTGCAATATTGCGTAAAGAAGGCACTTTAAACTTCGCACGATCATTGCTATTGTGCGTAACCTTTTCTCTTCCGAAATCTGTAATGGCACCATCAGCATCCAGGCCATTATTCATAAACTGATTATTCTCAAAATCAGCCCCGCTGTGGCAGTGTCGGCAGTCTGCACCGGATGCATTAGGGAAGCCCGGATTGTATTCTGTAAAGAACAGGAAGCGGCCACGCTCTTCTTCAGCCGTCAGTGTGGCTTTGCCCGCCAGAAAATCATCGTACTTGGAATTTTGGGAAACGATGGTCAGCATAAACTGTTCCAGGGCTTTAGACAGGAGCAGGGAATTGATATGCTCAGTGCCGAATGCTTTTTTGAACTGCTTGCGGTACGTCTCGCTGGCATTGAGCTTTGCCAGTACATTATCCAGGGTCTCATCCATTTCCAGTTCATCCTGTATCGGCATCAGCGACTGATCGCGCAGGAGATGCGCGCGGCCATCCCAGAAGAATTCATTGTTATGCCAGGCCATATTGAATACACTCATGGCCTGTCTCTTACCATGCAGTCCGCGTACCCCTATAGACAGGGTAGCCGTATCGGTAAAGGCAAACTGCTGCATATGGCAGGAAGCACAGGATATAGTATTGGTGCGGGAGAGGATCTTGTCGTAAAACAGCATCCGGCCCAGTTTTACGCCTTCTTTGGTCAGCGCATTGTCGGCAGGCAGGTTAGGCGGCGGAAAGTTTCCGTATGCCAGGGTATAGGGTTCATTTGCGGTATCATCTCTGTCTTTGGTACAGGCATTAACCGATACAATGAAGGCCGACAGAATGATGAACAGCAGTACTTTAAGCTTATTCATTTTTGAATTTTTTATTACGGATAAATGTGTAATCAGATAAGGATTTGAGGAAAGCGACCAGACTTGCTTTTTCCTGCGGACTAAGTTGCAGGGGCCTGATCAGCGCACTCTTATTGGAATGCGTGGCTCCTCCGGAATTATAATGCTCAATAACCGCTTCCAGGCTGCTGATGCTGCCATCATGCATATAAGGTGCTGTAAAGGCAATATTGCGCAGGGTAGGTACTTTGAATCGGGCGCGGTCACTTTCGAGATGGGTAAAACGCATACGGCCACTGTCACTGTACTGCTGATACAAACCATTATTCTCAAAACGATAGTTGGTAAAGTTGAAGTCACTATGACAGCCGGAACAGTTGGTCCTTTCAGAGAAAAACAATTGCATGCCCTGTAATTCCTCGGCAGACAATGCATTACTTTTCCCCTGGTAGTAATACTGGTCAAAACGGCTGTTGCCACTGATGAGGCTGCGCTCGAAACAAGCCAGCGCCCGGGTAATTACATAAGGATCTATACTGCGGCTATATGCTTCCTGTGCCATAGACTGGTAGGTAGCATCAGCAGAAAGTTTCTGTACAATATCCAGTATGGACGTATTGAATTCATTATGCTCCTGTATAGGCACCAGTACCTGCATTTCCAGCGTAGGTACCCCTCCTGCACGGGTGTAGGAGGTTTGGTAACCGACATTGGACAGGGTAGGTGCATTACTGGTTCCTGCGGCTTCATTCACCCCATTACTGAGGGCTACGGAATCGCTGAACGCCAGCGAAGCTTTATGACAGGAACCACAGCTGATGGTATTATTTACTGAGAGTGCTTTGTCATAAAACAGCCGTTTGCCCAGTTGCCAGCGGCTCATTGAAAAGGCATTGTCTGAAGGAATGTTCATCTGCGTAAAACCCTTGGGAATAGCCATCAGTGCCGGTTCCGGACCGACAGGTATAGACGTCTTACTACAGCTCACTGCAACAACAGTCAGCAAGAGGCCAGCACAAAATGTATATATAACAGACCGGGTATACATGTAATTATTCCAGTACTACTTTTTTACCCCATACCGGTTGCGATTCCTGGAACAATACCAGGAAATAAGTGCCGGAATATTTTCCGGAAAGCGTAATCTGGTCCTGGTGGGACAGTTTATTGCTTTCGATCACTCGGCCATTCAGGTCCATTAACTGGTAGCTACCGGCTTTAATATTGGCTTGTGTGTAGTTGATGCGGAACTGACCTTTACTCGGATTAGGATATACAGTAACACCTTTGTCGAGCGTCATATCATATAATGCAGTAGGGCTGCCAGCGGTAAATACATGATCTCTGAAGTTTTGAAGCACTGTCAGGTCAGCACCATTATGACCATGTTCTAATGGTCCCGTACTTACATTCACACCTTTCAGCGCCTGTGTATAATCTGCATCCAGGTAAATGTTGATATTATTACCACTGTTTACACCAGCTACGGTTACGGTCTGCTCAAAGTAATTGGCATTCCATAAGCCATGCAGCTCAAATACAGTATTGAAGCCGGTTCCGGTCTTGCCTTCAAGTGCTACAAAACGATAGCCGGCAGACCAACCCCAATGCATGGAAGGAGACTGGAAAGACAAAGGGCTCAACGCAGGTTGCAAAGACGGATCGGCATTATTGGCAGGGCTGTCCACACCAATAGAGAAGCGGATGCCCTCAATATTGGTAATATTGAAAGTGCCCAGCAGCTCGCTTACCGTATTGCTGCCTTTGGCCAGGATGTAACGGTCCGGAACGGCTGTGGTCATTCCCCCGTCATGGATCAGGGTGATTTTGGAAATATAATAATCAATACGGGTTATCTGAAACTGTTGATTAAGATCATTCTGTGCTGTCTGGTTAAAAGCAAAGCTATTGCTGCCCAGTTTGTGATTGATCTTTAAAGTGACATTTTTCTGAGCATTTCCAATCAGTGCGGTGCACAGGAAGCCCAGTATGAACAGTATATTTTTCATTTGAATAAGTGATATTTTATGTGAATATAGTACAATTATCTGCCTGTCTGCAAGGCAGTATATAACAGCGTCAACAACGTATGCTGTACCTTATGTAGCTTGATGATTAATGAGTACAGAGCACAATGTGGGCTGTACAGGTACTGTTTAGCCTATTTTAGGCGGTGTCCAGATAAAAGAATAATCTGAAGAAAGGAATGTGTAGGTAAACAGGTTGAAGTTGTTTACATAAACAGGTTTGTAACTGTAGGTTTTAAAAGCACTATTGGTGAGCACAATAAACTGGTGGGCATAAGGAGCACAATGGCAGGTCTTTCCGCAACCAGAACGGGAGCACTGATGGCAACGCTTGTATGGGGCTGCCTTTTTACAGCATGATTTTTCTTTCTTTGTCGTCTGCGTTGCAGATAGCGCTTTGACCGGATCTGATTTTGCCTGATGCTTACCACAGGCTTGCATTAAAGAAGGGACACATGATAATATGATCATGAACAGAAAATATAATATGTGTTTTCTTGCAGGCAATAGTTCCGTTTTTGCTTATTCTGTCAAAAATAAGTAAAAAATTACAGATTTTAATATACGCATATTTCATTTTGGTGTAAACCGCATGAACTTATTTGTCAAACCAGCGTAGCTATCGTTACACCTCAGGGTAAAAATAAAGGCAATCTTAGAAAAGATCGCCTCTTGAGCTGTAATGAAGAGATTGAGTTGAACTCAACGAGTTTTAAATAATTATCGATGGTTAACTCCATACAAAAGTAGAATATGTATTACAGTTAACGTCATCGTCGGAACAATCTTAAGTATGGTTTATCTGCTAAAAACACAGATCTTTCTTCAAAAAGTATGGGAAAAGTATTGTATTATACTGCTCGCCTGATTTCGAGTATGGGTGTCTCTTTTTTCGTAAGCCCATGGAAAGAGGAGATACAGGTATCGCCTATATTCAACTGATCAAACATTTTTTCATTGGCATATGAATGCCGGTATGCAATACCGATTACAGATCCCGATTTCCAATCAGTGTACATGCCAAGATCAATAATCAGGTATTGGGGTGTTTTATGAAGTATAACACCTTTGTACGATATTTTTCTGGCCAGCCGGGGTTTGGTGGGCTCACCCTTGTCAATAGACACACGGATACTCAGTGGTTTAGATGATAACTCGGCGATCTTTCCCCTGAATCTTTTCTGGGTAAGGTGTGGCGCTGCTGATTTCCAGAATGACCTCTTGTCATACTCCCAGGGCATATCCTCAATGGATATAAAACCATAAAGGCCACCAATCTTTACCTGGAAGCCGCTTTTGAGCGGAAGGTATCTGACGATGTTAAATGCTGTAAGCTTCTCACTGATTCTCGCTTCTTCGAGTTTATAATACAATTTTAATAATGCCCCGTCCAGGACTTTAGCTTTCTTTTCTGTTGAATTAATGGTAAGCATTTTCATGAAAATTATAAAAATCAACAATGTGTTTGACTTAATAAATACACAGTGTAGGTTGTAATGAGTAAGTCTCTAGTTTGGTTGTAGTATAGATTTTTGACGTATTTGAACAAAAGTATATCAATAAGGAGTACATCCTTAATTGGATAGGCAAAAACAGTACATAAGTTAGTTGCAGAATAGACTGTTTGAACCCTTTATTTTTCCTTTGTTCTTACGTAATGCAGTGTGGTATTATGTTTTGTTGATTTTGCATCCACTGTTGTGCTTACTTTTTAGTTCAGCTTATGGATGTTGGTATGGGAAAAAACAGTACAAAAGTTAGTGCCGTTCATGCAAACTTTTGCAGACTGCTGAATAGCTTTGTAATATCAGTAATAGTTAGTTCGTTACCCGACTTAAAGGGTATAATTTAGAGGAGATAGCAGTTCTTTTTAGGACTGCTTTTTTTTATGCCTGCACATTAAACCTATTGCTGGCTTATATTGTAGCGGGTTATGCACGCCAGTGCGTCCTATTGTTGTAGCGTAAAAGCTTGTGTAGCGGTATACTGCGTATAAGTGATTTCTTTACGGATTCTTCTGGGCAATATCTTTCTTGCATGTGTGGGGCACCAGTACAAAAGTATGGGGTATTTTCCGTTTTTGCAGAAAAGTATGGGTAGGGTATGGTTTTGGAAGAATAAACAGTACAAAAGTTAGGGGTAGTCCTAATCCATACACTATATAATGCTTCTATTTTTGTTGCCGGATGTTCATAATGGGATATGAATCCGGATTAGTCAGTTAATATAGCGGCCGTAAGGCCGCTATTATTATAGTGTAACACGTTTCTAATTAGATACATTTTAAAGTGCAGGCTAGTTGCAGGATGATCAGTTAAAGAAATAGTATTTACCATTATGTTTGTATAATTCAACTGAGATGTGTAATTTGAATACAGAAGGCTGTTTTGTTGAAATGGTTTTCCTGGCTTTGAGCAAAGGATCTGCAAACCTGCCTGCCATCTGATGGCACAAAGGAAGCTCTTTAATGTACAGCAATTTTTTTTAATATCAGAGATAAAGCGGTTCAGATTGATGAATCGCTTTTGTAGTTTTTTGGTGGCTTTAATTTATCTCTCAGTAGGGAATTTTTTTCTTATGTTCCATATGATTCATTTTAGCTACAGTGTTGGAATTGTGTTTATATTGCATAAATTTAGTTGCGTTTTGTATGCTTGTATTGTTATGATACACTTATGGGTAGAGCTCCTATATGGCATGACAGAGCGGTAATAATGTAAAATCAGTAATGAAGACTGTATGATAAATGTAGCAATTGTAGCTGTCAATGAGGCGAACCGGCTGCTCTTGGAAACCATTGCACAAAGTGACCCCGAGTTTAGTTATATCGGTTGCTTCAGCAATGAACAAGAGACCATTGAGATGATTGGATTGCAGCAGGTGAACGTTGTGCTTATTGACATTGATGTAATCGAGTCTGTGGGACTGGAAAGTATTGAGCGGATAAAGGCGGAATCTGAAGAGGTTAAGTTTATGGTGTGCTCCAGGTATAAATCAAATGAAAATTCACTGGAAGCCATTAAAGCCGGTGCGGATGCCTATTTCGTGCTGGAAAATAGTAAGGCTTATCAGTTTATTGATGCTATTAAGGACCTGCACGCAGGAGAAAGGCCCATAAGCAGCAGCATCGTTAAAAATATATGGGAATATCTGCATGATCAAACAGCAGATCAAAATGTAAAAGTTGTTGATTTTCAGCTTTCTAAGCGACAGATACAAATTATGGAATTGTTGCACGAGGGGCTGAATTATCGCGAGATGTCTAAACTCTTATTTATAAGTGTGTATACCCTCAAGTGGCATGTACATAATATATACCAGAAGCTAAATGTTTCCAACAGAACAGAGGCGATCAATGTTTATTTCAAGCGGAATAAGTAATTCCTGAATAGGCTATCAGTCCGTATTGCGCGGCAGCTGATGACATACATGGGTGCTTTGGTGCCTGAATGGCTTTGTGGTATGGAGCTTCACTGACTTTTCAGCTGTATCTTTGTGGTTGACCGATAATGCTTCAGGGAAAATATATGCGCAGCGGATTTTTACTTTTATTGATAAGTATCACAATGGCTTTCGGGAGCTGTCGTTCCTGTTCGCCACAGACAAGAATACTTGATCTTTCTTATAATGACTCCTTGGCTAAGGATTCCTTGGTCCGTAAAATATTTGAGATCAGGTATAATGAACCTGATCAAGTGCCTTCCCTCCTGGAGCAAGTCCGTAGAATAGAGCAAAAGTATGATCCTGCTATTGCAAACCAGAACTACTATAGCTCTCAGGTATTCCTGCTTTCGAATATTAAGAAAAATCCCGATTCGGCAAGAATGTTCCTCGATAGCCAATTTCTGATGCTTAAACGAGGGGAACTAGATGCTGATAATCTTAAAGCAAAAACCGCCTTCTCCAAAGCCATTTATTTCCAGGGAAGTGAGCGGTACGATTCTGCTGTTAATAATGCATTGTCTGCACTGGATCTATTGCAGCATACAACTGATTCTGCCCTGTTATACAACATATATGGTACCATCTCTGATCTGTACGCTTACCAGGGCAATCTGAAAAAGGCATCGGAATACTATAAATATTTTATCCGGCAGGCACTACAACTGAAGAATCCTGCAAGAGATGCTGTTATTCTTCTGAATGGTTACTGCAGGTTTGCAGAAGCCTCAGATTCCATTAAAAATATTGCGACCACCTACCTGTTTGCTGCAAAACATGCTGTGGATTCGCTGCACCTGGATGGTTTGAAACCCATTCTGTATACCAACCTGGCCAGTTATTATTACGATAAACAACAGAGCGATAGTGGTAGATTGTATGCACAATTATCCATAAAGGAGATGGAGGAGCATCCGTCACCGAATAATCAGCCAGAATTGTCCTGCCTCATGCTGATTAACCATTACATAAAACAGGATCAGACAGATAGTGCTGCGCTATTACTGCAGCAATTACTTACCTCTACAGATACGGCCAAATATTTCAGGCGGGACCTGAGAACCTATTACAAATACGCGTATTTACTGGCCAAGAAACAGCATCGCCTGGAGCATGCAGTAGCGTATCAGGAGCGATATGCTGCGCTGACAGATGAAATGCACCAGGCAGAGAATAATAAACTGCTGCTTGATTATGAAGCGAAGATGACATATATGGCCAACGAGCTGGAGATCAAATCGAAAGAATATGATATGAAGCGGCAGAAAAATTATGTTATTTTTTCTACCATTATCACCATTCTGATGTTTGGCTTTACCATTTCTATTCTTTACTATAAGAAAAAGAAAAGAGTGATCGAGCAACAGTACTGGATGCAGTTGCAAATGCGCCGCGATTCAGAATACCGTAACCGGCTTTGGGAAGAGCGTAACCGTATATCCAGGGAGATGCATGATGATCTGGGCTCTACGCTGACCTCTACATTAATGGCTGTGGAAATCGCAGAGCAGTTTCCGGAACAGAAAGAACATTTAAATATAGTCAAAGAACGCTCACAGAGCCTGCACCAGCAGATCAATGAAATTATCTGGAACCTGAATGTACAGAACGACAATCTGCGTAGTTTGAATCATTACATGATCAGGTTTGCAAAGAACTTTCTGGAACAGGCTGGTATTGAATTCATCTGGGAAGAGCAGGTTAGCGATGAAGATACCGTGATCCAATCATTTCAGCGCAGAGCATTATATCTTTCGTTTAAAGAGATCATTCATAATATTGTTAAGCATTCCATGGCTACAAAAGTTGTGCTGGAGATCAATTGTGCAGATAAAATGTATTATTTTGCTGTTAGTGATAATGGAATAGGATTAAAGAGGAAGAAGAATTCACCTGAAAGCAGTCATGGGTATGGAATGACCAATATTCACCGGAATATTTCAAACCTCTATGGTACTGTGAACTGGACCGATGGAGCAAATGGGATTGGGACCAGGGTGGAGGTTCGCATAGAAATGTTAACTTAGACTACACATATGATAAAAATTCTTATTGTCGAGGATCAGCCAGAACATCAGCAGTACTTTAAAAGCATTGTGCTGAGCAATGAAAAATTTAAGTATCTCGGTATTGTACGTAATGGAAAGGAAGCTGTTAAGGTAATCAAAGAGCAGCAACCTGATGTAGTTATAATGGACCTGGGCCTTCCGGATATTTCCGGTATTGAATGCATCCGGCAGCTGAAGCCTTTGGGGCTGGACACTAAATTTATGGTATGCACCATTAATGAAGAAGACGACAGCATATTTGAGGCACTGAAAGCCGGTGCGAATTCCTATATAGTCAAGAAGAGTAAACCTTACCAGATCATTGATGCCATCATGGAAGTTTTTGATGGAGAAATGCCTATAAGCAGTTGTATTGCTACCAAAATACTGAACTATATGCCTCAGTCCACCGAGGAAGAGGATAAGCCGGAGGAGGAAGTTTCCTATTCTATTACTTTGAAAGAAGCTGAATTACTGGAACTTCTGGCCAAAGGACATAGTTATAAAGAGATTTCTAATGAAATGACGATCAAGATAACGACGATCAAGTGGCATGTGTATAATATATACAAGAAGTTACAGGCCAAGAATCGTACAGAGGCGATTAATAAATACTTTAAATAGAACGTACTTATTCCGTACGGGATAGCACCACCGATAACAGAAAGAGCAGACCTTAGGTCTGCTCTTTCTGTTGGCTCAAGATTAGTATTCTTAAAATGTTGTGAATAAATTGGAATATTCATTCCAATTTGTATACCTTTGTCCTGTGGATAAGAAAGAACAAATTATCGTAGCAGCCATGAAACTGCTGGCTGAGCATGGCGCACAGGCTACGCCCATGTCAGCTATTGCAAAAGCAGCCGGTACCGGTATGGGCACCATCTATAATTATTTCGCCACCAAAGAAGAGCTGATCAATGCCATATACCTGTACATTAAAGGTTCGGAAATAAACCTGGTATCCAAAAGTATTGATGAAGCAACACCCTTAAAAACCCGCTTCCTGTTTTACTATACCGCATTTATCAATTTCTACCTGAAACATCCGGAGGGCTTTGCTTTCATGGATCAATTCCAGCATTCTCCATTGATACTGGACAGTACCAAAGAGCAAGGTAAAGCTGGGTTTATACCCGTTTTTGCCTTGATTGAACAGGGACAGAAAGAGGGTATTATCAAAAATATAGATATGGAAGCTATCCTGTATTTCCTGGCGGGCACCGTAACTACATATGTGCGCTGGATGATCAGCGCAGGTAAAGACAAGCACAAACAACACCTGGAGCAGCAACTGCGCCTGGTTTGGGATGCTATTAAAGAATAAATATTTAATCATTTTTTTGGAATGAATATTCAGTCCATTTGAATCAGACAATATGAAAAAGATAAAAGTTATTATAACAGGTGCTACCGGAATGGTAGGAGAGGGTGTACTGTTGCATTGCCTGCAGAGCGAAGCCGTATCGGAAGTACTAATGGTCAATCGCAGAAATTATGATATGCAGCACCCTAAGCTGAAAGAACTGCTGGTAAAAGACTTTAAACATTTGGGAGCACATGCCACCGCCCTTGCAGATTATGATGCCTGTTTCTTCTGTGCCGGCATCAGTTCTGTAGGTATGAATGAAGCAGACTATACCAGCATTACTTATGATACAACGGTAAGTTTTGCCACAGCACTGCAGCAGGTCGCACCGCATATGGTCTTCAACTATATTACCGGTGCACATACCGATAGTAATGGGAAACAGATGTGGCAGAAAGTAAAAGGACGCACCGAAGAGGCCCTGATGCAACTGGGCTTTGCCGGACAGTACAACTTCCGTCCTGGATTTATGAAACCCGTAAAGGGACAGCGCAATGTACGCTGGTTCTTTAAACCTGTAATCGCATTATTTCCTTTATTACTGCCTAAGCAATCGCTGACCCTGCACCAGGTAGGGCAAGCCATGATTCATGCGGTAACCAAAGGCTATTCAAAACAGATACTGGAAATAAAAGACATTAAAATACTGGCCCGCTAAGCATAGCCAGCCAAAGCCCTGAAATAATAATGAAGAGATTTTTTAAAATAGTAAAACGTATGATCGCAATTATAGGAGTAATACTACTGTTACTGGTATTGACTGTATTATTATATATGCAACAACCAAAGTTCGGTAAAGCACCATCTGGCGCAAGACTGGAGCGAATGAAGCAGTCCCCGAATTTTAAAAACGGGATTTTTGAAAACAAAACCCATACCCCTTCACTTACCGAAGGTTATTCTATGGCAAAGATAATGTGGGAGTTCTTTTTCTCTAAAAATCCAAATCAGAAACCACACCAGGATATCCCTTCTGTACATACCGATCTGAAGCACCTGCCTGCAGACAGTAATATAGTGGTATGGTTCGGACACTCTTCCTATTTCCTGCAAATGGACGGAGTAAAATTCCTGGTAGATCCGGTGTTCAGCGGCAATGCCTCGCCCGTACCAGGTTCTACAAAGGCCTTTAAAGGCTCAGATGCCTATACAGTAGCCGATCTGCCGGAGATAGATTACTTACTCATTAGTCACGATCACTACGATCACCTCGATTATGAAACCATCAAGGCGCTTAAAGACAAGGTGAAGAAAGTAGTATGCGGTCTTGGTGTCGGCGCCCACTTCGAATATTGGGGCTATGCCACAGATAAGATCATAGAAAGAGATTGGGAGGAAACCATACCGCTGGAGCATGGTATGAAATTGCATACCCTCAGCTCACGCCACTTTTCCGGCCGCACCTTCAAACGCAACAATACCTTATGGTTATCCTTCCTGCTGGAAACACCGAAGGCAAAGATATTTCTGGGTGGTGATGGCGGATATGATGATCGCTTTAAGGCCATTGGCCAGCGATTTGGTACCATAGACCTGGCTATACTGGAAAACGGTCAGTATAATGTGGCCTGGCAGGCTATACACTGTCTGCCCGAAGAAACGCTGAAGGCCGCGAAAGAATTGAATGCGAAAAGAATTATGCCGGTACACTCCGGTAAGTTCTCCCTGGCTCTGCATGACTGGAACGAGCCGCTGCGGGAGATATCCAGGCTCAATGCCGGACAGATACCATTGGTTACGCCCCGTATAGGCGAGCCGGTTCACCTGGGCGATACGGCACAAGTATTTACCGAATGGTGGAATGATATAAAATAGACTATAAAAGCAGGGCTGTGGTAGACACCACAGCCCGTTTTGATTAATGAAACTATAAGGGTACTTTATATTATTTTACAGTAGCCAGCTCATACTCGCTGATCAGGCCCGTGAAGTCAGTAATAGAGTCTATAATATGGGTATGCGGGTATTGCTCCAGCACCTCTTTATTATTGGCTCCGCTCAATACGCCTACCACCAGAGCACAACCGGCACGGTGACCTTCTTCCAGGTCTACTGGTGTATCGCCTACCTTAGCTACCTGTTGGGCTTCCTGTATGCCGGTCAGTTCCATAGCTTTCAGGATCATATCCGGGTAGGGGCGACCGTGAGTCACTTCATCGCTGGCCACACTTACATCCAGGATACTATCCCATCCCAGTCTGTTGATGATAATATCGGTAATGTCTCTGCTGAAACCCGTATCCAGTCCTACTTTTATGCCTTTGGCCTGTAATGTTCTAAAGGTATCTGTAGCACCTTCAATCTCACAGATATCCGGGGCATTGCGGTAAAAGTCTTTCATGATCTGCAGGAAAGAAGCATGCAGCGTATCAATGGAAATATGGTCCGTGTCGGGATAAAAGCGGTCCAGCAACATTTTGATGGCAACTGGTTTGGCAATGCCCATTACTTCATTGGCAGCAGACAGCGGAACAATATATTCATGTGTTTCCAGGGCTTTGCATAAGGCTTTGGTTACAAAATCATCATCATAGACAGTAGTGCCGGCCATGTCAAAAATGGCGAGCTTAATAGATTCGTTGTGCATATTAAATTTTTAAATTGATATGGTATACAAAGGTAAAACAAATATTTATTTATACTAAACTTTTATTTAGTAATTGTAAACTGTTGGTTTTGCGTTCGGCTCTTGCTTTTCGCAGGAAATACAGTGCAGAAGCGGTTTGGCTGATCAGGAGCAGTACGGCAATGAAAATGGTGGTATGGTAGAAAAAATCGACATAGCTCATTTTGCTGTCATAAAAATTCTTGTAAAACAACACGCCTATGCTGCCGCAATAGCCAAAGAAATCGGCCATTACCCCAATGAAACCTGCATTGCCCGGGTAGCGGAACACCGCCAGCATACGTTCAAAGAATATAGTATTGGCAGGTACATAAGCGATGTATAATCCGATACCCGTTGCACAGATCCAAACCTGTGGACTGATCATATGTGCCCCGTAGGCCAGGGTTCCGGCCAGCATAATAATGGCGCCCATAAAACTGATGGCATGTATAAACATAAATGCTTTCAGGTTTTCACGAATGCGCTGCATTACAATCATGAGCAGGAGTATGATAATAGATACCGGAATCTCACTGATCGTGAAAATAGAAGCATTCCCTTCAAATCCAAGCCCACGCCATATCTCCGGCGCAAAATTGTCCCTGAAGTCGCGGTAGCTGGTCATGAGGATATAGCTTACCATGAATATAGCCAGCCCCATAAAGAAGAAGCGGAAAAAAGCCTGGCGTTCCTTTTTGCTCATCGGCACCCGTTCCGATTTCAAGGCAATATCTTCTGCGGTCTGGCGGGGCAGCTGCTCTAGCATCCATACTGCCAGTAATAATACCGGCAGGAAGCAGATGCCAACCAGGAAAGGCATCCAGATATCGGCTACACCTAATGTATGGATGAAATATTGCCCGATACTTTTAATAAAACCAGAGGAGACAATTTGTGTAATGGTCAATCCGACAACCAGGATCTCTGTACTTCTGCGCCCTTCCAGGTAATTGAAAATTAAACCGAAGATCATACCAATAGGCAGCCCATTCAGGAATAAGGCCAGTATATTATATGGCGCCGGAATGAGGGCAAACAATGCCAGGGCGAGTACCGAGGTCAAGATGAGCCCTATAATATACCGGGGACGCTGCCTGGGTGTGTTCTCCGCAACGATTTTGATGCCGAAATATTTAGATAAAGTATAACCGATAGTCTGTGCACTCACCAGCCATATCTTATAATCAACACCGAGAAAAGCTTGTCCGTCGTAAGTACCGGCTGCAAAAGCCTTGCGTACCGCGTACATAGCGGTATAGGTCAGGAAAGAGGCCAGTGTGGCAAAGCATATAAATAATAGGGAGTTTGCTTCCAGTCTGCGCTTGATATTCATTAAACTAAAGTTTAGTATTTGTATCTCGCTGCGAAGGTAAAAACCCTATGTTATCTTAATGCTAAATTTATGTTTAGTATTTGTTTACTTTTGGGTGAAGAAGTAAACAATGAGCATAATACATTTATCAGTACCTGTATTTTTAGGTAAGTGAGGCAGTCGTCCGTCAAAAAATAAGGAGTCTCCTTCTGATAAAGAATACGTTTCACCATTGATCATATACTCACATTCGCCCTGTATAATATATTTATATTCGAAGGCATCTGTGGTCACTTCTTCTCTTTTTGCATTTTTACTCAGCTCCAGGATCACAAAGTCTACCGTAGAAGCAGCAAGGCTTTTGACAAATATGCGTTTATATAAAAATCCCTTGGCATCCTCTTTGGTAAAGGATTCGTAGTCTTTTTTACGTTGTACGATTACATTAGGCGTCTGCAGGTTTATGCCGCTGAAGAAATGACTTACCGCCATCTCCAGAGATTGTATAATGCTGAACAGTACCGGCAGGGAGGGGATGCTTCTTCCGTTCTCAATCTGGGAGATCAGGCCCTTGCTCACACCTGAACGATCGGCCAGCTGCTGTATCGTTAATCGTTTCTCGTATCGGAATTCTTTAATCCTCCGGCTTACTTCAAGTAGAAATGCTCCTTCCATGTATAGTATCTGTAAACATCAAAGATATTATGTCTTTTTAACTTGGCATAATACCATTGTGTAAATATTTGTTTACTTCTTTTATTAACAATTTGGTAAACAAGAGTTAAGCATATGTAAACATGTGTTTATTAATTTTGCGCTATCAAAACAATAATTCAAACGTGTTATGAAGAAGTTGGTATACCTGCTGGGTTTTACAGTATTAGGTGTTCAGGTGGCTGCTCAGGAAAAGCGGAGTAACCGGGAGCAAATGGCCATTGAGGTGCAGGTAGATATGCTGCAACACCGTTTGGGTATTGCCGGTAATCTGTATAAAGTGCAGAAGTATCAATTGCCTGTACAGGTTACAGAAAAGGCCGAAACAGTATTTGCATCCTGCATGGAAACCTATAAACAATTATATACTTCACTGCCGGAAGCGGAAAGAGCCTCCTTCTTTAAAGAAGACTTTTATATCAGTGTAATCCCGGTAGTACAGTATTTCAGAACACCGGAATATGCCAGCATGATGATTGCACATAAAAATGCCCTGCATCCCAGACCGGAAGCGCCGGACCCGAAGCATCATGAAGCAGACGGAGACGGAGACCATACACATAATTAATACATCAATAATATAATCTGTAATAATGAAAAATATAGCTACATATATTGTTTGTAGTATTTTACCCGGAGCAGCTATCGCACAGACCGCTACCATTAAGGGTGTGGTGAAAGATAAGCAGGAGACCCTGCCCGGTATTATTATATCACTGGCCGGTAAGCAATACCATACGGTTACAGAACTGGATGGCTCCTTCGCACTGGTAGGTGTACCCCTGGGACAGTATACACTAAAGGTATCATCCATGGGATATAATGAATATTCGAAAGACATTGTACTGACTGCAGATACAGACCTGGGCAGCATTGAACTGAGTGAAAAAGAGCTGAATGAAGTTACGGTTGTTGCAGACATGAAAGGCACCGAAACCAAGGCTTTGAATATGATGAAGTCTTCAATGGTATTTTCCAATATCGTATCGGCAGAGGGTGTGGCAAAACTGCCGGATCGTAATGTGGCTGAGGCGGTACAACGCCTGCCCGGTGTGGTTATGGAATCAGATCAGGGAGAGGGGCGTTTTATCTCTTTCCGTGGTACACCTTCTGACTGGAGTGCAGCACTGGTCAATGGTGATCGTATGCCGGTGGCAGATGAGGAGTCTAAAACCCGTGCGATGAACTTCGATATTTTTCCTTCCAGCCTGGTTGATTATATTGTAGTGTCCAAAACCCTGTCTCCCGATATGGAAGCGGATGCAATCGGTGGTAGTGCCAACTTTATTACTAAAAATGCACCGGCTAAAAAAGCGGTACAAGCTTCTATAGGCGCCGGTTTTAATGCACAGGCACAGAAGCCAGTATATAATGCAGCACTGTCTTTTGGGAACCGGAGTAAGAATGGAAAATTCGGGTACTTCGCCGGAGGTTCATTATACAGCCGTAACTGGGCTACAGATAATTACCAGGTGTTTTATGGCTCCAATATAGACCAGTCTTTATCGCGCCTGGAGCTGAGAGATTATGAAGGACAGCGAAATACACTGGGTGCTAATGCTGCACTGGAGTATAAATTTAATGATCGTGCCAGGATATATGCCAAAGGGGTGTATGGTCATATGAAAGATGAGGAATACAACCGCAAGACCATGTATAACTGGAGCACCGGCTGGGGACAGTCGATCAAGCTGCAGAATATTCACAATATCATGCTTACCGATTTCTGGGGAGCAGAGCTGGGCGGGGAGCTGAAGCCCTCTGCAAAGCTATCGGCCAACTGGCGCATCGCCAGCTACAGTAACCATTTCCAGTACGGACCGGTGCCTTTTGAAAAAGGAGATCCCCGTAACGGTTATCATGTAGTGGAGTTTGAAAAGTCTGTCAATTTTAAAGATTTTATCTACCTCGATGAGAACGGAAAAGTAACGGATGAGCGCAATGCCTATGACCGCTTGAAACTCCTGGATATTGATAGTCCTGAGCCGGGTTATGGAGATCATTACCGCAACATACAACCGGTTTATGAAAATGTGCCCCTGGTCAATCCTTCGGACACCTCTTTTGCCTTTACCCGCGCCTACTCAGAAACCAATAATACCTGGGAGAAAGATCCTATTACCGCACAGATCGATCTGCAATACGCTGCAAAGAATAACCTGAAAATAAAATTCGGCGGAAAAATGCGTATGAAAGAAGGTCGCCGTAATGTAGGCCTGGAGCTGTGGGAGCGCAATAAAGATCTGAGTTCGTCTATTCTCTACAATACATTTAAACCGGCACAATTCAACGAGCGTGGTGGTTTCCTTGCAGAGCTGGGTAGCCCGTATACCGGTAAGCTGTTGCCTTTCCTGAGCGGAGACCAGATCGATAATTTCGTGTCCGGCCTGGGCGATACCTTGCGCCATATTCCTTTCGGTACACAAACGCCTTACTTCCAGCAGATGGTAGGATCGAGCTATAGATACAAAGAGACCGTGTATGCAGGCTATGCTATGGCAGAATGGAGTCCTGTGGCGAAGCTGACACTGGTGCCTGGTGTAAGGGTAGAGTATACCAGTCCTACTGTTGAGGCAGATAGCATTATTACCATAGATCCGGCACTGGGTAGGGTTGCGTTGACACCGGTTCGTTCCGGCAAAAGCTACTGGTCTGTATTACCTATGCTGAATGCAAAATATACTCTTAGTAATAAGCAGAACCTGCGACTGGCGGTAACCCGCACATTCCGGAGACCTAACTTTAACGAGATCAAACCTGGTGCTGCTGCCATTAATTACTCCAATAATGACCTGGTATATGGCAACCCCAATCTGAAACCGACTTATTCATGGAACTATGACCTCGCCTATGAACGTTACCTGAGCGCCACCAGTATGCTGAGTGTTTCAGGTTTCTATAAACAGGTTAAAGACCACATCTACACTGCATTTGAAAGCAGTAGTGCGGACAATAACGGTGTATCGAATGAATTCCAGATTCCGGGTGGGGTAATCGCCAAGAAGTTTCAGAATGCACCGCAGGCCTTTGCAACAGGTATAGAAGCATCGCTGATGAGTAAGCTGCGTTTCCTGCCCGGCATATGGAAGAACCTGGGGGTGAATATCAACTACTCATATACCTATTCTCAGATGCGCATTGAAGCCAGAGACAAGCCACAGGCTTTGCCACGACAATCTCCTAATGTGTTGAATGTAGCCCTGTACTTCGAGAACCAGCACATCACTACCCGTATAGGGCTTAACTACCGCGATCCTTATCTGTATGAGCTGAATCTGTATGCTGTAAAAGATCCTGCTTCTGAAAAGATGCTGATCCTGCACCAGAACAATGACTATGATGTATATGTAGGTCGCAGCCTTACGCTGGATTACTCCTTCGCGTACAGTTTTAAAGATCATTTTTCCGTATTCGCAGAGATCAATAACCTGACCAATACACCATACACCATGTATCGCGGGCAAAAGGAGCGTCCCTTAAAAACAGAGTACTATTCTGTGAGAGGATTGGTAGGGCTGCGATATAGTTTCTAAATCAATCTTTATTCATTAATCCATTCAATATAAAATAGTAACAACTTATACAATCAAACAGAAATGAAAATGATTAAAAAATTACTAACCGGCGCTTTACTGATCGGTTCCACAGTAACCGTATCGGCACAAACAGGCACGCCTAAAAAGCCTAAAGTATTATTTATCGGTATCGACGGTGTACGCGCAGATGCTTTACTGCAGGCCAATACACCAAATATTGATACCCTGATGGCACATGGTTTGTATACCTTCGACTCCTGGCATTGTGGTGCGACCTCCAGCGGTGCATCATGGTCTACGATGATGACCGGTGTGTGGGAAGCCAAACACCAGGTGACCAACAATAGTTATACCAATCCTAACTATGCCAACTATCCGTATTTTCCTAAGAGAGCCAAGGAATGTCTGCCGAACCTGAAAGCAGTACAGATCATTACCTGGGACCCGATGAATGATCCGACCAATAGTAATAACAGCGCAGGATTCGTATTCAACAGCGGTTTCAACCAATCTATCGATGCCGGTACACACGGGCAGGGTGCGGTAACTGCAGCGGCAAAGATTCAGCTGAACGATCCTAACCTGGACATCCTGTTCATTCACTATGATGAATGTGACGCAGCGGGCCACTCTTCAGGCTTCAACCCTGCCAATCCGCAGTATATGAATGCTATCCAGACCGTAGATGCTGAGATTGGTGAAGTGATCGCGAAATTATACCAGCGTCCTACCTACAACCAGGAAGACTGGCTCATCCTGCTGACTACAGATCATGGTGGTATCGGTACTACACATGGCGGACAATCCAACACAGAGCGTCATATCTGGTGGGTAGCTTCCGGACCAAGTGTACCGCACCTGCAGATCACCGGACCAGATCCGGGCAGCTATTACATGCCGACCAATCCTGTAGATACAACTTTACTGAACAATACTCCCGTACTGACCGACATCGCAGTTACCGCACTGGCACACATCATGAAAGGATCTGCCTGCGAGAGCCCGGAAACCAATCCTGCATGGAATCTTGACGGTAAGTCATGGTTACTGCCGGTAACCGATACTACAGATACCACCGGTAATCCTACTTATGTAGAAGATGTACGCAATGCGGCTATTGAATTCGGTATTTTCCCTAACCCGAACAATGGTGTATTCAAAGTAGCCTTTAAAGATGTTGCCGGTAAGATCGACATCCGCATCCAGAATATGAATGGTGTAGCGGTGCAGAGCAAAACCACACAAGGTACTGCAGGCTTAACGGTTGTACCGTTCGATCTTACTGCTCTGCCAAGAGGTATTTACTTCATGCACGTAATGAATAATGGTAAACAGACCGTAAGAAAAATCGTATTGCAATAACATTTTATAGCGGATGTCGCAGGGCATCCGCTTTTCTTTAAGCTCATTTCAAATAAATCATAATGAACACAAAATTACTGGTACGCGTACTGGCCTTGCTGTTTATGAGCATAGGTCTGGGGCAAAGCTTGTCTTCGTACGGGCAGGGTGCTGCAAAGGCCCTGAGTTTTAATGGCAGCAGCCATGTGAATATGGGCGACTCCTTATCCCGCTCCCTGTCACAATCTGACTTTACCATAGAGATGTGGGTAAAAGTCAGAAGCAATAGTTCTGACCCGGTATTCCTGGGCAATAAAAACTGGGCCAGTGGGGCCAATACTGGTATCGTCTGGTGTCGTTATGCCACGAACACCCTTCGCTTTAACTTCCGCGCTGCGGGTCGTACCCGTAAGGATATGAATATGACCCTGGATTATGGTAAATGGAATCATATTGCCGTTACCGTAAAACGTAATGGAAACATCACGGGTTATGTAAATGGTGTACAGAACGGTACAGCCGTAAGCATTGCCGCAGATTCCGGTTTCGCTATTGATGCAGGTTTGCCTTTACGCCTGGGTGCAGATGGTAATGCTGCTTTCGGTATCGATGGGGATATGGATGAGGTACGCATCTGGAATACTGTACGCACCGTGGCCGATATCCGCAATGATATGTGTCATAAACTGACCGGAGCAGAAACCGGGCTGATGGCTTACTACCGTATGGATGAGACTACCGGCACCACGGTAACAAACTCCGCGGCAACAAGCACCGGATTTTTCAACGGTACCTTTGTTAATACACCGGCAAGAATAGCCAGCGGTGCATCTGTCGGAGATGAATCGGTACAACTGTATGCTGCAACGTACACCGGACAGACATTAAGCCTGACCTCTCCTGCGAACGGAACCGTACAGCTGGATAATATCAGCAATAATACTAGCGGTATACACCTGTTCAAAGTGAATGCCGTACCGAATACGACTTCCGGTATTGCCAATCCGGGTACAAATAATGTGTACTACGGTGTATTCCCGGTATCAGATACCAGCAGTTATAACCTGGTGTATAATTATACCAACTATCCGGCAGCCAATACATTTGAAGGTGGTATAGACCTGTTTAAGCGCTACAGCATGGATTCTGTATGGAGCTTATGGGCAGCGACTAAAAATATAACCAATAATACCCTGAGCAAAACGGGTGTTTCGGGCAGACAGGAATTAATCATCGGTAGCTTCGTTACCTCTGTGACCTGTAATACACCTACTGCATTAAATGCACAGAATATCACCACCAGTGCGGCACAGCTGAGCTGGATCACTGGCGGTTCTAATGCCTGGAACCTGGCATACGGTCAAGGAACCTTTACTCCGGGTAATGGCGGTACTGTAGTGAACAATCTTTCTGCTGCAAACTATACCGTAAATAACCTGCAAAGCAATACTACTTACCGATTCTATGTACGTGATACCTGTGCCACTATTAATAGTGCCAGTGCATGG
This sequence comes from Edaphocola flava, assembly GCF_004118155.1. Classification (GTDB taxonomy): domain Bacteria; phylum Bacteroidota; class Bacteroidia; order Chitinophagales; family Chitinophagaceae; genus Edaphocola; species Edaphocola flava. Next base: position 414,865 of record NZ_SAIQ01000002.1, read on the forward strand.
GCCGGACCGTATACGTTTACGACGGCTATGGACTACAGCACTTATGGCAGTGGTTATGCAATGAACTTTCAGGGTACGGGCGCTAATGAGCATGTAAACCTGGGTGATTCTTTATCCGGTGCTATGGCAAAAGGCAGCTATACTTTAGAGACATGGGTTAAGTTCAATAACCCTTCCAGCGATCCTTCCTTTATTGGTAACAAAGACTGGAACAGTGGTGCCAATACCGGTATTCTCTGGTGCTGGAACGGTGGCGGTAACCTGCGTTTCAATTTCAAGCCTGCTGGCGGTACCCGAAAAGATTATGACATCAATTTACCGGACCCGGCAGAGTGGAATCATATTGCTATGGTGGTAGACCGTAAAGGAAGCCTAACTGCATACCTGAATGGGGTACAGGCTGGCAGCCCGATCAATATCGCTGCAGATTCTTTACTAAGCCTTGATGGTGCATTACCGATGCGTATCGGTCAGGATGGTACCGGTGTGTACGGTCCTAAATTTAAAGGAGCAATGGATGAACTGCGCGTCTGGAAGAAAGCAATGACGGTTGAAGAAATCAGGGCAAATATGTGTCATAAGATCAATACTACTGATACCAATTTACTGGCCTATTATCGTATGGATGAAGCCAGTGGTACGGTACTGACCAACCTTGCGGCAACCGGTACGGTGTTTAACGGTACGCTGCTGAACAATCCGCAACGCGTGATCAGTGGTGCTGCTATCGGAGATACCAGTATACAAGTGTATCCTAACGGATGGAACGGGGTAAGCCTTTCATTAGGCAGTAATGCTATGGGACAGATCACGATCGATTCTGTAGAAGCCAATACTAAAGGGCTACAGTTATACCGCATCAATACTGTGCCGAATATGGTGAATGGTATTGTGCAATTAGGTACAACCAATCAATACTTCGGTGTGTATACCCCGGGCAATAAAACAGCTCAGTATAAAACAGTGTATAATTACAGCAGTTATCCTAATGCCGTAAGCAATAATGCAAACCTGCACCTGTATAACCGTAAAGCGAATGATGATACTTTGTGGACACAGAGTGTAGCGGCCAACAATACAACTGCACAGCAACTGAGCTTAATGCAGGCTTCGGGTGTGAAGCAATTTGTCCTGGCAGACTTCTCTGCTCCGGCCTGCGCTACACCGCAGAACATTACGATTACTAATATCGACACCGGCAATGCTACTATCAGCTGGACTTCCGCTGCGGGCAAACACCTGATAGAATACGGTAATACCGCTTTCTCGCCAGGCACCGGTACTGCCGTAACGAGCACAACTGCTTCGCTGACCTTAACGAACCTGAATGCTTCGCAGACATATAAGTTTTATATGAAAGACTCCTGTAGCGCAACAAGCGCAAGTACTTGGGTTGGACCATTCTACTTCACTACGCTGAACCCTTGTCCGCAACCGTTCAATGTACATGCAGATAGTATTACAGCTGCTGCTATGGTCCTGAAGTGGGAAGATAACGGTATCGTTACCCAGGATTATATCGTAAGCTGGGGCACACAAGGATTTGGTAATCCGGCATTTGGTATCCAAACCAATGTTGTGGACAAACGTTTTGAGCTGACTGCGGCAACACCGAATACTACTTATGATTTTTATGTAAGAGCTAACTGTAATTCCAGTGTGACGAACAGCGGATGGGTTGGGCCATTCTCCTACACCACGCTGCCATGTGAGCCGGCACATAATGTTGTAGTGAGCAACATTAATGCAAGCGGTGCAAAAGCTACCTGGACCAGCACTGCGGGTTTATGGAACCTGAGCTATGGTACGACTGGTTTCGTTCCGGCTAATGGTACCATCGTTGCGAACCTGAGTGCTGCACAGTATACTTTCTCCGGACTGACCAACAATACGGATTATGAGTTCTACATACAGGATAGCTGTACATTAGGACTGAATCCATGGCAGGGACCATTTACCTTCTCTACAGCAGATCCAAACAGCATTAAGGAATTGGGTGCAGATGATTTCAGACTGTATCCTAACCCGGCTGCGGATCAGCTGCAGGTAGTCCTGAATGGTACTGCACAGGCCAAACTGGTGATGCATAACCAGATCGGTACAGTAGTACTGCAACAGGTAATCAACAACAGATTGACAAGTCTGGATGTACAGACCTTACCGGCAGGCGTATATTTCATTACCGTAAATAATGGTAAAGCATCAGGAACACAGAAAGTAGTGATCCAACATTAATTTAAATATAATACCCATATTGTCTCCGGCTAGCCGGAGACAATATATTTTGCACTTAGAGACACAAAATAGACACATGACAAAACAGTTTGACGTAATCATTATCGGAGCCGGAGCCCTCGGCGTATTTCATGCTTATCATGCCCTGAAGGCAGGCAAGACGGTAATGTTACTGGAGAAGGATAAGCGTGCCCAGGAAGCCACTGTACGCAATTTCGGACAGGTCGTGCCTTCTGGTCTGATACCAGGCAGTGAATGGCATGAATACGGTCGCATCGCTACAGAATTATACAAAGAAATACAAAGTGAATTCCATATTGGTATCCGCAACAATGGTTCCTGTTATATAGCCAATACCGCGTCTGAAATGGCCGTACTGGAAGAGTTGCAGGCAAAGTTCCATGCAGTAGATTACACAGCTGAATTATGGACCGCTGCACAGTTGCTGGAGCGCTACCCGATGGTGCAGACCGGTTATGCTAAGGGGGCACTATTCTTTCCGCAGGAAGTATCTGCCGAGCCGGAGATCCTGGTGCATCGTGTACTGGAATACCTGTCTGTTAAATTTCCGCAGCGGTTCCGCCACCGGAATAATTGCCCTGTAGTGGGTACAGAAACTGCCGGAGATACCGTAAGGGTAAGCACTGCTGACAAGCAGGAGTATGCGGCAGCTCATTGTTTTATCTGCTCTGGCAGAGAGTTTAAACTACTATTCCCGGAAGTGTTTGCCACAAGCGGGCTCATCGTATCTAAACTAAATATGATGGCGACTTACCCGCAACAGCATACGGTGTTGCCAGGCAATATCCTTACCGGGCTTACCATAAGACGCTATGAGAGCTTCACGGCCTGTGACAGTTACCAGCAGCTGGATGCAGCAGATGTACCACAGGATTGTGTGGATTACGGCATTCATATCCTGTTTAAACAAAGGGTAGACGGTAGTGTGATCATCGGAGATTCTCATCTCTATGCACCCATAGAGGATCAGGATGACCTGAGCATATTCTATAATGATATGCACATTAATGAGATCATGCTGAGGGAAGCAAAGAAGATCATGCAACTGGACAACTGGAATATAGCCCAGAACTGGACCGGTTTTTATGCCCAGCATGAAGATGAGATCTTCTGTCATACCATAGACAAGCGCATTCATATTGTTACGGGTATCGGCGGCAAGGGCATGACCACCTCTGCCGGTTTTGCACAACACAATATCAGCAAAGTATTGAACAGTTAGTGGAATTTCTGTTCAATGTAAAAGGAGCATCGTAAGATGCTCCTTTCTTTATATAATTCAGGTTCAATTAATGACCCTTCAGGAATTGCTGTAACAGGTCTGCAAAGCGATATACATCTTCAAAGCTGTTGTACATGGGCACCGGTGCGATGCGGATTACATTTGGCTCGCGCCAGTCTGCAACTACACCATGAGCAGTCAGGTGATCAAATGCAGCTCTGCCTTTGTCTTTGAATAACAGGGACAGCTGCGCTCCACGGCGATGCGGTTCTTTTGGTGTAATAATTTCAAAAATACCGGCTGCTTCCAATGGTTGCAACAGGAATTCTGCATAAGCAGTCAGCTTCAGACTCTTTTCTCTGAGTTGTGCTACAGATGTTTTGTCAAAAATATCCAGGGAAGATTTGTGCGCGATCATATTGAAGACCGGCGCATTACTCATCTGCCAGCTGGCAGCACCCTTAGCAGGGATAAAGCCTTTCTTCATTTTGAAACGGGTAGACTCATCATTGCCCCACCAACCGGCAAGACGCAGGGTATCCGGGTTATTGCCATGTTTTTCATGAACAAAAATACCCGCTACACCACCAGGGCCAGAGTTTAAGTATTTGTAAGAACACCAGCAGGCGAAGTCTACATCCCAGTCATGCAATTGCATCGGCACATTACCCATAGCATGTGCGAGGTCAAAACCGCACAGAGCGCCAACTTCATGCGCTGCTTTAGTAATTGCCGGCATGTCAAATAACTGACCGGTATAATAGTTTACACCACCCATCATCACACAAGCCAGCTGATCGCCGGTGTCTTTGATGGCCTGTAAAATATCTTCATCTCTCAGGCAATACTCCCCATCTCTCGGAGTCAGTTCTATAATGGCTTCATTAGGATCAAATCCGTGCATTTTTACCTGCGTTTCCATTGCATACTGATCAGAAGGGAATGCACCTGCCTCCATAATGATTTTATAGCGCTGCTGGGTAGGACGGTAAAACGAGATCATCAGTAAATGCAGGTTCACCGTCAGCGTATTCATGGCCACAACTTCTGAAGTATCGGCTCCTACGATTCTGGCCAGGGAGGTGCTGAACTGATGGTGGTAATGCATCCATGGGTTCTCTGCCTGGAAGTGACCTTCTACACCATACTTAGCCCAGTCAGCCAGCTCTTTCTGAAACAGCCAGGAAGCACTTCTTGGCTGTAAACCCAATGAGTTGCCGCAGAAATAAAGCACATCATTTCCATCATGCTGAGGGAAATGGAAGCGCTCACGGAAAGAATGTAATATATCTACATCATCTAGTGATAATGCATATTCAAGATTGTTTTCGAACGTGTACGTAGTCATGTCGAATGAGTAATGTTATGTAATGAATGAAGTGAAATAAAATTTAAGATGCATGCTCAGCAGCATTGGCCTTTTCGGTAACGGCTTTATTCATGTCTGTCTTCAAGGCTTTTTGTTGGAACAGTAACAGGATAATTACGCCCAGTGAGATAGAAGCATCTGCAAAGTTGAAGATCGGATCAAAGAAGGTAAAGCGTTGTCCGCCCACCATGGGCATCCATTTCGGCCATTGGGTATCGATTACCGGGAAGTAGAACATATCTACCACACTGCCATGCAGCAGCCCGGAATAACCCTTGCCGAATTTGGCTACGCCAAGATAACTTACATAGTCATTTACAGCAGGATCGAATGCCAGGCCGCGATCAAACATCATTCCGTAGAACATACTGTCGATCAGGTTGCCCGCTGCGCCTGCCAGGATCATAGCCGCACATATTTTTACGCCATTGCTCAGACCACGTTTCACCAGGGTCTTTACCCAGTAAAAACCGAAACCTACTGCTACCAGGCGGAAGAGGGTCAGGATTACTTTACCGGTGGTAGAATCCATGATCTTCATCCCGAAGGCCATTCCGGAGTTCTCGATAAAGTACAACTGGAACCATTTCTGGCCCATGACGTTGATACTGTCACCGTAATTGAAATTAAGTTTAACGTATATCTTGATGAACTGGTCTATGAGGATAATCAGGAAGACGAGGAGTAAAATATGTTTATACTTCATATAATTTGCAGCAATGCTTCGCCGGTTTTGATGCGGGCGAATAAATAAATACAGGTTTTTTTTAAAAACGAAACAAAAATAAGGTAATCCGTGTGAATTGCCTGTTATACATAATAAAAAAGCAGCCTTTCGGGCTGCTTTTTTATTGATTGTGTTATTTTATCCCGGTATGCGGGCAATTTGTTTGTTCATTTCTTTCAGTTGCTCTACAATCTCTGCATTTTTAGGCTTAGCAGCCTTTGCTTTTGCAAAGTAAAATTTACAACCGCGGTAATCTCTTCTCTGTGCGCAGATAGAAGATAACTGCATATAAGCTCTTGCTGTAGTATCTGCATCCGGTAAGCCCAGTTGCACTGCTTTACGCAATTGCTCATAAGATTCTTTCAGATTTCCTTTCTGAGCAGAGATAAAGCCTAACTGCAGTAAAGCCATCCCTTCAGCATCCTTATCTGTAGCACCTGAAGCCAGTCCTTTTCTCAGTTGCTCTTCAGCAGCATCCAGGTCATTATTCATGGTAGATAAGTTTGCCTTCAGCATATAAAAGCCGGATCTTACCTGTTTGAACAGCCATTCTGGTTTTTTTACAGAATTAATTAATTTCTGAGCTTCTTCTACATCGCCACTTTCAATATAATGCGGGAGAATAGTCATCGGGCCGATCAGGAAATGTGCGGCAGCGGTCAGTAAACCGATGAGGATAGGCAACCAGCCCAGCCACCAGGTTACTTTGATACCTGAAAATATACCTAATGCGATAAATAGCACTGCCAGCAGCAGACGGTTCTTGACTAAAAATCTACGTAATGCAAACATGTTGTTCTTTCTGATTTGAGCCGCAAAGTTAATTGAAAATATTCCTTTTGTAAAACATATTTGTAACCTTTACCTGAAGCGCATATGCGGGGAATGGACGCCATTTTACTTGTATGTACAGGCAATTTATTAACATTCTGTATCTCAATAGCTTAGATTATTGTATTAATATTGGGGTAACCAAAAACGATTTTATGAAAAGAATAGCATCAATCACCGCAGCCTTAGCCATTTTTGGCGGTGCCATTGCATTTGGTACCTCGTGTAACAAACCTAAAGACTGGAACTGTGAATGTACCGTAAATGGCAATACCAGTACTTCTATCATCCGTGATAAAACGTATAAGGAAGCAAAAGCAGAATGTAATCGCTCCGGAAGTGTATTGGGAGTTGATTATAATTGTAAAATAACTGTATTCTAAAACAAAACAAGTAATGTAAATAAGCCCGTGGTGCAACAATGCATCACGGGCTTATTTTTTTGCATCAGGTTTAAAACAGCATTACGCTGACCGGTATTGTGCCGGAACCCTGTTACTTTGATACCAGACTGTGGCTCATTAAATATGTTGTAAGTGTTATGGATACAGACTGATCTTAGGTTTGCCATCCCGTTCCCATTCATATACTTTTTTGGAGATAAGGCGATAGCTACCAATGCCTTGTTTCAGTCCACGGTTCTGAAGGTACCAGTGGTATACATCTATAGATAATCCGCGGAAGCTGCTTTTGTATTGCTTTCTCAGCTTTTTCAGGGCTTCGATATCTTCCCGCACCGTGGCATTGAGGGTTTCGTATTTTGCCTTGCCCATAGTGGAGTCGATTTCAAACAGCTCCCTGTTGGCATACAGGAACAGGTTCAGGTAACCCGAGTATTGCATACCGGGCATACTATCCTGCACGCAGATCATATAGGCAATAAAATTGGCATCTCCTTCGGAAGCGATACCCGCCTGGTGGGCCATTTCGTGCGCAACCACGAAGCCCCACATAAACGGGGGCAGGGAAGTGGCAAACTGGCCTTCTCCCGTCAGTGGATTGTAATAACCCTGTATGCCGAAATAATGCAGGCTGCTGCCAAAAAGCGTGGGCTTTACATTTAAGAGCGGCACCTTTGGCCCAAACATATTCTGGTAGTCGATATTGATACGCTTGTTGAGCTGCGCAAGGTTAAGCGGATTGTCCGTATTCGGTAATCGATTAAGCTCTGCCACAAGTGTATCATTGAGGGCAATAAGGGTAGCCGTATCCAGGGTGCTGCGGCTTTCCGGTATCAGGGGCTCGCGTTTATAATTGGCCCCCCAGAGTATGATAAAGCTTGCGTAGAGAAACACAAGGGTTGCCGCAAAGCGTAACAGCTGGTTGCCGACAATATGCTTGCCTAAACGATGGCTGAGTATAATATTCCGTACAAAGCGGAACAAGGAAATCAGCAGCCAGATCAATAAACCGATATAGATAAGGTCTCCTAGGCTAAAGGGCAGGTACTGCAGGATTTGGCTGCGTATATTTTGTAAAGGCAGGTATATATAAGGTACATAGTAAGGCATGCCATAAGAAGACTGCAGCCATAGCGCTGTGATCAGGTAGATCGCCAGTGCCAGGAATAAGATCAGTCCTCTTTTATGTTTCCGCAATATGGTCATTAATGTATGTTTCCGTAATGTTACTAGCTAAAATACGGCAATAAACATTGTTTGTCAATAGATTGAAGCCTAAGACTCTGTTATTATTTTATGAACATACTCTAATGCTAAGCTCAATGAAGCATTGCATAGTGGGCAGTAGATAAAAAAGCGACTAACCATGCTGGTCAGTCGCTGTATGGATAAAATTAAACTACAAACCCTGTAAGCCGGATTTTGTACCCTCCGTTGCCGGAGTGCCGCTATCATTTATCTACGCGGTACATCACTGTACAACTGTATCTGCCTACCCGCAAGCATCGGACGTGCCGCCCTTAATCGCTTGCCTATTGGGCATTTCAGCACGCAAGGTTTACCCGTAAAGACAGTTGCCTGCTCTTACCGTGCGCTCTTACCGCACATTTTCACCCTTACCCTTTGCAGGGCGGTTATTTTCTGTGGCACTTGCTGTTATGCGTTGCCGCATACCCACCCGTTAGGTGGTGCATTGCACTATGCTGTCCGGACTTTCCTCTCGGGCATTGAGCCCCAGCGATAGCGCGGATTTGTAGTCGCGGCAAAGGTACGTCTTATTTGACGGATATTTAGTGTCGGTTTACTCCTCTGTCTTCTTTTTACGGGGTTGAGGCTTTTTGGCTTCTACCGTAATCCATTCATCCATTGTAATGGTAAAGGGCATATGACCGATACGGACAATCGCCTTTTTACCTTTCACTTCTACCAGGCGTCCGATCTGGTGATTATCTTTATTCCGCATCAGGTCACCTACCTCCGGTTGCTTCGCGGTGATCACATAGTTCTTATCTGCTTTGGTCGCTGCAGCCTGGTTCTGGATTATATGCTTTTTCTTAAAGAGTATTTTTTCGGCAGATTCAATGACCTCCTGCTTGTTATCGGTACGCTTCCAGTCAAACACAATCTGTTTGAATTTACGTTCCATATCCCGCAGGTAATCCAGTTCTTCTTTCTTTATCTTGTTCTGTAATTTCAGCGTCTGGTAATGCTGCTCCAGGCGCTCCTTATCGATCAGCTCTTCGTATTTAGATTTCAATTTCTCATTTTCCTTTACCAGCTGATCCAGGTGTCGCTCCTTACTGGTCATGCGCACCGATTGCTGCTCCGTCTGGTGCAGCATCTTGTCCAGCTTAAAGTGGCCCTTGTCTGTGATCTGGCGGGCCCGGTTGATCACATGCTCTGGCAGGCCGCTGCGTTGCGCTATCGAGAAAGTGTAAGAACTACCCGGTTTGCCCAGTACCAGTTGGTACAAGGGTAATAGTTTCTCTTCATCAAAAGCCATGGCGCCATTAAAAATACCAGGTACTTTGCCCGCCATGACCTTCAGGTTGAGGTAGTGAGTGGTAATGATACCCATGGCTTTTTTATTGGCCAGCTGCTCCACAATTGCTTCGGCAAATGCTCCGCCGAGATTAGGATCAGAACCGCTACCCAGCTCATCTACGAAGAACAGGGTCTTGCCATTGGCCTGTTCCAGGAAATATTTCATATCCCTCAGGTGGGCACTGTAGGTACTCAGTTCATTTTCGATACTTTGGGTATCCCCGATATGAATCATGATCTGTTTGAAAATACCGATCTCAGAAGTATCATCTGCCGGAATCAGTAAACCTGCCTGACACATGGTCTGCAACAGGCCGATCGTTTTCATCGATACCGTTTTACCGCCCGCATTCGGACCGCTGATCACCAGGATGCGGTTGTCCTTATCCATAGAGATGGTGAGCGGATATGTAGGTTTACCCAGCGTCTTGTTGTGTAAGAGCAGCAGGGGGTGGTATGCTTTGATCAGGTGTGTGCCGGGATTGGAACTCAGCCTTGGCATATGGGCATTCATATCCTGCGCCAGCAAAGCCTTGGCACGGATAAAGTCATATACACCACATAATTTAAGATAAGACTCCAGGTTGGGATGATATACCTGCAATGATGCGGTGAGGTCTTTCAGGATGCGGTAGACCTCACGGCCTTCTTCTCTTTCCAGGCTGGAAATATCATTGTTCAGTTCGATGGTCTCTTCGGGTTCTATAAATACGGTCTTGCCCGATTCACTTTCACCATGCATGATTCCTTTTACAATACGCTTTTGCTCCGCCACAACCGCTACAGTTCTGCGACCGTTCATAAAGCTCTCTGAAATATCGGCCAGGTAACCCTGTTTGTTCAGCTTACGCAGGATGCCCTCAAATACTTTACGGAGTTGCTGTCTTTTCTTTTCAATATCATGACGCAGGCGCATCAGTTCTGTAGAGGCGGAATCTCTTACTACACCTGCATCGTCGATCATTTCATTGATGATCTTTGGAATTTCTTTCTGATAGGTAACTGTAATGGCAATCTCTTCCAGGCTGGGGTAGAGGTTGTTCTGGCGCTTTAGCCACAGGAGTATATCCCTTACGGTAAGCGTCAGTTTATTGATCGACAGAAAATCCTCTCCTTTCAGTACCGCACCGGGTACGCGCAGGAGTTTGAGTTCACCGGTAATATCCTTAGTGAAATCATTAGGGAAATAATCGCTGCCGCCCAGCGTTTGTTTGTATTCATACACCTGTTGCAGGGCCTCCTCGAGGTACTCCTTTTTGGTGTGAAACTTTATATTCAGTGCTGCTTGCTTCGCATAATTAGTTCTGCATTTTGCTAAAAGCAGCTGTCTTATTTTTTCGAATTCCAATCGCTCTAAAGCCTGTTCCGGATAAAACTGTAACATAATATGAAATCTAAATAAATGGTATCCGCAAAGTATGGTGTTAATACTTACGCGGTCTTTTCATGTGATAATATGGTGCAAAAATAAACAATCAAAACGGTACCTGCGGTACACGTTTTGATTGTTCTTAATATGGAATAGAGATTCTTTAAGAGGCCTGGTCTGTCAGTACATTGTTGATTTCCTGCGTGTTGACCTGTGCCTGTGTCGGATAAGGGAATCCGGCACCATAGCGGTACATGATCTCGTAAATCTCGTAATTGATCTGTTCTTTTATCTTATCAAAAGGTGTAGCAGATTGTGTTTTTACAAAATAAGCCACACTGATATTGATGGCAGAATCGCCGAAGCTTTCTAAAAATACATTTGGTTTTTCGACAATATCGGGGTGTTGCTGTATGCGGCTGGAGATCTGCTCTACAATGGTATTCAGCTGCGTTTTAGATAAACCGTAGGTGGCGCCCACCACCATTCTTACCCTGCGTGCGCCTCTTTCCGAAAAGTTTTCCAGGCTGTTGCTGATAAGGTTACGGTTGGGTAGAGAAACCAGTGTTTTCTCCGGGGTGCGGATATGGGTACTCCGGAATCCGATCTTTTCTACATTACCTTCCACACCATCAATCTTGATCAGGTCTCCGATCACAAATGGCTTGTCCAGCAGGATCATGAAAGAGGATAATAAGTTCTCCAGGCTGTCTTTCAGTGCAAAAGCAACTGCAATACCACCCATACCCAGGCCCGCGATCAGCGTCGCTACATTGACCTGGAAGACGACACCGAGTATGACGAAGAACATAAAGGCCCAGATCACTACCCGCAATACATCTCTCAGCAGTGGCAGCAATTGTTGCCGTTCACGATCGCCATTCTTGACCGCCTTGTCGGTCAGCATCCTGAAGATAAAACTGATCACTTTAACCAGCAAGCCGGTTGCCGTAAAGATGATGATAAAGAAAAAAATGCGATCGGTAAGGTCCATCAGTGTGAACGCTTTAACCGCAATCATGTTCTTGGTATCCGTTGCCAGTGCTGCACTACCTCGTTTGAACAGCCACACACGCTCCAGCAAAGGGGCTATCTGGTTGATGCCGATATAGGCAAAAATCGTAAACAGCAGGTTGCCAAAGGGTTTGTTGATATGCGCAGAAAAACGCTCATAATACTGTTCTCCGGAAGTGTTCCGGAATAAACGATAGGCAAGCCGTGCCAGTATTTTAGAAAGCACACCTTTGAGCAGCCAGGCAAATAATATAATTAAAACCAGGCGTAGGTAAGCGTATAAAGAAAGTCCCAGGAAAGTCTGTTCCAGTATTTGCGTCATAGTATTTGTCTAGTTTTTGAGATCAAAGATAAGATCATCAAGCTTTATGGTCTTATTATCGTACTGACATTTAACATTGATAAACAGTAACATATACCCAGGCTTTAACTGTTTGAATGCAGCAATGATGTCTGTGTCAAATTCGGGATCTGTCATTTTCTTACTGAAAATGCGCTCATCATTTTCCAGGATCAGCACTTCATAGGAATTCAGCTTCAGCTTGCCGCTTTTGACCTCCGGAGTTTCCTCCAGGTTCAGGCCTTTCTGTTTTTGCAGGATCAGTTTGCGTATGTCGCCTCCTTTAAGGCCGCCCAGCATAAGCTTAGGTTTGGTAATAGGAGGTGCATCATCCTTTTGTTTCGCAGTTTTATTGCCCTTCTCGGAAGCCATGTTCCCTGCATTTTTTTCGCTAACCACTTTAAACGCGCGGGTACCCAGGTCAATGATATTGCCATTTACTACTTTGCTGATGGCAATATTACACTCACCGGCGCGCAACGGAATGAGGATATAGGTACAGTCGCCGATCTTCTTCAGCTTACCATTGTCGGTTCGAACCAGTATATTATTACAGGAAATATTGTCTACCCGTGTCTGGATAATATTTTCTGTTGTAGCGACCACATAGTTGCGGGGGCAGGTTACTTTAAAGTCCTGTGCCCATATTGTTGTTATGCTGCAGCACAACATGCATATAATACTGTTAATATATTTTAACATATATAATCAAAGCCTTAGGAACCCGGCAGACCAACGGTCTGCACAACGTATTTCCTAAGGCTTGGGTTTTATAAGTGTAACAAAAACGGTTTATACCGCTACATTAAAATCTCTCAGAGCATCGTTAAGTGATGTTTTAAGATCGGTGCTTTCTTTGCGCTGACCAATAATCAGTGCACAGCTCACCTGGTAGTCTCCGGCAGGGAATGATTTGGTATAGCTACCCGGAATCACTACACTGCGGGCCGGCACACGACCTCTGTATTCTACCGGTTCTGCACCGCTTACATCAATAATCTTGGTACTTTTGGTCAATACTACATTGGCGCCCAGTACCGCTTCTTTCTCTACATGCACCCCTTCTACAACAATACAACGGGAGCCGATAAAGCAACCGTCTTCTATAATTACCGGAGAAGCCTGTAATGGCTCCAGTACACCACCGATACCCACGCCACCGGAAAGGTGTACGTTCTTACCGATTTGCGCACAGCTGCCCACTGTAGCCCATGTATCTACCATAGCGCCTTCATCTACGAATGCACCGATATTTACATAACTGGGCATCAGCACTACATTCTTAGCAATATAGGCACCATAACGAGCCACTGCATGAGGTACCGCACGTACGCCCAATGCTGCATAATCTTTCTTCAGTTCCATCTTGTCATGGAATTCAAATGGTTCCAGTGTCCAGGTTTTCATCTTCTGGATACCGAAATACATCAGGATTGCCTGCTTCACCCATTCATTCACTTTCCATCCGTCTGCAGTTGGTTCTGCTACACGCAGGGTGCCCTTATCTACCGCTTCGATTACAGATCTTACGGCTTCTTCATAGTTTGGTTGTTGCAGTAATGAGCGGTCTGCAAATGCCTGTTCAATTAATTGTTGCATGTTTAGTTAATATATGTGTATATAGTTGAATGTATTGTTGTAGTATAAAGTTGACCGCCTACACAACGCGCCCTTAAAGGGAGACGATGTCGTGTTTCGGGTTCCTGCATTCCGCTGAAGGACAGATAAGTCGCCAGAGCAGAAAAATATAATTCAGGAATGATTCGAAACAACAGAAACGGGTCCGTAAGGTAAATAAATTATTGCTCCAGCAATTGGTTGCCTTGTTCTTTGTACTGATCATTCAATTCCTGTACATAGGCCAGTATTTCCCTTCTCCCGTTTTTCTTGACGGTAGAGGTGATGAAGGTACGGGGGATGTATTCCCACTCTTCTTTCATCTTATTGATGAACATTTTGGTATTTTTTGAAGTGTCGGCCTGTGTATTTTTGTCGGACTTGGTAAATACTATGTTGAACGGAACTCCGATTTCGCCTAAGTGCCCCAGGAATTCAAGGTCAATGGCCTGAGGAGATAAACGACTATCTACCAGTACAAATACCGTAACCAGGTTCTCTCTTTTGGAGAAATAATCAGTCATTGTCTTCTTCCATTGCTCTCTCTGCGTTTTAGAACGCTTGGCATAGCCATATCCCGGAAGATCGACCAGGTACCAGCCCCCTTCATCTTTTGCATTAGCATTAATCAGGAAATGATTGATCATTACTGTTTTACCAGGACTGGCCGATACTTTGGCCAGCGCATTCTGGTTAGTCAGCAGGTTGATCAATGATGATTTACCTACATTGGAACGGCCGATAAATGCATACTCCGGACGATCTGGTGTCGGACACTTAGATACGCTCGGGCTGCTGATGAGATATTTTGCTTTATTTACTTCCAAAACTATTATATTAATTTATCGTTCTTTGGCAATATGGTTTCTTTTTAATGGATTGGTCGTATTGGCAGCATACTCTGCTCTTTGTTGCAGGATCTGCACCGCCTGGAATACGGCCTCACGCAAGCTGTCCGGGCTGGCAATACCTTGTCCGGCTATGTCAAATGCCGTGCCATGATCAGGAGAGGTACGCACGGCTGGTAAGCCGCAGGTATAATTCACACCTTCACTGGCTGCCAGCGATTTGAACGGGATCAGGCCCTGGTCATGATACATGGCCACTACTACATCAAACTTATGGTGTTGTGCATGAGCAAAGAAGCCATCGGCACTGTATGGTCCGAATACCTGCATGCCTTTTTGCTGCAGTGCATCAATTGCCGGTTTGATCACCAGTTCTTCTTCTTTCCCGATCAGGCCGTTATCACCGGCGTGCGGGTTCAGACCCAGCACCGCAATTTTAGGTATATTGATGCCGAAGTCTTTTTGCAAAGAGTCTTTTATGATACCAATCCTGCTCATGATCAGTTCTTTAGTGATGTGTTTGCTCACTTCAGCAACCGGCAGGTGTTCTGTGATCAATGCTACACGGAAATTATCGGCATACAGCATCATCACCACATCTTTAGCGCCGAACTCTGCTTTGAAAAAAGGAGTATGACCGGTAAAGTTAAACTCTGCAGACTGGGTATTCTTTTTATGTATAGGAGCAGTTACAATGGCATCAATAAGTCCTTCTTTCAGGCTTTGTGTTGCCACCTGCAGAGAACGTACGGCATATTTGCCGGCGATCTCCGTCAGTTCTCCCGGTTGTATCATTACTTCTTCTTCCCAGCAGTTGAAAATATTGACCTGCTTAGGATTGATCGCATCAAAACTCTTGATGCTGGCAAACTTAAGTTCAAATTCAGGAAGCAGTTTACGGTAAAAGTTAATCACTTTATTAGAACCGAATATGACCGGAGTACAGAACTCTATCATCCGGTTGTCCGATAATGTTTTAATAATCGTTTCCACACCTACACCATTCAAATCACCTGTAGTAATACCGATAATGGGTTTTTCCATTTTGATTATGCTTGTATTGACAATAATGTTGCAAGTTAAGAAATGATTTGGTATTAATGCTGATAAGCAATTAAACATTACCTTTGCAGATTCTGACAACATCATTAAACATCATAAAAATCAGACTGATAATGGATGCATCCAAAAAAGTATATGATAATATTTTACAAACTATAGGAGACACGCCTTTAGTGAAATTAAATAAAACAGTGGCCGATTTACCTTGCCCTGTTTATGCTAAAGTGGAGTTTTTTAATCCGGGAAACAGTATTAAGGACCGTATGGCCCTGAAAATGCTGGAAGTGGCTGAACAGGAAGGCAAAATTAAACCAGGTGGTACTATTATCGAAGGTACCAGCGGAAATACCGGTATGGGTCTGGCATTAGCAGCCATCCAAAAAGGCTACCGTTGTATCTTTACTACTACAGATAAACAATCTAAAGAAAAAGCAGATATCCTGAAGGCTCTGGGTGCAGAAGTAATCATCTGCCCGACCAATGTAGAGCCGGAAGATCCGCAATCATACTACTCTGTATCGAAGCGTCTGGCAACAGAAGTGCCGAACAGCTGGTATGTAAACCAATATGATAACCTGGCCAACCGACTGGCGCACTATGAGCAGACTGGTCCGGAAATCTGGGAACAGACCGAAGGCAAAATTACACATCTGGTAGTCGCTACCGGTACAGGTGGTACCATTACCGGTACAGGTAAATACCTGAAAGAAAAGAATCCTAACATTAAAGTCTGGGCTATTGATAGCTATGGCTCTCTGCTGACCAAATGGTTTAAAACCGGTGAGCTGGATATGAACGAGGTACACCCTTATATTACAGAAGGTATCGGGGAAGATTTTCTGCCTGAAAACTATGCCAAAGATGCAATTGACCACTTTGAGCAGGTAACTGATAAAGACGGTGCGGTTATGGCTCGTCGTATTACTAAAGAAGAAGGTATTTTCGTAGGTTACTCTGCAGGCTCTGCAGTAGCAGGTCTGAGACAATTAAAAGACCAGCTGACTAAAGATGATGTAGTTGTAGTGATCTTCCATGACCATGGCAGCCGTTATGTAGCGAAAATCTATAATGATGAGTGGATGCTGGATCGTGGCTTCCTGGATGTAAATACCGTACAGGATCTGATCGGTGGTCTGGGCAGAAGAAGACTGGTTACCGTAGAGGCAGGCGATAAAGTTTCGCAGGCAATGGAACTGATGCAGAAATATGATATTGAGCAGATACCGGTAATGAAAGCAGGCGAAATCGTAGGAGCCCTGTCGCAGAACGGACTGTTCAAGAAATTAATGGCTGATGTACAGGTAAAAGAACAGGAAATAGAAACCGTTATGGAAGCAGCTATACCGCTTGTAGCCATGAACACACCTCTGGAGCGCCTGACCAGCTATATCAATAAAGATAACAATTCAGTACTGGCCAAGGATGAAAGCGGTAACGTACATATCCTTACCCAATATGATGTACTGAATGCCCTGTCTAAAGGCTAAAAAAGGCGAAAGAAAATAAATATTATGGTTATTTAAAATAAATATCCTACCTTTGCCAACCAATTTTGTGACAAAGTATAAATAATTACAATAAAATGGCTAACGCAACAATCGACGCTAAAAAAGCAAACATTTTTAAAACATACGGTGGTTCTGAAAAAAACACTGGTTCTGTAGAAGCACAAGTTGCTTTGTTGACAGAGCGTATCAACCACATTTCAGCTCATATCAAAGGTGGTAACAAGAAAGACCACTCTAGTAACCTGAGCCTGATCAAGATGGTAGGTCAACGTAAACGTTTATTACAATACATGAGCCGTACTAATCTGAACGGTTATCGTGAATTAATCGCGAAATTAGGTTTACGTAAATAATCTTAGCAATCTTTGCCTACAATATTGAAGCTACCTTCCATCGGAAGGTAGCTTTTTGTGTATCTGCATTATGCTATCTACATACAGGTAATCTGCACTGATGCGAATTGATACTAATGCAAAAGGTCTGGCTGATATCAGCCAGACCTTTTGCATTTTTTTGTAAGAATTATTTTTTGAGTTGCTTGAGCAGGAGATCTTTGAATTCTGCCTCTGCCAGGTACATATTGTTCAGTTGTGTTGCAGATACAATATTCAGAAATTCATTTTTGTATTTCGCTTTGATCGCTAATTTCCTTTCATCCAGTTTTTGTCTTTCATCTATAATTTCCTCGGCAGTCATACCCCTTTGGGTTCTCAACGCACCGGAAGCTTTCCAGATTACACGCATTTCATTTTCGTACTGGTTGTATACAGGCCAGAACTTGGTAGCCTGCTCTGAACTCAATCTCATTTTGTCTGTCAGCAGTGAAATTTTAATCGCCCTTATTTTGGCATCGCTCGTGCTCTGAGCATAGATAGGGGCCACACTAAAACTCAGTGAGAGCAGTAAAAGAATCAAGTAACGTTTCATAATGGGTCAAATTTAAGGTATAATACTGATTAATCATAATACACCAAAATAGTTTCTTAGTATGTATTCAGGTATGCCTGTATGTCTTCGTCAGAAATATCTCCGATGGCAGCTTCCAGGTTTTTTGTCTGTTCTGTAGCCGGTACACTGGCCAGGTTTGCTTCTAAAATAAACTCATCAAATTCCTCTGAATGCTGCTCTACATATTCTGCCAATGCCTGGTCAGGTATGTTCGCCAATAATTTACTCGCCTTCACATTCACATTTTCACTAGCCAGAGATTGAGTAGGCACGCTGTTCATTTTATTGGTTTGTAACCACATGGCGCCCAATACAAAGAAGATGGCTATAGAAGCAGCTGCAGACCACTGAGCAAAAGAAAGGCGTCTTCTTATTGCAAACATCGGACTTTCCTTTTTGGTTTTGACTTCAGGTTCCGGTTTTACGGTGCTGAAAATCTGCTCCATATTGACACTGATTTCCGGTGTGCTGAATGGATTTGATTGCTTCAGTGAAGCCAGCAGGGGAGAGATACTCAGTTCTTCTTCCGGTGCTACTTCTGCATGAATCTTGTGCATCAGCTGGTCGGCCAGCTGATCAAAATACTGTGGGGCAGGGGCTTCGAAAGGATTCTGTTTACTCAGTCCTTCTATAGAAGTATTACGGGTTACCGATTCGAATGCCTGTGCCTGTTGCAGTAATTGCAGCGGCAATGCTTCAAAATAACCGGGCGGTACCGAGTAAGCTTCTTCCGTAACGGGAAATCCGGCTTTCGTATCCGGGGCAGAAACCAGGCTTAGCATGGTTTCCGGGAAGGTGTCGAAATAATTGTCTGGAATCTTGAAAGATGGCAAGGCAATTTGGCTGTCGAATTTCGCTCCGATAGCTTCCCACTCTTTTTGTATGTCAATATTCCTTTTCATAACACTTTTATAGACATTGGCCCGTGTTAAAAGTTTAATCCTTCTTTAAAAATTCTTCTACTTTTTTCACCGCATGATGATATGATGCTTTTAAAGCACCTGTAGAAGTCTCCAGGACTTTTGACATTTCTTCGTAAGGCATTTCATCGTAATAACGGAGCAGGAAAACCTGCTTTTGCTTATCGGGAAGGGATTGTATGGCCTGTTGCAAACGCCATTCCAGCTTATTTGCATCGAAACCTTTTTCTGCCTGTAGTTTATTGGACAAGCCGCTTTCGTGATCGCTGAAAGAAAGGGAGCTGCGCTTTTTCTCTTTTTCAAGAAACGTCAGTGTTTCATTGGTAGCGATCCGGTACATCCAGGTATATAGATTGGACTCCTCACGGAAGTTCTCCAGGTAGGTCCATATTTTAATAAATACATTCTGCAGCACATCATTGGCATCCTCATGATTGATCACCATGCGGCGGATGTGCCAGTACAGACGCTCCTGGTATTTTTTGACGATGCGGGTATAGGCACGTTCTCTGGTCGCTTCAACTTTAAAAGCTGCCAGTAAGTCTTTGTCATCTTCCATCGGAATATCCTGTGCCATACGTCTCGTTAAAGTATAAGAATGAAATGTAACAAAAATAGCCATTTATAGGCAAACGCCAAATTTTGTTCCTGGCTCCTGAATGCTATCTTTTATATCCTAAATTGACCAGGTAAACACCCAATGCAATACAGAGGAAAGACAGGAGCGTATACATAGTCAGCGGCTCGCCAGCCAGTTGCCAGCCCAGCAGTACCGCTACCAGCGGATTGATATAGGCATAAATCATTACGACACCTACAGGCAGGTGTTTTAAGGCGTACATATATGCGGTATAAGCCAGTACCGAGCCAATTGTGATCAGGTACACGATCGCCATTAAGGCATGGGTATTCTGCAGATTGATTTTATTATAGTCATCAACCAGCGGGCTGAACAGCAATAAGAAGATACCTCCACTGAATACCTGTATCGCACTGTTGAAGACAGGATTAGCATCTGACTTGTTGCGTTTGCCCATAATACTACCGTATGCCCAGCTGGTGGTAGCTACTAATGTAGCAATAATACCCATCAGGTATTTGGTATTGGACAAGTCGCTTACACTATCCTTGAAGTTGATGGCTACACCGGCAAATCCCAGGAGCATACCTATAATAATGAATGCATTAACGCGCTCCTGTTTGTGCCTGATCAGGGTGATGAGTACAGACATTACCGGCATGGTGGCACATACCAGGGCGGCTACACCACTGGGTATATATGCTTCTGCCCAGCTCACTAGGCCATTACCAAGGGTAATCAGCAGGAAACCGATCAGCGCTTGTCTGCCGATGTTGGCCATAGACCAGTCATTTGCTTTGCGGTTGCTCAAGGCCATCAGACCTATGATCAGACCGGCAATGGTTTGCCTTACACCAGCCATCAGAAAGGGAGGGAGGGCCTCCAGTCCGTATTTTATACCCAGATAGGTAGTGCCCCAGGCAATACAGATGAAGACGAGTGCAATCCAGGCCTTAGTGTTTTGTTGCATAAGTTTAAAGGTTACAGTTATTATAGGTATATAACGCGAAAACGCGCCGGAAGGCGCGTTTTCGAAGATAATATTTCTGTTACAGATTATTTCTGTTTACGCGCGATTACTTTTTCTACTGCAGCAATAATATTGGTTTGGCCTAAACCATATTTTTCCAATAATTGTACTGGCTTGCCGCTTTCGCCGAAAGTATCATTTACAGCTACATATTCGTGCGGTACAGGACAGTTACGGGAAGCCACATTAGCAATAGCATCACCCAGACCACCATTAATCTGGTGTTCTTCTGCGGTAACTACACAACCGGTTTTGGTCAGTGATTTGATTACTGCTTCCTCATCCAGAGGTTTGATCGTGTGCATATTGATTACTTCAACACTCAGGCCTTTCGCTTCCAGTGTTCTTGCCGCTTCCAGGGCAGTCCATACCAGGTGTCCGCAAGCAATGATGGTTACATCAGTACCTTCATTCAGTACCTGTGCTTTACCGATTACGAAGTCAGAACCGTCTTCTTTAGTGAAGTTAGCCCATTTTACTCTTCCGAATCTCAGGTATACCGGAGATTCTATTTTACTGATGGCAATAGTTGCCGCTTTAGTTTGGTTATAGTCACAAGGCACAATTACCGTCATGCCAGGCAGCATTCTCATCATACCGATATCTTCCAGGATCTGGTGTGTAGCACCGTCTTCACCTAAAGTCAGTCCGGCATGAGAAGCACAAATTTTTACATTTTTATGGCTGTACGCAACAGACTGGCGAATCTGATCGTACACACGTGATGTCGAAAAGTTTGCAAAGGTAGTCGTGTAAGGAATCTTACCTGCAGTAGCCAGACCGGCAGCAACACCAATCATATTCGCTTCTGCAATACCGCACTGTACAAATCTTTCCGGGAAGTCTTTGATGAAGTTGTTGAGCTTTAAAGATCCGGCAAGGTCAGCCGTAAGCGCCACCACATCAGGGTTTTGCTTTGCCAGCTCATAAATGCCGTCGCCAAAACCGGCGCGGGTTTCTTTTTCGCTTGATGCGGTATAATCCTGCAACATAATGGATGTTTATTGAAGTACTTTGAGATTGTTATAATATGCTTGCAAAAGTATTATTATTTGACAATCTTTCAAAAACCAATTTTCCGGAATTAATTATCCACAAAAAAGAACTACAGGTAGCGCTATATTGTTTTTTTACTGAAATTTGCTTTTCGAATATTTTATATCAGATGAAAACGGTTTTAAGAATCATTACCAACAAGTATATGCTGGCCATCGTTGTGTTTGCCTTGTTGATGCTGTTTTTTAGCCCTTATGATCTGTTTACCATCCGCGAAAGCCAGAAAGAGCTCGATGAACTGAATAACAAGATCGAGTACATGACGCTGGAGTCTGACAGCATGGATACGGAGTTACAGCAACTGAAGACCAATCCTGAAGTCCTGGAGCAATACGCCCGTGAGAGCTACCACCACAAAAAGGACGGGGAAGACGTTTATGTCATCGTCAAATAGCCGCCAGTCGGCCATTTCACAAAAAGCTTAGAACATATTTGTTAAAAATTTCTTTAGAATCTCATTTTCATACGATAATAATGTGAGCTGCCGTTATAATTGGAAAGCACACTAAATAATATCGAATGGGACTACTTTTACATCATACTTCATCACATCATACCGATGCCAATGGTGCCGCAATCGAAATGATTGCAGATCTGGATTTATATAATCAATATTCCAGGGAACTGAACATCCTGCACCAGGTCAATATAGAGCCGAGCGCGGCTTGTCTGACCGAACTATTAAAAAGAATAAAGGCCGTAGCCGAAGAGCAGCAGGGAAGCCCTAAGCTTTAGAAATAACCAGGGCTGAGCAATTGCCTCCGAATCCGAATGAATTGGATAATACATTACGGATAGGCTTTGCTACACTCTGTGTACTGGGCTGCCAGTTCAGGCTACTGATAGGGGTTTGCATGCGCAAGTGCGGCCAGGTTACCTGTTTTTCTATCGCTAATACAGAAAATACGGCCTCAACTGATCCGGCTGCGCCTAATGTATGCCCGGTATAGGCCTTTGTAGAGCTGGCTTCAGGAATGGTATAGCCTTCAAATACTTTTTCAATGGCAATGCCTTCTGAAGAATCATTATTTGCCGTACCTGTACCATGCAGGTTGATATAATCAATGTCACCGGGTTGCAAACCCGCCTGTGCCAGTGCACCCGCCATAGCCAGCTGGTTTCCGGTACCGTCCGGTGATGATGCAGTCTGATGGTGTGCATCATTAGCATTTGCATAACCGGAAAGAATAGCTCTCTTTGCAGCGCCGGTCTGTGCCACGGCACGTTCACTCATCAATACCACATAAGCGGCAGCTTCTCCTAAATTAAGTCCCTGGCGGTTTTCGTCAAACGGACGACACAGTTCCTTGTCTAGTATCATCAGTGAATTGAAGCCATTAAGGGTAAATTTAGAAAGACTGTCCGCACCACCGGCAATGACAATGTCCAGTTTGCCTTGCTCAATCAGTTGTGCTCCCAGCATAATTGTATTGGCAGAAGAAGAACAGGCGGTGCTTATAGAAGTAGACCAGGCATCTTCCAGTCCGATCGCATATGCGGTAAGCTCCGTAATAGAGCCGCATTCATGATACCATAGTTTGCGTTTATCCATTGCTTTTCTTTCTGCAACCGATTCAAACATGGTTTCAGAAAGATCCATCCCGCCAACGGTATTGGCCGATATCACTCCAGCCTTCAGGCCTTCCGTTTTACCGATGAATGGAGCAAAAGCCTCTTTCGCCGCAATAATACTCAGTAAAGCCGTACGCGGAAAAGTAGGGAGTACACCCGCTATTTTCGCCAGCTCTTCATTTGAATACCTGATTTCACCCACCGGAAAGGGATGTATTGTCTGCAGGTACGTAGCCGGAGCAATGCCGGCCCGCTCTTCAGTCAATGCGGTACAGTTTTCGGCTACATTGTCTCCGATAGCGCTGATAATGCCTATCCCGGTTATATATGCTGGGGTACTTTTATTCATGATATTCTGGTATGAAAGATTGCAATGGCCACAAAAATAACAATTCAAATATTTATACGGCGAAAATATTCCAGTCGGTCAGGACATTAGCCAGTTTGTTGACCGGCAGCCCGATGACATTATAAATGTCTCCGTTTATATGAGATACGCCAATAAGGCCGATCCATTCCTGGATCGCATAGGCCCCGGCTTTGTCAAATGGTCTGAATTTTTCAATATAGTAATCAATCTGCGTATCCGTAATCGGGTTGAAGGTTACGGATGTGATACTATGAAAACTCTGCGCAGCTTCACCTTTTAACAGGTATACTCCGGTAATAACACGATGCGTTTTGCCGGACAGTTTCTGCAATATCTTTTTGGCATGTGCAGCATCATCAGGCTTGCCTATGATTTCATCTTCCAGTACAACCACTGTATCTGCAGCGATAATAATGGCGTCAGTAGCTTTTTCTGATAACAAAGCTTGTACGGCCAGGGCTTTCTCACGGGCTATATATTCCGGAACCTGATCTATAGGTAAGCTTTCCGGAAAGGACTCATCTGTATGGGCCACGACAATATCAAAAGTATAACCGGCATCGCTGAGTAGTTGTTTTCGTCGGGTAGAGGCAGAGGCAAGAATCAGGTTCATGTACGCAGAATTGTTATTGAATAATGTAATATAAAATGAGGGTAAAGATACCTAAAAGCATCAGAATCTTTAAGTATTTACTGTAATAGGCAAAGTGTTTCTGGGTAAGAGATTTGCCAATATTAATGCCCAGGTAGATCATAGGGAAGGTCAGTGCCAGCAGGGCATAGGCTCCTAGTACCCACCAGGAATGCATAAACAGGTATGCAGTTGCCATCAGCACCGGGATAAGGGTCAGTGTGGTCAGTATCCTGATGAAGAGGATTGTTTTTTGCAAACCTATCCTGATCGGCATGGTTACACAACCATCTTCCGCATCGCCCTTAAAATCTTCCATATCTTTAATGATCTCCCTGATCCAGGTCAGCATAAAGGCAAAAAAACTATAAACCAGTAAAATCCATACCGGGTTCAGCTTCATAATACCTTCGGAGGTCTCTAGCAGTACAGCAGAAATGTAGCGTTGTGCTAAAGGCTCATATGCAATGAAAATTGCAATAGACATGGCAGTGAGTATGGCTACGACTACATTGCCGATCACATATTGCCGCTTAAAGTGTGTGGAGTAAAACCAGAGCAATATCGTAGAGATAAAAGGAATGGCGAATGCAGCCGGACTTTTTAACTGGTAGGCCAGTAGTGCAGCAATGATCAGCCCTGCTACATTACAAAAGTTATGCAGCAGTATAGCTACTTTAGGATTTATATCCTTACCGATCAGGGATTTCTCCGGACGGTTAATCGCATCGATCTTCACATCAAAGTAATCATTGATAACATACCCCCCTGCAGCGATCAGCACTGTGGAAAGGCTAAGCAGTAGTGCATTTGCAGCATCAAGGAATAAAGGCTGTCCTGTGATCCCGGATAGCGGCAGCAACAGGCAGAACCAGATCAGCATCTGCGTGCCCCATACAATAAGCAGGTTAGGCAGGCGCACCAGTTTGGCAATTTCAGAAAAAGTCATTTTTAAATTCTTGCTTTATGTAACATCATCAGGTCAACCAGTACGAGGGCTGCCATTGCTTCTACGATCACGGGTGCACGAAGGGCAACACAAAGGTCATGTCGTCCTTTTACAGAAAAGGGTTCAACTTGCTGAGTCGCCTGATTAAAAGTCTGTTGTTCTTTTGGTGTAGAGGCAGTCGGTTTGAAGGCCAGCCTGAAGCTAAGGTCATTACCATTAGAGATGCCTCCTATAATACCCCCTGCATGATTGGTACGGGTATGCCCGTTTATATCCAGGTAAGCATCATTATGCTCCGAGCCCATCATCCGGGCGGCTGCAAAGCCTGAGCCGAACTCAATGCCCTTTACAGCAGGTATAGAGAACATTGCCTGGGCCATACGGCTCTCTATACTATCCCAGAAGGGTTCGCCCCAGCCAACAGGTACATGCTTAATCGTACAGGATACGATACCGCCTATGCTGTCTTTAGCCGCAATAGCTTTCTCCAGTGCTGCATCAATATCCTGCAGGCCACCGGCTTCGGTAACAAGTGCTTCAAAAGTAATACTGCCCAGGATTTTTTTGGCAATTACACCAGCGGCTACAATACCAGTCGTAAGCCGCGCACTGAAATGGCCGCCGCCCCTGTAATCTTCAAATCCGCCGAATTTTTCATGTGCTACAAAGTCGGCATGTCCCGGACGGTAAACGTCTCTTTGCTTGGTATATGCCTCAGATCGGGTATTATTATTCTCAAATAAAATAGTGAGTGGTGCACCGGTTGTATACCCGTTAAAATAACCGGACACGATCTGTGGAATATCTTCCTCAACCCTTGGTGTACCGCCTTTCTGTCCTCCTTTTCTGCGTGCCAGATCCGGAAGAAAGTCGGAGGTCTGTATGGCTATACCTGCAGGTACATGATCAAGGGTAACCCCAACCAATGGGCCGTGCGAGGCGCCAAAAACCTGTATATTGAAAATAGTATTGAAACTATTCATGTCTGCTATTCAATTAATGATTTTGATCCAGAGGAGTCTTTATAATGTTGTTCCAGGTGCTCTTTGAGCAGCAGGCGGTCACTATATTCTGCATATGTTGTGGGCTGTATCCTCAGTCCCTGTTCCTCCATGTATGCCCGGGTAAATTCGGCCCCAAAGTAAAGAATTAAAGCGGAATAGTAGATCCAGAGCAACAAGATAATTACGGAACCTGCTGCTCCGTACAAACTCGCTATAGTACTGCTGCTGATATACAGACCGATCAGGTATTTACCCAGGAAGAAAAGCAGGGTAGTAATGATGGCCCCCGGCAGTACCTGTGTCCAGCGAATTTTTACATCGGGCAGCATCTTAAAGATCACCATAAACAGGAAGGTCAGTATCACAAATACAAAACCGGTATTGACACTATCCAGCAAGGCAACCGGTATGAAAGGAAGCTTGCTCATCATAAATTTACCAAACCCCAGCAGTAGTGCATTCAGCACAAGAGATACGAGCAGTAAGAATCCAAGCCCAATGATCATGGTAAAGGAAAGTGCACGGGTGATCAGCAGTTTGATAAAACCTTTCTTGGCTTTGGCCCGTACGCCCCAGATCATATTGAGCGAATCCTGTATTTCTGCAAAGATCCCTGTGGCACCAATCGTCAGTACTACAATACTGATGGCAGTAGCCAGTCCGCTGTTTTTCTGGAAATTTATCTTAGACATTACCTCCTGTATCTGGAATGCCGTGTTGGGGCCTATATACTGCTGCAATTCTAAAAATAGCCGGCCTTCCAACGCTTTCTGCCCGTAGAATGTACCACCGATAATAATGATAAGGAGCAGCATGGGCGGCAGTGAGAAAATAGTGTTATAAGCCAATGCAGCACTGAGTTTGGTAGCACGGTCATTGGCAAAGCCATTGCCGGCATTAATGAGTATGCGCCAGTATTTCTTCAGTATAGGAATAGCTTTTCTTCTCATTAACAGTAAAATTATACTATTAAAGTTAAAATGTGATACATTTGCCATTAGTATATATCTTAATGTTTATTAAAATATTGTTGCCAGCCTAGTGTTATGAAGTTAGAAGAAGTGTTGATGACCCAGACTATCCGGGACAGTTTCCATAAAGTTTGCCTGAATGTTATTTTCTCTGGTATCTGGATAGACCAGAAGATGTCTCCTATGTTTAAATCACATGGTATTACCAGTGCACAGTACAATGTACTGCGCATACTTAATGGCAGCAATACCCCGCTTACCGTAGCCTCTATACAACAACGTATGTTGTTTAAAGCATCTAACGTAACACGTATTATAGATAAACTGCTGGATAAGGGGCACATTAAAAAAGAGATGAGCAAGGTAGACAAGCGTGTCGCGCTGGTAACTATTTCTGTGAAGGGAAAGGAGTTCCTGGATATGCTCACGCCTAAAGTACTGGACCAGGAGCATGCGATAATGTCTAAAAATCTTACCGAAGAGGAAGCAATGCTGCTTTCCGACCTTATGGATAAAATGCATGACTAATGCTGGCTGCAGATTATATTACCGGATTTAAAGCCTATCTGCAACTGGAGAAGTCTTTGTCTCAAAACTCCGTTCAGGCTTATGTACACGATGTACAGCTTTTGTTGCAGTTCCTGGATCGCAAATACCCGGACATAAGGTTTGAAGCCATAGAATTACATCATCTTTTATCTTTCCTGGAATCTATTAATGAAGTGGCTATGGCCGCTACATCTCAGGCCCGTATTGTGTCCGGGCTAAAATCTTTTTTTTATTTCCTGCTTGTAGAACAGGTGATCAGTACCGATCCTACCACTTTCCTGGAGACCCCCAAGATTCAGCGAAAGCTTCCGGATGTATTGAGTCTGGAGGAAATCAATCTTTTGTTTGAACATATCGATCATAGTACTTTTGACGGGCAACGTAACCGTGCTATACTCGAAACCATGTACAGTTGCGGACTGCGTGTTTCTGAACTGATCGGACTGAAGATATCGAACCTGTATATCGATGCCGGCTTTATTCGAGTTATTGGTAAGGGAAATAAAGAGCGCCTGGTGCCCATCGGTGATGAGGCGGTCAAGTATATTAACCTGTATAAAGACCATATCCGTAAACAAGGAAAAATTGTCAATGGATTTGAGGATATACTGTTCCTGAACAAACATGGGAAGGGGCTAAGTCGTGTCATGATTTTCCTGATCATCAAAAAAGCTGCAGCCTCAGCAGGTATTCAGAAAAATATCTACCCCCATACTTTGCGCCACAGCTTTGCGACACATCTGGTAGAGAACGGAGCAGATCTGCGTGCAGTACAGGAAATGCTGGGTCATGAGAGCATTACCACAACAGAAATATACACCCACCTGGACCGCAATTTCTTGCAACAGACATTACAGAAATACCATCCCCGTTTTTAAATACGCTGTCTTATGCAGCATTTCCCCTAATTTTGCAGGTCCTGATCACTGATAATCCTTTTCAATACCGATTATGGCCGTATTCAAAACCTCAAAAGCGAAAGAAAATATCCTGAAGCGGGTGCGTGCAGCACTACAGGATGAAAGTGTGCGTAAGCCATTCCCGGAATTAGATAATATTCCGCCGGTCAATGTATATGCCCCTATGGAGCAGGTCAGCCCGGAAGAGAACTTTGCGTATGAATTCAGTAAATCGGGCGGAAATTTTGTGTACTGTAGTGATGAAGACGATTTCAGCGTACAATTAAGAGAGCTTGCACTGGCAAAACAATGGAAGGAGATCGTATGTGCCCCGGCCAATATCTTTACCTTCCTTGTACATAAACAATTGAATTTTGTCCGTGATCTTAATCTATGGAATACCCAGGCCGATGCCTGTATTACTGAGTGTGAGGCTGCGGTAGCCCGTACAGGAAGTCTGCTTTTTAGTAGTAAACAACCTTTTGGCCGTACAGCACCTATCTATTTTCCCGTACATATTATTGTTGTATATCCGCATAATATTGTCGATGATGTAGATATTGCCCTGAAGCTGATGCAGAATAAGTATGGGGTACATAATATGCCTTCTATGATCAACCTGAATACCGGTCCAAGCCGTACTGCAGATATTGAAAAAACACTGGTTACCGGTGTACACGGGCCTAAAGAGGTCTATTGCTTTTTTATCAATCAATAATTAATGCACCCTAAAGATATTAACATCGCGGCATACCGTTACGGACTGCCGGATGAGAAAATTGCCAAATACCCCTTAGCGCAGAGAGACCAGTCTAAGCTGCTGGTGTACCAGGATGAAGCTATTACCGAAACTGGTTTCGGACAATTACCAGAGTTTATTCCTTCAGAGAGTATGATGGTCTTTAACCAGACCAAAGTGGTACATGCCCGACTGTTGTTTCAAAAACCGACCGGGGGCAAAATAGAGGTATTCTGCCTGGAACCGGATGCTCGCTACCCGGATATACAGACTGCAATGTCAGAGCGGGAGCAAGTCTACTGGACTTGTTTTCTCGGTGGTGCAGGAAAGTGGAAAGAAGCTCAGGTACTGGAACTGAAGGTTTCTGAGGAACTGATGGTCTTTGCCGAAATGGTACAGAAGAATCCCGGAACGTATACCTTAAAATTATACTGGAATCAGCCGGAGCTGAGTTTTGCAGAGATTTTGCACCTGGCCGGTAAAGTGCCCTTGCCACCTTACCTGAACCGTGAGGCAGAGCCGGAGGATGAACAAACCTATCAGACCATATTTGCCAAAGAAGAGGGTAGTGTTGCTGCACCCACTGCTGCCCTGCATTTTACCGACTGCATTCTTGAAGGGCTGGGCCAAAAAGGAATTAAAGAAAATTTTGTAACCCTGCATGTCGGCGCCGGAACCTTTAAGCCGGTAAAGAGCGAAACGATGGAGG
This sequence comes from Edaphocola flava, assembly GCF_004118155.1. GTDB lineage: Bacteria > Bacteroidota > Bacteroidia > Chitinophagales > Chitinophagaceae > Edaphocola > Edaphocola flava. The sequence continues at coordinate 444,900 of NZ_SAIQ01000002.1, forward strand.
GGCATGAAATGCATGCAGAGTGGATAGAAGTAACCCTGAGCTGTATAGAACTGCTTTTACAACAACTTCAATCGGCTAAGCCACTTATTGCCGTAGGTACAACTTCCTGCCGTACGCTGGAAAGCCTGTACTGGATCGGCGTATTGCTGCACCAGGGGCATACATTGGATGAGGTTGCGGTAAGCCAATGGATTCCTTACAGTACGGAAACCGATCTTACTGCCGTAGAAGCCTTACAACAGATCATCAACTATCTGTATGAGCGCAACAGTAATCGGCTGGTAACCAAGACGCAGATTATTATCGCACCGGGGTACCGGTTCCGGATGATTGATGGTCTGGTAACCAATTTTCATCAGCCGGAGAGTACTTTGTTACTCCTGGTTTCTGCCCTTATCGGTCCGGATTGGGAGAAGGTATATACTTATGCACTGGAGCACGATTTCCGTTTTCTGAGTTATGGAGACAGTAGTCTTTTGTGGAAACGGAGGTCTAAAACGGGTTAGATTTTTTGTTAAAGTTTGTGTATTTGCAGAATTTATCACTTAATTTTGCTTTATTATTTTATAAATACTTTTAAAATTCGAGCGAGATGGCAATATCTTCATTAAATCCGGCCTTATTAATTTCTATGCCAAGCGGCGGCGAATGGTTGTGGATCGTTTTGGTAGTAGTTATTTTATTTGGCGGCCGTAAGATTCCTGAGCTGGCAAAAGGCATAGGAAGAGGTATTAGAGAGTTCAACGATGCTAAGGAAGGTGTGAAAAAAGAGATCGAAAGCGGCATCAATGAAACACCTAACGCTAATCAGAACAAATAATAACGTATAACGTACGTACATTTTAGGTAAAACCGGGTAAGACTTATATCAATATAAGCCTTGCCCGGTTTTAATTTTTTATTATTTTTTTTACAAAAAAATTGTTATTATTGTATTAGAATTAATGCATCGGTATTAAACAATGCCGATGTATTTCGTTCTAATGAAGTGTATGGATTCGGGTTTGTTTATTATATCAAAAATAAGCTTGCTGGAATTGTTTTTTAACCGATTAAAATAGTAAAAATGCCTTGGAAAAAGATTTTTTGTGCGGTGATGATGTACGTGCCAAGTGTAACTTTTGCACAAAAGAAGGTAAAAGAAGACAATAAACCCCTCGCAGAAAATGTATCTCCCATGAAAGCTGCTGCTCCGAAACCCTTGGAGAAAACAGCGCAACCAACCAACCTGACACCCGCATCATTAACCAAAACAAACACGCCGACAACTGCGGATGCGCCGCATAAGCTTACAGAGCGCAGCCGTAAAGAAAAAGGAGATCAATACGTGCCTATAGCTGGTGAGATCGCCTATTTTGGAAAGAATAATGATTATGTACTGAATTATGTCAAGAACTATTATCAGAATAACATAAGACATTTCAGTACCATTAAGCAAAGAAGCAACCGCTACTTTAAAATTATCGACCGTACTTTCGACAGAAGGGAAGTGCCACTGGAGATGAAATATCTCTGTGTGATCGAATCTGCCTTTAACAGCAGTGCCACCTCTCCTGTAGGAGCAGTAGGTCCATGGCAGTTTATGCCGGCTACCGGACAGTTTATGGGCCTGGTAGTGAATGAAAAAGTAGATGAGCGTAAAGACTGGGGTAAATCGACCAACGCAGCTGCTAAATATGTAAACTATCTGTATGATCAGTTCCAGGACTGGTTACTCGTAGTTGCAGCATATAACAGTGGCCCGAGACCCGTAATGGATGCAATTAAGAAGACCGGTAAAGCAGATTTCTTTGCAATTAAGAAATACCTGCCTGCCGAAACGCAAAACCACGTTATGGCTTTTATTGCAACGGCTACGGTGATGGAGCGTATGGAAAATTATGTAGGAAGCAGCTTACCGGGCAACTTTAACTGGAAGTGGTTGAATGTAGGCCTTGACAAACCTGGTGCTGCCGCAGATTCAATGCCTGCAAAACCTAAAAACCCATTGCTGTTACGTTTCTCAGAAGAGGAATTGAAAACAATGGCGATCGTGGAAATCAAAAAACCGATCGATATGGATGTGCTGGCCAATGTACTGCAGGTAGACCGCAGGTTGCTGGGTAAATGGAACTATGACTTCTACAGCTTTGTAGATGATTTTAATGCCGGAGAAAAAGTGAAATTCCACTTACGTATTCCTAAAGATAAACTGGATACATACCTTGAGAAAAAGGACTTTATCGAAAGACAAAAAACAGATTTTAGCAATTTGTAACGCAACAAATAAAAAAGAAAGCGCGGAACTGATTCAGTTCCGCGCTTTCTTTTTTATCATTTAAGGATTAGAATCTTAAAGTGATACCCGCATTAGCCGGGCTCAGGTTGTCATAACCAACTTCCGCATAAACAGCGAATTTAGGGTTGAAATAGTATCGCGCCCCAGCTTTACCTATGATCACCGGAGTTACATCGGTAGCATCAGCAAAGTTATCGCTCACGATATTTACACCAACACCAACACCTGCATATACGTCCAGTTTAGACACAGGGATGAGTTTGTTGAAGTGATAATAACCCATCGCTGCCAGTGTAGTTTCTACATAACCGTAGCGGTCACCTCCAAACTTGTATGAACCGGTACCCACGCCACCTAAGAAACCGATACCGATTTCATTGGCCACACCGTGTTCATATTTTACATACAACGGTGGTAAGCCCATTTTGTAGTTACCGTATACATCCGGTACGCCAATACCGATAGAAAGCAAGCCGGTGCTTTTACTGAAAGAACCACTGTTTCTTGTTTTGTAAGGTTGGCTGTAAAAGCCTCTTTTTTGTGCATAGGTAGATACGCTTGTACCTAATACCAATGCCAGGGCAGTTATGGATAATGCAATTTTTTTCATAAAAAATAATGTTTGTTACCTGCAAAACTACGACAACGAGTGTCAATATAGAAGCCCTACTTTGCAAGTAAAGGGTTAAACTTTCTTAATTAATTGATAATATTCTGCTGATATTCTGTATTTTAAGAATACGAATTACCAATTGCTGTATTTCTTTAATGTGTCCGTAACGGCTTCAATGGCATGAGCGCGGGTAATGCGGCTCTTTACCTGCAATTGCTCATCGCAGATGACGAGCATAGGGAATACCCCATCCGGGTTCAGCACCTCTGCCCAGGCATCATTCAATTGCTTGTCTTCAGGAGGTAATTTTTTACGTTGCGGAAAGTCTGCATTATAGTATACATAATAGGTGTTTATTAATTGCTGTATACTATCCTTTTGCAGGACATGGTTATTAAAGTAGTGGCAATGGCTGCACCAGTCTGAACCGGAGAAGTACACTGCTATGTATTTATGCTCCTTACTGGCCTGCTCTGTAAAGCGGCTTAAGTGCTGTTTGTCCGGCGGAGCCATCAATAGCAGAAGACTGATTAATCCTGATATAAATGTGCTCATTGTAATACAAGGTTATTTGTCAGCAATTTACGCATAAAATGGGCCGGAAGCTATGCTTCCGGCCCATTTTATGAAACGTTAACGATTATATATTAAGCGGCATTAATTCCTTTTCTAGCCCATAGGCTGATAAAGAAGCCGACAATCATAATAATGATACCCAGCCACAGTAACCATATCATCGGGAATATCAGGGCTTTCATCACGATGTAATCATCCTGTTGTGCTCTTTGTCTGATACCCAGGGTAATGGTTTCCTTGATAGGATCTATTTTATCTACTTTAATAAAAGTACCGAGTGCATTCAGAGAGTCATATGCAGTACCGGTCTCATTACCTCTTACAAAGAATACAGGCTGTATCGTACCCACACTGCCGTTTACATCATAACCGTGCAGGTTGATACCAACGGGCACATCTCCTTCGGTTTTGGTGTAATTCTTGTTACGGATATTCGGGTCAAAGTCTTCGAATACAAAGTATCCGTTGCTTACATAAATACTGTCTCCTTTTTTAACCTCCAGCGGATGGTAAGAGCTGGTATCGGTTTTGCCTTTAGGATCCGGGGCAGAGGTGATGTATACGAAGATATCTCTGTTCCAGTAATGGCGAGCATCCGGGTTAGAGCTCAGGCCTTCCTGACCTTTAGCATTGATGAATGCATCCGGGTAGAGCATAAATGACTCTGTTGTTGCTCCGGTTTTAGGATCTGTTTTTTCGAAACGTAAACGGAAGTAAGTGATCGGCGGATCATTTTTAGTATCCGTACTATCGCCCAGGTAACGTACCATATAATCGCCCATTGGTAATGCCGTATTGCGGTATAGCATAACGTTGTTACGGCTTTCCTGAGCATTTTCTTCGAAGGTTTCCTTACCGAAGTTCATTACCTTACCGCTGATGTCTTTAGAGATCACTTCCTTCTTGTATGAAGAGAACAGGATACCCAGCAGCATCATCGCAAAACCAATATGGGTTACCGAACCACCGGCTTTCTTCAGATTGCCTTTCTGTGCAGTAAACAGGTAGTAGATATTGCCGAACAGGGCGTATAAAGATACACACAGGTACACCATGTATTGTACATGAGCAATCTTCTGCCAGTTAATCACCCATAGGCTAATAGCCAGGGATAATAACATCAGGATACCGGTTACGGTCCAGAACTTTTTCAGGTTACCCGATTTCTTGAATTTCAGGAATTGAGTGGCGCCGGTAAGCAGGGCAATAACAATGGCAAACCATACCTGTATATTGTTATAGTAAGCTTCCCTGTTGGTCGGAGGAGCGATGTCCGTTCCGAATATCTGTTTGTATAAAGGTGCCCAAACCGGGAGAGAAGTAGCGGCAATAATCTGAATAGAACTTAATAAGAAGGCTATCGATCCGATCAGCATCCAGAATTCACGGCTGCTGGTCTCTTCTTCACCTGCGATATGAGGCATTTTGCGCCAGCGACCGATCATCAGTGCAATACCCCAGATCAGCAGAATAAAGATAGCGATCAGCAGATGCCATTTCATAGAAGCACCTTCACCGGTAAAGGCGTGTACAGAAGTGTCGCCCAGTATACCCGTACGGGTAAGGAAGGTAGAATACCAGATCAGTACATACTGAAGTATAAAGAAGATAAGGGTTATTTTCAGTGAGCGTCCCGTACTCTTATAGATCAGTAGGGTATGTAGTCCGGCAATCACGATCAGCCATGGCACTAGCGAAGCATTCTCCACCGGGTCCCATGCCCAGTAACCACCAAAGGTAAGACTCTCATATGCCCATGCTCCACCCATCATGATACCTGTGCCTAATATAGCACCGGTAGCCAGGGTCCAGCGTAAGGCCGGGTTGATCCATGTTTTATATTCTCCTTTCCATAAGGCAGCAATGCCGTAGGCAAATGGAAATAAAGTGAGCGCAAAGCCCAGGAACAGTACTGGAGGGTGGATTACCATCCAGTAGTTCTGCAGTAAAGGATTCAGGCCCTTACCGTCCGTAATAAACTCCATGTAATTGGCCTGGCGGAAGATAGGGGCATCCTGCATTTCATTACGCAGCAGGGTGAAGGCAGAGCCTCCGATCTTGGTATCGCCAAAGTAAATGCCCAGCTGTAAGGTACACAGTATAGCCTGTACTACCAGTACAACGACCATTACACGGCTTTCCCACTGTTTGCCACGCCACAGTACGAAGAAGCCCAGTACGGCATGCCAGAAGGTCCATAGCAGGAAGCTACCTTCGGAACCTTCCCAGAAACAGGCCAGCAGGTATTTAGCCTTAAGACCTATAGAGCTGTGCTTCCAGGCATAATGGTACTCGAATAAGTGGTTTTGAATAATGTAAAAGAGGGTAATAAAAATCCCGATGACAGCAAAGGCGTGCAGCACATAGCTCATACGGGATAGTTTCAGCCAGCTCAGACTAAGGTCTGGCTTTGAGGTTTCAAATTTAGTAACCTGCAGGTAACTGAATAAAGAAAATAAAGATGCGACAAAGGAAAATACCAACAAGAACTGCCCGATCTGCCCAGGCAATAAATGTTCTCCTGTAAATGTTTGTTCCAAGATTAAAGGGATAAAAAGTGAAATTAGGCTGGCTTGTTGGCAACAACGACCTGGTCGTTTTCGTATTTAGACGGACATTTCATCTGAATTTTTTCACAGTGAAATTCGTTGTCTTTTACGAAACCGGTCATGACCAGCTGCTCTGAGCGCTCAAAGTCCTGAGGTTTGGTGCCGTTAAAGATGACACGCAGCGGCTTGCCTTTCTGATCTTTTGCGTAGAATACAAATTTGTTGGCATCTACCTTTGGATCATACTCCATAGCCTGGCCTTTATCTAATGTGCCCATTACGACAAATGTGTTGCCTGGCTTTTCTGCCGCAGAGGCAAAGGTTTCATAAGTGCTGAAACTGCCAAATGAGGATACAATAACGCCAATCGTAACTGCAATCAAAACTAAGACAATGATACTTGACTTTTTCATGTTTAAACCTGAATTGAATATTTGTGCAAAATTAACTCAATTTCGGCGAGTCTTGAGGCATTTTTAATAGCTTTTCTCTATAGGCTTTTTTTTGCTGACAATTCCGTGACAATGTGTTTTTAGAATCAGGACTGGTGCATATTACGGGCCTCATATGCTTTTCCGATTTTGAGATCATTGAAGCTGTAATCAGCGCCCAGCATCTCTTTAAGTTCTGTTAAAGTTTTATGAGGGTTATCTTCCAGGGCTTTGCGGACAGCAGAAAGCTTGTCCTTGCTCAGGAGCTGTTCTGCTTCAATAGTGCCATCGGTAACACAGTCGGCCAGGTGGCCAAATATGGTATTGACACTCATATTGCGTGTTTCGGCAATCTTTTCGATAGACATACCTTCTTTGAAGAGTTCCAGGCTTATCGCTTTGGACTGGCCCTTTTCTGCCTTAGGTTTAGGCTCTGCATCAGCAGCGGTAGCAGATGCTGCGTCGATCGGTACCGGAGCAAACATTTTATGCACCTCCTGCATTACCGTGTCCATATTCAGTTGTACAGAAAGTCCCATAGCCACTGCCGCAGCCTGCTCGATCTGTATCTGTTTGCGCTCCAGCGCTTGTATCTGTGCTTTTACCTCGCTGATGTATTTTTTTGTTTTCTGTTTTACCCGGTATGCTTCGGCATGTTGTCTTACTGCCTTCAATACAGTGGTCAGTTTATTCAGGAACCAGCCCGCACCCGCCTGTACACGATCATTTAATTGCTGATAACGGTTGGCATCATTCAGGTTCAGTAACTGATGGATCTGGGGCACGAATCTCCTGCCGGTCTGCTCCATTTCTTTAACCAGGTTCAGCATCTCCAGGGCAAATTCAGAGGCCTCTTCTTTTTCCGGTATCGCACGCCTGATCATATCCTTGGTGAAATCCAGCCAGAGATCATAAGCCTCTGCCAGGTCAAATGCCTGTGCAATGGCCTGTTCTGCAAATATTTTCTGGCTCATGCGCAACTGGTTGTCCAGGGCGTCTTCGGGACTTTCGTTTTGGGCAAAATCAATAATCCGGGGATCGGTATTGATACTGGCCGGAGTGATCTTTGATTTCAGCACCATGCCATCGATCCGGGTAAGCCGGCTGAGCGCCACATATACCTGTCCGGGAGCGAATGATTGTCCGGCATCGATAATGGCCTTTTCAAAGGTAAGCCCCTGGCTTTTATGGATGGTTACTGCCCAGGCAAGGCGAATAGGGTACTGGGTATAAGTGCCCAGTTCTTGTTCCTTTATTTCATCGTTTTCTTTATCGAAATCGTATTTGATATTTTTCCAGGTCTCTGCCTCCAGCACCAGCAGGTCCTCTTCATTGGGGAAACGGACGGTTATATGCTTTGCATCTGCATCGATCTGCTCAATGGTGCCGATTTTACCGTTGTAAAAACGCCTGTTCTCACCCTTGTCATTTTTGATAAACATAATCTGGGCACCGGCTTTCAGTACCAGTTGTTCATCGACAGGGTAGGCATTCTGAGGAAATTCGCCCGTGATCTTTGCCTCAAATACAACAGGAGCCGACATGAGTTGCTCCAGGGCGCCCTGGTTTATTTCATCGGCCTTGTAATTGTGCGTGGTCAGGGTAATGTAGGCCGAATGGGCATCGGGGATAAAGTAAGGATCGTAATGCTCATTCAGGATCTCCAGGTCCTCTTCATTGCAGGTATTATTGCGCACATTGTTCAGGATCTTAATAAAGAGCTCATCGCTTTGGCGGTAAATCTTTTTCAGTTCAATGTATACCGGCTCAGCTTCCTTCATGACCAGTGCATCGAAGAAAAACGGCGAATTATATACTTCCTGCAACTGCTCCCATTCCTCGTCTTTCACAACAGGCGGCAGCTGGAACATATCACCGATAAAGATCATCTGCACTCCGCCGAAAGGCGTGTCCGGCTTATATCGTACCATTCGCAGCAGAGCGTCAATCGCATCCATTGTATCGGCCCGCACCATAGATATCTCATCTATAATCAGGGTATCGAGACTCTTGATGATATCACGTTTAATACTGGTCAGTTTAGCTTTTGCAAAGAGTTGGTTCTTGTTGTATACATTGGCATAAGCACCGCCCCAAACCGTTTTGTTGGTGGGGATATAAGTGCCGAAGGGTAGATTGAAGAAAGAGTGTATTGTTGTACCACCGGCATTAATAGCCGCCACACCTGTAGGGGCGATCACGGCCATACGTTTATGGCTATGTTCCTTGATATGCCTTAAGAAGGTGGTCTTACCCGTTCCGGCTTTACCGGTCAGGAATATAGGTTGGTTGGTCTGGTTTACAAAGGCTACTGCTTTCTCAAAAATACTATTCGGCTCCATTACGGTCTTTGTCTCTGTTGGAAATACTAAAAAAGATGTCAGTGTAGCATTACCCCTGACATCTTGTTGTTTATTGATTTGATATTGTTTTACTTAAGCGATACTTATCCCGCTGCGTTATTATCTTTACTGACCGCACTGCGGAACAGCAGGATGTCTTTGTCGAAAAGGTAAATACCACCCTTGTCATCGCCCACCAGTTCCAGCTTATCATTCAGGGTACGTGCCAGTGCTTCTTCTTCCAGTTGCTCGGTTACATACCATTGCAGGAAGTTATGTGTAGAAAAATCTCTTTCCTGTAAGGCCAGGCCCACCAGTTCGTTGATACTTTCAGATACTGCGATCTCATGTTTCAGGAATTCTTCAAATACACGTTGCAGAGATTGAAATGTAATATTAGGCTGTTCCAGGCTAGGAACGATTGCAAATCCACCACGTTCATTAATATAGCGAATCAGTTTCAGCATGTGTACACGCTCTTCATCACTTTGCTGATAGAAGAAGTTGGTAACACCATCCAGACCGGGTTGAATTTCGGCCCAGCTGGCCATTGCGAGATATGCTTGAGAAGATGCTGCTTCCATAGCGACCTGTTTGTTCAGGGCATCTTGCATTGTTTTCGATAACATATATTTTCTTGTTTTAGTGCGTGTACAAAAATACGTTTTTTTGCTGAGGGAAAGGTACAAAAAAACTGCTGTAATCTTGAATTAGCCTTTCTTTAAGAGTTTCAGATAACGCTGTAACTTTTTCTCTTTAGGCGGGTAATCTTCCACATCGGGCAGGCGCATGCTGATGATCTCGGCCAGTTGTGTGTAGTGCGTCGCAGGGATATGTTTTGTAGCGGTTTCGGCATAGCTCGGCAATTGATTGACCGGACTTTTCAGTACCTCATCCAGCAGCAGGGCAGTAGTCGTATCTGTATAGTGCTGCTCCTGCGAGAGCATCGCCAGCATACGTACATAAGCATCTCTTGCAATTACCGAAGGACCATCTGCAATAGCGGCAAAAAGACCCAGGTGTTCGAAGATCGCTTCTTTGTCCAGGTGCGCACACATACTGATGAGCATCATTACGCCCCATTTCAGTTTCTCAGGACCTTCTTTCGCTTCAGTAAAGAGTTGAGGGAAATAGGGTACAATGACTTCCGGTTCCCGTTCTGCAATAATCTTCAGGTCTTTCAGGGCCTGAATCTTAATGGCAAATTTGCTTTGGAATAAAGCGTCAAACAGATGCTTATAAGGATCCATATACTTCCGTAATCGTGGTTAATTCGTTTTTATAATATTGATTGAGCTGGACTAAAAGGTCAAAATGAGCTCTTTTCCTGCGCTGACTCACGGCCGATTGCCGGATGCGGAGCCAGTCGGCGATTTCCTGCTGGCTTTTTTCAGGAAAGATGATGCTGAGTTCAACAATTTCAGCTTCCAGTACAGACCATTCGTTCATACTGACCAGTGCAAAATCCAGAAGGAGATTGAACTGGCGGTCGAATGAGGTATTGGCCGATTGCAGTGCAAAGGTAGCCTGTTTGGGAATACGCTCTTCTGCCTTCCAGTTGCTGTAATCATATGCTGTTCCGGCTCCATTGCGCAACGATGATCCGGTTTGCTCTTCTGTACCCAAACCGATGGAGAGGGCAACATCCAGATCCGGTACCTGCCGGAAGATTGCTTTGATGCAAATTGCCGTCCACAGGGCATCCTGTGCCGCTACTTTTAAGAGTAGGGCATTGCCACCAAAAATCTCCCAGTGTAGCGGGGGCAGACCAAAGCTGCTGAGGTACTGCTTCAGTTTAAATAACCACACATTGGGGTTTACTTTCCAGGCATTCAGTATTTTGCCGCTGATGATCGCAATCACAGGCTGAAAATAGATTTATTTTACCGGAAAATAACAGAAATTATTTGGGCATTTGATGCACATATTGTTCCTTCGCTGGTCCTCCCGATTTTTCTTGATTTTATTTAAGAAATATATGTACCTTTGCACTCAATTTTCTAAAAAGTTGATTTAATGCAACCATCAGTAAAAATCTTTTCGGGTACCGTGTCCCAATATTTGGCGGAAGCAATTGCCAAAGCAGCAGGAAAGAAACTAAGTGAAGTAAGTATTCAGAAGTTTAGTGATGGTGAGTTTCAGCCGGTTTTTAAGGAGTCCGTACGTGGAGATCATGTTTTTTTAGTACAATCTACCTGTGCTCCTACAGACAACTTAATGGAGTTGTTGATGATGATCGATGCTGCACGCCGTGCTTCTGCAGGTTACATCACTGCGGTAATTCCTTATTACGGATTCGCCAGACAGGATCGTAAAGACAGACCGCGTGTATCTATCGCGTCTAAATTAATTGCTAATCTGTTAACCGAAGCAGGTGCAGACCGTGTAATGACTATGGATTTACACGCTCCGCAGATCCAGGGTTTCTTTGATATCCCGGTGGATCACCTGGACAGTTCAGCTATCTTTATCCCGTATATCGAGAACCTGAAACTGGACAATTTCATTTTTGCTGCTCCGGATGTAGGCAGTACCAACCGTGTAAGAGAAGTAGCCAGCTACTTTGGTGCGGAAATGGTAATCTGTGACAAATACCGTAAAAAAGCCAATGAAGTTGGTTCTATGACGGTAATCGGAGATGTAAAAGGTAAGAATGTAATCCTGATCGATGATATTTGTGATACTGCAGGTACGCTGTGTAAAGCAGCTTCCATCCTGATGGAAAAAGGTGCATTGAGTGTTCGCGCATTCTGTACACACCCTGTATTAAGCGGTAAAGCATACGAAAACATCAATAATTCTGTACTGGAAAAATTGGTTGTATGTGATACAATGCCTCTGAAAGGAACGTCTGATAAAATTGAAGTACTGACTAGTGCGCAATTATTTGCCATAGCCATCAAAAATACTTTTGAGAACAAGTCTATTACAAGCTTGTTTGCACATAAACCAAAACTGGTTTAAGTAAGAATATAAACTACGTGTTTAACAACAAAATCTGGTGAAGCCCTGGGGGCAAAAAAATAAATTTAATATTCATCACGATTCAGCTTTAGACGTTTGCCAGAATACCGTTTAACACTGAAAAGTACAAGTTAAAACAAATTATGAACACAGTTGTTATCGAAGGACAATTGAGAACTGACTCAGGCAAGAAAGCCGCTCGCGATCTGCGTAGCCAAGGTAATGTATTAGGCGTTATCTACGGTGGTAAAGAAGAAGTACACTTCTATGCTCCGGTATTAGCATTCCGTTCTCTGGTGTACACTTCTGCATTCCAGATTGCTGAAATCAAAGTTGATGGTAAAAGCTACAAAGCGATCGTTAAAGATCTGCAATTTGATGTAGTAACTGACCGTCTGAACCACATCGATTTCCTGGAGCTGGTTGAAGACAAGAAAGTAATCGCAAACCTGCCTTTCATTTTTGAAGGTCAGCCTGCCGGTGTTAAAGCGGGTGGTCGTCTGCAATTACGTCTGAAAAAAGTAAAAGTACGTGCTTTCCCTAAAGATCTGACTGAAGGTATTAAAGTTGATCTGACTAACCTGGAACTGAACGGTAACTTACGCGTTGAAGATATCGCTGCAGGTAACATAGAAATCATGATGTCTGGCCGTCAACCGGTAGCATCTGTAGTAATGACTCGTGCACTGCGTCAAGCTGAAACTGAAGCAGCAAAAGGTAAAAAATAATCAATCTAACATTGATATAGTAAAGCGCAAACCATACGGTTTGCGCTTTTTTAATGCCCTTTAATCAGGCTATCTGTGTATAAAGCGAATAGATCCACCTTTGGTCTGAAATTCAAGGTCAGAGATGTATTTGTGCCCATTATTACCTGATCTTGCTTTCATACGTATTAAGTTCAGATCTATTATCATTTTAAGTGTAAGCTGGCAAAATCCTGCATATTATTGAGGAAAAGCAGATGTATGTACTGAACTCCTGAGCCAATTGATGGACATGCAGCAGTGTTTTTTTTGCTACATGTATATTCTATTTATTTGTTTGTAATGTATTGACTATTAATCATTATGTATATTTTGTTTGGTGTTTCTACCAGTCTCCTTTACTGATGTGAAAATATTTTTCAGAAAAAAAATTTGGTGGATTGAAATCTTTGCTATTACCTTTGCAGCAGTTCTTTAAAAAATTACTTATTCAGAAAGGTAGAGGGATATGGCCCGATGACACCTTGACAACCTGCTTTTGCCTCCGGGCGAAGTAAGGTGCCAACTCCAGCTCGCAGCAATGCGGGAAAGATAAGTTCAGAATTCTTGCAATCAATAAACGTACGATATTGAAAAGCGCTTCTGACTATCAGGAGCGCTTTTTTCATTTTAGGCGCTTCTGTGAGTACACTGCATAAGTGATTTATTTTTTAACCTGAAAAAAATAAAATCACAATGAGTATCAACACAACACAACTGATTCATTCTCTTCCAGTAGACCCATTAACCGGCTCTATCTCTGTACCCATCTACCAAACAGCAACATTCGTGCAGGATGCACCTGGTGTACACAAAGGCTTTGACTATGCCCGTTCTAACAATCCTACCCGCGCGGCGCTGGAGCAACTCGTTGCACATCTCGAAGGAGGAACAAATGCTTATGCATTCGCAACCGGATTAGCTGCTATCGATGCGGTACTGAAGCTGTTAAGTGCCGGAGATGAGATCATTGCGGTAGATGATATCTATGGTGGCGCTTATCGCCTGTTTACACATGTATATGCCAAATTCGGTATCAAAGTGCACTATGTCGATACTACCGAAGCAGATAATGTACTGCAGTATATCAATGAAAAAACAAAGCTGATCTGGCTGGAATCTCCTACCAATCCTACTTTGAAAGTTTCCGATATTGAGCGCATTGCTGCAATTGCAAAATCCTTCAATGCACTGGTTGTAGTAGACAATACTTTCGCTTCTCCGGTGGCACAACAGCCATTCCAGCTGGGAGCAGATATCATCATTCATAGCGGTACCAAATACCTGGGTGGGCACTCAGACCTGGTTGCCGGACTGGTTGTGGTAAACAACACAGAACTGGCAGATCAGATCAAATTTATTCAAAACGCATCCGGCGGTATTTTAGGACCGAATGATTGTTGGCTGCTGATCCGTGGTATTGAAACACTGACCCTGCGGGTAACCCGTCAATGTGAAACAGCGCTGCAGGTCGCTACCTTCCTCGAGTCGCATGATGCTGTAGCTACTGTATACTATCCGGGTCTGAGCAGCCATAAGAATCATGAAATTGCGGCCAGACAACAAAACGGCTTATTCGGAGGTGTTATATCCTTCACCCTGAAAGAGGATACTGAAGCGGCTGCCAATGCGCTGGTGACCAATACGCAATATTTCAAACTGGCTGAGAGCCTGGGTGGTGTGAAAAGCCTGATCTGTTCTCCTCCGCAAATGACGCACAAATCTATTCCTCGTGAAAAACGTTTGCAGTCCGGTGTTGCCGACTCCCTGATCCGCATCAGCTGTGGCATTGAAGAAGCCGAAGACCTGATCAAGGACCTGGAGCAAGCCCTGGTAAAAGCACAGGTGAGTGCTACAGTAACTGCCGCACAAGCCGTTTAATCTTCCTTATATATAGCAGCGACCGCATAGCTTAACCGGCTATCGGGGTAGTGAGTACACTACCTTAGGGGATCTACATGCCTGACGGTCGCTTTTTCTTTACTTTTTTAATATTTAATACAACAATGAGCCATAAAAAATTAACCATAGGCCTTTTCGGATTCGGAGTAGTAGGAGAGGGTATATATCGTGTACTGCAGGATACGCAGTCCTTAAATGCAAGTATAAAAAAGATCTGTATCAAGCATATTGACAAAGAGCGTAATGCACCGGCAGCGTTATTTACAGACAATGCAGATGAACTGCTGAATGATGAAGAGATCAATGTAATAGTAGAGTTGATTGATGATGCGGATGCTGCGTATAGCATTGTTACCAAGGCACTCCGCCAGCATAAATCTGTAGTATCGGCCAATAAAAAACTGATTGCGAATCACCATCAAGAGCTGATTAGCCTGCGCGACGAGTTTGGTGTATCCTTCCTGTACGAAGCGGCTGTTTGTGGCAGTGTACCGGTGATTCGTAACCTGGAGGAATATTATGATAATGACCTCTTATCTTCTGTTTCGGGTATTGTAAATGGCTCTACCAATTACATCCTGACGAAGATGAAGGAGGAGCAACTGCCTTATGAAACGGCCCTGAAACAAGCACAGGAACTGGGTTTTGCAGAGAGTGATCCTACCCTGGATGTGGAAGGTATAGATGCCGTGAATAAGCTGACGATTATACTGAAGCATGCTTATGGTATTAATGAGATTCCGGAAGATATCCTGTACAGCGGTATTACCCAGATCCATGAAAGGGATATTCAGTACGCGCAGGAAAAAGGATTTAATATCAAGTTGATTGCACAATCTATACAGGTTGAGGCCGGAAAAGTCGCTGCATTTATCTTACCCACATTTGTAGACCAGGAGAACCGCCTGTTCAGTGTACGTAATGAGTTTAATGGTGTACTGATAGGAAGTAAGCTGGCCGATGAGCAATTCCTGTACGGGAAAGGTGCCGGTCGTTATCCGACTTCTTCAGCTGTCCTGAGTGATATTGCAGCACTGCGCTACGATTATAAGTATGAGTATAAGAAGACTGCTCTGGGCATTCAGAATGAGCTGAGCAATGAGGTGTATCTGCAGGTATATGTTAGTTTTGAATCCTGGGATACTATAGAGAAGGAACATTTTGTAGCTATCGAGCAGGTGTTCAAAAGTACTGCCCGCAACTATATTATAGGTACGGTAAAGCTGGATACCTTGCATAATGCAGAATGGTTCTACGATAAAAATGTATCGGTTATTGCTTTGGGAACCGGCGTGATTACCGATGGGGAGCTGGTACATAATGCCGCTTCTGTACTGGAACTGGCACAATAGAATTACCGGCTACTTAAAATGAGTGCATAATAAAAATAGCGATCCGAAACCGGATCGCTATTTTTATTATGCATTAAGGATATTAATCTTCAGATTTACGTCCTTTTGCTTTTGCGATTACTTCTTCCTCAACGTTTCTAGGAGCCTGAGCGTAGTGGCTGAACTCCATTGTAGAAGATGCACGACCAGAAGACAGGGAACGTAATTGAGTTACATAACCAAACATTTCGCTCAATGGAACTTTTGCTTTGATTACCTGTAAGTTGTTACGGCTATCCATACCTTCCAGCATAGCGCGACGACGGTTCAAGTCACCTGTAACATCACCCATGTATTGGTCTGGAGTCAGCACTTCTACTTTCATGATTGGTTCCAGGATGATTGGCTTAGCCTGACGACCAGCTTCACGGTAACCTTGTTTCGCACACAATTCGAATGACATAGAGTCAGAATCGACCTGGTGGAAAGAACCATCAAATATTCTTACACGCATATGCTCTACAGGGAAACCTGCCAGAACACCAGCACCCATACAAGATTCGAAACCTTTCTGGATAGCAGGGATAAATTCTTTAGGGATAGATCCACCGAAGATGTCATTTACGAACTGGAAAGTACCTTTACCTTCAGCCAGGAATGCTTCATCAGCAGGTCCGATTTCAAACTGGATATCCGCGAATTTACCACGACCACCAGATTGTTTTTTGAACACCTCACGGTGGCTGATTTGCAGTGTGAATGCCTCTTTATAAGCAACCTGAGGAGCACCTTGGTTAACTTCAACTTTGAACTCGCGTTTCATACGGTCAACGATGATTTCCAGGTGTAACTCACCCATACCGCTTAATACAGTCTGACCTGTATCTTCGTCAGATTTAACGCGTAAAGTAGGATCTTCTTCGATCAGTTTAGCGATCGCCATACCCATTTTATCAACGTCAGCCTGAGTTTTAGGCTCAACAGCGATAGAGATTACCGGCTCAGGAATAAACATGTTTTCCAGAACGATAGGGTGTTTCTCATCACACAGAGTATCTCCGGTTTTGATATCTTTAAAACCAACAGCAGCTCCGATATCACCAGCTTCGATGAAGTCGATAGGGTTTTGCTTGTTAGCGTGCATTTGCATGATACGGGAAATACGCTCGTTTTTACCGGAACGTACGTTCAGTACATAAGAACCTGCATCCAGGTGACCAGAGTATGCACGGAAGAAGGCCAGACGACCTACGAATGGATCGGTCATGATCTTGAACGCCAGTGCAGCAAATGGTTCTTTCGCATCTGGTTTACGGTATAATTTTTCTTCAGGATTGTCAGGGTTAGTACCTTCGATCGCTTCGATATCCATTGGTGAAGGCAGGTAGCGGATTACGCAATCCAGCATTTTCTGAACACCTTTGTTTTTGTAAGAAGAACCACACAGCATTGGAATAATGCTCAGGTCAATAGTAGCTTTACGGATTGCTTCGTGGATCTCTGCCTCAGAAATTGAGTTTGGATCTTCGAAGAATTTCTCCATCAGTTGATCGTCATATTCAGCAACCGCTTCAACCAGCTGAGCTCTCCACAGTTCTGCTTCTTCTTGCATATCAGCAGGAACGTCACCTTCAGTATAAGTCATACCTTGAGTGTTATCATCCCAGATGATAGATTTCATAGTAACCAGGTCAACCACGCCTTTGAAGTTATCTTCAGCACCGATTGGCAATTGCAGTGGAACTGCTTTTGCACCCAACATATCTTTAATTTGCTGTACAACCATCAGGAAGTCAGCACCGATACGGTCCATTTTGTTTACGAAACCAACACGTGGTACACGGTAACGGTTTGCCTGACGCCATACTGTTTCAGACTGAGGCTCAACGCCATCAACTGCTGAGAATAAAGCAACCAGACCATCCAGTACACGCATAGAACGCTCTACCTCAACAGTAAAGTCAACGTGACCCGGAGTATCAATGATATTGAATTTATATTGTTTTGAATCAGGAACAGGTTGGCCCTGTACAGTAGGGAATTTCCAGAAACAAGTAGTTGCAGCTGAAGTAATGGTGATACCACGCTCTTGTTCTTGTGCCATCCAGTCCATGGTAGCACCACCTTCGTGTACTTCACCAATTTTGTGGTTTACACCAGTGTAATATAAGATACGTTCTGTAGTAGTGGTTTTACCGGCATCAATGTGTGCGGCAATACCAAAGTTGCGCTGTAAGCGTAAATCTGCCATAACAGTTTAGATTAAAAAAATTTATTTGATAAATTCAGGCTGCAAAGGTAGTATTTAGTATTTATATGAGAAAATATTATTTTATTAGTGTATTTTCTTCTTTACATTGACCGTTTGGTACATAACCGGTGGGCTGCATCGTTTGTCTATACTATATAAATTAAACAGTATCAGATCATTACAGACATCTTTCATAGATAAAATAAATAAAATTGTTTTGTGGGATCATTGTTTTAATTTTGGATCGCTAAAATTATCTGCTTGAGTACTAGAGAGAATATATCTGTTTTTGACATGTTTAAGATCGGCGTAGGGCCGAGTTCGTCACATACCCTTGGACCCTGGAGAGCCGCATTACAATTTCTGGATACGCTTCAGCAGCGTTATGGGCTTTCGTCTGTAAGTGCAGTGAGTGTAATGTTATATGGTTCACTTGCTAAAACAGGGGTGGGGCATGGAACAGATGTCGCTGTAATACTTGGTTTATGTGGTGCCGATCCCGTAACCTTCGATGTAAACCAGATCTATCCTACGATTGATCAGATCGCTGATAGCGGTATCATGAATCTGGGTGGTGTACAGGAAATCCCTTTCCAGCCTAAGGATAATGTTGTCTTCCTGATGAATGAGAGCCTGCCTTTCCATCCCAATGCCCTTACTTTTTTATGTACCCTCAATGACGGTACACAGGTTGCAGAGACCTACTATTCTATCGGTGGCGGTTTCGTGGTGCAGGAAGGTGTGAGCGGTAATGCCTCATCTGAAGTAGAGTTGCCATTTATTATCGAAAAATCGCAGGACCTGCTGCACTGGTGTATTAAGACCGGTTTGAGCATTTCGGAGATCGTACATGAGAACGAACTGGCCTGGAGACCTGAACGGGAGACCCGTGATGGTGTACTGAAGATATGGGAAACAATGAAGTCCTGTATATACCGTGGTTGCCATATTGATGGTAAACTGCCCGGTGGGCTGAATGTAAGCAGAAGAGCGGCTAAACTGAATGCACGCTTATTACAGGGTAGCAATTATAATAATTATGAAGAATGGTTGCAGGCGATCCAGGAAAAGCCCGCTTCCTTTCAATATATCCTGGATTGGGTAAGCTGTTTTGCCCTGGCGGTAAATGAAGAGAATGCTTCGTTCAGCCGTGTGGTAACCGCTCCGACTAATGGTGCTGCCGGTGTAATTCCTGCTGTGCTGATGTATTATATTGCATTTTGTAGCGGCAATGATGCTGATAAAATTTACCACTTCCTGCTTTGTGCCAGTGAGATTGGCTCCATATTCAAGAAAGGAGCAACCATTTCTGCTGCAATGGGTGGCTGCCAGGCAGAGATCGGAGTATCTTCTGCGATGGCCGCAGCAGCATTGACCGAAATGCTGGGTGGTAGTCCGCGTCAGTGCATGATGGCAGCAGAGATTGCAATGGAACATCACCTGGGACTGACCTGCGATCCTGTAGGCGGCCTGGTACAGGTGCCTTGTATTGAACGCAATACCATGGGGGCAATTAAGGCAATTACAGCGTCTCAACTGGCCCTCCAGAGCAATCCGGACAATGCAAGAGTATCTCTTGATGCGGTAGTAAAAACCATGTGGGAAACCGCACTGGATATGAATACTAAATATAAAGAAACTGCCGATGGCGGCCTGGCTACGAATATCAGCCTTGCCCTGCCAGAGTGCTAAACTATTATAATTTAAAAAAGCAGCCACCGAAAGGTGGCTGCTTTTTTATGCACATAATTTTTTTGTTTAATTACGAAATATTCGTAGATTTACGAAAAATATGTAGACATGGAAAAGCTGACGATACAGGAAGAAGAGGCTATGCTGGCCATCTGGAAATTGAATGGAGGTTTTGTAAAAGACATTCAGCAGGCGATGCCGCAAAATGAGATTCCTTATACAACACTGGCCTCTACCGTTAAAAATCTTGAGCGTAAAGGGTATGTGCAGGCGGTGAAGTATGCCAATGCCTGGCGGTATGAACCGTTGATCCCTGAACCGGAATATAAGAAAGTGCATATGGGCAATATTGTCCAGGATTATTTTCAGAACTCTTACAAAGCACTGGTGAACTTTTTTGTAGAGGACAACAAACTATCTGCCGAGGAACTGAAAGAGATTATTGCATTGATCGAACAGGGTAAAACGAAATAATATGAGCCCGTCTTTATTCATATCTCTTATGGTGGCCAATACATGTCTTGTATTACTGATCATCCTTTACCATACCGTATATGGCCGCTATACTTTTTACCGGTTTAACCGATGGCTCTTGTTTATCGGCCTATGCTTATCTGTGAGTATACCATTTTTGCGTCTGCCTTTTTTTGAAAGACCGGCAATTGTGCTATATGTAACAGCCCAGGATAGCAAACCTTTTATACCAGATGCATTTGCTACACAACCCTTTAGTAGCCCGAATTTGATTGTTACAGGCTTGTCTGTACTTCTTTTTGCAGGTATGGCCTTGGGCTGCGTTCGCTTACTGATCCGGCTATATGGTATCTACCGGATACATGCTTTGAGTACGGCCACCAGCCACAGTGGTATTGTGTTTCGAGAGGTATCGTTACCTGTTGCCCCATTCGCATTTATGGGCAATATCTATCTCAATCCGTCTACTTTAAATACAGAACAGCTGGACGCGGTATTGCTGCATGAGCAGGTACATATCCGCGGCGGGCACTCCATCGATATGCTGCTGACAGAGCTGGTGCAGATCATTTTCTGGTATAACCCCTGGATGCCATTATTGAGACAAGCGGTAACACAAAACCTGGAGTACCTTACAGACGAGGTAATGATTACAACCGTAATGGACAGAACACAATACCAGTATAGCTTGTTACATACCGCTACCCATAACCGGTATATACATTTAACCAATGCCTTTCTTTTTACTAATCTGAAAAACAGACTCAATATGATGAACAAAAATCAAACCCAATCCGGTTTTAAACTTTCTTATCTGCTGGCTTTGCCCTTGCTTGGGGCTACAGCCCTGATCAGTTCTGCAGGCTTTGCCCAACAGCAGAAAATTGTGATTAAACAAACGCAGCAAGCCGCTGTTCCGGAACAGCAAGCCGATCATTCCGGTAAAATTATAAAACCGGAAAATACGGTTACGGTAAAAGCGGATAAAGATGGTAAAGTGCAGGTGACCAAGCATATGCTTTTAGAAACTGCCGCCGCACAGAAGCATGCACAGCCGGAAACGGTAAACATTGCGATCAAAGCGTCGGATGTAGCTATGGAGCAGGGTGAGGTAAAGGTAACTGCACAGCAGATCACCATAATGCCGGGAACATCCGGAAAAGAAGTACAGGTTACTGTAACCAATGACCAGCAAACGGCAGTAAAAGCGCTGATCATTATTGATGATGTCATCAAAGAAAATGCAGCATTGTCTGACATTGATCCTGGAACAATCGTATCTGTTCAGGTATTGAAAGATGCGGCATCTGTGGAGCAATACGGAGACAAAGCCCGTAATGGAGTGATTAAGATCGTGACGAAGAACGCAAAGTAATTTCTGGTCAGATATGCCTAAACAATAAGCATCCGCTCATAGCGGATGCTTATTGTTTTAAATCATGTATTGTTGCGGCAGGCTGGGAATGATACCTGCTTCAAATGCTCTTTTGAATAATGTTTCTATTGCAGCAGCACCCTCGGTGTCTAAAGAGGTGGTGTACTGGTTTACGTACAGATTGATATGTTTGCGCATCACCTCTTCTTCCATCTCCTGTGCATTGTCCTGTACAAACGCGGATAGTTCGGGATAGCGTTCCCAGCTTTTGGCCACGCTGTCCGAGATCATTTGCTGTACTTCTTGCTTAACAGTTTCCGGCAGATCTTTTTTAATGATGATCCCGCCCAGAGGGATGGCAGCACCAGTAGTCTGTTCCCACCATTCACCGCAATCCATCAGCTTCTCCAGTCCGCGGTCGGCATAGGTAAAGCGACTTTCATGAATAATGAGGCCTGCATCATAAGTGCCGTTCAGCACCTCTGCTTCGATATTGCTGAACAGTACTTCTGTTTTGTTCTTTGCTTCAGGAAATGCCAGGCTCAGTAAGAGATTGGCGGTAGTGTACTTACCGGGAATGGCAATTTTTGCCTGCTGCATAAATGCCTGCACATCGGTAATAGATGCGTATTTTTCTTTAGTAGTAATCAGTAAGGGGCCAACACCTCTGCCCAGTGCAGAACCACTATCCAGCAGCTGGTATGTATCGGTCAGGTGCAGGAATGCACTGTAACTGATCTTGGTAATATCTAATTTGCCTTCCAGCGCCCATTGATTCAGGGTCTCGACATCCTCCATCTCAAAATCGAATTGCAGATCAGATCCGGGATGGTCTTTATTGACCATATCATCAAATATAAACGTATCGTTGGGACAGGGGCTGAAGCCCAGGCTTAATCGCATACAGCAGCATTTTTTTAGGTTTTCAAAAGTAATACATTATTACTTGCTATCTTTGTAAAGTATTCCTAAAAGAAATGAGTAAGAAAATTATTATAGCGATCGATGGCTTTTCTTCCTGCGGGAAAAGTACTATGGCAAAGGCTTTGGCAAAGAAATTGAATTATAATTTCATTGATACAGGGGCCATGTACAGGGCAATTACGCTATATTTTATCCGGAATAATGTGCATCTCGATAATGAGACCAGTGTGGCCGCTGCTCTGGAAAATATTCACCTGCATTTTGAGTTCAATCCACTTACAGAGAAGTCTGATATTGTGCTGAATGATGAAAATGTAGAACAATATATCCGTGAGATGACCATTGCTCAGAAAGTAAGCGAAGTGGCTGCCATAAAAGCGGTGCGGGTATTTGCCGTAAAGCAGCAGCAGCAGATGGGTAAGAAGAAAGGAATCGTAATGGATGGCCGTGATATCGGTACCGTAGTATTCCCTCATGCAGAGTTGAAAATCTTTATGACTGCCGATATTGCCGTAAGGGTCAAGAGACGCTTTATGGAAATGGAGGGACAGGGACAGCACATCAATCTGGAAGATGTGATGCATAACCTGCAGATGCGTGATTATATAGACAGCAACCGTGAAGAGAGTCCTTTGCGCCAGGCAGAAGATGCCCGTGTACTGGATAACAGTGATATGACCCAGGAAGAACAGCTGAAACTGGCCATGAAGTGGGTCGAAGAAACGCTGGCCAATGTCTATTCTGAACAGAAGTAGTTCGACAGCTTTATATAAAAAAGGTAATGGCAGGAAGCATTCTTCCTGCCATTACCTTTTTTTGATGAATGATATCACAAAAACGATGCCCTCCATATGGAGGGCATCGTGCATTCAGAGGAGATAACAGCGTCTTATTTGATCACTTCAAATTTGCGCATTACCATACCTTTATCAGTTTCCGCTTTCAGGATATACATACCCGCTGGCAGCTGACTGAGGTTTATTTTTTCTGTAACTGTTTTCTGCGTTTTCAGATCAATCACTTTCTGACCCACTACATTGTGTACACTAATGTTGCGGAAGTAGATGTTGTCGCCAACCAGTTCCAGTTTCAGTTGATCCTGCGCCGGGTTAGGGTACAGTCTCATGTCGATATTATTTTTCACCACGGTTGCAGTACCTACTGTAAAGTCAACTCTGATCAACAGTGTTACTGAAGTATCGGTACAGCCGTTAGATACATCCATAGTCACCAGGTAGTCTCCTGCCGCAGCGAAAGTATGTACCGGGCTGTCCAGGGTACTGGTTACACCATCACCGAAGTTCCACGCATAAGTATAATTCTGTGCCGGGTTGATTGGTTCAAAGCGTACTTTACCCATAGCCTCGTTAAACAATGGTACAAAGTTGAAACCATCATTTACCGGTTGTGGCATAATCGTAATGGCGATAGCATCAGTACCGGTACAGTTGCTGGCATTGGTTACACTCACAGAGTACGTACCTGCCTGGTTTACACTGATTGTCTGGCTGGTTGCACCTGTATTCCACAGGTAAGCGGCACCAGGGTTAGCAGCATTCAGAGTCAATGGTTGTACGTGACAGATCATAGTATCATTACCCAGGTTCACTACAGGTACAACTTTGTGTGCGATATTGATGGTGTCAGAAGTAGAACAGTTGAAGCTATTGGTTACTTTAACACGGTACTGACCAGCAGCAGCTGCAACTAAAGTACTGTTGGTACTGTTGTCATTCCATAGGTAAGCAGCGCCAGGGTTACCAGCATTTAAGGTCAGTGGTACGTTAGCACATACCGCAGTATCATTACCCAGGTTTACAACTGGTTTAGCATTTACAGTCACGTTAGCCGCAACAGATGTATCGCTACAACCAGAAGTGGTATTGGTTACTATCGCTTTATAGTTACCTGTTTGATTCACTGTCAGTGTACTGGCAGTCTGGCTAGATATAAGGCTAGTGTTGTTCAACCAGCTGTAAGCACCACCACCTGTAGCAGTCAGTGTCTGACTTTGTCCCGCACAGATATTAATTGTTCCGGTAGGGGTTAAGCCTGCAGTTGGTTTCGCTTTGATGGTAGCCGCCACTGTTGTTCTCGGGCTGATACATGCAGTTTGGCCCAGGAATACAACATTTGGTCTATTCATTGATGTAGTTGTTACACCAGAAGTCGAAGTTGTCGCATCGAAGGCAGCAGCTGTAGCCGGTGTTATGTTGTCTATAGAACGTGCATATACACTGTTGAATGTAGTAGCAGTATAGGCCACTGTTGTACCGGAACCATTACCACCGTTTCCTGAGTTATGTACGGTTTCAAGGATCACATTGCTGGTTCCATCCCAGTTAAACGGAGTCGTGAAGGTAAAGGTTACCACTCCGGTTGCAGTTGGGGTGTATGAGGCATTATATACAGGAGTAGTACCAGATACAAATCCGCTCATTGCGGTATTGTTTGTGGTACCCATTCTGATCGTAAAGTCATTACAGGTAGCTGTCGCGTTGATCGCTGTAACATCGAAAGAGATTGCTTTAATGTTACCTGCTACCAGTCCTGCCGCCTGCAGTTCACTTGCAAGGAATAGCATCTGGTGTTTAGTACCACCATAGAAACCACTCAATGGGTTAGGGTATGACGTTGTACTATTGCTGCTGGTACCCGCACCTATTCTGATGCTCTTAGCATAATAAGACTCGGCCGAAACATAATAGTTTGTAGTGGCACTCAGGCTTGGAGTTGTGAAGTTGTTACCCGTGCCTACCGGAGTACCACCAGTTAAAGCGGTAAACCATTTCAATGTATTGCCTGCGGCAGTAGTAGCAGACAGGGTTAATACACCGGGCCCACAACGTTCAGCAGGAGTGTTGGTCAATATAGTAGGATTGTATACACGTACTGTATCAGATGCAGTATTAAAACAAGACGCACCGTCGCTGTTTTTGATCACTGCTCTATAGTATTGTGTAGCATTTAAGGTCGGCGTTGTGTATGTCGCACTGGTACCACCGGTAGTGATATCAGTGAAGGCAACATTATTAGCAGAATTTTGCCATTGGTAGCTGAAGTTAGTCTGTGTAATCGCAGGAGTAATACTTAATGTAGTACTACCGGATTGACAGAAGTCTTTTACTGCTGCTACTGAATTTGCTGTTGACGGTAAAGTTTGAATTTTAACGGTATCAAGGTTTGCACATTGAGATGTTGTGTTCAGCGCATTAGCAGTAACCATTGCAGTACCACTTGTAGCATTCTTGTAATATACAGTGCTGGCATTGGTACCCGCAGTATAAGGAGTAGTTGCCGCAGCATTGGTATATAAGTTTGCAACCGGTGTCCAGGTTACATTGTTAAAGTTAGCCGCCGGAGAACTTACCGTTAAAGTGGTGATCGCATTATTACAAACTGTTTTATCATTAGTTACATCAAATGCCGGAGCTGGAGTTACCGTAGCAGTAACCTGTTGTCTGGTGCCCGCACATTTTCCTATTCCGCCAAACACAATATTAGGTCTGTTTGGAGAAGTGGTTGTTACTCCACTGGTTGATGTTGAGGCATCAAATGCAGCAGCAGTAGCAGGAGTAATGTTATCAATAGCTCTTGCGTAAACACTGTTGAATGTTGTTGCAGTATAAGCTACTGTTGTACCAGAACCATTGCCACCGTTACCTGCATTGTGAATTGTTTCCACGATCAGGTTACTGGTGCCATCCCAGTTGTATGGTGTAGTAAAGTTGAAGGTTACTACGCCAGTAGCACTTGGAGTATAAGAGGCGTTATAGACAGTTGACGTACCAGTAACGAAACCTGTCATAGCGGTATTGGTTGTAGTACCCAGTTTGATGGTAAAGTCATTACAGATACCTGCAGCAGCAAACGCAGTAACGTCAAATGCTATAGAGGTAATGTTACCTGCTAGCAGGCCTTGTGCCTGCAATTCGCTGGCCAGGAATAACATCTGATGTTTAGTACCACCATAGTATGCACTCAATGGGTTAGGGTATGACGTTGTACTATTGCTGGAAGTTCCTGCACCAACTCTGATGGAAGAAGGCACTGAGGTACCTGGTTCCGCGAAGAAGTTAGTAGTCGCACTGATTTGCGGAGTAATAAAACTGTTGCCCGTTCCCAGCGAAGTGCCACCAGTTGCTGCAGCATACCATCTTACCGTAGATCCGGCATTAGCTGTCGCTGCCAGCGTAACAACACCTGTACCACAACGGGTAGCCGGAGTTGTGCCGGTAATGGTTGGGTTACTTACCAGTACCGTATCAGAAACAGAGGTAAAACATACCGCACTGTCACTGTTTTTAACGATGGCACGGTAGTATTGTGTAGCCGTAAGGGTCGGAGTGGTGTAGCTGGTGCCAGTACCATTAGTTGTAATGTTAGCAAATGTGGTATTGTCTGCAGAGTTCTGCCATTGGTATACCACACCGGTTTGTGCAATAGCAGGGCTTAGGTTAATTACACTTGTACCTGTGTTACATAATATACCGGTAGCCGCAATTGCAGCTGCATTAGCCGGAATGGTCTGAATTTTTACGGTATCTACCGCACCACATAATGTAGTAGTGTTATTGGCAGTAGCAATATAAGTTACCAGACCAGCAGTTGCTGATTTCTGATATACTGTATATGCATGTGTACCGGCAGTATAAGGAACAGTAGCTGCAGCATCGGTAAACAGATTGGTTACCGGACTCCAGGTTACGTTGTTATAGCTTGCCTGAGTTGAATTAACTGTTAATGTAGTAGTCGCATTATTACAAACCGTTTTGTTGTTGGTTACATCAAATACCGGTGCAGTATTTACGGTTGCATTTACAGCTAAACGGGAACTGCGACAAGTATACTGGGCATTGAAAATAATCTTTGGTCTGTTTTGAGAGCGGTCATATGTATACGTACCTGCACCGGTAGGGCCAGTGAAGGCCAGCATATTAGGAGCAGTCTCACTATCTTTTCTATATGACTGAGAAGAAAAGTTTGTTGTTGCATCATATTTTACAACAGAACTTGTATTGCTGGTATTTCCATTACTCCAGCTGGTGGAGACAATGATATTGGATGTGCCATCCCAGTTGAATGGAGTAGCAAATGTAAATGTATTGATACCTACAACCGGAGTAAACGTTGCAGAAGGATAAACCGTAGTAGGCGTAGCCTGTATATCTGTTGTTCCGAATGTAGTCAGTGTAGTTGTGGCCATTTGAATGGTGAAGCCAGTCAATGCAGAACCTGCAGTAGTGATATCAAATGCCAGGCTGGTAATATTACCAGCTACAAATCCTGCACTTTGTAATTCCGCAGCAGTAAACAGGTATTGGCTTTTCATGCCACCGTAACCACCGTTAAATGGACTGTAAGGAGCGCTGCCGCTGGTCAATGCACCTGCACCTACCGGCATTGCAGCTGCTGTAATAGTACTTGCTTCTGCATAATATGTAGTCGTAGCAGAAATAGAAGGAGTTGTAAACGGAGAACCAGTACCGATTGATGTACCTCCGGTAGCTGCTGTAAACCAGTTAATCGTTGCGCCGGTATTAGCCGTAGCAGTAAGGCTTACAGTACCGGCACCACAACGTTGCGCCCCGGTAGCTGTCATAATATTGTTTGTATAGTTTAATTGTACCGGAGTAGAATAAACTGTATCTGGCCCTGCACTACAAACTACTCTGCAACGATAAAATCTATCGGTCACAGCAGCAGTATAGGTGCTGGAAGTAGCACTGGTAATACTCGTATAAGTGGTTCCGTCATTAGATGACTGCCACAAGTAAGATAAACCATTGCCTGTAGGGACTGTAGTCAGCGAAAATGCAACTGTGCTACCAGAGCAAAGATTTGCATTCGGTGTAGCAATAGTAGCACCTGGTACAGGTGTAGCACACAAAGTAGTGAAATTTGTGGGTCCTGTCCATACACTTTTGTCTGAACCACTGCACACTGAACGTATCCACACATATTGCTGTGTTGCAGCAGGTAACCCCGAGAGGATTTTAGATGTGCCAGAAGCTGTTCCTGTAGCGGTTGTTGATGCTGTAGGAGCAGTACTGGAAGTGCTTATATAGTATTCATAACCATTACTAGGAAGCGGTGTCGCTGCTGTCCATGTAATAGTTGCTCCGCCTGAAGTCACCGCACTATTTGCAATGCTAGGAGGTGCCGGACAAGTTGGAGGTGTCCATAGGTAGGTCTGACCGCTAACAAAATTCCTCGGATCTGTTGTACTGCCCGTAAATCTACAAGTTGCAGAGTTGGCGGTTCCTGCAATAGAGTTATTCCAGTTTTGGCCTGCAGTGGTAGTAACCGAACGGTTATTGAAATCCGTAGTTGAAGTGGCCATACCAACTTGTGGTTGGTAGCTGGTACTTGTACCCGGACCAGAGTTCAGGTTGTATACATATTTGATCTCACCGGTAATGGTATTGATGCGAACCTGCATGTCGAAATTTTCGGTAATACCGTATCGACACCAGCCTTTCCATTGAAATACCACTTCGTTACCTACTGTTTCCCAGCGGATCTCCGAGGCCGTTGTAGAGGTAGCCTTATTCAGATCTGCATTAAATACGCATAAATGTACACCACCTCCGGCTGGAGCTGTGCTGTTGCCGGTGTAAAGGGTCGTGCTTGGCGAGGTGCCACCAAGTTTTAACAGGCCATTGGAAGTGATCCAGGCAGTTGTGTACTGTACCTGATTTACCGTA
Organism: Edaphocola flava; assembly: GCF_004118155.1. Lineage (GTDB taxonomy): Bacteria > Bacteroidota > Bacteroidia > Chitinophagales > Chitinophagaceae > Edaphocola > Edaphocola flava. The sequence goes on from NZ_SAIQ01000002.1 coordinate 474,055, forward strand.
ACTGCCGGTATGGTGATGGAAGAAGAGGTCCAGCTATCAAGAGAAGTTGTAGACGTTCCATCAATAATCATTGTACCGCCCGTGATCGGGGTAAAGGTTCCGGAGCTTTGCGTAAAGCTATAGGTAGAAACCTGTGCAACAGCTTGTTCTCTGCCAAGCAATGCAAGTGCACCGGCTAAAACCAACTGGCGTAATCGCCTGGGGGTTTTACTGGTTAGTTTTTTGAGATTTGTTTGTAAATGTGCCTTCATACATTCATTACTTTAAGTTGTGTAGAACTAATGTTTCATACTTCAAAAATAGTATTATTTTGTGAAATAATTATATATCTTTAACTTATATATTATATGTAATATAAACACTATATTTACGTAATAGCCTTTGTGGATATATATCGCAGTAAAAAGGGGCGATGTAAATAACATCGCCCCTTTTATAATATTTGTGTAAAATTTTTACTACAGGTGAATTGCTTCGCCTAAAGCTACTTCGATAGCATCTTTCACTGCTTCGCTCATCGTAGGGTGAGGGAAGATAGTGTCTAATTGCTCATGGTAAGTAGTCTCCAGTTTACGTGCAGTTACAGTTTCTGCAATGATCTCAGTTACATTAGCACCGATCATATGGCAACCTAACCACTCGCCGTATTTAGCATCAATAACTACTTTTACGAAACCTTCAGTTGCACCGGCAGCGCTAGCTTTACCAGAAGCAGAGAATGGGAATTTACCTACTTTAACTTCGTAACCAGCTTCTTTAGCTGCTTTCTCCGTCATACCTACAGAAGCGATCTCAGGGCTGCAATAAGTACAACCTGGTACATTACCGTAATCCAGTACAGCTGGAATGTGGTTATATTTACCTTCTTTCTGGGCAATAGCTTCGATACAGATCACTGCTTCTTTCATCGCTACGTGTGCCAGAGCCTGACCGGGAACGATATCACCGATAGCATAGATACCGTCTACGTTTGTTTTGTAGTAAGGGTCAACAGTTACGCGACCTTTATCAGTAGCAATGTTCAGGCTTTCCAGACCGATGTTCTCGATGTTAGTGCTTACACCTGCAGCAGATAATAAAATCTCTGCTTCCAGGGTGATCTCTCCGGTAGCTGTTTTCACAGTAGCTTTTACGCCTTCGCCGCTGATATCAGCTTTCTCTACAGAAGATGAAGTCATCACTTCGATACCTTTTTTCTTGAAAGATTTCTCCAGTTCTTTAGAGATATCCGCATCTTCAACAGGCACGATTCTGTCCATGAATTCAACGATTGTTACTTTAGTACCTAAAGCACTATAGAAGTAAGCAAACTCTACTCCGATGGCACCAGAACCCACAACGATCATAGATTTAGGTTGTGCAGGCAGTGTTAAGGCCTCTCTGTAACCAATGATTTTTTTACCATCGATAGGCAGAGCAGGTAACTCGCGGCTGCGTGCACCTGTAGCCAGTACGATATGCTTTGCGGTATGTTTGGTTACGCTACCATCAGCAGCAGTAACTTCCAGTTCTTTATTTGCATTCAGTTTACCAAAACCATTGATAACCTCAATTTTATTCTTTTTCATCAGGAACTGAATACCCTTGCTCATCTTATCCGCAACACCACGGCTACGTTTAATGATGGCTTCGAAGTCATGCTTAGCACCTTCTACAGACACACCGTAGTCTTGTGCGTGGCTGATGTATTCAAACACCTGTGCTGATTTCAGTAACGCTTTAGTAGGGATACAACCCCAGTTTAAGCAGATACCACCCAGGCTCTCACGTTCAACGATTGCTGTTTTAAAACCTAATTGTGCAGCACGAATGGCGGCTACATAACCCCCAGGACCGCTACCTACTACGATTACATCGTATGCCATAGTAATAAAATTGTTTTTGGTATATTAAATAATGTACTTTTTCGAAATTGATCGCACAAAAGTAATTAATTCAGGGTAAACCAACAATAATTTTGCATGAAGCCTTTTGCAGCCTAGCATAAAAGGATTAGGTTTGCAGGAACGATATCCGATACATGAAAACAATAGATCCCGGACAGATGAAAGAGCGTCGTTACTGGCGCAGCTGGTACCTGGCCCTTATTCTGTGGCTGGCCATACTGATCTTATTGTTCACCTTTTTTACCCGAATGTACAAATGAGTTATATAGACTGGATCATTATGATCGGCAGCCTTATGGCCATTATTATATATGGACTGTACCAGAGTAGAGGGGCAGGCCGCGAATCTTACATTATGGCCGGCAGGCAGATGCCCTGGTACACTGTACTGCTGGGTATTATGGCCACACAAGCCAGTGCTATTACCTTTCTCTCCGGTCCTGGACAGGCTTATACCGATGGTATGCGTTTTGTGCAGTATTACTTCGGCCTGCCGCTGGCAATGATCGTGATCTCGGCCGTTTTTGTTCCCATATTCCGAAGGCTGAATGTGAATACCGCTTACGAGTATCTGGAGCAACGTTTCGGCCGCAATACACGTTTGCTTACAGGCATGTTATTCCTGTTTTCCCGGGGCGTATCAACCGGCATCAGTGTATACGCACCCTCAATTATCCTATCCTCTATATTAGATATGAATATCTACCTGACCAATGTACTGGTAGGCGGATTGCTGATCATCTATACCTATACCGGCGGGGCCAAGGCTATTGCACAGACACAGAAAATACAATTCATTATCATCATCAGTTCAATGGCCTTTGCAGGCTACCTGCTGGTGCAGGCGATGCCCAAAGGCGTTGGTTTTGGTGATGCCTTATACCTTGCAGGCAAGGCTGGTAAACTTAATGTCATCACGACCGATTTCTCTATAAAAGACAAATACAATATCTGGAGCGGAATTATCGGAGGCTTCTTCCTGGCCTTATCCTATTTCGGAACTGATCAGAGCCAGGTAGGGCGTTATATATCAGCTAAGGATATGCGGGACAGCAGATTGGGATTGCTGATGAACGGGATGGTAAAGATCCCGATGCAATTCCTCATCTTGTTATTGGGCGCTTTATTGTTTGCATTTTATTCGATACAGAAAGCACCCATCTCATTTAATGAGAAGGCTGTAACCCTTACCCAGAAAGCGGCACCGGCAGACTATGCCGATCTGGCGATACAGTATAATATGCTTACTGAGCAGCAAGCTCTGAGGGCCACTACAGCAGTGGCGCTGCGCAATACCCCTAATCCTAATGCCATAAGTCATAACCTGAATTTATTGCAACAAACGCAGAAAGAGATTGAACAAAGCCGTGCCCGTTTCCGGGATATGGTGGACAAAAACCAGGTTGCGGCTGAGGCTAATGATACCAATTATATCTTCCTCCACTTTGTACGCAACTATCTCCCGGTAGGGATGATTGGACTGTTGTTCGCCGTAGTATTCCTGGCTAGTTGGGGCTCCATATCAGCTGCCCTGCATGCACTGTCCTCCAGTACGCTGTTAGATGTTCATCTATTATTATCTCATAAGCAAATGACCGACAAGCAGGAGCTGCGCTGGGCAAGGCTATACACCTTACTCTGGGGTATATTCAGTATCCTGGTAGCCATGTTTGCAACCCGTATGGGTTCTTTGATTGAGGCGGTAAATGAACTGGGCAGCCTGTTCTATGGCGTGATCCTGGGTATATTCCTGGTGGCCTTCTTCCTCAAATCTGTATCAGGAAGAGCCGTATTCATGGCGGCGGTTATTTCGGAAGTCCTTATCTTTATTATTTATAAATTAAACGTTGTAGGCTTTTTGTGGTTTAATGTAATAGGATCCCTGCTGGTAATCCTGATCGCCCTGGTGATACAGGCCGGTATAAAAAAGAATCACGAAACTGCATAGCAAATATAATTATGGTAAAATCTGCACTGCTCCTCACAGCACTGTCTTCTCTGGCCCTGGCCTGTAACGGACAGTCGACTGCTAAACATAAGCATATCGGCACCGAGCCGATGATCATAAAAAAACAAACACCTGAAGATATCGGTAACCGCTACTATGCTGCTAATGCGGCCATAGACAAGCGGATAGAGGAACTGTATGCAGCCATGACGCCGCAGCAACGTGCGGCACAGATGATTATGGTAGCCTCAAGCGAAATGCTGGGTTATCCGTATGCAACTACCGTAAAGACCAGTGTTCAGGCACAGAATGCAGCTAACGTTTTGTTTCTGAAGGGTACCCGTGACCAATTTATTAAGCAGCACGATGAGCTGGTTGGTTATAAAATAGAAGGGCTGGTACCCCTGTTTGCCTGCGACTGTGAGCCTACTTTATTGCACAATAAATTTCCCGGACAACCTAAGATGGATGCCACGGCCAATCTGAAAACAGAAGATGCCGTACGCGCTTCAGTAGATACTATCAATCACCTGATGGATGAAATCGGGATCAGCATTAACTTTGCGCCGATTGTAGATATTGCTAAGAATGCTGCAGTCATCAACAAGCGCTCTTTTGGTAACGACCCGGCCATAATCATGAAACAGGCAGGCGTTTTTATCGATGAGACGCAGAAAGACGGGAAAGCCGCTACTATTAAGCATTTTCCCGGGCATGGCGCCGTTACCGGAGATACCCATAAGCAATCGGTATTTATCAATGGTAAGATGACCGAGCTGGCTACTTTTGAAAAAGTAATGAACCAGTCTAAACCGGTATTTGTTATGGTAGGACATATTTCTGTACGTAATAATCCCGAAGGTTTTAATACCGAAAATGATCGCCCCGCTACTACTTCACGTAAAATTGTAACCGAATTGCTGCGGGAGAAAATGGGCTTTAAAGGCATTATCACTACCGATGCCATGAATATGCAGGCCTCCAAAAACTTTCCGGATGCAGACTGGGAAGCGGCGAAAGCAGGTGTGGACCTGGTTTTGATGCCGGCAGATCCGGCCAAACTAAACAGGCTCATTGCAGCAGAGATTACCAAAGGCTCTGCATTGGGCAAGCAGTTTGAGGCTTCCGTAAAACGTATGATCAAATTAAAGCTATTACAGTAATTACTGTTTTATACTATACCTGACCTGTAAAAAGATATTGTGATGGCCGTACCATTCTCCTGTGCGTATACCGAAAAGGTATACGGAAACTTTAAGTGGATCGATATTAAAGACCCTCAGAAAGAGGACCTGGATGGTATTGCCAAAATGTACGGACTGGATTATTATCAGGTCAAAGATAGCCTGGAAGCCGGTCACCTTCCGAAGTATGAAAAGGGAGATGACTATAACTTCCTTATCCTGCGTGCCTATACCCATGCCTTTCATTACAAGAGCAATTCGATTACAGATATCACTAATAAGGTTGCTTTCTTTTACAATCCGCAAATGGTGATCACCATTCACCGTGCCGATTTTGACTTCCTGACCAATGTCAAGCCCCAGCAATTTGCCCAGTCTGAGTTATTGATAATATACCTCATTCATAAAATACTGCGGACCTACGATAAACCCAGCCTGGTGCTATCGGAACGTAATGAACACCTGGAGCGCACGATCTTCCTGCGTACGCGGGCCAAAGTATCACTCGAAGAATTATATTTTCAGAAAGCACATACCCGCATTATCAAGAAACTGCTGCTCATTACACAGAATGTGATGCACCAGGTCGAGATGCCCAAGCCGGTGAAAGTGCCTATGCAGGATGTTCGCGATACCGTACTCAATCTCGTACTGAATTTTGAAGAGGAATGGGAGAATGCCAATAATCTGCTCAACTCTTACCTGAACCTTGATGCCCAGAAGACAAATGGGGTGATGAAACTGCTTACCGTATTCTCGGCCTTCTTTCTCCCGCTTACCTTTATCGCGGGCATATACGGTATGAACTTTGACTTTATGCCCGAGCTCAAGACCCGCTATGGTTACTTTGCTGTACTCGGTCTTATGGCTGTTATTTGTGTGGTGATCTTTATCTGGTTCAAACGGAAGCGGATTTTTTAAGGATAAGGTATTCATATAATTTTCCCTACCCTTCGAGCCTCGAAGGGTAGGACTTATTATTATATCAACTGCAGCGGAGATGCATCTTTTTCTCAAGGCTGTTTTGGATTTCCCGGCTATAAATATATAGTGCTTTAATGCCTGTAATTAATTTAATTATATCCTTTCTTATTTTCTTACTTTTGCCGCCTGAAATTATTGCCTGTAGCGATAATTAAATCACTATTTAATGAAATCAATATTCTTATTTTTTAGTTTTTTACTTGCTGTATTAAATACTCATGCGCAGGATGTACGGTTGGAGTGGGTTAAAGGAATGTTTGCTCCTCATGCAATCCCATATGATATCAATACTGATAAACAGGGCAACGTGTATACAACTGGCACCTATTTCGGGCCTATGGATGCGGACCCGGGGCCAGGTGTATACCTGCTTGATGGCAATGGTTTTGATGCAGCTTATGTAACTAAGTTTAATGCTAGTGGGCAGTTGCAATGGGCTCGCTCCTTTGCAAGTACAGGTAGTGTAAGCGATGGTTTTTCTGTTACTGCAGATGGTAGTGGTAATGTATTTGTATCCGGTTATTTTAGTGCTGTGACTGATTTTGATCCGGGACCTGGAGTGTATAATCTGGATCCTTTGGTTGCCGGGTTTGTATTTGTTGTGAAGTTGGATAGTAATGGTAATTTTGTATGGGTGAAATCATTTACATATGGTTATCCAGTATGCATTGAGGCTGCGGAAAGTGGATCATTGTACATTGGACTTGGCTCGGGGAGTGGTTCGATTGATCTTGATCCAGGTCCTGGAATTGATTTAGTTACCTCCAATGGAGGTAATGCCTTGCTGATGTGCAAACTGGATGCTGCAGGCAATTATGTTTGGGGGAGAAATATGGTAGGGAGTGTTACTAAATATCAATATTTTTCACTGGATCAGAATGGGCATATATATATATGACAGGATATTTTTCCGGAATCAAAGATTTTGATCCGGGACCAGGAGTATATAATCTGGCTGCAGCCTATACATGCACAAATATGTACGTCGCGAAATGGGATACTGCTGGTAATTTTATATGGGCCAGGAGCATGGGCGGACAGACTGGGACCTATCATACCACAGTGGGATCATCTGTTAAAGGAGATGCCCAGGGCAATGTAGTAGTGGGTGGCCATTTTTCTGGTACTACAGACTTTGATCCCGGATTCGGTATTTATAATCTTACAGCAACCACAAGTATTTTTACGGCATTGCAGCCGGATTTTCATATTACTAAACTGGATGCACTGGGTAATTTTCTTTGGGCTAAAGAAATGGGTGGACAAAGAGATGATGGCCTTACTGATCTGGATATTGATTCTGCAGGAAGTATATATTCAACCGGACTTTTTAAAGAGACGGTCGATTTTGATCCTGGTGCAGGAGTACACCTTGTGGCTGCTCATGATGCTGCGAGCGGGAGCGGAACATCAGATATATTTGTACATAAATTGAATGCTTCCGGAATCCTGGAATGGATAAAAACTTTTGGGGGTAATGGTCATGAAGTAGTTGGTGGTATTGCATTGGATACCAGTACAAATGTTTATACAAGCGGTATATATTATTCTATAATTGATTTTGATCCGGATACTCCGGTGTATAATCTGAATGATATGACCTGGGGATATGGGGCATTCATTCATAAAATGTCAGCCATTTGCCCGACATCAGGCGGAGCGCCCACATTAAGCAGTAGCACACTTACAATTATATGTCCGGATACAACGGCCAATATCAGTAGCCTGATAACCAGTACACGCCCTGCTGGTATTGTCTTACAATGGTTTACTAATGATACTCATACCGGTACACCATACGCTACACCGGCTGCTGCTACAGCGGGCACGTATTATGCCTTTTATTATGATCCGGCCAATAATTGCTACAGTCCGGCTGCGGTAGTTACCGTAAGTAATGGCGGTACAACCAATATACCGCTTTTTGATCCTATCGCTCCTTTGTGTAGTGGTGTTATCGCAAGCCCATTGCCAACCAGCTCTACGAATAATATTACCGGTAGCTGGTCACCCACCTGGAATAATGCTACTACGACAACTTATACCTTCACCCCGGCTCCGGGCCAATGTGCAGTTCCTGTAACCAAAACGGTAGTTATAAAGCAAGTTACCTATGGCACGCATTCCGTTTCCATATGTGAGGGTAGCAGCTACCTGTTCAACGGGCAGCAGTATACTACTGCTAATCATACAGCAAAAGATACCCTGACGAATGCGGTCGGTTGTGACAGTATCATTACCCTCAACCTTACCGTCGTTCCGGTCAATCCGGTTACGGTGAATGAGCAGCTGGAAGGCTGTGGCAGCCTGCGTTATAAAGGACAGTATTATTATGCTGATACAGTTGTTAGCGATACGCTTTTATCCCACCTGGGCTGTGATAGTGTATATAACATTGCTACTATTAAAGTATATCCTCAAAATCCTACCATAATCAGCATTGATACCTTTGCCTGTAAACGCCTTACGCTTAATGGGGTTGTGTATACCAGGAGTGTATATGTACAGGATACTATTCGTACAGTACATGGCTGCGACAGTATCATTCGCCATATCAATATTGATATTGTAAACTTCGATCTGGATGCTGTTGCAACAGTAACCAACCCTTACGAAGGTGAGTTTGTGTATATCAATACCAGCAGTGTCACCGGACAATCTTATGAGATCTCCAAATGGCAGCCCGCTGCTTTATTTGCGGATCAGACGGCATATAGCAACAACTTTAAAGCCCTTGTGCCAGGCATGGTAAATGTCCTGGTTGCGGCTGTAGGCAGACATAATTGTGCTGATTCTGTTACGATCCCGATACAGGTAAGACCTTATGATCCGAAAATTATACTGCCCAATGCTTTTACACCAAATGGCGATGGCCGTAATGATGTATTCATGCCACAATTAAGTATTGATCGTGCGTATACCTTCCTGGAGTTTAATGTATATAACCGCTGGGGGCAGATATTGTATAGTACATCCAATGTAAATGCAGGCTGGGATGGCAGTAGTAAAGGAGTATTGCAGGAACAGGGTGTATATTATTATACGATTAAGGTAAGACTACTCAATAACGATGTTCGATCATTCTCTGGAGAACTGACTTTACTGAAATAATACAAACTGAGTCTCCGCTTACAGGAAACAAAGTCTGGCATTATTGGTCCTTTTGTTGCCGGACAAAAGGACGAAGAAAATAGTTGACTATATGCGGATAGTCAGTTAATACAAAATATACTAAATGGGCGCGTTGATCAACGCGCCCATTTAGTATAATAGCAGTTCATTTATCTTATGGCATATTGCCATACACCCGATACCTCCAGTATTTCGAGTCCCGGCTGTTGCTCGCCGTAACCGAATATACATATATGTGGCGTGTTGCATTTATGGCAATCGGTACCGAAATATAAGGTAGGCAGGTCGCGTACGGTCAGTGCGCCTACATGCAGCATGCTCTGATGGGTATGTTGCAGGGCCTTATGTTCCAGCAGTTCCTCTTGCTTCAGCCTGGGCATAGTGCCGTCATAAAGACTTAAAATCGGGAATCCGCTTTCGTAAGGCGTAATCAACAATGGATTGGCTTCTCCGCATTGGGTACAGTGAAACTGCGTCCAGGCAGATGGCCTTGTTTCTTCGTTGCGGAATTCCTTTTTATCCACTGCAGCCGCTTTCAGCAGGCGTATGGTATGGTCTATTCTGTACATAACTTATGGAATTATGGTTCCTGCAATATTAGGATATTTCCCGCTGGGAGATTGCTTTATAATTACTTTTATATATCCCTCCTTAGCCAGCTGGTTCCATGTTTTTGGATAGCCACTGGCCGGGTCTACCGGTATCTTCCACATAGTTTGTTTACCATTGCCGGCTTGTCCGAACCAGGGAATGATATCTGCGGTCTGTCCTTTAAATGGCAGATCTTTCAGCACTTCAATCTCATAATAGAAATCGTATGTATTTTCTGGCTGGTTCAGCGCTCTTTGGGTAAATGTATAGCTCTGTCCGTTGATCAGCGGACTGGTAAAGCTGCCACCAAGGGTAGGTGTACCCGTTCCGGCATAATTACCTACTGCAGCGCTGTAACGGTCAAATTTCATTCCGGCTTTAAGCGGTACATCGTCTACAATGTTGTAGCCACCGTTAGCCGGAGGCCAGCCACCATTCCAGCTGTTGGCTTTAAAGAGCGCTTCCAGCTCGTTCCACATTTGCTGGTTGTACAGGTCAAAAGCCGCCTGGCGTTGCTCAGCGTTCAGTGCACCGTTACGGTCAAAGGTAGCGGCAAACGCATCGGCATTCTTAAAGAATGGCGCCACGGCCGGTTTTTCAATATCCGTAAGGTTGATGGCTGAGCCTACTGTAGCAGCAATAGCGAGCGCTGTGTTGTGTCGGGCCTGGCTGCCATAAAAGGAGAGCAGGCAGAGGAGGGTGCAGAGCATCGCCCTCATAGAATGTTGTAGTTTGTTCATAAAGGATGAGTGTTAATTAACAGTGGTGTGAAAATAATAGCTGAAGACGATTAAAGGAAGAACCTGTACATTATATTTTAGTCATTTCGGGATAAATTGACCGATCTTATCATAGATCAATATTCAGTTTACATTAGGACTTTACCTTTGGATTCATTAACTTAACAATCTAACAGACAGAAAATTATGGATATATTACACATACACAATGAGAGCAAAGGCAGTTTCAGGGCAGTAGCAGAAGATGGTCGCCAGGCGGGAGAGATGACCTATACTCATGCCGGACCAGGCAAGTTTATTATCGATCATACAGAGGTTGATCCTGGATTCAAAGGTCAGGGTGTAGGGAATAAAATGCTCATGGCTGCGGTGGAATATGCCCGCCAGGAGCACCTGAAGATCATGCCGCTTTGCCCATTTGCAAAAAGTGTTTTCGATAAGACCCCGGAAATAAAGGACGTACTCTTTTGATTTATAAAACAGATACACAGATATGAAAAAGAAAATCACCGCTTTCGCCGGAAGCAGCAGCCGGCACTCGATCAATAAACAACTTACGGAATATGCCTTGCGCTTTTTTCCGGAGTCAGCATATGAAATCAACCTGCTGGACCTGAACGATTTTGAAATGCCACTCTTTTCTGTCGATAAAGAAAAGGAACAGGGTTATCCGGAGCAAGCACACCGTTTTTTAAAAGAAATTGGTGATGCAGACCTGATTGTTTGTTCGCTGGCAGAGCACAACCGCAGTTACAGTGCCGCGTTTAAAAATCTATATGACTGGTGCAGCCGTATAGAGGTTAAGCTGTTTCAGCATAAGCCCATGCTGCTGATGAGCACTTCTCCGGGCGGATACGGTGGGGGTAATGTAATGAATACCGCAAAAACATTCTTTCCGCAGTTCGCAGCATATGTGCTGGAGACCTTTTCCCTGCCTAAGTTTCATGAGAACTTCAAAGAAGGAAAGATTACGGATGAGGAGATGAATACACGATTTGAAGAAACGATCAAACGTTTTCAGCAACAAGTAGAAGAGGGGAGTTATAAGGAAGAGGGAAAGTGATTTTCTTAATGCAGAATTTATAATGCCTTTTTGAGCGATCTGTATGGTACGGATCGCTTATTGTTTTCATCACAGCGATAGCCATTTTGGAGTGGAGATGCGATCGTTGAGCAACGAACGGATCACACGTTAAGCTCAAACGATCAATGCACGCAACGGTACAAAATGGCAGTGCTTTGCAATCGCCTTGATGAAAACAAAGGCATTTTTGGTCCTTTTGTTGCCAGACAAAAGGACGAACAAAAGGATTGTGTATATCGGACAGTCATATTGTATTATAATAGAGAAGGGCTTTGCATTTTGCAAAGCCCTTCTCTTTATGTTCGTAACTGCGCTTAAGCATTTACCTTGTGTAATTCTTCTCTTTGTGCAGCAACACGCTCATCGCTGATGTACTCATCAAAGGTCATGTCTTTATCCAGCATACCATTTGGAGAAATCTCAATGATACGATCTGCAACAGTCTGGGTCAGTTCATGGTCACGTGAAGTGAAGATAACCGTACCTCTGAAGTCGTTCATACCATTATTCAATGCAGTGATAGACTCCAGGTCCAAGTGGTTGGTCGGCTCATCAAACATCAACAAGTTACCTTTCTGCATCATCATACGGCTCAGCATACAACGTACTTTTTCTCCTCCGGACAGTACATTACATTTCTTCTGTGTTTCTTCACCACTGAACAGCATGCGTCCCAGGAAGCCACGGATAAATGTTTCGTCCTTCTCTTCTGAGTATTGACGTAACCAGTCTACCAGGTTCAGGTCAACACCTTCAAAATATGGAGTATTGTCACCAGGCAGGTAAGCAGGAGTAATGGTTACACCCCATTTGAATTCGCCTTCGAAATCAGTATCTTCTCCGCTCAGGATTTTGTAGAATGCAGTTGTTGCCAGAGAGTTTTCTGATAATACAGACAGTTTCTGACCACGCTTCATATCGAAGTTCACATCTTTGAACAGCACTTCACCATTCAATGTTTTGCTCAGACCTTTTACTTCCAGGATCTGATCACCGGCTTCACGCACCTGGTTGTTGAACAGGATAGCTGGATATTTACGGGTAGATGCCGTCATATCTTCCAGTTTGATCTTGTCCAGGGCTTTCTTACGGCTGGTTGCTTGTTTAGATTTAGAGGCATTGGCCGAGAAACGGGCAATGAACTCTTTCAATTCAGCAATCTTATCTTCCGCTTTCTTATTCTGATCAGTACGTTGTTTTAACAATAACTGGCTTGATTCATACCAGAACGAGTAGTTACCGGTAAAGATAGTGATCTTGCCGAAGTCGATATCCGCAACGTGTGTACATACGGTATCCAGGAAGTGACGGTCATGCGATACAACCAGTACGATCTTGTCATAATCAGCCAGGAAGTTTTCCAGCCAGCCGATTGTTTGCAGATCCAGGTCATTCGTAGGCTCATCGAGCAGCAGGATGTCCGGGTTACCGAACAGGGCTTGTGCTAATAATACCCTTACTTTTTCATTACCATCCAGGTCCTGAACATTAGCATAGTGCTTGCTTTCGCTTACACCCAGGTTGCTTAACAGGGTAGCAGCATCACTTTCAGCATTCCAGCCGTCCATTTCCGCAAAAATACCTTCCAGTTCGCCGGCACGGAGACCATCTTCTTCAGTAAAGTCTTCTTTAGCATAGATGGCATCCTTTTCCTTCATCACACTGTACAGTTCTGTATTACCCATAATTACGGTTTCCAGTACCTGCGTTTCATTATATTTATGGTGATCCTGCTTCAGTACGCTCATACGCATACCTTTAGAGATATCTACCTTTCCTCCTGTTGGGTCTATTTCTCCGGACAAAATTTTTATGAACGTAGATTTGCCCGCTCCGTTTGCACCAATGATACCATAGCAGTTTCCTTCCGTAAACTTAAGGTTTACATCTTCGAATAGCACACGTTTCCCATAACGAAGGGAGAGGTTATTTACATTAATCATTTTGTTTGTGAAAATTTTGAGGTCGCAAAGGTACGACTATAATCGACCATTATAAAATTTATATATACTCTTAACAATTATTCCATAGTTCCATAACAGGACACTTGTATAAAGTGCTTTATAATCAATGTTATAGTATTATACTTTTAAAATATGTTTAATGTGTAATGGGGCATTATGTAATCGTGGTATGATGGATACAATGAGCATGAATACTTCTTATATGCATTTTCCGGCTGTGACAATGATATTGAAATAAATCCCATTAATTATCCTGCTTTTATCACAACTCCTTAATATTTTCGTGGAATGAATGATAAACTCAAGAATATAGGTATAGCCTACAATATTTCTTTGATCTCTTTGCTGCTGTTAACACTGTTGTCGCTTGTGGCATATAAGGAGAGAACAATGTTTGTTGATTCCAGTTTCTTTATTTTAAATATCCTGAGCAAGAAGACCTTCTTTTTTACAGAGTTCAGATTAGGTGCTTTTATTACACAGATAGGTGTTTTGGGTGCAAGTTATCTGGGCATGTCACTAAAATCTATACTGATGATTTTTTCAGTAGGATTTTATCTGTTTTATATTGCAGCGGTTCTCCTCATTGGGCTACGATGGAAGCAAAAGCAATTTGCGATTTTATTATGTCTATACCTGATTTTGTTTATCAGCGATGGTTATTTCTGTACGGTAGGGGAGATTTTTCAGGGTATTACGTGGATGTTCCTGTTTTTTGCCCTGTATTTCAATCAGCAGAAGCCGCATCGTTGGTTTAGTCATGTGCTCTTATGCAGTTTTGCCTTTCTCGGATTGATATGCCACATGATCATGTTGTTCCCATTTGCATTTTTATGGTTGTACCTTAATGTTGATAATAGTCCTTTAAAGGCATTATGGAAGGACAAGAAATTCTGGATTTATTCTGTGGTATTACTGGGATTGGGATTCATGCGATACCAGATCAGTAATTCGGGATGGTATGATTCTATGAAACTGTCACATGTTCATGATATGAGTGTGCACAGCCTTTTCAATGCGTTTACATCCGGGCATGCCATCACATTTGCCAAATTGCTCCTGCATAATTACTGGGTTATCATTCCCATTTTATTGGCAGGGTTTGTATTGCTGATTAAAGACAAAAAGTTTATTCAGCTGGGTCTGGTATTGCTGTTTGGCCTTGCCTATTTCGTGCTGGTTTGTGTGGTTTATCCTGATGCTTATGACCGCAATATGCTCTTTTATTATGAAAATGAATGGGCACCTCTGGCCATTATCCTCGCCACACCCTTTGTCCTGCAGATTTTTGAGGTGCTCCGGAACAAGAAGCTGGTGCTGGGCATCTTTGCTGTAATTGTAGCCATCAGATTGTTTTATATTTTCGATGCCTACCAGTTTTATCATCACCGTTTCGAAAACCTGGATGCTATTACCACAAAACTGCATGAACAGGGCATCAATAAGGCACTGATTGTAGCAGATGAAAAGACGGCAAATAAAGATTTTGTAATGACCTGGGGTACGCCCACAGAAAGCATGCTTTTGTCAGGCGTGAAGCAGTATGACCCTCTGGTTACTTTTAAAATCGTAGATAAAAACTTTCAGATCAGGCCGATTGCAGACTCCTTTCATGCCTGTTTTAATGTATTGCCGAATACGTTTTTAAACAAACGTTATTTCAATCTGGACAGTACCCAGGAATATAAAGTTTTTGAGGGCCTGGAACAATTCTCTACTAAAAGCAACCTGGAGCATTACAAGTAAATGCAATGTTGCCCGTATTTCCTTGATACCGAATGCTGTTTTTTTTCGAAAACCGGCCATCAGAACGGACAATATATTTGAAGGAATAAACGTACTTTTGAGTGCCAAGATAATGATCAGCCAATAAATCTTATGACCAGCCCATATACCCGAGTACAGCTTGCCGATATGATCCTGAAACGTTTAGAACAGGAAAAGGACCAGTTGGAGCAACATTTCAAAGCGACAGATAAAATTCATTCCTGCACTATTGATAATTTGCTGCCGGAAGAGATTGCCTTGCAGATTTACAAGGCGTTTCCAACCCCGGAACAGATGGGGGAGCATCGGTCTATAAGAGAATATAAAAAGGTGGCGGCACAGATGAACCTGTATAATCCATTGCTGGAAGAGATTATATATGCCTTCCAGGATGAGCGGGTAGTGCGTATTGTAGAGGCTATAACCGGTATCCCGGATATGCGTCCCGATGAGCATCTGTATGCCGGAGGCATCAGCCTGATGACCAAAGGAAATTTCCTGAATCCGCATCTGGATAACTCACATGACAATGATCGCAGCCTGTACCGGGTACTGAACCTGTTGTATTATGTATCGCCGGACTGGAGCCTGGAAAACGGTGGTAATCTCGAATTGTGGGATCATGGTACCGAACAGCAACAGCGAACTATAGTCTCGGCATTTAACCGCCTGGCACTCATGATCACCAACAAAACCTCTATTCATTCGGTAAGCAAGGTAACTGCTGAGGCTAGCCGTTGCTGTGTATCCAATTATTATTTCTCTCCGCACTCACTGGAAGGCGGAAACTACTTTCATGTAACCAGCTTCTATGGCCGTCCTGAAGAGCCTGTGAAGAAAATATTACTGGCACTGGACCGTAAGCTGCGCAACCTCATACGCAAGCTTACCGGTAAGCGCATCGTGGAGACAAAACATATCTACAAAAAAGATCAGTAAACCTACTGTTGCTGTTGCAGGCATCGCATCGCCTGCTGCATATGGCGTATCTCATGGTTGAGTAAGAAGCGGAACGTATCGCCCAGTCTTAACCTGATGAGTTTGCTGATGCTGATACCGGTCTTTGTTTTGGCAAGGTCTACCTTTTCTGCTTTGGTCAGCAGGTTCAGTAATTGCTCCTGCTGACGGATATATTCCTTAATAACCGTTTTGTCTAATGTGCTATGGATCGGATTCATAGCCGTAAATGTTTTCATCTTATTCAGTTTAGCCTTGGGCAGCATACTGTTGGCAAAATAATTGCCCAGCCATCCACTACGGAAAGTTGTGGTTGCTGCATACCGGCTTTTAGCTATAGCATTGCCGATCTCCGGAATGTAGAAATGGCCGTAGAGATTCAGGTGTTGCAGGCATTCCAGTACACTCCAGCTTTCCGCTGTGGCACGCCAGTTCAGCACCGCCTCCGGTAAATCCAGCAGCGTGCTCGCCTGTTGTTGCTGCTCCTCCAGAATCTGTTTCAGATTTGCAATCAGTAAGTGTGTCTGTATCTTCATAAAATAGTTTCTTTATGCAAAGATCAGGAACCAGTTACGTATGATTATTGATTGAGATCAAGACTTTTTAAGCCGGGAGAGGGTTTCCGGGCTCATGCGCAGGTAAGAGGCAATATATTTGTTCGGGATCTGCTGAAATAATTGCGGACTGCGTGCCAGTACTCTTTCATAGCGGGTTTTAGGCGCCGTAGTAAGCAGGTCTATCTCCCGTTCCATCTGCTGTACCACCAGATCCTCCATCAGCCTGGCCCATAATTGTGTATAGGCAATGTCTGAATAGACCCATTGCATAAACGCTTCCTTCCGGATGATATGCACTTTCGTTTTTTTGATTGCCTGCATATAAAAAGAGGTCGGCTGTCCGGTTAGAAAAGCGTCCAGGGCTACGATAATATTACCTGCATATCCAAAGCGGATGATCTGCTCTTCGTCCTGGTCCGTAACATAAACCTGTACCGATCCTTCTTCGATATAATAAATGTCTGTAGCCATTGTTCCCGCATGACATAAATAGGCATTACGGGCATAAACTTGCTGTTGCATGGCAATGCCGTTTTGAATAAGGAGATCCAGTAATGCCGCAGGTTGCATGAAACAAGATTAGAGTACCCTCAAATGTACTATAAAATCAATAAAGCGCTGCCTTTTCGGGCAGCGCTTTATATGTATAAACAGGATTTGTATCCTGTTTATGGATTTACTGTAGTATCTTCCTTAGGCTTATTGATCGTGCGATCACTGTCCATCATCTCCATCAGCTTCAGTCCCAGCAAACCACTCATAGGGCCGTCATTGCCGCCGTTACCGCCGATCAGCACTTCCGGAATCACTTTGATCTGGTTTTTACCAATCTCTTCCGTGATTTTATAACGGGTAAAGTTATCGCCACCCATCGCTTTAACCTGCAGTTCATAGGCCTCAGCGGTAGATTTACCAATCGCAAGAATTTTCTCTGCCTCGGCATTACCGGTTTTGGCAATGCGTTCTGCTTCCGCACTGGCATTCAGTTTGGTCGCCTCGGCCTGCGCACCTGCACGGGCTTTAGTAGCCTCAGCTTCGGCCTGCGCCCTCATTTTGGTCGCCTGTGCTTCCGCGTCTACCTGCAGCTTCATACTGGTTGCATCACCCTCCGCTTTTTTAACGGTCGCATCGGCAGTACGTTGAGAGATTTCTACACTTTGCTGTGCTTTTACAATCTCTTTCTGCATATCGGCAATGGCTGTTTCTTTTTCTACCCCCTGGCGTTGCTCCTGTGCCATTCTCTGTGTCTGGTAGGTCTTTTGCTCCTCTTCCGCAATCTTACGGTCGGTCAGGGTTTTCATCAGCGCCTCCGGAGGTACGATATCCCCGATCAGGGTATCCACCGCATTTACGTTATATTCATCCAGCACCTGTCTGATATGGTTTTTAGCCGCATCCTGTCTTTCTTTACGGGAGGTAAGGAAGTTGATCACATCACTATCCTGTGCCGAGTTACGGAAATAGTTACCAATGGTCGGTTCCAGTACCTGAGATACCAGGTTGTTCATGCTACCGAAACGGGCAATTACTTTTGGAGCCTCATTGGCCGGAACGTGTATGATCTGTGCCACATCCAGGTTGAATGGGAAACCGTCTTTGGAACGAACGGTAATCGTAGACAGGTTTTTATCCAGTGCATGTGCCTCACTGCGGGCATTGGCCCAGTTCAGTACCAGGTTGGTTGTTGGTACCAGTTCTACCTTCATCGTATATACATTGATCGGGTACTTACCCGGACCCAGTGGTTCAAGCCATACCCCACGGAATCCTTTCTGCACAATATTGCCATGTCTGAAATGCTCACCGGTTACATCCTTGCCATCCTCACCTATATAGCTGATCACGACACCTACATGGCCAATGGGTACTTCTGTCATCACCCTTTCTTCGATCTGTACTGCCCATGGGTTGATGTAGTAAGAACCGGCAAGAATGACCTGCGGCTGCAGACCACGGTTACCACCCTGACCCAGGAAGGTGTCTATATCCTGAAAGTTATTGTGGCCATCTACATGCCGTCCGGCGATCTGTCCCGAAGGCAGCGGATCACCGTCCAACGTAGTAATGATCCCTACACGGTTTTCGCTGATGGCAATCTGATCAGTAACCGTGATTTCAAAAAGATAAGTATTGATACGGTATGAACCGGCAGTGATAAATTCAGTCTGACGGCCACGCTGTCCGCCATTCTGCAGGAACTTCTCCGCATCCTGAAAATTATCGCAGGGGATCTTACGGGCCAGAATGCGTCCTGTAGGGATTTCTGCACCATCTTTAGACAATACCAGCCCGATCTTACCTTCGGGTATCACGATAAAAGGTTGCATATCTATACTGTACTGCCATATCCACATGCCCCAATACAGGCCGGGAGCAAGCGTTTTGGCCTGGAAGCCCGCCTCGCCTTTCGTGGCAATGATGCGGCCATCTGGTAGTGATTTGGATGCACCGAAGAGTACGAATTTTTTAGTGACCATACCGATCCTGTTCTCGGGCACTATGACCATGCCCAGCAGGACGCGTAAAATAAATTTGTGCAACACTGCACAGATCAGAAGTAAAATGAGAATAATGCTCAGCGCTTTATGCGCAAGTAAAAATGAAAACATAATTATGATTGTTTTTAGTATGGAAAATAAAAGGTCATTCCCGAAGCATATGCTTCAGGGCAGGAGCGTGAAATAGACACAAGAATGGCTATTAGTACTCCATAAATATTGAATAAAGGGATGTTTACACTTTCGGAGGAGAGGTGTTAAACTTGTGCAGTATGAAAGCCGTAATAAACAGAATGGGCTTGAGTGTGTTCACCGTGTTGTGATTTGTACCACAAAGATATATGTGTTTTGAACAAACAAAAAAATCATTAACACGAAAATGGTGTAATCGTTTTGTTAATGATTTTTCTATAGCCTGGAATGCTTGAGGATAGTGGATTTGCGGGGACTATACCTGTCTTCTATGGATAAATATCCTTGTCTTGCGAATCTGGCGTACGGCTCCCTGGCGTATTTTTTCATGATAGATAAACCAGCCACCAATAGCACCGATCAGGCTACCGACCAGTATATCAGTAATGCGCGCACTCAGCAGGTGATTGGGATCCTGTACCAATGGATTGGCTGCCTCTGCCAGTAAGATCGTCATAGGGGTAATAAAGATTACCGCCAGTGCATAATGGCGGCCGATCAACAGTTCTACTACAAATTGCAGTACAATAATGCTGATGCAGATACTGAGCGGAGTTTTGCTGATCGACAGTGCCAGCCAGCATAAACCCAGTCCTACCAATGTACCGATAACGCGATGTACTGCACGGCGCCAGATGTGTACGCGAGATACACCCTGCATCACTGCCAGACAGGAAATAGGTATCCAGTACGGATTTTTAAAGGCGAGTAAATGGCCCGTCAGCAGTGCTGCGAACATGAACAGGCCCATAATGCCGGATTCTACAAGGGAAGTGTATTGATTGTTTCTTATCGTAACGGATATATTTTGTGCTGATGCCGGAGCCTGTTTGCGCAGCATCAGCAGGCCATATGTCAGGCCCAGCAGGCAGGCGAGCATAGAGCCCAGGCCCAGCAAGCCTATTTTCTGTGGTATTAGCGAAAGGTCAAAAGGCTGGCAGCTGGCCATTGAGGCCATCATAATAAAGAAAAAATTTCCGGGAGGTTTCGTTTTAAAGAAGGACACAATCCAGTGTGCAGCCATCGCCCAGAGGCCAAATACCACCGCCGAAACATAAGGATTGAAACTGAAAAATAAACCAATAGTATAGGAGAGCATAAAGCCGAATGCGCAGGTCAGCAGGGTAATCATGCGATTGGCCAGGGGCAGGGAAGGAGCATAGTACAGGATCACCAATCCACCCATACTGGACACCAGGCTGTTCTTCAGATTACCGGTACACAAACCAATGATCAGGGGTATACCTACCGATAGGGCCGCCAGTACCGGAATGTGCCAGACACGATTACTCTTGTTCAAATGGAAGAATGCCCTGATCTCTTTGCGCAGCTCCTGGCGGAAGCCTGGTCTTTCTGTACTCATATCCCTAAAACTATCCTATGGTTCTTTGCAAAATTAATATTTTCCTTCGAGGATATAAGATCGCTAAAACTGCTTA
Source organism: Edaphocola flava (assembly GCF_004118155.1). Lineage (GTDB taxonomy): Bacteria > Bacteroidota > Bacteroidia > Chitinophagales > Chitinophagaceae > Edaphocola > Edaphocola flava. Next base: position 494,978 of record NZ_SAIQ01000002.1, read on the forward strand.
TGCTGTATACGTATGGCATTTACAATGGCCAGCAGGGCCACACCCACATCGGCAAACACCGCCTCCCACATCGTAGCCAGGCCGCCGGCACCCAGGATCAGCACAACAGCTTTTACCCCGAATGCAAGACCTATATTCTGCCACACAATCTTTCTGGTAGCTTTCCCGATGCGTATGGCCATTGGTATTTTGGATGGCTGATCGTCCTGGATCACCACATCTGCTGTTTCGATAGTGGCATCACTGCCCAGCCCACCCATAGCAATACCCACATCACTTAAAGCCACTACTGGTGCATCATTTACCCCGTCGCCCACAAAGGCAATACGCTTCTGTGGTGTCTTTAACGCTTTCACCTTATTTACCTTGTCTTCAGGAAGTAAGTCTCCGTAAGCATGCTCAATATTAAGTGTTTGGGCTACATACTGCACCACGGTACTTTTATCTCCGCTGAGCATAGTGGTCTGTACACCCAGCTGATGCAATTGCCGGATGGCCTTTGCCGCATCTTCTTTGATTTTATCGGCAATCGTCAGGTAGCCGATATACTGATCCTCATAGGCTACCGCAATAGTCGTATATACAATAGCAGAGGTGTCTGTGTCGTAGCGGATGTTAAAATGGTCGAGTAGTTTGAAATTGCCTACCAGTAAGGCTTTACCATCGTGTAAGGCACTTAATCCCTTTCCGGGTATTTCCGTAATATCGGTTAGGTTGATATTTGCTGAGCTGTTCCCTACATACTGGTGAATGGCCGTTGCAACCGGATGTGTACTGTTCTGTTCCAGGGCATTGATCAGTTGTAATATGCGGGTTGTATCAGTACCGGGAGCAAATACAACATCCTGCACTTCAAAGACACCTTCGGTAAGTGTGCCGGTTTTGTCCATCACCACATGGTCAATATTGGCCATAAGGTCGAGGAAGTTACTGCCCTTGAAGAGTATGCCGCGCTTACTGGCCGCACCGATGCCCCCGAAATAGCCAAGCGGGATAGAAATGACCAGCGCACAGGGACAGGAGATCACCAGGAACACCAGCGCACGGTATAGCCACTGCTGGAAATTGTAGTGCTCCATAAACAGCATGGGCAACAAACATATTAGTGCCGCCAGCAACACTACGATGGGTGTATATACGCGGGCAAATTTGCGGATGAATAACTCTGTCGGTGCTTTCTGTGCCGTTGCGTTCTGTACCAGTTCCAGTATTTTGCTGAGTTTACTGTCGGCATAGTCAGTTTTAATGCGCACTAGCGATACACTGGTGAGATTGATCATCCCGGCCAGTACAGTCTCCCCTTTAGTTTTGGTATCTGGTTTGCTCTCTCCGGTCAGTGCAGCAGTATTAAAGGATGCCGTGTCGGACAAGAGTATGCCATCTAGCGCCAGCTGCTCTCCGGGCTTTAAACGGATCACCTGATCGATCTGTGCCTGGTTTGCTTTGATGGTACTGTATTCATTATTCACCACAATAGTTACTTCATCTGGTCGCTGATCCAGCAGTGATTTGATATTGGCTTTAGCACGGCGTACGGCCATGCCCTGAAATACTTCTCCTATTGAGTAAAACAGCATCACTGCAACGCCCTCCGGGTATTCGCCAATACTGAATGCCCCTATGGTGGCTATGGCCATCAGCAAAAACTCTGAGAATACATCTCCTTTACGAATGCTTTTTAAGGCATCCCGCAGCACCGGAATGCCCACCGGAATATATGCTGCAATATACCACAGCAGTCTTACCGGTCCGAAGAACCATGCCTGTGGCCACCAGTTATCCATTACAATGCCAAGGCACAGTATGATGAATGATAAGATTGCCGGAAGAAAGAAGCGGAAGGTTTGTGTGCTGTTACTATGGTCATGTCCTTCATGGGTATTCAGGACCGGAGTATCATCGTGGCAATTGCATGATGGTTCGCTATGTTGGGTCATAATGCTTGTTCTTTATTGTTGTTCTGTACAAAGGTACTCATCAGGGTGTGCAATATTATTGCATTGTTCCGGCGCAACGGTCACAGATGCCGGAAGCGGAGAAGCGCCATTGTACCACAGAAAAGCCCGGTGGGAGTGCCATTACAGAAAGGTCTACCTGGTGCAGGCAGGTAGTGTTTCTGCATTTGGTACAGAAAAAATGCAGGTGATCATCATGATGTATACCGGTTGCGCAAGACTCATCGCAAAGCAGGTATTTGGTTACCTGTTGTTCCTGTATGCTATGGATCACTCCCTTCTGTTCAAATGTTTTCAGGGTGCGGTACAGGGTTATGCGGTCTGCTTTGTGAAAGTGCATTTCAATATCAGCAAGCGATACCGCAGCCTGCTGCTCCAGCAAATATTCCAGGGTCAGCAGGCGCATGGCTGTAGGCTGAATCTCTTTGTTCAGCAGGATCTGCACGTTACGTTCATCATTCTGTCCGGCGTTCATAAACTTAGCTTTTACTGTGTATACAAAGATACATGATCTGCCCTGCAACCCGGTTGCATTTTGCATATGGCTATTGCCCAAAGCGCTCATACGACAATACCCGGCGCAAAGGCCGGGTATTGTTTAAATAAAATCAAATATTGTGTTAGATTTCGCCCATTACATACATATTCTCCATAGTCGGAGTAGGGCTGCCCCCTGCATGTTCCAGAGTAATGGCAAATGCCTGCGCATGCTCGATAACATACATTTTCTGCACCATGTCGCCAGATTGCTGGTCATACATACCGGCATCTACCGGTTTGCCATCAACAATGGCCCACAACTGGTATTGCATATTTTCCGGTGCTTTTGGTAGGTTCTCCAGACTCAGGTACGTCTGCTTAGTTTTATTGTCTACATAAACCATAGCTTTCATACCCGGGTGTTTTTCCACGCCTTTCAGCATTACCGTTTTCATTTCCGGATTGCTGCTCATGTCCCATTTTCGTTGCAGTTGATTATAGGCAAGTGCAGTATACTGTTGCTTTTGCTGTACAGCTGCCAGCTGCGTTTTCATACTGTTCTGCTCGCGGACCAGGTATGCAAGGCCTGCAATACTTACCAGTAACAGCAGCGATGCAGCCATGGCAAGAGTACGGAAGATATTCTGTTTCGCTCCTCCAGTTGTTACTTGCGGAGTAGCAGGTATAAATGCAGTGGTATTACCAGAACTTGCCGGGGCAGAAGCGATGCTTTCTTCTTTTGAAGAAGATGCTTCTTCTGCCTGTATTTTGGACCAGATTGCTGCTTTCAGGTGCGCAGGCGGAGGCACAGCCTCTTGCGTAGCCAGCCCCTCAAGGCTTAACTGCGCATCGAGTACAGCCTGTCTTACTTCAGCATTATGCTTCTGTACACACTGCAGAATCTGAATTTCTTCTTCTGTAGCGAGTCCCATGACATATGCCTCTATAATACCTGATGATATGTAAGCCTGGATATCCAATTTACTCGTAGTCTTTTAATAATTTTCTTAATTCAGTTAATGCGTTCCGCGTTCGGGTTTTCACGGTACCAATCGGGATGTTGAGCTTCTCTGCAATTTCTGTCTGGGTGTATCCCTGGAAGTATGCCAGCTCTATCAACTCCTGCCACTCTTTCTTCATGCTGTATATAATATTTTTCATGCCGATCTGGTCACTTCGTTTGATCCCCGTTTCATCTACCTGACCGGCTAGTATGGGTGGATCATCCTTATGTACGAAATTGTGGAGAGATTGGTTTTTCTGTTCATTCTGATAGCCTTTTGACTTCAGAAAGTCCAGTGCCGTATTCCGGGCAATGTTGATCATCCAGGTATACAGGCGACCCTTGGATGCATCGTACTGGTCTATATTCTTCCAGATTTTCAGAAACACGTCCTGTATTACCTCTTCGGCATATTCAGAAGCGAACACTACTTTTAAAATAAGGCCATAGATTGCTCCCGAATAATTATCATACAGATAATTAAACGCCTTCTCATCTTTATTTTTCAATAAAGAGATCAGTTCTTCTTCGGAGAGTTTAACGGTCGGATTCAATAGCGCCTGGTTCGGTGTGTATGGCAAAAATATAAAAATTAACAGACTGACAAAGTTTTTTTGAAACCATTGGCAAAATCTTTTCGTAGATGAACACAAATAAATTACATCAGCAATGAAAAAACAAATCGCTAAAATAATCTGTATGACGCTGATAGCCGGCCTTACGGGCCTGTATGCCTGTAACAGTACGGCACAGAATACCCCGCTGCATAATCCGTATTATTCCCGTACCGATACCACACACTTAAAGGTGAGCAATGCAGAGTGGAAAAAAGTATTGAGTCCGGAGTTATATGCCGTGTCCCGGGAGGGAGAGACTGAAATGGCCTTTACAGGGAAGTATTACGAGTTTGATGTGAAAGGCACGTATTACTGTGCCGCTTGCGGTAATCCACTGTTCCGCTCTACCTCAAAATTTTCGACTACCTGCGGCTGGCCTTCTTTCTTTGAAACACTACGCCCCAACAGCGTACAGTATAAGGATGACTATTCTTATAACATGACCCGTACAGAAGTACTCTGTGGCCGTTGCGATGCACACCTGGGCCATGTATTTGATGATGGTCCTGCACCTACAGGCAAACGGTTTTGCATGAACTCGGTAAGCCTGGAATTTGAACCGGATCAGAAATAATTTTTTGCAAATAAAAACCGGGTCTTTCTGTTTCTCGTAGATAACATCAAACAATCAAATAATAACATTCATCTCATTAAATGTAAAAACATGAAAACAAGCACAAAAATTATTGCATTAGGTATGCTGGCGATGAGCTGCACATTCGGTACAGCTGTACAGGCACAGAAAATGGCTAAAGAAAAAACCGTAATGGTAGGAGGCGCACCAATGTACCCTTCTAAAAATATTGTAGAGAATGCTGTTAATTCTAAAGACCATACAACACTGGTTGCAGCAGTAAAAGCTGCCGGACTGGTAGAAACTTTATCATCTGCAGGACCATTTACCGTACTGGCACCAACCAATGCAGCATTTGACAAACTGCCTAAAGGTACAGTAGAAACGCTGGTGAAACCAGAAAATAAAGCTCAGCTTACAACCATTTTAACTTACCATGTATTGCCTGGTCGTTTCAATGCAAAAATGATCTGGGATGCGGTAAAGAAAGGTGGTGGTAAAGCGAGCATGAAAACAGTACAGGGAGAGGAACTGACTTTCTGGACTAAAGGAAAAGACTTGTATGTTAGAGACCATAAAGGCAACGATGCGAAAGTAACTATTGCCGATGTAAATCAGTCTAATGGGGTAATCCATGTGATTGACCAAGTGTTGATGCCATAAGTTTGGTATTATTTTAGTGTAAAAACAGCCCGGTAATCTTACCGGGCTGTTGCTGTATATAGGAATAATATCCTTTTAGATCCTCACAATTCCATACTCTTTGTCGAATTTGGCCAGGTACTCACCTATAGAAGGAACTATTCTCTGGGTTCTGACACAGGTGTTTTTGTACGGTATACATTTAATGATCGAGTCTGCAATGCCATTGTCAAAAGTCACCATCAATTTGATCGGAACATCCAGTTCTGCAGCTGATTTAGAGCCCAGGGTCAGGGTTTTGCCATTGGTTGTATATTCAAAATCTTCGTTTTTGACTTTAACTACACCACTGGCCTGCTGCCCAAGCGCATGCCCATCAACCACCCAGGTATATGTTGTTACCTGCAGGTTGCCATTTATTCTGGCGGTAAAGTTGGCTGTTTTTTTATCCCGTACGGTAATATAACGCCCTATCCAGTTACCTGCGGGTTTATTTACCTGCATAATCTGCGCTTTCAGGATATTGTCATCTACCATTACCGGCAGGCGCTCCATTTTGTGTACCGTTGTACCCGCTGGTACAGCAGCGCGCATTACATGAGCAACGCTTTTCTGCGCTTGTGTTGCAATAGCAGTTAGCCTTTCCTGCATTTTATAGTTGATGTTACGGGCATCTATATAGCTGACTTCTTCCAGTTTGATGTGTTCATCAAAGAAACGGAACGGTTTGCAACTGAAGTTGCCGCTGAAGTCGATCGTATAGATATCAGATTTATAGGTTTTATACCGGATGATAAACTCATCCCTCGTTACATTGACGACTACGAAGAGGCCCAATGCATTGTCGGATGTTCTAATAGCCGTAATGCGTCCTGTTTCGAAATACTGATCTGAAATAAACGGTATGGGCACATAATTGGCGAAGTAGGGTAATGGCAGATTACCGGTTATGCCATATGTGAGCATCAGCAGATCGAAGTGCCTCATGGAGGAGAACGGTTTGCCATTGGCCAAAGTTGCTATAGCACTACCGCACAATACCTTCAGGTTCCGGCTCTGTTCCCAGCCCTCCAGGCGCAGGTCTGCACCTCCGAATTGCTCATTTTTAATGATGCCGTTATCCAGGTCGAAATATTGACCGCTGCGTATCGTCAGTACACCCTCCGACTTAACCGGCCAATACTCTCTGGGCGACATATCGTAGGTGACTGTAAGGTCATCAATAAAGGCCTGATCCAGTATGGTGTCAATACCCACCAGCTGTATACTGATATCATCAATGCCATTGATCGAATCCGTTACCTGCCCGGTAATGTTTTCAATGGTAGACTCGATTACAGATTGTGCGATCCAGAGCAGTAACGGTACGATGATCGCACCGACAATGGTTCCGGTTACACCGAATATTATACCGCCCAGCAGGGCACCAAGTACAGCAGCGCCAATCCAGCAATACCATGGGATGTCAAGATCTATATCCGGGTTGTCGGTTTCAAAGCTGACACGCAGCTCTCCGCCTACAATAGCTACCCGTATTCTTGCTGTGAACGAGCCACTGGCCTCATAACAGAAGCCACTTTTGGCGACGCGTCCGGAGAGTACGATATGATCATCTGCCGGCCTTACGGACAGATTGGTAAGCCTTACCCCATCGCGGATTTCGAAGTTGCCATTGAACGTACAACCGGAGAAAGAGCCCGCCGGAAGGCCAATGCCACTTTCTATGCGTGGACTGATGTTCCTGCAGATCCAGTCGAAATTAATGGCTACTGCCGCTCCTGCACCCTCGCGGGCGAAGGCCGAGGTGAAATCATTAATATTGCCTGCTGCACCGCCGCCGTAGGTCAGCATAATACCGATAGCATCATTATTCGTAGCCGTACTGTCATCGATTACTTTGACATCTGCTCTCGTAATAGAAGTGGTGCTGGTACTGGTTCTGTTGACCGGGATCGGGATCAGCGGAATGTTATTATTGTTCAGCTTATCCTGGATAAATGTTGCAGCAACAGTAGTAATCGCAGTCGGTATTCCTGAAACACTAAGGGTGCAGCGGTATATTTTATTGATGAAGTCGAGAATGACTTTATCAAAATCGCTGTCTGTGCGGTCTACGTCCATGCCGACCACAACTTCCAGTGTGCCGGAGTTGCCACTGCTGAAGTTTAAATTAAATAAAAGGCGAACCGGATTAACTGCGCTGGCCGGAATGCCGGCAGGGCGGTTGAAGTCAACGGATAATCCGAATCCGTCCAGGCTCCCGATGGTAGCGGGTAGCAGACTGCCTAATAAGCCATCATTATCGAAGGTTGCAGACAGTAAATTTTGTATGGTTAGCGTACTGATCTCGATAACCATATCGAAGCCGTGAGTTTGTGTGCCTGCCATGATTATTTATCTTTAATGGTTATTTTAATATTGGGATTCATGATCTGTCCATTGGGCAGAACAAAGCCCTGAGCGGCAAATTGCTCTTCAAGGTTGAAGGCTGCCATTCTTTTTTTGAGCAGAGGGCTGATCTCAATTTTTGATTTGCCGAAAAACTGAACCGGATCTTTCATCAGCAGGTTCATCTGCTTAGGATCTCTCAGTTGTTTGAGGATTTGCTCCTCGTTGCTGAACAACTCTTCCATATGCATTTTGATATGGGGTGCGAGTTTAGATAATGTTTCGGCATAAGGTGCTTTTACAGGGCGGTCCTTGCCTGTACCGGCAGTACCATCCAGGCCTTTGGCGGGCGTGATACTTCGGTTCGTGATTTTTTTAGCCATTGCATACAGTGTTTTTGTTGATTATTTTTTGAATTCTTTCTGCGCCTACAGATTGCGATGCGAAAACAACCTGAAACGCTTTAGTGATAAAATCGTCCGGGATCAGAAGGTTACGCTTGCGAAAGAGGACACGTCGTGGTTTTAGTTTCACCTCGTAGCGGGAGAGGAAATCGTCATTGCAGACGTAGACCAGTTCCGTACAGGAGAGGTTACCGATATTGGAAAAGTCGAATTTGAAATCGTAGCCTTTACCCAGGTTTTTCAATGCTTTCTGGTATACATTTTTGAAGTCAGCTGCAAAGTCAGCATCCGGTTCTGTATCGGCACTGCGCCGGAGTATAACCAGGTAATCGCATTTGCAAAAAGTGATGGCATCTTCCATAAATACCCCTTCAGCCATAGAGTGAATGACCACCTGCCGGCCTTCGTAGAATTTACTTTCCAGTACTTCAGGTAGCAGCAGATCTTTTTTATTGGTCTCTCCCAGGTATAAACCTGCGTGACTGAAAAATCCGGGAATGAAAAAGCCGTCTAAGTAATTGCTGTAACCGCGTATCATAATGTCGCCGGGCTGCAGGCTATCGATCACTTTCCTGATCTCATGGCCTTTTACTTTATAACTGCCCGGATCATAGAGCATGAAGAACGGAAACTTAAACACCTTTATATCACCGAAAAATTTCAGGAAACCGTTGCGTATGGAGGAAAACATGATCTTGGATTTTGGGGATTAACTGATATCAATAAATTCATATAGCGGAAAGTCTTTGAATTTTCCTTCGGCGAGGTCTTGTCGGATAGAGGGTGTAAGCAGGTCCGGTCTGATCATTTTATTGCGCTCATGAAGGATGCGGTCAAAGGCATTCACTTTAGGATAGTTAAACGTATTCGGGTCTATTTGTTTGCAATCTTTAAGGTCGGTCAGGAACTGCTCATATACTTCCTGGCAGAACGCCTGATCCTGTATCACTATATTGCTTTCTGAATGATGAAAGGAGGATCCGTTGGCAATATTGAACGAACCTATGGATACAAAATCATCATCAATGATGAGGTTTTTGGAATGGAAGGCACCGGGTTTCTGCCATTCATAAATTTCAATGCCGTGTTCGAGCAGGTATTTATAATGCTTGGTACACTCCCAGTACATCCAGCCCATGAGTCCGTTGACCATCAGGGTCCGGGACGATTTCTTCGAATTAGTAATTAATTTGATCTCTACACCTCTGTCTACAGCGTCTTTAAAATATTCTGCGAAAATGCGTGGCGGTCTTATACCGTGGCAACCCCAGTAAATTCTTTTTTGTGCAGCCTTAATCTTTTCCAGCAGGTAATTGGTTAGTTTCAGTTCGTTTTCATCATAAGGTTTATGTGCCATGTATGCGATTGGGATGCTTCTTTGTTCCGGGTGCAGCAAGGGTATAGGGTCAAAACATTCTGGATACTGATGACGCCGTAATGAGATGTCCTTATATATGGTCTGGTACTGATGAGCGAATGCTGCATACTGTATCTTGGTATGTTTCAGGATCTGCCAGGTTTTCTGCATCTCAAAATCACTGAGGAACTGGTCCTGTACATCCTGTACGACTTCTCCTGTAATATATACATCGGTATCTCTCCAGGCTTTGGGCTGAATGCCGCCATAGGCATACTTATCGCCCCAGTTGATGCCCCCGATCACAAGGTGCTTGTTGTCCACGATAAAGTACTTTTCATGGAAGTGTTGTTTTAGTTTCAGCTTTACATTCAACATTAGTTGTTTGAAGGGATGCCCTTTTTTGAAATTGATATTCCAGTTATCCTTAAGGGAATTATACCCGTAGGTCTCAATGCCGTACTGATGCAGATCCTTGATCAGCGGAATGATAAAGGTGGTGCGGTTTACGATCTCATCATAAATGATGCGCACCTTAACACCTGCCTGTGCTTTCTGTTTCAGTAGTGCAAAGAGTTTTTTGGTCGTCTCGTCTTTCATAAAAGAGAAGGTTACCAGGTGTATGCTTGATCGGGCCTGTTCCAGCAATGCCCATCGAACGGCATATGATGCGCTGCCACTGGGCAGGAAACGGATATTATTGTGCGCTCGGAACATCATCTGAATCTCATTTAAGAAAGGGCTTAATGACTCTGTGTCTTTTCTGATACAAAGCTAGTACTGTACCGGAGCTGCGCTACGGGTGATTATCCCCGAAAAGGTTGACGATTATTCCCCATGGAATTGAATTGAAAGAGGAGTATGTTTATGGAATGTATAGGCATGAAAAAGCCCGGCAGGGTTACCGGGCGTTACTATATACAGACATGGTGTTTAAAATAAAAGCAGGGCATGTGTGTCAAGCACATGCCCTGCCTAAATATTTTTTGCTTCGTTTACTTCAAACGCTCCAGTTTCCCTTTGCGTTTGATCAGGTTTTTATAGTCCCATTGTATATCGCGGGCTTTTTCAAGCCATCGTTTAAGCTCTTCGGCATTTACCTGCGCAACATCGGTGTAGCGCATCTCTGCGGCTTTAAAGGTGCCTTCATTTTGCAATGCCGGCTCATCAAATGATTGTCCGCTCCAGAAGAGCAGGCGCATACAGTTCTTTAATTTGCTGTAACCCGCTACAGGATTGCCATCGAGAAACCATACCGGATGGGCATGCCATATCTTATTTTCAGCCTCGGGCAAATGCTTATCTATTTCCTGTGCGAGCAGGTTACCGATGGCGGCGTCCTCGCTGCTCAGTGCATTATTGTAGGCTTGTATATCCGGATTCATGATGTGCGGTATTGATGATAGATACAAATATACAATTAACCATCTTTATCAGGGTCGGGACAAATGCTTAAGATAGCGGTAATGCGAGGCAATGGCTTTGGGAATACTCAGTTCATGATAGGGCAGGCCATGCACTGCCGATAGTTTTTTGATACTGGGACTTAAGTAATTGTATACCGTATGTGGCAGATGAGGAAAAAGGTGATGTGCCGTATGAGAGTTGAACCCACCGAAGATCCAGTTGGCCAGCGGATTGCAGGGATGATAGTCTAATGATACCGCCAGTTGGTGTTCGTAGTAATCATAGGGTAGTAAACCCTGTTCATCTGCAACAGGAAATACCGTTTCCATACTCAGGTGAGAGATAATGAGGGTGAGTACAAAGAATAATGAAATGCATATATGCATGACCAGGAATGCCGTCAATACTGTAGCAAACGGGATGCCGCCCATCCAGACAGGCAGGACGATCATATAGAAAAAGTATACTGCTTTTAATAAGATCAACTCTGCAATAAAAGCTGCGGAATACCGCTGTTCGCCCAGGTTGGCCAGTTGTTTTTTGCGTAGATAGATAAAGTCTTTGACCAATATCCAGTGCAGGGTATACAGGCTATACAGCAGGGTGGCGTACCAGTGCTGATATCGCTTGGCTTTACGCAATGGCTGACTGGCAGAAAGACGGATAAATGGATTGTCATCTATATCAGCATCACAGCCATCTACATTGGGGAAGATATGATGAGATGCGATATGCCGCTTACGCCACAGGCTTGCATTGACGCCCTGTGCATTAAAGACCAGGTAAAACAATAATTTGTTGGTACCCTTGCGGGAAGAAAAGGTATTGTGTACGCAGTCATGAGCACAGTTAAAGGCCAGCAGGATGCCGGAAAGCCCCAGCGCAGTATAGTTCAGGATCAGCAGCCAGGATCTTGAGCTGACTGCCGGATTGTATACATTCAGGTACAACCCGATGAAGAGCAGGGCGTAGAAGCAGCATTTGATCTTCATCCGTCGCCTGGCTCGCTGCAATACCGGCTCTGTGAGCAGGACCTCAGCTTCTGCTTTCAGTTCTGCATAGAATGTTGTCGATGTTTTTCTGAATCTGAGTTTCTTCAATGGACCATCGTTTTATGTAAAACGCTTATTCAGGAAGGTATATTGCCCGGAAATTTATCTGCAATCAGATTCAGCTGGATGCCATGTTCCAGGTAAGCTTTCATGCCATCGAGGACAGTAGTGAAGCCACCGGTGCTGTCCATTACGGTGCGCAGCAATTCATTGTCGCTCAGTTCAAAACCATAGTTCTTAATTACTACATAAGTCTGTTCTGCATTGATTGCGGTAAAGGTATAATCAACCTTTGTGGCAGGGTCACCCCATACCGTAGCAATGAGCTGATCGGGTACAATATCCAGTACTTGTACTTCGGTAGTAACTTTATACATCTCCCATTCCCAGGTGATGGTCTTACCGGTTTCGAGTGGTCCGCTCGACTTTGTGAACCAGAATTTAGTAGTAATAGCAGGATCGATAAATGCTCGAAATACTTCGGCTACCGGCCTGCGGATCATCATTTGGGTTTCGACAATTGCATCCATAAATATCAATTTTAAAACAAATAATTATTCAAGTATGAGCATGGAGATGAAGATCGGTATAGCAATAAGTATAGCGGTACACACGGTGCCCAATAATACCATACCCAATACTCTCCAGAAAGAAAAAGTGGTTCCTCCATTCTCAATATGCTCTTCTATTCTGTTTTTTTGAAAACGATTGGTAAGGAACTGAAATGCAATGCCGGAGAGGAGTGGAATAACCATTCTGGGTATATTTTCCATAGCAGGAATAAAGGCCATCAATAGCCCTAATGTAAAAGAGGCAATGGCAGAAAGGAGCAGGGTATTGCGGGCCTGTTTCTTCTGACCCAGTATTTTAAAGTTTTCAGAGAGTAATATAGCCCCGGCCATGATGCCGCCGAAAAAAGCACTGGCTCCTATAGCCCCTGTCTTAAACAGTTTATACGGGGTGTATTCTGGAATAATGTTTTGCTCCTGGGGTGTTTCTGTTGTGTACTGCATATTAAAGGTCTTTATTTTCGAATATTGTTTCTATTGTTTCTGTTTTTGCGGAGAACGTTGCATGCTCCTCATACACAAATTGTATGTCGAATGTTTGGTAAGCATGCTGGTTTTTAAGATTACTCTTCATGCTTTTGGCAATGGCTCTTGCCAGTTCCTGTTGTTTTACGGTTGCTTTGGGAATGGCCGGACTGTTGGTTATGATGACATCCAGCTGCGTTTTTTGCTTTCCGTTTTCTGTAATTGATTTCCCAGAGATGCTGATGTCTTCTGCTTCTTTAACTAATGCTGTTAATTCTGCTTCCATCTTTTTTGCGTCGATATACTCCGGTGTTACCGTACGGCTTGTTGTTACCTCACAACTAGCCAGCGAGGCTAGTAATAGCATTGATAAAATATATTTCATGTTGATGAGTGTTTGTAATCTGTCTGCAATATGCATAAAAAATTAATGAAATGCCTATTTCTTGACCGGAATCAATCGATTCCTGCGGCACTCGTCCTTGATTTGCTTAAAAATATAATTGCTTATGAATCTTGTACCGAAACAGGACCGCTTTACCGGTTATTTGTTCCTATTGCCTTTACTGGCTTACGGATTAGGAAATGCTTTATTTGAATCTGCACTGCAGACCACTTCAGTGGCTGATCCTGTGTTGATTGCGGCTGGTACGCTGTTATGGATATTGAATGCGGTGACGGTAGTTGCTCTTGCGGCAATCCTTTATCCCTTACTGCAACAGTATAACAAAGCCGTAGCAGCCGCATATCTGGCTTCAAGGGTAATGGAAGCTGTTTTATTACTGATGGGGATGTTTGCTTTGAGGGCCAGCATACATACTGAGCTTGCTCCTGCGCCCATGTTGCGGAATGCGGTTCTGTTTTTTCACAGGGATTGTTACCAGGTGGCAATGTTGCTGTTAGGCACAGGTAGTATGGCTTTTTGCGGCTTGTTGTACCGTCATCGTTTACTATCCATATCATGGTCTGTATGGGGACTTGCCGGATATGGCTTGCTTGCTGCCAGCGCTGTTGCTGAACTGTGCGGGGTGCACTGGGGCTTATATGCATCCATTCCCGGAGGACTGTTTGAACTGGCATTGGGTATACGCCTGATAGGCTGGGGATGGAACAGGCTATAGGGTACGGTTGCGCGCCATACGGGCTCTCATCCGGCTAAGCGTTTCGGGTTGTACACCTATATAACTGGCAATCTGGTATTGAGGAACCCTTTGTATCAAAGACGGACGCTCGCGGATGAGCTTTTTGTAGCGCATTTCAGGTGTTTCCATGTAGAATTTGCGCATATCTGTTTGCATCTGCGCAAATGACTGCTCCATTATTTTGCGGGCTATACTTTCAAAACGCGGATGTGCCTCGTACAGATCCTGCTCTTTAGAAGCGGTACCTACCACCAGTTCCGTATCCTCGCAACAGACAAGGTAATGCAGTGATGGTTTCTGGTACAGGAAACTATCCAAAGCAACGATCCAGTCTTCTTCGATGAAAAAGTTGTCTATTTTTTCTGTTCCCTCATGCAGTATATAAGAGCGGACACAGCCTTTGAGTACAAAATAACATTCCCGCGAAATCTGACCTTCTTTGAGCAATATAGTTCCTTTAGGGTATTTGCGTACCTCCATACTGTCTGCAATAGCTTTAGATTCTTCTTCAGACAGGGAAACTATATTCTGGAAATAACGGATCAGTGTATGCGTGGAGGTCATAGTCTTGGTGATTTGGAAACAGTACTACAAAGGTACGGCAATAAAGGGCTTGTGTATCAATGTGTTTCTTTAAATATCCATCGTTAACTATTGTTAATAAACAATTTGACGGGCGTGATTTCAAGTGCTGAAATGCAGGGTATATAATGGCCTCTGAGCTGTTTGTATGGCATCTTTTATTGATGTACTTTAGCTTTAAAATATCTGTATGAAATCAATATTTACCTATATCTTTTTATTGTGTGCAGGAACTACTTTTGCGCAGACTCAATTTCCTGATTTTCTGACTGGCACCTGGAAGGTTGAGGGGAGAAATACTTTTGAGCATTGGGCACTGGAGGCCCCTACCGTATTAAAGGGGGAAGGATATGAGGTGCGTAAGAATGATGCACACAAAACCACGGAATACCTGTCTATTACGTATAAAGGAAAGGATATTGTATATACGGCTACTGTGCCGGGGCAGAATAAGGGTAAGCCGGTCGACTTTAAACTGGTGCGCTCGGATAGTGTATTTATTTTTGAAAACAAAGCACATGATTTTCCCAAACAGATCATTTACCGGCTAGTTGGGCCAAATGAGTTGAAGGTTAAAGTAACAGATGGCGGGCTTAAAGGCTTTACATTAATCATGAAAAGAGTACTTCCGGAAATGCCTGCCACGCCACAAGCTATTGACAATCCCAGGTATGATGAAGCATTGACCCGTAAACTGGGAGGGGATGAATACGGTATGAAAAGCTACTGGCTCGTCATTCTGAAAACAGGTCCGGTTACGATTTTAAATAAGGATTCTGTTAGTACTATTTTTAGAGGTCACCTGGCTAATATTGAACGCCTGGCAGAGGCGCGTAAAATTATTGTAGCCGGGCCTCTGGGTAAAAATGATCATAACTACCGGGGTATATTTATCCTGAATGATATAAAGACGCTCGAAGATGCCAAGTCTTTACTGCAAACCGACCCTGCGGTACGAAGTGGACTGCTGGAGCCGGAAATCTATCCCTGGTATGGCTCGGCGGCATTGCCTGAGTACCTGGAAGCAGCAGATAAGATCTGGAAATCCAGACCTTAGACCCAGTTCGAGAAAAATAATTATTGGGTATCCGCTTACAGGAAACAAAGTCTGGCATTATAATTTAAGTAGCCTATATATCTATTGCTACCTTTTGCCTTGATGCAAAAGGTACCGCCAAAAAATCAAGGCTGTATAAATCCCTGGCTAAAAATCAATGTGTCGGCCGGTCTCAAACCAGACTCACTGCGTTCAGACAGTGGTTTGCAACTTTATCGACCGAGCCAATGATTTTTTTAACGCCGGATTTATAAGGCCTTTTTGAGCGATCTGTATGGTACAGATCGCTTATTGTTTTCATCACAGCGATAGACATTTTGGAGTGGAGCTGCGATCGTTGAGCACCGAAAGCATCACACGTTAAGCTCAGACGATCAATGCACGCAACGGTACAAAATGGCGGTGCTCCGCAATCGCCTTGATGAAAACAAAGGCACTTTTGGTCCTTTTGTTGCCGGACAAAAGGACGAATAAATAGTTGCCTACATGCGGAAAGTCAGTTAAATAATTTTCAAAAAAGATCAGGTTGGGCAATCCATCCTGGTCTTTTGTTCGTATGTAAGGATATACCAAACAACCTTTAAACGAATTAATTATGAAAAAGCAAGCCTTATTATGGATGATGTTCAGTGCCTCGGCAATCGGAATGGTATCCTGTACGTCTTCAACAGATTCTAAAAGTGAAACGCAGCAAACTGCAGAAATGAAAGAAGCCGCTCCTGCTGCAGAAGCTCCTAAAGTAGAGAATGGAGTAGAAGTAGGTGGCGCAATGATGGTGCCTTCTAAAAATATTGTAGAAAACGCTATGGGATCTAATGATCATACTACACTGGTTGCAGCAGTAAAAGCAGCAGGTCTGGTAGAAACATTGAGC
The DNA here is from genome assembly GCF_004118155.1 of Edaphocola flava. Taxonomy (GTDB): domain Bacteria; phylum Bacteroidota; class Bacteroidia; order Chitinophagales; family Chitinophagaceae; genus Edaphocola; species Edaphocola flava. Next base: position 511,546 of record NZ_SAIQ01000002.1, read on the forward strand.
GGAGCCGGTCCGTTTACCGTATTTGCTCCTACTAATGAGGCTTTTGCAAAAGTGCCTAAGGCTACCTTGGATAACCTGATGAAGCCAGAGCAAAAAGAAGCACTGACAAAAATACTGACCTATCACGTAGTAGCAGGTGCCTATACCTCTAAAGATCTGAAAGATGGTATGGAACTGACTACGGTGCAGGGCGGAAAAATAAAACTGATGATGAAAGACGGTGCCTGGTGGGTTAATGGCGCTAAGATAACTATTCCGGATGTGATCAGTAAGAATGGCGTTACTTATGTGATTGACGGTGTATTAATGCCGAAATAAGATATTGGGTGGAATGATGAAGGCAACAAGCCGGGGCTGTAATGAACAGTCCCGGCTTTGTTTTATTATAAGGTTTTTACTTTTCCAGGAATTGTTTGGTATAGGCGGCGCCACTACTGATCAATTGCTGTTTTTCACTTTCTGATAATTTTCGGATACGAGGACCTATGCCTGCTGAGGAAATGGAGATTGTCCGGTCCCAATCTGCTTGTGTAAGCGTGTTGCGATTCAGGTTTTCGATAGTATAGACATAAAGTGCGGCAATGTAACTGTTCAGGTTCCGTATTGATGCAGGCGCGAGTGTGCCGGTTTGTTGTCCGTCCAGGCTGATCTGTTCCGGTTCATCGATGCGTACACCCAGTGTTGCCGGATTGGGAATGCGCAGGGCAGGCTGTACGGTATTGTCGATACGGTCAAAAAGAAATATCGGAAAATTGCCGGTAAGGCCACCGTCTACAACGATATCTAGTCCAGGCGGCATGCGTTTACCTCTATATACTTTGCCCTGTGCATCGATAAAGGACGCTTCAAAATATAAAGGAATGGACATGGATATGCTTACGGCATCCTTTACTTTCATATCCGGATAAGTCTCCCGGGAGAAGACCAGTAGCTGCTGCCGGTTCAGACAGGTTCCGGTCACATAAAGGGATTTATAACCGGCAGCCTGCATTGCTGTAAAGGTAATGTCTGCATTGCCGGTTTTACGGGATATGACATCGCCCAGCCATCGTTCAAATGCCTGTTTTCGGTACCAGCCATAATGCCTGCGCATCCTGCTCCAGCCACCGGCAAACCAGTACTTTCCATCATTGAATTGTTCGAATGGTGTTTCATCTGCAAGATGATATATTTCTTCTGAGGAATAGCCCAGCGCCACCATCAGTGCGGTAATGGCGCCGGCAGAGGTGCCGCCCACTTTCTGAATGCCGGGTAGCATATGCTCCTGCTCCAGTACCTTAATTACACCACTGTAGGCGATTCCCCTGATGCCTCCGCCCTCAAATACCAGGTTGTGATAAGTAACAGTCTGTGCGTAAGATAAAAAAGGAAGGATGCTCATAAAGAGCCAGAATAGATATTTGCGCATGCCGTATGGTGATTTCAATTATCTATAAAACGAAAAAGGCAGCACTTTTTTTGTGCTGCCTTTTTAAAAGTATGGTTAACAGAAGATTAGTTCTGTGCAAATGCTCTTAAGATCGCCTGTCCGTCCAGGTTGTTCAGCTGAGGGCTGCAGGCACGTTCAGGGTGAGGCATCATACCGAATACATTACGGCCTTCGTTACAGATACCGGCAATGTTCAGTGTAGTACCATTAGGGTTTACCGCATCAGAGATCTCGCCGTTCTCATCACAGTATTTGAAGATGATCTGGTTGTTTTCTTCCAGTTTCTTCAGTGTTTCTGCATCAGCGTGGTAGCGGCCTTCGCCATGTGCCACCGGAATTTTCAGGGCACCATTACCTACAACATCAGATACGATGTTATTGCTACCAGCATTAACGATATAAGTATTCTTACAGGTGAATTTCTGGTGATCGTTCTGTAATAACACACCTGGCAATAAACCAGCTTCGCATAAGATCTGGAAACCGTTACATACACCCAGTACTTTACCACCTTTGTTGGCAAACTCGATCACTTGTTCCATCATTGGGCTGAAGCGGGCCAGTGCACCACATCTCAGATAATCTCCGTAAGAGAAACCTCCCGGAAGCACAATGCAGTCATCAGTTGTGAAATCGCTGAGATCATTGTCTTTATGCCATAACATTTTTACCTCTTGTTGCAGGTCGTCCTGAAGGGCATTTTGCATGTCTCTGTCACAGTTAGAACCGGGAAAAACAACGATACCAAATTTCATATTGTATATATATTTCTAAAATTGTATAATCTTAACGATAAAACCACTGAAGGTAAATGATTACCGCCAGCAGTAAAAAATTCAGACTTTCTGCGAACCATTTCGGTTTTTTTAGGAACCAGATATTGCTGATAAACAGAGTAGCAGGCAGCAAAGTTACAATCCAAATCTCATTACCCAAAGTAAAAATCGGAATTGTGCTTAAAATACTGACAAAAAGGAAGATAATATTGATCCACCACATCTTTTTGATCTGGAAAAGCATGCGGTTCATATGCTGATTGAGAAGGATGAAACCTGTAATCGTCAATAATCCTAAGGTTGCGGTCGCAATTACCGCCGGTACCGGCAGCAGTTTGGGTAGGGTAAAGTGTACCGAGAATATGCTGGAAAAAATATACAGACTATCGGTCAGGTAAGCGACTCCGCCCAGTATATATACTGGTGTAGCCATACCCAGCAGCGTCACCATCCACTCCACCAGCTTGAACGGACGCAGGATCAGTAAGGCTATGGTAATGAAAAATATAAAGAATACGTTCGGGAAGCTGAGCAGAAACAGCAGGCTGTAGAGGCAACCGATATTGAACAGGCTTTTACGGGCATGCTGATCGGCATAGGTAGAATAAACCAGGTTGATCAGGCCCAGGAACAACCAGTTGTTCAGCATATCTGCAGAAAAAAGGCTCCATTCCGGCAATAAAGAACTGGCCAGTATATAAGTATATGCAGGCAGATAGGTTCGTTTGCTGAAAAAATGGAATTTATTGGTAATATAATTGAGGTAGAGTGCCTGTCCGGCAATATTCACCGTGGCAAGGAAGGTATAGAAAAAGCTTCCTCCACCGAAAATGTCCATGAATTTGCGCAGGAATATGCTCCATAAAACCTGATGTTGTTCCATATGTGGTACAACAGCATGAGATAATACATTGAATTTCAGGACTAAAGTCAGAATGAGCAATATGATGATTGCATAGGGATTCTGATTTTTGAACAGCTTAATCACTAAGGATGTAACGTTTAACGAAGGTTATATAACAATCGCGAATATCGTAAAACTAATTTAATTTATCTACTTTAATAATTTGATATTTAGGTTTTTTACTACCTTTGCATCCGCTATGCAAATTCAGTTATTAAAGTCCAAAATCCATAGAGTTACGGTTACGGAAGCTAATCTTAACTATATCGGTAGCATTACCATCGATCAGGATCTGATGGATGCCGCTAATATCATTGAAAATGAAAAAGTTCAGATTGTAAATATCAATAATGGAGAGCGTCTGGAAACCTATGTGATTAAAGGCCAGAGAGGTAGTGGTCAGATCTGCCTGAATGGCCCGGCTGCACGTAAAGTAACTCCGGGAGATATGATCATCATTATCTCTTATTGTATCATGGATTTTGAAGAGGCAAAGCAATATGAGCCTACCATTATTTTTCCTAAAGAAAATAATACTCTTTAAAGGATACCTTATTTTAAATAAAACAGGAAAGCGTACTTTTGAGTGCGCTTTTTTTTATCAGCGCAATTGCCAGGACCTATATAAAAACGATAGAAATGAAGACGAAATCGGCCTTTTTTTGCCAGAACTGCGGTTATGAAAGTACAAAATGGGCCGGAAAGTGCCCGAATTGTAATGAGTGGAACACATTTGTAGAAGAAGTCAAAGAGAAGCCTTCTGCAAAGGCAGATATAAAAGAATTGTGGACCGAAGACACGGTCAAGGCTATGAATAAAGCCAAAAGTATATCTGAAATACAGACAGAAGAGGAGATACGCTATGCACTACCGGATGAGGAACTGAACCGCACCCTGGGCGGGGGACTGGTACAGGGCTCTGTAACCCTCATTGCCGGAGATCCCGGAATCGGAAAATCGACATTGTTCCTGCAAGCGGCACTAAAAGCCACACAGTTGAGGGTGCTATATGTATCGGGAGAGGAAAGTATGCACCAGATCAAAATGCGTGCAGACCGTATCGGCATTTCCAATCCTAACCTGTTCCTGCTTACGGCCACCAATACACAGACCATATTTCAGGAAGTAAAGAAGATACAGCCCAACTGGGTTATTATTGATTCCATACAAACCCTTGAATCGCCTTATATAGAGAGTGCCCCGGGTAGCGTATCGCAGGTGCGCGAATGCGCAGCCGAGCTGCAGCGTTTTGCCAAACAGACTAATACACCCGTGTCCATAATCGGTCATATTACAAAAGAGGGTAGTATTGCCGGGCCTAAAATACTGGAACATATGGTTGATACCGTGTTACAGTTTGAAGGAGACCGGCATTATGCCTACCGCATCTTGCGTACCCTGAAAAACCGTTTCGGTTCTACTGCCGAGTTGGGTATATATGAAATGGTACATAATGGGATGCGCGGTGTGAGTAATCCGTCAGACATCCTCATTACACAGCATGAAGAAGCCCTGAGTGGTATTGCCATCGCGGCGGCTATAGAAGGGATGCGTCCGCTGATGATCGAGACACAGGCATTGGTGTCACAAGCTGTATATGGTACACCGCAGCGTACTGTGAACGGATTTGACCTGCGTCGTCTGCAGTTATTACTGGCGGTACTGGAAAAGAGGGGTGGTTTTCACTTTGGTATGAAGGATGTATTCCTCAATATTGCCGGAGGCCTGCGCATTGAAGACCCTTCTATAGACCTGGCGATTGTGTGTGCATTATTGTCCTCATACGAAGATCAGCCATTGCCGGCCAATGTATGCTTTATCGGGGAGGTAGGCCTTTCCGGTGAGATCCGTGCTGTAAACCGTATTGAGCAACGCATCGCAGAAGCCGATAAAATGGGTATGGATGCTGTATTTATTCCCAAAGCGAACACTAAAGGGCTTGATATCAGTAAATTCAAAATAGAAGTGCGCTCGGTAAACAAGGTCTCTGATATATACCAGGCCTTATTTTAAGCTCAGAATGATGAAAAATATATATTTTCGTACCTCTTAAACAAAAACAAGAAAACGCAAAAACACAATGGAACATTTATTATCCTTTGACAGTATCCTGAGTTTTGTCATCCTGGTCGTACTAGAAGTCGTACTGGGTATTGACAATGTGATCTTCGTCAGCATTATCCTGAACCGCCTACCGGAGCACCTGCGCAAAAAAGGACGCACCATCTGGATGTTTACCGGTATTGCTGTGCGCTGCCTGCTGTTGATGGCATTAAGCTGGTTACTGTCACAGAAAGGGAAACCTTTATTTACGATAATGGACAAGGGCTTTGACCTGGCAAGCCTCGTTATGCTGCTAGGCGGTACATTCCTTATATATAAAACGGTAAAAGAGATTCATGCCAAGCTGGAAGGGGAGGAGCACCATGAGACCGGTAATAAGCCAATGCTGAGCCTGCCACAGGCAGTTTCTCAGATCATCCTGATCGATATGATCTTCAGCTTCGACAGTATCATTACTGCGGGGGGCACTGCAAAACATATTGAAATCATGGTAGCTGCGGTAGTAGTGGCAATGTTTGTCATGTTCCGTTTCAGTCCCAATATTGCCAGTTTTATTGAAAAACATCCGACCATTAAGATCCTGGCTTTATCATTCCTGGTTATGATCGGCTTTGTGTTACTGGTAGAGGGCTGGAATGCCGAAAAAGCGCATGATTTACACCTCAAAAATTACGCTTACTTCGCAATGGCCTTCTCTGTAATCGTAGAAATGGTTAACCTCAGGGCCGCGAGAAAGAGCAGAGAACGGGCAGATCGTATGGCCGAAATGGCCGAAGACCTGGGAAAGGTGGAAAAAGATATGGGCATTGATTAATATACTATATATCAATCAGTATTAATTGATTATAATTTAAGTGATGTACCTTGAAAAGGGTACATCACACTTTTAAACCATATGGCAACAACCCATCATTCCCGTTTACATTACCTTGATTCTGCCAGGGGCATTGCCGCCATGATGGTACTGGTAGGGCATTACATCAGCTGGAAGTTTGACCATCATATGGCCGTGCGTTACCTTTCACTGCTGGTCAATGAAAATGATGCAGTATCCTTCTTTTTTGTGCTGAGTGGTTTTGTGCTGGCATATCCTTTTCTGATCCTGGATAAGAAAATGGATATCGGGAAATTTTACGTCAATCGTTTCTTTAGACTGTATCCTGGTTTCCTGGCCGCTTTTCTGATCAACTATATATATTCTATACGCCATGATCTCAATTGGGCAGAGGTGGGTAAAGTACTCTTGCACAGTGACAGAGGCTTCTGGCAGGAATTTTTCCTGCTTCGGGGCAATAACCAGCACTTCCTTCCCGGCTGGACTTTAGGCATTGAGATGGCAGCATCTTTCCTGATTCCTTTCCTGATCCTGGCCGTGCGGTACAATAAGAAACTAGCCAACTGGCTCTTATTAGCCATATTCCTGGGCAACCTGGTGATCGGTTCATTTATGATTCACTTTGCCTTAGGTATCTGGGTGGCCGCAAATTTCAATCTTATTTCCGGGCCTGAATTTCATAAATCAGCCTTGTACAGATACCGGTTTCCCCTGGTTTTAGTAGCCATGGTACTCTTTTCTTTACGTAAAATAGACAGGCTCTCTGCTTTCGGACCATTTTTTAAGACATTTGCCGATTATACCCATATAGACTTCTTTGTCTATTCCGGTATTGCCTCCTTCATTTTCCTGGTGTACTGTATTCATTTCAAAGGCGTACAGCGTATCCTGGAGAGTAAGCTATTATTGTTCTATGGTAAAATATCATACGGTATCTACCTGGTACACTGGGTGTTAGTACGATTTATATATGATTACTGGGATAGGTTGAACGATTTGCTGGGCGGGTCGGAACAACGCACCTTTATATTGTTGTTTTTTGCCCTGCTGGGGACTTCTACCTTGCTGGCCCTTGCCATCTATCTCTGGATAGAGCTACCCTTTATGCGACTGGGCAAAAAGATTGCCGGACGGATGAAGGCTACTGTCGAAATTTAAACGCAAATATCGGTACTTAGATTTGGAATAATAAGTTACGAGGCGTACCTTTGCACCCAAATTTAATAGATAATTTTATTATAAATATATGTCAGGTCAACTTAAAGAAGTAAGATTACGCATACAATCGGTTACCTCCACGCAACAGATCACCAAAGCAATGAAAATGGTGAGTGCTGCTAAACTGCGCCGTGCTCAGGATGCGATTTTGCAAATGCGTCCGTATACACAGAAGATGCAGGAAATGCTGAGCAATATCGTAAGTAGCCTTAGTGATAATATGGTGCTGGAACTGGCAGATGAGCGTGCAATTGAGCGTGTACTGATTATCGTTATTACTTCTGACAGAGGTACTTGTGGTGCATATAATACAAACGTAATTAAGGCGGCGAAACAACTGATCGCTGATAAATATGCCAATAAAGATGTAACTATCCTGCCTATCGGTAAGAAAGGTTATGAGTATTTCGTAAAACATGGTTATACTGTAAATGCGGATTACTGGAGCATGTTTGCTGATCTGGGCTTTGAAAATGTAAAAAGAGCTGCGATCTATGCACAACAGGCATTCCTGAATAAAGAATTTGATAAAGTAGAACTGGCATACAGCCAATTCAAAAATGCAGCTACTCAGGTTTTCGTAACAGAAGAATACCTGCCGATCCCTAAAGTAGAAAAAGCAGAGAATCAAAAAGAAACGGACTTCATCTTCGAACCGTCTAAAGATACCCTGATTGCAGAACTGATGCCTCGTATCCTGAATACACAAGTGTATAAAGCCATCCTGGATGCGCATGCTTCTGAGCACGGTGCCCGTATGACTGCGATGGATAAAGCAACTGAAAATGCAAACGAGATCCTGAAAAGCCTGAAAATCTCTTACAACAGAGCGCGCCAGGCAGCGATCACTACCGAGCTGACCGAGATCGTAAGTGGTGCAGCAGCATTACAAGGTTAATACTAAAGTATTTATATACAAAAAGCGTACTCCGAGGAGTACGCTTTTTTATTGTCTTGAAGTGTAAAATCGCGTTAAGGGCTTTCTGGAAAATCAGGCTGTGCTTTAGCCGGAATGGAGCATTCATTAATTAATACCAAAGCCTTCCTTCGACAGCGTCTATATAGCTTAATGCTTCTTTGCTGATCGGAGTACGCGGCTGGTTTTTCGGGATGCGCATTATCTTTGGCCAGGTTTTAAACCATGTTTTCAGATCAAAGCCGGTCTTTTTCAGCACGAGCAGAGACCAGAGTACTGCTGTGGTATAAAAGTACTTTTTAGGCAGGTACTTCCAGGCTACTGTCGATTTGTTGTACCACAGCATAGCCTGCTTCTCGCTATTGGTCACGCGGCCTAAAGGAGACTCTTTATGCAGGACTTTAACTGCTTCGCTATAACCTATTGTATATCCTGCATTTAAAATACGGAATCCCAGATCATACTCTTCTGTACCGTAAAAGAAAGTGGTGGGATATAAGCCAATCTCGTTGAATAAGGCCCTGCGTACCAAATGGGCCCCTCCGATAAAATAAGAGGTCAGGAATTGTTGACGGCCTATATATTTTGATTGTTTCTTATGTGGGAACGCATTTTTCTGACGCTCCAGCGTATCATAGTAAAATACGCAGAAACTAACTATTGCAGTATTGTTCTGGGCAAACAGTGGCTCATTAAAGGTGCAGGCAGCATTGCGAATACCATTGACATCGTCAAAAACCACATCATCATCCAGCACTAAGAGCAGGGGATATTTTGCCTCCTGGATCAGGTAATTTCTTCCGCGGGCCACCCCGAGGTTTTCTGTGTGTTCAATATAGCGGATATTCATTTCCGGATGCTCCGCAATATAAGCTTTAAGGCGGTCGTAAGAAACGGTAGAAGCATTATTTAAAAGCAATACTTCTCCTATATACAGATCATAATCTACCTGGGTTTTAAGGCTTTTTAATAACTCCAGAGTATCTTCTTCACGGTTATAGGTAATGATGAGTATGCTTAAACGTTCCGTCATTCAAAAATGAATTTATAGGGAACAAATTTACAGTAATAAAACCAGATATCTTGATTAATTTCGGGGCATGAATGCAGATGTAAACCGCGCTATAGAAGTATTATCCGCAGGAGGACTGATCTTGTATCCGACCGATACGGTATGGGGAATAGGGTGTGATGCCACTAATGATGAAGCCGTAAAAAAAGTGTTTGCACTCAAGCAACGCGATGACCGTAAGAGCCTGATCATTTTACTGCCGGATGCTAAATCGGTGTTTAATTATGTAGCCAATCCCATTCCCGATCTGTTGGGTCTTTTGGAGTCTTTTGACCGGCCTACTACAGTTATTTACCCGCAGGCAATAGGACTGGCTGAGCATGCGGTGCATGCCGATGGTACAGTAGCTATCCGGGTTACGAATGATCCTTTTTGTAAAACATTACTGAAACGCTATAAGAAACCGATAGTCTCCACATCTGCCAATATCAGCGGGATGCCCACAGCACCCACTTTTGCCGATATTGATGCGCGTATTAAAGAGGGGGTTGACTATGTGGTGGAGCATCGTCAGGACGATACCACCATCCATCCGCCATCACGTATTGTGAAATGGGAAGAGGATGGAAGTATGACTATTATACGGGATTAAAATGTTGTTGCGCCGCCCGGAGGGCGGCGCAACAACATTAATAAAACTTTCTTTTAGGCTTGTTGCCGGTATTTTTAGACTCCGGTTTACCGGATTGTCCGCCCTCTTGCTGAGGTTCTCTCTTGCTGCCTTTGTACAGTTCATATTCAAACAGACGGCATTCGATCTTACTGTTATAAAACGGTATTCTGCGGCTGGCTTTCAGGCCTATTTTGCGGGCCAGATCCATAGTTCCGGTAAAGATATAACCGGTATAGCCTGCACATTTCTGTTTAAAGAAATCACCGATGCGGGCATAGGTATGCTCCAGTTCTTCCAGCTCGCCCAGGCGATCACCATATTCAGGATTCATAAATACGATACCATCAGCATTCGGAGGTACTGTCGTTTCGGCAAAGTCACATACCTCAAAGGTGATCAGGTCTTTAACCCCGGCAGCAATCGCATTTTTCTGTGCATTGATGATGGCATCATGACTGATGTCCGACGCTACTACCTTTAGTTCCGGCAGGTCTATGATCTGATCTTCGAGTAAGGCATCTTCAGATTCATATACCGCCTCATCGTACCCTTTCAGGTGCATAAAGGCATAATTGGTACGGAAGAGGCCCGGTCTGCGGCGGGTTGCGATCAGCAAGGCCTCGATGGCCAGCGTTCCGGAACCACACATGGGGTTGATGAACGGGCTTTTATGATCCCATTTAGTTGTTAGTATTGTTGCAGCCGCTAATGCTTCCAGCATGGGTGCTCTGCCCGGTATTTTACGGTAGCCATGACGGCCTATAGAGTTACCAGTAGTATCGAGGAAGAGTTCTGCATCCTCATTTTTCCAGAACAGGTGCACCACCACGCCCCTCAGTTCGGCGCCGGTATCGGGTCTCTGGCCGCTGCGTTTCCTGCACTGGTCTACAATAGCATCCTTCACCCGCAGGTTGGCAAACATATTATTGTTGATTGTAGGATGCATTACATTGCTGGTGATGGAAAAATAACTGTCATCGTCCATAACCGTACTCCAGTCGATCTGCGAGGTGTTTTCATACACATCATCTGCATTATCAGCCTTGAACTTTTTCAGGCTGAATAATACCTGGCTGGCACAATGCAGATTCAGGTTCAGCCTGATACAATCATTCAGACTGCCTTGCAGTATGACACCTGTCGGGAATGTTTGTGTTACCGCAAAGCCCAGGGCCTTAACTTCCCGCGCCAGCGCATCTGACAAATGTTTGTGGCAGGTAATGGTTATATTACTGTTATCTTGGAATGAAAGCATAAGAAAGACTGTCCTCTTTTTTGAAAGAGAACGAACCTGCAAAATTTGCAAAAAAAATTGGCTATGACAAATGCTATTTTAAAGACTGGTGGTATGTCTTCAATCCGTCGATAGGACTTTTGACAATACTACCCACACTGAGACCGTATTGGTCTATAACGCTGAGCAGCACATCTTTGAATTCGAAGGCTACTGATCCTACAAAATGAATAGGGTATTTCCAGCTTTCGCGGTATTTCAGCAGGTTTTTGGTGAAGAATTCCAGTAAGGTATCTTCGATAATGTTTTCGATCATATAATGCCCCCTGTGATCGGTCAGGAATTCGGTGAAGCTGGCCAGGTAACGATTGGCCAGGGGCTCTTTATATACTTTATGCAATACACCCGGCAGGTCATTGCCATATTTATTGATAAATGCCTCGTGCAGATCGCCGTCGAATGTCTGGTAGAAGAAGTGTTGCAGTACTTTACGGCCCATAGCCGTTCCGCTGCCTTCATCGCCCAGGATATAGCCTAAAGAGGGATGTTGTTTGGTAATCTTGCTGCCATCATAGAAGCAGGAGTTGCTGCCAGTACCCAGTATGGCAGTTACACCTTTTTCCTGTTTGCAGGTCGCACGGGAGGCGCCCAGCATATCCGTATGCACAAAAACATCTTTAATGCCCAGGTGCTGTTTCAGGATAGAGGTCATGGTCTTCTGGTTCTGAGGGGCTTTTACACCTGCGCTGTAGAAGTACACTTCAGATATATCATCTTTAGCCTTGCCCAGCTTCAACTCTCTCTGCAGCATATCCAGACACTCCGTTTCGGTAATGAAGTACGGATTAATGCCGCCGGTGGTCAGCTTTTTAGCTTTTTTTTCATCAAGCAAACACCACTCGGTTTTGGTTGAGCCACTATCGGCAATAAGTGTAAAGGACATAACAGCAGATTTGAAAAAGGTTGTAATTAGAGCCCTCAGCGGCCTCATATAATTAGTGCCTAAAGATAGTCAAGAAATCGGTCCTGCCAAATAAAAAGTGCGCTTTCTGAACAGTTTTAGCAAAATTTAAAATTATCAACTCCCGGTCGGGGAAGTAGTATAAAATTGTATATTTGTGCACCAAATTAACGGTACAATAATTTTTATGTCAGAAACAGCAAAAAGAGTCATTAAAGCACCAACCGGAAGCACCTTGAATTGTAAAGACTGGGTTACAGAAGCGGCCTACCGCATGATCCAGAATAACCTGGACCCTGAAGTGGCAGAGCGTCCGGAAGATCTGGTGGTTTACGGTGGTATCGGTAAAGCAGCCCGTAACTGGGAGAGTTTTGATAAAATACTGGAATGCCTGAGAAACCTGGAAGAAGACCAGACTTTGATGGTACAGAGCGGTAAACCTGTAGGTATACTGCGTTCACATAAAGATGCCCCTAGAGTATTGATCGCAAACTCAAACCTGGTAGGCAAATGGGCAACCTGGGAGCACTTTCGCGAACTGGAAGCCAAAGGATTAATGATGTACGGGCAGATGACTGCCGGTAGCTGGATCTATATCGGATCTCAGGGTATTGTACAAGGTACTTATGAGACCTATTTATCCCTGGCTAATATGCACTATAATGGTACGCTGAAAGGAACCTTGAACGTTACTGCCGGTTTAGGTGGTATGGGTGGCGCTCAGCCCCTGGCCATCACCATGAATGAAGGGGTTTGTCTGGCTGCTGAGATCGAACAATGGCGTATGGACAAGCGTATCGAAACCCGCTACCTGGATGAAAGCTATGCAGATATAGACCAGGCCATAGACCGCGCGTTACAAGCCAAAGAAAATAAAGAAGCCGTTTCTATCGGTGTATGCTGTAATGTAGTAGACCTGCTGCAGCGCCTGATCGATCGTAATATTACCCCGGATACACTGACAGATCAGACTTCTGCACATGATGAGCTGATCGGTTACTTCCCTGAAGGACTGAGTGTTGAAGAGGCCAATACCTTAAGAGAACAAGATCCTGAAACATATAAGAGCCGCTCTCTGGATACCATGGCACACCATGTACGCCAGATGCTGGAATTACAGAAACGCGGTGCCATTACCTTTGACTATGGTAATAACCTGCGCGGACAGGCTAAGGATAAGCGTGGGGTAGAGAATGCATTCGACTTCCCTGGCTTCGTACCGGCTTATATCCGTCCGTTGTTCTGCGAGGGTAAAGGTCCGTTCCGTTGGGTAGCCTTAAGCGGTGATCCGGAGGATATTTATACCACTGATAAAGCACTGGCCGAATTGTTCCCGGAGAATGAAGGCTTACAGCGCTGGCTGAAACTGGCTAAAGATAAGATTGCCTTCCAGGGTTTACCAAGCCGTATCTGCTGGTTAGGTATGGGCGAGCGGGAGAAAGCTGGTCTGTTGTTCAACCAGCTGGTAAGAGAAGGTAAAGTAAAAGCACCGATTGTAATCGGTCGCGATCACCTGGACTGTGGTTCAGTGGCCTCTCCTAACCGTGAGACAGAAGCGATGAAAGATGGTTCTGATGCTGTTGCTGACTGGGCTATCCTGAATGCACTGATCAATACTGCCGGAGGTGCCAGCTGGGTAAGCTTCCACCATGGTGGTGGTGTAGGTATGGGCTATTCCCTGCATGCCGGTATGGTAATTGTTGCTGACGGTAGCGCCGATGCTGATGCCCGCCTGAAACGTGTACTGCACAATGACCCGGCTATGGGTGTACTGCGTCACCATGATGCGGGTTATGAAACTGCTACGGAGTATGCCGATAACTTCGGACTGAATATCTGGAAATAAGCGTAAACTTATTCACCCTATAAATAATACAATATGATACTGACGACCACAACTGTATTAGAAGGCCATCCGGTTAAAGAGCACAAAGGCATTGTCTTTGGCGAAACGATTATCGGTGCCAACCTGTTTAAAGACCTGTTCGCCTCTATCCGCGATATCGTGGGCGGCCGTTCCGGCTCATACGAGCGGGTACTGGCAGAGGCCCGTGAGACCGCGCTGGAAGAGATGAAAGACCGTGCCCGCCAGTTGGGTGCCAATGCCGTGATCGGGATTGATGTCGATTACGAGGTTGTAGGTGCCAATGGCAGTATGCTTATGGTAAGCGTATCCGGTACAGCTGTGGTTGTGTAGCAGATCATGATTAATATTTTGCAAGGGCTCATCATTGATGAGCCCTTGTTGTATTATGTTCAATCGACCATACCATATCTGGCCTTAGTGTTCCGAAGGGCCACTAAGACCAGCAAAATCTGGCCCGATAGTATCGGGCCGTTCAGTAAAGATTTTGGAGAATATCAAAATAGCAAAATGTTGGGATCTGCATACTATTATTATGCTATAAAAGATACAAATCAGAGGTAGAAATTAATTTTTTGGACCAAATATCTTTGCAGTTTACTGAAAGAGATAGTCAATGTACTATTTTTTTGTAAAAAGTTAAAAAATATATGCAAATTTTTTGTATGTACTACGCTTTCTCAGAGTGTGTTCTAATTAGTCACAACACCCCACAGGTTGGCCTCTTTCTTACTGGAAAGGGCACTATTAAGAAGCCAATGTATTTGTTGTTTATATGGTTTCTTTTTGCTTCCATTCCCTCGATTAAGCAAAATACATCACAACTTTTTTAATCCAAAAAACAGATAAATATGAAGAGAGTTCTTTTATTCACATCCATTATTGGCCTTACGAGCCAACTTTACGCCCAATCAGGCAATGAAATCGTTATTGATGATCTTACTTCCACTGGAAACTGTGATTTATCATTTGCCAATTTGATAGAGCCTGTTGGATCGGTTAAACAAACGGAATGTATTCACTCTGGGGCCATAGGCGGGAGTGCCGATGTCTCCATTACGAAGCAACAAGAAGGAGCAGCATCAATTGGTTATTATTATGCTGTCGTTTCGGGAACAACATACAAGAGTTTTGAACTAAGTACTGGTAACGGGGGTATTTTCCCATTTTCCCTTACATATGACGGGATTGACGGCAACACTGATCCCAATAACCCAACTTTAACAGGCCCGGTATTAGGCGATTTTACTAATAAAACACTACGTATAGTCGCGTCTATAGAAGCAGCAACATCTGTTACCCTTACTGGTAAGATATGGGATGGTTCCGGTAATGTATCAACAACACAAATAGTGTTAACCTTACAACCATCTACTCTATCTCAAAATTATGACTTTCCTGCATGGACTGGTACAGCCAACCTTGCAGACGTGAGGGCATTTCAATTAAGTTATACAACTGCTCAAGGATCACATGATTTAAGTATTGATAAAATAAGTGTGATCAATTTGAACCCGTTGCCAGTTTCATTGATGAATTTTACAGCCAGTAATATTGGAAGTGATGTAGAATTAAAATGGAATACTGCTTCTGAAATAAATACTAAGTGTTTTGATGTAGAAAGTAGTTATGACGCAAAAACATTCACTCCAATCGGCAAAGTTGCAGCAAAAGGTAATTCAACCGAAATGAGTACATACTTATTCTCCTATGAAGAGAAAAGCCAGGGAGATGTATATTATCGTTTAAAAATGACTGATAATGACGGAACTTTTACTCATAGTAAAATTGTGAAAATTAATTCAATATTAAGGGCTGAGGACATTGAAATTTTCCCTACCGTATTTGGACAAAAAGTTAATTGTACGCTTAATTCACATAGTGATCAAAAAGCTGTTATTGAGCTATTTAATGTGAATGGATTACTTTGTAAACGCATTACTACTAATTTGAATAAAGGTTCTAATTTTATTGCAATTGAAGGCTTACAAGAGCTTGCATGTGGTACCTATTATCTTCAAATTAAAGGTGAAGAAAATATGATCATTACCAGAAAGAAAATTATTAAAAACTAAGATTTGATGCTGGGGAATAGGGTAAGCGTATCCGGTACCGCTGTGATTGTGTAGCAGATCATCATTTATAAATACAACAAGGGCTCATCATTGATGAGCCCTTGTTGTATTATCATAACGATCACTACGTCTTATCGACTGAAGTGAAACGTAATAGAGATATCTCCTTTTGTAAACTGGCGCCTTCTCGTGTGCCGGATTATACCATACTGGTCTTAGTGTTCCGAAGGAACACTCCCGCCGGACATCGACGCATCAAAAACATACACCTACCTAACCATTAACTAAGCACGCCTGCTCAAAACCTGCATCGACGTACCAGAAAGTGAAATGTCATTTAACTTTCTGGTGGTCAGGGGCACCATTAGACTGAACGCAGGTAGGGAAACTAATACCTTAAGGGTAGGAAATGTACTGGTTGTCTGTAGCATTTTGCCGCGCGCGCGCAGCTATTGCCTACCCTTGAGTATGTTCTGAGGTGCCATCATTAAGCTTTATGATAGGTCGAACTTTATATTTGTCTACCCTCAATTTTAGTTTTGGGTAGGTGGGGGTACCTCTGAGGTGGGGTGTTCTTTATGCTCAACATGTTCGCTTCAAGTACCTCAGCGAACGAGTTGCGGCTCCGGCCCCTCGCATATGCCGGTTCTGCAATGCAGTGGATAAATGATTTCAGGCAGGTGCAAAAAAAAGCGCGCGTTCAATACGCGCGCCGGATAATACCTTTTTACTTTTACCAGTTGAATTAATCTAGCATCCGCCCTCGTCCTGGTAGATGTTGATCTCGACCACTACATTATTGACCAGTTTAAAAGACAGGGAAGTCATTGCATCCAGGTCTTTCAGTACAAAATAGCTGATACTTTTAGAGCGCTTGTCACTATCCTCTTCCCAACCCGCATATACTTCAAAATTGCTGTAGTCTTTATACGTGTTCAGCAGTTCGTATCGGGTCGATCCTACACCCATGCCACTTTTGGTGCGAAACTTGGCACTGGTGGTGGTCATATTGGTGATTATTTCTTTATCCGGTTGGTTTTCACCCACATATTGCTGGTTGATCGTGACTTTCAGCAACTCATTATTGTACTTTACAACTGTTTCTCCTTTATATTCATTCTTTTCTGTAGCCGTGAGCAGGGGTTTATGGGCCAGGGCTTCGGCTTCGGCCTTATCCATAAATATTTTGAAGGGCCCGATTCTCAGGGTACTTAATTCCATATTGGTTTGCTGGGCAAATGCCGGCATGGTACAGGCCAGCAACATAAGGAAGGATAAAATGCGACGCATAATCTGGGTTTTTAGGGTTGATATTACAGTAAAGATACTGCTGTTTTGGGGCGCAAAGTAATCGAAAATATGTAAAAGGATTGTGAATAATTTTGTACTTTAGGGACCCTATTTTAATCATCATGAAAGCAAAATTATTGTTAGCGGCCGGTTTGCTCGGTAGCCTGTATAGTACAGCACAGGATACGGCCAGAGTAGATATACTGCTGCTGAAACAGAAAACGTACAAAAATACGGTTACTGCAGAGCTGGGTGGCCCCGGCGGATTGTATACACTCAGTTATGAAAGGGCATTGCTAACCTGTCCGCCCAGATTTCAGTTGTTTGCGCAGGCGGGTGGTGCTTATAACCCTGATGGGTATAAGGGGTACGCTGCGTTCTATCTTATGGTAAAAGGTAGCTACCAGGTACATAACGGACATTATGCCGAGCTGGGTCTGGGCTATATGATGGACGATTATGTGACCAGCCGGTTCTTTAATGATAAAGCATCTTTATTATACAGCCTGAAAGGCGGATACCTGGCTACAAGACTGGGCTACCGTTATCAGAAGTACAATAGTCCCTGGTCTTACCGGGCCTCCTTTACACCACTGTATCTGCTGGATCGCTATACCGGTTCGGGCAGTATTAAATGGGAAAATGAAAGACGATTTTTACCCTGGGGTAGCATAGGAATAGGCTATTCATTCTAAAATAAAAGAGACAAAAACACTTACGACCATGAAAAAGCTGATATTATGTGCCGGTTTGCTTTCTGCGACCAGTTCCTTTGCGCAAAAGAATGATGCACTGATTAAGGAGATAGAGGAGAACATTACGGCCATCAACCAGATGATCAAGTTTTCCGATACCCGTATCGCGATTACTGCCGGGCCAGGTAAATTCGACCCGGCCGATGAGCATAATTTTGAAAAATATACAGCTTATTCAGAAGAGCGGGTCAAGCGCTTTTTTGATTCCCTGTCTATGCAGACCAGGGTTATATACCCATATAATATCATCACAATAGATAATGACCATTTTGACCTGCTGACCCTCATGGGCAAAAGCAGTTCACATCATATGGATCATCCCGAAGAGAAGCCCATATACATTCCCCAACAGGTTACTTTCCTGGATGGTACAAAGGCCGATGCCGCAGGTGTTTATTGCAGTCCATATACCATCAGGCAGAAATATGCGACGACTGATCCGGATGGGGACTGGTTTGTCGATACCGCAAAACTGTCCGAAGTAGAGAAGTGGGTCTGGGCTGAGCAAAGCAGTTTTTATGAATCATTTGTACTCTATAACCCCAAACCCATTAAGGATATTACCTTTTCTATAGCATTGCCCCTGCGCAGCAGTACCAGCGATACCCTCGATCTGCAGCATAAAACATTGAATACGCCTTTTGGTAGTATTGTATTGGATGACATTAAAGGTAACCAGGTATCCTGCATCATACCGGCCGAATTAGTAGAACAGGTAGAGGTGAAGGCATTATATAAAGACGGCAGAATACTGTCGCAGAAGAGCTACAGCAGCCAGACCTCCCTGACCGAAAAGGGGAAAGCAGCCTTTCAGCAAATGATTGCCGTACTGGAAGAGGCTAAAAAGAAAGTACGTAATGGAGAACTAAAAGATCAGGCAGCCATGGAGGCTTATGTGCGGGCCAATGCGGCGACCGATGCAGGCGGGTTGCAGGAAAAAACCAGCCTGTACCAGTTTGCCGAACCCGTAAGCAGGGTCGTATTTATCCGGAGCGATACCAGCCTGAAGACCCGTACCCAGCAGGTGGTGTATAAGGTCAATTATTATAAAGGGGAGACGGGATACTATGTTGCAGCTGATTTTGAGACCGGTAAAACGGGTATTCTGAATACTAAAGGGAAGTGGGTAGTGAAACCTGAGTTTGATGAATATTTCAGACCTCAGAATGCTTATTATTACTGGGATCAGATCGATGATCACGAAGCGACCTACTGGCTGGATCATAAAACGGAAACCTTGCATAAGGTGGCGTACCGGGTCGATGATCCCGAACTGTATGCCGGTAAGTATATGAAGATAGAGCCTAAGGTAAATGGCAATATAGGATTGGTTGATGTGACTACCGGCAAGGAGGTGCTGCCGATGCAGCATGATTTCCTGCGCCTGGTCGGTGACCGCTACTGGAATGCCCGTATCGGGGACAATGAAGGGGTGTATAATACTGACTTTAGCGTGCTGATTCCTTTTGCCTTTAATGATGTGAACTATACCGATGGCTTTTTCTATACCCGTACTGAAGATAACAAAGAGGATGTATACAACCTCAAAGGGCAAAACATTACCCAGGGCAAATACCAGGATATAGATGGCTACTTCGGTAGCGGATTGTTATTGGTGGAGACATATACTATAGGGACAGACAGGGTAGTGCGCAACAATAAGAAGTTCTTTATCGATACTGTAGGAAAGGTAAAGATCAACCTGAAGGATATTGGGATGAGCGATGCGGAACCGTTCAGCAGTGGCCTGGCAAAGGTACGCCATGCCGGTACGGATAAGTATGGGTATATCAATGCAGCGGGTAAGCTGGTATTGCCTTGCGTGTATACAGGAGCACATGACTTTTTTGAACAGTCGGGGTATGCACTTGTCGAAGAGACCGGAGGTGCGCAAATGCTGATTGATAAGAAAGGGCAGGTGATCAAGAAACTGAGTGAACACTATCAGTCTATATACCGGGATAAGGAAAGTGGCCTGTTTCATATACACCTCTATAACGGAAAGACATATGATGAATACGGAAAGCAGGTGACGGAAAAGTAAGTGTACTCCTTAATATTTGAGATTTCTCGACGACGCTTTGCTCTGCTCGAAATGACGATAGCATCATTTCGTCATATCAATTGCAACGAAGGTGTTTGCTATTAGTACGCTCCCGAAATGATGGTGCAATAGATTCTATACATAATAATGGCGCGCCGAAAGGCGCGCCATTATTATGTATAAAAAGACTGCTTAGATTAAGAAGCCAGTACTTTTTCGATTGCTGTATCGTACGTGTTTTTCCAGCTATCAACAGTACCCCAGTTGTCACCACCGATCATGATGGCACCTGCAGTAACCGTACCCAGTTTTTCAACCGGATGACCTGCTAATAAAGCTTCGAAAGCAGCTGTCTGATCAGCAGCAACGCTCACTACTACGCGGCTTTGCGCTTCACCAAACAGGTATGCATCTTTACGGATACCGTCTTTGTAATCGATCGCGAAACCCAGGTTATTAGGCATAGCGCTTTCCAGCAGGCTGATGAACAGACCACCTTCGGTAATATCGTGTGCAGAACGGATCGCTTTCGCTTTAATCAGTTCCGCTACTTTGTTTTGTAAAGTAGCTTCTTCCTGCAGGTCGAAGTGCGGAGCAGGGCTGTGGGTAACATTGTTCAGTTTGAACAGGTACTCAGAACCGTTGATATCATTGCGGCTTTCACCCAGCATATAGATTACATCACCTTCATTTTTAAAATTCAGGGTCATGGCATTATCCATATGATCCAGCAGACCTACCATACCGATGGTTGGAGTAGGGTATACAGGACCATCTTCGCTCTGGTTGTAGAAGCTCACGTTACCGCCGGTTACCGGGGTGTCGAACTGGATACAAGCATCGCTCATACCTTTCAGGGCGTGTACGAACTGATAGTATACCTCAGGATTGTAAGGGTTACCAAAGTTCAGACAGTTGGTAATAGCCAATGGCTGACCACCGCTACATACGATGTTACGGGCTGCTTCACTCACCGCGATCAGACCACCTACGTATGGATTCAGGAATACATAACGGCTGTTACAGTCTACAGTTACCGCCAGGGCTTTATCTGTACCGTGTAATCTTACCAGACCAGCATCGCTGGGATTGTTGGTACTGGCATTTGCGGTACCTACCATGCTGTCATATTGCTCATATACCCAACGCTTTGAAGCGATATTAGGTTGTGCAACGATATTTTCAGCAACCGTTTTCAGGTCAGTTGGTTCTGCAATAGTATTTTGATCGAAAGCATTTACCTGCTCGAAATATTTAGGTTCTGTGTACTCTCTGTCATATTGTGGAGCACCACCACCTAATACCAGGCTCTCACCAGGTAAGTCAGCTGCTAATTCACCATCGATATAATATTTTAAGTTAGGACCTTCTGTTACCTGACCGATCAGTTCACAGTGGATATCCCATTTGTCGAAGATCGCTTTCATTTCTTCTTCACGACCTTTGTTCACCACGATCAGCATACGCTCCTGGCTTTCGCTCAGCAGCATTTCCCATGCTTTCATGTTGGCCTGGCGTGTAGGCACTTTGCTCAGGTCGATATCCATACCGAAACCTTCCTTAGCGCTCATCTCAGAAGTAGAACAGCTGATACCGGCTGCACCCATATCCTGCATACCTACTACGATACCGGTTCCTACCAGTTCCATACAGGCTTCTAACAGTTTTTTCTCTTCAAACGGATCGCCTACCTGTACCGCTGGTAATTGTTCCGCGCTGTCTTCAGTAATATCAGCAGAAGCGAAGCTCGCACCACCGATACCGTCTTTACCGGTAGCAGCACCTACGATGAATACCGGGTTGCCAATACCATGAGAGGTTGCAGAGAAGGTCTGACCTACTTTTACAATACCCACGCTCATAGCATTTACCAGAGGGTTAGTCTGATAGCAGTCTTCGAAGTATACCTCGCCCGCTACAGTAGGTACGCCGAAGCAGTTACCGTAGTGACCGATACCTTTTACTACACCTTTTAATAAGTGTTGTGTCTTTTTATTGTTCAGGTTACCGAAACGCAGAGAGTTTAATGCTGCGATAGGACGGGCACCCATTGTGAAAATATCTCTGTGGATACCACCAACACCGGTAGCTGCACCCTGGAATGGTTCAATTGCAGAAGGGTGGTTGTGGCTTTCAATTTTAAATACTACTGCCAAGCCGTCGCCGATATCGATCAGACCCGCATTTTCTTCTCCCGCAGCAACCATTACACGTTTACCTTCTTTAGGTAATTTTTTCAGGTATTTGATGGAGTTTTTATAGCTACAGTGCTCACTCCACATTACAGAGTACATTGCAGTTTCATTGAAATTAGGGGTACGACCCAATACTTGTTTAATGGCTTCGAACTCTTGTTCCTGAAGGCCTAATTGCTTGGCTTGTTCTAAAGTAGCTTCCATATTTATATTTAACAAAGCAGTAATATGTACCGCCGGTACGATTTGAAAGAGCAAAGATAATTCAGTTTTTGCTTATAAAGAAGTGTGATTTAGTGTTTTTGGCCGTATGGAGCCGGATAAATGTATATATTCGGCTTTATATTCAATGTGAGTGAAATATGAAGTATTTACAATCGAGAATAGCGAGGATATGCATTAGTATATGTATAGCAGGCCCGGTGGCAGAAGTTGTACGCCTTGCCCTTGGTGGCGACCCGACCCGCACCCGGATGCCCATCGTCACTTTTATCTTATTTGCGGTTAGCTATATTATCTTATCCTCCGTCGTCAAAAGATCGCGGGAAACGGTATGATATAAAGAGAGCAGCTTCTCAGAAGCTGCTCTCTTTATTACTTGTTTTTGAACTAATATATTATTGAATGGTCACCTGTATGCCTTCACTGTGGCTGCTGAACTCCGGTGCATACATACATTGTGCTGTAGTAATGCCGTTGGAGAACGTTCCTTTCTGGTTAGCGATCACCTGGTATTCGAATACATAAGTACCCTTGTTCAGGCGGTCGATAAAGAAGTGGCTAGCCAGGTCGCGGGTCGATTCATAATAACCCAGTCCGTTGTTGTAGTGGTATCCACTCAGCACATTTACCGGTTCAAAACCTGCGGCACGCATATCTTTCAGGTGTACATAATCCATACTGCGATCGGCACGTATGATGACCCTTACGGTTACTTTATCACCCACTTTGATCGGGCTGCTGGCCGTAATCGGGGTCAGCACCGGACCTCTGTCGCTGTTGCGGCTTACAAACAATTGCTTTTCGATCTGTAACGGCATGTTTTCATTTACAGCTGAGCTGATCTTGCTCATGTTCTCGAAGTACTGCCAGTAAGCAGCACCCCAGCCAATGGCATTTTGTGCGCCAGGACTATTCTGAACGGTAACGGAAAGGTTACCCATATCTGCCGATACTTCAGCACCCGGAATACTTTGTTTGAAATAACCGGTACCAGCTTCCTGCTGCACCTGTGCAGATTCAATAGTTTTACTGCCCGCTTTGATGGTTACTTTAGGCTCATTCTGCAACCAGGCAGCATTGCCGGACAATAGAGCATAACAGGCATCGGCCGTAGCAGTAGTTGTGCGCCAGTTCTGGGTTTGCTTTTGTTTCAGTAACCAGATGTTCATCTGATCTACAGAGGCCTGGTCATTCATGATCTCTTTATACGCCTGTATCATTAATGCCTGCGTTTCTACAGGGGCTTCATACCACCAGTAGCCCGGATTGTTCTTCCAGTACATACCAGTCTCCTTGTTACGGATGGCTCTTTCAGATAAAGAAGTCAGTATTGATTTTGCTGCGATGACTTCTTTGGTACGGAACAAGCTCAGGGCAATCATACCCTGCATATAATTGTTCTGTTTAGTCCAGTATTTTTTGCCCTGGTCCAGGTAGTAACTAAACGCAGTTTGTGTGGCAGCATCTTTTTTAATCATCGGGAAGGCACTGCGCAGGAACAGGTACTGCACCTGTGTCTGGTCGATGTGCTCTTCTTTCAGTTTTTCTTTCTTGATCTCTTTATACTCTTTCACAATCTCTCTATCCAGGTATTGCAATCCTTTATTTACGATTTGATCTATACGGTCCGTCTGTGCCGAAGATACATTCAGCTGTTGCAGTTTCGCAATACCGGTCAGGATATATTGCGTCATGTAGCGGTCTGCGCGCATACCTTCAAACCAGGAGAAGGAACCGTCGTTGTTTTGCATCTTGCCCAGTTTGGTCAGGCTTTTGTTCAGCTCTGCTGCCATTTTATGGGTAGCAAACAACTTCGCAATATTACGTTTTTGCTCCTGTTCGCTCTGCGCCTCCAGTACCCATGGGGTTTCTTCCAGCAGTGCGCTTTTCAGTTCCTGGTTTTTCGACAGGTTAGAGAGCAGGGCAGTAGTATCTTCCGTACTCCATTTATCAAAGATCGCTTTGATCTTCGGCGTCTGTGCCACAATATGAGCAGCCAGTGCATTGGCATAAAAACGGTTGAAGGTCTGCTCGGCACATTCGTACGGATATTCCATCAGGTAGGGCAATGCCTGTACCGCATACCAGGCCGGGTTGGCCGTATACTCAATTGTCAGTCCTTTATGCACCAGGCTATTGCTTTGGTTTGATTGCAGGAGTTTATCCAGGGTAAAGGTTGTGGTGCCATCACCTTTTACCGGCATCGGCAGGGTTTCGGTCACCAGCATACGATTGGTCACTACCGGTATGGTGTGCGACTCGCCATCACTAAAGCTTCCTGCCTGTGCCACGATACTTACCGCAACCGGTTCGTAAACAGATTGTGGTACATTCAGGGTAAAGCTAACCGGTACATTGTCTCCTGCAGCTACCGTAAATGGTTTGCTGCTATTGGCCTGGCCAAATGCTTTATCCAGCGGCTGACCGGTCAGTGCATTTACAAATGAAATAGTGGCCGTGCCTTTTAGTTCCTTGCCACTCAGGTTACTGATCTTCGCACTCAGTACCATCTCATCTCCCTGGCGGAAGAAGCGAGGTACATTCGGGGTCACCATCAGCTCTTTCTGCGTTTTGATCTTGCCGTCCAGATATCCGGTTTTCCAGTCTTTGGTATGAGCAAATGCCATGAACTTCCATTCTGTCAGGGCTTCCGGCATCGTAAACTTCAGTACCACATTGCCTTGCTCATCCGTATGCATTTGCGGCATAAAGAAGGCGGTCTCTTTCAGATTGGTGCGCGGGCTGACTGCAGGCTCAGGTTTTGGCTCCGTCTGTCCACCAGCTTTTTCATCGGCAGCAGCAGGAGCAGCGGCAGCGGCAGCAGCTTCTTCTGATTCAGCATTAACATTTCTACTTACGGGTCTTTTCGCTATTTCTTTCGCTGTTACTGTATTTACAGCACCTACATATGTTCGGGCTTCGAGTCTAGTGCCGTAAACAGTTACTTCATCGTATGTCCTATTGAATTGCAGATAACCAAAAAGTGAAGGGTATACTTTAGTATATTGGTTAATAGTATTGTCAGTAGAGTAGACACTTGCCTGGTTTTGTCCGAAAGAGATGCCTCCCCAGTTACCATAGAAATACTTATGCGGCTGCAGCAGATCCCAGCTCCAGTTATGCGGTTTCAGTGCATCTAATGAAGCATCGTACAATGTGGCCATCATTTCTGCAGCTACTTTGTCTTTCTGTGTTCCGCTGATAGTCAGGGTCCATTCTTCGGCAGCACCGGGTTGTAATTTATCGCGGTGGGTAGCCCAGCTCAGTTGCAGCTCTTTATTGCTCCAGGGCACATTGATCTGTTCTGAACCGGAGTAGAATCGGTTCTGGTATACATAGGCCCAACTGGTATAGGCACCGCCACGATCGGCTTCGGTAATCTGCTGGCGAACGGATTTATCTGCTGTCAGGGTCAATTGTTTATTCCAGCTGTTGTATTGTAATAAGTGTGCTTTATTATATGCCGGTACGACCCATTGTTTCCATTGCTGTCCCGGTTCATATTTGTCCGCATCATTTTTAACGAACAGTGCAAACTCTTTTTGTTCCGGTTGTTTTTCATTCCAGACAAATACATATTTCTTTTCTGTAACAGCCTTGCCATTATGATCCTTAGTATTGATCTCAATGAGGTAGTAGCCTGTTTGCTTCCAGATGTCATTTTTCGTTTGTAAGGTATTGCCCTCTTCTGTAGTATACTGATGTTCCCATACTACATTAGTCACAGCCCTGTTTTCCGGTTTCCATTCCTCACCATACATATCATTCGGGAATGCCGTATGAAACTCATTTTCCTTCAGTATAAAGTCTGTAGGAGCCTCCCAGAGGCGCTCGCGGTAAAAATGATCCGGTGATTTTAGTTGAGATACTTTAATCGAAACGGGAGCCGGAGTGAATACACCGTTCAGGTTTTCGGTACGGATCGACAGTTTGCTTAACTGCTCAGGTGTACTTTGAGCCGGTATATTAGCATCCAGGATAATACCCGTATAGCCTGCAGAAAAATAACTGGTGCTGCTGCGGGTTTCTCCGTTTATATCTGTGATATCTGCTGTTATTTCATACTGGAATACCGGTTCTGCATCGGCAGGAATACTGGCATCAGGCATGGCTTTGAAGCTGATGCTGAAATTGCCGGCTGCATCTGTTTCTGTGGTGCCATTGGTCATTTCCTGCTGTCCGGAGGACATCGGGAAGCCCCAGCGGCTGGCTCTCCAGAAGTAAGGGAAGCGGGTACGGCGCACTACGCGGTACTGTACCTGTGCATTGCTGATGCTGTTGCCTGCATACGCTATTGCTTTACCTTTTATAGTTACCTGGTCATTCAGTGCATAGTTGTTTTTTACGGTATCAAATGATACCTGGAATTTCGGACGTTTATATTCCTCTACATTAAAGTATACGGCACCTTCATCTGTTTGTATAAACATTGTACCGGTCAATCCCGATTCGGGTGCGGTAAAGCTGCCGGAGAATGAACCATACTCGTTTGTTGTCAGTGTGATGTCTTTAATCATCTGACGGTTTACATCCCTGAAGGTAACAGTAACCGATTTGTTGGCAACAACGTTGTTTACTCTGTTGTCATAAGATGATTTAAGGCTGATGCCTTTGAAATAAACCGTCTGTCCCGGACGGTAAATGCTCCGGTCGGTAAACATGAAATCCTGGTAACGGTCTTTTTTGTTTTCGGTGTAGTTACGATCATACTCTATCAGGCTTCCCGCTTCGTTTTGCAGGATCAGGCGATCCTGTCCCTGAACTAATTCAAACAGGGTGTTGTAATCCACTGTACGATTAGATACCGTATTGTTCAACAGGCCATCTTTTCCTGATTTCGCCAGGGATATCCATTTGTCTTTTTTATATTGTAAGATAGCATTTTCTACAGGCGTACCCTTTTCCCGATCCAGTATATATACTTTTGATGTAGTGCCTGAACGGTAATCATTAGGACCTTTAACAATACTAAGGTTGCTTACCTGGAAATAGTGGTACAGTGTATCTATACCAGGATTGCGCATGATCAGTACATATTGTCCCATAGGCAGGGCATCGATCTTAATCTCTGCGCGATGTGCTTTCAGGTCATCACTGTTCGGCAATACCTGTTGCCAGGTACGCAACGATTTCGCTTTCAGGTTTGGATGCTGACCGATAAAGTCCTCTGCACTTAATTTATAGAGCATCATTTCGATGTTACCGACATTTTTATAGCCGACAGATGCCAGTACAGGCTGTTCCGGTATCTGCACAGATTGCATATTTACAGACAGCTGCTTACTATTGAGCGCATTCAGCAGGTTCCGTGCATTTGCGGCGCCTTCCGATTTCGGATAGGCCATTATAATGGCCGCCAGACTGGCTGCAATTGATTTCAGGTCTGTTTGGTCTGCAAGCTTACTGCCGGCGTTTTGAGTACGATTCTGCTGCTCCTGGTATTGATTATACTTTTGTTGCTGCAGCAGGAACATTGCCTGTGCTACATCATCTTGTTTGCTTGCCCGGTTGATGATCTGTTCCAGTGCTTTACTGTATAGTGCATCTTTATCGGGCAGGGTACTGTAGGTGTGCACAAAACCCAGTCTCAGCAGGTCAGCATCGATCAATGCATCGTTATTTTTCAATGCAATCTGTCTCTGTATCACTTCCTGGTACAGTTTCAGTGCCTGGAAGTGTAGTGCGGTATTGTCTTTATGTTCCAGTTTCATGGAGGCGAATGTTGCCGCATCGGCAAAATAGCCAGCCTCATTCAGTTGGAACGCATAGGCGGGTTGGGTAATGGTACGCTCATCACTGGAGAAATAGTCAATCGCATCAAAAACCAGTACATCATACAGGTATGGTCTTAAATGGGCTGTATGTTCACCTTTGGAAATAATAGCGCTGTAATCGCTGGTCAGGATATTGCGCAGGGCATCCCTGTCCTGTAGCGATGTTTTATACAATTGAGTAATGGTATCATGCAGGGCATTAACATCCCATGTAGCCACATCTGTACTTTGTTGCTGACTGGATTGGGTGCGGCCATAGATTGTATATCGGTTGGCATTTAGATAACTCAGGTATGCTTTTGCCGTGGCATTGGCCCAGAGGGCCTTTTGTACCGGGTCTGTGGCTGCTGCCAGTTGCTTTTCGCTGGCTTTTATAGCCAGTACATCGGCATGTTCTTCCTGGTTCAGCATCATGAGCCAGGTTTGCGCTTTGATGATCTGAGGTTCATCCTGTATGGATTGTGCCTTTTTCAGGATGTCCTGCACTATTTTCTGTGCAGACTGCGGCCGGCCGATCTCCTGGAACGAGTCAACCTTTTTCCACGAAGGTTCGTAATCATACATTTTAAGAGGAGCGGATTTTTGAGCAAAGGCATGACTACCCAACAACAGCATGCCGCTGAGGAGGATACGAATGTGCTTGTTCATAGTTAAATTTTAAGGATCAGTAGTATTTACAAATGTAAGGATGTTTTTTTGCGCTGAATTCCACATTATTTCCTATTTTGTTACCGATTTTATAACATATTACGGTACATCACATGCTTGATAACCTTTTCAGAAAGAAAACCATCGCACAGCTGAAGCAGACTGCAGATCATTTTGAGGCTGCAGAACACCAGCATATGAAGAAAAGCCTTAATGTACGCGACCTCACCATGATGGGTGTGGCGGCGGTCATAGGTGCGGGTATATTCAGCACTATCGGGGACGCGGCTTTTAAAGGCGGACCAGGGGTGATTCTTCTTTTTATCATTACAGCCATTACCTGTGGCTTTACGGCATTATGCTATGCAGAGTTCTCTGCACGCATTCCCTTGTCGGGTAGTGCCTATACTTATTCTTATGTCGCCTTCGGAGAGGTGCTGGCCTGGATTATAGGCTGGGCGCTGATCCTGGAGTATGCCATTGGTAATATAGTAGTGGCCATCAGCTGGAGCGGGTATTTTAATAATATGCTTAAGGCGGTAAATATACACTTGCCGGCCTGGCTTATATCTGATGGAAAGACGGCAAAAGCGGCCTTTACTGCCGGACTGGATAATATACCGGCACAGGCCTGGAAAACCGCGCCTGTGCTGGGGGGCATGCGTATTATCATGAACCTGCCTGCATTTGTAATTGTGGTACTGGTGACGATTCTGGCCTATATCGGTATCAAGGAAAGTAAGCGCAGCGCCAATGCTATGGTGGTGGTAAAACTGGTGATACTGGTACTCGTTATCGGAGTAGGAATCTTTTATGTCAATTCAGATAATTATACGCCTTTCCTGCCCAATGGTTTTACCGGAGTACTATCCGGTGTGTCTGCTGTGTTCTATGCTTATATTGGTTTTGACGCGATCTCAACAACCGCTGAGGAGTGCAAGAATCCGCAGCGGGATATGCCTCGCGGGATGCTATATTCATTATTGATCTGTACAGTTATTTATGTGGTGACCGCCTTGGTGATTACGGGTATGGTGCACTACAGCAAGTTTCAGCATGTAACCGATCCGCTGGCATTTGTATTTGAGGCAATCAATAAACCTATCCTGGGCAAGATTATTTCATTCAGTGCAGTAGTCGCTGCGACCAGTGTAATGCTGGTGTTCCAGATTGGTCAGCCGCGCATATGGATGAGCATGAGCCGTGACGGATTATTGCCTTCCCGTTTTGGTAAACTACATCATAAATATAAAACCCCTGCTTTCTCCACTATTATTACAGGCCTCATTGTAGCCATACCTGCACTGTTTATCGATGCCAATATTGTGACAGAACTGACCAGTATCGGCACTTTATTTGCATTTGTGCTGGTATGTGGTGGGGTATTGCGCCTGCCGAAAGCCGCGCCGGAGCAGAAGTTTAAGCTGCCTTACATCAATTCGAGATATGTAATGCCGGTTTTATTCGGTGTATTTTTATTCTTTGCCTGGGATAAATTTCATGAAACGTACCGCCACCTGTATACTGCAGGTTACCGTGATGTATTGTTCATGCTGTTTGTACTGCTGGCCTTCTGCATCTCTGTATACGCCATCTGGAAGCAATATACCGTTGTGCCTGTACTGGGATTGTTATGCTGCCTGTACCTGATGATTGAGATTCCGCAGCAAAGCTGGATGGTATTTATCGGCTGGATGCTGTTCGGACTGACTATTTACGGGATATACGGATACCGAAAAAGTAAATTGCGTGCTGCTAATGCAGAATAGCCTGTAACACTTCCAGCGAACGTAAGGGCTTGAAGTGGCTGTCGTGTGTCTGCAGAAAGTGAAGATAGCCTTCCAGTATGAACCGGCGATCCTGTGCCGGAGCCTGAATAGCCGTAAATGCATTCAGGTCTTCTGCTTCAAGAAAGCGGCTGGTAAGTGCTGAAATGTCTTTGTCAAATATAGGTAAGGCAATGCCAATGGCGTGCTGGAAGCGTCCTTCGTAAGTATTCAGGTAGCTGTCTGCTGCACTGTAATTGTTTTGAATGGCATAACCCATGATCTGCGCTGTTTGTATCAGAAAGTATAAAGGCAGATTGGTCAGTTCGTTGTCCGAAGCCTCATCCAGGTATTTGAAAAATGATAAAGCAAATTCATACAGATCCTGCTGCTCATCTTCCGTAACAAGGAAGTTGGAAAGTACTTCAACGCAGAACAGCAGGATGCTGTTCTTGACAATATGCTCTCCCAGGGTATTGTAGAAATGCCCCAGTTGAAACTCTTTTATATACTGTAAATTTTTGGTGGGTTGCCGGTATACCTGCAGATCCAGGATATAGCCCGGTCGCAGGATATTGCCTTTTCTGCTGTTCTTTTTGTCAGATCGTACCCCTTTGACCAGGTAAGATTGCAGTCCGAATACCTCTGTGAAAATACTACAGATAATACTGGTGTCTCCGTACTTTACCGTACGCAGTACGATGCCGCCGGTTGCTGAAATCATGATGTATGGTTATTCGTGGATGATGAATTTGCCGGTTGCTTTCTGTGTACCGTCTTTGCTGACAACAAACACCAGGTATACTCCGGATTGCACTTTGCGTCCGGTATAGTCTCTTCCATTCCAGGCAATCTGTCCGCCGGTTGAGGTACCCTGGTATACCAGCTGACCATTAATGTCTGTGATTTTTACATTGGAAGCAGCAGTCATACCCTTAATTGCGATATTGCCGTTATAACCCGATGGTACTGGGTTCGGGAACACAAACAGTGGCTTGGTTACCGTGCCACCGGCTTCTGTAGCCGCGCCTCCGAAAGAACATAAACCTTTATCTGTACTTACGAATACTGTACCTAAAGCAGGATCAATATCAATATTAATGATCGTATTGGACAGTAACGGGCTATTCGCTTCTGTATATTGAGCAATAATATCTTCGGCATCTTCAGATAAGAGGAACAGACCCACATCCGTTCCGATCCATTTACGGTTGCCACCATCTATGGCAATTGCATTGACTGCAATTCCTTCAAACATGTAGTTGGCAAAATTGTAGCCTTCTGTCTGCAGGGGTTTCAGGTAGGCATCACAAATACCATTGCGGATATCCAGGTCACAGTTATAAATAGCAATACCACTGCTGGTACCTACCCATACAGAGCCATCTTTATCTTTAGCCAGACTTAACACTCTGTTGTTCGGCAGGTTACCGGATCCTGCACCACTTCTTAAGACTACACTGCGGTCATCATTAATATTTTCGAGGGTATTATTATCATTATAAATAGCCAGACCACCACCGGTTGTACCGGCCGCGAACCACTTCTGGCCCAGGTCATCGATCAGCAGTGAGGCACCATGATTCACCCCGTTTACGCGGTAGCTATACCAGTTGCCGGCCTTGGTTTTTACTCTAAGCACATTCTGTACCGTACTTTGGGTGATCCATAAATTATTATCGCCATCCAGGGCAACATCCGTGCAACGATAGCTGGCGGTATCACCACCTATATTAGACTCCAGGTATCCCTGTTTGTATACGGTAATACGGTTATCCTTATCAATCTTGGCAATGCCACCATTATACATGGCTACATAAACATCAGCACTGCTTTGGTCTTTGACAATGTTTAAGGCATCGGTAAAGGCAAATGGACTGCTGGTTGCTGCCAGCATATCCCATTTAAAAGGGCGCCAGTCCCCGTTATTGTAATGGGCTACATAATCCTGGTTCAGCTTCACAAACCAGTCCGAGAGGCCACGGGCACCATGTGCCAGCCAGAATTCTCCGTTATTGGCCCATACGCCATAAGCGCCATTACTATAAGGCCCGGCAGGATTTGTAGAAGTCCAATCATTAGGATTGCCATTTACACTACGGCTTTTCAGACCGGCATACCCGTCCGAAGACCAGTATTTGCCATCGCCGGAATCCATAAATGTATTGGCGTAAAAATTAGGTATAGAGTCCTGTACGGCACCGGTAGCATCTATTTTAACTACATATGGAGCCGCACCGTTATTGCCCTGGGTCAGGACCCATAAATGGCCGTCGCTTGCAGGTTGCAGCCTTATGATATTATTATTGTTGCTGTGTATAAGGACTGGTACATTGCTCTGTAATTTATATATCCCCTCACCACTTACGGCATATACATTATCTCCGCTCTTGCAGACAGATGTAAAATTATTACTGCTGATGTGCTCCCAGCTGGCATAGTTAACCATCAGGGGATTGGTCGTCAGGGTATGAAATAAGCCTACACTTGTGGCTGCATATATATCTGTTCCTGAACCTGAGGATGCTCTGTTTAAGCCCTGGGCTGTTCCTTCGAAGAAGGGTACGGTCTCTTTAATTTCTCTTTTTGTGAGGTTTACGACCAGCAGTCCGATACCGGTACTGATATAAGCATGGCCATCACTGCAATACAGGTCATATATGGTCTTGTCGCCCGCTACGGTTGTTATTTTGAAATCGGGAATATTATAAAACTGTCCGTCTTTAAACAGATCAATATTGCCATTCTGATAGATGAGTACGGCCATTCCGGTACTGGCATCATATCCTACTTTAGCCATATCTACATCACTCATGCCATTGGCCTTACTGTATGCGCTTACCCCTCCGTCTTTAGTATCATAAGTAAAGAAGGCAGATGTTGAAACACAGAAAAAGGTTGTGCCATCGCTGTCAAAATCAAGAACTGTACCATAAGGCAGGTACGTATTCCACTGGCCAACAGGAGGACGTAATTGCTGCGCGGAGGCTGGTGCCGGAGCCATAACAGAGGCTAAAATGCTGAATGCGGCAGTATACAGTAGCGGTAACTTGATCATATGGTCAAAAATACGGTTTTTCTGCTTTAAACCGTGCTATAAACTAACGTATACATAAGTCTTATTGGTATATCTGGCCTGCATTCTTTAAGTAAATACATTAACGAAACAAAAACGGACTTACGTTAAATTTTGTGCATTAACTCGTGTCTAAAACCACGATTTGTTATTTTTGTTATCAGACTGTACTGGTTTGCCAGTTTGGTACTACAAAACATATCCACCCCTAAAAATAAAAAATTATGAATGTATTAAAATTCGCCTTAAGCCTTAGCCTGATTTCTGTATTGGGTACGAGCAGTTTTGCACAGGACAATTCCCGCAATAGCCTGGACTGGTCAGGGCACTATAGCTCCGGTAAGAATATGCACCTGACCCTGAATGAGAATCAAACTTATACACTGGTTAATAATGGTAAAACCACTTCTGGTAAGTTCTCCTGGAGCCGTAATGGTGATATGATCACTTTACCAAAAAACAACCTGAGCTTCAAGGTTGGGGAAAATAACCTGACCGGTACCCGCTATGGTACCCGCCTGGAAAAACAATCAGGAGCAGCTGAGCCGGTAGTATCGGGCTCTTTGTATGGTGGTAAGTGGATGCTGATCGAGCTGAATGGCAAACCCGTATCTGCCTACAATAAGCATGCTAAAAGTGCATATATCAGTTTTACAGAAAAAGACATGCGTTTCGGTGGCTTTGGTGGCTGTAACAGCTACGGAGGTACTTTTGAGGTAATGCCGGAAACCGGCCGCATTAAATTCGGACAGTCGGTATCGACTATGAAAGCCTGTTTTGCTGATGGGGTAGAGGCTGAGCCTTTATTAATGAAAGCCATCCGTAGTGCAGATAATTACACCATTCATAATGGCGTATTGTCTTTAAACAAAGCACGTATGGCACCCCTGGCCCGTTTTCAGATGATTGTAAAATAGTCTACAGTAAAATAAAATGCTTAGGGCCCGGCGTATGCCGGGCCCTAAGCATTTTAAGGTATTAATTGTTCCATTGCCTGGTCTATTGCCGGATACTGAAATGTAAATCCTTCCTGCAACAAACGCATGGGGACTACATTCCGGCTCTTGAGCATCAGCTCTGTTTCTGTGCCTAAAAGTACCGCAGCTATTTCCATGATAGATACAGGAGCCGGTAATCCGAAAGGAATATGACAGCGTTTGCGCAGTTGCTGCATGAATTGCTGGTTCGATACAGGTGTGGGTGCAGTTATATTTACCGGGCCGGAGATCTGCTCCTGTGCAATAATAAATGCAACAGCTGCACAGAAATCAGCTATATGTATCCAGCTCATCATCTGCTTGCCGCGGCCCTGTGCACCGCCCAGGCCCAGGCGGGTGATCTGTTTGAATTTAGGAAAGGCACCACCTTCGTTGCCCAGCACAATAGACGTGCGTAAGGCTACTTTCCGGGTTTGCGGATTGGCCTTATTAAAAAGTGCAGCCTCCCATTGTTTACATATATTCATCGAAAAATCGTCGCCGGTAATGCCAGATGTTTCCGTCATTTGCTGTGTCTCTGCATGTATGTAAATTGTGGCAGAGCTTGCATTGAGCCATAATTTGGGCGGATGGCTGCATTGGTCGATGGCCTGCTGTAATACTGTAGTACTGTCAATCCTTGACTGCAGAATGGCTTTCTTATTGGCTTCAGTATAGCGGCAGTCAACAGACTTTCCGGTCATATTGATGAGCACATCGCAGCCCTCCAGTAATTGTTGCCATGGTCCGGTACTCCGGGCATCCCAGTAATGATCGTCTCTGTATTGGGGTTTACGTGTAAGGATGTGTACCGTATGGCCTTTGCGGCGAAACCATTTGCTGAGTTCCTGCCCGAGAAAACCCGTTCCCCCTGCGATGATGATATTCATATAATACGTTTAGTGTTTTTGAATGAAACTATTCATGCTTAAATAGCAGATTAACCAATGTAGAAAATAATACCTAAAACCAGTATGCGGTATACAATCCAGCTGATGCTGGGCAACAAACCTATGCCCAGTAGCTTGCAGCGCCTGTAATGTTCTGCCAGCATAATAGTCACTACTGTGGCAAAATAAAGCAGTGCGACCAGGTTGCTCAGGGGTATGAACAATGTGGGTATGAGCAGCAGTGTGCCGATCAGGGATACCGTCATCATATTGCCTATATAGTCTGCATATTGCTTTCCTAGTATGCGTTTCAGCCACAATGTCTGCCAGCATATCTGGCCTAAGCAGATAATCCCTTCCCGCAATAGATGATGGTGCTGTGGTACATAGCTACCCAGTTTTTGACTGAATGCGCTCAGCACAAGTGTAGAAAGAAGGGTGACCAAAAGGATGTATGCTATCCTGTAAGAAAGCCTGAAGTCCGGTACACAAGCGGTTTTTTCGTCTTCTGCCCTGTGTGGTATGATCTGTTTGCGGTTATAAGAGACGAAAGCGTATAATTGCTTAAAGCCATAATAGAGGGGAGGGAAGCGTGCAATCCTGGCTAATGCCGGAAAGGAGTGTCCGATAATCGTCAGCAGGCTGTCCAGACCATAAGTCACTTGCTGTGTCTGTGTATTCACCAGTGCAATCTCGTTACGGGCACGGTCTGTATCCAGCTGCGTAAAGTGATTATTATTTATTTCATGGAAGGGCAACCTTCCTTGCTGATCCATCATACCGCAGCTGATAAAGGCTTTGGTATACATCCTGCACATAGGGCAGTCTTTATCATATATCAGCGTATGTTGATCCAGTGTTTTCATGGCTGAATGATTATGGGTTTGTGATGAACGCTTCTGCTCTAGCTTTGATCATGCAGTTGCGTTTGTATAATAGTCTTTTCATATAAGGTTTCAGACCAAGGACAGTAACTATCCTGCCCAGGAATCCGTAGGGAGCGGCAAAGTAAAAAAGGTCCGTCATCAGGGTGCCGCCGTCTTCTTCCCGGAAGAGATGAATGTGCTGCAGGTATTTAAACGGCCCTTTGGTCATACGATCTTCAAACTTTACCGGGTATTCCATATCCGTTATTTTGGTCGTCAGCTCACGGTAACAACCCAGGTGCTTTGCCCGCCAGGTAACGGTTTCGTTCAATTCTATCAATCCTGACCGGCGGCCTGCGATAACCACTTCATTAGTGTGCGCTGTAGATTCAAGGTGCAGGTCTATGCTGCGGGAAAGGTCAAATACGATTTCCCTGGGTGCCCGTATTCGGGTATTGATGCAAATCATTGCCATGATGCGCTTATTTATTGACCAGGTGTAAGAATTTCTGAATTTTGTAATGTGTAGCCTTATATACCTTCCGGCAATCCAATGCATATATGATGGCCATAACTGGACCGAAAACCAAGGCTGCTAAAAGAATCCAAAGACATATTGTCGTTAATGATTTAGATTGTATAGACAATGCAGTGATACCCATTAAAAGAGCCAGCCAAACCGGTATCATGAATATACCATAAATCCTGAATAGTTGTGATTTTTTGTAGTGCATACTCAGGCGTATAAGATAACTGATGAGCTGTATCAAACCTACTGCGGGATATAGGAGTAATAGATAATTGGGTGCATATAGATATACTACTGGCAAAAGCACTACGGCACAAATGACGGTGCATGCCTGTATATAAAAATCTGTTTTAAAGAAGCGTTTCATAACAACTGTTTTATGAATCAAAGACTATTATTCAAATTCAATACCCTTGCTGGTGCCAAAAAGTTTGTTCAGTTCGCGCTGGTGCTGGCGGGCTTTTTTACGGCCGCGCATAAACAGGTAAAGGTTCAGCATCAGCATAATGCCCAGGTATATGGCAAAGCCGCCGATCTTGGTACTGAGCTTTACGATCATGCTTTCTGCATTAACGATGGCAGACATACGAATAATGGTCAGGGCAAAGCCTACATTGAGCAGGTAAAAGCCGATCTTGAACAGGGAATTGGTGGCCAGGGCAATATCGGCCTGCTGGTGAAAGATATCCAGCATAAAGACTTTACCGTTTTTGAACAACTGATGGGCTACCGTGATGGTGAGGCCGAGGGCAACAGGCAGGTAGATGAAATAAGCGAGAAGCGAGATTTGCGTGTTCATTGTATATGATTTAAGAATGAATGTATTTTCTGCTTAAAAGATAAAAGGTGAGGATATTGATATAATGCAGCACACAGAGCAGACAAACAATCGATCCGGTGCGAACAGAGAGGGTCGTCATCAGTTCGGCAGCATTGCCTATCTGAAAGCCATCATGCAGGCTCCACGCTGCATAGCCGATATTGACCAGGTAATAGCCACAGAGCAGCAGGTTGTTGATCGCCTGGCAAGGAGCATGATCGCCTAACAAATACTGCAGGTACATGCCTCCGCTTTTGTGACAACAATAGCCTACATATATTGTAATGAAACTGGTTATCAGCAGGTACATCGTATAAGCTAGTATATTGTACATATCGAATAAAATGAAGTTTCAGTAAATATTGAAAATAAAGACTAAATAAAAAACCTTATTTGATAAGGTTCGTTATTTTACCGACCAGCCAGTGTTCATCACTCTTAATGGCCAGGTCCATAATATTGTTGATCTTGTTCGTTACATTTTTCATATCGCCCATCAGTTTTGCGAATGATTCGGCCTCCGGTCCGTCTTCATCGATATGGCTGAGCTCTTCTATGCTGGCAATAACCGGTTCTATCTCTCTTTTCCTTCTTTCCTTTACGATCTGTTTAAAGAGATACCAGATATCTTTTTCCGCCACAAAATACTCTTTACGTTCACCTTTAATGATCTCTTTCCGTACAATGCCCCAGTCGATCAGGTCGCGCAGGGTCATATTGGCATTGCCGCGGGAGATCAGCAATTCTTCCATTACCTCATCGGTAGAGAGTGGCTTGTCGCTGGACAGCAGTAAAGCATGCACCATAGCCATGGTACGGTTTATGCCCCAGTTAGAGGCCAGTGTACCCCAGGTTTGTATATACTTTTCTTTAGCGTCTGCGAGTTTCATGATCTTCTTTGTCTTTGCTGATACAAAAGTACATATATTTTTTAACTTTCAAAATATTTTGAAAGTTAAAAAATAAAATTATCCGCTGATCCATTGGACAATTGTTATCAGACCAATAATGGTGGATGTAATAAGTAAAAGCATTATGAGTATACATCCATAGCCAAGCAGCTTACCCCCAGTATCTGAAGATTCTATTTCTGGAGGGACAGAAGTTCTTTTTTCTTGTAGTATTTGAATATGATTAATAAACACTTCACTATCGTCTTCCAGCCATTCTTCTGTAATATCAAACCAATGAGGCAGGGATGTTTTTTCATTTTGGTTTGACGCTTTCAGTAAACGCAATGCAAACAGCCGCAACCCTTCCTTATTGGCACGGATATAGCTCTCAGTATGGTGCCCATTTTCTGACCCAATTTTGAAATATGCATCGTGCACTAGTTGTGTTTCCTCCAGTTTATCAATAAGCTCTTGTAATTGTTCTTTTTGCATCGCAACTAATTGTTGCATACAAATGTAGGGTAAAAACAAAGTGCATAACCAGTGTGGACGATTATGCACTTGCTATTTATACACTTTTTATTTCGCTGCAACCAATCGCTGCTTCAGTTCGGGGTGGCGCAGCAGGGTGGCAATCCAGAGTACAACCTGTACGGCAACGGCCATAGCAATCGGTTGCTGATGCTGCAGATGGGTCGCAATAGCCCCGCCCATATAGGCGATCAGCAGCAGGGCTCCGAGCAGACCGGTACGGGGTACCAAGAACAGGAGCAAGGACAGGATCTCTACCACACCAATAATACGATAGGTAGCTGCATCCATCCCGGCTGCAGCGGCTTGCTGTACTGCCGTTTCGTTCAGGCTGAGTTTCATAAATGCGCTCATGGCAAATAATAAGGCTAATACGATGGTTAATACCCATCCGGTAATGTTCATTGCTTTTTGTGACATGTTTTATTGTGTTTTGTTTGTGGAGGCAAAGCTCTGTATATTTGCTATACTTTAGATAGCTGTTACAAAAAGAATAGTAGTTACAAAATGGATAGTATTGTACATAACTCAGTGACCTGTAAAAAGGCCCGTCTGGCCATAAGAGATACCCTTGATGTGATCGGAGGTAAATGGAAAATGGTATTGCTGACTATCCTGATGGATGGTAAAAAGCGCTTCCTGGAGCTGAGCCGCGAAGCCGAAATCTCGCCCCGCATCTTATCAAAGGAATTGCAGGAGATGGAACTGAACGGTCTGGTAAGCCGTACGGTATGTAATACCAAACCCGTTACCGTAGAATATGCGTTGACACCATACAGCGAAACGCTGAAGGAAGTGCTGGAGGCCATGGGCCGCTGGGGGCAGCAGCACAGAGAGCGGATAATAGAGGAAATTG
The DNA here is from genome assembly GCF_004118155.1 of Edaphocola flava. Classification (GTDB taxonomy): domain Bacteria; phylum Bacteroidota; class Bacteroidia; order Chitinophagales; family Chitinophagaceae; genus Edaphocola; species Edaphocola flava. The sequence continues at coordinate 551,639 of NZ_SAIQ01000002.1, forward strand.
CGCAATAGCGGTCTGTAAAGGCTATTTTTTCATAGACTGATAGATCGGACTTTCTTTCATTGCCTTCTTTTTCTGTTGCTCTATTTCTTTAAATATTGTAGAAAAATCACCTTCGAAGTTGGCCTTCAAGTCTTTTACACCTAATTGTTCCAGGCAGTACAGGTATTGATGCAATGCATCTTTCTGCATGTCTTTTTCGCTATAAGGAATAGTGAGCCAGAAGAGCTGCGCAGCAAAGTCATAAATGCCCAGATCCGATGCAATCATGGCATACTGGTACACATCCTGTAGCTGTTGATCTTCATTCTTAAACAATTTGCTGATCTCTTGTCTGCGTACGATGAGGTAAGCACCCCTGCCATTACTGGCATGTACATCCATATGGTATAGTGGATTGTGCTTATAAATATCTTTTTTAGCTTTAGCCCAGTCTTCACCATCCGTTGCTTCTATTTGTCGCAAGGCGACCTTCTGAGCATGTTCAGAATAGTATTTTTCATAAAGGGCCCAGGCCGAATTTGGATATACCTTCAGGATATCATTATATATAGCAATTGCTTTTATGTAGTTGCCCCGGTCATGGGCGGATATACCTTTTTCTATGGCAATACTCAATTCATTGTGAAAGTTGCTGAGTCGGTCTTTTAATTCATCCAGGTATATAGCAGAAATGGATTCTTTGTCGGAAAACATCCTTACGATCTCAATGTATTTCATAGCTTGGTCTAGCTCTCCCTGTGCAACAAGCGCAGCAATTTTAGTTGTTGGGATTAGTTGGTTGCCAGCGCCCATTTCCATGGTTGCACGCCAGTAATCCGGGTTTTTACTGGTGAATGCATATACATCCTGTTCCTGTCCAAAGCTGGTTGTGCTGGCTTTCTTGCCAAAATTTTTGACGCCTGCATACTGGCTTTCTGCGATAAGCTCATAAGCTGTTAATACGGGCAATACCTCTTTGAGTGCATACTCTTTATTGAGTTGCAATTTGGTAGCTAAATCTGCATTTACATAAACACTCTTCTTTTGCTGAACAGGATTTTCAAAGCCTGTAAAATCAGTAGCTGTTTCCGGGCTGCTATGTACAGCGATGAAAACCGGGAAATCGACCAGTCTGGTATGCTCCAGCGGAATAGCATGCAGGTCATTAAGTATTTTTGCTTCTGCAGCAGTAGGTAATGCCGGACTGGAGTAACATTTGTACGTTGCTGCACCGCTAGTATGTACCGTTAACAGAATGCCTATTTTTTGCTCAGGCGCAAAAAGGTCTGATAACCCTTTGCAATATTCTGTTACCAGTCCCAGGGATGCAATAAATTTATCCTGGTCAAGGTTCACCGCTCCGATACGATCATTATCTAACAGTTTAATGACTAATGCATCATTTTCCTGAGCGAAAGAAGGACTGCTGCATGCCAACAGTACAGATAAGGCGAAATACTTGAGCTTCATGTAATAGGTATGTGAACGAATGATTTATTTCGTGCGCAATATACTCTTTGCTCTATAAAATACTTATCTATTTTGTATTTATTTTTTGCCGGAACAGCCACCTGGGAATCGCGTCTGAGGCTAAGAATGGAATAGTAATATTATTATGATTTAACTCAGTATAAGTCGTGAATATAAGTTGTTTATTCCCTTTTAGTTTATTGAACAGGTATACGCTGCCGCTATAGGGATTATCATCATCCTGTTGTCCGTGAATCAGCCAGATGGGCTTATGGCTAAATGCTTTAAGATTAGATATGTCCGGTACTGCAGCGATAGAAACCATTGCTGCAAAACGTTCGGGGGCAAGGCTCATCAGGTTCTGGGCAGTAGAGGCACCCATAGAATACCCTACGAGGTATATCCTGCTGCGATCTATGTTTGGGTATTCCTGTTCCAGTTTATGAAGCAAATCCAGTATAGCGGCTACATCTGCTGACGGTGCGGATAGCTGTATGCCTTTGTCAGGATGATAATTAGATGAGCGCTGTGCAAATTGCGGGGCCAGTACAAATGCCGGAAACCGTTCCTGTATTGCTGTTCTGAGCCAGGTCCTCGCCAGCGGATCTAATTGTAATTCATTATCCACACCTATTTTTCCGGAGTTGTGCAGCATAATTACGAGCGGATATTTCCGCAACCTGTTCATATGTCTAGGCAATAATAAACGATAGGGTATAGTGATATCCTCAGCAGAAAATGAACCTTTAAGAAAGGGCGCAGCAGACAATTGTAGTACTGCTGTCCTATTACGGGCTATGGTCAGGCTATCGGGCTTGTCCTGCCTGAATACATGCTGCTGTGCAGATGCCAGACCGGAACATATAAATACAAAGTAAAGAAGAAGTATTTTTCTCATCAGGTTAAAAATTGAATACTTTCAGAATGTTGGCTTTCTTCCAAAACTAAGCCTTGTATATTTTAGCAGGTATGTTCTCAGATCCTTTATCGAAAACAAATAAGTGCCTACTGCCATTTCATGCAGTTTACCGGAATAATGAAAATACTGCATACCTCCTGATCGTTGTGCAGGGCGGGTTTCCAGCCCTTTATGCCCATGAGTTTATTGCGGAGCATGGCCTCACAACGCTGACTTAATGCGGGTTTGCGGAAATGGACATCAGCTACTTTACCAGTAGAATCTATGGTAAGTTCGAGGTACAGTTTTGCATCGGGCTCTTCTCCCTCTGACCGGCATTGGGTGATGACCTCTGTAATAGAGCGAAATATATATTGCTGCAGCGAATCATTTGCATAAGAAGCGGGGTACTGCACTGCACGGTAAACGGTATCGCATACCTGTGCCTTTGCGGCAATACCAGAAAAAAGTATAAAGCATGAAAGTAAGACAGACTTCATATGGGTAAATATAATCAGAATTTAAACATGGTTCTGATATAATTGGCAGAAACTAAAAGCGCTCCTGGAAAGGAGCGCTTTTTTAAGCCTGTAATGAAAAAGATAGAATTGACTCAATGAACAAATAGATGCATATTCATTGAATGTTCTCTGGGACAAAAGTAAGGCCGTGCAATAATACGATGCGCATTCTGACTACTATCTTAAGTACTGTTTTTGGTTAGGAAATATGTAATGATGTACGCCTGAAAAATATAGGCTCAATAGCCTGTTGTTTGTTTAAAATGTTGAACACGATATTCTTAAGGGGAATGATCTGCTTATTTATAAGACACATAATGTTTCCCGATTCATTATCACAGCCCATACAAAAGAACTGTATACGTGAGATGGCCATGCTAAACGGTGTACAGATCCATACTCCTCGTGCGCATCGGTATGATGCCTGCTTCTTTCCTCGATTACCAATAATATGCTTTAGTAGGTATGATCCAGATCTGCATAGATGCGGTGTGTATCAATCTGCTTTCATATAAATTTTACTCGTCTTCAATCATCAGGTTTTGTTCATAAATGGCCGAAAGCCCAGAACGGCTGACTGGGAAAAGGTATGGTTTGCAAACCGTTTTCATAACGACTTGTTACAGCCAAATTATAGGTAATAAATCATAAGTAATTGAATGTCATATTATGGATCTTATAAATGCTTCAAATAACATTTTATTAAGGCCCTAACTTTTGTACTGTTTTGCGAAACCCGCTCCTACACTTGGTTTTTGACAGCCTGAGGCAGTCTATTTTTGTCCCCAAATTGAATTTATTAACCGAAGTGAATAAACTGATTGGCCTAAAAGAAGGATGTCATTGGTCTGTTTGAACAGAGGGGATTTAAAAACAATTACATACGATTTAATATGAAAAATAAAACAATTACAAAGATTACGGTGCCCGTATTATTATTGGCAGGAAGTACATCACTTCAGGCTCAGCAAAGGGTCTCGGACGGTACGGCCAATGCGGCCATTAACCCTGCTGCGGTCCTGGAACTGCAAAGCAACAATAAAGGATTTTTACCCAGCAGAGTAGCCCTGACCGACCGCTTGCTGTGGACGCCGATGACTGGCAGCCCTACCAAAGGTATGGTCGTGTTCAATACTACTACCGGTGGCGCCAATGGTCTGGATACAGGTCTTGTAGTATGGGAGGGTAAATGGAACCCCCTGAGTTTTAACAGCAGTACTGCCGCAGGTGATTTCTGGCGTTTGAAAGGCAATGCGGCTACTACGCCACCTACAACCGTAGGTACTGCGGTAGGGGCTGCCAATTTCTGGGGTACTACAGATGCGAAGAATCTGGCCCTGGGTGTCAACAACATCACCCGCATGATCTTCGATCAGAACGCAAATGCAGTGGGTGGTGCAGCAACCAGTGCCGGATCGCAATACAGCTTCATCTGGGGACAGAATGATACGGTAGGTGCCGGTTCTAACCATTCCTCAATATTCGGTCTGCAAAACAAGATCAATGCCAGTACATCCAGTTTTGCAACGGGGTATAATAATGCCCTGACCAATAGCCCTAACAGTACCATAAGCGGTAACAGCAACATCCTGTTCAATGCAGGAGGCTCCGCAGTATCGGGCGATGGGAATAAGGATAGTGCCACTTATACGATTGTGGCAGGGCGTAATCATACCATTGGTGGCAATGCACTGGGTACAGCCGTTTTCGGGCAGAGCCATGTGTTGTCAGCAACTGACATGGGGCAGAGCCTGGTGAGCGGCTCCGCCAACACCCTGACCGGTGGCAATACATGGACCAACGTAGTAGGGGGGCAAACTAATAATATCAATACCGCTATAGCATCGGCTGTTTTTGGCAGCGCCAATAAAGACAGCTCAAGCTATACCCTGGTTGCAGGTAGTGGACACAGCATCAGTGCTAATGCCAATAACTCCGCGGTCCTGGGCAATACAAATAAGATTGCCGTTACCGCAGGTAATGCCAGCTACTCTACCGTTTTAGGCAATACCAATACCATTACCGTTACCGGTGGCAATGCCGGGGCTAACCTGGTAGGTGGTAACCATAATATCGTCAATACGGCAGCAGATGCCTACTCATCCATTATTTACGGCTCCGATAACCGTATGAGCAATGCAAAGGATGCAGCTATTTTCGGTGGCTCCAATAAGGATACTTCCAATTATACATTCATCAGCGGATTCAACAATGTGATTGGTACAGGTTCTGCCAATAGTGGCATTATCGGTACCGCTAACCAGTTGGATAGCGGTAGTACAAGCACATTGGTAAGTGGTTGGAATAACGATGTAAGCAACAGTGATAACGCATTGATTACCGGTAAGTACAATCAGGTAACCAATGCGCATACTGGTGCAGTACTCGGTGATGGAAATATAGTTGATGGTGCCGGTAACGGAAATCCTTTTGGGATTGTAGCCGGCCAGGGCAATCAGCTGCATGGCTCTAACCAGACCGCTGTATTTGGTTTCGGGAATATCGATTCCGGAAGTTATAATATTATGAATGGTAAAGTTAATAAGACAGGTTCTGGTACAGGAATGAGCCTGATCATCGGTGAAGAGAACTATTTGGTAAATAGTCCTGCTTACTTTATTTATAATGGTAGTTCTTTAGGTACAGGGTTCCCTTCTGGTGTGCAGACAGAAGGCGGCCGCGACTTGGTGAGCGGCTTTGGGAATACTGTAGGACAGGGCTTTAGCTTCAAACAGGGTAGCAATGCTACAATCGGGTCATATAATAACGTGTTTGAGTCCAACAGCAACCTGGTAGCGGGCTATAAGGACACCGTTTCCGGCTCTAATTTCTCTTCCCTGTCGGGCTTCCGGAATACTATGATCACGAGCAACGGTGCGCATATCGCGGGTGCAAACAATACACTAACTAATGCTAACCTGTCTAATGCCCTGGGCAGTAATAATACCATCACTAATGCCGCGTACAGTACGGCTATTGGCCAGAACAATACGGTAACGCAGAATAACAGTATGGCCCTGGGTACTAATGCCACTACAACCCAAAGCGACCAACTGGTGCTCGGCTTCAGTAAAGGGATGGTCTTGCCAAAATCGGCGACCGCACCAGGCAGCCCTGTAGAAGGCCAGGCGTATTACGATACAACCCTTCACAAACTGCGTGTATGGGACGGTACCACATGGCAAAATGCCTGGTAAATATAATTGAATTGTAATTCACCTATCACCACTTGAAAATCGATTCAAACCAATAACCTCATATTAATTATAATACAATGAAATGTACACCTATGAACCTGCTTTTGGCAGGAGTTTTACTGATGTGTGGCAGTCCTTTGCTCGCACAGCAAAGGGTATCTGATGGTACTGCAAATGCTGCCATCAATCCTAATGCAATACTGGAACTGCAGAGCAGCAATAAGGGATTACTGTTATCCCGTCTTGCCCTTACTGCCACTAACGTGGCGAGTCCGCTTAATGCCCATGTCGCTGGCATGGTCGTATACAATACGGCTACTGCTGGTAGTGGTAATACAGCCGTTAGTCCGGGGTTTTACTACAATGACGGTACCCGATGGGTACGTGTAGTAAATGCCGGCGCTATTGCCAGCCTTGCCTGGATACAAGATGGTAATAATAATGGTGCCCTTAAGACAATTGGTACCAACGATAACTTCGACCTGCCTTTTGAAACCAATGGTACGGAAAAAATGAGGTTAGGCACTAATGGTGGTCTGGGCCTTGGTACCTCAGCACCGGCCTCCATTTTGCATATAGACAATGACAATAGAGGCCCCCTGTATGATGATGTTTGGGTACGCTCTTATAACACTACCGGTGGCAGTAATACATCCGGCCTCTACCTGAGCAATGCCCGTGGTACAAGTGCAGCGCCACAAAACCTGGGTAATAATGATGGGTTGGGTAACATTAGCATGCAGGGTTATGTCAATGGCGCAATTTCAAACCTGAGCGTCATTAATGCAACCTATACGGGCAACGGTACGAACCCGAACAGTAACCTGCAGTTCAGTACCAGTGGCACTACCCGGATGACACTCGATGATAAGGGTTTTGTGGGGATCAATACGACAAATCCCGCCACAAGGCTTGATATTGAGAACGGCAGCACGAATGGTGCTATTAAAATCGTAGATGGTACACAGGGCTTAAATAAAATACTTACGTCCGATGCCAATGGTGTCGGTACCTGGAAGCGCTCTGCTGTAGATATCTATTATGCGCCTATTGGTGCAGGTGTCAATGTTCCAGCCAATAGCACCACGCCACAGTATACAGGTACTTCGGTAACCCTGCCTCCCGGTAAATGGCTGGTAGATGTCACCATGCTTATGTCCAAAGGTAACGGCAGCGTAACCTTCACCGCGGGTAATGAGTCCTGGTGGGTGCGTACTACTTTCGGGAACAACAATAGCAGTTTTGCTCAAAGTCCGGACATTGTTGGCTCGAGTACCCTCATCAGTGGCAGTTTGGGCAGTAATGCTCCTTATGCGATTATGAAAGGTTCTTTAGTGATCAATAATACCTCTGGTGCCAATAAGACCTATTACTACTGGGCGACTGGGTATATGCATAACCTGAATGCTACCGGTAGCCTGGCTTTGTTTGGCGGCGGTACCTGGGCAGAAAATGTGATTACCTATCAAAGTATTAACTAAAATGCCGCTTCCGGCCTTTTGTACACGTTTAAAAAAAGACAATGAAAACAACATTTTATAAACTAATTGCGGCCCTTAGTCTGGGTCTGGTCTCAACTGGCCAGGCAGCAGCACAGAGTGCCGTGACGCGTATGGGCACATACGATGCCGGAGGTACTATAGAGTACAGCCAGTATCTGTATATTGGCCCCGGTGCGCATATCACCATTCCTGCCGGGCAGGAATGGGTGATCGCCAGTCAATACGTGTTTATCGCACCTACCGCTGTGATTGATGGCGGTGGTAAAATGATCCTGGATCATCCGGGAAGCATTGGTGCTCTTGCCGAGACCGTAGCCTGGAGCGGACAGCCCACTACTATTGACGGTGGGGGCAGCAAAATTCTGGCACAAGTCATCCAGCGTAACCCTAACAACCTGGTTTTAGGTGCAGTATCTACTGCGCCATCTATGGGCGATATCAGTACCGCTAATACAGACCACACGCTTTATATAGGTAATAACTTTACCTGGGCGACGACATTGGGCAATGGTTCAGCTGTCAGTGGCAATGATGTGCTATTAGGGGCTTATGACCTTCGCTTCAGCAGTACAGCTACTGAAACCGGGTACCGTCCTGCTGCTTTTGCAGTAACTGCCGGTAACGGACATGTAGTGAAAGAGAGCTATACTGCTGCCTGGGTATATCCTGTAGGGATCGCCGAAGGGGATTATACACCCGCTACGGTGAATCCTACCGTTGCGAATACCGTACATGTAAACGTGGCCAATTACACCACTTCTGTACCGGTAGAGAACTTCAATAATACCGGTATGCAACGTACCTGGAATATTTATGGCGATGTAGCAGGCAGTACCACCAATATCGCACTGCAACATAATAGCACGACGAATCAGTCGGCCTTTAACAGCTCAGGTAACTATGTAACGCAATATCAGGGTACGGGCAGCTGGCAGGTAAATGCACAGGGTGCCAGTATTGCTGGTGTACCATCTGCAGGTACCGAGTTGCGTAACCGTGATTATGCAGCATTGGCAACCAATACTGCTGCAAACCAATCTTACTACATTAAGGCAAGTGAGCAGGGTATGGATACCGATCCTGACTTTAACATCACATACATCAACACTCCTGTAACAGGTAATGTATCAACGAATGATGATGTACCAGTTGGCAGTACCTATGGTACACCAGTAGCACAACCGGGTTATACCAATCCAAGTACAGCTATGCCGGTAATGAACCCTAATGGTACGTATAGCTTCGTGACATCTGTTCCGGGTGAATACAACTTCCTGGTTCCGGTATGTTATAACAGTGTATGTACCAACGAACTGTTGAACATCACTGTACTGGATAATAACAAACCGAACCCTCCAGTAGCGAACAACGATGTAACAGAGACGCCACAGAACACACCGGTAACTGTTCCTGTATTGGGTAATGATAAGCCTGGTACACCGGGTACAATCCTGCCTCCGGGTAATGTAGTCGTGATCGATAATAACCCAGGTGCGGGTACAACCCCAGCCGGTGGTACGACCACTGTTAATCCTGACGGATCGATTTCCTACACACCGCCAACCGGCTTTACCGGTACGGATACGATCACGTATAAAATCTGTGATAACGGTACACCATCAATGTGTGATACTGCACAGGTATATGTAACGGTAGATCCAACAGGTACACCGAATACAACTACTGCAAATGACGACTATGTAACAACCAATCCATCTACATCCGTAGGCGGTAATGTATTGACGAATGATCATGATGCAGAAGGTAATACGCAAACGGTAGTAGCACAAACGACTACGATTCCTGGTAAAGGTACCCTGACACTAGGTAGCAACGGAGCGTACACTTTTGTACCTGTTACTGGTTTCAATGGTCCTGTAGACTTCCCATATGCAATCTTCGATAATGGTAGTCCTGTAGCTAGTGATACAGCAACCCTGCATATCCTGGTGAGTAAACCATTAGATACCGATCCTGACTTCAACACGACATACATCAACACTCCTGTAACAGGTAATGTATCAACGAATGATGATGTGCCAGTTGGCAGTACCTATGGTACACCAGTAGCACAGCCGGGTTATACTAACCCAAGTACAGCTATGCCGGTGATGAACCCTAATGGTGCATATAGTTTCGTGACCTCTGTAACTGGTGAGTATAACTTCCTGGTTCCGGTATGTTATAACAGTGTATGTACCAACGAACTGTTGAACATCACTGTACTGGATAATAACAAACCGAACCCTCCAGTAGCGAACAACGATGTAACAGAGACGCCACAGAACACACCGGTAACGGTTCCTGTACTGGGTAACGATAAACCGGGTACACCGGGTACGACCCTTCCTCCGGGTAATGTAGTCGTGATCGATAATAACCCAGGTGCGGGTACAACCCCAGCCGGTGGTACGACCACTGTTAATCCTGACGGATCAATCTCTTACACACCACCAACCGGCTTTACCGGTACGGATACGATCACGTATAAAATCTGTGATAACGGTACACCATCAATGTGTGATACTGCACAGGTATATGTAACGGTAGATCCAACAGGTACACCGAATACAACTACTGCAAATGAGGACTATGTAACAACCAATCCATCTACATCCGTAGGCGGTAATGTACTGACTAACGATCATGATGCAGAGGGTAATACACAAAGTGTAGTAGCACAAACGACTACGATCCCTGGTAAAGGTACCCTGACACTAGGTAGCAATGGTGCGTACACCTTTGTACCGGTTCCTGGTTTCAGTGGTCCTGTAGACTTCCCATATGCGATCTTCGATAATGGTAGTCCTGTGGCCCGTGATACAGCAACCCTGCATATCCTGGTGAGTAAACCATTAGATACTGATCCTGACTTCAACACGACATACATCAACACTCCTGTAACAGGTAATGTATCGACGAATGATGATGTGCCAGTTGGCAGTACCTACGGTACACCAGTAGCACAACCGGGTTATACCAATCCAAGTACAGCTATGCCGGTGATGAACCCTGATGGTACTTATAGCTTTGTTACTTCTGTTCCGGGTGAATACAACTTCCTGGTTCCGGTATGTTATAACAGTGTATGTACCAATGAACTGTTGAACATCACTGTACTGAGCAACAATCAACCGAACCCACCAGTAGCGAACAACGATGTAACAGAAACGCCACAGAACACTCCGGTAACGGTTCCTGTACTGGGTAATGATAAACCGGGTACACCAGGTACGACCCTTCCTCCTGGTAATGTTGTAGTGATCGACAATAACCCAGGTGCTGGTACAACCCCAGCTGGTGGTACGACCACAATCAACCCTGACGGATCCATCACTTACACACCACCAACCGGCTTTACAGGTACGGATACGATCACGTATAAAATCTGTGATAACGGTACACCATCAATGTGTGATACTGCACAGGTATATGTAACGGTAGATCCAACAGGTACACCGAATACAACTACTGCAAATGATGACTATGTAACGACTAATCCATCTACTTCCGTAGGCGGTAATGTACTGACTAACGATCATGATGCAGAAGGTAATACCCAAAGCGCAGTAGCACAAACGACTACTATCCCTGGTAAAGGTACGCTGACACTGGGTAGTAATGGTGCTTACACCTTTGTACCGGTTCCTGGCTTCAATGGTCCTGTAGACTTCCCGTATGCGATCTTCGATAACGGTAGTCCTGTGGCCCGTGATACAGCAACCCTGCATATCCTGGTTAACAGTTTGAATACTTCTAAAACGGATCCGGATATGAATGTTACTTATGTGAATCTTCCTGTAACAGGTAATGTATCGACAAACGATGATGTACCAGTTGGCAGTACCTATGGTACACCAGTAGCACAACCGGGTTATACCAATCCGAATACTGCTATGCCGGTAATGAACCCTAATGGAACGTATAGCTTCGTTACATCTGTTCCGGGTGAATACAACTTCCTGGTTCCGGTATGTTATAACAGTGTATGTACCAATGAACTGTTGAATATCACAGTGTTGGATACTACAATGGGTGTTCATAACCCACCGGTAGCAAACAATGATGTAACGGAAACGCCACAGAATACACCGGTAACGGTTCCTGTACTGGGTAATGATCAGCCGGGTACACCGAGTACGACCCTTCCTCCTGGTAATGTTGTAGTGATCGACAATAACCCAGGTGCTGGTACAACCCCAGCTGGTGGTACGACCACTGTTAATCCTGACGGATCGATTTCCTACACGCCACCAACCGGCTTTTCAGGTAAGGATACGATCATGTACCAGATATGTGATAATGGCACACCATCTATGTGCGATACCGCAATAGTAGTGGTAACGGTAAATCCTCCGGGCACGCCAAACACAACTACAGCAGTGGATGACTATAGCGTAACAACCAAGGGAAAAACACTGAACGGCAATGTACTGGCGAATGATCATGATGCAGAAGGTAATACCCTAACCGTAGTAGCGCAAACCATTGCGATCTCTGGTAAAGGTACCCTGACGCTCAATACAGATGGTTCTTATGCATTCGTACCTGCTTCCGGATTTGTAGGTGCTGTAGAATATCCGTATGCGATCTTCGATAACGGTAGTCCTGTGGCCCGCGATACGGCAACCCTGCATATCCTGGTAGGAACTGCTCCGGATTTTACACCGGTTGTTCAGATCGATGCCTTAAGCTTCCCAGCTGCAGGAGACAACAGAGACTTCGTGGTTAATATTGTTGAAGTAGCCAATATGATTAGTTTAGGTCAGGTTGCCTTCCGTATTCCGAAGCTTTCCGCCTTTACCATTACTTACGGCGCAACAACGACAACATCTAATGTCAGCGGAGGTACTACAGTATTTAATAACGATTGGATCATCACGGAAACTTCAAGCTACATATTATGTACGCTTAAACCTGGTAAAGTGATTAGTCCATATGGTTACTCTGCATTAGGATTCAATATAACCCGTAAAGCAGGTATTGCTGCAAATACCAGTCAGCCGATCAATGCAATCATTATCGCTGCAAGTGGTGGAGATAGCAATAGTGCAAATAACAGTTCACAAACATCAGTTACGGCAACAAACCCATAACGGTGTAAATTTTTAAGGTGCCGCCCGGGAGAAGAACGGAGCAGAAGGATAGGGCGGCGCCTTTATTTATCATTAGGATTTAACCAAATAAATTAAATAAAATGAGACAGAATTTTTCAAAAACCATTCTTACGGCCCTTACGGCTTTGTTTTTACTGAGCTTCACGCCTTTCTCCGGCCGCGCGCAGGACGCAGATCCATGGATATCCATTCTGGCATATCCACTAAATGGTGCTCAGATACCAGTTGGAGGTAATGGTCAGATACAGGTAACGACCGGTAATATAGGAATCACTACAGATATTGTAGCCAATTCATTAGAAATTACATTATCTGTAGGGGGTAATGTTGGCATTACAGGCCTGGATCTGGTTAATAGCGATCCAAGATGGTATGTATATTCACTTACCCCAGGTACAAACGGAACGATTAAATTGCGTAATAATGCAACCTTACCTGTTTTCGATATCCATGATGTATGGATAAACACAACAGGTCTGATCGCAATGCCGATTTTTCAGACCGTTACGGCCAATATCAGCTATGTGATTGATCCTGCGCCGACCTTTAAAAATCCGCTTACCGGTGCACCAAGTGTTGCTCAAGGTAACCAGCTTATTGGTAATGACAACTCTACAACAAGCTTTACCGTATTTACACCGCTTCCAGTAACCCTTTCAGCTTTTACGGCTGAAGCCGATGGGTGTGCAGCAAAACTGAGCTGGACGACTACTGAAGAACGCAATTTTGATCATTTCGCAGTAGAAAGCAGCTCTGATGCCAGAACATTTCATACGATTACAACCGTAAAAAACAAGAGCAGTCTGAACGGAAGCACTTATGCATACGTGGCAGAGCAGCCAACCGGCACGATTTATTATCGACTGAAAATGATTGATGTAGATGGTCAGTTCAAATTTAGCGATGTAAAATCGGTGCGCACAGACTGTAGTGGCAAAAATAACTGGACCGTATATCCTGATCCGGCAAGAGAAAATGAGCCTGTGCATATAAAATTCACAGCTACTAATGGTATAAAAACCGTACAGGTTAAGGCCGTTGATGCAATTGGCCGTATGGTGATCAGCAAACAATATGATGTAGTTGCCGGGGAAAATAACTATGTATTACCTGCACTGGCAAATGGTACTTATATGGTTTCTTTGATTGATGCATATGGCAACCTGATTGACCAGACACAAAAACTGGTGATTGCAAAATAAAATAGTACATCATCTAATGTGAATATAGAGGGTGCTTAATTGCATAGGGAAGGTATTTTTATACCTTCCCTTTTACTATTTTGTGCAATTAATGCAATTGTATCATACTAAGATTTCAATATCGTAAGCAGATATTTTTTAGCCAGGGCTTCTTTTGCTGCAGTGTTTAGTACATTCTGGCCTTTACTGTCTGTTATTTTGATCTCCGTTTCACGCCAGCGATCCTCGTTTAATGATTGCATGCGGGTAATTTTATCCGCCTCACTGGTAAATAATTTCCAGCAGGACGATGCCGCCTTGCGATCCTGTTCCAATACACCATCTTTCAGTTCCAGTCTGAGGGCAGTTCCTAGCCCGGGTATACTGATCTGTTGCCAGATATACTTACCCGGAGTAGAGTGCTCTACGGGTGCATGAAGTGTTTTAAATAGTTGCTGTATCCAGTGATCCTGGTCTTCCAGTAACATTATGGAACGTAATGTATCCGTTTCGCGATATTCCTGCTTCCAGCCTAGTTGCGGCGATTTTTGTTGTGCCTGAAGGCTCTGTGTACCAAGCCCCAGTAGGAGGGTGGTCAAAGGAATTAATTTATGCATAGTTTTAAGTTTACAGCAATATACTATTTTTTAGTATACGTTTGTTCGCTATTGCTGTTAGAGAGCACAAACTGCCGGTCTGAGATAATCGCTATTTTACCTTTATTAATAACGGTATTGCTGATCACCTGGTTGTATAGGCGAGGGTAGGTATAAAGTAAGATCTCTGTAGCTTTGTTGATTGGCTGTGTGAGCTCAAAAAGATAATTATTCGTGCCCGGGGCCAGTTCGTCCTGGTCGCCCGCCAGTCTCAGGAAGGCCGTTTCATACAACAGTGAGTCCGTAATGGTGTAGTGGCCATCACCTTTAAGTTCCGTAAGGCGCAGTACTTTTTTATCCTTATCCAGTAATTCCAGCATAATGTATTGGCCATATACCGCTGGCTGCTCTACAGCAGAGGCGGCGCGATATACCGTAATGGTTACCGGTCCGCTAGCTTGTTTAGCAGCCCTTTTAGTACGGGCTTTCTGCACTATTTTGCCCGGTACATCTTTATCATAAGTCAGGTAGAGCGAGTCCTGCTGAATTGTGTAGGTGCCCTGTCCGTAATAGGTACCCCCTGTATTTTCGCCTTGATTGCTGAACAGATTGTTGTCGGTAAATATCAGGCTGTCCTGCCCTGAACCATCGGCAGTATAGGTGCCCGGACTAATGGTTTGTGCATGGGTAATAAATGCCGCACAACATATTGCAAGTGCCAATTGGATAAATTTCATAGTATATCGTTTTGGTGTAAGTCTAATGTAATGATATTTCTATGAAATGTATATTTTATAATGTGAAAGTTGTGTTTATGTAAATATTATTTGTGTTTTCCTATTAAAGGCTTTAATTCTTGGGCAAATGCATATTCAATAACAGACATTAAATTGGCCATTTCAAGTTCAAACTCAAGCACATGAAACTGTAGTATTAAAGGTAAATGTGTTGTCCAATAATAAAGTTGAAGTCCCTGTGTTTGAGTATTTTTAAAGTATCCCATATGCTGAATTACACGCCCCCAGAAAATACCTTTGACCTTACCTACATAAAGTACTTTAGTGTTATAATTAATGCCCTTTTTTATTGCAGGGGTTGCTTTAGGGTTTTTAGTTTCTTTATATTTCTGTAAAGAATCAATGACTAAATTGTTTTGAATATCGGAGACAATCTCTATCCAATATAATACAGGGCCATTTATATTCTGAAGCTCTTTAAATAGCTCTTCAAATTTTGGAGATTTACGTATATCTATAGAGTTGTAATCTTCAAGATCAGAAGATTCGAGATTAAATGAAAATTCGCTTTTAACACCCGATTTTCTAAAGTTTTCTAGGTTGTCAATAGTCTTATCTATAAAATTGTTTAAGTATTTAATGTGTGGCATGGTATCGTTAATTTTGCATTATGAAGTTTTATTGAATTTGCCCGACAGGCAAGAAGCCTGAAGTTTTCTTAAAATTCATATTATGTATGAAATTGTTCATGCTATTAGATGGATCAAGTTGTTTCATATTCAATTTTTCCAGCGTTTCAGGATACGCTTTTATCGAAAGTATAATTTGCTTTTCTATATGACCTGATTCAGAGTTAAGCATTTCAGCATGAGCATTAATAACTACATACTCTACTGGAATATGTGCGAAGGTTTCTCTGGCAATACGTAATACTGCACTACATATATGGTCCTGGTAAAGCTCATAGAAATTGCTTTTCGACATAATCTTGCGAGACAGTTTACCTGTTGTAGTCAATTTTAACTCATAATCAGGGATGATCTGAGCACCATTAGTATCTAAATCGATATTTATAAAATTAGGATTGAAGTAGAAACTGATGTTCGTGCCTAAGTCATTTATATCTGCAAATGGCTCAAAATATTTAATGACTTCCAGATATACTTCTGGTTTTTTATTAATAATTCCTTGAGCCATTTTATTTAACATTTCCCATTCGGTTACATCTTCATTATACTGTTGGATTAAATTCTGGAAATGAAGCTGATCTTTACTTATTGCTTCTTTTACATTTTCTTCTAATTTTCGAATTTTGCGCTTGGTCATACCTAGCATTTTATGAAATGTTGAAGGTTTAAAGTTGCTAAGTTTGTGCTGAGCTGTTTTTTCATGATAATGCTCATTTTGTGGCATTATTGGCTTTATGACATTATTTATTTGAAACCAGTCTATTTTTTCACTACAATCCCAATGAAGCGTTTTTAAAACTGTTACATATTCATTCCATGTATCCACCGATTCAGTTGCATTTTTTAGTTCAAATTGCTTCTGTTGCTCTTTAAATTTTTTAGCCGCTTCTCTGTTGCGTCTTTGATGTTCTCTTTCTGCTCGGTTGGCTGCTGCATTCATAGAGCGTACAAATCCTCTTAATGTTGTCATTGCATTTATTTGTTTTTAATAAACATAATTAAGGCATAGCTTATATTAAAGGGTGTTTTTCCCGTATCTCTGACGTGCTTTTTCCGCTGGCAGCTCATTTAGCTTTTTTACTTCCCCCATTTTCCGTACACCATTCCCATTTCCCTTAGTATCTTTGCCGCATGCCCAAGGTATTGCTCACGACGCTGAATGCGAAATATATACATCTTAATCTGGCCATCCGTATCCTCTACGATCTGAACAAGGATAACGGTAATGCCGATCTGCACATGCATGAGTTCACCATTAAGAACGACCCAAAGGAGGTAGCTGCATACTGTGTCGATTATGATGTGGTGTGCTTCAGCTGTTATATCTGGAATATTACCCAGACCCTGGCGGTCGCAAGAGAGATCAAGGCCCTGAACCCGAATACAAAAGTATTGCTGGGCGGACCAGAAGTGAGTTACGAATGGGAGCCGGTGATTGCAGAAGATGCAGTAGATTATATCATCGCTGGAGAGGGAGAGATTCCGTTTGAGCATTTTGTGCGCCAGTACCCGTATGTATCGCT
Source organism: Edaphocola flava (assembly GCF_004118155.1). GTDB lineage: Bacteria > Bacteroidota > Bacteroidia > Chitinophagales > Chitinophagaceae > Edaphocola > Edaphocola flava. Next base: position 569,049 of record NZ_SAIQ01000002.1, read on the forward strand.
GGTGCCGAACCTGATTTATAAAGAAGAGGGGCAGATACATTATAATAAGCAATCCGTACAGTTTGATGTAAAGCTGCTGGAGGATCGTAATCCTTACCAGTACGATACCGCTGAGGAACTGAATAATAAAGTCTGTTATATAGAGACCAGTCGCGGATGTCCGTACAAATGCGAATTCTGCCTGGCCAGCCTGGATAATAAAGTACGCTACCTGCCCATGCAGACCATTAAGGACAATCTCCTGTACCTGATGCAGCGCGGCCGTACCATCAAATTCCTTGACCGAACCTTTAATATCAAGAAAGATTTTACCCTCGATCTGTTCCAGTTTATCCTGGATCATCATCGTCCGGGCAATGTATTCCAGTTCGAGATCACGGCTGATATTGTGCATCCAGACATCATTGCCTTTATACAAGAGAAGGTGCCACCGGGTCTGTTCCGTTTCGAGATCGGTATACAGACGGTTAACCAGCAGAGCAACCTGGAGGTAAGCCGTAAGCAGAACTTTACCAAAACCTCGGGTGTGGTACAATCGCTGCAGAACAAGATCGAGATGCACCTGGATCTGATTGTAGGCCTGCCGCTGGAGTATATGGCCGATCTGAAATACAGCTTTGAAGAAACCTTCAAACTATATCCGCCGGAACTGCAATTGGGTTTCCTTAAATTCCTGAAAGGCACACCCGTGCGTGAAAAGTACGAGCAGTACGATTATGTGTTCGATCCGGAGCCTCCGTATCAGATCATCCGCAGTCGCTTCCTCAGCGAAGAAGAGCTGCATAAAGTAACGCTGCTGGAGAATGCCCTGGAAATCTACTGGAATAAAAAGCGTGCCTGCAATGCGCTGAAGCATATTACGGCGCACTACAGCATCTTTGACTTCCTTATGGGAGTGGGCGAGCGTTTTGTCGAAAAACATGCTTTCCATAAGCATACCCTTAAGCAGGTGTATGAAGTAATTCGTGATTATATACAAGAGTTGTATCCACAGGATACGGTGCTGGCAGAACTGCTGGCCCTGGATTATTATACCTTCTACAAAGTGAAACCACAGGATATCTTTGAGCTGGAGGCCGACAAGGCTGAGCGTTTTAAAGTGATTGAGAGCTTTGGCCTGAACCATCACAAATACCGTTTTGCAGTATTGCCGGTACATTTCGACACCACGATTTATATACAGGATGGGGCAATACAGCCTAAGCTGGATTACCTGATCATCCAGTTTGACGGACAGGAAAAGGGCGAGGTGCTTTGCGCCGATCTGCAGTACTTATAACTTACGTTCCAGGAGTATTAAGCAACCTTTAGTCATTGCCCTTCGAGTACCTCAGGGTACGAAACTTTCGGCTGCAGAGGCTCCGAAGAGTTGATACAATTACTATAGCTGTGCTGAAACAGGAAGCGATCCGTATAGAACAGATCGCTTAGGAAGGCCTTATAAATCCGGCGCCAAGAAAATCATTGGCTCGGTCGATAAAGTCGGAAACCACTGTTTGAGCGCAGCGAGTCTGGTTTTTGACCGGCCGACACATTGATTTTTAGCCAGGGATTTATACAGCCTTGATTTTTTGGCGGTACCTTTTGCATCAAGGCAAAAGGTAGCAAATTAAAACGTTCAGAAACTTACTTCTTAAGGATATTCAATAGATAAAAATATGCTACGCAAAGTATGGAAAGACTTACGGGGGCAATTGAAGTACATACTGGTGTACTGGTTGCTGGCAAGCCTTGTTCTGTTCAATGCTACAGGAGGTGCAGATATATTATTTGGAGGTATTGTCGGATTGACTTTACTGATTCATATTATAATTCTTTTCTTTAAATGGTTATGGAGCAATAACCCGAGACAGGCTGGAAAACAGTTGTTATTGTTCGTGCTGTTAGCTGTCCTATGTTTCTTTTTGATGGAGCCATATCTCCGGTTTGTTTGGCATATGCTACATTGATTTATATAAGATTTATTCATATGCAGTCTGCACGCGGCTTGCAGACACGTATCCCCAGACCGTGAAAAAAATGTAAATTGTATATAAAGGTATTGGATTACGCGATTAAGCCCTTATTTTTGTGAGTATACACAATGAAGAAAGTACTAAAAGTCATACTATATATAATCCTCTCCGTCATACTTCTTGTTGTGGCGGCTGTGGTCGTGATCAACACACCCTGGGGTAAGGAGCAGATCCGTAAGTATGCTGTAGACTATCTGCAGAAAAAACTCGATACTAAAGTATCGATTGGTAAGATTGACTTCAGTATACCCACTTCTGTAAACCTGGGTCAGGTACTGGTGCTGGACAAGCGCCAGGATACCGTTGTCTGGGTCAATAAACTGGACATTAATGTAAATATGTTTAAGCTGATAGAGGGTAAGATCTCTGTCAGTAAACTGGGGCTGGACGGGGCCAATATCAATATGTACCGTACGGCCAACGATACCAATTTCAATTACCAGTTTATTGTAGACTCTTTTGTGGGCAAGAAAGAAGCCACGCAGCAAGAGGTAATGGATACCGCCAAGTCGTCGCCGGTATATATCGATGCCGGACTGATCGATATCCGCAATACCCGTTACCGTTTTCATGATACCATAGGTGGCGCATTGTTCGGGATCAGGATCAACAGCCTGGTGCTGAAGCCAAGACAGATCGATATCAATACCATGCGGTTTGAAGTAAACGATTTCCGTGGCGATACCATCAATTCCTATTTTTATGCCATGCCTTCTGCATTGCCACCATCTCCTGAAGATACCAGTGCAGGCACAGAGATTTCCATAGTCGTAGATAAGCTATTATTGAACCGTGCAGATTTTGCATTTAAAGATGCTGAGTCAGCAATGGACTTTAATATCCAGACCAAATCTCTTTCGGCAGCCATGCCATACTTCAGCCTGCTGAAGCGCCAGATCAAAATCAATTACCTGAACCTGGATCAGACCCATTCGGGACTGGTATTTAATAAAATAGACCCGAAGACCAAGGCCAAAGCCAAGGCGGTGCCGAAAGATACCGTAAGCAGTACCGATACCGGCAGCTGGGTCATCTGGCTGAACGACCTGCTGTTCAAGGATGTGAATTTCGCCTTTGATGATAACAATGCACCGCGTCTGAAAACGGGCATGGACTATTCGCACATGAATATCCAGAACTTCTACCTGACCGGCAGCGATCTCATGTACAGTGCCGATACCATATTGGGTAATATCAAGAACCTGTCTATGAATGAGCGCAGCGGCCTGAATATACAGACCTTTCGCACCAAATTCATATACCATCAGCGGGGCGCAGTGCTGGACGAATTATACCTGAAGACACCACAAACCTTATTGCAGGACAAAATTGCAGTGAGCTATCGTTCGCTGGGATCGTTGAGCAAAGAGCTGTCGCAGATGAAGCTGGACGTGAATCTGATAAAGTCCGTACTCAGCTTCAGTGATCTCTTTATCTTCCTGCCCGAGGCGCAGAGACAACAGCTGAAAGATTACCGTAATCAGAAACTGAACTTTAACCTGCTGGCCAATGGTACCGTAGGCAACCTTAATATAATACAGTTATACGTACAAGGGCTGAAACAGACCCAGGTAGACCTGAGCGGCCGCATTTTCGGACTGCCGGATGCCGATAAGTTGCGGTATGTATTGAACATCAAAAAACTGAACAGTACCGAGCAGGATATTCATTCCTTTGTACCGGCATCTGTACGCCAGCAGCTGGATATCCCCGCCTGGTTTGCCTTCTCCGGTACCATCAATGGTACAACTACAGCATATAATCCTAACCTGCTCATACGTACCTCTGATGGTAATGCCTTATTGAAAGGACATTTCTCTATGGCACAGCAGGGTAAGGAAAAGTACGATCTGTACCTGGATGCACAGACATTTAATATTGGTAAGATCCTGCGTATGCAACCGCAGCTGGGTACCATTACCCTGAGCGGTACCGTAAAAGGTACAGGCTTTGATCCGAAGACCATGGCAGCAGATATAGACCTGAAAGTGATCCAGGCATTTTACAATGGCTATGGGTACAGCAATATTACTGCACTGGGCTTTATACGCAACAAAGAAGGACAACTGGAACTGAAATCCCGCGATCCGAATGCCTTCCTGACCATGCAGTCTATGTTCAACTTCCGGAACCAATACCCGGCAGTGACCGCCGATATGGCCATCGACCTGCTGGACCTGCAGGCCCTGAAGTTCATGGATACAGAACTGAAATTCACCGGAGATGTATATGCCGATGTACCTTCAACCAATCCTAACTATCCTAATGGTCTGCTGAGTATACGCAGTCCCTTCCTGACCTCGAACGGCAAAACATATATGTTTGACAGCGTATACATTAATTCTGCACCGCAGGATAGTATACAAAATATAGATGTCAACGTAGCGAATATTATTAATGCTAAGCTAACCGGCAAGATCCCATTGCTGCAGATGGGTAATGCCCTGCTGGCACATGTGAACCAATACTATACCATATCCGATACCGTAAGTAATGCGCCGCTGGCCTATGACATGAATCTGTCGGGTACGCTAGCCTATCACCGCCTGTTCCGTCAGATGGTGCCGGAGCTGCGTCCTTTCGATACCATACGTTTCTATTCGGTGATCAATCCGAGTTCGCTGAATATCGGGCTTACCGCACCAAGAATCCGTTATGGAACCATGTCGCTGGATACCTTCTCCTTCTCTGCTATTGAGCAGGACCGCAGCCTGATGTATGTAGCAGGTCTGAACCGCTTTACACAGGGAGGCATTCAGTTTTATAACTCCTCCTTATCTGGTTACCTGCGCAATGACAGTATTGCGTCTTTCGTCAACCTTACGGATGTAGAAGGGGTAGACCAGTTTGGTCTGGGGGTAATCACTTCCATCAACCCGGAAAGCGACATCGTACTGCATTTGCAGCGCGGGCTCAAGCTCAACTATGATGACTGGCAGGTAGATCCTGATAACAGTATTGTGTTGGGCGGAAAAAAAGGATTATACATACATAACCTCGCACTCAGCCAGGGCAACCAGTTGATCAGTGCAAATAGTCGTGATACCTCTTATAACAGTCCGCTGCATATAGACATCCGTAACTTCTCTTTACTGAACCTGACCAAAATGATCAGTAAGGACACTGTTCTGGCCGATGGTCGCCTGTTTGTAAATGGTGATCTGGATATGCGCGACAGCTTCCCGAGAATTGTATCCAACATTCGGGTAGATTCTCTTTATGTAATGGGGTCGAACCTGGGCGATCTGGCAGCTGACGTACGCAACGAAAATTCTTATAGCTACTCGGCCAATGCTACACTGAAAGGATATGGCAATGACCTGAGCATTGCCGGTAACTATTACATGAAGCCGGTTAATGGCAATGAACTGGATTTTATTGCCAACTTTAATGCCTTTAGCCTGAAAACAATTGAAGGGCTTACTTTTGGCAACCTGAAGAAAAGCAGCGGTATACTTAAAGGACAGCTGGATATTAAAGGAACAGTAGCCAGTCCGTCGATCGGCGGATCGCTGGAGACGGATAGTCTCAAAACGACACTGGCCATGTTCAATACGTATATGAGTATGCCGGATGAGACCATCCGATTCAATGCCGGTAAAGGATTATATTTTGATCGTTTTAAAATTTACGATCAGTACGGCAAACTGGCTACCCTCACCGGAAGCCTGAATACGAAAAACTTTACAGAGTACAGCCTGGATATGACCTTTAAGGCCAATCAATGGCAAGCCATGAATTCTACCTCCAAGGATAATGAATCTATCTACGGTAAGTTATTCCTGAGCGCCACACTGGGCTTGCATGGAAATATGACCGCACCGGCGATTGATGGTAATATCACGATCCATGACAGTACCGACTTTAACTACGCCATGCTGGACAATCCTTCGCTGGTGGCCAATGAAGGTATCGTAATGTTCTACGACGGTCGTGATAGTGGTTATATCGATTCTGCCGAGCTGAATCTTAAAAAAGCAGCATACCTTTTATCACAGAGTTCTTCGCTGAATGTGAATGTGGATATTGAGAAAAATGCCCAGTTTACCGTACTGATCGACCCGGAAACAGGCGACCGGCTGAATGTAAAAGGAACCTCCTTCCTGAATGCCAATCTGGGTTCTGACGGTAGCATGACCCTGACCGGTACTTACGAACTGGAAGACGGATATTATGAACTGAACTATAACCTGCTGAAAAAGAAATTCCGTATACAGAAGGGTAGTATGATCATGCTGGCCGGCGATCCGCTGGATGCCGATGTCAACATCACTGCTGTATATGATGCCAATGCCGCACCATACGACCTGGTACAACGCCAGGGACAGGATGCTTCAGAGATGAACCTCTACCGTCAGCGCATGCCCTTCCAGGTATTGCTGAAGATGAGTGGTAAAGTACTGAAACCAACCATCAGCTTTGATATCGTCGTAAAAGATGGGGGATTGAATACGGTAAATGAGACCGTAAAATCATTTGTAGAAAGTAAACTGGGAGACCTGCGTAACAATCCATCCGATATGAATAAGCAAGTCGTATCGCTGTTGTTGCTGAACCGTTTCGTTGCAGACGATCCGTTTAGCTCAGCCGGTGGCGGGTTCGGATTTGAAAATGCAGTACGCCAGAGTGCCAGCCGCTTCCTGAGCGAGCAGATGAACCGTATGGCCGGTGACCTGATCAAGGGCGTGGAACTGGATTTCGGGGTGAACTCTTCTGAAGATTTCTCTACCGGATCCCGTGTGAATCGTACCGATTTCAATATCACTGCATCCAAGCGCCTGTTCAACGATCGCCTGAAGCTGACGATTGGTAATGACTTTGCTCTCGAAGGACAGACAGCCGGAGCCACCAACCCGAGCTACCTGCCGGGTAACCTTTCTGCCGATTACCTGCTTACGGCAGATGGCAAGTACATCCTGAGAGGATACCGTAAGAGTGAGTTACAGAATATCATCAATGGGTATGTTATAGAAACAGGTCTTAGCTTCCGCTTCTCCCTGGAGTATAACCGCTTCCGCGCCCTGCTCATGGGGCAGCAGCGCTACCGCGAATATATGCGCCGTAAGCGTGAAGCAGAACGTAAAGCCGCAGAGCAGAAACAGGCATCGACAATGAGTATTACGAACACCTCTACTATTGACTAAATATTGCGCCTTGAAGAAAACGATCCACATATTAACCGGTCTGATGACTCTTTGCTGGCTGATGCTTATGGCATCATCATGCTCCAATACCAGGTACCTGGCTAAGGGGCAAACCCTCTACCTGGGTAGCAAAGTAAAGGTTACCGATACCGCCAGCAAAGACAAAGGCTACCTGGAAGAAGTACTGGGCGATGCTATTCGTCCCAAACCTAATAAAAGGATATTTGGAATACGCTTCAAACTGACCATGTATAATTGGGCCGGAGAGCCCCGTTCTGAAAAGGGGTTGCGTAAATATATACGCGATAAGATCGGCGAAGCACCAGTACTGGGAGAGAGCTTTAACCTGAAAAGAAATGAACAGATTCTGCTGAATAAGTTGCAGAACAACGGATACTTTTACCCCGTAATTGTATCGCGCCGCGAAGATGATACACTGAAAAAGACCACTAAGGGCTTCTTTGAAATACAGGCGGGTAAGCGCTATTTCATGAGGAATATTGATTACCTCACCGGAGATACTACAGCGCTTGCTGCAGAGATCCGTAATGTGGCAGACAAGTCATTACTGAAAAAAGGAAACCCATACCTGCTCGATGCTGTAATGGCTGACCGCGACCGTATAGATGATTACCTCAAAAATATGGGGTACTACTATTTTTCTCCCGACTACCTGATTGCCAAAGTTGATACTGGAACCAATACAGATTCTATTGATGTGCATATGCAGCTGAAGTCGGATCTCATGCCACCTAAAACGTTTCAGCAGTACCGCATCAAGGATATTTATGTCAATACAAACTATATAGCCCGGAGCAATACAGACAGTACTGCGGCCAATCGCCGCCGTAATATGGATACTATTCCATATGAGCACTATAGTGTGATACAGCGCCGCGAGAATTTCAGGCCGGTACTCTTCAAAACTGCCATCCAGCAGAAACCCGGCGATCTGTACAGCAAAAGGAAACAGAATCTTACGCTGAACCGACTGGTGAGTTTGAACGCTTTTAAATTCATTAAAAGTGAGCTGACAGATACTTATGACAGTACCGGGCTGCCTCTGCTGACCGCATTATATAACCTTACTCCTGCGCCATCTAAAGCACTCAGTTTCGAAACTTCTGCATTCTCGCAGAATGATAGCAGGGTAGGGTCCCGCTTATCTGTCGGGTGGAAACACCGCAATATATTTAAAGGAGCAGAGCAGTTGGAGATAAAACTCAGCGGCGGATTTGAAATGCAGTATGGAGGGGCTCAGAAACGACCTAACCTCTTTCAGGCAGGGCTGGAAACGAATTTATCCGTACCGCGTTTGTTGTTCGGAAGTTTGTTTAAGGTGTCTACGACCAGTGCATTTGTGCCCCGTAGCTATGTTAAGCTGGGCTATAACTACTATTTGAGTGAGACCACTTATCGCCTCAATACATTTAACTTCGGGCTGGGCTATCAATGGAGAGAGTCTATTAATAAAGAGCATAAACTATACCCGGTCAATATTACCTTTGTACGTACCGATACGTTTAAGAATGCTTCGGACTTCTATATTAGCAACATTATCTTTAACGGGGTTATCATAGGATCAACATATCAGTTTACCTATAATTCACAGATAGCCGGTCGTAAAGATGTTAACTTCTTCTTCGACGGACTGTTAGACCTGTCGGGTAATATCCTGGGGCTGGCACAGAAAACAAGCCTGAGCAAAGAGCCGGAGAAAATATTCGGAAACCCATATGCACAGTATGTAAAAGTACAGACCGATTTCAGGGTGTACAAAACTTTTGGAAAGGAGAATATGTGGGCCAACCGACTGTTCCTCGGTGCGGGTTATGCCTATGGCAACTCCTACAAAATGCCCAATATTAAGCAGTTCTTTGCCGGTGGGGCCAGCAGTTTAAGAGGCTTCCGTTCCCGCTTCCTGGGGCCGGGCTCCTTCCATACCAGCAAAAGCACCACTAACTTCCTGGAGCTGTTGGGCGATATTAAGATGGAGGCCAATACAGAGTTCCGCACACCATTATACTCTACCTGGCTTAAAGGTGCTGTGTTTGCAGATGCAGGTAATATATGGCTCCTGAGAGATGATCCGACTATGCCGGGAGGTGTATTTTCTAAGAATTTTATCAGTGATATAGCAGTAAGCGGAGGTCTGGGCTTACGTTTTGACTTCTCTATCCTTGTACTCCGTTTGGACTTTGGTATGCCGCTGCGTAAACCATGGATGGACCCGGGAGAAAAATGGGTGATCAACCGCATTGATTTCAGTTCCAAAGCCTGGAGGCAGGAAAATATCGTGTTTAACTTAGCAATCGGGTATCCGTTCTAAAATATATCAAGTGGCTGACCAATTGGTCAGCCACTTGTCATTTAATACAGTTTCTTTGTCTCTTATTAATGGTAAATACCTACCTTTGCCGCGATGAAGAAAGGTATACTTTGCTTACTGTTCCTGGCAACGCTTTTGCAAGCGTTTAGTAAGGTAGTGATCTATATCGACTTCAAACTCAACGAAAATTATATTGCACAAACCTTATGTGAAAATAAGGCCCGCCCGCAGTTACATTGTAACGGTAAATGTCAATTGTCCAAACAGCTGAAGAAAGACGAGGAGAACAGCAAGGAAAATAAAAAGACCATACAGGAAGCCGTTTATTATTGTAATGCTGCTCATTTCGAGATCACGTTAGTAACCTACTTTCTTTCAGCGCCTGCCTACCAGACGCATGTCGCTTCTACTTTACAGGCCGATAAGCAGCGCATATTTCATCCCCCCGATTATTTAGTATAGTGATTTATTGTTGAAGCCACAAAGGCTTCTTTATGTTATCGTACATAGGTACGCTTGTATTGCTATACCAGCAATTATTGTCGTACCTGTATTTATCCTGTATTAAATAAAAAATAAAAATGAGAAAAATATTTGCGCTTGTATGCGTAGCCATCGCTTTATGTACCTACACTTCCTGTAAATCTAAAAATAATGATCCTAAGCCAGGTATCGAAACGCCGGCCAAAAGTCAGTTAGGAACAGCAAGCACCACAGACTATATCATAACCCTGTATGCAGATACCCCCTTACTATTTACAGGGTATAACAGATTATATGTAAAAGTACAGGACGCTACCGGTGCAGTCAGCAGCACAGCCAATGTAAGCATTCACCCGCTGATGGAGATGAGCACCATGTCACACTCCACCCCATACGAACAGGTAAGTTACGATGCGGCTACAGGGTTATATTCCGGTGCCGCAGTATTCATTATGCCTACGGCAGATGATGATGCCTGGAAAATGGAAGTAACTGTAAACGGACAAAAAGTAGCTATTCCTGTTACAGTAGGCACCTTTCCTACAAAAGTGATCAGCATAAGCATGGGTAGCGATAACACCACATATATTGTGTCCCTGTTGCGTCCGGCAACCTGGAAAGTAGGTATGAATGATGTAGAGTTTACCGTTCATAAGATCACCGATATGATGAATTTTCCTGCCCTGGATAACCTCACGATCGAAATGACCCCTGAAATGCCCTCTATGGGCCACGGTTCTCCGAATAACATTAGCCCGGTAAGCACCGGCAAAGGACATTATAAGGGTAAAGTAAATTATACCATGACCGGCGACTGGCGCCTGCACCTGAAAGTATCAGATGCCAGCGGAACTGTACTGTTACAGGACGCGTTTATAGATATTTTATTTTAACCGGAGCAGCCGGCGGTGTCCTTGATGCCGCCGGCCGTTCACAATAAGAAACATATGCGTATACCTTTATATGCCTTATTGCTGTGCTCCGTACCCTTTATGGTTCATGCACAATCAGAAACCGATTCCGTGCACCACAGCTATACACTCAGTACCGTCAATTATACCATTCTCGGACAACGATACCAGAAGAACTATACCCGCAGCCGGGAGCTGCAGCAATCTACAGATCGCTTGCTGGAACGCATACCTGGAGTAACCATGATTCGCAGGGGAAACTTTGCCATGGAGCCAACCTTAAGGGGCCTGAGCGCCGCACAGATCAACATGACGATAGATGGCATGCAACTGTTCGGTGCCTGTACCGATCGTATGGACCCGATCAGTTCCTATGTAGAACCCAATAATATGGAGCGCATACAGCTGGGCTTCAGTCCGAACGGAGAGCAGCATAATGCAAGTGTGGGTGGCGGACTTAATTTCAGCCTGAAACAAGCACAAACCGGTGTGGCAAAAGTATGGTCCGGGCTGGTCGGGGCGGGGTATGAGACCAATGCCACCGCTACACAAACCATTGCAGCACTGCAATATTCCCGTTCCCGTTTTGCCATAAGTGCAAACGGCGTCTGGCGCAGAGCCGGTAACTATACCGCAGGTAAAGGGCAGGAGATTGCCTTCTCACAATACAATAAATGGAACCTCGGTCTGAGTGCCGTATACCTGCTGAAGCCCAACCAGCAACTGAGGGTAGATTACCTGCAGGATGAAGGGTATAATATCGGTTATCCCGCATTGACGATGGATGTCTCTTTCGCCAAAGCCAAAATAGGATCGGCCAGTTATATATATACCCCTACAGGAATGAAGCTCAAAAGCTGGGAGAGCAAAGTATACTATAATTATATAGACCATGCAATGGACGACACCAAACGTCCGGCCTGGCAGGTACCCATACATATGGATATGCCGGGCACCTCGCAGACGATGGGCTTATACTCCAGGGCTAAATGGTATTATACCAATCATTTTCTGGAAGCACAGTTTACCGCATACAGCAACAGGCTGCATGCCGAAATGACGATGTATCCTAAGAATGCAGCAGAGATGTTTATGCTCACCCTCCCGGATGTGCAGCGCACCGTATATGGCATCGATCTTAAGGATAAAATATACCTGGGGCAGGACTGGACATTGAGCCCGTCGCTTACGGTGAATTATGTACAATCAGATATCTATACTGAACTGGGCAAAGAAACCCTGTCCAGCCTCTTTACCGGCTCCCTGGATCGTAAAAACCTGGTCTGGAATGCGGGGCTGAATGCGGAGAAGCAGATTAATGGCCGATGGATGCTGTTCGGGCAACTGAGTCGTGGTGCCCGCAGCGCATCTGCCCAGGAACTATACGCCTTTTACCTGTTCAATAGGATGGATAATTTTGATTACATCGGTAATAAAGACCTTAAACAGGAAACCTCTGTAAACGCCAGTCTGGGCATGTCCTATCATCAGCACCGGCTGCATATACAGCCGCAACTGTTTGTATATCGCTTCAGTAATTATATAGTTGGCCAGCGCAAGCAAGGCTACAGCACCATGACGATCGGTGCCAGTGGCGTGAAGCAATATGTCAATATCCCGGATGCTTTACTGTATGGAGGAGAATTATATGCAACGTACCGGCCATGGGATAAATGGTATATACAATCCACCAACAGCATCAGCATAGGACTGGACAATGCCGGTAATGCTTTACCACTCATACCCCCTTTTAAATCGATAAACCGTATCGAATATACACCGTCAAAATATGGTTTTTATGCAGAGAGTATCAGCCAGAGCCGGCAGGATCGTATCAGTACCGTAGTGTACGGAGAGCGGGCTTCAATAGGATTCACCATATTTAATGTAGGTGCCGGACGCAACTTTACCATAGGTAAGAATACCCTGAATGTACATGCAGCAGTCTATAATATACTGGATAAGCAGTATTACGAACACTTAGACATCCTCAAGCTCTACCGTCCGGGCAGGAATGTGGCCCTTAATCTTAGTCTTACTTTTTAGCAATACATACAATTGTTGCCATCATAATATGCTGTTTCTGAAAAGAAGCAGCATATTTTTTTTCATTTATCTAAGATTTGTTAAAAGGCCTGCGTCTATATATATAACCCTGTCCCCGGTAAAAGGGATTGTATATTTTACCCTGTAAACCCTGTCTATCATGAAAAAGTATTTAGTGGCTTTAGCAGTATGTAGCGTAACCGGACTGAGTTCCTGCATACGATGTGTAAAAATGAAGTATGTTACCGTTGTGAAAGACTGTACCGGCGTATACCTGAGAGATCAGCAAAAGGATTACCGCGTGTGTAATTATGAGATGCTGGATGGGTATAATAACGGAGCAAGCGTTCAGGCCCAATACAAGACTATCGGTTCCTGTCCTACATTGGATACCGGCGCCGTATGCGCAATGTTGCATCCTTCAGAAGGACTGATAGAATTATATTCGGTAGAATAATGCCCGTTATAACCCTTTAAATGATCCGTCATGAAAACGCTAACCCTATTTTCTATGTTGACACTGAGCACCCTATTGCTCAGTTGCGATAAGATTAATCCGCCCGGCTGTCCTCCTCCATTCGGGAAAGAATGTGTAGAGCGGAAGTTACTGGTCTTCCAGGAAGATGAAAATACCTGCGCAGATGCCACCATCAATTCATATATGTTCCAGGGCGAGCTGGTGTATGTGATGGATTATGGCACCTGTATTGCAGATATGACTTCTGAAGTGCTGAACGATGATTGCCGTACACTGGGCTACCTGGGTGGTTTTGCCGGTGGCAGTACCATCAATGGTGTAGATTTCTGGAGCAATGCCACATTCGTTGCCCAGATCTGGCATAAATAGTATTGAATAAATCCCTATTTATTATATAACCCTAAAAAAAGTAAAACCATGAAAGCAATCATCAGTATTTTAGCAGTAGCAATTGTAGGATTTTCTTCCTGCTCTAAAAAATGTTCAACCGCAGAAGGCCCTTGTAACGATAAAGTGCCTGTGGGTGAAGCTTGCCAGGCTTATTTTCAGCGCTGGTTCTTTAACCCTGCAACCAATAGCTGCGAGCTGAAAGCATACAGCGGCTGTTCCCAGAAAGGCTTTGCCACAGAGCAGGAGTGCAATGCATGTAAGTGCAAAAAAGATAGTTAAACGTAAAATTAATACAGGCAAACCTGTAGATGGATTATATAGACGAAAAGCTACATTACCTGATTTCCGGATGTATTAAAGGCGAGGCCTTAATGCAAAGGGAATTCTATTACACTTATTACAGCACCTTGATGAAGGTGAGTATCCGTTATGCGCCTACCTCCGAAGATGCGGAACAGTGGGTGCATGACGGTTTTTTGAAGATATATAATAACCTGGGACAATATAAATTTGAAGGATCTTTTGAAGGCTGGATCAAACGGGTAATGAGTCGTGTATGCCTCGACCAGTTACGTGCGATCAACGCCCTGAAAAATGAAGTAGACAAGAACACCATTTACAATACCGACAGTCATCTGCTCGAGAGTCCGATAGAGAATGAGATACACCGTAAACTATCTGCGGCAGATATTGTACACATACTAAAGAAACTACCGGAGAAGCAAAAAGTTGTATTCAACCTTTATGTATTCGAAGGGTACAGTCATAAAGAAATCGCAGATGTACTGACTATAACCGAAAACCATTCGCACTGGTTATTATTCCAGGCGCGGAAAACCTTGAAAAGTATTTTGACAAACGCACATAATTTTCAGATATGAGTGACGAGATCAGAGAGCAGGAATGGAAGGCCATGTGGGAAAACCAGGAGTTTAAACCTCCTGCAGACGGCTGGGAAAAGATGGCGCGTGCGCTGTCCGGAACAGACGTGGCCCCGGCTCCGAAGCTGATACCTTGGTGGGGCTGGCGTCGTTATGGTAAAATAGCGGCTGCAGCAGCAGTGCTGAGCTTAGGTACCTGGAGTATCTGGCAGTTCAGCAACCAGCCGGCTATGACCAGAGATGCTTCCGAAACCATGATCGCACAGGCTCCCGAACAGGAAGCGCCTACTCCTGCGGCCGTTGTCGCACAACCGCAAAGTGAGCCCACTACCGATGCCATAGCACCGGTAAGAAATGAAGCGCAGCATACCTTTGCAGCATCGGCAGCAGTGCCGGGAAAGGCTTTACAGGAGCCCGGCTATACCTTCCGGAAAAAGCCGGAAGTTGATATCCTGCAGGATGTTCCGGTAATCGTTAAGGTACAGGCCGAAGAGATAAAGGACCCGATCAATATTACACCAGCCAGGCCATTGCAGCCGGAGGTGTCCTCTAAAGAAGTGGCTGGCAATAAAAGCAATCGTTCCGGTTTCGAACCGATTACCCATCAGACCAGCTATTTTGATGAGCCGCAGCTGGACAAGTCAATGAGTATAGGACTGGCCGCAAACATCGGTAAACCCAACCTGGGTAATGTACAGTATAATGTAGGCGTTGTTCTGCGTAAAGAATGGACGGATGCCTTTTATACCGAAGCTTCTTTAAGCATGGCGGCAACAGATGTACGCTTCAATGAACATGCGCGATATGGTATCTCCTACAAAAGCGGAGAAATGGTGAGCTCAGACGGATTGAATGCCGCTGCTGCCAATACAATCGGGGAGACGCAGAATATATATGGAAACAATATCCTGGGTGTAGGTATTGCACCTATGGTCGGGTATAAAGTGACCAAACAGGTATCTCTGTCCATTGGGGTAGACCTGTATCGCAACATCAATACAGGCCTTAACCTGTATTATAACAGTGATATTGCCCAGAAGGACATTAAAGCGATGTCTATGGTGAAAAATGTATCTCCTTGGGATTCGGGGGTGAAAGGGCAGCTGGGTGTTCGTATCAATAAAGCACTTTCTGTACTTGGACAGTACCGCCAGGGACTGACCAATTATATCAGTACCGATCAGAAAAGCTATAAAAGTAGTCTCTTTAATATCGGGTTGATGTACCGCTTCCAGCCATAGGCCGGATTTGAAGTCTATAAAAAGTGTTGCGCGCCGGCTTTGCCGGCGCGCAACACTTTTTATACTGTATATTTATGCTTTAACCAGTTTACGGACGGCCAGGCCTTTGGCAGTCTTTACCTTAAGGATGTACACCCCCGAAGGGTATTCACTCAGGTTGATCTGTTTGCTGAAGCTAGTTGCATGCACTGCTTCAATACTCCAGATCATACGGCCATCCAGTGTTTGTACAGCAATCATCTGTATGGCATCCTGTACTGTTGTTTCAATATTGATGTACACTATACCCGTAGATGGATTGGGATACATGGCCACATAAGCCAGTTGCTCCTGTACCGGCATAATGGTGGTCGGCGTATCTGGTTCGCAATTCGTATTGCCCCAGATACAATCTACATATTCCGGGTGGTCAATATAAGGATTACGGTTATGCTGATAGGTATATGCAGCATTGTTACGGTCAATCTCTCTCTGGCTCACCGGGTCCTGGTGATGCCATTGTAATAACAGATCAGCATACCATTGCTGTAGTCCTCTTGTAGTGGTACCATCCAGTATATTACCCTGGCTGAAGCTGGGAATACTGCTCTGGTAGCGGGTTACAAAGTAAAAAGTTGCACGGGCTATATCTCCCTTGAATTCATCGATCGGCTCAAACACAGTGCCAGAGTAGCCTGCAGCACTGTTGGCCCCCAGTTTAGAACCATTGCTCGAAGTCCAGGTAGGGTTATTTACTTTTCCGTAAGGATAATTGCTGCGTTTGCCATTCACAAATCCGTCTGTAGGAATCACAAACTGGATGTCATGCTTCATCGGAGCATTACTGTTGAACAGGCTTTGTGGCACAATATGCTCCCGGTTATAACAGTCTCCTTCACCATTGTAATTACCACAGCGGTCACTGGTTTGCGCAGCGCTGTAGGTATACGCATCCGTACCACTCGGTTTTTCGGAATACATATCCAGCAGGGTACCGTCATTTTCATAATAATGATCTACATCGGTTGTCTGGTAACCAGTATACAATCCACCGTAACCATTATCTATATGCCCCAGGCTGATGATATTGGAGAGCTTTGTTTTCAGGGCATAACCCGTATTGCCGTTTGCCGCATTATAGTAACCGGCAGGGATCTGTGCCCATGCCGCAGCAGTACCTGCCATGAATAATCTAAAGCAGAGAATTTTTTTCATATCACACAAAAACAGGCGCCAAAGGTAGATTGATTATGTAATGATCGGCCTTTTGTAATATCATCTTTCTGTTAAATTGAGCGCGCATCAAAAACCTTGACTTGTGCATAATTTATCTATATATACGGCCGTGGCAGATAGGTAAAATATATTACCTTTGGGCAAATTTTTTAGAATCCATGCAATTTGATCATAAGCACTTCGACAAAGACCTGTTGATACAATTATATGCGGGCCTGGTAAAACCCCGGATGATAGAAGAAAAGATGTTGATTTTGCTGCGTCAGGGCAGAGTAAGCAAATGGTTTAGCGGTATTGGCCAGGAGGCGATTGCCGTAGGAGCTACTATGGCGCTGGACAGTGATGAGTATATCATGCCCCTGCACCGCAACCTGGGCGTATTCACCGCCCGTAAAATGCCTTTTTCTAAATTATTCCTGCAATGGCAGGGCAAAAAAGAGGGCTACAGTAAAGGCCGTGAGCGTTCATTCCACTTCGGTAGTAATGAGCATCATATCTGTGGTATGATCTCCCACCTGGGACCTCAGCTGGCTATTGCTGATGGTATTGCCCTGGCACATAAATTACAGAAAGAACAAAAAGTATCCCTTGCCTTTTCCGGCGATGGTGGTACCAGTGAAGGGGACTTCCACGAAGCGCTGAATACAGCAGCTGTATGGGGCTTACCGGTTATTTTCCTGATCGAAAACAATGGTTACGGATTAAGTACTCCGAGCAGCGAACAATTTATCTGTAAACAACTGGCCGATAAAGCTGTTGGTTATGGAATGGCTTCAAAAATAATAGATGGTAATAACATCCTGGAAGTATACCAGGCGATCAAAGAAGCCCGCGAATACTGTATTACAGAGCAGAAGCCGATCCTGATCGAAGCCATGACCTTCCGTATGCGTGGTCATGAAGAGGCTAGTGGCGTGAAGTATGTACCGAAAGAACTGTTTGAATTATGGGGTAAGAAAGACCCGGTACAGAACTATGAAGACTTCCTGAAAAAAGAAAATATCATTGATGATGCACAGATCGCAGCGATCCGTGAAGCGATTCAGCAGGAGATTGAAGCCGGTCTGGAGATCGGTTTTGCGGCTGAAGCCATCAAACCGGATACCGCAGAAGAAGTAGCAGATGTATTTGTGCCGTATAAAGCAGAAAATACAGTGATTACCGATAGCTGTGCAAAGAGCGAAAAGAAATTTATTCAGGCCATCAGTGATGCCATGCGCCAGGCCATGGAACGTCATCCTAAACTGGTTTTGATGGGTCAGGATATCGCTGAATACGGCGGAGCCTTCAAAGTAACCGAAGGTATGATGGAACAGTTTGGTAAGGAGCGTGTGCGCAATACACCATTATGTGAGAGTGCTATTATCGGTACCGCACTGGGGCTGTCCATCAAAGGATATAAAGCCATGATGGAAATGCAGTTTGCCGATTTCGCAACGGTAGGTTTCAATCAGATCATCAATAACCTCGCTAAAATTCATTACCGCTGGGGGCAAAATGCCGACGTAGTCGTGCGTATGCCGACAGGTGCCGGAGTAGGAGCGGGTCCGTTCCACTCTCAGAGCAATGAAGCATGGTTTACCCATACACCGGGATTAAAAGTTGTATATCCATCTACACCGGAAGATGCGAAAGGCTTACTGTTGGCATCTTTTGAAGATCCGAATCCGGTTATCTTCTTCGAGCATAAAGCCTTGTACAGAAGTGTAAGCGGACAGGTACCTGATGATTACTATACCATTGAGATTGGTAAGGCAAGACTGGTACAGGAAGGTAGCGATGTGTCTATCATTACTTATGGTAGCGGCGTACACTGGGCTACAGATTATGCGAAGCAGCATCCTGAATTTTCTATCGACATCCTGGATCTGAGAACGCTGTCTCCGCTGGATTATGAAGCCATCGAAGCCAGTGTGAAACGTACCGGTAAAGTATTACTCTTACATGAAGATTGTCTGATGGGCGGTATTGGCGGAGAGATTTCTGCGTGGATCTCTGAAAACTGTTTCCAGTACCTGGATGCGCCGATCGTGCGTTGTGCGAGCCTGGATACACCAATCCCATTTGCGATTGAACTGGAGCAGAACTTCCTGGCTAAGGGCAGACTGGATGAGTCTGTACAGAAGCTGATGCAATTCTAAAATATTATATTACAATTCAGAATAAAATAGCTGTGGCGCACCAAAGGTGCGCCACAGCTATTTTATGGATTCAAGCCATTAAGCTCCAGTTTCTCCGACCACTCCAATGGTTGGGGTAAATCCTGATTGCTTAATTCAATATGAAGAACTCTTCTCCTTTTCTGGCCTATGCTGCGGGCAGAGCTATGTAAAAGCAACGGTTTCATGAGCATGGCACCACCGGCGGGAACAAAACATTGCACTTCTTTATTCGTATTCCAGTCAATAAGCTCAGGTCTGTATACACCCTGTATATGAGAGCCGGATATTACTTTTAATGCCCCGTTCTGTGCATCGGTATCATCAAGATGTATCCTCACTGTATACATACGTTCAAGTAATTCGACCGGAGGTTGTACGGTGTACTGACCGGGTTTGTTACTCCATGGTCCGTAACCATCAATCTCAGTTTTCTCCGCCACTGTTATCATCATATCTTGATGGTAAGCCACAAACCAGTTAGCCTCTTCAGGCTTATCAAAATAGATACTTTTTACTATGAAATAATCTTTGCCAAATACCTCTTGGACTAGCTTCTTGAAGTTGTTATTATATATTAAGGATGTAAGCTCAGGAATTTTTTTAAGACATTGTCTTATGGCAAATACCTTTTGTGTCTTCTCTGAAGGCATGTCAGCATGAGCATTCAGATCAATGATCCGTATCATTTCACAAATCTCAGCATCTGTATATAATCGTGGTATAGTTGCGTGTCCGTCTCGTATAAAATTATCCTTAACGGTTGCATAATAGCTTAAGTTCATTGTTTATTTTTCTTGTAAAAATTGCTTTATATATCCATTGATCTCTGCTTGCTGGGCCTCTGTACCACCATCATCCATATCATTATGAATGGTAGCCGGTAGTTTAATGATTTTCATGCCCAGCTTTTTCGCCTCTGCTGCTGCAGGTAATACGCCCTCATCTGCAGGCTGATCGCTGGATCTGAGCGTGTAAATCTTTGGCTTCCTGGTGCGGGGCAGGGCCATACGCCTGTTGTCCAGTGCTATTACTTTCGAAACAATACCCGGATATTTTTGCGGAAACAGTGCACTCATATCTCCGCCATTGGAATGCCCGATCAGTACAATGTTGCGCGTATTACACTGTGCCGCATAATGCGACTGCGCATAGCGAATCACGAACAGGATATTATCCGCTCCTTTCTCCCAGAATGGTCTGCGAACAATCTGTGGCTTCCCTTCCATCGGAATCAGCTCATCGGTAGGGAGCTCATGCTGTATACTAATGACCATATAACCCTGCCAGGCCAGGAAGTTACAGATACCCCTATAGGTAAGGTAACTGCCAGGATCATTGGCCCCATAACCATGACTGAAGATGACGAGCCCGGGACTGATAATGCCAGGCATAGGTCTGAAAACAGCTATGGGTATAGGCCGGGAACGTGCTTTGTCGAATAGGGTAAGCGTATCCGGACGCACCGTCAACAGCGATTTTTGTTGTTTTTGCTGTGCATAAACTCCTTTAGGCAAACCAGGCAGTAAGCATAAAAGTAAGCCTAGCAGCGATACTATGCGATTCATAGAGATTGTGTTATGGCACTAAAAGTACAAAATATATGCAGGTTGAACTGTGTCCTATTTAATAGGTGTTTCTGTATCTGTGTCCATTCAAGTGTTCGGTCTAGCTTTACAGTATAAAAATCTGGTTATGAAAACAAAAGCTCATCAACACAGGGAAGTGCACTATAGTCCGGTATACCTGTCCGGTCTCAAATCATTGATTGATATTTACCGTGAACAAGGAGCAGGTACCGTACTTAATGCGGGTTTTGGACTGCCGCTGGTACAGGCCAGCCTGGGCACCGAAGTGCTTGGCTTTTCATCGGTCAGTATTTCAGAAGAGGGTAGTCCGGTCATCCGTTATTTTGGTAAAGCTGGGTTTGATACAACTGTTATCCGGCAAGAGTTAGCACACAGAGCGCAAGAAGAGCTGGATCATTCTTTCGGTAAGGTTGAGGATGTAGCTGCGATACAGGCACAGATTACCAGGTTGGTCGGCTGGCTGAATAATTGCAATTAGCCACCGGTATTATTATACCTTTGAAAGAGACAATATTATGGCTGTGAGAAAAGAAATACTTTATCTTAAGATAGCACGCGTACTGGAAGAGCAGGTCGTTAATGGCACCCTTAAACCGGGCGATAAATTACCTTCTTTGCGATCGGTACAGAAAATGTATAATGTAAGCCTGAATACGGCTAAACAGGTGTTCTGGGAGCTTGAAAGCAAGTCACTGGTAGAATCCCGTCCCCAGTCCGGCTATTTTGTGAGTCCGGCAGCGCAGCGCAAGCGCGCTCTGCCTTCTGTAGGCAAGATCAAGACAAGCAGTGGAGAACAGCCGCAGGACCTGATCACAAAAGTATTCGATACTTTGTATGATAAGGAGATCACCCAATTTTCTCTGGGGCTTCCCGATCAGAGCCTGCTGCCCATTGCCAAGTTGAACAAGGGCATTATCAACGCTGTGCGTAATATGAAAGATGGTGGCGTCAGTTATGAGCCGGTGCAGGGTAATCTTAATCTGCGCCGCACGGTAGCGAAATGGTCACTGATCCTGGAAGGTAAAATTACCGAAGATGATATCGTAACCACTTCTGGTACCATGAATGCCATTTTTAACTGCCTTATGGCCGTTACCCGGCCCGGCGATACGGTGGCGGTAGAGAGCCCGGTATATTTTGGCATCATTCAGATCGTCACTTCTCTGAAACTGAATGTGATCGAGATTCCTACGCATCCCGTAACGGGCATAGACCTGGATGCGGTTAAAAAGGTATTGCCTAAACTCAATGCCTGCTGTTTTATCAGCAATTTCAGCAATCCGCTGGGATGCCTTATGCCGGATGAGCATAAGCAAGAGCTGGTACGGATGCTTACTGAGTATGATATTCCACTCATAGAAGACGACCTGTACGGCAATCTCTTCTTCGGGCCTTCAAGGCCCAAACCTTGTAAATACTACGATGAAGCGGGTATTGTTATGTGGTGTGGTTCAGTATCTAAAACGCTGGCCCCCGGTTACCGGGTGGGCTGGGTAGCACCGGGCAAGTACAAGGACAAGATCCTTCACCAGAAATTACTACAAACCATATCCACGCCCTCTTTATACCAGGAAGTCGTGGCTGACTTTATGAATTACGGTCGCTACGACCATCACCTCCACACCTTCCGCAAAACACTGTATGCAAACTGTCTGCGATACCAGCGCGCAATAGAAATGTACTTCCCCGATCATACCCGTATATCGCAACCACAGGGCGGTTTCATGTTATGGCTGGAGCTGGATAAAAAAGTCGATACGGCCGAACTGTTTGACATAGCTATCAAACAAAAGATAGGATTTGCTCCTGGACGTATGTTTACACAGTACAACCAGTACAATAACTGTATGCGGCTGAACTATGGCCTGGCCTGGAACGATAAGTTGGAGTTTGATCTGAAGCGCCTGGGCAATATGGTTAAGGATGCATTATAATTGCACATACAGGCCTTTTTGTAATAAACTATCTGTTAAAATGTAATGTAAATTTTTATATACAACTTTGTTTGTATACTTTTCCGGTGCATAGCTGTCACACTAAGCAGCTATATACAGTATTTCCAACTAAAACCTATCAGCAGAATACTGTATCAGTATAAGGAGTAATGTGTAACCGACCCCCTAAGGTCTGGTGAAATTTATGATTTAATATGAGAGCACCACCGCTTTACCTGATTGTCTTGCATAAAACAATCAGCGCTTATGAACGTGCCATATTGCATGCTTTGTTAGAACATGCAGGAGATTATTGTGCTGTGTATATACTGAATACGGCACGTCCAGCAGTCAAAAAAAATCCCATTCTTTCATTTATAGATCGTCGTTTACTAACCTTTAAGGTACCTGCACTGGAGCCTTGTGCACTGGAAGATACCCTGTCTGATTATCCCGGTATGCAGCGGTATGAAGAAGGAATGATCGCAACGTGTACCTATGCCATATGCCTTACAGAAAGCGTACTGGAAGTACTTCCGCTGACATTCAAAAAAGCATATCGTCCGGAAATGGATAAAGATCACTGGTACGATGCAGCCATCAGGAAAGAACAGTATACCAATGTGCGGTTGTCATCACGCCAAAGCGGTCATAC
Source organism: Edaphocola flava (assembly GCF_004118155.1). Classification (GTDB taxonomy): domain Bacteria; phylum Bacteroidota; class Bacteroidia; order Chitinophagales; family Chitinophagaceae; genus Edaphocola; species Edaphocola flava. The sequence goes on from NZ_SAIQ01000002.1 coordinate 592,519, forward strand.
CTGGGAAACCTGCCATGAATTATCTTTTGCAACAATCAGGGGAATATATAATAACCGCGATAAGGCATTGTACTACCTGACCTACCTCGTATTAGGCCAGATCAAGGATAATCCCCGCCCGGTGCATCTTTCAAGATATCCATCCTATACGATGAGTCATCTGATAAGATACTATCTCAGACTTTGCCTGTTTTTATTAATACGTAAACTTTGTTTCTGGTCCGGAAAGTACAGCTGGAAGATAGCCCTGATCCGTCAGGAAAAAGTATCTTTTATCGGGCAGCCTGAGAAGAGCTTCTGGGCCGATCCCTTCCTGGTCCGGAAGGGCGGAGAAAATTTTGTCTTTTTTGAAGAGATGGATCGGAGTACCGGTAAAGGACATATTTCGGTAATCATGCTTGATGAAAATGGGAAATCATCCGGCAAGCCTGCGAAAGTACTCGGACAGCCGTTTCATTTGTCCTTTCCAAATGTATTCAAACACGAAGATCAGTATTATATGATGCCGGAACAAAGCAGCTCCGGTAAGCTGTCTGTTTATAAAGCAATACAGTTTCCCCATGTATGGGCAGAGGAAATGGTGATGATAGAAGGCATGAATATACTGGACCCCTTATGGCTATTTCATGAGGGTAAGTACTGGCTCTTCTTTAATAAAATAGAAGAGGAAGAGTATGATAATAATGAACGCTTATATATTTACTATTCCGACAATCTATTCAGCAACGACTGGAAACCGCATAAAAAGAACCCGGTAATTATTGACATGCACAAAGCCCGTAATGCAGGGCAGATCTATTGTAAAGAAGGTATTTTGTACAGGCCCTCTCAGAATTGCGGAGCAACCTATGGTTCCGAAATCATGATCAACAGGATCGTAAAACTGAGTGAGGAGGAATATGAAGAAGAGGCTGTAGAGCAGCTAAGCCGTTATAACAAATACTATGGTATGCATACCTTTAACGGAGATGAACAACTCCAGATCATAGACCTGTTGGTTAAAGGGTAAATTGCTTTATTTTCTGTGGAGCCGGAAAACCAAAAATACCCCGATAATCCCGGCCGGGACTATCAAAGGATATTTTCAGTTTCATAGGTTTTAGCTGTTAGGTGTGGTTCTGTTTAAGTGTGTTTTGTTTTAGTTTCTGAAGCAAAAGTATATTCAATATTCCAGCCAATAAAAAGTCCGGCACTAACTTTGGTTGTGTTTTTTCATAAAAGTATTGTTTACAGCAGTATGCAGCCATACTTTTGATGGGTATTGGATATCAAAGCAGCTGTCTTTCCCCTTTTAATATACCGGTGCATTGCATCTTTTTTGTAAATTGCGGCTATGAAAATGGTACATATCCTAGTAGGTGATATCGCCGGAGATGCGGTTAAGCAGGCATTGTCTTCAGATACAGAAGAGGCTTCTGTAATGGTGGTTAAAGATGTATTTAATGTAGGACCCCTGCGTTCAGAAACCCTTAAGTTTTCTGAGCTGCGCAGCCAGTTCTGGCAAGAGGTGTCGGGTGATCAGCATGAAATAGTGGTTGATGATCTCGATCGCCTGATGGAGCTGTCTACCGGTCTGACCAATGAAACCATTGATCAGGTATGCTTCTGGATGGGCAGTATTCCTGCAGATGTATGTACTTATTTCTGGTTACTGCATTTTCTCAGAAAGCATATGGGCAAACTGTATGTCATCAATATCAATGGCCTTCCATTCCTGGACGATGAGGGTAAACTATTCTATCCCGAAAGCATTGCAGCCTTACCTCCGCGCCAGGTATTGAAAGCGCTTAAACTGGCCAGAGCCATTACCCCATCAGAATGGGAGACAGAGGGAGATGAGTGGAAACGACTGATTCATGAAGAGGGGATGGGCATACGCCAGAATGAAGGCGGCCGTAAGATCAACAGCAAGCCCATTACTGCATATGATAAATTATTGCTGGATGCCTGTACGGCCCAGCCTCAGAAGATCAATAAACTCGTGGGCCAGCTGATGGCTAAGCATAAGATCTATACTGGTGACCGATTCCTGATCTGGCGCCTGCGTGAGCTGGAGCGTGCACAGAGACTCAGTCTCACAAAAGATACTGTAAAATTGTTTGACGGATCGGCCGCTACAACTTCGGAAGAAGTGGCTTCTTAAATTATACCACTATGGTACGCATTACTCCATTAGAATTAATCGGGACAGATGACAGGGGTTATACCTGTGAATACTTTCATGAACGCATGGGCAGACACCTGGTTATCTTTCGCAAAGCGGGTACGATCAGTGGCAACCATTATCATAAGGGCACATCACTCTCCAAACAACCGGAAATACTAATCCTGCTCTCCGGTACCGCCATCTTACGTTATGGCAATATACAGGAGGCGGCAATTATCCGTGTAGAGCTGGATGTGCCTTCTAAAATTGAGATAGATCCCTATGTATGGCATGAGCTGGAAACCAAGACCGACTGTACATTGATCGAGCTGGGTTCCCTTTCCGAGCATAATGCAGATACCTACCGTATCTGATTAAGGTTTGCGTTGGATTAGTGCAGCGTACATACTGTCCGCATGCGCATCCACTCCATTCAGTAACTGCTCTGCAACCAGCTCCATATCAGGGTTTGTTTGCAGGAGGCGTTGTACTACAGCTTCATTCTCAGCTGTAAATACAGAACAGGTAATATACAGGAAATAGCCGCCCGGCTTCACTTTACGACAGGTGTTGCGCGCAATGCTCCATTGCAGGTCTGCAAAATGCAGCAGCTTATCGGGGTGAAAGAAATAAAACTGTTCCGGTGTTCGGGCCCAGGTACCGCTGCCAGAGCAGGGCACATCAGAGATTACCCAGTCATACTCCCCTTGAATTTCGCCAGACACCGCACCGGCATCACTGCTATCCACCACTTTGGTCTGCACAAATTTATGGCCATATAACCTTGCCCGTTCTTTCAGGTTGTGCAGTATCGTAGGACGGATGTCTGTAGATAATACAGTAGCCTCCGGATAAGTATCTTTCAGCAATAACATCTTGCCACCTGCACCAGCGCAGGTATCCCATACTTTAATTGCTTTCTGGTCCGCATCCGCATGTTGTTTCAGCAGGTCCATACCATGCTGGGAGCTGTAATCCTGCACCACGTAATCCTTAGGGTCCAATAGCTTGTCGATCTGTGTGCTGTTCGGCAGGGATATAGCATGTTCATCAGGCAGGGTATAGCTGATCTCCTGCTGTTGTAATATTTGAAATGTTCGCTCGCGGTTATGGCGCAGGCGCAGGAATAATCGTGGTTGTTGCAACATCGCTTTCTTCCAGGTGTCTGCTTCCATGCCGCTGGTAAGCTGTATACCGGGAAATGGAGCTGTTATATCCCATTGCACCGGATGGGCTTCCATGCCATCCAGCATGCGCTGAAGGAACGCATTTTCTATGCCGCATTGCAACATACCTTCCCGGACAATATCCCATATGTTCTGACTGGATGATGGTGTCACAAACCGGGCAAACCGGTAATAAGTATATATCGCATCTGAAATCGCTCTGCGATCGCGTGAGCCCAGTTTGGGATGCGTTTTGAAATGTTGCTTTAAATGATGGCTAAGGGGCAGCTTCCCGTCGTATGAACCGATGAGGGTTTCTACTGCCTGTCTGAGGTAGTACATGAATTATTTTATCGGCCGGTACCGGCTTTGAAATTGATTATGATCACACCGTTTTGCTCAACAGGAGCAGACGGTAGTTTATTGAAGCGAATGGCTTTTACTTTTTGCTCTGCAATAGCACGTATGGTACTGTTTGCCGCAGAGAGAATCGTGTAGCGGGTAATGGCACCATCACGGTTCACCCATACTTTCACGCTTACTTTGCCCCCTTCGCGGAATTCAGCTCTTTTGTCCGGGCTGGCAACAATGTTGCGGCCATTAACCCCACCACTATAGCTTAATCCGTTAGGATCACCACCTGGCTTACCTTTCAGTCCATTGCCCGTACCATCACCACGACTGGTTGCACCTGGTGCATCCTGGTCTGAACCATTACCACCGGGACCAGTGCTGCCGTTATAAGAATATTTCGGAGTAGCATTACTGCGTGCTCCGGTATTGGTACTGGCTGCAGCATTACGGCTGTTACTGTTGTTAGATGGTTGCGGAGGTTTATTATTAGGTCGGTTATTGGATACCGGGGTATTGGGGTTCGGTGTTTTATTATTGGTCACTGCACGTTTCAGCACTGCAGTAGCATGTGCATGTTCTGTTGTCGCAACCTCATCATTGTTTTCATCCTGGTTGATGTCTGCTTCGCTGCTGGATGAAGTTTCTGTATTACCACCATCAGCACTGCTGCCGGCATCGGCCGTAGCGGTAAGCGGGGCAGGGGCGCCCATGACCATTTCAGCTGGGTCAATACCCAGGCCATTATCCGAAGTACCCAGTGCAGTAGTCAGTTCCACATCAAAGGTCTGCAGCTCAGGCGGAGCCACAGACTGGTATTTCACAAAGAAAAAGGCCAGCAGCAGCAATGCGTGTATGCCCAGGGTCAGCGATAATGCTTTGGTATTTTTGACGCTTTCGAAAGTCACTACAGAATGGTTTTACATGCAATAATACTTATTTTTTGCAAGATAAGCGGTTAAGGAAATACTTAAAATGCAGATATGGTAAACTTACAAAATGTTTAGTCCCGTATTTGACAACAATTTCTTAAAGAGGGATTAAGATTGCCTTAACCTGTGCCGGCTACTTTTGCCATTCAATTTTTTCTCCTGCTATATTTTTTTCTTATGAACAGAGTGTTACAACTACTGTGTGGCTTGGTGTGTGCAATATGTATGCCCTTCCTTGCTACAGCACAAGCCGTAAATCCTTATTTACAGGCCATCACGCCCAACTCGATTGTTGTTAACTGGAAAACCAATGCTGCGCTTAGTCCGCAGGTACGTTTCGGGCTTTCCCCGACCAACCTGGATATGCTGATCGGTGGCAGCACACAGTTAATGAACGATGTAAATTATAATAATGATTACTATTATCATACGGTGAAACTGCATGGTCTGCAACCAGCAACCAAGTATTACTATCGTGTCTTGAGTGGTACAGACTCCAGTGCGGTACAGTCTTTCCGAACCCTGCCTGTTGCCGGTGCAGCGCCCAATGCATCTAATCACCTGCGCTTCCTGATCCTGGGCGATAACCAGATCAAGGCCGAGCCGCGTTATGACTCACTGATGATGTCGGCAAAAAGAAAAATGACGCAGCTGTACGGTGCTAATTTTAATGATTCGGTTTCCTTTATCCTGAACCTGGGCGATCAGGTGGATGTAGGTACGCTGGATCACTATGAGCATGTACACCTGGATAAATCTAAATACCTGTCCGGCCTGTTGCCGATACAAACGGCAGTAGGTAACCACGAGACCTATGGTACACTGAAGATGCAAGCCTATTACGACCACTTCTTCCTGGATAGCATGCAATATAAAGGCATCTATTCCGGTTCTGAAGAGTATTATGCCTTCCAGGCAGGTAATATGGTGATCATCTACATGAACACCGAATCCAGCGCGGCCAATAGCACGCAGTTCAACTGGGTGAAACGTGTAATCGATACCCTGAATAATGATGCTTCTGTAAAATGGTTTATCACCATAGGCCACCGTCCTTATCAGGCAGAGCAATATGTTGGCGATATCTCTACATGGGTGCGTAATACAGTTGTGCCATACGCCTTACAGTCGCCTAAGTACTTTATGAATGTAGGGGCACATCACCACTTATACGCCCGCGGGCAGATGGAAAACCAGCCTGCCTATAATATCATCTCCGGTGGTACTGCATGGAACCAGTACTGGGGTATGGCTACAGAACAAAACTTTGATGATGTACAGAAGACCATTTCCAACTGGGCATACCAGCTGGTAGATGTGGATATGGCTAATGATAAAGTTTCTGTAGTAACCTATTCTATCGGTAGTATCTACGGTACTAAGGATAATGTCGTGATTGACTCTTTCTATCGCAGTAAACAACTGGCTGTGCCTAATGCACCGCAGATCACCAATACCTTCCCGGACTCCCTGCAATTGCCGGTAACCCTTACGGCATCAGCTTTTGCTTCTACTGCCAATGAGCAACTGAACTCAACAGAATTCCAGGTTGCCGCAGATCGCAACTTCGGTGTGTTAGAGAAGAAATCATATCGTCATTACGAAGACCTGTTCGGAACTGTGACCGGTTCCACACCAGATACCACCAAAAACCAGAACCTTGGCCTGGATATTACACAATATACGGTACCTGCTGGCGCGGTAGGTAATGGCTGGCATTATGTGCGGGCACGCTATCGCGATAGAAATCAGTCCTGGTCTGCATGGTCAGTTACCGATTCCTTTAAGGTGTACAATAGTGTTGTATTCAACCCGGCGATAAGCCTCGATACCAACCGCTATGGCATTGGAGACACCGTAAGAGTAGCTTTCTCTGGTAGCTCTACTAATCCTGCTGCATGGATCGGTATTTACCGCAAGGGAGAGAGCCCGAGTACCAATACCTCTGTTACCTGGAAAACCACAAATGGTAATGTGAGCGGTGTGCTGAAATTTAACCTGAGTACGAAAAATGAATATTATGCTGCACTGTTTCAGGACGGCGGTTATACTGAAATTGCACCACGCGTACCCTTCTACTACGGACCTAAGCCTACACTGACTACGGCACAGAGCAATTATAATGTAGGAACGACTGTACCGGTGACCTTCAGTAATGCACCGGCGATGACAAACGACTGGATCGGTATCTACAAAGTAGGTATGAATCCCGGTACAGGCGCAGGTACCAGCCCTTCTGTAAAATGGTCTTATGTTGGCGGTTCGGCTAACGGTACCTATAATGTAAGCGGATTGGCAAAAGGATATTACTTTGCCACGTACCTCCTGAAAGATGCGTACTTTGAAGCCACAGAAAGAACTTACTTCTCTGTAGGAGATAGTATTACCACCCTGACTACAGATAAGTCGAACTATAACCTTGGTGAGTACATTGGTGCTACATGGGTAGACGGACCGGGTAATCCTAAAGACTGGCTTGGTATTTACGGCGCAGCTATGGATCCTAATACAGACGATTTTGTAAGCTATACCTATATCGATGGCCTTCCTGCAGGTTCCCGCAGCATTCCGGATACCTCTATGCCGAACCAACCAGGCAACTACTTTATCGTACTGTTCACCAATGACTCTTATAATGAAGTATCTAACCGTGTGTATTTCCAGATGATCAGCACGCCGCTGGGCATGAACCTGATGCACTTCGATGGTAAAGTATTCGGCTTCGATCACCTGCTGAACTGGGAAGTGAATAAAGAAGAGCCGGGAGATCAGTTTACCCTGCAATACAGTACAGATGCCAAACATTTTACCGATCTGTATCATACGACGTATAATCCTGCTGCAAACGGGAAGTATGAGTATATGAATAAAGCGACACAAACAGGCAATAACTTCTACCGCCTGCAGATGCGCAGTGCAGACGGCACACAGGCCTACAGCGAGATTGTAAAGATTCATCGTGATGAGACCGGCGAAAATAAAGTAAGCGTTTATCCTAACCCTGCACAGAACGGAGGCCGTAGTATGATCGAATCGCCATACCCGATCGAGAAGATAGAGGTGGCCGATGCTACCGGCCGTACCCTGTACCAGAGCCGCAATGTGAATGATAATAAATTCTCTCTGCTGCACCAGGATTTACCACCGGGTACTTATTTTATCAAAATATACTCCCGTAAATTATACACCGCTAAACTGGTGATCACCCAATAGAAATTAAATCAGGATATAAGCCCGGCTGACAGCAATGTTGACCGGGCTTTTCTGTTTACGGAATATTAAATTATAGCGATTGCTTGGCAGGAGTAGGGATAAGCTTATATTTGCCCTGAATAAAAACGAGAAAGATGACTGCTCTTGAATTTATACACGCCGCCCTGGAAGAGGATGTGCGTACCGGTGATTACTCCACACTGGCCTGCATTCCCAAAGAAGCAAGAGGCAAGGCTATACTGAAAATAAAAGAAGATGGTATCCTGGCCGGAATGAAATGGGCGCAGGATATTTTTCATTACCTGGAGCCGGATGCCCGCTTTAATCTTTTTATGAAAGATGGTGATGCGATCCGCTACGGAGATATTGCTTTTGAAGTAGAAGCCGGTGTACATACCATTCTTAAGGCAGAGCGCCTGGTCCTGAATACCATGCAGCGCATGAGTGGCATTGCCAGCATGACCAAGCGTTATGTAGACAAGATCAAAGATTATCCTACCCGCATTCTCGATACCCGTAAGACCACACCATTATTCCGTATGCAGGAAAAGCAGGCGGTACTGATCGGTGGCGGACATAACCATCGTTATGGCTTGTATGATATGGTGATGCTTAAAGATAATCATATCGATTTCTGCGGAGGAATAGAGAAAGCGATCCTGCAGACGCAGGCCTATCTCAAAGCCCATCACCTGGACCTGAAAATAGAAGTAGAAACCCGTAATATAGAAGATGTACGCAAGGTGCTGGCCACCGGTGGCGTAGACCGTATTATGCTGGACAATTATAAACCGGAACAGATCATTGAAGCCGTGGCCCTGATCAATGGTGCGGCCGAAACCGAAGCATCCGGTGGTATTCACTTCGATAACCTGGAGCAGTATGCTGCTACCGGGGTCGATTTCATTTCCGTAGGGGCCCTTACGCATCATGCGGTAAGCCTGGACATCAGCCTCAAAGCAGAAATCTAAGCACCTTATGTCTGAACTGAAATCAATCCTGTTTATCATCAATCCCAAAGCGGGTGTTGATAGGGTAAAAGCGATACAGGATGCGATCGTAAACATACTGGATAAATCTGTTTTTGATATCCGTTTTGCCTATACTGAATACCCCAAACATGGTATAGAACTGGCACGCAAAGCTGCTGCAGACCGTATCGACATCGTCGTTTCTGTAGGTGGTGATGGTTCCTTGAATGATGTTGTGACCGGACTGCAGGGTAGTGATATCATACTGGGCATTATTCCCAAAGGTTCGGGAAATGGCCTGGCCCGTTCTATCGGCATTCCTTTGAAGCTGGAAAAAGCACTGGAAGTTATTAACGGTTTTAATGTACAGGCGCTGGATGTAGGCATGGCCAATGACCATTACTTCATCAGCAACACCGGTGTCGGCTTTGATGCCCTTATTACCAAAGCCTTTGAAGGCAACGATGCACGGGGCTTTAAAACATACCTCAGCCTTATCCTGAAACACTTTCGCCGGTTTAAGGCCCAGGAGTGGATACTGAATATCGACGGTAAAGAGGTGCGCGAAAAAGCCTTTATGATTACCATAGCGAATGCACCCCAACTCGGGTATAACTTCTTCATTGCCCCGCAGGCCAAGCTGAATGACGGTATGCTCGATATTGTCGTGATCCGGGAGCACCCCAGTCTGCTTACCCCGGTTATAGGTTTGCAGGCCTTTATGGGAGCCATACAGCAGAGCCGTTATGTGCAGCATTACTCCGGTAAGGAAATCCGGATCAGCAACCCTAAGAATAGTATCATGCAGGTGGATGGAGATGCTGTTTCCTGCCATGCCGGCGAGCCAATCGGGATCAGCATAATGCCTAAGGCTATCAAGGTATTAGTGCCCTGATTTTTTATGCACATATTGTGGGTTAATATAGGTCAATAAATAAAAAAAATTGGGTGTTTACATTAATATTCAATTAATTTTGCATACTCATTGACCATTATGTCCGACCGGCTGCCCAAAATTCGTACCAAAAACATCTGGATTCCTTTAATGCTCGCTATTGTACTGATAGTAGGGCTTATTTCTGGTTTCTATCTGAATAAATACCTGGGCAGTAAAAGAGACTTTGCGACCATCCTGGAGCGCAATGACCGCCTGGAAGAAATGATCGACATCATTCATGAAAAATATGTCGACTCTATCAGCTCCGATTCTTTGTATAACGATGCGATTGAGGGTATTTTAAGCCACCTCGATCCGCACACTTCTTATATTCCCGCTAAAGATTTTGAAGCCGTGAACGCCACGCTGGAAGGTAACTTCAAGGGTGTGGGTATGGAATACCAGATTGTGCGCGATACGCCTATGGTGTCCATGATCACGCTGAACAGTCCCGCATTCTTTGCCGGTATCGAAACCGGAGATCAGTTATTGAAGATCAATGATACTGTTGTAGCCGGGGTGAATGTATCCAAGGCGGAACTGGTGCGCCGCGTGCGTAAAAATCCTGCTCCGGAAGTAAACATTACCCTGTATCGTCCGATCGAACAACGTACCATCACCCTTAAGGTGAAGAAAGGGGAAGTGCCGGTGGGTAGTATTGATGCGGCGTATATGCTGGATAAAGAAACCGGATATATCAAGATCAAAAGATTCTCTGCCAATACTTATGACGAATTCCTGAAGTCCTGTACTTACCTGAAGGAAAGCGGGATGAAGAAACTGATCGTGGATGTGCGCCAGAATGCCGGAGGCTATCTGGAGGCCGCTACAGAGATCGCCGATGAATTTATCAATGGCAATAAACTGCTGGTATATACTTACGGGTCCAAGATCGGTAGAGAGAATTATAATGCATATCGCAACGGTATTTTTGAGACTGGTCGCCTGATGATTATGGTAGATGAGGCCAGTGCCTCTGCCAGTGAGATCCTGGCCGGTGCCATACAGGACTGGGACCGTGGCGTGATCATTGGTCGTAATACTTACGGTAAAGGTCTGGTACAGGAACAGTTTGAAATGGGTGATGGTGCAGCCATGCGCATTACCGTAGCCCGTTATTATACGCCGGTAGGCCGCAGTATACAGCGCTCTTACGAAGATGGCCGTGATAAGTACTTCTGGGAACAACAGCAGAATCGTGAGGGAATAGATACAATGATGCGCGGACCGAAATTCTACACAGGAGAAAATAACCGTGTGGTATACGGTGGTGGCGGTATTGAACCTGATGTTACCGTAACCCGCGATGAAGAATCTTACTCTCCGGTACTGGCCAAAATTATTAATGATCCAAGATTAGACCAGTTCATTTATCAGTATTTTCTGAGTCACTATAAGTTATTTAAGTCTTTACAATCCTTCCGGGATTTTGACGCAAGAGTGTATTTCGACCCAAGTCTGTCCCGCGCACTGGATGCCGTAGGTAATGAGATCTCACCACAATATGCCATGATTGTACGCATCAAACCTAATGAAATGAAGCTGTTACAAAACTATGTAAAAGCTTCCTGGGCAAGGATTTTGTATAGCAATGAAGGGTATTATAAAGTGATGAACCGTAGTGATAAGATGCTGAATGATGCACAGAAGATCATTAACGGGGAAGAGTACTCAAAAATTATAAACGGGCAGCGAGGTAAGCCAGCTCAGTAATCCATTTTTATTTTCTGCACAAAAGGTCTGCTGGCCGTTACTGATCATAAAGTACGGGCACTGCAGCATTTTGTAATAATTGAGGGTCTGTTTCAGTGTATCTTCATTCAGGTCTATAGCAGCTGCCTTAAACTCCAGCAGCATCCACGGTTTGCGGTCATGGTCGTAGATTACCGCATCATACCGCTTACGCATATTATTCACGAGCAGTAGTTTTTCTACAGAGATCAGGCCCTGAGGATATTGCGCCTTTTGCACCAGCGAGGCCAGCACATTCTGGCGCACCCATTCCTCCGGAGTCAGGATGACGTATTTCTTGCGGAAGGCATCAAATATCATCTGCTTGCCCAGCTCCACTTTAATATTGAATGAAGGTTCCGGAAATTCAAGTGCAATCATGATGCGCAAAGATGCCTAAAAAATCCGGCATTTGCAGCGCGTGTAAGCCCTTTAATTTTTTATTAAATGCCTGTAGTAGCTTTCATTGGCGGGGAAAATGTGCTAAATTGCCATATGAAAACAAAAAGCGAAATAGTTAATGATTGGCTGCCCCGCTATACCGGCCAGGCTTTGGAGCATTTTGGAGATTATATTCTGTTATGCAATTTTCAGAACTATGTAGAGATGTTTGCCGAAATGCACCAGGTGCCTGTGGTGGGAAGAGACAAGCCCATGACCTGTGCTACTGCAGACGGTATTACCATAATTAATTTCGGTATGGGCAGTCCCACAGCTGCTACTATCATGGACCTCTTATCCGCTATTACCCCTAAGGCCGTATTGTTTCTGGGCAAATGTGGCGGTATCAAGAGTAAAACGGTTGTAGGTGATCTTATTCTGCCCATTGCGGCCATAAGAGGAGAGGGAACCAGTAATGATTACTTTCCGCCAGAAGTGCCCGCCCTGCCGGCTTTTGCCTTGCAGAAAGCGATTTCAACCACTATACGCGATCACCATAAAGACTACTGGACCGGTACGGTATATACCACCAACAGGAGGGTATGGGAGCATGATGACCAGTTTAAAGAATACCTGAAAACGATTAGGGTTATGGCGATAGATATGGAGACGGCGACCATCTTCTCTACCGGCTTTGCCAACCAGATCCCAACCGGGGCTTTGCTGCTGGTTTCGGACCAACCCATGACACCCGATGGTGTGAAAACCTCTAAAAGCGATGTTTCTGTGACGCAGAATTATGTAAACCTGCATTTACAGATCGGTATAGAATCACTGAAGCAACTGATCAACAACGGACATACGGTAAAACACCTTTTATTCTAAACCCTTACAACGGATATAAAAGTCCGGGCTTGGCTTCACTTCTTTTACAGTTGCAGATTTAAACTGTTTAACCTTAGTTGCAGGCCGGAGCCATTTTGCTTGTCCGTCGATATATACCAGTACGGGCATGTTATACCCCTCAATGCAGGATTGCCATTGATAGGTAAATCCTTTTTCTGTTCTGATTAAGACCAGTTCCGGTACCTGGGTAGTGCGCAGGTATTGTGCAAACAATGGTTTTAATTTCAGCTTAGTCCGCTTTATGATAAAGCGCTCCAGCTCCGGTCCGGATATAGTTTTATAGCCGTAAGTACTGCCGATATCATGTAATAATTGGCGAAACTGCTGATCATCCTTCATCAGCATACGAATCATATGGATCATGGCGCTGCCCTTTACATAATGATCTCCGCTGCCGCCGTCACAGTTGCCGGGCATACCTTCCATAGGCTTATCATTACGGATCAGCCGCCAGCAGCCCCGCTGGTATTGAAAAGCCTTTTCCTTGCCGAATAGTGATTCTGCTAACAGCGTTTCTGAGTAGGTCGTAAAACCTTCATGTATCCAGGAATACGCCACATCATTAATTGATACATTATTGCCAAACCATTCATGCCCGCTCTCATGGACAATAATAAAATCAAACAATAAACCAACGCCCGTCTGGCTACGGTCTGCACCCGCATAGCCCATCTTATATCCATTGCCATAAGCCACTGCACTCTGGTGCTCCATACCCAGGTAAGGCGCATCTACCAGCTTATAGCCGTCCGGGTAAAAAGGGTAAGGTCCCATCCAGTATTCAAAAGCGCGCAGCATCGGTTTTACTACCTCAAATTGTTTGCGGGCTTTCGCTTCATTTGATTTTAATACATAATAATCCAGGGGCAGGGTGCCATTGAGCCCCCGGAAGGTATCGCGCATGTGCGTGTAATCTCCGATGTAAAAAGTAATGTCATACAGGTTTATAGGCTTGCTGACTTTCCAATGCCATTCCTTCTCTGTTGCACCATCATTATTGGTTTCGATTAATGTACCATTACCCACTGCGGTATAAGCCGCATCGGTAGTGTAATACAGGTCGGCACCCAGTTCCGGTTCATCTCCCGGGTAGTCCTTGCAGGGAAACCATACCGAAGCACCTATGCCCTGGCAGGCAACCGCAATCCAGGGTTTGTCCTGTTCATCTTTCTGTCTTACAAAACCACCATCCCAGGGAGCTTTCTTTGCCTGTACCGGTATACCCTGATACTGCAGTACTACAGAAAAAGTGTCATCTTTCATGATATAACCGGTAGGGATCAGGTAAGCATTTCCGTTTTTTAAAGCAGGGCGGTATATACCATTAACCTTGACCGTGCTTAATTGCAGGGGCGATTGCAGGTCTACCTGTATGGTATCGATCGTATGCTGTGTAGCTACTGCGCGAATAGTTACCGTGCCGTTGATACTTTCAGTTGTTGTGGGTATGTTAGCCTCCAGGGTGTAATGCACTACATTCCACCAGCTGCGGTAGGGATTGTTGGTACAATATAACTTGTCTTGTCCGCTTACTTTGTTTCCGAAGGCCAGCAGGCCGATCAGTGCAAGGAGATATAATTTCATCAGGAATATTTACGGGCTAAAAATACAAATTATCATGGCATATAAAAATGGTTATGGCGCACCAGAGGCGCGCCATAACCATTTTTATATGCTCATCCGTACACATTACTCTGCTTTCAGCAGATCAATGTCGAATAATAATACACTGTTCTCTTTAATAGGGCTTCCCGGCATAGCACGTTCTCCGTATGCCAGAGAAGATGGCAGAATAGCCGTTACTTTATCACCTACTTTCATTTTAGATACCATGATGTCCCAACCCATAATCATCTGACGCTGACCAACGGTAAACTCGATTGGTTGTACGTGGTTGAATTTAGGATCTTCGTTAGAATCAAATACAGTACCGTCCAGTAATTTACCGGTATAGTTTACAGATACTTTTTTGCCGTTACCGATCGGTAATGCAGTACCTGTTTTCTGCACGATATAATAAATGCCGGAAGCATCTTTGTATGCTACTTTAGGGTTAGCCTTAACCGGAGTTTTAGGTAAAGCTTTCACCACGATTTTATTATCTTTCAGGTATTTCTGGATAATGCCGTCATCAATAGTATTTTGTTTGGCAGCACGCTCTTTTTGCTCTTGTTCTACTTTTTCTTTGCTTCTTACAGAAACCATTTCTACATCCCAGGTTACATATCCTTCAGGTTTTACCCATTCAGGCATTGGTTGTTTCATTGCTTCGAAGAATGTCTTAGCCGGTAATCTGAAGACCATTTTATCTCCGTCTTTCATCATCAGTAAACCTTCAAATACATCGCCGTTATAAGTAGGCTTTTGTAAAGGCTGATCTACCGGTTGATTATTGTTCATTTTGTGAGAATCGAAAAACGTACTGTCACTTAATTTATAAGTGATGTGCATTTTCGCCATATCACCAGGTTTGCTTACATATGTACCGGTGCCTTTGTGCTCATAACGATATTCCAGTCCGCTGGCAGTTTTTTCATAAGATTGGCCTTTGCAGGAAACAGTCGCTGCCATTGCAATGGCACAGCTGAATAATAAAGTGTTTAATTTCATGATATGAATTTATCTGTTTTATTTATGGTATAATGTTACCGATTAGTGATTTCAGTTTTTCTATAGTGGCTTCAAAGCCCAGGTCAGATCTGCCGCCTGCAGCGTTAAAGTGACCGCCACCGTTAAAATGGGTCCTTGCAAATGTACTAACATCTATGTTTCCTTTACTGCGGAAAGACATTTTTATTTCTCCGTTTTTTTCTGTGATCAGTACCGCAACCTGTACGCCCTCAATGCTTAGTGGGTAGTTTACCAGGCCTTCTGTATCGCCCGACATCAGGTTGAAGGGCTCCATATCTTTGGAGGACAATGCAATGATACCATACTTACCCGAAGAGGCAATGTCCATTTTCTGATATAGGGCATAGCCGATAAAGCGCATACGGTTTGCACTCCAGCTGTCATATACATGCTGGTGGATGATGCTGTGCTCCAGGCCGCGGTGCTTGAAGAAGGCAATCATCTCATGCACGCTGCCCGTAGTTGCCGGGAAGCGGAACGATCCGGTATCGGTCATTGCACCGGTATACAGACATTGTGCAATGTCATTATTGATCAGGTCCTCATCTCCGCATTGGCGTATGAAGTCAAATATCATCTCACAGGTACTGCTCTTGTCAGGATTGCTGGTGCCACAAAAGAACACATCAGCTTCCGGTTGCAAGTGGTGATCGATCAGTACACGGGGTTGTGTAGCAGCTCTCAGCGGCGCTTCCAGCCCTTTGATGCGGCTCAGGTGGTTGAAGTCCAGGCAGAAGATCAGGTCACAGGCTGCAATAGCCTGCTCACACATCTTTGGTTCAGATTCATAATTCAGTACTGTTTCGATAGCCGGCATCCAGTGCAGAAAGTCCGGGAGTTCGTTAGGGATGGCTACCGTTACCTCGTGTCCTTTCTGGATCAGGTAATGGTACAATCCGAGAGAGGAGCCTAAAGCATCCGCATCCGGTTTCTGGTGTGTGGTAATAAATATCTTTTTGGGTTCCGCCAGTATGGGGAATATATACTCGATAGGGTGCATGCTTCGATTGCGCTTTTTTTAATTTGTGCTGCAAGTTACATAATCTGTATTAAAGAAGAAACGGACAACAGATGTACTGTTGCCCGTTATCCTTGTAATATGCCGTATGTCAATAAGCCTTGTTTAAAAGGTCTGCGACTGGAACACAGGGTCCTGCGGATTGCTGATGTCATAGATCACCATACCACCATCTACCATACAGATCAGTACATTGTCATAATCGTATGGAATGCAGTCGTAGAACGTGTACCCGGCACGGGTGCCTGTTAATGTTGCCCCGGAAGGGTTGCTTACGTCAAAGATGCGCAGGCCGCCCGCTCCGTCACACACATACAGGGTGTTGTCTTTTATACCCAGACCATAAGGGCCGTGCAGGGAATATGTATTTAATAATTGCGGATAATTCAGGTTGTCGACCTGGTAAATATATAAAGCGTTTACAGTTCCCCCGCAGGTATTGCCCGAGCGAACGGTTACATAAGCGTAATTATCCTTTGCTACAACCGGGTCACAGGCACGCACATGTGAGGCCATCTGCTCAAATTCCGGTAACTCAGGGTTGTTCAGTTTATAAATGTACATGGCCTCGCGGGAGCCGATGAATAATTTATCTTTATACGGATAAATCGTTTCAATGTCTGCACCCAATACCACGGTAGATACATGATTCAGGCTGCCGTCGGTGTTCATACGGTACGTTTTGAGCGCATTTTGATCCACGGCATACAGGTAGTTGCCGGCAATGGTAAATCTTGCCAGAGAGCCTCCCGTTCCTGTCGAAGGGGACATCTCGCTGTACCCGTCTTTGCTGCAGGAAGTGATACCGCAGAGGCTGGCCAGGCTCATCAGGGTAAGGATTGTGTATATTATTTTTTTCATGGAGATTAGTATTTACAGGTAGCTTCAATATTGTTTTTCTTTTCCCATCCGACCACAATACCTTTTGTGGTATCTACACATTGGAAGAATCCTTGCTGTGGCGGCAGGGTAGAAGAGCCTAAGGCAAAAGTGTTTTCCACCCGCGATTTTACCAGTACCTGGTCCATATTGCTGATGTCCAGGGTTACGATATCGGTAAAATTATTGGTGTATAAATAATGGCCTCTGATGGAGAGCTCCTGTGCACCGTAAACCTGTATAAATTTATAGGGTTGCGGTTTCTGATCTACCAGCTTGTATACATGTATACCGGCATTGGACTCCAGTTGAAATACAAAATCTTGCCAGGCATATATTTTGCCTCCGCTGCTTACGGCCTGTGGTGGTTTGGACCGGATGTCCCGGGCCTCAGATTTGCTCAGGTATTTTGGCACCCACACTGTGCCCTGTATAGGGGCACCCCGGTTGCAGGAAAACAGGCCTATGCTCATGCCGAGCAGGCCCAGGCTTAGTATTTTTTTCTTCATAAACTCAGATTGTTATATTTTTTCAGGTTGATACAGGAATGCTGTTAATAGATAAGACGTATTGTTTTAAGAAAATCTTAGCAAATCCCGTAAAATTTTTCACAGAACTCTTCTGTAATGAGTGGAAGCCAGTGCGGAGAAAGGTGTTTGCTCCGGGGAGAGGGCAAAAAAAAGCACTGACCAAGTGGTCAGTGCTTTTTTTATATAAATTGCTGTAATTATAATTCCAGTAATGCCTGAGTCGGGCTTTTGCCGATCAGCATCAGCTCCGGATTTTCCAGTAATTCTTTTACGCGTACCAGGAAACCTACAGACTCACGACCATCAATAATACGGTGGTCATAGCTCAGTGCCAGGTACATCATCGGACGGATCTCCACTTTACCGTTTACAGCCATAGGACGATCCTGTATTTTGTGCATACCTAAGATCGCAGACTGCGGGATGTTGATGATAGGAGTAGACATCAGGGAACCGAATACACCACCATTGGTGATGGTAAAGGTACCACCGGTCATTTCCTCGATCGTCAGTTTGTTATCACGGGCTTTAGCAGCCAGTTCACCGATTTTACCTTCGATCTCGTGCATACCCATGCTTTCTGCATTGCGGATTACCGGTACTACCAGGCCTTTAGGGGCAGATACCGCAATAGATACATCACAGTATTCGTGGTAAACGATATTGTCACCGTCAATATAGGCATTCACAGCAGGCCATTCCAGCAGTGCGATGGTACAGGCTTTGGTGAAGAAGGACATGAAGCCCAGGTTCACACCGTGTTTTTCTTTGAATTTATCTTTGTACTGCTTACGGATGCTCATGATGTTTGTCATGTCTACTTCGTTGAAAGTAGTCAGCATTGCAGTAGTGTTTTTCGCTTCTACCAGGCGACGAGATACTGTTTTACGCAGGTTGCTCATCTTCTGTACTTTATCCTCACGAGTGAATAAAGGTTTGCCTACCGGACGGCCAGGGTTTTCTAATGCAGCCAGGACATCGCTTTTGAAGATACGGCCATTAGCGCCCGTACCGGTAACGTTACCCGGGTTTACATTTTTATCAGCCATCATGCTCTTCGCAACAGGAGTCGCTTTTACATCAGCAGCAATAGCGGTTGCCGGAGCAGCAGGAGTTGTTGCTGCAGCTTTTGGCGCTTCAGCAGCAGGAGCTGCTTCCGGAGCCGGAGCCGCTGCACCCGCAGGGCGTTCCGCAGTTTCGTCAATTTTACAGGCAATATCGCCGATATTGATAGTGTCTCCTTCTTGTGCAACGTGGTGGAGGATACCCGCCTGCTCTGCATTTAATTCGAAAGTTGCTTTTTCAGATTCTAATTCGCAGATTACTTCATCACGATCTACCCATTCTCCGTCTTTTTTGATCCAGGTAACAAGGGTTACTTCACTGATTGATTCGCCAACAGGAGGCACTTTAATTTCTATCATAATATTGCTGTATTGCAGAAAATATATTTAAAAAATCAACAAAACCGGAGCCGATTTTGTATTTCGGCTGTAAAATTACTAAAGCGTAATGATTTTAACAACCGAAACTGGGCGATTTATGAATTTATTTGTAAAGCTGCTGCCGAAGCCACAGGGACAAGGCTTTGAGGCCATTGCCATTACGGTCTGTACTGGTTTTTGTTGAGATGTTATGGTGCTTATTGTATATATGTGCGATCCCTGCTTCCAGTTGAATATTGTCCTGGCTATATTGTACCGCCCTGCCCGAATCTGCCCAGTAACGGGCCAGGTATTCCTGTTCTGTTTGTCCCGGAGTAGGAATCAGTATGGCCGGTTTTTGCAGGTAGTCCAGGTCCATAAGGGTAGAGTAACCGCTGCGGCAGATCACCAGCCGGGCAGTAGCCATGGCCTCTTGCAGTGCTGCACCGCCCAGGTAAGGGTAATATTGTATATGTTCCGGACAATGATCCGGTGCTTTACCTTTTATATTTCCGGCAACAAAAATAAAACGGTAGTCGGTCAGGGTACAGCATTGGCACCAGAGCATATGCTCCAGCTGGCTGCGCATGGGTTCTGGTCCGGATAATAAAACCAGGCAGTGGTCAGCTGTAGTATCCGGCGCAGCATACCGCATAAACTGCGATAAGGGGCCTATATAAGTGGCATTATCCGGCATCTTTTCCGGATGGGCCAGTATACCCGAAAGCCCTTTGGTCGCATCATCTACCACCCAGCATTGATCAAAACGCTCCAGCATACTTCGGTGGCGGGATAGCAGCACTTTATCGGCAAGCTTGCCCATACCACTTAAAATCTGCACCTGGTGGGTCATGATAATGGATGTCAGCGCCGGATGGTATAATCCGTAACGGTTATCAGAAATGATAATATCAAACTGATGTTGTGCCTGTACCCGTTTCAGCCAGCGATGTTCATATATAATACGCCCGATGATCTTGGGGATCTGCAGGAGCAGCTTAGGCATAAACATCTTTGCATTGCGGCTGTAGCGGATTTCATATCCTTTTAACGGCAGCATCTGCAATCCTGGAAACTGTGCTTTCAATATACTTGCCGGTGCACCCTCTGCTGCTGCAATAACAGTGTGTCCTTCCTGCAACAATGCAGCTATGACCGGAAGGCAGCGGGTAGTATGACCCAGCCCCCAGTCCAGTGGTGCAATCAGTATTTTTTTAGGAAGAGCAGACAATATGAAAAGATTATGTAGGGATAAACGATTTATGCCTTTATTTTTATAATTTTGAAGGACACAATCCGCATCCGGAATGATCCTGTGCACAAAGAAAAGAAAAAAACAGGAATACCTCCGGCGGATATAAATGGTTGAAACAAATGAAGCGTAATAAAATATGGGGGATATTGGGTGTATTAATGGTGCTGTCCCTTTGCCTGCAAAGCTGTGCAACCGGTAAAAAAGGTTGTGGTTGTGGTAATGACATCAACCGTATGTATCAGAAAAAGCGCTAAACCCCGCCCGAAACCCGTTTTGCCTGCAAGAGCAGGAACGCCCACCCTAAAAGGTAGCAATAATCCGTGCCGGATTTTCGTTTACTTGAAAGATCACTATGCAATATAAAAAAAACTTATTCATACTCTTAGGCTGCCTGTGTAGCAGCCTGTTTGCTGTAGCGCAGAACAGTACCCTGTCCGGGAAAATCATGGATACCGAAGGTAAGCCTATTCGTGATGCACAGGTACAGCTGCAGAAAACAGAGCTTGTCGTATTCTCCGACTCACTGGGTAATTATACTATTGAAATTCCTTCCGGCAAAAGACTGAACCTGAAAGCATCATTGATGGGTTACGAATCAGAACCGTTCAATGTAACCGTAGAGGCAGGGCAGCACCTGGTACGAAATGTATATCTGGAGCAAAATGCAACTTTACTGAACGAGGTTGAGGTAAAAGATGAGAAGATAAGAGGTGAGGTGGGTACCATTGGTATCAATACTAAAGATGTAGATAAGTTACCGAGCACCATTGGGGGTATTGAAGGGCAGCTGAAGGTATTGGTAGGTAGCCGGAATGAACTGACTTCCCAGTATACCGTACGTGGTGGTAACTTTGATGAAAACCTGGTTTATGTCAACGATTTTGAGATCAATCGTCCTTTCCTCGTCCGCAGTGGACAACAGGAGGGCTTGAGTTTTGTAAACACTGACCTGGTAGGTAGTGTAAACTTTTCTGTTGGCGGCTTTCAGGCGAAGTATGGCGATAAAATGTCTTCTGTACTGGATGTAACTTATAAAAGACCTAAATCATTCTCCGGTTCGGCAATGGTAAGCCTGCTGGGCTTCCAGGCCCACCTGGCGGGTGCTTCCAAAAAACAAAGACTGACTTACCTGATCGGTTTCCGCCAGAAATCGAACCGCTACCTGTTGCAGTCTCAGATCACAAAAGGGCAGTACAATCCTTCTTTCAGCGATCTGCAGGCTTTAATCAATTATAAAATATCGCGCAGCCTGGAGCTGGAGTTTATCGGTAACTATGCCCTGAACCGTTTTCGTTTTGAACCGGAGAGTTCCCGTACCGCATTCGGTTCCATTACGCAGGCGCTTGCTTTTAATGTATTGTATGATGGTTCTGAAATAGACCAGTTTGACAATGCTTTCGGAGGGGTATCGCTTACGTATAAACCTAATGACCGCCTGAAACTGAAAGTACTGGGCGGTATGTTCCAGTCTAATGAGCAAGAGACCTTTGATATTATGAGCCAATACCAGTTATCGCTGGTAGAGCTGGATCTGGGTAGCAAAAACCTGGGTGAAGATAAGATCAGTCTGGGTTCCGGTGCCATACACCGTTATGCCCGCAACTTTCTCCAGGCAGCTGTGGCCAATGTCGGTTTACGTGGGTCCTACGATGGAGGTAAGCACTACCTCTCTTTCGGTGCTGACTTATCTCATGTGGTGATCTATGACCGCCTGATGGAGTGGGAGCGCAGAGACAGTGCTGGTTTCTCTATTCCATACGATCCGTATCAGGTGAATATGTACCAGAGCTTCCGCGCAGATAATGAACTGAATTATAATAAAGTTGCTGCATTTGTGCAGGACAATATTTTACTGAATAAGGATATGATCCTGAGCCTTGGGCTGAGAGGAACGTATTCTTTCCTGAATAAAGAAATGCTCTGGAGCCCAAGAGGTAACTTCAGTTTCAAGCCGGACTGGGATGCCAATATCCTGTTTAAGATAGCAGCGGGTATGTATGCCCAACCGCCATTCTATCGTGAGATGCGCGCACTCGACGGTACACTGAATACGGCATTGAAAGCACAGAAATCGGCACACTTCGCCGCCGGTACCGATTATAACTTCGTTGCGCTGGGCGATCGTCCGTTCAAACTTACAGCTGAGGTATACTACAAATCATTATGGGACCTGGTGCCTTATGAATATGATAATGTACGCATCCGCTATGCAGCCAATAACAACAGTAAAGGTTATGCCTACGGTGGAGAAGTAAGATTGTTCGGTGACCTGGTAAAAGACGCAGAATCCTGGGTGAGCCTGGGTTATCTGAAAACTATGGAGCGCATACTGGACCCGGCAACCAATACCTATGGCGATTATAAACCACGTCCTACCGATGGTCGGGTAACCTTTGGGGTATTCTTCTCCGATTACCTGCCGCAGAACCACAACTTTAAAGTATACCTGAATATGATGTATGCAACCGGCCTACCGGTGCCGCCTCCTGGTTATACCTTCAACAAAGTAGAAAGCTTCCGTCTGCCGGATTATAAAAGAGTAGATATAGGTTTCTCTGCCTTGCTGCTTGACGGGGTGAAGAATCCTGCCCGTGCTTACAGTATTTTTAAAGGCGTGAAATCGGTTTGGGTGAGCCTGGAAGTGTTTAACCTGCTGGGTATTTCCAATACACTTTCTTATGAGTATATCCAGTCGCTGAATACAGATATGAACTTCTATATTCCCAATCGTTTAACCTCAAGACTGATCAATTTTAAAATAGCCGCTAAGTTTTAATCATCACATTTAGAAGTATTATATAAAAAACGCCCGCGATATTTTCGGGCGTTTTTTATTGTGAAATTTTTTCTGGTAAATACCCCGTTCGGGGTTAGAATATTGCAGTTTAAAACTGTATTTTCGTCACATAATTTTTCTTATCATTATGTATAAAATATTTATCCTCTTTTCCTTTACCTTGCTCTTTGGTGCCTGTAAAACTGTGGAGCGGAATAACAGGCTGCGCAATACGGCCATATCTGTTCACAAGCTGCAGAAAGATATAAATTTTGTAGAAAAGAAACTGATTAAGAAGCATCCGAATTACGACTGGTATACGAGTAAAGAGGCCATGGCTTATAAGTTTGACAGCTTGCGTAAGGTGGTGAATCACCGCATGACACCAAATGAGTTCTTTCTGGCCATCAGCCCGGTAGTTGCATCGGTACACCAGGGTCATATGACTATGCTACCCCTGGCTAAAAAATATACCCGCAAAGAAGCGAAAGCCATGAACGAAGCGGGGAAAGGGCCGGTATCACAGTTTGACTATTTCTGGGAACAGGGGAAGCTGTATGTGCTCAATAACCATTCTATACACAAAGAGATCAAAAGAGGTGCAGAGGTACTGGCTATAAAAGGTGTCTGGACTAAAGCGGTGTACGAAAAATACAGAAATACTTTTACTTCCGATGGATATAACCAGACCTTTATCCGTAAGATATTTGCCCGAAGGTTTCCTGTATACCTGATAGAAGAGATTGGTGTGAATGACAGCCTGCCATTTGTGATACGCCAGGGCGATTCTACATTTACTACAATGGTACACCGCCTGAAAGATACTACGGCTGAAGAAGAGACACCTAAAAAAGAAAAGCAGAAGATTGCCAAAACAACCGTTTCGCCGGTAGTCAAAGACACTGTTTTGCAACAGGATTCTGTAACCAAAGCGACAGCGTTGGCCAAAAAAGAAACAGAAAAACAGGAAGAGCGTAACCAGAGTGTTTATGGGTATGATAAGGAAACAAAGAAGTATACCCGTAGCCTGAGCTTTGCCGGCAAAGACAGTGCTGTGGCTATTGTAACCATCAGACAGTTTATGGGTGGGCAATTCCGCAAAGCCTATGCAGAGATATTTGATTCTATCCGCAAGCAGGACTGTAGCACGCTGATTCTGGATATCAGGGATAATCCTGGTGGTAGCGCCAAGGAGATTGTAAAACTTTATGAATACCTGGCCGATACCAACTTTACTTTTTACAGACCTACACAGGTAGTGTCCAAAACAAGTATGCTGCGCGCCGGTTTGTTCCAGCGGGTACCTAAGTTTGCCTACCCGTTTATGGCACTATTCTATCCATTCTATGCCGGAGACCGTTTCTTTGGTACGCGTAAAGATGACGGAAAATATTATTATCATAACTTATATGGTACAGATGAAAACAAGCCCCGGGCCAATGCGTTCAAGGGCAAGATCTATGTGCTCATCAATGGTGGCTGTTTCTCTGCTGCCTGTCTGTTATCTTCTGAGCTGAAAGCCTTGCCTAATGTAACGTTCGTTGGAGAAGAAACCGGCGGAGACTTTAATGGTACAGTTGCAGGAGTAATGCCGCTGTTCCGTTTGCCACATTCCCGTCTGCCCTGGAGAATGGGCCTGATGCACATTCGTCCGGAAAATGGAACTGAAGTAAAAGGACGAGGTATCTTCCCGGATAAGGAGATTATCCAGACCTACGAAGACAAGAAAAATGATAAAGATCCGGAGATGGATTGGGTCATGAAACAAATAGAACCACAACCTCAATTACAACCATAAAACAAAAGAGCGGCAATAGCCGCTCTTTTGTTTTATATCCTTTATTTATGTGTTAAGCTTGCAAATAATATATATATGCTTTATTTTTATTGCACTATAAAACATTTCCCATGAAACATTTTTATTCCCTCTTTGCCCTGTTATCATGCTTTGTGACCACCGTCCGCGCCCAGGATTTTCGTTGGGCCAAACAGATTGGCGGCACCGGCAATGAATACATTACTGATAAGACCTTTGACAAAATGCAGCGCCTCGTCTGTGTAGGCAATGCAAACGCTGTTGCAGACCTGGATCCGGGGCCGAATACATTTACCGTGACAGGAAGTATCAATAACCCTAAAAGCTTTGTGACCAAAATGGACACTGCCGGTACTGTACTCTGGATCGATACCTTCGGGGGCAGTAATGGTGCTATGTATACAGAATCTGTAACGACCGATGCGGGTAATGCTATCTATATAACGGGCAGCTTTCGTGGTACCGTAGATTTTGATCCGGGACCAGGACAGCAGTTGTATACCAGTACCTCCAATACCGGATCCATCTTCTTTCTTAAATTAAATACCAATGGTGTCCTGCAATGGGTTAATGTTTTGAGCGGAACCGCATTAAACGTTAACCAGGGCTACGATATTATTGTATCTAAAGAAAACGGAATTCTCGTTTCCGGAACATTCGGTACCGGAAATATTGACTTTGATCCGGGACCGGGCACTTACCTGCTGACAGCACCGGTACGCCATATATTTGTAGCTAAGTATAACCTCGATGGCGGCCTGATATGGGCCAAAAGCTATGGTGGCGACGGACCGGAAGAATCCTGTAAGATGGATACCGATTACGAAGGTAATATTTACCTCACCGGCCAGTTCTCTTCTAACTGTGATTTCGATCCGGGCCCTGCTGCGGTGATTCCTTATCCTAACTCAGAGGAAAAGCTATATGTAGTAAAATGGGATAAAAACGGAAACTTTAAATGGGTCCGTTGCTTTATCGGTACCGGTGGCAGTTCCTACAGTAATGATATCGATTACGACTTGAAAGATAATCTATATGTCTGCGGCGGATATAGTGGCACCATGAATTTTAACGATGGAGGCGATGGTGGTATGATGACCTCTTCTCCTTACCTCAGTAGTTTTGTGGTAAAGCTGGATACTGCCGGTGAATTTAAATGGTCTTTCTCTGTAGACTACAGCACAGCAAACCGTGGCTATGTAGACAAGTTTAATAATTACTATATCACCGGCTACTATCATAATACTGCAGTAGATTTTGACCCGGGACCCGGTACGTATACGATACCTTCGGCGGGTAATGTGCAAACCTATATCTGTAAATATGATTCCAGTAAACACTTTCTCTGGGGCCGCGCACTGCAGTCTACTTTTGTCTCCCGTGGCAATACCATTGAGCTGGATACCACAGGTCAGATCTTTGTCAGCGGCGAGTTTAACCAGACCGTAGATTTTAATCCGGGTGCGCCAACTTATAGCCTCACCTCCAATGGTGGAGAGGATATATACCTGTTGAAATTATTTCAGTGTTATTTAGATCCGCGGGTAACAATACAGAACCAAACCCTGACGGCGATGGGTACTGGTATAAACTATCAATGGATTGACTGTAACACCGGGCAGCTGGTATCCGGTGCTACTAATGCTACATTTACGCCGACACAGACCGGAGACTATGCCCTGGCGGTCAGCAGCAGTAACGGTTGCCGCGATACTTCCGATTGTTTTCATATCACCATCAATACGAACAGCATTACAGAACAGCAGCTCGCGTCACGCATGCAGCTATATCCCAATCCTGGTTCTGGAGTCTATAACCTGGTACTGCCGGAAGGATATCATCAGGCAACTGCAGGTGTCTATGACGTATTGGGCAGAGCAGTTCAGAATAGTAACATAAACCAGCAAAAGAGTGTACTGTCTTTAGGTTTGCCTTCTGGTATATATATGCTTAAGATTACCCTTCCTGATGGACTGATCCTGCATCGCAAACTCATTCATACAAACCCTTAGATAATAAGCGTTCAACATAAAACAGGCTGCATGATTCATGCAGCCTGTTTTATGTTTATGGTGTTGTTGTTTTGTCTTCGCGCACTTTGTTGGGACCAATGAACCAGCCTATGGATAATGATAATTGTGGCGCAAATTCCTTTGCCGTATATTGATCATTTATACATAGTCCGTATCCTATAGAAAAATCTGTGTATAATCTATTAGATGTTAAGTAATTTAAGTGGCCCAGCTGTGCGGCATAGAAAAATACAGGCCTCATTTCGTAATTGTCTTTACCTATATATTCTATTTGTGCACCTCTGTAGCGAAGCAGCACACCGAGGTAGCCACCATTTGGCAGATAATTGCCGCGGTGTCTCAAGTAGTACCGGTAAGAGCCACTAACCATAAAACTGGACCATGCATGGAAATCTCCCAATAACGACATGTCTCTAGGATTTGGCTGTTGCTTTTGTGTGTTGGCAAATTTAGGGTCACTAAAGCCGGCTATAGTATAACCATATCCCCACCCCAAGGAAACACTATTCCAGCGGTTGATATTATATGATACTTTAGCCTCGGCAGATATAATGCCAAGCTCTATGCTTGTTCTTAATTTGGGATTCGGGAATTTAGGTTTGTGTTTTGTTTGTGCCAACAGGCTACCGCTCATCAATAATAGTGCTGCGGAACAAAACAATTTTCCGGGTAGAAATTGATACATATTGTTTTATGGGTATTCAGGAGAAAAATCAAAAAGGAATTCCTTTCAAAGAGTGCTCGATATGTACATCGATCATTTGTGAGAAGGAGTCATAGGGCGCATCCCAGATCATCTCACCTTCATCTGTATCATATGCGGGGGATATAGAGCAGTTCCAGGGCTTAGGATCGTCGCCTTCATCCAGGTAGATAAAGGTGCCACACTTGCCTTCAAAGATATGGACCATTACTATTGGCCGCGATATATCAAAGCCCCTTTTACCTAATTCGGCTCTAAAATACAGGGATGCCTTCGGGATATTTTTACCACCTTCATTCATGGAGATACAATTGAAATCTCCTCCGATATACAGATACTCCCGAAAGGTTTGCGGAAAAGGCTTTGCCTCATTGAGTGCCAGTTCCATTTCCACGATCTCTGCTTCGCTAAGACCGCTTGGAATTCCGAACCGTGCAATTTTAGGCCCTAATCCTTTACGTTTATAATCTTCGTAATTTTTTAGAAAATGTATGGTCATGTAACAGTTGACTATTTGCCCTTTTGTAAAAAGGAAAATACTTCGCGGTTAAATACATCCGGTTGTTCTACATTCACCACATGACCGCAGTCCGGGATAATGTGCAGTTGCGCATTACGATGGTGCCCGGTCAGCTTTTGAATAGCAGGCAGGAACATGTAGTCTTCTGCACCCATAATGTATAAAGTACGTACATGTGTCTCCTTCATACGGAAGAATGCTACCAGTGGGTTCAGGGTAGTAAAGAGGGTTACCCATTTCTTAAACTCTTTCTGGTATAATTTCTTCGCTTCGTTGATGAACAGCAGTCTCGACTCTTTGTGATTCTTTTTAGGCATCACAATAAAGGCAAAGAAGCTGTACAGGAACATATAAGGAATAACAGACTTGCTGAGGCGGGCAATATTCATCAGGAAGCGTGAACGAAGATTCAGCTTCATCACCGCACCGCCCATCACCAGGCTGCTTACCCGGTCAGGGTAGCGCTCGGCCAGGTCACGGATGATGACCGTACCCAAAGAGATGCCCACAAAATGGCTTTGCGCTATACCGGCATGCTCCATAACCTCGATGATATCATCGCCGATCTCAGAGAAGGAATAGCGGCCTTTCTGTTTTGTTTTATGATCTTTAGAACCGCCGTGCCCGCGCAGATCCACCATCAGCAGGTTATATTCTGAGGCAAAAGTCTTGATCTGTTTAAACCAGATGGTGCTACTACCCCCCGCGCCATGCACGAAAGTGATCCAGGGAGCATCGTCCCGCAGTATGAATGTCTTATAATGAAGCAAAATTATCTCTCTTAACGGGCGCGAAAATACGACTTTACTACGGAATATTATAATATATAGTATCTCTTATCAGTGATATGCATAGCTCTTTGTTTCACGTTAACACATAAGGTATTATCTTTGCACCCGAATTATGAAATACCAAAACGAAATTAATCGTCGCAAAACCTTTGCTATTATTTCCCACCCGGATGCCGGTAAGACCACATTGACCGAAAAACTGCTGTTATTTGGTGGTGCCATCCAGGTAGCCGGAGCGGTAAAAAGTAATAAGATCAAAAAGGGAGCCACATCGGATTTTATGGAGAT
The DNA here is from genome assembly GCF_004118155.1 of Edaphocola flava. Lineage (GTDB taxonomy): Bacteria > Bacteroidota > Bacteroidia > Chitinophagales > Chitinophagaceae > Edaphocola > Edaphocola flava. The sequence continues at coordinate 621,917 of NZ_SAIQ01000002.1, forward strand.
CGAGCGCCAGAGAGGTATCTCTGTTGCCACCTCTGTAATGACCTTTGAGTACAAAGATCTCCTGATCAACCTGCTCGATACACCAGGTCACAAGGACTTTGCTGAAGATACTTATCGTACCCTCACTGCCGTGGACAGCGTTATTCTGGTGATTGACAGTGTGAATGGGGTAGAGGAGCAGACCCGCCGCCTGATGGAGGTATGTCGTATGCGCGATACACCGGTAATTGTGTTCGTTAATAAAATGGACCGTGACGGTAAGTTTCCTTTTGACCTGATCGATGAGATCGAAAAAGAACTGAATATTTCCTTGCATCCTCTGACCTGGCCTATTAATATGGGTCGCGAGTTCAAAGGGGTATATAATTTATACGAAAAAAGCCTGAACCTGTTTACGCCTAGTCAAAAGGCAACAGAAGAGAACAGTGTGGCCATCAATGATATTAATGATGCATTACTGGATCAGAAAGTAGGGGCAAAAGATGCAGCACAGCTGCGCGAAGATGTAGAACTGCTGGATGGTGTATATGGCGAGCTGGATGGCGAAGCCTATATGAAAGGACAAATAGCGCCTGTATTCTTCGGTTCGGCCGTAAATAACTTCGGTATCCGTGAGATGCTGGACACATTTGTGCGTATTGCGCCAAATCCATTGTGCCGTGCCACAGATGTAAGAGAAGTATGTCCCGGCGAGCCTAAGTTCAGCGGGTTTATCTTTAAGATTCACGCCAACCTGGACCCTAGACACCGTGACCGTATCGCCTTCCTGCGTGTATGTTCCGGTCGCCTGGAGCGCAACAAAAGCTATAAGCATGTGCGACTGGATAAGGATATGAAGTTCAGTAACCCGTATACCTTCCTGGCCCGCAGCAAAGAAGTGGTGGACGATGCCTATCCTGGTGATGTAGTAGGTCTGTTCGATACCGGTAACTTTAAGATCGGTGATACACTGACAGAAGGGGAGAAAATGATGTTTACCGGAATGCCGAGCTTCTCTCCGGAGCTGTTCCGTGAAGTGGTGAATAAAGATCCGATGAAGACCAAGCAACTGGAAAAAGGTTTACGCCAGCTGACGGATGAGGGGGTAGCACAGTTGTTTACCCAGCACGGTGGTAACCGTAAAATAATCGGCTGTGTGGGAGACCTGCAGTTCGAGGTTATTCAATATCGTTTATTACAGGAGTATGGTGCTTCGGTAGATTTTGTGCCTTTGTCTTTCTACAAAGCATGCTGGATTACCGGGGAAAAGAAAAAGATCGATGAGTTTACCCGCTTCAAGCAGGCAAATATCATGGAAGATAAAGATGGTAACCTGGTTTACCTGGCACAGAGCGAGTGGTTCCTGAACACAGAACGCCAGAATAATCCGGATATTGAATTCCATTTCACCAGCGATTATAAACACTAATAATCGTATCTTGCTTTTTCATTGCATATTAAACCGAAACTCTTTTGACGTACTCTGAAGCAATCATAAAAGGTATATTCCTTGGGCTGTTCATGGCGATCTCAGTGGGGCCAACGCTATTTGCAATTATCCGCTACAGCATGCACCATAGTTACAGGGCTGGCCTGGCCTTTGTACTGGGAGTAAGTGTGAGCGATATCCTGTATGTGACCCTGGCTAATATTGCTACACAATGGATGACCTTCCTGGAAGATCACCAGAAAACGGTAGGATATGTGGGCAGTGGCCTTTTCCTGATCATGGGTTTGTACGGCTTACTGAAGAAATTTAAGCCCAAAAAACCAAATCGTGATCAGAAGACGATGAAGATCAGCCGTAGTGCTTATTTCCAGATATGGCTCAGTGGCTTCCTGATGAACACGCTGAATCCTGGAGTAGTACTTACCTGGGTAGGTGCAGTAGCCCTCATTGCCGGTCCTTCTGTAGAGGCTTCTCATAAAGTAGTCCTGTTCAGTACCTGTCTGGGACTGGTATTAGGTATCGACTTTCTGAAAGTATTCCTGGCCGATAAGATCCGCCATAAACTAAACCTGCGTACAATTATGTACATTAATAAGATCAGTGCTATATGCATTTTTGCACTGGGCCTTATCCTGCTGATCAAAACCCATTTCAACCTGGGCGTATCACACTAATCCAGATAATTTAATGATAAACATGTATATACATCCTTTGTAGCTGAGTTTGCTTATAAAGGATGTATATACTTATATAGATGTTTTTTACATTCTCGTGACGATTTTGTCGAAGGGTTTTTTTTAGTTATGATTATTGATTAAATTTGCAAGCCTTGGAGCACATGCTCAAACACAGTTTAACAAAGTAAATGGCAGCATCTGAATCTGCCGACTATATTTTCAATTTTATATGAACATCTACCAGGATTACCTTAAAGAGATCGAAGAAAGAAAAGCCGAGGGGCTTCATCCAAAACCCATTGATGCTGCTGAGCTGTTATGGGAAATTATTGCACAGATCAAAGATACAGCCAGTCCGTATCGTGAAGATTCTCTTCAGTTTTTTATCTATAACACATTGCCGGGTACTACAAGCGCAGCCAGTGCTAAAGCCAGGTTCTTAAAAGAGATCATTCTGGGTGAATCCGTGGTAGAAGAAATTACACCTGCTTTTGCTTTCGAACTGTTATCTCATATGAAAGGTGGTCCTTCTATCGAAGTATTGCTGGATCTGGCGCTGGGAGCAGATGTTGCTATTGCACAAGCTGCTGCTGAAGTATTGAAAACACAGGTTTTCCTTTATGATGCCGATACAGATCGTTTAAAAGAGGCCTTTAAAAACGAAAACGCAGTTGCTAAAGATATCCTGGAAAGCTATGCGAAAGCAGAGTTTTTTACCAAGCTGCCGGAAGTTCCTGAGGAAATCCAGGTAGTTACATTTATTGCCGGTGAAGGTGATATTTCTACGGATTTACTGTCTCCGGGTAACCAGGCGCACTCCCGTTCTGACCGTGAATTACACGGTTTATGCATGATCACTCCTCAGGCACAATCTGAGATCAGAGGGCTGCAGGTACAGCATCCTGATAAGAGCGTGATGCTGATTGCTGAAAAAGGTACCATGGGTGTGGGTTCTTCAAGAATGTCAGGAGTAAACAACGTGGCACTCTGGACCGGTAGAAAAGCCAGTCCGTATATCCCGTTTGTGAATATCGCCCCTATTGTAGGTGGTACTAACGGTATTTCTCCGATCTTCTTAACTACAGTTGACGTAACCGGTGGTATCGGTATCGATCTGAAAAACTGGGTGAAGAAAGTGGATGCAGACGGAAATGTAGTACGTAATGAAAACGGAGATCCTATCCTGGAAGAAGTTTACTCAGTAGCTACAGGTACGGTATTGACCATTAATACAAAGAAGAAAAAATTATACAACGGCGATCAGGAACTGATTGATCTTTCGAAATCATTTACGCCTCAGAAAATGGAATTCATCAAGGCGGGTGGTTCTTACGCGATCGTATTTGGTAAGAAAATCCAGACGATTGCCGCAAATATCTTAGGCATTGAGCCGGCTGCTGTCTTTGCTCCTTCTAAAGAAATTTCTATCGAAGGTCAGGGTCTGACTGCTGTAGAAAAAATATTCAACAAAAATGCGGTAGGCATTACTCAGGGCAAAGTATTACATGCTGGTTCTGATGTACGAGTAGAAGTAAATATCGTAGGTTCTCAGGATACTACCGGTCTGATGACGGCACAGGAACTGGAATCTATGGCGGCTACCGTTATTTCTCCGATCGTAGACGGTGCTTACCAATCAGGTTGTCACACCGCTTCTGTATGGGATAAAAAAGCGCAGGCTAACATTCCTAAGCTGATGAAGTTTATGAATGACTTCGGTGTAATCACTGCCCGTGACCCTAAAGGCGAGTATCATTCTATGACCGATGTAATTCATAAAGTATTAAATGATATTACGATCGATGAATGGGCTATCATTATCGGAGGTGACTCACACACCCGTATGTCTAAAGGCGTAGCTTTCGGTGCGGACTCCGGTACCGTTGCCTTAGCTTTAGCTACTGGTGAGGCTTCTATGCCAATTCCTGAATCTGTAAAAGTAACATTCAAAGGCAGCATGAAAGAGCACATGGATTTCCGTGATGTGGTACATGCTACACAATTGCAGATGCTACAGCAGTTCGATGGTGAGAACGTATTCCAGGGTCGTATCATCGAGGTACATATCGGTACATTGCTTGCAGACCAGGCATTTACCTTTACGGACTGGACTGCAGAGATGAAAGCAAAAGCATCTATCTGTATCTCCCAGGATGATACCTTAATCGAATCTTTAGAGATCGCGAAAAGCCGCATCCAGATCATGATTGAAAAAGGTATGGATAACAGCAGACAAGTACTGCAAGGCCTGATCAACAAAGCTGATAAACGTATCGCTGAAATCAAATCTGGTGAGAAACCAGCGCTGATGCCGGATGCAAATGCAAAATACTATGCAGAAGTTGTTGTGGATCTGGATGTGATTGATGAGCCGATGATTGCCGATCCTGATGTAAATAATGCAGATGTATCTAAGAGATATACGCACGATACCATTCGTGAACTGTCTTTCTATGGCAATGATAAAAAAGTGGATCTTGGTTTCGTAGGTTCTTGTATGGTGCATAAAGGCGATTTGAAAATCGTTTCTCAGATGCTGAAAAATTTAGAAGAACAGCAGGGCGAAGTTACCTTCAAAGCACCTTTAGTAGTAGCAGCACCTACTTACAATATCATTGATGAATTGAAGGCAGAGGGCGACTGGGATATGCTGCAGAAATATTCCGGCTTTGAGTTCAGCGATTTATTGCCAAAAAATACCGCACGTACAGAGTATGAAAATATCATGTACTTAGAGCGTCCGGGTTGTAACCTGTGCATGGGTAACCAGGAGAAAGCGGCCAAAGGAGATACCGTACTGGCTACCTCTACCCGCCTGTTCCAGGGCAGGGTGGTAGAAGATGCCGAAGGTAAAAAAGGAGAGTCTTTACTGGCTTCTACTCCGGTAGTAGTACTTTCTGCTATTCTGGGTCGCATTCCTAGCATTGAAGAATATAAAACAGCTGTACAGGGCATCAACTTAACTAAGTTTGCTCCGGTAGCAGTTAACTAATAGTTTTAAAATAATAGTTCAGGACCTCTAAGCCTTTAAAAGCTTAGAGGTCTTTTTTATGTGGCGCCTCCCTGTCTTTGAAGACATGAAAAATTGATGAAAACACAGGTTACTTATGGGGCTGTTGGCTGCAATTATTAATGACAAGCTATTTAACAATAAGTAAATTCAACATCACAATTTTTTTTCGTAAATTGTCACTACTTTCTGACAATAGATAAATTAATAAAATTAGATATGGCCTTCGATTTAGATTTAATCAAAAAAGTGTACGCTGAAATGCCTGCAAAGATAGAGGCTGCACGTAAACTGCTTAATCGCCCTTTAACCCTTACAGAAAAAATCCTTTATACACATTTAGACAAAGCAGCTGACAGAGCATTTGTACGTGGAGAGGATTATGTAGACTTCCGACCGGACAGAGTAGCGATGCAGGATGCAACGGCGCAGATGGCATTATTACAATTCATGACCTGTGGCAGGGATAAAGTAGCGGTACCGTCTACGGTGCACTGCGATCACTTGATTCAAGCTAAAGTTGAGGCGGGTACTGACCTTCAGGTTGCCGTAGATAGTAATAAAGAAGTATATGATTTCCTGTCCTCTGTGTCTGATCGTTATGGCCTGGGCTTCTGGAAAGCCGGTGCGGGTATCATTCACCAGGTAGTATTGGAAAACTATGCATTTCCGGGTGGTATGATGATCGGTACGGATTCGCATACGCCTAATGCCGGTGGTCTGGGCATGATCGCGATCGGTGTGGGTGGTGCTGATGCCTGTGATGTAATGGCGGGCCTGGCCTGGGAATTGAAAATGCCTAAACTGATTGGTGTAAAACTGACCGGAAAATTAAACGGTTGGGCTACGCCTAAAGATATCATTTTATGGGTTGCCGGTAAACTGACCGTAAAAGGTGGTACCGGTGCGGTGGTAGAATATTTTGGAGAAGGAGCAACCAGCATCAGCTGTACCGGTAAAGGTACGATTGGTAACATGGGTGCAGAGATCGGTGCGACTACTTCTACATTTGGTTACGACGAGTCTATGGAGCGCTACCTGAGAGCGACAGGTCGTGCCGCAATCGCAGATGCAGCTAATACCGTAAAAGATCATCTGACCGGTGATCCGGAGGTATATGCCAATCCTGAAATGTATTTCGACCAGGTGATAGAATTAGACCTGTCTACTTTAGAGCCATACATCAACGGACCTTTCTCTCCCGATCTGGCTACGCCGATTTCAAAAATGAAAGAAGCTGCTGCTGCCAATGGATGGCCAACCAACCTGGAAGTGGGGCTGATCGGTTCCTGTACCAACTCTTCTTACGAAGACATCAGTCGTGCAGCTAACCTTGCGGAACAAGCGATTGCCAAAAATCTTAAAACTAAAGCAAAATATACCATCACTCCGGGTTCTGAACTGGTAAGGTTTACCATCGAGAGAGATGGATTCATCAATACTTTCGAGAAGATCGGCGGTACGGTGTTTGCCAATGCCTGCGGACCATGTATCGGTATGTGGGCGCGTGAAGGTGCAGAGAAAAAAGAGAAAAATACCATTATTCACTCGTTCAACAGGAACTTCGCGGCACGCCAGGACGGTAATCCTAACACCTATGCATTCGTAGGTAGTCCTGAGATCGTCACAGCGCTGGCGATTGCCGGTGACCTGACGTTCAACCCGCTGACTGATACCCTGACTAACGAGAATGGAGAGCAGGTGAAACTGGACCCGCCTACCGGCTGGGAATTGCCGGTTAAAGGCTTTGCCGTAGAAGATGCCGGTTACCAGGCACCAGCTGCCGATGGCAGTCAGGTAACGGTTGTCGTATCTCCTACATCTGCACGTTTACAATTGTTAGCACCATTTACGCCATGGGAAGGAACAGATCTGAAAGGACTGAAAGTACTGATCAAAGCAAAAGGAAAATGTACTACTGACCATATCTCTATGGCAGGTCCATGGCTGAAGTTCCGTGGTCACCTGGATAATATTTCCAACAACATGCTGATCGGGGCTACCAACTTCTTTAATGAGAAAACCAATACCGTTAAGAATCAGCTGACTGGTGAGTATGGTGAAGTACCGGCGGTACAACGTGCCTACAAAGCAGCCGGTATCGGTTCCATCGTAGTAGGGGATGAAAACTATGGTGAGGGCTCCAGCCGTGAGCATGCCGCTATGGAACCACGTCACCTGGGTGTGCGGGTAGTACTGGTCAAATCATTTGCCCGTATTCACGAGACCAACCTGAAAAAACAAGGTATGCTGGGACTTACATTTGCCGATAAAGCAGATTATGATAAGATCCAGGAAGATGATGTGATTGATGTGTTAGGTCTGACCACATTCGCTCCTGATACCCCGCTGACGCTTGTGTTGCACCATGCAGACGGTACCAGCGAAGAGATCAAAGCAAATCATACCTACAATGCTCAGCAGATTGAATGGTTCAAAGCAGGTAGCGCATTGAACATCATTCGCAAAGAGTTTGGGGTAGCATAATATAAGTACGATCTGTAACAGATCATGTAGTAAATAAACAGGAACCATAATCATATTATGGTTCCTGTTTATTTTTGCTTTAATTGAGTGCCCGCTTTCAAGAAAGAAGTATGATTTTTATTCAGCGATAGACATTTTGATTGGTACTTCGGGAACCTCAGCAACCGGAAGCCTTGTGCCCTTAGGGGCTCGAAGCGTAGACTATTAAATCCCATTTTTGCAGAGAATATTTTGTGCAGAATACTTTCACTTGCGTCTTAAATTTAAATACCATTTTTAACCAGGGAAACAGAATGCAGATTCCTTTCCCTTCAAAAAAGAAATTATGGCTGCAATGGAAATTAAAGGAGGGAAAGGTGCTCCCCGCGTAGATCTCACACCTATGGTAGACTTAGGCTTTCTGTTGATTACGTTCTTTATGTTTACGACTACCATGTCTAAGCCGACGGCTATGGAAATTCAGATGCCCTATAAGGAGCATGATATGGATCGGTCAAAGAGTAGTCTGGTCAAAGAAAGTACGGCAATGACGATACTTTTAAGCAAAGATCATCGTATCTATTATTACTATGGTATGGGTGCTGATCCTAAAAGGCCACCGGAATTAAAGGCGACAAGTTTTGAAAATATTGATGGTATCAGAGATGCTATTATAGCAAAGAAGAAAGAGATCCAGGGTATGATTGATCAGGGTAAACCTGCACTTGATATAAGCGATAAGCTGACCGTCATGGTAAAGCCAGCAGACAACTCAAATACGGAAGACCTGATTAATATACTGGACGAAATGAGTATCAATGCTGTTCCCATATATGCAGTTGTAGATATTACCCCGGAGGATGAAGCATTTCTTGCTGCAATAGAAAAAAGAATGGGATTCGATAAATAGTTACTGTATGATTACTGAAGCGGCACCTGTTTCCTATACTCCTGAAATAGTGTAAATTTGTCCTTCAAATAATTAGAATGAGATACTTTTTAGTATTATTATACTGTTGTGCAGGCCTTTCTGCCTTTGCGATCAAAAAAACGGAATTGAAAGCCGGAGACCTTATATTTCAAAACCTGGATTGTGGTGGGATGTGTGATGCTATTGAAGCCGTAACAGAGGGGTATCATAACAGGGATTTCTCCCATATGGGTATGGTTAGTGTGATGCCGAACGGTACCTATTATGTACTGGAGAGTATTGGCAAGGGCGTGCAGGAAACCGAGCTGGATGAATTCCTGAAACGCAGTACCCATCCGCATCTCGTGGCCCGTGTAAAGAAATCGTACCGTAGCCTGATACCTGCAGCAGTGGCTTTTTGCCAGTCAAAAGTAGGCGGTGCCTATGATGAGGAGTTCCTGTATAATAATGGTAAATATTACTGTTCAGAACTGATCTATGATGCCTTTAAATCGGCTAATGAAGGGCAGCCGTTTTTTCAGCTATATCCGATGACCTATAAAGATCCGGCAACGGGCTCTTTCTACCCCGTGTGGGAAAGCTATTTTCGTAACCTGAAGGTGAGCATTCCGGAAGGGTTGCCGGGATGTAATCCGGGAGGAATGTCGACTTCTGATAAGATAAAAGTACTGGGCGATCTGGAAGGATAATGCAACAATAAAACTTAAATACATCAATAAGGAATGAGGAAAGCGTGCAGCACGTTTTCCTCATTCCTGTTGCGGCAGCTTAAAAGCGATAGCTAATCTGAAAGTTAGTTTGCGTCATCGGTTCATTCAGAGTGAATGCATCGCTAACCTTACCAGTTAGATGAGACCTCATTTTCAATGTAACAATCTTACCAATTCCGAATTCCATACTGATATGGATTCGCTGACTGATGTTGAAGCCTACATAATTATTTAGCATCGGGCCGGCTTCCCAGATATCGTATTTATTTCCTTCAGGTGGGGTGCCGATGCCATAGTCAGTAGACTGTCCGCTTACATAGTAGTAAGAAATGCCTGCACCATAAGTAAATGATTTTCTTTTGATCGGGTAATACCGGAATCCTGGATTTACGATCATCCAGTTTTTGTTTTTTTTACCGAAGTCTACGTTGAAATAATTATTCATAAAGGTATATAGTATGGGTATATTTATTCCCCAACGGCCTTTATTGTCGATTAGTCGTTCATAAGCAATGCCTACACTCCAGTTGTACCTGTTGTAAGTCGCAATCGGGACAATGCTTAAACTGTTTTTAGGAATGACAGCTTGCTGGCCAAAGCTGTTATAACTGCAGATAAGAATCAGGAAAGTGTAAAATGTGTTTCTCATATGGTTTAAAAACGGTATCCGATGCTGAAATTTGCATGACGCATGGTATTGATCTTAAAATTGTAATTGTCAAAATGATCCTTTTCATTCTCGAAATGATTATAAAAACTTGGTCCGTACCCAATTTCCAGATTCAGGTTTATTCTTTTTGATACATTGCATGACAATGAATTGTTCAGCATCAGGCCCAGTTGCCTTATTTGGTAGCGTACAAAGGAGTATGGGTATGACTCATCTATTTGTCCACTAAGGTAAAATACAGAAAGTCCTATGCCATAACTTAATGTCTTCTGGCCGAAAGGATAAAACTTTATTCCGGGGTTTACTTTGAAAAAGTTTTTATAGGTGGATGTTCCGTAGTAGCTATCATCTGATACTTTATTCTTGCCAAAATATACCGGAATGCTCCAGGAAAACCTGTTATCTCTGGCAAATGTACGTTCGTAAGCCACACCCATCTATAATCATAAGTTGTGAAGTAAAGATCAAAAGTAGCCGCAGGAATTATTTTCAGGTTGTTGCGCGGATAGACTTTCTTTTGTGCCTTCGCCGTTCCAAAGACGCTAAGCAGGGAAAGAGTAATTAGTAAATGTTTCATGACTGGAGTTTTGATAAAAGGCCACCCTAAAGGATAATCATGATAAATATATAATCTGTAAGTCAAAAAGTAGTGAGTTTGATTGTTATTTATTTTAGAAGGTCTGTAATGCTATACTGTTTTGCTTTTGCTAAAATGTTATACAAGAGCAATACCCTTTATTTTTCAGGAAAAATCCCCATTTTACGCTGCTTCTTTTCTGCTAGTATTGCAGTGTAATCAACAGTGTATACAGATTAAGTTTTGCTTAAATGTTCAGTTATCCGTGATAATGTTCTGTGGCACTATATGATTTATAATACATTTGTTATAATTTGTACATGTTTCACCACCTAAAAACAAAAATAATATGCGTTCAAAAACTACTCCAGTATTGACTACGGTGCTGTTCCTAGCACTGGTTTTTTCCGGTTATTACATGTATAAGCAAAACCAGGAAATCAAAACACTTCAGGCAAAGATCAGTGAACTGCAGTCTGGTAGTACATCCTGCTGCGGGGATAGTGTTGTGCCTGCATACAGCAGCATCAGCTACGAAGAGTTTGAGCAAAATGTGAATTACTTTAAAACAAGTATTGGGGGCAATGCTATTGATGCGGAGTCCGAAACAAAATCTTTATGGATGAGCATGGAGGAGATGCAGAACTACCTGTGTGTCGTGCGCAATCATGCCAAGGAAATGGGGCTTAATGCAAATGATCTTGGTCTGAGAATATACTTTATCCGTTACAAACCTTCTGGTACTGAATTTGATAATAAACTGTCTGTTGCCTTTATTCCAACATACAAAAGTGAAAGAGGTACATCAACCGATTATGATGCAAGCCGTTTGAAAAGCACTACGATTATGGAGGGCGGACAGACATTTATCATGAACCGTATTATGCCTTGTCCGGTCAATTGCGATGGGGTGCTGCTGAAATAACTTATGTTGCTGGCCACATTTTCTTACCTGCTCCTGCTGATTACAATGATCATCGGGTGGATCACTTTCCCAAACAGGAAAGGGGTACTACGGTTATTGCCCGTATACATTACCCTTGTGTTCGGACTGGAGATGCTGGCTTACTGGCTGATGAAGCATAAGAGACATAATATGGAGGTGTATGATATCATGTCCATACTAGAATTTTCTTTTTACAGCCTTTTATATTATTACGTAACGGTCCAGCGGTATACACGCATACTCATCGGCATTTTTGCATTGCTGTTCGCCTTATCGCTGGTCTTGTTTTACGGGCATATATACCGCTATACTTTTTACAATATTATTTCGACATTCCTGTCCATGTTCTTTATGGTCATCATGGCGGTCAATTACCTGGCAGAGGTATTGCGTTCCGACAATATCATTTCTTTTAATGATAACCCCATGATCTGGATCAGTATAGGCTTATTGCTGTACCTCAGTTGTTCGGCCTTCCTGGTTACCAGCAACTATTTCAAGATTGTATACGCACACCATAGCCTGGTGCACAATGTAGTAACATTTATCAGTGTGCTGTGTCTGTATACCTGCATGACAACGGCACTTTTATGCAAACGCAGATGAATAATAATGAACTTGTATATATTGCTACCATCATACCAGTACTGCTTGTCATTACGGTGATCGTCATTATTGTCCTGTTTATCCGTAAAAAGAATAAACTGCTGATCGAACAGCAGCAAAAAGAACTGGACTTTCTGTCCGAGATCAACAAAGCCCGTATAGAGGTAAAAGACACCATCTTAAAACAGGTAGCAGGAGAGTTGCATGATAATATAGGACAGATACTGGCATTGAATTGCATGTACCTGAAATCGATACGGAAATCGTATAGCGAAGAGCAGCTGGATGTGATTGCAGAGCTGGCCGCTAAAGCACTGAATGAGGTGCGCCAGCTGAGCCGCCTGCTGAATGATGACCTGGTGCATAATTACAACCTGGTAGACTCTATACGCAAGCTGCAGGAGTATTTAAGTAAGCTGTCTGCTTTAAAGATCAATCTTGAGATTTCCGGTGAGGTCAGGGTATTGGATACTAATGTAGAATTGATTATCTTTCGTATCTGCCAGGAGTTTATTACCAATTCACTGAAACATGCGCAATGCGATCGTATTGATATTACCTTAAGGTATAATCCGCACCAGCTGATGCTACAGCTGAGCGATAATGGCTCCGGATTCAATATACAGGACATTTCTGAAGGAAATGGCGTGCTCGGATTTTATAACCGTGCCAAAATCATTAATGCCCGGATAGAGATGGATTCCGTTCCTGGAAGCGGTACCACACTATCCCTGGTTTACAATACACCACAACAATAAAATACCGCACGATCATGGAAAAGGTAAATGTAATCATAGCCGACGATCATGAACTGATGTCCCGGGGTATCTGTACCCTGGTCAATTCTATACCGGATCATGAAGTGATTTATGAAGCACGGAACGGCAAAGAACTGGTGCGCTACCTGGAAACCGGCGGTAACCTCCTGCCGGATATTATCCTGCTCGATATCAATATGCCGGTCATGGATGGGTTTAAAACCATGGAGTGGATGCAGATCAATCATCCCGAACTGCCCGTACTGGCCCTGACCATTAATGATGATGATGCCTCTGTGATCAATATGCTGCGCTTGGGGGTAAAAGGTTATCTGCTGAAAGAAACCGATTCTGAAGAGTTGATCCTGGCGATGAAAACGATACTGAACAGAGGATTCTACAGTTCGGAAATAGCCAGCGCAAAGCTACTGCAGGCCGTAATGCAACCCAAAGGAGCCATGGCTGTGAAAGTGGGCCTGAAAGAAAGAGAACTCGAGTTTCTGAAACTGGCCTGTACCGACCTTACTTATACACAGATTGCTGACCGCATGTGCCTTAGTCCTAAAACGGTAGACCACTATCGTGATGCACTGTTCGAAAAATTCGAAGTGAAATCGAGAGTTGGTCTCGTCATCTTTGCGATAAAAAACAGGCTGGTGCAGATTTAAGCAGTACATTTGCCTTCAAAAAAAAGTATACATGAAAGCGATTGCGCTCATCCCGGCACGACTGGCTTCCACACGGCTGGCCGAAAAATTACTGATAGAACTGGAAGGTAAAACAGTGATCCAGCGGACCTATGAGGCTACTCTGGCCACAGGCCTTTTTGAATCGGTTGTCGTGGTGACTGACAGTGATGCCATAGAATCCATCATCAGGAATTGTGGCGGAACCGTGTTGCGCAGTACAGAGGAGTATGAATCCGGTACCGACCGTATCGCTGCTATTGCTGCTCAGCTGGAAGCAGACGTATTCCTGAATGTACAGGGAGATGAGCCTTTTGTGCAGCAAAAACCACTGGAACAATTACTCGATTTATTCCGAGACGAAGCCGGAAAGCAGGTTAGGGTAGGGAGCATTCGCAAGCCTATTGCCGATCCGGCGCTGATCAATAGTCCCAATGTCGTAAAGGTAGTTTGTGACCTGGATGGCAATTCCCTGCTGTTTTCCCGCAGCCCTGTACCATATGTGCGTGATGAAACTGTTCCCAATACTTATTACCAGCATATAGGCGTTTATGCTTTCCGCAAAGAGGCCCTGATGTTGTTTCCGACACTGCCTATGACCCCTCTGGAAAAAGTAGAAAAGATAGAATGTCTTCGCTTTTTGGAGCATGGCATTCCATTGAAGATGACTACTGTTTCTGAAATGGGTATTGGTATTGATGTGGCCGATGATGTGGAGCGGGCCAGGGCTTACCTGAAAACAATTCAACAATAAAAAATCAAAAAGACAAGCCTTCTTGGACCCGGGTTGAAGGAGCTTGTGCACATCTTATAAAAAGTGTTGCGCGGCCCAAAGGGCCGCGCAACACTTTTTATAAGACTTTTTTTTAATTACATATTGATATAAGTCATCAGCAATTTATAACGCTGTGCCAGATCATCATAAGCTGGCAGGTCACCATACACTTCTTTTACGGTATACTCAAAGCGCTCAAACGCAGCAACAACAGTTTGTAACTCCTGTTTATTCATTTTCAGCGTTACTTCCAGCATACCGGTTTGCGTATTGGTATACACCCTGCTGTTGAGGATAATCACATTTTCTCCTTCGCAGATACGGGCAATCTGTCCCAGGCTGTAATCGCCCAGTTTCATTTCCAGTACAATGATGCCGCCAGGCTCATTCAGGCTGCCATTCTCTCCAAGATAATAAAACAACGCATCACGGGAGATTGAACCCAGGTATTCCTGCTCCTGGTTGAGTACCGGTACAACAGGAAACTTGTTCTGTATCGCCATTTTTACGGCCTCAAAAGGGTGTAGCTGTACATGACAGAACAGACGGTTCAGCCTGCCTTCAAGCACCGACAATTCATCATCCGGATTCTCCCAGTCCAGCAGTATCGATTCCTTAACCATGCCCAGGTAATTCTTGCCGTTTACCAGAGGTAATTGTTCCAGGTGCGTCTCTGCAATCATACGTAACGCATCATCGACAGTATCGGAAGGTTTCAGTACAGGTATGGTAGGTTCTATTAAAGCGTCTAATGGCATGATGTGATTGTTTATCCTGGTGAGCAGATATTGTTGCAAATGTAGGCAATATGCCTGTTGCAGTGGTTAATTTAAGTCTAAAATTATTTTAAAGAACATATTGCCGGTTTTTACAGTCAAAAACATAGAAAAACATTATTTTTACGATTCAAAACCTTTTTCCTTTGTCGCATACAATCTATCGAAACCTATTGGACGAGGAACTCTTGTACAGGGTTGCTCATAAGCGTGATCAGGAGGCACTGGCCACCCTGCATAAACGTTATGCACACCTGGCTTTGGGTGTGGGTATGAAATACCTTTCTGCCGACGCTGCAAAAGATGCGGTGCAGGTCGTTTTTATCAAAATATGGACCGATGCGGCACAGTATAAAATCAAGAGTTTTAAACCCTGGTTATATACCGTTGTAAAGAACCATTGCCTGATGGAACTGCGGAAGCAGCAACCGACTACTCCCGTAGATGCAGAAAATACATTTGACTTTGTGGAATATGAAGACCTTTCGCATCATAAGATGGAACAGGAACAAGTATTACGTATTCTCGAATCCTGCCTGAGTAAATTACAGGAAGCACAAAAAGCCTGTATAGAGCTGTTTTACCTGCACCAGAAGACCTACGCAGAAATTGCTGCACACAATCAGATGGATGACAAACAGGTGAAAAGCTACCTGCAAAACGGCAGACGTAATCTGAAACTTTGTTTTGGTCAACATAAAAACAGCATTGCATCATGAACAGTAGAGCCAGATTGATAAAAGCGATAGATAACAGTGCCTGCCTGACCAGAAGGCAGATTAATGATTATATCTATAAAAAATTATTTCCGGAAGAGCAGTATGTTGTAGAAATGCACCTGAATGAGTGCCCTTTCTGTAACGATGCTATAGAAGGTTTCTTAAAGACATCCAATGCCAACCAGTTGCTCAGCGAAGTAGACACCCTTCAGTTACCTGCGGTTGAGGCTGCTCCCGAGCCATTGGTAGAAAAGGTTGTGCCTAAAAAAGAAGTTATCGTACCTCCGGTATCCAAAACGGCGACAGAAGGACCGGTACATCCGACACAACGTAAAACAGTTGCATTTGATACACCTGACCGTAAACGTGGCATGAACTGGAAAGTAGGACTGGCTGCAGCTGCAGTCGTTGGTCTGGGTATCTGGGGACTGAATCAATTTAACAATCATAAAGCGGAGAAAGCCGCTATGCTGGCGAAAGCAAACGAATCGGCCGGCGCGCTGGATGAAGGTGTAAGCCCTCCGGTAAGCCGACAGGACGACTCTGTAATGAACGCCAAATATGGAATGCAGCCACAGGCAGCTCCGGTTGTAGCCAGTCACAGCAGTGCCAGGGTGAGTAATGTTGCTGCTGATAGTGATGCCGCCATGGTGGCTGCGGCCGATGTGCCTGCAGCTGCTGCACCGGCATCTGCAGCGATGTCCAAAGAAGCCGCTCCTGGCACTGTCGCGGCAAAAACAGCCGCTCCTGCGGAAAGTAAGGCTAAGACAAATGCGACACCTGCATTAGCGAAAGCGACCCCTGCCGAAACAAGGGCTAAAGCTGCAGAAGTAGTGAAAGAGGCCGATATGCGTACAAGCAGCAGCAGTACTACAACGACTAAACCAGTTGTTACAGCCGCGAAGACGGCAACAACAGAAAGGACGGTCGCTAAAGAAAAAGTACGCCCGTCTGCCAAAACACCTGAGGAGCGCGCCAAAGATGCCGCAACTAAAAAAGCAGCAGCAGAAGAGAAAGCGATCACACAGGCAGAAGCAGACTTTAAGAAGGGTATGGATTTGTACAAAAAGAAACAATATGCCTCGGCATTGCCTTATTTCCAGGCAGTGGCTAAAAAGCCTGATATGCCGAACAGCAAGCAGGCGGCCAAATATGTGAAGCTGTGTAAAGAGCAGCTGGCCAAAACTAAGGACGATAAGTAATGCGGCCTGTAAGCGGGTGTAACAGAATAGCGGTGTTGCCCGATGTACTTACAGGTTACTAAAACGGATGATTTTATGCTGAAAGAATATATCAATATAATTGACCGCTATATCAGGGATGAATTTCCTTTACAACTGCGGGAAGTGTCAGTATTGGCGTATAAAATAATCGCGCTGATACTGCTATTCCTGGTACTGTCATTTGTCCTGAAACGGGTCTTTATACCCATCATCCGATGGATCGTTTTTAAATCCAAGAGGCCGTTTTATATTGCCTGTTACAACCGGCACGTGTTCCGATCCTTTCTCAATTTTATTCCCATGCTGTTCTGCTACTGGATTATTGAGGATGTGTTTTACCGGAGCAAACGATTCCTGCCCTATATAGATGCTATATTTAACTGGCTTATCATCACCGTAGTCGCCGTCATTCTGCACAGGCTCATCAAAGCGGTGGAGGATTATGCCGATGGCAATCAGCTAAACTATAATGCAACCGGTATCAAAGCAGTGGCACAGTCCATGCGCATTATCGGCATCATAGCCTACGTCATTATTTCCCTGTCTATATTCCTGCGCATCTCTCCCGGTAGTATTTTTGCCGGACTGGGTGCCATGACTGCTGTTGTACTGCTTATTTTCCGGGACACGATCCTGGGGTTTATTTCCGGTATCCATGTGGCGACATCAAGACTCTTCAAAGTAGGAGACTGGATTAATGTAACCAAATATAAGCTGGAGGGAAATGTGATAGAGATCAACCTGCTGACGACCAAGATCAAGAATTTTGATAATACCATATCCTCTATCCCTACCTACGACCTGATCTCTACAGAAGTGCGCAATGCACAGGTGCTGATCGATAAGAACTCCAGGAGGATTAAGCGATCTATATTTTTCAGTATCAAATCATTTAAATTTATTGACCTGGTGGCCTACCAGCGCCTGCAAAGGATCGATATGCTGAAAGATTATTTCCTGACCAAAGAAATGGAAATACATCGCCTGGAAGAGATCAATACCGGTGAGGCGGTAGATGAATACCTGATCAATGGTAAGCAACTGACCAATATCGGAACCTTCAGGATGTATGTATACAATTACCTGAAGCGCCATCCGCAGATCGATGAACAGCAACCGATCATGGTACGCCAGATGGAGATTACACCCAATGGGATGCCCCTGGAGATCTACTGTTTTACCAAGCTGGGGATCTGGAGCGATTTTGAAAACCTGCAATCCGATATTTTCGATCACATACTGGTAGCTGCCCGGGAGTTTGACCTGGATATAGTACAGACGGTAGCCAGCTCATAGCCACAATGCAAGCTGCGGTAGGATCGAAGGTCGGGAAACAAATATGTAATCAATATATAGTGTACAATATGATACCCGAAAAACTGCTGCAGCAAATTGATTTTATTAAAGAAATAGATAAGGTCAAGTACATTCAGCGCAGAACCAAATTATTCAACAGCGACAGAAATGAAAACGATGCCGAGCACAGCTGGCACCTGGCCTTAATGGCCATCGTACTTGCAGAGCATGCCAATGAGCCGGTAGATGTCCTGAAAGTGGTGAAGATGGTGCTGATTCATGATATTGTAGAGATCGATGCCGGAGATACCTTTATCTACGATATGCAGAAAAATCACAGCAATACAGATGAGGAACTGCTGGCCGCAAAACGCATCTTCGGTATGCTGCCACAGGCACAGGCCGAAGAGATGATTGCGATCTGGGAAGAGTTTGAAGCCGGTGTCAGCATCGAAGCCAGGTTTGCCCGCTCGATGGACAGGCTGGAACCATTGCTGCAGAATACTTCTAACAATGGAGGCACCTGGAAAGAATTTGATGTTCCCTATCAGAAAGTATATGAGAAGAAAAGTGTCGTTAAAGAAGGCTCAGAGCCGATCTGGTCCTTTGCCGAAGGGCTGATCAATGATAGCGTGGAGAAGGGCATTTTAAGAAAGGATTAAGCATAATGCTTCGCTCCGTTACTCTATGGTCGATATCACGAAGTGATCCATACCGCACAGATCGCTCCAAAAGGCTTTATAAATCCGGCGTCAAGAAAATCATTGGCTCGGTCGATAGGGTTGCAAACCACTGTCTGAACGAAGTGAGTCTGGTTTGCGACCGACCGACACCTTGATTTTTAGCCAGGGATTTATACAGCCTTGATTTTTTGGCGGTACCTTTTGCATCAAGGCAAAAGGTAGCAAAAGATATAAATAGAATGCTAGACTTTGCTTCCTTTAAACAGATATTCAGTAAATAAATAAATGGCCGGATCATTGATCCGGCCATTTATTATATGCTAAAAGCGATTGATTAGTTTACTTTAAACAACCATCCGTTTTTATCTTCTGTACGTCCGTAACGGATATCGTCCAGTTGTTTTTTGATTTTGTTCGCGATCGGGAATGTCTCTGCAGGAGGCAGGGTCAGTGTTTCGCCTTCGTAAGTCAGGTCCTGGATCAGGGACATAGACGCCGCTGTACCAGTACCGAATGCTTCCTGGAATTTACCTTCTTTATACGCTTGTACCAGCTCTAAGATGCTGATCGGACGCTCTTCAACAGGAATTCCGTTTTCTTTTAGCAGGGCGATAACGCTGTCTCTGGTTACACCAGCCAGGATTGTACCGCTGTTCAGATCAGGTGTCAGGGCTTTACCATCAACGATGAAGAACACGTTCATGGTACCGATTTCCTGTACGAATTTATGCTCAAATGCATCTGTCCACAGGATCTGATCGTAACCCATTTTCTTGATTTCGCTGGTAGGCAGCATGGATGCGCCATAGTTACCAGCAGCTTTGGTATACCCGATACCGCCAGGCACCGCGCGTACATATTTCTCCTGCACATAGATACGTACCGGTTTGCTGTAGTACGGACCAGCAGGGCTATTGATGATCATGAATTTATAATCGTGAGAGCTTCTTACACCCAGGAACTCATCTGTAGCCATCATAAAAGGACGGATGTACAGAGATGTACCATCTTCGTTAGGTACCCATGAGTTATCCAGCGCAATCAGCTGACGCATACCTTCCAGGAAAATTTCTTTAGGAATCTCTGGCATATCCAGGCGGGCAGCAGATTTATTTAAACGTTCCCAGTTTTTTTCCGGGCGGAAAACCGCAGCCGTTCCATCTGGTTGACGATAGGCTTTAACACCTTCAAAAATAGCTTGTCCGTAATGTAAAGCAGAGGTCGACGGACTTAAGCTTAAAGGACCATAAGGTACAATTTCCGGAGTGCCCCACTGCCCATCTTTATAATCACATACCAACATGTGGTCTGCATACTCCTTACCAAAAACCAGTTCATCTTTGCGTAGCTCATGTGCGCGACTGTTTGCTACTTTAGAAATTTTAATGTCCATATTGTCTAAATAATAGATTTAATATAATTATGACCCGGCTCTAGTGCTAGTCAATGACTTACAAAGCCGGGGCAAATCTACGTTTTTTTGAACAATATAGAAGTGTATTGCAGTTTGTTCATAAAAATTTACTTTTGCCGGGAACGCTTTCTATACGTACTTTACCATATGATACAGCAACTTTTTGCCTCCGAAACACTGGTGCATAACCTGCCTAATTTTAACAGTTTGTCAACACCCGAAGGGGTGCGTGTACTGGTGATCCTGGACCGTTTTGTAGACGAAAATGCTGATAAAGAACAGATTACGAAGATTTTTCAGGCATGTAAAGTCACGCCGGAGCAACTGTATATTACAGACGAGTGGGTAGCCTGGCAAAACATCAGTGGGGTAGAAAGTATTAAAGAAGTATTTCTGTTCAACGTAGATCCGAAAAGTATACATATTCATTATACCTTATTCCCTTATAAAATGCTGGGTATCGGAGATAAGCAGATCATGCTGGCAGATGAGCTGCGCATGATTATGGGCAATGCCCAGCTGAAGGCCGACTTCTGGAACAAGGCACTGAAACCATATTATATCGGAAAATAAACACATACAGATTCATGACCAGACTAGTATTAGCCTCCAATAACGCACATAAGATTGCAGAGATCAACGGCCTCCTGGAGGGCGCTTTTGAAGTGATCAGCCTCAAAGATACCGGCATTACAGAAGAGATTCCCGAGCCATACGATACCTTCGAAGAGAATGCTCTGGCTAAGGCCAACTATGTATATGAGCGTACCGGCCTCATGACCTTCTCCGAAGATAGCGGCCTGATCGTACCCGCGCTGGGTGGTGCACCAGGAGTGTTCAGTGCACGCTATGCCGGCGAGCCGCGCAGCGATGAGCGCAATACCGAAAAGCTATTGCAGGAGCTGGAGGGTAGTACAGACCGCCATGCCTATTACCAGACGACAATTTGCCTGGTAGGCAGCGGAGCACCAGTATATTTTAAAGGAATCTGTGAGGGAGATATTGCCACAGCACCATCGGGCAGCGGAGGCTTTGGCTACGATCCTGTATTTATCCCAAAAGGGTATGACCAGACTTTCGGACAGCTACCCGCAGAAGTGAAGAAGGCCGTAAGCCATCGCGCTAAAGCCATGGCTCAGTTCGTCGGGTTTATAAAACAAGGTCTGTAGCAGGGGCAGACTTGTCTTCGAGGCAGTCGTCTATAGATTGCATCATTTCCTGTATCGTATCCTGCTGCACCGGGGTGAAGCCACTGTGATCGGTCACCTGGTCGGTAGCATACATCATCAGGCACATCGCCAGGAAGTCCTGTTCATCTTTGCCCACGATATCGTTGCGCAGTTTGGCCAGTCGCTGTTCAGCTACTTTCATGGCCTGGCGTATCGCCTGTTCCTCTTCCGGCTTTACCCGGATGCGGTAACTGCGGCCGGCCAGCCATAAGGTTATAGGGATGGTGTTTTCCATAACAGCATTCATTTTCAGCAAAAATAAAATTTTGTATCCTTATATAATAGACTAATTTTACACCTTATAATTTTTTATATTATCTGTTATGGGTTTTTTTGACAAACTATTCAAAAGAAATAAAGATCAGGAAGAACAAAAAGCGGTATTAGACGAAGGACTAAAACAGACCAAAGAGAATTTCTTTAGCAAGATCTCCAAAGCCATTGCAGGAAAGAGTGAAGTAGATGAAGAAGTGCTGGATAACCTGGAAGAAGCCCTGATTACAGCAGATGTAGGCCTGGATACGACCGTTACCATCATCAAAAATATCGAAGCACGCGTTGCCAAAGATAAATACATCAATACCGGCGAACTGAACAACATTCTTCAGGAAGAAATCGCCAATATCCTTACCGACTCATCCAGTACCGATTACAAAACGTACGGCACACCGCTGGATAAAAAACCTTATGTAATACTGGTTGTAGGCGTAAACGGTGTAGGTAAGACTACAACGATTGGTAAGCTTGCATATAATTTCAAAAAGAACGGTAAGTCTGTATTGCTGGGTGCAGCCGATACCTTCCGTGCCGCAGCTGTAGATCAGCTGAGCATCTGGAGCGATCGTGTAGGCGTACCTATTGTAAAGAAAGAGATGGGTAGCGATCCAAGTTCTGTAGCTTATGATACTATCGTCAGTGGTATAGCCCGCGATGTAGATGTGATCATTATCGATACCGCCGGTCGTCTGCATAATAAAGCGCACCTGATGGAAGAGCTGAGCAAGATCAAACGCTCTATCGGTAAAAACATGGAAAATGCTCCGCATGAAGTTATGCTGGTGCTGGACGGCAGTACAGGGCAGAACGCACTGGAGCAGGCCAAGCATTTTACCGCAGCTACAGAAGTGACCTCACTGGCCATTACCAAGCTCGATGGCACGGCCAAGGGTGGTGTGGTATTAGCCATCGCCAATCAGTTCAAAATACCGGTAAAATATATAGGTGTAGGAGAGCGAATGGAGGACTTACAAGTATTCAATAAATATGAATTTGTAGACTCTTTATTTTCCTTGCAGTAACATATGGTTAATGGTAGATAAATAACAATTACTTTATACAGTTTCTCTCAGTAGCGGCAAAACTTATTCTAGTTTTGCCGCTACTTTTTAGAACCATTTTTTTAGTTATTTATACTATATGAAGCACGTTTTACTGCTCTCAGTTATTTCATCTTTTTCCGTTATTGTGCAGGCGCAGACTGCCCTGGTAAAAGGTGTTCTGGAAAACAAGGATAACGGCAGGCCACTTACCGAAGTGGAAGTGACCATTCCGCAACTGAAGCTGATGAAGATAACCAATGCAGAAGGGCGCTTTACCTTCAGCCAGGTGCCGCATGGTACCTACAAGCTGGTTGTAAATACTTCTGCCAACAAACAAGAAACAGTAACGATCAATGTAGACCAGGATGTGGTAGACCTGGGCGCACTGGCTTTCGGGATTGATGAACAGGCCATAAGCGTAGCGGCCAATCAGGCACCGACCATTTCGCTGGAAGAGAATGCCTCTTCGGGAGATGATGATGGTATCAGCGATCAGAGCGTGTCCGGTGTACTCACCGCATCACGCGATCCTTACCTGGCCGCAGCCTCTTATACCTTCGGGCCGCAGCGCTTCCAGATTCGTGGATATAAAAGAGATCAGCTGGAAGTATATATGAATGGTCTTCCGATGAATGATGCTGAATCCGGTTCAGCCTTCTTCGGGCAGTGGGGCGGACTGAACGATGTGTTCCGCAACCAGACCGTAACCTACGGACTGTCGCCTTCAGAAGTAGGCTTCGGCGGACTGAGCGGCGCGACACAGATCGAAGCCACTGCTGCCGATCAGCGCAAGCAGACCCGTATCTCCTACGCTGCCTCTAACCGTACCTACCGTAACCGTGTGATGATTACCCACAGCTCTGGCCTTAACGAGAAGGGCTGGGCTTATTCCGTATCTGCTTCCAAAAGATGGAGCGATGAAGGCTACATTCCAGGTACATTCTACGACGGCTACTCAGCCTACCTGGCCGTGAGCAAGAAGATCAATAATGCCAACTCCATTCACCTCACCGCCTTCGGCGCACCAACCAGCCGTGGCAAGGCCATGCCTGCTACGCAGGAGGCTATGGATCTGGCCGGCAGCAACTTCTATAATCCTAACTGGGGTTATGTAAATGGAGAGAAGAAAAATTCTCGCGCCAACAATTCTAACCAACCCGCGGCTATACTCACCTACAAGTATAACCCGGACAATAATACCCAATGGAATACCTCACTGGGCTTCCAGACCGGTTATAATGGCAATACCTCCCTCGACTGGTACAATGCTATGGACCCTCGTCCTGATTACTACCGCAACCTGCCTAGCTATTACCTGTATGATCCGAGAGGCGCAGACGAGGCTATGGCCAATGCACAGCGCGATTACCTGCTGGCAGATCCAAGTCGTATGCAGGTCAACTGGGATAGACTGTATGGTGCCAACCGTATGAATGTACGTACCGTAAATGGCGTTACCGGCAAGCGTTCGGTATACCTGATCGGCGAGGACAGAGACGATATCAATAAATACATGCTCAACTCCACACTGCAAAAGGTAATAGGAGCGCACGTAAAAGTAACTGCCGGTGTAGCGGGCATCCTGCAAAAGACTGCCAGCTATCGCAAAGCCTATGATCTGCTGGGTGGCGACTATTATGTAAACCTGAACCAGTTTGCAGAACGTACCTATATCGGTAACAACGATTACAACCAGAATGACCTCAACAATCCTAATGGTATTGTGTACAAAGGCGATAAATACGGTTATTACTACAAGTCAGACTTTGTGCGCTCTTACGCATGGGCACAGGGCGAGTTTACCTACAACAAAGTAGACTTCTTCCTGACTGGTCGCCTGGGTATGGAAGGCTTCCGCAGAAATGGTATGTTTAAGAACGGTCTGTTTGCCGGAGATTCCGAAGGCCAGTCAGAACGTTTCGACTTCCTCACCTATGCCGTAAAGGGCGGACTGACCTACAAACTGGATGGTCGTAACTATCTGTACGTAAATGGTGCGGTAATGACCAATGCACCTACATTTGACAATACCTTCGTATCACCACGCACCCGTAACAAGGCTGTAGGCAACCCGGTTGTAGAAAAGATCACATCATTAGAGGGTGGATATTTACTGCGCTCGCCGTTCCTGAATGGTCGCCTGAGCGGGTTTGTAACCGAGATGAAAGATATTACCGACATCAAACGTTTCTATCACGAAGATTACCGCACGTTTGTAAACTATGTATTACAGGGTGTAAATATGCGCAACCTGGGTGGAGAGTTTGCCCTCAAAGCCAAGATCAGCCCGAGCCTGTCTGCCACCGCAGTAGCCAGCTGGACACAAGCCTTCTATACCAGCCGTCCTACGGCCAGCGTATTCCTGGACAATGATACCTCTACCAAAGTAGCTACGCAGACCATCTACCTGAAAGACTATTATGTAGCATCGGGCCCGCAATCGGCCTACACACTGGGGTTGAACTACAGCTCGCCTAAATACTGGTGGGCCAATGTAAATGTCAACTTCTTTGATCGCAACTATATCGACGTAAACCCTGCCCGCCTCACTTCCGATGCCGTAGAGTTTGTACAGAAAGGTACACCACAGTGGAACGATATACTGGGTCAGGAGAAGCTGCCGGCATATTACACCATCGACCTGTTCTGCGGTACCTCCCTGAAGCTGAAGAAATACATCAGATCGGCCAGCAACGATATGTTCCTATACATCAATGTTGGGGTTAATAACCTGCTGAACAATAAGAACATCCGTACCGGAGGTTTTGAGCAGTTGCGTTTCGATGCCGCTACACAGAATGTAGAGCGCTTCCCGGCCAAGTACTTCTATGGCTATGGTGCCAACTACTTTGTGAGCGTTACCTACAAGTTCTAAGCATTCGATCCTATAACTATATACATGGCCCTTCCTCAGCAGGAAGGGCTTTTTGTTTCGTCTATTGTTGGCGCGCATTCACAAACGCGTGCCTCTATTGATACAAACAGACACACGCGAGGGCGCGTGCGCTAGCTTGGGGAGAGGAGATGTCTCCATACGATCGACATCACGAAGGGACGTAAACCGTTCGCTGAGGCCCTCGAAGTGATAATGTTGTGCATAAAGTACCTCTCGATGCTGGCGCGCGCCCCCAGGCGCGTGTCCTCGCATACCTCATGACCCCACCTCAGAGGTACCCCCTGCTACCCCAAACCTTAATGAACGCGATAAAAAGCTCAATTCGATTTGCCAAAAAGCTCAATGAAGCGACCTAAAAGCTCAATCAAGGGTATATAAAAGCTGCGCGCGAGGGATAAAAAGCTCCATTCGCGCAGCTTTTTGCTTAATTCCATTTCATAAAAAGCTGCGTGCATTCCATAAAAAGGTGCGCCCGGCCACTAAAAAGCTAAATGATATGTAGCTTTTTTGCGCGTCGATTCAGGTTTTCAGCGGGTGAATGTAGCTCCCAAAACAGGTTGATGTAGTTTTTTTGCGTGCCAATGTTGTATAGCGACAGATCGATTTAGTTTTTGTCCGGGTCGGTGTAGCATACCGGTACATTGCCGCGGCTTTTTATATCGTTCATGTTGCGCTGAATAGGGTAGACTTAAGGTAGACTTAAGTACAAGAGCGCACGCGCGAAGGCGCGTGCCTACAACATAAAGCTACCTTCCGCACGTGCCAGCAAAAAGGCCTATCTTTGCATATTGTTGAATAATAATATGATGCGTCCCGTGCAACAATCCGTTTTCCTGGTCACCCCTCCGTTTACACAGCTCAATACCCCATACCCGGCTACTGCTTACCTCAAAGGTTTTCTGAATACCAAAAACATTGAGTCGCACCAGGCCGATCTGGGTATACTGGTCATCAACGAGTTGTTTTCTGCAAAGGGGCTGGAATCCTTGTTTGCCGAGATTGAGGCCGGCGGTTATGTGCTCGATGGCAATATAGCCCGTATCATGACCCTGAAAGAGGATTATCTGCACACGATAGACCCGGTCATAGCCTTTCTGCAGGACCGCAATCCTACACTGTCATACGCCATCTGTACCGGTAACTATCTGCCAGAGGCAAGTCGTTTTGAGCAGGTGGCTGACCTGGAGTGGGCCTTTGGTACACTGGGTATCCGCGACAAGGCACGACACCTGGCTACCTTATATTTAGAAGATATTTCAGACCTCATCATTGCTACCGTCGATCCGTTGTTCGGGTTCAGCCGGTATGCCGAGCGACTGGCCAGCAGTGCCCGCTCTTTTGATGACCTGTACAATGCCTTAAAGGCACCGCCTACCTTTACCGATCGCATATTGCTGCGCATACTGGAGGAGCAACTGGCGCTGTACAAGCCTACCTTGATGGGGCTTTCGGCACCATTTCCCGGCAATCTGTACAGTGGTCTGCGCTGCGGACAATATATCAAACAACATCACCCCGACATCAAGATCTGCCTCGGCGGCGGTTATGCCAATACCGAGCTGCGCAGCCTGAGCGATGCCCGGGTATTCGAGTTTCTGGACTATGTAACCCTCGACGATGGCGAGGCGACCGTACTGCACCTGATCGAGATGCTGGAGGGCAAGCGCGATATACACTTTCTCAAGCGCACCTTTGCTTTGGATGAAGAGGGTGTGGTACAATACTACAACGGCACCATAGCCGGAGATTATAAGCAGGCCGATGTGGGTACGCCCGATTACGGAGACCTGCCGCTGGACCGCTACCTGTCGGTGATAGAAGTAGCTAACCCGATGCATCGCCTCTGGAGCGATGGCCGCTGGAACAAGCTGACCCTTGCACATGGCTGCTACTGGGGCAAATGTACCTTCTGCGACATCTCGCTCGATTATATTAAAAATTACGAAGCTACTACGGCTGTAGTGCTGGTTGATCGTATGGAGCAGCTGATCCGCGAGACGGGACAGCATGGCTTCCACTTTGTCGATGAGGCAGCACCGCCTGCACTCATTCGGGAGGTGGCGCTGGAGATCCTGCGCCGTAAGCTGACCATTACCTGGTGGACCAATATCCGTTTCGAAAAAAGCTTTACCCCCGACCTGTGTCGCCTGCTGGCGGCCTCGGGCTGTATAGCGGTATCGGGCGGGCTGGAGGTAGCCTCTGACCGATTGTTGCAACTGATCAAGAAAGGGGTAACCGTAGCCCAGGTGGCTAAGGTGGCCGATAGCTTTACCGAAGCGGGCATTATGGTACATGCCTACCTGATGTACGGCTTCCCTACACAGACCGAGCAGGAGACGATCGATAGCCTGGAGGTGGTACGCCAGTTATTTGAACTGAATGTGGTACAATCGGGTTTCTGGCACCAGTTTGCCATGACGGCACACAGCCCGGTGGGCATGAATCCTGAGCTCTTTAAAGTGAAAAATGTGCTGGAGGGAGTAGGGGCATTTGCCAATAATGACCTGCCGCATATAGATGAGACGGGAGCAGACCATAGCCGTTATGCCGGTGGTCTGAAAAAGGCGCTGTATAATTATATGCATGGTATCTGTTTCGACTTCCCACTGCAGGATTGGTTTGACTTCCGGGTGAAACGACCAACCATAGCCCCGGATTATATAGAACGCAGCCTGGCCGAAGCACCGGAGCCGCCATTGCGCCCCAGTACCAAGATCGTATGGACGGGCAAGCCGCCGCAACTGGAGGTAAATCATCAGAAACATAAAGGTAAGATTGTGACCCGTGCACAGCTGATCTTTCAGCAGAAACGCAGTGCCCTGGAGCTGAATGTAACCCCTGCTGAGGGTAAGCTGATTCAGGAATTGCTGGAGCGTTGTCATGTAAGTAACCAGGCCATGACTGTAGGTGCGCTGCAAGACCATTTCATGCAAACCCACCATACCGACATTATGCCTTTACTGGAAGGCCCTACTATACAAGACTTAAAAGAAATGGGCTTATATATTCTATAAGCCCATTGTGGTATTTGTCACAATTATTTTAATGTTCGTCCTGTCGACCAGCGTGGAGACATCTCCTCTTGCAGCGATCAGAGATTTCTCGGCACCGCTGCGCTCGCTCGAAATGACGGGCACATTAGTAATCTCTGTTGATGAGGAATTGTACCAGTTCGCGGAATGGTGCTTTCTTTTCGTCCGGCACCTGCACTTCGTTCAGCGCTTGTAATGCCTTTTGGGTATAAGCATCTATCGCTTGTTTGCAGATAGATCCTACACTCAGGGTATTGTACAACTGAATGGTATCCTGTACTTTGGTAGTACCATGACCATGCGCCAGTATGTTTATGGCTGTTTTCTGCGTATCGCTTGCCTGTAGCATAGCCGTAATAGCTAGGAAGGTTTTTTTATTGGCCTGTATATCTCCGCCTATTTGTTTGCCTACTTTATCGCCATCACCAAAAGTATCCAGGTAGTCGTCCTGTAGCTGGAAGGCAATACCCAGGTTCTTGCCGAAGGTGTACAGGCGGGCTGCATCCTCTTCCGTAGCACCGGCTATCAGCGCACCGATCTGCATACTGCAGGCTAGTAATACGGCTGTCTTCTGCGCAATCATGTGTATGTAAGCCTCTTCGGTAACATTGTCCTGCTGCTCAAAATCCATATCCAGTTGCTGCCCCTCACATACCTCTATTGCTGTACGGTTAAAAATGCCCAGCAGTACGGGTATCAGTTCCGGTTTTACCCTTTCCAGGCACTGAAATGCCATAATGTTCATCACATCGCCGGAGAGGATTGCTGTAGTGGTACTATATAACTCATGAACGGTAGTCTTGCCACGACGCAGCGGGGCATTATCCATAATGTCATCATGTATGAGGGTGAAATTATGAAACAGCTCTATAGCTGCAGCGCCCCAGTATACATCTGGTGTAATGCCTTTGTATAAGGCAGCGGCCATAAGGCATACCGATGGTCTGATTCTCTTACCGCCAATCGATAATATATAACTGCAAGGTTCATATAAATTCCGGGGTTCGCGGGAGAAGAGTTGCTGCTCCTGTAAAAACTGCTCAAAAGCCTGAGCGTGGTGCTGGAAAGACTGCATCATAAAGGATTTCAGAGAGATAAATGTCCGTTGCGAAAGTAAACAATCTTTGTGAGAGCGATGGGCTAATATGTTAAAATTTCCCCCTAAAGGGGTGATATTTCTAATATATTTTTTAACTTTGAATATTAACCAACAGAAAATTTTATTTGATGATACAAACTAAAAACTGGGTAAAGGCATTTATTCTTTTTTTATCAGTACACATCATTCCGGTGTCGAACGTAATTGCAGAGGGTTTGGTAATACCAACTTCTACCAAAACAGTAGAAGATAACGCAGCCCGTCTTTATCAGGAGATCAACTTCGGTAACTTCCGAAAATTGTCTAAAGACGTATTCCTTAAAGGATATCAAGGCTTCCTGAATCTGAAACAAAGTGGTCAGTTAAATGATCGTGATGTTTTAACCATTTGTGACTTTAGTCTTTCTTCTAACGTTCCGCGCCTGTGGGTGATCGACCTGAAAAAGAAAAAAGTGCTGTTTAACTCTCTGGTCGCACATGGCCAGGGTAGTGGCGAAGAGTTTGCAACAAACTTTTCTAATGTAGAGAATTCTCATCAGAGCAGTATGGGTTTTTATGTAACCGATAATACATACTATGGTGATAAAGGATATTCTTTGAAATTGCAGGGTAAAGATGTCGGGTATAATGACCAGGCATTTAGCAGGGCAGTGGTAATACACGGAGCAGATTATGTCAGCTACGATTTTATTAAAGGCAATCAACGCCTGGGTCGCAGCTGGGGATGCCCGGCATTACCGGTAGAGCTTACCCGTCCTATTATTGATAATATCAAGGGTGGTACCGCTTTATTTATCTATACGTCAAACCGTAAGTACCTGGCCAGTTCAAAATGGCTGAACAAATCTCCTAAAGTTAAAATGGAGGATATGTTTAACCCCAATGAACCGAGAATGCTGGCAGAAAACGCACAGGAAACGAGAGACACTGTAGCCAAGCCGGTAGCCCCGAAATTGCCGGTAGAAAAGAAACCGGTGCCCGCAGAGATGTACTTTAATTGAACTTTAGTATTGGTTGCTTTTGGCGCATACAAATATGCTTGAGCAATAGTTAAAAGGCCGCAGCAATAGCTGCGGCCTTTTTTTATGCGGATTTTTAAATACTGTAATATTATAATTTGTTGGATTGCTTATTTATATATTTCTCTGTATTGTAAAAAAATAAAATAAGTATTACTTTTGGATTCTTATTTATTAAATAATTTTCTTAGATGAAAGCACCGTTTTTTATTGAAAATATATCAGAAATAAATCCTAAGACTAGATATTGGTTTGTTAGAACAGAAGGAGGTGGATTATATGATATTTATAAAGACGATAATTTTATTGCTATCGGTTGGAATCAAATATCAATAAATATGTTAGAAACTTTGTCTTTTAATAATATTGCTGATATTTATGCTAAAACATTACAAGAAACCCGTTCAAAGAAGGATATATCAACAACCGTTAATCAACTTTTTAGATTTTATAATATTGAGAAAAATGACATTGTAATTATTCCAAGTAAAAATTCTACAAATTATACCTTTGGTATTGTGCAAGATGAAAGGCCATACGAGTCTTATGAAAATGACATGTGTGAATATAACAAACGTAGAAAAGTAAAGTGGGTTAAGACAGTGTATGTTGGAAATATAGATCCGCATTTCTATAAAATAAGAAATCGACATACAATTACGAATGTGGATTACCTTTCAATTTATATTGATAAGGTAGTTGAGAAGTTATATAGAAAAGGTGAGAATATACATTTAGTATTTGATATAGAAACAAAGGAAGCCATTAATGTAAAAATTCTTGCAGAATTGCTAACGGATATTCAAAGTTTAGTTGAGGATGCTAATGCATTTTACAGTTTTGAAGAAGATGTACAATCTACTTCAGTAAGATTAAACTTACAATCTCCTGGACAAATTGAATGCATAACAAAAATCGGAAAGTCTCTTGCAGTGGTGGCAGGTGCTTTGGCATTTGCTAGCTGTGGTGGGATTAATAATAATAAGAGCTCGAGCACTATTGAAGATGATACTAAAAAATTGTCTAATTTTGTTCGAGAAAATGAGGCAAAAATAAGGCGGATAGAAGAAAATCAGAAAATACTCAACTCAAATAATAATAGCGATTATCAAGATGTATTATTTGGCAAATAGAATATTTTGTTATGGGCATCAGTGAATTCTTTCCTAATTCAGATAATTTTTACAAGTTTTTACTTGTTGGAGGGGCGATTTTAATTGTTTTTGCATTAGCATATCCATCAGAGAGAGAGTTGCAAATAAGGACTGAACAAAAAGTGCTGTTAAAAGATGCGGAAATATTAAATAATGAATTGAGCTTTTTAGAAAATAGGTATGAATGTTTGCTTAAAGAAAGAGATTCAGTGAATAAGCTTAGAGTTCAATCAATAGTTTCAAGTAAAACAAGCCAATTTATTAACGTTCATTATAATAAATCAGTTATACTTGATTCTTGTCTTAGAGTTGCTAAATCTAAAAATATTGAAATAAAATATAAAGCAGAGCAAGTAGAGGTTTTGAAAAGCCAAATTTCCTTTTTTGCTTGGCTTAAATGGGTGTTGATTGGTGTGGGTATTATAATGCTTATTTTTGGATTGATTAAATGGTTTGTCGCTACTTCAGAAAATGATAAGTTACGTCGTCTTGAGATAGAAGAAAAAAGGAGAAAACTTATTAATTATAATTCATATTGGACAGGTTCAAATACTACTTCAACAACAAATAATTAATGCATTAAATTTTTCTACTTAATACCGAATGAAACAATGGGTCCGCAGCAATTGCTGCGGACCCATTGTTTCATTCGGTATTTTAAGCGTCTGTACTATTCTTTTACAAACGATGATCTGGATAACTGAGCGCCAGCCTGGTCTGCCACGATGCATAAGTATACACCAGCAGGCAAGTGCTTCATATTTACCTGTACAGCGCCTGCTTTTGTTTTGCCGGTATATACCACCTGACCATTAGTATTGTACACCGTTACGGTTTCAGTACCTTTCAGGCCATTGATTGTTACCGATTCACGGGCGGGGTTAGGGTATAGGTCGATACCATTGTTCGGAGTATATTTCACCATTCTTACCGGGCTGTATGCATAAGCACCATCATGATCTTTTTGTTTCAGGCGATAGAAGTTATCTCCGTACACGGGTTGCAGATCGGTATAAGTATACCTGCCCTGCGACACCGCTGCATTACTGCGTACTGAACCAATAATGTTCCAGTCCTTGCTGTCTGTACTTCTTTCGATATCAAATCCCCAACTGTTTTGCTCTGCAGTGGTCAGCCATTCCAGCAGTACACTGTTGGGTTGCTTAATGGCTTCGAAGCGCAGCAATTGTACCGGCAGCGGACAGGTTACCTGGTATGCCACGGTATCTCTGCTCATACAGCCTCCCATAGGACTGGTTATGGTCCATACAAAGCGATAAGTACCTACAGAGTCCATATTGTTCGCCATCGTAGAAAAGCTGGATGTTGAAGCAATAATTGGTACTGCACCTGCCGGAGCCTGTGCAACGGTCCATGCACCGGTGCCGGAACCTGGATTATTGCCCAGCAAAGCTGCACTGTTGGCACACAATCCAGACTGATCCGATCCGGCATTTGCATTGATTGGATTTTCTACATGAATGGTAAAGGTTCCCGTCATAGAAGAACCGGAGCATGCATACTCCTGGTCCAGGAACGGACCCACACCACCGGTTGCCCGTGTGGCCGTTATGCTGAATACATAATCTCCTGCCTTGTCCAGGTTACTGATGAGCGTAGAAGTGCTGGTTATTGAGCGCAGATTAGAGGAGGTATAGGTAGGGGTAGAAGATCCTGCCGGTTTGGAGATTACCGCAAAATTATAGATGCCATTGAACTCCTGAAAGTAACTACTGTTGACTACGCCCTTATAGATAGCGGGCAGAGGTATATTGGCCGAAATAGCGCCGGTGCCCGGGTAGCAGATGCTCTGGTCAGGAACGGCAACATCCGGACGGTTATTGTCGGATATATGGATGTAATAGGGTTGAGAAATCGAGCAGGAACCGTTAGAGGTACTGATGTTGAACTTATACGTACCGATCTGCCAGCCGCCTGCAGGAGGGGTTACCGTTACGGTTCTGTTATAGGTGCCGGCTCCGGACAGGCTCACCGAAGGGGCGCCTCCCGGAGGCAAAATGCCAGTTGTTGTAACGGTAGTGGTCACCGTGGCCGGATCAGATGGGTCAATGTCAAAGTAAAATAATTCTGGTGCGGTAGTGCCGACTTTATTAGTGCAATGTAACTCTCCTCCGCTACCGGTGCTTACATACACCATGGATTGCTCCGGATGGCTGGGCAGCGCGAAGTTAACCAGGTTAGGCGTGGTGCCGGAATAGGTAAATGATATTGTCGGGGTAGTATAGGTACCGCAACTGTTGGTAACGGTCAGGGTAAACTGATAAGTACCGTTTACACTCATACCGTTAAAATACACACGCGATAACTCAATAGCATTAAAAGTCATATTAGCTCCTGCCGGCTGGCTGATTACATTTAGAGTAACCGTGGTGCCGTTGGCTACAGTGCCCGCCGATCCTGCATATGCAGTACTGAAGGCCGGTGAGGTAGATTGTAAATCGTAAAAGTCCACAGTGTTGGCCAGGTTTCGGCATTTGGATATGGTTGTTGGCGAAACGATCTGCGGATTAGGCACAAAACGAACGATGGTAGTATCCTCATAACTACATACACCATCCAGCGAGGTAATCTTCAATATGGCATAATATGCAGGATCTATTTCATGATTAGTAGTGTTGATCAGGGAAAATGTTGGCGTAGCAGAGGTGGTACTGCTGAATTGTGCATTGGTCGATACCTGGGTGCTGAAGCGGACAAGGCTGAAAATATTTACCGCTCTCCAGCTTCCGGTATAACCGGCTGGAATTACCCCGGCAAGGTTCGTGGTACCGGTGGTAGCACAGATCGTAGTAATATCTGATCCTGCTGTAAAGCTGGCAGGTCTTGGATGTGCGGTGATGGTTACATTAGATGTAGCTGTACCAGTACCGCAAGGGTGGCTGAGGCTGAACACATAATCTCCGTTTACGGTCATGCCGGTAACTGTTGTGGTAAGGCTGTTGGGAGTAGTGATCACAGGGGTTGTGGGGCCGGACACAAAGGTCCATGTAGGATTGCCCGCGCCGACTGTACCGGATACCCCTCCTGTAAGGGTAGTGGAGGAGCCGCAGATGATGGCATTTCCACCGGCATTTACGGTACAGTTAATACCTTGTGCATACAGGTTAGTTGCAGCACCGGACAGAATGGCCAGGTATAGTGCAACAATTAAACGGGTAAAGTTTAGTTTCATGATTTTTGGTTTTGATTTAAAAATTGCTTGGATTGTGTTAAAGAAGAGTAGGGTGCGCTATAGTAGTATTTCCTGGGTTGTCGTGGTGCAATGTCAATACTGTTATGCTTTATAAAAAAATCGATCCGGTCTTTCGCCTGTGAGCAGGCAAAGAGGAGAATCGATTTCAGGGTTTATTTTTTGTAAGGTGTGTAGTATGGAGAGAACTAATCTCTTCATCATTTAAGTTGTTCTGCGATTAATTCTGCAAGCAAAGTAAAGCCAGGAGATATAGAATAATAAATTATATAGTATCTCCTGAATACTAAGCTGCGGTTTTTACAATTGTTTTGCAGTACATTTCCGATAGTATTAACCAATCAATAGTATTCTCGGTGCTTCAAAGTAGTGCAGTGTCTTGCTGGTGAGCGAAATAGAAGTTTATGGCGCGCAATTTTCCCCGTAGTTCCTGCAGTATGCAGCCTGGTTTCTTTCGGGTTGCTCAGGTTTTATATTCGGGAAGTACTATAATGCAGGTTAAGTTATAGCAGAGTATGGCAATGAGATGGGCATGGAATGGAATAAGCACTCTTGTGCTTAGATTTGTTTTATAAGCGTATACCGGCTTAATTTTGCTGCCGGAAGCTGTGACACAGCGATTTTATTTATGATGAATACCATATTGTGGGTACTACAGATCCTGCTGGCGCTATTTTTCATCATGCCGGGTTACGGCAAGCTGTTCAGCAGCAGGCAGCAGCATATTGAGGATAAGCATATCGAAGCTGATGGCCAGGTATGGCCGATAAGAGTGCTGGGCGCGTTGGAGTGGCTGGGTTGTATCGGCATTATACTGCCCTGGTATACCGGCATAGCACCAGTGCTGACACCATTGTCTGCATTGGGTTTCGGGCTCATTATGCTGTCCGGTATATTCATGCATGAGCGCAGGAAAGAACATAAAATGCTACCCATGCTGTTTATTGTCTTTTTAATGGCTGCAATCGTTACGTATTATCGGTTTGCAGGGTTGTAGCTGTAGGGTAACCACTGCTCCAGGATTGCCGCCATTATAGCGTTTGAGCGCCCGATGTGATCCATCTTGCTCAGTATAGTCTCCCGGTCCTGCACAAAAGGATTATTCGTAATGTCAGCCGGAATGTGCTCCAGCACCTGCTGCAGGCTTTCCTTCGTTAGCTCCAGGTGAAACTGTAAGCCGATAACTTGTGTGCCATTATACATAAATGCCTGGTGGCCGTTGGCCTCTGACTGTAACAGATCCAGTGCATTGGCTGGGATAGTGAACTGGTCGCCATGCCAGTGAAATACAGTTGGTTTGCCGCGGAATAAATCATCAAACCAGGGCACCTGATTACAGTCAAAGTCTGGTAACACAGGCCACCATCCAATCTCTTTATGGTCTGCCATCACCACTTTTGCACCCAGGCAATGCGCGATGAGCTGTGCTCCCAGGCATATGCCCAG
Source organism: Edaphocola flava (assembly GCF_004118155.1). Lineage (GTDB taxonomy): Bacteria > Bacteroidota > Bacteroidia > Chitinophagales > Chitinophagaceae > Edaphocola > Edaphocola flava. Next base: position 658,674 of record NZ_SAIQ01000002.1, read on the forward strand.
TACTTTTTTGCCGGAGCGGATACATTCTTTTATCAGCGCTTTCTCCTGGCTCAGCCAGCTGTACCGGTCTTCTTCATACACATTCATCGGACCGCCGAGAATGATCAACGCATCAATTGCAGGCGCATCCGGTAACACATGGTTTGCTTCATAAAGCCGGGTAGCAGAGAGGTTGTGCTGATGCTCCTTTAACCATGTTTCGATATAACCCAATCCTTCGAAAGGGGCATGTTGCAGGTAGTGTACATTCATATCAGTGTTGTATGTTCGTTCCAGTAATAATGGTCAGGCGTATTGCGCTGTCCGAATACAGCGGTGCCTACCCTGATGATGGTTGCCCCCTCTTCAATGGCCGTTTCCAGGTCGCCGCTCATCCCCATCGATAATTCGTCCATTGATACTTCAGGAATATCCAGGGCAATAACCTCCTGCTGTATGGAACGGAGTAGCTGAAAGCACTTGCGTACCTGCTCTGTATCTGCACTGAACAGGCCTATGGTCATCAAACCTTTTATCTGTAAAGTGCCCAGTTGGGATACCTCCTGTATAAGGGCAATAGCCTGGTCGGGATGTACGCCAAACTTACTTTCCTCTCCAGAAGTATTGACCTGTATCAGCACTTCCATTTTCCTGTTTTCTGCGGCTAAGCGCTGATGCAGCTTTTCGGCAAGTTCCCATCGGTCCAGCGATTGCAGGCAGCTCACTTCATATTTGAGGATGTCTTTAATCTTATTGGTCTGCAGGTGGCCGATGAAATGGTTGGTATGTGGTATCGTTTTCAGGGCCTCGTACTTTTCTTTCAGTTCCTGCACCTTATTTTCTGCAATAAGGGAACACCCCTGTTGCAGCGCCACACCAATACGTTCCGGTGGGACCGTCTTGGTGGCCAGTAAGAGTTTGACTTCATTACGTGGTCTTCCGCTTTGCAGGCAGGCTTTTGCAATGCGATTCTCTATCTGCGCTATATTATGGGTTATGTCGTTATACATAGTTCTGCTTCCGTTACGGCTTTTGCTTCCAGTTCATTGATCAGGTTTGCTTTCACAACCCCCAGTGCATAATCTTTAGCTTCGGCAAAGGAGCAGCCATATCTGCGTTCAATGATTCGGAACTGTTCCGGGAAGCGCGATAGTAATAGGGTATAGTAGGTGTCCAGTGCCTCATCTGTCGGCATTTCAAAAGGCAGCTTCAGCTGAAAACGGCGGATCAGGGCTGAGTCAATAATCTCCGGGTGATTGGTCGCACAAATCAGCAATGCCGTATCAGGATAATAATCGATCAGTTGTATTAACGTATTGACCAGTCTGCGCATCTCGCCCACATCTTTATCCTCACTGCCGCGGGCTTTACCGATCTGGTCAAATTCGTCCAGGAAGAGGACTGCCTTATCTCTTATGGCGCGGTCAAATACCTGTTTGATGTTCTGTGAAGTCTCCCCGATACGGGAGCAGACCACATTACTCAGGTTCAGGATCAGTATCTTTTTACCTAATGCTTGTGCCAGCGCCTTTGCGGTCATCGTCTTGCCGCAGCCGGAGCTGCCATACAGTAATATTTTATTGTCCAACGGTAAGCCATGCTGATGCAGTTCTGTAGCGAAACGATGTTCCCGTATCAGTTGCAGGACTTTAGCTCTGTTCTCTTCAGACAGTACAGTATCATCCAGCGATACAATCTCTTTATCATTTATGATCAGGTCAAACGAGTTCATTATGCCATTTACTTTTAGTGATTTGATATGCAAAGTTAAGCTTCGGTTGCTCTCCGAAATAAGTAACTTCCTGTTCTGCGATTTTTTCTGCACCCAGTCGTGAAATAGCGATCTGCGAGCGGATATTCTGTGCCCCGATATGGAAATGTACCTTCGATACAAAACGGAACAGATAGTCCAGCATCAGGCGTTTTACAGACTGGTTATAGCCTTTGCCCCAGCAGGATACCGCATAAAAGGTATAGCCGATAAAGATACTGTCATCCTGTTCATCATAATCGTACAAGCGGGTGCTGCCGATGACTCTGCCACTATGCCTGTCGGTAATGAGAAAGGCACCTTTGCTCTGCATAGCCCCTTCAAAGAACGTGCGGAACACATCCTGCTTCCAGCGGTCTTTGTTGGGATGCTGTTCCCAGATGGCCGGGTCGGCGGCAACAGGATATAATATATCAAAATCCTGCTCACGGAGCGGCGTCAGTACGGCAAGTTCATTTTCCAGTAAGGGTTGAATATTAAAATGCATGTTTTGTGTACACTAATTTGGGGTTTAAGATTTTCTTCATCATCAGATCGGTTTGCTCATCATTACCCAGTCTGAAAATATGTTTGTCGAAGACCGTAAATCCGTTCTTCTCATAAAACCGCAGCGCGCGTTTATTTTCCTCCCATACGCCCAGCCATATATACTGTGCCTGTTCCTGCGCGGCAACTTCCATTGCCTTTTCAAACAACACTTGTCCTACCTGTTGCCCGTGATATGCCTGCAATACATAGATCCGCTCTATCTCCAGCGCAAGGCTATCTCTCAGTTCTGTCTGTGCAATACCTATATTGAGTTTGAGGTATCCCAGTAACTGATTATCCCGTAGCGCAAAATAGAACCGGGTATGCTCATTCTGCCACTCTTCAGTCAGCTTTTCGATAGAGAGGTTTTGCTCGAGATACTGCTGCATGTTTTCTGCGGTATTAACGGAAGAGAACGTTTCTGAAAATGTGTTGCGACTGAGCTCTTGCAGCAGGGGTATTTCGGCTGCTGTTATGGGTCTGATCTCTATTGATGTAATCGTGTGCATGAGGATACTCTATTAACACCCCAAAAATAAAATAGTATTGGATTATATTTGTAGTCCAATATTAATAAAATGGATAGTCCAATTACAGATAGTTTGTTCAGCAGTATACAGTTCAGTAATACCGATAGCAGACCGGTATACCTTCAGGTTGCCGATGCTATACTTTTACTGATCAGAGAGGGGAAATTAAAGCCGGGACTGCAACTGCCGAGTTCGAGAGCGGCTGCACAACTCCTGCGGCTGAACAGGATTACCGTCTCAAAAGCGTATGAGGAACTGCAGATGCAGGGCTGGCTGGAGCGCTTTGTAGGGCGGGGTACCTTCATTTCTATGCACATCCCGGAGTCTGAACCCAAACACTGGGATGATAGCGCCTTAAACCGTGCCCGGAAGACTGCCGGTTTTTCTGTAGACCGCAGTGCCTATCCTGAAAATGACTTTTTTGTACCCTCCGTTCCGCTCCACCTTGATGATGGTTTTCCAGATCCTAAACTGGCGCCGATCAAAGAGCTGTACAGGGCATACCGGGCACAGCTGACCCGCAGCGGATTGTACACTAAATTTGGCAGCTATAGTAACCCTGATGGTTCTGCAATCTATAAGGAAGCGCTGTCTTCGTACCTGAATGAGACGAGGGCATTAAAAACAACTGCTGCCAATATTCTGTCGGTGCGGGGTACATTAATGGGCATCAACCTGGTCTGCAATGCGCTGATCAGGCCGGGCGATGTGGTGGTTTCGGGCATTCCGGGCTGGCAGCGGGCGGAGCATAATTTCCTTCATGCCAGCGCCAGGCATATTGGTATACCTGTAGATGAGCATGGCATAGTGGTTGCAGCCCTGGAGCAGATCTGTAAGCAACAAAAAGTAAGGATGGTGTATGTAACCCCGCATCACCATTATCCTACAACGGTATCCTTACGCATCGATCGCCGACTGGAATTGTTACGCCTTGCCAATGAATACGGCTTTATCATTTTTGAAGACGATTATGATTTTGACTTCCATTACCGGCACAGACCTTTATTGCCCCTGGCCAGTGCAGATGAGAATGGTATGGTTATCTATTGCGGCTCTTTTAGTAAAAGCTTCTCACCGGCTTTCCGTATGGGCTACCTGGTGGCCTCGGAAAATGTAATTGAACACTTGGCTAATGTACGGATATTGCTGGACAGGCAGGGCGATCATGTGCTGGATAATGCTATGTCCGAGTTGTTGAATGATGGTACTATTCAACGCTATCTGCGCAAAGCATTGACAGTATATGAAGACCGAAGGAACTTTTTCTGCGATGCCTTGCAACAGGAATTGGGTGGGCTGGTGGACTTTTCTATACCAGAAGGGGGAATGACCGTATGGACAAAATTTGATAAATCAGTCGATCTGCAAAAGCTTTCTAAGCAGGCTTATACCAGAGGCTTATACCTTTCTGCCGGAGTAATGCATCAGTATCCAGGTTATAATGAAAATGCTGTGCGGCTGGGCTTTGCCTCTTCGACAAAAGAGCAACTGGCAGAAAGCATCGGCATTATGAGAAATCTCTTGAAATAGTGGAAATACATTAACTGAGTATCTGCTTGTAGGAACCAGATAATTATGTTACACTGTTTTGATTTGGCACCTTTTGCCTTGATGCAAAAGGTGCCGCCCAAAAATCAAGGCTGTATAAATCCTAGGCTAAAAATCAATGTGTCGGTCGGTCGCAAACGCAAACTCGCTGCGCTCAGACAGTGGTTTCCGACTTAATCGACCGAGCCAATGATTTTATTAACGCCGGATTTATAATGCCGTTTCGAGCGATCTGTACTGTACTGCTCTGCTTCGTCTTATCGACTAAGGCAGAGCAGAATAGATATGTGTCATTTGGAAAGGGAAATTTCTTGAAGCCGCTGCGCTGTGCTAGAAATGACGTAATGCCAATAGAAAACAGAAGAATAAAGTAGTTGACTACATGCGAATGACACATAAAAAGGAATCGGGCGATGATCATATGATCATCGCCCGATTCCTTTTTATGTGTATCTGATTAAGCTTGTGCTTTCAGATTTTTGATACGCTCTTCTTTGTCTTCTTCTTCACGTAAAGAGTCAGATTTATCCATATCTACCAGAACCGGAGCGGCCAGGAAGATAGAAGAATAAGTACCGATCAATACACCCAGAGACATTGCAAATGCGAAACCTCTCAGTACTTCACCACCGAAGATGAACAGGATTACTGCAGTCAGGAATACCGTTACAGATGTCATTACAGTACGGGATAAAGTATCGTTGATCGCACGGTTGATAACAGTTGTTTTGTCAGCATTTGGCGTCTTGCGGAACGTCTCACGGATACGGTCAAATACGATAACGGTATCATTCATTGAGAAACCGATTACGGTCAGTAAGGCTGCGATAAAGTGCTGGTCAATCTCTAATGCGAATGGTACGAAGTCCTTAGCGAAAGAGAATACTGCAATAGTCAGTGCCGCATCGTGTATCAGGGAAATGATGGTACCGAAAGAGTACTGCCATTTTCTGAATCGGATGAAGATGTACAGGAAGATGGCAACGATCGCAATGATAGACGCTTTGATCGCACCTTTCTTCAGGTCTTCAGAGATAGTAGGAGATACTGCTTGAGTACTTTGTACATATCTTGTAGAGAAGGTAGCCAGGTCTACATTAGCCGGGATCAGTTTCTCAGCTTTCAGACCATCATATAATTTAGTCAGTACTTTAGTTTCAGCATCTTTACCTTGCATGTTGATCAGGTAATCGGTAGTAATGTTCAGTTGGTTACCGGTACCGATTGTTTTTACAACAGGGTGTTTCTCCAGGTGAGCAGTCAGTTTTTCACGAACATCTTCTGTTTTCAGATGCTGATCAAATTTGATGGTATAGCTACGACCACCGTCAAATTCTACACCATAATCAAATCCGTGGAAGAAAGAAGCAATACCCAGGCCGATGATTACAGCAGAGATAACATAAGTGATCTTTCTTTTCTCGATGAATTTGAAGTTTGCTTTATGGAAGATTTTTTCAGAAAGCTTAGTGAAATATTTGAAGTGACGACCTTTCTTAGTGTAAGAATCTGTGATCAGGCGGGAAACCATGATACCAGTGAACAGAGACAGTACCAGGGCAATGATCTGAGTCAGGGCGAAGAAACGGATAGGACCCATACCGAACACCAACAGGATAACCGCAGTGATCAGGGAGGTAACGTGACCATCCAGGATAGGTGCATAAGAGCGTTTGTACCCTTTGTCTACCGCTTCAGAATAAGTATCACCCAGTGCCAGTTCATCTTTAATACGCTCAAAGATAATTACGTTCGCATCCACAGCCATACCGATACCTAATACGATACCCGCGATACCAGCCATTGTTAAGGTTGCACCGAACTCAGCCAGCAAACCGAAAGTGAATAACAGGTTTAATAATAATGCGATGTTAGCAATGATACCTGAAGTATTGTAGTACAGTACCATCAGTACGAAGATTACCAGGAAGGCAACTGCGAATGATTTGATACCACCATCAATAGACTCCGCACCCAGGGTAGGTCCTACCACTTGTTCCTGAACGATTTTCGCAGGAGCAGGCAGTTTACCGGTTTTCAGGATGTTAGCCAGTTCTGTACCGGAAGTAACATCAAAGTTACCGGTGATAGAAGATCGACCACCAGAAATTTCATTGATTACGTTAGGAGCAGAATATACAAAGTCATCCAGAGTAATAGCGATCGGATGACCAACATTGTCTTTAGTCATTTTAGCCCAGATAGAAGAACCTTGTGGGTCAAACTCCAGGGAGATCTCAGCCTGTCCGTTTTGCTGATAGTCAAAGCGGGCATCTTTTACGTGATCACCTTCCAGTTTAGCATCATCTGTACCTGGTAATGTTTTGATGGCATAAACACCTAATTTAGGGTTTTTGTCTTTTTTGTCACCAGCTTTAGCATATGGATTTTCACCCAGTAAGAACTTAACATTAGACGGGAATTCTTTTCTTACCACATCCATGTTCAGTAATTCTAAAACTTTATCCTTGTTTTTACGGTCAACAAGACCAATGATGCTTGCTTCAGCAGCCTGACCTTGCTGGTCAACCATTGGGGTCATGTACGTAAATAAAGATTGATTTGCAGCACCAGCTTTAGCACCGGCTTTGCTGGTATCGCCCAGAATGCTCGTCAGACTACCGTCTTTTGCAGCAGTAGTATCTTTTGCCGCTAAAGTTTTAGCAGTATCAGTAGCTTTCTTGGTTGTATCAGCAGCAGGTTTTTCACCGGCAAAGTATCCTTTCAGTGTTTCGTCAGCTTTAAATACAGAAGCTACCAGCTCCTGGTTAGAGTAAACTTCCCAGAATTGCAGTTTTGCAGTTGCCTGCAGGGTATTTCTGATCGATTCAGGATTCTTTACACCAGCCAGTTCTACGTTGATAATACCTTTTTCTTTATCTAAAGAGATAGTAGGTTGCGTAGCACCAAATTTGTCAATACGGGTTTCCAGAACTTTGTACGTGCTTTCGGTAGCTTCACCGGCAGCTTTTCTGATGTACGCCAGTACTTCTTCGTTAGAACTGTTGCTATTGATAGCAGTTTGGTTTGGCTTGGCAAATAAAGATGCAAGTCTGCCACCCGGATTAACCTGGTTATAAGCGTTGCTGAATAATGTAATATAGTTTTCAGGCTGTTGCTCGTATTTCTTATTAGCGATATCGATAGCGCTCAGTAAACCCGGATCTTTAGGGTTGATTGCCATGGATTGTAACAGACCGTCTAAGCCAACTTCAAGCGTTACACTCATACCACCCTGTAAGTCCAGACCTAAGGCGAGCTCTCTTGATTTTAACTCCTGGTAAGAGTATTCTGCCCCTAAGAAACTGAATGCTTTCTCATCACGAAGACTATCTGTAATGTGCACGAAAGCTCTATCGATCAATTCTTGCTTTTCAGCGCCGGTAGCTTCCGGATGCTGTTGATTGATCTGCTTTGATGCCATTGCAGTGTACTTCGCATCTACGTTGTGTGCGACGAATGTAAATGATAATCTCCATAGGGAAAAGACTATCAGGGCCGCGGTAAAAAACTTTACCAATCCTTTTAATTGCATACCAATAGTGATGTTATGACTTTAATTAACAAAATTTATTCAAGTGGGCAAATATAACAGTTTAATTTCAATTTGTTATATATATTTTAGCATTTTGCCAAACCATTGATTTTCATAGTATTTTAGCGGTTTTTAGCCTATGTAGCTGATATAAAGTATCTTTGTCCGCATAATTTAACATAAAGACTGTAGCATGAAATTTTCCGTTGGTGATAAGGTAATTGTGAAGCATACAAAAGAGGAAGGAAAGGTAGTAGAACTGATTAATGATCAGATGGTTGAAGTAGAAGTTCTGAACACCCGGTTCCCGGCATTTACCGACGAACTGGAGCATCCTTACCTGGATTGGTTTACTTCAAAAAAGATGAATGCACGGAAAAGAGCGCTTAGTTTAGATGATTTCCCGGCAGAGCACCAGGTGTCCGCTGCAGAGGGGGCTAAAATGCATTCCGGTATGGAGCCCGGCTTTCATATGGCCTTCTTGCCGGTATACCATTTTGATGCACAGGAAGAGGAGCTGGCCAAGCTAAAGCTCTATTTCATCAACCAGACAGAATATACCCTCAAGCTTAAATACGATTGTGTTACCGCATTGGGCAAAGAATTTTCTTTCGGTACCACCGTTTACCCTTATCAGCATTTATACCTGCATCATATCCGGTTCGATCTGGTGAACGAGCGATTGCATTTCGATTTCGAGATCAGGGGTATAGGTAAGGAGCATGAGTATAAACTGCTGGAACACCAGCTGAAAATCAAACCAAAACAGATCTTCCAGAAGATACAGCAGATACAGGAGCAGAATCAGCCGCTCTTTCACTGGAGTATTGCATCAGACTTTCCCATAATTGACACTAAAGAACTGACAAAGGACCTGTGGGTGCCTAAGGCCAAACCAGCCAATATATACCAATTTAAAAAACGACCTAAACTATCTACAACCGTAGATCTGCACATCGAGAACTTACTGGATGACTATATAGGTCTTGGCAATTTTGAAAAGCTGAGCGCGCAATTACAAGCCTGCGAAGAAGCTGTTCTTGATGCGGTACACCATCAGCAGCCGTCCATCATTATCGTTCATGGAGTAGGGTCGGGCAAACTAAAAGAAGAAGTACATGCCCTGCTGAAAAGAATGAAAAAGGAAGTAAGACTTTTTGAGAATAAGTACAGTAGTAAATACGGCTTCGGGGCTACGGAAGTATTTCTGAGATATTAATTTTATGACGCAGGATACTATCATCATTATAGGGGCATACCTGCTTAGCTGGTTCGGTATCGCTACGTTTGCCTATATCGGCAAACGATGGAGAAACATGAGTTCCAGAAATATTGTAATCGTTAATCTGCTTGTGCAAATTGCTTATTCTGTCTTGTTTTTTTACTTACTCCGGTATGAAAGTGCAGGAGGAACAGGTTTATTGTGGTTCTTGCTGGGTCTTTCTCTTATATTTATCCAGACCATAATTAATTTTGGTTCGGGCCTGGTCGTTTATATTCTTGGCCGGCGTGATCAGCCGGGGCAAAACGGGTAAAGATTATTGACCGCATGCCCGTTCATTGATATTTAAGGATAAGTTTATTTGAATTTTAATAAATATCTATTATCATTGTGATATAAATATTTGTCATCTATGTTAGAGATTATTGGAATTATCTTTTTCGCCCGCAAAATCGGTAGCATAGCCCAGGAAAAAGGGCTGCCGGTTGGTTGGTGGCGCTTTTACGCTGTAATGGCCTGGATACTGGGAGAGTTTGCCGGGGGCTTTATTGCCGGATTATTACAACAGGATACAATTGTGATCATACTGCTGGCTTACCTTTGTGCCGGTATCGCCTGTTTTACCCTGTACAAAATCATCAGCTCCAAACCGGATGTAATGCATGAGTTTGACTTCGATAAACAAGACAACACCTACCAATAGAGTAGTGATATTATAAAAAGAAAAGGGAGCTGATACAGCTCCCTTTTCTTTTTATGATTAATGTCCGTGTTCCTCATCTCCCATCAGATCTGGTCTGCGCTCCAGTGTGCGCTGTACGGACTGTTTGTATCGCCATTCTTCAATTACTTTATGGTTACCACTCATTAGTTCGGCAGGTACCGGCATACCTCGGAAGTCCTGGGGACGGGTATATACCGGTGGGGCCAGCAGATTGTCCTGAAATGAATCGGAGAGGGCAGAGGTCTCATCGTTCAGTACACCCGGTATCAATCGGCCAATAGCATCGACCACAACAGCAGCGGCCAGTTCTCCGCCACTCAATACATAATCTCCTATAGATAACTCCATGGTTACATACTTATCGCGGATGCGCTGATCAATACCTTTGTAATGCCCGCAGATGATCATCAGATCACCACCCAGCGATAAGCGATTAGCGATCGACTGATTAAAGGTCTTACCATCCGGAGTCATAAATATGATCTCTGCATAAGTGCGTTCAGCCTGTAATTTGTCGATTAATATGGCCAGTGGTTCCGGCATGATTACCATACCGGCACCACCGCCGAACTGATAATCATCTACCTGTCCCTGGCGGTAAGGAGTATACGTCCGCAGGTCGTGGCAGTGCACTTCCAGCAGGTTTTTGTCCTGTGCCCGCTTCATGATGGAATGGGCAAATGGACTGTCTAATAATTTTGGTACAACAGAAATAATATCTATACGCATAAGGTATGCTGCAAAAAATAAAAACTAAAGAATAGGTTGTAATAATCCGGCCATCTCTTCCTGGTAAGCCTTAGCCGCATCATGAGCCGCAGCAGCAAAGTCTGTACCGCTACCAGCATATATAACGCCGCGAGATACATTCACCAGCAAGCCGCAATCCTTATTTATAGCCACTTTGGCTACGGTCTGTAAATCGCCACCCTGTGCCCCTACACCAGGTACCAGCAGGAAGTGGTCCGGAATCAGCTGGCGCACGCGCTCCAGGTATTCGATACGGGTCGCACCGATCACAAACATTGTATTCTCTGGTGTGCCCCAGGATGCAACAGTTTGTAAAACCGCTTCATACAACTTACCATCTTTGAATGGCTGCTGCTGAAAATCGGCACTGCCTGCGTTGCTCGTCAATCCCAGCACAATAGCCCATTTACCCTCATATTTCAGGAATGGAGTAACACTGTCATGACCCATATAAGGCGCAACCGTTACACTGTCGAAAGGGTAGGTATGGAAGAATGTTTTGGCATACTGATCTGCCGTATTTCCGATATCGCCGCGCTTGGCATCAGCAATAGTGAAGATGTCTTTAGGAATATAGTTCAGGGTCTTCTCCAGGCTTATCCAGCCTTTCACACCCATAGCCTCATAAAAAGCTGTATTGATTTTATACGATACGGTATAGTCTTTAGTCGCATCAATGATCGCTTTATTAAACTCAAAAACAGGATCTTCGGTCTCCAGCAAGTGTTCCGGTAGTTTGGTGATGTCTGTATCCAGACCTACACATAAAAAACTTTTCTTGGCTACAATGGCCGCTCTGAGTTGTTGACGATTCATATATATAATAAACGATGTTTCTTAATTGGGCGCAAATTACAAATAGATTCTCGCTTAAGCAGGCCTTTCTTCTTTTTTGTTTTAGATTTGCCCGGTAATTGTTGCCATATGAATGTAATTGATATCATTTCCTATATAGGTATTTTCGTTTTTGCGGTAGCGGGTGCGCTTAAGGCCCGTACCAATGAGATGGATATACTGGGTGGTCTGGTGATTGCATTTGTAATGGCCTATGGTGGTGGTACGGTGCGCGATGTACTGCTGGGTATAGGCCCAGTAAACTGGATCAATAATTATCTTTCCCTTGCACTGGTGCTCACGGCTAGTTTTATCGTGTTCCTGTCGAAGAAAAATATTGAGAAATTCAAGCAAACTATCTTTATCTCCGATGCCATAGGTCTTGGTATGTTTACCATACTGGGTATAGAGCGTAGCATGGCTTATGGTGCCAATAGTGTTTATGCTATTCTGCTGGGGGTGATCTCGGCAACTTTTGGAGGTTTACTATCCGATATTTTATGTAACCGTGTTCCGGCCCTGCTGAAGAATGGTGAGATGTATGCCACTGTTTGTGCTATCGGGGGCATACTTTATTATTTACTGCAACGAGCAGATGTCTCCAAAGACTGGTCCATGGTATTTTGTGTACTGGTCGTGGTGGTCATCCGTATTATGTCTAAACTGAAAAACTGGTCTCTTCCGAATATATGAAACGATTGTCCTGGATCTGGATTGCAGCCTTGTGGCTGATTGTAGGAACCGCCTGTGGTACCCGCAAACATGCTGAACGTAACCGTAACATACCTGATCGCAATGCAGAAGCGACACAACCCGCCCGCAATAAAGATCGCGCAGCAATTGTGAACTATGCCGAAAACTTTTTAGGGGTTCGATATGTATATGGCGGTACAGATCCGAAGCGCGGATTTGACTGTTCCGGACTGGTACAATATGTGTATCATCATTTCGGAATCATGGTGCCCCGCACGACAAAACAATATGCTGGTTTTGGAAAGCGTATCAGCATCAAACAGGTAAAGCCAGCCGATTTACTGCTGTTCTCCCTGTATGATGATTACAAAACCATAGGTCACATCGGTATTGTATCAAAGGTATCCGGAGACAGAATATGGTTCATACATGCAGCCTCTAAAAAAGTGATGATCAGCGAACTGGAAGGCGTACATGTACGCAGATTGAAATTTATAACCCGCGTAATAGAATAGAAAAAGGTGTGTAAGCCTAGCTTACACACCTTTTTCTATTTATTGCGGATGCATTCCGTCTTTAAACTTCATGCCTTTGATCAGGGCCGCACCAGGGCCGTCAGCCGATATTCCGTAACCGGTTACCAGTATGCCTTTGCCGCCATCTGATCTTTCCAGTGCATAGACAACAGCCAGGTCATCAGGGCTGGAAAATCCTTCGAAGCGGTAGAACTCAACGATCACGAAATCAGCGATGCTGCATTGCACACCATCACATAACAGTCCCTCTTCTGTAAGGTTGAAATCCAGTGTATAACCTCTTTTAGCAAGATCATCTGTAGCCTGCGATAATGTTTCATAATTCCTCATATACAGGGTGTTATTGTTTATGCTAATATACGAATTATCTGCGGTCTGTAAAAGAACAAAGCTGCCGGAACTTGTTAAAAGGCCGGCAGCTTTGGTATATATGGATTAGTAAAGAATTAAGCAGGAATGGCTCTGGACCGTTTCGTTTTACGAACCAGCAGTATAATACCGGCCAGGATCAGCAAGGAGGAAATGATCTCTGCCTGCGTCGGGTGTATAAAGCCCAGGTCATATCTTGTATTGACCCTTACTTTCTCCACCAGGAAGCGTTCCAGCCCGTTAAAGATCAGGTAGAGACCGAATAGTTGCAGGGGCTCATTAAGTTTTTTTCTAAGGCTCCACAATATCGGGAAGATGATGAATACACAAGCCAGGAACTCCCATACAGAAGTAGGGAATACGGCAACCGGTAATACGGAATTATATTCCTCCTGGTCACCGGCAATCGGCATACCTTCATTGTTTACATTATGCTTGTAGTTCATAGCTACAAACCAGCGCGGCAGTACAGATGGGGCAGGGTAGTAGATATGCGGAATCTTACCTTCGAAGTGTTGCATATATTGTCCCTTTTCGGCAGCCACCTGGTTGTATTCCTCAATAGTGGCTGTTTTTACCGTACCATCGGCCTGGCTTACGTAAGCACTGTTATAGATACCCCAGTCTCCGTCGCCGGCAAAGTGACAACCCAGACGGCCTATACCATAAGCCAGGATCAATGCTGGTGCCGCTGCATCGCAAAGATGCCTGAAGTCCAGTTTTATTTTTCTGGCGAAATAATATAAGGCAACAGTAGCCAGTATCAGACCACCATAGAAGGTAAGCCCGCTGCGGGAAAACAGACTGCCGATAGGATCCTGAATAAAATCGCTCCAGGTCTCCAGAGCATTAAATACTTTGGCACCGATAAAGCCTGCAATAGCAGCTACGAAAATAATATCCGATACCCTCTGTTGCGGATAGATTTTTTCACTCTGGCCGGTCTTTTTATTGATGCGGATATCCGGTTGTATCAAACCGGCTTTTGCTTTGCGCTTAAGTTCTTTCTGCAGTGCCAGTGCACCAAAGATGAAGCCGAGTGCAACAAAGAAGCCGAATGTCTTCAGGATGCTCAGCCCCGGGATGTCGATACCGAAGAGTCCCCGGATGAGGTAGTGGAAGTCAGGATACATAATTGATCAATACTTGCGTACTTGCTGTGCGCAAATTTTTTAAGAATAAGGAAATATCTGTGTACACCGGTTCTGTCTCTGCCGGACAAAAATAAATAACCCGGTGTATAGTACAAAGAAGAAATATACACCGGGTTGTAATTTGATATTTTTTTAAGGGAACTATCCCTGTATCTGTATCGAAAAAGTTATCATGCGGCTGTTTATTTTGTCAATCGCATTGGATAATGGAATGGTATTATCAGGGAAGTGATTGTTCATCATGCCCTGGCTGATCTTGATCTCCGGAGAGAAAATAAAGTTAGGGTATATAAATTCCAGCCCGAAGCCTACCTCGGCAGAAAGATCATTAGGCTTTATACGCAATACCTCGTCCGATCTGCGGGAGCGGGCATTGGAGGCCATATCATAATCAAAGCGGCCACCCAGCAAGCCGTAAAAACGGAAATTGTGTATGCGGTCACTCTTGAACTTTAACTGCAAGGGCAGCTGCCCGTATATCGATTCGATCTTGTTGTCCTGGACGATGCCGCTTCGGCTCACCGTGCGTATCCCTTTCTCTGCAAATACAACGCCGGGTATAAAACGCAGGTCAATGAATTTGTTGATTCTTAAAGAGCCCATCAGCCCGATATGGAATCCGGGACCCCATTTAGGTTGTATCACCTGAAAGGTATCCTGCTGCACAAAATAGTTGGTATTGCTAATCTTGAATGCAGAGGCATTGGCACCGAAGGTCAGCCCGAAGTAATATAACTTACTGTCGTGCTCCTCCATATTCATTACTTTTTCCTGTGCTGTAGCAGTTTGCTTTGCAGCAAACAATAATACCGCAGCACCAATAATATACCGGCTTAGATGTGTGAGATAAGAATTGCGTATGTTCATTATACGTTCAGTGTATGGTAAAAACGAAAGCCGACGAGGCTTTAGTATCTGTTATAACAGGGTAAATATACTGTTTTCTTTTTATTTCTCAGCGGTATACAGTGTGGTAATGCCAAATGTCAGCGGACGTGCTTTTACTTGCTTAAAGCCGCATTTGGTCAGGATCTTAAGGAAATCCTGTCCTTCAGGGAAGGCCGCCACGCTCTGTGGTAAATAAGTGTATGCTGTAGCATCTTTGGATACGGCTTTACCGATGGTCGGCAAAATGTACCGGAAGTAAAACTTATACAGCTGACGGAACGGGAATTTTTTCGGATGCGAAAACTCCAGTATGGCCAGGCGGCCACCGGAGCGCAGTACGCGCTGCATCTGGCTCAAACCTTTCTCCAGGTTTTCAAAATTACGTACACCATAGGCACAGGTAATGGCATCAAAACTATTATCTTCAAAAGGTAATTGCTCACTATCTCCGTACATCAGGCTGATTTTATCTTCCAGCTGTTTCTCCTTCATTTTGGTACGCCCTACAGCCAGCATCCCTTCAGAGATGTCCACACCCGTTACTTTGTCCGGACTGATGGCCAGGCAGGCAATAGCAAAATCGCCGGTACCGGTAGCCACATCCAGGATCTGTTTAGGCTGTATCGGTTCAATAGAGCGAATGGCTTTCTTTCTCCAGCCTTTATCAATGCCTAAAGACAGTAAGTGGTTCAGGAAATCATATTTACCGGCGATACGGTCAAACATGCCGGCAACTTGTTCTTTTTTATTGAGATCAGATTCGGGCAGGGGTACTACCATTTTTCTTGAATTGTCCATAATGTGGGTACAAAGATAGTAAGATATTGATTTGAAACGCGATAAAAGTGATGGGTTTATATCTTTTTACCCAGTATGACCAGTGTGCGCTTAGCCTGCGGCATATGTGCTATTTCCGGCAGGCGGCCCCATTCTTCAAAGCCCGCCCTGGTAAAGAGTTTGAGGCTGGGCTCGTTATGTGCAAAGATAAAACCCAGCAGGTTGGAAATGCCCAGTTCGGGCGCCATTTCTATAAGCTGGTTCAGCGCCATCTTGCCATACCCTTTGCCCTGGTGCTCATTTGCAATATACATACTCACTTCGGCGGTGTTGCGGTAAGCAGGACGGCCATAAAAATTGCTGAGGCTAAGCCAGCCAGCAGGCGCGCCGGCTTCATTGATTAAGATCCATACCGGGCGATCACTTTTCTGGTGCGCTTCATACCATTCTTCACGGGCAGAAAAGGGAAGGGGTTCTGTGTCAGCAGTGGCCAGTCCGGCTGGTATGCTATCGTTATAAACGCGGTTTATGAAATGAAGATGTTCGGGCTGCGCGGGGCTGAAATGGAGCATATTCTAATATTTTTAACAAATAATTATATAAAATATAGTTAAATCGTGTGTTTTTACAAATCTATTAACAAAACAAAATGTTAAATTTCTGAAAATTCAAAAATATTTTAGAAAAATTGGTCAATTCATCTTATGGTCGTATCTTTGCAATCCTCTCTAAACAGAGGAAAACGTACGTGCAATATCAACTTGATCAAAATACTTATTAAATTTTATTGTTAAACCTGTTCAAAAAGGACATCTTTTTTGGATGGGATTTTTCTGTTTATACCCAATAAATTGGTTTAGATTACTTATGTCGAAACAATTAAAACGCACACAGTCGGGTCGTGTTAACTTTGCAAAGATACACGATGTAGCGGAGACGCCCGATCTGTTAGCCATTCAGCTGCAATCATTCCAGGATTTCTTCCAATTGGAAACCACGCCTGATAAGCGTGACAACGAAGGTTTGTTCCGCGTATTCAAGGAGAACTTCCCGATTACGGATACCCGCAACATCTTTGTGCTGGAATTCCTGGACTACTTCATCGATCCGCCACGTTACTCTATCGAAGAGTGTATGGATCGCGGACTTACGTATTCCGTGCCGTTAAAAGCTAAGCTGCGTCTGAGTTGTAACGATGAGGAACACGTAGATTTTGAAACTATTGTTCAGGATGTGTTCCTGGGTAATATCCCATACATGACCCCACAGGGTACTTTCGTGATCAATGGCGCTGAGCGCGTTGTCGTATCTCAGCTGCACCGTTCTCCTGGTGTATTCTTTGGTCAGAGTACACACCCTAATGGTACCAAAATTTACTCTGCCCGTGTAATTCCGTTTAAAGGTGCATGGATGGAGTTCGCAACAGATATCAATAACGTAATGTATGCGTACATCGACCGTAAGAAGAAATTCCCGGTTACTACCTTACTGCGTTCTATCGGTTTCGAAAATGATAAAGACATCCTGAACCTGTTCGGTATGGCTGATCAGGTAAAAGCAGACAGAAAATCACTGCAGGCTAATATCGGTCGTCGTCTGGCAGAGCGCGTACTGCGCACCTGGACAGAAGACTTCGTTGATGAAGATACCGGTGAAGTTGTTTCTATAGAGCGTAACGAAGTTATCCTGGAGCGTGACAGCGTTCTGGATGAAGAATATATCGATTCTATCCTGGAAATGGGTGTAGATTCTATCTACATTCAAAAAGAAGAGTTGAGCGGTGATTACTCTATCATCTACAACACTTTAAATAAAGATACTTCCAACTCTGAGCTGGAAGCGGTACAACACATCTACCGTCAGTTACGTGGTAGTGATGCACCGGATGATGAAACCGCCCGCGGTATCATCGAAAAACTGTTCTTCTCTGACAAACGTTATGATCTGGGTGAAGTAGGTCGCTACAAGATCAACCGTAAACTGGAGATGGATCAGAGCAATACTAAAAAAGTATTGAGCAAAGAAGATATCATTGCTATCATTAAATATCTGGTACGCCTGTCTAACGGTAAAGCAGAGATCGATGATATCGATCACCTGAGCAACCGTCGTGTACGTACAGTAGGTGAGCAATTATATGCACAATTCGGTGTAGGTCTGAGCCGTATGGCACGTACCATCCGTGAGCGTATGAATGTTCGTGATAATGAGGTGTTCACTCCGATCGACCTGATCAATGCGAGAACACTGTCTTCTGTAATCAACTCTTTCTTCGGTACATCTCAGTTATCTCAGTTCCTGGATCAGACCAACCCGCTGTCTGAGATCACGCACAAGCGTCGTATCTCTGCACTCGGACCAGGTGGTCTGTCTCGTGAAAGAGCCGGCTTCGAGGTACGTGACGTTCACTACTCTCACTATGGCCGTCTGTGTACCATTGAAACTCCAGAGGGTCCAAACATCGGTCTGATCTCTACACTATGTGTACACGCTAAGATCAATGATATGGGCTTCATCGAAACACCTTATCGTAAAGTTGATAATGGTAAAGTAGATCTGAAACACCAGATTTATCTGAGTGCGGAAGAGGAAGATGATAAAAAAATTGCACAGGCGAACGTTCCTCTGGATGACAAAGGAAGCTTCGCTGAAGATAAAATCAAATCCCGTGAAACAGGTGACTTCCCTATCCTGGAAAGAGAAGAGGTTCAGTACATGGACGTCGCTCCTAACCAGATCGTAGGTCTGTCCGCATCTCTGATTCCGTTCCTGGAGCATGATGATGCCAACCGTGCGTTGATGGGATCAAACATGCAACGTCAGGCTGTACCACTGATCCGCCCTCAGGCGCCTATCGTTGGTACCGGTCTGGAAGCAAAAGCTGCCCGCGATGCCCGTACGCAAATTCATGCAGAAGGTACCGGTGTGGTAGAATATGTAGATGCAAATGAAATTCACGTTCGTTACGATCGTACAGACAAACAACGTCTGGTATCTTTCGAAGACGATCTGAAAGTATATAAACTAATCAAATACCGTAAAACGAACCAAAGTACTTCTATCACCCTGAAGCCTGCTGTACGCAAAAATCAGAAAGTGGTAGCAGGTGACTTCCTGACTGAAGGTTATGCAACACAGAAAGGTGAGCTGGCACTGGGCCGTAACCTGAAAGTAGCATTCATGCCTTGGAAAGGGTACAACTTCGAGGATGCGATCGTAATTAATGAAAAAGTAGTTCGTGAGGACTTATTCACTTCTATTCACGTTGATGAGTATGAACTGGAAGTACGTGCGACTAAATTAGGTGAAGAAGAACTGACTTCAGATATCCCTAACATCTCTGAAGATGCGACTAAAGACCTGGATGAAAATGGTATTATCCGTATCGGTGCGCATGTAAAAGAAGGTGATATCATGATTGGTAAGATCACTCCTAAAGGAGAATCTGATCCTACTCCTGAAGAGAAACTGTTACGTGCGATCTTCGGTGATAAAGCCGGTGATGCGAAAGATGCTTCTCTGAAAGCACCTCCGAGCACTGATGGTGTAATCATCGGAAAACAATTATTCCAAAGAGCTAAGAAAGATAAATCTCAGAAACTGAGAGAGAAGAGCGATCTGGAAAAAATTGAAAAAGTACACGTAGAGAATGCTGAAGCCGTAAAAAAACTGTTACTGGAAAAACTGCAGATCTTACTGGCTGATAAAGCTTCTGCCGGTGTTACCAATACATATGGTGAGCCTGTAATCAGTAAAGGTGGTAAATTCAGTTCTAAAGTACTGAACTCTGTTGACTTCCAGAATGTAAATCCATTAGGATGGACTAACGAAGAAGAAACAGATGATCTGGTAAACCAGTTGTTACACAACTATAATATTAAATATAACGAAGAGCTGGGCCGTTACAAACGCGAGAAGTTCAATCTGTCTATCGGTGATGAGTTACCAACAGGTGTATTGAAACTGGCGAAAGTATACATGGCGATCAAGCGTAAGCTGAAAGTAGGTGATAAGATGGCGGGTCGTCACGGTAACAAAGGTATCGTATCCCGTATCGTACGTGCAGAAGATATGCCGTTCCTGGAAGATGGTACACCGGTAGATATCGTTCTGAACCCACTGGGGGTACCTTCCCGTATGAACCTTGGCCAGATCTATGAAACGATCTTAGGATGGGCAGGTGAAAAACTGGGTCTGAACTTTGCTACTCCGATCTTTGACGGTGCTTCTGTAGATGAGATCAAAGGCCTGATCGATGAGGCAGGTTTACCTAGCTTCGGTCACACTTATCTGTATGATGGTGAAACCGGTGAGCGCTTTGACCAGAAAGCTACAGTTGGTATCATCTATATGATCAAACTGCATCACATGGTTGATGATAAGATGCACGCCCGTTCTATCGGACCATACTCACTCATCACACAGCAGCCATTGGGTGGTAAAGCCCAGTTCGGTGGTCAGCGTTTCGGTGAGATGGAGGTATGGGCACTGGAAGCATACGGTGCATCTAACATCCTGCAGGAGTTACTGACGATCAAATCGGATGATATCGTAGGTCGTGCGAAAACGTACGAAGCGATTGTGAAAGGAGATAATATCCCTAAAGCGGGTACTCCGGAATCCTTCAACGTATTGATACACGAGCTGAGAGGTCTGGGTCTGGAACTGACCTTCGAGAACAATGAAAGTAAGAACTAAGTTATAAATACGGCGGGTACGATTCCGCATCCGCCGTATCTTAATACCCTTACTTTTAACAACAAAAAATATTTAATAATTAAAGCAAGGAATAGCTATTCCACGCTTCAATTCAAATAAAAAATGGCAATAAAGAAAGATAATCGCCCAAAATCGGGTTTCGACAAGATTACGATTAGCCTTGCTTCTCCGGATGCTATCCTGGATCGCTCTTACGGTGAAGTATTAAAACCGGAAACGATCAACTACCGTACTTATAAGCCTGAGCGCGACGGTCTGTTCTGTGAGAAGATTTTCGGACCAGTAAAAGACTACGAATGTTATTGTGGAAAGTACAAGCGTATCCGTTATAAGGGTATCGTTTGTGACCGTTGTGGTGTAGAAGTTACTGAGAAGAAAGTACGTCGTGAGCGTATGGGTCACCTGAAACTGGTTGTACCTATCGTGCACATCTGGTATTTCAAATCATTACCGAATAAAATTGGTTACCTGTTAGGTTCCAGCTCTAAAAAACTGGAAAGCATTGTTTACTACGAACGTTATGTAGTAATCCAGGCAGGTGAGGCGGAAGAAATGATCCGTCAGAAATTAAACTTAAAAGACAGCGAAAAAACATACCTGCAATTATTGTCTGAAGACGAGTACCTGGATATCCAGGACGCACTGTCTAAAGAGAACCAATACCTGCCGGATGAAGATCCTAATAAATTCGTAGCGAAAATGGGTGCTGAAGCAGTTCAGGATCTGTTGGGCCGTCTGGATCTGGATTCTTTATCTTACGAGCTGCGTGCTGCTGCTGCGAACGAGACTTCTCAGCAACGTAAGCAAGAGGCGCTGAAACGCCTGAGCGTGGTAGAAGCGTTCCGTGATGCTAATACCCGTATCGAAAATAAACCGGAGTGGATGGTGATGCAGTATCTGCCAATCATTCCACCGGAACTGCGTCCGTTAGTACCTCTGGATGGTGGTCGTTTTGCGTCTTCTGACCTGAATGACCTGTATCGCCGTGTGATTATCCGTAACAACCGTCTGAAACGTTTGTTAGAGATCAAAGCACCGGAAGTAATCCTGCGTAACGAGAAACGTATGTTACAGGAAGCGGTAGACTCTCTGTTCGATAACAGCCGTAAATCAAATGCTGTTAAGGCAGAAGGTGGCCGTGCACTGAAATCATTATCAGATGTACTGAAAGGTAAACAAGGTCGTTTCCGTCAGAACTTATTGGGTAAGCGTGTTGACTATTCTGGTCGTTCAGTTATCGTAGTAGGACCTGAAATGCAGTTACATGAGTGTGGTATTCCTAAAGATATGGCGGCTGAGTTATTCAAACCGTTCATTATCCGTAAATTAATAGAAAGAGGTATCGTTAAAACCGTAAAATCAGCTAAGAAACTGGTTGAACGTAAAGAAGCGGTAGTTTGGGATATCCTTGAAAACGTACTGAAAGGTCACCCGGTAATGTTAAACCGTGCCCCAACGCTGCACAGATTATCTATCCAGGCCTTCCAGCCACGTATGATCGAAGGTAAAGCGATCCAGTTGCACCCTCTGGTGTGTTCTGCGTTCAATGCCGATTTCGATGGTGACCAGATGGCGGTACACGTACCGTTAAGTAATGCGGCTATCCTCGAGGCACAAATGCTGATGCTGGCTTCTCATAACATCCTGAACCCTCAGAATGGTACACCAATCACCCTGCCTTCTCAGGACATGGTATTAGGTCTGTACTATTTGACAAAAGGTAAAAAGACCAATGAAGAGGAAACCATCAAAGGTCAGGGTATGACTTTCTATAGCGCTGAAGAAGTAATCATCGCGCATAATGAAGGTAGAGTAGCACTGCATGCGTGGATCAGAGTAAAAGCTGATGTACGTGGTAAAGACGGACAGCTGGAGCGTAAACTGATCGAAACTACTGTAGGTCGCGTACTGTTCAACCAGGTTGTACCTAAAGAGAACGGTTATGTAAACGCACTGCTGACGAAGAAATCACTGCGTGAGATCATCGGTGCAATCCTGAAAAATACAAATATTCCTAAAACCGTTCGATTCCTGGACGATATTAAACAAATCGGATACCGTACGGCCTTCCGTGGTGGTTTATCGTTCAACATCAATGACCTGACCATTCCGGATATCAAAGAGAAACTGGTTGAGAATGCACAGGTAGAAGTTGATGAGGTTTGGGATAACTATAACATGGGTCTGATCACCAACAACGAACGTTACAACCAGATCATCGATATCTGGTCTCGTGTAGATACGAGAGTAACTGAAACACTGATCACCGAAATGGCTAATGATAAACAAGGGTTTAACTCTGTATACATGATGCTGGATTCCGGAGCCCGTGGTTCTAAACAACAGGTAAAACAGCTGGCTGGTCTGAGAGGTCTGATGGCAAAACCACGTCGTAGTGGTTCAAGCGGTTCTGAGATTATCGAGAACCCGATCTTGTCTAACTTCAAAACAGGTCTGTCGGTATTAGAATACTTCATCTCTACGCACGGTGCCCGTAAGGGTCTTGCGGATACGGCCCTGAAAACGGCGGATGCGGGTTATCTGACCCGTCGTCTGGTAGACGTTGCTCAGGACGTAGTAATCAATAGTGAAGATTGTGGTACATTACGTGGTCTGGCTACATCAGCACTGAAAGACAACGAGGAGATCGTAGAACCATTGTTCGATCGTATCCTGGGTCGTACTTCACTGCACGATGTTTATCACCCGCACACAGAAGAGCTGATCGTTAATGCAGGTATTGAAATTGACGAAGATATCGCTAATGCTATCGAAGAAGCAGGTATCGAAATCGTTGAAATCCGTTCTGTACTGACTTGTGAGGCTAAGCGTGGTGTATGTGCTAAGTGTTACGGTAAAAACCTGGCTACAGGTTATATGACTCAGAAAGGTGATGCAGTAGGTATTATCGCTGCACAGTCGATTGGTGAGCCGGGTACACAGCTGACATTACGTACCTTCCACGTGGGTGGTACGGCGAACTCTTCTGCGATCGAGTCTAACTTAATCGCTAAGTTCGAAGGTACCGTTCAGTTCGATGGTCTGCGTACTGTTAAAACAATTACTGAAGAAGGCGAAGAAGGACAAGTAGTAATCGGTCGTACCGGTGAGCTGCGTGTAATGGATCTGGAAGAAGATCGCCTGATGAACACACATAACATTCCTTACGGTTCTATTCTGAAAGTGAAAAACGGTCAGAAAATCAAGAAAGGTGATATTATCTGTTCATGGGATCCGTTCAATGCCGTTATCATCTCTGAGATCGACGGTACAGTAGATTTCGAGAACGTAATTGAAGGTATCACTTTCCGTGAAGAAGCGGATGAGCAAACAGGTCACCGTGAGAAAGTGGTTATCGAGACAAAAGATAAAAACAAAATTCCTTCTATCCTGATCAATGGTAAAGAAGTGAAAACATACAACTTACCAGTTGGCTCACACATTGGTATCAATATGGGTGACAGAGTGAAGAGCGGTCAGGTAATTGTGAAGATACCACGTGTAATGGGTCGTTCCAAAGATATCACCGGGGGTCTTCCTCGTGTTACCGAGTTGTTCGAAGCACGTAACCCGTCTAACCCTTCTGTAGTAGCAGAGATTGATGGTGTAGTAAGCTTCGGTAACATCAAGCGTGGTAACCGTGAGATCATCGTTGAAAGCCGTGAGGGTATGGTTAAAAAATACCTGGTGCCGCTGACACGTCAGATCACTGTTCAGGATGGTGACTTCATCAAAGCGGGTAATCCGCTGTCTGATGGTGCCATCACTCCTAGCGATATCCTGGCGATCAAAGGACCTAATGCGGTACAGGAATACCTGGTAAATGAAATTCAAGAGGTTTACCGTTTACAAGGGGTAAAAATCAATGATAAACACATCGAGGTAATTGTACGCCAGATGATGCGTAAAGTATCTGTTCAGGATCCTGGAGATACCCGCTTCCTGGAAGATGATACTGTAGATAAGAATGATATTCTGGATGAAAATGACTGGATCTTTGATAAGAAAGTAGTTGTTGATGCCGGTGATTCTGAGAAATTCAGCGCTGGTCAGATCACTACACTGCGTGAGATCCGTGAAGAGAACAGTATGATGCGCAGAGCAGATAAGAAACTTGTAGAATTCCGCGATGCGGTACCGGCTACATCTTCTCCACTGCTGCAAGGTATCACCAAAGCGTCGCTGGGTGTACCAAGCTGGATCTCTGCAGCTTCCTTCCAGGAGACAACTAAAGTATTGTCTACTGCTGCGATCAACGGTAAAGCCGATGATCTGACAGGTCTGAAAGAGAACGTAATTACAGGTGGTCTGATTCCTGCAGGTACTGGTATGCGTGAACTGAATGAGATGGTAGTTGGTTCTAAAGAAGAGTACGAACTGTTACTGGCTAACAGAGAGGTTCTGGAATTTGACGAAGAAGAGTAATCAATTCAGATATATAAAAAAGGAGCGCGCCGGCATAGCCGGCGCGCTCCTTTTTTATATATCACGCCTTTATTTCAGTTCAAATGTGTATATTTACTATGTGTTAGTGTGTGATTTCAGGAACGTGTTATAGTAGTATACTAGCTATTCATCCCGGCATTTCATTTATCAACATAAAATCACAAATTATGAAAACACTTCGCAAGGTGCTGATTGCACTACTGATTATCATTGCCATACCCCTGGTGGTGGCTTTATTTGTAAAGAAAGATTACGCGGTATCACGGGAAGTCGTGATTAAGAAACCCAGAGCGGCCGTATTTGATTATATACGATACCTCAAAAACCAGGAAAACTATAGTAAGTGGGCCAGTATGGATCCGGCGATGAAGAAGTCTTATCGCGGTACAGACGGCACCGTAGGTTTTGTCTCCCGTTGGGAAAGTAATCATAAAGATGTAGGTACCGGCGAGCAGGAGATTAAAAAAATCACCGAAGGGGAGCGTATCGATTATGAGCTGCGCTTTTATAAACCTTTTGAAGCGACTGAACCGGCCTATATGACTGTAGCGGATGCCGGGGAAGGGCAGACTAAGGTTACCTGGGCCTTTAGCGGACATATGAACTATCCTATGAACCTCATGATGCTGTTTATGAATATGGAAGAGATGATTGGCAATGATCTGGAAACCGGGTTGACTAAGTTAAAAACAGTCCTGGAAGCACAGGCTACCACAGCCGATGGCAGCAAAGCTTTTCTGGAAAACTATTATAGACAGACGGCTGCAAACCTGGAGAAAGCGGTGTCTGGTCTGAGTGCGGCACAGATGAGTTTCAGCCCTGGTGGTGGAAAATGGTCTGTGGCACAATGTCTGGAGCATATTATTGCCACAGAGAAGAAGATGTTTGCAGATATTAAGAAAGATATGGACAAACCTGCACAACCTGAGCGGAAGGCAGAAATACAAGGAACAGATGCAGATATTATCAAGATGATTACCGACCGTTCGACTAAGTATAAGGCCCCGAAAGAGCTGCAGCCTGCGGGCAACTATGCCAGCACAGCCGAGGCCCTTTCTGCTTTTATGACCACAAGGCAAGCCATAATGGGATATATACAGAGTACCAGCCTGGACAATCTGCGTAATCATATCAGTGATTATCCTACCGGTAAGGCAGATGGGTATCAGAATTTCCTCTTCCTGGCAGCACATACTGCCCGGCATACTTTGCAGATTGAGGAAGTGAAGGCCGATCCGGCTTTTCCGAAATAATATTATTGAGGAAGTGATTCTTTTGTGTACTGTGTTGTTGCGCACGGCATAGCCGTGCGCAACAACGTTTATGAAAGTATATGATTCTTATCGCTTATGTATTTTCCTTCATTTCTTATTTTTGTGCTTATGATGTTTCGGGGATATATCAGATGGGTGTTATGCATAGCACTTTTCTTTGAGCTGTACGCTTGCAAATCGGCTGGCCCTTCAGGTTTCTGGAGTGGATTTCATGAGCAGGAGATCACAATACATAATAATGATCAGGGCCCATGGGGTGGACACCGGCAGATACAATGGAAAGGCAAGCATGGTGATCATGTATCTGTACCAGAAATAATTACTTACGCAGCAAAGAATGGCTGGAAATACTCCCGGCAATATAGTTTTCCGTTAGAGACAAATCAGCAGTGTTATACATATCTTCAGCTAAAGGAGCGAATACCTTTGCAAATGCAGTCAGCTGGTAACCGCATGCTAGTATTTCAGACAGACTGGCTATTGGTTGAGCCTGGTGATCAAAGTGAAACTTATGAAAATGGTTTTTTTATCCTCAGCGCAGATAGTACAGAATGGATAATGTGGCACATTTGGGGGGAATAGGATTCGTTAAGTAAAACTTACTAACTAATTAATAATAAATTTATGCAGCAGTATTTCGATCATATAAAAAATCATATAGATGAAAACGGTATTGTGCAGGAGGGTGAAAATGTAACTGCTTCACTGCAAGCGGCTATAGCTTTAGGAGAAAAGATTTTGGGTTGTACCCTGGTAGTGAATGGCAAGCGCTTTATCATCCGGATGCTTGAATTGTATTATGGAGGGGCGGGAGATACTGGTCATGATTGGTATCGCTGCCGTTATTCGTATAAGACTTCAAAATATAAAGAACAGACAGACGTGCAAAACCAGCAAGGCTTTGCTGTGTATCTTAGTTCGGGTAATGTAGAAGATGCATATACCCGGATGGATATCGTTGCAGGTCATGGAGGTGTACCAGTTAGTTTCCTGCTACGGAGTGTATGGGAAGAGTCTGCAGATTCTATGGTACGTATAGGTTCCTATGCTGGGAGTCCTCATACGGTACTGAAACAATTAGCATTATTACCAGAACATCATGGGGCAAAGATTGCTGTAGATCAGCTCAATGCCGATATCTATATTGATACCATGGGTCGTGATGCCTTGTTGCAAAGAGAGCAGCTAACTGTTTTATATAGGAAGCGCATCAATCTGAAACTGGAGAAAGATTTTGAAAACCAGCATAAGGTGTTGCTAAACATGTTTTTGGAAAAAGATGTACCAGGGTCTTATGGATACTCAAAGACATATAATCAGCCATAAATCAGATCAGAAGCTAATAGAATTGCTGTTACAACAATCATTGCAGGATCATAGCTTGCCTTATTACCATCTGCTCAATGAAATGAATGACCGATTGCCAGGGAAGAAGTATATCAACCTTACGGTGCGGCAACAAAGGAAAAGTCTTTATGGGACAATAAAAGGGTGTTTTGCACAGTTTAAAACCGGGCGAAACACTCTTTTTGTATCAATACGTTATTTGTTCAGTCAGTTTGCTTGTTTTTCTCTCCATTGTACATGTATTTTCGTGCTTAAATTGAATGTAAAATATATACAATATGAAAGTCGGCATCTACATTTCAGGCTTGGGCCAGTCGGTGGTAAACGAAACGGTGGAGAAGTATGTCGAACGACTGAAGAATGAACTTTGCTTTGATACACATAAGGAGGTGTATGAGATCCGTAAAGGTAAGGAACGCTATATGCAGGATCGCGATTGTACGGTGATCAGTATCTGGCAGACACAGCCGGAAGAAAAAATGATATACAAAATATATGAATTTGACTATCATGAAATGCTTACGGTAAAATTCAACAGCAGCTCTTTAATCGTTAAGAACTTCCGTCTCTTCCTGCTGATGATCAGTAAGTTTCCGTTAATCCTGAAACGGCTATTTGTCTCTAACGGGTATAACCGCCCTTTGCAGACTCTTTATATCTTCCTCATTTTCATGATCATTTCTAGTGCAGTTTTACTCATGGTGCCGGCTAGCATCAGCTCCATAGGTCTTATGTTTGAGCAACCAGCCGTTACTAACCTGTTGAATGGCTTTAAAGAACTTATAGGTACTAAAGATATCCCGGTAATATCTAAACAAGGATTTAAAGAAGCTACTCAACTGGTGGTGCTCATTACGGCACCATTGCTGCTTATTGTACCCAATGCCAATGTGCTGCTCACCAATCTGGCTATAGAATTTCTTTGCGTGAATGATTACATGCAGTATGGTGCCCAGCGTCAATTAATATTAGGTAACCTTGAGCAACTCGTTGAATATGTTACAGAAAATGAAGAAGACTGTACCATCCACTTTCATGCATATAGCTTTGGCAGTATACTGGCTATAGATTATTTGTATCCGTTAAGTGGTAAGCCAAGCCGAAATGTACGTACCTTTTGTAAGGCACTGATTACGATAGGTTCTCCGTTTGAGTTTGTCAAATCTTATTACCCGCAGTTCTGCGTGAACCGTGTTACGGATATGGATAGTTCAATACAATGGATTAATGTATATTCTATATCAGATGCTTTTGCGACCAATTTCCGGTACAATGCCCAGATAGGCGATGCCGAATTTGGTATACTTAAGCATTCGGCCCGGCCACATAATCTGAATTATGAGGTAGTATTATATAATAAACACAATATCATAGACTTCTTTACCCTACAGAGCATTAAAGCACATAGTATGTATTGGGACAATCGCCCGGAAGGGAATAGTTGCCTGAGCCTGATCTATGAAGCCATGAAAGAACGGGAACTGCTATAAAATAAAAGCTGTCTTTGTTTTCATCAAGTCAGCTGCACGACACTTTCATTTTGTACCCCTGCGTGTTTTGATCATGAGCACATTCAATTTAGTGTCCTATCTGGAAGAGAATTATATATTTTAGCAGAATTAAGTAAAAGGGCAATACTGTTAAGAGAAATCTTTTTGCTTGGTATTATGATTATCTTATGCGAAATTTAGGGCTGCGTAGTTAATCAATTGCTCATAACGAATCCCTGATGAAGAATTCTTACATTTTTTTGCTTTGTTGTTTATTGCATACGCATGTCTGGTCTCAGAAAACCAATATGGTGACAAAAGAAAAGCAGCTGGCTGCTTTATATAGTAAAATAGATGGTAACAGATATAGTGCAAATTCCGATAATAAAGCAGAAATGTTTGCCCGGCAAATGAATGATTTCATTCGTGATAATCCTGCTACACTGAGTTATACTTTTACCAAGCTGCAAAAAAGCGGAGTGCATATCGCAACCTCTCCGGATGGTAATTTCAGGATCTATAGCTGGGATACCTGGACGGGTGGGAGCATGCACTTTTTTCAAAGTATTTACCAATGGAAAGATGGCGGACAAATATACTATCGTATGCCGCAATACGGTGAAGGTGATCCGGGTAGTTTCTCATCACAGATCTATATGGTAGATATAGGTAAATACCGCTATTACCTGTCTGTGGAGAACATGATTCTTTCGACAATGCATAGAGGCCAAATGGTAATGGCACACCGGATTGCAGGTAATAAACTGATTGATACGGATAAAATATTTAGAGCAAAAACACAAAAGCTTAAAGTTATAGATATATATTTTAATGTCTCCAGTCTGGATGAAACACGTAAATGGACAACTGATCTGATCACCTACGATTACAGGTATAAACTACTGTACATTCCACTGGTTACTAAAGATAACGTAACCTATAGGAATCTTTTATACCAGCTCAAGGGCAACTACTTTGAGTATATCGGTATCGAAACCGGTAAACGTAAGTAATGTATATTGTTGAACATCAATTAAAAAGCCATCTGTACCTACAGATGGCTTTTTAATTTGTATATAATTCCGTTTACGGATGTTGGGCTTCATGCTTGCCTTCATTGATCTCTTCGACCAGTTTGGCATTAAAGGCTGGTAAGTCTGCGGGTGTACGGCTGGTCACGAGTCCGGAGTCTACGACCACTTCATTGTCTGTCCATTGGGCACCGGCATTGATCAGGTCTTTGCTGATGTTCTGGACAGAAGTCATCTGGCGGCCCTGCACTACCTCAGCATTGATCAGCAGCTGTGGGCCATGACAGATGGCGCCGACAGGCTTTTGCTGCTGAAAGAAATCCTGTATAAATGCAATTGCTTCCTGGTTGGTACGCAGCTGATCTGGATTGATCACGCCGCCAGGCAATACCAGTGCATCGTAATCTTTGGCCGAGGCACTGTTCAGGGTTTTATCTACCCGGTATTCAGGACCCCAGTCCTTTTTGGCCCAGGCTTTTATCGTGCCTTTTTGCGGGCTTACGATATCAACTGTCCAGCCCTGTTGCTCCAGGTGCTCTTTGGGCGATTTTAATTCACTTTCTTCAAAGCCGTGTGTGGCTAATATTGCAATGTGTTTAGACATAATTGTAGCGTTTTGAGGTTAGTGTTTACGGTTAAATATTCAGATCGCCGGAGCGGCCCACATCCATTTTCTGACCGGTAATACCGCTGACGGCCACCTTCATAAAGGTGATCATTTTGTTGGATTTCGTGTCCCAGTAGTGCGCTTCGTGGGGTTTTACTTTCATGACGCGTATACGCGGGTCTTCCTTTCCTTTTTCAAACCAGCCCTCGATCATCTTATTCCAGTATTTGTCAATACGGCCCTGGTCCTGGCTCACCTCGGTATCGGCATGGATGCTGAGGAAACTGTAATTGCCCGGATCGGAATACAGCAGGCAGATGGAAGAGTCCTCTTGCAGGTGGCGGAAAGTTTCGCTTTCAGAAGAAAACAGGAACCAGATATTACCCTGGTCATCGACCTCCTGTGTGCTCATGGGCACAGCATGTACATGCTTGCTGTCTTTAGTGTGGGTACATAGCATACCAATATCAATCTTGGTAGCCATTTCCTTTAATTTGCTGATCGCTTCTTCGTTATTCAGATGCTCTGTACTCATAAGATGAAATTTTATTGGTTTTAAATTAAATATTAATCCTTAATCTTTCTTCTGGTATGATGCAACGGTGTTACCGTTCTTACCGGCACGATGCCGGCGTAAGCAAATCTGGGTGGGGAACCATTTCGGAATACAGGAATGCATAAACGAAATGTGGTATAAATTTAGGTACAAAATGCGGATTATCAGTTCTTTGTAATACTTAAGTCTTGTTAATTGTGTAAACCTTAGGAACTTAAATTCAAAAAGTAAATTGAGGTTATAGTATACTTCTTTACCAATCTAGAACTATTATACGCGCATGATGTACTCGTTTTAAAGTTCCTTCGTGATCGTGTTTATCTTTTTACTTTTTACTTTTCTTCCTTTTGACTTCTTTAACGTATAGATTTTATCCACACCAGGCTAATATTTTCCTATACCCAGGTATTTTTTGTTTTGCCCTAAAAAAATTAACTTCGCCAAGTTTAAATAATAAAATATGTCTACTGAAAATACTACAGAACTGATCGACTGTTTAATCATCGGTTCCGGACCTGCAGGTTATACTGCCGCTATTTACGCATCCCGTGCCAACCTGAAACCTGTATTATACAGTGGTCTGCAACCAGGCGGACAGCTGACGATTACTACAGATGTAGAAAACTATCCGGGTTATCCTGAAGGGATTATGGGTCCTCAGATGATGAAGGATTTTGAAAATCAGGCGCGTCGTATGGGTGCCGATCTGCGTTGGGGTATGATCTCTAAAGTAGACCTGAGTGTGCGTCCGTTCCGTGTAGAGGTAGATGAGTCTTCCTGGATCGAGGCAAACAGCATCATTATCGCTACCGGTGCTTCTGCCAAATGGCTGGGCCTGGAGAGCGAGCAACGCCTGAATGGTTATGGTGTATCAGCTTGTGCCGTATGTGACGGTTTCTTCTTTAAAGACAAAGAAGTAGCGATCGTAGGTGCCGGTGATACTGCTTGTGAAGAGGCGCTGTACCTGTCTAAGATCTGTAGCAAAGTACACATGTTCATCCGTAAAGAAGAAATGCGTGCATCTAAAGTAATGCAGGACCGTGTACTGAAAACAAGTAATATCGAGGTATACTGGAATACAGAAACGGACGAGATCCTGGGTGAGAAGAAAGTAGAAGCCGTACGCGTGCTGAACAATAAAACCAACGAAAAAACTGAGATCCCTCTGAGTGCCTTCTTCGTTGCGATTGGCCACCAGCCAAACAGTGATCTGTTTGCAGGTGTGATCGATATGGACGATCAGGGCTATATCATGACCACTCCGGGTACTTCCAAAACCAATATCCAGGGTGTATTTGCCTGTGGAGATGTACAGGATAAAATGTACCGTCAGGCAGTAACTGCTGCCGGTAGCGGCTGTATGGCTGCACTGGATGCTGAGCGCTACCTGGGCGAGTTTGTACACAATTAATACGATTAACATTATATACTATAGTGAGTCCGCAACAGCGGCTCACTATATTTATTGATATACCATTCTTTTTTTATCTGTAATATGAAGTTTGAATTACAAGCCGTTTGTCCCGATACAGGTGCCCGTGCGGGCCTGTTGCATACCGATCATGGTGTGATCGAAACGCCGATCTTTATGCCTGTAGGTACAGCCGGCAGTGTAAAGGCGGTAATGCAGGATCAGCTGCTGAATGATATTAAGGCCGAGATTATCCTGGGTAATACTTATCACCTGTACCTGAGACCAGGCACGGACATTATCGAGGCAGCAGGCGGTCTGCATAAATTCAACGGCTGGGACAAACCGATTCTTACAGATAGTGGCGGCTACCAGGTATTTTCCCTTTCGGGCAACCGTAAGCTGAAAGAAGAAGGAGCCATGTTCCAGTCGCATATCGACGGTTCCCGACACCTGTTCTCCCCGGAAAGAGTAATGGATATACAACGCAGTATCGGTGCCGATATCATCATGGCCTTTGATGAGTGTACTCCTTATCCATGTGATTATGAGTATGCCCGCAAATCTATGGAGATGACACACCGCTGGCTCGACCGCTGTGTGCAACGCATGGGCGAGACTGAACCTAAATATGGTTATAACCAGTCGCTTTTCCCCATTGTACAGGGTAGTACCTACAGAGACCTGCGCAAAATATCAGCGGAGTATATCGCCTCCAAAGGTGCAGATGGTAATGCCATCGGTGGCCTGTCGGTAGGGGAGCCGGAGCAGGATATGTATGAAATGGCCGAACTTGTATGCGGTATACTACCAAAAGACAAACCCCGTTATTTAATGGGAGTAGGTACACCATGGAATATTATCGAGAATATCGGTTTGGGAGTAGATATGTTTGACTGCGTAATGCCGACCCGTAATGGCCGTAACGGTATGCTGTTTACCTCACAGGGTGTGGTGAATATCAAGAATAAGAAATGGGAAAAAGACTTTAGCCCGATAGATGCGGGTATAGAAAACCGTTTCAGTAATTTCTATACAAGAGCATACCTGAGACACTTGTTTCAGGCCAAGGAGATCTTGGCGTTGCAGCTGGCTAGTCTGCAAAACCTGTCGTTCTACCTGCATCTGGTAAAAGAAGCACGTCAGCATATACTGGCTGGTACCTTTGCTTCGTGGAAGCGTACCGCATTAGATATTGTAAAAACAAGATTGTAACGCCATTTATAGATTCATATGAGATTTTTGACCAAGATCGACCGGTATATTTTAGGAAAATTCTTATCGACATTTTTCTTCTTTATCCTTATGATGGCGGTCATCATATGTGTAATTGACTACAGTCAGAAGATTGAAGATTTTGTAACCAAAAAGGCGCCGACCGGAGAGCTGTTTATCTACTTCCTGGTATCAGCACCCAGCTTTATTACCATCCTCTTCCCGCTGTTTGCCTTCCTGCCCACCATCTTCTTTACTTCGAAGATGGCCAGCCGTACAGAGATCATTGCGATACTGGCTACAGGCTCTTCCTTTAAGCGTTTCCTGAGGGCCTATGTCGCCGGGGGTATATTACTCGGAGGGCTTGCACTGGTTACCAATCACTTCCTCATTCCCCGTTCCAATGTGGTGATGAATGATTTTCTGAGAAAATACTTCTTTGATAAAAAGCTGTCTACAGAGGGCCATGTACACCTCAAGATTGCCAATGATACCTACATTTATGTAGAGAACTTCACCTACGATTCTCAGACCGGTACACAGTTTACCGTAGAGACGATGGATGGCATTATCCTGAAAGAGAAGCTGACTGCTGATCGTATTTCCTATACCGATTCTACCAAAGAGTGGACCCTGCGTAATGTGGTCATCCTGAAGAATGAAGGTGTAAAAGAGACCCTTACCCGCATACCAGAGCTAAAGAAGAAGTATGCTTTTACCCCTGATGACTTGTCCATTGATCGTAATGTGAAAATGGAAATGACTACGCCGCAGCTGCTGGGCTACATCAACCGCGAGAAAGCACGTGGTACCGAGAATGTGTCTGATTTTGAAATTGAATTATACAAGCGTACGGCACAACCATTTGCCGGGTTTATCCTGGTCATCATTGCAGCCTGTATTGCTTCCCGTAAGGTACGGGGTGGGAGCGGGGCGCACCTTGCGCTCGGTATCAGCATCAGTGCCCTGTATATCCTCATGATGCAACTGACCTCAACCTTTGCCACCAATAGCGGCTTGCATCCTGCAATTGCCGTATGGATTCCTAATGTCATTTTTGCCGTACTGGCTTATGTACTGTACCGCCGTAAAATGAGTTAAGGCAGCTAAGGAATGAAATGATTCCGAAACTGCCTTAAGTATGCTATAATTTATTATGGTGCTTATTCCCCCTTACTCCTGGAGATAATAATCGTTGTGGAGAAATCCGGAACTATAGGAAGGATAATTGTCTCTCCGCCGATAGAAGTAACATAATCATTGCCCACTACCGTTTCCGGCGTATAATCGCCGCCCTTAGCCAGTACATCAGGTCTTACTGCCTTGATCAGCTCCAGCGGAGTATCTTCCTCGAAAATACATACAGCATCTACAAATTCCATAGCGGCCAGTACCATAGCCCTGCTGTAGGCATCGTTAATCGGCCGCTGCTCTCCTTTCAGACGCTTTACTGAAGCATCGGAGTTAACACCTATAACCAGCTTATTGCCCAGGGAGGCCGACTGGCATATGCTGGCAATATGACCCTGGTGTATAATGTCAAAACAACCATTGGTAAATACAATCTTATGACTGTTTACCCGCCAGCCGGAGCATATGCGTTTAAGGGTAGTCTTGTCTACTATTTTATGCCGTATGAGTGCTAGTTTGTCCATCTTTTTTATGCTTATTGACAACAGGTAAAAGAATGAGGGAAAGTAATCCCAGCACCAAAACTAATACAGTTTGCACAGACCAGCAAATCCATCCGAAAGCCTGTCCCACACCTTCATTGATACCAAAAAGTAATAACACAGCAGAGACAATGAGCGGGTAGGTGCCAATCCCTCCGGGAGTAACAATCATGCCAATACTGCCAAAGGCAATAATAGCCAGGGCAGAGGTCATATTAAGCCCTGTAGTAGCCTCCAGTGCATGGTAACCAATATAGACCATCAATGTATACATCAGCCAGATAAGGACAGTATACAGCAGGAATTTGCCCCTTTCTTTCAGTCTCCATACCGATGTAATACCCTCGCCCAGATTTTTGAATAACTGGCCCAGCTTAGATCCTTTAATGCGTTTAAACAGGTAGCGCAGCAGTATAGCACTAATAATCAGGATGCCCGCAATAATCATAATCTGGTTCCATCCGACACCATTACCGTAAAGCAAATTTCCCAGGTATTTGTCTATCAGCTGTGCCGCAATGGCACGCTCCATAACCAGGGTCAGCAGCATTACAATCACCAGGGAAACCAGGTCGAAGGCGCGCTCACCGATAATAGTGCCGATTGCCTTTTCCGGAGCGGTCTTTTCATATTTGGCCAGAATGGTACATTTGGCTACCTCTCCCAGACGGGGCACTACAGTATTGGCCATATAGCCGATCAGTACCGCAAAGGTGGTGTTGGCAGTGCTAGGATTAATATCTACCGTACGCAAGAGGATCTTCCACCTCAGCGCACGGAAATAATGGGACAGAAAGCCGACAAAGAAAATAGGGATCAATACCCACCACTGAATGTTTTGTAAAGAGGAGAGCATGGCGTCTTTGTTCTCTTTGCTCATCTCGGTGTAGCGCCAGTAGATCAGGCCAAGGCCCAGTCCTATAAATATAATAATCTGTAAAAAGGTATAAATATGCTTCTTCTTCATGAATCAGAATATGTGCAAGGGAGGTATATAATAAAAGCCTGTCACAGACAGGCTTTTATTATAAGTAATGTAAAAGTCTATTTTTTCATTGAATTTTTAGCTTCAATACTTAAGGTAGCGTGTGGAACCGCTCTCAGACGAGCTTTATCGATCAGCTTACCTGTTTCACGGCAGATACCGTATGTTTTGTTTTCGATACGCACCAGTGCTTTCTCCAGGTTGTTGATGAACTGGATCTGGCGTGCTGCCATCAGAGACAATTGCTCTTTCTCCATCGCTCCGCTGCCATCTTCCATGCTGTTCAGCTTGTTGTCTGCATCATCACCAGCTTCATCCTTACGGGTAATCAGGTTCTGATAGTAAGCGAAGTTTTCTCTTGCTGTATCTAAACGTTTTAAAATCAGTTCTTTGAATTCATTTAATTCCTCGTCACTGTAACGATATACTGGACCTGTGCTTTGTTCTGGCATGTCTAATAAAGATCTTGTGTGTGGATTATATTCTTTCATGGTCGTGCTCGGAGCGGTAATTTTTGCGGATGGTTTTTCCTTTTTACGATGTGCAATAATTGGTGCGGGCTGTTTGCTCTCTGCTTTTCTCGAAGCAGGTTCTGCAGCAGCACTTGATTTGCTTGATTGTCTATCTTCAGCGACAGGAGCCGATTTGGCCACTGGTGCAGGAGTTACTTTTTTAGGCGCTGGTGCTACCGGTGCTTTTGGAGCGGGTACAGCCTTTTTAGGCGCCGCGACAACTTTTGCCGGAGCTGCTTTTTTAGGGGCTTCAGCCACTTTTTTTACAGGAGCAGCCTTTTTAGGCGCTTCTGCAGCTTTTGCTACAGGAGCAGCTTTTTTAGGAGCCGCCGCTTTTTTCGCCGGAGCTGCTTTTGAAGCAGGAACCGCTTTTTTAGGGGCTACTGCTTTTTTAGCCGGAGCTGCTTTCTTAGGAGCCGGCGCGGCTTTTTTCGCTGGTGCGGCTTTCTTAGGAGCGGCTACTGCTTTTTTCACAGGAACAGTTTTTTTCGCTGGTGCCGCCTTTTTAGGAGCAACGGCTTTCTTCGCTGGTGCGGCTGCTTTCTTAGGTGTTGCTGCCTTTTTCGTAGCCACAGTTTTCTTCGGTGAGGCAGCAGCTTTTTTCGCAGGCGCCGCCTTTACTGGTTTTTTGGGAGCTGTTTTCTTGGTGGCCATAATTACGAATTTTTAGTAATAGAAACGGCTAGCAGTAAATCGTTGACCTCAATGCTGATGCCATCCTCAATGTTGTTGACTAACTCAATTTTGTCTGCAAGTATTTCTTCCGAAATATACGCTATATTATTTTTAACGGCGCTATTAATAGCCTCGTTTTCTTCAATTTGTACTAATATTCTATCAGTCAGGGCAAAATCCCTTTCTTTTCTGATCTTCTGAATGCGGTTGACAATCTCACGCGCGTTACCTTCTTCAGTTAACTCATTGTTCAGAGAAATATCCAAAGCTACGGTAATATTTTCTTTATTTGCAACAGACCAGCCAGGAATATCTTCTGCAATGATCTCAACATCTTCTATATCCACAATCACTTCAGTACCCTCTATGTTTACTGCTATATGCTTGTGGTGCTCTAATGCTGCAATCTGATCGGTACTCAGATCATTGATATAAGCGGCAACCGCTTTCATTTTCGCACCTACTTTCTTACCCAGGGTTTTGAAATTAGGTTTGATGCGTTTTTTTATAAATCCGTCATCCGTCAGGAATTCCAGTTCCTTTACATTCACCTCGGAAAGGATCAGGTCCTTCACCAGGTTCAGCTGATCTTTGTCATGCTGGTTGAATGCTGGTACCAGAATTTTCTGTAATGGCTGGCGCACCTTAATGTTTACTTTCTTACGGATGGATAATACCAGGGAGCAGATATCCTGCGCTTGCTGCATACGCTCTTCCAGGTCAGTATCGATTACCGATACATCAGAAACCGGGAACAGGGCGTGGTGTACCGACTCTTCAGTGAATCTGTTGCTCACGCTGTTCAGATTCTGGAACAGCCAGTCTGCAAAGAACGGAGAGATAGGTGCAATCAGTAAGCTCAGTTTTTCCAGGCACTCAAATAAGGTCTGGTATGCGCTGATCTTATCCACTTCATACTCACCTTTCCAGAAACGGCGGCGGCATAAACGTACATACCAGTTACTCAGTTGCTCGTCTACAAAGTTCTCGATCGCTCTGCCGGCCTGAGTAGGCTCATACTCATTCATCGATTTGGTTACCGATGCAATCATGGTATTCAGAGAGGATAAGATCCATCTGTCGATCTCAGGACGTTCCGCTACCGGAATGTAGGCTTCTTTAAAAGCAAAGCCGTCTACATTGGCATATAATGCGAAGAACTGATAGGTATTATATAATGTACCGAAGAATTTACGCTGAATTTCTTCAATACCTTTAATGTCAAATTTTAAGCTATCCCATGGAGAAGCATTGGTAATCAGGTACCAGCGTGTAGCATCGGCACTGTATTTCTCAATTGTCTCAAACGGATCTACTACATTGCCCAGGCGCTTGCTCATTTTATTACCATCCTTGTCCAGAACCAGACCGTTGGCAATAACTGTTTTATAAGCAACACCAGGATATTTATCTTCTGTTACCTCTATGCCTGCCTTGCGCAGTTCTTCATGCACACTGTCTTTCAGTAATGCACCCAGTGCATGCAGGGTATAGAACCAGCCACGGGTCTGATCTACACCTTCCGCGATAAAGTCGGCAGGGTAGTTACGGGCAAAGATTTCTTTATTTTCAAACGGGAAGTGCCATTGAGCATAAGGCATCGCACCCGAATCGAACCAAACGTCGATCAGGTCCGGCTCACGGTACATCGGCTCATTATTATCATCAATCAGCACGATATCATCTACAACCGGTTTGTGCAGGTCAGCCAGCGGCAGTACAATGTCTTTACTGTAACCGGCAGCCTGTGCCTTGCGGATCTCAGCTTCCAGTTCTGCTACAGAGCTGATACATTTCTGCGCACCATCAGTACCTGTCCAGATCGGCAGCGGTGTACCCCAGTAGCGGCTGCGACTCAGGTTCCAGTCTACCATATTCTCCAGCCAGTTGCCGAAACGGCCTTCACCGGTAGCCTTAGGCTTCCAGTTAATGGTTTTGTTCAGGGCTACCATCTGATCTTTCAGCGCTGTAGTTCTGATGAACCACGCATCCAAAGGATAATAAATAATCGGCTTATCAGTTCTCCAGCAGTGCGGGTAACTATGCTCGTATTTCTCTACTTTAAAGGCCTGGCCATGTTGTTTGAGGAATACAGAAATATCAACATTTACATCCTCATAATCAGGATCGTCTTTATAATTTTTGACAAAACGGCCTGCATATTCCCCGGTGCCTTCCACGAATTTACCTTCGCGGTCTACCAGGTTATAGATACCGATATTGTTTTTCTGACCTACTTTATAGTCATCCGCACCGAATGCAGGAGCGGTATGTACGATACCGGTACCATCTTCAGTCGTTACGAAATCGCCCAGGATCACGCGGAACGGGTCACCACCGCTCAGTTCAGGCTTATTGCTTTCGAATGGCAGTAACTGCTCATAGCGCAACCCTTCCAGGTCTTTACCTTTGAAAGATTTTTCAATCGTCCAGGGCAGGATTTTAGAACTGCTGTCCCAATCGCTTAACGGTTGGTTTTCACCTTCCGCTTTAAAATATTTAGCCACCAGCGGCTGCGCCAGGATTACCTTTTGCTCCGCATGGGTATAAGGATTCAGGGTTTTTACCAGTACATAGTCAATGTTTGGTCCTACTGTAAGACCCGCATTGGACGGTAAGGTCCATGGGGTAGTAGTCCATGCCATGAAATATACCTGCTCGTCTGCAGCATTCAGTCCCAGTTTGGTTCTGGCTTCTCCGGTCAGACGGAACATCACGGTAGCACTGGTATCTTTTACATCTTTGTAAGTACCTGGCTGGTTCAGTTCATGCGAACTTAAACCCGTACCCGCTGCTGGAGAATAAGGCTGGATGCTCACACTTTTGTACAGCAATCCTTTCTTGTATAATTCTCCCAGACACCACCAAAGGCTCTCAATGTAATTATTGTCAAAAGTGATATAAGGGTCGGATAAGTCTACCCAGTAACCCATTTTAGTGGTAATCTCGTCCCACTTATCTTTAAATTTCATAACCTCCCGGCGGCAGGCTGCGTTATAGTCTGCTACAGAGATTTTTTTACCAATATCTTCTTTTGTAATACCCAGCATCTTCTCCACACCCAGTTCTACGGGCAAACCGTGTGTATCCCAGCCAGCTTTACGCTTTACCTGGAATCCCTGCATGGTTTTGTAACGACAAACCAGATCTTTCAGTGTGCGGGAAATGACGTGGTGAATACCCGGCATACCATTAGCGCTCGGAGGCCCTTCATAAAAAACAAAGGCAGGGCTTCCTGCTCTGAGATCCATACTTTTTTGAAAAAAATGACCTGCGTCCCACTTCTGGTGCTGATCCTGCTCGATGGCAGGCATGTTAAGCTGCTTATATTCCGGATACTTATTACTCATTGATTGATCTACGCGATTACGCTAAAAAATTGTGTGCAAAGTTATGATTTTTTTTGCGATATTTCCAATTTTGCACGGCCGTAAATATAATGATAATTAATGACCCGGACAGAAAATAATTTGTCCGGGTCATTAATTGTGAGCACTAGCCCAATGTCAAAGTAAGAGAATGTATTATATATATTATCTGTTTTTATGTGATTTTCTTTTTCTTTAGGTGTTGTATTTTCGGTTTACTTAACGGCGAGGGTTTTACATACTTTCTCTTTATTGGCACTGTACATAAAGATATAATAGAGGCCACTGCTCAGGTCGTCCAGCGTAATGGTACCACCATGTACGTTATTGAACTGGCGCACAACCTGGCCCAATGGATTTATTACAGCAATATTGGCAGTTTCTCCTTCCGGCAGGTCTGCTACCATCTGAACAGATGTAGATGGGGCCGGGTTAGGGAATATATGCAGGTCCATAGGTGCTGCATTGCGTTCCAGTTTGATTACATTTGAATATCCGTATTGTCCGTCCGGGTTAAATGCTCTTACGCGGTATAAAGCCGTCTGAGGTTCCATGTCGGTATAGGCATATTGTTCATATCCTCCTGCTTCGGTGCCTTCTTTCACTTTTTCAATACCAATCTGTTTCCAGGTGCTGCCTTCGGTCATTTTTTCGATGGCATAGCGGGTATCATCAGTGGGCACTTTCCAGAACAGTCTGTTCCAGTTACCATCGCGTTTACCGGTAATGACTACATTGTCCAGCGGTAATACAATAGAACAGTCCGGTGCAGTAGTGGTAATAATCGTATTACCGTATGTGGTAAATTGATTGGTTATGGTATTAGTCACTTTAATATTACCCACTATAAAGAACAAAGGATTATTGTTTTTCGTAGGAGACCAGTTAAATGTGGTGAACGGAACAGAATAGGGGTCTGTCATAGTTACATCGGGTAGAGAGGCTGCTGAGTAAGAATGTATCAGTACATTGTCAATAAACGGATTAAAGTCTCCGCTGCTGTCTACATCTGCAAACACATCCACGCTGTAGTCTACAGAATAATCAGGCAGACCTGTAGATACAGTGAACTGGTATTGTGCCTGTTGAGCTCCTTTCTGACATAATTGTACCGCATCCATAGTAGGGACATTAGACAGGTAGGTAAATCCGACCATAGTACATTGTACATTTAAAGAAGCTGCATTGGAAGACCAGGCATCGCCTTTAAATTTAATCGCCT
The DNA here is from genome assembly GCF_004118155.1 of Edaphocola flava. Classification (GTDB taxonomy): domain Bacteria; phylum Bacteroidota; class Bacteroidia; order Chitinophagales; family Chitinophagaceae; genus Edaphocola; species Edaphocola flava. Next base: position 701,043 of record NZ_SAIQ01000002.1, read on the forward strand.
GATTACATCCTCCTGGATACAACAGTGTCAGGTTTTTGATCTGATAAAAATAGTTACCACTACCTACATCAGCTACATTTAATATAAGGCCGTCTGCACCGTCTTTCACCTGGTTGATACAAGGTAGTGTGTTGTCATCAATAGTCGGGTCAATGGCATAGGTAGACACAAAGGTTGCAGGGTTTGTGTTCCGGTTAATGATAATAGTGGCCAGGGCATTGTCCAGGGCACCGTTGCCACCACCGGTACTGGATTCCGGTGCATTGCTTACCGCATAGGGGAAGCTTGGATTAGGGTATTGGCTTTCTGCCCATAAGTGCAGCACCGTGTATTTATTACCGTTATTAATGTTGATGGTAAAACTCAGGTTCACATTGACCACACAGTTACCGTTAATGTCTGTATTTGTATAATTAAGCTCCACTGCTGGGCTTACGAATGTACAGGCGCTGGTTTGCGCATAGCTGTATCGGGGCACGATCATCCAGAGACATATAGCCAGGATGGAAGCCCATGTTGTAAATTTTTTCATGATTTGGCATTTAAAAAAGATGAAATAGGTTAAAATAATGCACAAGAGATCATGCCACAACATATTAAATAAGTGTGTAGGTGGTCGTTTTAGACAAAGCATTACCTGCTGCAAGCAGGAGCAAAGCAGATGGCAGCATACGCTATGCCAAAACGTGTCTTTTTTTAAGATGTTATATTACGTATTGAAAATTGGTCCTCGCCCGGCATGATGGGTTCTGCCGGTTTGTATTGTTTTTAAGGTTGGATATAACAATATCAAACAAATTTGGAAAGGAGTTAAGTATTGTGGCTCTTCATACAATAGATACTCCGGGAATGGAAAAATATCAGTACAGCTCGTTGGGTTGTGCTCACGTGGTAAGTCACTAATTAATGCTACATAAGATAGCCAGAGTATGTTGCTCTTCTTCAACAGAGGCTCTTGAGTATGGGGGAAACGCTTCGGTTTACAGCTTCACAATGTCAAATTCAGGTCAAATCTATGGAGGATCAAAAAAGAGGCGTGATCTGCGGAATAGCCGATTGGGCGCACATCTGTTTGATTTCCACTTCTAAGTTACGATTATAAAACAGGACACTTTGGGAATTATTTACAGTTAACGTATTAATAACATATAAACTTTGAGGTGTTGCAGAATAAGTTTAATACAGAATGCGTTGTATTGGTAAAAATAATAATATTTTTGCATATTCGGCCCCCGAATTTTGAGATCAAAGCAGCGCCAGGCGCGCGCAAAAGTGTATTATGAATGTATTGACAACGCTACAGCAGTATTGGGGGTATAGCGGTTTCCGTCCCATGCAGGAAGAGATTATCCAGTCCGTATTAGCGGGTAGGGATGTATTTGCCATGTTGCCTACCGGCGCAGGCAAGTCTCTTTGTTACCAGGTACCTGCAATGAATATGGAGGGTATTACTATAGTAGTCAGCCCGCTGATTGCCCTGATTGAAGACCAGGTACAGGCGCTGAATAAGCGTAATATTCCTGCAGTGAGCATTCACTCCGGGCTTGATCGCTTACTGCTGGTGCAATTGATGGATGAGGTCGCAGACGGGCGGTATAAACTGGTATATGTCGCCCCGGAACGCTTGCAGAGCGAGACGTTCAGAGAATTGATGATACAGTTGCCTGTACAGTTTATTGCCGTAGATGAGGCACACTGTATTTCTCAGTGGGGCCATGACTTTCGTCCTGCCTACCGCAACATAGCAGAGTTCAGGGAGCTATTTCCCAAAGTACCTGTGCTGGCCATTACTGCTTCAGCTACGGCTGCTGTGCAGGAAGATATCTGTAAGCAATTAAAACTGCATCAGCCGCAAACCTTTACCCAGTCTGTGATACGGCCTAACCTGTCCTATCATATCGATTATACAGAGAACAAACCTGTTGCGCTTACCGAAGCGCTGGTTACGGCTGGCGGCAGCAGCATTGTGTATTGCAAAACCCGTAAGCGTACTGTAGACTGTATGCAAATGGTAAAGGATCGTACCGCCTTGCCTGCTTACCATTACCATGCCGGTATGCGCAAGATGGAAAAGGATTTTGCTTACCATCAATGGCTGGAAAAAACAGATGCGGTCATGACGGCCACAACGGCCTTCGGTATGGGAATTGATAAGCCGGATGTAAGGCTGGTATTGCATTACGACCTGCCTACAAGTATAGAACAATACTACCAGGAAGTAGGTCGTGCCGGTCGTGACGGAGCGGCCGCAAGAGGGCAATTATTTTATCATACAACCGATATCAATTACCTGCTGGACCTGCCTGAAATACAGTTCCCGCCTATATCGCAGGTAAAGGCGGTATACCAGCACCTGTCCGATTACCTGGGCATACACCTGCACACCGGCAACGAGCAGGTATTTGCATTTGATATTACAGAGTTTGTAGCCCGTTTCAAACTGGACATGGTCACCACCGTCAGTTCTATAAAGATACTGGAGCGGGAAGGGTTTATGGAGTGGAATGAAAATGCGCAAACCCAGTATACAATAAGGTTTACCACGGACAGGGATACTATAAATTATCTCGAAAAGAACTATAAAACGCTATATCCTGTAGTAGAGACGCTGTTGCGCCACTACGGGAGTATCTATAATTTCGAAACAGCAGTGCCCATTTTTAAAGTGGCCAAAGCACTGAATATCGATAAAACCATATTGGAAGACAGGCTCTGGCAACTGCAGGACCTGGGTGTGCTGGAGTATAAACCGGCAATTGTAGGCAGTTATATGCTCTGGTTGCATAACCGTATTCCGTTCCCATACCTTAACCTGAACGAGCCGACCATCCGTAAAATGAAAGCAGCATTGTCGCGCCAGGTACAGGAGATGGCTGATTTTATACAGAATGAAGAGACCTGCCGTAATCGATTGCTGTCTGTCTATTTCGGACAGGAAGATGTAGCAGATTGCGGGCAATGCGATAATTGTCAGAAGCATCGCTCAGAGGAAGTGCATACCAATGCATCTATAAATAATACCTTGCTTGAAGTGCTGAAGCGGGAGGCACCGTTGCCGCTGAGTGATTTACTGCAGCAGCTAAGGCATATTCACCGCGAGCAGGTCATACAGGCCTTGCGTGCATTGGTAGCAGATGGTAAAGTGCGCCATGAGGGTGGAATTATTTCCTTCTGATTTTTGTTATTTGATAATATTAACATATTTTACTACTTTTGCAGCCAAATTAGAAAACCAATTTTAACCATACAACATCATTATGGCAAACAACAAAATAGTTGAGTTATTAGGCGCCGACGCCGATTCATTATTGAATCACGAGTGTAAGACTATTGATAAGTCTATGTTACACGCTCCATCACCATCACATGTAGAGGATATCTGGATGCCGTCTAACCGTAATGTACAGACTTTACGCAGCCTGCAAACTATCTTAGGTAACGGCCGTCTGGCAGATACCGGATATGTATCTATCCTGCCTGTGGATCAAGGTATTGAGCATAGCGCTGGTGCATCTTTCGCACCAAACCCAATCTATTTTGATTCTGAAAACATCGTGAAACTGGCTATCGAAGGTGGTTGTAACGCGGTTGCTTCTACATATGGTGTACTGGGTTCTGTTGCCCGTAAGTACGCGCACAAAATTCCGTTTATCGTTAAGATCAACCACAATGAATTCCTTTCTTACCCTGATAACTTTGATCAGATCATGTTCGGTTCTATCAAAAACGCATGGGAAATGGGTGCTGTAGCGGTTGGAGCTACTATCTATTTCGGTTCTCCTGAGAGCAATCGTCAGATCGTAGAAGTGGCTAAAGCATTTGAATATGCACACTCTCTGGGTATGGCTACAGTACTGTGGTGCTACCTGCGTAACAACGCATTCAAAGTAGATGGCGTTGATTACCACACTGCTGCGGATTTAACAGCACAGGCTAACCACCTGGGTGTTACCATTCAGGCAGATATCATCAAACAAAAATTACCTACCCTGAACGGCGGTTACAACGCAATTAAAGTGGGTAAAACTCATAAAGATGTTTACAGCAAACTGACTACAGATCACCCGATCGATCTGGCTCGTTACCAGGTGGCTAACTGCTACATGGGTCGTGCAGGCCTGATCAACTCCGGTGGTGAGTCTAAAGGTGCATCTGACCTGGCTGAAGCAGTAACTACTGCGGTGATCAACAAACGTGCCGGTGGTATGGGTCTGATCTCTGGCCGTAAAGCATTCCAGAAAGATATGAAAGTAGGTGTTGAGCTGCTGAATGCAATCCAGGACGTATACCTGGATGATAGCATCACTTTAGCTTAATCCTGATATAATATAAACAATAAAGCCCTTCCGATCGGAAGGGCTTTATTGTTTATAACTATACCGAATACTTTTGTTCGTATATCGAGCTTTGCATAGCGGCGTCGGGGAATCTCCTCTTTTCTGTGCAAATGAAATATATCTACTCCGTTAAATTACTGTCAATATAATATGTCTGTACCGTACAGATCGCTGGAACCGGCATTATAAATCCAGTGTTAAGAAAATCAGTGGCTCGGTCGGTTAAGTCGCAAACCACTGTCTGAGCGCAGCGAGTTTGCGTTTGCGACCGGCCGACACATTGATTTTTAGCCATGGATTTATACAGCCTTGATTTTTTGGCGTTACCTTTTGTATCAAGACAAAAGGTAACAATAGATATAAAAGGAAAACTAAAGCTCATCTTTGTACACCCTATTATTCTAAATATACATATCAAGACTATATCTTCTCCAGGACCAGTGTTACTTTGTTGAAGTCTGCAGAAGCATTGATCACTTTACGGAAATCCTCTACCTCAGTTGCATCATAACGCGGTTGCGCATAGAATTCTTCAATCACTACGGTCAGAACATTGCCTTTCATGCTGTGCGAGGAGATGAAGCCATATTTTTGCTGACCATAGGTAACTTTAAAGTCTGCCGCATTGGGATTGGAGACTTTGTAGCCCTGTGGTACATGCACAATGATCTCCCGTTTCAGTACATGCGGGTATGCGATCGAAATAGGCAGAATACGTTTCTCCTCCCGGTACATTTCCATTTGCGGACCTATAATATCGCCTAGCTTAAACAGATATTTACTGCCTGCTTTTTCGATAAGTTTATCGGCCTTGATCTCTGCTACAATCTCCACAGGCTTATTGTCTGTATAGTGTTCCAGCCCTTTATTGTTGAACTGGTAGCTTAATATATCACTCTCTTCATCCGCAACAAACATCAGTGCCTTAACCAGTTCTTTTTCTTTCTCTTTAGGTACCAGGGTTACATTTTCCCTCATTCCTACAGATGAGGCACCTGTAAAGGAATGGGACATCTTGATCTGCGGAGAGAGGTCTTGCTCGTTAAAGTTAACGGTAGCCACCAGAGCAGTAATGTTATCCTCTATTTTGGAGCGGGGCACCTCTCTGAATACCTGTACCGAAGAGGTAACACCACCCAGAGATACCCGCTTACAGAACAGGGCTTTATTGCCCTCTACATACGCACCCAGTGCTGGGTAGCGCATAGTGGTGGCAGTAGGTAACAGGAATTTTTTGGTTTCCGGAAAATGGAAGATGTATATATCCAGGTAGTTCCACAGCTCCATTTCCTCATCCAATTCATATTTGAACCGATTGGCGGTAATGCCCGCCTCATGCTTTACCTGCAGCAGGTCAAATGCATTGGCAAACAATTTAAAGATGCCACGCTCTGTAGTCGTCTTTTTCTCAATCATATAATCAAGCCGCTCATAAGCCTCATCAGTCAGCTCTTCGTTAACGACGAACTGTTCTTTGATCACTTTCTCCAACTTAATAATGCGTTGGTCTACAGGCATGTCAACCGTGATGTTCAGCGATTTGATATATTTTTCCAGGGCCTTCTGCTCCTTCTCGGTAGGAGTGTACAATTGGGTGTAGATCCCTTTTGCTAAATCGGCCCAGGTGTTTGCCCTCTGCCCGTCATTGATATAGCTTATTTTATAGTCAATCCGTTTGGCATTAGGATCAGGATCGGCATATTTTTCATCCTTAAGCGCATCAATCTTTGCGAATGAAGCCTTGTATGTTGCTGTTTTTTCCTGCTCATCTTCCTTTAAAACTGGGGTAGGGAAGCCGTTATAGCCTTTGCAGTCAAACTTAATATGATCTGGTGTGGACAGGACAAACGATGAGGAAACGGTCGGTATGCCGAACTGAAACAGTTCTGAGCCAAACGAGTTAACGGCGCGTTTTTCTTCGTAGATAAATTCAATCTCATCACCTACCGCAACATTTTCAAAAGCAACGTGGTATTGGGTATTGCCATATTCATCCTTAGAAGTCTTGGTGTCTGATTTTTTGATTTCATATACCTTACCATTTGCCTTGATCGTGCGGGCTTTCAGATCCACTATCTCTCCAGAGCGCGATGGTCCTATCACCATTTTATTAAAAGCCTCTAAACCTTTCTCGTCCTGTAGTTTGACAATGCGGTGAATAGTCCGGTACAGAAAGAAATCTTTGGTTTTACTGTCGAATTTATAATTCAGTTCCCTGGCATCTTCCATAAAAATCAGCGACTCTTGTGCAAATTCTTTAGGTACCTCATGCATGGCAGGCTTTTCGGTCCACGATAACTGAGCATAGCTAAAGGCCGGTAACAACAGGAATGCAGATGCGCAGTGCAGCAGTATCTTCCTCATATTCAGATGTGTTTTTGTTTTATTTGATTTTACTGAGTTCTATAGTTTCTTTATATGCTTTTTGCAAAGCGGCAATCATAAGATTATATTCCTTAAACTGACTTTCTTCAATCATCAGTTTCTCGAAGGTGAATTCACTTTTCAGGGTCAGCAATGTACCGTTTTGCTGGTAACTGACACGATAGGCACCCAGGCCTTTGAAATTGTGCTCCTCATTGTCGGGCACGTAAGATACTTTGTATCCCTTCGGAATCTCCAGCACAACCGTGTATTGCAGTGTCTGGTTGAAATCGAAATTCACCGGAGCCTTGCGTGTCTGGGTTTCAATCTTTCCGTCTGCAAAAGGCTTGAGCAGGTGCATATTGATATAATAATCATCACCAACGTTTTTGATATAATCCTTCAATTCAAAAGAAGCATTAATGTGCAGAGACTTCTGTTTGTCTTTTTCCAGCACATAGTCAAATGATTTTTGAGCGTACTTATTATTGCCTCTTGAGGTAATGGCCGAAAAGACTTTTTCTTTATCTTTCTCGCTCATGTACATCAGGTGTTGCTGCACTTCCCAGGCAGCATAGCCTTTAAAGTCTGAGTGTACCACACCAGTCAGCATATTATTCTCGATGCGCACATAACTGCTGTCGCGGATAATGCCACCCGAAGCATTCTTTACCGGTATGGTTACGATCTCATAATCTGTACCATCATGCGCAATAAACGCATCTTTGCCCTGCAATGAATAGGGTACACTTCCGTACGGGGTAACATTGTCTGTTGCATCCAGGAATACCCATTGGCCTTCAATCTTCACCGCACCGATCATATGATTAAATGCACCGGGCATCGGAGTTTGTTTGAGCGAGTAGGGCAGGTCTCTTGTACCGATCCAGACATAACGCGCATCCAGTCCGGCTTCGCGGCACATCATCACCAATAGGCTGGACTTGTCTTTACAGTCGCCAAACTTGCGCTGGAATACGACATCGGCTTCCCTGGGCACAAATCCGCCTAAGCTGTCTTCAAAAGCGATATACCGGATGTGCTCCTGTACCCATTCAAATATAGCCCTGGCCTTGTCTTTGTCATTGGAGATGCCCGTAGTCAGTTCTTTTACCTTGGCCTTAAGATCGGTGCCTGTAGCCTGGTTTATGTTCTTTACTTTGTCAAACAGAAAGCGACCCAGATCGTCAGCATTGCTCAATACCTTTACCGGCTTGTCGCTATTGGATGCCGTATACTCCTGCACCAGGAAAAATACGTGTGGCAGGTAATAGTACACTGCCGGGGCATCGGCATAAAACTTTGCTTTAGGTACCTGTCTGCCCTCCCAGGTTATAGTGATCGTTTGCTTGTTTTCTTTTACTGTTTTTTGCAGCCATGGTGCATCCGTGCCCTTAAAGATCTCGGAGATCTTTACACTTTTGGGAAAGGTAACAGAGACTACCTGGTGCTCAGTAGGCAGATAGTTTTGCAGGAACACTTTAGACATCAGGAAGATGTCGCGGAAGTGCTGTGTATATTTTAAAGAAGTTCTATTACCCTTGGAGAGGTTGTTATAGTAAATTTCCTTTTCCTTGGTGTCATCGTAAAATACATGTCCCGAGGTGCCGGGGCTTGTTTTAATATTGGTCGTAGGGATGCTTTTAAATCCTTTTGCAGTGGGTATAAGAGTTGCTGCTTCTAACTTACCCAATGTCGAGAAGTAGCTGTCATGTACTGTTTCTACCGACAGCGCGGCTGCCCTTGTTTCATCAATCAGCATTATCTCCTGCTCTACATCCATGCTGGCTTTTAGCGCGCCTTTTTCATAATATATGTTTACATAATGATAGTCTTTTGTGTAAACACCTGTTTCTCCGCTATATTTCTGCAACAGCTCTTCTGTCGATTGTGCAGACAGGTTACTGCTTACAGCGCATAGTAAAAGGATCAGTATTTGTTTCATATGTGTATTGTTTTGCCCTGGCAGATGTAATGACTAGCCAGGGCTTATATTCCATAAAAATTATTGTATGGCCAGGCCGTAATAGTAAAGCACTTCCTTCATCTTACCTGTACCATCTGTGATCTGCATTTTACCGTGTTGCAGACCATCGATGAAATTAGTGGCAGATAAAAGATTGCCTTTCTTATCGTACTCCTTTCTCATTCCCTGCAGCATATCATCTTTGTAGAATGATTCTTCAAGCTTCGAACCGTCTTCATTCCACCTGTTGTACAAGCCGTCGCACATTCCTTTTTTGAAGGTTCTTTCTTCGGCAAGCTTTCCATTACTGAAATAAAGTTTCTGCACACCTTCATACAAATTATTAACCCAGTTAAATTCCATTGCTTTAGCACCATCTGCATAAAACGTTTTTACTACAGCCGTACCATTAGTAATCGGAATCATGGGTGCTTTCGTATTATCCTTGTTCAGATAAGCATAACCGATAAGCAAGCCACGGTCATAGTACAGCAAGCCCGCTATTTTACCCTGTTCTCCGAAAATAATCGATTCGCCATGTCGCTCACCATTCACTGTGTTGAAGAGGTAGCGCAATTGCTCTCCGCAATAGACTTTAGTCGGGCCGCTCTGTTCATCATCTATATATTCGTTTGTTTCTGTCAGATTTCCGGCAGCATCATATCTCTTTAAAGTGCCGTTCAGATCACCTTTGTGGTAGATTGCCGTAATCCATGGTTTACCGTTGGGGTGATATCTTTCAGATAAGCCCTCAAGTTGTCCCTGTTCAAAATTGCTGCGCTCGATAACCGTTTTATTATCCAGGTATTTCAGGTATGGGCCATTAAAGCTGCCATACTTAACCGGCACCGTGATACGTGTATTTCCGCTTGGGTAGCGAAGTACATAAACACCTTTCCCCTTCGGGAAATCTATTCTGGGAGCCGATTTGCCTGTAGTATCGTATTGGGTTACACCCAGCAGCATGCCGTTATCGTAATACTGTATGAAATCAATTTTTTCATTATAAAAATACGATACCTCCGGACCGGATCGTTCTCCGGCATTGAAGAAATTGCTTTTCGATACTTTACCGTTTGAAAAATAGTTCTGAAGCCCGTCCTGCAACTCATTTTCATGCAGATAACCCTGGCGGGATAGTTTTGAGGCATCTGAGAAAGAGGTATATGGACCCTCGTCCACTCCATTAACGGTAGTCTTCTCATAAGCCAGTGCCCCGGTCGAATGATAATATTTACTCGTTCCGTCAATAACACCATTGGTATACGGAATCTCCGATTCTATGCCACCAAATTCCTGGTATGTTTTTACCAGTCCATGATTCTGTCCCTTTTTGTTCAGTGGTGCCGATTTTATTTTAACACCATATTCATTGTAGGTTTCCAGTAAGGTAAGGCCATTCTTATCCGCAGCTGTATAGATTACCTTTCCTTCAAGGTTTTTGTATTCAACAGCAACCGGCGAGCCGTTATCAAAATTAACCGTTGCATATTTTACCTTGTTTTTATTGTAGCGCTCCAGCAATCCATGAAGTACGCCGTTTTTATACTGCTGGGTAAAATAGCTTTCTTTCTCATCGTAGAAGTCCTGGCACAGGCCATTGAGTTCGCCATTAGTGTATTCATACACCATATCGGGATGCCCGCTTTTGAAAAACTTTTTATACGTCCCGTTCAACTTTCCAAGTACATACTGTGCATCGAGTTTCAACTTACCGTTTTCATAATACTCTTTATAGATACCATCAAGTTTATTATTTCTGATAGAGTATTCTTTCTCCAGTTTGCCATTGGAGAAATATACCTTGTAAGACCCGTCTACAGCCTTATCCGCATCAGATTTGTCATAGACCATAGTATAATGTTCCTTTCCATTCGGGTGCAGATAGGTTACTTTAAAATTCCCGTCCTTATCTTTTACCTGAGTCGATGCTACCTGTCCATTGTACCAGTAATCGGTCCGGTCGTGGAATGAATGGTTTTGGTCATAGTTAATACTATACTCCATATTACCGTTGGTATAGTACTGCACGAACTGACCATTTTTGGCATTTCCGTCTGTATATGTTTCCTCCATGCGCAATTGACCATTCGGATGGTAATATTTCCAGATACCCTCTTTTTTTGTATTGGCATTGAATTTCCCTTCTGCACGCAGCATATGGCCTTCATAGGCCTTCATATACCCTTCTTTTAATTTGGTAAACATGATGTCGGCAGGTTTGCCTTCTACGAACATACCATCAATAAGCAGGTAATTTACCTTGTCCAGCGTACGTTTTTTGTAGTTCAGTTCCCGTGTACCCAGGATCATTCTGCGATAGGGATCTAGTATATCGGTAATAGAGGCTAACTTTTGTTTTCCTCTCTTACCGTCAACATGTTTGTCTACAGATGCAATGCCATAACCCGAAAACAGGAACAGCATATAATCATCAAAAAGCCCTTTTTCCCGGATATCCAGCAGAAAGGGTACATAGTATTGCATCACGAAGTTATTATCCTTTTCATCATATTGCAGTTTCTCAAAGATCACCTGCATCTGGCGGATAATAGCATCATCTATTTTGCCAGACACTTTAAAATCCTTGCCCAGTGCAAGTTTAGAAGAGATCAGTTCATCAATCTCATCAAATAATTCGTGACGGTATACCGGTTTTTTGTCACGGTAATATCCCGCAGCATCATCCTTCATGGAGGCAATAGTTCCCAGTATCAGGATAGGAGAGCGTGCTTCGTCCAGATCTCCGGTACTTGATAGTGCACCTTGCATTGCGATCATGGCTTCGGTTAAGCGGCCTTGCAGGGCGTAAATCGTGCCCAGCAGGCGATGCGATTTCGGATGCATAGGATTATAGAGCAAGGCTGTCTGTAGTTGCTCTATAGCTTTGTCGTATTCCTTGTTCTGAAGGTATACCACCCCTTTTTCGTAAAAAGGTCTGTGATCGTTCGGGTAGCGTACATGTGTAGAGTCGAAATAAGCAATTGCCTTTTCTTTATTACCCAGGTTAGAGTAACCTACACCAATATTGAGCAGAATCTGCCGCTCCTCCTGCGGGTAAGAGTTCAGTAATTGTTTATTTAAGGCTATTGACTTCTCATACTGGCTATCGACCAGGTAAGAAAGTGCCAGTTCATATTGTGCAGCATAGTAATTGGTATCACCTTCCTGTATCTGTTCAAATGCCGCAATAGCTTTTTTGTACTCGCCTTCTTCGTACGCAGCAACACCGCTATTGATCAATTCTCCGGAATTGAGCAGCTTTTTCTGAGCATGGGCAGGGAACAGGGCAGCTGCAGACAGGCAAAGCCCTGAGAGTAGGATATGTTTCATGCCATATGAATGATGCATAGTAGTAAATTGTATTTTATGATAAAATGTTAAGATAATGAAAAAGTGCATTAACCGGAGAATTTGAACACACTTTTTTAAGAAATATAGGTATGCAGAATTGTTAAATCACTTTTTGGTGAATTTATGTATATTTGACTATCATTAACCCTCTGAATTTTTTTTATGAAAAAGTTTTTAATGGCTGCAGTGCTTTCCTGCGGCGCATTTGTAACGGCACAGGCCAATTCCCTGACTATTATTAACCTGACGAGCTGTACTTTCCGTTGTGGCGTATCCTGGTACGGAGATGTGATGGCTGCACCGGGTACAACAACCATCAACTCTATTGGCCAGGATCTGGAATCGCTGAAAATGGAGTGGCTGGATGTAACTGGTACTTACCGACAATTGGTGTCTGGAATTACGCTTCCGAATACGAACAGTTTAGGTATGCCGGCACCTGCATGTCCGGTACCAAATGGTTTTATTACCCTTAGTTGGGCACAGGCTTCCTTGTCGGCCAATGCAACCATGGTGATCTTTTAAAGGATATTACAATTACGATAAAGCCGCACTGCCTATGGCAGCGCGGCTTTATGCTTTGGGTATTGGCAAAATAACCTTTATCTCTTTAAGGGTATAAGTTACATATCAGACTTATCTACGTTACCATCTCCACATGATCCCAGTCCACATCCTTATTCATCATCCATTCCAGCGCTTTGCGACGTTCATAGACAAGACCTTCATTCACCGGTGCCTCGTTTTGTTTAATGCGTTCATCTACACAGTACCAGTGTATACGATAGTAATAATCCAGCATGGTATACAGCTCGGCTTCCGTTCTTAATACAGACAAGGCCTCAATCTTCTGGTTGGTTTCGCCTTCTTCCAGGTTAGGCAGCAGGGTAGCCATTTCATCACCGCACCATTCCTTTTCATCCAGACTGTCGATCATATTAGTGGCCCACATCAGCGCCCATAAACCCTCCAGGTACCAGCGCAGGGTATTCAACTCCACATTGCTCAGTTCTTCTTCTTTCTTTTCCAGCACAGCCTTTTCCCATTCCGACAAATGAGCATCCAGACCCGATTGACTGATCCAGTCTTTAATGATTTTTACCGGTGCTTCGAACGAGATATTGATCAGGGCATTCATTACCGACATCCTGCCTTTGATATCGCTCAGGGAACGCATGGCAGGTGTTTCCATCACCGGCAGCCATTCTATAAAGCGATAACCTTTGTCACGGATGCGGGCTATATTCTCTTCTTTGATGTGTATTCTTTGCGCTTCGGTCATTATATGTTTATTGAAATATGGTTTGGTAATTGAGGGTGTCTTAATTACTGTTATTGCCTATATTTTGTGCTACACTCTTAAAAGAATAATTGTCTTTATACAGGAACATTTCCTGTCCGGTAAATATTTTATCCGGGTACACTGTATTCAGTAATGTATGGGTAACCGTACGGAGCTGCTGCAAGTGTTCATCATCTTCCAGCTCATTCTGTTTGAGCTGATGCACAATGTAAATATACTTCAGGTTGCTGCCTGTAGTTTTATCGTAAATGCGTACCGTTGTGCTCATCTTGTCGCCCAGACTATCGGCAAACACTGCTTCCAGCGCTTTGCTGGTTTGTTCGTTATAGCTCTGCTCGATATAAGGAGCTTTTCCGATATTGCCCATAAATGTGCGGAATGGCATAGCAATGGCCAGCATAAATCCATATGCCAGTAACAGGGACAGGAGTAGTTGAGGCAGTTTCGTTCTGGATTTGGGATGCTGCGCCGGATCGTAATTGACCACCTTAGTTCCGGCAACAAGATCACCAAGTCTTCGGCCCGGATTGATTAAAGTAATGATCACTTCTACAGGCCAGATGATGCAAAACAGGTTGCGCACAACCGTCCTCAGAGGACTGGCAATCGCACCGGTTTTATAGTGCACAATCTGCAACTTAGTTATTCTCTTCCCCGGACTTCTTCCCTGGAATACATCTTTACAAAAGTAGAAAGCAAAGCCGATAAGGGAAACGTAAAATGAAGGGCCGGAAATACCAAATCCTGGTGTGGGATGGGCAGTATTAAAGGCCGAAAAAAAAATCATAAACACAGCCGGCAGGGTAAGGATCATCGCCGCCGCACTCATGATAAAATGGTCTAAAAGCATAGACCCGATGCGGGTTCCGGTATTGACTTTCGATTGAGTATACATCTGTCTGTTTATTGAATATGGTAGCCGTAAAGGATGGGCACAAAAGTAAATTTTTCTAACGATATTGAGGTATATGTGTAGTCATATAGTGCTATTGTATTAATTTTTTATTTATCATATATTTGTGAATAATGAATTGTTTCACCAGTCCGGATACAAACCAACATCATATATTTTCCGGCTACTACACCTGTTTAATAAAGATTATGCATACTTCAATCCTTATCCATCACCTTAAACACTATGTTTATGACACACCCATCCCATCGCAGGGTAGCCGCCGGCACCCTCAAAACCCACTATGCCCGCATATGTAGTTATGCACTCCTGATGTGCAGTATGATGCTGCAACACTTAGCTCACGCACAGGTATTCAACAGTTCCACCTCTACCGAAACGACCTTTCCTGCTCCGCCACTGGGGCCTATGTACTACCTGGATAATAATATCAAATACCTCTTTACCTCCTCTGTTTACACTACATTGCTATACGCCCCGCCTTACATGAGCGGTACGGCTTCTGTAGCTTCCTGGTCGCATGATATGTATGTGACCCCCTCCGGTGCCAGTGCTGCAGATGGTGGCGGCTTTTCACTCGGACTGATTGAGCCTGCAGGCAGCTATATCGGCCTCCTGGCAGTGGCAATGCCCAATGCGGCCAATATCTCTGCAGTAGCTATGCATGGCAATTGTCAGGAGAATGTTATGGTCGTATATGCTATGCCCTGTGGCGGTGATTCTCTGGACGAATGCCGGCCATATGCACAATATTATTACCAGATGTACCATTGGGTGCATCCAAGCTCCCTTACGCCTACAGGCCCGCCGGTAGCGCTCTCT
Organism: Edaphocola flava; assembly: GCF_004118155.1. Classification (GTDB taxonomy): domain Bacteria; phylum Bacteroidota; class Bacteroidia; order Chitinophagales; family Chitinophagaceae; genus Edaphocola; species Edaphocola flava. Next base: position 716,102 of record NZ_SAIQ01000002.1, read on the forward strand.
ACCGGTTGTTCTTTCTTTGATCGCATCAGTATTGATATAAACCATGATGCCACCAAAGCGGTTGTAGTATGGGGACATAATAACACTGCCTTATTTTCCAAAGCATTTGACTTCAATACGGGAGTTCTTACCGTAGGGCCAACCAATATTATCTCCACCAAAGGGAACCTGGCCGATGTCGCTTTCCGTAAAGATCCCGGCAGCGGTACTGAATACCTGCATTTTGCCTATCTCAGCAGGGTGATTCGGGCTTCCTGTGAAGAGGTATATGAGGGAGACACTGATCTTGGATTATCAGAAGCCACTTTTATAGAAGGCATGACCACTTTTAATGACCTGATGTCAGGCACTTTCTCCGGGCTAACGGATCTTAATATAGAACCCTCCGGTATCTCGGGTATTGTAGATGAAGCGCACCTGGTGCTGGATGCACCGGATGTTTCTGCAGCACCAAACTGGAGCTACACCTGGAATGAACGCACGGATAATAGGGTATATGTGCGTACATACAAAGACCTGGTGAGTTTACCTACCGATCCCAGCTGGACAGTCAATAACGGTATTGTTGGCGGACCTGCTCCTCGTTTTACACCCGGAATCAATCCTTCTGTAGCCTATCATCCTATGGGTAGCCAGTATTTTGTTGGCTTTGCCGGTGGTCCGAAAGATTATGTAGCCTGTCAGATCAATGATCTGGGCGGACTGGTATCCATGAATGACTACCTTGAGGTTCCTAATAGCAGTGCCCCTACAAGTGGCAAACCCCTGGTGGCACTCAGCAAGAACAGTACCGGTGATTACCTGTATACTGCTTTTGTGCAGGAAGATGAAATGGGCAATTTCAGCCTGGTACATAAAGGGCATCCCTGGATGAGTCCTATGGCCTGGAAACAAACTACTGTGCTGGATGGCGCTCCGGGAACTGATGTGCGTGTTTACCCTAATCCATTTACAGATGTCCTTCACTTTGACGTTCCGGATGCAGGACAAACCGGAGTATGGACCCTGACCATAACCAATGTACTGGGACAATCAGTAGCTGATATACGCGGCGCCACAGCAGAGATTAATAATCGCCTGCAGCAGCTGGCACCGGGTCTCACACGCGGCCACTATATGCTGACGATCGATAACGGATCAGGAAAAGTGCAACATAAAACAATAGTGAAACAATAATACAGCATGTGTAGTTGGAGGGTATCGCTTCGCGATACCCTCCAACTTTTTTAACTTTTGGCTTAACGTGTAATTCGTACCTTTGCTACTCTTCAAGCGCAGATATACATGTAGAATTTATCTTTTCTTATGGTTACAATATCAAATGCCGGCTTCCGCCGGAAGTCTGGCTATTGTTCACATTCAAACGAAAAGATATGTTGGTTATACAACAACTTACTTACGCGCATTCCGATAAAACTATATTATTTGATGAGCTCAGTATGAGCATCAGCACACAGCAGAAAGTGGCCCTTGTCGGCAATAACGGCGTGGGCAAATCCACATTATTGCAATTGATTGCGGGCAGACTGCAATCACAGGCCGGTAGCATACAGTTACAGGAGCAGCCTTATTATGTGCCACAGGTATATGGTCAGTTTAATGACCTGGACATAGCCCGGGCATTGGGCGTGGCCGGGCGTATTGCAGCATTGCACAGTATACTAGCCGGAGATATGAGTGAACGAAACCTTGATCTGCTGCAGGATGACTGGGCTATAGAAGAGCGATGTACTGCTGCGCTGGAGCAGTGGGGCCTGGGTGCATTTAGCCTGGATACACCTATGTCACAACTGAGCGGCGGGCAGAAGACTAAGGTCTTTCTGGCTGGTATCGCCGTACATGAAGCCTCCTTTGTGCTCATGGATGAGCCCAGTAATCACCTGGATCAGGAAAGTCGCAATCTGCTATATGAGTACATCCGCAATACCCGTCATACACTGCTGGTGGTAAGCCATGACCGTACCTTGCTCAACCTGCTAGATACGGTTGTAGAACTGAGCCCTAAAGGGATAAGCCTGTATGGTGGCAATTACGAAGAATATAAAATACAGAAACAAACCGGCCTCGAAGCGCTGCAGCAAGCAGTGCATCATAAAGAGAAAGAATTGCGTAAGGCAAAAGAGATAGAACGCCAGGCAGCAGAACGAAGGCAGAAGCTGGATGCACGGGGTAAACGAAAGCAGGAAAAAGCCGGAGTGCCCACCATTATGATGAATACCCTGCGCAACAGTGCACAGAAGAGTACTGCAAAGATGGGCGATGTACATGCGGACAAAGTACAGTCTATACGCCAGGATATGCAGGACCTGCGCAATGATCTGCCCGATCCTGATCATATGCGCATTGGCTTCGCCACCACCGATTTACATCAGGGTAAGATATTATTAAAAGCAGGGGAGATCAATCATAGTTTTGGTGACCAGCCTTTATGGAAGGAGCCTTTGTCCTTTATCCTTGTCAGCGGTTCCCGTACGGCTATTGCGGGTGCTAATGGTTCTGGCAAAACTACATTGTTACGGATGATTATGGGTACGCTGGAGCCACAGCAGGGCATGCTGTACCGTGCAGCGCATACCATGCTCTATATAGACCAGGAGTATAGCCTGGTACAGACCAGTGATAGTCTTTATGAACTGGCACAGCAATATAATCGTACCGGACTGCAGGAGCATGAAATCAAGAACCGGTTGAAACGTTTTCTCTTTGGCCCGGAGGATTGGCATAAATCTTGCTCCGTATTAAGCGGAGGAGAACAGATGCGTATGCTGCTCTGCTGCCTGACCATACAACAGCAGACGCCGGATATTATTGTACTGGATGAGCCTACTAATAACCTTGATATTCAGAACATGGCTATACTTACAGCAGCGCTGAATGAATATAAAGGAACGCTGATTGTAGTGTCGCATGATGCCTATTTTCTGAAAGAGATCGGCATAAAAGATCAGATCTGTTTATCTTAAATTACATTATAGCTATGGAACATACTTCTTTATATGACCGCATGAGCCCTTCAGAGGCAGTGGAGCTGCAAAAACAGCTGCGTAGTCAGATCGACCTGAGTCCTTATGAAGGGGACATTAAATATATTGGTGGTGCAGATATCTCTTTTAACCGTTTTGAAACAACCGTTTATGCCGGGATCGTTGTGCTGTCTTATCCTGAGATGCAGGTCGTTTCGCGCGTTGCAGTGGTAGAAGAGGCAACATTTCCATACATATCGGGCTTGCTGGCTTTCCGTGAGGTGCCTTCTTTGTTGAAGGCCTGGCAGCAGCTTGAACTCAAACCCGATGTGCTGGTACTGGACGGGCAGGGTATTGCTCATCCGCGCCGTCTGGGTATTGCCACGCACTTTGGTCTGGTGGCTGGTGTGCCCACACTGGGCTGTGGCAAAAGCAGGCTTACCGGTACGTTTGAAGAACCGGACAATGAACCGCTGTCGCAGCGACCGCTCTGGCACCAGGGAGAGCAGATAGGCGTAGTACTGCGCACCAAGCGCAACTGTAAGCCGGTATTTGTTTCTCCGGGACACCATATCAGTATGGAGCAAAGCGTACAGTTGATCCGTAACAGTCTCCGGGGTTATCGCATACCGGAACCTACGCGTAAAGCCCATCTGTGGGTCAACGAGGTACGCCTGCAGGCCAAAGAGGCACCCGGACAGCAATTGTTTGTATAAGCTTCGGTCATTTTCCGTCTAAATCGTATTTTTGTGCACATTGCATGGTTTTGGCCATGCAATGTTTGCTTTTAATGAATTGCCCGGAATTTTATGACATCACTACCGCAACATGTTTTTGATACTGCTCCTGACTGGAATGAGGATGCTTATGTAATGGCCCATCAGCAGGCACCACCGGTATCGGTACGCCTCAATCCGCTGAAGCCTTCTACTGCATTTCCTGAGATGCAACGGGTGCCCTGGAGTGCAAACGGACTTTATCTTCCGGAAAGGCCCTCTTTTACGCTGGACCCTTTGTTTCATGGCGGGGCGTACTACGTGCAGGAAGCCTCTTCCATGTTTGTAGAGCAGGCTTTTCAGCAACATGTATCGCGTAGCCAACCGCTTAAAGTGCTGGACCTTTGCGCGGCACCGGGCGGTAAAAGCACACTGCTGGCCTCTTTGCTCCGGGCTGATGATCTGCTGGTATCGAATGAAGTAATACAAACCCGTGCATCTATACTGGTAGAGAATATGACGCGCTGGGGGCAGATGAATACCTGGGTGACCAATAATGATCCTAAAGATTTTGGCAGGGCTACGGGATTCTTTGATGCAATGCTGGTGGATGCACCCTGTAGTGGTTCCGGTTTGTGGCGGAAGGATGAACAGGCTATTGACGAGTGGAGTGAAAGTAATGTACAGCTTTGTTCTGAGCGTCAGCAGCGCATCCTGGCCGATGCCTTACCTGCATTAAAGAAAGACGGGGTACTTATATATGCAACCTGTTCTTATTCTGTTGCAGAAAATGAGCGCATTGTAGACTGGCTCGTTACAGAAATGAATATGACAGCCTTGCGTGTAGATTGCGATGCCGCATGGGGCGTAACAGAAACGCAGTCACCACAGCATAAAGCCTGGGGTTACCGTTTCTATCCCTGGAAGGCCAAAGGGGAGGGCTTCTTTCTTGCTGTACTGCGCAAGAATGACGGGCTGGTCACGGATAGCCTTTACCAGAGCAGTACCAAACAAAAAGCCAAAGCGAAGCAGGATGCAGCATTGCAGCAGCAGATGCAGGCTTATTTCAATACAGATATTGAGCTCTTCCAGCACCAGGATATGATCTACGCGGTACATCCCGAACACAAGGCTTATGTTGACTCTATGCGTGGGGCATTTTATATTAAAAAAGCAGGTACGGCAATGGGTACTATGCTCAAAGAACTGGTGCCGGAGCATGACCTGGCACTGAGTGTACACCTTGCGGAGGGTGTCTCCCGCATTGCTCTAAGCCGTGATGAAGCATTACATTACCTCAAGAAAGAATCGGTACGCACCGGTGACGGATATAAGGGATGGCATGTGGCTACTTACGAAGGAGTAGGTCTGGGCTGGGGTAAATGGATGCCTAATCGTATGAACAATTACCTGCCCAAGCATTACCGTATCCGTATGGATCTGTAACTACACCTTACGGCTGTACCAGTACATTGCAATACATAACAGTATGGCAATCGCCAGTATAATCCAGACTATATTTTTCTGATAACGATCGGTATGTTTACGGCTATCGAGGTAAGCTTGTATGCGCTCCAACTGCGTTTCCTGTTGCGCACATAAAGCAGTCAACCGGTCGGTAACCATCCTGCACTGGTGCTCTGGCAGCACGGTGCATAAGGCCAGCACATCGGCACAGCATTGTGCATATTGCTCTTCGCCAGCTTTCTGCTGAAACACGGCAATGTTATGGTCATTCAGTAAGGAACAGAGATAATCGGTAAGGTGATTTTCTATTACATGATGTGTTTTTCTGTACACAATAGCATCCGCCACATGACGTACCCGGTCCAGGATCAGTTCCGGGGTAATTGCCTGGGTGTACCGGATTGTATTCTGCTGCAGCAGCCATAATTCTTTATCGTATTCCTTTCGTTTTACAGCATCCGTCAGCACTTCATAGGCCTCCTTGATCAGGCTGAAATGCGTATGTGCAAAAGCATTATCCGCATTCTTATCCGGATGAAACTGGTGCGCCAGCCTGCGAAACGATTTTTTGATCGTATCGGTATCGGCCTGCGGCGGCACTTCTAATATCTGGTAGTAATTGCTGATAATACGGGTTATTTATAACTGCTTTCCGGATACGGAGGCAAAGAAAAGGTACATGGGTACGAAAATAGCATATAAATGCATTTTGATTTCTGCATTTCGCATATTATCTTTGAGAAAATTTGAACAATCGCCATGATGAATAAACATTTACTGCGTGCTGCCTTCTCTGTCTGTGGTATCGGTCTGCTGAGCCTGGGTTTTATCTCCTGCATTAAAGATTATACCTGTCGTTGTGAAATCTCTTATTCCGGTAAGCCTGGATTGCCAGAGCCTACTGTAAAAGAATATTCTATCAAAGATAATGGCAGTGGTGCTGCTTCAAAATGTAAAGCCGCTTCCCGTGTGACTACCGAAATGGGCATCACAACAACGGAGACCTGCGATCTGTATTAATCTGATCTCATACATTTATTTATAAAAAATTGCGTGCATTGATATCATCGATGCACGCAATTTTTATTATCCCTATGTCTTACGGATTATTTTAAACGGTTCAGGGCCGCTTTGGCTTTCTGTTCCAGCGAGTTTTCATAATCATGATTTTTCATGTCGATACACTCGTTATACCTTTTTATAGCCAGGGCACGCTGCCCCATATCTTCATAAATATTGCCCAGTTCCAGCGCTGCTCTTGCAGCATAGTGCTCAGAGCGTTCACTGCCCATTTGTATGGTTTCCTGAAAATAGGCAATAGCCAGTTGCTGCTGCCCCAGGGCATGATAGATCTGTGCATTGCGGTAGGTAAACTCCAGCTGATCGGCAATGTTGCTGAAATCAGCCTTATCATAATTCTTAATCACCTGGCTGGCACTCAGGTAATTACCCCCGTCACACAGCAAGCGTATTTTTAATAAAGCAGCATTAGGGTAGTCCGGGCTTTTAGCATAGCGCAGGGCCTGTTTATCCCCGTCCGTGATGGCAGTGCCATATTGCAGACAATAACGTTTATATTCATCTGCCTTAGCCTTATTGCCCGTAACCCAGTAATACTGGCTCATTTTCTGATAGGCTTCCTTTATAAAATAATTATTCTTCGTCGTGTTCAGAAACCGGCTGAAATAAATAATGCAATCATCATCAAGGCTGAATAAAGCCGCCTGTCCCAGCTCGAACTGGAAGGCCGGTACCTCCATATAGCTGCTGCCTTTATTCATATTGTTCAGCACACTCATCGCCACTTTGGAGCGGTTGTTGTTTAAGGCTATGTTGGCTTTGGTAAAGGCAAGTAACTGGTTGTTGCGGACATCAATCTTATTGGCATCCAGGTAATCGAGTGCAGTACCCGGCTCGCTGAATAGTATAGATTTGAAATAACAGTAATAAACAATTGTCTCTTCTTTAAGCAAGTCTGTACTATTGTCATTCAGGTAATTGACGATGCGGGTGTTTCCACTCTTCACCGAACCTTTGAAACCCAGCAGGTTCACCATCCATCGATAGTTATTCGGTATGGTACCGATCATGCCCTCTGCTACACCCAGCAGTATATTATTCTGTTTGAAATTGGGGAAACGCCCCTGGTTCTCTTTCAGGTTGTTGTATGATTTACGGAACAGGTTGGCTGCCGCCGTCATATCATTAAAACGGATATTAATAGCTGCCCAGTGAAAATAGAGTGTGGCCTTGGTATAAGCATACCAGGGTGAGCTTTTATCGCCTTTATCCAGGATATTCATACGGATGCTCAGGTTATTCCTCCTGCGCTTCAGTTCTGCTGGATCGCCGCGGAATAATAAAGTAAACGCATCATCATAGCTATACAGGTATACGGCAATCAGGTTGTTGGGATGCTCCTTTAATTCTGCTTCCAGGAGCTGGTTGGCATCAGTAATGCGAAAGGCAGTATAGGCCTGATAGGCTTTCTGACAACGGGTATTAAAGTCATAATAGTATCCGGCCAGGCTCTTGAGTGTAGATAGGAGTATAAGGATAAAGGTTTGGATCAGCGATTTTCTGAGCATGGCGCAAAAATAAACTCCTTTCATGGGATAAGGTATTTTTTATTTGTTATCGGCTTCAGATTTTCAGAAAGGTTATATAATTATTGGCATGCTGCACTATTGCTTATGCTGTTTTTATTGTAAATTGCGGGTCAATAATTGAAAATTACCCTGATATGTCTTTAATAAAATTAGAAAATTACGCGCTCGGTCAGTGGGTACCCTCAACCGATAGCGGAGAGACTTTATATAATGCCATTACCGGCGATGCACTGTTTGTAGCAGACAGTAAAGAGCTGGATTTTGGCGCCATGATGGATTATGCCCGCAAAGTGGGTAGTCCTAAGTTGAGAAAAATGACCTTTCATGAGCGTGGCAGAATGCTGAAGGCCCTGGCCTTGTACCTGCTGGATCGTAAAGAAAGCTATTATAAAATATCTGCCTTTACCGGTGCTACGCGTGCTGATAGCTGGGTAGATATTGAAGGTGGTATCGGTAACCTGTTTGCCAATGCCTCCCTGCGCCGCCAGTTTCCGGACGAGCCGTTTTATGTAGATGGTGATGTAGCCCCGCTTTCCAAAGGTGGTACCTTCATTGGTCATCATATTATGGTACCGAAGCGTGGTGTAGCTATTCATATCAATGCATTCAACTTCCCGGTATGGGGTATGCTGGAAAAAATAGCGGTTAACCTGATGGCTGGTGTTCCGGCGATCGTGAAGCCTGCTACCTTAACCTCCTTCCTTACCGAGGCGGTTGTAAAAGATATTATTGCATCGGGTATACTGCCCGATGGAGCACTGCAGCTGATCTGTGGTTCTGCAAGAGGTATCCTGGATCATGTACAGAACGGAGACACCGTAACCTTTACAGGTTCTGCGACTACCGGCAAAATGCTGAAATCACATCCGCGCCTGATCGATGAGGCCGTTCCGTTCAATATGGAGGCCGACTCCCTGAACTGTTCGGTACTGGGTACAGATGTAACCACTGAGATGCCGGAGTTCGACATCTTCATTAAAGAGATCGCCAGAGAGATCACCACAAAAGCAGGTCAGAAATGTACGGCAGTACGCCGTATCATGGTGCCGGAACATATGGTGGAAGATGTACAGATCGCATTGGGCAAGCGCCTGGCGAGCTCTACCATCGGCGATCCTTCTGTAGAAGGCGTACGCATGGGGTCACTGGCCGGTCAGTCTCAGAGAGAAGAGGTGCTGGAGAAAATCGCACAGCTGAAACAAAGCCAGGACATCATTATCGGTGACCTGTCTAACTTTGAAGTGAAGGGTGCTGACAAAGCGAAAGGAGCCTTCCTGCCGCCGATCGTATTCCTGAATGATAATCCGTTCCATAAAACGGCAGTACACGATATCGAGGCCTTTGGTCCGGTAAGTACTATTATGCCGTATAAAGATATTGATGAAGCTGCTGCACTGGCACAGATGGGTAAAGGTTCCCTGGTTAGCTCTATCATTACGGCAGATGACCAGATTGCCAAAGCATATACGCTGGAAGCAGCAACAATGCACGGCCGTATCCTGGTGCTGAACCGCGATTGCGCCAAAGAAAGCACCGGCCACGGTTCTCCGATGCCTATGCTGATCCACGGTGGTCCGGGTCGTGCCGGTGGTGGTGAAGAAATGGGTGGTGTAAGAGGTATCCTGCACTTTATGCAGCGTACCGCAATCCAGGGCTCACCTACAACTATTACGGCTATTACAAATGTATACCAGCAAGGTGCTAAAGGAAATATTGACGGCATTCATCCGTTCAAAAAACATTACGAAGAATTGAAAGTAGGGGATCAGCTGATCACCGAAAGCCGCGAGATCACCAGTGAGGATATTGATAAATTTGCGGCACTGAGTGGCGATAACTTCTACGCGCATAAAGTAGAGACCAATTTTGAAGGTACCATGTTTGACCAGCAGGTAGCGCACGGATACTTCATTATGAGTATTGCTGCGGGTTTGTTTGTAGACAGCTATGAAATGAATCCTGTATTGCTCAACTATGGTATCGATGACCTGCGTTTCACCAAACCTGTTTATCCGGGTGCGAAGATCAACATCCGCTTTACCTGTAAGCAGAAATTACCAAATGATACGACACCGTCTGAAAACAATCCTAAGTCTAAGATCAAGCGTGGTGTGGTAAAATGGCTGGTAGAGATGCTGGATGATACAGATGAGCCACTGGTAGGGGTAGCGACTATCCTGACTATGGTGAAGCTGAAGAATCAGGATTAATTTTTTATACGAATAATAATTTCTAGTGTTGCGCGCCAGCTATGCCGGAGCGCAACACTTTTTTAGTCTACATTCAATGAAAGTAACAAGGTAATATCCTTAATATTATAACCAGACAAAATAAAGAGGTCTGGTCGATTAAAAACAAATGTTTATTTTTAGTCTAAAATTGCCTTTGTGAAAAAAATAGTATTCTGTGCTGCTTTAATTTGTTTACTGGCTTCCTGCAAGAAAAAAAAATATGGATGTGCAATGGGCGTTTATAGAATTCCGCCTGGTATAGCTTTTATTGGTTATGACAGTACGGAAATAAGTATAGTTATAATCTCCAAATATAAAGCAGAAACGAATTGGACTGAGTTTATTTCAAGTGACACCATTTATCCTGCGCATTTATACAGAAAAGGAGATACTATTGCTGCCAGTCAGAATAGTGGCTTTTATACTATCAGTAAGGTGTATAGTGAAGAATATGATTTTAAAATAAACCTTCCTGTAGCTGGGAGAACTCATCTGATTACAAAAGTTACTCCAGGCAGTAGTTCTTACGGTTGGGAGCAGGATAGGGAGTGTGGTAGCTCTCCCAGATCCACGGCGATGGCATATGAGGGGATGACTATTGATGGAATAATACAGCAACCGGCATCTGTGGAAATGATATCAGATTATCCCCGGGTAGTTTATATTACTAAACAATAATTGAATATATTACTTCTGTTCCCAATGGCGCTATATGCGCCATTTTTCGTACTTTTGGAACCTTAATTTATATATTACAAGGAATTATGTCGTATACTCCGAAAAACAAAATCCGCATTGTTACTGCCGCATCTTTATTTGACGGTCATGATGCTTCTATTAATATCATGCGCCGCGTGATGCAGTCTAATGGTACTGAGGTGATTCACCTGGGCCATGACAGAAGTGTGCAGGAGGTAGTAGATTGCGCGATACAGGAAGATGCCAATGCGATTGCGATGACCTCTTATCAGGGGGGTCACGTGGAATACCTGAAATACATGTACGACCTTTTGAATGAAAAAGGGGCCGGACATATCAAAATATTTGCCGGTGGTGGTGGTGTAATCCTGCCGGAAGAGATCAGAGAACTGGAAGCATACGGTATTGATAAAATTTACTCTCCTGATGATGGCCGTGCTATGGGTCTGGAGGGGATGATCATCGACCTGATGACCAAATCTGATTATCCTACCGGTAACCAGCTGAATGGTGAAGTAGGGCATATTACCGACAGAAATCCTAAAGATATCGGCCGCCTGATCTCTGCTGCAGAGAACTATGGCGAACTGCCGGAAACGCAGGCCATGCTGGCTAAAGTAAAAAGCCTGGCTGCGGAAAGTAAAACGCCTGTACTGGGTATTACCGGTACCGGTGGTTCGGGTAAGTCATCTTCTGTAGATGAGATCGTGCGTCGCTTCCTGCTGGACTTCCCTGAAAAAACGATCGGTATCATCTCTGTAGATCCGTCTAAACGTAAGACCGGCGGTGCTTTACTGGGTGACCGTATCCGTATGAATGCCATCCGCAACGAAAGAGTATATATGCGCTCGATGGCTACGCGCCAGAGCAACCTGGCTGTATCTAAATACATCGAAGATGCAGTAAACATCCTGAAAGCTGCTCAGTATGACCTGGTGATCCTGGAGACATCCGGTATTGGTCAGAGTGATACGCAGATCACGGATTACAGTGATGTGAGCATGTATATCATGACTCCGGAATATGGTGCGGCAACACAGCTGGAGAAAATCGACATGCTGGACTTTGCAGACATCGTAGTGGTAAATAAGTTTGATAAACGTGGTGCTGCCGATGCATTGAGAGATGTGAAGAAGCAATACCAGCGTAACCATAAGCTGTTCGACAAAGACATCGAGTCTATGCCGATCTATGGTACCATAGCATCTCAGTTCAACGATCCGGGTACGAACAGTATGTATCGTGCACTGATGGACGTTGTAGTGGCAAAAACCGGTGCTGATCTGAAATCTGACTTCGTTGCTTCTGGCGAACTGAGTGAGAAAATCTTTATCATTCCGCCATCCCGTACCCGCTACCTGAGCGAGATTGCGGAAAACAACCGCGGTTATGATAAAAGAGCAAAAGATCAGGCTGAAGTAGCACAGAAACTGTTTGGTATCAGTAAGACCATCGAAACCTTACAGTCTTCCGATATCGAAGACAGAGACCGCCTGATCAAAGAACTGCAGGAAGTATATCATAAAGTAAACCTGGAGCTGGATCCTAAGCATATGGAACTGCTGAAGAACTGGGAAGCGAAAAAGGCTAACTACCAGAATGAATTCTACGAATTTAAGGTACGTGATAAAGTACTGAAAATTAAAACACATACAGAATCCCTGTCTCACTCTCAGATTCCGAAAGTGGCTGTGCCAAGATTCGAAGCCTGGGGCGAGATCCTGAAATGGTCTCTGCTGGAGAACTTCCCTGGAGAATTTCCTTATGCAGCAGGTATCTATCCGTTCAAACGCGAAGGAGAAGATCCTACCCGTATGTTTGCCGGAGAGGGTGGACCAGAGCGTACCAACAAACGTTTTCATTATGTAAGTAAAGGCCTGCCGGCTGCGCGTCTCAGTACCGCATTCGACTCCGTTACTTTGTATGGTCAGGATCCTGATCACCGTCCGGATATCTATGGTAAAATCGGTAACTCCGGTGTGAGCATTCCAACCCTGGATGATGCGAAGAAACTATATTCCGGCTTTAACCTGGCTGATCCTAAAACCTCTGTGTCTATGACCATTAATGGCCCGGCACCGACGATCACCGCTTTCTTCATGAATGCAGCGATCGATCAGCAGTGTGAACTGTATATCAAAGAAAATGGACTGGAAGCGGATGTAAATGCAAAAATCGATGAGATTTATGCTTCAAAAGGCTTACCTCGTCCATACTACAGTGCCAATGTTGGTGTAGGTCAGGAAGCAGAAGGTAAACAAGGCGCATTACCGGAAGGTAATAACGGTTTGGGGCTGATGCTGCTGGGGGTAACCGGTGACCAGGTATTACCGGCCGATGTATATAATGATATTAAAGAAAGAACGCTGAAAGCAGTACGTGGTACTGTTCAGGCAGATATCCTGAAAGAAGATCAGGCACAGAATACCTGTATCTTCTCTACCGAGTTTTCTCTGCGCGTAATGGGTGATGTGCAGCAGTACTTTATCGATAAAGGCGTGCGCAACTTCTACTCTGTGTCTATCTCCGGATACCACATTGCAGAAGCAGGTGCCAATCCTATCTCGCAGCTGGCCTTTACCCTTTCTAACGGTTTCACGTTTGTAGAATACTACCTGAGCCGCGGTATGCATATCGATGACTTTGCACCGAACTTATCTTTCTTCTTCTCCAACGGTATCGATCCGGAATATTCTGTGATCGGTCGTGTGGCGAGAAGAATATGGTCTAAGGCAATGAAGTTCAAATATGGTGGTAACGAGCGTTCTCAGATGCTGAAATACCATATCCAGACATCGGGCCGTTCCCTGCACGCACAGGAGATCGACTTTAATGATATCCGTACAACCTTACAGGCCCTGTATGCGATCTATGATAACTGTAACTCCCTGCATACAAATGCGTACGATGAGGCAATCACTACGCCTACCGAAGAATCGGTACGCCGTGCTATGGCCATTCAGCTGATCATCAACCGTGAGTTAGGTCTGGCTAAAAATGAAAACCCATTACAGGGTTCATTCATCATCGAAGAACTGACTGACCTGGTAGAAGCAGCCGTATTGTCTGAGTTTGATAAAATCACCGAGCGTGGCGGTGTACTGGGTGCGATGGAAACCATGTATCAGCGCGGTAAAATACAGGAAGAAAGCCTGTACTACGAAACCCTGAAGCATACAGGTGAGTTCCCTATTATCGGGGTAAATACCTTCCTGAGCTCAAAAGGTTCGCCAACGGTAATACCAGCCGAGGTAATCCGTTCTACTACAGAAGAGAAGGAATACCAGATCGCCAATGTTCAGAACCTGTGGACACGCAGTGGTAACAATGGAGAAGAAGCCCTGAAGCGCCTGCAGGAGATTGCGATCAAAAATGGCAATATCTTCGGAGAGCTGATGGAAACGGTTAAGTACTGCTCCCTGGGCCAGATCACTCAGGCACTGTTTGAAGTGGGTGGTCAGTACAGAAGAAATATGTAATCGTAAAATAAGTATATCTCAAAACCGGTTGTAATGTTAAGTTGCAACCGGTTTTGTGTTTTTCCGGAGTAGCATTATGGAGAAGTATACTTTTTATAAGTACTTTGCGTTTTGTCTATTGACTATCACTAGTTGGAGACTTTATTTATATACAGCATATGAGGATAATTTTTACCATTCTGTTTTGTGTGGGCTTTATCGGGAATAGTGCCTGCAGTCAGCAGCATATTGATTTTAATGTTCGTTTTTCGGAATTATATGCCACATATGATTTTATGACGAAGATCTCAGACAATTATCCCGATAATGAACTGAAGACAATTTTTGAGCAGTCTGCATACAATACCGCGTCCAACAGAGAAGGGCTCAGGCGTTTTGAACAATTGCCGATTGATTATGCCTACGCTTTCCCGCAATTCCCCAAACCAATGAAAACCGGCCTCATGTCACGTGATTTACTGGAGCGCAACCTGGTGCTGAGTGACTCACTACCGGCATTCCTGAATCGCTCGATAGGTATATTACCGGCTAATGATCTGATGATATTTGCACAGTTATTGCAGCAGTTTATTCCGGTTTATAGATCACTTATTCTACTGCCATATAAAGATAGATTTGCGCTGCAGCAGCAATCCTTGCAGGCCTATGCTGATAAGGGAATACTTTCTGATTTTCTTACACTGGGACTTGCATTCTACAATACAAAATGGGACCCTGCTGTTCCCTTTGAAATATGTGTACAGCCAGCTTTGGAAGCGGATAATCTTGGAGCCCGTGCATTCCTTAATATTGCCGTATGTGAACCACCTGTAGGACTAAAAGATCATAAGTCTTTTTTTAGTGTTGCTATGCATGAAATATATCATATCATTTATGATAACCAATCGCTCGACGTGAAGCAAAATATCAAGGGTTGGTTTGCAGCAACCAATTCGCCTAACCGTCAGTATGCCTTATTGCTCCTGAACGAAGTGCTGGCTACTGCACTGGGCAATGCTTATGTTATGGATTCACTGAATGGCACTATAAAAGAAGACGACTGGTATGCAAATAAATATATCACTGCTATGGCAAAAGAGATCTATCCTGTAGTAAAAACATATATCAGGGATAAGCAACCCATAGATGAGGCTTTTGTACGTAAGTATGTAGCGATTTATGACAGGCAGTTTCCCAATTGGACTAAAGAGCTGGATCACCTGATGACCTACCGGTATGTTATTGCAGACGACCTGCAGGATCTGAATTATATCAACAAAACCTATCGCTATTATTCCTACAAAAGATCTGGCGTTCCTTTTTCGATAGCAGAGGCCGATCGGATAAGACAGGAGCCGGTTACCAAGGTATTTATAATATCCCGTAATCATAAAGAAATTCTGGCAGCATTGAGGCAGCAGTATTCAGTATTGCAGAAACATGCCTTTAATTATAAAAAGGAGTTTATACATGTAAGTATACTGGAAGATCAGACAAGGCTCATGATCATAAACCGTTATGCATCATCGACAGCTACGCTTATGAATAACTGGTTTCCTGGTAAGGTAATACCTTAATATGTCCATACTGCAATAAGTTTCTGACATATAACATTTGATTTATAATAACCTTTTCTTATATTGCGTTAATATATTGTAATTCATTACTTAAAATTTAGTTTATTAAACACCATATCTATCTGTTGTTTTATATTCTATCAAAACAACATTTTTTTATGGCGCTTTTGATCTTCTTTACCATTCATTGGTATACCTCACTATTTTTTCAATCCGTATTCCACCATCGTTATGCAGCCCATAATATGTTTACGATGTCAAAAGGCTGGGAGCGGTTATTTTTCTTCGGCTGTTTCATCACACAGGGTTCTTCCTATATCAGTGCCTATACTTACGGGCTGATGCACCGATTACATCATGCCTATACCGATAAGCCCGAAGATCCGCACTCACCACATAATGAACCCAATCCTTTTATGATGATGTGGCTGACAAGAACCAGTTATTTTAATATCTATATCGGGAAAAGGGTAGTGGAGGAAAAGTATAAAAAGAATCTCCCGGACTGGCAGGCATTTGATAAAATCGCCCACAGTGGTATTGCACGCATATGCTGGGTAGCAATATATTTTGCAATTTATATGTCGCTGGCTACTGAATGGTGGCAATGGTTATTATTCCCGGTTACGGTTGCAATGGGCTCCTTCCAGGGAATGATTGTAAACTGGTGGGCACACAAGTTTGGCTATGAAAATTTTGAAATGACCAATACCTCTAAGAACATCCTTCCTGTCGATTTAGTATTCTGGGGTGAGGCTTATCATAATAATCATCATAAGCATCCGCATAAGCCCAATAACGCCTCTAAATGGTTTGAATGGGATATGGGATTCCAGGCGATGAAAGCATTGCAATTCATGAGGGTAATTAAGATCAGATCATAATCCCTTAACAACAAAAATGATACATAATAAAAAGGAGTAAAGCCATAAGCTTTACTCCTTTTTGGGATTAATGATACTGATATTAAACTAATTTTATATTAACTGCATTTAATCCTTTTTTACCGTTTTGGGTGTCGTACATTACTTTGTCATTTTCTTTTACATCAGAGGTTAATCCGCTAAAGTGAAAGAAGATATCTTCGCTTTCGTTAGATGGTGTAATGAAACCGAAACCCTTTGTTTCGTTGAAGAACTTAACTGTACCTTCTTGCATGGTTATATTGATTTAAATTATAAATTTCTTATTTAATTTTTTTTACGTTAACAGCACGGCATCCGTAATAATCATCATAAGCACCCGCATAAGCCTAATAATCCCTCTAAATGGCTTGAGTGGTATATGGGATTCCAGGCGATGAAAGCATTGCAATTCATGAGGGTAATTAAGATCAGATCATCTCCCTTAACAACAAAATGATACATAATAAAAAAGGAGTAAAGCCATAAGCTTTACTCCTTTTTGGGATAAATAATACTAATATTAAACTAATTTTATATTAACTGCATTTAATCCTTTTTTACCGTTTTGGGTGTCGTACATTACTTTGTCATTTTCTTTTACATCAGAGGTTAATCCGCTAAAGTGAAAGAAGATATCTTCGCTTCCGTTAGATGGTGTAATGAAACCGAAACCCTTTGTTTCGTTGAAGAACTTAACTGTACCTTCTTGCATGGTTATATTGATTTAAATTGTAAACTTCTTATTTAATTTTTTTCACGTTAACGGCACTGTATCCGTTTGGCGTTTTCTTTTTGAAAAATGACACTCTGTCTTTTTCCTGTATAGGCTCCTTGAACTTACTTACGTGTACAAAAACGGTATTTCTGCTATTATCTTCAGTGATGAAACCGTAGTCTTTATCCGTAAACAGTAATGAAACCATTCCTGTATAAATTGTATCGTCTGGCGCTTCGTCAAAATTTCTTCTGTGATCCTGTGCTGCTGGCTTCCTGATTTGTTGCTGATCCGGTGGAACATCTGTCAGGTTACCGTTTTCGTCCAGGTACACAGTCATTTCCTCCAGACTTTTCCCCTTATCGTTGTTTGTTTTTCTGTCTTCTTTCTTTTCAGCCTTATCCTGTTTTTTCTTTGCTTTTTTCTTCTCTCTTTCCTTTTTTGAAAAAGTATCTGCCATGCTTAGATTAATTGTTTTTTTATTAATGAATTACGCTGGTTCTCCTATGAGCCAGGCCTTATTTGTTTACTATTTAACTTTCGTCAGAGTAGTGTATTGAATAACCAATGACGGAAATGATAATGTAGTAGTTTAAAGCGAGAACTGAGGCGGGAGCAGTAATAAATTATTGATACAATCAGCTAAAGTAAAGGCCGAAACCTACTATTGAATTGCAAAGGTAGGGTATTTTCTAATAATAAAAAAATATAATATTTTCTTTTGCGTGATATGAGATGCCTTATACTAGCGGTAATGCAGGCCAGGCCTGATGATAAGCCTATTTTATAAAATTATAATGGCCTGCAATTTTTTTTTGCAGGCCATTATAATTTTATAAACTTGTTGTGTTTATTTGAATGCGCTTAAACCGGTTACATCTTGTCCGGTAATCAGCAGATGGATGTCATGTGTACCTTCGTAAGTAATTACAGACTCCAGGTTCATCGAGTGGCGCATAATGCTATACTCACCAGTGATACCCATACCACCTAAGATCTGGCGTGCTTCGCGGGCAATGTTGATGGCAACATCACAGCTGTTGCGTTTAGCCATAGAGATTTGCGCCGGTGTTGCACGACCTTCATTTCTCAGCTGGCCTAAGCGCCATACCAGTAACTGACCTTTAGTGATTTCAGTAATCATCTCAGCCAGTTTCTTTTGTGTCAGTTGGAAGCCACCGATAGGGCGGTCAAACTGTATACGTTGCTGCGAATAACGCAGTGCTGTATCATAACAGTCCATACCGGCACCCAGGGCACCCCAGGCAATACCAAAGCGTGCGCTGGACAGACAGCCCAAAGGACCTTTCAGCCCTTGTACGCCAGGCAGGATATTTTCTTTAGGAACTTTTACATTATCAAATACCAGTTCTCCGGTAGCAGAAGCACGTAAGCTCCATTTGCCATGTGTTTCCGGAGTAGTGAAGCCTTCCATACCGCGCTCAACAATCAGACCCTGGATCTTGCCTTGCGGGTTTCTTGCCCATACTACAGCGATATCTGCAAATGGTGCATTGGAGATCCACATTTTAGAACCATTCAGGATCACGTGACTGCCCGCATCGGTAAAGTTGGTCAGCATACCGGCAGGATTAGAACCAAAATCAGGCTCGGTAAGCCCGAAACAGCCCATCATTTCACCAGAAGCCAGTTTAGGTAAGTATTTTTTCTTTTGCTCTTCAGAACCGTAGGTGTAGATCGGATACATAACCAGTGACCCTTGTACAGAAGCAGTAGAACGAACGCCGGAGTCACCACGCTCCAGTTCCTGCATCATAATACCGTAGGTCATATAATCCAGTCCGGGACCACCATACTCTTCCGGTACAAACGGACCAAAACAACCTTGCTCACCCAGGCCTTTAATGATCTGGCTTGGAAATGCAGCACGTTGCGCATAATCTTCAATTATTGGGGAGATATCTTTCTTTACAAATGCCCTTACCGAATCGCGAATTACTTTTTGTTCATCGGTTAAAAACTCGTCTAATAAATAATAATCCGGATGTTGATACAGATCTTGCATATTGATTTTGAGATTTTTTTGAAATTCGGACAAAGTTAATGTTTTGGATTGATCTACGCTTCATTTTTCAAAGAATCTTATTTGTGGCAGTTATAGTCTTTTTTAACAAGGTAATGTCTGCAAATTGTGTTAATTTTGCGCCGCCAAGGTAAACATGACAGTCGGATGCCGTTCCGGTACGATTTTTGAGGTGTATTAAATGTATGTACAAACAAACATTTAACATATTAATTTCATATGAAAGCTTTGAAATGTATCGTTAGGATTGTATGTTTATCCCGGAATTGCAGGAGACAATGTGCGGGCGTTTTACTTCTAAAAATATCTATTATATAATATGAGACAACTCAAGATTGCAACCCAGATTACGAACAGAGATTCGCAGGCCGTTGAGAAATATCTTCAGGAGATCAGTCGTATTTCGATGATCACTCCGGAAGAGGAGACTATACTGGCCCAAAAGATCCACATGGGGGATCAGCGTGCTCTGGAGAAGCTGGTGAAAGCCAACTTACGTTTTGTAGTATCGGTTGCGAAACAATATCAACACCAGGGTCTTTCTTTAAGTGATCTGATCAATGAAGGTAACCTGGGTTTGATCAAAGCGGCACAACGTTTCGATGAGACCAAGGGCTTTAAATTCATTTCTTATGCGGTATGGTGGATTCGTCAGAGCATCCTGCAGGCATTAGCAGAGCAGGGACGTCTGGTACGTCTGCCTCAAAATAAAATTGGTACTTATAACAAAGCCAACAAAGCATATATTGCTTTCGAACAGGAACATGAGCGCGAACCAAGCACAGAAGAGCTGGCCAGCATCCTGGAAATGAGCGAAACAGAGATTGCAAATATCTTCAGCAGCAACAGCCGCCACACCTCACTGGATGCGCCGGTACATGAAGCCGAAGATGTGGCTATGGGTGACCTGCTGGAAGGCAGCAGCGATACCGATGATGATGTAATGAAAGATTCTCTGAAAGCAGAGATTCAGCGCATCTTAAAATCATTAAGTGTTCGTGAAGCCGAAATCATCTCTTCTTACTTCGGACTGGAAGGCGATAATGGCCCGACAATCGAAGAAATCGGTAAAAAATACGACCTTACTAAAGAGCGTATCCGCCAGATCAAAGAAAGAGCGATCAAACGCCTGCAAAAAGCGCGTTACAGCGGATCCTTGAAATCTTATTTAGGTTAATAAGAACGAATAACCTAAGCAAAAAAGAAAGCGTGGTATATATACCACGCTTTCTTTTTTTATAACTAAAGTAAGTATCTTATTCTGGCAACACCTGCCTGAACCGGTGCTGTTACGCCTTCTTAGCGGTTAGGATTAGTCGCATTGACATAATCCCATACCTTATCCTTATTAGCGGAAAATGTAAGGGTATTTATCGCTTTGAAGTACATTCCCTTGTCTACACAATTGGCATAAGCACTTTTCAATAAATCTACCTTACCATCTTCAAAGCTGAACCGCTTGCTGATGGCAGCAATCTGATCAGAAGACAGGTAATTATTGCTGCTGATGAATATGGCCATACGCAGTTTGTCCTTGTCAAACGCCTGTTTATTGATCTCTGTCAGTGCATCGGCAAAATCCATGTCACTCATGGCAAATCTGGTATTAACAGGACGTCCGCCACACAGGCAATTACCGTTACATGGTCTGCCGTATTGCGCATCCGGATTAGGACGGCTACTATGGTCTGGACGATTCTGATTGCCATAATCAGGACGATTCTGGTTGCGGTTATTCTGCTGTGCATTCATGGTGCCTGTCCATAAGAGTAGGGCGGCAAGAGGTAGTAAGGCTCTTTTCATCATTGTATGTTATTATTTAGGGGTTGAGTATTCAGGTTGCAATATTAAGACACCGGGTGGAGATAAAAGTTTATTGCAATAAAAAAAAGTTCAGGATTTTTTCCTGAACTTTTTTTTATAATGTATTGATTACTTATGCATTAAAGGTAACCGGATCAATTGCCGGAGGGGCAGTATTACCATTTTCCGGGAAGAACGGGGTGTCCTGCGGATCTTCAAATGGTCTCTGGCCGATCAGGCGCTCCAGGTCATCTTTATATAAGACTTCTTTTTTCAATAATTCTTCAGCAACCAGTTCTACTTCTCTGCGTTTTTCAGAAAGTAATGCCTTAGCTCTCAGGTATGCCTTGTCTGACAATAGTTTTACTTCCTGGTCGATGATCTTGCCGGTCTCTTCACTATAAGGCTTCTGGAAGCTACCTTCGCTTTGCGGATCATAGAAAGAGATATTACCGATCTTGTCATTCATACCATAGATACTGACCATAGCATAGGCAGTACGGGTCACTTGTTGCAGATCACTCAATGCACCTGTAGAGATTTTACCAAAGAAGATTTCTTCGCTGGCACGACCACCAAGGGTCATACACATATCATCTTCCAGTTCCTGTGTCAAGGTCAGGTATTTCTCTTTAGGCAGGTATTGTGCAAAGCCCAGTGCAGCGGTACCTCTCGGTACGATGGTAACTTTTACCAGTGGGTGTGCATGCTCCAGGAACCATCCTGCTACGGCATGACCCGCTTCGTGATAAGCAATTACTTTTTTCTCTTCTGGTTGAATGATCTTGTTTTTCTTTTCCAGACCACCGATGATACGGTCAATTGCATCATTGAAGTCCTTCATATCTACCTCTGTCTTACCATTACGGGCAGCGATCAGGGCAGCTTCATTACACACATTCGCAATGTCTGCACCCGCAAAACCAGGCGTCTGGATGGCCAGTTTCTGCACATCAAGGTTAGCTGATTTTTTGATCGGGGTCAGATGCACCTGGAATATTTTTTCTCTTCCTTTAGCATCTGGCAGGTCGATAGAGATCTGACGGTCGAAACGACCCGGACGTAATAAAGCCGCATCCAGTACATCTGGTCTGTTGGTCGCTGCAAGGATAATGATACCACTATCTCCGCTAAAGCCATCCATTTCTACCAGCATCTGGTTCAGCGTATTTTCACGCTCATCATTACTCATTACCGCATTCTTGCCTCTTGCACGGCCTATCGCATCAATCTCATCGATAAATACGATACAAGGTGCTTTTTCGCGAGCCTGTTTAAATAAGTCTCTTACACGACTGGCACCTACACCTACGAACATCTCTACGAAATCGGAACCCGACATAGAGAAGAACGGTACCTGCGCTTCACCGGCAACAGCTTTAGCCAGCAGGGTTTTACCCGTTCCCGGAGGGCCTACAAGCAGGGCTCCTTTGGGAATTTTACCACCGAGATTTGTATATTTTTTAGGATTTTTCAGGAAATCTACGATCTCCATGATCTCCACTTTTGCTTCGTCCAGTCCGGCAACATCATTGAAGGTGATATTAACCATAGTCCCTTTTTCAAACAGCTGTGCTTTAGACTTACCGATGTTGAAGATACCACCACCTGCAGGACCTGCGCCACCGCTGCTCATTTTACGGAACATGATCAGTATACCGATCAGTACGATTGCCGGCAGGATCAGTTGTGTAAGGAAAGCA
Source organism: Edaphocola flava (assembly GCF_004118155.1). Lineage (GTDB taxonomy): Bacteria > Bacteroidota > Bacteroidia > Chitinophagales > Chitinophagaceae > Edaphocola > Edaphocola flava. The sequence continues at coordinate 738,992 of NZ_SAIQ01000002.1, forward strand.
AAAGGATTGCCTCTGTCTTCCAGGAAAACCGGTACTTCAGGTTTGTTTTCAGCTTTCAGCTGTTTCATAACCTCCTGGTAATTGTCATTAAAGACCTCGTATTTACCAATATTGAAGGCAAAATCAAATGCGCCGTCCTTATTGGACATCAGCATATCATAGCGATCATTGCGTTTCGGTTTCTCTTTCGCCCAGTCTTTCAGGAAAACCTCGGCTACCTGGTTGTTTACAATAACAACTTTATCGACTTTATTCTGCAGCAGAAATTCGTTCTGGAATTGCAGGAAAGAAATTTCTTTATTCTTTCCGCCACCAAGACTGATAAACTGCATACCGATTATAATCGCTAAAATAATGCCATAAATCCAGTAGAAAGAGGTCTTAGGTTTTTTGCCCTGATTGTTATTATTCATCCCCGGCTGTTGCGGGGTCTTCTTATTATTAAGCTCGTCCATTGTCTGTTTTGTATTAGTAATAGGGAGGCCATGACGTGTTTCGTATGGCTATGGGTGCTCCTGCTTTTCAGCATCCAGCCACAGACTTTCGATATCGTAGAATTTGCGTTCTTCCGTCTGGAATACGTGTACCACAATATTTACATAGTCTACCAGGGTCCATTGCTGTCCTGGCTCTGCATGGTAAGGTTTTTCGCCGCATTCTTTGCGTACTTCTTCTTCAATGTGCTGCGCAATGGCTTTCACCTGAATGTGTGTCTGCGCATCACAGACAATGAAAAAGTCCGCTACCGCTTCTTCGATATTACGCAGATCGAGTGAAACGATACGTTCTCCTTTCTTGTCCTCAATGGCCGAAATGATAGTTTTGAAAATGGCGCTGTCCCGGGTTACTCTTTGTTGTGCTTTTCTTACTACAGCTTTTTTGTCTGCCGCACCTGATTGATTATTGTCCAATACTAGTTTATAAATTGAAAATTAAAAATCTAATTTTATATTGCGTCCAAAATTAAGAAATCTTTTGGCAATTAACACTGTTAAAGCTTATCCAAATTGGTTGCATTATTTACCTACAGTAGATAGTACCAATATCTATGCCACAAGACTGGCAGAGGACGGATTGGCACATCATGGCGAAGTCGTATGGGCACTGGATCAGACGCAGGGCAGGGGACAAAGAGGCAAGCAATGGGACACCCGGCCCGGAGAAAATGTCATGATGAGCCTGATAGTACAGCCCACAGGGGCACTGACCCGCTCACCCGCTCACCTCAATATGATGGTGGCTGCAACCATTGCGCGCTATTTTGAAGCCATCGGTAAAAACTGGACAGTGCATATTAAGTGGCCCAATGACATTTATGTCAATGACAAAAAGGCAGTAGGGATTCTGATCGAAAATGTATTCCGTGGCATGCAATGGACCAATGCTGTGATCGGTATTGGCATCAATGTAAACCAGACCAACTTCAACCCGGAGCTGACAAGGGCAACCTCTCTCAAAGCAGAATCGGGCAAGGAGTACGACCTTTTTGAGATCATCAATGACCTGCGCAGTGGCCTGCTCAATGAACTGATCTATTATAAACCAGAATTATTTAAACATACTTTACAGCAGTACAATCAATTCCTGTACAAAAGAGGCGAGGAAGTGCGTTTTACTCATATGCCGGACGGGACTGTATTTACAGCAAGGATAATTGCGGTAAGCGGCGATGGTACGCTGATCCTGGAGCAGGAGGATGGTATGCATACCTATCCCTTTGGTAGTTTACAATGGCATTTGTAAGCAGTGTGTAATCTGCGCAAGCTTTGCGGCCAATGCCGAAAAAATTAAATACTTTTGCATAATCGTATGAAGAACTGCATCAAAAACATTGCACTGATTCTAATGGCCTGCTTTTTCTGGCTTGGGTGTAAAGTATATTCTTTTACCGGCGCAAGCATTGCCGGTAAGACCATGAATGTGCAGAATCTCCAGAACAATTCGGCCAATGTGGTGCCTACACTAAGCCCTACACTGACCGATAAGATCAGGAGTCGTATTCTCTCCCAGACTGGTCTGGCACCGGTTCAGGGCCTTAATGCCGACTATGAGCTGAGTGGTGCAATAACGGGTTACAATGTAACGATTTCCGGTCTGGGTAGCGCTCAGCAGGCACAGGCCTCGCAGAACCGCCTGACCATTACGGTACAGATAGAGTTTAAAAACAAGCTGGATCCTAAGGCGAGCTTTAAGCAATCATTCAGCCGCTTTGCAGATTTTGGAGCGAACCAACAATTACAATCGGTAGAGAACAAACTTATAGAAGACATCGGAAACCAACTGGCTGATGATATCTTTAATAAGGCTTTTGTAAACTGGTAAACATTTTTCATTTTGATCTCAGGAACACAAATACACCATTGGCTGCAACAGCCCGATTTACTGCTACAGGAAGATAATACTGCTTTGAAAAAACTGGAGCAGGATTATCCTTATTTTTCCCTGGCACCTTTAATGGCACATTACCAGCAATTGGGCAATGTAGTGAATCGCGATCTGCTGGAGATCTATGGTTATAATCCCGTGGTTTTTCATTACTGGAAAGATAAAGAAGAGACCTGGGCCTCACTCATCAGCCAGGAGGTAGCAGATGCGCCGGAAGCAGTGACGGAAACGGTCATTGAAGAGCCTCTTGTGGCAGATAATGTTATTGCAGAAGAAGATTTCTTTACGCATGAACTGACCTTTGATGCCCCTACTGTGGACTATTTTGCCAAGCAGGGTATTGATGTATCTACAGACCTTCCCGAAAAAGAAGATCTGGACGAAATGACTTTTCCGCATATTGATGCACAGGAAGGCGATGAAGAAGATGTAGATAAATCTTTATTGGTGGTGATGAGTTTTGCAGAATGGTTACAGTTCCTGCAGCATAAAACCCGCCACGAGCAACAGGAAGAGCAGGAGAAGAGTGCACTGAAAGCCATGTGGCAGAGACAGAAACTGGCCGAGGCACTGGAAGAAGAAAGTGATGAAATACCGGCTTCTGTATTCGAAATGGCGGTCAATTCTATATCCCGTGAAGATGGCGTGGTCAGCGAATCTATGGCTATTGTTTATGCCAAACAGGGCAAGATCAGGGAATCGATCGAAATGTATCAAAAATTATGTTTGAAAAATCCAGATAAAAGTGTTTATTTTGCTCAGAAAATAGAAAATTTACAAAAAGAATTAAAATAAAATGACTAGCCTTTATATCATATTAATCATCGTAGCATGTGCTGTATTAGCATTCTTCATTCTGATCCAGAAGCCTAAAGGAGGCGGTCTTTCCGGTTCTTTCGGTAGTGTAGGTACCCAGGTTATGGGTGTACAGAAGTCTGGTGATGTAATGGAAAAAGGGACTTGGTACACTGCAACAGCAATTATGTTACTGTGCATCTTATCTACATTCTCTCTGGGTATCGGACAGAACAAACCTTCTGCTAAAGAGCAGCAACAACAGCAACAACAACAAGCTCCTGCTAAAAATCAGCAAGCTCCTGCACAGCAATAATTTTTGCCTGCAATATAAAATATTTAAAGGCCGCATATTTGCGGCCTTTTCCTTTGTATACAGCCGTATTCATATTAAGTAAACTGGCTATCCGCATATAGTAACCTTTTTTCTTCGTCCTTTTGTCCGGCAACAAAAGGAACAAAAATGCCTTTGTTTTCATCAAGGCGATTGCATAGCACCGCCATTTTGTACCGTTGCGTGCATTGATCGTCTGAGCTTAACGTGTGATTCGTTCGGTGCTCAACGATCGCAGCTCCAACCAAAATGGCTATCGCTGTGATGAAAACAATAAGCGATCCGTACAAGTACAGATCGCTTAGAAAGGCCTTATAAATCCGGCGTTCATAAAATCATTGGCTCGGTCGATAGAGTTGCAAACCACTGTCTGAACGAAGTGAGTCTGGTTTGCGACCGACCGACACATTGATTTTTAGCCAGGGATTTATACAGCCTTGATTTTTTGGCGGTACCTTTTGCATCAAGGCAAAAGGTAGCAATAGCTATATAGGCTACTAAATCATAATGCTAGACTTTGTTTCCTTTAAACGGATACTCAATTTACTTAATAGGAATCTGCTTTGATTTTAATACAAAAGAATTATCTTTGTCGCGTCAAAAAAGACGCTTACATTTTTTAAACAAAATTACTTTATGAATTTCCAGTTTACAGAAGAGCAGCTGATGATCCAAAAGGCAGCTCGTGATTTCGCTCAAACAGAATTATTACCGGGTGTAGTTGAGCGTGATGATCAGCAAAAATTTCCTGCAGAGCAAATTAAGAAATTAGGAGAGCTGGGCTTTATGGGAATGATGGTAGATCCTAAATACGGCGGAGCTGGTATGGATACCGTTTCTTATGTATTGGCAATGGAAGAAATTTCTAAAGTAGATGCTTCAGCTTCTGTATGTATGAGCGTAAACAACTCATTGGTATGCTGGGGTCTGGAAAAATTCGGATCAGAAGAACAAAAACAACAATACTTAGTACCTCTGGCTAGTGGTCAGGCAATCGGTGCTTTCTTATTAAGCGAGCCGGAAGCGGGTTCTGATGCCACTTCTCAGCGCACTACTGCTGAAGATATGGGTGATTACTACCTGTTGAATGGTGTTAAAAACTGGATCACTAATGGTAATTCAGCTTCTTACTACCTGGTTATCGCACAAACACATGCAGATAAAGGGCACAAAGGTATCAATGCTTTCATCGTAGAAAAAGCTTGGGATGGTGTTACTGTAGGTGCTAAAGAAAATAAAATGGGTATTCGTGGTAGTGATACACACACTATCATGTTCCAGGATGTAAAAGTGCCAAAAGCAAACCGTATCGGTGAAGACGGATTCGGATTCTCTTTTGCCATGAAAGTACTGAGCGGTGGCCGTATCGGTATCGCTTCTCAGGCATTAGGTATTGCAAGCGGTGCATTAGAACTGGCTACTAAATATTCTAAAGAGCGTAAAGCATTCGGTAAAGAGATCATGCACCACCAGGCTATCGCCTTCAAACTGGCAGATATGGCTACTGACGTAGAAGCAGCTCGTCTGTTATGTCTGAAAGCAGCATGGTTAAAAGACCAGCATGAGAACTATGATGTAGCTTCTGCTACAGCTAAACTGTTTGCTTCTCAGATCGCACAAACTGTAACTAACGAAGCGGTTCAGATCCACGGTGGTTACGGTTATGTAAAAGAATTCCACGTAGAGCGCCTGATGCGTGATGCGAAGATCACTCAGATCTATGAAGGAACCAGCGAAGTGCAGAAAATCGTAATCAGCAGAAACCTGTTGAAATAATACAGCAAAGTATATATAATAATAAAGGCTACCGATCCGGTAGCCTTTATTATTATATATCTATTTGCATGTCGTACATTCTATTTATATCTTATTCGTTCTTTTGTCCGGCAACAAAAGGCCCCAAAATGCCTTTTTTTTCATCAAGACAAAAGGTATAGCATAAATTATAAATGGGAGCCCAAAGAATACATGTGCATTCGTTTTTTGAGCATAGGTATTTATTTACAATTTGACCTTTACCTTTATATTTTTGAATTAAAGAATCAACCCGCGATCAGTAACGCATTCTGATAGCTTTTGGGCGTCACACCTTCCGCCTGCTTAAAAGATTTGATAAAGTAATTGGTATCTGAAAAGCCCGTCTGGTAGGCCACTTCCTTAATACTGGTATTAAAACGCAGCAGGTTTTTCGCCTTGCTGATGCGTTCCTGGAGAATGTACTCATTGGGAGACATACCCAGCTCCTGGCGGAACAGTTTGAAGAAATTGGATTTGCTGATATAAGCCAGCTTCGCAATATTTTCGATCGATAATTTCTGATGCAGGTTACTCTTGATATATTCTATCACAAAAGCCAGGCGGCCCGGCGTTTTTTTGCGCTGCTGGTTATTCTCAACCAGTTTGCGTGCCTGTGTCTGCATCAGGCGTATCAGTAACTCCTTCAGTGCCAGATCAGCCATAATATCCTTCTGCATATTATCTTCCATTGCAATGCGCATGATATTATTTGTGGCGGAGGCCAGGGCAGTGCTGTTAAACAGGTAATAATCCTCCTCCCTTATATTCCAGCTGCTTTCCTCATCTACCTTGCCATACTGATGATTGAGGTACTGTAAGGTATGCTCTACAAACTCGGGACTGATACTGAGCGATATGCATTGAGAGGGCTGCTCATCAGAATCCGGGAAGTCAATCAACATGGTCTCTCCCGGTGCCACCAGCACACTCTCTCCCGGCAGGTATTCAAAGTAATCCGTTTTGTCCTCCAATTTCATCACCTTTCTGCCCCGCAGCATAGCCGTATAAGCCATGTGCTGAAAGTGCAGCTTTACATCCCGTGCAGACTGGTGCGTCTCATAGATAGAGAACTCACAACTATTCATATTAAACGTGGTACGGTGCTCTACCAGGCTGCTCAATTGTTGCGGTAATTGCAGGCCAGGAATATCCGGTATAATACGTTGTTGTGCCATATGTCTGATTATGAATAGATTGGGAATAGGGTGATACTCAAATTTAAGCATTATTTGAGCCAGACGTAATAATAGAAATAAAATTTAACACAAGCATGTGCTTAGACGATTTTACTATCCTAAAATACGATTTTGCTATCCTTTCCGTAAGGACATGGATAACTTAGACAAATATTAAAACAACAAATTATGTCAACAGTTATTAATCGTCCGAGCTTCTGGGAACAATATGACAACTATATCAATGGTCAGTGGACCCCGCCGGCCAACGGAAAATATTTCGATGTAATATCGCCGATAGACGGCAATGTATTTACCAAAGTGGCACACTCTTCTAAAGAAGACCTGGAACTGGCCGTAAATGCAGCGCATGAGGCCTTTAAGACCTGGGGCAAGACCTCCGCTACCGAGCGCAGCATCATCCTCAACAAAATTGCCGACCGTATGGAGGCCAATCTGGAGCAACTGGCCGCAGTAGAGACCGTAGATAACGGTAAGGCAGTGAGAGAAACGCTGGCAGCCGATATACCACTGGCTATAGACCACTTCCGTTATTTTGCCGGTGTCATCCGTGCAGAGGAAGGTTCGCATACCGAATTAGATGAGCATACCGTATCCCTGATCGTACACGAGCCGCTGGGTGTAGTGGCACAGATCATTCCATGGAACTTTCCTATCCTGATGGCCGTATGGAAGCTGGCCCCGGCACTGGCCGCGGGAAACTGTGTGGTGCTGAAGCCTGCAGAGAGTACACCGGTATCTATTATGGTACTGATGGAGCTGATCGGCGATCTGCTGCCTGCAGGTGTAGTCAATGTAGTGAATGGCTTTGGCGGAGAGCTGGGCCGGGCACTGGTTACCAATCCTAAGGTGTCCAAAGCGGCATTTACGGGCTCTACCGCCACCGGCCGACTGGTCATGCAGTATGCTACAGAAAACATTATTCCCGTTACCCTGGAGCTGGGTGGTAAATCTCCTAATATCTTCTTCAGCTCGGTGATGGATCATGATGATGAATTCCTCGACAAAGCCATTGAAGGAGCTGTACTGTTTGCCCTGAACCAGGGCGAGATCTGTACCTGCCCTTCGCGCCTGCTCATACAGGAAGATATTTATGAAGCCTTTATTGCCAGAGTGATCGAACGCGTAAAAGCGATTAAAGTAGGTAACCCGCTGGACCCAACCGTAATGATGGGTGCACAAGCCTCTCAGATACAGAAAGACAAGATTGCATCTTACATCAAACTGGGCAAGGAAGAAGGGGCAGAAGTGCTGACCGGAGGTGATATAAACCACCTGGGTGGCGATCTGGAGAATGGCTACTACATTCAACCAACCCTGTTTAAGGGACATAATAAAATGCGCATCTTCCAGGAAGAGATCTTTGGACCGGTACTGGCTGTAACCACCTTCAAAACGCAGGAGGAAGCTATTGAGATTGCCAATGATACTATGTACGGCTTAGGTGCCGGTGTGTGGACGCGCGATGCGCATGAACTGTACCGTGTACCAAGAGCGATCCAGGCCGGACGCATCTGGGTCAATCAATACCATGCCTACCCGGCAGGTGCACCGTTTGGCGGATATAAGCAATCCGGTATCGGCAGAGAGAATCATAAAATGATGCTGGCACACTACCGCCAGGCCAAAAATATGTTGATTTCATACAACAAAAATAAACTGGGCTTCTTTTAAGTCATTGGTTATACGGTTGATTATGCTTTATGTAACACCTATCCTGTATGCAACACAACAGCTGCAGGTGGGTGTTTACAACAATTAATGGCACGCTATAATATAAATGAACAGATATGGTACAAAGACTAGCCGTAACGGAAAAGGCGATGGAGGTGGTACGGCAGCTGGAGCAGCAGTACGGAGAGTTGATGTTCTACCAGGCCGGGGGCTGCTGCGAGGGTACACAACCGCAGTGCTTCGAAAAGGGAGGCTTCTATCCGCGTATGAACGATGTACTCATAGGCCATGTCGATGGGGCAGAATTCTGGGTAGACCGCGACCTGTTTGAGTACTGGCAGTACTCCCACTTTACGCTCGATGTACTGGAGGGCTTTGGTCCCGGAGGCTTCTCGCTGGAGACCCCGCTGGGCAAAACCTTTAAGGTACACTACCGGTTGTTTACCGACGATGAATTAGAACAGTTAGAACCGGTTACCCGGATGTTATAGAGGTAAGAAAGGGCTGCATGTGCAGCCCTTTCTTTTTATAAAGTATAAAGACTAGATATAGCGCATGCGGGCGAGGTCGCGTGCGCTAGCGCTGAATGGAACCATAACCCGTTCGCTGAGGCCCTCGAAACGAATGTGTTGTCTCCACAGTAGCCTTCGAGTACCTCAGGTTGCACATCCCTCTTGTCCTGTCGACTGTAGCGCAGCGGAAGGGAGACATCTCCTCTTTTATAATTACTAATGGAGATTTCTCGACGTCGCTACGCTGTGCTCGAAATGACGATAGGAGCGTATAAGGTCACACGCGAGGGTGCGTGCGCTAGCCGCAAATGGAGTCGTAATTTGTTCGTTGAGGCCCTCGAAACGAATGTGTTGTCTCCACAGTAGCCTTCGAGTACCTCAGGGTACACATCCCTCTCGTCCTGTCGACTGCAGCGCAGCAGAATGGAGACATCTCCTCTTTTTGCAGCACAAGGAGATGTCTCGACGTCGCTACGCTGTGCTCGAAATGACGATAGGAGCATATGAGGTCCCCCGCGAGGGCACGCGCTCCGCGTGTGCCCCATAATATATCCACCCCTACCTCAGAGGTACCCCCACGTGCCCAAAACGGAAATTGAAGGTAGAAAAATGTAAAATGTAACCTATCGAAAAGATTAATGAAGGTACTCCAAAACATACTCAAGGGTAGACAATAGCCGAGTGCAAGGGGTAGCAAAGCTTTATAGAACCAGTATGTTGTATACCCTTAAGATATTAGTTTGCCTGCCTGCAGGCAGATCAATGGTACCCCCGACCACCAGAAAGCTGAATGACATTTTACTTTTTGGTGCGTCAATGTAGGTTTTGAGCCGGTGCAGGTAGTTAAAGGGTAGGCAGGTTTATGTTTTTAGTGTGCCGATGCAGCAAAGCTGTAACTCAATTGAGTTGTTTGGCCCTTGTATTCAGTATTGGGCAGGAGCGATATAATACATTGTAAGAGGCATTAAAGTACCTTATGATTTTTGTTGCGATTCGATGTGCAGTATACCCGATAATGCCTGTTTTACCCCCAGCTGGCGCACGCGCCTCGCGTGTGCCATAAACGAATGGAGCCGTAATTTGTTCATTGAGGCTACCGAAACGACAATTTTGTATCCACAGTAGCCTTCGAGTACCTAGGGTACACATCCATCTCGTCCTGTCGACTGTAGCGTAGCGGAATGGAGACATCTCCTTTTATAATTACTAATGGATATTTTTCGACGTCGCTACGCTGTGCTAGAAATTAACGAGAGGAGCGTATGAGGTCACACGCTAGGGCGCGTGCGCTAGCTGTGAAATAACAGGAACAATAAAGGGCCGCAAACGCGGCCCTTTTTGATTATTAAAACTTTTCATCCTTACCTAAGTATCGCCACTTGCCCGGTGGTAAAGTGCCCAGGCGCACATTGCCCATGCGTATGCGCTTGAGGTGCACCACCTTAAGGCCCACCAGTTCGCACATACGGCGTATCTGTCTTTTCTTACCCTGTTTCAGTATAAAGCGCAGCTGATCCTCGTTCTGCCAGGTCACCTTGGCCGGTCTCAGCTTCTCGTCATCCAGGCTCAGTCCATGGTTGAGCAGCTCCAGCCCTTTAGGTATAATCTTACCCACCACACGTACCAGGTATTCCTTTTCTACACCGCTGTTTTCACCGATCAGCTGTTTGGCTATGCGGCCATCCTGCGTCAGTACCAGCAGTCCTACAGAGTCTATATCCAGCCTGCCCGCAGGCGCCAGACCATAAGCCTGCTTTTCGTGGTAGCGTATACCACTCTTATCTTCAGCCCAGTGGTTTTGTGGCGTGATCAGTTCTGCCGCGGCTTTGTATCCTTTTTCGGGCTGCGCACTTACGTAACCCACTGGTTTGTTCAGTATAATGGTAACCCGGTTAGATTGCTGCTGCTGTCCCTGGTCGTTCAGTGTGATCACATCACTTTCCTGCACACGCATACCCTTCTCTTTGGTCACCACACCATTTACCTTCACCCAGCCTTTCAATATATATTCATCGGCCTCTCTGCGCGAGCAGAAGCCCAGATGAGCCATTCTTTTGGCCAGACGCATATTGTCAGCGTCATGTTGTGGATCGGGAGCATTTTTTTGCGGCAAGATATATCTGTTTTTGTCTGGCAAAATTAGGCTAAAATGCGAGAAAGCATTCCCAGGCAGGCTATATAATTTAAATTGCTATTTAATTTTCGTTTCTTTGCGCATCATGAATCGTATTGCAATCATCGGAGGGGGCAACCTGGGCCAGGCTATAGCTGAAGGGCTTATCGCCAGCGGCTTTATGCTGCCGGAACAGATCACCATCACCCGCAGAAATACTGCTGCCCTTGCACACCTGCAGGAGCGCGGCATAACCGTTACCAGTGAGAACGCAACTGCCGTGGTAGATGCACAGTGGGTATTGTTTGCCGTAAAACCATTCCAGATACAGGATATCCTGAACAGCCTGCGACCGCAGCTGGATCCGAAGCAACATGCCATCATCAGTGTCATGACCGGCATCAGCCTGCAAGACCTGCAAAGCCTTACCGATCCTGCATACACCGTATTTCGTGCTATGCCCAATACGGCCATCGCTATAAAAGAAAGTATAACCTGTCTGTCGGCAGCCAATGCCAGTACAGAGCAGACCGATTTTGTGACCCACCTCTTTAACCAGCTGGGCATTGCCATCATGATCGAAGATCAGCTGATGGATGCTGCTACAGTACTGGGTGCCTGTGGTACGGCCTATGCGATGCGCTATATACGTGCTAATATTCAGGGCGGTATAGAGATTGGCTTCGATGCCCGCACGGCAGCACTGATCGCGGCACAGACGGTAAAAGGTGCGGCAGAATTGCTGTTGCAGCGACATACACATCCCGAACAAGAGATAGATAAGGTGACTACGCCTAAAGGCTGTACCATAGCCGGGCTTAATGAAATGGAGCACCAGGGCTTTAGCTCTTCGCTGATCAAGGGTATTGTGACCAGCTATAAGAAGATCAAAAATGACATGTAAATTTTAAACCAATAGAACGAAATGACCGTACAACAACTACAGGAAAGAAGTCAGAATCAATGCGAATTATGTGAGTCGAAAGATCATTTAATGGTTTATGAGGTGCCCCCGACAGCATCGAACAGTGCCGACCGGGAGGTCTATATCTGCGAAACCTGTCATAATCAGGTAGAGAAAAAAGCAGAACTGGATCCTGCGCACTGGCAGCAATGCCTGCCTACGGCAATGTGGAATGAAGCACCAGCGGTACAGGTAGTGGCCTGGAGAATGCTGAACCGCTTTCGCCAGGAGAGCTGGGCTGCTGACCTGCTGGATATGATGTATCTGGATGAGGATAATATGGAGTGGGCTAAGGCTACCGGTGATCATGAAAATGATGGTAGTGTAGACCTGCACCGCGACTGCAACGGCCACCAGCTGGAACATGGTGATAGTGTGGTGCTGATCAAATCGCTGGATGTTAAGGGCTCTACGGTAAATGCCAGCCTGGGTACTGTGGTAAAGAATATTAAACTGGACCCTAATGATACGGGCTATATAGAAGGTAAGGTAGAAGGGCAGACGATTATGATCAAGACCATGTATGTGCGTAAACAAGGGGCACAGATCATTACCTAATAGACAAATGATGGAGAAATATCAGATCATTGTACTGGCCATTGCTATAGTCACCTTTACGGGGCTGAATATCGTGTACCGCAAAAGCCAGAAGCAGAAAGCGCAGCAGATCCCGGACGAGCAGGAGCTGCACCGGATACTGCTTGAGGAGGTATTGTTCTACCAGAAGCTGGATGCTGCAGAGCAGGCAAGCTTCCGGGAGCGGGTACATCATTTTCTGCAACTGGTGCGCATCACCCCGGTTAGTAATCTTAAAATCACTAAAACAGATAAGGTGCTCGTGGCCGCGGCAGGTATTATACCCCTGTTCCGGTTCAAAAACTGGATGTATAATAACCTGAATGAGGTATTGATATACCCCGACCGTTTTGCGGCGGATTATAGCCTCGATGGCGATGATCGTAATGTATTGGGTATGGTAGGTGACGGTGCGATGCACCGTACCATGATTTTGTCTCTTCCCAGTCTGAGGGCCGGTTTTGCAATAAACAGTACAGGTAATACGGCGATACATGAGTTTGTACACCTGCTGGATAAATCGGATGGGGCTACAGATGGTATCCCGGAAGAGATTCTGCAGCATGAAAATGTAAAGCCCTGGATTCACCTGATGCATGAGTACATACGCGAAATACGGGAGCGGGAGATCACAGACATTAATCCTTATGGTGCAACGAATGAGGCGGAGTTTTTTGCCGTAGTGTCGGAGTACTTCTTCCAGCGGCCGGAGCGCCTGCAGGAAATGCATCCCGAGCTGTATCAGTTGCTGGACAACGCTTTTAACCGTACGAAGTAATAGTATAACAGTAAAATGGCGACTCCCTTACACTTCATTTGATGATATAATATAACGATCTGTAGCTATAAGAATGGAAATGATACGATATACAAAGAGCGCGCTATCCATAGATAGCGCGCTCTTTGTATATCGTATATAATAGATTAAACTATTTTTTCTACTTGTGTGAAGTTCAGCTCTACGATCTGGGCACGGCCGAAAATCTTTACGCTTACTTTCAGCTTGCGTTTTTCATCGCTGATTTCTTCAATTGTACCGTTAAACTCGTTGAACGGACCATCAATCACTTTAATGGTTTCACCCATGATGAATGGTTCTGCCATCTGAACGCCTTGTTCCATAACCTCATCCAGGTTACCAAACATTTTGTTCACTTCAGATTTACGCAGCGGGGTAGGGTTCTCTTTTCCTAAGAAATGGATTACACCAGTAACCGCAACGATAGTCTGTAACATCGTATCATTGAATTTACCTTCAACGGCTTCGATCATCAGATAACCCGGGAATAAGATTTTCTCTCTCAGGGCTTTTTTACCATTGGTTACTTTAAAAACCTTTTCAACAGGACATAATACCTGTATGATGGCATTGCTCCATCCGCTGATGCGGATTTCTTTATCCAGATGCTCTTTTACTTTTCTTTCTTTACCGCTTACCACGCGCAATACATACCACTTGGTATCTTGTGCAGGTTGGGTTTGTACGCTATCGCTCATTCTTGACGTTTTCGATTATGCAAAACTGTATACGAACTTCATCAGGGCCTGACATGCAGAGTCTAAGCCGAAGATAAGCAGTGTCGTTACCAACAATGCTACCAATACAACAACAGTAGTTGATTGTAAATCACTCCAAGATGGCCAGCTTACTTTGTGGACCAGCTCGTCGTAAGCTTCCTGAATATATGAACCAAATTTAGCCATAGTATGTATAAATTAAAAAAGCCCAGAGGGCTTTTGTGTTTGCACGGGCACTAGGATTCGAACCCAGATCAAAGGTTTTGGAGACCCGTATGCTACCATTGCACCATGCCCGTATACCGTTTCAAATTGCTCAAGCGTTTTAAGGCGCTATTCCTTTCCTGAAAGGACTGCAAAGATAGGATTCGATTTTTACAAATCCAAATTTTTTCTTCATTTTATCGAACATTTTATTGTCCGTGTTTGTTCGTCCAAAACTTCCAGACTTATATAGAAGGTCCGGGCCGGAAGCAGGTCTGGTGCTTTCTCCCACCATTCGATGATACATAAGCCATCGGCATGACTGATCATGTCTTCTACACCGGCATTTATGGCCTCTTCTTCATCATTCAGCCGGTACCAGTCACTATGGTACATGGTACGCGCTGTACCTCCATCATCTGTATAATCATACTGATTGATAATAGAGAATGTAGGGCTGCTTACGGCATCGGTTACCCCCAGTATATCACAAAGCGCATGTGTGAATGTGGTCTTGCCGGCACCTAACTGCCCGCTCAGTGCCCATACAGGGTACTCCTTGCCCAATTGTAATACTTGCAGGGCTATATCAGGCAGCTGTACTTTGGTAAATGTCTGTTCCAGTAATGTCTTCATGTATAAATATGCTATTCAGGTATGTATCAGCCTTCGCGCAGCTCTTTGCCGGTCAGGTTCAGGAATACATCTTCAAGGTTTGCTTCTTTTGTTTTCTTCGTTCTCTGGAATCCGGAATCCAGCAGCTGGTCTATCAGGTGGTCCGGAGTATCTTCACGAATTATGGTACCGGAATCAACAATGGCGACACGGTCACAAAGCTCTTCTGCCTCATCCATATAATGGGTCGTGATCACAATCGTAGTGCCGTTCTGTTTCAGCTGACGGATCAGGTCCCAGAGATTGCGTCTTGCCTGCGGATCGAGGCCGGTTGTCGGCTCATCCAGGAAGATCACCTTAGGTTTATTGATCAGGGTAGTGGCAATGGAAAAGCGTTGCTTCTGCCCGCCGGATAATTGCTTGAATTTGCTGCGGGCCTTGTCTTCCAGATTTACACTGCGCAGCAGTTCCATCGGGTCTACTGTTTCATTGTACAGGCCGGCAAACAGTTCTATCAGCTCTTTAAGGTTCAGGTTGGGATAAAAGCCGGATGCCTGCAATTGTACGCCTATGATCTGCTTGATCTGTTGCGGATGGGTATCGAGGTCCATACCGTCTACCCATACCTTACCAGAGGTTTTGGGCCTTAAGGTCTCGATAATCTCCAGTGTGGTGGTCTTGCCGGCGCCATTAGGTCCCAGCAATCCGAAAATAGTACCCTGTTGTACTTCAAAACTGATCCCTTTTACCGCAGTAAAGGTTCCGTATTGTTTCACCAGGTTTTCTACTTTTATAATGGACATGTGCTGATTCGTTGTATTCGTGAACAGAACAATTGCCCCGTAAAGGAGCAATTGAATTATTTTTTAGGAGCCGTTTTCTTCGGAGCAGCGGTTTTACCGGTAGCTGCTTTTTTAGTAGCAGTCTTCTTGGTTGCTGTCTTTTTGGTGGCAGTTGCTGTTTTCTTTGTAGCGGCTTTCTTGGTTTTCTTTTCGAATGCCTGCGGGTTTATCGCCACAATCATTTTCTTCACCTCTTCCAGCGATACATCCTGCAGGTCTTCGGCAGCATATTTTTCTCCGTCTGCTTTGCGGCCCAGTTTCAGCATTTCTTTACCGAAACGGATGAATGGCCCCCATCTGCCGTTTTCAATAGCAATCTTCTCTTCCGGCCAGTGTTGTATAAAGCGGTTCGCTTCTTTTTCCAGCTTTTTAGAGATCAGTTCTTCAATATCTTTTTGCGATAAAGCCTCAAAGTTGTATGCTCTCGGCACATTGATATATAAGTCCTGGTATTTGATAAACGGACCAAAGCGACCGGTACCCTTGGTGACCGGCATGCCTTTATAAATGCCGATCGGGGCATCGGCCTGTTGTTTTTCTTTAATGATTGCGACTGCACGATCCATATCTACCATCAGCGGATCTTCTCCTTTAGGGATAGAAATAAAGCTCTCTCCCCATTTTACATAAGGACCGAAGCGACCTACACCCACCATTATCTCCTGGTCCATATAATTGCCCAGGGTAAATGGTAGTTTGAACAGGTCCAGAGCCTCTTCCATATTGATGGTTTCAATGCTTTGTGTACGCTTCAACGGTGCAAATCGAGGTTTCTCCTCATCATCGCTGGCGCCAATCTGTACCATAGGACCGAAACGACCCAGGCGGGCAATGATTACCTTTCCACTTTCCGGATCGGTACCCAGTACGCGCTCACCCACTGCTCTGCCGGCATGCTCCATGGTATCTGCTACCTTATCGTGAAATGGCTGGTAGAAGCTGCCGATCATCTGGTTCCATTGCTTCTTACCTGCAGCGATCTGGTCAAATTCACTTTCGATATTTGCCGTAAAGCTATAATTCATAATGTCCGGGAAATGCTCGTTCAGGAAGTCTGTAACGACCATACCCAGATCTGTAGGGAATAATTTGTTTTTTTCTGCACCCGTCAGCTCGCTGGACACCTGTTCTTTAATGGCATCTTTAGCTAATGTCAGGACATTGAAGTTACGACGGATACCATCTTTGCTGGTCTTCTCGACATAGTTTCTCTGCTGTACCGTACTGATCGTCGGTGCATAAGTAGAAGGGCGACCGATACCCAGCTCTTCCAGTTTTTTAACCAGGCTGGCCTCTGTATATCGCGGTGCCGGACGGCTGTAGCGCTCTGTGGCCTTCATTTCTACAAGCGGCAATACCTGACCCCTGTTCAGTGGTGGTAATAAGCCTTCCTGTGTTTCATCATCCTCATCATCCTTACCTTCAAGATATACTTTCAGGAATCCGTCAAACTTGATCACCTCACCCGTTGCGGTTAATTTTTCCTGCGGTAAAGTAGAAATATCGATAGTCGCTACTGTTTTTTCAGTAATAGCATCTTCCATCTGGCAGGCAATGGTACGCTTCCAGATCAGGTCATAAAGACGTTGTCCATCCTGGTCGCTGATCTGCGAAATCATCATATCCGTTGGACGGATGGCCTCATGCGCTTCCTGTGCGGATGCATTTTTGTTCTGGTATTGTCTTCTTTTATGGTAAGATTTGCCGAATTGTCTTTCGATGGCCTGTGCAGCATTGGCCAGGGCAGTTTCACTCAGGTTCACACTATCCGTACGCATATAAGTGATATACCCATTTTCGTACAGTGTTTGTGCCAGCCTCATCGTACGGCTTACCGAGTAGCCCAGTTTTCGGCTTGCTTCCTGTTGCAGGGTAGAGGTAGTAAATGGTGCAGAGGGTGTCTTGCGACCAGGTTTTACTTCTACATTTTGTACGGCGAATGAAGCCCCGATACAGTTCTGCAGGAAATTACGTGCATCTTCCTGGCGGCTGATGCGGGCACCTTCTGCTTTGAAGGTAACCAGTCTTTTATTAATATCCTGTGCTTCAAATAAAGCATCTATTTTGTAACTGCTTTCTGTTCTGAATTGGTTGATCTCGCGCTCTCTTTCTACAATCAATTTTACCGCAACCGATTGTACACGGCCTGCCGAAAGGCTTTTTCCGCTAAGCTTGCGCCAGAGTACCGGAGATATTTCAAAGCCCACAATACGGTCCAGTACACGACGGGCCTGTTGTGCATTAACGAGGTCCATATTCACGGTTCTGGGATTCTGTACCGCTTTCTGAATGGCTGGTTTGGTAATCTCGTGGAATACAATTCTTTTAGTGGTCAGAGGGTTCAGTCCGAGTTCTTCGCAAAGGTGCCATGAAATGGCTTCTCCTTCGCGGTCCTCATCCGTTGCGAGCCATACCTCCTGGGCTTTCTTCGCCAGGGATTTAAGCTCCTTCACCACTCTCGCTTTATCTTCTGATACAGTATATTTTGGTTGAAACCCGTTTTCAATATCAATACCCATCCCTTCTTTCTCCAGGTCTCTGATATGTCCGAAACTCGATTTTACTTCAAAGTCTTTTCCTAGTATCTTTTCTATAGTTTTCGCCTTTGCAGGCGACTCCACGATCAATAAGTTTTTAGCCATGTTATGCTTTAATAGGATTGCAAAGTTATAAGAATTTATCTTATCCAAAATTTTCGTAATCACTAAAGTAAATAAAAAGCCCCCAAATCGGGGGCTTTTTTCTGAAAATAGTATAACTATTTGATACTGATTCTGGTATGTTGTTTCGCTCCGGCGGCGTTTGTCACCTCGATCAGGTACAGTCCGGTAGATGGGATATGTAACTGGTGCGTAAAGCCTGTCAGGTCTTTTTCCATAACCACCTGGCCGATGACATTGGTGATACGGATGTGGAACTGATCGCTGTTGTCGCTCAGGTTGAGTGTAAAGTCTCCTGTGCTGCTCGGGTTAGGATATACATCCTTAATGCTGAATGCAGCATCAAGTTGCAGCATTTTGGAGTAAATACTCGGATTTACATTACAGGAAGTGATCTGTACCGGATAGAGGCCAGCAGTAGCCGGATGGAAGTTCGGAGACAGATTGATGTCTTGCTCCTGTACAGGGATGTACTGCGGCACATAAGACTCGCTGTTAGCGTCTACAGACAGTGTGTTATCGCAATAGTGCGTACCGGTATATTTTTGATATATGAAACGGCCGTCTTTGTTATTGCCCTGGAATTTCAGCAGGTCCATCTGTAACAGATCACCATCCGGGCTTGGTAACATTGAGGAGTAAGGATTAGTCCACAGTGGAATGCGGGCATTCAGCCTGTTGGCATTGAAATTGAAAAATGGTTCACAACCGCTGGCATTTGGTGTATAGCTGAAACCAAAACCACCGGAAGGATATAGCTCTCCATTAGAGATATCCAGGCCTAAGCCAAAGGTGAATGGTACATAGCTTATATCGTTGATCATACTACGGATACCCGTAATGGAGAATGTGGTAGACAGGTCGCCGATATTATGAATATTCATCGGTTGTGTCTTGGTATTATACGAGTATGGTATGGTTTTGATCTCCAGGGCGTTGTTCGTACTGGTCATCAGTTTCAGATTATTGTCTACAGCCGCAAGTGCCGGCATAGCCAGTTCTCCGTCACGATATGCAGTCAGCACATTGATGTATGCATAATCTTTATATTTGGCCAGGTCTACGTTCACCAGACCATTAAAGGAAGTAGGGCTCAGGGTGCCGGAATAAGTGTACCCGAATGCATGGTCCTCTGCAATGTCGAGGGTGCTTTTTTTCAGGATCAGGTTACGGGCATAAGAAGAGTTAATTGCATCCACATAGCCACCTACATCAGCACTGGACTTACCATTGGCCGTAGCGGTTACCAATACTGCGTCATTTAATAACTGCAGACGCATACCATTATCATAGTCAGGAATGTCAGCCGGATTGTATCCACCGGTAGAAACCTTTGATGTATTGTGTGTTTTACAGATCAGGCTACCACTATAGTAATCAAATTTCAATACAAACAGTGATTTTTCTTCCGGAGCATCGGGATTGATATTGTTAGAGGCATTATCAATAAAATAACCCGTAGTGAAGATATTGGATCCGTCTGTCACAGTATGTTGCGGGAATAGACCGTTCGGTATATTGGCCGGATCTAAAGTGAAACATTTTTCAATGAATGGTGGCTGGTTAAAATCGGTACATTTCAGTACCAGGTACAGGGGTACCGCAGTATAGCCGTTATGCGCCACCATGGTCACCAGCTGATATCCGTCAAAATTGGTTATGCCCACAATTTTGGAGCGGTAAGGCAATTGGATAGAATAACTTTTTACCTGAGGGCTGCCTAAGTTAGAGCCGGTCTGGTATAAAATGTTGAGGGATACAGTGTATTCAAAGTAATTATCAAAACTTATACTACCAGCAGAAACAGT
Organism: Edaphocola flava; assembly: GCF_004118155.1. Taxonomy (GTDB): domain Bacteria; phylum Bacteroidota; class Bacteroidia; order Chitinophagales; family Chitinophagaceae; genus Edaphocola; species Edaphocola flava. Next base: position 758,985 of record NZ_SAIQ01000002.1, read on the forward strand.
TCCTTCCTGACCAATGTCGTAAAAAAAGTTCTTGCTAATGGAGTAATTGTAGTGCGAAGCATTAGCATTCGTATTGAGGCAGGGAATAGCCTGTGCATAAGATGCTGTCTGGCTCAACGGTAGTGTGGCCAGGGTAATGAAACCGGCGAGAAGGGTTCTCTTAATAGTTGGTAAGTTTTTCATTTTCATATAGTTATAACATTTAGATTGTTGTTTCACAAATCTAGGAAAAAATAATTCTTAAAAGAACTTTAACTTATATTTTTAAATTTGTTAATTATCTTTGATATCAAATTGATATTAAACTGAATTAATTATGGAAAAACTTATTAAACCTATTTCGGGCTATCTCGCACTGGTTGCTGCCCTGGCCTGCGCCGCCTTGTCTGTCATCTGCTTCGTAAATGCTGAAGGGGCCGACGGAACCAATAATCCTTTGTTCATTATCCTGGGCATCGTACTGGTTATTGCTTTTTTCTTTCTGCTTAAGGGGTTGATGATTATCAATCCGAACCACTCCCGTGTGCTAAACTTCTTCGGTAAGTATGTAGGCACGGTTAAAGAGAACGGATTGTTTTTTGTAAACCCGCTGTTTTCCACCGTAAAAGTGAGCCTGAGATCTGATAACCTTCAGGGGCAAACGCTGAAAGTGAACGATAAGATGGGTAACCCGATTGAGATCGGTGCCGTAATTGTATGGCAGGTTGGCGATACGTATAAGGCTACTTATGATGTAACCAATTATGCCTCTTATGTGCGTACGCAAAGCGAAGCGGCGGTACGTCACCTGGCCGGAAGCTTTCCTTACGATAACCTGGAAGATGAAGGTGCAGATATTACCCTGAGAGAGGGTGGTGATGCCGTAAATCGTATCCTGGAACAGGAACTGACCGACCGTCTGGCTCCTGCCGGAATTGTGATTAAAGAAGCCCGTATCAGTCACCTGGCCTATGCTTCAGAGATTGCCGGTGCCATGTTGCAACGCCAGCAGGCTACTGCTATCGTAGCGGCACGTGCCAAAATAGTAGAAGGTGCGGTGGGTATGGTAGAAATGGCGCTGCAAAAATTATCTGAAAAAGATATCGTAGAGCTGGACAATGAAAAGAAAGCAGCCATGGTGAGCAACCTGATGGTTGTACTGTGTGGTGAAAAAGCTGCGGCTCCGGTACTGAACACCGGAACATTGTATCAATAAAAAATGAATGCTATGCCGGATAAAAAGAACTTTATGCTGAGAGTGGATGCCGATATGTATAAGGCATTGGAAAAATGGGCTGCAGATGATTTTCGCAGTGTCAACGGGCAGATCGAATACCTGCTGCACAAAGCACTTAAAGATCAGGGGCGTTTGCCCAAAGAGCCGGCAAAGCCAAACGATAAAAGCAAATAACGATAAGCACAACTGTACATTTACCACAAAAGGGTCTGCATATATGCAGACCCTTTTGTGGTAAATGAGTTTTAAGCTCCAACGTAAATGATTGAAAACATGTCTTTTAAGAACATACTCCCTATTGTTTTGCAAACCCTCTATCGACATGAACAAACTTTACTTCCTATTGCTGCTGTGCCTGTTCAGCAACAATCACCCGCTTCTGCATGCCCAGGGTGAAAATAATAACTGGCATTTCGGGAAGAAGCAGTCTATCAATTTTAATGTCAATCCGCCGTTGCAGCAGGAGAGTAATATGATGTCGTACGAAGCGGCAGTAGCCGTCAGTAACGCACAGGGGCAATTGCAGTTTTATACTATAGGCAGCCGCATCTGGAATCGTAATGGGATTGAGATGCCCAACAGCAATGGCTTACTGGGCAACGGACCCACGATCAACGGACAGCCTGCGGGTTCCAGTGCATATGGTGCACAGGTAATCAAACATCCCGGCAATCCCAATCGCTACTTCGTTTTTTCGGGAGATGCCCAGGAAGATAATAGCTATAATGTATACTATTCCGTTGTAGATATGACCCTGGACGGAGGAAACGGTGATGTTGTGCCGGGAATGAAGAATATTCCTATCATGACCAACGGATCGGAATACATGGCCGTAACCAGGGGCGCAGATTGTAAAAGTTATTGGCTTATCGTTCGTACCAATGCGATCTGGGTCAGAGATTACTATGCGTTTAAAATAGACGTGAATGGTGTCAATACGACACCGGTGATCACCACTCCGCCTGCTTTTATGATAGGTGCATTTCTGCCGCTTATTTTCGGCAACGATGGCACATCCATGTATAGCATGGGTACCGGTGGTATTGTTTTTGCCCAGTTCAATAATGTAACGGGCGTGGTGTCCGGTTTTCAGTCCTTTACGGCTTATAGCTTTGGTCCCATGGCCCTCAGCGCAGATAATACCAAACTCTATACCGCAGAGGGTACTGCCGGTGTTAAACAGTACGACCTTACGCTGATGCCTAATCTGACAGCGGTACAAAACTCGGCCCAGATCATATCCCCGGCACCGAATCCCAGTCATATGACCATCTTTAATGATATGCGCAGGGGGCCTGACGGCAAGATTTATCTCCTCAGGCAAGAGATCAGCAGTGCTTATTATAACGTAACTATTGATTGTATCCCACAGCCCAATTTAAGCGGAACGGCCGCAGGATATAATATTGGAGCCTTTGACTATATATCGTCCTGGAGCCCTCCGATGGGGCTCAATACCTTCTGGCGTTTCGGAGACGATTTTATCGTTAACCCGGAGGTCGATACTATAGCTCATCCGGCAAAAGACACCGTAGTGTGTTTTGCTTCTTCGCTAAACCTGCAATCGCCGGAGGCTGATGCGGCCTATTATCAATGGAGTAACGGAGCTAATGGCAGCACAGCATCGGTTAGCGCAGATGGTTTGTACTGGGTATACAGCACCAATAATTGTCAGACCTATATAGACTCTTTTAAAGTACATTTTATTCGCTTCTCTCTCGACTTGCCGGACGATACCGCCCTGTGTGAAAACAAAACGCTGCAGCTGGATATAACCGATCCTGCTATTGAAGCCTATTTGTGGAATGATGGTGATGTAAACGGCGTTAAGACCATCTCTCAGGCGGGTCGGTATAGTGTTAGGGCTTCCAGCGGTCCGTGCAGCCTTTCTGATACCATAACAGTAAGCATCACGCATCCAAAAGTGGATATACTGCAGGACGATCTTTCTATGTGTAATAATAACATCAGCCCGATAACTGCCGAAGCTAATGTACCCGGCAGCTATTACTGGAATACGGGTGATACCGGCCGCGTACTGATACCGGATCACAGTGGTATATATGTAGTTAATCACCTCAATGCCTGCGGATTGTATAAGGACTCTGTTAGGGTAACCATTAATGATTGTATCTGTAAGATAATGATCCCGAATGTATTTACCCCAAATGGTGATGGCCGGAATGACGTATTCCTGCCGGTTACTGCCCCCGGCTGCAATTTTATGTTTTATGATATGCGGGTATATAACCGTTACGGACAGCAGGTATACTATACCAACAATGCTGCGAACGGGTGGGACGGTACTTTCAGGGACCAGCCTGCAGAAGCCGGAGCATATATGTATTCTATCAAATACACCAATCGCTATACCGATGAAACAAGAATAGAAAACGGAGATGTAATACTGATGCGTTAGTGCTATTGCATTACATAAAACTAATTTGTATATTACCTCCCATTGTGTAGTAGTTCATTAGCAAACCATGAAGCGTACCCTTTATTTTAGTCTGTTCATCCTGCTGTGTATAACAGCAGTGAGGGTGTGTGCTCAGGAGGAAAATAATCGCTGGCATTTTGGTCAGAAACAGTCCATTAATTTCAATGTCTCTCCTCCCGTACAGGAGGAGAGTAATATACTTACATACGAGTCATCCGTTTCGGTGAGCGATGCTGCCGGACACCTGTTATTCTATACCATGGGCAGCCGTATATGGAACAGAGATGGTGCGCCTATGGCCAACAGCTATGGCTTGCAGGGCAATGGTCCGATTGTGGGTGGTTATCCTTTCGGTTCAAGTGCCTATGGTACCCAGGTGGTAAGGTATCCATCCAATCCCAACCGGTATATTATTTTCTCGGGCGATGCGCTGGAAGATAATTCCTTTCGTATTTATTATTCTGTAGTAGACATGACCCTGGATAATGGAAGGGGGGCAGTGGTGAGTGGGATGAAAAATCAACTGCTGACCGATGATGCTTCCGAATACATGACGATTGCCAAAGGTGCAGACTGCAGAAGCTATTGGCTCATTGTGCGCTCCAGAGATGTATTGCTCCGTAATTTTCTTGCGTTCAGGATAGATGCAAACGGGGTGAGCAATACACCCACCATATCACCAGCCCCACCGGCTGCGCTGGGCAATTCTCTACCCATGGTACTAGCCAAGGACGGGCAACTGTATAGCCTGGGTCAGAGCCTGGTGATCGCTCATTTCAATAGCCTTACCGGTGCGGTAAACGATTTCCGCACGATCAATGCGCCCACACCCGGTTACTTGGCCCTGAGCCCCGATCAGAGCAAGTTGTACCTGTCTCATGCCACAGCCGGTATTTTACAATATGACCTTGATCTGATGCCCGATGCCAATGCAGTAGCCAATTCTGTACATGCAGTATCACCCGCAGCACAGGCGGGTATTACCACACAATACCTCGATATGCGGAGCGGCCCAGACAGAAAGCTGTACATCCTTAAAAGAAATACAGCCAATAATGCTGTTACACAATATATAGACCGGATGAATACTCCGGACCAGTATACAGTAGGGTATAATGCCAATGTCTTCAGTATGGATATGCCCTGGTCGCCTTCGGTAAATATTTTCTGGGGACTGGGCGAAGATGTAGTGATCAGTACGGGTAAGGATACGATTATGAATTCTGTTAAGGATACTATCGTATGCCTTGATCATGATCTGGTCCTGCAGGCATATGATCAGTATGCGGGTAGCTACCACTGGAATACCGGCGGCAGCGGTAAACAAAAGACCGTCTATGAAGATGGCACCTACTGGGTGTATAGCACCGATGATTGCCGAACCCTTATTGATTCCTTTCATGTACATTTTATCCGCTTCGATTTGTCGCTCCCGGAAGATACCACCATATGTCCCGGACAGTCCATTATACTGGATGCCAGTAATCCCGGTATTGAGGAGTATGTATGGAATGACGGGGAGCAAAACAGTATGAAGCTGGTCAAAGAACCTGGTGTTTATACTGTAACTGCAAGCAATGGTATCTGCAGTCTTTCCGATACGGTAAATGTAACACTACTGCAACCCCAGGTAGACATCATTAATAATGACACCAGTATGTGTATGTCCCGCGTAGAGCCTATTACAGCGGTTGCCAATGTACCCGGAGCCTTTACCTGGAGCGATGGAACATACGGTTCGGAAACATTGCCGGCCTATACCGGAAAATATGTGGTAACGCATACCAATGTCTGTGGTGATATAAAAGACTCGGTATACATTACCCTCAATAACTGTATCTGTACGGTTATGGTACCCAATGCCTTTACACCTAACGGAGACGGACGCAATGATATGTTCTATCCTGCCACGGCACCGGGTTGCAACTTCATGTTTTATGAGATGAGGATCGTGAACCGTTACGGACAATATGTATTCTACAGCAATCAAGAACAACTGGGCTGGGATGGTTATTATCATAATGCCCCGGCACCAGGCGGAGTCTATATGTACACGATCAAATATACCGATCGCTATACCCATGAATATAAAGAACTGAAGGGCGAGTTAGTCCTGATGAGATAACCTGTTTTTTCTGAAAAAATATTTGAAAAATATTTGGTTTTTTGATGCTAAAAACTAACTTTGTATTTCAAAGTACTTTACTATGAATGAGCGCCAACAAGCATCGCTGGAAGTATTAACCGAGATCCGCAGTATGATGCACAAGTCTTCCCGTTTCCTCTCTTTGAGTGGCTGGAGCGGTATCTGGGCCGGTATTACAGCCCTGGTGGCGAGTGGGGTAGCCTACAGTTGGCTGACGGATCAGAATACATTCCGGACTGATGACCGTGCGGACATCAAACCTAATGGGTATTTCTCAGAAGCTGCTGCCATGTGGTCTGAACGACTGCTGATTCTTGCCGTATTGACCTTTGTCGTTGCATTCCTGGGTGCTTTGGTTTTTACCTGGCGTAAAAACAAGAAAGCCGGAGAAGCGACCTTTACCGGTGCCGCGCGTAAACTGGCCGTGAGCATGATGATTCCGATGGGTGCGGCAGCCTGTTTTATCCTGTTCTTTATACTGAACCATCATTTCGCTTACATTGTGCCGGCCTCGCTGGTGTTTTACGGACTAACCCTGATCAATAGCAGTAAATATACCTTTTCCGACATCCGCTACCTCGGGCTATCAGAAGTGATTATCGGCTGCATCGCGTTATTTATTCCGGATATGGGTTTGTACCTTTGGGCGCTTGGATTTGGTATCATGCATATCGTGTACGGTACTATAATGTGGTTTAAATATGACCGTAAGGTAAACAGATTATGAGAAAGGAACTGGACCAGCTGAATAAGATTTTCGACAGCCGTATCCGTATAGGTATCATGAGTGCATTAATCGTTAACGAAGAGGTGAATTTTAATGAACTCAAAGCCTTACTGGATGCCACGGATGGTAATCTTGCCTCTCACCTTAAAACGTTGGAGGAACACGAGTTTATCCGTGTGGAGAAAGGTTTTATCGGCAGAAAGACCAATACGATATACAGCATTACAGCTGAAGGAGAAAAGGCCTTCCGTTCACATATTAATGCCCTGGAAAAAATAATTAAAAATCTGCAGTAGATTTTTTTTGCCCTAATTACTTTGAAATGCAAAGTGCTTTTTGATTTAAAATTTAATCCGTTATACAATGAAAACAGCAGCACGTATCTGGCTCATCGCCGCATTGACAGAATGTATTATTTACGCCTTTATCTTTAGAGAAGCTGGTGCCATGCCGCTTGTGGCTATCGTAGCCCTGGTCGGGGGCTTTCCTGGTATGCTGGCCCTTGCTTTCGGTATCGAACTCATACACATGTTCTGTGAAGATATCAGCTGCAAATGGCAGGCATTTTTCCTGCTCACGCTCCTTGCCGCTAACGGCACTTTAAGTTTGTTTCTTTTACTAATCGATGCCGACTTTGGCCGCCTGGACCTGCCTTATTACCTGATCGTTAATGTAGCCGCACTGGCAGGTTTCTTCTGTTCCTTGTCTGCTATCCGCAAGTATTATTTTCGTCGGGAGCCGCAACCACTGGATGTTACCCATCAATCACCATATCAATTCAACCAGGATTATGACCAAAATTAATCAGCTCAGAGAGCAGATCCTCATCTTTATGGCCCATAAAATCGGACTGCCTTATTTCAAGCTGGTACGCAGAAAACCAAGTTTCCCTTATACAAGAGAGCAGCTGGCATCTTTACCAGAGGGTACTGTAGGACAGCAGTTGCACCAGTTCTTTAAGGCCAATGAGCTGGACCTGTTGCCCTTTTATGAAAAACATGATATCAAACATGTGGTGCTGGGCTATGATGCCACGGAAGATGGTGAAGTATGCCTGCAATGCTTTATGCTGGCCAATGGCCGCTGTACCATACCCGTACTGATCGCGGTCATATACGGTGTGCTCACCATGCCGGAGTACTGGTCCAAATTTAAACAGGCATGGAGGCGGGGACGCAGTAATCAATCACTTGGATCAGTCAACTGGTTTGACCTCATTCCTCAACCAACAGAAACCGTTCAGAAAGCCCTATTACAATCAAAAGCTGCAGCTTAATTAAATTATCATTTTACCTATTAAAATATATATCATGGAAACTCAACAAACGTACACATCAGAACAGGAGCCCCTGCGTACAAAAAATGATAATAGTGCCTTGTGGAAAGGTGTTATTGTGAGCATACTGGTATTGGCTTTGCTGCTGCCGGTATCTTATATCAAAATGCTGGTAGCAGAACGCTCAGAGCGGCATGAGCAGGTAATACAGGAGATCAGTAATCAATGGGCCGGAGAGCAGATGGTGTCCGGGCCGGTATTGATGGTGCCTTATTATGAGATTGTTCAAAAAGATGGCCGTACCATAACCCAAAAAGCAAATGCTTATTTTATTGCAGATAAACTCTCTGTTAACAGTGAAATACTGCCGGAGGTACGCAAACGGTCTTTGTATAAAGTGCAGTTGATGAAGTCTGAGCTTAAACTGAAAGGAACCTTCAAACCCTTGCAACTTGCGGCTTTGGGCCTGAGTGCCGATAAAATGTTGTGGAACGAAGCAAAGCTGCTTATCGGGCTTAGTGATACCAAAGGTCTTAGCAAAGAAGCACAGCTGGACTGGAACACCGAAAAGCAGGTCCTGCAACCGGGCGTGCCGGAGAATGGTCTCTGTGCTTCGGGCTTGAGCGCACCTGTAAAAGTGAACCCGGAAGGAACGGTGGATTTTAATATCACCATGAATGTAAGAAGCTCCCGTCATTTATATTTCAGTCTTATGGCCGGCACTACCGACGCAAGCCTGAGTTCGAGCTGGAGCTCGCCATCCTTTACCGGTATGCCTGATACTGCAGAGATTAATGCCAAAGGCTTTCGGGCACACTGGAGCCTCAGCCAGGCCTCCAGGGCATATCCGCGTCAGTGGAAGCAATCTATACCTAATCTGAGTAATAATACAATCGGTGTTAGCTTTGCCAATTCAGATGAGAGCTACATTAAAACCGATAGGGTGGTCAAGTATGCTATCCTGTTTATCGCACTCACCTTTGCCGTATTCTTCCTGATCGAAGTATTGCAGCGCATACAGATTCACCCGCTCCAGTACGGACTTGTCGGTATTGCATTATGTATATTCTATACACTGCTGTTATCCATCTCAGAATATACCGGTTTTGACACTGCATATATTATAGCCAGCCTGGCCACCATTTTACTGATTGGTATGTATGTCTGGAGCATTTTCCATAAACCCGCAGTAGCCCTGTCCTTCACCATTGGCCTCGCTGCACTGTATGCCTATATTTATTTCCTGATTCAGCTCGAAGAAATGTCCCTGATCTTTGGCAGTATCGCCCTTTTCCTGGTGGTTGCCGCCATCATGTTCTTTACCCGGAAAGTGAACTGGTATCAGCTGAATAAGCGCATGTAAATAATCTGTCTGTTGTTTATATAATGCACTAGCATTAGTGTTTTATGGGTGAGCTGTATGGCTCGCCCATTTTTTGTGTAGAGAATGCAGTATTTTTAAGAACACAATGTATCTTTCGGAAAAAAATAAACCAACGAAAAGCGTTTATGACACAAGAACAATTTAAGAAACCCAAAAATGTAGCCCTCATCATCCTTGTCGCTTCACTGGGGTATTTCGTAGATATATATGACCTGGTGATCTTCTCCATAGTACGGATCCAGAGCTTCAAAGACATTGGTGTACACGAAGAGCTGATGCGCAAGCAGGGCGAGTTTGTGATCAATGTACAGATGGCCGGATTACTACTGGGTGGCTTTATCTGGGGTATTATAGGGGATAAGTACGGTAGGCTTAAAGTATTGTTCGGTTCCATACTGCTATATTCGGTGGCCAATATCATCAATGGTTTTGTCAATGATGTAAACACTTATGCCATCATCCGTTTTATTGCCGGCATAGGCCTGGCAGGAGAGCTGGGTGCCGGTATTACTTTAGTGAGTGAGAGTATGCCTAAAAATAAAAGAGGTTATGGTACCATGATTGTAGCCGGAGTAGGGGTGCTGGGTGCAGCTGCCGCCTATTTTGTAGCAGAGCATTTTAACTGGCGCAATGCTTATTTTGTAGGCGGTGGCATGGGTTTATTGCTCCTGTTGCTGCGTGTGGGCATTTTTGAATCCTCCATGTTTCAGCAGGCTACAGATGAACATGTAGCAAGGGGTAAATTCTCTATGATCCTGACCTCAAAAGAGCGACTGTCCCGATACTTGTATTGTCTCGGCATCGGTTTGCCACTTTGGTTTGTAGTCGGCATACTCATTACACAGGCACCAGAGTTTGGTAAAGCACTGGGCAGTCCCGATGTGCTGAGTGCCGGTAAGGGCATTATGCTGGCGTATATTGGTATTTCGATCGGTGAGGTTATTGCAGGTTTTATTGCACAGATGACCCGTTCGCGCAGACTCGTACTGGCCATATTTCATGTCGCATCACTGATCACTGTATTTATATACCTGGGCAGCAAAGGAATTACAGAAGCGCAGTTTGGTGTATTGTCGTTCTGTCTGGGCTTATCAGTAGGGTATTGGGCTACATTTGTTACCGTAGCATCAGAGCAGTTTGGCACCAATCTGCGAGCCACCGTTACCACTACTGCACCCAATTTTATCCGGGGCTTCCTGATTCCGGTTACGTTTCTGTTCGAATTCTTTGTAAATCACTTCGGTATTATCAATGCAGGTTATATAGTTATGTGCATACTGGCTGTAGTGTCCCTGTTCTGTACCTATAAAATAAGAGAGAGCTTCAGCCTGGATCTTAATTATGTAGAAAAATAAGACTGATAAAGCCACCATTTTCTATACAAGAGCGGCATTTATATAGTGCCGCTCTCTTCTTTACCTATATTTTGATAAATATATGTGGCCTGTAATGCATACTGGTATTAGTTTATGATAAAAAAATGGCATACAAAACGGGATTAAAGTAGTGAAAAGATTTGTTTAAGAGATTAAAGGTATCTATCTTTGCACTCCCTTACGGAAACGGGGGTTGCTCATTAATAATGAATGGGAAGTGAGACTGGTATTGTGTTTGAGGTATTTTTGGAGGTTTGTTAGCGGACCGAAGGGAATAAAAAAAAACTTCAAAAAAGATTTGGTTTTTGTAAAAAGGTTATTTACCTTTGCACTCCCAACGAAACGGCGGTCGGCGCACGA
>NZ_SAIQ01000003.1 GCF_004118155.1 Edaphocola flava
AAAAGCGGTAACAGTTGCCATTAAAGATTTTATCATTCCATCTTTACAATCAAATGGATTAATTTTCATTGATTTTACCTTATTAAAAAATCAATTTATAGGAATAAATAAGGAGCGGGGAGACTGGGAGCACATACAGCAATTAAAAATGTTCGATGATACCAACTTCAACCGGAAGCTATTTGGAAAATTGACATATAAAAATGGTAAAAAAGAAACGTGCTCTACAACAGTAAAAATCGGACTGAATATGAATTCTAAGCCAGTTTCTGTTTCCTTTTATCCCGAATTAACCTGTGTATGAATACCAGAGTACTAAAGATATTATTAGCATTATCCATCATGATTTCTGGCTGCAGCGAATCTTCCCAACAAGCACAGAAACAGCAAAGCCACTATCCTACAATTGTTGATTCTTTACAGATCAATGACTGGTACGACAGTACCAAATGGTACTTGTACACTTATTATTGTATGGATACACCAGGCACATACTATGGGGATATCAGAACCCAAACGATTGTCAACAAACCTTATTCAAGCCTTGAACTCCGTTTCGACTCTTTAGGATTGAGTGGAGATTCATGCGCATTTTACTTTAGTTTTTATAATGATATTGATCACAAACTAATCAATCATTTTAACTATGATGAATGGACGGGAATGATAAACGGTTTAATGTTTACCGCCGATCAGCCGGATACACTAATGTACTTCGTCAGGAGTAATTCATCAATGCCTTTAGAGTCTCTTTCCTTTCCTAAGTGGATTTATGATACTACATCTTACAAAAAGGTTAAACCGCTTCAACCAGATATTATTCGTTTTATTAACAAGAATAAAAACATGCTGAATCCTTGGTTTTTAGAACAAGCTAAGAAAAGAGGCATAATAACTGATTAAATTAGACTTCAAAATCAGTAAATACCGCCTTTGATAAAAATGCAAGAAAGTTTCTAATGAATTTCATTAGCCGTAAATTACAATGATGAAAAAGGGATTAAATATATTTCTGATTGCCTTGCTGTTAACTTTATGTTCCGGTTGCTCAATGGACACTTCGGAGGTGAAAGCCATAGCTGTAATAGAGATCGTTGGTGAACGTGATTATACATTGCTATTTGCGGAAAGCCAGAAAAATATTGATGATGCCATTACCCAAAACAAGGTATATGAGAGTGCAGATGTTGCAAATGAATATGTAATGGAAAAAAAAGTTATCAGCAGAGCAGCAATTAATCATTTAGTTACATTCCTTCGGAAAGAGTGCCTGCAGGAATACCCGGATATTCCCGGCATACAACCTGTTCATATCCTTAAAATCATTACCGCACAAAAAGTATATAATTGCTTTCTCACTACACGTAATAAAGCTGCCGCACTTGATTATTTAAGCAGATTACAGGAATGGCTGCAACACTCACCATACGACAAAGAGTATGACGACTGGTATGGAATTATTAAATGGGAATCTGAGCGGCTGCGGGGAAGGACGGACTAGCCCTTCTTGTTTTGACAATATATCCTTTTCTATCCATTAACTCCACCTCTTGCATTCCTCCTGTACATCTACTACCTTTATACCTCCCAAAAACTAAGTCATGAAAAGAATCATACAACTCAGCCTGTTTATATTGCTATCACTCTTTGCCCGCAATAGCTATGCACAGGGAGCCGAAATGGAGATCCGAAAAATGCTACAACTGCAGCAGGAAGCCTGGAATGCCGGTGATATTCCGGCCTATATGAGCGGGTACTGGCAGCATGATAGTCTGGCTTTCATCGGCGGAAGTAAAACAACCTATGGCTGGAAACCCGTACTGGACCGCTATCTGAAATCATATCCAGATAAGGCCACGATGGGCGAGCTCACCTTTTCTGAGTTGAATGTACATCCGCTCAGTAAGGGAGAGTATTTTGCGATTGGGAAATGGCATTTGAGCAGGAATAAAGGAGATGTGGGTGGCAGCTTTCACCTGCTGTACCGCAATATAAAAGGCAAATGGCTGATCGTGATGGATTATACCAATTAATCAGCACCTTCCTCATCCTTATGGAAATATTCATATACGACACGGGCTTTAGAAGCACCGATCGTTAAAGTCAGTTCTCTTTGGGTCATCTGTTTGATCTTCGCTACAGAACGATAGCGTTGTAATAGGGTAGTAGCGGTCTGCGCACCGATACCCGGTATATCCTCCAGTTCATTCTTGATCGTGCCTTTGCTGCGCACATCACGGTGAAAGGTAATCCCGAAACGGTGCACCTCATCCCGCACACGGCGGATCAGCAACAGGCTTTTACCATTGTACGGTAATTGCAGTGGATCACTATCGCCGGGATAGAAAATGCTCTCTTCCCTTTTAGCCAGGCCCACGATCGTCATTTTACCGACCAGTCCCAGCGCACTGATGCTCTCCATAGCCGCACTCAGCTGGCCTTTACCACCATCTATAATGACTAACTGTGGCAGCGGTTTCCCTTCCTTGATCAGGCGGGAATAGCGCCTATGCACAATCTCAGCCATAGAGGCAAAGTCATTAATACCCTCAACCGTTTTAATATGAAAATGGCGATATTCTTTTTTATACGGCATACCCTCCTTAAAACAAACCATAGCGGCAACCGGGAAGCTGCCCTGGAAGTTAGAGTTATCGAAACATTCGATATGCACGGGCACCTCCTTCAGTTTCAGGTCATGCTGTAACTGTACCAGGGTATCATTCATATCCTTTGTCGCCGCCTTATCCAGGTTCAGCCTGGTTTTCAGCTCCGACTGGCGCATATGCTCCTCTGCATTTTTATAACTCAGGTCCAGCAGTTTCTTCTTATCACCCAGCAATGGCAGGGTTTGGACCAGATCCGATTCCTCAGTCTGTATCTCAAAGGGCAGGATAATCTCCTTAGCCTGAGACTGGAATCGCGGACGCAGGAAGGCAATAGCGTAAGATAATAATTCTTCGGCAGTCTCCTCCAGTTTCTTCTCGATCTGCAGGCTTTTGCTTTGTACAATACTACCTTCTGCCACCACCATATAATTGACATAAGCCAGTCCGCCATGCTCTACAATACTGGCCACATCCAGGTTGCCCAGTCTGGTATTCACCACAGAAGATTTGGTCTGGAAGCCTTGCAGGATATCGATCGTCTCTTTGGTATGCTGTGCCTTTTCAAAAGCCATCTGCTCTGCTTCTTCAGCCATCTGCTGGCGTAAGCTACTCAACACGCCACTGATATTCCCTTTGACAATCTGCTTTACCTGCTGCACATCATTCTGATAATCGTCCAGGCTTTGCAAACCCTCGCAGGGCGCCTTACAATTGCCCAAGTGGTATTCCAGGCATTTTTTAAACTTACCTTTCTTAATATTCTCCGGGCTCAGGTTAAGGCTGCAGGTACGCAGCGGAAAACGACGCTTCACCAGGTCCATCAGTGTATAGATCTGGCTGACCGAAGTATATGGCCCCAGGTATTCCGATCCATCTTTAGTAAATCTGCGGGTCAGGAATACACGCGGAAATGATTCATTCTTGATGGTGATGTACGGATACGTTTTATCATCCTTAAGGCTGATATTGTATGGCGGCTTGAAATGCTTGATCAGCGAGTTTTCCAGCAGGAACGCATCATGCTCATCATTCGTCACCGTCCACTCTACATGCACAATCTGGTTGACCAGCGTATGGGTCTTTACATTATCGATCTTTTTGACAAAATAAGAACTGACCCTTTTTTTCAGGTTCTTGGCCTTACCTACATACAACAGCTTCTTCCCGGCATCGTAATAACGATACACACCGGGAGCATGCGGCAGCATAGGAGATATTTCAGCCTGGAATTGTTCTTTATTCATCGGATCATGTAATGCTTAAAAGGAAAGTACCGTACCGGCAGCCACCTCATAAGGAGCTTTACCAGCTTCAAAAATGCGGGTTTGTTCAGAACCCTCTGTAGTGACCTGATCGCCTGTAACCCTGATCCAGTTACCTTCTCTGAGGCCTACAACCGGAATAGTATTCTGGGTATGAAACTCCTTGATACGAGTTTCGCGGGTCTCACCATTATGTTTCAGATCCGGATTCGGGTCCAGGTAGTGCGGGTTCAGGTTAAAGGGAACCAGTCCCATGGTTTCAAAGCTAGGCGGATACACAATCGGCATATCATTGGTCGTTTGCATATTGATACCACCTATATTACTGCCTGCACTGGAACCCAGATAAGGCTTTCCGCTGCTGACTGCTGCTGACAGTTCGGTCATTAATCCCTGCTCATGCAGTTGTTTCACCAGCAGGAAGGTGTTTCCGCCACCGGTAAAAAAACCCTTAGCTTCCTGTATGGCTTGTTTCGGATCGGCAAAGGTATGCAACCCTTTTACGTTAATACCAATACCGGCAAAGTATGTCGCTGCAATCGCGGTGTATTCATCATGTGAAATACCACCCGGGCGGGCATAAGGGACAAATATGATGGAGTCAATACCTTTGAATAAGTCTTTGATCTGCTCTTTGATATACGCCAGGTATTCGCCTCCAAATAAAGTGGAGGTACTGGCCAGGATAATATTCTTCATGTATGCAATAATATCCTGCAAAAGTAGCAAATCTGCGGCTTTTGTCCGGCTGCTTTGGAGAATATTTAAGATACCTGTGGCGCCGCTTTGGGCTTACCATA
The DNA here is from genome assembly GCF_004118155.1 of Edaphocola flava. Classification (GTDB taxonomy): domain Bacteria; phylum Bacteroidota; class Bacteroidia; order Chitinophagales; family Chitinophagaceae; genus Edaphocola; species Edaphocola flava. The sequence goes on from NZ_SAIQ01000003.1 coordinate 4,672, forward strand.
CAGGAGATGACTGATAAATACCAGTGCCGTAAAAAATGTACCCACCAGCACTACACCCGGCCACTGCCAGGCACGCCAGGCCTGTGCTGCCAAATAAGTACCCAACGAGCCACCTATGAAATAGCTGAACATATACACAGTATTCAAACGGTTGCCGGCCGCCAGCCTTAAAGCAAAGAAGCTGGACTGGTTCATAATATGCATCGACTGCAGGCCCATATCGATCAGGATAATGCCGATAATGAGTCCGATATATGTATAACCACCAAAGTAAAAAATGACCCAGCTGATAAGCATAATTAGTATAGCGTACAGCACAATCTGGAATGGACGTACCTTATTCGCGATCTTACCAACAATAGCGGCAGCCAGTGCCCCTACAGCACCAATCATACCAAAAGAACCCGCTACTGCTGCACCGGCATGAAAGGGCTCCTCTTCCAGGTGAAATACCAATGTGGTCCAGAAAGCACTGAATGCCGCAAATCCGGCACCACCACGGAATGCAGCCAGTCTTAATACCGGCTGTGTTTTGGTCAGGTGTACCAGTGAGCGCATCAGTTCCCGGTAAGTACCCTTAAAGGAAGGATGCACTTCCGGCAATTTAAGGGCCAATACCAGGGCCAATACGCCCATACAGCCCGCAGCAATGTAGAACATAGCCTTCCAGCCCCAGAGATCACCTACAATACCACTGATTACCCTTGATAATAATATCCCTATCAGCAGTCCGCTCATTACCATACCTATAGAGGCACTCTGCTTTTCTTTCGTCGCCAGTTCTGCCGCCATAGGTACAAATAACTGCGGCACGACAGAGGTAAACCCGATGAGGAAACTGATTGGAATCAGCCAATGTATAGACGGGGCAATGGTCATGCCCAGCAGGGACAGAATGATAAATATGAAATCAATCAGGATAAGGCGCTTACGGCGCAGCATATCGCCGAGTGGTACAATCAGTAATAAACCCATGGCATATCCGATCTGGGTAAACATAGCAATATTACTCACCTTCGCCTCACTTACCCCCATATCTTTAGCAATCAGGCCCAGTAAGGGTTGATTATAATAATTATTGGCAACCACCAATCCGCTGGCAATGGTCATCAGCCATAAGACAGAACGGGTAAGGGCCGGACGGGCAGGCATTTCGCCGGTTACAGATGTGTTTCCTACAGGATCAGATACAGTTTGTTCGGGATTCATATGATTCAGAAAAGAGCAGGGCAGGTATTATCCTGCAAAACAACAGGATTAATAGCAATGTCGTATAGATGAAAAGCAATTTTGGTAATAAATTAACCTACTGCCACCACCGTGAGGGCAAATTTAATCAGGAATATGTATCTTTGCCCTACAAAAGGAAATGGTGTGCTTCCTTACCCAACCGCTTGCAAAAGCTGATGACGCCTGATTATATATCAATATTTACCTTATAATCAGGATTGTTATGCCCGTACCACAACACCAGACTACCGCCAGTTTCTCCCGTAATATTTACATACGATTCCGTTTATTGTTCCGCAAGTATCCGCTTATGCCATACCTGTTCAGATGGGTGCTGATCTGTCTGATCCTTGGTTTACTCATTGGTTCCGCCTCTGCCTTCTTCCTGCAAACCCTGCAATGGGCCACAGCATTCCGGGAGGAGCATAGCTGGATTTTATTTCTGCTGCCGGTCGGTGGTTTCCTGGTCGGATGGGCATATGACCGCTATGGAAAAAGTATAGTAAGCGGCAATAATCTGCTGATCGATACTATACTGGAGCCCGGCAAAACGATCCCGTTTAAAATGGCACCTATGGTATATGCCGGTACCATTATCACCCATTTACTCGGTGGCTCCGCAGGACGTGAGGGCACCGCATTGCAAATGGCCGGTGCAATAGCCGATCAGCTGCACAAGCCATTTAAATTATCCAAAGAAGATCGTAGCACATTGCTGATTGCCGCAGTAGCAGCGGGTTTTGGCAGTGTTTTCGGCACACCGCTGGCCGGCGCATTATTCGGTATAGAGTTTTTTCTGTTGGGTCGCCTGCGCTACCAGTCATTGTTTCCCGCGGTGATGGCTGCTATACTGGCCGACCTGGTCACCCGCGCCTGGGGCGTACCGCATACGCATTACCCGATCGGCATCGTGCCGGCTTTATCGTTTAGTCATCTCATTTTTGTGCTTATTGCCGGCATCCTGTTTGGCTGGTGTGCCGCGCTGTTCAGCAAATGCATGGAGTATTGCAGTACCAGCTTCAGAAAATATATTGCATACCCACCTTTTCGCCCGGTGGCGGGAGGTTTACTCATCCTGTTATTTGTATGGCTCTCTGGTACTACAAAGTACTCCGGGCTGGGTATTCCGGCCATTGTATCCGCATTTGACACCACCGCAATGCCCTATGATTTTGCCTTGAAAATGCTGCTGACCGTCATTACCTTATCTGCCGGATTTAAGGGTGGGGAAGTAACGCCTCTATTCTTCATCGGGGCCACATTAGGTAGTGCCTTAGCGTTTATTATACCCTTGCCGCATGCATTGCTGGCGGGTATGGGCTTTGTTGCTGTATTTGCAGGAGCGACCAATACACCATTGGCCTGTACGATGATGGGCATTGAATTATTCGGTATGGAATGTGGCGTATATATTGCGCTGGCCTGTGTTGTAGCCTATTTATGCTCAGGCAATAACAGCATATATAGCAGTCAACAGATCGACACTCCGAAACATCGTCGTTTCGGTCACCTCAGGGGCAAAAGAATGCAGGATCTGTAAACTTTATTTATTATTGGCGTGCTTTTTTAAGTCTGCCATACTCAGCCTGCTGTTTTCGATACGTTCCGTACCAAAATATATCGCTTCCGGGTCAAATGAGGTCATGTACTGCAGGTTCACACAGCAACTACGGTTCACCTGTACAAATGAGGCCTGCAGGCTTAAGGGGAGTAATTGTGTGCGCACAAAGGTTAGTGATCCCCTGATCGAATACTGGAATTGCACCTGTGCAGATTTTACTTTTACATAATTCTTACCCGCCTCCAGGCAGTAAATATCTTTCCAGAAAAACTTATTAGTCTTATGTCCTACCTTCACAAAGAAGTAATCGGGGCGGGTATCTTCCTGCTGATCGGATTCCGGCACCTTCTGTTGCAGATTACTGTTTTCGATAGCCGTTTGTATAGCTGCAAATAAGGTTGCAGAACCTGCCGGTTTGATCAGGTATCCCTGCGGCTTCTGGCGGGTGGCCGCCCTGATCGTGTTCAGATCATTATAGGCCGTAAGGTAAATAAAAGGAATATTGGGCCTGGTATCCTGGATAATGCCCCCTAATGCAATCCCGTTCTTCCACTCCTCTGCCTCCTCAAGGTTTATATCCAGCAGGATCAGATCGGCTTCAGTATGGGCAATAAGATCTCTGGCCTCATCAAAATGATAGCAGATACCACTCACATAATAGCCCAGATCCTCGAGGCTATACTTAAGGTGCTCCGCAATAAGGGCATCGTCTTCAATAATCAGAATGTTGATCTTATTTTCCATTGGGACAAATGATGGTGTATTGATAAGGATGCTCCGGATGGCGCAATACCTGGGCATGCAATTGCCTGCTCAGCAAAACTACGATTTCTGTGCCCAGTCCCGGCGGAGCATCTGCATTATGTGCATCTACAGAACCATTATCGGCATACCGGATCTCCAGCTGATCTTCCAGTACACGGAAGGCTACGGTTAGGTGCAGTGGTTCATTTCCGGTATCGGCATACTTTATCGAGTTAATGATCCATTCGTTCAATATCAGTGTCAGGGGCAATTGCTTTTTCTTAGGCAATCCTATATGATCGGTACCGCTCACACTGACCGTTACCGGTTTACTGATAAAATAACAATTCACTACTGCTTGTACCAGTGCCTCTATAAAAGATTTAAAGTCCACCGCCTGTTCATGACTACCGATCCGCTGATGCAGATCTGAGATGCTCTGCACCCGCAAGCGGGCTTCCTGCAGGTCTCTTACCGTCTCCTCATTCTGGCTTCTGCGCTCCTGCATCTGTAGCAGGCTCACAATCATCAGCAGGTTATTCTTAACCCGGTGCTGCATTTCCTTATTCAGCAGTGCAACATTGCCAATCTGCTGGTCCAGGTCTTCATTGGTACGGCTCAGTTTGGCAGAAAGCGCACGGTATTTTTTCACATTTTTATAGAGAAATATACTCAGCACTGTGATGGACAGAAAGCCGATCATAAACACCACAAAGCCCATCTCCTTCCATTGCTGCATGGTCTGTTCATACTGGATCTGCCGCCTTTCCGCATCCAGTTCCGATTTGGCCAGATCATGCTCCAGCGCTTCCAGGGCCTTACCCTGGTTCAATTCTACGGTAAAATTATATTCTGCCAGCAGATAAGTATAGGCCTTGGTCGTATCCTTAACGGTACGATACAGCTGTACCAGGTTTGTAGCCAGGAAGGCACGGTCAAAACCTGTTGTGGTGCGGGCATACGCTTGTTCCAGAGAATCAAGATAGGGCGACCGCACCTTACCGTAATGATACACATCAATGCGGGAACGGGTCAGATAATAATTATCCAGGTAATTATAGGTATCCGGATCATTACGTATCCAGCTCCTTTTAAATAGATTGTTCAATATACTATCAGCCAGTGCATAATTGCGCACCTCGCTACTGATCAGGGCCATCTGGGAGATATAGCCTTGCTGCTTCCGGAACGCAGTATCCTTGATCAGCAGTGTATCGTACAGGTTCCTTAATATTTCCACCGCGTGCACACTATCATTGATCTTATCATAAGCATGCGCTACCAGCTGCTGTACATACAGATAGCGGGAGTATTGATCTGGAAGTTTACCAAATAAAGCCGCAGCTTCTTTAAAATAATGGATGGTACGCTGAGGTTCTTTATTCCAGGCATCGTAGATACGGCCTTTGGCAAACAGGGCTTCTGCCTTTAACCTGGCATTATGGGATTGTTCTGCGATAATCTGCGCACTATCGTAGTATTTCAGACTATGAGCGAAGGTGGTATAATTCTTTTTCTGTGCATATACACTGTCTCCTTTATGTAAGAGGACAAAAAATACAGCCTCCTGCTGCTGCAGACTCATTGCCGCTTTATCTTCCCGAGTACAGGAAAACAATCCTGAAACAAGCGACCAGGAAAACAGGAAACAGAGAATAATATGACCGTATTGTTTACGCATTCATCTTATTGCAAATGTACCGTCATGATGAGAATTATTATTGTAGTATATCCTCAAAAATAAGCATGTTCGCACTCAAAGTAAGCATTTTTTTTGGAGGACCGCAAGGCTTAGTTTTCCTTTGCAGACTAAACAATATACCAATCGATTCCGGTATTGAGCAGGAATCGCTAAAAGAATATAAATGGATCGGGCTACCATGCTTGTATAATAGCAGGTTCATCTATGAGTAATGAAGAGAGCTAAGCCATTTGATTTTTCAGATGGCTTTTTTATAATACGCAATTAATAATCGCTAACTGAGTATCCGCTTAAAGGAAACAAAGTCTAGTATTATATTTTAGGCATTCTATTTATGGCATTAATATACGACTTTACACTTAAGTCTCTTTGTTGTTAATTAATTTTGTTATTTTCGGATTAAAAATCCTTATGGCTAAGTTTATTAAAGTTACCTCTATATCTGGTTTGACTGAATACAATTTAAATGTAGAATATATTGTATTTTACTATCCTTTAATTCAGTCAAAAACTACATCAATTTTACTTTCTACAGGTAGAGATTTAGAAGTATCCGATAATATATCTGAATTTGAAGCAAAACTTAATGCTGTCTCATTGTGAATTTTCTAACTTTCCAAAAAGGAATTCCTAGAAAATACCATATTGTAATAGTGTTTTGATCACTATATACAGATCCGTCATATGGTACATGTATAATTTTCTTAGTAATCATAATTTTTTAAGTTTAAGTAGGTAGTCATTTGACTACCTTATTTTTTTCAAATCCTTTACTATACCGTATTTCCGGGTTTATCAACTTCATGTGCATATCTCGTTAATGATAAATCGCATGTAAAAAATTATCTTTGTGTACAAGTTACGAATATGTTTTTTTGGTTATATAAAGTTGGTTTCGTATACTTATCTTAGAGGTTTAAATATTGCTGTAATTGTTAAAAGTTTGCATTTTAATAAATGCAATTGTACATTTGCAAATGCAAATTCATCGCAGGATTGTTAGATCAAACACTGCTAAAAGATGAACAATATTTAAACCTCAGCGGCAACTGAGGTTTTTTTGTTTTTATACAATAAAGTTTTTGGTCGAAACAGAACGTTCCTGAAATTCTGATTATTAAACCCAAAATTTATAGCGATGAATTTGCATCACAAGCCAGAATTTTGTTCCAAATGCAGCAATGCAATGAAAGAAGTTTTTATCCCTTGGAAAAGAGGTAAAAATGGAGTTAGGATTTATCCAAAAAATTCGAGATACTTCCACTTCTTTGTTTGCGAGAATCCAACCTGCAAACAGAACAAATAAGAGCTAAAATCTAAGGATTTATGAGGGGTTGCCGCCCCTCTTTTTATTTCTTTGGTTTACCTTTTTTAAAGATACCTACAAGTACATCGTCAAAACCAATTAATGGTCTTGCAGGTGCACTCATTTTAATGTTTCTGCTAAGTTTTCTTAAATGGAGTTTTTTGAATTCTTGCCAAGTTTCAGATACTTCAAGAATACCTAATAATTTAAGAATCTCTTCATCAGATTTAAATGTCTTGAAGTATTCTTCTTCTCCATTAAGTCGTTTAACTTCTTTTGCTAATCTCTGATCCATAAACTAAGGTTTGGTAAGTTAATCTCTTACCTGAAATACCTTGTAAAAATAAGTCTATTTTCTCGCTTAAAATACTCATTCTATTGTTAAAGCGGAAGGATCTCTCATTTAAGTACATTTGCAAGTGCTTTCTAGACACTTTATAATAAACACCTATTATTGATCTTTTTAAGTGACTCCAGTAATTTTCAATCCTGTTAGTGGTTATATCTCCATCGGCATATTGTCCTCTACCATGATCAATAAACTCATGTTTATAATGTTTACTTAAACCCGCGTAACCCATCCACTCATCTGTAAGTAATCTACTTCCTCCTTTTATGTTTTGAAGAATTAACGGTTGTAACGTTTTTACTTTGGTATCTTCTACAACAAAGGTTTTAACTTTAGTAGGTCTGATAGTCACCTTTTCAATAACATACTCTCCATCTATTACCTTGTGAGGTCTTCTAACTAATTTGTATTCTCCTCTTTTAAGTAAGCCTACTACTGGTGTTTTATCTTTGAAGGATCTACCTTGAGACTTTTCAACTTTTTTGTCTTTGTGTCGGTTCTTATTTTTGCCTCCTACGAACGATTCGTCTGATTCAATCTCTCCATCAAACTCATCATCTTCAGGGTCAATTGCAAATCTTAACCTTGCCAGTATAAACCATGCTGTTTTCTGAGTAACTCCTAATTCGTCTGCTAACTGATAAGAAGAAATACCTCTTTTATTAACTATGAAAAGGTATATGGCTACAAACCATGTTCTAAATTCGATTTTAGATCCTTCAAAGATGCTATCTGTTCTTACTGTAAAATACTTCTTGGTGTTTACACAGCGGTATCTGTTACCTGCACATTTATAGACTTTGGAATCTTCATCGAAAGGAGAAACGATATTTCCGTTCCATCTCAGCATTTCAAGGTGATCAATACAGCTTTGTTCTGTGGGGAAAGCCTCCAGAAGTTGTTTAACACTCTTGTATGGTTTTACTGAGATCATTACAATACAAATATAAGTAGAAAAGTACATTAGAAGTGTAAATAAATACTTAAATTTGTTATTATGATAGAACATTTACAAAAACTAGACTTTGTCCTTGACTATTTTAAAAAGAAAAAAGAGTTCAGTGCCACATACAATTATTCATTAATTGAAACATATGTTAAAAGGACTCCAGAAATGAATATCACTACACTTATACTCAAGGAAATTTTAGAAAAATTGGTATCTGATGGTTATCTAACAAAAACTGAAAAACCTACAGGATTATCTTATTATAATATATCCTTTAAAGGGTTGGTTTTCGAGGGTTACGTCTTGGTATATACATTATCCCAAAAGGAAATACAAAGAGTGAATATGTTAGAGCAGGAACAAAGGGCTTTGGCTTATTCACAAAATCAGGTGGCTGAAAAGACAAAAAATCTGACTGTGTGGGTGGCAATTGGGACAATAATTGCGGCTGTTTATTATCTTCTTGAGATTTGGAAGTTCTTTTTTGAAAAAGATTCCTGATCACCTTAAACAGTGCATCCCTAAATTTCATAAATTTGTGATTCATTGAAAAATCATTTTGAATTTGAATAAATAAAAGAAAATTTACATATAAATACTTGTATCATATCATAGCTGACTACTCTAAACTGCGACCTTAGATAACAAAGCCAATGCAGGATATGACTTAGATACGCCTATAAAGGTGTAACTCAGTCTTTGCATTGGTTGGATGTCGCAGTCCATGAGTGGTGAAGATACTGGTTACACCTAATTTTTTACAATCACTCATAAAAACTGCGACAAATGACAAAACTCTTACCCTTAATTCTTCTACTATTCCTATTCTCTTGTCAGAATGGAAACACACAATCTCAAAAGAAACTCTACACTGAAGAAGAACTCCAACGAGCGATCCTAAAAGCTAAAGATGAACAACAGAAAGTTGATGAGACAGCCGAAGCGGTTGCATCTGCTGCAAGAGCTACAATGGAACCTACAACAACCATAACTCCAGCACCTCAAACCTACTATGTATTTGCAGCATTGGTAGTTTCTTTTGGTATAGGGGAAGAAAACTATCAGGTTTTGACAACTGAAATAATTGAACGCACCCATAAACCCACTAGAGACGAAGAATATAAGATTCTTGATGACTTAACAAGTTCTCCTGATGTTCAAGCCAATAGTAGAGTTTATAAAAACTTCAAAACTCATAAACGTAAAGTCTATTCATTTAATTCATATGCAGACGCTAGTGAAAAACGTCAAGAAGTATTATCTAAAGGAATTCAATAAATTTAACCTTTAAAACCACTATAAAATGGATCAAAACTTAAACCATGAGGTACTGAAAGTACTAGAAGATAATGGTATATTCCGTGCGAATAAGCCTGTAATGGGTGGATACATTATTTCATTTAAAGATAACCTGATAAACGTAACTGTAGGCCCTAACATCTACAAATATCAAATATCTGAGTTATTAGATTCAGATGAATACATAAATATCATTCCAAAAGACCCTACTTTCACAAAGAATATTAAAGTTGAGATTGAATATCTAAAACCTGTTTACATAAGACGGGATTCATCAATGCTTCACATAGATGGTTATATTATTCTGAAGTAAAAGGTAGAAATCCAGAATCTCTAAAATTCGTCACCCCTATTCTTAGTAGGTTTTCATAAAATTTTATAGAATTATTGACACTATCCCTGAAAGGCTTCATTCCTGGACTATCATTATTATCTATCTCATTTAATGATAAAATGAGTAAATCGTAGGGATGATTTTTATTGTAGTTCTCTAAAAGTTCTACAATTTGTGTTGCTACCTTATAGGCTTCTTGAATGGAATCCTTATTCACAACAACCTCCTTTCCAAAGACCACTTATTGTGGTCTTTTTGTTTTTGTTCACAAAATTTTTGAAAAGAATTGGCTCTGATGTAAGATTGTATATTAGTGCCCTATTTATATCTATTGGTACCTTTTGCCTTGATGCAAAAGGGTACCGCCAAAAAATCAAGGCTGTATACATCCCTGGCTAAAAATCAATGTGTCGGTCGGTCGCAAACGCAGACTCGCTGCGCTCAGACAGTGGTTTACGACTTTATCGACCGAGCCAATGATTTTTGTAACGCCGGATTTATAAGGACATTCTAAGCGATCTGTTCTGTACGGATCGCTTATTGTTTTCATCACAGCGATAGCCATTTTGGTTGGAGCTGCGGATCGTTGAGCACCCAACGCATCACACGTTAAGCTCAGACGATCAAGGCACGCAACGGTACAAAATGGCGGTGCTATGCAATCGCCTTGATGAAATATCATTTTTGCACCTTTTGTTGCCGGACAAAAGGACGAATAAAATAGTTGCCTACATGCGGATAGTCAGTAAATTTTATTTCTTGAAATGCTTACTGACACTCATTTTAAGCAGTATAAATATTTCTCATTGAATTGACCGCCATATCAATGGTAGTGTACACATTCCATTTCTTTAAATCCAGGTAATAATTCAGACAGTGAGATTGCCAGTAACAAACCTATTCTATTTCCTTTCCAGCCTGCTTAAAGTCTCCCGCGATACACCCAGGTAATGTGCAATCATCGTTTTTGATACCCGTTGAAACAGGGCAGGGTATTGCTGCAACAACAGTTCGTATTTCTCTTTAGGCGAACTTTTCATCATAGATAAAACACGTCTCTGCAAGGCTACATAGCCACTGAAGGCTTTACGTCCGTGAAATATATACATTTTGGGCACCAGGTTACAAACAGTTTCCTTATCTGCAGCGGAAAGTTCCAGCACAAAACAAGGCTCCAGTGCCTGTACACACATATCACCACTGCTTTGTTTTGCATAAGCAGGGTAGTCTGATATCCACCAGTTCTCTATAGCAAACTGGATAATGTGCTGGCGGCCATCTTCATCATGCATAAACGCTTTCAGACAGCCCTGCACCACCAGGAACTCGGCTTGCACCATATCGCCACTCTCGATCAGTAATTGCTTTTTGGCCACCGTAAGCGGCTTATAATATGGGAGCAACAGGGCAAATTCTTCATCTGTAAGGGACACAACCTGTTCTATATGTCGGCGCAGAAAAGAGGCATATTCCATGTTGTAAATGTACAAAAGAAATATGCCTCGATGTATACTATCATTAAATCTAATCTAGTCCAATGCCTTTTTAATCGCTTCACCTACAGCCTTTGCCGACTGTGGGTTTTGACCAGTGATCAATCGTTGGTCTACCGTTACATGCGGTTGCCATGCTGCAGAATGTTCATATTTTCCGCCACGGGCTTTCAGCTGGTCCTCTAACAAGAAGGGCACCACACCACTCAGTTTCACCAGTTCCTCTTCTTCATTAGAGAAGCCGTTTACCTTTTTACCATCCACAAGATACTTACCATTGCTCAATTGTATATTGACCAGGCCTGCCGGTCCATGACATACGGCGGCAACCACACCATTCTGCTCATAAATACGTGCCGCAATAGCGGCCAGTGCTTTATTTTCCGGCAGATCCCACATAGCACCATGTCCGCCGGCATAAAATATAGCAGCATATTCTTCCGGTTTCACCTGCTCAGGGCGCATGCTGTTACTGATCTTCTGATGATATTCTTTATTTTCCCAGAATGCTTGGTTATCCGGATCACTCAGGTCAAAGCCGTCAACGGGCGGAGTACCTCCTTTCGGACTTACAAAATCGATTTCATACCCTGCATCAGTCAGCACTTTCCAGGGATGAGACACCTCGGCAAGGTAATATCCTGTTGGCTCACCCGTGCTGCCTTTGGTATCATGACTGGTGACTACAAATAAGATTTTCTTTTTCATGTTTGATGTTTTTTGCTGCGCCTGTAATGCACCGAAACCCGCCAGCATGGCGATGACCAGTACCAGGACCTGTAATATATTCCGTTTCATATTAATGATTAATTTGTTCCTGATAAGTTTTCCAGTCCAGGTATCCTTCCATACCCAGTCCATAATGCAGTGCACGGTTGGGTGGGGTAACCGGCCAGTTGTTCCGGAGGCGATCAACCAGATCAGGATTCGCAATGTATACCTCTCCGAAAGCAGCAATATCAATAGTGCCGGCTTCTATTAATGCAGTAGCCTTCTCACGGTCCATACCACCTGCCAGGATCAATACGCCGTCATACCAGCTGCGGAAGCGCTCCAGGAATCCATCAGGTAAGGCGAAGCTGCCACGGGACTGCTGGTCCATGATATGAATATACGCAATATTTCTCCGGGACAGTTCTGTCGCGAGGTACTGGTAAGTTTCTTCTATTTCCTCATAATGCGGCAATTCATGCAGTCCGCCATAAGGTGTCAGGCGTATCGCCACTTTATCAGCCCCGATTGCGGCAATAGATGCATCAATAGCTTCCAGCAGGAAACGGGACCGGTTGGCTACTGAGCCGCCATACTGGTCACTACGGTTATTGATATGCGGATTCAGAAATTGCTCAATAAGATAACCATTCGCACCATGCAGCTCTACACCATCAAAACCCGCTGCTACAGCATTTTTAGCCGCATGAGCGAAATCCTGCACCACAGCCGATACCTCTTCTGTTGCCAATGCCCTGGGCTGCGAAGCAGGTACAAATCCTTCTTTGCCCTCCGCATCATATCCCCAGGCAAAAGAGTTGGCAGCACGCAGATCAGAAGCCCCTACCGGCGCCTGACCTTTAGGCTGATTAGACGTATGGGAGACGCGGCCTACATGCCACAGCTGGGTAAAGATGGTACTCCCTTCTGCATGTACAGCATCCGTAACCTTTTTCCAGCCGGCTACCTGTTGCGGTGTATACAGTCCTGGAATATATAATACACCCATAGCCGTATCAGAAATAGCCGTACCTTCTGTAATGATCAGGCCCGCATCAGCACGCTGCGCATAATAGGTAGCATTAAATTCTTTAGGAATACCGTCAGCATTACGGGCACGGGTCATTGGTGCCATGGCAATGCGGTTTTTCAAATTCAGGGCACCGAAGCTAAGCGGTGCAAACAAATCTTTGGTCATTGTTGCTTTGATTAATAAGTTGAGGATAATGTTTGTGTTGTGGCAAACGGATAATCTGTATATCCTTCAGCCGCACCACCGAAAAAATGTTCCCGCTTGGGTTCGTTTAATGGCAGATCATGCACCAGGCGATAGGGCAGATCAGGATTGGCTATAAACGGACGACCAAAACCTATAAGGTCGGCCCATCCATTGCGAAGCGCCTCTTCTGCACGGGCTTTGGTATACTTACCGGAATAGATGAGGGTTCCTTTAAATGCAGTTCTATAGGCCTCTTTAAATGCGACCGGCATGACCGGCGCATTATCCCAATCTGCTTCTGCAATGTGGATGTAAGCAATACCAATTTCCTGCAATAGTCCGGCTGCTGCGATATAGGTCTCTTCCGGATGATCATCCATTGCGCCCATAAGAGTAGTCAAGGGCGCCTGGCGTACACCAACACGATCGGCTCCTATAGCTTCGGCTACCGCTGTGGTCACTTCTTTCAGAAAGCGAAGGCGATTTTTAAGGCAGCCTCCATATTCATCTGTACGCTGGTTGGTCTGAGAGTCTATAAACTGCTCTATGAGGTAACCATTGGCTCCATGCAGCTCGACACCATCAAAACCGGCAGCGATTGCATTTTGTGCAGCTTGCGCATAATCATGGACAATGTCTTTGATCTCTGCGATGGTTAATGCCCGGGGCATAGAATGCTGTTCCATGGTGCCGAGTCCGGATTCTGCTGCTGCGCCTTCCGGAGCCAGGAATACTTTCACGCCTTCGGCCAGTATAGCTGAAGGAGCAACCGGTTGTGCCCCTTTTGGTTGCAGACTGGTATGAGAGATACGGCCTACATGCCATAACTGAGCAAAGATTTTTCCGCCGGCAGCATGTACCGCATCAGTAACTTGTTTCCATCCTGCAATCTGCTCCGGAGTATAGATACCGGGTGTCCAGGCATAACCTTGTCCCTGCCGGCTGATCTGTGTACCCTCAGAAATGAGGAGACCGGCAGAAGCCCTCTGGGCATAATAAGTGGCCATCAGCTCTGTGGCCACATTCCCTGCAGCGGAACGGGAACGGGTCATCGGCGGCATAACGATACGATTAGATAATGAGATTTGATTCAGTTGATATTGTTCGAATAACATAAGGTGTTCCTTTTTTTGTACAATGCAAAGGTCACCAGCCTGGCTGAAATGCACCTGTGATCAGGATCACAAGTTTTTAGGCAGGCTTTAAATTTTACTTATTTTAGCAATCAGGCTATAGAAATTTTTTATTTAAAACACCGCAATATGAGTGTCAGTAAACAACTCGCGCAACATCTGAGAGATGTTCATTTTGGTAAAAACTGGAGCTGGTCTAACCTGAAAGATGCGCTGGACGGGCTATCCTGGCAGGAGGCACAAGTCTCTGTGCAGGGATTGAATTCAATTGCTATACTCACCTGCCATATTACATACTATGTAAAAGTCATTTACAAGGTATTGGAAGGAGGGCCACTGGAGGGGAATGATAAGGATAGCTTTATGCTGCCGGATATTAAAGAACAATCTGACTGGAACGCGCTACAGGAAAAAATATGGCAGCAAGCGGAGCTTACTGCCAGTGCTATAGAAAAATTGGATGATGTGCAGCTTGATGCTCTGTTTTCAGAAGCTAAATACGGTACTTATTTCCGCAATATAGCAGGTATGATCGAGCATATGCATTATCATTTAGGACAGATTGTACTGATCCGGAAACTCCTGACTGCAAAGGTTTAATATTCGTTGTTCAGTGCCGCAGTATCCATAACCAGGTCTGTAAGAATCTCTTTGGTACTGCGTTCCGGCAATCCGGATAAAGATTGTCCTGCCCACAGATTTACAAAACCAGTATGACCGGCATCTCGCGCAGCTTTTCTCAAAGCCTGGGTAAGCCTGTTCTGATAAGGATAGGGCAGTATATGACCGGAATGTTCCACTGCATCAATGAATGTGTTGCGCAGACCACGGGCATACCTCCCGGAGAAGCTGCGGGTCAGCATAATATCTGATTCTCCACAATCTTTCAGACCGGCTCTCTCAAATGGCTGCAAAGCACTTTCATGAGCATTCAGTAATAAAGTACCTACCTGAAAGCCGGATGCACCAATCATTTTTGCGGCAAGCACAGTACGGGCATTATACATACCGCCTGCATAGATCAGGGGCACTTTTACACTATCATACACGCGGGAGAGTAAAGATAGTCCGCCAATCTGCGGAATATCTTCTGTGGCAAAACTGCCGCGGTGTCCGCCGGCTTCGAGCCCTTGCACACAGATCATGTCTATACCGGATTGCTCCAGTATAAGGGCTTCTTCAACAGAGGTACAGGTACCAATCAGCAGTACACCTTTGTCTTTACACTTACGGATGCTTTCTTCATCAAGATTGCCGAAGGTAAAACTGATAATGCGGCAACCTTCTTCCAGTGCGGCATCCAGCTGTGCATGATAATCATCTACATTGATCTCATCAATACCGGGCAGGCTCACCTCAATGCCGTAATCTGCAGCCAGTGCTTCAATAAATTGCTTGCTACCGGCATATTGCGTTTTAAGGGCTTCATCGGCCTGTGGTACCTTATGTACAAAAAGATTTACGGCAAACTGACCGTTACATAAGGCTTTGGTTGCACGAATGGCCTGTACACTTTTTTCTACTGACCAGTCTCCTAAGGGCAGTGAGCCCAGGCAGCCGGTTTCTGTGGCTGCAGCCACCATTTCTGGTGTTGTAACCCCAAACATAGGGGCCTGTATAAACGGGTAAAGAATGTCTAACTGATGGATAATCGGTTGGTTCATGGAGATAATGGGTTAAGGGTTTTGGTCCAGGTGCTGCTGCATGTATTCTGCGGTGACTTGTGCTGCAGTATCAGGACTGGAGGATAGTGATGCAATAATATTTTGTTGTTCGTGTATGGTTTTATTCTGACTGAGTTTTTCTTTGGCCAGCAATTCCGTGACCTTTATGCGGAAGCCGGTTACACCGGCCATCAATCCGTTAATGTATTTTTCCGAAAGCCGCGCCCATTGTGCCCGAAAGGCTGTTTCATAATTGTCAATGGTGGCTTCCATTAATTCCTTTACAGCATCCGGTTCGGTAATCACCTCACCGGTGCCATAGGCATGTACGGCCAGATAATTCCAGGTAGGAACATTCTGCTCTTTTTCATAAAGGGAGGGGGAAATATAGGCATGCGGTTCATTAAAGACAACCAGTATTTTATGATTGCTGATATCTTTCCACTGATTATTTTGTTTAGCGAAATGACTGTACAGGAAGAGCTGTCCATCTTCTTCCTTAACCAGGAAGGGCAGATGTGTCGCTACAGGAACATTATCATTGGAAGTAATGATCGTAGCAAAACTGAAGCGTTGCATAAATGCTACAATCCGCTCCCGGTCCTGCATAATATTGATTTTAGGAATGTACATGTCTGCTGATTTTATTAATCCAGTTTGCGCTGTTTACGGTCTGCCTTCTTATTACTGACAAACAGGTTTGAACATTGGTTGGCATACCGGTAATATATATCTTCAGAAAACTGGTCCAGGTATGTCTTGGGCAAAGGCATTTTTAGCTTGATGGGTTTCATTTTGATCAACTCATCATGCTCCATATCATAATAATTCCAGTTACCGATATAGTCACCCGTCAGCAGGTTTATGCTGGATTCCCCACTGCCATCATTTGCAGCATTACCAAACTCATAGCGGCTCATACCTATCAGCTGCATTTTTCTCAGCTTGCCGTCGAAACGAAACTGGCAGGCGTAACCGGCACGCATCCAGTTATGGCGAAACTCAAAACCGTTTCGGGTTTCTTTCAGATAGGAATTGTCATCCATCTCAGTAGATTTACTATGCACCGGTCTGAAAGCCTGGGTAGATAAACGGCACATTATCGTTCCTTCATCTCTGTTCAGCCTAACGGTATCAGCAATACGGTCAAGGTCAAGGTCTCTGATCAGGATATCCTGTGCTTGTAAGGGTAAATAGCTATATAGAATAAGCAGTATGCATAATGTTTTTTTCATATAGGCGCCGCATTTGCCTCAAAGCTACGCCATAATTATATTTGAAAACAAGAAAAAACGTATCTTTAACCTATTAAAATCTCTTTATAAATATTATCCCTCCCGGGAATTACTACTCCGATACACATTATACGGAGCTTGAATAGTTTTATCACATTTTATAAAGAGTCATTATGCAACAGCATACCATAGCCGTAATCGGCGGCACCGGCAAAGCCGGAACTTATCTCGTTATAACATTATTAGCACAGGGCTATAAGCTGAATATGCTCCTGCGTAACCCTGAGAAAGTGACAGGCTTACAGCATCCGCAGATCAATATTGTGGTTGGTACAGTACAACAAGCAGATGCGATTAATGAAGTCCTGAAAGGCTGTACCGCAGTAATCAGTACATTGGGACTGGGCATTCCCGCTAGTGAGCCCGGCATTTTCAGTCAGTCGACCAGGAATATATTGCTTGCCATGCAGCAACAGCTCATTGGCCGTTACCTGGTCATCACCGGCCTGAACGTAGATACCCCTTCAGATCATAAAGGCCCGGAAACCGCTGCAGGCACCGCATGGATGAAGGAGCATTTTCCCGTATCTACTGCAGATAAACAATCAGAGTATTCCTTACTTGCAGATAGTACAGCAGACTGGACAATGGTACGCTTACCCAGAATTGAGCAAACTGATCTACTCAAAGAGATCTGTATAAGTCTTGAGGATTGCCCGGGAACCAGCATTAGTGCAAGCAGTCTGGCACACTTCCTCATAGAACAGATAAATGCTGAAACGTATATTCGTAAGGCTCCGTTTATCGCCGACAAATAAACATAAAGGCAGTATATTAATTATACTGCCTCTTTTCATTTTCGGTCCGTACATATGCCTTTTCGGCACACAATTAAGACATTTGGGGCGAAAAAACAGGATAACTTCTTATAAATTCAGCAACTTTGCATATATCCCGTTTTGTGCGGTACAAGTTATACAAGGGCAAATGACTATAAATGACAAATAAAAAGAATACATTTCTGAGCAATAACCGGAAGCGGCTTTTATTTACCGTTTCTGCATTCCTGTTATTGTACCTGGTTGCCTATATACTGGACCCGTTTTCTGCTCAGTGGTACGGCTTTTTTGAGCGCAGTCCGCTGCGTATGTTCAGAGAGTTGGGTACCAGCCTGGTGATCTGCCTGGCCATTTCAGAGTCGGCCATTACCATCAGCAATATCCTGAATAAATATATTCAATGGACCTCGCGGCCATTGACCCGGCTCATTCTGGAGACGGGCCTTAACCTGGTGCTGGTATTAATCATCAACCTGCTGGTCAGTGCCTGGTGCCTGTACGGAGATCCGGAGATTGCCAATTACGTACCCTCGCCGGAAGAGCAGAGAGGCTTTATACAATGGGTCATTGTAAGTATCATTATTTCCTTTATGATTATGGGCATCAATATCGGAAATTACCTGATCTCGAACTGGAAGAATGAAGTGATCAGGGTATCAGAATTGAACCAGCTGGCTACAGAATCAGAACTGCAATCATTAAAACTGCAATTAGATCCTCACTTCGTATTCAACAACTTAAGTGTGCTATCTGAACTCATACTTGAAGATCAGCAACTGGGCTACGCCTATGCAGAGAACTTCTCTAAGATTTACCGGTATATGCTGGTCAATGCCAAGAAAGACCTTATTCCGCTGGAAGAGGAACTCAAATTCCTGGACTCATACATGTTCCTGATTGAGAACCGTTTTGGTTCTGGTGTTCATTTTAATATCAATGTGCACCCGGAAGCTAAGGCAATGGGTATGCCACCATTAACCATACAGATGCTCGTGGAGAATGCACTGAAGCATAACCGCACCAATAAAAAGGAACCCCTGACTATTGACATTTATGACCAGGAGGGCACCGCACTGATCGTAGCCAATAACCTGCTTCCGATAGAGCGGACTATAGATTCGTCCGGCATTGGTCTGCGTAATATTTTGCGCCGCTACCACTTGTTGTCGCAGCAGGAACCCAAAATTGCGGCAGATCAGCAGTCCTTTAAAGTAATCGTACCATTGATAAAGATATGATCGAAACCATACTCATTATAGAAGACGAAAAACCTAATGCTGACCGGCTGAAACGCCTGATCAAAGCGATTAAACCGCAGGTAGAGATACTGGCGGTAATAGACAGTGTGGCCGATAGTATAGCCTGGTTTGGGGCACATGAGCAACCGGATATGGTGCTCTCCGACATACGCCTGTCCGATGGCATTAGTTTTGAGATATTTGATAAGATCACCCTTACCTGTCCCATTATTTTCACCACAGCTTATGATGAGTATGCAATAAAAGCATTTAAGTACAACAGTATCGATTACCTGCTCAAGCCTATTGAACAGGAAGAACTTGAGACAGCCTTTATCAAATGGGATTCTATAGTCACTACAGGAGACCCGGTGTCTCTGAAAGGCTTGCTGGATTATATTCAGCCCAGAGAGTTCAGAACCCGCTTCCTGTTGCCGTTTAAAGATGGATACAAATCTCTCAAAGTGGAAGACATTGCTTATTTCTATTCTGAGTTTAAGATCACCCATGCACACCTGCAGCAGGGACAGGAGGATATTGTCCCTCAGACCCTGGAAGAGCTGGAGCAGCAGCTGGACCCGAAAGTATTCTTCAGGGTAAACCGTCAGTACATCGTACATATTAACGATATACAGCGGGTGCACAATTACTTTAACGGCAAACTGAAGCTGGAACTGAAGAGCAATCCAGCGGCAGACATCGTAGTGAGCCGCGATAAGGCACAGCTATTGAGAAACTGGATGGATTTTTAATCATCAGGTATCAACCGGAGCTGGGATGTAATCCTATTAAAAATGAACGATACTATGATTGCATTTGAGATCATGGTTAATTTATTTTTTCGAAGCAGTATGCCACTAAGTATAGGCCTGCTGTTTTCGTCTTGTTGCTAAGCCCAGGATACATTGAGGCCATGCAGCATACATTTTTATTGCCTGTAAATCCGGCTGATGAAGCCCTACAGTTCAGCAATAAAATTTGACGGTTCGGTTAGTTTTAACGGGAACGCCTTTTTATGTTTTATTTCTTTTGCAAACACAATTTAATACCTCTATACAATGACAAAATTATTTGCTCATAAGCATATCATATCACGCGCAGCATTATTCCTGGCCGTTTCAGCAGTACTCAGTTCCTGTGGCAACGATCAGTCGCAAAACATGCAGCCGCCGCCAGCGGAAGTAGACTTTATGGAAGTTCTCCCCGGTTCGGCATTAATGGAACAAAAATATCCCGGCACAATTGAAGGTGCTGTAAATGTAGAAGTCAAAGCACAGGTAAGCGGTTATCTCGAAGCCATATACGTACATGAAGGCGATTATGTACAGAAAGGCCAGGCCCTGTTTCGCATTAAGGGAGATGTATACCGCGAGCAGGTCAATAACAGCCAGGCAGCCCTGAAAGCCGCAATGGCCGCAGAAGAATCTGCCCGTATTGAAGTCGAAAAGATCAGACCGCTGGTAGAAGGCAAGGTAGTAGCCGATGTACAACTGAAAACAGCTCAGGCCAATTATGCCGCTGCCAAAGCACAGGTGTCACAAGCCCGTGCTGCCGTAGGTTCATCACAGATCAATGCCGATTTCAGCCTCATCAAAGCACCGGTAAGCGGTTATATCGGGCGCATTCCGAATCGTATCGGTAACCTGGTAACCCCTGCGGACATGACACCCTTAACGACATTATCAGACATCAATAAAGTATTCGTCTACTTCAACCTGAGTGAGCCCGACTTCCTCGCCTGGATAAAGGAAAAGGAAACCGATACCGGCATGAATACTGTTGAGATGGTCATGGCGGATGGTACACCATATCGCCTGAAAGGCAAACTGGAAGCAGCGAGTGGTAACATAGACCGTACCACAGGCAGCATTGCCATGAAAGCCGTGTTTGACAATCCTGACAAGCTATTGCGCTCGGGTGGTTCGGCCAAAATCCTGCTGAAGAAAAGCCTGAACAGCACGCTGCTGGTACCTATGGCCAGTGTAAAGGATATTCAGAACAAGTATTTCGTTTTTGTCCTGGCCGATAGCAATAAAGTAGCCATGACGCCTATCGAGGTAGGTGGCCATGACGGGAACAATTATATCCTGAACGGCGGACTGAACAACGGTGCCAAAATTGCCATCAACCGAATTGATGTGCTGAACGATGGTATGGTGGTCAAACCCATTATGATACCGGCAGATTCCGTTTTACACAAATAAACCATTTTATCAACGATCAAGGTTCAACATATAAACCATGTTAAAAAGAATTATAGACAGACCCGTACTGGCAACCGTCATCTCTGTGGTGATCGTCATACTGGGTATTATAGGCCTGAGCAGGCTGCCCATAACCCGCTTCCCGGACATCTCTCCGCCGACCGTAATGGTAACCGGCAGTTATCCGGGCGGAAACAGTGAAGCCGTATTGCGCTCCGTAGTAACCCCGCTGGAAGAGCAGATCAATGGGGTGGAAAATATGCAGTACATCAAATCTACCGCCAGTAACGATGGTAGTTTCTCAGTACAGATTGTATTCAAACAAGGGGTAAATCCCGACCAGGCTGCCGTAAACGTGCAGAACAGGGTACAGCAGGCCACGCCTATATTGCCCGCAGAGGTGGTGCGTATGGGACTGACTACATCTAAGCAGCAGAACAGTATGATCATGATCTTTACGATCGCGACCAAAGACAATGCAGCATACGATGAGCTGTTCCTGCAGAACTATGTAAACATAAACCTGATTCCGCAGATCAAACGTGTGCCCGGAGTAGGGCAGGCACAGATGTTTGGTACCAAAGACTACTCCATGAGGGTATGGCTGAATCCGCAGCGCATGGCTACATACGGACTTATTCCTGCAGATGTAACCAATGCGATTGCCAGTCAGAGCCTGGAAGCCGCACCGGGTAAGCTGGGAGAGGAATCAGATGCGGCACTGGAATATGTAATCCGTTATAAAGGTAAAAAAGCGAAACCGGAAGAGTATGAAAATATCATTGTCAAGCGCAATGGTAGTGACCTGGTGCGCCTGCGCGATGTGGCCCGTATCGAACTGGGATCGATCAGCTATAGCGGAGATAATAAACTGAATGGTAAAAATGCCGTTACCATCGCCATCCTCCAAACCTCAGGCTCTAATGCCAATGAGATTGAGATCGGGGTAAAGAAAGAGCTGGAGCAAGCGGCCAAATCCTTCCCTCCGGGTATCGAATACCACAGTATGATGAGTACCAAAGACCGTCTGGACGAAGCCACAGGGCAGGTAAAGTCTACACTGATCGAGGCATTTATCCTTGTATTCATTGTAGTATTCCTGTTCTTACAGGATTTCCGTTCGACCATCATCCCGGCAATAGCCGTACCAGTAGCGATTATAGGAACCTTCTTCTTCCTCTTAGCCCTCGGCTTTACGATCAATATCCTTACGCTCTTTGCCCTGGTACTGGCCATCGGTATTGTGGTAGATGATGCTATCGTCGTCGTCGAAGCCGTGCATAGCAAGATGGAGGGATCGCATATGAGCGGACGAGAAGCCACACACAGTGCGATGGGAGAGATTACCGGTGCAGTTATTTCCATCACCCTGGTTATGGCTGCGGTATTTATCCCGATTGGATTTATGACTGGTTCATCCGGTTTATTCTATAAGCAATTTGCTTATACCTTAGCCATTGCCATTATTATTTCTGCTGTAAACGCTCTTACATTAACCCCGGCATTATGTGCGCTGTTACTGAAAAATACACATGCCACTGAAGGCGGTAAGCAAATGGGATTCGGGAAGCGCTTCTTTACCGCATTCAATTCCGGCTTTGATAATTTCACCGGCAGATACATAAAAGGCGTACGCTTCTTTACCCGCAAAAAATGGCTGGGCGCGGGTTTTGTCCTGCTCATCACGGGTGTAGCCATCTGGCTCATGACCAGTACACCGCGTAGTTTTGTACCGATGGAGGATGATAGCTTTATTGCCTATAGTCTGAGCATGCCACCGGGCACTGGTCTGGACCGTACTACAGAAGTGGCAGAAAAAATAAATAAAATGCTGGCCAATGTAGAATCGGTAGAAAGTAATTCCGGCATTACCGGTTTCAATATCCTCAGCAACAGTGCAGGGCCATCTTATGCCATGGGCTTTATCAAACTGAAACCAGCAAAAAACCGCGGCAAAGTAAAAGACATTGAAGAGATCTTCAACATCATATCAGAAAAACTGACTACGATCAAAGAGGGTACGGTAATGGCTTTCCGCTTCCCACCGGTTGACGGTTACGGGGTCATGAGCGGTGCCGAGCTGGTGCTACAGGACCGTATGGGCAAAGATCCGGCATCGATCAAAGCGATGGCCGATAATGTGATCGGACAGATCATGCAGCAGCCAGGTGTACAGTATGCCTATACGATGTTCCGTGCCGATTATCCGCAACTGGAACTGGAGGTGGACGAAGATCGTGCCAGCCAGATGGGTGTAGATGTGAGCGGTATGCTGGCAGCTATACAGACCTATTTTGCCGGAGACCAGTCCCTGAACTTTACCCGATTCGGGAAATTCTACCGGGTGAATATTAAGGCGGATGGCGTATTCCGTACCGACCAGGAGGCCTTCAACGAGATTTTTGTCCGCAATGATAAAAATGAAATGGTGCCGGTAAAATCAATGGTTACGCTGAAAAAGGTATACGGACCGGAGTCTGTAAATCGCTATAACATGTACAATGCCGTAACCATAAATGTGGTTGCCGCACCGGGATATAGTAATGGTGCCATTATGAACACACTGGAGCAAAATGTCCTGGGCAAGCTGCCTTCTGATTATAGTTTTGAGTGGACGGGCCTGAGCCTGGAAGAAAAAGCTTCGGGCAACCAGACTATGCTGATCCTGGCGCTGAGCCTGCTCTTTGTATACTTCCTGCTGGCGGCACAATATGAAAGCTATCTGCTGCCACTGGCTGTACTGCTCTCTATTCCTACGGGTGTACTAGGTGCCTTCCTGGGTATCCGTGCGATCGGACTGGACAATAATATTTATGTACAGGTAGGGCTCATCATGCTGATCGGTTTGCTGGCCAAGAATGCCATTCTTATTGTAGAGTTCGGCGTACAGCGCCGCAGGGCTGGGTTGTCTATTATAGATGCCGCACTGGATGCAGCCAAAGCCCGTCTGCGCCCTATTATTATGACCTCTCTGGCCTTTATCGTAGGTATGATACCGCTGATGATGGCAAAAGGCGGCTCAGCTGCCGGTAACCGCTCGATCAGTACGGGTGCTGCAATGGGTATGCTGAGCGGGGTAGTACTGGGTATCGTGGTGATACCGCTGTTATTTATGTTATTCCAGTACCTGCAGGAGAAAGTATCGGGTAAGCATAAAATGGTTACACAAGCTAATTTAAACGAACATGAAGATCACTAAATCATATATCCTCCTGATTGCAGGACTTGCCCTCACGGTAAGTTCCTGCGATGTGGGAAAGAAATACAGCCGTACAGCACTCAACCTGCCACAGGAGTTCCGCGAGCCGATGGCACTCACTGCCGATACGGTGCAGTTACCCTGGCGCACTTTTTTCAAAGAGCCGCAACTGGTACAGCTGATAGAAAAGGCATTGGTACAGAATAATGATATAAATATTGCCTTAAAAAGCATGGAGCAGCTGGACCTGGCGTATCGTCAGGCTAAGCAATCCTTATTACCTACACTGGACCTGAATGCCGGTGCCAACAGAACCTGGCCCTCCAAGAACAGCCTGAACGGCTCACTGACTGAGCAGTTTATCGGTACTCCCTATATGGACGATTACAGCGCTATGCTGCGCCTGTCCTGGGAGATAGACATCTGGGGTAAGGCCAAAATGCAGAAGACAGAAGCAAAGGCCAATTATTTTGCGCAGAAAGAAAACCTTAGTGCATTGAAAACACGCATCATCACACAGGTGGCACAGGCCTATTACAGCCTGATGAGCCTTGATGAACAATTGCGGATCGCGCAGCAGAACATTGCCCTGAGTGATAGCACACTCACCATGATGTGCCTGCAATTCAATGCCGGACAGATCAATTCCCTGGCTGTAGAGCAGGCCGCAGCACAGCAGAAGACCGCAGAGCTATTGGTGCCCATGGCCGTGCAGAATATCCGTATACAGGAGAATGCCTTAAGCATTCTATGCGGCAGCTATCCCGACAGTATCAGCAGGGCAGCCAATATGCTGGATGCCACGCCGGAAGATCATTTTGCCTATGGCGTTCCAGCTGCATTATTAAGCCGCAGACCAGATGTAAAGGCAGCTGAACTGGCGGTGATTTCTGCCAATGCCCGCACCGGTCTGGCCAATGCGGCAAGGTATCCGAGCTTCAGCCTTAGTCCGCAGGTTGGGGTCAATTCTTATAAGTTCAACACCTGGTTTGACCTTCCCGGCTCTATAACCAAGACCCTGGCGGTAAACCTGACACAGCCTTTATTTAATAAACGTGCCCTGAAGACAGCTTATGAAACTGCAGTACTCGAACAGGAGAAGGCAACAATCCAGTTCCGGCAATCCGTGATGACTGCGGTAGGAGAAGTATCCGATGCACTAGCCCGTTCTAAAGGGGCAACAGAACGCAATGTACTGGTACAGCAGAAAAGTGCCTCATTGAACAAAGCTATCTCTGATGCCATGAAGCTATATCGTGCAGGTATGGCTACTTACCTGGAGGTCATTACGGCACAGAACAATAAACTACAGAACGATCTGGAAGCCATTAGCATCAGGCTGGAAAAATTGAATGCCATGACCGAATTATACCGCGCATTGGGTGGTGGTAGTGATGAATAATATTGCCCAAAGTATTGTTGTAACAGGCTTCCGTTCATAACGGAAGCCTGTTTTATATTATTAACTGAGTATGCGCTTAAAGGAAACAAAGATTAGCATTATGATTTAGGCATTCTATTTATATCTATTGGTACCTTTTGCCTTGATGCAAAAGGTACCGCCAAAAAATCAAGGCTGTATAAATCCATGGCTAAAAATCAATGTGTCGGTCGGTCGCAAACCAGACTCACTGCGTTCAGACAGTGGTTTGCAACTCTATCGACCGAGCCAATGATTTTATGAACGCCGGATTTATAAGGCCATTTCGAGCGATCTGTACAGTACGGATCGCTTATTGTTTTCTAAGCTAGCGCACGCGCCCTCGCGTGTGCCGGTTTGGGAACGCGCGCCAGAGAAGAGCTTCAGCAACCGAAAGTTTCGTACCCTGAGGTCCTCGAAGGGTAAGCTCAGACGATCAATGCACGCAACGGTACAAAATGGCGGTGCCTTGCAATCGCCTTGATGAAATATCATTTTTGCACCTTTTGTTGCCGGACAATAGGACAAACAAGATAGTTTACTATATACGGATAGTCAGTTATTATTACTATCTGAACAAAGGATATTTTCAATTCTGACACTTTAGCCCTAACTTTGCCTTTCTCAGGCATTGCATTAACTCGGGTTTGAAAAAACTACTCTTACATATCATTATTATTTTGTTCATACTGGATACAACTTCATTGTATCAGGTGTTCAAGATGCCTTCCCTTATCAATCATTTCACAGAGCATCAGCATTTAAATCCTCAAATGGGATTAATAGATTTCATGTCGATGCATTACTGGGGAGAAGACATTAAGGATAATGATTATGAAAAAGACATGCAGCTTCCGTTCAAGAAGATTGACATACAACAGACCTGTTTCCTGTTTATCCCCCAAAGCCATACAATTGTCTTCCATGACATCTCCTGGCCTTCCGGTCCGAATTATGGCCTGATGCATTCGCAGAATCACTATAACACCATACTGGGTACACTCTTCCGGCCTCCGCAGGCATAAATACATGTGTTTATACTACAGGACAATCCTCCTGTAATGGGTATACCATGCAGCAATATTTTTGCTTCGCATGGATTGTATATTATGTATTTATTCCAGATCATGCTTAATAAAATCATTCAGTTTTCTGTTAAAAACAAACTGGCTGTCGGCATCCTCATACTGGTATGGATCGCTTTCGGCGCCTACCAGCTGAGCCGCCTGCCAATCGATGCGGTACCGGATATTACCAATAACCAGGTACAGGTCATCACCACCGCACCTGCACTGGGTGCAGAAGATGTAGAAAGGTTTATCACCTTTCCTATAGAACAGGCCCTCAGCAATATACCCGGCCTGAAAGAAAGCCGTAGTATGTCACGCTTCGGTCTGTCCCTGATCACCGTTGTCTTTGAAGACGGATCAGATATATACTGGGCGCGACAGCAAGTAACCGAAAGGCTTGCGCAGGCAGAGATCAGTGCCGATGCCAGCACACCCCAGATGGGTCCGGTCACTACCGGACTGGGCGAGATATACCAATATGTATTAAAACCCGAAAATGGCTATGAGCATAAATATTCCCTGGCCGACCTGCGTACCATCCAGGACTGGGTGGTGCGCAGACAACTGCTGGGTACACCTGGCGTAGCCGATGTATCCACTTTCGGGGGCGAACTGAAACAATACGAAGTAGCCGTTCAACCCGCACAACTCAAAGCCTTTAACCTGAGCATCAGTGATGTGTTTACCGCACTGCATCAGAACAACCAGAATACGGGTGGGGCCTATATAGAAAAAGGACCATCTGTATTATATATCCGCAGTGTGGGCCTTGCGGGTAACCTCGACGACATCCGCAATATCGTGATCAAAACCAGTACAGACGGTACGCCCGTACTGGTGCAGCATGTAGCCGATGTGCGCCTGGGTGCTGCTATACGCTACGGAGCGCTAACGATGGCGGGCAAGGGCGAACTGACCGGAGGCATTGTAATGATGCTGAAAGATGCCAACTCTTCCGAAGCCATAAAACAGGTTAAAAAACGCGTTGCGGAGATCCAGAAAACCTTGCCGGAAGGCCTCACTATAGAGCCTTTCCTGGACCGGACCAAGATGGTAAACAATGCTATTGGTACAGTAGAAAAGAATCTGCTGGAAGGTGCGCTGATCGTGGTTTTGGTACTGGTTATCTTCCTGGGCAATTTGAGGGCTGGGCTCATCGTAGCCTCCGTAATTCCATTGTCCATGTTATTTGCCGTTTCTATGATGAACCTGTTCGGGGTGAGTGGCAACCTGATGAGCCTGGGCGCACTGGACTTCGGATTGATTGTAGACGGTGCCGTAATCATAGTTGAAGCCATACTGCATCATATCCATTTCTCTAAAAAATATACAGGCATTAACCAACTGTCTAGAGCAGAAATGAATGCAGAGGTCAGCGGTTCTGCATCACGCATGATGAATGCAGCGGTATTCGGACAGATCATTATCCTGATTGTATACCTCCCGATCCTGTCCCTGTCCGGTATTGAGGGTAAGATGTTCAAACCTATGGCCCAGACCGTAGCCTTTGCTATTATGGGTGCCTTTATATTATCCCTGACCTATGTTCCCATGATCAGCTCAATGTTCATCAGCCGGAAGATCAGCCATAAACCCAACTGGTCGGATCGTGTAATGGCCAGACTGGAAGCGGCGTACAGCAAATCTTTACAAAAAGCCCTGAACATCCGGAAAACAATGGTGCTTACCACCTTTGCCTTATTCGGACTGGCTTTGCTGGTATTCAGCCGCATGGGTGGTGAGTTTATTCCGCAACTGGAGGAAGGCGATTTCGCTACAGAAACCCGTCTACTCGTTGGTACCAACCTATCCACTACCATTGATGCCTTCAATCGTATTTCGGACCGTTTGAAAAAAGACTATCCTGAAGTGGAGAAGATTGTATCCCGTATCGGTAGTGCAGAAATCCCCACCGATCCTATGCCGATAGAAGGTGGTGATATGATCATCGTATTAAAAGATAAATCAGAATGGACCAGCGCCCGTTCCTTCCCGGAACTGGCCGAGAAAATGGCGGCAACGGCACAGGAAGTCGTTCCGGGTGTGACTACCGGATTTCAATACCCGGTGCAGATGCGCTTTAATGAACTGATGACGGGTGCCAAACAAGATGTGGTCTGCAAGATATACGGTGAAGATCTCGATAAACTGGCAGCCTATGCAGAACAACTGGGCGATATTTCCCGCAGCGTGAAAGGTACTGCTGACTGGTATGTCGAAAAAGTAACCGGTATGCCGCAGGTAGTTATTGATTTTAATCGTAGTGAAATAGCCAAATACGGTCTGAACATAGATGAGCTGAACCGCACGATCAATGCGGCTTTTGCCGGTGCAGCAGCCGGACAGGTGTATGAGGGTGAGAAGCGTTTTGACCTTGTGGTCAGGGTAGGTAGTGAAGGCAGAAAGAGTATTGAAGACATACGCAACCTTTCCGTATCTACACCAACCGGCATACAGCTCCCATTATACCAGGTGGCTACAATTGAAGAAGTAGAAGGTCCCAACCAGATACAAAGAGAGAATGCGCGTCGCAGGATTATCGTCGGCTTTAATGTAAGGGGCAGGGATGTGGAATCGATTGTAAAAGAACTCAAAGATAAAGTGGCCGCAAAAATGAAGCTGGAACCGGGTTATACCATGACTTACGGAGGAGCATTTGAAAACCTGCAACAGGCCAAGTCGAGACTGACCATAGCCGTGCCGGTCGCATTGCTGCTCATTTTCATCATGCTCTACTTCGCATTCTCTTCTGTCAAAGACGGATTACTGATTTATACGGCAATCCCATTATCTGCCATAGGCGGGGTCTTTGCCCTTGCTCTCAGGGGTATGCCCTTCAGCATATCGGCTGGTGTAGGATTTATTGCCTTGTTCGGTGTGGCCGTGTTGAATGGTATTGTATTGCTTTCGGAATTTAACCGGATTAAAAAAGAAGGCGTCATAACAGATCCCCTGCAATTGGTCATGACCGGCACCCGAAACCGTTTGCGCCCGGTACTGATGACTGCTGCGGTAGCCTCTCTGGGCTTCCTTCCTATGGCCCTTAGTAATGGAGCCGGTGCGGAGGTACAGCGTCCGCTGGCTACAGTTGTGATCGGCGGTCTGATCACCGCTACATTCCTGACCCTATTCGTATTACCGGCATTATACCTGTTGTTCCAACACAAAAAGAAGATAAATGGCAAAGTCGCAGCAGTATTGCTCTTGCTGCTCTTGCCCGCTACCATGCAGGCACAGCAACAGCAGGACATAACATTGGATGAGGCCTTGAACCTGGTGAAGAAAACCAATCCGCGCATGAAACTGGCGCAACTACAGGCACAGGCCAGAAGGCAGGAAATACCGGCTGCATTCAATCTGCCCAAAACCAGTATAGATGCAGATTACGGGCAGGTAAGCAGCATTAACCATGATACCCGCTTTGGCATTAATCAATCCTTCAGCTTACCGGCTGTATACCAGTCGCAGCGTAAAGTAATGGAAGCAGCCTACACAGCAACCCTGATCAATGTAAAACTGACTGAGCAGGAGCTGGCAGCGGCATTGCGCCACAGCTTTTACCAATACGTACAGCTTGAGGCCAGACAGCAATTACTGCAATATGCAGACAGTATTTACAGTTTGTTTGAAAGCCGCTCCGAGCTTCGCTTTGAGAAAGGTGCGGCCAATATACTGGAGCAGACTACTGCAAGGGCACATCGGCAGGAGATCAGTAATCAATTGCAATTGGTAGCGGAAGATATGGCCCTGGTCAGTAAGCAATTCAACTTCCTGCTACAGGACAATACCCAATATGTACCCAAAGCAGCAGCCAAGATCAGCTGGCAAGCGGAAACCCTTGATACCACTGCTTCAATAGTACATCTGCCCATAGCAGCACTGGCGGCGCAGAAGGCAGAAATAGCCCATTATCAATGGAAGGCGGAACAGGCACAAAAGCTACCGGAACTCAGTATCGGATACAATAACCAGAGCCTTATCGGGGTGCAGCAGATAGCGGGCGCGGAACAATATTTCGGTGCCGGAAAGCGGTTCAGCTATATTACCGCCGGTGTAAGTATACCTATATTCTCCCGTTCTATTGCCGCCAGAGCTGCGGCGGCAAAAACAGACTGGCAGCGCAGCAGAGCCGAAGCGGATTATACCCTTAGCCAGCTGCAAACAGCCATCAGCCAGGCTTTTGATCAGGTACGAAAATATACCACAGGATTGCAGTATTACGAGCACAAAGGATTGCATTACGCAGAGCAAATCATTAACACCGCAGATGAAGAATTTAAGGCTGGTGAGATTGATTACCTCCAATGGGTTCTGCTCGTCGATCAGGCGATCAGCATCCGTACGGCACATTTAAATATGCTGGAGCAATATAATACAGCAGTCATTGAATTATTAAAATTAACCAATCAGTAAACGCATTCAGATGAATAAATATATTGTTTTAATAGGCCTGATCCTGTTATCGGCCTGCGGACAAAATAAACAACAGGATAAAGAAAAGGTAGCGGCAAAAGCCGGCAGCAATACACCGGAAACAGTAAGTTTCAGTCCGGCACAACTGTCTTCTGCGGGTATTGAAGTGGGTAATCCGACCATGCAAAGTATTAATAATACGCTGGTATTGCAAGGTAAGATTGATGTTCCGCCGCAAAGTATCATCAGCCTGAGTTTCCCGCTGGGCGGCTACCTGAAATCGACCAAACTACTGCCTGGCGCCCCGGTGCGCAAAGGACAGGTACTGGCCGAACTGGAAGACATGCAGTTTATACAACTGCAGCAGGACTATCTCGTAGCCAAAGAACGACTTGTACTGGCACAGGCAGAGTATAACCGGCAAAGGGATCTGAATGCCAGCAAAGCCAGCAGTGATAAAGTGATGCAGCAGGCCAGGGCGGAAATGGAGACACACCGTATACTGGTAAAGTCTCTGGCCCAGAAGTTGCAGGTCATTGGTATTAGTCCCTCAAACCTGAGTCCCGATCATATCAGCAGAACGGTGAGTATCACCTCACCGATCAATGGTTATGTGTCTAAGGTAAATGTGACTATTGGTAAATATACCTCACCGGCAGATGTGTTGTTTGAACTCATCGACCCGCGGGATATACACCTTATGCTACACGTATTTGAGCAGGACCTGCAATCCATCTCCATAGGGCAGGAGGTCATGGCTTATACCAATAACAACCCGGATGAAAAGATACCTGCTGAGGTGATCCTGATCGGGAAAAGCCTGGACGATAACCGCATTGCAGCAGTACATTGCCATTTCAAGCAATACAGACCAGAGCTGGTTCCGGGCATGTTTATGAATGGAGCTGTTGCTATCACAGAACAAAATGCATTGACAGTACCAGAAGCAGCGATTGTGCGCTGGGAAAATAAGTTTTATGTATTCCAAGAAATGGGGCAGGGCAGGTTTCAAATGCTTCCGGTCATCCCGGGTATCAGCAAAGACGGCTTACAGCAGTTTACGGCAAGTGGTGTTAATACCAGTACACGTCTGGTGCTGAAAAATGCTTATGCTGTGCTGATGAAGATGAAGAATACGGAGGAGTAGAAACAGGCATTGATATTCAAACAATGTTATTAAATGTCCGGGTACTTATAGTACCCGGACATTTATATTTAAGTGTATCACCACAATTTCTGTTATTTCCCCACATTGAGAAAAGGGTATTTTACCCGCTGTTTACGCTATTTGCTTTTAATATCACCTTCAACAAAACTGCAATGACAACTTTAGAACAATTAAACCAGGCCCCGACATGGCATGGTGCCATTAAAAACTATTTTACACCCGGCGATATTGCCTGTATGAGATCTGTACGCGGCTTCGATCTGGGCAACTATTCTTTTGTGGTAAGTCACGCACCGGATATATACCAGCGTGTATCGCTCCCTCCCGATGCTCCGGGCCGTATGCCGGAAGACAGTGATCCATGGACCAGTGACATGATCAGCAACTTTCTGGCCTGGATGGAAGCCGGATACCCTGAAGGCAAGCCGGAACCGGTAATGATGCGCAAAATGGAGGCCGCAGCTGTAGCCGGTCGTTTAAGAAAAAGCCTTACTTCTCTTTCTTCGGAAGAGGTTGACTTATTAAAAACAGCCTTTGCCGGTATTATGGCACTGGGTACAGAAGACCTGAACGGATATTTCCAGAATGCCGCCATACATGGCCTGCCTCTGGCTTATTGCCAGCACCACGATCCGGGATTCCAGCCCTGGCACAGGGTGCAGATGTGGGCTTTTGAAAATTGCCTGCTTACCATAAAAGGTTGCGAGAATGTTACCCTTCCGTACTGGGATTTTAATGAATTGCTACCTTCCTGGATGTACGAAGCACCATTTGACTCCTATACTTTACCGGTTGATATTTCGGCAGGCAGTACCAGTCCTTACTATAAAAAAGGCTATCAGACACAGCGCTATAGTCCGCAGCAGATCATGACCAATTTCAATAATGATGTGGTTAAATCATTTGCGAATGCACAGACAGAGCAATGGTGGGATAATTTTAATGGTCTGCTGGACAATACACCTAACCTTGATTTTATACAGGGACATGATTCCGGACATGATAGTACGGGCGATACCATGAGCCGCCAGAATGTATCGGCTTTTGACCCCATATTCTGGTTCTACCATTGTAACCTCGACCGTATGTGGTGGATATGGCAGGCCAACCACGATGCACAGGATTATGAGGGCTTCATGAAGACCATCAAAAACAAAAACAGCTCCAGTTATACTGTATTTACCAATAATGTAGTCGGCAAGATGAATCCATGGGCACTGAACCTTAAGCGTGATGACCTTACGGCTGCCTATACCATAGATCTGAACAATTTTGATGTTGCTTATGAGTCTATGGTACTGTCCCTGCCAGAACCGATCGAGCATAAACAAGTGAGCCTGGGTATGGCCCGTGTCTTCGAAACCGATATACAGGAGGTGAATGTGCGCGTAGACAACCTGAACAGAACCCGCATTCCGGGCACCTTTAAAGTGCATTTACTTAAAGACGGAGTAATTATTGATAGCTCTGTATTTTTCCAGCCGGATGAGGTACAAAAATGTGAGAACTGTATGAAAAATCCGGTAGTGCATTTTGATTTCAGACTACCGCTGCAAGCTGTTGAAGGCGGATTGTTAAGCATACAGGTTGAGCCAAATGAAAAAGAAATGTACGGAGATACCGTGCCGCTGAAAGTACTGGGCAATCCTGAAATCAGTGTGGCCCTGCTGATGAAAGCGCCATAGCCGATTTAAGTAAGACATAACATTAACCTTAAAACTTATGGTATATGGCCCAGGAATTATCGTCACCCTGCTGTGGTGCACATCATAAGCACCCCATACAGAAGCCGGCAGGAGTAAAGGTCAAAAAGACCCTGCGATCAGTACCCGGCGCATTGCTCAGTGCAGGCATTGTATTGTTTCCCAAATGCCCGATGTGCTGGGCAGCTTATATGAGTATGTTTGGCAGCGTAGGGCTCTCGAACATTCCTTATATGAAATGGCTATTACCAGTATTGATTGGCTTTCTGCTCATCAACCTCTATTTCATTTTCCGGAAGGTGAGGAGCAGGGGATATGGTCCTTTTATCTGCAGCCTCATGGGAGCCGTCATCATCATTGCCTGTAAGGTACTGTTCCCCGAGATGAAGTACCTGCTGATGCTGGGTATAGCACTGGTATTTTCCGGCTCGCTCTGGAACAGCTTTGCCCGGCAGAAAGATCCATCGCAATACAGCACTGATGCCGGCATTACAGTATAAATATAAACCCTGTACAATCATTTGTATGGGGTTTATTGTTTATGTAATTAACGGAGCATCCGCTTAAAGGAAACAAAGCCTAACGTTATGTTTTAGGTATGCTAATTATATCTATTGTTACCTTTTGCCTTGATGCAAAAGATAACGCCAAAAAATCAAGGCTGTATAAATCCCTGGCTAAAAATCAAGGTGGTCGGTCGGTCGCAAACCAAACTCACTTCGTTCAGACAATGGTTTCCGACTGAATCGACCGAGCCAATGATTTTCTTGACGCCGGATTTATAAGGCCATCATAAGCGATCTGTTCTGTACGGATCACTTGCCTGTTTCATCATAGCAAAGCAATTTTTGCCATTTCGATGCCCTTTAGTGATTTTATCAGTACACTTAAAACAGTTTGAGCTGTTTTTCATCTGTATGCTGCTGATCAAAGTTTGATAAGCCTACACCTAAAAGGCGTACCCGTTTATCGTGAAGAGTGGCTTTTTCCAGGATTATTTTTACCGCATCCAGAATAGACTCGTGATCGTTGATCCATTCCGATAAAGACAGGCTGCGGGTCATAAGGGAAAAGTCGTGAAATTTGAATTTAACCGTTACCGTTCTGCCTTTCAGTCCATGACGCTCCAGGCGCTTGGAGAGCCGTCCAGAAAGCGTTTCCAGTTCGGGCAGCATCGTTTCCTTTGTAATCAGATCATCCTGGTAGGTATCTTCTACACTAACCGATTTGGTTTCGCGGTGCGGTTGTACGGCACGGTTATCGATACCCCTGACAATCAGGTAATAGAATTTGCCGGGTTTACCGAAATGCCGGATCATTTCTGCCTCTGTCAATTGCTTGAGATCAGCACCCGTATGCAGTCCCATGGATTTCATTTTAGCAGCCGTAACCTTGCCCACACCAAAGAACTTCTCTACCGCCAGTGCTTCCATAAAGGCCTCCACCCTTGATGGTCCGATGAAGGTGAGCCCGTCGGGTTTATTCATATCAGAGGCAATCTTGGCTACAAACTTATTAATGGAAACACCTGCAGAAGCGGTTAGTTGTAATTCTGTCCTGATCGCATCTTTGATCTGTGTAGCGATCTCTATGGCCGAACCGATGCCTTTTTTATCCATGGTTACATCAAGATAAGCCTCATCCAGAGAAAGGGGTTCAATAATATCAGTATATCGCCTGAAAATCTCCCTGATATGGTTGGATACGGCTTTATAGGCATCAAAGCGGGGAAATACAAATATAGCTTCGGGACATAGTCTCTGTGCGGTTTTGGAAGACATGGCCGAGCGGATACCGAACTTCCTGGCCTCATAACTGGCCGTAGCTACCACACCACCGCGTCCCTCCGGAGAGCCCCCTACAACCAGTGGCTTGCCCCGGTATTCGGGAAAGTCTCGCTGCTCTACAGACGCATAGAATGCATCCATATCGATATGGATTATCTTCCGTTGCGTGCCCTCTGTAGTCATCTGGATTAGGTTATGATCAATGTGTTGGAATCAAAATTAAGAAAAGGCCGGAGAATAATAATGTGTACAGCAGAACAATAATCCACAATATCATATGGTGATTTTGCCAATCAGATATTTGCAACTAATTTTAGCGTACCGGTTTCATCCATTTTTCATCCTTTATATAAAGAATCAAAAACATGAGTAAAATAATTTTCGACAGTGCAATATCACTCGACGGTTTTTTCGCAGGGAATAACAGAAGTCCTCAGAACCCGATGGGTGGTGTGTCAGCGCAGATTCATTCCTGGATGTTTCATCAAAAAGCATTCTGGAACCATTTAGGGCTCGATGGCGGTAACGAAGATGGGCCTGATGGACAATTGATCAGAGCAACGATTGAACGAACTGGTGCATATATTATGGGTAAACGTATGTTCGAAGAAGGAGCAGCGAGCTGGCCGAATGATTTATACAAGGCAGACGTTTATGTACTCACCCATGAAAAGCGGGAGCCCTGGGTTCAGCAAGGAACAACCACTTTTTATTTTATAAATGAGGGTATACATACAGCACTACAAATGGCAAGGGAGTCCGCAAAGGGGAAGGATATTCGCATACAGGGAGGGGCCAATACTATTCAGCAGTTTTTGAATGCCGGATTGGTAGACGAATTTTTTATTCATATTGCCCCTGTTTTCCTCGGAAACGGTATCCGTTTATTTGAGGGAATTGATAAAGATAAATATGACCTAACCATTGCTGAGGTTATACCATCTGATCTGACCACTCATATCAGGTATACACTGACAAAAAAATAACACTGAGCATGAGAACATTACTGTTACTGACCCTGTTGCCGTTTTTTACGGCTTGCGAAGCGCAAACCAAAACCTATTCTTCCAGACTGGAATACGGGCTTAAAGGAGCGGTAAAAGAAGTGAACACCTATGGCTGTATCGCAAAAAATGACCAGATACCTAAAGATACCACCGGTTTTATTTCAAAATTCAAAATGACCTTTGATGAGCCGGGCAATGCCATAGAAACCTACAATGTATATAGTCCAATGAAGTCCGGAGGCATAACACCAACAAGCCGGACTATTTATTCCGGTAACGGGAAGGACATCAGCTACAGATTACTTTCAGCGCTTGAAGAGGGGAGGGAAAAAGAATCACATCACCAATATGTCTGGCAGGATGATTATACCTACAAAATCATCAATATGGATGACACAACATCCTCACAAACCATTACGCTGGATAAAGATTTCAGTATTATAAAAATGGTTACTGAAAGCGATTCATTTTATGCAGTCGACCAACGAGAAACCATTTACAAAAATGGCAAAATTGCTAAAGTAATTACCCGCTCAACCGACAAAATGGATGGAGAGACCAATAACTCCATAAGCATTTGGGTCGTTAAGGAATATGATAAACACGACAACCCAAGTGTGCTGTATATATACGACAATGCCGATGAGCAAGACCTGAAAACGGTGGTGTTTAAGACATATCAGTATTACTGAGATTACAAATATTTTGAAAATTATATTATTGCGCCTATTTTTGAGTTGTCTGCTATATTCCGACACAACCCATTTATGAAAGAACAATTACTGAAAGCCTATCAAGACAGACAAGCAGACTTCAAAACTGTTAAAGCAAAATTTTCTGACGAAGATATGGCTGGTCCATTTCTTATGTCGCCAAACGACAAGTATGCACAACAACCATTTCCTTTACTAATTGTTGGACAAGAAACTAATGGCTGGGACTACCACGTTGACGACTTGAACAAGCAAATGCGAGTTTACGAAAACTTCAATGTGGGTATTAACTATTACGCATCAACTTTTTGGAACGTAACACGAAAAGTAGAACAAGCACTAGGAAACGAACCTCATACTTGTTCATGGACAAACATCAGCAAGTTTGACCTTGACGGTGGACGCTCTTATGGCGAATATGAAACTGCAATTGCAACTTTGGACAATTTATTGTTGACAGAAATAAAAATAATCAAACCAAAGGTTTGCTTATTTCTTTCTGGACCATCTTTTGACGGACGCCTAAAAAATATTTTCCCTGACATTGAATTTGCAGCGGTTACTGGACATTCCTCAAGAGAACTTTCACAACTTAAACATTTAGACTTACCAACTTTTACATTTAGGTCATATCATCCAAACTATTTACGACGTAGCGGACTTGAACCTGAATTTATCAACTTCATCGCTAGCCTAACCAAATGATACAGCACACAACATTGGGTTTGCCCAAAGCGGAGCGTCCGTGCTAGATTGAACATTCGTTCTTCTATTGAGCATTTGTGCAAAAAATCCCCACCATCAAAAAGTCCCAAAGCCGTTACCTGCAAGCCTAAAAGACGACACCTAGACAGTAAATTGAGTTTAAAAAAACAAAAATTGGTACCTTCGCCAAATTAAGAAGCAAAATAAATGATAGAAATTTTCAATCAATCCGTAGCTACAGAAAGATTTAGCATAGCACCAGTTACTACAGGAGTATTTCGCGAAACAGAATTTACAACATACAATACACAATTAGAAGAACATTTCACTCCACAACAGGCAAAAAAACTGCTTCAAGCAATTCTAAGATTCTCATTCTATATTGAACCTGTAAAACAACCAAAAATTGAGACTACTAAATTTGAAGTTCGTTGGGCAGACTGTTTGGCGGCAGACCCAAGATTTTGTTCCTACGATAATTGTTTATTGATATTCAGAAAACTGCTTGCTGACATCGTAGCACAGCTTGGACACGTAGAAAATAAATCTTTACTCGAAATAATTATTAACCATAGACTTACTGCCTATGAACTCAATATTGGTTACATAAACAGAATTCAGGACGCAAGCATACACACTGTAGAAAATGTTTCATTCTTTTGGGGAAATGAAATTAAACAAGTCTATCAGTTAAGACAGTATTTACTAAATCCGAACAATCACAATTTTATTGGTTTTTTCAGAGAAACATATAGTAAAATAGCTGTTAAATCATTTCTCACCGACAGAGTGTTAACTGGCTTACACAAAACAAATCGAGAAAAAAGGTGGGAATGCCACCCTAACTCTGTTCACTTTGCACATCGTAATGAATGTTTAGCTATTGAGTCCAAATTAATCAAGCAGATATGTCATTTCGATGGTTTTCCTATTGAATTGAGAACATTACTCAGCGAAAATAATGTCATCATTTTTTCAAATGAAGTCACAAAATGTCCTATTACTCTTGACACTTTATCGTTTGAGAATTTTCAAAATGAAGTATTAAATCCAGTATTAGGCAAATCATCTTTTCAAGTAGGTCATTTACATCCCTTAAAGTCACTTGGTGAGAATGAATATAGTGGACATACAGCTAACAATATAAGCTGGATTTCTTTGGTTGGGAACAGAATCCAAGGAGAACTATCCGTTGAAGAAACAAGGGAGCTTATATTGAGAATCATTGAAAACTATAGAAATGCTGGAATCGTAGATTAATATTCGAGTTCAATTGAAGCAACATCTAGACAAGCTTGCCTTGCAAGTTCTCGTGCCTCAATTCTGTCCTCCAATGCTTTCTTGACATTATTCTCTATTCTCTTTCTTAAACCACTATCTTTCGGTATTGGTAATATTAAATCGTGAATTCTATTTCCCAAACTATCAATAATATCTTGGGTGAATCTTTTTGACTTAATTTGTTCTTGAACTGGAGCAGATGATAACACAGCAAGCAAGATGAAAGGAGAAATGACTTTTTTGTCAATTACTCTAATTTTATATAAATGGCTTTGATAAACTATCTTAGTGTCATACTTTGATACCATTGCACAAGTACCAATTAGGTATGTTCCATCTTTAACCATTAAAATATCCCCTTCTTTAACATCTTGCTTAGAAGAATACATACGATAAATATCTTCACTTAGCCCGTGTTTGGGGTCAAGTTTTATTTCCCAATTTGAAATATCGGAAGTACGTACAAATGGAATATCACCTGTACCATACGCTAATTTACCAGCTTCATTACCAGTCTTAAGTTCAATAATACCTTGATTAACTAAGTCACCGAAGCGGACAATGTCGTGAGTATCTTTTACTGATTCAAGAGAATTTTTTATTGCAGGGTTGTAGTATCTTGGGGATAAAATATTGTTTTCAATATCTTTTGTAGCTACAATATAGCCCAATTTACCTTGGTCAAATTTCTTACAACTTTCAAACTTTTGATAATTCTTTAATATGCTAGGTAAATCATCTTGCTCAATGTTTCTTCCTCTGCTATCGTGTCCGCACCACTTAGCTTCTGCCATAAATATATTGTCAATTTCATTTTTCTTTTTAGTGTTTTTTATAAATAGTATTAAACAAGCCTTAGTATGAGTACCACCCTTTCCAGAAGTTTTAAAGAAGTCTTCTGGCATACCTAATATTGCTTGAAAATCGCCTTTGCTTCGCATATAGTCAACAACATAACTATAAGACTTACTTGTTATCAAACTTTCTGGAACTACCATCCCTAAGCGACCTCCTTCTTTTAATAGATTGATACATTTTTCAACAAACAAAACTTGTGGTGGTACATTAAGTTGAAGCTTACCGTTTCGTTGAAAAGAATTGCTTTCTGCATCAAACTTCCAGTCAAAACCTAATTCAAATGATTTTTGAATTTCTTTTGTAGTTGAAACTATATTTTTCCCGAAAGGTGGATTAGTTAAAACAATATCGAAAAACCCTTTGTCTCTAATTTTCAAAGGTTCATTTTTTTCATTTATCCAAGCAAGAGAGTCTCCACACTGTATATTACACTCAGCTAGGCTCATCATTGCTATACGTGTTGCAGCTAATTTTGCTAAATATGAATCCTTTTCTATACCATATAAACTTGAAACGATATCTTTATTTGAAACATTTTTTTTAGTTAGAAATTGAAATGCTGAACTTAAAAAACCACCTGCACCTGACGCTGGGTCAATTATCTTTTCTCCAGCCTTCGGTTTAACCAAGGAAATTAATAGTTCAACTCCATTTTGTGGTGTAAAAAACTG
Source organism: Edaphocola flava (assembly GCF_004118155.1). Classification (GTDB taxonomy): domain Bacteria; phylum Bacteroidota; class Bacteroidia; order Chitinophagales; family Chitinophagaceae; genus Edaphocola; species Edaphocola flava. Next base: position 45,877 of record NZ_SAIQ01000003.1, read on the forward strand.
ACCTTCTTCTTCCCTTACACCAGTGCTCACAAACACCTCGTATAAATCACCAAATGGGTCTCTATTAACATTTCTGAAATCAATTTTATTAAGTTCAGTATCGACAAATTGAATACTAAGCGGGTCTAATTGAATTTCTTCTGTTTTTTCAAAGACATAGGGCAGTTTCTTCTTTAATTCAGAAAACACCTCTCTATACTTTTTTGACAAATTCAATGCATCACCGCCTTCCACTTTAGCATCAAAATGAGTTTCTATATAATGTTTACAGAAAAAACATTTGACAACTTCTTCTAATAATGCTCTATCTCTTGTTGCACCGACAAAGCGACCAGCCAAAAAATTTTTAATTTGTTTGAAAACATCTTTTTGAGTTTGTTCAACAAAAAAACTGGTTTGAAAGGCTATATTTTTACTCATATTCTGAAATTTTGCTTTATGATTACAGGTTCTGTATCGCAAACATACAAAAACAAATGCTGAAAATAGACTGTTCAGCTCAAGATTTTTTCAACAATAAGCAGACAATCGAGAAAAAGCCAGCAGACAACAGGTTCTTGGCAAAAAAGCGGGTTCAGTGCATAAATGAAGTTTTGTGCTTTGTATCAAGTTCAGTGCTGGCAGAGAGTTTAGTACTTCGAAATACGCTTCTTCGCCAAGCGCCAAAACGTTCAGTTAAACATCTTAATTAAAAGATATTAAAAAAAGACTACAGGATTCGAATTCCATCAAATCTTTTACGACAGCGGATTACAGCATTAAGGGGTCAAAATAAGTATAAATTTATTCGAACACAAAACCCGCGCTGAGCGCGGGTTTCATTTTTAAACTATAAAAAGTCGAGACGACTAGATTCGAACTAGCGACCCCTTGCACCCCATGCAAGTGCGCTACCGGGCTGCGCTACGTCTCGAGCATGAATGCATTGCTGCATCAGGGTTATTGGGGTAGCAAATATATACCAATTTTTTTCTTTTTTCAATCAAATAAAAAAAGAAACTTTGCAACGAATTCATGGAAAATCAGCTGTCTATACAAGCGCGTTTTAAGGCCTCCGGTACCTGTGTACTGGTGCCAACTTACAATAATGCGGGAACGCTGTCCTCTGTCCTGGATGGCATTTTACAGTATACAGACCAGGTACTGGTGGTCAATGATGGGTCTACCGATGAGACGGCCAGCATCCTTGCACATTACCCGCAGATTGAGGTAGTATCTTACAGCCCTAACCGGGGTAAGGGACATGCCTTAAAAACCGGTTTCCGCAAGGCCTTATCTATGGGCTATACCTATGCAATTACCATAGATAGCGACGGACAGCATTACCCATCCGATCTGCCTTTATTTATTGACGCGATTGAAGCACAACCCAACCGGCTGATCATTGGTGCTCGTAACCTGAACCAGGAAAACGTGCCGACAAAAAGCAGCTTCGGTAATAAATTTTCCAATTTCTGGTTCTGGGTGGAGACCGGCATTACACTGCCCGATACCCAATCCGGTTATCGCTTATATCCACTGGAGCAGGCCGGCAAACTGAAATACTTTACCCGTAAATATGAACTGGAGATCGAAGCTCCGGTACGCATTGCCTGGAAAGGTATTCCGGTCAGTTATATTCCTATACAGGTTTACTATCCGCCTGCAGCCGAAAGGGTATCGCATTTCAGACCGTTCAAAGATTTTACGCGGATCAGTATCCTTAATACCTTTCTTACGTTTATTGCCCTGCTGTGGATACACCCGCGCAATTTCATCCTGAAACTAACAACCAGAGAAGGTTGGAAAGGCTTATACCAATCGGTATTGCTCAAACCGGAAGAGTCTAATGCGCGCAAAGCCTCCAGTATTGGTTTTGGGGTATTTATGGGCATTGTACCGGTATGGGGTTTTCAGCTGGCCATAGGCATCCCCCTGTCTATATTTTTCAGGCTGAATAAAGGATTATTTCTGCTGGCGGCCAATATCAGTATATTTCCCATAACGCCCATCTGGTGGGCACTGAGCCTGATGTGCGGCAAATGGATCCTGGGCTATACCGACTGGACCTTTAAGCCACAGGACATGAGCCTGGAGCAGTTTAAGGAAGCTGGTACGGCATTCTTCCTCGGCGGCACAATATTATCCGTTGCCTGCGGTGCCCTGGCTTATATCATTTCCCTGCTGCTCTTGCAGCGTTTCCGTAATATGAGTAGCGCAGAAAAAACAGATGCTGTCCGCTAAGTACATTATAGAAATTCATTTTTTTTACACTGAGTATACGTTTAAAAGAAACAAAGTCTAGCATTATGCTTAGAAATTCTTTTTATATCTATTGCTACCTTTTGCCTTGATGCAAAAGGTACCGCCAAAAAATCAAGGCTGTATAAATCCCTGGCTAAAAATCAAGGTGTCGGTCGGTCGCAAACCAGACTCACTTCGCTCAGACAGTGGTTTCCGAATTATCGACCGAGCCAATGATTTTCTTGACGCCGGATTTATAAGGCCATTCTAAGCGATCTGTACTTGTACGGATCGCTTATTGTTTTCATCACAGCGATAGCCATTTTGGAGTGGAGCAGCGAACGCATCACACGTTAAGCTCAGACGATCAATGCACGCAACGGTACAAAATGGCGGTGCACCGCAATCGCCTTGATGAAAACAAAGGCATTTTTGGTCCTTTTGTTGCCGGACAAAAGGACGAACAAAATAGGCTACTACATGCAAATAGTCATATTTTTTATTTAGTTTCAGCTCAAATTTGAACCTGCTATGCGCATGAACCTGCCTGACATACCGGAAGAGGACTTTGCAAATGGCCTCAGGGTTGAAGCCCTCAGCACTGCCAACTGGTCGCAGTTCACCCGACTCTTTGGGCCCAAAGGAGCTTGTGCCAACTGCTGGTGTATGTATTTTCGCAGATCAAAAACTGATTTTGAGGAGGGCAAAACGGACGATGGTAATAAGGAGGCCATGAAGGCCCTGGTCTGGAACAATCAACCCACCGGCATCATCTGCTTTTATGAAGATATGCCTATTGCATGGTGTGCCTTCGCGCCCCGGACTGACTTTGATAAACTGAAACGATCCCGTGTACATAAGCCTATAGATGAGGAGCCGGTATGGTCTATACCCTGTATGTTTATCGATAAGGCCTACCGCAGACTGGGGGTATCTGTTGCACTTTTAAAAGGAGTGATTGAGTATGCGAAAGCAAACGGAATCCGTATTATAGAAGCATATCCTACCATTCCGACACAGGACAAGCTACCGGATGCATTTGCCTGGATCGGTTTGTACAAATCATTTGAACGGGCGGGATTTGAAATTGTGGACCGTAGTTCAAAACACAGACCTATGGTGCGTTTTTATACAGACAGATTATAAGTATTGATATTATGAAAGCAAAAGCCCTGAATATATTGCTGATACTGACTTCCCTCATTGGTTACCTGGAGTGGGGTAAGGACGCATCGGTATTTTTCTTCCAGGCAGAATTGCAGATATTGAATAAACTTTTTACCGATCCGCAATCGGTACTACACCCCCTGATACTGTTACCACTGGCTGGCCAGCTCTTATTGTTGTTTACTTTATTTCAGAAAAAAGTTTCGCCCTACCTGACCTATTTTGGAATGGCGGCTATAGCCCTACTGATCCTGTTTATGGGCATTGTAGGTCTGATCAGTTCCAATATCAGTATTGTGATCTCCTCCATACCTTTTGTGGTAACCGGCATGGCCACCATCAGATATTACCGGTATAGCAGGGTGGTGGCTACTGCATAAATTAAAATATACATTTATATATGAAAAGAATTTTATTCCCGGCACTGGCCCTGATTGCCTCATTCGGACTGGGTTTCAGCGCTAAAGAACTCGTGGGTAAAGACCAGGCTAAACCTAAAAGAGTAACCGGCATCGGTGGCATATTTTTCAAATGCAAGGATCCTAAAAAGATCAGGGAATGGTATGCGCAGCATTTAGGCCTGAATGTAAATGATTAAGGATCTGTATTTGAATGGTACCAGGGCGCAGACAGTACCCGTAAGGGTTTTACTCAATGGAGTCCGTTTAAGGAAACGACTAAATACTTTGCTCCTTCTGAGAAGGATTTCATGATTAATTATCGTGTGGCTGATCTTGGCCGGCTGGTAGAACAGTTAAAGACAGAAGGTGTTACGGTATTAGATACCATAGAGAGCTATTCTTATGGCAAGTTTGTGCATATTATGGATATCGAAGGCAACAAGATTGAGCTCTGGGAGGCTAATGATATTGAGTTTGAACGCCTGGGGCAGAGTATGGGTAGTAAGACTACGAAATAATAAAGGAGCCCTAGACAGATCTCCCTTATTATTATACAGACTATCTGCATGTAGTAACTTCTCTGTCCTTTTGTCCGGCAACAAAAGGACCAAAAATGCCTTTGTTTTCATCAAGGCGATTGCGGGGCACCGCCATTTTATACCGTTGCGTGCATTGATCGTCTGAGCTTAACATGTGATCCGTTCGGTGCTCAACGATCGCAGCTCCACTCCAAAATGGCTATCGCTGTGATGAAAACAAGTAAGCGATCTGTACAGTATAGATCGCTCAAAATGGCGTTAAAAAATCATATCGTGAGCGACAATTAAAACTATCCTTCCACTTCCCAGTTTCTCCGTATCCAGCTACCTACTACTTCATCTGTAAGATCAAACTTCACCGGAACGACAGAGGCATAGCCCTGTTTCAGGTTTTCCAGGTCTGTATCAGCGCCCATATCATTGTTCACAAACTTACCGGTCATCCAGTAATAGTCATTCCCACGGGGATCTACGCGTTTTTCAAAATTCTCTTTCCACTGTGCACTGGCCTGACGGCATACTTTAATTCCTTTAAAATCGGCTTCTGAAACCTTGGGTATGTTAACATTCACCAGGAAATTCTCAGGAAGGTGGCTGCCCAGCATTTGCTGTGTTACGGTACGCACTACTTTTTTAGCAATACTGAAATCGGCATCCCACCTAAAATCCTGCAGGGAAAAACCAGCAGCAGGTATACCGTCTATCGCCGCTTCCATAGCTGCAGACATGGTTCCCGAATAGATCACATTAATAGAAGCATTAGAACCATGGTTGATCCCACTCAGACAGATGGTAGGCTTACGGTGCAGCAGGATGTCCTGTGCCATCTTTACACAATCTACCGGAGTACCACTGCACTGATACGCTTCAATACCCATTTCTTCAAACAGGTGCACTTTTACCAGCCTCAGGGTGTTGCCTATGGTTACAGCATGTCCCATACCGGATTGCGGGCTGTCCGGTGCTACTACAATAATTTCGCCCAGGTCCGCCACAGCTTCAATCAGGTTGGCGAGTCCCGGTGCGGTAATACCATCATCATTAACGATTAATATCGTTGGTTTGTAAGTTGTTGTCCTTTCCATACAGGCTACAAGATTACTAATTTTTTGTCAGCCGTGCCGATTAAGTTTTGTGTATGGCTATTCTGTTAAAACTTTTACGGATCATTGCTTGCGATATAGTTTAAATCTTTAAGTTTGCGGGTTAAAACCCCCAACTTGGCAGCAGTAAAACAATTAGCCGGACAAACACTATGGTATGGCATGAGTAACGTGGCCGCACGCCTGCTCAACAGCCTTATACTACCTTTGCTTTCTTACCTGCTGGTATCGAATGCACAGATGGTACAACAGGGTAGTGTAACCCTTATCTATTCTTATTTTGCCTTACTGAATGTAATCTTTACCTATGGCATGGAAACGGCCTATTTCCGCTTCTGTTCCAGGGAGAAAGAGCGGCAGAAAGACTTTTTTAATACCGCATTCGGTTCGCTGCTGTTCAGTACCATCATTCTTTGCCTGCTTTTATACGCACTACGGGTACCGGTAGAGCGCTTTGTAGAACTGGAGGGGCATACCGAGTATATCAGTCTTACAGCATTGATTCTTTTCTTTGATACCATACAGACCATTCCTTTTGCATTACTGCGCCAGGAGCAGAAGCCCAGAAAGTATGCTTTTATAAAGGTCTTCGGTATTGTAGTCAATATCATCATGGTGACCTTCTTTGTCGTGATCTTGCCGAAACTCGCCAATCATTATCCTGATAGTATATGGAGCTGGCTGGTCAATAGTTTTACGGTGGTCTCCTTCGTACTGATCGCAAACCTGATACAAAGCATCTTTGTATTCCTGATGCTGTTCAATGAGTGGAAGCAGTTTACCTTTAAAATAGACAAGGCCTTATGGAAAAAGATGTTTGCCTACAGCTCACCCATGATCATTATCGGTCTGGCTGGTATGGTGAATGAGGTAATAGATCGCCAGATGCTGGTGAAGCTGATTCCGAATACAAAGGAATACGCGATGAGGATACAGGCTATTTACTCTCAGAACTATAAGCTGTCAATCATTATCACCTTATTTGTAACGGCCTTCCGTATGGCGGCAGAACCTTTCTTTTTCAGCCGCTCGCAGGATAAAAATGCCCCGGAATTATATGCCAGGGTGATGAAATGGTTTGTAATTACGGTATGTCTTGCCTTTCTGACCACAGCACTGTTCCTGGATGATGTATGGAAATACTATATGGGTGCGCCTTATCGTGTAGGCCTGTTTGTAGTGCCGATATTGCTGATTGCAAATGTATTCAGTGGTATATATTACAACCTGTCGATCTGGTATAAGATCACGGACCGTATGCGCGTAGGCATTTACATAACCTTATTCGGAGCGGCGATTACGTTTGCGGGCAATTACCTGTTCATCCCTAAATACGAAATGCTGGCATCGGCCTGGACAACCCTGATCTGTTATGCCAGTATGGTGGTGGTCTGTTATATCTCCGGGCAAAAATATTATCCGGTTCCATATCCGATTAAACGTATTCTGACCTATCTTACCGTTATTATATCATTATATCTGCTGCATAAAGGAATCATCACTTATGTATTCCCGGACAGCAATGCCTTAATCAGACTGGCTTCAGGGATTATCCTATTTATTTCTTTCTTATTTTTAGTGCTCCGATTAGAGCGCAATGAACTGAAAGCAATGCCGGTAATCGGTAAATTTTTAAAATAAACTTTAGCAAATACAAGACATATGAAACTCATTTTAACCTCACTGACGGCTGTATCTTTACTGTTCTCTTCCTGCGGAAACGGGAACCAGACGGAAACGGTTACGGAGCAGACAGAAGTGAAAGTACCTGCCTTCAACGCGGATAATGCCTATAGTCATATACAAAAACAGGTAGATTTCGGTCCACGCCTGCCCAACTCTCCAGCCCAGGAACAATGTGCTGCCTGGATGGAAAGCGAGCTGAAAAAATCATGCGATACTGTGTACCGCCAGGAGACCAGCTTTACCGCTAAAGATGGTAAGAGCCTGCGTTGCATCAACCTGATCGGCGCCATCAATCCTAAAGCAACACATCGCTTGCTGTTACTCGCACACTGGGACAGCAGGCCATGGGCTGACCAGGAAGATAAGACCAAACCTGTACTGGGAGCCAATGACGGCGCCAGTGGTGTAGGTGTACTGATCGAATTGGCTAATGTACTGAAGCAAAATAAATTTGACGGCGACCTGGGTATAGATATCCTATTGACGGATGTCGAGGATTATGGTAAAAGTGAGTGGGGTGAAGACTCTTATGCATTGGGTACACAGTACTGGGCTAAGAACCCGCATACGCCGGGCTATAAAGCCATTGGCGGTATTCTGCTGGATATGGTAGGCAGTAAAAATGCCCGATTTGCGCTGGAAGGCAACTCTAAACAATATGCCGGTGCTATTCAGCAGGGGGTTTGGGAAGCTGCGGCCAAAGCCGGTTATTCTTCTTATTTTGTATTTGAGCAAGGTGCTACCATTACCGATGATCATATGCCGGTAAATGAAATTGCCCGCATCCCTACAATTGATATCATTGACCTGCCGGCCAATACCAATACCGGTTTTGCCCACTACTGGCATACCACTAAAGACGATATGAGCAATGTAGATAAAAATACCCTCAAAGCGGTAGGACAGACATTGCTGCAGTATATATATACGCTATAATATTTCAATCGAAAACCAACCTCTATGTTTACACCGGTCATTAGTTTAGATAAAGATGTTGTGCTGGAAGATGAAAGGGTACGATTACGCCCTTTGGAAGAAAGTGATATACAATACTTCATACCCTATGTACTGAACGAGCCGGATATCTGGCAATATTCCCTGGTGCGGCCTTCTGATGAAGAAAGTATGACGGCATATGTACACAATGCGGTAACTGCCCGTAAAGAGGGCAGGGAATACCCCTTTATCGTGTTTGATAAACAAACCGGTACCTATGTGGGCAGCACCCGCTTTTATGATATTCAACCACAGCACCGAAGCCTGCAGTTGGGTTATACCTGGTACGCCAAAGCCCAGCAGGGAACGGGACTGAACAAACACTGCAAGTATCTGCTCTTATCTTTTGCTTTTGAGCAATGGGGTATCGAAAGGGTAGAACTGCGTGCAGATACCCGCAATGCCCGCAGCATAGCTGCCATGAAACGCATCGGCTGCACTGTAGAGGGAACGCTGCGCAGCCATTGCCTTACAGCCGATGGCAGCCGCAGAGACAGTATTGTACTGAGTATATTGAAAGAAGAATGGCAGAACGGAAAGAAAGAACAATTACAGCAGCAGCTGCATCCATAAATTAATTATTATAGCATTTGACATTTGCGTATTTCATAAAGAAAATCGGTTATGCTCTCTCTGTACTCTGGGGGGTGATTACACTTGTATTTGTACTCTTCAATGCCCTGCCCGGTGATCCGGCGAGGCTTACGTTGGGGCAGCGCAGTGACCTGGCTTCTATCGAACATGTACGCAAAGAACTGAACCTGGATAAGCCTTTGCTGACCCGTTACGGTTACTACCTGAATGATATGCTGCCCCTGACGGTGCATGAACGAGATTCTGTAAACCAGGCTAAGTATCAGTATGCCTCTTTAGTGAACTTGGGTGCTGACCATGCACTGGTCTGGAAAAAACCATACTTTGGCCGTTCGTACCAGACCAAGCGGCTGGTATGGGATGTGCTGGCCGATGCGATGCCGGGCACTATGGTCCTGGCACTTTCTGCCATGATCTTTGCAACGGTGATCGGCATCCTACTCGGTATGCTGGCCGCTGTAAAGAAAGATACTTTCTGGGACATCAGTGCTATTCTGGGTTCTGTAGTAGGTATTTCGGCACCGTCTTTCTTTGCCGGGCTTATCATTGCCTATATTTTTGGTTACCTGCTCAGCGGTATTACGGGCTTACCAATGGTGGGCAGTCTTTGGGAATACGATGCTTTCGGAGGCAGGAGACTGGCCATACAGCACCTGATCTTACCGGCCCTGACACTGGGTATACGCCCACTGGCTATTATTGCACAACTGACCCGCAGTGCGCTGTTGGATGTACTGTCGCAAGACTATATCCGCACAGCTTATGCCAAGGGTTTAAGCAAGACCAAAGTTGTATTCCGTCATGCGCTGCCCAATGCACTCAATCCCGTAGTGACGGCCATTTCTGGCTGGCTGGCTGAACTGCTCGCCGGTTCTTTCTTTGTGGAATTTATCTTCAGCTGGAAAGGCCTGGGTAAGCTAACAGTTGATGCACTGGATAAATTTGACTTCCCTGTAGTGATGGGTGCCGTATTGCTTTCTGCCACTATCTTTGTTGTGGTAAGTGTACTGACCGATCTGCTGTACACCAAACTGGACCCGCGCGTAAAACTGAATTAATGCGTCATTCACTATATACCAGCCTCTATCGCTGGATGCTACCGGCATTACTGATGCTGGGCCTGTCCCAATCGCTCCGGGCACAGGATACTATTTTACCCATCAAAAATATACACCAGGTCAGTGCGCAGCTGTACCGTTCAGGACAGCCGCACCGTAAGGGTTTCAAGGCTTTGGAAACCGCCGGATTTACAGACGTGATCAACCTGCGTACAATCTGGTCTGATCGCTGTTGCAGCGGAAAAGCAAAAATCAACCTGCATCATATTAAAGTAGTTACTGCAAGCATGACAGAAGAGGATCTTGTGGTTATTTTCAGGCAGATAGAACAATCTGAGGGCAAGGTACTGGTTCATTGCTGGCACGGATCGGACCGTACAGGAACTGTAGTAGCCATGTACCGCATTCTGTACCAGGGTTGGGACAAAGAGAAAGCCATATCCGAAATGATGTATGGCGGATATGGCTTTCATAAAATATTTGGCAACCTGCCCCGGCTGATCCGGAGCATAGATATCGAAAAGTTTCGATTGGCTATAAATCAACACTAGTGCGCTTCCAGCCAGTTCAGGCCATGACCTGCTTCTGCTTCTACAGGCACATCATTTGGTAATGGTAAGGCTGCACGCATATGTTCGAGTACCAGTGCTTTCACAGTATCCAGTTCTTCTTTATATACATCCAGGATCAACTCATCATGTACCTGTAAGATCATTTTGGAACGTAATTGTGCGTCACGTAAAGCCGCATCAATACGAATCATTGCCAGTTTGATCATATCTGCAGCCGTTCCCTGTATCGGTGCATTGATCGCAGCACGCTCTGCATATCCTCTCACCACTGCATTACCGGACTGAATATCTCTTAACCAGGTCTTACGGCCCAGTAAGGTTTGTACAAAACCGTTTTCTTTGGCGAAGTTCATCATATCATCCATATACTGGTTGATGCCTGCAAATTCACGTTTATAATTATCAATGATCTCCTTAGCCTCAGTACGGCTGATACCTAAGTTAGCCGCCAGCCCAAAGGCGCCTTGTCCGTATATAATACCGAAGTTTACACTCTTGGCTTTATAACGCTGTTCCTTAGTCACATCGGCAATATCAATACCATATACCTTTGCCGCTGTAGCTGCGTGAATATCGGCACCACTGCGGAAGGCTTCACACATATTGGGATCGCCACTGATTGCCGCTACAATGCGCAATTCGATCTGGGAATAATCGGCACTTAGTAAGATATGCTGCTCATCTCTTGGAATAAATGCTTTTCTGATCTCGCGCCCGCGATCGGTACGCACCGGTATATTCTGTAAGTTAGGATTGTTACTGCTCAGACGGCCCGTTACAGCAGTAGTCTGGCTGTAAGAGGTATGTACTCTGCCTGTTTTCGGATTGATCATCAGTGGCAGGGCATCTACATAAGTATTGCGCAGTTTGGTCAGTTCCCGGAAACCAAGGATATCATCTACGATCTTATGTTCGCTGGCCAGCTTCAATAATACATCCTCACCGGTTGCATATTGTCCGGTCTTTGTTTTTTTCGCTTTAGGATCGAGCTTTAATTTATCAAACAGTACTTCTCCCAATTGTTTAGGAGAGGCCAGGTTGAAGCGCACGCCGGCAGACTGGTATACATTCTCTTCAAAGATTCTTGCATCGCGCTCCAGTTCTTTAGAATAGTCCTGCAGGAACTGCTCATCAATCCGTACGCCTTCCACTTCCATATTCGCCAGTACTTTCACCAGCGGATTATCAGCTTCATTAAACACTTTTTCTACTGCTTTTTCGATGATCAGCGGAGCCAAAGCTTCTTTTAATTGCAGGGTAATATCAGCATCCTCAGCAGCATATTCGGCCACCTGCGATACCGGTACATCGCGCATCGTAAGCTGTCCTTTCCCTTTTTTACCGATCAGTTCGGTTATGGAGATAGGATCGTACTGCAAGAATTGCTGTGCCAGCAAGTCCATGCTGCGCCTGCCTTCCGGCTCTATTACATAATGCGCTACCATGGTATCGAAAACCGGTCCGGCAAGAAATTGCTGATACCATTTCAGTATTATAATATCATATTTGATATTCTGTCCGATCCAGGTAATGGAATCATCGTTGAAGAGTGGGGCGAAAGCGGCAACAGTCCTCATCGCCTCATCCTGGTCTGCACTCACGGGCACGTAATAAGCCGTACCTTTTTCTACGGCAAAGCTCATGCCCACCATCTCTACATTATTTGGATCGGTACCGGTGGTTTCGGTATCGAAACAGATCTCTTTATATTTTTTAAGTTCCTCAATCAATGAGGCAATCGCCTCCGGTGTATCTACAGTATGATACTGGTGTGGTGTGTCTTTTGCGGTTTTGAAGGATACAAACAGCTCCGGGGCAGCAGTTGCTGTATTGCTTTTGCTTTCTGCAACCGCCACTTCATTACCAAAAAGATCTAACTGTACTTTTTCATTGGTGGTCACTTTAAAGGCATCACCCAGTATACGTTTGCCCAGTGTGCGGAACTCCAGTTCGGTAAATACTTCTACCAGATCCGCTTCATTCATTTCGCTCAGGCAAAAATCCTCTTCATGAAAATGCACTCCCGGTACATTGGTAATGATGGTAGCCAGTTTTTTGGAAAGAATCGCACTTTCTTTGCCCGCACGCACCTTTTCCCCTAATGCTCCCTTAATGCTATCCGCATTGGCCAGTACATTCTCCAGTGTATCGTATTCTTTAAGCAGTTTTGCGGCTGTTTTTTCACCCACACCGGCAATACCCGGAATATTATCTACTGCATCGCCCATCAGGCCCAATATATCTATTACCTGCTCACAACGTTTAATATCCCATTTGGCACATATCTTCTCCCCATCCAGAATCTCTTCTTTATTGCCCATATAAGCAGGCTTGAAAATATATACATTGTCTTTGCAGACCAGTTGTCCATAGTCCTTGTCCGGTGTTACCATATACACCTCATATCCGGCATCGGCTGCCTGCCAGGCCAGTGTACCGATGATATCATCGGCCTCGTAACCATGGCTTTCAATAATCGGAATATTGAAGCCTTCTATAATACGTTTAATATCCGGAATAGCGGCCAGCAAATCTTCCGGGGCTTCCTGTCTGTTAGCCTTATAATCTGCAAAATCAACATGACGCTCTGTATCGCCGGGTGTATCGAAACAGATAGCGATATGTGAGGGCTGGTATTTTTTGATCAGGTCGATAAGGGTATTGGTAAAGCCAAACTGCGCATTTGTATTTTTTCCGGTAGAGGTAATCCTCGGACTGCGGATAAGGGCATAATATGCTCTGAATATAAGTGCAAAGGCATCCAGAAGGAACAATTTTTTCATTGGACGAAGATACTGGATCGCCGGAAACTAAAAAAATTGCAATAGAGCATTTAAGACCAGTGAGCAAAGACCTGAAAACAGTCAGTTTATACTGCTTTCCTCGCGCACAGATATCATATACTCTGGTCACCCCTCACCAGTCTATGGCATAGGAATTTTATCATTAAAACCACCGGCCTCAAAAAATCATATCGCCATCGATGCCACCCCATGTCGTCCATTCTTAAACAAAAAATGCTCTAATGTATTTTCTATCAGTGCTTTAACCCAGTTTCATTAAAGAAAAAGTCTTCTGCTTGCAGAAGCTGGAGGAGAAACACTTAATAATAAGATAACATTGAACTATATGTGAGCTTAAAAGAGAAAATTACTTTTGCCGAAATTTTAAAATCAGATTACGAAATCATTATTAAATTATGAAGAAATTATTACTGATCGGCAGTGCAACCTTAATGACTGCTTCAGCCATCTGGGCTCAGGAAACCAAACTGGACGTATATCCTAAGCGCAATATGGGTAATGATCTCCTGATCGACATGATTGATACGACTACTGCTATGGGTAAAAAGATGTTATCTATTGCAACTAAGTTCGGGAATATCAGCTTCTCCGGTTACTTGCAACCGCAGTTTCAATATATACAGACACCAGGTGCGGCCAGCTATAATGGTGGTGACTTTGCCCCTAATTCAGACAATCGTTTCCGTATACGCCGTGGTCGTTTGCGTATGGACTATACAGGATATGACAGCAAAGGCAGACCTTCCTCCTATTTCGTTTTACAGTTTGACGGTACGGAGCGTGGTGTAAATGTGCGTGACTTCTGGGGTCGTTATTACGAGAATGAACTGGAACTGTTTCACTTTTCTGCAGGTATGATGGCGCGTCCGTTCGGTTTCGAACTGCTGTACTCTTCTGTAAACCGTGAAGCACCGGAGCGTGGCCGTATGTCGCAGATACTGATGAATACGGAGCGTGACCTCGGTTTCATGTTCTCCTTTGCCCCAAGAAAGAAAGATACTAAACTGAAATGGCTGGGTGTTGATGTCGGCATCTACAACGGGCAAGGTCTGACCGGCACCCAGGAGTTTGACAGCCATAAAGATGTGGTGTCAAAATTATCTTTTAAGAAAATACATATCCCTAACACTAAGGTACAGTTCTCTGCCGGTGTCAGCTATTTCAATGGAGGTATAGCCAGCCAGAACAATACTTATTACCGTTATACCAATGACCTTATGACGGCAGACAGTGCGGCAAAAAATACGGGTAAGATATTGCCCAGACAATATTACGGTGCAGATGCTCAGATACAAATTGCCAATAAAAAAGGCTGGTCTGAGTTCCGCGGTGAGTATATTACCGGTAAGCAGACGGGTACGTTAAGCACTACCATAACTCCGGGCTCTTACCCTCTGACCAGTACAGGCAGCATTGCTCCTCTGGCAGTAAGAGACTTTAACGGTGCTTATTTCTATTATTTACAACACCTGGGTTCTACCAAACATCAGCTGGTACTGAAGTACGACTGGTACGATCCGAATACCCGCGTATCGGGCAATGCAGTAAGCGCTGCTAAAAACCTGACTGCGGCAGATGTAAAGTATAATACTTTTGGAGGTGGTTATGTATACTACGTGACCCCAAACCTGAAAGTAACTTTATGGTATGAGCATCCGGTAAACGAAAAAACAAGCATCAAAGGCATGGAGAATGATCTGAAGGACGATAACTTTACCTGTCGTGCACAATTCAGTTTCTAATCATACATCCAGATAAAAAAGGATCGGCCCGGAAATATTCCGGGCCGATCCTTTTTTATCTGGATTGCTTTAATAATTGTTTTAATGCCGTTTCATTTTTGAGGATCGCTTTTCGCTGTGGAGAAATCATCCAGGCTGTATGCCTTTGTTCTGTTTCGGGTTGCGGATGTTTCATAAATACCCGTTTCAGCCAGGAAAAAGAATAATGATCAAAGCCTTCTGATAATGTTACCATGTGTACATATTGATCATCGGAAAGCTTTTCCAGCAATTGTTTGACTTCATTATAATCGCTCAGGGAATGGATACAGAATATGCTTCCTTTCTGCGGATCGGCATAATGCAGCAAAGTAGTTTCCTGTTGCCAGACTGCCTGTGTAATACGGTGTTGCACCTGTTCCGCCTCCGGACGATCTGTCCTGTCTGCCTTTACGTTCTGTTCGGATACATAATGGATCATCAGTCCGTCATTTTGCTGCAATTGCATATAGAGGCTCCAGACTGCCTGTTTGTAATAATTGAGCATTTCATCTGCAAGGCCGTCATCCAGCAATAAGCCTCCAATGTGGTTGTAAAAACTGGCATAGAAATAACATTCAGAAGCATACGGGTTGCGGATCTCCGGATTGCGTACAACCAACTCACGGCTACGTCCATATATTTTCCAGACAATGCGGCGCACATCATCACCGTATTCAAATTGCTTATAATTGAGGTATTCGCCTTCTACCTTACGCATCTGTTCTATGCGCACATCTATTTCCTGCTGTGCCTGTGGCAATACCTCTGCAACATTGATCCTGTTTGCCTGCGGCGGATGGTAAAACTCGCCCTGTAAGGGTTGCGGCACATAAAGGCGTATCAGCCGGAACATATCTTCAAAGTATAAGGTAGCACCTGTAACCTGATAGGCTTTGATGTCTCTGAAATACAAATCACTTGTCCCGGAAAACTGCTGCACCTTAAGGCTGTGGCTGCGCCTGAGCACAGAGGCCAGTACAAAAGGTTTGCTCAGTCCATAACGGTCTATACGAAGCCTGCCGGAAATAAAACCAAGAAAAGGTCTCCAGTCATACTGAAGAGTAGGGTGAATGTGCAAAGCAGCATCCTGCATATCGCCCGTCTGCAGATCCAGTTTAAACGATGCCCGGCCGCTACGGTTCAATATGCGATAACGCATATAGGCCAAGATAGTGGTAAGCAACGATATTCCGATCAATATAAGTGCGAGCAGCCCTGCAATCTTGACCAGCAAGACCAGTAAGGACTGGTAACTATTGTGATCACTATCATTTGAAGCATCGACCGGGTATACATAACGATAAGTCAGCCATGCCAGCAAACCGATCAGGAATATATTAAACCGGACCGGACTGTGGGTGAGTATAAACCTTATTTTAAGGAGCAGCTGCTTCAAAAGCGGATTTTTATTGATTAAAGGTACGAATCAGTTCCCAAACTATGATTCCTACTGAAACGGAGATATTCAGTGAGTGCTTGGCTCCGAATTGCGGAATCTCCACCACCTGATCACAAAGTGCCAGTGCATCATTGCTTACGCCCTCAACCTCATTACCAAATATAACGGCAATTTTCTCTGTGGGATTATATTGTATCGTTTCCAGGGAGATGCTGTTATGTACCTGCTCTGCGGCTATAATGCGGTACCCGTCTGCTTTAAGCTTTTCCAGTACCGGAACAATGTTTTTTTCATACTGCCAGTGTACAGTCTCTGTTGCACCCAATGCGGTTTTATGAATTTCACGATGCGGAGGGCTGGGGGTGTACCCGCAGAGCACGATCGATTCCAGGCCGAAACTATCTGCCGTACGGAAAACCGAGCCCACATTATGCATGCTGCGTACGCTATCCAGTACTATAGTGAGGGGAAAAGTATGTGCTGCTTTGGCATCGGCAACGCTGAGGCGCTGCAATTCATTCATTTCTTTTTTACGGAACATTGGAGATGTCATAAGATTGCAAAATAACAAAATGTTGGTGTCCGGCTAATGGTTTTTTGTATAATTTTGCCAGACATTTAATTCTATATTAATATAAGTATGTATCCTGATATGATGAATATGTCGCCGTACAGCACCGTGGCGCATACACAAATTGATATTGACACCGATGTACTGGTAGCTGAAGAGACCGGGCTGATCCAGAGCCTTATCGTGTGGAATGATGAAGTAAATACCTTTGACTGGGTGATAGAATCGCTGGTAGATATTTGCAATCATACCCCTGAAAGTGCAGAACAATGTGCACTGATTGTACATTTCAGCGGCAAATACGCCGTAAAAAAAGGAGACTTCGACACCTTAAAACCAATGTGCGAAGCACTGCTGGACAGAGGGATTTCAGCCACTATAGGCTAAACCATACTGTATTGCATAGAGGTTGAACTCAGGTTGCTGGTCGCTTTGGCCAGCAGGGTATTGTTTTCAAAATGATGTACCCTTACCTCTACATGCATGATCTTTTTACCCATACGAATCACTTCTGCCGTGGCTTTCAAACGTTCACCATTTTTAATAGCGTACAGGAAGTCTACATTCAGATTGATGCTGGTATAGTGCGTTTCAGCCTCCATTGATAATACTGCAAAGCCGATCACTTCATCAATCACCAGGCTCATCATGCCACCGTGGATATTCCCGTAAGGATTACACATCTCCGGTCTCACCAGCATAGACACTACTGCTTTATTCTTTTCTATCGCTTCCATACGCACATTCAGCCAGCTGCCCGCAGGCGATGGGGTATTATTCAATTCCTGTCCGATGAGCGATTGTAATAAAGAAAGAGACAATTTCATATCCGTATTTTGAGGGCACAAAAGTAACAGAATTTTACAGATCTAATCTCACAAATTGTGTTAAGTTTGTAGATAGATGTAATTGAAGACCTTATGACATTAACTCAACTAGAATACGTAGTAGCCGTAGCCACTTATAAAAGTTTCGTTGCTGCTGCGGAAAAGTGTTTTGTAACACAGCCTACCTTAAGCATGCAAATTCATAAGCTGGAAGAAGAATTCGGCGTAAAGATATTTGACCGCAATAAACATCCGATTGCAGCGACTGAAATCGGTGCACAGATCGTTGCACAGGCCAAAAATATCCTGGCAGAATCGGCTAAGATCAGCCAACTGATCCAGCAAAGCCAGAGTGAGGTTAACGGTGTATTCAAACTGGCGGTTATCCCTACCATTTCTCCTTATATACTGCCTAAATTTTTAGCAGCTTACGCAGAAAAATACCCGAAGATAAAACTGGTGGTTACCGAAATGCAGACCGAAGATATTATTGCCGGACTGGCCGCAGATGAACTTGATGCCGGTTTACTGAGCACCCCGCTGGAGAATAATAATATCAAAGAATATCCCTTATTCTTCGAGCCATTGGTGGCGTATTTTGCAGAAGGTGGTGAGCCTTTACAGAAGAGAATGGTGAATCCTAAAGACATTGACCTGAACAACATCTGGTTGCTGAATGAAGGGAACTGCCTGCGCAACCAGGTACTGAATTTATGTTCAGAAAACATCATGAAACTACAGGACGAAAAGCCGTACAGCTTCGAATCAGGTAATGTAGATATGCTGCGTAAAATGGTGGATATGAACGGCGGTGTAACGGTTCTTCCAGAACTGGCAACCTTTGACTTTAATGAAGATGCACAGGAACGCATTCGCTACTTTGAAACCCCGGAGCCGGTAAGAGAAATTTCACTGGTGACCAATAATCACTTCGTGAAACTTGCGGTACTGCAAACGATCATTGATGAGATACTGGAAATGGTACCGGAGAAAATGAAGGTGCAGAAATCGGACCGTAAAGTACTGCGCATACAAACAGCAAAATTGTAATACATCTTTTATATATAAGAAACTGAGTATCCGCTTAAAGGAAACAAAGTCTAGTATTATGATTTAAGTATCCTATATATCTTTTGGTACCTTTTGCCTTGATGCAAAAGGTACCGCCAAAAAATCAAGGCTGTATAAATCCCTGGCTAAAAATCAATGTGTCGGTCGGTCGCAAACCAGACTCACTTCGTTCAGACAGTGGTTTCCGACTTTATCGACCGAGCCAATGATTTTCTTGACGCCGGATTTATAAGGCCGTTCTAAGCGGTCTGTACTGTACGGATCGCTTATTATTTTCATCACAGCGATAACCATTTTGGAGTGGAGCTGCGATCGTTGAGCATCGAACGGATCACACGTTAAGCTCAGACGATCAATGCACGCAACGGTACAAAATGGTGGTGCCCCGCAATCGCCTTGATGAAAACAAAGGCATTTTTGGTCCTTTTGTTGCCGGACAAAAGGACGGACAAGATAGGTTACTACATGCGGATAGTCAGATATAAGAATATGGCCTGCTGGATCAGCAGGCCATATTCTTATAATCATTTAATAATATTTAGCGAGTAGTATCACGAATCTTGTCTCTTACATCGCGAATGGCCTCTTTGGTATTATCAACAGCTTTTTGAGTACCCTCTTTAATATCCTTCGCCGCTTCTTTTGTAGCATCCTTAGTCGCATCCCAGGCATTTTCTACAGCAGCACCGGCCTTGTCGAAGAATGCACCAGTACGGCTTAATGTATATCCCTCATCAAGGACTACCATTCTGCCTTCTTTTTTCACTTCTCCACGCTGCGTCACCACAGTACCGTCAGCCAGAATGATCTCGCCGGTAACCGGTACCCATTGACCGTTTTCATATACCACAACGACACCACCTTTGCGCATAATATCACCTTCCGTTACTGTATAAGGCGTAGATACAGGAGGGGTAGTACTAGACATCGGATCATTCTTCATATCTGTAGTACTTGTTTCTGCAGTGTTTTTACAAGCAGTTAATGACGCTGCAACTGCGCAGATTAAGATTACTTTTTTCATGTTTGTCTGATTTTAATGATCAAATAGTCAACCAATGGTTAATCTGTTTCCACTTTAAAAGTAAGCCCAATTTCGACGCCTCGCAGGAAATTTGTATTAATTTAACGACTGTATCAGCCGCGTTCATCAAGATAAAACTCGATCAGAGAAGCAATGTACGGGTCTTCCCATCCCTCCGAAATATCCTCATATGCCTCATCGGGAATATTAGTATGCCGCAGTTCCAGTGAGGTGCCTTTTTTATCTTCATGCAGTTTTATAGTCGCAATCGACGCTTCTTCCTGCTCTCCGAAATACCATTCCTGTACTATTTTCTTACCCGGTTCCAGTTCCAGGAAACGGCCCACAATCGCCCCGTCCCACATAGAGAACTCGCCGTCGACTACAGCATTCATTTCCGTTTCTGCACCCGTCCAAAGGGCTACAGTTTCCTCGCGGGTCAGCGCCAGGTATACTTCTTCGGGGCTGGCCGGTATGATAAAATATTTCTTAAAATCCTGCATATGTCAATTTTGTTACAAAAGTAAAGGTTCTTCATGGAATAAGACCGGAAGCACCTATAAATAATAAAGCCGGAATATAGTTCCGGCTTTATTATTTATAATATCGATTAGCGCTTACCAGGGTAAGGTTTCTTTCGCTTTCTTTTCTCTTTCTTTAGTCAGACGGGCGCTGATATTGATACTCACCTCATACAGCAATACCAGTGGTATCGCTACCAGGAAGATACTGAACCAGTCCGGAGGAGTAATAATAGCTGCCAGTACCATAATGATCACAATCGCGTAGCGACGATTATCGCGCATCAGTTTTGGTGTTAAGATACCGATCTTAGCCAGGATATACACCAGGATTGGCAGTTCAAATACAATACCCATACCAAATACCAGGTCACTCATTGTGTCGTAGTAGTTAGAAATCGTAATAATATTATCAAACTGCGGACTGAGCTTATACGTGGCAAAGAAATTAATCGTAAACGGTGCAATGATGAAGTAGGAGAACAGTACGCCCAAAAGGAATAAGCTACTGGCCCAGAACACGATACCGCGGGTATGTTTCAGCTCATTTTCGGTCAGTGCCGGACGGGCAAATTTCCAGAACTCCCAGAACACATACGGGAATGCAGCAATAAAGCCGATCATAAAACTGGAAGAGAAGCTCATCATAAACTGGCCGCTCAATTCCGTATTCTGAAACTGAACCGTGATCGGTTCCATACATAAGGCATCAACATGCAGCAGTTTGCCCAGGGAGCAAAACCACTTATAGGCAATAAAGTCCTTATTTGCTGGTCCCAGGATCACATATTGGAATACCCACTCAATATTGAAAAATACAAATATGGAGGCAATAATAATGGCAATGAATGCACGTACAATATGCCATCTCAATGCTTCGATATGGTCCATAAAAACCATCTCGCCATTGGGATTGCCCGTGGCACGTTTTGCGAGAAATTTATCTAAAATACTCAACGAATCTTAATTTATGCAATTACAGGCTGATCTTTTCGGCTCTTTTTTCATGACGTCCTCCTTCGAAATCTGTAGAAAGGAAGATCTGTGTCATCGCCTGTGCGGTTTCGTAAGAAACAAAGCGTTCCGGCATACATAATACATTAGCATTATTATGTTGTCTCGCCAGACCTGCCAGTTCTTCATTCCAGCACAGTGCTGCACGAATACCATTGTGCTTATTTGCTGTCATACAAACGCCATTACCACTACCGCAGATCAGGATACCAGCTGTAGCCGCTCCGCTTTCTACCATTTCCGCTACAGGGTGTGCATAGTCAGGATAGTCAGTACTATCGGTAGAGTAGGTGCCTTTATCTTCTACGGTCCAGCCGTTTTCGATCAGGTAAGCCTTGATCTTTTCTTTGTATGCAAATCCGGCGTGGTCGCAGCCGATAGCTAATGGTAACGATTTATCGAATGTGTGTGTCATAAGGATTGCAAAATTAACGATTAATCAATTGTGAACAGCATAAAAAAGGTGCAAACTCTTGTTTACACCTTTAAAATTATGTTTAAAATTTATTTTTTAATGTACATGGCTTCTTTTACCATTTTCACCGTACGGGCTACATCCGGCAGATATGCAGCCACCAGATTCGGTGCGTAGTGCATATTAGTATCTGCAGAACACAGGCGCAGTACCGGTGCATCCAGGTAATCGAATGCATCTTTCTGTACGCGGTATGCAATCTCGGAAGATACAGAAGCAAATGGCCATTGTTCTTCAACGATCACACAACGGTTTGTTTTCTTTACAGAATTCAGGATTGTTTCATGATCTAAAGGACGGATCGTACGCAGGTCAATCACCTCGGCACTGATACCTTCTTTAGCCAGTTCTTCAGCAGCACCCAGTGCTACTTTCATCATTTTATTATAAGAAATGAGGGTCACATCAGTACCTTCTCTTGCGATGCGGGCTTTACCGATCGGGATCAGGTATTCTTCTTCCGGTACTTCACCCAGGTCACCATACATTACCTCAGATTCCATGAAAACAACCGGATCATCGTCGCGGATAGCCGATTTCAATAATCCTTTTGCATCGTAAGGGTTGGATACTGAAATTACTTTCAGACCAGGAATATTAGCATACCAGCTTTCGAATGCCTGAGAGTGCTGTGCACCCAGCTGGCCTGCAGAGCCATTTGGTCCTCTGAACACGATCGGGTTACCGAAGTGGCCACCGCTCATAGATAACATTTTAGCAGAGTGGTTCAGGATCTGATCCAATGCCAGTACAGCAAAGTTCCAGGTCATGAATTCTACTACAGGACGCAGACCATTGGTAGCAGCGCCTACTGCAATCGCAGCAAAACCTAATTCAGCAATCGGGGTATCGATAACTCGCTTAGCGCCAAATTCATCCAACATTCCCTGACTCACCTTATATGCTCCGTTGTACTGAGCTACTTCCTCTCCCATTAAAAAAACACGTTCATCTCTGCGCATTTCTTCCTGCAATGCCTCACGTAAGGCCTGACGAAAAGCTATTTCTGGCATAATTTTAAAATTATTCTTAGTATTTGTAAAACGATTATTTTTGATAAAATTGCGGTAAAGATACAGCACATTTCTGAATGTTGTACAATAATTCAGAAAGACCTTTTTTACTCTAAATAGTTTTTGGCTTTTTTGGATTTTGATTGTACATTTGCAGTTCATTTTTTTGTTAAACGCAAATAATTTCAATTATTATGGCAGTAAAAATCCGCCTGCAACGCCATGGGTCTAAAAAACGCCCATTTTATTTCATCGTAGCTGCTAACAGCACGTCTCCTCGTGATGGTAAATTCATCGAGAAACTGGGTACTTATAACCCATTAACGGTACCTGCAACTATCCGTATCAATCGCGAAAGCGCTCTGGAATGGTTAAACAAAGGTGCTCAACCAACTAACACCGTACGTCGTATCCTTTCTTTCAAAGGTGTGTTATACATGAAGCACTTAATGCGCGGTGTAGCTTTAGGTCTGTTCGACGAAACAGCTGCTAAAGATAAATTTGAAAAATGGAACGCTGAGCATGAAGTTCTGGTTGCTAACCGTGAAGAAGCTCACCGTAAACACAAAAGCGACAAACGTCACGCTACAACTCAAGAGTCTGTACGTCGCGTAGAAGAGAAAGAAGCTGCAAAAGCACAAGCTAAAGTACAAGCGGAAGCTGAAGCTACTGCAACTGAAGAAGCACCAACTGAAGCTCCTGCTGCTGAGGGTGAAACTCCAGCTGCTGAATAAGCTGAAAAGCACTTTCGATATTATTGTAAAAAAGGAAATAACCAGCGTTATTTCCTTTTTTAATGTTGTAATTTTACCACTTTATGAATGAGTACATCCAAATTGGAAAAATAACCCATACGCATGGCCTGGACGGTACCGTAATGCTGATGCATCACCTGGGAAAAAATAAGGAATTAAAACAACTGAAGCATATCTTCATTGAGCTGAAACGGGAAAGTTATATCCCGTTTTTCATTAAAAAGATTACTGTTGGTAATGAAAAAGAACTGTACGTAGACCTGGATGAAGTGGATACCATGGAAGCGGCAAAGGCCTTAAGTGGCAAGGCGGTCTACCTCAGTACAGAACAATATGAAAGAGTAAAACCTAAAGACCAAGAAGTGAATTTCGTGGGCTTTGAGGTTTGGGATGAAACCTTTGGCCAGATCGGAAAGGTAGATGAACTGCTGGAGACACCGGGACAACTGCTGGCGACCATCCTTTATAAAGGTGAGCAGGAGGTGATTGTACCACTTAATGAACAAACCATAAAATCAGTAAATATAGCCACCAAAACCCTGCATCTGAACCTGCCGGAAGGATTACTGGATGTATACCTTGATGCATAGACGCATGCGGAATGTATATTGTTTTAAAGAATTGCGATTATTAAAGTATGCCTAAAGAAGCTATTAAAAAAGAACAG
This sequence comes from Edaphocola flava, assembly GCF_004118155.1. Lineage (GTDB taxonomy): Bacteria > Bacteroidota > Bacteroidia > Chitinophagales > Chitinophagaceae > Edaphocola > Edaphocola flava. The sequence goes on from NZ_SAIQ01000003.1 coordinate 70,120, forward strand.
AAACCAAGCCCGAAAATTAATCCCAAACCGGTTCCCAAACCTACGGACCCGGCCATCATTGCGCAGCGTAAAAAAAATATCCGACTGACCATTGGCTTCCTGGTAACCCTGATTGGTTGTATCTGGACGCTTTCTATCATCAGCTATTGTTTTAACTGGCGCCATGATCAGAACAAACTGATATCCGGTTTGTCTCTTGGGGAATTCTTATTTGATGACAAATCTCCGGTACGCAACTGGGGCGGCCGTCTGGGTGCTGCCATGTCACACCTCCTGGTATTCAGAGGGGTAGGGGTTATGGCTATCGTATTTACGGCCTGGATCATTGCCAAGGGTATAAATATATTATACGGAACACGTTATATCAATACCTCCAAATGGATCCGCTGGATGGCCCTGGCCTTCCTGTTTGTGAGCCCGCTCTTGTCCTTCACTATGGGCGACCAGGCATTCCCCTATGGTGGTGCATTGGGTAATGGTATTGTATCCTGGACAGAAGGCTTTGCCGGTAAGCTGGGTACTGTATTTGTGCTGATCACAGTATTCCTCATCTTCGCATTTATTGTATTTAATTTCGACATTAAACCATGGATGGCTAAGGCAAGACTATTGGCTAAACGCACGGTTACCGATCCGGAACGCGATACCGATACAGTTATAGATGAAGAGAATACGGAGGATACTACTGAGAAACCATCTTATCAATTTTCTACTGTTTATCCTGATGATGAAGATATTCCGGTAAAAGAGGACATGAACGGGGAGAACCGTTTACTGGCCGACGATGCCTTACCACATAAAATACATCTTGAAGAGGATGTCCAGGATCTGGGCATGAAACTGATTGATGTAAATGAGCCTGCTCCTATGCAGTACAACAGCCCTGAACAGGAACTGAATATACCGGATCATATGATCATTGCACCGGTGTCGGCTGTGCCGGAAACCATTACAGTACCTACCGCACCTGCACTGGAAATGGAATTGCCTGTTGAAGAAGAGGAGGAGGAAGAAGATTTTGAGCCGGAAATATATGTACAGCAGGGTGCGGAACAACATGATGACCTGGCCTTTGATACCTTTGAATCGGATGATGAGCAGGAAGACGATGACTTTATAGTAAACAAGCCCGTTATTGAAGAAAAAAGCATTCCGAGTAATGGTGGTCATATCAGTATTGAAAGCGGCGAACCCTATGATCCTTCACTGGATCTGCCCAATTACCGCTTCCCGACACTGGACCTGCTGGAGCAATTTGCACAAGGCGATATCGCTTATGACCGCGAAGAACTGGAGCGTAATAAGAACCAGATCATTGCTACCCTGAAGAGCTTTGGTATTGAGATACAGAAAATATCAGCTACGGTAGGACCAACAGTAACCCTGTATGAGATTATACCGGCAGAAGGGGTGCGTATTTCTAAAATCCGTAACCTTGAAGATGATATTGCCCTTAGCCTTGCAGCACTGGGTATACGTATGATTGCCCCGATTCCGGGCAAGGGTACGATCGGTATTGAGGTACCTAATGCCAATAAGCAAATCGTATCCATGCGGGCATTATTATCCAGTGAAAAGTTTGTCAATAATAAGATGAGCTTACCGATTGCATTGGGTAAGAAGATCGACAATGAAAACTATATTGTGGACCTGGCTACGATGCCACACTTACTGATGGCGGGTGCTACCGGTCAGGGTAAGTCTGTAGGGATCAATGCCATTCTGGTATCACTCTTATATAAAAAGCATCCTTCTCAGCTGAAGTTTGTTATGGTGGATCCTAAAAAGGTAGAATTATCTATTTACCGCCTGATCGAAAAGCACTTCCTGGCCAAGCTGCCGAATGAGGAAGAAGCCATTATCACAGACACGAAAAAAGTAATCAATACCCTGAATGCGCTGTGTATCGAAATGGACAACCGCTATGAGCTGTTGAAAGATGCCGGTGCCCGTAACATTAAAGAATACAATGAGAAGTTCATCAAGCGTCGCCTGAATCCTAACGACGGCCATAAATACCTGCCGTTTATTGTACTGGTGATTGATGAGTTTGCCGACCTGATCATGACCGCAGGCAAAGAGGTTGAAATGCCGATTGCCCGACTGGCACAGCTGGCCCGTGCGATTGGTATTCACATTATCGTAGCGACACAGAGACCTTCGGTAAACGTTATTACCGGTATTATCAAGGCCAACTTCCCGGCGCGTATAGCCTTCCGTGTATCTTCTAAAATCGATAGCCGCACCATCCTGGATACGGGTGGGGCAGACCAGCTGATTGGTCGCGGGGATATGCTGATCTCTCATGGCAGTGAACTGATCCGTCTGCAATGTGCATTCGTAGATACACCTGAAGTAGAAAGAATTGTGGAATTCATCGGAGATCAAAGAGGCTATCCGTCCGCATTTGAACTGCCGGAATATGAGGGTGCTGAAAACGAAGGTATGGAAGAGAAGAATATCGACCTTTCTAAAAGAGATAAGATGTTTGAAGAATGTGCCTATATGGTAGTCAACTCCCAAAGTGGCTCTACCTCTATGCTGCAGCGCAAATTCAACCTGGGTTATAACCGTGCCGGCCGTATTATGGACCAGCTGGAGGCCGCAGGAATTGTGGGCTCTACACAAGGTTCCAAACCGAGAGATGTACTGGTTAAAACCGAGTACGAACTGCAGGAAATCCTGCAATCATTCCTCTAGATTCTATATATATTCTGATAATAAAAAGGCACCTGTACAGAAGTACAGGTGCCTTTTTATTATCCCGGGTTAATTTAAGTCAATAAATAGTGACTTAATGTTTTTGTGACACGATTTACTTCTCTTTTATGTGTATTACAAGTACATTAGTGTATTCATTTACCCTCTAAAAAGTACAACCCTCTAATGAACATGTTACGACCATTAAAAACACTGACCTTAAGTTCTTGCCTGATTGCAGGAACCATTTTCAATGCAGCTGCACAGTTTTATGTACCACCTATCGGGCCTGAATTTATCTATGGAGACCCATCGGTAGGTAAACCTCAAAGCATTTCCTGTTATGCATTCAGGGGGCTCAATACCCCAATGGCATTCGGACAGACTGACGTTTATCTGGCGGCCTGGACCAATCCCGATCCGGGAGCAGTAAGTGAGGTAACCTGGCAATTTTCCGTATCCGGCAGCCCTACAGCACTGTTATACCAGGGCAGCCAGTTGTACACAGATGTGGCCGATCTCGAAGTAGGGGCTATGCGCAACCTGGGCACCAATACTACACAGATCTATGTGGCTTATTACAAACTCGGTTCGGGGCATTTTGTAGATATTTATGATATCACTACATCGCCTTTCAACCCTGTTGTGTACAATACAACCATGAACTTATCTTCCTCGCCGACATATGGACGCATCCGTATGGACTCACATAGTACCGAGCTGCGCGACATGGTTATTGTATGGGAAGAACCGGGTGTGGGCATAAGAACGATGGCCGGAAGAGATGGTACCTGGTACGCACCAAAGACCCTGGATAACACCTTCGGAGAAGCAGGTCCCGACGTGGCTTTCTGTCGTACAAACAATGGCATTAATGTCCATTATGTACACCACAAAGTGGGTATGGTGATTACAGAATCTGTAGTTCCATATTCGGCACTGCTGGGTGGTGGATCAATTGTTTATCCTTCAGTGGAGGATGTTAATGTATTGAGTAATCCGCTCAGATCCAGACTGATGCTGGATGCACCGGATGACTACAATGTAGACAACTGGGCTTATACCTATACCGACAATCATATAGATATATCTGTCCAGTATATGGATCATAATACCAGTAGTACGGCTGGTAATGTGAGTGTCAGTTCCGGGGCATTGGGTAATGTAGGCACCGCAGGTTCGCTGAAAGTATTTACACCGACTATACATTACGGTATGGGCGCATTGGCTCCGGGAAATCCGGGTGCAACAGACCAGATCCATGTGGGCTGGTACAGCACCGATGGTATCGGATTTAACCGGTATATCGCGCTGGAAATGAATGAGAGCGGCAGTAGCTTAATCAGTCCGGCAGACTACCTGGATCTACCTAGTGGCAGTAACGCGACCACCTATCCGCTGCTTCCGTACACAGGTATTGCCTTCAGCAAAGGCGATCTTAAATATGCACCGGATTACATGTACGCTGTGTATTATGATTATGACGGACCTAGTGGTCAGTTCAACCTGCATCATGCCTTCCACGACTGGGGCACAGGAGCATTTAAAGGTACCAAAGACCTGAAAGCCGTTACGGGTACCTATCCGAATCCGTTTAATGAAACCATCAATACATCTGTTACCCTTAAAGAAGCTGGTGTAGCAACCGTAGAACTGTTTGATATTACCGGTAAAGTAATCGCACAAACAAAGGCATCGCTGACCGCAGGGACACATAGCCTTCAGTTAAACGGATTGCAGAACATCACACCAGGTGTTTATTTCATAAATACAACCATTAACGGATTGAAAACTGATAGCAAAGCCGTTGTTAAGCAACAGTAATATTTCCGACATCCGGAGCTTTAGCATAAAGCTCCGGATGTTCATCACCTCAACAGACATTTACTTATCCTCTAATAAACAATCATGTTAAAACCATTTAAAACATTGGCCCTCAGCATAGGCTTGATTGCCGCTGCCGGAAGTCTATCCTATGCACAAACCTTTACTACTGGCGTAGCTCCGGAACACGTTTTCGGCAGTCCGCAGATAAAAGATCCGACTAATGTTTCTGCTTATTCATTGCTGAATGTTGAAAGTGCCTACGGTACACACAACCTGGTATTGGCCGGCTGGGGCAATGCCAACAAGGGTAATTACAGTGAAGTAGTATGGCATTACGTTGACCCGTATTCGGTTACTGTAATTGACAGAGGTGTACTGCCTTATGATGATGTAGCCGAACTGGATGTAGCAGCCATACAAAACGGCGCCAATACCCAGATTGTAGTAGCGTACTACCGCTATGGTGCAGGGCACTTCCTGGACTTCTACGATATTACACCAACCTCTACCACTCCGGTTCTGACTTATACAAAGCAGTTATCTGCATCACAGAATTATGGCCGCATTCGTATAGACTGCTTCAACAAGAGCATGGCTGCGGTGGTATGGAATAATCCCGGCGTAGGCATACAGGTTATGGCCGGTAATTACTACGGGCAATGGTCTGCACCGGTTACCATGATCACCAGTACAGACCAGAAAGACCCTGATGTAGCCGTTACCCGTGCCGCAGGCAATAGCACGATCTATATGGTTACAGACAATAGCCTGGGTACTATAACCGTGGGTAACCTGGACTGGAACTTTGTGATGGCACAAACTACACCGACAGTTGCGTTTCTGAATATAGAAGATGTTGACTATGGTACTAATCTGTATGGCAAAACAGTGCTGGATTGTCCGGACCTGTGTATCTATCAGAACTGGGGTTATACCTATAGCGACGGCCAGACTGTTTTTGTACGCAGCAGAGACCACTTCAGCACAGGCGTACCATTTACGGTAGGGGTAAACTCCGGTGCGCTGGGCAATAATCCTACCACAGGCTTCAAAGCATTCTCTCCGACCATACACTACGGCCTTACTGAATATGGCAACTCCTGGACAGATCATGTATCTACAGGATGGTATGCCACTAATGGTAATGACAAAAATCTGTATGCCGGTATACAGATGAAAGCAGACGGATCTGCTTATGTAAATGCACCTGATTATATGGGACTGCCTAATTCTGAGATGCCTAATGTGATACAAAGCCCTCCGGGTATTGCCTACAGTAAATCGGACCTGGAAGGCACAACGAACTACCTGTATGCAGCATACTATGATTTTGATGAAAGCATTGGTGAGTATCGCCTGCACCATGCATTCAAGCCATGGGGTACGAACACATTCAAGGGTACTAAAGACCTGAAAACAGGGCAGGGTACCTATCCGAATCCGTTCAGCAATGTGATCAATACTTCTGTAAACCTGAACGCAGCAGGTATTGTGAAACTTGAACTGTTTGACGTGACCGGCAAACTGGTCGCACAGCAGAAATCTGCACTGGCTGCGGGTACACATACCCTGCAACTGGCCGGCCTGGCAGATATCACATCAGGAGTATACTTCCTGAATAGTACTGCTAACGGAGCTAAAATCGCTTCCCAAACGGTGATTAAAAAATAACCCGATTGTATGAACACCATAAAAAGGCCCGCTCGATTGAGCGGGCCTTTTACTTATTTTTATTCTGTAGGGGGCATCTGGTCTTTCTCTACCGGTATCGTACCGGTTTGGTTAAAGATGCGTATCCAGGAAAAATCTCGATTGGCTTCAAGGCCCGTACCATAGGTAATGGAGCTGCCCCGGATAATCTGTACCGGTTTCTGCGTATAGAATTTCTGCAGGTCGTTATTCCAAACCATCTGCTGGGTCTTTAACTGCTCTCCCTTGTCATTGACCACCAGTACACTATCCTGCACCAGTATGTTACTGCTTTGGGTATAGAAGCGTGCTGTCTTGGCCGTTAGCACACTCTCTACCTTCATACTGTCATTATAGAACTCTACTTTAAGCCCTTTGTTCATATCCAGGTACGGAGGTTTAGCCTCCTCATTCTGTATGAATTCTTTAGTCCTCAGGCGGGCTTTGGTATGACCTTCTTTACTGAGAATTACGGTCACACTATCTGCACGGTCTATCAGCATTTCCTCTTTAGTCACCATCTTATTAGATTGTGAAATAGAATCTTCTTTACAACCGGCAGGTATCAAAGCGAGACAGGTCATTATACAATATAATGACCTGCTTCGTAAATATGTTTTTCTAATTGGATTCATTTAGTCGTATTTCGGTCTGCGGAACCAAAGGTCATTGAAACGTAATCCCACTGTGAATTTCACATAAAACTCACGGGCCAGATCATTGGCAATAGTACCTCTGTTGCCCATATCCAGCGACATGTTTAAGGCACCGCTCTGCTCGTAATAAGGTCTGAATGGTAATTGTAAACCGACAGTCAGGCCATAGTAATTGATATTGGTATTAGTCTGATCCCAATACACATAATCCTTACCATAGTATGCACCAAAACGGTATGTCATTGCCGAAAAATACTGTTTGGGAGTTGCTTTCACATTCGGAATCACCTCACCACCGATAGAAATGCGGTAAGCATTCTGTCCGATATTCGCTTCTGAAGCACCGAAACGATTAAATACAGACCAGTCTGCATAAGTAATGTCCAGACCGAAATCGTAGTTATTTGCTTTTCCGTAGTGGATACCAAAACCAAACTCAGCCGGCATTGTCATCTTACCTTTCTTATCATACACAGCACTTACTGTATCTGTAATCGCACCACCAGGGTTGTTTAATACAGTATCGGTACCGGCAACAAAATACTCTGAACGGGAAGTGTTGATCTTCTGCGATAAAGTACCGGTTGCACCTGCACTGATGTATTGATTATTTTTCAAACTCGCCTTGTACATCATACCACCTTTCCAGTACAAGCCGCCGTATATATCCTTGCGGGAGATATCCGTATTACGGGTATAACTGGAGTTGGAATCGATTACATTAAAGTAAGAAGAATTACGGATGTTACCGAACAGGTAACCCGCATTTACCCCTACACTGAATCCTTTAGCACCACCAGATAAACCGATGTAGGCAAAGTTTAAGTTCCCTTCACCATTGTGTGTCTGTAATGTTTTCCCCAGTCCCTGCACCATAACGCTGTCAGCAGAGTTATAATACACCTTAGAAATAGGCGTATACCCCAGGTTCATAGCCAGGTGGCGTTGTTTCAATGGAAAAGCAAGGTTAAACTGACTGATCGTAAAAGTACCAGACTTGGTTACATTATCCCCGATGCGCACATTGTTGGACTGCATATCTATTGCAAATTCCAGTGTCGTTCTGTTCAGGTAAGTATAACTCGCAGGGTTATAAGCATTGATTGTATAATCTTTGGCATAACCATTGGCTATTCCACCCATTCCTCTTAAGCCTGCACTTCTTGTATCTACCATATTACCGATACCGTAACGGGTATACGGAGAGTTGATCCTGCCCGCCTTCGGTTCGGAGGTATTGACTGTAGCCTGAGCCCAGGCACCTAAAGCAGAAAAAGTGAATAATAAGGAAAGAGTAAGGTGTTTGTTACTGCGCATTATAGTCTAAAATTAAGTTCAATCCCTTAAACAGGAATTTCGGGTCTGCAAATATCTGTTTTTTTATTTTGTTTTCAAAAAAGGACAGGTTACCACCGGTAATGATCACGGCCAGGTTTTCGTAAGTCTGCTCATATTCATCAATAAAATAATTCAGCTCACCTGCAATTCCGTTGATTACACCGCTCTTGATACTACTTTCTGTATCATATCCCAGCAGCTGTACGTAACCTATTTCTTCTATTAACGGCAATTTATCCGTTTGCGTATTTAAGGACTCAAATCTTAATCGTAAACCCGGAGAGATGGCTCCACCACGGAAAAACTTATTATGCGTAATGAAATTATAAGTAATAGCAGTACCAATACTAATCACCAGGCAATTGCGTCCCGGATAATGATGTTGTGCCGCTACAGCCAATGCTACACGGTCCATACCTAAAGTGCCTGGACTGGCATAAGCATTCACAATCGGCAAAGCACTATGTTCGTTCAGCACATGAAAGTAAGCACACTTATCAGCCAACAAAGTATTGATTGCTGTATCATGATTAATAACCGAAGACAGGATAGCCTTTGAAGGGGAATAGGTGTCAATAATATCTTGTACCGCCTGCAAAGCCCGCTCAGCAGGAAAACTAAAACGGTCTACTAACTGGTCTTTATCAAATAAAGCTGCTTTACAAAGGGTATTTCCGAAGTCTAAACAAAGGTTCATGTGCTCTTTTTCCTGCAAAATAGTTATTTTTATGTTTCAACAACAACTCTTTAACGAGACAAATCTTAAATTCGCAGGCTTACAGACGACCATCAGTGTTATTCGCAGAAATTATATTACCCTTACATTTATCCAGAACCCTTACCTACGGCGTACCGGTTGATCTGCAAGACCAGATCAGGGTAGGCATGCGCGTAGAGGTCAATATGGGCCGTAACAAGCTTTATGCCGGTATTGTGGCCGAGCTGCATGAGCGTGCCCCGGAGCAATATCATGTAAAACCCATCCGCAGTATCATTGATGATCATCCTATCGTTAATCCTACACAACTTCGTTTATGGCAATGGGTATCATCCTATTACATTGCAACGCTGGGCGATGTGATGCAGGCCGCGTTGCCGGCTCACCTCAAGCTCATGAGCGAGAGTCTGCTGGTATGGACAGATATGTATGATCAGGTGCCCGATGGTCTGAGCGATGACGCCTTTATCATTGCAGAAGCATTGCTGATCCGTAAACAACTGACCATTTCTGAAGTACATCAGTTATTGCAGAACAGTAAACACTCCGTAAAAGCCATTAATGAAGTGCTGGAAACCGGCGCGGCTGTGGTGTCGGAGATTCTCGAAGAAAGATATAAAGTCAAAAAAGAAAAATACATCTTCCTGCAGCAGCAGTATGAAGAAGAAGAGGCACTGAGGGCTCTATTTAATGAACTGGAGAAAAAGCCAAAACAGCTGTCTATTCTCATGACCTTCCTGCACCTGCGCAAGGCCCTGAAAGGCATAGCCCAGGCCGATCTCTGTAAGCGCACCAATGCCACATCAGAACAGATTAAAGGTATGGTGAGCAAGGGTATTTTCTATGCAGAAGAGATTGCTACCGACCGCATACTGGATATTGCCAATACCCAAACCAGGGATCTGCATTTAAGTGATGCCCAGCAACAGGCTTATAACAAAGTACTGGACTCCTGGGATAAACATACCACAACATTATTACAAGGTGTAACCGGCAGTGGTAAAACCATGCTGTACATACGCCTGATCAAAGAACAGATAGAGCAGGGAAAGCAGGTACTGTTCCTGCTTCCGGAGATTGCACTGACCACCCAGATACTGGCCCGCTTAAGAGCCTATTTCGGAGAAGAGCTCGGTGTATACCACTCCAAATACAGTAATAATGAACGTATAGAAATATGGAAAAAAGTAGCCGATCAGCGCTATAAAGTGGTAATCGGCCCACGTTCTGCGCTCTGGTTACCGTTTAACGAACTGGGCCTGATCATTGTTGACGAAGAGCATGATGGATCTTACAAGCAGCAGGAGCCCAGTCCCAAGTTTCATGCAAGAGATGTAGCCATATACCTGGCAAAATTGCACCAATCCAAAGTACTGCTGGGTACGGCTACACCATCTATAGAATCGGCCTACAATGTACAGAAAGGCAAGTATGGTTTTGTTGCGCTTACAGAGCGCTTCAGGGGCGTATCCATGCCGGTAATAGAGACGGTAAATGCCAGGAATACACAGACGGCTTTATCGCCCATACTCACGCTGGATCTGCTTTCCGGCATACAGGATGCGATTAAGGAAGGTAAACAGGTAATCCTGTTTCAGAACAAAAGAGGCTATGCACCCTTCCTGATGTGCGGCTCCTGCGGCTTTGTGCCCCAGTGCAAAAACTGCGATGTATCGCTGACTTATCACAAAGCAACCGACAAACTACATTGCCATTACTGCGGTACCAAAACCGCACCCATAAAGCATTGTCCGCAATGTGGCAATGCCCAGATAAGTGCCCGGACCTTTGGTACAGAGAAAATAGAAGAAGACCTGCAACGCATCTTCCCGCATTTTAAAGTGGCCCGTATGGACTGGGATAGTATGCGCACCAAAAACAGGCAACTGCAACTCATTGAAGATTTCTCGGCCGGCAAGATCGATATCCTGGTGGGTACACAGATGGTGGTTAAAGGCCTGGACTTCGAAAACGTTGCCCTGGTGGGCATCCTGAGTGCCGACAGCTTGCTCAGTTATCCCGACTTCAGGGTGTATGAACGCGCCTTTCAGCTTATGGAACAGGTAAGCGGCAGGGCAGGGCGTATGGATGGAAACGGGAAGGTGCTGATCCAGACGCATAAACCTATGCACCCCATCATACAGTATATCAAGCAGCATGATTTCAAACAGTTTTATCTCTTCGAAATCGGCAACCGCCAGCAGTTTACTTATCCACCTTTTGTACGGCTGATCAAGATGATCGTCAAGCATAAAGATCCGCTGAAAGCGGCCCAGGGTGCTACTATGTTTGCACAGGGACTGAAAGAAGCCCTTCCTGATATCTACATACAAGGCCCGGCAGAGGCTATTGTACCGCGTGTGCGCAATATGTATATACAGGAGCTGCTGATCAAACTGCCACTGGACATGGCTTACATACAGCAGGTGAAGGCTCATATAAACAGCCTGATACAGACTGTACCGCAAAACCGCGGCTTCTCTGCATTACAGATCTTTGCAGATGTAGATCCGAATTAGATTTTAATGATTCCGCTTTAAAGAACAAAAGCGCATAGTACTCATTTGGTTTCCATTTTTAATTATTGCTACCTTTTGCCTTGATGCAAAAGGTACCGCCAAAAAATCAAGGCTGTATAAATCCCTGGCTAAAAATCAATGTGTCGGCCGGTCTCAAACCAGACTCGCTACGCTCAGACAATGGTTTCCGACTTTATCGACCGAGCCAATGATTTTATTAACGCCGAATTTATAAGGCCTTTTAGAGCGATCTGTTCGATACGGATCACTTACTGTTTTCATCATAACGATAGCTATTTTGGTTGATGCCTTGCGAGCCCTGACAATCGAAAGTTTCGTACCATAAGGTCCTCGAAGGGTAATGTCATGATTAAAGCATCTCCTTTTTGAAAAGCAATTTATTCGCCAGGCATGCAAGCAAAACGGTATTAAGTGTTTGACTTAATACCGTTTTACTTTTATCTTTTAATTTAAGAAGACAATACCCGTACCATATCCAGCAGATCATCATCTATAGGCTGGTGTTTCTTCACCACACTATCCATATGAGCAAAGGCGATCTGATTATTAACGATGCCCACCATCTCCTGAGATTTACCTTCTTTCAAAGCCAGTACAGCATGGTATCCCAGGCGGCTGGCCTGTACACGGTCGTAATAAGTAGGTGAGCCTCCACGCTGTATGTGCCCCAGGACGGTATGGCGAATCTCCATAGCCGGGAATTTATGTTGCAGTACATGCGTCAATGGCTCTGCACCAAAATCATCACCCTCAGCCACCACGATAATATGCACATTTTTACGGCGCTTCTGATCATAGTCGATCATTGCCGCCACACGCTCTACATTGGTAATACGCTCCGGAATCAATACCGATTCTGCACCGGTGGCGATGCCACTGTTCAGGGCAATATAACCTGCATCACGCCCCATTACCTCTATAATAAATAGACGATCATGTGCCGCCGCAGTATCCCTGATCTTGTCAATCGCTTCAATCGCTGTGTTTACTGCAGTATCAAAACCAATGGTATAATCAGTACCTGATATGTCTTTGTCTATAGTACCGGGAATACCGATAATCGGCACCTGATGCTCGGCATACAGGGCACAGGCCCCTCTGAAACTACCGTCTCCGCCAATTACAACCAGGCCATCCACACCATGTTTCTTCAGGTTAGCGGCCGCTTTACTACGACCTTCTTCAGTCATAAAATCCTTGCTGCGTGCTGTTTTCAGCATGGTGCCTCCCATCTGTATGATGTTGGCCACATCCCTGGACTCCATAGGAAAGATATCATCGTCGATAAGCCCCTGGTACCCATAACGAACACCCATTACCGCAATACCATGATATATAGCGGTACGCACCACAGCACGTATTGCCGCATTCATACCGGGTGCATCTCCTCCTGAGGTCAGCACCGCAATTTTTTGTATCATAAAGTTCTTTTTCTGATTATTTCGTTCCGGTATGGCCAAAACCACCCGCACCACGCTCACTGTCTTCCAGTATATCCGTCAGTTCCCAGATAATGTGTTCATGCTTTGCGATGACCATCTGTGCCACACGCTCACCATGTTCGATAACCTGAGTATCTCCAGAAAGGTTTACGATCGGAATTTTAATTTCTCCGCGGTAATCGCTGTCGATTGTACCCGGCGTATTGATCACGGTAATGCCTTTCTTGATCGCCATACCGCTTCTCGGGCGTATCTGTGCTTCATAGCCCAGTGGCAGCTCCATAAACAGACCGGTAGGCACCAGTGCTCTTTCCAGCGGTTTCAGCTCAATAGGATAATCCAGGTTGGCAGCCAGATCCATACCTGCAGAGCCCATGGTCTGATATTGTGGTAGCGGATTTTTAGAACGGTTGATGATTTTTACTTGCATATATAATTTAAGATAACAGAATTTAAGAGCATAATAATTGCAGCATGTCCTCGTGCAATACTTTGTTTGTTGCCAGGCTTTCCTTATCCCAGATGGTATAAGGCTGGTTAGAGAAATTGGTCACTTTGCCTCCGGCTTCTTCCACCAACAGGTAACCGGCCGCAATATCCCATGCCTGCAGGTTAAACTCCCAGAAGGCATCAAATCGGCCACAGGCCACCCAGCACAGATCCAGCGCAGCAGAACCCAGACGGCGCACCGGGAATCCCTGCTTCACTATTTTAGCAAAGATATCAACAGGATGCACTTTCGTTTCAGGGAAATGATAAGGGAAACCAGTCACCAGAAACGCATTCTGAATCGTGCTTTTAGCAGATACTGATATAGGCTGGTCATTTAAGAATGCTCCTTTACCTTTTTCAGCAAAGAACAGTTCATTCATCATAGGATTATATACAGCCCCCATAATGACCTCTTCATTACGCGCCAGGGCAATACTGACACAGCAAAGCGGCACACGATGTGCGAAGTTTACCGTACCATCGATCGGATCAATGATCCATTTATATTCCGCATCTTCATTTTCATTCCCGAATTCCTCACCCACAAAACCATGATCCGGAAAATGCGCTTTAATTGTATTCACGATAAGTTCCTCAGAAGCTTTATCAATCGTAGTGACGAGATTATTGATCCCGTCTTTATGGCTGATCTCAAATTCCTGGCTGAATCCTTCTTTCACCAGGGCTCCGGCCGCTTTAATCGTACTTAACAGTACTTCTTTCATGTTTCGATCTTTATGTAGTGCACAAAGATAACCCTGATCCCCAAATTCCGAAAAATTATTAAAGCCGTACTCAGAAGCTTAACAATAGATAATACCAGTCAATATCATAAAAATTTTACATACTTAATAAAGAATTAATTTCACTATTGTGAGAATAATACATACTTTAGTATTCACATCTAAGAGAATTATCACTAAAAACAAAACACAGTTACAACTATTACCTACACCAAAAGAAAGAAAAGGGTATTGGTACCATCCTTCAATACGCATAAAGAGGTAGCGGAAAATCTGACAGAGTACGCAAAACATTTCAAAACAGTTAATCTTATGAAAGCAAGTACACATGCATTGCCCAATGTCTCTATGAAGACGAAAAGATTTCCCTTTGTTGCCGGTTTTGTAACCTTAATGGCTTTATCAGCCCAGGTGCAGGCCCAGAATGTTTCATATAACCTCAACTCTGTGCCCATCGGCGGCGGACAGAGTGTTGCCTTAGGTTCGGCGGCCCTGACGTCTAATTCAGGAACGGCGAATACCGGTATTGGTTTTCGTGCGCTGAATGCAAACGCCGGCGGGGGATACAATGCTGCAGTGGGCGGCTATTCACTTGCCTTCAACGTTTCCGGTATGTACAACTCTGCACTGGGTTACCAGTCGCTGTACAGCAATACCGGCAGCAACAATACATCTGTTGGTTTCAGATCCATGTATATCAATTCCAGTGGAGCAGATAATACGGCCATTGGTTTCGCTGCTCTCTATACCAACTCTATCGGAAGTTATAACGTGGCTAACGGTTTTCAGTCTCTTTATTCCAACAATAGTGTAAACAATACCGCAATCGGGTATAATTCTCTGTATGCTAATACAAGTGGCCGTGACAACTATGCCGGTGGCTACCAGTCTATGATGAATAATACTACCGGTGGTTACAATGCTGCAGTAGGTTCTTACTCTATGCACTTCAATGTGGCCGGCCAGTACAACGCTGCACTGGGATACCAGGCACTGTATGGTACTACCGCCAGTAACAATACTTCTGTAGGTTTCCGTTCCCTGTACCTGAGTACCAGCGGTCCGAACAATACTGCTGTAGGCTTTGCGGCATTATATAATAACAGTACCGGCAGCAGCAATACAGCCCTGGGTTATAGCGCAGATGTAGCGGCTAACAACCTGGATAATGCGACTGCTATCGGAAATAGTGCAGTGGTAAACCAAAGCGACAAAATACGTTTTGGTAATGCAACGGTAACAGTAGTAGAGGGTCCTGTAGCCTATACTTTCTCCGACGGTCGTTTTAAAACGAATATTACAGAAGAAGTAAAAGGCCTGGAATTCATCAACAAATTAAGACCAGTAGTCTATAACCTGGATACCAGAAAAATTACGGAATCCTGGACTAAAAATATGCCTGAAGAGCAGCGTAAACAGCATATGAGCCAGGACTTCACGGCCTCTACAAAGATCCGTCAGACAGGCTTTATTGCACAGGAAGTAGAGCAGGCTGCGAAAGATGTCAATTATGATTTCAATGGGGTACATGTACCAGCTAATGATAATGACAACTACAGCATTGCCTATGCTGAATTCGTGGTGCCGCTGGTAAAAGGCATGCAGGAGCAGCAAAAAATGATCGAAGATCAGCAAAAAGTAATCGATCAGCTGCAACAGCAACTCAGTGAACTGCAAAAAGTACAGAGTGGTACAACCAGCCTGGAGCAGAACTTTATGAGTGATGCCAGCATTGAGCAGAACGTACCTAACCCATTCTCTCATGAAACGGTGATCCGCTTTACCTTACCGGCACAGGTAAATAATGCTTTCCTGACGGTGTATGACTTACAGGGCAAGCAGGTAAAAACCATGCCGATCAAAGATCGCGGTAACTCATCTGTTACCTTCACAGCCGATCAACTGGCAGCAGGAATGTACATCTATTCCATCATTGCCGATGGTAAAATAGTTGGTTCTAAAAGAATGGTGATCGCTGATCGCTAATACTGTATGCAGACATAAAAGTAAAAGTCACCCGTATACGGGTGACTTTTTTTATCATCAGGATAAATCAATTTATCGTTTCATTTTCCATTTACTACCGGCAGCAGTCTGACTGGCTACAGGAGCGGTTTTCTTACCTTGCTCCCATAATACACCCGCAAGCGAAGCGGCAACATTCATTTCCGCATCATCCTGTACGATCAGGTATTCCGGTTTGTAATATTTATTGATGAAGTTGGTATCGAACTTACCTTCTGCAAATGCCGGCTGGCGTACAGCCCATTTACCGAACTGCAGGGTAGTTTTAATGCCCTTTATCTTATATTCATCTACAGCACGGCACAGGCGGTCTATAGCCTCTGCACGGTCTTTACCCCAAACCACCAATTTAGCAATCATCGGGTCATAGAAGATAGGAATATCCATTCCCTGCTCATAACCGTCATCTACACGCACGCCATTACCTTGCGGGCGCACATAGATTTCCAGTTTACCAGTATCCGGTACGAAATTATCTAAAGGATCTTCGGCACATACACGCAGTTCAATAGAGTGACCATTGATGGTCAGCTCTTCCTGGCTGAAAGACAATTTCTCGCCACGGGCTACACGGATCTGCTCTTTAACCAGGTCCACACCGGTAATGTATTCCGTTACACAGTGCTCTACCTGCAGACGGGTATTCATCTCCAGGAAATAGAAGTTCAGGTCATCATCTACCAGGAACTCTACTGTACCGGCACCATAGTATTTACAGGCTTTGGCCACATTTACGGCGCATTCACCCATAGCTTTACGTATATCGGTAGTCAGGCAGGAAGAAGGCGCTTCTTCGATCAGCTTCTGGTGTCTGCGCTGTATAGAACATTCTCTTTCGAACAGGTATACGTAATTGCCATGCTGGTCGCCCAGGATCTGGATTTCGATATGTTTAGGAGAACCTACATATTTCTCAATAAATACATCATCATTGCTGAAGGCGCTCAGGGCTTCACTTTTAGCCATGCGCATCTGCTCTTCCAGCTCTTCTGTATTATTCACTACACGCATACCTTTACCACCACCACCGGCGCTGGCTTTGATGAGGATAGGGTAGCCTACACGGTCTGCAATTTCATGAGCCTCTTCTACACTTACCAGTGGCTTATCTGTACCCGGAACCATAGGCACATCAAAGGTCTGTGCAGCTTGCTTAGCAGCAATCTTGCTCCCCATCATATTGATAGAGTGAGCACTAGGCCCTATAAAGGTGATACCGGCATCGGTCACCGCTTTGGAGAATTCTGCATTCTCACTCAGGAATCCGTAACCCGGATGGATACCATCGACACCCAGTTGCTTCGCCACTTCAATAATCTTATCAGCTCTCAGATAAGACTGGGCCGAAGGAGCCGGTCCGATACAAACTGCCTCGTCAGCATATTGTACAAAGGGCATAGTACGGTCAGCCTCTGAATAGACGGCAACGGTCTTGATGCCCATTTCTTTTGCAGAACGCATAACGCGCAGTGCAATTTCGCCACGATTGGCAACTAATATCTTCTGCATACTCAATGAAATAATTG
This sequence comes from Edaphocola flava, assembly GCF_004118155.1. GTDB lineage: Bacteria > Bacteroidota > Bacteroidia > Chitinophagales > Chitinophagaceae > Edaphocola > Edaphocola flava. The sequence goes on from NZ_SAIQ01000003.1 coordinate 87,816, forward strand.
CGTAATTTTTGGAGGTCAAATTTAGAACAAAAGTATGTACAAATAAAATGTGCCGGAAAATTTACCGGCACACTTATCAACACAATTATAAAATTCCTGTTTTAGCAGTACATTTCGTACGCTTGCTGCAGGTTAGCGGCAATCATTGCGGCAGAACGACCTTCGATCATATGACGTTCGATCATATGTACCAGCTGACCATCTTTTAATAAAGCGATAGCCGGAGAAGATGGTGGGTAAGGCAGTAAGAATTTTCTTGCTTCCTGTACACCTTCTGCGTCAAAACCGGCAAATGAAGTCACCAGGTGATCTGGTTTCTTTCCTTCACCATTCAGAGAAGCGACAACTCCCGGACGGGCAGTACCTGCAGAACAACCACATACTGAATTGATAACCAATAAAGTAGTGCCACTTTGCTTCATTGCGTCCTGAACCTGTGCTGTATTTACTATTTCCTGGAATCCGTGTTGAGTCAACTCTTGTTTCATCGGATTCACTAATTCTGCTGGATACATATTCTGATACTATTTATTTTAAGTAATGATGGCAAAGTTAATTCTATTATTGACACGATACAATAAATTCACTTTAACCCCGTATTGGAAAAGGTTATAAATACTATTTTTGTAGCAAACACATAAGCTTTATGCCTTCACTTAAGCCATATTCCTTCGCAGATATCCAGCATTTTTTCAGCCCCAGGGCCGGAGAAGAGAAACTGGGACAGACCATTTCGTACCCTGGCAATCATGCCTGGGAAGCAGCATTAAAGGAGGCCGAAGCACCATATGTATTGCTGGGCATACCCGAAGATATAGGCGTAAGGGCCAATAATGGTATAGGTGGCGCCCATACCGGCTGGACCGCTTTTCTGTCTGCCTTTTTAAATATCCAGGACAATAATTACCTGTGCGGCAAAGACTTCTTCCTTTTAGGCCATATAGATTGTGCTGCATTACTGGAGCAGGTGGCTCATACTGAACATGCTGCGGAACCGGAGCACCTGAGAAAGGCTACTGCTGCTATTGATCTGGTCGTAACGCCCGTTATCCGTCATATAGTGGCCGCGGGTAAGATACCGGTAGTAATCGGGGGCGGACACAACAATGCCTATCCTTTACTGAAAGGCTTGTCTGAAGCACGACAATCACCCATCAATGTCATTAATATGGATGCCCATGCCGATTTCCGCGCACTGGAAGGAAGGCACAGTGGCAACGGATTCCATTATGCTTATAAAGAAGGTTACCTGAAGCATTATGCCGCATTCGGCCTGCATGAAGGCTATAACAATACCGACATCTGGAACCATTTTAACCAGAACGAAGACCTGTGCTATGTAACTTTTGAAGACATATACCTGCGCCGGAAGCAATCATTTGAACAAGGCCTCAAGCAATGCCTGGAGCATGTATGTGCTACTGCTTACGGTATTGAACTGGACCTGGATTGCATCACGGATACCTTAAGCAGCGCCTTATCTCCGGTAGGCTTTTCCCGTACGGAAGCATTACAGTATATATACACTGCCGCCAGTCATGAAAAGGCTGCTTACCTGCATTTACCAGAGGGCGTGGCACAGCGGGCAGATGGCATGACATATCCTTCCATAGGCAAGTTGCTGGCCTACCTGGTTCAGGCTTTTGTCAAAGGGAATAAAGAACTGGTAAAATCAGGCACTTAGCCTGTATCGGAGTAATTCAGATTCATTATCTTTGCCCTTTTAGATCGCTTGTTATATTTTAATATGTTAGATAATCTTACACCGTATTGGAGCTATAGCGTAGAAGGTTTTAAGGCAACTGATGTTACAGGAGAGGAACTGATTATCTGGAAGAACGGATGTTGTGTGTACCTGTATAACGATACAGATATACTTGAAGCTTACGTCTATACCAATACACAAAACTGGGACGAAGCATTTTTTGAAAAAATATTCCTGCACGAGGCCATGGGTCTGCATAACCAGAAAATTAAAAAAATCTGGGTGGCTGATGAGCGTGCACTCATTATCCCGGAAAAATTGTTCCTGGGTGAAGAATCGCGTCTGTGGCTGAAAAGATTGCATCATATCGGTCCTGATGATGACATTTTCGACAATAAAATACCGGAAATCAACGCCCATGTGGTATATGCTTATGACAGCAAGATCGCGCAACTGATGAAGCGTTACTTCAATCATTTGCAGGTGGTATCCTTATCCCGTTTTTCGCTGGGCAATATTGCTACTGATCATGGGGACAGCGTAGCCAACCTGATCCTGCTGCAGAATGAGGCATTGCTCAGTGTAACCAATTCCGGCAAATTACTGGCGCATCAGACATTTGAATTTGAAACGGTAGAGAATGTGGTGTTTAAGATCGCCCTGATCGCTGAGAAAAATGATTTCGATCCATCCCTGGCACAATTCAACGTATCCGGGATTATTGAAAATGTGGAAGAGTTTGCACTGGATCTCAAAACGTATTTTGACGATGTGCAGATCATTACCGGCGACAAAGGACCTATTTTACAACTTATTAAACAGATCATTAAATGCGCATAATCGGGGGCAGATTCGGAGGCAGAAAATTTCATCCGCCGGCAAAATTACCCAATACCAGACCAACTACTGATATTGCTAAAGAAGGTTTATTCAATACACTACAGAATCTGGTCGACTTTGAAGGAGCCAAAACACTGGACATCTTCGGGGGTACCGGCAGCATCAGTTACGAGCTGGCGTCCCGCGGGGCCACAAACCTGACCATTGTAGAAAGAGATAAAGTACCGGCAACATTCATTCGCAAAACCGCACAGGAACTGAATATCGAAAACTTCAACCTCATACAGGGCGATGTGTTTAAATTCCTGGCACAGTGTACAGATAAGTATGATTTTATCTTTGCAGGACCGCCTTATGCGCTGCAGGAAATAGATGATCTGCCGAGAATCGTCATAGAACGTGAACTGATTGCAGAGGATGGCATTTTTGTACTGGAACATACACCACGTAACAATTATGAAAATCATCCAAACCTGCTGCGGGTTAAAAACTACGGTACTACTATATTTTCATTTTTTACCGCAAAGCCGCAGGCATAAATAATAAATTCATTATCATATGACCGAAATTTCACCTAAAGAATCTCTTTTCCAGGACCTGATCGAAGATTGGCAGGAACAGAAAGTTATGATCAAGGAGCAGATCGCACTGATCGATCCTATGGCGACTTCCCTGCGCAGATCTATGGCAACCCGTTTTCTGAATGCATCGCTGAATATACTGATGGAGATTATCATGTATCTCCTGAGTATGGGCAGTATCGTATACCTGTTTTTCATGAATAACCTTGGCCCTTTCTTTGTGATGGGCAAGATGACAGGTTACCCTGAAATTGTACCGGGAAAGATCAGCTCAATGGAAATGCAGCAATTTGAATATTCTGTAAAAGGAATGTTTGTACTGCTGGCGCTTTTATTCCTGATCATTGGCCGTATGCTTGCCAACATCCGTAAGAAAAACAGTACGCTGAGCCTTGCCGGTAAAAATATGAAAACCATTACAGGTCAGCACCTGAACCGTAAGAGCCATATCGATGCACTGGAGCAGAAGCATGTCATGACCCTGCCCCGTACCGACATCAATATAGATTCTATCAGTCCTATTAATCAGACCGATACGGAAAATCCGGAGGATTCTTTATTATAAAAGCTAAACACAAGAACAGAAATGACTTTTGAGCAAATCCAAGAGACAGCCGAATATATAAAAGCACAGCTGGAAACCCTGCCGGAATACGGCGTTATCCTGGGCAGTGGTCTGGGCGGACTTACCGAAGCGGTAACCGTTACCAAAGAACTGCCATACACAGTAATTCCAAACTTCCCGCAGTCTACAGTAGAAGGCCATGCCGGCAAACTGATCTTCGGAACTATCGGAGACAAACAGGTAATCATGATGGCCGGTCGTTTTCACTATTACGAAGGCTATGACATGCAGGAAGTAACCTTCCCGGTAAGGGTAATGAAAGCACTGGGCGTACATACTCTTTTTGTCAGCAATGCTGCCGGAGGAATGAACAAAGACTTTAAGATCGGCGATATCATGTTCATTAAAGATCATATCAACCTGTTTCCGGAACATCCGTTGAGAGGCAAGAACGATACCCGCCTGGGTACCCGATTCCCGGATATGAGCGAACCATATAGTTATGACCTGCTGGATAAGGCTAAAGCTGTTGCAGCAACTGCCGGCATCCCGGTACAGGAAGGTGTTTATATCGGTTTACAGGGTCCGACTTTTGAAACAAGAGCAGAGTATTACTGGCTGCATGTTATCGGTGGTGATGCTGTAGGTATGAGTACCGTACCAGAAGTGATTGTAGCCATTCACGGAGGCATGAAGGTGTTTGCAGCAAGCATTATTACCGACCTGGGTATCCGCGAAGAACTGAATACGATCACCCATGAAGAAGTACTGGCTGCGGCTAATGAAGCGGCACCCAAACTAGCTAAAATTGTAAGTGAATTAATAAAATCATTATAAGTTATGAAACAGATCTTTTTATTTTCTGCACTGGCACTGACTTTCGCTGCCTGCGGCAACAGCAATAAAACAGAAGAAAAAGCGACAGCTACTGAAACAAAAACTTCAGAGATGGCCGCAACAGAAACAGTAGCTCCCGCGAACGGACCTAAAGATCCGGTATGTGAGATGGACAAAAAAGCAGACTGGGATCAATACACCGTTTACGGTGGAGATACTACCTGGTTCTGCAGCCCGCACTGTAAAGAAACATTTGATAAAGATCCGGCGAAATTCGCTAAAAAATAAACCGTCAACGGTAAAAAATGTTCGTCACAGTTTGTCGGGTATCGATACCGGGCAGCCTGTAACGAACATTTTTGCTGATGCAAAATGGATTAATGGAGACACACGCAAAATATATGTACCGCTGTCTGGAACTGGCCATGAAAGGGCAGGGCCATGTAGCACCCAATCCTGTAGTGGGTTCGGTCTTGGTGTACCAGGACCGCATCATCGGGGAAGGCTGGCACCGGCAATATGGCCAGGCACATGCCGAGGTCAATTGCTTTAACAGCGTGGCTACAGCAGATCAGCACCTGATCGGGGAGAGTACATTATATGTAAGCCTGGAACCTTGTGCCCATTATGGCAAAACGCCACCCTGTGCGGAACTGGTGATTCAGAAACGCGTAAAAGAGGTGGTAGTGGCCTGCGAAGATCCGTTTGCAAAAGTGGCCGGCAAGGGCATAGCCATGATCCGTGCCGCAGGCATACCGGTGATTACCGGTATACTGGAACAGGAGGCCCGCGCATTAAACAAAAGATTCTTTACCTACCATCAGCATCAGAGACCCTATATCATCCTGAAATGGGCGCAAAGTGCCGATGGCTTTATTGCTCCCGAAGCAGGCCGGAAAGTAATGCTCAGCAATGCTTTGAGCCAGCGATGGGTACATCGTATGCGCAGTGAAGAACAGGCTATTCTAGTGGGTTACCGTACCGCAGTGCAAGACAATCCTTACCTGACCAATCGTTTCTTTGGCACACAGCAGCCACTCCGTGTCATTATCGACCCGAAAAATGAATTGCCGGAAGCACTACATGTAAAGACTGATGGCTTAGCTACCTGGATTTATACTGAAACTTATGAAGGTATTGAGGCGCAGACATCCTACATAAAATTGCCTTCAGGACAGGATTTCATATCCTCACTCTTACAGGACCTGTATCAAAAGGGCATCAACAGCCTGATTGTAGAAGGAGGCACGCAAACCCTGCAATCCTTTATTCATGCAGGTTTATGGGATGAAGCATTTTGTATAGAAACACCAGTTCAGCTCCACAGTGGCACACCTGCACCGATGCTGCATCCTGCCGTAAAGAAAGAACGCATTATCCTGGACGACAACATCATCCAGCAATACACCAGACCCAATCATGAATACTTATAAGACGATCAAAAGCACGACCACAGCAGAGTTCAGGGACAGGGGCAGTAAATTCCTGGCCTATACCTATCCTTTAAATCATGCCGATGAACTGAAGACACATATACAGACCTTAAAGAAAGAGCATCCGAAAGCAGTACATCATTGCTATGCATACCGCATCGGTATTGACGGACAACAGTTCCGTGCCAATGATGACGGCGAGCCATCGGGTAGTGCAGGAAGGCCCATACTGGGTCAGATCGATAGTGCCGGACTGACCAATGTACTGGTCGTAGTAGTCCGCTATTTCGGTGGCACCTTGTTAGGCGTACCGGGGCTGATCAATGCCTACAAGAACGTGACCACAGATGCGCTGGCACTTTGTGAGGTTGTAGAGAAGAATATTGAATACACACTCGGACTGAGTTTTGATTATACAATCATGAACGAAGTGATGACTGTGCTGAAACAATATGAAGTAAGCATCCTGAAACAGGACATGCAGTTATTCTGCGAGTATACTATCGGTATTCCCCTCATCCATAAAGAAGCCTGCCTGCAACGACTGGCCGACATCTACGGGCTCACCATAGTGGATGGCTGATCACGATATAAGCAATAATCCGTATTTTTGACAAGCGTTAGAAACGCAATCACGACATAAGCATTAATCATGACTTTAATAGAATGTCCAAGAGACGCCATGCAAGGCTGGTCTCACTTCATACCCACCGCCACTAAAGTGGCTTACCTGAATCAGTTATTAAAAGTAGGTTTCGATATCCTGGATTTCGGTTCTTTTGTATCTGCCAAAGCCATTCCGCAACTGGTAGACACTAAGGAAGTGATCCGCCAACTGGACATGAGTAATACCCGCAGCAAGCTGCTGGCGATCATTGCCAATGTGCGCGGGGCGCAGGATGCAGTTGTCTATGATGAGATTACTTATTTAGGATTCCCGTTCTCTATCTCCGAAACGTTCCAGATGCGCAATACCAATAAAACGATTGCCGAGTCTCTGGAGCAGGTAGAAACGATTCAGAACTTATGTACCCAGAACAATAAAGAGGCTGTATTATACCTGTCTATGGGTTTCGGCAATCCTTATGGAGATGAGTACAATGCCGATATCGTATATAAATGGTTTCAGACCCTGGTACAATTAGGGGTAAAACATATTGCCCTGGCCGATACCGTGGGGGTTTCCAACCCGGAGAATATTACCAATATTTATAAAAAACTGATCCCTGAATTTCCGCAGATCCATATCGGAGCGCACTTCCATTCCACCGCACAGTCTACAGAGGAAAAACTACAGGCAGCCTGGGATGCAGGCTGTACCAGCTTCGACACTTCTATCAAAGGTATAGGTGGCTGTCCTATGGCTAATGATGATCTGGTCGGTAATATCGCTACAGAACGTTTACTGGACTTTGCAGATAAAAATAACATTCCGTTGTCCATCGATAGAGCAGCTTTTAACGAAGCAATGCTCATGGCCTCAAGCGTCTTTATCTGATCTAAAATATTAAATTATCAAAATATGTTGTAATTTTCAGATGGGGATACTACATCCCTGTCTGAAATCACAACATATTTGCTTTTATATGAAAAAAAATCTACTGTACATTTTCCTCGCAACCCTTACCCTCAGCTCCTGTTACCGTCCGCTGTACCGTGCAGAATCGGTGTATGACCCCATGCTGAGCAAACAGGGCGAAGTCGCTGCCAATGCCTCTGTGCTGGTAGCAGGCGTATATAATTTTCCGTCTTTCGATCTTAATGTGGGCTATTCTCCGGTACAGAGCCTGGGTCTTAAAGCATCTTGGCGCAACCGTGGCTTTAACAGCAATGGATCTATAGATAATGATGACTACATCCGCAAGATGGGTGGCAGCTCATTCGAAGGCGGTATCGGGTATTACAACCGATTTGGGAATAACGGGCTGGTATCTGTTTATGGTAACTTTGCCGCAGGTGTGAACCGCGACCATTCCTATTACACGGCCAATAATCAGGTAAGAGATCGTCTGAACTCCCGCTTCAGAGCATTCTCTCTGCAACCCGCTGTGGGTATGGCTAAGAAGAATGTGAGCCTTGTGGGTGGCGTAAGACTAGGTTTCTATCAGTTCTACGATATTAGTGCTTACAATATGCATTACACACAGGAGCATTACAACAGTGTATCTAATACGCTGTATCCGATCTTCGAACCCTATTTCAACTTTGAAGCCGGTTCTTCCAATATCCGTTTCAATTTTCAGGCGGGTTTTGCCGTAGCCCCGGGAGGCCCGGATCTGGATGAGAACTTTTTCACTCCAAAAGTATCTGTAGGCATTACGGCACGCTTCGGAAAATAAATATTTTAAGCATACATAAAAACGGGTATTTTGTTACACACAAAATACCCGTTTTTATATTATTGCGCTCCGGTTACTTTGCCTTTCCGGAGATAATAGACAACAGCTCTTTAGCACTGATGCTTCCGTTATGCTTATACTTCAGTGTATGTTTTTCAGTATACACATTCGTTTGAGGCAGTGCCTTAAACTCATACAACTGGTAGATTACATCAGAACGATCAGCACCTATAATTGCATGTGGCAACTGTTTTAACCCTGTGGCTTTAATAAAATCATCCAGGTAAGGCTTCATATCTTTAGCCCCGATAAACACCAGCGGAATGGCCTCAAACTCTTCTTTATGCTTCACAATATCCTTTGCCAGATCCTGACAGTGATCGCAGGTTGGGTTGAATAGTACAACAATAGCAGACTTTGCAGGAATATCCTTCTCTGAATGAAAATGTCCATCACTGGTTTCAATGCTGAAAGCCGGTATCGGCGCATTGATCTGTTTATACTGATCCAGGTCGTCGGTTACTGCTGTACTCACTTGTTGCGCCTGTACATATGTCGTCGAAAGCATTGACAAACATAAGGAAAGCGCTATTTTCTGTATCATTTGACGTAATTTTGAGTCCATAAAAATAGTGCATTTTCATGAATAATAAATCCGGTACACCACCATTGGCAGAGCGCATGCGCCCGCAGCGCCTGGAAGATTATGTAGGGCAGGAGCACCTGGTAGGTGCGGGTAGTGTATTGCGGAATATGATAGATCAGAAGCAGCCGCATTCGCTCATTTTCTGGGGACCTCCGGGCATCGGTAAGACCACCCTGGCGCAGATCATAGCCCATGAGTCCGGTCTTCCGTTTTTCAGTCTCAGTGCTATTGAAAGCGGCGTTAAAGAAATACGCCAGATCATTGACCTTTCGAAAAAAGCCGGCAAAGCCTTATTGTTTATAGATGAGATACATCGCTTTAACAAAGCCCAGCAGGACAGCCTGCTCGGTGCTGTAGAGCGGGGTTATATTGTACTGATCGGTGCCACTACAGAAAATCCGTCTTTTGAAGTCATCAGCGCCTTACTGAGCCGTTGTCAGGTATATATCCTCAAACCTTTTACCGTAGATGATCTGAAGCAATTGGTGCAGCGTGCTATAGCGCAGGATGAGCTCATCACACAGATGGATATCCATATTGAAGAATGGGAAGCATTACTGCAATTGAGTGGTGGGGATGGACGCCGCATGCTGAACTTGTTTGAGATTGTAGTGACGGCTCTTCCTGAAGGCACTAAAGTCATCACGAATGAAAAGGTTCAATCTATCATACAAAAGAAAATGGCCTTATATGACAAGACCGGAGAGCAGCACTATGATATTATTTCGGCCTTCATCAAATCTATGCGGGGCAGCGATCCCAATGCAGCAGTATATTATCTGGCCCGGATGATTGAGGGTGGGGAAGATCCCAAGTTTATTGCCCGGCGCATGGTCATATTTGCCAGTGAAGATATCGGCAATGCTAATCCCAATGCGCTATTGCTGGCGACCTCCTGCTTTTCTGCAGTAGAAATGATCGGCTATCCCGAATGCCGGATCATCTTATCACAGGCCGTTACTTACCTGGCCTCTTCTGTAAAAAGTAATGCTTCTTATGAAGCCATTAATATGGCACAGGCTATTGTGCGGCAGACCGGAGACCTTTCGGTACCGCTGCACATACGCAATGCACCGACCAAACTGATGAAAGATATAGGTTACGGCGATAACTATAAATATGCCCATAGTTTTGAAGGACATTTTGTTGAGCAGGAATTTCTGCCCGAAGCCCTTGCCGGAACGAAGATATATGATCCGGGGCCCAATCCTTCGGAAGATAAGCTCAGGGCTTATTTGCGACAATGCTGGAAAGAAAAATACGGGTACTAGACCCGTATTTTTTATTTTAAGTATCGTTCTGTAATAATCTTACGGTGATGTAGTTCATGGCCCATAATAATCCAGGCACAGGCCCGCACGGACATGGCTGCCTGACTGGCAATACCGGAGCGTTCTGTCTGCTTCGCAGTCAGGTTATTAAAGAAAGCTATCGTCAGGTTGCGACAGGCATTATATTCCTTCAGTAGTTTGGTCAGGGGAATCTTATCAGCCAGGGCTTGTTTGGCAAATTCATTTTCATCAAAAAACGGTAGCGGTGTACGATCCATACGTGCAAAACGCATCGCACGATAAACGAATACGCGCTCTACATCGATCAGGTGCATCAGCAGGTCTTTAAGAGACCATTTACCCTCTGCATAAGGCGTGGTCAAAGCTTCCGGACTCAGGGACTTGTATAATGCAGTAACTTCCCTGGCAGAGCCTTTCAGCTGATCCAGTACACTCGTTTCTGTCGGTACCATGGCTATATAGGTATCATAATACAAAGCATATTCTACATCTCTGGGCTTATTGATCTTCTTCATAAAACGCAATCATTAGGGGGCGAAAATTAAGATTTTATTTCAAAAACAAAGGATTATTTTGCAGTAGATAATTGATCTATGAAAAAACTAAAAATCCCCCTGATTGCTGCCGGTGCATTAAGCATTTTCGCTGCCGGACTGGTATACGGCATTAAAAAGAAAGTGAACCCGCTTTGCTACAGCAAAATAGAAAAGCTACCTCAAACCTATACTGCAATTATATTTGGTGCAGGCATTCGCAATAATAAGCCCAGTGCTTACCTGCAGGACCGTTTGGATGCAGGAATTGAACTCTATAAATCCGGGAAAGTAAAAAGACTCCTGCTCTCGGGAGATAATGGTCAGGATGAGTATGATGAACTGACGGTAATGAAAGAATATTGTACCGCACATGGAATACCAGCCGAAGATATATTTGTGGACTATGCAGGTTTTGATACGTACTCTACCGTATACCGGGCTAAAGACTTGTTTAAGGTAGATGAAGCCATCATGATCAGCCAGAACTATCACCTGGACCGGGCGGTATACCTGGGCGAGGCAATGGGCATCAAATCTTATGGCTATGCCGCAGACCGCGAGGGTGGCTATGCACTCATGCAGAAAAATAAGATGAGAGAATACCTCGCATTACTAAAATCGTTTGTGGACGTACACGTCGGACGCAAGCCCCGTTTTCACGGAGGGGATATTAACATACACGGCCCTTCGAACTACTATAAAAAATAATATCTACGATTTGCCCGCACAATTCCTATATTTGCTTAATAAAATTGTTTTACAAATCTAACATTTGAAACATTGAGCGGGCAGCATAAATCCTTACATGATGTACACAGCAGTGTAGATATAGCTTCTAAGAAGTCGTCCTGGCGCAAGATCATGGCCTTTTTCGGTCCGGCATACCTCGTAAGTGTAGGTTATATGGACCCGGGCAACTGGGCTACAGACCTGGCCGGTGGCTCACAGTTTGGCTACACCCTTATCTGGGTGCTTTTATGCAGCAATATTATCGCGCTCTTCCTGCAATCGCTCTGCACCCGACTGGGTATCGTAAGAGGACAAGATCTGGCACAATGTAACCGGGAGACCTATCCTAAAGGGATGAACTTCATCCTTTATCTGTTGGCAGAAATTGCCATCGCAGCCTGTGATCTTGCAGAGATACTCGGTATGGCGATCGGGTTGCAATTGTTGTTCGGTCTGGACCTGATCTGGGGGGTACTCATCAGTTTCGGAGATACCTTCCTGCTGCTGTATCTGCAAAGGCTGGGTATCCGCAAAATGGAACTGTTTATCATCGGTACCATATTCATCATTGGTATGTGCTTCCTGATCGAAATGTTCCTGGCCAAACCGGATATGCACGCGCTGGTTCAGGGTTTCATTCCATCTATACCCAATACACAAGCCTTATATATTGCCATTGGTATTATTGGTGCAACTGTAATGCCCCATAACCTGTACCTGCACTCTGCACTGGTACAGACCCGCAAGATTGAAAAGGATGATACCTCTATAAAAAAAGCTTTAAAATATAACTTCTGGGATAGTGCCATTGCCCTTAACCTGGCATTCTTTGTAAATGCCGCCATCCTGATCCTTGCTGCATCAGTATTTCACCGTAACGGCATGACACAGGTGGCAGAGCTGGAGGATGCACACCAGCTACTGGCCCCGACATTGGGCACAGAATGGGCTTCCAGGCTATTTGCCATTGCACTGATCGCTGCCGGACAAAGTTCAACTATTACCGGTACACTAGCCGGACAAATCGTTATGGAGGGCTACCTGCAATTAAGGATCAGCCCGGCTTTGCGCCGTATCATCACCCGACTGTTAGCGGTAGTACCTGCAGTAATTGTGATCCTGGTCATGGGTAACAAGGGAGTAGGGAGGCTATTGATTTTTAGCCAGGTACTGCTCAGTATGCAGTTATCATTTGCCATTATTCCGCTGATCTATTTTGTGAGTGATAAGGAAAAAATGGGCCGCTTTGCAATCTCTATGTTCAGCAAAATAGTTGGCTGGTCTATCGTAGTACTGGTCGGTGGCCTGAACATGAAGCTGGTCTATGAGTCGGTAACTGATGTGCTGGCTATGGATGTAAGTGAAGGGCTCAAAACCCTGGTTGTTGCTGGCGGTATAGGCCTGGTCGTGCTCCTGTTACTAACCATCCTTTATCCGCTGTATCGTCGCAGGCACAGGGTTAATCTGGACATCCATCACCAGTTACATATCAGTACAACCAGCGTTAATGAATTCAATACCATTGCGGTGGCACTCGACTATTCCGAGGTAGATAACAAGACGCTGAGCTATGCACTGAAGCTGGCGAATACGCAGTCCAGGCTGGTACTGATCCATATTGTGGAAAGCGCTGCCGCCAAACGTTCGGGCCACGAAACCCAGGATGCAGAAACACTGAAAGACCAGCAACACCTAGATAACTATGCCGCCTTTATTACAGAGAAAGGATACAATGTATTACCCATACTGGGTTATAATAACCGCGTAACGGAGATTGCCGGTATCTGTAAAGAATATAGTGCGGACCTGCTTGTAGTGGGCAGTCACGGGCACAGGGGACTTAAAGATTTCATTTACGGGGAAACGGTAAATAACCTTCGTCATAAAGTAGATATTCCGGTATTCATCGCGCAATAGTAAATTGCAATTTTAAGGTTCCGTATATATCCAGTAAAATCTTTATTATATTTGACAGGATATATGAAACACCAGGTTGTTATTATCGGCTCCGGGCTGGGAGGATTGCTGACGGCTGTACTATTGGCCAAAGAAGGCTTTGATGTAGCGGTGCTGGAGCAAAACAAACAGATCGGGGGCTGCCTTCAGTCTTTTTCATTCGACAAGAAAATATTTGATAGTGCTGTGCACTATATAGGCTCACTGAATGAGGGTGAGGTACTGCACCGCATATTTAATTATGCGGGCATACAACAGCACCTGCAATTGCAGCGCCTGGATATGGATTGCTTTGACCAGATCATATCCGGTGCAGACGATAAGTCCTATGCGCTGGCGCAAAACCTGGACCATTTTACCGAGCAGCTGAACAGCTATTTCCCGAAAGAACAGGCGGCTATAAAAGAGTATGCCCGGCTGCTGCAATATACCTGCGATCATTTTCCCTTATACAACCTGCGCATGGGTGATGCCAGTGAGAAGCATAAAGTTTCGGACTGGAAGTTATCATCAGTACTACAGGAAACAAAAGCCAGTCCTGCATTACAGCAGGCACTGACCGGCAATGCTATTCTATATGCAGGCCGTCAAGACAAAACACCTTTCTATCAACATGCACTGGTCAGCCAAAGTTACATTGACAGCTCCTGGCGGTGCACCGGAGGTAGCGGACAGATCTCAAAGCAACTGTGGAAGCAATTGATGGCTTACGGAGGCACCATATACCGGCACGAGCAGGTAAAAGAACTGACCGTACAAAACGGCAAAATTGAAAAGGCTGTATGTACATCGGGAGCAGAATACCAGGCAGACCATTTTATCTCCAATATCGCTCCGCAACAGACGATTGCCCTGTTGTCTGATCAGTCTATACTCAAGCCTGTCTTCAGAAACCGTATACAGCAGGCACCACTTACCGTAGGCTCAATTATGGTCAATATGGTATTGCAACCGCAACAGGTCCCCTATAAAAACTACAATATAAACTGGAATAAAACGAACAGCCTTGAGGCTATTGATTTATTATCGAAGGAGTTTCCTGTAAATTATTCCATTTACTATACCGAAGACCGGCAGCATCCGGGATATGCAGAATCTGTATCTATCCTCAGCTACATCAATACCGATACGTTTGAAGCATGGCAGGATACGTATAACAATACCCTGGCACCATCGGGACGCGATGATGCATACCAGGAATTCAAAGCTTCCCTGGCAGATACATTGATGAATGTAGTGGCACAACGCTACCCGGAATTGAGGCAACATGCAAAATCCAGCAAAGTGGCGACACCACTCAGTTATAGAGATTACCAGGGCTCTATGAAAGGGGAGCTATATGGTATAGAAAAAGATGTAAATATGCTGAATCAATCCAGCCTTACCACTAAAACAAGAATACCCAACCTTTACCTTACGGGGCAAAATGTAAACCTGCATGGTGTACTGGGCGTAAGCATGACCGCCATTTCTTCAACAGCAGATTTTGTAGGTATGGAGTACTTACTGGATAAGATCAATAAACCCTAAAGCAGATCATAAGTCAGGCGGATACCAAATGAAGCATAGGTCAGCTTTTGTACTGCAGCATTGCCCATCTCATATTTATAGCTGACATTATAACTGCGGCTTACCGCCAGACCTGCATTACTGGTATAAAACGAGTAACTGAAAATCAATCCAAGTCCGAGTTTATTGGTCAGCGCATTATAATTGAGCCTTTTGTAACCCAGATACAGATTAGCGTTACCTACTCCGAAATGCTTCCCGTCATTGTTGATGGATATAGTTTCCGTGGTTCCAAAGCGTACGCGCTCTTTGGTGGACAGCACAGTGGTACTATATGTAGTATCTGATATAGAGCTGATCCTGGGAAGATACATAGGCAGAGAAACACCGGCACTAATCGTGATCTGGTGTTTACCACCATAGGTCATTACTTTACCCACTTCGATATGCGGCTCAAATACCAGTACTGAAAGACCACCACTACCCAGTTCCCCCTTCGCATACGTTGTATCGGAGGTGGGGGCATAAGTCTTACGATAGCGATACGCAAAGTTTCCATTGCCGATTGCTACACCACCAGCCAGGAAGAAGCCTGGTGTAAACTGATAGCGATACTGGAAGCCAAGGCGAACAAATGGCGCTACTCTGCTCTTATTCGTTCCCGGACCGCCCATCGCAGTCATATTCTGATTAAGGTCAGCAAACACGCTGACATACTGACGATCAGGACGGGGAACATAACGCGTTACGCCCTGTGCCATAATCATATTGCCTGTACCAAGCAGGCATAAAAACAAAAAAACACCTTTCATATAAAATTAAAAAGTCAATACTCCTTTATTAATATATCAGTGGTAAGATTCGAGTAGAGTAGAGCCACAAGATAGTGAATTATCTCATATGAAATTCAGTAATAAAAAAATAAACCCTTGTGCTGTTGGGAGTTAGGGTAAATTCAAGTTCACTTTTGAGTATCTGTACATAAACATAAAGCAATCTAAAATATATAATAGTTTAAGGGGTAAACGGATTGCCCTGCCCTTACTTTTCTTTGCATATTGCTCAAAAAACACTTATTATCAGAGTGTTATAAGATCATATTGTGTTTACAATAAATTGTAATTTTTTATCGCTTTTAATACTTACCTTCGCAACACCTTATAATATGGTTAATTATTTAGAAGCCTTAACCATATTATTTTTTAGCTGAATATGGCTTCTAAGCTGAATCTTAAAAAAAAGATATATGACATTAAATCCAACTTCGGTTTCCTTTACTTTAGAAAATGGTAAAGAGGTAATAATCGAGACAGGAAAACTCGCCCGTCAGGCTGACGGTGCGGTTACCGTTCGCTGCGGCGATTGCGTAATATTAGCTACTGTAGTGGCGAGCAAAGAACCTAAACCAGGTCAATCTTTCTTCCCGCTGACTGTTGATTATCAAGAAAAATTCGCTTCTGCCGGTCGTATTCCGGGTTCATTCTTCAAACGTGAAGGCAGAATCAGCGATTATGAAATATTAATTTGCCGTCTGATCGACAGAGCATTACGTCCTCTGTTCCCTGAAAGCTACCTGTGTGAAGTACAGGTACTGGTTTCCCTGATCTCTAATGATGACGAGGTAATGCCTGATGCACTGGCTTGTCTGGCTGCATCTGCTGCACTGGCGGTATCTACTGTACCTATCCAGGAAATCATTTCTGAAGTACGTGTTGCCCGCATCGCTGGTGAAATGGTAGTAAACCCTTCACCTGCACAGATTGTAGATGCTGATATGGACTTCATCATCGCTGCCACTGAAAAAAACATCATGATGGTAGAAGGTGAGGCGAAAGAATGTCAGGAAGAAGACATGATCAAAGCGATCGAAGTAGCACACAATGCTATTCGCCAGCAAGTAAAAGCTCAGGAAGAATTAAGAGCAAAAGTTGGTTCTCCTGCAAAAAGAGAAGTAGCTCCATTTGCTGAAAACGAAGAAGTAAAAGCAGCTGTTGAAGCATTTGCTACTGAGCGTATGCTGGAAATCGCAAGAGCTGGTAGCAGCAAACACGATCGTACAGACGCGATTAAAGCTTTGAAAGAAGAATTAATGGCTAGCTTCGGTGAGGAGCCTTCAGAAGAGACTATTGCTTTTGCAAAACGTTATTTCGACGATATGCAATACTACAAAGTACGTGATATGATCCTGGATGAAAGCCGTCGTTTAGATGGTCGTAAACTGGATGAAGTACGTGGCTTGTATATTGAAACAAGTGCATTACCAACCCCACACGGTTCTGCATTATTTACACGCGGTGAGACACAATCTCTGACCACCGTAACTTTAGGTACCAAAGACGATGAATTACTGATCGAAACTGCAGGTACATCTAATTATCAAAAATTCCTGTTACACTATAACTTCCCGCCATTCTCTACTGGTGAGACCAAGCCAATGCGTGGTCCGAGCCGCAGAGAGGTAGGACATGGTAACCTTGCAAAACGTTCCCTGTACCAAATGATGCCAAAAGATTATGCGTATACTGTACGTGTAGTTTCTGACATCCTGGAGTCTAACGGTTCTTCTTCTATGGCTACTGTATGTGCCGGTTCTCTGGCGCTGATGGATGCTGGTGTTCCTTTCCCTAAACACGTAAGTGGTGTAGCGATGGGTCTGATCAGCCGTGCCAGCGATGGTAAATGGGCTGTACTGACCGATATCTTAGGTGATGAAGATCACCTGGGTGACATGGACTTTAAAGTAACCGGTACCCGTGATGGTATCTGTGGTATCCAGATGGATATTAAAGTAGATGGCTTAAGCATGGATGTAATGCGTCAGGCATTAGCACAGGCTAATAAAGGTCGTTTACATATCCTGGATGCGATGTATGAGGCTATGCCAGCATACAGACCAGAACTGAAACCACAAACTCCACGTATTGAACAACTGATCATTGATCGTGAGTTTATCGGTGCGGTAATCGGACCAGGTGGTAAAATTATCCAGGAAATCCAACGTACTACCGGTGCTGAAATCAACATCGAAGAAGTTGGTGAAACTGGTGTAGTAAAAGTATTCTCTAACAACGGTGAGAGCCTGAATGCAGCGATGAACTGGATCAAAGGTATCGTAGCGATTCCTGAGGTTGGTGAAGTATACGAATCTACCGTTAAATCTATCATGCCATATGGTGCGTTCGTAGAATTCATGCCGGGCAAACAAGGTTTACTGCATATCTCTGAAGTAAGCTGGAAACGCCTGGAAACACTGGAAGGTGTACTGAATGAAAACGAGGTGATTAAAGTAAAACTGCTGGGAGTAGACCAGAAAACCGGCAAATTCCGACTGAGCAGAAAAGTACTGATGCCTAAACCAGAAGGTTATGTAGAGCAACCGGAAGGTGAAAGAAAACCACGCAGAGAAAACGGTGACCGTGGTGATCGTGGTGACAGAAGAGATCGTAACGATCGCGGTGATCGCGGTGGCGACAGAAGAAATGATCGCGGTGACAGAAAACCACGTGAACAAGCTGAAGCACAAAACACACAGCCGGTAAACAATGAAAGCCCTGCAATCGATCCATCGGATGCGGATCTGGCACTGTAAACCGATCTGAAAATAATATAAAAGGTGTACCGGAATTAATCCCGGTGCACCTTTTTCTTTTGCTCTTTTTTAGCACTGAATAGCTTATCTTTGAGACCCAAACATTAGGTTATGTATTCAAAATTGTATTCTAAAAAGTGGTTATTACTCTCAGCCACTGCATTATTTATGGCGCAAAATCCAATTCAAGCACAAGAAAAAGTACCGGCATATCCGATCAGCGATATGGATCGTACCGCACATGCCTGTGATGATTTCGACCAGTTTGCCAACGGTGGCTGGAAGAAGAATAATCCGATTCCAAGCACAGAAAGCCGCTGGGGTGCATTCGGTATCCTGGATAAAGAAAATAAAGATGTACGCATCAAAGGTATTATCACTGAAATACTGGCACAGCCTAACCTTAAAAAGGGAACAGAAGCACAGCAGATCGCAGATTTCTACCGTGCCTATTCAGATGTAGCTACTTTAAATAAACTGGGCATTAAACCGATCCAGAAATATGTAGACCAGATCACTGCTGTAAAGACGGTGAAAGAATGGACCAAACTGACAGGATCCCTGGATCTTGCCGGTGTTGATGGTGTGCTGGGCTTCGGTATATATGCCGATAAAAAGAACAGCAAATGGAATGCGATATACGCAGGACAAAGCGGTCTGAGTCTGGGTGAAAAAGGATTCTACTCCCGCGATGATTCCAGCGCAGTAGCTATCCGTAAAGAATTCACCATTCATATCAACAAAATGTTTGCCCTGGCCGGTTGGAAAGATAAAAATCCGGGAGAGAACATCCTTAGATTTGAAACGGCACTGGCTGCATTACAATTATCCAATGTTGAGTTGAGAGATCCTGTAAAAACCTATAACAAGATGCCTTATGCAGAAATGAAGGCACTGGTTAAGGATTTTGACCTGGATGGCTACCTAAGCCATCAGGGTTTTAAAATTGAAGAAGTAATCGTTCAGAATAAAGAATACCTGAGCAGCCTGAATGCGTTGCTGAATAATACACCTGTAGAAACACTGAAACAATATAGCCGCTGGCAGTTACTGTCTTCTTTCGCAGGATATTTATCAGAGGACCTTCAGAACGAAGATTTCCGTTTTGGCAGCACGGTAATGCGTGGTGTGAAACAACGTAAATCTCTGGAAGAAAGAGCGACTACTGCAACCAATGGCATCATGGGTATGCCTTTAGGTAAACTGTTTGCTGCTAAATATTTCCCGGAAAGCTCTAAACAAAAAGTTGCTGAGATGATCGAGAATGTACGCACCGTTTTTGGTGAGCGCATTGATCAGCTGAGCTGGATGAGCCCGGAAACAAAAGTAGAAGCACGCAAGAAGCTGGCTGCATTTACCTACAAGATCGGTTATCCTGATCAGTGGAAAGACTATTCTACTATCGATATCAAACCTAATACACTGGTGGAGAATGTAATCTCTGCACGTAAATGGGGACATAAAGAATCGATCAATAAAATAGGCAAGGAAGTAGATAAGAAAGAGTGGGGTATGTCTCCGCAAACTGTCAATGCTTACTATAGCCCATTAAACAATGAAGTTGTATTCCCAGCTGGTATCCTGCAACCTCCATTCTTTAATCCTGATGCAGATGATGCGATCAACTACGGTGGTATTATTGCCGTAATCGGTCACGAATTCAGCCACGGATTTGATGATAAAGGTTCTAAATATGACGCTGAAGGCAACATGAAAAACTGGTGGACAGAAGAAGACCGTCAGAAATTTGATGAGCTGGCTAATAAATATATTGCTTACTTCGACCAGCGTGAAGTATTGCCTGGTCTGAATGTAAACGGTAAACTGACTATCGGTGAAAATATTGCCGATCTGGGTGGTTTAACCCTCGCTTATCATGCCCTGCAAAAATCATTGAAAGGTAAGCCAGAACCGGCCCTGATCGATGGTTTTACCTGGCAGCAACGCTTCTTCCTGGGCTGGGCTCAGGTATGGCACACTAATATTAATGATGCAGCTCTGCGCCAGCAGGTGCTGACAGACCCGCACAGTCCGGCTGCTGACCGTATCAATGGTCCTATGCCTCACCTGATCGAGTTCCATAATGCATGGGGTACTAAAGAAGGTAATAAATTATATTTACCGGAAGCAAGCCGTATTGTAATCTGGTAAGATTATATTCGTTGCCTATATCCGTAAATGCTTGTGTGGCGCGCCTTCGGCGCGCCACACTTTTATATATGTA
This sequence comes from Edaphocola flava, assembly GCF_004118155.1. Lineage (GTDB taxonomy): Bacteria > Bacteroidota > Bacteroidia > Chitinophagales > Chitinophagaceae > Edaphocola > Edaphocola flava. The sequence continues at coordinate 108,597 of NZ_SAIQ01000003.1, forward strand.
CACTAAAAAAGTAACACAAATTACATAACAATAAAAAATATTTAAAAACTTTTGTAACTTTTTTGCTCCACATCCGATTAACTATCAAATGACCGCACAAGAATACAATATAGCTGTTGAAGAGTGGGCAGACCGGCTTTACCGGTTTGCACTCAAAACCGTCCAGGAGCCGGAAGAAGCGAAAGATATTGTGCAGCAGAGCTACGAGACCTTATGGATAAACCGGGAAGACGTATCGCCGGAAAAAGTAAAAAGTTACCTGTTCACCATTGCACACCGACGATGTATGGACCATTTCCGAAAGCCGAGAAACAGTGAACTACACCAGGAACAGATTACCGCAACCGTTAACCCAAACCAACATAGTGAATGGAAAGGATATTTACAAGAAGCATTAAAAATTCTCGATAAACAAAGCAAAACCCTCATCCTGCTTAAAGATTACGAAGGGTATAGTTACGAAGAAATAGGCAGGATAACCGAGCTCAGTCATGCACAGGTTAAAGTATACCTGCACAGAGCAAGAAAAACATTAAAAGAGTACCTCATCAGTAAAAAACAGATATTGTAATGAAACATACGGACAATCAATACATCGAAGAGCAGATCTTACTGCTGGTAGACGGAGAGCTTGATCCGGCTCAGGAGCAGAACATACGCGATATTATCGCGGGCAGCCCTGAGTACCAGGAACTGTATGACACATATCTTTCCTTAAAACTGGAAGATGAGCAGGATATCGTGTGTACGTTTAAGGATGAGCTTAAAAAACCGGAAACAATAGCCTTTGTACCTGCACCAAAACGCAGCAGCAGATGGCCATATTATGCAGCAGCTGCACTGGCACCTATAGCCATCGTATCTGCACTGTGGTTCGGCGCACAAAAAGAACAACTGTACAAAGATAACAGCCTCGTTAAATCGCAGCTGCCACAGAATCTGAATACGGCATTACCACCTGCACAGGAGCCTGCAGGTAACAATAAATCAAAAAATAATACCAATACACCTGTAAAAAGAAAAACTGAAAAAATAGTACGCAAAGCCAATCCCGATCCCGGAACACTGGCATTGATCAAACCAGAGGAAACAACTCCTGAAGTACAAAGGACTGTTCACCTCCTGGCTAACCAGACAACAGGCACTTCTGTTGCAGCAGTACGGACAAGCCCTATACGCCCTATCGCTGAAAACAATACTACCGCAACGGAAGATATGGCCCTTGCCCTTGCTAAAATAGCCAAGGATGACCATGCTCCTAAAGGCCTGCTGGGCGATGTGATCAATGCCGGAAACTGGTTGCTGAATGAAGAAAAAAGCACCACCGTTGAAATCTCATTAGGAAACTTTATCCATAAATCATATACCATAACCCTAAAATAATTAAACATGAAAAAGTCCATATTCATTGCATTAAGCGGAGCCTTATTGAGCCCATTATTCGCACAGGCACAAACAAAAGAAACAACAGTTGTTACTAAAGAGAAAGACGGTGATGTAGAGATGTACGTCATTGAAAATAAGGATAACCAGGATACTTCTAAAAAGAGTACAACCTATATCTCTATCGGCTCTAACGGCATCCGTGTCAGTGACAAAAAGAAAGAAGCTGCGTATAAAAAGAAAAGATTCCAGGTGCAATGGGGTATGCTGGACCTGGGCCTCAATCTGCTTAACGACCAGACTGTATATAATGTAGCGGACCCGGCTTTGATGAACAACTTTGCCAATATTCCTGCGGATAAAGTAAACGGAGATATTTTCAGCCTCAAAAACGGCCGTTCCTGGAATGTAAATATCTACCCGGTTATGTTCAACTACAAAGTTGTAAGTCAGAAAAACTTTAAGATGAACCTGTATACAGGTGTTGGGTTGCAGATCTATAATTTCCGTTTCAATAAAAATATTACACTGCAAAGTGAACCTGATTACAAAATCAAAATGGATGATGTAGCCTTCACTAAAAATAAAATGTCTGTACAGTACCTGACTGTGCCTTTGATGCTGAACTTCAATCACCGCATTGATAAAAGTAACTGGCTTACTTATGGCTTCGGGGCAAGCTTTGGCTACCGCCTGAGCAGCTGGACCAAGCAGATCTCCGGAGAGCGCGGCAAAGTGAAAAATCACGACCAGTTCAACTTTAGTGATTACAATGTAAACCTGAATGCAGAGATCGGCCTGGGAGAAGTTCGTTTCTTTGGTTCATACCAACTGACTAACCTGTACAAAACAGAGTCTATCACGCACCAACCAATTGCATTCGGCATCCGTTTCGGAGGCATTTAATACTGATTACCCTTCTATAACATATGGCTCTTCCTTTCCAGGAAGAGCTTTTTTTATTTTGAATAGCCAATATGATTGCAGGCATCAATCCATATATTTATGCGTGAATAATGTCAATAGTTTTTAAACTGTTTTAAAATTAGTATTTTACTTCCGGACGCCGAGCTAACTACTTGTTTTGTGGTGACCAGAAGCAGATTAAATAACAATGAAAAAAAAATATCATTACACAGGTCTGAAGCGGATCAATAGCATTCTTAAGTGGACGCTAATAGTAGCCTTCATTGCGCTGATTACCTATATTATAGTCTCAAAGGCTACTAACAGAAATATCAAATGGCTGAATCATAAACAGGCAGGCCTTCAGCAAATTGACAGCTTAAACCTGCGGGCGCTTTTCCTTTCTGATAACCAGCATTTTGCCGAAGCAGAAAAACTGATCGATAGTGCTATTTACCTTTCAGACTCTATTTCCTATAAAAAGGGTATGGCAGACGGACTCTTCGGTGCAAGCAGGATACAGTATATAAAAGGAAATTATGAAACAGCACTGGAATGTGCCTTAAATAGCCTGCACATCAATACAGGAATAGCAGATGATGTAACTATTTCAAGGGTACGCAACCTTTTAGGCCTGATTCATCTGGCGCAAGGCGAAACAAGTGAAGCATGTGAAGAACTAAATCTGGCCCTGAACATTAATCTGCGGTTGAATGATTCTACCAAATTAGCAGCTAATTATTTCAATATTGGTCTCTGCTTCAGCGAACAGTCATTATACCGCGAGGCAGAAAGCGCTTACCGTACTGCTGCATTTATAGCACAGAAAACCCGGCAAAAAAACATCGAACTCATGGTGCAGAACAGGCTGGGGGAGATGTATTTCAAAATGGGCAAGACACAGGCTGCCATTGATTATTACTACAGGGTAATTAAAGATACGGTCTATCAGAATGACTGGGAGAACAGCTTTGCCTATACCGGCCTGGCGGAATGTTATGAACGATCTGGCTACAACTCGATTGCTGTTGACTATGCCGAAAAAGGATGGTTGCTGGCACAGAAAAACGGCACTAAATGGGACGCTAACCGCGCCCTGGCTGTATTAGGAAAAATCTATGCCGCAATGGGTAACTTCGAAAAAGCATACCAGTATACGCTTTTAAATATCCAGTACCAGGATAGTTTGTTCAATGAGAAAAAACAGTCCAGCATTAATGCGCTTAATTTAAAACATCAGCGCTTACAGAATTATAGCTTGCAGCAAAAAAACCTGATATCAGCGCAGGAAAATAAATTCCAGCGGGTAGTCATCATATGCTTCCTGATAGTCACAGCACTTTTAGTAGTACTCATCATTATCATCTACCGATCCTCGGGGCAAAAAGATTTTTTAAACAAAGAGCTTACCGAAAAGAGCCGTTTACTGGCTTTGAGAAAGGAAGAAATCAAACGGCAGAAAGACCAGCTTTCTGAACTGAATGAGACAAAGGATATGATACTTTCCGTGATCAGTCATGATTTGCGCTCACCACTTTCCTCCATCATCCTTACCCTTAATGTGATCAGGAATATGGATGTTTCCAGGGAAGACTTCCAATCTATTCTGGAAAAAATGAATCACCATACACTGGCCACCCGCAATATGATTGATCAGCTGTTAAACTGGGCGAATAGTCAGAGCAGGGGATTAATAGCCTATAAAACGGAGATCAATGCTTATGAAGTAACGGAAGAGATACTGAGTGTTTTTGAACACGAAATAGTAGAAAAGCAACTTGCTGTAAAGCATACGGCAACTGCATTTGCAGCAATATTTGCAGATATTGATCAGTTCCAGGTCATCATCCGTAACATTATAGATAATGCCATAAAATTCACTCCGGACAAGGGCACTATCAGCATTGACTACCAGTCCAACTTAGATTCGACAATCATTATCATTAAAGATACAGGCGTAGGTATGTCTGCCGAGAAATTGTCCAAATTATTCCATTCATCAGGCAAGCAAATAAACTCTTTCGGCACCAAAAATGAGACAGGATTTGGCATTGGCCTGACCCTGGTAAAATCATTTGTAGATGCCAATGGCGGCAAAATTGAGGTCAGCAGTTCGCCGGGAAATGGCACCGAATTTCACATTTATTTCCCCAGGCCATAAATACTTCAAAAGCAAGAAATATCAGATACAACTTTTAGCCAATCGGAAGGAGTTTACGATAAATTAATCCTGCCGCAAACTTATGTTCATCTGTACCTGTTATTTTTGATTTTGACGGAAGAACAGCGCATGGAGTACAGCAAACGAACAAAGTCTGCAGATTTTTTTTCAGGCTTCAGGACATTTTTTTGAAATCATACAAACACAATACAGGAAAGGATTACAGCGATGCTCTAACAAACTTTTAATATAACAATCAGAAAATATTCATATTGTGCATCTTGTTTTTTTCGATTTATGTAATACATTTGCCGCACATTTTACAAAATTGATCAACTCACTTACATATCAATTTGCATGCGATACCGCTGGAATAACAGCGGGCCCTCTTTCGCATTTTACCCCCAGATCATCGCGACGATAGACTGGTAGTAGTTGTTTACAAACTGCTATCAGTGCTTGGAAATAAACGCTGCACACCAAATCCGTGGTGTTGCATGCGTCGTTTTGTATCTATACGTACCATCTAAAAATTTATTTACGTGAAAAACACTAAGTTGATTTTTCGCACTGCGCAAGAGGCAGATATTCATTACGCAGAAACGATCACCATCGAAATGGAGCGGAGTGCTAAAGTCAGAGGAACAGGAATCGCCAAGCGGTCGCCTGACTACATTGCTCAGAAAATGATCGAAGGCAAATCTGTCATTGCACTGACGACCGATAATGATTGGGTAGGGTTCTGCTATATCGAGACCTGGAGTCATGGTGCTTTTGTGGCCAACAGCGGCCTTATCGTCAACCCCGATTACCGGGCACTGGGTGTAGCCAAATCCATCAAGAAACAAATATTTGAACTCAGCAGGAAGCTCTATCCCAAAGCAAAGATCTTCGGACTCACTACCGGGCTCGCCGTGATGAAAATCAATAGTGACCTGGGTTACGAGCCAGTTACCTATAGCGAGCTGACTCAGGATGAGCAGTTCTGGTCCGGATGTAAAAGCTGTATCAATTACGAGATCCTGACGATGAAGGAGCGTAAAAACTGCCTCTGCACGGCAATGATGTATGATCCTGAAGATCATTATTCACCTAAGATCACCCGCCAGTTTTTCAAAGAAAAGAATAAGGTCTTTGAACGACTGGTACGCTTCAAACGCAATAACATGCTGGGCAAACTGATTAAAGCCACGACCCAGAAGAAGCAGAAACGTAAGGCAGAACAACAAGCATCATTAAACACACAAAACAAAGAAAGTCATGAGTAAGAAAGTTGTTTTAGGATTCAGCGGAGGCCTGGACACTACTTATTGTGCCCAGTATCTGTCGCATGATTGCGGGTATGAAGTACACAGTATCATTGTGAATACCGGAGGTTTCGACCAGGAAGAACTGGATGCTATAGCGGCACATGCCCAAAAGCTGGGCGTGGCCTCACATACCGCCATTAATGCAGTGGAAGATTATTATGATACCATTGTCAAATACCTGATCTACGGCAATTGCCTTAAAAACAATACCTACCCCCTCAGTGTAAGTGCAGAGCGTTTATGCCAGGCAGTACACATAGCCCGTCATGCACAGGCTATGGAAGCCAATGCAGTAGCTCATGGCAGTACGGGAGCAGGTAATGACCAGGTACGGTTCGATATGATTTTTCATCAGCTCATACCTGGCATTGAGATCATTACACCCATCAGGGATATGCAGCTGAGCCGTGCAGAAGAGATCGCATACCTGCAATCCAAAGGTGTGCATATGAATTTTGAGAAAGCGGCCTACAGTATCAATAAAGGACTGTGGGGTACCAGCATAGGAGGCAAAGAAACATTGCAAAGTCATGGCGTATTGCCGGAAGAGGCGTGGCCTACACCCTGCACCCAGACAGAGATGCAGGAGTTAAGCCTGTATTTTGAACAGGGAGAGCTGAAGGCGGTTAACGGGATTAGCTATTCACATCCTGTAGATGCTATCAAAGAAGTACAGCGTATTGCCGGGACATATGCCATAGGCAGAGGTATACATATCGGGGATACTATTATCGGGATCAAAGGCCGTGTCGGTTTTGAAGCCGCAGCTCCAATGGTCATCCTTAAAGCACACCATGCACTGGAAAAACATGTGCTCACCAAATGGCAATTGCAGTGGAAAGATACCCTGTCGCAATTTTATGCCAACTGGCTGCATGAAGGCCAGATCCTGGACCCGGTGATGAGGGATATAGAAGCCTTCTTTACCCACAGCCAGCAACAGGTAACAGGAACAGTATATCTGCACCTGTATCCGTATCGCTTCCAGGTAGCTGGTGTAGACAGTGCATATGACCTGATGCGCAACGATTTCGGACAATACGGAGAAATGAATTCTGGTTATACCGGGACTGATGTAAGAGGCTTCAGTACCATATTCGGCAACCAGGTAAAAATATGGAATGCTGTACAGGCAGCACAAAAAACAAAAGCAGATGCAGATTATTAAAACAGGAATTATAGGCGGGGCGGGCTATACAGGCGGAGAACTGATCCGTTTATTGCTGCAGCACCCTTCTGCACAGATCAGTTTCATACACAGCAGAAGCAATGCAGGCAAGCCTGTACATACGGTACACAGTGATCTGCTGGGCGATACGGAACTGGTCTTTACCGATACAATCAGCGAGGATATTCATGTACTTTTTCTGTGCCTGGGGCATGGAGAATCGGCAACCTTCCTGCAGCAGAATACGCTTCCGGAGCATATCCGTATTATAGACCTGGCCAATGATTTCAGGCTTAAAGCACAGGCTGTAACAGGTACTCGTCAGTTTGTATATGGTTTGCCGGAACTGAATAAAGCAGCCATCAGCACGGCACAATCTGTAGCCAATCCCGGTTGTTTTGCTACAGCGATACAACTGGGCCTCTTGCCATTGGCGGCCAAAGGCATGCTGGGAGAAAGCTATATTACCGGCATTACCGGTAGTACCGGGGCCGGACAATCATTGAGCAGTACTGCTCATTTCAGCTGGAGGGCCAATAATATACAGGCTTACAAAACCCTTACCCATCAGCACCTGGCAGAGATTAGCGAATCTCTGGAGCAGGTACAAAATGGATACACACAACAACAATTACATTTTGTGCCCTGGCGCGGAGATTTCCAGAGAGGTATTTTTGTCAGCAGCCAGGTGAAGTGCGGCGTAGCCTTAGAAAAAGTTGCTGCCTGGTACGAAGACTTTTATAAAGACCATCCTTTTGTGCACCTGAGTAGCACTCCGGTACATTTAAAGCAGGTGGTCAATACCAATAAATGTATCCTGCAGCTGGAACAGGAAGGTGATCTTTTAGTCATTCATTCTACCATCGATAACCTGATCAAAGGTGCATCCGGACAGGCTATACAGAATATGAACCTAATGATGCAGATCCCGGAAACCAGCGGACTGTATCTTAAACCATCAGCATTTTAAAAGCATTGATATAACATGAAATTATTTGACGTTTACCCGATCAATCCGATACATATTTCCAGGGCACAAGGCTCCTATGTATGGGACAATCACGGACAGCAGTATCTGGACATGTATGGCGGTCATGCGGTGATCAGCATAGGACATACACATCCTCACTGGACACAGTCTATTACCGAACAACTGAACCAGATTGCTTTTTACTCCAATTCTGTACAGATTCCTTTGCAGCAGCAACTGGCCGACAAATTAGGCCAGGTATCCGGCAAAACCGATTATCAGTTGTTTCTCTGCAACAGTGGTGCAGAAGCAAATGAAAATGCCCTGAAGCTGGCCTCATTTCATACCAATCGTAAAAAAATTGTAGCCTTCAGCAAAGCATTTCACGGGCGCACCTCACTGGCGGTAAGTGCTACCGACAATAAGCAATATATAGCCCCTGTCAATGAAACGGACAATGTGATCTTTCTCCCGTTTAATGATGAAGCGGAGCTTAAAGCGTTGTTTGAGTTTGAAGGAGAGCAGATTGCTGCAGTGATTATTGAAGGGATACAAGGCGTAGGCGGCATCAATATTGCCACACCTTCTTTTCTGCAACTGATCCGTAGTCTTTGCGACCAGTACGGTTCGGTATATATTGCCGATAGCGTACAATGCGGTTATGGCCGTTCAGGTAAGTTCTTCAGCCATGACCATGCCGGGGTAGATGCAGATATCTATACTATGGCTAAGGGCATGGGTAATGGCTTTCCTGTAGCCGGCATCATTATTGCACCGCATATAGCACCAAAATATTTTATGCTGGGCACCACCTTCGGTGGCAATCACCTGGCCTGTGCTGCGGCTCTGGCCGTGCTGGATGTGATCGATCAGGAACAACTGATGGATAATGCCCGTGAAACAGGGGAGTACCTGATGAATGCCCTCCGTAACATAGAACCCTTGCAACATGTGCGCGGCCATGGACTGATGATTGGTTTTGATGTACCCGAAAGTATCGCTTCTTTAAAGAAACACTTACTGGAACAATACCACATTTTTACGGGCGAAGCAAAGCCTAATGTGATCCGTTTACTGCCCAGCCTGGCATTGAACCGTGCAGAGGCAGATGCTTTCCTGACCGCGATACAACAAGCAATCAAAGATTTACAACCTTCTTAAAATTACCGTACAAATGAAATACTTTACTTCCGTAAATGATATTAGCCGGAACCAGATTTCCCCTTCTGCAGCAATCGATCAGCTGATTAATGAAGCGTTACAATACAAGCAAGATCCTTTCAGGCATCAGCACCTGGGCCGCAACCGACGTATGGGGCTGATCTTTCTGAATCCCAGTCTGCGCACTCGTTTGAGCACACAGGTAGCTGCGGAACAATTAGGCATGCAGGCCATTGTATTTAATGCCGGCAGTGAAGGCTGGACCTGGGAATTTGAAGAAGGCACTATCATGAACGGCAGTACAGTGGAACATATTAAGGATGCTGCACCTGTACTGAGCCAGTATTTCGACATCCTGGCTATACGTACATTCCCGGGTTTAAAGGACCGGGAAAGTGATTACGCAGAAGCCTATTTACAGCAATTTATCCGCTACACAACTGTTCCGGTCATCAGCCTGGAGAGCGCAACATTACACCCACTGCAATCGCTGACTGATCTGATGACCATCCGCGAACAACAATTATCCTCAACACCAAAAGTAGTATTGTGTTGGGCACCGCATGTAAAACCACTACCACAATGTGTGGCCAATAGTTTTGCGCAGTGGATGAGCGCATGGGACCAGGCCAATTTCGTGATTGCTCATCCTGAAGGGATGGACCTTGATCCGAAATATACTACCGGTGCACTCATCAGCCATGACCGTATAGAAGCCATCCGGGATGCAGACATTATCTATATCAAAAACTGGAGCAGTTATAAAGACTATGGGACCATGGCCGCGCCGCAAGACAACTGGATGCTACAGGATCAGGACCTGCAATACGCTCCGTATGCGAAGGTGATGCACTGCCTGCCGGTACGCCGGAATGTAGAATTAAGCGATGCCATACTGGACGGCCCTAACAGCCTGGTGACCCAGCAGGCGGGCAATAGAGTATGGGCTGCACAGGCCGTTATCGCACAAATATTACAGCAATATGCATAAGATAAATATTATTAAGATTGGCGGAAGTATCATTGATGATCATCAGAAACTGGAATTATTCCTGCAGCAATTTGCCCAGCTGCCCGGAAAAAAAATACTCGTACACGGCGGCGGTAAACTCGCTACCAGAATGGCTGAACAGATGGGCATACAGCAGGAAATGGTGGAGGGGCGCAGGATTACAGATGAAGAAACCCTTAGAGTGGTGACCATGGTTTATGCAGGCTACATCAATAAAAATATCGTAGCCCAGCTGAAAGCTAAAGACTGTAAAGCAGTGGGAATCTGCGGTGCTGATGCCGACATCATCCGGGCACATAAACGTGATGCACTGATCGATTACGGATATGTGGGCGATATAGACACTGTGCGGATCAAGGCTATGAAACGATTACTCAAGACTGTAGATACTATTGTTATTGCGCCCATCACACATGATGGCGCGGGCCAATTGCTGAATACGAATGCAGACACCATTGCACAGGAAGTAGCTAAGGCGTTGAGCAATGATTATAAAACGCAGTTGATCTTTTCTTTTGAAAAAGCAGGCGTATTGCTGGATGTAGCAGATGATGCATCGGTCATCACGAAGCTGAAACCAAAAATGTATAAGCAATTAAAAAAAGAGGACCGCATATTTGCCGGGATGATACCCAAACTGGACAATGCCTTTGCAGCCCTTAAAGCTGGTGTACACCGCGTATATATAGGACAGGCAGAGCATTTGCCGGATTTACTGGAAGGCCGTTGCGGCACAAAAATTGAGATATGACAGGCGCTCCTACACAGCTGATGAATGATGCGCTGCAACTGTTACAGAACCTCATTGTCATTCCGTCTTTCAGCAAGGAAGAACAGCAAACCGCAGCCTGTATAATGCATTGGTTGAAGGCTAAAGGCATTGAAACGAAGAGATGCGGGAATAATGTTTATGCCCGCAACCTGCATTTCGATGAGCACAAGCCGGTGATCCTGCTCAACTCACATCATGATACGGTAAAACCTAATCCTGGTTATACACGCGATCCTTTTCAGGCAGTAATTAACGACGGACGTTTGTACGGATTGGGGAGTAACGATGCAGGAGCAAGCCTGGTATGCCTCATCAGCGTTTTTACCGCTTACTATGCCAGAACGGATCTTCCTTTCAACCTGGTGCTTGCTGCTACAGCAGAAGAGGAGATTAGTGGGAGCGGGGGTATTGAATTACTATTGCAGGATACAGCATTCCGGGAATACACGGCATATGCACAGGGGCTTGAAAGCCAGTCCTGGTCTGCTATTGTGGGCGAACCGACCTTGATGCAATTGGCAGTTGCAGAACGCGGATTGCTGGTTATTGATGCATACGCAAAAGGTGTAGCAGGACATGCTGCAAGACAGGAAGGTGTCAATGCGCTGTATCAGGCAATGGATGATATAAATACCCTGAGGGCATACCATTTTGACAAAGTCAGTCCGTTGCTGGGCCCGGTACAGGTTAATGTTACCAGTATTGAAACGAGCAACAAGCAACACAATGTTGTTCCGGCTGATTGCCGGTTTACAATTGATGTCCGGGTTAATGAACTGTATAGCCTGGAGGAAGTATTGCACATCCTGCAACAGCAGGTACAGAGCCGTTTACAGGCACGCAGCCTGAGGCTAAGGCCAACCTCCATTTCGGACCAACACCCGCTGGTGCAGGCTGGCATGCGTACTGGCGCTAAGCCCTATGGCTCTCCGACTACCAGTGACAAAGCATTGATGCCATTTCCTGCATTAAAGATGGGACCGGGCGATAGTGCCAGAAGTCATATGGCGGATGAATTTATTTTTATTGATGATCTACAAAAAGGCATTGATGGATATCATGCCCTTTTACAAAATATAATTGCTTATGAATAAGCTTTGGCAAAAAGAACAAACCGATGTATCGGAAGCTGTAGAACGGTTTACGGTGGGACGGGATAATGAATTTGACCTGTTACTCGCTGCTTATGATGTACAGGGTTCTATTGCACATGTACAGATGCTGGGCGAGGTAGGGCTGATGAGCACAGAACAGGCTGCTGCGGCTATTGAGGGATTACAGTGTATTGCCCAAACCATTACAGCCGGTGATTTTTTCATAAGACCCGGTGTTGAGGATATTCACTCTCAGGTAGAACTATTGCTGACAGAAATGATTGGGGATATTGGTAAAATGATCCACAGCGGGCGTAGCCGTAACGACCAGGTGGCTTTAGACATCAAACTATACCTTAAAGATGCCTGCCTGGACCTTAAAAACAATATAGCAGACCTGTTTACAAGCCTTATACAGCAAAGTGAGCAGTATAAAGATGTATTGATTCCCGGTTATACCCATTTGCAGGTAGCCATGCCTTCCTCTATAGGATTATGGCTGGGTGCATATGCAGAAAGCCTTACCGATGATCTGGCACTGCTGGCCACTGCATATGATCTGTGTAACAAAAATCCATTGGGTAGCGGAGCAGGGTATGGCTCTTCTTTTCCATTAGACCGAAAACGCACTACAGCGTTACTGGGCTTTGAAGACCTGCACTGGAACAGCATTTATGCGCAGATGAGCCGTGGCAAAACAGAGAAGACGCTGGCTTTTGCCCTATCAGGTATTGCGGCAACACTAAGCAGATTGGCTATGGACTGCTGCCTGTATATGGGACAGAATTTCGGGTTCATTTCCTTCCCGGATCAACTGACTACCGGGAGCAGCATTATGCCGCATAAAAAGAATCCTGATGTACTGGAACTCATACGGGGTAAGTGTAATCGTATACAATCTATCCCGAATGAGCTGAGCCTGTTACTGGCAAATCTACCCAGCGGCTACCACAGGGAGTTACAGCTGACCAAAGAGATTATTTTCCCGGCCATCAATGAACTGAATAACTGCATTCAGATGATGAAACTAATGCTGGATGCCATAAAAGTACGGCAGGATATACTGGAGGCAGATATGTATACTTATATCTTCAGTGTAGAAGCGGTCAATGAACTGGTAGGACAGGGTATACCATTCCGGGATGCGTACCGGCAAGTGGGCAATGATATTGCCGCTGGCACTTTTAAACCGGCAAGAAGCATACAACACAGCCATGAAGGCAGTATAGGCAACCTCTGTAATGATGAGATTAAAAAGATAATGGAGCAGACCTGTAAACGGTTTGTCTAGTATATGAAATATAAAAAGCGCCATAAGAAATAACTTATGGCGCTTTTTATTATGCTTCTTTAGATCTCAGATCTGGTTTTTTCTTTCTTTTTTTAGCCATTGCAGGTGCCTGCGATTTAGGCTTACGGTCTCCACCACCAGCTTCTGTCTGGTGTTTACGACCATTCCTGACTGGCTTTTCAGGAGCTTTCTTTTCCATGTTCTTCATCGGATAGTTATGATCCTCAACAACCGGGATTTTCATTCCGATTATCTTCTGAATATCCTTAACGTAATCTATCTCATCAATATCACAGAAAGAGATTGCTACGCCATCGGCTCCGGCACGACCACCACGTCCGATACGGTGCACATAAGACTCTGGTATATTCGGGATCTCGTAGTTAATAACGTATTTCAACAGATCGATATCAATACCACGGGCAGCAATATCGGTTGCGATCAGTACTTTGATGGATTTATCCTTAAATCGGGAAAGTGCCTGCTGTCTTGCATTCTGCGATTTATTACCATGTATGGCCATAGCCGTAATATTTCGTTTATGCAGGATTTTAACGAGCTTATCGGCACCGTGTTTGGTACGGGTAAATACCAGCACGCTGTCATCAATCTCGTTCAGTAACAGATCGGCCAGCAATTGGTACTTACTGGAGCGATCAACATAATACAAACTTTGTTTGATCGTTTCTGCTGTAGTCGATTCCGGTGTAACAGAAACCTTAACAGGATTAGTCAGGATTGTATCTGCCAGTTCCTGGATCACCTTAGGCATAGTCGCCGAGAAGAATAAGGTTTGTCTTTTAGCCGGAAGCAGTTTAATTACTTTGCGTACATCATGGATAAAACCCATATCCAGCATACGATCTGCTTCATCCAGTACGAAAATTTCGATATCTGAAAGTGAAATGATCTTTTGCTGAATCAGGTCGAGTAAACGGCCCGGAGTAGCAATAAGAATATCTATGCCTTTCTGCAGCTGATGTACCTGTGGTACCTGGCTTACACCACCAAAAATAACGGTATGTTTTAAATGCAGGAATTCACCATATTCGGCAAAGCTCTCATCGATCTGTATAGCCAGTTCGCGGGTGGGAGTCAGAATAAGTGATTTGATGCGTGGTCTTTGTCTTGAAGGCCCTTTGGCATCCAGTACCTGTAAAATCGGAATAGCAAATGCTGCTGTCTTCCCGGTACCGGTCTGTGCACAGCCTAATAGATCTTTATGATTGAGTACATGAGGTATAGCCTGTTCTTGAATGGGGGTAGGTTGCTGATAGCCCAACTTGTCTAATGCCAGTAAGATGGGTTTTATCAGCTGTAAAGATTGAAATGTTTGATTCATAAAAAATAAACGGGGCATACTGCCCCGACTTGCAAAGGTCCGTTATTTATATCAAAGATTATGTTAGAATTATAATGTTAACCTGAAAACGCTGATGATTTATGCCAGAATAGCACCCAGCCTCTGTTCCCGCTGATCACAACGTCCGTTCATCAGGCTTTGGAATGAGGAAAAAGCTTCTTCACACTGAAGTAAAAACCAATACTGGCTAGTAATAACAGAATGCCTGTTCCGATCCATAACCGTTCAAAACCGTATATACTGGCTATTTTAGAACCCAGCAAAGGTGATATGATAAACGCAATCGCAACAGAAATACCATTCATACCCATATAGCTGCCTTTGTTGAACTTACCCGCGCGTGCGGCAGTAATGGTCGACATAAAGGGCAGAATAAGTATCTCTCCCAGGCTGAGGAAGGTTATAGATACAAAAAGCCATAACATATGATGAGAGAAGCCTAATATACTGTAGGAAACGGCACACAATATTGTACCGATTACCATTGTATGGGTAATAGTCCATCTGCGTTCAGCAATATGTACCAGCAGCATTTCAAACAATACCACTACGATACCACTGTAGCCCAGTAATATACCTATCATTCCCTGATCTAGTTTTACCGCATCTTTATAGAACAAGGGCAGGGTATTGAGCAACTGAAAAAAACAGATGGAGAAAACTGAACACAACAAGCAAAAAGCAACAAAACGCATATCCCTGTACGGAGAGCGATCCTTTGCCGGTTTTACATCCTCTACAACAACCGTTTCTTTCTGTGCAATAAACCGTGCATGTCTCTTTCTGAAAAAGTATATATAGGCAAAGCCTGCAACCAATGCTGCGGCTGCATTAGAGAAGAACAGGAAATTGTAAGATATGGCAGATAATAATCCTCCAAGTGCAGGACCTATGGAGAAGCCCAAATTCACGGCCATACGGTTCAGCGAAAATGCCCGGGTGATATTTTCCGGACGGGCATACTTTGCGATCGCAACAGAATTGGCCGGACGAAAGACCTCACTGGTGATGCTTTGAATCAATACCATTACGGCCAGGGATGCCGGTGTATGAAACAAGGGCAGCAGGCAGAACATAGGAACACTGGCAAACAGGCTGAATGACTGTACTTTAAACTCTCCGATACGATCAGTGATATAACCACCTAACCAGGAGCCTACAACTGAACCGATACCAAAGAAACTCAATACCATACCGGAATCGGCCAGACTGAATTTCAAGTGATCCACCATATACACTCCCAGGAAAGGCAATACCATAGAGCCAGCCCTGTTGAGCAGCATTACAATGGATAGCATCCAGGATTCTGTAGAAAGTCCTTTAAATGAGTCGGTATAGATTCTGAAGAGTCGTTGCACAGTGATTAGATAGTTTGCAAAAGTAAAGTATACAGGCTTGTCCGGGAAGCATTTAGAAAAGTTTACCACAACATAACCTGGTATAAAACAGCAGAGAGGCTTCTTATGGAAGCCTCTCTGTTTAAAGATCAATATATTATCCGGAATTATTTCACCACGTTGCCCGTGATCTTTAATTCCACCGGCACTCTGCTGGCATTGGATTTGATATAGATAGATTTATTGATTGGTCCTACGCGATTTGCCGTATTGTATTTGACGGTAATTTTGCCGGTTTTACCAGGCAGGATCGGCGCTTTAGGCCAATCCGGAGTAGTGCAACCGCAAGAAGACTCCGCCGTTTGAATTAATATCGGCTGATCTCCGGTATTCGTAAATTCGAATACGTGCACGGCATCAGGTCCTTCTTTAACGGATCCAAAATCAAAAGTATTATTGGACTCCTTAAATTTGAATGCAGGACCACTTTGCGCGAAAGTCGCAACGGAGAACGTAAGTACCAGTATTAATAAAGAGAGTGTCTTTTTCATTTTCATAAAATTAAAGCGTAAAAAAAGCAATATTAGTTAGCTTTCATTACTGATTTTGTCTCTGGAGCAGAAGTAGCTGGTTTTGGAGTTACGCTACCAGTAATCTGCAGTACTTTAGTACCTAAATTAGAGGTTACAGTAATGCTCTTATTGATCGGACCAGGACGACCCGGAGTAGAATATGCTACACGGATAGTGCCTTTTTTACCTGGTTTTACAGGCTCTTTAGACCAGGAAGGGCTAGTACAGCCACAAGATGCAGTAACAGATTGTAAGATAATCGGTTCTTTGCTTTTGTTTACAAATTCGAAGTCAAATTCAGCCTTATCACCTTCTTTAACGGTACCGAAATCATGAACTTCTTGTTTGAACTTCATTCCATCAGCCGGATTTGCAGCAGTAGTTGCTTCTTTTGCTTTTAAAGACTTTCTGTTTTCCTGAGCAAAGGCAGCAGTAGTACCCATTAATAATAATACTGCTAAAGACATCAACGGTTTTTTCATTTTTTATTAAAATTTATCAGTTTGAAAGAAATGTTTGCTTGTCAAAGTTAATACTACAAGACATAGTATAAAAGACAATTCGGGTTAATTGCCAGTTAAAAACATATGTATAACTTAACTAATCCCGAATTGCAAGATGTGCATTTAATTAAATTCTATTGGGGCAGCTGTATTTGCTTTTCTTTCCTGCTGCACAACCCTGAACCAATGTTCCGGCAAATAACACAGCAAATACAACAACAATAACGCGAAGGTATTTTTTCATTGAAATAAATTATTTTATATGATTATTTTTTAGACTATATATAACAAAGTTAGTAAAATTTGAATATCTTCCAATAATTAATTTTTTGAATATTTTAACTAATCAGAATCAATGCTTTACTAAAATTCCATTTCCTTCACATCTGCAGCAATCTCTAATCTTCCTTCGGTCTTAGCCTTAATATCTTCTATAGTTACACCAGGTGCATATTCTTTTAGTAAGAAACCATTTTCTGTAATCTCGAAAAAGCCCAGATCAGTCACTACACGCTTTACACATTTCAAACCTGTAATCGGTAAACTACACTGTTTCAGCAACTTAGAATTGCCCTCTTTATCAGTATGCATCATGGCTACAATAATGTTCTTGGCAGAAGCAACCAGGTCCATAGCACCACCCATACCTTTCACCATTTTACCAGGTACTTTCCAGTTTGCGATATCGCCCTGGTCAGAAACCTCCATAGCGCCCAGAACAGTAAGATCTACTTTACCGGCACGGATCATTCCGAAACTTAATGCACTGTCAAAATAGCTTCCGCCCTGACGCAGGGTTACGGTTTGTTTACCGGCATTGATCAGGTCCGCATCCACTTCTTCTTCGGTAGGAAAAGGTCCGATACCCAGCATACCATTTTCACTCTGCAATACGATCTCGATATCGTCCGGCACGTTATTGGCCACCAGGGTAGGCACCCCGATACCCAGGTTTACGTACATGCCGTCTTTCAGTTCTCTGGCAATACGTTTTGCAATTTGATCTCTGTTTAAGCCCATGATTGATGGTTGTATTTTATGATACGCAAATGTATATATTTTTTTGAGGATGCCAAGAAGAAATTAGTATGAAAATGAAGCGGTAAAGTTCACTCTTTCTCTTGCTTTGGTCACCACTTTCCAGTTGCCTTTATAACTGATAAATGATGGCAGTAATTCTTTACCGATCTGCCTTAAATCTACATGCATAACTACATCAAAATCATAACCCAAAGCATCATAAGAGAGGGAATAGTCACGGGAGATGATAGAGTAGTCTGATGGACGGAACCAGGTTACGAACCGGTTGATCACAACTTTTTTTGCATATTCCGGTTTGGGTATGGCTTCAAAACAATAGGCTTCCTCGCCGTTCTTCTGCTGTGCCGTAAGCTTAAAATCATACATTTTAGCCACTTCAGGGTCAAAAATCCCCACTTTATTGCCGATAAACGGTAACCCTGGGATGCTGCTGCCCGGGTTGAACATAAGCATTTTCAGCTGCACTTTGCTCTTCTCTATACGGTTCTTCCCGGACAATTCGCGGTCTAAAGAGCCTCTTACAATGTTATTATCATTACAGACGGTGCCTTTGGTAAAGAACAAACCGGCAAACAGCTCTGCGGTAAAATAATTATACTCCCCTTTGCGGTCGTAGAAGTCTCCGGTCGCGGTTTCCTCAAGTACCCTCATTGTGCGGCAACCATCACGGAATATCTGTTTGGTTTCACTATTCAGTGTAGCCTGCACGCCTCCCTTCTTATTATATGCTGCAATATTATTCTCTGCATTATACGTGCGCAGGCGCATGGTTTTAAATGCCTTATAAAAAGTAGTATCTTCTTTAATGGCCTGTATAAATTCTGGTACATTAAATCCTCTCTGCCGGGCAGAAACGATTACTTCATCCAGGGATATAGGCATATAAAACAGAGAAGTATCCACTGTTTGTGCTGCAGCACGGCTGCTCCAGAGCAGTAATACTGCCATCAAGAAAGCAAAAGTGTTATTTCTGTTCATGGTGTAGCGTTAAAATAGCGGTAGCAAATATCATGTCTTCCGGTGTGGTGATTTTTATATTTGTTTTTTCTCCTTCCACCAGGAAGACCTGTTGACCATAAGCCTCTACGACAGAGGCCTCGTCTGTAAAACTATCCTGGTAAGCTTGTTCGAATGCAGGAAGCAAAATAGAACCTTTAAAGGTCTGTGGTGTCTGAATAGCCCGCAGTTGTTCCCTGTTTACCCCTTTAGAGCCGGTTTCTGTCACTTCACGAATACTGTCACTGACAGCAACCGCAGGAATAGCAGAACCATGCGCCTCTGCAGCCATAAGGCATAGTTGAATCAAAGCAGAAGAGAGGAGCGGACGTACTCCGTCATGCACAAATATAATATCATCTGTACCGGCTTCCCGCAGGCCATTACGCACACTCTCATAACGAGTGCTACCGCCGGTTACAATCGTTATATCTATACCTCCGGCAAACTGCTGCAGGATCATATTGGCATAACTGATATGGTCTTCAGGCAGCACCAGTACGATACGTATACCCGGAATGGCCTGCTGAAACGCAGCAACAGTATGGTATAGCACCGGTTTGCCATCTAAAGGCAAGAACTGTTTGGGCATTGCATTCTGCATCCTCAGGCCTTTGCCACCGGCTACAATTACGGCAATGCAGTTTGTATTTTCAGCGTTCATGGAATAGTTAGTGATCTTTTATATCAGCTGCAAAGGTAATCAGAACAGACATTTGCCCCTAATATTTACTATTTTCGCAGGTATAGAAAATTTAAGCTTTTGATCTGCATTGTGAATATACATATTTCCCTGTGGGTATCTTTCTCTTTCTGTCCTTATATATAGTGTCTTATCGGATACAACCGATTTCGTAACTACATTTTACCGTAACTTTGAACTGCATAATTAATATTTAAAATTCACAACAATGAAATACATCCTTATGGGCCTCCTCTCTTTCCTGTTTGCCTGCAAACCAAAGGCAAATGCACAGCTTCCGAAATCAATTTATGAGTTCAAGGTAGAAGCCCTGGACGGTTCCACTATCGACTTTGCTGACTTTAAAGGCAAAAAGATCCTGATTGTAAATACCGCTTCTAAGTGTGGATTTACTAAGCAATACGAAGAGCTGGAAGAATTATACAAACAGTATAAGGATAAACTGGTGATTATTGGTTTCCCGGCTAACAATTTCATGAGCCAGGAACCAGGCAGCAATAATGAGATTGCTGAGTTCTGTAAGAAAAACTATGGGGTAAGTTTCCCTATGGCGGCTAAGATTTCTGTAAAAGGAAAAGATATGGCTCCGATATATCAATGGCTTACTACCCAGGATTATAATGGTGTGGAAAGCAGTTCTGTAAAATGGAATTTCCAGAAATACCTGATCAATGAACAAGGTAAGCTGGTACAGCATTTCAGCCCGGCTACAAAGCCAATGAGCGAAGAGATTGTATCTCTGATTAAATAATATTATCTGCCTGAATGAGTCAATATTTCAAAGGACTAATACTGTTCTGCTGCAGCATTGTGCTGTTTACAGCCTGTGTTAAAGACAAGCCTAATCCCGGCAATACGGGTAATCCTGCTACTGAAGACAGGAAGATACTGATTGCCAATGAAGGGGTATTCGGTAATGGCAATGCTTCGCTGAGTTATATCAATACAGTTACAGACAGCATTATCAATAATGTGTATACTATTGCAAATAATGCACCGCTTGGCGATGTGCTTCAGAGCCTTACCGTGTGGAATGGTAAACTGTACCTGGTAGTGAACAATTCCAATAAAATTGTCATTGTAGACAAAAAAACATTTGTCAAACAGGGAGAGATCAGTGTAAATCAGCCGCGTTATATACAGATAGTAGATCAGCACAAAGCTTATATTACCAGTATGTATGGCCGTCGCATATTTGTCCTGAATCCAACTACCAACCAGATCACAGATACGATCACTACTACTAACAAGAATAATGAGGGCATTACATTATTGAATAATAAGGTGTATGTATGCCCCTGGGATACCGGTTGCAATTTCATTTATGAAATAGATCCTTCTACAAATGTCATCAGCCGCCAGATCAATATCGGTGGCTACGCACCAACACAGGTGCTGGTAGATAAGAATCAGAAATTATGGGTACTAGCCGGTAATCATACCTATAACAAACCTTCAACGCTGACACAACTGGACCCGTTTTCTGGTAGTATGATTAAAACCATTTCCTTCGGAAGCGATGCAGATCTGATTAAGCCGGCATTTAACCCGGCTAAGGATACGATTTATTTTATCGGGGTGAATTACCAGGGTACTGCCAATGCCTACAATGGTATTTACAGAATGCCGATTACCGCAACGCAGGCACCCACTCAGGCCTTTATCGCGGCACAACAATTGCAATATTTCTGGGCATTAGGCATAGACCCGGCCACGGGCCTGATCTATGTCGGAGACCCGAAAGGATTTATACAAAAGGGTAGTGTACTCGTTTATCGGCCGGATGGCACACCGGTAAAACAATTCCTGGCAGAATTGGGACCGGGTTATTTTTACTTTGAATGATTGTGATCAGATACCTGTTGTTATGCATCATACTGGGGCTTACGATAGCCCGTGTGCAGGCGCAGGACAGCCTGCGTAAAGTGTTGTGTATAGACAGCAAGGATCCTCAATTATTTAAAGAGGCGCAAAACAAGACGTTCAGCAATGAATATCTGGCCCGTGATTTTATACAGGGTTTTATCTCCAGCCTGCACAAAAAAGGATATCTCGAAGCAGCTGCCGACAGCTGGCAGGTACAGACAGATACCATACATACTGTTATCTATACCGGCCCGGTATATACCATCGGTAAGATAAGTCTGCACGATATCCCCAAGGTCATCCTGAATAATACAGGCATCATAGAACGGGATTATACCAACAAGGTATTGAGTGCTCAAAGGATAGGGAACCTGATGGAGCAGATACTCGTCTATGCAGAAAACAATGGATACCCCTTTGCACAAACTTACCTGGATAGTATACAGCTTGATAGTGCGCGGGTGTTGCACGCGGTGTTGCGCTTAAACAAAGGGCCGTATATCACAATAGATTCTATACGCTTATCGGGCAATGCACAGGTAGACCGCCTGTTTCTTCAATCTTACCTGGGCATTAAAGAAGGCAAACCGTATAATGAAAAAGCGGTACGGGGCATTTCAAAAAAAATCCAGGAATTACCTTTCCTCCAGGAATCCCAGCCCTGGATCATGAATTTCACCATAGACCGCAACAACCTCGACCTCTATCTAAATGATAAAAAATCGAACCAGATCAATGCACTGGTAGGGCTGCAGCCTAATAGTGAGGCCAGCAGGCGTTTTACCTGGACCGCTGACATATTACTGCTACTCAATAACACTATGGGCTATGGCGAAACATTTAATATTACTTACAAGAATCTGCAGGTTCGCTCACCTCAGCTCAATGCAGGTCTGATCGTTCCATACATCATGGGCTCGAATATAGCTGTCGATGCAAAATTTGAATACTTTGGGAGAGATACCTTATTCCGCCGCACCTCTTACGAGGCTGGTCTTCGCTACCTCTTCAGCTCTAAAGATTATATCCGTATTGCCTTTCAGTTATACAATAACAGGGTAGCTAATCCCGATATCGCTTTTGTACAGCAATACAAGACCCTGAACGACAATATTGATATAAATACCCGCGGGTTGAATGTAGAGTATGTTATGAACCGGACCAATCATATACAAAACCCGGTACGGGGCTGGGCCGCACAGATCAGTATGGCTGGCCTGCAACGGAAGGTATTGCCCAATGAAAATATCCTTTCGATCAATGATGGATTTGATTACAACACTCTGTACGAAGCCGCCAATAGGGACAAGGTGCAGTATCGTGCTATAGCCTCCCTGCAATATTTTATACCCCTGGCAAAACTGCTGACGATCAAAACCGGGTATGAAGGCGGGTATATCAGCGGCCAAAACCTGTATCAGAATGAACTATACCAGATCGGGGGCTTTAAATTACTCCGTGGCTTTGATGAGCGTAGTATTTATGCGAATCAGTACCATGTATTTACGGCAGAGTTAAGGACCCTGCTTTCTCCACAATCCTACTTCTTTCTCTTTGCCGATGGTGGCAAGACCTATACCCGGTATAACCTTACCAATAAGACCAATACACCGCTCAGTTTCGGTACAGGTATAAGCCTCGAAAGTAAGTCCGGTATCTTCAATGTGGTACTGGCCCTGGGTAAGCTGGACCAGGAGCCATTTCAGTTCAGGAATACTAAAGTCCATTTTGGATATGTAACCTACTTTTAGCAAGAGAAATAAAATAAAAATAATACCTTAATTTTGGCCTTCTTCAAAAAAATAAATTAAACTGCATGGCAAAAATAGCACCGTTTAAAGGTTTGCGTCCAAGAGCTGATATAGTCGAGAAAGTGGCTGCCTTGCCCTATGATGTTTCCAATAAAGATGAGTTAAATGCATCTAAATGGAATCATTTCAATTTTAATCACATTACCCGTTCAGAAGTCGATCTGCCGGAGACCACACATCGAAACAGTCCGGAAGTATACCTGAAGGCGAAGGACAACCTGGAGCGTTTTATTAAAGAAGGTATCCTGATACAGGACAACCAAGAGTGTTACTATATATATCAACTGGTGATGAACGGCCGCAGTCAGACAGGACTGGTGTGCTGCTCTTCGCTGGAAGACTATGCAGAGGATCGCATCAAGAAGCATGAATTTACGCAACCGGACCGTGTACTGGACCGCGCTAATCATATTAAAGTAACCGGTGCACATACAGGACTGGTATTCCTGGCGTGTAAAGATGTATCCGACATGAACCGTACGCTGGAAGACTGGAAAACCAATCACCAGCCGGTATATAAGTTTGCTTCTGAAGATCAGATCAGCCATACTTTCTGGGTAGTGGACAATCCAGAAATCATTGCACAACTGACCACTATTTTCGAGGAACAGGTACCGAATACATATATTGCAGACGGTCACCATCGTACCGCATCTGCATCTCAGGTAGCAGAAGAGTTTACCCAGAAAAAGGGGATCGCCACCGCTGACCAGTATTACCTCACCTGCATATTCCCGGAAAGCCAGGTTGCCATTATGGATTATAACCGACTGGTGCTGGATATGGGTACGATCAGCAAAGAAGCATTTCTGGAAGCATTGCAGCAAGATTTTGAGATTACTGCTGTACCGGAAAATACACCATACCGCCCGGCCAAACCGCATGAATTCGGTATGTACCTGGATAAGCAATGGTACCAGCTGCAAGTGAAGCCAGGTTCTTATAAAGACAATGCTGTAGACATACTGGATGTCAGTATCCTGCAGCAGAATATATTCAGCAAGATATTGGGTATCCATGATCCGCGTACCGACAACCGCCTGGAGTTTGTGGGTGGTATCCGCGGCTTGTCATACCTGCAGGAGCGGGTAGACAGCGGAGATATGGCTATGGCCTTCTCTTGCTATCCGGTTAGTGTGGGACAATTATTTGAAGTAGCCGACAGCGGCTCTGTAATGCCTCCTAAATCGACCTGGTTTGAACCAAAAACGAGAGACGGTCTGGTAGTACACTTACTTAATCATAGCACGAAACAATAATAATGAATAATACAACAGCGCAATATAATGGGGTGATCAGTGCATGTGAAGACGTGTTTCTGAAAAAGGCAGCAGACTATGGTACATCCTGGCGTATGCTGCGTCCGATCTCTATTGTAGACCAGATCTATATCAAGGCCTGGCGTATACGCCAGATACAGGAAAATAAAGGCGTACAGAAGATTGAAGACAGTATAGAAAGTGAATTTTCCGGTATTATAAATTATGGTTACATTGCCCTCATACAAGCAGGTCTGGACGATAAAGCACCGCTTGATCTGCCGGTAGATACGGTTAAAGAACTATATGATGTACAGGTAGATTCTGTACGGGAACTGATGCTGAAGAAAAACCATGATTATGGAGAGGCATGGCGCAATATGAGCCAGGAGTCTTTTGCCGACCTGATCCTGACCAAACTGCTGCGTATTAAGCAAATACTGGCCAATGATGGGAAGACCGTGATTTCAGAAGGTATAGATGCCAATTTTTGCGATATCATCAATTATGCCATTTTTGCTTTAATTTTAATCGAAGAACAAAAAAATAAATAGCTTTTATCATGAACATGAATGCCCAGGCAATTGCTCCACAGAACAAAAAGGCAGGTTATTACATACTGAATACCGTACGTGTACTGGTAGGTCTGTTGTTTATCTTTTCCGGACTCATCAAGGCTAATGATCCTTCCGGACTGGCCTATAAGATGGACGAATTTTTTGAAGTATGGAAGATGCAGTCTTTTGTAGCATACAGCCTGTACATTTCTATAGCCATGATTACCTTTGAGATACTGGCCGGTGTAGCCATGATCATCGGCTACGCATACCGTTCGGTATCATTCCTCATTCTCCTGCTCACCATATTCTTTACCTTCCTTACAGGCTATGCAGTTATATCGGGCAAGATAAAGGAATGTGGTTGTTTCGGAGATTGTATTCCCCTGAAAGCCCATCAGTCTTTTATCAAGGATTTAGTGTTACTGATCCTGGTATTCTTATTATTCCTGGGCCGTAACAGCATTCCGGAATTGTTCAAGAAAATGTGGGGACATGTGGTCATCATTGCCACACTCATCATTACCCTGGCCATACAGTTCTATACCTTAAGACATTTACCATTCAGAGACTGTCTGCCATACAAACCAGGCGTTAATATCTGGAATGATATGCAAGTGCCTCCCGGTTCTAAACCGGATGTATATGCCACTATGCTGGTATATGAAAAAGATGGCAAAAGAGTTGAATTTACACAGGAACAGTTTATGCAGGATTCCACTTTATGGAACCTGAAATATATCGAAAGCAAGACTACACTGATAGAAAAAGGTAATGCTACACCTAAGATCCAGGACTTCGCAATCAGAGACTTTGCAGGTCAGGATTATACAGAGTCACTACTTAAAGATCCGGGCTATTCTTACCTGTTATTTGTAAAAGATGCTGATAAAGTGAAAGGCAAAGACATGCAGGATCTGCAAAACCTGATTCGGGAGTGTTATGCAAAAGGCATAGGATTCTATATCCTTTCTGCTAATGATGAAGCGGCCACCAATCGTTTCAAAGCCCGCTACAAACTGGACGCGGATGCATATGCGATTGACGGAACGGTATGTAAGACAGCTATGCGCAGCAATGGTGGCCTGATGCTGATTAAAAATGGTACGATTATAGGCAAATGGAGTCGTTACGATTATCCAAAAACGGCTGTAAATCCAAAACAGTAATTACTGTCCGGAACATATAAAAAGAGAAAGGATGCTGATACAGCATCCTTTCTCTTTTGTATGACTTTTCTTATTTTATCTTTTGAATTTACTTTTCAGATGGCTGAGTGCATCAGAGAAGTTTTCGTGCTTTGGCTCTGCCGGAGCAGCTTTCTTAGGTCCGCCATGCTTCTTTGCCGGAGCAGCTCCCGGAGCCTGTGCCTGTTTGATGGAGAGGCCGATTCGCTTTCTCGGAAGATCCACTTCTGTAACCAGTACCGTTACCTTATCATTCAGTTTTAAAGCCTCACCCGGATCGCTGATATATTGATGAGAGATCTCCGATACATGCACCAGTCCGTCTTGTTTCACTCCAATATCAATAAAGGCACCAAAGCGGGTAAGATTGGTGACAATACCCGGTACAATCATACCTATGGTCACATCTTCAATGCTGTAGATATTAGCATATTCAAACTGCTCCAGGCCGCTACGCGGATCCAGTCCCGGTTTTCTCAGCTCTTTAATGATATCCTGCAGGGTATGCAGACCGGTAGTGTCGGTTACATATTTAGCAACATTAATGCGCTTGATCGCTTCTTCATTGCCCACCAGGTCTTTCAGCCCGATTTCCAGATCAGCAGCCATCTGCTCCACAATCGTGTACGTCTCGGGGTGTACACCAGATGCATCCAGCGGATGACCGGCATTAGGAATGCGCAGGAATCCGGCACATTGTTCAAAAGCCTTATTGCCCAGACGGGGCACCTTAAGCAATTCCTTACGGCTGGCAAACTGTCCGTTTTCGCTGCGGTACTTCACAATATTCTCCGCAACACCGGAACCGATGCCACTTACATACGATAATAAATGCTTACCTGCAGTATTCAGGTTTACACCAACCGCATTCACACAGCTCTCTACAGTCTGGTCCAGCTTCTCCTTCAGGCGGGTCTGGTTTACATCATGCTGGTATTGACCTACACCAATACTCTTCGGATCAATCTTCACCAGCTCAGCCAGAGGGTCCATCAGGCGGCGACCGATACTTACTGCGCCTCTTACAGTTACATCATGCGTCGGAAACTCTTCACGGGCTGTTGCCGATGCAGAATAAACAGAAGCACCATCTTCATTCACCAGGAAAACCGGCAGATCCAGTTTCAGGCCTTTTACAAACTGCTCTGTTTCGCGGCCTGCGGTACCGTCACCAATGGCAAATGCCTCAATATCGTATTTCTGGGCCAGCGAACGGATGGTATGTTCCGCTGCATTCAATCTATGATTTTTTTCATGCACATAGATCAGGTCATTATGTAATAAATCTCCTTTATCATCGATCACCACCACCTTACAACCGGTACGGTAACCAGGGTCAATGGCAATAATACGTTTAGAGCCGAGCGGGGAGGAGAGCAGTAGCTGGCGCAGGTTCTCTGCAAATACACTGATCGCTTCCTCATCCGATTTTACTTTCAATTCCATACGGAATTCGCTTTCCAGGCTGGGTTGCAGCAAACGACGATAGGCATCACGGATCGCTTTCTTTACATGATCAGATGCAGCACTACCGCTTTTCAGATACTCCGCTTCAATTGCAGCCAATGCCGTTTCTTCTTCCGGAGCAATGGTCATCTTGAGAATGCCTTCCATAAACCCTCTCATTACCGCAAGCATACGGTGTGATGGTATTTTAGCTACCGGTTCCGAAAACTCGAAATAGTCTTTATACTTCGCACCTTCTGTTTCCTGTCCCATCAGCACCTTACTCTGCACAGTCGCAGTACGTTCAAATAGCTGGCGCATACCGGCACGTATTGCCGCATCTTCATTTACCGTCTCTGCGATAATATCTCTTGCACCCTGCAAGGCAGCATTTGCATCTGCCACCTGTTCATTGATATAAGCTTTGGCCTCTTCTTCAGGATCACCGGCCTTCTGCTCCAGCAACCATAAAGCCAGGGGCTCCAGTCCGTTTTCTCTTGCAGTCTGTGCTTTTGTTTTACGTTTCGGTTTATAGGGCAGGTATATATCTTCCAGTTCATTAATCGTGGCTGCCTTGTCCAGTCTGGCCTGCAGCTCTTCGGTCATCTTACCCTGCTCTGTGATCGTTTTCTCTATAAATGCTTTACGATCCGAAAATTCCTGCTGAAATTTAGCCTCATCCTGTATCTGCTGTATCTGCACCTCGTCCAGCGCACCTGTTTTATCTTTCCGGTAACGGGCGATAAAAGGTATGGTAGCACCTTCTGCCAGTAATTCCAGCACGGCAATAACACCAGCCTCTGCAATTCCTGATTTTTGGGCAATAATCTTCGAATGTGTCGTATGCATAACTCTGTTTTAAGGGTAATAAAAGGAGGCAAATATAACCTCTTATACCATAAATTCAATTTCATTTTTAGCCCATAAATTCCTATAATATGCCTGTTTGAAACATTTTTCCCGATCAGGATAAAATGCTTCTCTGTTAGCAAAAGAATAATTAACTTAGCCCATCAAAATTTAATTTTTACTTCAAAGATGAACAAGAAATATTCTGTATTATTAGGTATCAGCCTGGGGGTAACAGTAATGTCCGCACAAGCCCAGACCGTATTTACAGTTGGCAAAGACGCCATTTCCAAAGAGGAATTCCTTGCCGGCTATAAAAAGAACAGCTCTAATAATACCCTGCGTTACGATTATAACTCTCTGAATGAATTTGCAAACCTGTACGCATTGTACAAAATGAAGGTAAAAGAAGCTGAGACTTTACGCATGGATACCCTTGCCGTCCTGAAGAACGATATCAATAATTATAAAACGCAGCTGGCCCGCAATTACCTGACCAGCAAAGACAATGTGAGCGCTCTGACTAAAGAGGCTTATGAGCGCAGTAAAACAGAACGTAAAGTAGCGCATATTCTGGTGCAGCATTATACTGCTGATCCGACCAACGATGCTTCCAAGAAATTTATTGACAGCCTGTACAACCAGATCAATACCGGAAAGGCATCTTTCGAGGATATCGCTAAAAGATATTCTATGGATAAATCTACCGGAAACCTGGGCGGAAGCCTGGGCTATATCACAGCCTTACAGACTCCATACGAATTTGAAAATGTGGCATACAGCACTCCGGTAGGGAGTATGTCTAAGCCTTTCAAAACACAATATGGTTACCATATTATAAAAGTACTGGCAGAAAGACCAACCAATGGTACGGTAGAAGTGGCACAGATCCTGTTGCCTACAGACAATGGCACTCCGGATATGGTTAATGAGCAATTGAAGCTGGCCAATGAGATCAGGGCTAAAGTGATCGCTAAGCAGGCTACTTTCGAAAACATGGTACGCCAGTATTCTAAAGATGAATATTCAGTGAATAATGATGGTAAATTGCCTGCATTCAAAACGGGTAAAATGACCGAAAACTTTGAGAATGCTGCATTCGGGCTGAAAAACCCAGGCGATATATCTGAACCATTCGTAACCGATTACGGAATTCACCTGCTGAAACTCATCTCTAAAAAACCATTAGGCACTTATGCCGAAGAGGAAAGAGAGCTGACAGCAAAAGTGGAGCAAAACAGCCGTTTCGAAATTGCGAAACAAAAAGATATGGCAGAAGCGAAAAAACGCCTTGGCTTTAAAGAGTTCCCGGAAAATATGGCGGCGATGATTGCTACCATTAACCAGAGTGATCTTGAAAAAGGAGCAACCTTGCAGGAATATCCGCAACTGACCGCAAAATTATTCGAAGTACAGAGCAAGTCTTATAGCCAAAAAGACTTCCTGCAATATGTAAAAGACCTGACCATGGGTCGCCTGAATGGCCGTAAGGAAGATGCTTTCCGGGAGTTATACCGCATCTATACCGATAAAGTGATTACTGATATCCTGGTTGATGAACTGGAAAAGAACAATAAGGAATACCAGGGACTGGTATCTGAATACCGGAATGGTGTACTGATATTTGACCTGATGGATAAAAACATCTGGTCTAAGGCTACCAAAGACACTGTGGGCCTGAGGAATTTCTACAAGAGCAACAGCAGTCAATACCAATGGCAGCCTGGCTTTGACGGGGTGATCTTCCAAAGCAAAAATCATGAAGCCTTAACACAAATCCATGATGCGCTGGCACAGGGACTTTCGGTTGAAGATGCACTGGCCAAAGTGAACACACCGACTACCAGTGAAAAGATATACCAGCAAACCGGCAGATTTGACTTCAGCAGTGTAAGCAATTTTGACAAAAACCAACTGAAAGAAGGAAAAGTAAGCGACATAAAATCTGACAATAACGGCGAAACGCTGATCTATCCAAGTAAGATTTATACTACTGCAATGCCTAAAACGCTGGACGAAGCAAAGGGTAGTGTAGTAGAAGATTACCAGAAGCAGCTGGAGAAAAACTGGGAAACGGAGCTGCGTAGTAAATACACCTACAAATTAAATACTGATGTGCTGAAAAAACTGGTACGTTAAAAAATACCGGACAGGGCTGTGGAGCATACCAAATTGCAAGGTTTTAGCGTTTGGTTTGCATATCACAGCCTTGTTGCTTGATAATAAAGCCATTGAATCCGTATCTTTACCGTGAATTTTAATAACCCTGCTTTGAGTAAACGTAATTCTACTGTCAAATATTTATTTGGCACACTTGCTTTTCTGTTCTGCTGTTTATGGAGTATTGTCCCATCATTTGCCGGAAAAATGAACGGTATCGTGGTGGATCGTATGTCTAACCAGCCTATAGATGGCGTCAGCATTGTAAATGTACATACCGGCAAAGAAGTGATTACCGATGCTGCAGGTAAGTTCAATATTGAAGTATTTAAAGGACAACTTGTAGAGTTTCGCGTAGCGGGTTATGATGTAGCTACTGTAAATGTAAAGTCGGATAACCTGGCAGCTTATTATAACATTCAGCTGAATGAAAGCAATACGATCATTGATGAGCAATTCCTGCGCAGAGATTATTTTGCAGAAGCAAAGATAGACAGCATTAAAAGACGGGAACTGTACCAGCAGGCACTGGATCATTATAAACTAACCGGCCTGGATATCATACAACATCCCTTCGATGCGCTGAGTAAACGTAACCGTATGATCTGGAAGTTCCAGCAGAATTATGAATACTGGGAGCGCAGCAAATTTATCGATTATGTTTTCAATGACCGCCTGATTGTACAACTGACCCAGTTAAGCAGCGATAGCCTGGAGCTGTACAAACGCTTATACAGACCTCCTTATGTATTCATCCGCAATATGAATGAGTACGAATATTATACCTACATTAAAAACTCTGTACGTGAATTCCGTGAACGCAGTGCCAGACAAGAGTTTACCAAACCAGAAGAAAAACCATATGAACCATATAACAGCGAGCGATAAGCATACTATTCTTCGCAGGAGCTCCCGCAACAGGGTAGTATCCTGGTGCTTTTTCCTGCTGATCATTATTACCTGTGCCTGCAGCAGTTCGCAGACATCAGCACAGGAGACTTTAAGTACCACTACACCTGATACGGTTTCCGGACTAAAGGTAATGCCGCAAACCACGGATAGCAGTGCAATTGTTGTGCTTCCGGAAACGAAAAGACATGGCGTTTTTTCCTGGAAAGATTCGGTAATCATCCCTAAAAGATCAGCATTGTATTCTATGCTGTTTCCAGGATTGGGACAATTAAACAATAAACAGTACTGGAAACTTCCTGTTGTATACGGTCTGCTGGGCGTGGGTGTGTACTTCTTCCAGGACAACCTGAAGAACTATAACCAGTTCCGTCTGATCTACGCCAATCGCCTGAACAATGTCTATACCGATAAGTATGTAGGGTTATATGATGATGTGCGGATCAAGAATGAACGGGATTATTATAAAAAATACCTGGATATGACTGTACTGATCGGTGCTGTTGGTTATGGGCTACAGATTATGGATGCCAATGTATTTGCCCATTTGAAAAACTTTGATATTTCGAACGATATTGCTTTTCGCATAAAGCCATCGTTTCAACCTACTCCCTGGGGCCTTAGCCCTGGCGTAGGAGTAGCCTTTCTCCTTAAATAAATTACATGCCAAGAATTATTGCTATAGATTACGGAAAGAAAAGAACCGGCTTAGCCATCAGCGATCCGTTAAATATGATTGCTAATGGTGTCGGTACTATAGATACAGAAAAACTGGTCTGGAACCTGAAGCAGTTATTCGCAGAACATGAAGTAGATACTATATTGCTGGGCTATCCTAAAAACCTGGATGGTACCGATACAGATATTACCGCTAAAGTAGACAAGTTCTACCAGCAGTTACAAAAGCTATTCCCGGATAAGAAAACCATTTTGTGTGATGAGCGCTTTACCTCTAAAATGGCCTTTCAGGCCATGATCGACAGCGGCCTGAAGAAAAAAGACAGGCAAAACAAAGCGCTGATCGATGAGATCAGCGCCAAAATTATTCTTCAGGGTTACCTGGATCATCAGTAAACCTTCCCTATTCTTCAGATTGTTTTGAGGATTTGCGTGAACCAGCTTCCTCTCTGATTTGGTAGTATTCAGATTTGATTTTTTTAGACGGCAGGTGAATCTGGAATCCCAGGTTTATATCCAGACCGGAAGTATTACCGGTACCATAAGTACCCTGGTATCTTACCATTGTTTCCAGGGCCACATTTGGCGTCAGGAAATAGGCATACCCTGCACCTACTCTGAGGTTAAAACCAACCTCAACATCTGTCTGACCAGCAATGCCGACACCCACTTCACCAAAGAAGCGGCCTTTGTTCAGGACATTATCAATATTAAATTCTTTCGGTGCAAAGTAATAACGACCGAATGCGCCGATACCGTAATTAAAAATCGGGTCTATACCCTTAATTGCAGTAAATCCGATAGGCACTTCAACACCAACCGCCAGGTTGTTCTGGATAAAGTAACCCACTTTAGGAGATAAACTCAGGCTTACGCTATTAGAGCTTCCCAAACCGAAATTCAGGTTCCCTAACTGGCCTCCAACTAAAAATGTTCCTTTTTGTAACTGTGCATTTGCCTGGTTAGCAAAAGCAAGGCCCACCAGGGCCGCTAAGGTAAATGTGATTTTTTTCATTTTGTCTTTGTTTAATGTTTTAGAAATAAGCAGCAGATACACAAAAGTGACACCACTCCCTTTAGACAAATATAGGATATTCAATCTTAAAATTGAGTTATCAATTAGCAAAAAACAGAATTAACACATTATCTAAATATTACCTGAATGTTATCTAATTTTTAAGAAAAGTCAATACAGGCCTAGCGATCAGCTTATTAATTACTTTTGTCTCAAATAAAATAAAACAGTAATTTATGAGCACATTTTTTCACAAATTCGTAAATAAACTGGCCTGTACGGTATTACTGGCTGGTGTGGGAATGACAGCAAATGCCCAGACTTATTCCGAGAATTTTGAAACACTGACGAAGAACACCTATGGTACTGATACCATTACCCTGAACGGTGTTGAGTGGATATTCACAGGTTCGCTTGCGGGTAACTCGACTGCAGATTATAAGCTGGGTAATGTATCGGTTCGTATGGCGGGAACAACTAACAGTACCTCAAATACGGCAACTTCCAAAATACAAATGAAAAACAATAAGCCTGGCGGTATCGGACAGGTTTCGTTTGTATACAGAAGATATGGTACAAGTACTACAGAAGGCGAGATCCAATGGTTAGTACAATGGAGCCCGGATGGTAATACCTGGAACACCCTGGATACGATCGTACCAACGGCAAACGTACAAACGTATATGCATACACTGAACCAGCCTACAGCGAGAATACGCGTATGGGGACACGGTTTCACCGCAGGTACAGCCAATACAAAACGTATGAACCTGGACAGCCTCGTACTGACCAATTATGCGACAAACCCGGCAGCTTTATACCTGACCAACCAGACGCCAATCGGCGCTAATGTACCGCTGGCTACAGATTCTCTGACAGC
This sequence comes from Edaphocola flava, assembly GCF_004118155.1. Classification (GTDB taxonomy): domain Bacteria; phylum Bacteroidota; class Bacteroidia; order Chitinophagales; family Chitinophagaceae; genus Edaphocola; species Edaphocola flava. The sequence goes on from NZ_SAIQ01000003.1 coordinate 142,957, forward strand.
AACCTTCTCGAATGCGATTACGGCAAGTACGGGTAGTGTTAAACTGTACAAAGTAGGGCAGAGTACACCAGTAGCAACCTTTACCGGTGCAAATGCTACTATTTCCGGTAACAAAGCTAAATTCAGCCCGGTTACATTACAAAATAATACCGCTTATTATGTAACCGTAGATACCAATACATTTACATACAATGGTGCGGGTAACAGCCCGGTGAGCGGTACTGCAGCCTGGACATTCCATACCGTAGATACTACACCTTCTGTACCAACCGTAACTTACAGAATCCCTTATGGTGCCAATGTAGATCCTAATACAGATTCTATCAGCGTTACCTTCTCTGCTAATATTACCGGCGGTGCGGGTAATGTAAAATTATACAAGAATGGTCAGACAGCTCCTGTAGCTACATTTGCAGGCAGCAGTGCAACTATCAGCGGTAACAGAGCGAAGTTTACCCCAATTACTTTAGAGCCTGCAACTTCATATATCATCAAACTGGATGCTAATGTAGCTACAAACAGTGCGGGTGGTAATGATACTGTATCCTGGACATTCACTACAAGAGATACAGCACACTATACCAGCTTAAATGAGAATTTTGCTAACTGTATCAGCACTGCAATCGGTGTATTCGGTCGTTACAATGCAACCGGTACTAAAGTATGGAACTGTTCCAACTTTGGCCATAACGATACCAATGCAGTATACATCAACGGTGGTTCTTCTGCTACCGCTTCTGAAGCAAACAGTGACTGGCTGATCTCTTCCCGTAAGTTTGATTTTGCTGCAATGACTAATCCTACGCTGAGTTTCTGGCAGAAAAGACGTTTCGGTGGTTCCGTAACCCGTACTATTAAAATCTCTACAAACTATACTGGTGGTGGTGATCCTGCTGCTGCAACCTGGACAACCTTAACCGTACCGGCACTGGCTTCTGCTCCGGATTCCAATGTATGGTCTCAGGTAAAAGACATCAACCTGACTGCATATAAAAATACACCTTTCTACCTGGCCTTTACTTACGAGTGTGGTACCACAGGTGCTTATGAGCTGACTTATGATGATATTAAAGTTGAGAATAAAACAACCGGCATCAATACTGTAAAAGGTGCATCTGTAGACCTGCAGGTTTTAGGTATGCCAACCTACAATACCATCGAACTGAATATCGATATGAAAAACAGTGATAAACTGGAGATCAGCGTATTCGATATGATGGGCCGCAGAGTAGCCGTGCACAACCATAATGCACAGGCCGGCAGCAACAGAGTATCCCTGACAGATCTGAACTTATCTACTGGCATGTATGTAATCCAGGTAATGGGTCAGAAAGGTTTCGGTACTGTAAAAGCAGTAGTGCGTTAATAACAAGCATAACATACATCATCTTACATAGCATAAAAGCAGCTCTTCGGAGCTGCTTTTATGCTTGAATGAAGTGAATGAATATTTACCGGAAATATATCATTTTTGTATTGCGAAGTGAAAGGAGATTTTTCGACTACACTTCGTTTCGCTCAAAATGACGAGGTTGATGCCTTGATGAAAACAATAAGCGATCCATACAGAACAGATCGCTCAAAATGGCCTTATAAATCCGGCGTCAAGAAAATCATTGGCTCGGTCGATAAAGTCGGAAACCACTGTCTGAGCGTAGCGTTCTGGTTTGCGACCGACCGACACATTGATTTTTAGCCAGTGATTTATACAGCCTTGATTTTTTGGTGCTACCTTTTGCATCAAGGCAAAAGGTAGCAATAGAAAGTAACGCAAGGAAACAGGCAAATCTTTGTTTCCTGTAAGCGGATAATCAATTTAACTTAAATAACAAAGGCAGCCTTCCGGCTGCCTTTGTTATTTAATGGTATACTTTTATAATTATACGTTGAAACGGAAGTGCATTACATCACCGTCCTGTACGATATATTCTTTACCTTCAATACGCAGTTTACCTTTCTCTTTACATCCGGCTTCGCCACCCAGTTCGATATAGTCATTATAAGCGATTACCTCAGCTTTAATAAATCCTTTTTCGAAGTCTGTGTGAATCACACTGGCTGCCTGAGGGGCTTTCCATCCTTTGAGGATCGTCCAGGCACGTACCTCCTGCACACCTGCAGTGAAATAAGTGATCAGGTCAAGCAGGGTATAAGCTGCACGGATCAGGCGGTTCAGACCTGGCTCTGTAAGGCTGTATTCCTCCAGGAACAACGCTTTATCATCCGGATCTTCCATTTCAGAAATCTGTGCTTCGATATTATTACACATAACAATGATCTGTGCACCTTCTTCTTCCGCAACTTTCTTCAGCGCTTCAGAATACTTATTACCTGTATGCATAGACGCTTCGTCAACGTTTGCAACATACAGTACCGGCTTGGCTGTCAGCAGGAAGATATCAGCGATAGCCTCTTTGTCTTCACCTTCCAGTTTCAGTCCGCGAATGTTCTTGCCTTGCTCCAGGTGACCTTTACAAGCCATCAGTACATCCAGTACTAACTTTTGCTTAGGATCAGCCTTAACCATTTTCTCTACACGGGCTATTTTCTTTTCCACGCTGGCCAGATCGGCCAGTTGCAGCTCTGTATCAATAATTTCTTTATCGCTAACCGGGTTGATCATCCCTTCTTCACGCAGGATGTTTTCATCCTCGAAGCAACGGATCACGTGTGCGATCGCATCTACCTCACGGATGTTACCTAAGAATTTATTACCCAGTCCTTCCCCTTTGGAAGCACCTTTAACCAAACCTGCAATATCCACAAATTCGATTGCGGTAGGCAGTATACGCTGCGGCTGCACAATCTTAGCCAGTGCATCCAGGCGCTCATCGGGTACATCTACCAGGCCCACATTGGGTTCGATAGTACAGAATCTATAGTTAGAAGCTTGTGCTTTAGCACTGTTACTTACTGCGTTAAATAAGGTGGATTTACCTACGTTGGGCAATCCTACAATTCCTGCCTGTAAAGCCATTGTTGTTGAAAAAATTTTTGCAAATGTACTGATATTTTATCAATACCCGAATGACCAGGGCTTATCTTCCTGTGTTCCGGTCAAATATTTTCCCTGATACCTTATCTTTGCCCCGAATCAGCTTCAATACCGTATTTGAACCATGCAGTCCGGAAAGATATCCTATCAAGATAATATACTTCACTTTGCCCGATACGGCAATGGCCCAGCTTTATTACTGGCATTTCATGATAAAGGGCAGGACCAGTCCTTTGTCAAGCCACTGGCCGCGCAGTTGGGCGGGCGCTATACCATTATCTCCTTCGACCTGCCGGGACATGGACAGTCTCAATGGAAAAGCCCGATGGATAAAACAGCCCTGGTGACGATTACCGAGCGATTCAAACTGGAATTCAACGCTGACAAACTGGATATACTGGCCTGCGGCAGTGGCGGTAGGTTTGCCCTTACACTGGCAGAACAACGCTGCGAATGGATTAATGCCCTCTGGCTCTTCGACCCGGAAGGTTTATACCATTTACCCTGGTACAGTGCCCATACAAGATCGGTACCGGGCAAAGGATTATATCGCTTTTTTGCGGCTAATCCCAAACGCGCCATCTCCATCCTGAATGCTTTATCTTCCATAAAACTGGTAAAGAAGGACAATGTGGCCTATATGCAGGAAGAGCTGCATCAGACTGAAAAAGATACGGCTACAGCGCAATTATGGGCTTTTACCAAAGACATTATTCCGGAACCGGATAAGGTAAGGTGGCAGCTCAAAAAGCATGGGGTACAGGTGCAACTGCATATCTCGGCTGTACCACAGAAACGGGCATTGACCTTTGCAAAGAAACTGGACGTCGTACAGATACATCCTGACAGCAGCCAGCAGCAACTGTTTGAGGCATTTATACAAAAGGCATAATCTACAGAAGATGATCTACACTTTAGCGTTCTGTACCCTTTGCATATTGTATGTTGTACTGATGCTGTTATACCGCTATGGTTTCAGTCAGGAAAGACAAACCACTGCTGTATCAGAAGGGTATATTAATGAATACCCATTTTTTTCTATCATTATACCGGCACGGAACGAGGCCAATAATATTGCAGCCTGCCTGCAATCTATACTCAACAATAACTATCCCGGTGACCGGTACGAAATTATCCTGATCGATGATTTTTCTACTGACGATACTGCGAATATAGCAAAACAATTGTTGCTACCGCCGCATCGTGTACTGCGACTGAAAGACCATCTCAGTGCGGAAGAACGGATCAATGCATACAAAAAGAAAGCCCTGGAGATCGCTATCCAGCAATCAACAGGCGACTATATCATCACTACAGATGCGGATTGTATACTGCCTTCGCAATGGCTAAACTTATTTGCCTCGGCCGTAGCAGAACAGGGAGTGCACTTTGTGGCTGCGCCGGTATCTTTCACCCCATATCAGCAAAACGATTCCTGGCTGTATTATTTCCAGAGCCTGGATTTTATGACCATGCAGGGCATCACTGTGGCGTCCAATAAACTGAATCTGGGCAATATGTGTAACGGAGCCAATATGCTCTTTTCCAGACAAGCCTTTGAAGCAGTTGATGGCTACAGGGATATTGACCATAAGGCATCAGGTGATGATATGATGCTGATGCAGAAGATTCAGCGCCGATTTCCCGACAGTATACGTTACCTTTTTGAACATCATGCGATAGTCGAAACCCCTGTTCAGCCTGACTTTGCTTCGTTTATCAATCAGCGCATCCGCTGGGCATCCAAGGCCGATAGCTACCCCCAGTTTAAGATGACCCTGATCCTGCTGGTGGTATACCTGTTCAATTGCAGCCTGCTGTGTACTGCTATCATTTCATTTATATGGCCTTTATATTTTCCGGTGCTGATTTCGGCACTGGTTATCAAAGTATTGGCAGAACTCTTTTTTCTTTTTCCCGTGGCCCGGTTTTACCGTAAGAAAAGCGAATTAATATTTTTTATATTTTTACAACCATTGCACATCTTGTATATCATTATTGCGGGATTTTTAGGTAAATTTGGTACATATTCCTGGAAAGGGAGAACCGTGCAATAAATGTACACTTTGAAAAACTATAAAAAATATGCGTAAAATCATCGGCATCCTGTCCCTGCTGCTCATAGTAGGTATAGGCGGATATATATACTGGTTCTACATTAACCGTTTCAGTGACGGACAGCGGGAAGGTGTATTACAGAAGTTTTCCCGTAAAGGAAATGTCTTTAAAACCTATGAGGGAGAAATCCTCATGTCCGGATTCGGAAGGGTAGGAGGCAACTTTCAGGCACAATACTTCTACTTTAGTGTAGAAGATCCAAAGGTCGTTGCCACTATGGAACAGAACATCGGTAAAAATGTGATCATCCATTATAATCAATACCGAAAGAGTCTGCCCTGGCGTGGAGAGACCTATACCAATATGAATGAGAAGAGAGGACAATATATAGTAGATAAAGTAGAGGTAAGCAATACACCGGTGCAACCCCAGCAACAGCAGGCTGCAGAGGATATCATTGCTTATTAGCATACAAACAGCACCTCTGGGATAATACAGTAACACAACATTACGCAGCACACAACCGGGTATGATAGCAACACTATTGGAATTAGACAGGTCTTTATTTTTGAAAATAAATACAGAATGGATCAGCCATTTTACAGATGTCATTATGCCAGTATGGCGCGACGCCAAGACCTGGGTTCCTCTTTATATAGTAATTATTGTACTGTTGTTCTACCGTTTCGGCATCAGGGTATGGCCCTGGTTGATTACAGTTGGCCTTATGATCTTATGCAGCGATCAGCTCAGCAGCCATCTGATCAAGCCACTGGTAGCAAGGGTACGCCCCTGTAATGAGCCTTTACTGGAAGGCCAGGTGCGCAGATTGCTGGGATACTGCAGTGGCAGCTACAGCTTTACTTCTTCTCATGCGGTAAACCATTTCTGCATTGCAACATTTATATTCTTCACACTTAAGGAGCATACCGGTAAATGGATCGGGGTTTTGTTCCTGTGGGCATTCTCCATTGCATACGGGCAGGTATATGTGGGTATTCATTATCCCCTCGACATTACCTGCGGGGCAATAATAGGTACAGGCATTGGTTACCTTTTTGCAACACTATTTAACCGAAAAGTAAAACTGCCCACGGTTCGTAAGACTTTTCAAAAAGCAATAGCTTCATAAATCATTTTCATTGACAAAATCCTTACACCATATCCTATTTGCCATAATGGCCCTGTTCTGTGTATGCTCCACTACGGTGTTGTATGCGCAGAAAGTGATTATTGGTAAGGTTATTTCCGAAAAAGAAAAAACACCGTTGGCTGGCGCTATGGTTATATACGAGCAGGACACTGCCCGTACAGATAGTCTCGGTGGCTTTATCTTGTCTACCCAGTCAGCAGCCCGTCAACTATTGGTACTGGCACCCGGTTATACACAGTCTATTGTTCCCTTACGGGAAGAGGCAGACCTGATGCTGACCATTATGCTATATGCAGAAAAAGAGGAAGGCATTTTTGTGGATGACCGCAAAGCACCTAAAATGCTTCATGTCGATTCGCTGAAAGGCCAGGGAAATGACACTAGTACCTTTACCGGAACAGTGGGTAAGATAGCCGGCTACATATATGGTCGGGACAAAACAGAAGCTATGCCCGGCGTAGCTATATTTCTGAAGGAAGAAGAGGAGGGGGCCTTAAGTGATGACAGCGGTCATTTCGAAATCCTCTTCAATGGCGACAAACAGTCCCTGCATATATCTGCCCTGGGTTATGAAGAATTAGATACCATAGTTGCTGCAGGTACTACAGATCTGAAAATATACCTGAAACCTATAGAAAAGGAGCTGGGAGAGGTAATGGTACTGGCTAGGAGAAAAGGTCGCTATCGCAATAAAAACAACCCGGCTGTAATGCTCATCAGGCAGGTGATTGATCATAAAGAACAGAACCGTATGCTGAATGATGAGGATGCAAAGTTTGTTTCTTACGACAAGATGGTCTTGTATGCCAGTAATCTGCCGCGGTCGATCAAACGCAACTTTTTCTTCCGTAAGTTTCGATTCCTGTTCCAGAATGAAGATACTACAATGATGAAAGGGCGCAAACTGTTGCCCCTGTTCGTCACCGAAAATATTGCAGACAATTACTGGAGTAAATCCCGGCAGAAAAAAGCGACGGTCATGACCTCTGAAAAGCGCATGCGCTTTGGCTCCGGACTGATAGAAAGCAATAACATTTCCTCCTTCCTGGACCGCTTGTACGACCAGGTAGATATTTATGATAATAAGATCAGGGTGCTGAATAATTTCTTTCTCAGCCCGATTGCTCCTGCGGCACCGCAACTGTATAAATACTACATTGTAGATACCACTATTGTAGATGGCCATAAGGTTGTGCAGCTTGAGTTTGAGCCCCGAAATAAAAAAGATTTTTGTTTTATGGGCAGGATATTTGTGACCCTGGATCCGGACTATGCGGTGACGAAAATACAGATGGGCATTCCTAAAGGGATAAACCTGAACTGGACCAATGATCTGCGCATAAATTTAGGATTTGAAAAGCAGGCTTCTAATGGTAAGTACTGGCAGACAGAAAGCAATTACTTTGTCAACTTCGGGCTGTTCAATTCTAAGCGGGGTGCTGTAGGGGTACGTAATATACGGCGCAGCGATTACCAGGCCAATGTATCCATTCCGGATACGGTATTTAAAGAAAAGCAGCAGTCCTTAGAATATTTCGGTGATACCACGCTGAAGCGCGACAATGTATTCTGGGACGATAACCGCCCGGAACCGCTTACGTATCATGAAGAAAAAGCTTACCGTAATGTGGATAGCCTTATTACCCTAAAGGCCTACAAGAATATGATGGAGTGGGGCTATGTACTGGCCAGTGGCTATAAGAACCTGGGTGCTGTAGAAGTCGGTAGTCTCTATGATCTCTATACCTACAACCAGTTAGAAGGTCATAAGTTCAGGGTAGGTGCCCGAACCAATATTAAAAAATGGCAACGCTTCCTGGTAGAAGGTTATGCAGCATATGGTACACGCGATGAGCGATTTAAGTATTATATCGGCGGCAGCTATTCCCTTGCTAAAAAGTATATTTATGGCTTCCCTTCAAACTATATCAAACTCAGCTACCAGAGTGATGTACGGGCACCAGGGCAGGCATTAGGCTTTGCCACCCAGGAGAAAGTTGCAGACATTGCCAAGCGCGGCGATGGCAACCGCTGGATCTATAACAAGCTTTTTACTGCACAATACACAAAAGAGTTGCACAACCATATGACCTTTACCCTCGGTTATAATAACTGGCAGCAGGAAGCAGCAGGAAACCTGTACTTTGCCCGGGCCTCTGACCAGATGGATACTGTGCGCAATATCAACACCAATGAGTTCAGCCTCAACTGGCGCTGGTCTCCCAATGAGAAGTTCTACCAGAACAAACGTTACCGCGGCTATATGAGCAACGGGGCATTGGCCCTTTCGATGAAGGCCACAATGGGCTTTAATGAGGGATATGGTGCGCAAACGATACCTTACCAGAGACTAGATGCCAATCTGACTAAAACATTTTTCCTGGCACCACTTGGAGAGGCGCGCATCACCCTGAATGCCGGTTACCTCTGGGGCACTGTACCTTATCCATTGCTGTTTATACCGCAGGCCAACCAGACTTACCGTTTCAGCGTAGGCGCGTACAACCTGATGAACTTTATGGAATTTGCCAGTGATAAATATGTGGGACTTATTGTTGACTATCATATGAAAGGCTTCGTACTGAACCGTATACCACTGGTCAATAAACTCAAGCTCAGAGAAGTATTTTGTTTCAAAGCATTGTACGGTGGCATACGTAATGATAACCTGCCCCAGTACAACAAATCATTATTACTGTTCCCCGCAGATGCCAATGGCAGACCTATTGTCAACAGCTTGGGCACACTACCTTATATAGAAGCGAGTGTGGGCGTAGAGAATATACTACAGGTACTGCGTATCGATTTCGTAAAGCGATTTACGTATACCGATCTGCCTAATGTATCGCCTACCGGTATTCGTTTCAGCTTCGGATTTGACTACTAGAAAATAGTCACAGTTTTGTCACATAAAGTCTTGTCAAAATCGGCTTTCTGAAGCTTTTTGTTTTATATTTGCCCAAAACAAAAAATCATGAATACAGGACTATTACATGTACACAGCCTCTTACGCTATCTTATTGTGATCGTAGGTTTATGGGCTATTTTCAAAGCTGCTTCAGGTATGAGTGGCGGAAAAGCATATACCAAATCAGACCAGAGACCAGGTTTGTTTTACCTCATCTTTATGGATCTGCAGCTGGTGGTAGGCCTTTTGTTGTATGTAATGGGTGGTTTCGGCATCAAGCGTATCAAGGAAATGGGTATGGCTGAGGTGATGAAAGACCAGATCAGCCGTTTTTTCGTAATGGAACATACCTTGGGTATGCTGATCGCACTGATCCTGGTGCATATAGGTTATGCACAAACCAAAAAAGCAACACTGAGTGATCAGAAAAAATACTCCAAATCATTCTGGTTCTTCCTGATCTCCTTTATCATCATTCTGGCATCTGTGCCATGGCCTTTCAGAGAGCTGGGCAGAGGATGGATGCCGGGTATGTAATCTTTTTAATTATATTGTATATTGCAGGGTATGAAGCACAACACTTCATACCCTTTTTATATAGGTAAACACAGCCTTTGAACCATGCGCTATCTCTATGTCATTTATGCACTGCTCACTTTTGTGATCGGTTTCCTGATTCGCCTGCCTTTTATACTTCTGTTCAGCCTGGATGGCGTGCGGGGCCGAAAGGCTACCTGGAAGCTGGTACAGCTCTGGAGTATAGAGTGGTTTTTCCTGATCGGAATCCGCAGCCGCAGGATATTCGAAGCCCCCCTGGACGCAAAAAAAGGGCCATATATAGTAGTGGCCAATCATATTTCCTACATGGATATACCGATCCTGTTCCGGACATTGCCGTTTTATGCGCGGCCGCTGGCCAAATTTGAGCTGGGAAAGATACCCTTGTTCGGTTTTTTGTACAAACAACTGGCGGTTACAATAGACCGCTCCAGCGGCAAAAGCAAACTTGCCGGCGTGCATAAGTTAAAAGATACTATAAATGAGGGTGGAAGTATACTTATTTTCCCCGAAGGAACGTTTAATGAAACAGGAGCACCTCTTAAATCGTTTTATGATGGTGCCTTCCGGGTGGCGATCGAAACCCAGGCGCCTATACTGCCGGTTGTCTTTTTAGACGCATTGTCGTTATGGCATTATAAAAGCTTCTGGTCATTGAAGCCGGGGATAAACAGAACTGTATTTCTGCCGGTAATTGATACAGCCAAATATGGAAAAGATATGCACCAGCTAAAGGAAGACACCTTCAAAAGCATGGAAAAGGCTATCTTGCAATATAAGTAAAATTTATTTTATTTTTTGTCAAAAAAATGTGACAAATTAACATACACACATTTAAGAAAAATAAGTAATTTTGTATTACAAATAGATGTTCAATTTTATGGAGTGCACATTTAATGCCCCGTTTTATTGTATTTATATTTTTTTGTTTTGTTTTTAGTTTAAGAAAAGGTAGTTGCCGTATATTTTTATACCAGTGACTACCTTTTTAATTTACTGAAAATCAGACGATTGCCAGGCTTGCAGCATTTCTTAATGTGTCTTGCTATCATTATAACTCATGATGACACCAAAATAATACCCCTTAAGCTGCTGGTTAATAACCAGTCTTTGGGTACAGTAATGGTCCAGCCGATTTCTTTGCTGTGATAGTTGATGGTTTTTGGTGCAGCTACAGTCTCTGCAGACTGATCATCGGTATGGCAGGCCATTAGCCCCAAACACAATCCTGCTAACAGTATCAGGTATCTCAAGAAGTAAATTTGCAGCAATTTAGCTTAAAAATGTTAAAATCATTATAGTATAAATACTGGTTATGCAAGCATTACATTTTTCATTGTATAAACATCGAAATAATTGTAACTTTGCAAACCTATGTCAGATGCAATTCACCACGAATGTGGTCTCGCTTATGTTAGGTTGCTCAAACCTATTTCATACTACTTCAAAAAGTATGGTACTGCATTTTACGGCTTGAACAAGCTGTACCTTTTAATGGAAAAACAACACAACCGCGGTCAGGACGGAGCCGGCATCGCTACATTAAAACTGAATGTAGAGCCAGGTTACCAGTACATGCACCGTTTGCGTGTATCCGGACCAGGAGCCATTAAAGAGATCTTCAACCAGGTGAATAACGAGGTGGAGGAGCTGGAAAAAATGTATCCGGATCTGAAAACACACCCGGGTATGCTGAAAGGCTATCTGCGCTTCATGGGCGAAACAATGCTGGGTCACCTGAGATACGGTACGCAAGGCCGTAACAATGTTGCCTTCTGTCACCCATTCGTAAAACCGGACATTAACCCGGCAAGAAACCTGACTATGGCAGGTAACTTTAACCTGGTGAATACCGATGAATTGTATAATGCACTGGACAGCCACCCGACACAGGAAGAGCGCACCAGTGACCTGGGTGCGATGATCGAAACCGTTCATCACTACCTATGCCAGGAAGAAGCACTTTCTCCGGAAAACCCGAATATCGCAAGAGTACTGCAACAGGCAACCAGCAAATTTGACGGTGGTTTTGTTTGCGGCGGTCTGGTGGGTAACGGCAGCAGCTTCGTGATGAGAGATAAAAACGGTATCAGACCTGCATATTATTACCAGGATGATGAAGTGATCGTAGTAGCCTCTGAAAGACCGGCTATTCAGACCACCTTCAACCTGCAGATCGAGGATATTAAAGAATTAGAACCGGGTCACGCCGTGATTGTAGATGCCGATGGCACCTTCAATAATGTCCGTATCCTGGAAGAGTCTCCTAAAACCGCTTGTAGCTTCGAACGTATTTATTTCAGCCGCGGTAGCGATGCTGATATCTACAAAGAGCGTATCGCTTTAGGAGAGGCATTATCTGCTGACGTACTGAAAGCGATCAACCATGATCTGAAAAACACGATTGTATCCTTCATTCCGAATACGGCCGAGATCGCCTTCTATGGTCTGATCAAAGGTCTGGAAACCTGGCTGAAAGATGTAGAGGTGGAGCGCATCATCAAGAATAAAGATACCATGAGCGATGAGGAGATCAGAGAACTGATACACCGTCGTGTAAGGATTGAAAAAATAGCCATTAAAGATGTGAAACTGCGCACCTTCATTACCGAAGACAGCAGCCGCGACGAAATGGTACAGCACGTATATGACATCACTTACGGAACTGTAAAGCAAGGTGTTGATACCCTGGTAGTCATCGATGACAGTATTGTAAGAGGTACTACTTTACGCCAGAGCATCATTACCATGCTGGATCGCCTGAAGCCAAAACGCATCATTATCGTTTCCTCGGCACCGCAGATCCGTTACCCGGATTGTTACGGTATCGACATGAGCCGTATGGGCGATTTTATTGCCTTCCAGGCTGCTGTTGACCTGTTGAAAGATCAGGGCAGAGAATCGGTAATGCAGGAAGTATATGACCTGATCAAAAATGCTACCGATGAGCAACTGATGGAAGAAAACTATGTACAACGCATCTATGCAGGCTTTACGGATCAGCAGGTAAGCGATAAAATCGCTGAATTACTGAAACCGGAGCATGTAACGGCACAGGTAGATATCATTTACCAAACCGTAGATGGCTTGCATAAATCTTGTCCGCATAATACCGGTGACTGGTACTTTACCGGCAACTACCCAACCAAAGGTGGTAACCGCGTAGCGAACAAGGCATTCGTGAACTATATGGAACGTAAGACAGGAAGAGGGTATTAATCCCGGACTGTTTATCAATAAATAGCAATGGCTGAGCGGGTGCTCAGCCATTGCTATTTAATCCTGAGATCATTTCCAGCAAAGCAAAGCGATGTCGGGCATGTACAAAATACTGGTTGTAAAGGCAATGTCCGCTCCGGCTGGAATGATGAGCAGCAATAATGACAATTGACTTACATCTTAACGATACGTTTTAACAGTATCCTTATGGTATCCACAATATAATTGGATACATTTGAGTAAGGCAAGAAGGGAATATTCCTGATATGATCCGTTGCCTTTGTATGTTATGAATATAGAAATTACCGGTACCGGCTGTTTTATACCGACAGAAACCGTTACCAATGCGCACTTTTCCGACCACTCCTTTTATATGGAAGATGGAAATCCGTTCCCGCATTCCAATACAATCATTACCCGAAAATTTGTTGATATAACCGGTATCCGGGAGAGAAAGTATGTTTCTGAAAACCAGGCCAATTCTGATATTGCCTTTATTGCAGCAGACCTGGCGGTTAAAGACTCCGGCATAGATCCGGAGACGCTGGACTATATTATTGTAGCCCATAATTTCGGAAATGTCATTAACCAAACCGTACAGACAGATCTGGTACCCAGCATTGCCGCAAGGGTTAAGCATCAGCTACGCATTAAAAATCCGAAGTGTGTGGCCTATGATGTGATTTTTGGCTGTCCGGGCTGGATAGAAGGGGTCATACAGGCACAGGCTTTTATTAAGGCCGGTATGGCCCGTAAATGCCTGGTGATTGGTTCCGAAACGCTATCGCGGGTGGTAGACCACAATGACCGCGATTCGATGATCTATTCTGATGGTGCGGGCGCGACCGTAATCGAACTCATGCCGGAAACGGATGAGCCAAGGGGCATACTGGCTTTTGAGACGGCCAGCTTTACTTATGATGAAGTAGGGTATCTGAACCTGGGCCCTTCTTATGATAAAGAGCGCGATCCCAATATCCGCTATATCAAAATGCAGGGAAGAAAAATATACGAATTTGCCTTACAGCATGTACCTGTGGCTATGGCCAGCTGCCTGAAGCAGAGTGGTATTCCCATAGAACAGGTCACCAAAGTATTGATACACCAGGCCAATGAAAAGATGGATGAAGCCATTCTGCAGCGCTTTTACAAATTATATGATATGGAAATACCTGAGGGTATTATGCCCATGAGTATTCAAACCCTGGGCAATTCCAGTGTAGCCACGATACCCACATTGCTGGACCTGATCCTGAAAGGCAAACTGGAGGACCAGTCACTGTCTAAGGGAGACATTATCCTTTTTGCCTCTGTAGGGGCGGGGATGAATATTAATGCGATTGTATACAGGTTGTAATCCTGATCTATAAATACTTCTGTAAACCATAAAGGATGAGCCTATGCTCATCCTTTATGGTTTACAGAAGGTACAAAACATTCGTAATACTATTCCGTATCCATAACTAATTTCAGCGAATTGGTATAATCATTATCAAAATGTACAGACACGATCTCATTGATCAGAATATCCATAGTGTCTGTTTTCCGGGCATAGCTATCCACTAATTGAACTGTAATCTGCTCCGATTGAACATCTATTATGCTACCGATATAACAAATCTTTTCAGACTTCAACTCAAACTGCAACAGACCATATGTATTCTGAATAGTGAAAAAGAGTGCTGTCTCATTTTCTGATAACATTAGACCAGAAGTGCCGGATAACACTCCTTTACGTTGCACTATATTTTGCTTGAATAGCTCCTCTTCATCTTGTCGAAAAGCGGACACCTTTTTATTATTAATGAGCATATATCCGTCAATAACATAATCTACCGGATTAGATTTCATCAACGTCCAGTGATCGTTATATTCCAGAACCACGCCGCATATAGGGGTACGTCTGTTTTTCACTTTTAAGGAAACAACTTCATTGATATAAGATTTCTTTACCATCCTAATCCGGTTATTTACCTTGTTTAGCCTTTACATATTCCTCGACCAGCTCCGGCGGGCGGCCTACGATGGCCTTATCGCCATCGATCAGGATAGGGCGCTCCAATAGGATAGGGTGCTCGACCAGCACTTCCAGCCATTGCTCGCTTGTCAGTTCTATATCGCCATACAGTGCTTTAAACAGGTCATCTCCGGTACGTACAATATCCTTTGCTTCCTTACCCAGCTTATGCAGCAGCTCAGTCAGTTCTGCTCTGCTCAAAGGATCGGCCACATAATCACGGATGGTATACTCAGCAGTGCTGTGTTGCATATAATCCAAAGCACAGCGGCTTTTGGAACATTCATTTCTATGTAATAAAGTCATCATTGTCTTATTTGTTTAAATGGGCTAAACTGCCCCCTGGTGCAAAGAAACGGTCTACCATGACCTCTACTTCAGGATCAGGAATCAGTGCCGGTGCATGATGCGGTTTTACGCGGGCATCGATAATCAGGTGATCACAGCCCCAGTGCTTATGTTCATAAAAGGCATTGATGCCATGAATATCATGCGAAGGGTTACTGCGCGTAAAGGTTACCCAAAGAAAGTTACTTAATGTTTTTGCGGTAAAGGCCGCATCATCGGCCAGTACAATCATCGGTGTACCCTCCGGCAATTGCCCGTTCAGTCTCGCTTCCAGTTCGCGCATCTCTGCGCTCACCTGACCGTAGGACTGAAACTGTGGTGCCTGCAATACCACCACACCCGGCAGCACCATATGTGCCGGACCAAAGCCCTGCAACTGCTGTAATACAGCAGGCACTTCTTTATCAAGCGTACGTACCGGATCGCCACAGGCAGCAATAACTACCTTAGAACCGGTGTTCAATCCCGTACCGGAATAGTCCAGGGTATCGATGGTGGTATTGGTCTGGAAGTGTATATCCCGCTTCAGGTCTATACGGGAGAGGATATAAGTCAGGAAGTCTGCCTCCTTATGTGTACTCAGCTCCTGTTGCTCCTGTGCGGCAATAAACAGGTATTTGGCCAGGCTCAGTTGCCCGGTACCCAATATGCGATTAGCCACGGTCAGGATCTCTGCCGGTCTTTTTACTTTCTGATAAGGTGTATAGCGTTCATATCCGATCGCAAATAAAAGCGGATGTACACCAGCTACATCTACAGCATGTACCTCTTTCACACCCGGCACTTCTTTAGGCATAGCTTCGCCTGTAAGTTCGTGTATCAGGTCACCAAAGGCAGTATCTTCCTGCGGTGGGCGACCCACTACGGTAAATGGCCAGATGGCATTCTTGCGGGCATATACCTGCTTCACCTTCATGACCGGGAAAGGGTGGGTGAGGCTGTAATAGCCCAGATGATCTCCGAAAGGCCCTTCGGGCTTGGTCTCATCGGGATAGATATCGCCGGTAATCACGAAGTCGGCATCATGGCTGATGCAATACCCATCTTCATAACTGTACCGGAATCGTCTGCCGGATAGTAAACCCGCAAAGGTCAGTTCGCTCAAACCCTCTGGCAGCGGCATTACCGCAGCGAGGGTATGGGCCGGCGGACCACCCACAAATATGCTCACCTTCAGCGGCTGTCCCTTACGAGCCGCTTTCTGCTGGTGTACGCCTATGCCACGATGTATCTGGTAATGCAGACCGATCTCTTCGTCCTTGATATATTTATTGCCCGAAAGCTGTATGCGGTACATACCCAGGTTAGCATTCATCACACCCGGTTTTTCGGGATCTTCACTGTATACCTGCGGAAGGGTGATGAAGGCACCACCATCCATAGGCCAGTGATGGATCTGCGGCAGATCACTGATCCTGATGCGCTCAAAATCATTGGGCAGATTACTATATTGCTTCGGCAGGGCATTCCAGGCAGCAAGGCCGGTGCGTATATGTTTAAAAGGAGCTTTCAGCGCCTTCATAGGATCATTCTTCAGCCGTATGATCTCTTCGGTTTTTGCTATGGTCTCTCGAAACAGGAATTTGCTGCGATCCAGGTTGCCAAACAGATTTGATGCGGCACGGTATTTAGAGCCTTTTACTTTTTCAAATAAAAGGGCTGGCCCATGCTGGGCAAACACCCGCAGGTGCAGGGCCGCCATCTCCAGGTAAGGGTCAACTTCTTCTTTAATTCTGACTAATTGTCCCTCCTGTTCCAGGTCCAGGACACTCTCTTCTATGCTTTTATGAATCATTATTTCGACGGAGTAAAACAGCTACAAATATACTCCGAAATGATGAGTCAGGGGCATAAAAAAGGTTCCGGATGGCTTCCGGAACCTTAAGGCAAAAGTAAACAATATAGACTAGAAAGTATAGCGAAGGCCGATCTGCATACCCCAGGTGCTGGAAGAGTTTACGCTCTTCATAAAAGCTTTTTTAGGGAATACGGTCTGGCCGTTTTCTTTAACAGTAAGCATATTGAAGCTTGGTTTACCATCGGAGGATACGCTGTTTACCACCAATGGCGTATAGGCATACTGGTTACCATTGTTCAGCTGGCTGTAATAACCCCAGTCTTTGTTCAGGAGGTTACCCACATTCAGTATATCCAGGCTGATCTGTAACGTATTGCGGCGGTTGTTTTTACCGAAACGGGTATACACATCCTGCAGGATACGTGCATCGAAGCGGTTCAGCCATGGCAGCAGACCAGCATTACGTTCTACATACTCGCCTTTGTACTTAGACAGTACTTTATCATTAGCCAGGAAGGCATCAAATGCAGCTCTCTGCTCCTCTGCACTATAGGTCTTACCCCCAACGGTCAGCGGTACAAAATTGATCTCAGAAGAGCTGGCCGGTAAGTACATCAGGTCCAGAGACACCCCGTCCTTATTGATATCTCCGGAATAAGTATAGGCATAACGGCCCTGGTTGGAACCCTGGTAGAACAATGATATGGTAGTCGCCAGGTGATCGGCATAATTAATACGATAAGAAACTGAACCTACTACACGGTGCGGAATAGCGTACTGAGAGATACCCAGTAACTGCTCATTCGGATCGTTGATAGAATAGTTATTAGACCAGGCAGAGTTGGCTGCCGATCCCGGGTTACCGGTGATGTCTTTGGCCGCAGAATAGTTATAGAATAAGGAACCGCTGAATCCATGATAGTTGCTCACACTCACACCCGCAGAAGCCGCTACAGACTGCCCCAGGCTGCTGTTGGCCAGTACCGGGATAATGGTTCCGGTACTATTGGTATACTTCACATCATTATTAAAGTAATCACGGGTATCACCACCATTATTCAGCTTGGCCGTAGCTGCTTTCCTGTTGGCATTATACTGATACACGCCTACGATATCTTTGGTATAAATCACATCTGCGGTGAATACCAGCGGCGTATTGCCCAGTCTGTAATCGATACCCACATTGGATCTCCACACCTGCGGCATTTTAAAATCCGGATCGATCAGGGAGAAAGAACCCGGTACGGCTGCTTTAGGAGAAGACGGAAAATCTGAGGTCAGCTTGCTCGGCCAGTACATCGGATCTGCCTCCAGGTGATCAATTTTATTCAGGGTAGCTGCACTTACCGGCTCAAAGGTATTCTGGATTACACCGGCATTTGTCGGCATATTGGTAAACCATACGAACGGAATATTACCGGTAAAGATACCTGTACCACCTCTTAATTGCAGGGAACGATCACCTACTACATCGTAGTTGAACCCTACACGCGGGGATAACATGATTTTTGATTTAGGCCACATTGCAGTGGTAAAGGTTGTCGGTACGCCTTTGTTATTCAGTAACTGTACGGTATCTATAGAGGCATTGCCCACCGGTTTGTTGAAGAACAGGGGCATATCTGCACGCAGACCGTAGGTCAGTTTAAACTGCGGATTTACATTAACCTGATCCTGTACATAAAGACCCGCCAGGCCAAAGTTTACACGGGCATAATTATCTGCACCATTATAGGCATAAGTCACGCCATATGCAGTAGGCTTGCCTCCAGCAAGGAATTCAGATACGGAGTTATAACGATAGTAGGAGGTACCCATACGCATATAGCTATTGGCATAGCTCATGGTCTGGAAGTTAAGCCCTCCGGTAAAGTTATGTTTGCCTACCTGATACGTAATATTGTCTACGATGTTGATGTTATTATTGATCACATCATTATTGTAGGAGAATAGTTCTGTACCAAAGCTCATGTAGTTGTTCTTACCGGTACGCTTTCCGGTAGAATCTGCCGGCTGCAGGTCACCATCCCAGATATCTACAAAAGGAAACAGGTTGCCCGGTGTACTGCGGGTATCCTGTATGCGGCTGTAGGTAGCCAGTAACTGGTTAGATACCTTCGGAGAGATCTTGCTGTTGAGCTCTGCTGAAACAGACATTACCTTGTTCAGGAAAGAGTAATTGGCATTCTCGAATGAAATAGATTCGGAACCGATACGGGATGCCGTAGAGCGGGGATTAGGACCGGATGTGGCATTGGTACCCTGATCGGATGTACCCCGCATCTGGTTGTATTTTACCGTAAGGGTATTTTTATCATTTATGTTCCAGTCCAGGCGCAGTAAGCCTTTGATGTTATTATTGACATAGTTATCGGCATAGCCTTCATAACGTCCGGGATCATAACCATATTGATTTTTCAGGTAATTGCTTACCGACATCAGGTCGCTTTCTTTTACGCGGGTTACATTGGCCTCACTGCCATTGCTGCCATTATTCGCTTTCCAGAGATTACCCTGGCTCAGCTGGTTTTCATATTCGAAGTTGGCAAAGAAGAACAGTTTATTCTTAATGATCGGTCCGCCGAAACGCACACCGTATGTCTCGCCCGAAGTACGGCTTGATTTGGCTAATGTATCGCTACCCACCTTAACACCATTGAAGGATTTAGGGCGCAGGAATGCGTATGCCGATCCGGTAAAATCATTGGTACCGCTGCGGGTCACCGCATTGATTCCGGCACCGGTAAAGCCCGTCTGGCGTACATCATAAGGAGCAACGTTCACCTGCACTTCTTCAATCGCATCGATAGAGATCGGCTGGTTACCACCACCTGGCAGCGGATCGGAGCTGAGCCCGAAACCATTATTAAAGCTGGCACCATCGATCTGTACATTGTTATATCGTCCGTCACGACCGGCAAAGCCATTACCATTGGCCTGTGGCGTAAGACGGGTAAAGTCTGTAAGGCTTCTCTTAATCGTAGGCATACGACTGATCGTCGTTACATTGATATTGGTAGAAGCACCGGTGCGATCGCTGTTCAGCAAAGGATTTTTAAAAGCCAGTACCTCTACTGCACTCAATTCCTTGTTCTGATCTGCACCTATTTTAGCCTGTAATACATAATCATCTCCCAGGGCCAGTGTAAGGTCTTTATATACCTGCTCGCCACTGCCCATAGAGCTTACCGTAACGGTATACGGGCCACCGGGGCGCATACCCTGCATACTGAAATAGCCGTTCTCTGTACTAACGGTACTGTATTTCGTTCCGGATGGCATATGTATTGCGGTCACAATTGCTCCGGGAACAATAGCATTCTGCTCATCTTTAACGGTTCCTCTGATACCCGATGTGGTTACCTGTGCACTGGCAACTATACCGGAAGCGATAAATGCTCCGGTCAACATTAACGCGTACTTGTTCTTCATAATTTATATTATTTAAAATATGAAACAAAAGTAGACAGCTAATATTATGGAATAATTACGGAATCGTTAATTGCAGACTAAGCCAAAAAAGCCCTGAAGTAAACAACTTCAGGGCCTTAATACTATGTACTATATTATTAACCTCTACTTTTTCAGGAACTCTTCCCAGTCTCTCAGCTGAGATCCTTTCAATACACGTGGGAATTTGTTCATCGCGCCATATTTACCCATATGCTTCAGGTAATCAATAAAGCGCTCTTTCGGCAGGATCTCTACAAAGACTTCCTTCAATGCAGATTGTCTCTCTACCGCGTAATCATCATTGATTTTACACAGGGTTTCATCAATAATCCTTTTAATCTGTTCTTTGTCCGCATCAACATTATCACAACCGATATACCATCTGTGTGCAAAGCGGTTCTCGTAAGCGAAGCCGGTCACGGTAAATTCACCGATATGAAGGCCTGTCTCACTCGCCAGTGCATCAATGGCTTTGTTCATATTGTCTACAGACATATGCTCGCCGCACAGGCTCAGGAACTGCTTGGTACGGCCTACAATGATGATCTCGTTATGTCTTACAGAGGTAAAACGCACTACATCACCGATGATATAACGCCATGCACCGGAACAGGTCGATAGCATTACGGCATAATCGATACCTTTTTCTACCTCGTGGATAAACTTGGTCTGTGCATTTGGTTTGATCTCGCCATCTTCCGTAAAGTTCTCTTCTGTAAACGGAACGAACTCAAAGAAGATACCGGAATTCAGTTCCAGTTGTATGCCTGAAACCCCAGGTCTGGACTGGAAGCCAAAGGACCCCTCAGAAGCCATATAGGTTTCGATATAAGTAACCGGCTTGCCCATCAGGCGTTTCAGCGGCTCGCGGTATGGTTCAAAAGCCACACCACCGTGAATATATACAGCCAGGTTAGGCCACATTTCATGAATATTATTCAGCTTGTATTTCTTCACAATCTCCTCCAGTACAATCAGCGCCCAGGCAGGAACACCACAAAGCGTGCCCACATTCCATTTAGGAGCACTCTCCACGATCAACTTGATGCGCTCTTCCCAGTTGGGGCTTTTAGAGATTTTCTTTCCTGGTTTGTAGAGTAAATTGGAGAATAATTTAGGCATATTCTTGGCACTGATGCCACTCATATCCCCCTCATAATAATCTTCGCGCTCCAGCAGGGAAGTGGTACCGCCCAGCATCAGGATGCCTTTGGTAAATGTTGCCGGTGGAATGTCGAAGTTGGTCATGGAATAGAATTGCTTCAATCCCACTTTTTTGATAGACCGGATCATATCAGAAGTCACCGGGATGTGCTTGCTTGCTGATTCCGAAGTACCGGAGCTCAGGGCGAAATATTTTACTTTACCCGGCCAGGCCACATCGCTTTCGCTTTTCAGACAACGATGCCACCATTGCTCGTGCATGGAGTTATAGTTATGTGCAGGAATGCCGTTTTTGAATACCATCGGAAAGTCAACCGCTTCCGAGAGTATTTTTTCAAATCCGTAATGTTTTCCGAAGGAAGTGTATTGGGCTTTTTCCAACAACTTTTTCAAAGTCTTGCGTTGCAGATTCCAGTCGTTGTCCTTTTTCTTGCTGAAACGTTTACGAATCTTAAGGGAACGGGAAATGATTTCTCCTATTAAAGGCATAATAAATTGAGACAGTAATGTTTTCAGGTGCGAAGTTAACTATATTCATTGTGCATTAACAAATAAAGTATTTAAAAGATAACACAACAAATGGCCATATTACGGTTAAATACAGTAAATAGAGTAGGGTACATGCACTCAGGCATCTCAGCAGCGCTGCTGTATCACCGCCAGTAACTCATCCGGTGTATGCGCCATAGAAAGTGCTGCATCACCCTGTATTACCCCGGCGCCCTCAAATCCCCAGCTGACCCATACCGGCTTTATGCCCGCCTTATCACAGGCCGTAATATCCCGCTGCTCATCACAAATATAGAGCACCTCATCACTATGCAGTTTTTGTTCCCGCAGAAATTTGCGGAAGACCCTGTCTTTACCAAAGAGCTTTCCCGAACAGTAAATATCATCCGGAGGTGCTATGCCGTTCAGCTCCATTATGCCCTTTATAATAACCGGATCATTGGAGGAAAGAATCCCGACCTTCAGTCCTGAAGTACGAAGAGTATCCAGCAAAGCAGCCATACCGGGAATAAGCGGCACATCCATTATCTGCTCCTGGTATATCGCAAGCATCTCCTTTCTGAGGAAGGGAAGTCTGTATAAGGGAACCTTCAGGTACAGGAAGCGGTCCAGCATAGACAGACTATTGATATAGTCCAGCTCTTCGGGCTTTATTGTCTTGAAATGATACTTTTCAGCAATGCGGTTAAAGGCAATTACCACAGCATCTTTAGAATCGACCAGCGTGCCGTCGAAGTCGAAAAGGACATATCGGATCATAATAAAATAGCTTCCCGGTATTATTGCGGGTCGGTCAAATGTACAATAAGTCCTACATATGTCATAAATTCGCCATTAGACACATAAAATTTATATTACTTTGTTAAAATGAAATGATTTAACTACTTTTGCACACGTTTTAAATCGCCAGTACAGATGACATCAAAAATGATCCAAAAGGAAGAGATTGAAAATTATTTAATCGTTCCTGCGGCACAAGACAAATCAACTTCTTTAATCAAAGAATTAGAATATGCGGTAAGATTGGGTAATGAGTATAAAGGTAAAACCATTATTACCTTCCAATCCTCAGAAGGCCCGCTGACTGTTGAAACGACAGTATGGTCCGTTACCGAAAGGAATATTCAGCTGAAAGGCGGAATCATTATTCCTTTGTCCAGCATCATTATGGTATCTTTCTAAAAAAATTCTTTTAATTTAACATATTCAGGGATAGTTTCGCGTAGAAATTATCCTTTATTTTTATTTATGAGAATCGGCGTCAATACAAGATTATTACTTAAAGGAAAACTGGAAGGCATAGGATGGTTTGCACATGAAACCCTGAAACGCATTGTGCAGGATCATCCCGAACATGAATTTTTCTTTTTCTTCGATCGTCCTTATGATCCGGAATTTGTCTTTGCCTCCAATGTAACCCCGGTAGTGATTGGCCCGCAAGCCCGCCATCCCATTTTATTTTATATCTGGTGCGAATGGAGCATTCCTCATGCGCTGAAAAAATACAAGATAGACCTATACCTATCTCCGGACAACTACGGTAGTCTGCGTACCAAAGTACCTACCTGTCTCGTTATTCATGACCTGGCTTTCGAGCACTATCCCAAATTTGTCAAGCGGTCTCACCTGATGCATTATAAGCATTATATGCCCAGGTTTGCCGCAAAAGCGACCCGCATTGCCACCGTTTCGACGTTTACCAAAGAAGACCTGGTTGAAAAATACAAGGTACCTGCAGACAAGATCGACGTGGTGTATAATGGCGCCCATGACGAATACAAACCTTTGCCTTACGAAGAGCGGAAAGCTGTAAAAGAGCAGTATACCGGGGGTAAAGAATTTTTCCTGTTTATCGGTGCCCTGCATCCCCGCAAGAACATTATCAATATGCTAAAGGCATTTGTAAAGTTCAAAAGGAGACAGAAAAGCCCGATGAAGCTGGTTATTGTCGGCCGCCTGGCCTGGCTTTCCAAAGAGATACAGGAAGCCAAAGACCGCATGCCTTATAAGGAAGATGTGATCTGGCTGGGATATAAGCCTGTAGAGGAACTGGCACGCATTACCGCTGCCGCCTATGCAATGCTGTATCCGTCATTGTTTGAAGGCTTTGGTATTCCTATCCTGGAGGCACTGACCTGTAATGTACCGGTTATTGCATCCAATACCTCTTCTATGCCGGAGGTAACCGGAGATGCCGGTATACTGGTAGACCCATCTGATGTAGACGATATTGCCAGTGCTATGGAGAAAATGTACAAAGATGAGCAGTTGCGTGACCGCATGGTACGCCTGGCGCCTGTACAAAGCAGCAAATTCAGCTGGGATAAAAGTGCGGAAAATCTATGGGCATCTATGATGCGTTGCGTAGAATAAACAAATCCGCTATGGCTACAAAGGGGAGTTACGGAGAACAACTGGCTGTTGCCTACCTGCAGGAAAAACAGCATAAGATACTGCATACTAACCTGCGCATTGGCCGCAGAGAGGTGGACATTGTTTCCCTGGAGGGTTCACTGCTGATATTTACAGAGGTTAAAACCCGTACCAGCTTTGACTTTGGCTATCCCGAAGCCGCCGTTACCCCACAGAAACAAGAACATATCAAAAGCGTTGCCGCAGCTTACTTACAGGAACATCAGGAGTATGAGCAGATCCGATTTGATGTAATCAGTATCCTGCTACAGAACGGAAAGGCTGTAGAATATCATCATATCGAAGGGGCTTTTTACTGAACCCGATCATTCATCAAAGATCTCGAGCAGCACCGGGCGTGTTGCTTTGTCAATAACCACAGCCACTTTCTTTAAAAAGGATGGTGCCAATGTAGGACAGCCATCGCTCTGGCAGATAGGATAGGGTGCAACCTCTCCACTGGGCACACACTCATGCGCATGTAAAACGACAAACCGTTCAAAGGCATTATTATTGGTACTGTCCAGGCCGTACAGCTTATAAGCCAGTCCGAATTTGCCCTGGTAGGGTGCCCCGATCATATAACGGCCCAGAGAGGTACAGCCACAACCTACTTCATTACCATAGCGCCTGCTGATCTGCACCGTTTCGTTACACCGGCCATGTGCCACAAGACTTTGCTGTATGACCCTTTTCTTTTGCAGGTCATATACAAAAAAGCGATTGCTTCCGGAAGGCAGCCGCATATCGGCCATCAGTACCACTGCGGTATCATAACCGTGCCTGCGGGCATAACCCAGCAACTTAGCTGCACGGCGGTCCAGTACGGAGCGAAGGGAGACATCAACGACAGGGGGCCGTTTCGCCTCGGGATTACGGTTACGGAATAAATAATTGGCAGTCTGTTGATAATGCAAGACACAAAAAAGAAGTACACTGGCCAGAATAATGCCACCAGCGAGTAACAATGCTTTTTTCATAATAATGATTACTGCAATTTATCCATTCCTTTGTTGCAAAAGGGTTAAATTTGCAATCTTTTTACTTGTACGAATATATAATCACCACGTAATATGCTTTTAGCACTTAATAATATAACCTTTTCTTTCGGAGCCCGCACCATGCTTGATGAGGCCAGCTGGCAGATCGGAGAAAATGAACGTATCGGACTAATCGGGCCTAACGGTGCCGGGAAATCTACATTATTAAGACTGATCACCGGAGAATACCGGGCTGAATCAGGCAATATGCAGAAAGCCAATGATACCACATTGGGCTTTTTCAACCAGGACCTGCTTAGCTTCTCGACTGATGACAGCATTGTTTCTGTATGTATGCAGGCTTATGAGAAGGCTGCCGAAATGGAAAAACAGATTGAGCAGCTGACCAAAGAACTGGAGACTAATTATGAAGATGAGGCATTGCTGCTGAAATACAGCGAGGCACTGCATGAATTTGAACTGGCCGGGGGCTATGAAATGGAACATAAAGCATCGGCAGTACTGGAAGGTTTAGGTTTCCAGACCAAGGATCTGCACCGTCCGTACAACCAGTTTTCCGGCGGATGGAGAATGCGTGTACTGCTGGCAAAAATCATGCTGCAGCAACCCGACATTCTGCTGCTCGATGAGCCTACGAACCACCTGGATTTACCCTCTATCGAATGGCTGGAAAAATACCTGCAATCTTATCCGGGTACGGTGATCATCGTATCGCATGACCGTTACTTCCTTGACAGAATGGTCACCAAGATTGTAGAACTGTTCCAGCAGAAGCTGCATATCTACTCTGGTAACTACTCTTTCTACGAAGAGGAGAAAGCTACCCGAATGGAGTTTATGGAGCGTGAGTACGAGAACCAGCAGAAATATATCAAACAGCAGGAACGCTTTATTGAGCGCTTCCGTGCACAGGCCACTAAGGCGGCTCAGGCGCAGAGTGCGATCAAACGCCTGGAAAAACTGGACCGTATAGAGCTGAATGAAGATAGCGGACCACGCATGAACATCAACTTTGCAGTGTCTGTGACACCGGGCAAGATCATCTGCGACCTGAAGAATGTTTCTAAAGCGTATGGTGACCTGCAACTGCTGAAAAATACAGATGCTGAAATTATACGTGGCGACAAAATTGCACTGGTCGGGGCCAATGGTAAAGGTAAATCTACATTAATGCGCATCATTACCGGCACTGAATCATTTGAAGGTACCCGTACCGGATGGCATAATGTAATTGCCAGTTTCTATGCACAGCACCAGCTGGAAAGTCTGAATATTGAACATACCATTCTGGAGGAACTGAAATCCTGCGGCAGTAATAAGACGGAGGTGCAGCTGAGACAACTCCTGGGTTGTTTCCTCTTCTCTGGCGATGATGTATTTAAAAAGATCAAGGTATTGTCGGGAGGAGAAAAGGCTAGGGTAGCACTGGCCAAGGTAATCACCAGCAATGCTAACTTCCTGCTGCTCGATGAGCCTACGAACCACCTGGATATGCAGTCTGTAGAACTGCTGATCGAGGCCCTGCAACAGTATGAAGGTACACTGATCCTGATTTCGCATGACCGTTACTTTGTGAGTAAAACGGCTAATAAGTACTGGGAGATTGAAGAAGGCAAGATCAAATCCTTCGAAGGCCCGTACGATGAGTGGATATACTGGAAAGAGAAAACAGCCGCTAAAGCAAAAGAAGCCCTGGCTGCTGAAAAGAATGCTCCGAAAGCGCCTGTGGTAAAGGAAACACCCGTGGTGACCAATAATAATAACCAGGTAAACCGCGCGCAGCAAAAAGAGGTACAAAAGCAACAGAAAACGGTAGAACGCCTGGAGCAGCAATTGAGTGAAGCGGTGAAACTGAAAGCGCAATATGAAAGTGACCTGGGCAACCCGGATATCTATGCAGATAAGGTACTGTTCAAGCAGGCTGAAGACCGTTACAGTGCTCAGCTGGCACAATGTGATGCCCTGCAGGCACAGTATGATACGGCTTTTGAAAAGCTGATGGAACTGGAAGAAGGATTGTAAGAGATATAAAATCTCATTTAAACATAGGCCGGCAGGATAGTATTATCTTAGCCGGCCTATATATATTTTAGTAGTATAATTGATTTGAATGGTATTACTTTCCTGATATTGTTCAAACAATTGTTCAAGGTCTGCGATCATGGCTGCATAAGCCTGGTGGCCCACCTTGGGCATATAAGAAGAAGACAATAATCTTCCCTTCAGTCCTTCAAAGTCAAAAATCTGCTGATTGGTAAACTCATGTTGTACACAGAGTCCGGGCGCAAAGAACATTTTAATATCGGCATATTCAATATTACGATGCTGCACCTGTACATAGTCGATCGCATACCGGAGAATCAGCTCATCGTATGCCTGTTCGAACCGGCTCTGGATTAAGCGTTCGTTCCATATTAGGATAACCAGTCCTTCGGGTTTTAGAATGCGTGCAAACTCTTTACGTACCGCAGCCTTATCAAACCAGTGAAAGGCCTGGGCAGCCATAAGCACGTCAATACTACCATCGTCCAATCCGGTATGCTCTGCAGTACCATCCTGTATACTGAAGGTTTCAAATTGCTGCAGATCTGCAATCGCTGCCTGCCGCATCTCTTGATTGGGCTCTACCCCAATAACCCTATACCCATGGTCGAGGAATAAACGACTGGAGATGCCGGTACCCGCACCTATATCTGCAATGCTATACTCCGCAGCAGAGAAGCCATAATGCTGCTCCAGAAACGGTACGATCGCAGCAGGATAACCAGGCCGGTACCGCTTATAGTCTTCTACGCGATCACTGAACCGTGTAGTGCTGTTTTGCTTGTCCATATTGTTTATACTTAAGGTTATGAAATCGGATAGGTGCCAAAAAAAATATGAAAAGCGTTAGCTTTTCATATTGATAAATTGTAATGGCAGTTCCAGCGAAGAGCTTCTGCACAGTGCAATGACTTCCTGCAGGTCATCGATTTTCTTGCCCGTTACACGGATAATATCGTCCATAATCGCCGCCTGTACTTTCGCGCCGCTGTCTTTGATCATTTTCACAATCTTTTTCGCATCGGTCTGGTCTATACCATTACGGATCTTGATTTCTTTTCTAACATATTTACCCGATGCCGTATGCTCTTTGGTCAGGTCAAAACATTTTGCATCCAGACCCTGGCGCATTGCTTTGGTCAAAATAATATCTTCTGCCTGTTTTAACTGCATTTCACTCTCGATTTCCAGTTTCAGTACGGAGTTTTTCTTATCCAGGTCTATTTCGCAATGGCACCCTTTGAAATCATAACGAGTGCTGATTTCCTTTTTAGCGGTGTTAATAGCATTGTCTAAAGTTTGTAAATCTACTTTACTGCTTATATCAAAAGAAGGCATAATAATAAGTTTACACAAAGATAGTATTTTATGTCTAAATCCGCTGACAGCAACAGCCTTACGCTTATGAAAAGGGCAAAAAATACTAAGCGTTGGTTAATCCTTCTAGTATTATATGTAACTTTAGCTCCTGCCGCATCTTAATTAAAACGTCCTTAAAACATAAAATTATTACAACATGAGATACTCGTTCCTGATCGCCGGTGCCCTGATGGCTACCGTTTCGCTGGGTAGCTGCGCTGCCGGTAAGAAAAACAAAACCAACACTAGTGTTATTACTAATGCAGAAGCGCTGAAACAAAAATGGATGGTGAAAGAAATCAGAGGCGGAGATAATGCTATGCTGCTGAAAAAAGCAGCATATATTACCTTCAACAAAGAAGATTCAAGAGGTGCGGCCAACTTCGGCTGCAATGGCATGGGCTTTGATTACAGTATTCCTGCTGTGGGTAAGATCAAATTCGGCAATGTGATCAGCACTATGATGTTCTGTGAAGGCATTACACAGATGGAAAGTGCATTCTCTCACGGGGTAAAAGACGAAATGAGCTATGAGATCAAAGGTCATTTCCTGTACCTGAAAGACAACAAAGGAGTGTTCCTGACGGCCGTAAGACCAGACTGGGATTAATTATATACCCGTTACTTTTTCAAGATAATGTTGTTGAATGCCAAAGTACGCTTTGGCATTTTTTATTTTATCCAGCAGCAATTGTTTCTGTGCCGGATCCTGGTGGCCTTTTTTAGCACCTACGATCAGTACATTTTTAGGTGTATGTGCATCAGATATAAATTCAAACACTTTGGTATGGTAGCCGAAATATTCCAGGATCAGTGCACGTATGCCATCCGTCACCATTTCTGACTGACGCTCGGTAAAGATGCCATGCTTCAGCAGGAAGTCCAGGTCATTATCTGCCTTATGCTGCTCTATCTCCCGGCGGATCTGTTTATGACAACAAGGTGCAACTACGATCAGGTCTGCATCACCATGAATTCCCTTAGCAATAGCATCGTCTGTGGCTGTATCGCAGGCATGCAGGGCAATCAATACATCGATCTCTTCGGGCTGATATGCTTCTATTGTACCTTCTTCAAAATGCAGTTTATCAAAACCTACATTACCGGCAATGTTATTACACAGTGCTACCAGATCCTGTCGATACTCAACTCCCGTAACGGTTGCAGGTTTCTTCAGGGTATTGGTCAGGTAATCATATAAGGCAAAGGTCAGGTATCCCTTACCGGCACCCATATCAGCTACATGCAGCATATCCTTTGCCGGCAGCTCTTTCAGCAGGGTACTTAAGATTTCTATATAGTGATTGATCTGACGGAATTTATCCTGCGCACTTTTATATACCTTTCCTTCTGCGTCTGTGATCTGTAATTCATGCAGGTACTGCTTGCCATTGGCTTCCAGCTTACGCTGCTTGGTACGGTCATGAGATTTCTCAGGCACCACATTCAGACTGGCTTTGCCTTTACGGAAGGTCAGTGTATTGCTTTTATTAAACTCCAGAACGGCATCAAATGCAGTGGTAAAAAGAGTGGCAATACGAAACTGATCTGTAGCAATATGAGTACTCAGCTCTGTACGGGCCTCCTCCGGCGTATAGTTCTTTACAATATCCCTGGTCTTATAGCGATACGTAAAACTCAGCATCGCCTTCTGTTTGATCAGCACTGCTTTTACATAGATATTCTTCAGCGGCTCTGTGCCACGGTAGTTACCCAGGCTGATCTTCACCAGGCTATCGTCAGCCATGCTCTGGTCCAGGGCAGCAAAAAAGTCATTAAAAGCAGTTTGCATAAAACAGGTATTTTTTTAACACAACAACACCAGGTAAACTGGTGTTGCTGAATCAGAATGATCAAAAATATTATCAGTAAAGACTAGTGTCTGAAGTGTCTCTGACCGGTCATTACCATAGCCAGGTTATGCTCCTTACAGTATTCAATGCTGTCTTTATCGCGGATAGAGCCACCCGGTTGGATAAAGGCTACAACACCTTCTTTATCGGCCATCTCCACACAGTCATTGAATGGGAAGAAAGCATCAGATGCCAGTACAGCACCATTCAGGTCAAACTTGAATTGTTTGGCTTTTTCAATCGCATGACGCAGGGCATCTACACGGCTGGTCTGACCACAACCTTTACCAATCAGTTGTTTATCTTTTACTAATGCGATTGCATTACTTTTTAGGTGTTTACAAACGATGTTTGCAAACGTCAGTTCTGCTTTTTCTGCTTCGGTAACCGTTCTGCCGCCAACATCTTCCCATTTCTCGAAGTTGCCCTGATCTGCGTCCTGTACCAGTGTACCATTCAGGATAGACTTAAAGTTGGTTACATAAGAAGCCGTTTGCTCGTTCATCGCCAGCAGGATACGGTTTTTCTTGGATTTCAGGATCGCCAGTGCTTCTTCGTCGAAAGAAGGTGCCATTAATACTTCAAAGAAGATCTCGTTGATCGCATTAGCCGTAGCTACATCAACCGTTTTATTGGTAATCAGTACACCACCAAAAGCACTTTCCGGATCACCGGCCAGCGCAGCATCCCAGGCTTCTTTTACCGTAGTTCTTGCAGCCACACCGCATACGTTGGTATGTTTAATGATCGCAAATACAGCATCATCAGCCGCTTTGAAATCGCTGATCAGTTGTACCGCAGCATCAACATCAACCAGGTTATTATAAGACAGTTCTTTACCGTTTACCTGGTTGAAGATTTCGTTCAGGTCACCGTAGAAGCTTGCAGACTGATGAGGGTTCTCACCGTAACGCAGGCTCTGCTTATGTTTCAGCGGTTGTAAAATAGTACCGTTAAAGTAGTTGTTGATCGCAATATCGTAGTTCATTACTACTTCAAATGCTTTGGCAGCAAATGCTTTACGCTGTTCCAGACTGGTTTCACCATTTTGCTCACGCAGCATGTTTTCCAGTACAGCATAATCATGCTTATCGGCCAGTACTACTAAGTCTTTAAAGTTTTTAGCCGCCGCACGAATCATAGAAGGTCCACCGATATCGATTTTCTCGATGATCAGTTGCTCTTCGTTAGTATTTTTTAAAGTCTCTTCAAATGGATACAGATCTACAATCACCAGGTCGATCTCCGGGATATTGTATTCTTTCATTTCTGCCAGATCCTGCTCATTGCTTCTTCTGCCCAGGATACCACCGAATACTGCAGGGTGCAGGGTTTTCACGCGGCCGCCCAGAATAGCAGGGTAGGTAGTCAGGCTTTCTACCGGAACACATGGGATGCTCAGGTCTTCAATAAACTGCTGTGTACCACCAGTAGAGTAAATGGTTACTCCCTGACGGTGCAGTTCCTGCACCAGCGGTGCCAGACCATCTTTGTAGAATACGGAAATTAAAGCCGATTTGATCGATTTTGTAGACATATAATTTATATTGAAATATTAGCCAATTGCTTTGGGCTGCAAATTTCGGTATTTTTTGCAAGTATTCAAAAAGTACCTTCAACAGGCCGCCCAGCACATCCAACAATAAGCGGCAGCAGGCTACCACACTCCCTTAATCAGCACATTGATGTATAGATAATGCTTCCGAAATAGGACAAAAGAGCTGTTTTCAGGTGTAGTTGACAGGATAGCAGCATTTTTTTTATTAAAATAGATTTTTTCTCAAATAAATGAATTAATAAAAACCATCCTATTATAAATTACCAAAAATAAATTATTTTATTTTTTCACTGTTTCATGAATTATTTGTCACAGTACTGTTTTATTTCACATTTTTATGATATACCTTAGCTTTAGTTAACGGATTTATAAAGAGAAAGGCGTAAAACTGATCACTGAGGCCTGAAAAAAATCAATATGATGCAGTATAAAAAGAGTTATTACTTTATTAAAGGAAATGTGCTTGTCGGCGGAAAATATGAAATCATTTATTCCACTTTATCCAATAAACTATATGCCCTGGATCAACAGATCGGCGGATTGATAGAAGAAGGACAGTTTGAACAGATACCGGAAAATATCCTGAATAAGCTGGTGGAAGATAAGTTCATACGGTTATCGGAAACAAACGAACTGCAGGAACACATTACGGTAAACAAGCAGGCTATCGATAATGACAGCTATACCTTATACCAGTCTATACAGCCCTCTGCGAACTGCCAGTTAGGATGCAGTTACTGCGGCCAGTCTCACAACAAAAAGACAATGGGCTTCTTCCAGGAAGAGGCCATCCTGAGCAGGGTAGTGCATAACCTTACTAAGAAGGAGTATAAGGCACTGGGTATTTGCTGGTTTGGCGGTGAGCCGCTGATGGGGATCAAATCTATCCGCAGCCTGAGCAACCGGTTTCAGGATTTATGCAATGAACAGCAACTGGACTATAGTGCAAAGATCGTTACTAACGGGCTTAGCCTGAAACGGGAGATATTCTTTGACCTGCTGCTGAACCATAAGGTAGATGAGTTTGAGATCACCCTGGATGGTACGGCAACCTATCATGACCAGCGCAGGCATACTAAGGAGGGTAACCATACATTCGATATTATCCTCAACAACCTCAAATCTATTGTAAATGATGAACGGTTTGCACAGCATAAGCCAACACTGATCATTCGTTCCAATATAGACAAGAACAATTACGAGAGTATTACTGAACTGGTAGAACTGCTGGAACAGGAAAATATATTCAAGTACGCCAAGTTCTACCTGGCTCCGATCCACTCCTGGGGTAATGATGCGCACTTTACCTCGCTCTCTGATACTGAATTTGCAGATATAGAGCTGGAGATGAAGCTGCAATTACTGGCCAAAGGCTATCCGATACAATTTGTACCCGGCCAGCAGAAGAATATTGTGTGCATGAGCCTGAAAGATAATGCGGAACTGTTTGATGCAGAAGGCAACCTCTTTAACTGCTCCGAAGTATCGCAGGTGCCGGTGTATGAGAATAATAATAACCAGCACCGCATTGCACAGTACACTCATTCTTCCAACGAACTGATCGATGAGACCTTCCGTCCGTTCAGCAACTGGAACGATACTATCCTGAAAGGGGAGGTGCCTTGCTCTACATGCAAGATACTACCCATATGCGGAGGACAATGTCCTAAACTATGGCATGAGGGTATACAAGCCTGCCCATCTGTGAAGTTCAATTTCCCAGACCGCATTGTAGCACAGTTCTATGCCAATAATATGCTGGATGCAAATAAGAATGAAATGAACTACCTGAGCATAGGCTAAACCGGCATTGCCGGTAACCAACCTGATATTTTCTAACCCCTAAATACATATCAATTATGAACAGTTTCGAACAACTGAAGAAAAAGCTGGAAGTAGTAAAGCTGGAAGAACGCCTGGAAATGGTACAAATGGTGCCTTCTGCAACATTAGAAGCAGGCGATAATGGCTGTTGCTCCTTCACCGACTCCAGCTGTAACCCTAAAGAAGTTGTAAAACCAACTCCGAAATAGTATTTATTCCTAACCCCTAAACAATAACAATTATGAACAACAGTTTCGAACAACTGAAGAAAAAACTGGAAGTAGTAAAGCTGGAAGAGCGCCTGGAAATGGTACAATTAGTAGCCTCAACTGCCACCCTGGAAGGTGACAATGGCTGTTGCTCTTTTACCGATTCTAACTGCAATCCTAAAGAAGTTGTAAAACCAACCACTAAGTAATTTTTTTCCTAATCCTTAATCAACAAAACTATGAACAACAGTTTCGATCAATTAAAGAAAAAACTCGAAGTAGTAAAACTGGAAGAGCGCCTGGAAATGGTGCAACTGGTACCATCACAATCTTTAGAAGAAGGCAGCAACGGCTGTTGCTCATGGACTGACTCCAGCTGTAACCCTAAAGAAGTAGTTAAGCCGACACCAACGACTAAAGGCTAGTCCGGAATAACCACTTATTATCATGAATAATTTCGAACAGTTGAAAAGCTGCCTGAAGTAGTAAACAATGAAGGAGTGCCTGTACAATGGCACTACAAATTCCTTCATAAACTGTACCCGATAGCAGCAATGCTGCATCCGTACAGGTGCGGGTCGTAACCTGAGTGTGAAGGCCTGCCACAACTAAACAGCGCAAACGATTTTATCCAAGATACTAAACCGGCCAGGGTTCGCCACTGTATAAAGTGGCCCCTGGCTTGTTTTAACCATACTATACCGACCATCTTAATATCAGCACGTATGAATTTATATAACGAAGCACTGACAAAGGCCACGCTGAAGCGATTCTTCCGCGAGGATCATGAATCTATTTATGAACGGTATCAGGACTACCTGTTATTCAATAACGAACATTGCCTGAAAGAGCATGATTTTGAGAATGTATTTACCCTCAACAGCCAGTTGGGTAACCGGTTGTACTTCTCCTTTCACTTTGGGCCGTTCTTGTATATTCTGTACCACCTGATCAAAAGAATGGAGATAGATGTTATTTTCATTGCCTCGCAGCATTCGCGCGACAGGGTTGAGCATTTTATTGAATTCTCTAAAACGGTAGATCTTAAGTTTAATGAAAATACGGTTATATACGCCGATTCGTATACAGGCTTCCGCCAGATTGTAGAAGCCATGAAATCCGGCAAAGCTTTATTCTCGCTGATTGATATCGGATCGGGATCGAATGCTATTGACAAAAGTAATAATGTAAAAGAAATTGAATTGCTGCAAGAGACAATGCTGGTGCGCAACAGCTTATTTGAGATCGCCGCCAAACTGAAATACCCGATTACCCAGGGGCTTGGCTACTGGAAAGACGGGAAGCGGCATATCGAATTAAAGGACATTGAGCCAGAACAGTTTTCTATGGCTGCTGTCTGGAAAGACTTTGAAAAAATGCTGGTACAATATCCTGAACAATGGGAATCGTACCATACTATATATAAATTCATGAAACCATCCCTGCCTGGTGATACAGACCATATAGCCCGGGAGCAGGACTATACCTTCTGCAAAGACCGGTATGACATCCTTAAAGACAAAGACAATAAGTATCTTTTTGCACAGGAGTACTTCTCCTTCTTCAAGATCAGTGACCGCACTACAGAAATTATCGAGTACTGCGAGACCAATAACCTTACTTTTAAACTGGACGAAATAGAGGAGCTGTTTGAGCACAACGGATTTGTAACAGACCTGATCAAATATAAAATTATAGGCACATGCTAGAGCGATTTACAGAAAATGTTGCAGCGGTACAACTTCACCATAACCAGTCTGAGGAGCGTTATTTTATCGAGTTCAATAATAATTTTTTCCTCATCAGTGAGTTCACTTTTGGCTTTATAGAGTACGTCAAAAAGAATCCGGGTATTAATTACGGCAGTATCGGAAATCAATTTCAGTTAAGTCCCGAAGAGACTACTTTTATTGTAGAGAACCTGAATAATGAGGTGCATGACATCATCAGCACAGAACACAAGAGTTCGGTTAAATTAAAGATCACTTTACTGAATGCCCGCTATGTCAATATTATATCGGACAAGCTCAAATTCCTGATCAGACCCAGCCTGCTGCAGTTTATCATTGGCTTGCTGGCTGTGGTGGCTATGTATATTGGTATGTATTATTACCTGAAAGGGCATATCACAAAAGTGACAGGGGTAAACTATTATATCCTTTATCCCATCTTTCTGTGTACCCTCATCATTCATGAACTGGGCCATTCGGTAGCCACCAAGAGATTCAATCTGGCACCACGCGAAATTGGTTTCGGGCTCTTCTTTATCCTGCCGGTACTGTATTCCAATATCAGTTGTATATGGGTATTGAATAAGGAAAAGAGAATCATTGTAAACCTTTCGGGTATCTTCTTCCAGCTGTTTTTTACACTGGTCATGAGTATTATTTTCTTTGCTCATAAAGAATTCCTGTTTGTATTGTATAATATCAATATTGCTGTGATCTTCTTTTCCCTGTTTCCGTTTATTAAAACAGACGGGTACTGGGTACTATCAGATTTCTTTGGCAAGCCCAATCTCTTTGAAAATTCTAATCAGTACCTCTATAAATTATTCAAGAAAGAAGTGAAGTTTGATCTGTTCTACTTTTTCTACAGCATTGCACAT
Organism: Edaphocola flava; assembly: GCF_004118155.1. Classification (GTDB taxonomy): domain Bacteria; phylum Bacteroidota; class Bacteroidia; order Chitinophagales; family Chitinophagaceae; genus Edaphocola; species Edaphocola flava. Next base: position 180,005 of record NZ_SAIQ01000003.1, read on the forward strand.
TTCATTTTTATCTTTTATGTATTGAGTATATTTATACGCAATATGTCTGGTGTATTAGACATCGACTTCCATAATATCACTTATATATCCCTGTTCAAAGGTATATACTCTTTGATATTCGTATACTTTCTTATTAATAGTATCATCAGTAAATTCAAATCATAAAATGAGCAAACGCTATATTGTATACCTGATGCTGGCCTGCGCTGCCGGATCATTGAGTGCCTGCCGCTTTTTCAGTAATGGCAATGACAAGACCAATGTAAACGAAATTAAATACAGCAGTAACCAGCTATCCCTTAAAGGCAATGCAACGATTACCGTATTGCGCACAGACGATGATACTGCAAGCATCCGCATTTTAAATGAGGATAAATACAAGGTATCCAGAACCGGTTCTGAAGTATACCTGTACCAGGAGCCGGGAAAGGGATCATCAAAAGCCACAGCAGAGAAGGATCAATACCCGCGTATAGAGTTTCGTGTGCCTAAAAAAACGACCAGCTTAAACCTGGAGTTATTAAGAAACGGCGACATTATCCTGGCCGACAGCTTTGACCTCAGCGAGCTTGCCATAAGTCTGAATGGCAATGGGGACATTTCAAGTCCTTACAAAACAAAAGTCGGCACCTGTACCATGACCCTGAGCGGAAACGGAGATATAACCTTCAACCAGATTGAAGCGCAGACCATCAATACAACTTTGAATGGTAACGGCGATATCCTGCTGGAGGGAACGACCAGAGTACACAATTCAGACAATAATGCAGACATCAATACCGAACGCTTAGTGATCTTAAAATAAAACCTTACATGAATTATAAAGTAATACTGACTACCAGTGCCGCCAGCTTATTCTTTGTGACTGGATATGCCCAGAATAATGATACGATTGCCTCTACCGCAGATACCAGCCAGATGATCAAAGGCCAGAACATGAAAGAAGTGGTAGTTGAGAGCCGTCGCAGCCTTGCTATAGTAAAAGCTGACCGGACCATCTTCAACTTTGCCGGACATGATTTCCTGACGAACGGATCTACTCTGGAAGGCTTGAAAAAACTACCCGGATTACTGGTTTCTGATGTGACAGGCGTGGTATACCAGGGTAAACAACTAACGGTGTATGTTGATGGCAGACCGGTGAATCTCTCCTCCGGCGACCTGAACAATTACCTGGAAGGAATGCCAGGTAACTCGGTAGACCGGGTAGAGGTAATTACCCAGCCCGGGGCCGAATTTCCGGCTACAGGTGGGGGAGCCATCGTTAATATTATTACGTCCAATAATTCTATGGACTATTTCTCGGCTACCTATGGCAATGGCATCAGTTATGCACCAGACAGTAAAAACCTGAGATTTAACAATAACCTTTCCCTCAATTCAAGGATAAAAAATGTAGGACTGCAATTGCAGATCGGGCAGAACCATATTGAGCAAACGCAAAACAGCCGTTTCTTTAAAGAGCAAAACACTTATTCAACGAATAATGTTGACCGCACACTCAATTACACGTTCCTGAATGCCGGCCTGAAATATTATTTCAAAAGAGACCGCCTTATCCTGAACTACAGGCTGAGTCATAACCGGGACAAGTCATCTATATACTCCTTCAGTACCGGTTTCCAGTCAGACGACAATGGCCTGGCCAACAGGAATAACCATGACCTTGCCGCGACCTATCAGAAAAGATTTAAGCAGCCCGGTCAGACCCTGGATGTCAACCTCAGCTATAACACCAACCGTAACCTCAATAACCTGGAGTCTAAACAGCAGAACACTCCGGCATTGCTCGACAATGAAAACATAAGCGAAATACTGCTCGCCAAGATCGACTATAGTCAGAGTCTTACAATCGGTGGCCTGCGCGAGTCCAGCATTAATGGAGGATTGCTGATGGAAGGTGTCGATTTCAGAACCAACAGCTTCGAGATCAGGAATTTTAAATACCAGAGAAATACACTGGCTGCATACCTGGAACTGAAAGGCTCTTACCATAAATGGGATTTCATCCTGGGCAATCGCCTGGAAAAATACGATATATCCGGTGCTTTCATCACAGACAAGGTACCGTCCTACAATAAGCTGCGGTATTACCCCAATGCTACGCTACAGTATAATATCATGAAGGGGATACACCTCAACATGAATTATAACAGTAAGATTACCTTACCTAACCTGGCAGCACTGAACCCGAACAATGTCAATTATGTAAACCCTAATTTATCCTTTGGTGGTAATCCGGGATTGGCGCCTACACTTTCTGACAACTATGAAGTGAAGCTGAGTGCATTCAATTACTTTTTCGTGTCCTATAATATAAGACATGCCCGCAACTTCATCACTGACAGGTTGGTTGACGTTAATGGCACAGTAAATAATGTTATGGTGAATGTGCCGGAGCTGATGCATTATAATTTCAATATCGGTATTCCTGTTCCGTTCATGATCTTCACCAAAGGGCTGAAGCAGACATTGCAATTCAACTTTAACCCAGATGAAATGAATTTTCTGTATGCCCAGGCCGGAAACAATCGTTTCAATATTGAAGGCATTACCTCCAAATCGATCTGGAACCTACACCTCACTACACAGCTGGTACTGCCATTGAAAGTAAAACTGATGGCACAGTATTATTCCTCATCGAAAGGCGGTAATCATTATTACTTCATGATACAGCAGCCATTGAATAACCAGTTTGACCTGAACCTGTCGCGCCGTTTCTGGAACAATAATCTCTCGGCCTCAGTATTTGTGTATGACCTGTTCAATACCAACCGGAATGCACTACAGGATATGGGCTCCGGTGTAAGCTACTACAGCAAGTATGACACCAGGAGATTCGGACTCTCCCTCAGCTATAAATTCCGCTCAGGCCACTCCAAAAAAACCAAGGAAGATCAGTTTATAGATGATCAGCCAAGAACGGAAACACCAACAAATATTGTTCAGTAAAAAATAAAAATATCCGGTAGTATACCGGATATTTTTATTTTCAGAAGGCCGAAAAATCACATTAACATATTACATCATACATACATCGGCAACAGTAAGCATATTATCTTATCGTTAAGGATATAAGTGCCTGTATATTAATAAATTGTTGTTTCCCTGCTCAAGTGAATCATAATTTAAATATTGGTCTAATTTTGCGATTCAGTTCAATTATAATATGAAAAAATTATCTCTACTGTTGCTCTGTGGTACGCTCGCTGCATCCACATTAACCTTTAACGCCTGCGTTAAAAAAGGACATGACGAACCTATCGACAATACAGGAAATGATCCTAAGATTCCTGTTACCCATACTATTGCACAAGTATTAGCCATGCCGATTGGTACTGCTATTACGGAAGATGTTGTGGTATCTGGTATTGTTGTTATGGATGACCGCAGTGGTAACTATTATAAAAAATTCGTTATTCAGGATGAAACCGGCGGACTGGAAATCAACCTGGATCAGAATAATATCTACAATGACTATCCTGTAGGCCGTAAAGTATATATTAAATGTAAGGGCCTTACCATGGGTACTTATGGCGGTATGATTCAACTGGGTTATGGTCTGGATGAAAGACAATCTATAGTAGCTATTCCATTTGCAATGGCCGATAACTTTATCGTAAAGGCTAATTATCCGAACCCGATCAAGGTCGATACCTTCTCTTATGATGAGCTGGCTAATGCTGAAGCAAACGGTGCCCGTCTGAATACGCTTGTAGCCATCAGAAATACACAGTTTACCAATCCTGGTCAGCCTTATGCTGCACCAAGCGGAACAACCAATAGAGACCTGGAAGGTTGTGGTGCTTCTGGTACCGGTATTGTATTAAGAACAAGTAACTACTCCCGTTTTCAACCAGTGACGACTCCGACAGGTAGTGGTGTAATTGTGGGTCTGTATACCAAATTCGTTTCCGGTAGCCGCAGCACACCGCAGTTATTCATCAGAGATACAACTGACGTACGCTTCTCTGGTGCGAGATGCGGATCGGCTAATGGGGTAACCTTATTCAGTGAAGACTTTACCGGTGGCGCGGCCAATGCGATCGTAAGCTTAACCGGCTGGTCTAATGTAGCTGAAGCGGGAACTATGCAATATGTATATGGCGGTTCTAATCCTTACGCTAAGATTACAGCGTACCAATCGGGACAGTCTGATGTAAAGTCATGGCTGATCACCCCTGCTGTAAATTTAAGCGGGTACAGCACGTATGCTTTATCCCTGAGATCTACTTATGGTTTCCCTGATGCGGCAACACTTAAAGCATATGTAACGACAAGTTATAATGGTAACCCGGCTGCTTCTTCATGGACAGAGCTGGATGCGATTACCGTATCCGGACAGGCCAACTGGGCATGGAAAGATATCAATGTGAGCATTCCAGCATCTTTTGCAGGTCAGCAGGTATATATCGGCTTTAAATATACCGGTAGTTCCAGCGGGGCAACAGGTACTTTTGAGGTTGATGATATCAAAGTATTAGGAAACTAATGTTCCTATAAATTATTGTGATAAAGGTTGCTTTATATGAGCAACCTTTTTTTATATCTTTGCGGGGCAAAACAATATTGTTATCTTTTATCTTTCTTTATGAAAATAGGTATTGTGTGCTATCCTACGTTTGGAGGGAGTGGTGTGTTGGCGACAGAATTGGGTATAGCATTGGCCGACAAAGGCCACGATGTACACTTTATTACTTATCAGCAGCCGGTTAGGCTGATCAATAGTTTCAGACCGAATATCTTTTTCCACGAAGTCAGCGTACCGGTGTACCCGTTGTTTGACTTTCCGCCGTATGAGACAGCACTGGTGAGCACCCTGGTAAGTGTAGTAAATAACTATGACCTGGATGTACTGCATGTACACTATGCCATTCCACATGCCTCTGCAGCATACTTTGCCCAGCAGATCCTGAAGAAAGGTGGTAAAGGTTTACCGTACATCACCACACTGCATGGTACAGACATTACCCTCGTAGGCCGCGACAAGACCTATGCGCCTGTAGTAACCTTCTCCATGAACCAGTCTTCTGCGATTACAGCTGTATCTAACAACCTGAAAGAAGAAACACTGGCTTACTTCGATATTGAGAAGGAGATTGATGTGATCTACAACTTCGTTGATGTGGACCGCTTCCAGCGAAAAGATAAATCTCATTTCAAAAAAATGATTGCTCCGAACGGAGAGAAGATCATTGCCCATGTCTCTAACTTCCGTAAGGTAAAAAGGGTAGATGATGTGATCAAGATCTTTGAAAAAATCCGTAAAGAGGTACCCAGTAAATTACTGATGATCGGTGACGGACCGGAGCGTATCGAGGCAGAGGAACTGGTAAAACAGTTCTGTAACCTGCAGACAGACGTTCGCTTCCTGGGTAAACAGGAGCAGGTCGAAGAGATATTCAGTGTAACGGACCTCTTCCTGCTGCCATCAGCGTACGAGAGTTTCGGGCTTGCCGCACTGGAAGCTATGGCCTGTGGTATACCGGTTATTTCCAGCAATGCAGGCGGCTTGCCAGAGATCAATACTCATGGCGAAACAGGGTACCTGAGCGATGTTGGTGATGTAGATGATATGGCAGACTGGGGCATTAAATTGCTGGGCAATGAAGATTTACTGAGCAAAATGAAAGAAAATGCGTATAATCGTGCTCACAGCTTCACCATTGACAAAGTAGTTCCTCAATATGAAGCCTTATACAACCGTGTGATCGACGAATACAAAAAAAGCAAGTAATTTTTTCATGAGTGTACCTCCAGCACCAAAACCATACAGCCAGTTCCGGGCATTCCTGGCTTTAACCAAAGCCTCTATTAAGTCAATGCTGAAGAGCCCCTCATCGGTGGTATTCAGCCTGGCATTCCCACTGGTCTTTATCCTGGTATTCGGATTCATGGGAGGCAGCAGGAACAGCATCAGCGTGGCGCTGGACCCCAATAGTGATACTTTAAATCCTATATACAGGGAGCTGAGTCATAACCCGATTGTAAAATTCAACCGGGACATCAAAGACACTGCCGAGCTGAATGCACAATTACAAAAAGGCGCGCTGGCTACGGTATTAAATATCCGCAAAGACACAAAGCAAAACGGCAGGTATATCGTAGATATTCATTCCAATGTAGCGAAGATGGCCAATGCAGAACAGCTGCAGGCCATTATTAATCAATCGATGCTGGATGAAGACTCCTTACTGCACCATCGTTCGGCGGAAATTGTTGCGGTAAACAAAACCATTATCCAGTCCCGCCAGTTCAAAACTATAGACTTTATATTGCCCGGACAATTGGGCTTCTCTTTACTGGCAGCCAGTGTATTCGGCACAGCATTCGTATTTTTCCATTTACGCCAGATGCTGGTACTGAAGCGCTTCTTCGCCACACCTATCCGACGCAGTAATATGCTGCTGAGCGAAGGGGTAGCGCGGCTGATCTTCCAGTTATTGGGTGCATTACTCATCATCCTGATCGGTAAATATTTCTTTGATTACACCCTGGTCAACGGGGCAAGTACCGTATTTTCGATGCTGGTGGTTTCGGCTATTGCCCTGCTGGTATTCATGAGCTTTGGATTTGTGATCAGCGGTATTGCCAAAAGCGATGCGACTATTCCACCATTAGCCAATATCTTTACCCTGCCGCAGTTCTTACTGGCAGGTACATTCTTCTCTATAGATGCTTTACCCAAATGGCTGCAGTTCTTTGCGAAACTGATGCCGCTAACTTATTACAACAATGCACTGCGGGCCATCGCTTTTGACGGGGCCAGCCTCTGGCAGGTGAAGTGGGAGATCCTGGTGCTGCTGATCTGGGGCGTGATCGGGTATGGCCTTGCAGCCAAGCTCTTTAAGTGGGAGTAACACTAATTTCAAAAAAACAATTATGATTCAATTCGATAAATTTACTTTAGCCAACGGTCTTCGCGTGATCGTGCATAAAGACGAAACCACCCCTATGGTGGCCGTAAATGTACTGTATGATGTGGGCGCACGTGATGAAGAGGAGCACAGAACAGGATTTGCACACTTATTTGAACACCTGATGTTTGGCGGTTCTGTCAACATTCCTGAATATGATGAGCCATTGCAGATGGCCGGTGGGGAGAATAATGCCTATACGACAAACGACTTCACCAATTACTACATTCAATTACCCAAAGAGAATATCGAAACGGCTTTGTGGCTGGAGAGTGATCGTATGCTTTCCCTGGCGTTTAGTGAAAAGAGCCTGGAAGTGCAGCGTAAGGTGGTGTGCGAAGAGTTTAAAGAACACTATATCAACAAGCCTTATGGTGATGCCTGGAAGCATGTACGTGAGCTGACCTATACTACCCATCCTTATAAATGGATGACCATCGGTAAGGAACTCAGCCATATAGAAGAGGCACAGCTGGAAGATGTAAAGGCTTTCTTCAAAAAGCATTACAATCCTTTAAATGCGATCTTGTGTGTAGCGGGAGATGTAGAGACCGAAGCCATAAAAGTACTGGTAGAAAAGTGGTTTGGCAATATCCCTTCAGGAGAGAAATATACCCGTCAATTGCCTGCAGAACCAGTACAAACCGAAGATCGCAGAAAAACCATTACGGCAGACGTACCCCTGAATGCACTGTACAAAACCTGGCATATCGGTAACCGTTTAGACAATCAATACCATGCGGCAGATATTATTACAGAAGTGATGGGCAGCGGACAATCGTCCCGTATGTACCAGGAGCTGGTTAAGGAACAACGCCTGTTCAGCAACATCAGCTGTTATCATACCGGCAGTATAGATCCGGGTATTATCGTGGTAGAAGGTAAGCTGGTAGAGGGTGTGGCTATTGAAGATGCAGAAGCGGCTGTGGATGCTGCCCTGAAAACATTACAGGACAAAGGTATTACGGAAGAAGAACTGCATAAATCCATCAACAGACTGGAATCTATGGTTGCTTTCGAAGATATGAACCTGCTGGCCCGTGCCAATAACCTGGCGTTTTATGAACTGCTGGGCGATGCCGATATGATGAACACCGAAATGACGAAGTATGCACTGGTAACTGCTGCTGAGGTAAAAGAAGTAGCCAGAGAAATTTTCAGACCGGGCAATAGTAATACATTGCACTACCTGAAACAATCCAATGCACCGGTTGCAGAATAGTAATCATAATTAATATATAAACAGACAAGGCTCCGGAAATTCCGGAGCCTTGTCTGTTTATATATTAGGGCCATCCGCATGTAGTAACCTATCTTGTCCGTCCTTTTGTCCGGCAACAAAAGGACCAAAAATGCCTTTGTTTTCATCAAGGCGATTGCATAGCACCGCCATTTTGTACCGTTGCGTGCATTGATCGTCTGAGCTTAACGTGTGATCCGTTCGGTGCTCAACGATCGCAGCTCCACTCCAAAATGGCTATCGCTGTGATGAAAACAATAAGCGATCCGTACCGTACGGATCGCTTAATAACGGCCTTATAAATCCGGCGTTAATAAAATCATTGGCTCGGTCGATTAGTTGCAAACCACAGTCTGAGCGCAGCGTTCTGGTTTGCGACCGACCGACATGTAATACGTTTCAACTAGAATCCTAAAGTCAGGGTCAGCAAGTAATTACGGCCTGCCTGAGGGAAGTAGTAATTAAATGTTTGCATACCACCATACAGGTAGCTGAAGGTATAACCCTTAGATTCATATTTCTTGTCCAGGATATTATTTACAGAAAGGCTGATGCCTGCTTCTTTGACCCAGCGGTTGCAGATCGAATAGTTCAGGCGTACATTAGCCAGTGCGTAAGGGTCAATGCTGCGTGCAGTATTAGATGTATTATCTAGGTACTGACGGCCTACATACTTACCGATCAGGTCTATGGTGAAGTTCTGATCTATATCCATCTCAAACGGACAGAAGGATAGGGTAGCACCCGCTATGGTATTAGGCGACAGGGCAATGTCTGTATTGCTGTGCTGCACTTCCAGTTGCCCGCCGTTATCATAGTCATCAATATATTCGGTAAATGATTTGATCTTGTTCTGAGACAAAGTCAGGTTAGCCTGTACGTTCAGCCACGGAGCTACTTGCGAAGAACCGAACAGCTCCAGACCACGGCGATAGCTCTGACCTACATTGCTGCGGGTATAAGCGCCTACATCATTGATCTTACCGGTAGCCACCAGTTGGTCTTTATACAGCATATAATACAGCTGTGCACCCAGGCTGGTACGGCCATTGTTGTACTGGTAGCCCAGTTCAATATCATTCAGCTGCTCCGGCTTAGGAATCTGGTTTACACCAGCTTCAAAATCATCACGATTAGGCTCTTTATTAGCCATCGCATAAGAACCAAATACTTTATGTGCACCCTTGATATAGCTCAGACCAAACTTCGGGTTAAAGAACAGGTATTGCTCGTCGGTAGATACACCCGGGTTTTTGCGGAAGCCATTGATCTTGTATTGCACCGATCTCAGCTGCAGGTCAGCATATCCGTACAGATGAGCAGCCAGCTGCTGTTCCAGCTTGCCATAGATATTAGCATCTGTTTTATGTGCGGTAAGATTATACCAGCGGTAATCGGCCGGTACACCACCTTCCTTTGCCCAGGTTACATAACCATAGTGCCTGGCATCATATTGCGATAAAGCACCACCCAGTACCAGCTGCGTTCTGCCCCTGGTATACATCAGGGAAGCCACCGCACCATAGTTGTAGTTGTCCAGCCATAACTGGCGGGTCAGGGATGTTTCGGTCAGTGTATCGGAACCCACAATCCTGTCTGGTAAGCCATAAGTACTATAGCTTTCTCCCATACGATACTCATTGTAATATCCTCGGCCGCGGGTCAGGTACAGACCAGCATTCAGTTTCAGGGAATTATTGAACTTATGGTTGAAGAATAACTGATAGAAATCCTGCTGGTAATTATCGGTCTGGTTGTTGTAATATGTACCGTCATCCTTCAGGCCCAGCTCATTATATGTACGATTGGTTGATAAAGAATCCTGTGGTACACCATTCCAGGACTGACCGGTCTTTTCCTTACCGGTAAAGAGATTGAACTTAATATTGGTACGCTCATTGCGACTGGTCCATCCGGCCAGTAACTGTGCCGATTTCAGATCAGATGCACTGCGGTCGACATAACCATCGCTGGAGAGTTTGGACAGGCGCACATCTATATTAAAGCCACCTTTAAGGCGACCGCTTCCGGCCATCAGTGTATGTCTTAAAGTATTGAATGAGCCTACCGTATTGATCGCGCGGGCCGATGCCAGATTCTGCTGATCCATATTACTGATATTAACCGTACCACCGAAAGCACCGCTACCATTAGTACTGGAGCCCACACCGCGCTGTATCTGTATACTTCCGGCAGAGGAAATGAGATCAGGTATATTCACCATAAACGAACCCTGCGATTCCGCATCGTTCACCGGTATACCGTTAATGGTAAAATTGATTCTTTGCCCATCCGTACCACGCACCCGTATATCGGTATAACCAAGCCCGTTACCGGCATCGGAATTGATCAGTACAGAAGGTGTCTGGTCCAGGAGATTGATTACATCACGGCCATCATTACCTTTGGCAATGTCCTGGCGGTTGAGGGTAGTGGCGGCAAATGGTGCTTTGGTACTGGCCCTCAGGGCAATTACCTCTACAGGAGTCAGCTCCCGGTTACGGGTAGTGTCCTGCTGTGCCTGTACAGCAGTAGTGCAGGCCAGGCCTGCCACAAGAATTGAGGCTTGTTTCTTCATATCTATTACACAATTACAATTATTGACGTATGCATACGGGGGCACGGTACAGTATCCTGTCCTGTGTAATGAGTAAGTATGTCAGCGAAAACTTTAGTACTTCCCATTCCTAACCAGCATTACCTGGTCCAGGTTCTACGAGTATGATCTCAGCCTGATAGTAAGGCACCCCGTGGTCGATCCCGAAGGATCTTGCGCTGCAAAGCTAATCACAAATATCCTGTTCTGCAAGAAAACAGGGCAATAAAAAAAGGATAGCCAGGCTATCCTTTTCTACAAAACCATTATCTGATATTAAGACTGCATAGCACCCTTAATATCATTTCCGGCATTTTTAGCAGTATTTTTCATGTCCTTAACGGCATCAGCAGCAATATCAGCGGCTTTCTCTTTTTTATTGATCAGATCCTTGATATAGGTCTCTGCCTCGGCCCAGTATTCCTTCAGCGCATCGGTACCTTTGGTACTCAGCTCTGCAAAATACTCTTTGGCCTTATCAAAAGAAGTCTCTGCATCATCTTTAATCTTGTTTGCCTTATTCTTCAGATTATCGGTCAGCTTTTCTTTATCTTCTTCACTCATGGTCGCATACTTCAATGCCGCAGCACCTGCTGCTACACCTAAGAGGAAGGTAGCGATGTGTTTTGGTTTTACGTTCATAGTACTCATTTTTGAAAGGTGGATAATGAATTTTTATTAAAATTATTGCTTTTTGTTTGCTAATCAGCAAAATGGAGCAGGATTAACGTTTGCTTACAAAAGAAATAAAATTACCTTAACAGGAACAGGTAACAAGAATACGCCAGTAGGGAACTATACTGGTTTCCTAAAACCGGACCGGATACTCCATTAGTTTTTTACATATGGATCATTTTCCAAAGCAAAGACCAGGATTCCCGAAAACGGAACACATAAACAGTTTTACACTTCATAAATTAATGATTTTCAATAATAATAAATTGTGGCACGGCTTTGGCATATACTAATGTGTAAGCGGTTAAATAAACTTTACAGATTTATATAAGAGTGTGTTTCATTGAAGTATAAACTATTCTTCTTTACAGATCAAAACAGAGCTGTGTGATAGTAACAAAATATTTTATGGCGGCTAACCATAAGTTATCAGAGGAGTAAATGAAAAAGGAGTCAAAGTTTCTACTTTGACTCCTCATCTTTTTATACCATACGCTTATGTTAAGGTTGATAAACAACTTTGTATACGAGCTGACGTTCATGATCTTTGAAGGTTAGCAAGTAAGTTCCCGGTGGTAAAGATTTCAAAGAAATTTCTTTACGCTCTTTCGTTCCGGTAATTACTGCCGCTACCTGCTGTCCTAATATATTCAGCACCTTACATTCTGTCTCTTCCCAACCGCTATGCAGTTGAATAGTAACCTGGCCATCTTTCGTTATTGTAGGGAAAACGCTGATTCCTTCTGCGTCTTCTTTAATCTTCACATTCAGTACAGGGCTGTATTTAATATCCCCTTCATTATTCTTCCAGTACAAACGGTAATAATTCATACCATTTGAAGGATAATCATCTATGATCTGATATGTATTTGTACCCTCAGATAATTTTACAGAAGAGACTGTGCGATCAAAATGCCGTGCATCCGTTCCCTGGCTGGCATACAATGTAATATCCGGAGCAGTTGAATTCATGATAAAATCAAGCTGAACACGATTATTAGAAATGGCTTTTGCATCAAAATGATTCAGGCTTGCAGGTAAAGGGATGGGCAAAAGTACAATCTGAATATTATTATGTTCGGCATAGGCCTCTACTCTGATCGTGCTATTAGTATCCAGGATACCAGTCCAGATATTATTTATGGTAAATGCATTATTAGGACTTACATACTGCGTAGTTGTGCCATTATTAATAGTTATTTTCAATTTGCCGGCTGCCCTCAAGAGGTTGATCTGGTAGATGCCTCGCGTAAATCCTTTTCGCTTATATACTGTTGTAACAGCAGATGCGGTTGAAAATGCACAGCCATGGTAACCGGGCGCATTATGTGGCCCAGTGCCGTACCAGGCATAATAGTCATTACTGTTAAAGCCCAGGCTGTCGGTACTGAACTGTCCATAATATTTGGGATTCGCCCCATAGAATGGATTACTACTTGTATTTCCTCCGCTATAGGCAGAAACAAGCCATTTAAAGTTACCCCAAAGTGCCGTGTCCGCAATATTGGCCTCTCCGCGCTTTATGGTATAGGTAGGGCTGGTATAGATACATCCATTCAGGAAAGTGCGGAAATAAAAGTTACCGGTATCTGCAAACGTCCGCGACAACTGTACTGCCGTTGATACCTGGGCATTGTTGGCGGCATTATACCAACGTACACTATCGTATTGTAAATTACCAATGCCCCATTTCACTGTATCTTCATAACAGAGGGTAGATACCGCTGGGGTACTGCCACTGTTGATCGGATCGGTAGGTGTAGTACTGATCGGTAAGGTGCGTACACTAAGTGCACCGCTGCTATGCCTTGCTGCCACAGCAAAATACTGTGTTCCATTCCATTGCTGTCCTGCTCCCAAAATAGTAGCGGCAGACAGTAATGCTTTATTTGCCGGATGCTGTACACTATCTACCGGTTCCATATATTTATTTCCAAGCCTGTAGATAATATATTTACCTCCTGCATTAGCGGCCACCGTATCCCAGCGCAGGCCTATGGTATCGGTACAGATGCGGGTCAGAGAGAGATTAGTTGGTGTAACCATTACATGAAAATAATCACTGGTATCTACCAGACCGGTATTGCGCTGTTTGACAACGATACGCGCTGTGGCACTATTCGGGAAAGAGGCAGGTACGGCATACTCGTAATATCGTTTATTATAATCCAGAGTGGCAAGTTGGGTAAATGACTCGGCACTGCTGCGCTGCAGGTACACCTCCAGGCTATCGGCTGTACCAGCCTGCTGGTTACTGATATTCCAGGTCATCATGAGTCCATTACCCTTAGGCATACGGTACGCTGCAACCGGACTGGTAATCTCGATCTGGTACGGAACCATATCGTAGGTCAGTGCATAAGGCTGAGGTCCCTGAGGCACTGACTTACCCTTAACATAAACCGTATAATTACCCGCAAGCGGATTATCAATAGTTACCTGTTCTACATTATTCAGGGTATCTATTTTCCTTTGTGGCAAATCGTAAACGGTAGCAGGGGTCGGGTTCAGTACCCAGGGGCGCAGGGTATCACCCACAGGACTGATCACAAAAACATCCAGGTCATTGACCAATGCTTTTACCGCGCCTACAGCGCCCTGGTAATCGTGCCAGTACAGCATAAACTTGGCCTCGCTGGTGCCTGCCGGTACGGCAATCGTATATTGAGCAGCACCACCAGATCCTTGTGGCATGGAGCCCGTCATCAGGTGCTGTTGCTCTATAGCTCTTTTTGCCCGTAAAGGATTCATGGTACCAAAGCCGGTTTTAAAGTCTATCCCTTTCTTATCTATATCGTAGGCCGTATTCAGCATTACGGCTTTAACCACATCGCTGCGCGGCACGGTTGTGCCGTATGTTGTATTATACACTTCATACAATATGGCTGCAAACCCCGCTATACCGGGAGCTGCAAACGAGCTGCCATTCATGCCTTCTGCGCATATATCCGGCTTCAGACGGCCGTCTCCTGTCGGGCCTTTACTGGTCCAATCGCAATGCTCACCCGGCTTTGCGGAAGAGTGTACCGTAAAATTGTTTTTATTCATCAGAATGCCACCACACATATTGGCCCAGCCTGCAGGATAACCGTGATAAGGCCCTGAGCCACCGACATTCCCGGCAGCATAGGTATGCAGATAGCCGCCCAGGCTGCGGGTTATCCTATCTAAATCGCGGGCAGCATTGTCATAGGTAATAAGTGATTGGCTACCAGAAAACCAACCTACAGAGTGATTACTCACCATAGGTTTGATATTATGATTCAGATAATAATCTTCTACGGTATTGTACCAGCCTACATACAAGGAGGTAATGCCCGGAGCCGAACCGCGGTCATCAAACTCATCGTAATTATTGGCAGTACCTACAATTGCTGCAATGGTTGTACCATGTGCATTTACAGCCGTTCCGAAATATTGCGGATGCTGCCGTCCCCTCATATTTAAATCGTATACAGTGTCTTCCCCGAAGGTTTCATAATTACCAAAATAGACACCATTACCGGCTGCACCAAGATTATATTGATAATTGGCCGCAAATACCTGGTTGGCAAACATCCCACCTGTCAATTGCTCCTGGGGTTCACCTGCATATATTTCAACAGACGCGACAAAGGAAAGCCGGGCTATAGATTGTACTTGTTCCTGACTGAGGCCGCTCAACACAAGGGTATTGTCACCACAATAGGCTTCCCGTGTATATTTCAGGCCTGTTGTCTCGAGGTATTGTTGCAGCGAAGAGATATCTGTTTTGTCATATACAGAGATCATAAGCTGCGCTGCGTCTAAGTCTTGGAGCTGTTCTAATTCTGTACTGATCTTTACGGCAGGGGGCAGATCGTTCACACCTGTCAGGGGAATCAAGCGCTTACCTGCCAGCGTCTGTAGCTGATCGAGGTTTTGCGACAGATTGCCGATCTGGGCGATATAGCTATTACCAGGGTACCAGTCTTTCAACTGCACACCTGTGGCCTCTATACGGCTGCGCTCTTCGACAGATAGTATATGATCGAAGGACAAGAGTACATAATGCTTTTCTTTGGTACCGAAATCTATGGTACGCATAGTTGAAAACTGTGTAGCGGATCGGGATTGGAGCGGGAGGGTTCCTTTGTCTGTAAATAGCTGCTGCCCGGAGGCCTGCAGCACAGAACCTGCAACCGCTGCTCCAAGGAGCAGGGTGTGTAAAGTGTGTTTCATATTGAGGTGTTTTATTGATTTTAGAAATAAATTTCAATGCATAAACAAATTGTTTATACATCAATTAAATCTCAAACATGAAACAGCTTAATAAAGACATTGCATTTAAATGCAAAATCCTTTATTGTGGGGCGAAATAAAGACAAAATATCATAAGGTCCAAATTAATTATATGACTTTCATATATAGTGTTGGCGCGCTTTTGCGCTGCTATAAGCCTCGGCTTATATAACACTCTGATTAGGCAGGAAATACATTTGTTCGCACACAAGAAAAGTACTTCAACTATTCCAAAAAATCGCCCACAGGCGACAAAAACGGTATACCATCACCATTGGGGTCCGCTGCATGTTCCGGCAGGCAGCTTTAAGTAAAAAGTAAGCCCATCCATGATTTCAAAAGAAATAGAGCTTTAATGTGTACCAATATTGCTTCTTGAGCGACTTAAGACTTACCCGGTTTCTGTACGATATACGGATCGTTGAAATACCGGCCAGGCTTCATGTACACTACATTGTGCTGAAAGTCCAGAACGGTATTAAAACGCTTGAGTACCTCATTGCCCAGGATGTGAATGTTCAGTCCTGCCAAAGGCTTATTCGCCGTTTGTACCTGTACCGGCACTTTTTTCAGTGTATAATTACCCAGGTGCAACTGTTCAAGGTTTGCCGTAATAACCGGGATCTCCTTGTTCCGTCCGTCTCTCATTATTACCCTGTTCAGTTCCTTCATCTGCGCTGCAGGAAATTGAGTCTCTTTCAGCAGATCATTATCCAGCATAGCCGTACGCTGATATCCGCTGTCGTAGAGAAACCAGAAAGGCAGCTTTGTCTTGCCCTGTTGCAGGCTGCTTCGGACCAGAAATATATTATCTATATAATGCATGGGCAGCCGGGTGTATTTTTTGTCCGCCGCTATTGCTTTGGGCAGTTGTCCGTGCACCACCATAATACCCTTATCGTAGTTCAGTTCCACCACATAACCGTCAAAGAGATTCCAGCCGAAACGTCCTTCTGTACCATGTCCTGATAGCTTTGTGTCAAATACCGGGCTGGTATAATGCCGCGTACCGATCCGCAGATCATAAGGCTTGCGGTATAGGTCCAAAGGCGTTTTTAGTTTTGCAATGGTTTCTTCTTTAAGTGTAATATCACTGGAACCCGTGTCGAAATTGAGCCAGAGCGTATCGGTCCCGTTCAATACCGCCGCGATATACATGGTATTGTATTCGTTGATATACATCGGAATGGTATCATGCAGGGCAGGGTACTGCTGGCTGAAATCCAGGAGGGCAGGGCTTTGTATGCGGGTCAGGCAGGAATCTTTATCATTCAGTAGCACGACAAAGTCCTTATGGGTACCGGGTTTCAGGGTAAAGACAATAGAATCACTGTCTGTTTTAAAACGGATCTGCTCTTGTGTTGCCATCTTGGGTGTTTCAAACACATCCAGTTTTTGAGCTGGTTCAATATTCCATCGCCTGCCGGGACGGTCCTGCATATAGATCGCCGCTTTGGCGGATGTCGCCCTGATCACTGGTAGTGATTCCTGTGCAAATGCAGGAGCAGATAAACAAATGAGGGTAGCAAGCATGGATGTTTTCATGTATAATCAGATAGGAATGAATAATAGGATCAAGTAAAGTTAATAAATGTTCGTATCACCTGGTGGTGATACAATTATGTTTTTCTATTTTTTTGAATTACACAATGTAACAAGCATACACTTTTTTTTCGATAAGTAAGCTTCCGTTCCGGCCTGATTTGCAGTTACCAAATTGATGCCAAAGAGAAGAAGTGCCAAGGCGTATAAACAATAGGGCCGGATGATTTATCCGGCCCTGTAGTTTATATTATGTTACACTATTTACGATCTTAAGATCTTCTCCATGGCTTTACCTTTGGCCAGTTCATCGACCAGCTTATCCAGGTAACGGACCTTGCGTATGAGCGGCTCTTCAATTTCTTCTACACGGTAACCACAGATCATACCGGTGATCTTCACCGCATTCGGATTCATCTGCGGCGCTTCTGCAAAGAAAGCTTCCATATTGATTTTATGGTCCAGTACCTGCTGCAATCCTTTAGCATCATAACCCGTCAGCCAGAAAATGATCTGATCCAGCTCAGCTTTGGTTTTGCCTTTACGCTCCACTTTGGCAATATAATGCGGGTATACCCCAGCAAAAGACATTTTATAGACGCGTTCGATATTTTTTTCGTGCATGATTATGGTGTTTTAGCAAAGGTACAATTATCTTAATGTATGCATTTTGCAGGCTATATTTATGCAATATATTCAAGTATACCGATTGCGACAGAATCCTCCAGTATCCACCATTTCCTGCCTATGGTCAGGTATGGTTCTATAGGTTGATTGAGTAAGAAACGTACCCATACTTTTTTTGTCTGGCCGGGTTCTACCGGCCCATTATCAAAACAAATATCACCGATAAACCTTTGTTGTATAGCATCTGTATCATTGTATTCAAATACATGATCAGGTCTGTACCCTGAGATAATGCCTGTTAGCCTTCCTTCATTTTTAGTACTAAACAAAGTCAATTTTGCTTTGATGGTTATGTATGGAATATTTGGATTTTCGTAGACAAGATCTCTGATACTGGTATGCGTATACTTATCGTAAGCTATGATGTCAAATATTTTGGAAGCACCAGTGTTCAGCCAGCGTTTGTAGATCAGCTGACCATTCATATACAGATATAGTTCAGTGCCGATAAGTTCCTTATAAATTGCCATAATTTGCTTTAGATATTACCCTTTAATGTTACTGTTCCTTCTTGCGCTACGGCCATACGGTATAGAAGTTTTTGGAAGTAGTCAATATCACTTGGTACTACAACTAAATTCAGTTTTACCTGATCCTCAGTATACATGCCAAATCCTGTATAGTTTTCTCCCATAAGTGTAATTGATATGCCGATATGACCAGCATTATCAATACAGTAAAACCGCAGATTACAATATGCATAGTCTTCTATTATGCCGGCTTTATATTCGAGCACATCATTTGCAGTAGGAAAGTTGACCAGTTTTTTTGCAAAATCAATCAATTCTTTTTGAGTACTATATACATCAGTAGCACCGCTAAACAGGCCATTTGCCGCCGATACTTTCAATTCAATTATATCTTCATCCTTCCAGATGATCTGCATGGTAAGATGAGGCTGCTGTTTACTTGAAGACATTTTTAATTATGAATTAATTGCCCACAAATTAACGAAAGCAATGCGATATTTTCTTTTACAATATATCAATTAAAATGGGTTTGTGCGTTTCTGATGTTTAATAAATTGGAGCGTATAATTCCCCTTTACCGCCCATTCCCCCTTTCAAAACAGGTGTTTTTACCCTTTTATCACAAAGGGGAGGATTGTATTTTGCTAAATATTTCACAAAGTGATTAAATATTTCATCTAATGGACAAAAGCAACAAAAAATCCTCCAAAACCACTACCGGTAAGACTCCTGTACCGGATAACCTGGACCCATTATCGCAGCCTACGGCCAATGATGTGCCTTGCTGGGACAGCGAAGGCAGCCTGGACATCGTAACCCAACGCCTCAAAGAAATGTTTGTGGAGATGGGGCAGAAGACCCGCATCGAAAGTGGTCAGAAGCCGGCTGAACGTGCGGTATTCCGTAAGCAGCATGGCATTGCCTATGGTCATTTCCGCATCAATAAAGATATTGACCCTGCCTATCGCAAAGGTATTTTCGCCGGTGATAGCTACGAATGTGTTGTGCGCTTTTCGAGCGATACTGCTCCTACAGCACCCGACCTGCACACTACGCTGGGACTGGGTTTAAAGCTGTTCGGTGTTGAAGGGCCAAAACTGGAGGGCGAGGGTGATACCGCAGATTTCATCTTCCAGAATATAGACCGCTTTTTTGCCCGTGATGCACAGCAGATGTGCAGCTTTACCACTGCGGGGGTGATCGATCATAATTACGATGCCTATATAGACAAGCACCCTGAACTGGCGGAGATCCTCAATGCCATGAACAAGGTGGAGGCGAGTTGCCTCAGTGCCGGCTACTGGGCTATCCTGCCGTTCAAACTGGGCGAAACGCAGATTGTAAAATACCGCCTGGTACCGGTAGATACGGACCGTGGTGCGCCAGTAGATAATAATAATTACCTGGCCCTGGACCTGCAGCAACGCCTGCGCAATAAGCCGGCTACCTTCCGTTTCGAAATCCAGCTGCGTACCAATGACAACATGCTGATTAACGATGCGCAACAGGTATGGAGCGTGGAGGAGAGTCCTTATATCGCCATTGCAGAACTGCACCTGCCGCAACAGGATATCTGTGCGATAGGTCAGCCGGAATTCGGCAGCAACCTTGCCTTTAATATATGGCGCACATTGGCGGAGCATGAGCCATTAGGTTCGATTGCCCATGTACGTAAAACGGTATATGCCGCCAGTGCGGAGGCACGTCATCAGGCTAATGGGCAGCAATTGCAGGAACCCAATATTGTTAATCCACATTTTGAGGGTAATACCGATGAGGATAGCAAGTGTATTGTTACCGCAGGCATTTATCCACCGATTGGCGTAATGCGCGTGGGTAATAGTGAAAGAGAATATTTTATCGGGCCATTGGTTGATGAGCCGGAGGTGAAAACCGATGATTATGCCTATCGTGATCATACCGGTGCGTTGAAGCGCCAGGCGGCACAATTCCGCATCTATGGCTTCAATGCCGCGGGTAAGGCCGTGAAAGAACTGACAGCCGACAATGCCGAGATCACCTGGCATAGTCATCTGGCCAATCAGAAAGCATCCTGGTACCAGTTCCAGATGGCACTGGATATCCCGGATGCCGCTACTGCACCGGCTTCTATGCTGCGCAATATCAATGTGGCTGACCGTAAATCGCTGCTGATTGATGGTGGCGCACGTTCGGTAAAAGGCAAAAACATCAACAGTGGTCATGAATTTAATGGCGAGTTCCAGGGCATTCCGGTGTACCTGGGTGAAATGCATACCGATGATAAAGGCCGCCTGGTAATGCTGGGCGGACGTGGGGTAGCGGCTAATGTAGACGGCGATATTGCCATCACCTTTGCCAATAATGAAGGCTGGTACGATGATATTTCTGATGGTCCGGTTACGGCCGAAGTAATCTATGGTGGTGTGGCCCTGAAAGTAGACCCAGCCTGGGTAATCTGTGCTCCGCCTGATTATGCACCCATGCAGAAATCGGTACGCACCATGTGGGACCTGATGCGTGATGTAGCCATTACTGCGGGTATGATGCCACGCCCGGCGCGCCCTTCATTCACCAAAGATATCCTGCCAATCTTCCAGCGCATGACCGATCTGCAATGGGTAAATGCCGGTTTTGCCGCAGCCTTTGGCTGGGGTGGTCAGTTTGAATATACCACCACACAATGGATCAAAAAACTGAACGATCCTTCTGCAGCCAATATGGAAATGCGCCGTACGATTTCTAATAACTTCCGCCGTTATGATGTATCCGGTGCCGAAGCACCACAGCTCTGGCCATGGTTGTATGGCGATGCCATCAGCATCCCTACACAGGGTTCGGTACGCCAGCATGCAGCCTTATCTCCCTTACAATTATCCTTCCTGGATCAATGGGTAAAAGGCGATTTCGATGCCGACTTTATCGACCGTACCGGTTGTCCGCATGTACCGGAACCAATGACTATTGATAAACTTCCGGTGGCCGATCAGCCTGATATGCTCACCAAAGCGGCTATGGACTTCTGTCTGGCCGATGCCTTCCACCCGGGTTGTGAAATGACCTGGCCCGTACGCAGTGCGGGTATGTATATGGCGCCATTCCGATTCAAACATGCGCCGAAAACACCGCCGGTAAACTCCTGGTATTATGGCCCGGTGATGAACAGTGATGTATTTACCCTGGCCAAAGGCCCTTTAATGGGCGGACAGGTTGCTGGTGGTATTACCCGCTGGATGGCCATTCCTTGGCAGACCGATACAGCTAGTTGCCGCGATGGATATACTTCTTCTTACGATCCTTATGTGCCTACCTTCTGGCCGGCACGGGTACCGAATAATATCCTGGACGAGGCCCGTTATCACGAGACCATGGACCCTAACTTGTCTGAAGAGACCCGCCGTCTGGCCTTTGCCTACCGTGCCGCCTGGCTCAATGATCTGCCGCTGGACGGACAAACGCCGAATTATACCAACCAGATCAATTCTATGATCAAGTACTTTGATAAACTGGCGATCGTACAGCCACGTCCGGGTGTGCCGGGTAATCCTTACTTCCCGGCGCAGATGCAGGTGGGTATTGTACCGAATGCGGCACAGGATCAGGCATTGCTGGAAGAATCTATGGCCGAACTGCAAGGTATTATTGCCCGCAAAGGAGCAAGCCCTGCTACGAGAACACTGCTGGGTACTGTGGTGGATCACCTGTCTACAGAAAACCTGCTCAATGAGCAAGACCTGGTGAGTACAGCCAAAGATCAGCTGGAGGAACTGGCCGAGCATATGCTGGAGACCGATTTCAAATCAACCCCTGCGGTACAGAAACTGCTCAAACTGCTGGCTACGAAAGAACCGAAACCGGCAACCGTGAAACCGGAGCTGCCGAAGAAAATCGGTGCCGGTGTACGCGAGCTCGATCGTTTCACCAATTTCGTACCCGATACCCGCAATTAATGAATACTATAAACAACAAAAACAAAGCAGAAATAGTGATCATCGGAGGGGGCGTGGCCGGCTGTACAGCCGCCATCGCCCTCTCCGGGCACTATAATGTTGTGCTGATCGATAAGCTGGCGGCGCCCGTAGCGCGCGTTGGTGAATGTCTGCCACCCGCTGCCCGGCGCATCTTCAGGCGACTGGGACTACCCAACAACTGGGCACAGGATGGGGCAGGGCAGGTCTCCGCGATTAATAGTATGGGCATACAATCCTACTGGGGTAGTGATCGCGTGCAGATTGCCGATCACCTGCGCAATCCCGATGGTTTTGGCTGGCACCTGGACCGACAGGCCTTTGAAGTATATCTGCGCAAAACCGCCCTGGAACGGGGTGTACAGGCCAGATGGCCTGCAAAACTGCATAGCGCACACTATGAGCAGCAGCGCTGGCATATTACTGCTGTAGATGATATGGCTGAAAACGGCAGAGAAGTGCACCATATAGAAGCCAGACTGGTAATCGATGCCAGTGGCCGGTCATCACACTTTGCCCGTAAAGCCGATGTGGCGCGACAAATACAAGACAAACTGATTTCCTGCTGGGCCGTATTGCCCGATAAGGAAGACCATAAACTAAGCACTATTTCAGCAGCAGCCAATGGCTGGTGGTATAGTTCCGCCTTGCCCGGAAACAGGCGGGTACTGGCTTTCCAGACCGATGCCGACCTGGTCGACCGTGCCGCACTCCGCAGCACGAGCGGTTACCTGGACCTGGCACAGGACAATCCACAGATCAGCACCTTGCTGGAGCGTGTTGATGGCGCTATTGATTATAGAGGCACTGTAGCCGCCAATTCCAGCTGCCTGGAACAGTTTGCCGGACCACAATGGGTAGCCCTGGGCGATGCCGCCATGAGCTTCGATCCCTTATCCTCACAAGGCATGTACAATGCCATGGCAGGAGCCATGCAGCTGACCGAACTGATACAGCAGACCCAGGTACTGGCGGACAATAATTTTAAAAATCTGGACCTGTTCAATACCACCTATACCCAACAGATGAACAGCATCTGGCAGCAATACCTGCGGCACAAGGATCTCTTTTACCGACAGGAGCGGAGGTGGTTGGGAGAGGTGTTTTGGAGGAGGAGGGGGTGAGGGAGAGTTATTCGATTTGGTAATAATGACTAATTTTAAGCTCAATATTTACTTTCTAAGGATTTTTAAAGACCTCGATCATTAATTCATGATCTACAGTTCCTTTAGTCGGGACATTATTGGGGCGGATAAATTTATTATCCTTATGATCGTAGTATAATCCCATTATTCCGATCTTACACTGCAAGAAATCCTCAGCAATTATTTTACAAAGACTCAGTTTATTAGTTGTATTGTTATTAATATAGCAATTATATCCCTGAGGGCTATAACAAACGATCATATTTCCTCCAGGGAAAAAAGCATTCATTTTTTTCCATTGATCTTTATTGATAGGATTATTTATTTTTTTCGCTTGAAAGACTAAGGATTTATAAAAATCTTGGTCTGTTATTCTATCACGATAATGCAGTGTAATTATTCCGTCTGCACCAATTGTTTTCTCCATTGCATTTCTTCCTCTTCCTCTTACTTTATTATAATGAAAACGCCATTCGTAGTCCTTATTAGTATGCCATTGGGTTCTCATTTTACCAAAGAAATCTCCAGTTAATGTGTCTTCATCTTGATTTGCAAACTCCCAACCAGATTCTGCTGTTGGACATTGATTTAATATATGTGCTTTTAACTCATCGGAAATGTAATATGGTATTGGTATCATTGTGTTTAATATTTATATTTCTTAGTTGTAGTAACAAATAAGCTACATTAAAAATTGGTTACTGTTACTAAATAGGTACTACATTAACATCTCCGAACCATTCTTTAGCCTTTGTTATAATTTGTGCATCTGGATTGTGAAAGAATACTGCTAAATTTTCTTTTGCACGCGTACAACACACGTAGAATATTTTTTGAGTCCTTGCTAGAACTCTTGGAAAAGATTCAAGTTTACTTTTCGTCTTTGATTTCCCATCTACAAGCTGTTGGTAAATGTTTTCTTGATCAAAGAGGTAACTAAAATTGTAATCATTCCAATTACCATTATCTAGGATAACTAAGACGTTATTAAACTCTGCTCCTTTAGTTTTGTGTTGCGTTGAAAATGGTGTTTGTCCTTCTAGATATTCATACAATTTTTGAAATTCACTAAACTTAACAGCCTTTACCCGATTATATAAGTACTCCTTATGCTCTTTAAAGGAAATTACCTTGTCATCAATCAAACAGATCTCCTTTTTACTAGCATCATTAATGACTTCTTCAATTGTTTTATCTCCAACATTCACAAGACTTTCGATATTTTCTTTTAAAGCTTTTTTGCTTGCAATGTTTATTATTCTAACTCGATAATCGGTTACCCTTAAAAACTCATTGTATTTTTTATTCTGATAGAGGGAAATGTTATTCTGAATTTTGAATAAATGCTTAATAAGATTATCTCTTTTGGAGCCTTTCTTTTTTTCATCATCTTCATCTTGTTTTTTATCATCAAGTAATTGATCTTTGTCAACGTATATTTTGGAAAATTCAGTGTATTTTAATGATTTGGCATAAGCATATAATTCTGCATTATCATCGATAAAAGTCTGCATTGTATTCGTTGGACTGACAGCGTTTAATTCTTTTCCGATTTTGTCCTGCTGTAAAGCTTCAATTACTTCTCCAAATGTATTTTCAGAAAAGTCTGTATCAACATTATTATCCTTAATATACTTTTTAATCCTATCTCTATAGCCTAATATATGATCTTTATCATAAATATCCATCAAGCTTCTAAAACCCGCTTTGCCTGCTATTAAATTATGAGTTAAGTTTAGTTCTTTTGTTTCTTTTGAATTTTTAAAATCCCAACTATAATTTTCTTCCAAAAACTTTTTAACTTTTTGAATATCTCCATCAGCAGAATGTAGAAACAAAACAGTACCTGGCTTTATTGAACCTCCAATCATGTTTGGAGCATTTGGGTCAGTAGAAGGTTCTTGAGTTATACCATCGGTACGAAGTTTGTTTGCTAAATCAATAATAAGTTGAGGATTCCTTCTATTTTGTTTCTTTGGGATTTCATTTACTTTATCAAGATCACTTCCTTTATAATCGTCTAAATTACCAATACCTTCTTCGTAAATTGATTGCATCGCATCCCCAAAAAAACCGATAATATTCTTTCGCTCACTTTTTTTAAAATGGGTAAGAAATGTTTCTACAACAGCCTTGCTTGTATCCTGATACTCATCAATAAAAATGAATTTATATTTATCTTTTACAATACTGCTAAGCTTAGGATATTTTTCAAAAAGGTGATTGGCTACTATAATTAATTCATCGTGAGATATAATTCCTTCGCGTATTCTTACAAACTCTTTGTACTGTATTCCATCAGGTAAAACTGCATAGTAATTATCTGGAACGGGGTTGATTTCTTCAATAGAAATTCTTGTAACATCCTCATCATTCGCTAAGGAGATAAGTGCTTCTTTAAGCTCTTTTTGAAAGTTTTTAATACTATCCCACAAAAAATCGTGTATCGTAGATACGTTGAGATTTTTATGATTTACCCTTTCCTCAATTTCTTTAACTGCTGCATTGGTATATGTCATACAAGCGACCTTAGCAGTTGGATTTTCAGCTATTGTCTGGCGAATTACATTTACCAAGGAATAGGTTTTCCCACTCCCTGCACCACCACTCAAAAGAAAATTCCTTCCTTCGTCAATTGATTTGAAAATTTCCTGTACTTCTGGTTCTAAATTTAATCTTCCTTCAACCATAATAAACCATTTTTAATGTAAGCTGGGATACTCCAGTTGCTGAATTCTTTATCACTATGATATAAGATATCCAATGCGAAATGGGTTTTCTTTTTAACGCAAGAACCTGCTAATATATAAGCATTATTTGCACAATCATCAAATAACTTTCTATTTTGTAATCCTTGAAATTCATCTTTCTTATTGTTTACAAATGCCCGATTTACGTGGATAAAGGCATCCTCGAAACTCCTTGCGTGATAATTGTCTTCTTCCTGTTGATAGCATAGGCAAATTATTGAACTCTCAATTTTTTTTGTTCGTTTTGCGATTGGTAAAATTTTTAAATCCTCCCAAGAAGTGCCTGCTAGAAAATGTAGTAATGCGTTATTGCTCGTCTCGGCACCCAGTTTTACTTCACAGGCTTCAATAATTGGATTACCTTGCTTATCTTTATTGCCAATATCTCCAATGGAGTCAATGTCTGTAAGTATCAAAGTCTTAATACCTAAAAACTCAATGAATTTCTCGAAAATTTGAGAGTATGCCCCAACTTCTATAGTTGATATATTTTGAGATAGAAGCGGTAAAAATGCATCGGCTTTTCCTTCTGCTTCTAAACGTTTAGCTTCTTCTAAATCAACTTTTAGCATAAAAGTTGGTATCAAAATCCGTTCTGTATCTCCTTCAATAAGAATAGCCTTATCAGCGAAAAAGATTTCAGCTCTGCTAATTGTTAGGTACTGTTTTAAGAATTGATATTGTTTCTGGTCGGCATCATATTGCACTCTTAAGTCTTTCAGATTTTTGGCAGTTACACTATTCTTTACTATTATTTTCAAATATTTGATATCATCGAAATCACTATCTGCTACAATATGCGATGAATGTGTAGTAATTATATACTGCAATGGTCTTTCTATGCCATCATCTCTTTTAATCCCTTCCCCAAGCAGTTTTTTAATATTTTTTATAAAGACATACTGCATTTGGGGGTGGGTGTGCGCTTCGGGTTCTTCAATAATGAGTAAATTTATATCTGCTGGCTTTTTATCTTTTTCTTTTTTGAAGTCTTGTACTAAAATTTCAATCTCAAAAATCATACTTATTAGGTTCATATAACCTAAGCCATTGTAGTGCTCCGGTAACTTATGATTATCGTGAGTGTATACTACTGTAGTATTTCCTTCAAGCAATTCTCTATGCTGTAAAGTTGAAATAATTTCTATATCTGTGTCATTTAACTTAACACCGCCAAAATCCTGTACTTTTTTTATTACATCTTTAAATAATTTTTTGTAAATATCGCTTAATGTGCTGTCGGTTTCTGAAAGCTGATCTTTGAAATCCTCTGTAGCCTGGGTTTTATCACTACTATCTTCTTTCTTTTTATAAAGGCTGGAAGTCTGTTTTGAGAGGGTGTTTTCCTTTTCCTTGTTGGTCACATCTCTTCTTGCACTTATGTATTTAAAGCCGATTATGTCTTTTAAATTAATATTTTCACGAACAAGGTCAATTGGTTTAGTTTCAGTAATCTTATTTGTGACAGTATCGTATTCAAAAGAGAATTTATGAATCTTAAAATAAGCTTCTAAGTTTTGCTTTAAAAAATCTTTCAGTTCTCTTGGTTTATATTCTTTCTTCTTAATTTTTTTGGCATTTTCATTAGCGGTGAAGGCAGGATAGTCCGTTCTTATTCTTAAAAAATCACTATAACTAACAGTGTATTCAAAACCCAGAACAATGTTGTTATTTTCGGGGTCTAAATCCATCAATACTCTGCTTACATTAGACAAATCATCAGAATCATTATATTCAATATAAATTTTCAGTTTAACTCCTTTAGATGGGAATTCATCAGGAACAGCAGCTGACTTAATTAAACCTTCTAAATCGTTTTTAAAATCGATATTAAAGTCCTCATAGGAAAATTTGCTTTTTTCATTTATAAATTTATCAAGAACTGATAGAATAGAGGTTTTCCCCGTGTTATTTTTGCCAATAATAAGAGATAACTCATTTTCAAGGTCCATTGAAAATGTTTTCAACAATCTAAAGTTTTCAACTTCTATTTTTTTTATCTTCATAACAGCAATTTATGATAAGAAATTTAGGGTTTTGATTTATCACCTATGATATAATGTAAATTATTTAGCAATTAAGGGAATAGCCATTTTTTCTTGTAAAATGCAAATTATTTTTTTTCTTCTAAGTGATATTATCCACGTTTTTTTAACCGTAAAAATACGGTACTCTAAATTTTATGACATAAAATTTGATTGCACATCCTTTTAATTGTTTTTTATTGGATTAAATTTTTTGTCCTATAATTTATATTATGTTAAGTAATGAATTATAAAACACCCTTACACTCATTTTAAGACAATAATCTTCCTTATTATCCTACAGCAATTCAACCCCAAACCTCGAACTACATCTCAGCTGTTTCTATAAGCCCCCTGCCTACTGTTTTCGATTTTACTGTTTCATTATGATATTAAACTCACCTTTTGTTGTATTATTGTATGGTATGAAGTCTGTATTCTTTTCCTTATTCCTGCTATGCAGCACTACGGTGTTGTATGCGCAGAAGCCTGCGCTGAAGTCTGCTGTGGTGACTACTGGTGTTTCTGCGCTGATTGAATCTAATGAGCTTTGGGTGTATATACACGAGGAGCCTGAAGATGCTTTTGTGGTGGTAGATTCTTTCAAAGCTGATGCGGAGCTGGTAAAACTGCTGCGACAAGGTCGTGTACCTAAGAAACCGATTGATACGGTTACGCTGCAGGTCAAACAGAAATATCCTAAGGCGGAAGGGATTATTATCCGGGAGCGCAAGCTGGAAGGTGATGAGCAGGTGATGGTATTTATGTTTAAATAAGCTACTTAACATAATATAAGAGGTTCTCCATTTAGCAACATTTTAAATTCATTTCCTGGTCTGATTGCTGCCTTTTGCTTTTATTGTCATTAAATGAGGAGATTTCTCGACGTCGCTACGCTGTGCTCGAAATGACGAGAAGCATAAAGACTGTTGTGCGTGAAAAAGATAGTTTCGTAACGCGATTTCTAATACCCTTTGAGCGATCTGTACGGTATGGATCGCTTTCTTGTTTTCATCACAGCGATAGGCATTTTGGAGTGGAGATGCGATCGTTGAGCATTGAAAGTATCAACCGTTAAGCTCAGACGATCAAAGCACGCAACGGTACAAAATGGCGGTGCATTGCAATCGCCTTGATGAAAACAAAGGCATTTTTGGTCCTTTTGTTGCCGGACAAAAGGACGGACATTGAGATTTCTCAGCCCCGGCTACGCTGTGCTCGAAATGACGAGAAGCATAAAGTCTGTTTCTAATACCCTTTGAGCGATCTGTACTGTACGGATCGCTTTCTTGTTTTAATCACGGCGATAGTACCCTTCAAGTACCTCAGGGTATGATATCGGATACAAAAAAATATGCCACAGGAACGTTTTACGGCTCTGCAGCATATTTTTTTCGAGGCAATATTTTATTGATTATGCCAGTTTCTGTGGCGGCTCCATAATGGTGCCACATTCGGTGCAGGTACGTTTTGCTTCGTCTGCATAAAAGGCATTCATCACCGGCGGTAACTGCGTTACGATATCGGCTACCGGCAGAAATTCTTCGTATAATTTATGAGAACAGTTCTCACAATACCAGGCAAAAGAATCGAGCATAGTATCGGGGCGAACGCGTTCGATCACCAGGCCTACTGTATTGGGTCCGCGCTGCGGTGAGTGTGGTACACGTGCCGGCAACAGGAACATATCCCCTTCCTTGATTTCAATAGGTACGATCTTTCCGTCTTCAATGATGCGCACCACTACATCGCCTTCCAGCTGATAAAACAGCTCTTCTGTTTCGTTGTAGTGAAAGTCTTTACGGCTGTTGGGGCCGCCTACGACCATTACGATAAAATCATCTACTTGCTTGTACACTTGCTGATTACCTACCGGTGGTTTCAGCAGGTGACGGTGTTCATCGATCCATTTGTTCAGGTTAAAGGGACGCTGTATAGCCATAATATCTTTAGGTATGCTTTATGAATATTGAATGCTTAAAGGTAATGCTTTTTTTATATTTCCGTTTATCCTTTACGGAAAATCCATTTGCCCACTTCCTTAAAGGTTACTTTCTTACCATACATCAGGATACCGGTACGGTAGATCTTTCCGGCCATTGCGGTAGTACCGATGAAACCCAGTACCAGACAGGCTGCGGAGGTGAGCAACTGCCAGGTCGGTACACCAAACGGTATACGCGCCATCATCACAATCGGTGAAGTCAGCGGGAAGATACTGCCAAATACGGCCATACCACTGTTCGGATCTTTGATCACTGCAGTCATCAGGATAAAACTGAAGATAATCGGTAACGTAATGATGGTGGTAAACTGCTGTGCATCCTGCTGATCTTCGTTTACCAGGCTACCCACTGCTGCAAACAATGCTGCGTACAGGAAGTATCCGCCCAAAAAATAAAAGATAAACCAGCCTGCAATGCTGAACCAGTTGATGCCACCCAGTGTGGTACTGATCATCTGCATCATTTCTGCCTTACCACTGCCCTGTGCAGCCTGCGCGATCTGTGTAGCCTGCTGTGCATCAATCTTTCCGGTCATCATAGATCCGAATCCGATAAAGATTACGCCCAGGAATACAACCCAGATCAATACCTGTGTGAGTCCGACCAGGGCTACGCCTACGATCTTACCCATCATGAGCTGAAATGGTTTTACAGAGCTGATGATGATCTCTGCAATGCGATTGGTTTTTTCTTCCATCACACTGCGCATCACACTCATGCCGTAAAGTAGCATGAAGAAATATAACAGGAATCCGGATACGGTAGAGATACCACTGGCAATAGCAGAGTTAGATTTTTTCTCCTCCTGCCCTACTTTGTTTTCAAATGTAAGTGTGGAGCGGCTTGCGGCCTCGTACTGTTGTTGATTGATGCCCGCACTTTGCAGGCGTTCGTTACGCAACTGATCATTCATCTGATCAGACAGTTCGTTTTCTACTTCGATACCGAGTTGCTCGTTACTGAAAATATTTACCGTCTGTTTCTGTTGGATGTCGAATGCTGGTACATATACCAGGGCATCGAACTCCCCTGCTTTTAATTGGTTCTTCAGGGAATCGAGCGGACTAAGGCTGAATTCGAAAGCAATATTCTTGGTTGATTTTATTTTATTGACGAAGTGATGGCTGTCATCAACAATCTTAACGGTTTTTGCGCTGGAGCTCTTTACGGTCAGGTAAGTAGTCAGTGCACTGAAACCGATGAATAATAAGGGTAATAATAAGGTGGTAATGATAAAAGAGCGTTTCTTGACACGGGTCAGGTATTCGCGTTTTATAATGATTCCTGTTTTCATTGGAAGTATTGTTTAAAGGGAAACTTAATTGCTGTCAAAAGGACGTGCAGTTGGTGTATTACCAACCAGGCGTATAAAGATCTCGTTCAGTGAAGGCAGGTGCTCCTGAAATGCCAGGATATTGTTCTGCTGCTGGATATAGTGCAGTAACACATCATTGGCCGAACGCTCTGCCGGTAACTGAAAACGCAAGGTATTGTCTTTTCGCTCCAGCACGGTAATATCTGCAGGTACCGTCTGTGCGGGTTGAGACAGGTGCAGGTTGAAGATATGTTCTTTATAATCCTGTTTTATCTGGTATACACTACCGTCGAGCAGTTTGTGTCCGAGGTTGATGAGTACAATCTTGTCGCAGATCTCTTCTACCTGCTCCATACGGTGGGTACTGAAGATAATGGTGCTGCCTTCCTTGGCCAGGCGGAAGATCTCATTTTTGATCACCTCTGCATTAACCGGATCCAGTCCGCTGAAGGGTTCGTCCAGGATCAGGAGTTTGGGCTCATGTATTACCGTAGCGACAAACTGCAGTTTCTGGCTCATGCCTTTACTCAGGTCTTCTACCTTTTTGTTCCACCAGCTGCCCATCTCCAGGCGCTCGATCCAGTAACGGGCACGTTTTATGGCTTCATCCTTATTCAGGCCTTTAAGCTGTGCCAGGTAGAGGATGTGCTCCCCCACTTTCATCTTTTTATATAAGCCACGCTCCTCGGGCATATAGCCGATCATGGCGGTATTTTTCAATCCTTCAAACGGCTGTCCGTCCAGGGTGATGGAGCCGGAATCCGGGTAAAAGATACCGGTGATCATGCGCAGCAGGGTGCTCTTCCCTGCCCCGTTCGGTCCCAGCAATCCGAAGATGCTGCCCCGTTCAATATCAAAACTAATGTCGTCTACAGCCTTATGTGCAGCGTACGATTTGCTCAGGTTACGAACAGAAAGTAAAATGTTGTTGTCTTGCATTATGCGTAAATCCTTAGTGTACAGAATAAATCTTATTGCGCGATGGCAATCACTCAAAGATAGCGGAGAATTTTTAAACAGAGATGGCAATGAAAATATATCCCCTCATATTTCACCCTTTTTGGATTTACATTGATTGGCGGTATTCCGTGCATAACAAGGCCCTGCCTATAAGACAGGGCCTTGAATATGGTGAGGTTGTTTATCGCAGCAGCGTTACATCTCCCTTAAATGTTTTGGTAGAGCCATCCAGGAATACGATCGTGACGAGGTAGCAATACACATCCTGGCTCTGAAGCTGGCCTTTGAAAGTACCATCCCAGCCAATATTGACATGTGCCGTAGAAAAGAGTAACTGTCCCCAGCGGTTCACAATTCTGAAATCGGTCAGCTGGTAACCATCGTCTATAGCAAGGACCGGCATGAAGACATCATTAACCCCATCTCCGTTAGGCGTAAAGGCATTAGGCATCATAACCTCAGGACGGTATGGCCTTACGGTAAAGCTTACTTTAGCCGTATCGGTACAGCCCTCCTCACTGGTGCCGGAAATTACTACCGTCATGCCCGTCGTTGCTTTAAAGCTCTGGGAGAGACTTTGCTGATCGGCAAAGGCACTGGCTGGGGTCCATGAATATACCGAATATGGTTGTCCGTCTGCACTGTGGGTACTGATCGTCACCTCCTGTCCTTCATAAGGATTGTCCAGATTGATGCTGGCCTGCAGATCAAAATGTACGATACGGATATTGATATCCCGGATCATACTGTCGCAACCATGCGATGTCTTGAAGGTATCTTTTACCAATGCATTCTGGGTATAGGTCACTCCATTGTACACAAAGTTGGCACAGCTGGTAGTATCAATAATCTGGGTGATATGGTATTCTGGATAAACCGTCAGTTGCGTAGTACGGTATAAGCTATCGCACCCATATATGGTATGCAGGGTATCCTGTACGGTTGCATTGGTTGTATAAGTAACACCCTTAAAAGTAATACTACCACAGCTGGTCAGTGCCTGGCTGGTAGTTACCGGGTTTACCGATACGACATTCAGGTTAAGGGTAACAATACTGTCACAACCATTGGCATTGACCAGTGTATCCTTTGCGGTATTATTCGGAGTGGTATATACTATGCCGTTAAAGGTATAGCTGTTACCCGCACAGATTGTGGCCTGCTGTATGCCATAAGTTTTAGCATGTACTGCCAGGTTCAGGGTGATGATACTATCGCAGGCATTGGCATTCGGTATGGTGTCTTTGACCCCGCTTACAGATGCAGTATAGGTGATGCCGTTAAATGTGTAGCTATTCCCTTCACAGATATACACATTCCGGTTGCCGGTAAGGTATGGCTTGATGACAATAGTCATCGTTGTGGTGGCAGCACATTGTCCTGCAGTCGGTGTGAAAGTGTACGTTGTCGTAGCCGTGTTGTTGATAACCGGGCTCCAGGTACCGCTGATGCTGTTATTTGAAGTA
This sequence comes from Edaphocola flava, assembly GCF_004118155.1. Classification (GTDB taxonomy): domain Bacteria; phylum Bacteroidota; class Bacteroidia; order Chitinophagales; family Chitinophagaceae; genus Edaphocola; species Edaphocola flava. The sequence goes on from NZ_SAIQ01000003.1 coordinate 214,005, forward strand.
GTTGGTAATGCAGCCAGTGGCGTATTGATACATACCGGTGGTATCTGGGTAAATGCCGGAATAGTTGGCGGATTCACCACAATAGTCATCGTCGTAGTGGTGGCGCATACGCCGGCTACGGGCGTAAACGTATAGGTAGTGGTTACGGTATTATTAATAGCTGGTGTCCATGTGCCGCTGATCCCATTATTAGAAATCGTGGGCAATGCATTCAGAACAGCTCCGGCACAGATGGGTGCCACCGGTGTAAATGTGGGTGTCGTATTCGGATTCACCGTAATAGTCATAGTTGTGCTGTTAGCACACTGACCGGCATTGGGCGTAAAGGTATAGGTAGTGGTAGCAGTATTGTTCAAAGCCGGACTCCAGGTGCCGCTGATCCCATTGGTGGAGCTAAGGGGCAATGCTGCAAGGGCTGCTCCGGAACAGATTGGTCCGACTTGTGTAAACACCGGTGTCAGAATAGGATTCACGACTATTGTCATGGTGGCTGGTATCGCACACTGTCCGACAGTTGGGGTAAATGTATAGGTTGTCGTTGCGGTATTATTCAATGCGGGCGCCCATGTGCCATTGATTCCGTTTGTTGAGGTTACCGGCAATGCATTCAATGTAGCTCCGGAACAGATCGGTGCCACCTGTGTAAATGCAGGTAGTATATTGTTGTTGATCTGTATCGTCATCGTCGCTGTAGTAGCGCATTGTCCCGCTGTTGGGGTAAATGTATAGGTAGTGGTTACCGTATTGTTCAATGCCGGGCTCCAGGTGCCGGTATACCCGTTCAGCGAGGTAGTCGGTAAGGGTGCTAAAGTCGCACCCACACATACCGGCAGTACCTGGGTAAAGGTTGGGGTGATATTCGGATTGACGGTTACCGTCATTGTGGTGCTGGTCGCACATAAACCAGCATTCGGTGTAAAGGTATAGGTAGTGGTGGTGGCGTTATTCCAGGCTGGTGCCCAGGTACCACTGATCCCGTTGGTGGAGGTATTGACTAATGGTGATGCTGCCGTTCCGGCACATACAGGTGCCACTTGTGTGAAGGTGGGCGTGACATTCGGGTTGACGGTAATGGTCATACTTGCGGTTGTAGCGCATAGTCCTGCCGTTGGGGTAAAGGTATACGTTGTGGTCGCTGTATTATTCAATGCCGGACTCCAGGTACCGGTATATCCGTTCAATGAGGTAGTGGGTAATGCACTTAATGTGCCTCCGGCACAGATGGGTGCTACCTGTGTAAAGGTTGGCGTTATATTAGGGTTTACCGTAACAGTCATGCTCGCTGTTGTCGCACATAATCCTGCCGTTGGGGTAAAGGTATAGGTTGTGGTGGCCGTATTGTTTAATGCCGGACTCCAGGTACCGGTAATGTTATTAGTGGACGTAGTCGGCAGAGCCGCCAGTGTACCTCCCGAACAAATGGGCGCGACTTGTGTAAATGTTGGTGTTACATTCGGGTTCACCGTAACAGTCATGCTTGCTGTTGTAGCGCAGGAGCCTGCACTTGGGGTAAAAGTATAGGTGGTGGTTGCCGTATTATTCAAAGCCGGACTCCAGGTACCGCTAATATTGTTAGTAGCAGTTGTCGGCAATGCTGCAAGAGCACCTCCGCTACAGATCGGTGCCACCTGTGTAAATGCCGGTGTGACGGCCTGCTGGATATTCAGGTTGATGACAAAATTGGTATCACATATATTGGCTCCGGTTACATTGATCGTATCATAATTAGACTGTGTTGTAGTTCCGGCAGGAATTGTAAGCCCATTCCATGTTACAGGTAGCTGATTGCTGCAATAGGAAAGCGTAATGGGTACATACGGATTCAGGTAATTTATATTCAGTGTATCATACAAGGTAGTGACTGTTGTGGAGTTACAACCTATAGTACCGGTGTACTTGGCTATGTAATAATCCGTTGCTGTATCGGTGGTAATGGACACACAGTTTGTGTTAGCATATGGTGTAGTACTATTGCCTTTATACCAGGTATAACTACCCCCTGCATTGAAGAACAGTATTGGTGCATAGCTTATACTGCTGGTGGTATAGGTGCTACCCGATGGGGTGAATCGTTGTGCTTCGGGTACGGTAACCGTCCATGCGGCACTGGTTGGTCCTCTGCCGGCAATAAATACCCCCGATGCACTAGTCATTCCCCTTACTCCCTGCACGCCTTTGCCTACAGCGGTAGTACTGGGCCAGCTGGTACAATTTTGTTTTTTATTGATGTGCATTTCAATCACATTGCTGGTCTCGTATAAGATCAATTGATTGATCGTCTCCATACTGGTACACTGGTAATACCCTACCCGACAGAACTCAACCACAAAGCGCCTGTTCGGGGCTTTGCCCGTTGTCATATACCGGATTGTACTGACCGGGTATGTAGCCACATTCAGGTCCTGGAATGGGAACATGATTACATTATTCAGTTCTCCTGCTGTCTCTGCGCTGGCATATACATAGTCGCTGTGCTGACCGGCAAGTGCTGTATTGAAAGAGATGAAGTTATTGTCTGAAATAACGCACTGACTATAGTTTTGCCCGTAAAAACTGAAAGGGAAACCTATATTAATCACTGTAGAAAATTCATCATCAAAACTGATATTGGATAAGGTGCTGGAAGGGGTTGCCGCACAAACATTAAATGTGGTGGCCTTACATACAGTCGTATCACTGATCGTAATATCCATCTGGGCATGGACGGTAAAGCTGCATATGAATAGCAGTATCCAGAATATACCATAGCAGCGTTTTGTCATATATGGAAGGGTATTTTTACACTTTTATACTCTATAAAGATATTATAATATGTTAAAAAAGAAACATTTTTGAGGTGTATAAACGCGTTGTGCAGGTTAAAAAATGTTAACTGACCATACGCATGTGGTCAACTATTTTATTGGTCCTTTTGTCGGGCAAAAAAAGGACCAGAATGCCTTTGTTTTCATCAAGGCGATTGCTAAGGCACTGCCATTTTGTACCGTTGCCGTGCATTGATCGTCTGAGCTTAACGTGTGGCGCGCTCGCATCTCCAACCAAAAATGGCTATCGCTGTGATGAAAACAATAAGCGATCTGTATAGTACAGATCGCTCGAAAGGCCTTATACATCCGGCATTCATAAAATCATTGGCTCGGTCGTAAATGTTAATTCAAAGGGCCCCGTTCTCACAGGGCCCATTGAATTTTTAAAGATTAATTTATCTGAGCAGTGTTACATCTCCTTTATAGAATTTCTTCGTACCGTCCATCAGTACAATAGTTACTGCATAGAAGTATACATCCTGGCTTTGCAGCGCTCCTTTAAAGGTACCGTCCCAGCCTATGTTGACATGTGACGTAGAGAACAGCAACTGGCCCCAGCGGTTGAATATTCTGAAGTCTGTTAACTGGTATCCTCTGTCAATACTCAGCACCGGCATGAACACATCGTTTTGTCCATCGCCGTTTGGTGTAAAGGCATTCGGGATCATAATCTCCGGCTGGTAAGGTCTTACTTTAAAGTCCACCACAGCTGTATCTCTACAACCTCCAGGTCCTACCCCGGTAATGATTACATGCTGTCCGGTTGTGGCTGTAAAGGTTTGCGACAATGCAGTCTGATCGCTAAAGAAGGAGAATGGTGTCCAGGAAATAACCGCATATGGCATGTTGCCTGAAGTCTGAATATGTACTTCTTCACCTTCATAAGGATCTTCTGGTGTTACGGTCGCCTGTAATTCAAAATTGACGATCTGTATATTAATGTTATTGATCACGCTATCGCAGCCATGTATGGTATATAAGGTATCTTTTATGGTAACACTTTCTGTGTAAGTAACCCCATCATATACCAGTTTACCACAGGCTATAGTATCGATCGTTTGTCCGTAGTGGTATTCCGGATACACCGTAATGTTTGTGGTGCGATACAGGCTGTCACAACCCAATTGGGTATGTAAGGTGTCATGCACCACTGCATTGTTGTTATAAGGTTGTCCGTTGAAATATACAGTACCACATCCTGTCAGATTATAAGTAGCGCTGATCGGGTTAACCGGTACTACCGTTAAGTTCAGCGTAACAATACTGTCACAGCCATGACTGTTGACCAGTGTATCTTTCGCTGTGCTGTTGGATGTAGTGTAGTTCACCCCATTGAATACATAAGTATTGCCCTGGCAGATGGTCGCCGTTTGGGTACCATATGTTTTCGGATATACATTCAGGTTCAGGGTGATGATACTGTCACAGGTATTCTGATTAGGAATAGTATCCTTAACGCCATTTACAGAAGCAGTATAAACAAGACCGTTAAAGGTATAACTACCGCCTTCGCACATAGATACATTGCGGGTGCCTGTCAGGTATGGATTAATGACAATAGTCATGGTAGTACTGCCAGAACACTGTCCGTTGCTAACAGGAGTAAAGGTGTAGGTTGTAGTAGCCATATTGTTTATGGCCGGAGACCATGTTCCGGTTACTCCGTTAGTAGATGTGGTAGCTAAGGGACTGATTGGCGTTCCTGCACAAACCGGGCCAACTGGCGTAAATACCGGTATTACATTCGGATTTACAGTAATCGTCATGGTTGTCGGTAAGGCACACTGGCCGGCAGCAGGAGTAAACGTATAAGTAGTTGTAGTTGTATTATTGATAGCAGGGCTCCAGCTACCACTGATACCATTGGTCGAAACCGTAGGTAAAGCCGCAAGTGGTGCACCACTACAGATCGGATTTACCTGTACAAAAGCAGGTGTCGCACTTGGAGTGATCGCAATCGTCATTGTGGTACTGATGGCACATTGTCCCACAGCTGGTGTGAACGTATAGGTAGTGGTCGCCATATTATTGATAGCCGGACTCCAGCTACCGTTAATACCATTCAGCGAAGTGGTTGGTAAGGCACTTAAAGAAGTGCCGGCACATACCGGCCCAACTGCTGTAAATGTTGGTGTAACAATTGGATTTACCGTGATGGTCATCGTTGTGGTATTCGCACATTGACCTGCTGTTGGTGTGAACGTATAGGTAGTAGTAGTCGTATTATTCAGTGCAGGTGCCCAGGTACCGCTGATACCATTGGTAGATGTTGTAGGTAAGGCATTTAACGTACCTCCGCTACAGATCGGTGCCACCTGAGTGAATGCCGGTGTCAGGTTAGGGTTCACTGTAATGGTCATCGTTGCAGTGCTGGCACATTGTCCTGCTGTTGGCGTGAACGTATACGTAGTAGTCGCTGTATTGTTCAGTGCCGGTGCCCAGGTACCGCTGATACCATTGGTAGATGTTGTAGGTAAGGCACTCAAGGCACCTCCCGAACAGATTGGGGCTACTTGTGTAAACGCAGGTGCAACATTCGGATTTACCGTAATGGTCATCGTTGTAGTTGTCGCACATTGTCCGGCAGCTGGTGTAAAGGTATAGGTTGTGGTCGCTGTATTGTTCAGTGCTGGTGACCAGGTACCGCTGACGCCGTTGGTAGATGTTGTAGGTAAGGCGCTCAGCGCAGCTCCAGAGCATACTGCCCCAACCGCAGTAAAGGTTGGTGTAACGACCGGATTTACGGTAATGGTCATCGTTGTGGTCGTCGCACACTGTCCTGCGGTTGGCGTAAAGGTATAGGTAGTGGTCGCTGTATTATTCAGCGCAGGTGACCATATACCCGTAATACTATTGTTAGATGTCGTTGGTAAAGGACTTAAAGTCGCTCCTGCACATACAGGTGCTATTGGCGTAAAGGTAGGTGTTGTATTATTATTTACAGCAATCGTCATAGTTGCAGTGCTGGCACATTGACCTGCAGTTGGCGTAAACGTATATGTAGTGGTGGCCGTATTGTTGAGTGCCGGTGCCCATGTACCATTGATACCATTGGTAGATGTTGTAGGCAGAGGGCTCAAGGTTGCTCCGGCACAGATTGAATTGACCTGTGTAAAGGCTGGTATCACCAGAGGATTTACCGTAATAGTCATCGTTGCAGTGCTGGCACATTGACCTGCGGTCGGCGTAAATGTATAAGTAGTGGTTGTGGTATTGTTCAATGCAGGTGACCATGTACCGCTGATACCATTCGTAGACGTAGTAGGTAAGGCTCCCAAAGAAGTACCTGCACATACCGGTCCTACTGCTGTAAACGTTGGGGTAACGATTGGATTTACCGTAATGGTCATGGTTGTAGTATTCGCACATTGACCTGCGGTTGGCGTGAACGTATAGGTTGTGGTCGCTGTATTATTCAGCGCAGGTGCCCATGTACCATTGATACCATTAGTAGATGTCGTTGGTAAAGGACTTAAAGGGGCTCCTGCACAAACAGGTGCTAATGGCGCAAAAGTAGGTGTTGTATTATTATTTACAGCAATGGTCATGGTTGCCGTGGTAGCACATTGTCCTGCCGTTGGTGTAAATGTATATGTAGTGGTCGCTGTATTATTCAGTGCTGGCGCCCAGGTACCATTGATACCATTCGTAGACGTTGTAGGCAAAGGACTCAGGGTTGCTCCGGCGCAGATCGAATTTACCTGGGTAAAGGCCGGTGTAATCAGAGGATTAACCGTAATGGTCATCTGGGCAGGATTGGCACATTGTGTAGTATCCGGGATAAAGGTATAGGTTGTTGTCGCCGTATTGTTTATAGCAGGACTCCAGCTACCGGTAATGCCGTTGTTGGCTGTAGTCGGTAATGGATTTAAAGTGCTGCCTGCACAGATCGGAGCCACTTGTGTAAATACGGGGTTCACAATCGGGTTCACTACGATGGTCATAGTGGTCGTAGTGGCACACTGTCCGGCATTAGGGGTAAACGTATAGGTAGTGGTTACATTGCTGTTGGCTACCGGGCTCCAGGTACCATGTACACCATTCAGAGAGGTCGTTGGTATCGGATTGATCTTGGTACCCAGACACACTGAAGGCTCCTGTGCAAACTGTGGCACCACAACCGGATTTACCGTAATGGTCATGGTTGTAGCAGCAGCACACTGTCCGGCAGTTGGGGTAAAGGTATAGGTCGTTGTAGTGTTATTGTTTATAGCCGGGCTCCAGGTACCGGTAATACCATTGTTGGACGTTGTAGGCAATGCTGCCAGCGGTGCACCCGCACAGATAGCAGGCACCTGCGTAAATAATGGTGTTGCACTGTTTACGACAATTGTCATCGTAGCAGTGGCAGCACATTGTCCCGCTGTTGGAGTAAAGGTGTATGTAGTAGTCGTGTTATTGTTGATCGCCGCAGGACTCCAGGTACCGGTAATCCCATTGTTGGAGGTTGTAGGCAACGGAGCTACGGTAGCCCCCTGGCATATAGGTCCTACCTGTGTAAATGACGGAGTAGTACTGTTTACAACTACCGTAAGGCTTACATTGCCCGTTGCACATTGTCCCGGATTAGCGGTAAAGGTATAGGTAGTGGTTGCAGTATTATTCCAGGTCGGGCTCCAGGTACCAGTGATACCATTGGAAGAAGTTGACTGGAGTGGATTAGGCGCACCGTAACATACCGCAGGAATCGGTGCAAAGGTTGGTGTTACACTGTTTACCGTTACAGTCATAGTGGTATTAACAGCACATTGTCCGGGTTCAGGTATAAAGGTATAGGTAGTGGTAGCCGTATTATTCCAGGCCGGACTCCAGCCACCGTTAATGCCGTTTGTAGAAGTTGGAGGTAGTGGATTAGCTGTGCTGCCATAACAAACCGGTGGAATGGCATTGAAGGTAGGTGTGATTGTATTGGGTAATACCACAATAGTCATTGTTGCGGTATCGGCACACTGTCCCGGATTCGGTGTAAAAGTATAGGTAGTCGTAGCACCACTATTAGGGGCCGGGCTCCAGGTACCGCCAAATCCATTGTTGGATGTTGTGGGTAATGGTCCTAGCACACCTCCTAGACATACAGGAGGTACCTGTGTAAACGTAGGTTCCAGGATTGGCAATACCTGTACGGTCATGGTGGTTGGCACCGCACATTGCCCGGCATCCGGTGTAAAGGTATACGTAGTAGTCGCCTGGCTATTCATAGCCGGACTCCAGCTACCATGTATATTATTAGTAGATGTGGTAGGCAATGCTCCTAATGATCCGCCGATACAAATAGGATCTACCTGGTTAAAGGTAGGTACCGTATTATTATTGATCTGTATATACATAACCGCCGGTAAGGCACAAGGGTGTGATGTAGCGTGGAAAGTATAGGTTCCTGATGTGGTATTACTGATCGGTGAAGGTGTCCAGAAACCTGTTATACCATTGGCAGATGTTGTGGACAATGGTGGTATCGTACTACCAATACAATACGGCGGGTATTGACCAAAAAATGGTTGTATACTAGGTCTTACGGCAATTGTCATTGTCGTTGATGCAGCACAGGTACCAGCATTTGGAGTAAAGGTATAAGTAGTTGTCGCTGTATTATTGATTGCCGGACTCCAGGTACCGTTGATTCCGTTGTTGGAAGTGGTCGGTAATGGATTCATTGTTGCGCCGGAACATATCGTATCTACCTGCGTAAATGTGGGTATAACAGCCGGAGTAATATTCAGGTTTACCGTAAATGTAGTGTCGCAAGTGCCTCCGGTAACCAGTGCGGTACCAAAGTTATTCTGACTGGTAGTACCTGCAGGAATGGTCAAGCCATTCCATGTAACGGGTAGTTGATTGCTGCAATAAGAAAGTGTTTTGGTTGCAGTGATATTATTATGATGTACAAATACGGTATCCTGTGCCGTCATGGTCACATTAGAATTACAGCCGATCGTACCGGTATACACCGCTACATAATAGTTCACAGCCGGATTCGTAGTAATACTCACACAGTTGGTCGTTGCAAATGGCGTACTGCTACCCTGGGCATACCAGGCAAATGTTCCGCCAGGATTAAAGAAGGGTTCCTGATTATAGCCGATATTGCTTACCGTATAGCTCGAACTGCCGGATGGTGTAAAGCGCATGCCTTCTCCGGATGCAGTCCAGGTTGTACTTGCTGGTCCCCTGCCCGCTGCAAATACCGCTGTTGCATTTGAGGTGGCCCGTACTCCCTGTACCCCCTTTCCAACCGAAGTACCGATTGGCCAGGTGGCACATTCCTGTTTCTGTGCAATATGCATCTCAATAGTATTCGTACCCTCGCTCAATACAAGCTGATCGGTAGCTGTAATACCATTACAACTATAATAACCCACATTACAAAATTCAATAATAAACTTCCTGTTTGGTGCACTGCCAATGGTTTTATAACGAATGATGCCATTGCTGTTAGAAGGGTTCAGATCCTGGAAAGGAAACATAATCACATTATCCAGCTGACCTGCACCTAAGGCATCCTGATACTTAAACAGGCTTACCTGTCCTGCCAGACTGGTATTAAAGGAGATAAAATTGTTGTCTGAAATAACCAGTTGCGTAAACGTTTGGCCATAAAATGTAAACGGAAAGCCAATGCTGATCGCTGATGAAAACTTGTCATCCATGTCGATGTTTGGCAATGTGCTGGCCGGTGGTGTCGCGCAAACCGAAAATGTTGTTGTCTTACAAACTGTTGTGTCCGTAACCGTCATGCCTAGTTGTGCCCTGGAAGAAAAACATACCAGACAAAACCATACTAGTAAATGTAGATGCTTTGCCATACCCCTGTAAAATGTAGTTGAAAAAATGTTAAAACCTTAATATGTTAAAGTTCTATAAATTTACAACACATATATAGCAATGTCAATTATGTTTGCGTTAAGCGGGGCATTTTTGTAAAGAAAATGAGCGGAGTTAACCTATGTTAATCAGTTTTGTTAACCATTGTTAATTAATTAGATAGCTTGCCCTTCTTCAACAAGAAATGAGGCTGATAAGTCAGGAACAGACTGTAGTTGTAGTTAAGCTTCTGGTAGTTGAGATCATAGAAAGGTTCAAGACGTACATCGAGGTCAATCTCCTTCATCACCTTGCGTTGGTATGCCAGACCCAGGGTGATCAACTTTCGCTCCCGTGCCGGCAATTCCTGCTTGTTGGGATTAAAGCTCTGGGACTGGAACAGGACTCCTCCCGTTGGCGAAATGAATTGTTTACCCTGCCAGTAGCTCAACGTAGTGTAAAATCCATCTTTGAAGCGCACATTGGCATTGGCATAAATACCAGAGCCGTTACGGTAAGGCATATCACTGTTACCAGCAAGATCTTTATAGTATAGATAATAGGCATTTGCCCCTATCCCTTTGACAATGTTTCCTGATTTAAGTTTATGTACCCAGTCCAGACCAACCGTTGCATTAAACAGGGTTACCGTCGGCGCACTGGTTGTATCCCACTGGCCTCCGTTATGGCTGGCCAGCAATTGTACAGGTATACTAAAGCGGTGTGCTTTATCTCCGGAGGATAGTTTAATACGGGTATGGTTACCTACAGTAAACCGTTCATTATAGTTTACCCCGTAGTATTGCTGCTTTTGCCAGTCTACCCAAAGGTCGGTGTAGATGTGTTTTTTATCGGCTTTCAATTGAATGCCATGCTCCAGGTAATTAGTCATAAGTCTTTCATACCCATACATAGGATCTATCATGCCATGGCTTATGTTACCCGCGAGGTTACCGAAAGTGAGGCTATAGCCATTACGATGCAAGTCCAGCTGATACCAGGGAGCCACCTTAACCAGACCATCGGTGCCGAAATCTTTTTTGAGGTATACCCCACCCTGCAGACTTACATGCTTATTAGGCTTATAAGTGAGGGCAAAAGTATTCTGGGTTCCAAATAAGGTATATCCGCTCAGAGAGGGCAGAAAATACTCATTATTCCTGAAAAAATTATTAGAGTACACGCTGAAATACAATCCATCATCCAGCTTTCGCAGTGCGCGCATATCCAGCTGTTCCGGTTTGTTACTGATCTGGGCATGTGCCGTTAAGGAGCCGGATAACAGCAGCAATAATGCATAAAAGCGTGTACTCATGTAATATTAGTTAAGCTTGGTTTTCTTTAACGATATATTTTCTCCATTTGTCTATCACCGCAACCATATCGTCCGGCAGTTCGGAGCTGAAGAGCATTTGCTCCCCTGTAGCAGGATGCACAAATCCCAGCTCTTTGGCATGTAAGGCCTGACGCGGCATTAATTTGAAACAGTTTTCTACAAACTGTTTGTATTTGGAATAAACCGTTCCTTTTACAATACGGTCTCCACCATAGGTTTCATCATTAAAAAGCGGGTGACCTATCAGGCGGCTGTGTACACGGATCTGGTGCGTACGGCCGGTCTCCAGTCTGAACTCCAGCAGAGAAACATAATGAAATTGTTCCAGTACTTTATAATGCGTTACGGCATGCTTACCATAATCTCCGTCAGGGAAAGCATCCATCTTTTTACGGAAGCGCATATTGCGACCGATATTGGCGGTAATCGTGCCTTCCGGCTGTTCAAAGTGGCCCCATGCCAGCGCGATATAACGACGGTGGATGGTATGTGCCTGAAACTGTAAAGACAGATGCTTAGCAGCAGCTTCGTTTTTAGCCACAAGGATCAGACCACTCGTATCTTTATCAATACGGTGTACCAGCCCTACTCTTGGCAGTTCTATAATACGACCTTTATCTTCAGGAGGGTTCAGGTACCAGGCTACACCATTGACCAGCGTACCGGAATAGTTACCGCTGCCCGGGTGCACCACAATACCAGCCTGCTTATTGATCACAAGTACATCATCATCTTCATAGAAAATGTCCAGATCCATTTGTTCCGGTATAATATCGGTACGATCAGGACGGCGGTTGTCAAAAACAACAACTTCCATGCCCGGCTTTACCTTAAAGTTAGACTTCACCGTTTTGCCATCAACCAATACGTGGCCCTCGTCAATAGCAATCTGCACCTTATTCCGCGTAGCACCTTCCACACGATTCATGACGAATTTATCTACACGCAGGGGTTCCTGCCCTTTATCTACTATTATACGGAGCCGTTCCTCCAGTTCTTGTTCCTGTTCGCCATCTTCACTTTCCGTCAATTCCTCGTCTTCCCATTCTTCTGTATGCATACATTCAAAAATTTAAACCGCGAAAATACAACATCTATATTAGTTAAAAATTTATAAAATCACAATATTAGTTTCATCGGGCTGTTTTATTTCCTATTTTCGCTGTTGAATGAAAAAAATGTTCGCCATATTAATGCTGTTTATGTACAGCCTGTCCGTTTCCGGATCGGTAGTACAAATGCATTTCTGCGGGCAGGAAATAGAGTCAATCAGTTTCCTGGAGTCGAACAAATCATGTTGTTGCGCTGCTGCAAAAGACAAATCTGCGGATCAGCATATCAGCAAACAGGATAAGGAATGCTGCGATAATGTAGCTATTTCTTTAAAAATCAGTGCCGACCAGCATGTAGAGGCAGCCAAGCAGCTACAATTACTGCAGACAGTAGCCGCCGTGCCACCATTACTGCATTATGCCGTATATGAAGCTCCCTATGTGGCCGGAGTAGAGCAGGCATCATATGATGCCAATGCCCCTCCACCCGGGCTCTGGCAGGACATTCCTTTATATAAATTGTTTCAGCGCATTGTGTATTACGGTTAAAACTTCACTTGGATGTTTATTATTCATTTGAATCTTTTACTAACCCGATACATAATTCATTAAACAATGAGACAGTCTATTATAGCCTTAACGGCCCTATTTACAATATATTCTACCCCAATCTCCTCATTTGCACAGGAATCTTCAAAGATCAAATCTGAAACCATTAAGGTAAAAGGTGTATGCAGTATGTGCAAAAAACGTATTGAAGATGCCGCGTACATTAAAGGAGTTAAACGTGCCGATTGGGATCAGAAAACCCAGGAACTGAAACTGGTATATAATTCAGACAAAACCGATCTGAAAACAATCGAACAAAGTATAGCCCGCAAAGGACACGATGCCGGAGCTATACTGGCCGATAAGGATCAGTACAAAAAACTTCCTTCCTGCTGCGCATATAATGATGGTGCTGAATGCGCCCATTAATGCATAAAGCAATCCCATTAAGCTTTGTCTTTGCCCTGGGTTTATCGGGTACAGTCAGCCAGGCATCTGCGCAGGATGCAGTGGCAGACACGATCGTAGCTATGCAAACAGTTACGGGTCATGTATTTGATGCTCAGCAGAAAGATGGTATGGTAGGTGTGACCATACATACCCCGGACAATCGTCACCACCAGGTTACGGACGAGAACGGAGCCTTCACTATACAAGTACCAGCCGGTACCAGCCAGTTGATATTCAGTTTTATGGGCTACCGCACAGAAACGGTTTCCCTTACTGCGGGTACTACTGCCATAGAGGTGAAGATGCAGGAGGCCGGCCTTAAAGAAGGCAAGGAGCTGGGTACTGTAGAGGTAACCAGCCGCCGCAAGACAACAGAGATCGGCCTGAGTGGCACTATGAAAGTAGAGAAGATCGGCAGCGGCGAACTGATGAAGGCAGCCTGCTGTAACCTGAGCGAAAGTTTTGAAACTACTCCTTCTGTTGATGTCGGCTTTACCGATGCTGTAAGCGGCTATAAGCAGATCCAGATGCTGGGTCTGGCGGGAGCATACACAACATTTACCAGAGAGAATATACCTGATATACGCGGACTGGCTTCCATTACCGGCCTTAGCTTTACTCCGGGTACATTTGTCGAAAGCATGCAGCTGAGCAAAGGTACCGGCAGTGTGGTGAATGGTTATGAAGGTACAGCCGGACAGATCAATGTGGAATGGATCAAACCATTTGAAGATAAGGCGCCTAAATGGCTCATCAATGGCTATCAGAGCACACAGGGCCGTTCAGAAGGCAACCTGGTGTATAATCATAATTTCAACAAACATTTAAGCACAAGTGTATTGCTCCATGGACGTTCCGACTGGATGAAGGTCGATATGAATAATGATGGCTTCCTGGACAACCCGAGAGGGAATAACTTTGTCGGCAGTAACCGCTGGTTCTATTTCGGAGACCGTGGCCTCGAAATCCAGGGCGGCATTAAAGTCGTAAACCTGAATACTATTGGCGGACAGACAAATTACGCTGAGGGTACACCACAGGTAGCCGGTAATCCATGGGGTTATGAAAATAAGGTGAATCGTCTGGAAGGCTGGGCCAAGATCGGTAAAGTATTCCCGGAAAAGCCTTATAAAAGTATGGGGCTGCAGCTTGCCGCAACCATTCACGAACAGGATAATCAATACGGTGCCCGTAGTTATAATGGTCGTCAGCAGAGCTTCTATGCCAACTATATCTACCAGACTATAATCAATAATACCAATCATACGGTTAAAGGTGGGGCCAGTGCTCAATATGATGCATACCAGGAAACATTTACCGGTACGCCATTGAAACGTACCGAAGTGGTACCGGGAGTATTTGCAGAATATGCGTATAAGTACCTGAACAAATTCAATATGGTAGCCGGACTGAGGGCCGATTATCATAATCTCTTCGGGGCTTTCCTTACGCCTCGGCTGCACCTGCGTTATGCACCGGCTGAAAATACTGCCATTCGTGCTTCTGTAGGAAGAGCACAGCGTACGGCCAATTTCCTGACAGAGAATATGGGACTGATGGCTTCTTCGCGTGCATTTATGATCAATGGCAATGATATCAGTACGTTAAATAATAATACTTACCCCTTCAAGCCCGAAGTGGCCTGGAATATGGGTTTGAACCTGACGCAGAAGTTCAGACTGAACTATCGTGACGGTAGCTTTGGTGTAGATTATTACTTTACCGATTTCACCAACCAGATTGTGGTAGATATGGAGGAGTACAATAAAGTAAACTTCTATAACCTGAACGGAAAGTCTTATTCGCACAGCATACATGCACAGCTTGATTATGAACTGATCCGTAATCTGGATGTTCGCCTGGCGTACCGCTTCTATGATATCAAAACCCAATACAACAGCGGATTGAAGGAAAAACCACTGGTAGCGGCCAAAAGAGCCTTTGCCAATATCGGTTATCGTACCCGCAATGACTGGAAGTTTGACTATACCGTGCAATGGATCGGGACCAAACGTGTGCCACAACGCTATAACGATCATGAGCAGCATGTACATGGTTCGGATTATTCGCCAAGCTACTGGATGATGAATGCGCAGATCAACAAATCATTCAAAGAGGGTAAATATGAAGTGTACCTGGGCATGGAGAACATCGGAAATATCATGCAGCACCCACTGATAACCGACGCATCCAATCCTTTTGGTAATAACTTTGATGCCTCACTGGTTTGGGGTTCGGGAATGGGCAGAAATATCTATGCCGGTTTCCGCCTTAATTTGAAATAGACTAAGTATTGCATGCCAGCTATATCCTGTGTCTTACGCCAACGGCAGGAGATAATTTTGATACCTTAGCTATCCTTTGATCGCTTAGGGCCGGCCTTATAAATCCGGCGTCAAGAAAATCATTGGCTCGGTCGATAAAGTTGCAAACCACTGTCTGAACGAAGTGAGTCTGGTTTGCGACCGACCGACACATTGATTTTTAGCCAGGGATTTATACAGCCTTGATTTTTTGGCGCTACCTTTTGCATCAAGGCAAAAGGTAGCAATCAATATATAACAATAAGATTCTATAGCACAAACCAGGCTCAGAAATGAGCCTGGTTTGTGCTATATGCTCCTGTATTATCAATATATTATCATACAGGGATGCCCGCTTTATAAAAAATAAGATAAATTTGCTCAAATGTTGAACATGAGAAAAGTTGTAATGACCCTTATCCTGGGGGCATTTTTATATCCTTTTACCCTTTCTGCACAAACCGAAAACTCTCCGGAACTGCAGCAAATCATTACCAGTGCAGGAAAGTTCCTGTCCCAGAATGATTTTGATAATGCCGCAGCCATGTATACACAGGCCATCCGTATGGCACCGGAAAATGTTGCGCTGCGCCGGGATCTGGCCTATACTTACTTCCTGAAGAAAGATCTTGACCGTGCAAAACAGACGATTGAACCGGTATTGAACTCTTCTTCTGCTGATGAGCAGACCTTCCAGCTGGCCGCTGCTATTGAGCAGGCCAACGGAAATTTCGCCAAGGCAAAGAAAATTGTATCCTCCGGACTGGATAAGTTCCCCAATTCTGGCTTATTGTATAATATGAAAGGCAATCTGCTGATTGTAGATGCCAAGAATAACAGCAGTGCCTTAAAGGAATGGAACACCGGTATTCAGAAAGAACCTGCCTACCCTACCAATTATTATAATGCGGCCAAGGCATACTTTCAGAACGGAGAGTATATGTGGGCACTGATCTATGCCGAAACCTTCATCAACCTGGAGCCGTATACGGCCAAGACGGTAGATATGAAGCGTATGCTGCTGGACGGATATAAGAAAGTATTCAGCCAGATGAGTGATAATACCCTGCCGGAATTTAATAACAGCAAATCGACTCAAAAACAGAAGAACGATTTCGCCGGCGCTTTTAAACAATCCATTAATACCAATATTTCGACCATCAGCGATGGATTTGATGTCGATAACCTTACCATGCTGCGCACCCGTTTCCTGGTATATTGGAACAACAATTTTGCACAGCAATATCCGCAGTCATTATATACATACCAGACGCGCATTGTAAAGAACGGCCATTTCAATGCTTATAACCAATGGTTGTTTGGGGCTGTAGATAACTCTCAGAATTTTACCGCCTGGGCTACCCAGTTCAAAGATGCGATTAAAAGTTTTGAGATGTGGAAACAAAACAACCCTTACCTGCCTAATGTGGCAGACGAGCATCCGGCCAAATAATTTTGGGCTTATAGCATATAATTGAATATGCTTTGTTACTTTTGCAAAAATTTTTAGATAACTATGCAATTTAATCCTTGGCACAATGTAAGCTATGGCGATAAAGCGCCTGAAGTAGTAGATGCGATCATCGAGATCCCAAGAGGATCCAGAGCAAAATATGAATTAGATAAAGATTCTGGCATGTTGCGCCTGGACAGAGTATTATACCACTCTGTATATTATCCGCATAACTATGGTTTTATCCCTAAGACTTACTGTGATGATAACGATCCGCTGGATGTACTGGTACTGTCTCAGGTAGACATCCACCCGATGTGTATCGTTTCTGCCAAAATTATTGGTGTAATGCGCATGGTTGACCAGGGTGAGGCTGATGATAAACTGATCGCAGTTTGCGAAAAAGACATGAGCGTTGCACACATCAATGATATCAGTGAATTACCGGCTCACTTACTGAAAGAAGTAAAACAATTCTTCGAAGAGTACAAACGCCTGGAGAATAAAGAAGTAGTGATCCAGGACTTCCACGGTGCAGAAAAAGCACGTGAGATCCTGCAGCAAGCGATCGTTGACTATAATGTAAAGTTTGGTAAATAATTCTTTTACATAAATAAAAAGTCCCGGAACAATTGTTCCGGGACTTTTTATTTATCCTATTCTCTTCTGTTTTACGATCAGGGATAGTATCTTGTTGCTCAAAAAACAAACCCATGATCCGTTCTGTATTTTTAGGAACCTTATTAAGCCTTTGCAGCATATCTGCTGAGACTGTTCATGCGACTACACATACGGTTTTCGCGAATAATCAGCCGGGCTTTACAGAACCTATGCCAGAAGCAGCTTACTGGAAACTGATCGAATCATCGCTGCAAAATACCGAAACGCTGGAGGACCAGGAAGAATACCTGTCAGAAGCCCTGGAAAAAATGACACCGGAGCAACTGGCTGGCTTCAAACTGCGTACCGATCAGTTGCTGATGGATAGCTACAGCTCTGCCTTATGGTGTGCAGCCTACCTGATGAAAGGCGGTTGTGGAGAAGAGGACTTTACCTTTTTTCGCTGCTGGCTTATTTCGCGCGGACAAAAAATCTATACCATAGGCATACAACATCCTGATGATATCGCCTTTGCGGTGCAGACCAATACCAATAGTGCATTTGATTTTGAGGCCCTGCAAACCTTACCGGAAACGATCTTTAAGAAGAAAACAGAACAGGAACTTAGTGCCGCAATTGATTACACCCAGGTACATACCCAACCGGATGATTATCCACCGTTGGAGATCAACTGGAGAGAACAGGTACCTGGTACTATGCAGGCGATATGCCCTAAGCTGTACCAGCTGTTCTGGGAGCAGCAGTAATATCAGATAATATCTCCAGCCGATAAAACGTTTATATCCCCTTCAGAGGCTCCTCAAACGGAGCGTTTTCAGACAGTGCCTGATTCTTTTTGCAAAATACCTCGCGGGTGCTGCTTGCAGAGCAAAGCTCAGGCCGCTTAAGCGTAAGCTCGGCGGCCTGATAGTAGTAAATAAAAAGCTGCATGCACACCCCAGGGCTCAGCGTAATAGCGTAATGTCCCCTTTCTGATAAAACCGCTGTAGAGACTTACCTTTATATAGAGACAACTCATAGATATATATACCTTGAGGTGCCGGCTTACCTTCAAAAGTACCATCCCACTGATGATTGATATTTTCTGAAAAGAATACACATTGGCCCCAGCGGTTGTAAATACGCAGTATATAGGTTTCTATATTGCAATCCAAAGGCTTTTGCGGTGACCAGTAGTCATTGCGCCCGTCTCCGTTAGGACTGAATGCATTAGGTAGCATGATATTACAATCACATAAAGTACTGTTGATGTTGACCTCAGTATAAAATGATCCGCAGACAGGATGACTAACGGTTACTCCGTAAGTTCCCGGCTGCGTGGCTATAATCAGGTTTCCGGTACTGCCATTACTCCACAATACCGAGGCTTGATTAGGGACCTGCACGGTCAACGGTACACGAATAGCCTCTTCCGCACAGAAAAACATATCTTTTCCCAGGTCCTGGTACAGGCTGATCATATCTACATATACAGAATCACTGAGGGGGCAACCGGAAATAATAGCCTCCATCTTATAGGGCCCGGATTCCGCAACCGGATAGAAATTGCGCGTACTGCCATCCTGCCAGCGTATTTCGGAGGCCGTACCGGTTATTTTAGGATATAGGTAAAAAGAATTGCAGACCAGGGTATCCGGACCGAGGTCCAGCCTGGCTGTATTGCTCCTGATCACCAGCGTATCGGTATATAAAGTACAGTTTTTGATGTATGATACCCAATATGTACCGGGGGTATTGACGCTTATCGCAGATCCACCGCTACCATTACTCCATACGTAATCGCTGCCACCACTCCTTGCACTGATCTGAACTGTAGTTCCGGGACA
Organism: Edaphocola flava; assembly: GCF_004118155.1. Classification (GTDB taxonomy): domain Bacteria; phylum Bacteroidota; class Bacteroidia; order Chitinophagales; family Chitinophagaceae; genus Edaphocola; species Edaphocola flava. The sequence goes on from NZ_SAIQ01000003.1 coordinate 233,203, forward strand.
GACACTGGTGTCTTTCCAGCGAAGGGCGATCGTGTCGTTCGAGAGCAGTATAGGTTGCATAATAGTATTATGAAATGAAGCAAAAGTATTGGTGCCGGAGATAAGGTTTACCGCCTGGGGATTGAATCCGCAAGCCGTACCCAATAGATTAGGAAAACTGATACTGCCCATTTTGGAGATATACCCGCCATTAAAGTATATTTTACCGTCAGGTCCCGTCTGCAGCTGTGTGATCGACGCATTGCAGGCACCCAGGTATACTTTACTATTCCGTATCTGAATGATCGTAGGTAAAGCAAGATTATACTGATTAAATGCTTTCAGGGCAATGTTAGCAGCACAATTTGACACGTATAACCGGTTACCGTCAGGTGAAAAACTGACACCATAAAACCCGTAACTGTCATTTACAGAATCTACAACACCTCTGGCGGTAACCTGTCCCGTGGTATTATTAAAACCATACAACTCTACATAATTACCTCTGAAATAAGTAGCCGCAATTTGTTTGTAGTCTGCAGATACCGTCATTTGTCCCACAATGTGAAAATTATTGCCCTGGTATCCAGAAATGCCAGGCGGTGCAAAACCTGTAACCCCGGCCGTAGATAAAACCGGAGTAGCGTTAAACCCGTTCTGATCGATACGATAGGCTTTAAACGTGGGTGTGGTACGTCCGTGTACCAGTATCCATACAGAATTGCAGGAAGGTATTGCGATCATATGCTCTGAAAGTCCGGTATCTGCAGCAATGTGTGCAAGACCGGGCACAACATCTCCCATACCATTATTCAGGCTCATATCTATTACCGAATAGTATAATTTACCGCCTGCATTGTTAGCTGATTCCTGTGCGGTAAGAGAGAAAAGATAGTAACGGTTGCTGTTGCCGGGAAACGGTATTACTAAGGCACCCTGCGCGGTGCTTTGCGTAAGATTTGCCAGTGCAGGGGGAAATAATGGGTTGGCAGATGGCATAGGATTATTGCCCGCATCCCAAACGGTATTGCCATCTGTGTAAAACAATAGATTTCCGTTTGCATCACAAACCGATTCTGAACATTCATTAGCATTGATTTGTGTGCTGAATGCTGTATTGGTATTGAAATTATAGCCTGCGTGATTTCCGAAAGCCCATATTTTATTCTGCGGCTGATTATACTGAGCAGAAAGATCAAATGAAAAAAGACAAAGCAGGAACAAAAGAAAAAAATAACGATTCATAAGGACCAAGATTTAATATCCACCACCGGTATACTGCCAGTGGTGGAAAAAATAATAATATAGATTACCTGATGCTTACTTTCATCGTTGCAGATCCATTGTCCGATTGTATACGCATATAGTATGTACCTGCTGGTAACGCCTGAACATTAAGCTTACTGGCCATGCCGCTATGACGCAGTACTTCCTGCCCCAGCACATTACTGAGGGTGATATATTGCACATTGATTTTTTTATGAAATTCAAGGTATACATAATCCTGTGTAGGATTAGGATACAAGCTGATACCCAGTCTGGTCGCATCTGTTTCTGTTATGCCGGTAGGCTTCACTGCAATGCTTTTGGAAAGGGTAATGTCGCCACATTCATTGGAGAGTACTACTGTAACAATATAGGTGCCTTGCTGCGTGTAGGTATGTACAGGACTTGCCTGTGCATCGTGGGCCGAATTGTCTCCGAATTGCCAGTCGTATGTATTTATACCATTACCATTAGCTATAGAAAATGTATAATCCATATTATTTCCGGCAGAGACGATGATACTGTCTCCCGCAGGAGGATTTAGCACAGAGACATTTATCGTATCACTTCCGCTACATCCGTTAATATCGTTTACCATTGCCCAATAAGTGCCCGCATTGCTGAGCGTAAGCGTTTGTGCTGTGGAGTTATCGCTCCATACATAACTAATGCCGGGTATAGCATTACCGGCATCCAGCGTTAAAGCATTTCCGTTGCAAATTGTGGTGTCATTGCCCAACTGCACCTCCAGGGTAGCTATACCAATCGCGACCGTATCGGAAAATGCGCTATCTGAGCTGCTGGTACAGGTTACCTTACAACGGTATTCAGTAGCGAACGGCAAAGTACTTACAATATAAGTGATAGTGTTTGCTCCGCTGATATCTGCAAAGTTACCGCTGCTTACAGATCGGGATTGCCATTGATAACTGATGCCAGAAGCCACGCTGGCACCAATCAGGTTCAAACCCAGGCTATTACCCGGACAAATACTGGTGTCTGGCATATCTATGTGTCCGCCATCTGGCGTGCCGGTACAGTTTACTACTGTTTTTACACAGCGGCAGCTGGCACCATATCCCCTGCTCCAGTTATTGGAAACAGCACCATTGTATATCACGTATGGGTACTGGACACTATAATTGCTGGAGGTCCAGTACAGGTTGGCGTATCCGCTTTGTTGCACACCACCATTGGCCCCGTTACGATATCCGGAATAGGGAAGTTTAAGATTGGAACTGAAGCCGGATGTGAGGCTGGTAATATTTTCTGCGGTTCTTACATCCAGCCAATCTGTGTTGGTTGGCATATGCCAACCGGCGCCCAATGCAGCACAGGGATCTGTACCATTGGTGGCCGATGGTGCTCCGGCGGACCAGGTGTCACTCAATTGCGGGTTGCCCGCAGGTGTTGTGGTAGCCGTACCACCCCACCACAATGGCTGTACATTATTTCGCAGAAAATTGGCATTACCACTGATGCCAGATGGATTATTGATTGTAAGTGTGGTTACCTGCTGATTTGAGCTGTTGCGCAGCTGGTGTCCGTCAATCCATCTGCCCCACTGGAACAAATGACCATAAGAAGCCGTATCGGTAGCCGCGGTGGCTACCTGTGAAGAACCAAGGTTTTGCTGTAACCATATTTTTCCATCGGCCGCCCTTACCGAAGTAAGCGTAACCTGCTGACCAGCATAGTTAAATGTAACACTCCCCGTACTACCCACTGTAGCCCCAGGATCTTGTGCACGAACAGCAGTAGCCGCTATAAGGCATAGTCCTAAAATCTGTAAGCTCTTTTTCATTTTGTTCTTTTTTTAATTTAATGATAAGGTTTAAAAATTTGCAGTAAAGCAATTTTCACTTAATCACTAAATTATAGATAGCAAATTGTAAGATGCTTAAAATGGACAGGACAAAACTATGGACAAGTTATATTCTTTTGACTATCAATATACTATTTGGTATTTATGTTTAAATATGTTCACTTTTCAAATACTCCGGACAAGATTTTCCAGTGACGACTCGTCTTCCAATGCGAGCTTTTTCCGTAAACGGTAACGTGCCTTCCGTACAGAATCGGGAGAAATACCCAGCATAGATGCCGTTTCTTTTGTATTGAAATTTAGTTTTACAAGCGTAAGCAGGCGCACTTCCGCCGGTGTAAGATTTGGGAATGTATGGTTGAGCCGGGTAAAAAAATGCTCGTGTACTTGTTCTACAAGACTCGTAAATTCTGCCCAGCCTTCTTCTGTGATCAGGCTGGCTTTTTCCAGCTGCGCCAGAATAGCCACATCTCTTTCAGAGATCTCTCTGTGTACTATTGTAGCTGTCTGTGCATTTTGCTCCAGCTTTTGCTGCAACTCTTCCAGCATAATGTTCTTATTACGTATATTTTCCAGGTAGGTATCGAGCTGCTTACGGGCATTATTGAGGTTCAGCTGGTAGATTTTTTGTTCATTTTTGCGGTTCTTCCGTTGTGTATACAATATTTGTAATACAATAATCAACACAAATACAGATATTATAATAATAGAGTTCCGCAGCCAAACCCCTCTTTTGCGTTCGCTCTCCATAAGTTTCATCTGTGTCTCATGCACACGGCTCACTACTTTTAGTTCAAGGTTACGAAAAGAAGATGTACCTTTCTCATTGATTAATTTCTGAAAATAAGTAAAAAAGGAATCCTGGTACCGGGCTTGTTTCTGATAATCTCCCATCTCCCGATAATACTGCGATAACTGTGCATAATATTCCTTCTGAGAATTTGTAGTCATGCAATTACAGGCCTTATAAAGGCTGTCCGCATCAGAAAGCGCTTTTTTTGCATTGTCGTATTGCTTTTGGTGCAAAAACGCCTTGGCCTGCATTAACCGGGCACCTCCCGCACTTTTCCATTGTTTATGCAGACTGCTGATCCGGTAATCTTTTTCCAGGTAAAAGAGTGCCTGCTTGTAGTCAGCAAGTTTCATATAGATCGCACCTATATTTCCCGACATACTACCTATTTCAGCGGTGTCTTTAAACTGTTCCACTAAAGCAAGGGCTTTCATACTGGCCGCTAGGGCTTCTTTATCTTTATTTTGCCAGTAGTTTGCTAAACCTATACCTCCCCAGCAGGTATACTCATCCATATTACCGCAGAATGGATAGTGAGTGGCCATATCCAGGTAATATAATCCTAAATCGTAGTCACTGTAATCGCAGTACATGCCTCCCAGTACGGTCAGGAAGGATGCTACATGAGGAAAATCTGCTTTTTGTTTTAAGGAAACCACGACCTCTTTTGCATATAACATTGCCTCAATAGCCGGTGCAGTCTGATTATTTACGTAGAGCATGTAGCCCATACGGTAATGAAGGTAAGCATCAGCTATAGTATAATTATAACTTTGCAGCTGCTGTATAGCGTCACGTATGCTCAACCATGCACTGCTGTCTCCGGGGCTGGTGCGAAATTGCTCCTCAGCGCGCTGTACCTTTATGGCTATCGCCGACAGTTCTCCTTCCGGTTTCTGTTTCCGGACAGAAGTTTTGGATGTACAAAGATCCGTATCCCAAAACTGCAAAAGTGAAGATTCATTGTTGAGGCGTTGTGCAAAACCGGAGGTATAGCACAATAACATACACAGAAAACTGAAGAGTAGCCGGCTGTAGATGCGGATATGGTGCACCATGTAAGAATTTGTAATAAGGTAATAATGGGTTAATGTGTTTAAAGATAATACAATTTACAGGATTTTCATTTTGAGCAGCAACTAAAAGGTTATCGCTGTAAGGAATGCATCAATTAATTTTTGTTGATGAGATTGCCGGATCAGGCTTGTAAATACGGCATTACTAAATCGTTGGATTGGTCGATTATGTCTAAATCATAATCTGGACAGCGCGGGTTTCGTCGGAGATCTTGCCTGCACATTGAATTTTCGCAAGGGCCTTTAACCCTTGTTTCTTGACCGTAACTTTCGATTCAGGACAAAAGATTGTAAATCATAATAGAATGCCGATATACTTTTCCAAAAGAGAATATATTCATAATAAAAGCGCAGTACTGAAAAGTACTGCGCTTTTATTATGAATGTTTTATTTACCCTTAATCGCATTCCAGGTTTCAAACAGGATATCCTGTGAAGGGCGATCGGCCGGCATTTCGCTCAGCGGTTCGCAGGCGCGCCAGTGCTGTTGCATATCCAGTGGCAGGCTCTGGTATAATTGAGTGCCTTTTGTTTTCCAGGCAATCATATCATCGCTCACTTCTTTAATGATCTTAGCCGGATTACCGACAACCAGGCTTCTGCGGGGAATGATAGTATTGGCATTGATAAAGGATAAGGCACCTACAATGCTCTCCTCGCCTACCTCTACATCATCCATAATCACTGCATTCATCCCGATCAGGCAGTTGCGACCAATATGGGCACCGTGAATAATGGCACCGTGACCGATATGGGCACTTTCATCCAATTTAACGGTAACACCGGGAAACATATGTATGGTACAGTTTTCCTGTACATTACAACCATCTGCAATCTCAATACCGCCCCAGTCGCCGCGCAGCGCTGCTCCAGGTCCGATATAAACGTCCTTGCCAATAATAACATTACCCGTTACGATTGCCTGCGGGTGTACAAAAGCAGTCGGATGCACCACTGGTATAAAACCTTTAAATTCGTATATCATATGCTATAAATCTTTTTTAATGGCATTTAAAATGTTCGAATGGCTCTTTACAATCCAGGCAACGATACATTGATTTACAACTCGTAGCTCCGAAGCGGCTGACCAATTCGGTATGTGCACTGCCGCAACGCGGACAGGCCACTTCATCTTCTTCGAACAGACCCAGGTCATCTTTTGAGCCGCGTACCGGTGGCACAATATTCAGGGCCAGCATTTTGGCACGACCGCTTTCCGTGATCCAGTCTGTAGTCCATGCCGGACTTAACTGCTGTTCGATATGCACATTCTTCACGCCTCTTCCCAGTAAGGTCATCCGTATTTGCATGGCAATAATATCCATAGCCGGACAACCGCTGTAGGTTGGTGTAATCATTACCCTCACCGTGTCTTCATTGACCACCGTCACCTCCCTGAGTATGCCCATCTCGGCAATGCTCACCGTAGGGATCTCCGGGTCGGTCACTGTCTCCAGCCAGGACTCTATCTGCTCCTTAGACCACATATTAGTTTACTTCTACAATTAAAAATTTCAGGTACTGCGTATTCGGCACGTTCCATACAATCGGGTGATCGGCCGCCTGGGTTTGCCAGGTTACTTGTCTGATCTGCTTTTTGGCATCTTTAGCCGCAGCCTCGATTGTTTTCAGGAACATATCCGGTGGCACCAGGTTGGTACAGGATGCCGTTACCAGGAATCCACCAGGCTTCAGCAGTTTCATACCGCGCAGGTTGATTTCTTTATAACCGGTAACCGCTTTCTGAATATTGGCGCGGCTTTTGGTAAAGGCCGGAGGGTCCAGCATCACCGTATCAAAACGTCTGCCTTCTTTTACCCATTTCTTCAGTACATCAAATGCATTTACACATTCAAATGAACAGATATCACTAAAGCCGTTCAGTTCGGCATTACGTCTTGCCGTATCAATGGCTTTGTCCGAAATGTCCAGTCCCAGTACACTTTTAGCACCATAACGAGCTGCATGGTTGGCAAAGGTGCCAGTATAACAGAACGCCTCTAAAACGTCTGCATCTTTCACCACAGGAGCAATCGCACGGCGGTTATCCTGCTGATCGAGGAAGTAGCCGGTTTTTTGTCCGTTTACGATATCAACGTGAAACTTAAGTCCGTTTTCATTGATGATGATATTGGTATCAAACGGATCGCTCAGGAAGCCTTTTACCTGCTCCATGCCCTCCAGTTCGCGTACCGGCACATCATTTCTTTCATAAATACCTTTTGGCTTGAAAATAGTATTCAAAGCCTTTACAATAGCACCTTTCCAGCGTTCGATACCCAGAGACATCGTCTGGATCACGAAATAATCATTGAACTTATCAATGATCAGCGCCGGTAAATCATCTGCCTCACCGAAGATCAGGCGGCAATTTTCAATATATCCCAGTCGCTGGCGGTAAGCCCAGGCCTTTTGTATTTTATGTAAAAAGAATTCGTCATTGATCTCTTCCTGCTTGCGGGTAAGCAGGCGCACTTTGATCTGCGACAAAGGATTGATATATCCTTTACCTACAAAAGAACCATTAGAAGAAAATACATCAACAATATCTCCCGATTCATAAGCACCTACTTCGTCTCCAATCTCATTGTTAAAAATCCAGGGGTGTCCGTCTGCAATTCTGCTGCTGATCTTTTTGTTTAGAAAAATTTTGGCCATAGCGCAAAATTACGTGAAATAAGCGAGTTATCTAAGGTTATAGGCCATATGCAGATTGTTAATTAGCAGATTAGTTAAGATTCAGTCCAAAGGCCAGACCATACCATATTTTGTTCTGGTACATCCAGTCTTTACGGTTGCGGTCCAGCAGGTAATCATAACCGGCAGAAATGCCGACTGTAAAACGGTTGACGGCAATAATACCGGCAATACCCCTGGACCATACAATGCCATCATAATCGGGCATGGCCGGATTGGCAGTTGTATAGGTATTGATGGCTGTATTGCCCGCTCCGGTAAATAACCCGACAGAAAACCCAAAGTGATTAATGTTGCGCTGAGCCTTTCCCAGGGGGCTTTTCTCGTAATTGACCCGATACAGATCGGTGCGATAACCCAGGTACAATGCACCGTTCAAATTGGTATTCAGTTGTGGCGCCATTCCCTTGCGCGCCGGACGGTATTTTAAAGGAATCGTCAGTACATCGGCATCAAAAGTATGCCTGCTGAAGGTGGTAAGCATCGGTGTATTATCCTGCAATACCATTGGGAATATAAGCGGAGCAAGGCTGGTGTCTGCGAGGTGTGTATTTGCTACCGTTTTATGGACCCGCAGATCATCATCCGCTATATCCACATAGACCTTGCTATGGGAGGAATCGGTATGCTGTATGTAAAATGCATCTGTAAATTCTGTTTTGGAAGACTTCTTTAATAACGCGCAGCTTCCTGAACAGAAAGTAATGATCAGTATTAAAAATAGATTCGTTTTCATATGTATATACTCTTTTATCTGTATTGATAGTTCAGCACGCCGGCAAAGATAAGGGCTCTGCCGGCATCGCCGGCAGAGCCCTTAATAAAGAAAGATTAATATATTATAATTTACCGGCCTTCATATTATTCAGTACTTCTTCCATCTCTTCCAGACCGTCTGTTACTTCAGCAGCTTTCAGTAATTCGATGGCGGCAGTTTCCTGTTTAATCGCCTCTTCTTTCTCTCCGTTGGCAAATAAAAGGTGTGCATAGGTATCCATACACGCAGCACGCATAGAAGGATTAGCGCTACCAATCAATTCAACTGATCTTTTGCTCCATTGCAATGCTGTTTTATATTGCGCCTGATCTTTACCTTCGTAAATGCCCCAGGCCAGTTCATTCAGATCATTGGCCGCATTGAAAGAAACCATATTATTGATCATCGGGTTTTGCTCCAGTACGCGTGCAATCTGCGCCTGTTGCTGTTCTGCAGGTACATTAGCCGCGATCATCTGGTTCTTCATAGAAGCAATAGTCTCTCCTTTCTTCACCTCATCATCATTGGCATATGCTTCTGCAGTTCTGCTGCTCAGGAATTGCCCTTTCTCCATCTGGAACTTCTGCATCGCTGCCTTATCTCCTTTCGCTCTGTAGAAATATTCGCGATAGAACATCATATCGGCATCCGGAGTTTTACTGCGGCGCTCTACAATAGGACGCACGGTAACATCGAAGCGGGCAATGGCACCTTCCTTACCTAACTTTTCTGCCGTAGGTACCAGCAAGGTATTGGTAAAGTTGTTGAAGAAATCAGGCACTTCTTTTGATTTCAGTGCATTGATCTTATCTTTATGATCAGACAGTAATGCATAAGCCTTATTATCTATCGTTTGAATGTTGTCTGCCAGGTAAACCAGGTCTTTATCAGCCGGGTTTTTAGCATTAACATATTTGGTTACATATTTATCCAGGGCGGCATCATTTTCTTTACCCAGGCGTTTCGCTTTCTGCAGGTACTGCGTCAGAAAGTCTTTTGTCTCAGAACCTTTTTTAAAGCTTACAGCATACCAGTCCCAGTTGTGCGGATCTTTATTTTCCTCAATAGCCACATCAGCATTATGCAGGAATCCGTCCAGATCACTAATGCCCATACTGGTATAGACTACAGAACCATCAGGCTTCAGGTACAGGCTGGTTGGGTAGCCACTCACATTATACTTCTGTGCAACCTGTATACCCTCTCCTTTTTCCGCATCTATCTTATAATTGACAAAAGCAGTATTGTATTTATCTCCGGCTTCTTTGGTCGGGAAAAATTCCTTTGCCATTTGCTTACATGGCCCACACCAGGTCGTGTAGATGTCTACAAAAACAATCTTATTTTCTTTCTTAGCTTTAGCCAAAGCTTCTGTAAAAGTACCTTCTTCAAATTTGATACCCTGTGCCCAAAGCATAAACGGGCTGACTGCTGCCAGAAGCAGGCTGAATACGGTTTTTTTCATGCGATTCAATGTTGTATATGTGATTGTGGTATACACACAATATTACGGAATTTAAACCATTTCAGCAGGCTTAACTTCTTTCAGGTACATCGCTTTTAAACGGTCGTAGAATGGATGTTTGTCGGCAAAGCTGGCGATCACATTGGCAATGATTGCGCCCAGCAAAAGGAAAAAGATCACACTGTGCCGGTCCGTCATTTCAAAAATGATAATAGCTGAGGTAAACGGAGCCCTTGTCACCCCGGTCAGGAATGCAGTCATACCGATCAGGATCAGCAGGTTGGCCTCTGGTCCCGTAAAGTGCATCCATTCTGCGAGAAAGGCCCCTATGGAGGCTCCTGAGCTGAGTGATGGTGCAAATACACCTCCCGCGCCGCCAAAACTGAATGATGCAATAAGACCATTCATCCGCACAAAGGGAGTATACCATTCTACGGACTTGCTGCTCGTAAATAAAGTACGTTCCATTAATTCCTTACCGGAACCCATCGCTTCTGTGCCCAGAAAGAATATAAAAGTGGCTACAAAAAGACCACAAAAAACAACTATTGCGACCTGTTGCCAGGTACGGGTAAACCGTCTGAACAACTGCATCACTTTGAGCAGGAGTACACACATCTTGCTGCCGAAAAATCCGGCAACAATAGCCGTAATGATTACTCCGGCTGTCAGCAACCATTCACTGCTATCCAGCTTTGGGTAACCCAGGTACAGATAAGATCCGCCCAGTCCCTGCGCTGTTAATCCCGCTACAATAACGGCAATAAACAGGGGTGATTTATAATGTTTGACGTGGAATTTGGAAAGCTCTTCTATAGCAAAAATAATACCGCCTAATGGAGTATTAAAGGCCGCTGCGAGGCCAGATGCTGCACCGGCAATAAGGATATTGCTTTGAGATATGGGAGGCCACCATTTGGGAAGCCATTTGTGTACCTGGTAAAAAATAGAACTGGCAATCTGTATCGTAGGGCCTTCGCGACCGGCTATTCCTCCGCCGACTACTTTAACAGCACTGGATAGGATCTTTACAATGATGATGCGCAGGCTCAGAAAACGGTGAATAAGTTTTCGTTCCTGTGGTTTACGCAGTTCGACAGCAGCCATTACCTGTGGTATACCACTACCCTTGGCATAAGGTGCAAAACGGCGCACCAGCCACCAGGAGAGTAAAAAGCATAAGGGCGTAACCGCGAAAATCAGGTATTTATTCAGCCGGAACAGGTAGCCCGATAACTCTTCGGAATAGCTGAATACTTTACTGTACAGCACGGCAACAATACCGGTTGCCAGAGAGGCTACCAGGAATGGAATAAACTGGAGCAGCTGCGTTTTAAGGCGTGTATTGGTTTCTGTTGTGCGATCGTATAAATCTTTAAGATAGCTCCTTGTGTACGCCACAGCAGCATTATTCTTTAGTCGGATGATTGTTCTTAAATGTTTTATGTTCAAAACAAGCAGCGTTTTCTTTAAAGATTAGAAAGTATATGAAATAATAAATGCCCGAAACCGGGCACTTATTTATTTATGATTAAAGTATTTCTTTTAATTTCTCGATAACCGTATCAATCTCTGCTGTGGTATTGTGTTTGCAGAAAGAGAATCTCACCGGTACCCTGTCGCTGCCCGGATCAATGCAGTTGATCACATGGCTGCCCACACTGGCCCCGCTGGAGCAGGCGCTGCCGCCGGATACACAGATGCCGGCCATATCCAGGCTCATCAGTAACATTTCTGACTTTTCTGTTTTAGGGAAAGATGCATTCAGTACTGTGTAGAGAGACTGCCCGTCCCAGTCACCATTGAAAGATACATCGCCAAGCTGCTGCTGCAATTGCTCTGCCATATATCTCTTCAGGCTGCGGATATAAGTAGAATCCTGTTCATAGGTTTCTGTAGCCATTTGTAATGCTTTGGCAAAACCTACAATACCGTAAAGGTTCTCGGTACCGGCACGCATATTACGCTCCTGACCACCACCGTTGATCATTGGTTTGATGCTTACTTCATCACTTATATACAGGATACCTACACCTTTCGGTCCATGGAATTTATGTCCCGCGCCGGTAGCAAAGTGTACATTGATCTGTGACAGATCTATCGGGTAGTGACCTACTGTTTGCACAGTATCGCAGTGGAATACGGCATCATGTTCTTTACAGATCTCCCCTACTTCCTGTATAGGCAGTAAGTTACCGATCTCGTTATTGGCATGCATCAGGGTCACCAATGTTTTGCCATCGGTATGTGACGCTAATAAATTACGTAAAGAATCCAGGTCTACATGTCCGGTCGGAAGAATGGTTACATAAGACACTTTAATACCCTGATGTTCCCAGTATTCTGCACAGTGCAGTGTAGCGTGGTGCTCAATCGGCGATGTGATGATGTGGTTACAGCCCAGATCACGGATGGCTGCACGGATGGCCGTGTTGCTGCTCTCTGTACCTCCTGAAGTGAAAAATATATTACCTGGTTTGGTATGTAGTATTTTAGCAACGGTTTTTCTGGCCGATTCAATGCCCATTTTACTCTCTCGCCCGTATGAATAGATAGAACTAGGGTTACCGAACTTCTCCGTAAGAAAAGGGAGCATTTCTTCTAATACTTTGGGATCCAGCGCAGTAGTAGCTGCGTTGTCGAAATAAATACGTTGCATAATTAAAAAATAATGGTCAAAGTTACAAAAAAGCACTTATTTCCCATAGTCTTTTCTACGCTTTGATAATTTTTTAAGAAGTCTTGATAAACTGCAGGTTTCGCTGTACCCCTTTCCATTTGGAACGCTTGATCGGGGAATGCCTGAGCAGCACCTTAAAAAAGTCTTCGTCCAGCTGTTCCCAGTCGCCTGTGGTGAAATTGAGAATTTCTGGTATAGGAGTAAAACGTTCTTCTGTATTGGGACTGGAAAAACGGTTCCAGGGGCATACATCCTGGCATACATCACAACCAAACATCCAGTTCTGGAATGTACCCGCCAGTTCGTTCGGGATCAGTTCATCCTTCAGCTCAATAGTGAGGTATGATATACATTTATTGGCATCGATCACAGAAGGAGATACAATAGCCTGCGTAGGGCATGCATCCAGGCAACGGGTACAGGTACCGCAGAAATCCTTTGCATACGGATCGTCATAATCCAGCTCCAGATCCACAATCAGCGTAGCCAGGAAGTAAAAAGAACCGGAAGATTTGGTAATGAGGTTTGCATTTTTGCCGATCCAGCCAAGCCCGCTCTTTTGGGCCCAGCGACGCTCTAGTACCGGGGCACTGTCTACAAATCCCCTACCCTCTACCTCACCCACCTGTTCCCGTAATCCGGCCAGGAAGGCATGTAATTTAGCCCTGATCACCTCATGATAATCCTCTCCGAAAGCATACTTGGCTATTTTGGGTGCATCTGCAGCCTGTTGCGCTTCAGGATAGTAATTCATCATCAGCGTGATAACAGATCGGGCACCGGGAACCAATAGTTTTGGATTGGTCCGCAGATCAAAATTGCGCTCCATATAACTCATCCCTGCATGATAGCCCTTGTTCAGCCAGGCTTCCAGCCTGCGGGCATCCTCATCCAGATGCTGTGCCTGCGCAATGCCACAGTAATCAAATCCCAGCTGTTTGCTGAGTTGTTTTACCGTTCGGGTATATTCACTGATGGTCGTCGCCTGCATATCTCCTGCAAAAATAACCAGAGATTGTCAATATACCCTAATTAACAAAAATGATTGATGCTCAATCTGCCAAATCTGTACCTTTGTGTCTTTTTCTAAATTATTTCCTGTGAGCTTTGCACGAACCTTTTTGGCGAAGAATGAGTCGCTGAAGAACAAAGAGTTCCTCTACTACCTGGTCATCCGTTTCGGGCTGATCTTTGCCCTGAGCCTGCAGTTTACCGTTATTACCTATTGGATTTACAAGATTACCGGGCATAGTAAAGTAGCCCTGGCGATGGTGGGCCTTGCAGAGGTAATCCCGGTAATAGGCAGCTCTTTTTTTGCTGGCTACCTTGTTGACCTCCGGGAGAAGCGAAAGCTGATGATCCAGATCATTACAGCCTATATCTTCCTCGGTGCGGGGCTTTTATACCTTTCCACGCCTGTTGCGGCGGAGCACCTGACGCATGATCTTCGCATAGTCCTTATATACCTGGTGATCTTCCTGGGCGGTATTATCCGTGCATTTCTGGGGCCTACTTCTTTTTCGCTGGTCAGTCTGCTGATTCCCAAAAACCAGTACCCTAACGGGGTGAGCTGGGCCAGTATGGCCTGGCAATTAGGGGCCGTGCTGGGGCCGCTCATATCTGGAGCAATCATTGCCTTATCAGGACCCATAACCGGTATGACTACCGTGGTGGTCATAGAACTATTACTGCTCTTACCGGCCATAGGCATCAAACCCAAACCTATCCTGCAGAAAGAGCGGGAGCCAGTACTGAAAAGCATCGGCGAAGGGTTACGTTTCGTATTCAAAACACCGACCTTATTAGGCGCACAATTGCTGGATATGTTTTCTGTATTATTCGGAGGCGCTATTGCCCTGCTACCAGCTATTCAGCAGGAACTATTTCCGGCAGATGGCAGCTTTTTCAGCGGACCGACGGCCTTTGGTGTATTGCGCTCTGCGACCGGTATAGGCTCGCTGTTGACGCTGGGTATACTTGCTTTCCTTCCCTTAAAAACCAATCCCGGCAAAAAGCTTTTTGCCTGCGTAGCGGGCTTCGGGCTCTGTATTATAGGCTTTGGCTTGTCTACCAATTTCTTTCTTTCCTTCTTCTGCATCCTGCTTTCGGGTATGTTTGACGGGGTAAGTGTGGTGATCAGAAGCACCATCCTGCAGCTGGTTACACCGGACGAAATGCGTGGACGGGTGGCCTCGGTAAACAGCATGTTTATCAGTTCCTCCAATGAGCTGGGCGATTTTGAAAGCGGGATGATGGCCAGCTGGCTGGGTACGGTACCGGCTATTGTAACTGGCGGTTGTATTACCTTACTGATTGTAGCCATAACCTATTTCAGAACACCACAGCTACGTAACTTCAAGTTCGAAGAACATCACGAATAGTGCAGCCTTCAGATACTTAAACGATATTAAACAAAACGGGAGCGATATTTATCGCTCCCGTTTTGCAAATGGCCTGAATACAATTCCGGCATGAAACCCAAGCCAGGACTTATCATAAGAAGGTTTATCCATACTGATTGTGGTCTGCAACTGATAAGGTGTTTTAAATATTTCAAAACCGGAAGGATCACTGATGCCCAGCTGAGGCGGTAAACTGTTCAGTGCAACTGTCTGATCACTGGCTCCGAAATAAAACCAGGTACGCATATGATTAAACACAATGCCGACCTGCAACCCGAGTGTTTTGCTGAGTGCATATTCATAAACCAGACCGGCTTTAAAGAGATTAGCCTCGCTGCGCACCACACCTTCTATACGTACCGTTGTCAGCGAATCCGGCGGGATGATGGAGTCATAAAAGACACTTGTTCTGGCTTTTGGCTGACCCCAGCTCGCATATACCCGTATCGCACTTTTATCATCAAGCTCCTGCCGGTAACCTATTCCATAACGCAGATGCGCACCGGTATTGTGGTATGCATAAGACAGGGAAACATACAGGCCATTTGTGCCTACAGACAATTGCGGATTCAGGTAGAATAACTCATCCCCATACAGCATCGCTTCTGCAAAAGGGCGCAATGACAGTACCGGTCTAAAAGGTGCTGCTCTTAAGCGCTTGGAGCGAAACAGCTCACGGGTATTCACACTACTTTCTGCAAGTGCCATTGCACCAGCCGGAACAATCTCCGAACTGCTGTCTGAAAGCGCATGCACATTGGGTTCCCAGGCCAGCGGACCAATGAATGCTTCCGGGCTGATGGTTGTTTTTGATAATATGGTATCCTGCCGCGTATCCGTTTTGGCAACTATAGGAATATTTTTGCGTTGTACCTTTTTCCGGCCCTTTGTTTTATACAGTACAATATGCTTGCCAACTATGTGGTGTCCGATATGGTATTGCTTCCGGAGATGGGCAAAGAGCTGATCCATGTCCGTGTATTGTCCTTTCAGTACAATAACCATATCCCCATTCACGGCTTTGGCATTGTAAGAAAAGGAAAGTTGCTTTTGGTGCTTCACCTCCTGCATCAGCTCATATAATGTATACCTGCCTTTGGGCAGATTGACAACTTTATTGGCCAGGTATACCTGCGCATGCATGTTCAGTGCAAACAGACAGCAAAAAATAAGGCTAATGATATAACGCATAGGATCAGTACAGGGAATAAACAGTGTCGTTTTCTTTTTTAACCTTGCAGGAAATAGTGGCACTCAGCATCTGCAGTACCTCATCTATACCGGCATGATCCGCTACCAGGTCTATCCGCTCCTCTTTGAGCGCCGCGCTGCTGATACGGATAGTATAGCCCAGTCGCTGCTGTATAATCTGTACAGCTTCTTCTAAGGAGATATTCCTGAGATTAAAGTCGGCATAGGGTGCAAACTTTGCCGGTGGCATCAGGCGTATAGATTGCCCTGCTGCCAGCAGAATAGTATCTGATGGCATATACAAAGCTACGGTTCCTTCCTGTACCCGTACTACAACACTATCATTAGTATTGCTCAGCAGGAAGCGCGTGCCGATATCTTCCAGGCTCAGCGTATCATTAAGGTGTAAGAACAGTCTTTGTATTTCCTTATGGCTGATGCTGAACTGTCCTCTACCGGTAAATCCTGCATTTATGATATTGTCTTTGATGTTGAATGCAAGAGCACTACCCGTTTGGCAATCGATGCGGTGATCGCTGTTCAGCAAAACACTGGTATCAATAGCAAAAAAGTGCGTCTCACCTTGTGTAAGGTATGGCCTATTGCCCTTTTGGTTGATGAAATACCAGGTTACCAGTAATGCCGGTACCAGTATAGCAGCCGCAATTTTTGCCATAGCAAAACGGTGCTTTTTTGGAGCAGTTGCATCATTATGTACCGGCAGCTTAGCCTTTAACTGCTGTAGGGTATGATCCGGATCGGCCTGCAGGTATTGGTCTTGCTGGTTCCAGGTCAGGAATAATTGGTCAAAATATTCTTTATGGCGCAAGTCTGCAGCACACCAGTCATCGATGAGCATCGCTTCCTCCGGACTGGCTTTGCCATCCATGTACTTAAGCAGGAGTTCAAAACTTACTTGCGGCATATGAATAATATAAATAGCATGGTGGTAATAGTAGATTGCGGTTGTCCCTGCAGGAAAGAGCGGATGAGCTTAAGGGCTTTGGAAATATGCCCTTCTACCGTTTTGGTAGAGATATGCAACTCTTCTGCAATCTCTTCATATTTCTTATGCTCCATGCGGCTCTTCTCAAATACAATACGGCATTGCGGTGGCAGACTATCCAGTATCTCATTGGCCATACGGTAAAATTCGGTGCGGGTATGCTGGTCGATCAGTTCTTCTTCTTTGTTAGGAGTGGATTGCTGCTGGGCAGAGAAGTTCCGGCCAAGGGTCTCCTGCCGGCTGCTGTTCCTGATCTGTTTCAGGGCATGATTGTGAATACTTCTGTATAGATAGGCTCTGGCATTCTGCACCTCCGTTTCCTCTTGTATGCATACATGATAATAGTTCAGGAACACATCTTGGGTGATATCCTGTGCCAGGGCAGAATCTTTAACAATCGTAAAAGCATAACGATATAAAGATTCAAAATGCTGTTTGTATATATGTTCAAAATCAGGCAAGCGTATGGATAAAGGGTTGATAACAAAACTAACAAAATATTCTCATGTTCCTATAGTTGCTCCAATCCCCCTTTCCTTGTGTTAATATTTTTTAAAATTAAATTGTGTACAATTTAATTTTAAAAAATATACTACTTTTGCATTGAGATTAAGAGAAACGATTATGCAGGAAGCACTTCTTTTAGAAAACCAGGTATGTTTTCCCATTTATGCCTTATCACGGCAGATTATACAATATTACCGCCCCATGCTGGATGCGCTGGATATTACCTATCCGCAATATCTGGTGATGATGGTATTGTGGGAACATGATACCCAAACGGTGAATCAGCTGGGGGCGCTGCTGAAACTGGATAGTGGCACCCTCACCCCACTGCTGAAAAGACTGGAGCTGAAAGGATTGATTATTCGTAAGAGAAGTAAGGCAGATGAACGTGTCGTAAATATCAGCCTTACCCCATCCGGCAGGGCAATGGAAGAAATGGCCTGTTCGATTCCGCACCAGATGCTGGAAAGTATGGGACTAAGCCTTGAGGAAATGCAGCAATTGAAACAACTGGCGGAAAAAATTTTAGACAAATAAATAAGTTCACAAATATAAAAACACTAATAAATGAAAACATTGTATACAGCAGTAGCTACTGCAAAAGGAGGCCGTAACGGCGAGGTACGCACCGATAATGGTGTACTGGATCTGACTGTTAGAATGCCTAAAGAACTGGGTGGTGCCAATAACGATCATACCAACCCTGAACAATTATTTGCAGCTGGCTATGCCGCTTGTTTTGACAGTGCATTGAACAGAGTGATCCAGATGAGTGGTACAACAACCGGTGAGACAAGTGTAATGGCCAAAGTGAGCATTGGACAGATTGGTAATGGTGCATTCGGACTGGCAGCAAACCTGGAGATCAATATTCCCGGTGTAAGCACAGAAGAGGCGCAAATGCTGGCAGATAAAGCACACCAGATTTGTCCTTACTCTAATGCTACCCGTAATAATATGGAAGTATTAATAACTGTAACCAATAACTAAAAACATATCCTATGCTGTCAGTAATCGCCAATATATTAGTTGCCGTAGTAGCCCTGGAACACCTGTACATCCTGTGGATGGAGATGTTTGCCTGGGAAACAGCAGGCAAAAAGACCTTTAAAAGTGCCTTACCGGAAGCCCTGTTCAAACCCACAAAAGGCCTGGCCGCCAATCAGGGTTTGTATAACGGATTTCTGGCCGCCGGACTGATCTGGTCATTGCTGATCTCCGATCCTGTATGGTCGGTTAATGTAGGTATCTTCTTCCTTTCCTGTGTAATTACAGCAGGTCTCTACGGTGCGTTTTCCGCAACAAAAAAGATATTTTTCGTACAGGCATTACCCGCCATACTGGCTTTAGTGTTTGTATTACTGGCCAGATAATCAGCGTGTTGATATAGAATAATTACATTAGGGGTTAGTATACCGGTCGTCCTTGTGGTGGCCGGTATTGTTTTTTATACAATAGCAGGCTCCAGGGTAAACAGCGTTACCTCCGGCCTTACATTAAACCTCAGGGGCCACAGGTGCCCTAAGGCACGGTTGATGTACAGAGTACGCTCCTTTTCCAGTTCAATCTTACCGGAAGTGTATCTTTTATTCTTTACAGGAAGGATCAAGGGATCCAGAAATGGCGGCCTGGCCTGCCCGCCATGTGTATGTCCGGCCAGTATCCATCCTTTATATCCATTCCAGATATCCAGGTCGCAAACATCCGGGTTGTGACACAATACAATACCGGCTTGCTCCGGATTATATGCATTCATTACTTTCCCCGGATCAAAAGATGGCCCCCAGTAATCATCGAAGCCTATAAAGTTAAGTCCTGCATATGCCTGCTGCTCATTGCGCAGCATATGAATGCCCAGTTGCTGCAACAATGCAGCGACCTCATTACCGACCTCTTTTTCTGCAAATTTTTTGCCGTAATCATGGTTCCCCATAATGCCCACAGTACCGAGACGCCCTTTGGGTGCATGCTGCATCACCTCTTCCAGGGAATGGAACAATACCTTATCCTTATATGTACTGACATAATCTCCGGTAAAGACCACAAAATCGGGCTGCAGCGCCTGTGCTTCTCTGAAGGTTTTAATGATATAGTCGTAGTTAAATCGTTTGCCGATATGAATATCACTGATCTGCATCAGTGTCTTGCCTGCAAGTTCCGCTGGCAGATGTCGCACCGGCATGGTCAGTTTCACCCAATCTACCCAATAGGGTTCTACCTGCCATGAATATAAGCCCAGCCCTAATCCGCCGGCACCAAGAGCCAGGCAGTAACGCATAAATTTCCTGCGGTTCATCATAAAATATATCAGCAAATCTGTATAAAGATAACGGGTACACAGTTGTTTCATTATGCACGGTGCAAAAAATAGACAATAAAGTATCCGCATGTAGACAACATTTGTACTGTTGTGTACTTTGATCGTTACTCTTCGGGCACCTCATGGTACAAGGCATGCAATCACCGCACCACCCAAATGGCTATTACTGTGATGAAAGCAATTTGTTCTGTACGGATCGCTATACCGGCCTTATACATCCGGCGTTAATAAAATCATTGGCTCGGTCGATAAAGTCGAAAACCATTGTCTGAAAGAAGTGAGTCTGGTTTGCGACCGACCGACACATTGATTTTTAGCCAGGGATTTATATAGCCTTGATTTTTTGACGCTACCATTTGCATCAAGGCAAAAGGTAGCAATATGAATAAATAGAAAACCAAACTATGTAAATCTTTGTTTTCTAAAAGCAGAGGCACACAATAGAGAATATATCAACTTAAGCCGAGAGATCACTTTTCCCATAAATAAAAACTAAAAAAATACCCCGTCAGAGCAAGGGTATTTTTAATCATCGGGGTCATAGGGGCAAATCATCAACCCATGTATCACTATTTATTAAGAGTTCTACCCCGCCCTGTATTAATCGAACTCAGCGTACGCCTGCGCAGTATTTTAGAATTCCTGTACCAGGGCAATCGCTTTACTGACCCGATCAATGGCAAATCATACCGCAGCTTCCTGCCTTACGGACAGGTCGCGCAAACCAAACGTCATAATGTGCTGGCACCAGGCACGCTTTCACTGGAGCGGCACCGGCTCATGTGGTTATACCTGCAGCAGGAAACCGATTTTTTCACATCCAACGCTAAGGTACTGCATATTGCACCGGAGCAGTGTTTTTATAAACGGTTCCGCAAGCTGAAACAAGAGCAATATATTACCGCAGATTATAATTCGCCTATAGCAGATATACATTTCGACCTGCATCATGCACCTTTTGAGGACAATAGTTTTGAGGTGATTTTCTGTAATCATGTACTGGAGCATGTGGAGGATGATAAGCAGTGTATGAAAGAATTATACCGTATACTCAAACCTGGAGGCTGGGCAATATTACAGGTACCTGTCGATTACCATAGCGCATTCACCCTGGAAGATGAACGTTATAATACCGATGAGTTAAGAGAAATACATTACTGGCAGAAAGATCATGTACGCCTGTATGGCCGGGATTATCCCGATAAGCTACGGGCTGCGGGCTTCTCCGTTGAGGAGAATGACCTGGTCAGCAGGCTTGATCCTGCGCTGGTAGAACAGTACCGCCTGGATCGTAAAGAAATTTTATATATCGCCAGGAAGTAATCGTTATTGTATAAAAAAATGAGGAGTCAAAGTAGATACTTTGACTCCTTTTTCATTTACTCCTCTAATAAATTATGGTTAGCCGCCATAAAAAATATTTTGTTACAATCACACAGCGCTCGTTTTAATCTGTAAAGAAGAATAATCACTTCATACTTCAAATAGCATTATACTTAAATCTGTAAAGTTTAACCGCTTACACAATACTATATACCAAAGCCGTGCCATAAATTTTTTATATTGATAATCATTTACTTACAAAGTAAACATTAGACCATTTGTTCCATTTCCGGGAATTATATTCTGTACTTTGGAAATTCACTTTGTTTCTTAATAGGATGTAGTACCAAAACGTAAAACGTCAGAGTAGACACCCCGACGCTTTTTGCATTTTACCTCCTCTATGATTATGGCCTGAGCCATAAAAGTTTTTTACACATCACACAGCCTTCATTATGGATCTGTAAAGAATAATTAGTTATACTTCAAATAAACACTCTCCTATTTAAATCTGTAAAGTTTAACCGCTTACATATAGTATATACCAAAGCTGTGCCACAATTAATTTCAATTGACAATCAATAACTTACACAGTAAGAAACCATTTATATATTCCATTTTCAGGAATTATACTCTGTACCTTGGAAAAATAGTCTGTGATGACTGTATTATTTACCCCGGAGCATACGCCGTTAAGGGTTGTTGCTACGAAAAATAAATGCCAAAATAAAAGTAAAACGTCGGAGTAGAAACCCCGACGCTTATGCATTTACCTCCTCTATGATTATGGCCTGAGCCATAAAAGCTTTTAACAAATCATACAGCTCTGTTTTGATCTGTAAAGAAGAAATAGGTTAACTAAACTTCAAATAAACACTCTCCTATTTAAATCTGTAAAGTTTATAACTGATAACATAATAGTATATGCCAAAACTGTGCCACAATTAATACAAGCTGATAATCAAATATTTATAAAATAATTTTCGGCCATGTGTTCCATTTTCGGGAACCAGGTTCTGTACTTTGGAAATTGCATTCACTGAGTATCCGCTTAAAGGAAACAAGAACTAATATATTATGATTTAAATAGTCTATTTAAATCTTTTGCTACCTTTTGCCTTGATGCAAAAGGTAGCGCCCAAAAATCAAGGCTGTATAAATCCCTGGCTAAAAACCAATGTGTCGGTCGGTCGCAAACCAGAACGCTGCGCTCAGACAGTGGTTTTCGACTTTATCGACCGAGCCAATGATTTTCTTAACGCCGGATTTATAAGGCCTTTCGAGCGATCTGTACAGTACGGATCGCTTATTGTTTTCATCACAGCGATAGCCATTTTGGTTGGAGCTGCGATCGTTGAGCAGTGAACGCCTCACACGCTAAGCTCAGACGATCAATGCACGCAACGATACAAAATGGCGGTGCCCGCAATCGCCTTGATGAAAACAAAGGCACTTTTGGTCCTTTTGTTGCCGGACAAAAGGACGAAGAAAATAGTTACCTACATGCGGATTTCAGTTTGAATTTTATATGCGTCCTTACTGTCTAAAAAAAAGATCGCCAGAGTGAACACTCCGGCGATTACTACTCCTCTCTATATTATAATACCCTCTTATTAAAAAATATACGTCGAAGTAGAAACTTCGACGCCCTTGCATTTACTCCTCTATATATTATGGATTACCCATAAAAGCTTTTGCTACAAATCATACAGCTCCGCGCGATCTGTAAAGAAGAATTGTTTTACTTCATACTTCAATTAACTTAAATCTGTAAAGTTTATTAACTGCTTACATAATAGTATATACCAAAGCTGTGCCAAACTCTAACCTAATTGACAATCAACAATTTGAATTTTTATTATTTAATAATATGTTCCATATTCCGGAATATACTTCTCTGTACAGGAAAAGGCATAAACCATTGTGTGCAGCATAACGCATAAAAAAAGCGTCAAAGTTTCTACTTTGACGCTTGCATTTACTCCTCTATGTGTTATGGTTTACCATAAAATTTCTTTAGATACAGATCACACAGCTCCGTTTTGATCCGCAAAGAAGAATAATAAAAAAATTGCTTCATACTTCAATAAATCATACAACCCACATTCAAAATCTGTAATTTGATGTCTTTGCTCAATAAAATATATGCCAATTCCGTGCCAAACTTTATAATAATTGATAATCAGTATATTAATAATTAAAATTATTCAAATCCATTCCATTTTTTGGAAAATTTTTCTATATTCTGGAAAAAAATCGTTAATATAAAGTATATACACTACTTTTATATATAGATAGATGAATCAAAAATGAGTAAAGGAAAATTTAAGATTTTTATAGTGGATGATGACCCTTGGTACGGGGAGATGCTGGAGTATTATTTATCCATGAATCCTGAGTATGAATTGTGTCGTTATACCACTGCTAAAGAGTGCCTTGCCAACCTGCACCAGAAGCCGGGATTAATTACCCTGGACTATGGCTTGCCAGATGGCAACGGAACTACAGTACTGAAAAAAATATTGCAGACTGATGATACTATTCCCGTCGTCATCATCAGTGCACAGGAAGACATCAGTACTGCCATCGGCCTGCTCAGGGCCGGTGCCAGAGACTATATACCTAAAGACGAACATACCAAAGATCTGCTCTGGAATGCGGTGATCCGCATACGTGAGCATCAGGAATTAAAAGAAGAGGTAGATCACCTGAAACAGGAGCTGGGACAGCGTTTCAGCCCGGACAAAATGATCAAAGGAAATAGTTCGGCCATGCAAAAAGTGTTCCAGATGATGGAAAAAGCAAGGCATACCAATATCAATGTATCTATCTCCGGTGAGACCGGTACCGGTAAGGAAGTAGTGGCCAAAGCCATACACTACAACTCTAACCGGAACGCTAAATCTTTTGTGGCCGTGAATATGGCTGCAATACCTAAAGAGCTGATCGAAAGCGAACTCTTCGGACATGAAAAAGGATCCTTTACCGGTGCCGTTGCCCGTAAGATCGGCCGCTTTGAACAAGCGCACCAGGGTACCCTTTTCCTGGATGAAATTGCGGAACTGGACCTCAGCCTGCAAGCGAAACTGCTGCGGGTAATACAGGAACGGGAACTGGTACGTGTAGGCGGCAATGAGCGCATCAAACTGGATGTAAGGATCATTA
Source organism: Edaphocola flava (assembly GCF_004118155.1). GTDB lineage: Bacteria > Bacteroidota > Bacteroidia > Chitinophagales > Chitinophagaceae > Edaphocola > Edaphocola flava. Next base: position 257,655 of record NZ_SAIQ01000003.1, read on the forward strand.
CCGCAACGCACAGAGACCTGGCCCAGGCAGTACAGGAAGATACTTTCAGAGAGGATCTGTACTACCGACTCATCGGCCTGCCGCTTACCCTGCCTCCATTGAGGGACCGGGAGAGTGATATCATTCTCTTAGCCAAGTCTTTCCTGGAAGAGTTTTGTAAAGCCAACAAACTACCTGCATTAACGATTAATACCGCTGCGAAGAACAAGCTCATGAGTTATCCTTATCCCGGTAATGTACGTGAGCTGAAAGCTATAATAGAGCTTGCTGCGGTCATGTCATCCGATGGGGAAATACGGGAAGAAGATATTACCTTTACGCCTGTTGGCACCTCTAAGAGAGGCCTGATCTATGAGGAGAAGACTTTGCAGGAATATACGATTGATATTATTTCGGCCTATCTGCGCAAGTACGATAATAATGTGGTACGGGTTGCAGATAAACTGGATATTGGCAAATCTACTATCTACAAATTGATCAAGGACAAAGCCATCGTTATTTAATAAACGTTGTTAATACTTATACCTCAATGATCGTAGAACGCTACTTATATCATTCCGGAAAGTGGGCCGGTAAAGATAATCAGGCTTTGGACCCCGATTCTGTACAACTTATCCTGGCATTCAGTGCCAAAGAGCACTTACTTAAGGATGACTGTTACGGGGATCTGCGGAAAATGTTTCCGAATGCAGAAATTGTACTCTGCTCTACTGCCGGTGAGATATTCGATACTGAGGTGTATGATAACAGCATTGCTGTAGTAGCGATACGGTTCTCAACCACATTGATCAAAACAAGATCAATTACCATTACCGAGGGAGAAAGTAGTTATGATGCTGGTCTGCGTCTGCTGGAATCCTTTCCCAAAGAGGATCTTACAGCCTTTTTAGTATTATCTGACGGAAGCAAAGTAAACGGTAGCGAACTGACCAAAGCCCTGAATCATATTGCCACTAAGAATGTATCTGTTACCGGCGGACTGGCCGGCGACGGCAATCGCTTCAAGGATACATTGGTTGGATTGAATGAACAACCGAGAGAAGGTGTGATCGCCGGTATCGGCTTTTACGGCCCTGACCTTAAAGTGTCACACGGCTTTGGAGGCGGGTTTGAGACTTTTGGTCTGGAGAAGAAAGTAACCGGATCAAAAGCGAATATCCTGTATGAAATCGACGGAAAAAATGCATTGGAATTATATAAAAAATATTTAGGACCCGAGGCGGAACTCTTACCGGGTGCAGCTTTACTCTTTCCGCTTTCGGTAACCTTACCGGAGACAGGAGAGCAGGTGGTGCGTACCATTTTATCTATAGACCAGGAAGAAGGATCTATGACCTTTGCCGGAGATATACCCCTAGGTGCCAATGTCCGCTTTATGCGGGCCAACTTTGATAAGATCATTTTCTCCGCCGGGTCGGCCGCCAGACAAGCACTGGCAATGCATAAAGAAGTACCGCAACTGGCTTTACTGATCAGTTGCGTAGGACGAAAACTGATCCTGAAAGACCGTACTGAAGAAGGTCCGGAAGCCATCAATGATGTTTTCGGAGGTAAAACACCCATCATAGGTTTTTACTCTTACGGGGAGATCGCTCCCCTGCTCCAGCATGGCCCCTGCAGCCTGCACAATCAAACAATGACTATAACAACCTTTTATGAAGCTGAATAAATTACTGCAAAGGCAATTGAATAAATACCTGCCGGAGTCCTGTAAGGACAACGAGGAGTTGCAGGCCTTTATTCAGGCAGTACATAATTCTTACGAATCTTTTGAACGGGATCTGCAACTTTCCGAAAGGGCATTCCGTATTACAGAAGAAGAATACCTGAATGTCAATGATCAGCTGAAACATGAACTTGCAGTAAAGAATGACTCTATACAGCAGTTGCGCTCAGCTCTGGTTTCGCTTAAAGGAGATCAGCCTATGTCTGAAGAGGTCACCTCAGAAGTATCTGATCTGGCCAACTTCCTGACCGAAGAGATCAACCGCCGTGTAGAGACGGAGAAACAACTGGAGCTACAACGCGCATTTTATGAGCGCATCCTGAACCAGATACCTGCAGACATTGCTATCATTGATGCAGACCACCGTTACCTGTTTATCAACCCAAGTGCGATCAAGAATGAAGAAATCCGTAAATGGATTATCGGTAAGACCGAGATAGAATATGCCGAATACCGCGGCCGACCTGTAGAGTATGTTGCAGAACGTATGCAGCGCTTTAATGAAACCATAAAAGGTGGCGTGCGCAGAGAATGGGAAGAGGTGATCACCCGCCCCGATGGCGAAGTAGAATACCACCTGCGTATACTGCATCCGATCTATAAACAGGATGGATCTCTGGACATTATGGTCGTGTACGGCTTCAACCTGACAGAGCGTAAGAAAATAGAAGAAAAAGTAAAACAAAGTGAAGCCAAGTATAAAAGTATATTCAATAACAGCCAGGCGCTGATCTGTACACATGACCTGGAGGGCAAACTCATAGATGTTAACCCTACAGCCATGTCCGTATTCGGATACAGTAAGGCAGAGCTGATCGGTAGAAATATAAGTTTATTACTCCCGCACAACAAAAGAGCTGCATTTAATAACCTCTACTTATCCAAAATATTAGCCGAAGGTCGTGCCGAAGGCATTATGACGGCTTATAAAAAGGACCATAAACTCATTCACCTCTTATACCAGAACTATATGGTGAATGAGGATGGCATGCAACCTTACATCATTGGTTTTGCGCAGGATATTACACAGAGGATACAGGCTGAGAAAGGATTACGGGAGAGTGAAGAAAAGTATCGTAATATTATTGCCAATATGAATCTTGGCCTGGTTGAAGTAGACCGGGACGAGAAAGTGAAGTTTGTAAATAACTCCTTCTCCGAAATGAGTGGCTACCCGCCGGAAGAACTGATTGGTGAAAATGTGGGTGCACTGCTGATGAGAGGCGTAGATAATATTCAGGCACAGGAGATCATGGAACGCAGAAGCAAAGGTATATCCGATGCTTATGAACTGCGGGTAGTGAACAAAAACGGCCAGCGCAAATGGTGGCTGATCAGCGGTGCACCAGTCATTAATAGTGAGGGTGAGTTTAAAGGATCAATAGGTATACACCTCGATATTACCCCGCAAAAACAGCTGGAAGCAGAGCTGCGCAAGGCCAAAGCTGCGGCAGAGCAATCCTCTTATGCCAAAGAGGTATTCCTCGCCAATATCAGTCATGAGATCAGGACACCAATGAATGCAATCCTGGGTATCAGCCGGCTGTTACAGAAAACACATTTAGATAAACAGCAGAAACTGTTCCTGGATACGATCAGTTCTGCTTCCAATAACCTCCTCGTAATCATTAACGACCTGCTGGATCTGTCTAAGATCGAGTCAGGTAAGATCATCCTCGAGCATATCACGTTTGACCTGCACCAGGTCGTACAGAACGTTGCCCATATACTGGAATATAAAGCCAGTGAGAAAGGGATACAGCTGCATATCGACTGGGAACCGGGTATCCACAGGGCCGTTTGGGGCGATCCGTTCCGGATCAACCAGGTGCTGATCAATCTTGTGGGTAATGCCATCAAGTTTACCGAAAAAGGTACAGTACACATCATCTGCGCACTGGAACCGGTAACGGAGCATGACCAGCAATGTGTATCATTCAAGATCAAGGATACCGGTATTGGTATGAATGAAGAGTTTAAAGAGCATCTTTTCGAAAAATTCACACAGGAAGATGAAAGTGTAACCCGCAGATTCGGTGGTACCGGACTGGGTATGAATATAACGAAACAGCTGGTCGAATTAATGGGCGGAACGATTGAAGTAGAGTCTGCCAAAGGCGTGGGTACTACCATCTCTTTCTCCCTGTTGTTTGACTATGGCACACTGGATCCTGTACTGGCTGCCCGTAACTCTACGGTTGACGAAAGTGCGCTGCAGGGCTGCAGGGTATTGCTGGTAGAGGATAATGAAATGAACCGCCTGTTGGCCAAAACCATTATGAACCAGCGCGGCGCAGTAGTTGAAGAAGCAGAAAACGGGCGTATCGCTGTGGAGATGCTGCAAAAGGATGCGGCGTATGATGTCATACTGATGGATGTGCAGATGCCTCTGATGGATGGTGTACAGGCTACAAGATACATACGTCACCAGTTGCAGCTGGAGATTCCGATTATTGCACTTACTGCAAGTGCTTATAACAGCGAGCGCAGTAAATGTCTGGAAGCAGGAATGAACGATTACCTGGCCAAGCCTTTTGATGAGGAGGATCTGGTAAAGATCATATTTGCCTGGGTCAATCACGGGGAGCGTAAAAATTTTGTACAGAAAACGAGTATCGAGCCGGAAGCAGATGCCCTTTACGACCTGGGTAAGCTGCGGGATATGGCAGATGGTGATGAAGTATTCCTGGAGCGTATGGTAAACCTCTTTATCAAGATCGTACCGGAATCGCTGGTGCAATTACAAGAGGCATATGCACAACAAAACTTTACACAACTAGGCGCAGTGGCCCATAAATTAAAACCTTCTATACTGAATATGGGTATCAGTACCCTCAGGAGAGATGTACTGCTGCTGGAAAATCGTGCAGAGACCGAAATGGCCGATGCCGTGGTGGAAGAGGCTTTGCAGCACATTACCGAAGTACTGACCACTGTTGTGGAAGCACTGAAAGTAACCCGCCAGTAAGACTTACCTTTTACGCAATATGCACCACAAATGTCCTTATGATTTTGGTGGTGCATATTCGTTTATTGACGAATATTTAAACAAGGTATTTGAATAATTACTGTTATATTTGCCCACTGTAAATCATTGCATTTTATATCTTATGAATACTAAAAAAATACTGGCTGCTTTAGGCATTGACAAAGTTAATGAAGGTACTTCAACCGGAAGTAAATGGCTGAAAAGCACAGGCGCCAACCTGGACTCTTTTTCTCCTGTAGATGGCAAACTGATTGCCTCTGTAAAGCAGACATCTGCTAAAGATTATGAGAAAGTAGTAGCCAAAGCGCAAGATGCATTCCAGGAATGGAGAATGATCCCTGCTCCGAAACGCGGCGAGATCGTTCGTCAGTTTGGAGATGCACTGCGTAAACAAAAAGACAATTTAGGAGCCCTGGTTTCTTACGAAATGGGTAAAAGCCTGCAGGAAGGCCTGGGTGAAGTACAGGAAATGATTGACATCTGTGACTTCGCTGTAGGATTATCCCGTCAGTTATATGGTATGACTACACACAGTGAGCGTCCGGGCCACAGAATGTATGAGCAATGGCATCCGCTGGGTATCTGCGGCATCATCTCTGCATTCAACTTCCCTGTTGCGGTATGGAGCTGGAATACAGCCCTGGCATGGGTTTGTGGTGATGTGTGTATCTGGAAACCTTCAGAAAAAACACCTTTAACTGCTGTAGCCTGTCAGAAAATTATTGCACAGGTATTCAAAGCAAACGGTGTACCGGAAGGTGTGAGCGGACTGGTAATCGGTGGCCGTGAGATCGGTGAACTGATGAGCCATGATGAGCGTGTGCCTATCGTTTCTGCTACAGGTTCTACCCGCATGGGTAAAGAAGTGGCTAAAGCAGTAGCAGGTCGCCTGGGTCGTTCTTTACTGGAACTGGGTGGTAACAATGCCATCATAGTTACAGAAAATGCGGATCTGGAAATGACCCTGATCGGTGCCATCTTCGGTGCTGTAGGTACTGCAGGACAGAGATGTACAACTACCAGAAGACTGATCATCCACGAAAGCAAATACGAAGAACTGAAAAAGAAAATTGTAAATGCGTACAAGCAACTGAAAATCGGCGATCCGCTGGATACTAAAAACCACGTAGGACCACTGATCGATAAAGATGCTGTGGCTCTGTATGAAGCAGCGATCAAAGCGGCTGAACTGGAAGGCGGTAAGATTGTAGTGAAAGGTGGTGTACTCTCCGGTAAAGGTTACGAAAGCGGTTGTTATGTAAAACCTTGTGTGATCGAGGCAGAGCATAACTTCGAAGTAGTGCATACCGAGACCTTTGCACCTATCCTGTATCTAATCAAGTACAGCACACTGGACGAGGCTATTGCTATCCAGAATGAAGTGCCTCAGGGCCTATCTTCTGCCATCATGACTACAAACCTGCGCGAGGCAGAATTGTTCCTGAGTGTAGCAGGTAGCGACTGTGGTATTGCCAACGTAAATATCGGTACCAGCGGTGCTGAGATCGGTGGTGCATTCGGCGGTGAAAAAGAAACCGGTGGTGGCCGCGAGAGTGGTTCTGATGCCTGGAAAGCGTATATGCGTCGTCAGACCAATACGATCAATTACAGCACCAGCCTGCCATTAGCACAGGGTATTAAATTTGATCTGTAATATTAAAATTATATATTGCATCCCATGAGCATAGGAGCACAAATTTTTGAAATACTGAAATACATCATTCCAGCCATTATTGTGCTGATCGCTTCTGTAGTGATCGTCAATAAATTCCTGGTGGGTGAGTTTAAACGCAAACAACTGGCTGTATTCCGCGAAGGACAAGGTACTACCCTGCGTCTGCGTCTGCAGGCATACGAGCGCCTGATCCTGTTTATCGAAAGAGCACATCCGCGCAACCTGGTACCGAGACTGTATGTCAAAGGTATGACAGTAAGCGAGTTGCAGGCTTTAACGGTAGAGCAGATCAAAACAGAGTTTGAACACAATATGTCACAGCAGATATATGTGTCTCCTCAGGTTTGGAACACTGTTATTTCGGTTAAGGAGCAAGAGATCGCCATGATCAACCAGATTGCACAAAGTCTTAAGCCGGAAGATGATGCCAAGGAGCTGAATGCCCGTATCATTAACTTCATTATGACCCGCGAAGATGCGACTCCTACAGAGATCGCACTGGAAATGATCAATAACGAAGCTAAAATGGTGATGTACCAGCAGGCATAGTCCTGAAAATATATTTATAAAGAAAAGGCTACCTTATGGTGGCCTTTTCTTTATGTTAAACATACGCCCCTGGCGCCTTTTCGCACAAAATGCAACGACGTCGGGAAAGCTAACCATAAGAGAAAGGCTACCCACCTTAAAGGTGAGTGTACCTGCGGCGCCATTGAGATGCATAGATAGAGCATATGTGCGGGGCGTGTGCCTATCCTGACCGGGATACTATAGTATTCGGCTACTGCTGTAAAACTAAGTACTGCTGACATACCCTTGTCTCCGGCAATAGTATATTTGTATCAAAATACATTCATATGGACTACAGCAATATACCGGAGCATGCTACCTATTACGCCCCCAATCGTGCAGACTGGCGCCGCTGGCTGGAAACCCATCACCAGCAGGCTACATCGATCTGGCTGGTTTGTTATAAACAAAAATCAGGCACCCCCAGCCTCAGCTGGAGTGAAGCGGTAGATGAGGCCCTTTGTTTCGGCTGGATCGATGGCACGCGTGTATCGGCAGGCGAAGATCGGTTCATGCAGTATTTCACCCGCCGCAAACCAAGCAGCATCTGGTCTAAGATCAATAAAGATAAGGTAAGCCGACTAATAGAAACCGGGTTGATGATGCCCGCCGGACAGGCCAGCATAGACTTGGCTAAACAAAATGGCTCCTGGATTATATTGGACTCCGTAGAGGCCATGATCATTCCCGAGGACCTGCAATGCGCCCTGGATGCCCATTCTGGTGCTACCGATGCTTTCCAGAAACTCAGCAAAACAGCAAAGAAAGGTATGTTGTACCAGCTTATCGCTGCCAAACGCCCCGAAACAAGACAGAAAAGGATTGCAGGGATTTTGGAGCAGGTAATGGGGAGTAAATAAAAGAGAAAGAGCGTTGTATATAAATACAACGCTCTTTCAACTTCTTATTTCTTCACCCTACCCTGTTCCGTCTCCGCACCGGTAGCATCATGTTTGCGGTCATTGTTCATTGCCTTACCAAAGCGATAGCTGAAGCTGAGTATGGCCTGACGCGTATCCAGCTTATTGGTCCAGTGGGCATCGGTCAGGTAGAGGTTATTGATAATACCGTTATTGGCATTGGTATAGAAGATATCATTCACGCCTAATTTTAAGGTGGCTTGTTTGCCTATAGCCTTTTGCAGGCCTGCATTTACACCACCATTACTCAGGATCACAAACTGTGCTGTGGTCACATCAGTGATATAGCGGCCACTCAGCTCTGCCGTCCAGCCTTTGCCCAGACGGGCCTGTGCCATAGGTTGGATAAACCAGTAAGTACCTTTATTATCCAGTATGCCGGTATAGAAATTACTGCGGGAATGGATGTTACATAATTCTGTATACGCACTCAGGGTAAGCCAGGAAAGCGGCTCCAGGTTGGCATCTACAGAGATACTCTTTACTACATTACGACCGATATTACCCGGGCGGCTAAAATAGGTATTGCCAATCATCTCAATGGTTTCCTGTACTTCATTGCGTGTACGACCATAAGACATGGTTACCGTAATGCGGTTATTATAAATATAAGACAGGGCAATACTATTGGTGAAAGATGGCTTCAGGAAAGGGTTTCCGACATAATAGGTAAACTTATCTAATGGGGAAATAAACGGATTCATATCCTGGTAATACGGACGATTGATGCGGCGGCCGTAATTCAGATTCACCTGGTGTTTAGCTGCGCTATCCAGTTTATAATTCATATACAGCGTAGGAAACAGGCTCAGGTATTCTCTGCGGAATGTGGAGTCTGGCTTCATGGCATTACCCAACTGATGCCCATCAGATAAAGTATGCTCCATGCGCAAACCCGCCTGCACGGAGAAACGGTTGAACTCCTTGTTGGTATTGATATACGCGGCATTGATATTCTCCTTGTAAATAAAGTTATTGCTCTTATCATAATCCGGTGTCGTCACATTGTCTTTGGTGTACAAGTACTCTGCCAGGTTATCGGTCTTGATGTAACTTGATTTCAAACCTGCACTGATCACAAATCCGTTTTTGGTCGGACGCGTATAGTCGGTCTTTATGGAATAGATGTAGATATCCGAAGGCAGATTACCATTCAGCTGATCGCGCTGCGATACTGCACCATCGGGCATATAAGTGGTATTGAGGAAGAGCTGATCGTTATGGGTGCGGTAGCGGATATAATCCAGGTCTGCCGTCCATTCATGACCTGCATTATCGAAGCGATGTCGGTAATTGGCATTGACGCCCACATTACGAAACTGGTCTTTTTCCGTATTCAATGCTTTGATCACAGAATCGGTCTGTCGGCCGGAATTTAATAGATTACTGGTATTATCATTAACCTGTTTACCCTGGTTTAATTGTCCGTTGAATTGTACGCCCCAGGTATTATGTTCATCCTGGTAAAAGTCTGCTCCTACTCTACCCGTATACCCATCTCCTTTACGGCGGATGTAGGTATTCTGCTCAAAGAAGGAACGGGTACTTTCATCGGTATCCTTATACCGGCGGTAGATATCCAGGTCATTAAAACTGTTCTGACGGCCATAACCCAGGCTGGCAAAGATGTTCACCTTATTCTTTCTCCAGTTCAGGTTCAGGCTATTATTGCTGCGGGTATACTGTCCCTGGTTCAGCCCCAGGCTTACATTTCCGTTAAAGCCATTGGCCTTGTTCTTTTTGGTGCGGATATTAATCACCCCTCCACTACCGGCCGCATCGTAACGGGCTGGCGGATTGGGCATCAGCTCAATTTTTTCCAGGCCGGAAGCCGGCATAGAACGCAGGTAATCCTGCAATTGTGTGCCGGACATGTATGTGGGTTTATCATCAATAAAGACCATAACACCGGGCTTGCCTTTCAGACTAATACCTCCGTTCTGGTCTACCCGTACACCGGGAGACTTCTCCAGTGCATCCAGTGCCGAACTACCTGCATTACCGATCAAAGCATCTACATTCACCACGGTACGATCTACTTTCTGTTCTACAAATGGGATTCTGGCCACCACACTGACCTCTTTCAACATACCATTACCCTGCTTTAATTGCACAGCTGGTAAGTGTACTGTAGCACCACTGACACGGAAGGTATCACTTTTATATTCTTCATAACCGACTGCACTGAGCCAGATGCGGTACAGTCCGTCTGGTATGTCATCCAGTACATACTGACCATTTTCATAGCTCATGGTCGATTTGATAACAGTTGATTCGTCCGGGCTGATCAGCGCTGCAGTAACCGCCATTAAGCCTTGTGCAGTATGGTCGGAAACCTTACCGTTAACAGCAGATGATTGCTGCTGGGCAGCGCCATTCAGGCTTGCAGTCAGGGCACAGGATACCAGGACCGTTTGGGTAAACAGTTTATTCATGTGATGATTTGAATTAAATTATTCGGGTAAAATGGGTTGTTTAATTTGTAGTCTCTCGTTCGTAATTGACCTGCCAGTCTCCCTCTGTACCGCTTAAGGCCACATAGTGATCCTGGTATTTGCGCGACAGATCTACTCCTATGGTAATGCCATTCACGACCACAACATTATTGCTGATCCGCACTTGCACATTCGGTGCATTGACGGCTACTAATCCATCCTTTTCCATCTCTACCACAACAGTCTCTACAGGATTAGTATCTTTTGCTGCTGTGCCGGATACGGCAACTGCAGAAAGGGGCATATTATTGGCCACAGTTGTTTCAGCTTGGGTCTCCTTACTTGTTGTTTTTGCCGGTGGCGGCGGACAGACATCTGCTTCGGTCGCTAAACCCGGTAATGCAGGCGGGACAATACTGCTGGCTGTTACAGCCGGTGTACCGGACGCCGGCAAAGGTTTATAAGTATAACTATATATTGCTGTAGCTCCCAGTATTAGGGTACAAAGACACATGCTCAGGATTGCTTTTTCGGCACGGTTGCCATTGCGGCTGTATCCGGAAACCAGGCGCAGCACACGATCCTTCAGCTGATGGCCTCTGCCAGCAAAGGATAAGGCATAGGCTGGTGTAGCTATTGCATATTCCTCACAGACAACCAGTGCCTGCAGGTATTGTTTCTTATTTTGTGTCAGTGCAATAGCGACATCATCACAGCAATGCTCCCGCTCTGCCCGCAGCAGCGAGGATATCCACCATACCGCAGGATTGAAGAAATATACAGTTTCAACAATATGCTGTAAAAGGTTGACCAGGTAATCTCTGCGGCGGATGTGCGCGAGTTCGTGCGCCAGTATAGCCTCCAGGTCTGCAGGAGAAACCCGTGCCAGTAAACCGGCAGGCACCAGTATCAATGGTTTGAAATAACCCAGCGTCAGCGGCACTTTAGTAAGACCGGAAATGGCCAGCTGTACACCACGATGAATGCCTAATGTTTGTGCTGTTTGTTGTACATAATGTTTCCATTCGGCAGGAACAGCATCCGCTGCACTGCGGCGTAAAGACCGCATGCTATTCAGGCCCAGCGCCAGTTGCAGCATACGCAGGCAGATGACGGAAAGCCAGACCAGCACAATCAGACCGGCATGTGTATTCAACCAATAAGTGAATTGGCCCACATAAGGCCAGGCCATCATACGATCAGTGAGCTGCTGCACCCAAGCCGCAAAAGAAAGATCGGATCCGTGTGTAACGCTTATCGATACCCGGTAATGGCTGATATCCTGTAACTGGTATATAAAGGTAAAAGTGCTGCCCAGTATAAATAAGAGCAGTGCTCCCAATAAAAGATTGTATCGTTTTGCCGGTGCGGCCTTTCGGGTGGTGCCGATGATGATTGCCGCCAGCAAGGCCAGCAATATGCCCTGCCACAGAGAATGTGCCAGGCTGTGATATACCGCTTTGATCAGGCCGGAGGGGATTGAATTCATGGTGATCTGTTTACCGGTTAAAAAATTATTGCTTAGGGTCCATTTTATCGAGCATTTTACGGATCTCTTCCAGGTCTTTAGAAGAGGTACGCTTATTGCCCAGTAATTGCATAACGAGTTTACTGGCCGAACCTTTATACAAAGTCTCTACAAATTTGTCCAGCAAATGTGCTTTGGTATCCTGCTCGGCCTCCGCCACACTGTAAGTATGTTTCATACTGCTTTCATCACGCGTCAGGATACCTTTCTCCACCATGATCTGCATGAGCTTTAAGGTGGTGGTATAATTTACTTCCCGGCTTTCATTCAGCCGGTCGTTCACAAAACGCACGGAAGCACTGCCGTGTTCCCACAGTACATTCAGTATTTCCAGCTCTGCCTTGGTTGGTTCGGAGGTGGATTTATGTTGTTGTTTTGTACGCATGAAACCAAAGGTACGAAACTTTTCGTACGAACAATATATTACTTCACAAAAAAATGTAAATATTGGAAACTCGCCATAATATTGAGTGCGCCCGGCATAGCCGGGCGCACTCAATATTATGGCTTTTGCAGTGATGCCTTCAGTTCCAGCAAGGCTTCTTCAAATTCCTGTGCATAGCGATAGCCCAGGTCATAAATTTCTTGTATTTTCTTGGAATCGAATGTGCCGTAACGATTAATCTCATCCGGCTGCATATATATATCACATTGTTTTTCCTCGAGATTGTACAATCTTGATGTTGCTATACGAATAATACGGCCGATCACTTCTTTATAACTGATATTGCCTTCCATGCGGCTAATCGGGTTCACATTTATCCCGATCACTTTATTACAGGAAGCCCGCATCTGTTCTACCGGGAAATTATTCATAATACCTCCGTCACAGAGATATACATCCTCTTTATATTTTACGGGTTGAAAGATCAGCGGAAAGGAACAGGAACATTTAATAGCAAAGGATAATGACCCCTGGTTGAATATAAGTGATGCTGCATTGGTCAGATCGGTAACGGATACATAAAGAGGAATTTTCAATCCTTCGAAACTATCGTGGGGAATATACTTCTTTACGATACGCTCAAATACTATGGTATTAAACAAACCACTGCGCCTGGCAGACAGGAGATCTGAATAGCTGAAGAATTTTTCATCCTTACAGAACTGTAATATCTCCAGGGGTTTGTACCCTTCAGCAATCAATGCACCGATAAGTGCACCGGCACTGGTTCCGGACAGTTCATTCGCTGAAATGCCCAGCTCTGAAAGGAATTGCAGTACTCCCAGATGGGCTACCCCTCTGAATCCGCCACCGGATAAAGTAATACCTAATCTATGGTTCACGATCATATTGCTAACATACGCATTTTGCCGTAAAAATCCCACATCTGTCTATTAAAGTGCTGTTATCAAAACCGGTATGCAGGGCATAAAAAACCCGGCCAAAGGGATGACCGGGTTGATGTGTGTTTTTGTTTTTGGGTATGTTGAAAATGCTTTTACAGAGTATTTCCGGAAGTTTTATGCAGTGCAGATAATACCTGCTGCACAGCCGGACTACAAAAGAATAAGCCGATCCCTGCATTTCCAAGCCTTTACATTTATTTGAGGCTGAAGCAATACATTATTGAGCCTGAACCTGCATTATCGCTTACCCGAACATTTGGGACACAGACCGGATACGGTAAAGTTCATGCTATGTACCACATACTGTCTCGGCAGCTTAAACTCGGGCTCTACCCGGTTCAGGCAAGTTACAGACTGACACGCCTCACAACGGAAGTGAATGTGATTATGCAAATGACGACTGCTGCAATCGTGACAGGCCGCATAGGTAATATTCCCATCTACATCTGCGATCTTATGGATCAGGCGTTCCTCCAGCAAACGGTCCAGCACCCTGTAGATCGTAACACGGTTACACAAATCGCCTAAAGATGCCTGCAGATCAGCATGAGACAAGGCTTCTCCCGCTTCCCTGATCAGGTTCAGTATCTCGGTACGCGCTATAGTATTTCTTGAATTGCTCATTTTAACACAAATTTTATTAATGCAACTTAGTTGCAATTAATTATGAAGCTTTATTTTTGCAACTAAGTTGCATTAGCAAAGATACAGCAGCAATCGTTAATCCTCCATTAAAAATCTGAATTATGATACAAGAAATAAATACACTGCAGCCCTCTACCGAAGTCCTCTATGATGCAGTCATTATAGGCGGCAGCTATGCAGGCTTGTCGGCTGCAATGGCCCTTGGCAGGGCATTGCGTAAGGTACTGATTATTGACAGTGGCATACCCTGCAATCGTCAGACACCGCACTCGCATAACTTCCTGACCCGCGATGGGAGTACACCGGCAGAACTGTCTGCCATAGCACTGGAGCAGGTGCTCGCCTACCCGACCATTAGTCTTTGCAAAGACATTGCCATTAACAGTGTAAATGACGCAAACCTCTTTACCACAACAACAGCTTCAGGAGACCAGTACAAAAGCCACAGACTGGTGCTGGCAACGGGTATTAAGGATATGATGCCGGAAATACCAGGTATTGCCGAATGCTGGGGCATCTCTGTTATTCACTGCCCGTACTGTCACGGATACGAATACCATAGCCAGCCTACGGCTATACTGGCCAATGGAAATATGGCTTTTGAATTTGCCATGCTGTTATACAACTGGAGCAAAGAATTATACCTGCTGACCAATGGTCCGGTTACCATGACTGAAGAGCAGATCAGCCAGCTGAGAAAGTTGCCTGTACATATTATAGAGCAGCCACTGGCCTCGATCAGGCATAAAGAAGGCAAACTGGAGGAGATTATTTTTAATGATGACACTACACTTGCCGTACCGGCTATGTATGCACGCCTGCCATTTGTCCAGCATAGTACTATTGCAGCTAACCTGGGCTGTGCGCTTACAGATCAAGGTCATATTGTTATTGACATGATGCAGCAGACTTCAATAGCAGGAGTCTATGCGTGCGGAGATAATAGTTCTGGTATGCGCTCTGTTGCACAAGCCGTATACAGCGGGTCTATGGCGGGTGCAGCCCTTAACAGGGAACTGAATGAAGCATTACTAAAACAAAGACTGGTATAGGTTTTGTGCGCACAGGGGTGAAACCCCGGTAAAAATACGGGTAAAACACCCTACGGTATCCGGATATGTGATCCTACCTTTGCATGGGACAAAAAAGAATAATAGCACACGGACTAAACCCTATCACACACCGTTTTCATTTACTTCAAAATAATTAAAACCTAAACCTTAGACTGTCCCTATATCGTAACCGTTATTGCGGTATGCGGACAGCAACAGGCTTATACCTATTTGGTATAAGCCTGTTCTTTTCTACGTTCCATGATTCGCTCAGGTGTCTCTGTGACTTTAAAGCCAAATTGCTGATACAGGCCATGGGCATCAAGTGTAGCCAGCATGATCCTTCTCAAACCAGCCATCCAATCCAGATCCATGATGTATTGCATCACTTCTTTAGAAAGCCCTTTGCCTCTGTGTACAGACAGAATATAGACATCTGCCAGGTAGGCAAATGTGCTGTAATCCGTTACCAGCCGGGCAAACCCGACTTGCATGCCACCGTTAAAGACACCGATACAAAATGAATGTTGCAACGATCGCTGTACTGTTTCAAAAGGTATACCTTTTGCCCAATAGCTCTCTTGTGATAAGTATTGATGTATGGCCGCAATATCCATAGCCTCATAGCCGGTATGTATACTGTATTCTTTATCCATATAGTCTTTTCTTATAGAAACGCCGGAGTCAATCTGTTCAGTATTTATTTTAATCTTAAAACAATCTAAAGTAAAATAATTTATTTTAATATATATTTATTTATAATAATCAATATATTAAATTGAAGCAAATAATTTAACCAACTAAAAAAAAGGCAAAAAACCCCTTATACAGGTTGAGAATAACCTGTATAAGGGGTGCTATATCTTTGATTAAGAAAAGAGGAATTACTTTTGACTCTCCGCTTCTTTGTAAATCAGCTCCATCATTTTGGACAGTGCTGTTTTAATCGCCTTTCTGCCTTTAGGAGCATTCAGGTCAATCTCACAGAACGTACTCCCGTTTGATAAAGCATGAAGAATAAGATAGTATATACCTGCGATCTGTACAGCCATCATGGCTCTCAGGTTAATATCTGTCTTAGCAAAGTTTGCATCGGTAAGTTTAAATAAATGCTTGCCTAACTCTTCACGGTTATCTGCCAGCTCTCTTAATCTTGGTTGAAACTCACTGATTTCCCAATTGAGGATTTTTTGCAAATCAGCAGACTGAAATACCTCATCAAACATGGTATGTAAGATGGCCGTAATTTCATTCTGACCGAAGTTGTCGGCGGCTTCCATAATCGCCTGCGTCTTCGGACTGATCTGACTCATCCAGTAATCCTTTTCATTCAGATAAGTCTCAATTAACTGATCTACTCCTCCGAAATACAGATAGATTAACCTTCTGTCTACTCCAGCAGTCTCAATGATGTTGCGAATAGTTAAACCGGTGTAGCCCTTCGTACGCAAGACCTCTCCTACTGCATCAAGCAGTTTTCTCTTGGTACGAGCTTTGTTACGAATAGCGCCATCCGTTACTTTACGCGCTTTTGTAACTTTCTCCTGGGATTCCTTATTCATTGTTTTCATTACTTCTAAATTATCGTATTATTACTATTAATACCCTTTCAATTTGCAAGTTCCAACTTTTTATTTATAAATTCAAATGCTTCAAGGGCTTTACCTAATTGTTCACAATTGTGTGTAGCCATTAAACTCATTCGTATACGGGCATCCTTCTTAGACACGGCAGGATAAAGTATAGGATTGGCATATATTCCAAACTCCAGAAGCATCTTTCCTACCTGCCCCGTTTTATGCGGATCACCTATTTTTACCGGGATAATGGCTGAGCAGGTATTACCCACATCCAACCCCATATCAGTCAGTCCTTTTTTAAAATATTCAATATTCTCTCTCAGTCGATGACGCCATATAGGCTCTTCATCAAATAGTTCCAGAGCCTTTACTACACCACTTATAGCCGGTGTAGCTGCCGCGGAGAATGCATATTGCCGCGACTGATACTGCAGGAATGCGATCATTTCCGGAGAAGAGATTACAAATCCACCAATATTACCAAAAGACTTACTCAATGTTCCGGTAATGATATCTATCTCCTGCAAGAGGTCCAGGTGCTCCAGTACGCCTCTTCCGTTTGCTCCGATTACACCGATACCATGTGCATCATCCAGCATCAGCAAGGCACCATATTGTCTGCATAGCTGCAGTATCTCCCGCACATGTGCCATATCCCCATCCTGCGAATATATACCGTCAATGATCACCAGTTTATTACGATACTTGAACTGTGCGTCTTTCAATGCCATCTCCAGCATCTCCAGGTTATTATGCAGAAAGCGCTTGGTATTGGTCAACAAACACCCCTCATACACACTGGCATGCACTGCCATATCCATAATCGCAATATCCTCTTTCTGCAAGAGCGCCTGTAAAGTGGCACTATTTGCAGTATAGCCGGTGGTAAATACAAGAGAGCAGCCTTCCGGACGACCAAAGAAATGACATAGCTTGCGCTCCAGTTCTTCATGATAATCATAATGACCACCGATAAGCGGAGAAGATCCGGCACCCGTTCCATACTGCTGAATACTATCTATAGCAGCCTTCTTTACGGCAGGGTGTTGCGAAAAGCCGAGGTAGTCATTGCTCACAAGATTGAGCAGTTCCTTTTCTTTTCCATCAGGTCCAATATGCCTAACCATTGGTCCAGACATATCATAATTGATCTTCCTGTAATGATGCCTGTTATTTTCTTTTAAGTATAAAAGAAAGGCATTAAGCTCTTTAGCCCGCTCAAATATTCCCATACCCGGAATATTCTCAAAGTCCTTAAAGGACGCGTTTTCGAATGTACTTTTCACGTTCATACCCCAAAAATTTATTAGTGTATGATAAAAGTAATCCTTTTATTGTGATATAATTAACCTAATTGCAAGATAAGTTTCACATTTATACGCATAATCGTTAACCCAAGTATATAAATATTTGAATCTAAATCATTAATGCTCCCGGCCTGGGAGCATTAATGACAATTAATAATCTGAATACTTATTTCTGAATTAATTTTCCT
The DNA here is from genome assembly GCF_004118155.1 of Edaphocola flava. Taxonomy (GTDB): domain Bacteria; phylum Bacteroidota; class Bacteroidia; order Chitinophagales; family Chitinophagaceae; genus Edaphocola; species Edaphocola flava. Next base: position 275,620 of record NZ_SAIQ01000003.1, read on the forward strand.
CCTGGTCTCCATTGGCAACTTTAGTACCTACGGTCTTAAGCCTGTTTTTGATACGGCTGAGTGAAGGATTCTCAATACCGAGGAAGGAAGCAATATGATATTGCGGAATCAGGTCCGGCAAATCAGGGAAATTCTCCAGGAATTGCTTGTACCGATCTTCTGCATTCAGGAAAACCAGGTTTTCCATGCGGTTCAGTAATTTATAAAACGCATCCTCCGCAATCGCTCGCCCTACTCTTTCCCATCCTTTTGATTTGCTGTAAAGTGACTCCAGGTCATTGATGTGGATGCTCACAATATAAGAAGGCACCAGCGCCTGTACATAATAGATACAGGGTATGCGTTGCACCATACTGCGGAAAGCGGTTACGAATTCATTTGGAGTATAGATAAATACAGTATTTTCTTTAAGGTTGTCATCAATATAGTATGTACGGAAAATTCCGGATACTATAAAGCCCAAGTGTTGACAAACATTTCCGTACTGGTTAAAATATTCTCCTTTTTTATAAGAGAATTTCTTCCAGTAGGGTAAAGAAAGTGCTACATCTTCTTTGCTCAGTTTTAAATGATTTTCTAAGTAGTTGGCTAAGGCCACAAACTCTAGTTCCATACACAAGTTGATATTATTTGCAAAATTACAATCACACCTCCAAACCAAAAAAACAATCTTTAGCCAGTAAATTTTACCCTTTTATTTACCTGAAAGGGTGTGAAAATTTGACTAAGATAACAAAAACTTTTTAGTTAACGGCATCGTTTATAATGATATATAAATAATAGTCCTTGTATAAAATCATAAAGCCCCTAAAAAGGGGCTTTCTTTACAGATTTAAATATGAGCTGTATGAAGAGTACAAATTTATGGGAATTAAGTTTCGTTATTCAAAGTCAGGCTACACTTGCTTTTCGGCTACCTCTTTAACTTAATTCTACAACAAAGATAAATAACTGTTTCAACAATTTATTTAACTTAGGTTAACAGATTGAAAAAAAATTATTTTTTTTCAATCTCCTCTGCTAAATGCGGCTGAAACATTCCGATTCCGTGATAACCTTCTTTATATCAGCAATTAAGAAAGATACGGCATTGATATATTCTTCATATTCGAATGGGCGTTGCTCCTCCTCCAATTGCATTACATCGTTCAGGCAGTTAAGACCAAATATACGGGCTATTATCTGTCCGTTAAATACTTTTTGCGCCTGATTGTCGTTTTTATCTAAAATGGAAAGATCGAAATTAACATGTTTCAATCCGAAACGGGTCTTATCATAAGTAGCCAGGAAACGGGATACCGGAATACCCTCACATTGCTTCAGGCAATATTCTGTAATCTGCTGGTACAGTAAATCGTTGGTTCCGTCAAAGACAGTATACACCCTGCTGTCCAGGAGCGCATATGCGGCACTGTTATTCGGAGCGTTATAACGATAACCATCTCCACCGCATATCTGCTGATAGTTTAAGGCTCCTTCCAGCATCTTATCTGTAGATAACGCTTTGATGGCCTGCGCCTCGAAAAAATTCTCGGTAAGCACATTACGGAAATCATTATAACGGCTTACAAATGAAAGTAAAGCCTGTGATATTGTTTTACCGGATCCAATCAACTTCAAACGATATTGTACATAAGCGATATCCTGCAGCGCACCGTTACCGATTTTACGCTGTGCCGCTCTTTCTGTGGCTTCCTCATATATACGGCCAATGAAGCCGCTGGACATAGCGCACATACTAAGGCGAGAAGCACAAAGCATATCTATTGCTCCGTCAAGGCGTTCTGCAGATACATTCAGACGGCGGTAAGCCGGTACATATGCATCGATCTCATTGCGACCATAATCAATCGCTTTAAGTCCTAATGCATTATATTCTTCAATATTTCTGAAACCCTCGCTGCGCTTGACGATAAAATAACCGAATTCGTTATTATTCTCTGCATTTTTAGCGGCAATCAGCCACCAGTCTGCACTCAGACTGAATGCCTGCCAATGCTTCTGACCTGTAATGTGATACCTTCCATCTGCCTCCTGGCGATATACTGTACACATACGGGACAGGTTAGAGCCGCAATGTGGCTCTGTAAGTGCAAAACCACCAACCAATGCCTCGGTACTGAATAAAGGTAATACTTCGTCTTTAAGCTCCTGAGATCCGTATTTAGCAACATTCCTGATGAACAGCAATGTTATAATCATTGTATACATGCTTAATGGCAGATTATATTTTGCCATTATTTCAATCAATGCGCAGATCTCTTCGTGACTGTCTCTTCCTCCATATTCAACCGGGATCATAGAAAGCAGCAAACCATTGTCCGTCAGCCTTTTCCAGTCTTCGCGAGGAAAGGCTTCATTCGGAAATGTATTAGACCTATAATGCTTTTGCATTATAGATTCTATCGTGTGAAGAAAGGTAACCGTTTCTTGAGTATGATGCTTATCTATAGTAACCGATGAAGAGCCCATATAATTTTCAAATTATACTACTTAATTATTATCGTAAAAATATACCGTGTTTCGTTGAATTCCGTTAACCTAGGTTAACAAAATACTAATTTCATTCTTTATTTTATTTATTATCCCCTCAAACCTTGTGCCAGCCGGGACATATAATTGCTAATATTATATTTGTTCCCATACAATATTTACTTAATAAATACCGTAATTAACTTAGCTTTGCCCTTCAAACCAATTGGTTTAACAGAATTGCGCCCAACCATGACTTTAAGACTGTACGTTTCTCTATTACTGTTTTTCGCCTGTTCTCTTTCCTATACTCCACTCCGGGCCCAAATCAGCCCCACAACCAGCACTGCTGAGGCAAACCCGTTTGCACAGGCGGCCAAAGATACGGCACTACAGAAGAAAAAGAACACAGACTGGGACGAAGCACCTGCCCGTATACAATATACATATTATAATAGTGAAGTGCCGCATTATTTCGACAGTTCTTTATTATTTTTTCATCGCAATCAGTATACGCAACCGGTGTGGTACAAAGACCTCGGCAACTGGGGTACAACAGCCAGAAATCTGATGTTTACCACAAATACCCGTCCGGGAATGTACCTTGGTTATAATGGATGGGATGTGTATAAATACACAATCGACAGCCTCCCTTTCATTCACACTACCCGACCATACACTTCATTCTCTTTTATGCTGGGCAGCAAACAACTGCAATGGGTTGAGCTGATGCACACACAAAACATTAATCCCCGCTGGAACTTTACCTTTAAACTGGCGAATAATGTGTCTGATGGTTTTTTCAACCTGCAACGCACTTCCGGATTTAATGGTTTCTTCAGCACCAACTATAAAAGTCAGAATGAACGGCTGCGCACAAAATTCGGTATAATATTTAACAATTTCAAACAAGATGAGAACGGCGGCATCCGAAATGACAGTTTTTTAACTGAGCCTTTATATAAAAATCGCATTAGCATCCCAGTAAGGTTTGATAATCAAGGAATTGCGGCAACAAGATCGGATGTTTATAATCGCCAGAGAAATAATCTTTTTTTTCTGGAGAACAGCTATGCATGGGGAAAAAAGGACTCCATCTACAATAATGACTCCACAAAGGTGACCTATAGCTTCACCCCGCGATTCTCTATTAAACATGTTATCAGCCTGGAACATACCCGTCACCAATTTACTGATGGTAGTCCAGATTCTGTAAATTACCTGTATGCCGGCAATTTTAGTTTTAAGGTATCCGATACCCTGAAGTCAGTGCAGAACTGGACTAGCCTTGACAATAAATTTTCGCTCAACACCTTTCTGGGCAAGGACAGCCAGCAAGTGAAGATAGAAGCGGGCATTGGCTATCGTAAAGATTTTTTCCGTACGATCGCATACATTCCGAATATCAAAGATTCTTTGTTCAATTTCGACAACGTCTACTTATTCGGACAGATCGGGAAAGAGGCCTTAAAACCTCAGCAATGGACCTATCTGGCCAATGCAAGTTTTTTCTTTCTGGGGCAATCGGCGGGCAATCTTAATGTTTCCGGGACTTTATCCAAGCGATTCCTCAATTTGGGGCAAATTACCCTGGGCGCTATGCAGTCAATCAATGATCCTGCATACTATACACAAAAATTCAGGACTAATTTTTTTGAATTAAATAACTCCTTTGCTAAACAAACAACAACAAAGGTTTACGGCAGATTGCTGATTGATCGCTGGAAGCTGGATGTAAGCCTGAGCAATCAACTGATCTCAAACTATATTTTCCTGAACAGTGATCAGCATTTTGAGCAATACAGTCCTGCATTTTCTATCCTGCAGTTAGCGGCCCGCAAGCGATTTACCTTCGGAGCCTTTGACCTGGACAATGAAGCAGTATGGCAACAGGCTACGAACAATGCACCGGTACATGTACCTGTTTTGATGCTGCGCCATCAGCTGGCGTATAAACTACCCATCTTTAAAGGAAGACTGGATGCCTACCTGGGACTTGAAGGTAGGTACCATACCGCATATTATGCCGATGGCTACAGCCCTTTCTACAACCAGTTCTACTACCAGGATAATATACTGATCAACAACAGACCGGAATTATCGGCTTTCTTTAATTTCAAAGTAAAACGACTGAGGGCTTTTGTTACCGGAGACCAGCTACAGCAGCTGTTCTGGACTAAGAACGTAATGCAGGCACCGGGCTATCCGGCTCCGAATGTGTACCTGCGCCTGGGATTCAACTGGATCATGATGAACTAATGTGGGTAAGAAATACCTATATAATAGCAGAGCCGGGCATGTGCCCGGCTCTGCTATTATATAGTAAATTGATGTTTATTTTCCATAGAACTCCTGCTCATATACCACATCTACCAGCAGGTTGCCGCCATCGGCAGCGGTAGTAGCCAATACATCACAGCGGTTGTTGTATGGATTATCGGCATGGCCTTTTACCCAATGGAATCTGACCTCATGTTTACGGTACAGCTTCAAAAAACGCTGCCACAGATCCGGATTTTTCTTTCCTTCAAACCCTTTCTTCTCCCAGCCGAATACCCAGCCTTTCTCAACAGAGTCAATCACATATTTAGAATCGGAATAGACCATGATCTGCAGGCCGGGACGGGTCAGTACCTCCATGGCTACAATCACCGCGAGTAATTCCATACGGTTATTGGTGGTCAGGCGATAGCCTTGTGACAGTTCTTTTTTGACTGAACCCCATTGGAGAATAATACCGTATCCTCCCCTGCCCGGGTTGCCTCTGGATGCGCCGTCTGTGTAGATTATTAATGACAAATTAAAGCGTTGCGTTTAGTAAATTAAAGGTAATTTTGGCGGCAAAAGTACAATTTTGAATCGGAACATAAAAGTTACTGCGGTAAGCTATCTTAATACAAAACCGCTATTATATGGCATCGAACGCCACCCTGTCTTATCCCGCATAGACCTGAATGTTGCCTACCCTTCGCAAATTGCTGCCCAATTACAGAACGACACTACAGATATAGGCCTTGTGTCTACTGCCGCTATCCTGACTATCCCTGATGCACGTATCGTCACGGACTATTGTATTGCTGCAGACGGCCCCGTAGCCTCTGTTTGTATTTATAGTCATTGCCCGCTGGAAGAGGTAGAACAGATTTATATGGATTACCAATCCCGTACTTCTGTAAAACTGGCGGAGATTTTATTAAAACATCACTGGAAAAAAGATGTGGTCATACTCCCTGCACCAGAAGATTTTATCGATCATGTACAAGGTACTACAGCAGCAGTTATTATCGGTGATCGTGCCTTAAAAGCCAATCATCACTTCCCTTATATCTATGACCTGGCAGCACATTGGAAAGCCTTTACCGGCTATGACTTTGTATTTGCAGCATGGATTGCCAACAAGGCGCTTCCTGAAGATTTCATCCGTGAGTTCAGTGAAGCAAACGCTTTGGGACTGCAGCACATTGATGAGGTGATCGCGGCAAATCCATTCCCGGAATATAGCCTGGACACCTATTATAGACAAAATATCCGCTACCAGCTGGATGATAATAAACGTAAAGGATTGGAGTTATTTCTTCAATACTTAAAGGAAATGCCTTAAAACAAGTCCAGTACTTGTTTTAAGGCATATTTTTGCTGATCGGTAAAGATCAGTTCTACATCATAATTATTTTTACTTCCATTTTTACGGCCTTGTAGTTGCAGTGTTTTAAAAGGCTTCAGGTAAACTGCTGCATCGGTAAAGACAGGCAGAGTCCTTATCTGGTCTACATTACACCATAAGGACAAATACAATTCCCCATCGGCAACGGTTTCCTGTTTATGATCTGCAGCGGAAATGTTGCTACTCACCAGAAATTGCCCTCCATTATGTACGGCATATTGTAAGCCAAATAAAGGGAATATGGTTTTTGAAATGCTATCCGGTGGAGTAATTACCGACTCCTGTTGCAGTATGGTAAGGCTTTCCGGGCTGGCCAATGTGGTGTGCAGGTATACGCCGGGCACCTGCTTTTGCTGTACACTTACCTTTGCAACCTTTTCAAAATTATCATCAAAATCATAGGTCACTACAGATTCCTGCTGGCTTACTGCCCCCTTGATATACAGGGTATAACCTTTGCTGAATACCGTTTGTAACCGATCCCAATGCACACTATCGGTACGCTCTTTGAGCAGACCAGACAAATCAGTAACCAGGTTAGCACCAGAATGCAGGGCCAGTGCCTTATCCTGCGGCGCAGCAATGACGGCACCACGTTTTGCGGTATCTGTATCCGTCCAATGTGCATGGATACGTCCTTTTTCAAAATTAAGTTGTCCGCTCCCCATATCCCCGGCAATGGAGATATCATCAGTTGTGCTACGCAGATTATTCCATTTGCTCTCTGCTAAAGCAACTGTATTTAATCCTGACAAATATGCTTTTGCTGCAGCCAGCATTTTTTCATCCGGCCGGGTGCTCGTCATCAGAATAACAGTCTTTTCATTATAGATGCAACTAAACAGTTTGCTTTTATGTATAAAAACACCATTTTTATAATCAAAGCTGGTTTTCAGAAAGGCCTGAAAATCGCCGTTATTGCTGATTTCCCAGCGGCTCAGCAGAAAACCTGAAGGCATATCCTTAAGTCCGAACAGAAATACATTAAACGGTAATTCCAATCCGTATTTTTCCTTTTTGCCACTTTTCTTTTGTCCGGACGTTTCTGCACCTCCGGAAAGCAAGAGGTCTATACCGATCTGTTCTACATTAATGCGCACGGCATTTACCGCAGTTGCGGGGACGGCTATATTAAAGGACTGTGTCCGTTTATAATACATAAATCCCCATACACTTACCGCAATCAATACCGCAATAGCTAGAATGGAAATGACAATCTTTTTTACCATGCCTTTCTCATATCATCCAGTAAATAAATAAGGTATTCCAGAGCGTTTGTACGCTGATTCGGAATGTTCAGGATATAATTGGCCTCTACACGTCCTTTCTTGTTTTTCTCTGTGGCAAACTGCATCTGTCCTACATTATTCAGCAGTTTATTCATGCGCAGTTTACGCATAGAACCATCTTCTTCATTCATGATCTTATCTACCAGCTTATTGGCATAGAACCATCCCGATCCATTGTGCTTCATCAGCAAACGCTTGTCTGCTTTGGTCAGTCCGCCACGTTGTGCGCCGTCTTTGATGGCCTGCATTTCTGCAGCATCGGTACCTATGAATACAATACCGTCTTTGATCAGGCAGTAGTAATCAAATGGATCGTAACTTTTCTTTTCACTGATTTTATAAATCCCGTTTTCCAGGACCATCAGGTTCTTTTCTGTAGCATAGTCCAGCAGTTTATGGAATATATGATCATCTTTTGTGGTAAACATCAGCAGAAAGTTGGGTAAGTTCTCCTGGCGTTCCACTTCTTTTTCTGTAGAGGCATAAGTTTCCTCATCCCATATATATTCTATCGTTTTGTATGACTTCTGCTTGATGTTGGTAAATACAAAAGCAGCATCACCGCTGATGGCTTTGCCAATAGCTTTTTCATCGACCACCAGGCTGAATACATCGGCCAGCAGGGTTGCTTCCTGGCTTCCGTATGTATGTAACTGGTTGAAAGCATCCTTTAAAATACCCGGCATTTCTTCCAGGTAATTCTGTGTATTGAAGGCCATGGCCACAACACCAATATCACTGCTGCTGTTAATGTAGCGGGCAAATTTCGGATTCAGTTTGCGTTTATAAATACGGCTGATGCGTTTTCCGTTGCGTTCATCAGTATGGGTTAATGCGTTTACTTTAACCGCATTGCTTTCAAAATTAAGCTGCAACATTACCCAGTTATCTTCACTGGTTTTCTGTTCCTGTGGTTGCTCTCTCAGCCAGCTGTTCACTCCGTAAAAGTATCCCATCCAGGAGGTAACCGGAGAGGCGGAAGCGTTCATATAAACAGTGAAGGCACTATTCGACTTAGGGCGTTCCAGGTCTTTGAAATAGCTCAGCTGCTGGTACGTACCCGTATTGGACACAACCATATTTTCCAGGAATTGCTCCTGCCAGATATTCATTACAGAATCTACTTTGCGCTCATATAATTCGCGGTCTGCATTATAGCGCTCCTGATCAAAATTGCTATTATATTCAACCGAACGCTCTATCACAACAGGCGCATCTATTATATATGGAGCTGTGGTATCTACTGCAACAGCCGAGGCAATCTCATAAACCTCAGCAGCAGCGGCTTCAACAACTTCTGCGGCCTCTTCTTCCTTATTCCCTTCATAAGTTACTATTGCTACTTTTGGCGGAGGAGGTGGTGGTGGTGGTGCAATTTCTACAATCTTTGTCGTTTCTGTTTTGGCGACTTGCTTCTTCTTGCTTTTCGGTACTATAGGTGGCGGTGGCGGTGGTGGCGGAGCTACTTCTACTGCTGTGGCCTCTGTTACGTCTTCGTCTTCATTCAGATAGTAATCACTGTACTCAACCGGTTTAATACTGTAGCGGGCTGCACGTACACTGTCTTCAAATGCTCTGTAGCGCTCACTTCCATCAATTAAGATACCGTATGCACCAGAGTTGGCTATAAACAATCTTTTATCGCTGTCTTTAATAAAGAAGATGCGGCCACCGTTTATTTCTTTAGACTGCTTGCGCTCGTTTACATCCATTACTTTTTTGAACAGATCTACATTGGCAATCGGTAGCAGGCGCACTTCATAGTTCACACTGTCTGTCATCACAAAGTGCATATAGGCTTTTCGCTGATGATCGATACCGGACTGGGTTATGTCTTTATCAGATTCATAATTATGATTCAGGTCGAAGAGGGATTCATATAGTGAACGGGCACTCTCCGACTGATCAATATGATGTATATCTGTCTGTGAAAATATATAGGGAAGGTTGATCTCTACAACATAATCAGCTCTTTTCGGGGCAGGTATTTCGTTTTGTTGTGCGTTGGCTGCGATGGGCAGTAAGGCACCCATTGCAATCAGGTAAGTAATCTTTTTCATGATGGGATATTATTGTAAAATGATAGTATTATTAACGGAAGTTCCGTAGGTAACAATATTGGTAATGGCGGTACGGAACATAACCGCTTTTTTAGACCCGGACAATTTAGCATCTTTATTGGTCTGCGCTTTTACCGGTGCATCAAATCTGTATACAGAGGTATACAGTGCATTCTTGAACACTTCTTTATCTTCCTGTTTCAGGTCCATATATTGCTTCTTCGTTTCCGGGTTCAGCTGGTATGTTTTGATAAATGTTTTGGCCGCTTTGTTGTACTGGTAACGGGCTATGTTGTATGCCGGTATTTTATACTGTTGCAGAATCTTTGTTGAAGCGGTATTTATATTGGAGACTTCTTTGAAGTCGAAGGAAACCGTAAAGATGTAATTAGAGAAATCATTGGTGGTTTTCACATTGCTGATGCCCGGCATATTTCTTAAGGCTACAGCGGTTTTATTCAGTTCGGCCACAATTTCCTGCTGGCTAGGCACTTTGTATCCGTTTACCGTTTTCAGTTTCATCAGCGAGGCTACCTTAGCCTTGCTCTGCGATACATTCAGGGTAAGGATCATGCGGCCGCTACCATCACTATTCAGGTTAATCTCTTCAACGGTTTCAAAACAGGAACTGAACATGATGCTGCATAAAACAATGAGCGTCAGTTGTATAATTTTTCTCATGAAGTAAAGTTATTTGCGATGGCAAATATAGCCTATAAAAAAACTGCGGCCGTTTTTCGGCCGCAGTTTTGCAAAAAATATTGAATTATTTCTTTTCGTAACGTTTTTTGAATTTTTCGATACGACCCGCTGTATCTACGAATACTGATTTACCAGTGTAGAAAGGGTGAGAAGTATTAGAAATCTCAACTTTGATCAACGGATATTCTTTACCATCTTCCCAAGTGATTGTCTCAGAAGTATGAGCAGTTGATTTAGTTAAGAAAGTAGACTCGTTAGACATATCTTTGAAGACTACGAAACGATAATTTTCTGGATGTGTACCTTTTTTCATTTGATTTTTTATTTAGCGTATGGTTTCTAGCCATACAATTGTACAATTAAGGTTGCAAAATTATATAAATATTCCTATTTACACAAATATTTTTTCTAATAAGACAGCAGGTAGGCAATCTTATCAGCCACTTTCTGCGCGTTAGGCAGCATTTCAGCCTCCAGACCCACATTCAATGGTACAGCCGGCAGGTTAAGGGCGCCGATGGTTTGTACAGGGGCATCCAGATTACGGAAACACTCCTGGGCAATGCGTCCGGCCAGGGCTTCCGCAAATGAGTTATTCAACTGCTCTTCAGTCAGGACGATACATTTACCATGCTTTTTCACGGTTTCATATACCAGTGCCTCATCCAGCGGGAAGATTGTTCTCAGGTCCACCACCTCTACTTTACCTGCATGTTGCTTAGCTGCCGCAGTAGCCCAGTGTACACCCATACCATAAGTAATGATACATACACTATCTCCGTTATCAACCTGCTCCTCATCTGCTGTCAACACTACATTACCAATACCAAACGGCAGGATGTAGTCCTCAGCAGGTTCGATCGTTTTGGCGGCTTCTGTACCCGGAACCTTGCTCCAGTAAAGGCCTTTATGTTCCAGCATCACGACAGGGTTATTGTCGTAGAATGCAGCTTTCATCAATCCTTTAAGGTCAGCAGCATTGGATGGGTAGGCAATCTTGATTCCTTTAATCGTAGCCAGTGTACTTTCTACACTACCACTGTGATAAGGACCACCACCACCATAGGCACCGATCGGCACACGGATGATGTTGCTTACCGGGAATTTACCGCAACTCAGGTAGCAGGATTTAGAAATCTCCGTTACCAGCTGGTTCAGACCCGGATAAATATAATCGGCGAACTGTACTTCTACAATTGGTTTCAGGCCCACAGCGCTCATACCTACCGTAGAACCGATGATATATGCCTCCTGGATAGCGGTATTGAATACACGCTCATCACCGAATTTCTGTGCCAGTGTCGCAGCCTCTCTGAATACACCGCCGATACGGCCACCCACATCCTGTCCGTAAAACAGGGCCTCGGGGTGCTTACGCATTACCTCTTCAATGGCATGCAGTGCGGCATCTACCATCACTACTTTTTCACCACCTTCAGGCACACGGGTACCACGCTCTTCAGTGATCTCCAGCGGAGCAAATACGTGATCAGAAACGGTTGACAGTTCCGGATCAGGTGCATTCACTGCACGGTCAAACTCTGCTGCAATAAACTCGGCTTCTTCTGCTTCGATTTTATCCAGTTCCGCTACTGCAACACCCAGTTCTATCAGGCGTTGCTTCAGTTTTGGTCCCGGATCATCCAGGCGGTGTTTCTCCAGGTCATCTTCGGTACGATACCACTCTCTGCGCACACCGGAAGTATGGTGACCGATCAATGGCACGGTAGCATGCACCAGTATTGGTTTACGCTGCTCCCGTACATAATCGAAGGCCTCCTTCATGGTATTATAGGAAGGTTCGAACTGGCTGCCGTCTACGGTCAGGCGTTCAATACCTTTAAATCCTTCAATAAATTCATAAGCCGTCATGGTTCTGGCCTCATCGCTGGATACAGATATACCCCAGTCATTATCCTGTACCAGGAATATAACCGGCAGCTGATGTAATGCCGCAAACTGGAAAGCCTCACTTACCTCACCTTCGGTAACGCTGCCGTCGCCGAAAGAACACACCACAACAGGAGGTGTATCGAAGGTCCTCAGTTGCTGAGATTCAATATAAGCAATACCCTGAGCCACGCCGGTTGTAGGAATGGCCTGCATGCCGGTCGCACTGCTCTGGTGAATGATCTTTGGAAAATTTTCTCTTTTTATATTTGGATGGCTGTAATAAGCACGACCGCCGGTAAACGGATCGTCACCCTTGGCCAGTAATTGCAGCATCAGTTCATAAGGACGGTAACCCATGCCCAACATCATGCTCTCATCACGATAGTAAGGGCTTACATAATCGTCCGGCTTCAGGTGAAATGCCGTAGCCAGTTGTATTGCTTCATGTCCACGGGAAGTACTGTGTACATATTTACAAATGGGTCTGTTGGCTTCATAAATATCGGCCATAGCTTTAGCCGACATCATGAGTCGGTATGCTTTTAAAAGCAAATCTTTATCTGTCATGTAACAATTTTGTGCTATGAGGGAGCAAATTTAAGGTTTTAAATTGATTAGGAAGCCTAAAGCTTATGAGACTACATCTTACTAATAATGATCCAGTATAAATGAGCGTAAAAATGCCCAGCCTTCATTCACTACCGCCTCTTTATTGACCAGGCGTGTATAGCGCAACTGCATTTTCCGGGTCTCTACTATTCCGGCACTATTGGCTATGGCCAGCCATACCAGTCCTACAGGCTTTTCCGGGGTACCGCCTTCGGGTCCTAAAATACCGGAGAAGGATATAGCAATGTCGGCCTTCAGTTCCTGCACCGCACCAAGGGCCATTTCCCTTACGGTTTCTTCACTCACCGCTCCGTAGGCCATCAGGGTACTCTGCTGCACGCCAATCAGGCTCTGCTTGATGTCATTGGCATAAGAGATCACGCCTCCTTTATAATATTTAGAACTACCGGCTACATTAGTTACCTGGTGTCCGAAATAGCCGCCGGTACAGCTTTCTGCCGTAGCCAGCAATAGATTTTTCTCCAGTAATAAACGGGTTGCATAAATATCCAGCCCTACATCATCAGTACCAATTACATATGCAGGAATGCGCGCTGCAATCTGTTGCATTACCGCATCCATTTCTGCAGATAAAGCTGTAGGATCAGTAGCCTCTGCAGTCAGGCGCAGTTTTACCATTCGCAGCGAGGGAAGGTATGCGAGGTGCATATATTCAGGCAGTGCTGTCTCTATATCTTCGATACGCTCTGCCAGTACACTTTCTGCGATACCGGAGGTAACCAGGTGACGGTGCAGCAGTTGTACGGAAGATTGCAGCCGGGTCTGTACCACAGGCAACAGCTCCCGGTCCAGTATATGCTGCATTTCAAAAGGAACTCCCGGAAGTGAGGCTACCAGCTTACCATCCCGCTCAAACAGCATACCCGGTGCTGTGCCCAACTGGTTAAACAATACAGTACAGACATCCGGCACATCGGCCTGGCGGGCATTACGGTCCAGCATAGGCATATTCCGTTTACTGAAGATCGCCTCTACATGAGCCAATACCTGCTGGTTGCGTACCATAGTACCACCAAAATAATCGCAAAGTACCGGTTTGGTAATATCATCTGCAGTCGGTCCAAGCCCCCCGGTAAATATTACCAGGTCGGCTCTGCTGAGTGCATCATCCAGGGCTTCAATAATGTCTTCTTTTTTATCTCTGATCGCAACTTTACGGATGACTTCAATATTAATTCCACCAAGGGCTTGGGCAATGTATACTGAATTCGTATCCAGGGTCTGACCGATCAGCAGTTCGTCGCCGATAGTAATGATAATAGCTTGACGTGGCATATAGCAGTGTTTAAGGATACCAAAGATAAGTGTCGGACAACAAAAAACGGTTCCTTAAAAAAGAAACCGTTAATGTGTAACCATAAATCACCTTATTTTTTCACAAAAGGTACTATAGCATTTTTACCATTTTCGGCATTCAGTCTGATGAAGTACTGACCAGCAGCCAGATTTCTGGTATCGATTGCATTAACTGCAGTCTGACGCAGAACGATCTGTCCGTTTACATCCATCACCCAAACATTCAACGGGCTGCTGTACTCGAAATACAACATGCCGGAAGTAGGGTTAGGATAAAGCTGTACCGACAATGTATTGATATCTTTGATACTATTTGGCGCTGTAGTAAACTGAATCGTTTTCCAGTCCGTAAAGTCCTGTCCATAATGACAATAAGCTCTTAAGTGCGCGTAATAGCCTGTTAATGGTGTTAAATTACCTTGTGTATATGAGTTCTGACCAACAACCATATTGATAATATCTGAAACACCTACCGTTGGCGACTGGTTGATCACTACCTGGAAAGAATCATTTCCGTCAAATGTGACATCACCAGGGTACGACCAGCTCATATTCACACTAGTTGTTGTTACATTAAAGACTGTAGTGGTTACCGTATCAGGACAGGCGGTACCACTTTCCATAGTAACGAAATTGTCCATTACAAAATAAGATGGGAAGAAATCGTCAGAAGAAGTCACACGGAAAGTAAGGCTATCCACATTGCCTAAAGACTGGAGATTTAACCATTTCCAGCTATCCAGTGTTCCTCTCTGTGCTGCTGGAGTAGTGCTACGGTAGTCGGCCAGGTAGAACTCTACAGAGTCTGTGCTTTGTACATTATTATTAAATCCTTTTACCGTCAGTTTAGCCCATCCGTTTGCTGCTGCATAAGTAGCATTGGAATAAGCATAACCCCAGCTGGTATTGGACAGCATGAAACCCGCTACAGGATGACCCGCTGCGGCACCGCTTAAAGTAGCGATAGCAGGACTGTATGCATAGGCTACAGCATATTTATCAGATCCGTTATATCCTCTACCCTCACGGCCGGCATACATATAATGCAGATCGTAGCAATTATTACATTGTGTGGTATCGAAGATATTAGAATAGCTGAAGCCCTCTGTAAGTGTATAACCCTGGTAGTCCATCATGCTTCCCTTCAGGCCAACCAGACCGGAAGATACGGTGTACCCGTTTGTTGCAAAATCAACATAAAGCGTATCACTGTTGGGCAATGATAAATTCTCAAATGTAGCTACAGTCTGTGCCTGAGCCTGAGCCGACAGCATAATAGCTGAGGCTAATAGTAAACGTTTTACCATAAATATATATTATTATATCAAATACTTGTTCCGTTTTCCTTTTTCCCGAGGAATTGGGTATGATACACCAGGCAGGTCTTCTGACTCGTTCTCTTATCTGTCACCTTCCCGCTATAAAAGCAGTGGTAAGCAGTAATACAGATAAGTAATAAACAGAACTTACAGCAACGGGTATTGTTTTGGATTTGCACCAAATTCCCTTTTAATTCATCCGGATCATGACGATCCGATCGAAACCAAATGCACGGCGAAGGTATAAAAAGTATTTTTAAAATGAATATTTTTTATATAAGGATGCCGCAATACTTCCTTTACGGAACATGATTATACAGCCAAATATATTGAGTAACTTTGCACTGCCGGGCGTTTCCGGCATATAAGTATTATAATAATAGTAAGAAATGATATATAATGTAATCGGATTGATGTCCGGCAGTTCTCTGGACGGGCTGGATATTGCTTTTGTTGAAATTACGGACGTGCGCAATGACTGGAGTTATGAGATCAAGGAAGCAACCTGCATTCCTTTTGAAGACGGACTGAGAGCACAGTTAAAACAGGCTGCGGCACTGCCGGTACCTGAGTTTCTGCGCCTGCATACCCGCCTGGGCAAATGGATGGGTGAACAGGTAAACCTGTTTATCGAAAACAACCAGTTACACCACAAAGTACATTTTATTGCTTCTCACGGACATACTGTATTTCATGAACCGCAAAACGGCACCAGTACTCAGATCGGAGATGGAGCGGGCATTGCTGCTACGACCGGTTTAACAACGATTACCGACCTGCGTAACATGGATGTGGCACTCGGAGGACAAGGTGCGCCTATTGTGCCCCTGGCCGATCGTATGCTGTTTAAAGAGTATCATTATTGCCTCAACATCGGGGGCATTGCTAATATTACCGTCAATACGGAACATCCTGTTGCATTTGACATCAGTCCGGCCAACCAGCTGCTGGATCATTATGCTCAGAAGATGGGCCGCAGCTATGATGAGGGCGGAGACCTGGCCCGTAGCGGCACCGTAAACCAGGAACTATTACAGCAATTGAACGACCAACCTTATTATACCCTGCCGGCTCCTAAATCGCTGAGCAATGATTTTGCCGGCACGCTTCATCAACTGGCCGATGCAAGCGGACTGTCTTCTGTAGATATACTGGCAACCTACACTGCGCATATTGCAGCACAAGCCGCACAAGCGATTGCTGCTTATCCGAAAGATGCCGGTCAGAAAATGCTGATCACCGGTGGTGGCGCATTTAACAGCTACCTGGTAGAGCAATTGCAGCTCGCATTGCCAGAGCTTGAATTAGTTGTGCCGGAACAGGCGCTGATCAAGCATAAAGAGGCACTGGCTATGGGCCTGATCGGAGTACTGCGCTGGAGAGAAGAGTACAATGTGCTGTCCAGCGTTACCGGTGCCAGCCGCAACAGCATTGGCGGTGCGGTATGGTTAGGTAATAACTAGGCCGAGCATTTTAATACAAATAATACCCTTATAAAAAGATTCCCGCCTTACCGGCGGGAATCTTTTTATAAGGGTATTCAAAAATACCGCATTACTCCCTAAGCATCAATCGGTTAACGATTTACTAATTAAGATTTCCTGTTAAAATATTCGTTCTATTTTTGCCTTGTAAAAACAAACAGAAATACTAAGTTTTATGAAAAAAGCAATCTTAAGTATTGCAGCTATTGCCGGCTTTACGGCTGCTGCGCAGGCTCAAATCAAATTCGCACCGGAAGTAGGTCTGAACATTTCTACAATGAAATACAGCACAAACTCTACTTCAAGTGAAAGTAAATCTCTGACCGGCATAAAAGCAGGTGCTTTTGTAGAATTACCTTTCAATAAAGTGGTATCACTGGAACCAGGTGTATTCTACAGCAGAAAAGGCGGTGAGTATTCTAATATCCTGGGCACGACCACGACTACCCTTGATTATGTTGAAGTTCCGGTAAACCTGAAATTCAGCCTGCCACTGGGTATTGGCGGCAGACCATTTGTTTATGCAG
The DNA here is from genome assembly GCF_004118155.1 of Edaphocola flava. Lineage (GTDB taxonomy): Bacteria > Bacteroidota > Bacteroidia > Chitinophagales > Chitinophagaceae > Edaphocola > Edaphocola flava. The sequence goes on from NZ_SAIQ01000003.1 coordinate 292,956, forward strand.
GCCCTTACTTCGCATACGGTGTTGGTGGTAAGAACACATTATCCAACAGCTTAGGTACTGTTAGTTCTGATGTAAACTTCGGCTCCGGTTCTGCACAAATGAATCCGCTGGATATCGGTGCACAGGTAGGTCTTGGCTACCAGTTACCGGTGATCGGCTTATACGCCAGAGCACAATACGGTATGGGCTTTACCAACCTGAGCAATGCCAGTAACGTTACCACTACCAATAACAGTAACTTCTCTGTAAGCGTAGGTTGGCAGTTCTAATTCAGAAGAGAAATAATCATCATAATAAAGCCTGCAGCATGCTGCAGGCTTTATTATGATGATATATAAATTACTTGCGTGGTATATACTGCAGATGCTCCAGCATCTTGCCGGCAAACTGTTTTTTACCGACAGGTTCAAAGCCCAGCCTGAGGTACAGGCGTTTCGCAGCAGGATTATCTTTATCGACCAGTAAGCCCAGGGTATGCCCCTGCTGGTGTGCATACTCCTCTATCAGGTGCTGCAACATCGCCGCACCTATGCCCTTACCCTGCAGTACAGGATCCACACCCAGTGAATCGATATAATACTCCCCTGCCGCAGTTTCGGCTCCGGGATTGAAATCTTTCTCCAATACTTCACGGATATACTCCGCTACAGGTTCTCTTAATATATCCAGCATAGCGCCGTCATATACACTGACTGCAGCCTGTACCTTACCTTCTATTTCTGCAACCCTGCAATGCTGGTATGAATACTGGTTGCCCTTTCTTGCCGTAAAATAATGCAGAAAGTTCAGGGCCTTATTCCGGTCTGCCGTTCCGATAAAGTCATACACAATATCTTCCATGGCCAGCAGCAGGTATGCCGCAATATGCGGCGCATCCGATTGTTTAGCGTTCCTGATCATCATATATACTGCAATTTACGCATATCCTTTAAGTGTGTTCTTTAATTTATTCTGATCAAAGTAGCGCAGTGCAATCCCGTTGTCCTTCTTAGAACCTTTCAGGTGCAGCAACAATGTTCCGTAATTGGCCTTACCCATATATTCGATCTCAGCTTTCAGTAATTTATACGGAATATGGTATTTGCGGTCAAGGGTATTGATCAATTGTTCAAAAAGTACCTGTCCTTTCAGTTCTACTTCGATCAGTGGAAATAGCCCCGGTTCATCCTGCTCGGCCTGTGGCTCCAGCGCTTGTGTTGTGCTCATAAAAATATTTTTATTTAATAATGTAAAACCTTGTTTTATTCTGAGATGCGGCTACTCGCGGCCCATCTTCTCTGGTAAATTTTATTACGTACCGGGGCTACTATCCAGCTATGAATATAGCAGCCGGCACATACATTAAAACAGGACTCCAGAATGGCCAGTGTAATGAGGGCTACGCCTGCAATGGTGGCTGCATCAACCGGAACGGTATACCAGAGCACCAGTATTAATGCGGTAAAACCAAACCCCAGTGCAGCGGCAAATTTTTTAGGTGGTGCAAATGTGGGCAGCGCGGGCAAGCCCACCCAATGCACAATAATTCTGGAGACCAGGACCAGTGGCGATGGCCAGTAGGTAAAGGCTCTTAAGGCAAAGTCAGCAAGCAATATCCATAACAATATGCTCCAGTGGCTAAGCAGGAATGCAATAACTAATGCGGCAGTCTGTGCTGCTGTAACCCTTATTACGCGGGCATCGGCGTATAACTGTGTTTGCAGGGGCGTGTTCATAAACGTTTATTTAATTTGTTTTTAAGAGGTGCCGATCGGACTCGAACCGATGTAGCAGCTTTTGCAGAGCTGCACCTAAGCCTCTCGGTCACGGCACCATGATTTTAAAATTGATGATAAAAAAAGAAGGGCCTCACGATGTGTCGTAAAGCCCTTCCTGTTATAGAAAAATCCTTTAATTCAGACACAAATAGTTACCACACATCCATACATGACAACAGCACATCACCTTCGCCACATTATTAAAATAATGTACCGGCTTAGTAGACATAATATGTGTAAATGTTGTATTCATTTTGTTTGATTTGTGATGGTATGCTGCTAAAAAAAACTCCCCCGAAACAGTATCGGGGGAGTTGGTTGTATAAAGATTATTTTATGATCCTGATATTATCCAATGGAACCGATACAATGATATGCCACAGGCACACAACACCAGATCATCTTAGATGACTGATTGGCGTTAAAGTATGTATGGATATTTGTATTCATGTTCTGTTGAATCTGCGTTTCGTTTTTGAACCGCATGACTGCAAATGTAGGAGGAAATTTTAATTGACCAAATATTTATAAAAATATTTTTTTGTTAAAAATGGATAAATTCCAGAGCACTGCCCGGAAAAGCATGGCACAAAATTGTTTATCTTTATATCACTGACCAGCAATTATCTATCTATGAATAAAGAAAATATAAACATCCGAAAAGCAATACCAACTGACCTTGAAGCGATTTACGGATTTATATGTACGCTTGAAAATGAGGTACTGGATAAAGAACGCTTTGCACAGATATTTGAGTCCAATTTACTGCATAACGACATCCTGTATCTCGTCGCAGAATTTGATCAGAAACCAGCTGGGTTTATCAGTTTTCACGCACAGCAGTTATTACATCATTGCGATTTCGTGGGTGAGATCCAGGAATTTTTCATAGCGCAGGAATACCGAAACAAGGGTATCGGTCGCCTGCTGATAGAAGAGGTAAAGGCATACGCAGCAGCAAATAATATCCGTTATATAGAGGTGACCACGAATAAGCGCAGAGTAGAAAATGTGCCCGTTTATGAAGCACTGGGATTTCAACTGACGCACCATAAATTTACCCTGCCAAAGCCTTAAGAAAGTTCTTTTGCAGACAATTGAAAATTGATTTCTTTTTTTCACATAAGTTTATACCTTTGTAATCATCCCGAAAACCGGGAAGGCATATCGTATTTATTACAACATACGTACATGAAGAAACGTTTATTATTACTGACTGCAGCTGCAGGTATTACATTACAGACACAGGCGCAGGTTACCGTAACTCCGGAATTCGGTTTTTTACTAACCAAGCCTACAGGCTATACTACAGATAACGGTATGAGAAATACGACCAATTACGATTGGAGTATGGGCGTACGCGGAGGATTTTCATTCGATATTCCTATCGGTAGCAAAGGGTTTTCATTTGAACCAGGTCTGTTTTATAACTCTAAAAACAGACACCAGGTGGAGAACAGTGATATCTCTGCGATAGATATGCGCTTCTCTGTAAATAATGCAGAGCTGCCAATCAATCTGAAATACAGCTGGGAAGTGGGACAATACAAAGGCAAATTATTTGTGCATGTAAGCCCATATGTGTCTTATTCTTTCTCCGGAAGAAAAAACGGCGACATTACCATTAAGAAGCCAATTGCGATGACCACAACAATTGATCAACCGATTAATTTTAAAAGTGGCACCTCACAGGAAATGAAACCCCTGGACTATGGTGTGTATGCAGCCTTCGGTTACCAGTTCCAAATGGGACTGCAACTTAAAATGTTCTACGGCACCGGCTTGGCTAACACTTCTGTAATCGACGGAATGGGCTACAGAAACGGGGCGATGTTCGGTATCAGTGCAGGATTTGTACTGGGTCGCAAATTGCCGGGCAGATTCTACTAATCAGGTAATCAACTCATAAGCATATTGTCAGCGTGTATCCTTCATTCATGAGGTACACGCTGATTTATTTTACGCAGGATTACCGGATGGATAAGTGCCCGCGAATGCTTACTTTTGCGATTATTTTTCAGCAAACAGAATACGATATATACTTTAAAGATGAAATATAATTTTTCAGAAATAGAACAAAAATGGAAACAGTACTGGAAAGATCAGAACACCTATGCTGTATCTAATGATATTGATAAGCCGAAGCATTATGTACTCGACATGTTTCCCTACCCCAGCGGTGCGGGTCTGCATGTGGGTCACCCACTAGGGTATATTGCTTCTGATATATATTCACGTTTCAAAAGAATGCAGGGCTATAATGTACTGCACCCTATGGGCTTTGATGCCTTTGGTTTACCGGCAGAGCAATACGCACTGGATACGGGTCAGCACCCTGCGGTAACTACAGAAAAAAACATTGCCCGTTACAAGGAGCAACTGGATAATATCGGATTCAGCTATGACTGGAGCCGCGAAGTACAGACCTGCGATCCTAAATATTACAAATGGACACAATGGATCTTTACCCAATTATTCCATAGCTGGTATAATACCGCAACGGGAAAAGCAGCACCTATCGCAGCACTGATCGCGATCTTCGAAGCAGAGGGTAATGCGCAGTATCCTGCACCTAAAGGTACCGTACAGTTCACGGCTGCTGAGTGGGCATCTTATGATGAAACGACCCAGCGCAATGTGCTGATGCAGTACCGCCTGGCGTATCTCGACCATGCTGAAGTATGGTGGTGTGAAGCCCTGGCAACGGTGCTGGCCAATGACGAAGTAGTCAATGGTGTATCGGAGCGCGGTGGCCATCCGGTTGAAAAACGTAAAATGCGTCAGTGGTTCCTGCGCATTACTTCTTATGCAGACAATCTGCTGCACAGCCTGGATAAGCTGGAGTGGAGCGAGGCGATGAAGGAAATGCAACGCAACTGGATCGGAAAGAGTGAGGGTGCACAGATTACGTTTGGTATAGACAATAGCGATGCACAGATCGAGGTATTTACAACCAGACCGGATACTATTTTCGGTGTAGACTTTATGGTACTGGCGCCAGAACATGAGCTGGTATTGTCCATTACTACTGAAGAGCAAAAAGCGGCTGTGGAGACCTATATTGCTTACGTTAAGAGCCGTTCTGAGCGTGAGCGTATGGCAGAGAAAAAAATCAGTGGTTGCTTTACCGGCGCCTATGCCATCCATCCGCTGAGTAAAAAGCTGATCCCTGTATGGATTTCTGAATATGTGCTGGCCGGTTACGGTACCGGCGCGATCATGGCAGTACCATCTGGTGATGAGCGTGACTTTGCCTTTGCACAGCATTTCAATATTGAGATTACCAATATCTTCGGCACACACTTTACCGGTGAGAAAGCCTATACAGATAAGAATGTAACCATTGAGAACAGTGAATTTGTAAGTGGTATGAGCATTGCTGATGCTACACAAGCGGTACTGAAATCAGTAGAAGAAAGCAATAGCGGCCGTCGCACGACAAATTTCCGTTTGCGTGATGCCGGTTTCAGCCGCCAGCGCTACTGGGGTGAGCCCTTCCCTATCGTGTACAAAAACAATATACCTTATACCATCGACGAGCCTGCGCTGGATCTGAAAGAAGCCGACCGCAGCCTGCCGGTATTATTGCCGCATGTGGATACGTATAAACCGGGTCCTAACGGCGAAGGCCCTCTGGCTAATATCGACAGCTTCGTAAATGTTACGAATAATAAAGGAGAAGTATTGCGCCGCGAAACCAATACCATGCCTGGTTATGCCGGTTCTTCATGGTACTTCCTGCGCTATATGGATCCTAATAACGAACACCTGTTCGTACAACCGGAACTGGCACAGTACTGGAACCAGGTAGACCTGTACGTGGGTGGTACGGAGCACGCTGTAGGGCACTTGCTGTACAGCCGTTTCTGGACTAAAGCATTACATGATCTGGGCTTCATCACTTTCGATGAGCCATTCAGAAAATTGCTCAACCAGGGTATGATCCAGGGTAGCTCCAGGTTTGTATATCGCATTGCCGGTACAAACCAGTTTGTATCCAGTGGGTTGAAAAATGAATATACTACCAATGCGCTGCATGTGGATGTAAGTATGGTAGATGGTACAGAGCTGGATATGGAAGCTTTCAAAAACTGGAGAGCAGAGTATGCTGATGCGACATTTATCCTGGAAGATGGTAAATATATCTGCGGCAGCGAGGTGGAAAAAATGTCCAAATCGAAATACAATGTCGTGAATCCGGATGAGATCGTGTCACAATATGGTGCAGACACCTTCCGTCTTTACGAAATGTTCCTGGGGCCAATTGAAATGAGTAAACCCTGGGACACTAAAGGTATTGAAGGGGTACATCGCTTCCTGAAAAAACTGTGGAGATTATTCTTCGACGAGCAGACGGAGCAATGGCTGGTAACTGATGAGGATGCCACAAAAGATGAGCTTAAGGCATTGCATAAAACGATCAAAAAGGTATCTGATGATATTGAGAAATTCTCTTTCAATACTACCGTGAGCCAGTTTATGATCGTAACAAACGAATTGCATGATCTGAAATGCCATAAGAAAGCCGTACTGGAGCCGCTGGTATGCCTGCTGGCCCCTTTTGCACCGCATCTGGCAGAGGAGCTGTGGCATAAACTGGGTAATGAGTACAGCATTGCACATGCTTCCTTCCCGGTATATGACGAACAATACCTGATAGAAAGCAGTAAATTATACCCTGTTGCCATCAACGGTAAGCACCGTACAAATATGGAGTTTGCCATGGAAGCAGCACAGGACGATATCGAAAAAGAAGTGCTGGCTAACGAGGTTGTACAAAAATGGATGGAGGGCAAGCCTCATAAAAAAATCATTTTTGTAAAGGGCCGTATGATCAATGTAATTGTATAATATATTTTTTTCGTGTACACAAAATACAATACATAATTATATTTCAAATACAAACACCTTGCTTTTCAGACAAATGTACATTGAAATATTTTCGTTTTTTTCAATACAAGGATTTCCCCGGATAAAAATTATCCAGAATTACGAGAATATACATCTAAATAAAGTCACGTAGAAGGATTGGGTAATGATACAAATTGAATTATAAATAAAAAATGACCGGCTTGCCGGTCATTTTTTATTTATAATATTTACTGTATAAAGTAACTGACATACCTGCTCTCAATACCCATGCTGGTGCAGCTGCAGTATAGCTATGATTAACAAAAAGACCAATACCTGTACCAAGGTCAACCGCTATAGGAATTGGGGTATGATAAATTTCTCTCTGGAAACCTGCAACTAATGTATATTTTGTTGTAGGTAAGACTAATAGGTCGGCGTTAGTACCATAAGAACTTCCACTATGAACTGAAGGCAACCATTTTAATTCCTTTCCTGTAACTCGTATACCAAACCCTACATAGAGACCGGAATTGGTATATGGATAGTTTTTAAACTGGTATTTACTTCGTGTTTTAAAATAATACCTATACTCCGCACCAGCATAAAAAGTTGACCATATTTCCAGATAGTTAAGATAAGCCGCTCGATTATATGCTCCGTACGGAACACCTGCACCATATCCGTTAAAACGATTGAAATTATTATGTATACTAATGTCCACAAAATTAATACCAAGTCCAAGATTGCCAGATATGGATTGATTCTTACTCAATCTGAACTCTCCCTTTAATTCACCGAATAAGAAGCCTATTCCCGCACTTAATCGTACAGGTTTCAACTCTGTAGGATATACACCAGTAGATTTAGGGGTTTCATAACCTGGTGGAAGACGATGCGGCCTGAGAGGGCGTAATTGCGCGTTTGAAGCGCTTGCAATAACAATGGCAAAAGAAGTAAAGAATAGTCTTTTTTGCATAATATAGGACTTTTAGGGTTTATAACTTAAAGATAAATATTTTTTTTATCGTTAATGTGAATAATAATTTTTATAAAAAGAATAGGGATCGGCTTAAGCCGATCCCTATTCTTTTTATAAAACCATTCCTTAAATTATTTTTTCCGGAAGCAGCTGAATATAAAATGCTGTAATGTATCGAATGGCGTAGGATGATGTACCGAACGGCTTTTGACCTGTTCGAAATCAGCTTTCAGGCAATTGTTCAATGTCTCTTCAGAATATTGCCTAATGTCTATACCACTACACTTGGCCGGGCCATCCAGGGCAAATGTTCCTATGAGCACATTACCGGTTACTGCCAGTCCATCATTGGCAATCTGTACATATCGTTTTACATCTTCATCATCAATCAGGAAGTGAAAAGCGGCACGATCATGCCAAAGGTCATATTGTCTGCCGGGTACAAAATCCAAAATGTCACTGACAATCCATTTCACCTTGTCTGCTCTATGCTCCAGGCGCTCCCTTGCCCGTTGAATCGCCTGTTCGGAAATATCCAATACAGTAATATCTTCATAACCTAAATCCAGCAAATGCTCTGCCAGGAAACTATCACCGCCTCCTATATCAATAATACGGGCATCCAGCGGCACTTCCAGCTCATTAATGAACTCCAGGGAGGTTACCGGTATCGGCTGATACCAGCTCACCTGCTCTAAGGGCTTGGTGTGGTATATTTTTTCCCAATGGGCTTTCCGATCGAATGATTCCATAAAATAATGTTAAAAACTTGTTACAAATGTATAACACTAATTGCTAATTAGTTCATTTATAAGGCAGAAATAAAACGGAATTGTATAGTTTATTTAAATTTTCGGGTCAGAAACCATCAATTGCAACATTGCATTATTGCGATAAATAGTGAAACAAAAAAATGCTAGCAGCATTGTTCTGTACCGCTCCATTCTATGAAGAAGCCTGCAAGCTCTTTTCGTATATTATTCCAGACAAGACTATTTACACAGTAGCAAATACTGGTTCCGTCAAGCGTTCCTTTAATAATACCTATTGCTTTCAATTCTTTAAGGTGTTGCGAAATGGTGGCCTGAGCTAAGCCCAATTCCTCTACAAGATCATTGCAGATACACGCTTCCTGGCGTATAATATGCTGCAGGATTGCAATACGTGCAGGATGCGCTAATGCTTTCAGCAATGTAGCCAGCCTGTTCTGTTCCGGTGTAAATATCTCTGTTTTAGTAATACCCATAACCCTCAGTTTCTATCGCAATATTATGATTGATTGTTTATATGAACAAATTATTGTTTGACCGGGGTATCTACAAGCACCTCCTTAACCGGTTCTGCTGTAGAATCTGCTATAGTCAGTTGGGCCCGGGTAAACAGGTCTTTAAGGTTGCTGAATGATTTACGGTAAGAAATCCCTACGCCCTGCCGTGCAATATTCTGCTGGAATAAGGCATCGTAATTGCTGGTACGGAAAATATTGAAGCGGATATGTCCATCAGGAGTAATCAGGTATTGCACCCTGAAGTCTCCGGCAAGATTGGAGGAGTAAGCTTTGGCACCAGCCGTAGCCGGTCTGCCCCAGTCATAGACACCACCGACATCTACAAAAAGACGGTTATTGAGGAAATTCTTACGCACATTCAGTTTGGCCTCATTACGATTCAGATAAGATAATGAAGTGGGGTCGCTGCTGTTGCTCAGGTTATAGTTTTTATACCCTACACCCACATGCAAATCCTGTACCTTAAACAACTTATTGGCCATATTAGTCAACTGCGAGGAGGCTACTGAAGAGAAGATATCGGTCATGTTATTGATCGTACCCGAAGAAACCGCAGCAGTATTGTTCATAAATCCTTCCGGCGGTGCAAACTGGTCGAGCAGCAGCAATGAAGCTACCTGGTTCAGTAACTGCTTTTCATCATTATTGATCCGTTCCAGCTTCTGGTAAGCATAAGTACCAATTGAGCGGTTTTCTGAAAGCTCTATTTTAAAATTCACTTCCGGGTTCTGCAGGGTCCCCGATGCATTCAGGCGTACATTCACCATCTGGGCCAGTTGGGCATCCCTGATTTCCTGGTTGGAAAGATTGATCCGGTTGATCTCATTACTGATCAGGTCATACAGTCTGGCTTTAACACTAGTCACCCCGGTTACATCAAGGTGGGCATCATACAGATCTCCGTTCCAGACGATGGTACTACCTTGTGCGATAGAGAAAAGCCTGTTGTAGTTCAGAATCTGCATCTTACGGAACGCGAAATTATATGTCCCCTCATCAATTTTGTAAATACCATTCAGGCGTATATCGCCATCAGACGGTATTTCCAGCACGATGTTACCGGTGCCTTTTGAGATCAGCTGATCTCCTGTTTTAGGATCGAGAATGATGGTGCTGACCAGGTTATTGTTTATGGTCGCATCAATGCGCACATTATATTTATTGGACAACTTCAGTTTTTTCTTTTGCTGCGCTACATCTGTTTCAGGTTTTTTGAAGCGGATAAAGTTATACTCCCCCAGATCACTGGAAAAATCGATCGGAATAATGAGATTGGATTGCTCAAGCGGTATGGCAGAGATCACGACATTCAGGTTCTGTGCCGGTCCGAATATACGGGCCCGAGTCTTTGCAAATACAGTACCATAAAAGCGCTCCCCTTCCATACGGTTCAGGTTCAGCACCCGAAGCTTATCACTGTTCATCTCTATATTCAGCAGGAAAGACTTGAGCTTATTATGCGTGATATTACCGGTAATGCGCCCTATGTTTTTATCCTGGTCTTTGATAAACATGGTACCCATCTCAATGGTATTTTCATTGACCGCAATGACAGCATCATCTACCGTATACGTTTCCCCGTTTATTTCCGGGCGCACCACAACCTCTTTCAGTGATAATTGTCCCAGGGTGAGCGGGTGCGCTGCATTGCCACTGATTGTAACCGCACCATTTACCTTACCGTTGAGGTTATTGACAAAGCCTCTCAGGAAAGGGCTGAGCCAGGAAAGCTGTGCATTATTAAAATTCAACACCCCGTCAATAGATTGTACGGAATTGGTATCAAGCGAAAAACGCCCGCTGAGTGTTGCACTCCCACCTGCGGCAGATACACCTGTATTCGATAAGAGCTCTACTACCCCATCGGCCACATCATAGTTACCCTGCAGGGATATTTTCTGAAGTGTATCATCATTGAAACGGGTGTCGTTGGAATAGAGATTGAAATCAATTTTCTGATTGCTCCATAAAGAACGGATCTGGATACCGCCATTAATCGTGCCACCCCTTATCATGTCCTCAACATCCAGAAGGCGTGCCAGTGGCGCATGAGAGAGATTTTTAAGATCAATGTACGCGGTATTGTGCTCTACATCATTTTTACTGATATAGATCTGCTGGTTACCAGAGCTGATGGATAGGTTCTCTATATCCAATGCACCGTTTTCATACACAATACGGTTACCGGAGGCAATATTCCATTTATTATTGTTCAGGAAAAACTGCGAAGGCAGGATATTCAGTGTAAAGCGATCATCCTGTAAAAATCCTTTGCCTCTCAATTTGGCGGTACCCAATTCTTCAAACGTAGAGGTCGTCATATTAAACTCCAGGGAGTCGCGGTACCATTTGGAATCCAGGCTCAGATTACGTAAAAATACATTACTCCCTGCTCCGATCTGTGTTACAGCTGCATTTACAGACAGGTCTTTATAATCGCCCTGACCATTAACCAGAATGGTATCCAGCACTACTCCATCAAAAATGACTTTGGGCAATGAGGCCTGAAGCACCAGCTGGTCATTCTGCGTATTTAGTGTACCATGTACGGTTCCACCCTGAGGCAAAGACAGATCACGGTTAAAAATCGACAGCAGATCAGAAATATCTTCTGTCTGCATATCAAAATGGATCAGCTGATTCCGGTTATATACTGCAGGTGCATCAAAATAAGTAGGCAGGTAGTTGGACAGTACATGCTGCACTGCGCCGGGAAGATCAAATAATTTATAATTACCCCAGATGCGGGCGTTCACATTATTGGTTCCGGCATAAAGATACTTTTGACCATCCTCTATAGCAGAACGCAGGTAGATAGAATCTATATCGAGAACGGTAGAATCGCGGAAGATCTTCATTTGCTGCAATACTGCAGCACCGGTAAAATTTTCAATACCCGTGCCCGTAAAATGTCCTTCCAGTAAGCCTTGTGCCCGTACCGATTCGGTAAGGATATGCAGTTTCTGCAGGTCTATATATCCAATATTGGCCTTAAAGTCAGTCTGCGTAATATTCTTCGTAAACTGTACTTTACCATCAAAGTCCAGTTTTGCATTCGGATCGTTGAGCTGTGCCACTCCCTGGAAATAAGTAGGTGTGACCTCACCCATTACTTTCATACCGGTGTATACATAATCTTCAAACCCAAAGCGGCTGAACTGCCCTTCGGTGTAGATACTCATTTTATCCAGATCGAAATGCTTACCCTTGAATGTAAAGGCGCCATCAGCTTCATGAATACTGGATTGTGTCAGGAAAGTACCCAGGTTAAAACGGGTAAGATTTAGCGTCCCTGCATATACAGGTTCAGGGCTCATGATTTGCTGAATGCCCATATTAGTTTGGACTTTACCCAGGCCGGTAAGTGCATCGGCATTGAAATGGAAATCATGAATCGTTCCTTTGAAATCAAATGGCACCCTGATCTGGCCCAGTGCCATAAAGTTCAGTTCTTTAGTATCTTTCAGAAACGGGAAATAGTGATACAAATTAGCCCCGGAAGTCTGCAGCAGAGATTGCTCCAGGACAATAGTAGACATATCTACATCCGGCAGGTTATTCATGGTAAACTTACCTACATTCAACTGGCTCTTACCATCGTTCAATACGGCATTGTTTGCATAAAGGTTGTCTACCGTGCCCCCGCACTGCCCATTCACCTTTACTTCCATATGCTCAAACAATTTCATTTCAGGAGCAAAGAAAATGATGTCATCAACAGCGACATGTGCCTCCTTTAAATGGCCCTGCATGCGTACTTTAGCAATATAGTCGAGAAAGTCGGGGAAACGATTGTAATGCATGGCATAGTAATCGCGAATGATACTGTTATTCGTCTCCAGGTAAAGATCGGCACATTCAGAGATGCGCGGGGAAACCCTTACGCGGGCTTTCATCTTTTTAATTTTCAGGCCGCAACGCTCATCAGCAGAAAGATTTTCCAGGTTGGCACGCAGGGTATCTCCTTTAATCCTAAGGTCTGTGATGTTTATCTGCACATTGCGCACATCCATTTTCCATTCGTCAAACAATCCGGCAGGTGCTGCTTTCACATCCGGATTATCCATGAAATAGCGGGCATCTTTCAGCTCAATCTTTTTAATGCTTACGGTCCATTTATCAGGATTAAATGCGGTAGTATCTATGTAGTCCGTTTTACGGCGGCGCAGGCTATCAGGGCGGCCCCCCTTATAATCTCTTAACCCAAAAGTGGTACGGGTACCGGTAATGCTCTGCACCCCGATATGTTTGCGGTCGAAATCAACACCGTCCATGTTTATGTTCAGCTCCCGCAAATCCATGACCATATCATTCCCGATCCATTTATCGACCGAAGAGAAACGGATATTTTTTAACCGGACTTTCTTCAGGTCAAACTGTATGGGTTGCGCATCCTTTTTCTTTGCTGCCGGCTGTTCTGATGCAAAGGCATCTTCCAGGAATCTGTAGTTCCATACAGAATCATTTACCGGTCTTTGCAGGTTGATAAATGCACCGTCCAACCCCACATAATGCAGTACGGGCTTCTGTTTGAAGATAAACCAATCGGTAATATTCAGTTCGAGATGGCGTGTATACAACAGGGTATCTCCATTCTGATCTGCCATGAATACCCCGTCAAGCGTCACTTTATCCAGTAAACGCAGACTAAAACCTTCAATAGAAACGCGGGTATGCAGGCGATCGGAGAGGTAAGATGCAGCAGTTCGTGCCACATATCTTTGTACTCCGGGAATATTAATGAGCACTACTATGATCAATAGCAGCGACAAAAATATACCCAGCACATATTTTGATATTTTGAGAAACCTTTTCAGCCTGTGAAATTAGAATGCAAATATACTGCTATTCGGACAATTGAATGACAATAGAAGCCTTAGAAATAACCGAGATAGGTCATGGAGTGTTTGGCAAATTCTACACTCACAACTTCTCCGGCCTGAAAGGCCATAAAGTCTTCCTGGCTGACCTCTATACTGAGCAGTCCCGGAAAGTTGAGGTGAAAGTGAAAGGTATTGTTTTGCGATACAAATTGCTTCTGCTGTATCGGGATGCCGATGATTAGTTTGCGCCCGTCTTTAAGATCGTCTTTATACTTGCGGGAGAATCGCTTTTTGCCATAGATGGCCAGACTGTAGATCAGTATAAAAAAACATGCTGATGCAAAGATGTATTGCGGCAGCGAGAATTTTTTCTCCAGCTCATTTTCAGGCTTTGCCAGGCTTGCCAGCAGGCCTACCACCACAACCAGCACAGCACCGATGATACCGATCAGTCTTAAGGTCTTGAAGTAACCGATCGATTCAGCATCCAGTAAAGCACGGATGTATTGTTTTTCTCTTTCGGTCATGGGTTCTTCATAAGAAGCAAGCATGGGCAATTCTATTTTTTCAAACAAGGTACAAAAAAAGCGTTATACCGAAGTATAACGCTCTTTTGATATTTGTAAAATACAATTGGATTAGAATCCGAATTTCAGGTCTTTACCCGGATAGTAAGCCAGGGCACCCAGTTGCTCCTCGATACGGATCAGTTGGTTGTACTTAGCCATACGATCACTACGTGATGCAGAACCCGTTTTTATTTGTCCGCAATTCAGTGCTACAGCCAGATCTGCAATAGTTGCATCTTCTGTCTCACCGCTTCTGTGGCTCATAATGGTATTGTATTTAGCACGTTGTGCCATAGTTACCGCATCAATAGTTTCGGTCAGGGAACCGATCTGGTTTACTTTAACCAGCAGGCCATTTGCCGTATTTTCTTTAATACCTTTTTCCAGACGCAGAACGTTGGTAACAAACAGGTCATCACCTACCAGCTGTACGTTTTTACCGATGGCATCAGTCAGGGCTTTCCATCCTTTCCAGTCATCTTCATCCATACCGTCTTCGATACTTACGATAGGGTATTTTTTAACCCATTTCTGCCAGTATTCCACCATTTCTTCGCTGGACAATTTCTTGCCGTCGGATTTATGGAAGTGGTATTTCTTAGATTTAGCATCATATAATTCGCTGATAGCAGCATCCATAGCAATCATTACATCTACACCTGGTTTGTAACCGGCTTTCTCGATTGCTTTTAATACTGTTTCAATTGCTTCTTCATTGCTTTGGATATCCGGTGCAAAACCACCTTCATCACCTACGTTGGTGCTGTATCCTTTATCGTGTAATACTTTTTTCAGAGAGTGGAAGATCTCTACACCCCAGCGTAAACCTTCGCTGAACGTATCGGCACCTACCGGCATTACCATGAATTCCTGGAAGTCGATTTTGTTATCGGCATGCGCACCACCATTCAGGATGTTCATCATCGGTACCGGCAGCGTTTTAGCATTAGTACCACCTACATAACGGTATAAAGGCAGACCAGCTTCTTCAGCACCCGCTTTGGCTACCGCAATACTTACGGCCAGGATTGCATTAGCACCCAGTTTAGCTTTGTTGCTGGTACCATCCAGATCAATCATGTACTGATCAATACCAGCCTGATCAGCTACGTCAAAGCCATACAACTCGTCGGCCAGCATTTCATTAATGTTCTTTACGGCTTTCAATACCCCTTTGCCCAGGTATTTTTTCTTGTCACCATCACGTAATTCTACCGCTTCATGCTTACCGGTAGATGCTCCCGATGGAACAGCAGCACGACCCATAGCGCCTGAATTGGTATAAACATCAACTTCAACCGTAGGATTGCCACGAGAATCCAGGATTTGACGAGCGTGGACTTGAGTAATTATGCTCATAAGATTGTTTGGAATTTGGATGCAAAGATAATTTTTTTGTTATATAAAATTGCGAATAACAATAAAAATCCGCATCCGGCAGATATTCCATGCTGCAGGATGCGGATTCAGAACAGTATATCCCTAATTAGCGCTGGTCATTTTTAAAATCCCCGTTTTGTGCATACTGAGTGCTGTTCTGAGGGGTATATGAAAATATGCATTCAGGGCACTGATTACGTCTGCATCTACATTATCATCAAACTTACGGGCAAAAAGGTTACTGCCTTCTTTCAAGAAGCTGAGATCCGCTTTGGTAAATGTTTTGGGCCTTAATTTTATATCACCGTCCGGCACCCAGATAATGGCCCTCAAATCGTCATTGACCAGTGTACCTTTGAAAGAACTGTTCATTAATACCGTTTGAAAAAAGGACTCATCGGGGATCAATGTATTTTTATAATAATCCATGAATTTATCCACTTCTTTATTATGACATAAGAAGTTACAACACTCCCGTGTCAATATCATCCATTGCCCTCCGATATAGGGTGTTATCCCTTTCATATACTCTCTTTTGTGGGTGTCGTCAGATATAGCGCCGTCTTCTTCACTAAAATAATTTTCAATCCGGTTTAAAGTCTCCGGTCGGGTCTGCACCTGGTCAGCAAATTTCAGGAAGCTCGTCCCCCTGTTTGCAGCCAGAAAATTGCTGATGATATGTTGAGATTTAAGGGGATAATCCTGTCCGCTCAGGTTAATGAAGTAGTCCCATTTTTGCTCCAGTTTCAGTAAATACTGCATCCCGCTCAGTTCTGCCTGCACCATACTGTAACCACCCCATACCACTGTTTGATTTTCGAGTATGTGAATGCCCGGAAACTTGTTTAGAAAAGACCAAATTTGCTGTTTGGTCAGGCGGTCGGCTTTTTTATCAATATTGATAAGATAAATATTATCGGGATGATATATGGCCCGAAACAAGCGCCTGAATTGCTTAGACAAGCGGTGCACCATAACAAGGTAGGCAATTTTAACGGTCGGTTTCTGTGGTGTCTTAAGTATTGAAAGATTGGCTCTGGAGGGTAACTGAAGTGATTTCATCATCTGAAATGTATTAGGAATATTTAATATATTGTATCCCTTCCTTGTAAGGTACGACTATTAATCGGCTAGAGGGTCACCTCATTTTGCAAAGCCCGTATTTAAAACCACAGAAATGCCAGAATACTTTGCTTTTATAGTTTATCTTCATGGCACAATTTCTTAAAATGAAAGATCTACGACTTGCGGTGCTTATTGATGCAGATAATGTGCCCTATGCCAATATTAAAGAAATGCTTGAAGAGGTCTCTAAAAACGGGACTCCGACCATAAAAAGAATATATGCTGACTGGACGAAGCCTTCCCTTTCCGGATGGAAAAATGTGTTGCTGGAACATGCCATTACGCCGATCCAGCAGTATAGTTATACCACAGGCAAAAATTCCAGCGACAGTGCGCTCATTATTGATGCTATGGATATCCTGTATTCCAATAAAGTAGACGGATTTTGCATTGTATCTTCCGATAGTGACTTCACCCGCCTGGCGACAAGATTAAGAGAAGCGGGCATGAAAGTAATTGGTATCGGAGAGCAAAAGACGCCCTACCCTTTTATTACAGCCTGCGATAAATTTATCTATATCGAAATCCTGAAATCTTCTGTGCCGGAAATTCCGGAAACAACCCCGGATAAGAAGAAAGTGAGTTTGTCTAAAATCGACAAAAAACTGATCAGTTTATTGTCAGATAGTGTGAGTGACCTGGCTGATGAAAGCGGATGGACTTACCTGGGTGATCTGGGCAACTTTATCCTGAAAAAGAAACCGGATTTTGACCCGAGAAACTATGGCTTCTCTAAACTTTTACTATTGATCAAAAGTACTGACACCTTCCTGATCGAAGAACGGGAAACGAGTACCAAAACGGTGAAGCATATTTATGTGAAAATAAAGTAGTGTTTTTCGTAAAACGATGGGAATGGAGCTACTATAACCGGCACTGAAACACTGTTTTGGTAACAAAATAAGAAATCCGGTTAAGAATCAATATTTCTGTATAATTTTGGCAGGCATATCCTGCACCGGTATTTTACCTAACCATATATACATATTTACAGCAATAGTAATGAACGCATTTGACACGTTAAAACAAGTTATTGAAGGCCGCAGAACAACCAAACCGGCACAGATGAATGGTCAGAAAATATCTGATGAAGATGTAAAAGAAATTCTGGCACTGGCAGACTGGGCGCCTACACATGCCCGCACTGAGCCCTGGCGCTTTTTTGTACTGAGCGGCGATAACCTGCAGAAATTCTGCGAGCACCATGCCGACCTGTACTGGGCCAATACATCACCTGAAACCCGCACTGAGACTAAAAGAGATGCCTTACTGAATATGGGTAGCAAAGCCTCTCACCTGGTTATCTCCCTGATGCGCCGCACACCGGAAGCTAAGATCATTACAGAAGAAGAGTATGCTGCTGTAGCAGCGGCTACGCAGAATATACTCCTGGGTGCAACTGCCAAAGGCATTGCTTCCTTCTGGAGTACCGGTGGTATGACCCACCACCCGGCTATGAAACTGTACCTGGAACTGAAAGACGAGGACCTGCTGATGGGCCTGCTTTACCTGGGTTACAGCGATGAGCAGAAAGAAGGTATGCGCAAAATTCCGCTGGATGATAAAATCATCTGGGTATAAAAAACATTTCATTTAATTACATAATACTCTATAAAAAATTACAAATTATGGAAGCCTGGAAAGCATATTTGGAAGAACATAAAGATCGTTTCCTGGAAGAATTACTGGACCTGCTGCGTATACCGTCTGTAAGTGCAGACAGTACTTACAAAGAAGATGTGGCCCGCTGTGCGGAAGCCGTAAAAAAAGCTATGCTGGATGCCGGCTGTGATACTGCCGAGGTATGCCCTACCGATGGACATCCGATCGTATATGGCGAGAAAATGGTAGACCCTGCATTACCTACGGTGCTGGTATACGGACACTATGATGTGCAACCTGCCGATCCTCTGGACCTTTGGACCAGTGGACCTTTTGAGCCGGTGATCAAAGATGGTAAGATCTATGCACGTGGTGCATGCGATGATAAAGGACAGTTCTATATGCACATTAAAGCATTCGAGGTAATGGCCAAAACCAATACCCTGCAATGTAATGTGAAGATGATGATCGAAGGTGAGGAAGAAGTAGGTTCTTCAAACCTGGGCAAATTCCTGGAAACACATGTTGATAAGCTGAAAGCAGATATCGTACTGGTTTCTGATACTTCTATGATCAGTATGGAGCACCCGTCTATCGAGACTGGTCTGCGCGGACTGGCTTACCTGGAAGTGGAAGTAACCGGCCCTAACCGTGACCTGCACAGTGGTGTGTATGGCGGTGGTGTGGCTAACCCTATCAACGAGCTGTGTAAGATGATTGCTTCTCTGCACGACGAAAACAAACATATTACGATTCCCGGCTTTTACGATAAAGTACAGGAGCTGACTGATGCAGAGCGTAAAGCCCTGAACGATGCTCCGTTTGACCTGGATGAATATAAGCAAGACCTTAAGGTAAATGATGTAGCTGGTGAAAAAGGTTACAGTACGATCGAACGTACCGGTATTCGTCCTACTCTGGATGTGAACGGTATCTGGGGCGGTTATATCGGTGAGGGTGCCAAAACAGTATTGCCTTCTAAAGCATACGCTAAAATCTCTATGCGCCTGGTGCCTAACCAGGTTTCTGATGAGATCACGGCCATGTTCCAGAAACACTTCGAAAGTCTTGCTACGCCGGGTACTACTGTAAAAGTAACTCCGCATCATGGTGGTGAGCCGGTGGTTACACCTACCGATGGTAAAGCATACCAGGCTGCTGCAAAAGCGATCAAAACAACATTTGGTAAAGATCCGATCCCTACACGTGGTGGTGGAAGTATTCCGATCATTGCTTTGTTTGAACGCATTCTGGGCCTTAAAACAGTATTACTGGGCTTTGGCCTGGATAATGACAACATCCACTCTCCTAACGAGAAATACGATGTAGCTAACTATTATAAAGGAATTGAAACCATCCCTTACTTCCACAAGTATTTTGCGGAGTAATAATATTTTATAAGATAAAAAAAGCTGCCCTCGGGGCAGCTTTTTTTATGCCAGGCCCTTCAAATGTAAATGATTTGCTAACGGGATTGTATAGCGGCGTTAAAAAGCACTCATTTCGATACAAATGTTGTTCTTTAACTTTTTATACATAGCTAATATGCCTAATTTTAATTCAAACAAAACCAAATATTATGAGAAGCATTCTATGGTTAGTGGCCGTAATCTGTATTATCATCTGGATCCTGGGATTGATTGGTGTTGGAGGCGGAATGGGCTTAGGAAATTTGATTCACATATTACTGGTTATTGCGATTATCGTTATCCTGTATAACATCATTTCAGGCAGAAAACCATTAGATTCTTAATCTGCCGTTTTTTATTGTATCCACCCTTTTTTATAACCTTAAAATTTATTCCACATGAGCACATTACAAGACAAGCTGAAAGGCAACTGGAACATCGTAAAAGGAAACCTGAAACAACAATGGGCAAATCTGACAGATGATGATTTGCTTTATGAAGAAGGAAAAGAAGATGAACTGATCGGTCGTCTGCAACAGAAAACCGGTGAAACAAAAGAGAAGATCAATGAATTCATCGATCGCATGAAATTTGAATAATCCGCGAAAGGTGATCAGACGAGACCATATTTCTAAGTATGCCACGGTCTCATTTATACGGGCAACTCCTCCCGAATAAGGCAGATGATCTATCCGGATTAATAAAAAAGCACCCGAAACCGGGTGCTTTTTATATGTAATGTTGCAATCCTATTATTGCGCAGGCACTACAGCCATCATCGGAAAATATTCATAACGGTTAATTGTAGCAGCGGGGTCGCCGGCAATAAATGCCTTTACTTCCTCCTCATCTTCTACGGCAATAATACCCAGGCCATATACTGCAGCAGGATCCAGCACCGGCCCGAATGCCAGCACTTTTCCCTGGTTCATTAATGCGGTCCAGTAAGCGACATGCTCCGTCATTATAGCTCTTTCCCCGGCACTCATTGTTTGTGCAAAATCCGGTCTTGACGGAAGCAGGTGCAATACAAAATACTTTTTGTCCATGTATAAATCAGTTCGTTGTTATCAGTAATTATATACCGCATTATTATTTTTTAGTTCTGTGCAGACTGTATCTGTATCAGTACAGATGAAATAGTCTGATGAAAGGTCTCATAATCGGTATACCCCTTAGCCAGCAGGTAAAACTTGGATTCTGATACCTGCAACAGCACCTGCGGATAGCTTTCTACCTTAAGTTGCTTTACCAGCTGAAACTCATAATAGGCTTTTTCCTTGTACGTTTCACTGCGCAACCTGGTATAAAACTCGTCGGCATCAATATTATATTCGTGTAATAAGTGCCTGTATGCCTCATCATCAGTCAGGTCGCGACCTTCGTAGTAAAGAGCATATTGCAGATCGGCAGCGATCTGTACGGCCTTATCCGGCATGTATTCTT
The DNA here is from genome assembly GCF_004118155.1 of Edaphocola flava. GTDB lineage: Bacteria > Bacteroidota > Bacteroidia > Chitinophagales > Chitinophagaceae > Edaphocola > Edaphocola flava. The sequence continues at coordinate 314,188 of NZ_SAIQ01000003.1, forward strand.
TCAGGACACATAAGGCAATAGCAGGTTTTTCTGAATTGGGAAACCAATCGCTGTCCTCTGCCCTATTGAGATGAAACATAAAGTCAGGACCAAACTGTGCTCCTGTCAGCTCTTCTACTCTTTTACAATTATCCTTCATGAAATCGGCAATCACCGTAATCGGCTGCGGTTGCTCGGGCAGGATCATTCCTCCGCTCAGCACCTCAAACCGAAACTCTTTCTGAAACTCTTCTGCAATCTTTTTGATTACCGGGCTAAAACCATAACACCATCCACAATACGCATCGTAACAATATATAATAGTCATATTGCAAAATAAACTGTTTTTGCAATATTTAAATATAGATCTTTGTAAAAAAAACTTAAATGGGACCACAGGCGGAGCTACTTACAGAACTTTTTGAACTAAAAATGCCTTTCGGTAAGTACAAGGGTACCTATATCGGCGACCTGCCGGAACACTACATTCTATGGTTCAGCCAGCAGGGCTTCCCTAAGGGTAAACTGGGTTTGCTTCTGCAAACTATGTACGAAATCAAGCTTAATGGCCTGAGCTATCTGCTGGAGCCGATCCGCAAACAAAAACTGGGCACCGCAAGATAAGCTGTTAATTTCCTAAATTTGCCCCTGTTACACAACAATTCATGGCAGGACATTCGCATACACATCCTCAAAAACGCACTTTGCAGACAACATTGCTCTTTACAATGTTGCTGCTGTTTGTTATTGTGTATAACCGTAACCTGATCGCGAAAGAAATCTACCCGGATTATGTAACACAGAAGGTCAGTAATGAAAAGCTGAATCGACCGGTAAATGTGCAATACATCAATGCGGCTATGGATACGCTGAAAAACGGTTACCTGGTGACTATATCCGGTAAGGATACTAAAAGCGAACTGTTCAGTAGTGTGAACCAGAAGGACAAAACCTATGCTTATGCGGGGCTGGTATTTATCGAAAACAATTATCCGTTCATTTACCATATTGCGCTGCCTTCAGGCAACCATCCCGGCGGACTGGTCAGGGATTCATTTGAAACGTACATCGGATCCAGGAATGTATCCGGATTCGGTATATACAAACTACCATTAACCCAGTCTCAGGTGGGCTCTATGCAGCAGATCATCAAAGAGTTGTACCAACAGGGTGTATCGTATGACAGTCATTACAGACTGGATACCGATAAAGAGATGTACCCGGCCGAATTTGTATATAAGGCACTGACCCGTGCCACCAAAAACGATAAATTTATTGCCTATACCAAAGCAGGACCCTACACATTTATTTCTGTAGACAACCTGTTTCTGAGGCCCAAAAATCAAGAAATCTATACAGCCGTTTTTCAATAATCTATCATGCGTTCAAAAATCAACACCTCCCTCAGCCTGCTCTTATTTTGTGTATTGCTGTTTTCCTGCAAAAGCACAAACTCTCCCAAAGCCGTAACCGAAACCTTTCTGGTAAGTGTTGCTCGCCTGGACATGAATATGGCCAGAAACTACTCCACAAAGACTACATGGGACTTTCTTAAGGTACTGGAACGATCGACAAAAGATCTCTCACCGGAGCAGAAAGAAAGTTATCTTGAAGGATTTAAGGTGACTATTCTGAACGAGAAAAAGCTGAATGACAGTACCTATATGGTTAGCTTCAATACCACACCGGAACTGTTCCCCTTTCATGAGCTGGAACTCAAAGCAGAAAAGAATCTGGAAGGAAATATCAAATGGAAAGTGAACTACTCTGCCCTTGCATTTGCACAGGCAGATACTACCATACAGGAGGTAATGGCACCCGGTATAGATTCGCTGGAAGATCAGCTGCTGCAGCTCGATTCTTTTAAGTCTAAATAAAATTATTGATTTAAATATTGTTTAGTACTTTTGATCCTCCTATTTATTTACTTCGTAAAACACATATAATAAAGTAATGCCTTATTTATTCACTTCTGAGTCCGTTTCTGAAGGACACCCGGACAAAATTGCCGATCAGATTTCTGATGCATTAATCGACAACTTCCTTGCATTTGATAAAAACAGTAAAGTAGCTTGTGAAACACTGGTTACAACAGGACAGGTAGTTCTGGCTGGTGAAGTAAAGTCTAATGCTTATCTTGATGTACAGGAAATCGCCAGAAATGTTATCCGTAAAATCGGATACACAAAGAGCGAGTATATGTTCGAAGCTAATAGTTGTGGTATCTTATCTGCTATTCACGAACAGTCTCCTGATATTAACCAGGGTGTAGACAGAAAAAATAAAGAAGAACAGGGTGCTGGTGACCAGGGTATGATGTTTGGTTATGCAACCAACGAAACGCAGAACTATATGCCTCTGGCTTTAGACCTGGCCAATAGTTTACTGATTGAGCTGGCTGCACTGCGCAGAGAGAATAAAGATATCAAATACCTGAGACCGGATGCTAAAAGCCAGGTAACACTGGAATACAGCGACGACCATAAACCGCAACGCATTGATGCTATCGTAATCTCTACACAGCACGATGATTTCGATTCAGAAAAAAGCATGCTGAAGAAGATCGAAAAGGATATGAAAGAAATCCTGATCCCGCGTGTAATCAAGAAATATCCTGAATACAAGCACTTCTTCAATAATAAAATCAAATACCACATCAACCCGACCGGTAAGTTTGTAATCGGCGGTCCGCATGGTGATACAGGTCTTACCGGAAGAAAAATTATCGTAGATACTTACGGTGGTAAAGGTGCACATGGTGGTGGTGCCTTCAGTGGTAAAGATCCTAGTAAAGTAGACCGTAGTGCGGCTTACGCAACCCGTCACATCGCTAAAAACATGGTTGCTGCCGGTTTATGTGATGAGGTTCTGGTGCAGGTTTCTTACGCTATCGGTGTAGCGCAGCCAATGGGTATCTTTGTGGATACAAAAGGTACTGCAAAAGTGGATATGAATGATGGTGAGATCGCCAAAATAATCTCTTCTGTATTTGATATGAGACCATATGCGATCGAGACCCGTCTGAAATTAAGAAACCCGATCTACAGTGCTACTGCTGCTTACGGACACATGGGACGTGTTAACGAGGTGAAAGAAGTTGTGTTCTACGACCATAACAAAAAACCTAAAACGATGAAGGTAGAATTATTTACCTGGGAGAAGCTGGATTACGTTGCTAAAGTGAAGAAAGCTTTCGGTCTGAAATAGTAATTTTCGAAATCTTTTGTATATCTTTATAGAAATTATAACAAATTTCGGATATGAGAAAAACCCTGTTTCTCCTGATGCTTGGCGTAAGCACACTTACGGCTTGTAATAAAAATGAAGGTAAAGCCACTTCTGATAATGTAGGCAAAGTGCTGCAACAGAAAACATGGCGCATGACCATTTATTTCGATAATGGTGATGATAAACTGTCTAACTATACAGGTTATGCTTTCAAATTTTACCAAGACGGAAAAGTGGAAGCAGTAAGGAATGACGTGTATAAATATGGTACCTGGAAAGACACAGTGCTCACTGATAGTGCAACCAAAACCGATATGGCTTCATTCAAAATGGACTTCGGCAATGACAAACCATTCCGTGACCTGAATAAAAACTGGGAGATCGTTAGTAAAACGACCAAAACAGTGCATCTGCGCCTGAAAGACAGACCTGTTGATGCATATGATGAAATTTATTTCAACCTGAATTATTAATTCAAGAATTATATTACATAAAAAAGCTGCTCTTATTAAGAGCAGCTTTTTTATGTCTTTTGAAACAGGATCGCAATCAGAATCGACCATACTCTACTTCATGGCAACCTTCATCTTTTCCACTTTCTGGCCGATCTGTTTCAATTGTCCTTTTTGATGCGTGTTTTCCTTTTTATCAAAGGCTTCTTTCTCTTTCAGGTTCTTATCCTCCAGTTCCTTTCTTTTCTTTTCCGACTGCTCCATGTAAGTCACCAGTTTATCCTGGCGATTGTATAGTTTAATCAGTTGTCTGTACAGTTCTTTATGCCGGCTTACATAATCGAAGTGGTCTGCCAGCGTCTGTGCACAGGCTTTACGATAAGATTCGTATTGGGCCATCTGACTGCCATACTGAGACAGGAAAGCAGCATTATCTCCCTTACGCTTATATCGCTCTATATCTTTCAGGTTCTGATGACATTTGGTCGCCAGCTCTGACTGCATTCTACGCATGCGTTCGTAGTAAATACCAATAGAGTCATTAGTGGAAAGGTATCTTTTCTGTATGCTATCTACATCCTGCAACCTAACTGTTTTGACAAGGCGGGTCCATTTGAGTACCTCTTCATCATAGTTATCATACATGCGAATACGGCTACGCGTCTCTTCGACCAGGGCAGAATCTGCCAGTGTAAATATTCCCGCCAGTGTATCCAGTCTGAGGTCATTCATTTCCTGCACGGCAGACAGCATTGCCTGGTGCGCAGTTAAAGATTCCTGCAGTACTTCCATACGCTCCATACGCCTGTTTACAGAATCCTCGAGCATCTGCATCATAGCAGGATCTGTCTTTACTGCTGTAGTAATCGTATTGAGTTTGCCGGCATCTACATCCTTACCCATCTCCCTCAGTTTAATCCTGTTCTTTTTTATGGTGGTAATGCGGGTATCTGCTTTTTTAAGATAGCCTTCGCACTTGTTCACCATGCGCTTATTATTGCTGTGCAGGCTACGCATATATTGTGTGGCCTGGGTATTTTTAGTTTTATTTTTGGATTTGAGGCTTATATACTCTGCATTAATGGCCTTGGTCTGTTTATTCACTTCGGCCTCTGCACTTTTAATTTTCTCTTTAGCGGTAACAAGTGTACCAGAAACGGTTGCCGGTGTGCTGTTTTCAATAGCTTCTTTTGCATCAGCAATGTATTTTGCAGCCATTACTACGTGAAAACGGGGATTATATTTCGAGATACGTTCGGCAGAGACCTGTAGCTGCTCATCTTCACTCAGCGCACTTAATTTACGCTGCAGGGCACTATTCTGTTCCAGTGATGGATTCTCTCTGTTAAAGTCAATAATCGCCTGATCGCCAGCCTCGAATACGGCTACCGGCATAAAGGAATCGGTAAGTTGCCATACAGGATCGGAGGGCAGGTGTTTGAGGCGAAAGTCCAGCGGATTGCTGAGAAAGTATGCCGGGTCATATTTAAAGCGGAACTTCAGCTTTCCGGAAGTCGCCGTTACTGCTTTTTTCGATGTTTTATTCAGCTGTCGTTTCAGCCATCCGGGTTCCTGTGCAAGATAGCCTGCACCCCAGGTAGCATCTACGAGTTGCCATTTCTGATCTACATACACAATATTCCAAGCATGTCTCGGGATATATAGCTTATCACCATCATCAAACATCCAGTCTTTGGAATAACCGCCTACAGTTACGGCAGAGATACCTACCTCTTTACACATTGCTGCAAACAATACAGAGTATCCACCACATAGCCCTTTACGTTGCTGAAATACTTTTTTAGGATCATCTTCCTTAAGCTTGCCTTGCTGCAGGGCTTTTACATCATACTTTATATTATGGGTGATCCAGTTGTAAATAGCATTGGCCTTGGCGGTTTCTGTAGGCAGATGATCGCAGAGGGCATGTGCCAGGCGCTCGTATGACTTATCGGCACCGGAAGGAGTGCTGACACCGATGATGGTGTTTACCTGCACCTGGGCATTTGAAGAAGTGGTAAACAAGCTACCGGAAACCAGTAGTATGCTTAAAAAATTTCGTGTACAGAATATTCCCATAGATTTGTTAAAATAAAGCGTAAATATATCAATTTATCTCTATTTTACGTTGTGTAAACATAATATCTCCATCATACAAATAAACAGGTCCGGAACAATGTTCCGGACCTGTTTATATTTACCTGTATCTTACTATTCTTCTTAGGGTTTTGTCGCACGAAGGGCATATACCATAGGTATTGCCTTCTCCAGGTGTGCAATACGATACCTGCCGGGAGCAATTTCCTTTACATTGCGGAAGCAGGGATAAGGGGAATAATCATACTCCCTGAAGGCATCCAGCACCAATCCGCTGTGCAGCAAGCTGGTGAAGACCTCTGCAAGGCCGTGATTCCAGTTTACATTTGCCAGCTCCAGTTCAGCATCAGGCTGCGCATAAGTACCTTCTGTAGTCTCTACAATGGTCTCATAATTGAAATAATCATAAGCCACTTTGGTAAAATCATCATCAAACATCCATACAACGGGATGAAACTCTGCAAATATGAAAGCACCACCGGGTTTAAGGTAGCGATGAATCAATGCCGCCCAGCGATCTGTATCGGGTAACCAGCCTATGGTACCATAACTGGTAAATACTATATCAAACTGTTCGTCTAAGTGCTGAGGCAGATCATAAAGATCACAGCAAACGAAAGTTGCATCCTGACCTGTCTGTTCAGCCAGTTCGCGGGCAAGGGCAATTGCTTTGTCTGAAAGGTCTACACCGGTCACACTGGCGCCCATGCGTGCAAGAGATATACTATCCTGCCCGAAATGACACTGTAAATGCAGCACTTTCTTACCACGGATATCGCCCAGCAAGTCCAGCTCTATTTCCTTTAAGGTTTGCTTCCCATCCAGAAAGCCCTGCTGATCATAAAAGTCAGAGGCCAGGTGTGCTGCTACCCTATCATTCCAGGAAGCTCTGTTGATGTCTATATATTTCTTATCTGTATTCATAGGTTATCTCTTCTTATTCCGTAAATCAATTCATCTTCAAATATTCCGTCCTTATAGATCACCTTAGGGATATTAGATTCCAATACAAAACCATTTTTAAGTAACACGTGCTGGGAAGCGGTGTTACTACCGAAAACACGTCCATATAAGCGTTCAATATCAAACGTTTTAAATGCATAAGGCAATATTGCAGCAATAACACTGCCCATAACCCCTTTACCCCAATACTGTTCTCCCAGCCAGTACCCCAGCTCAGCATTCTTGCACATAATGTCGGTCTGCGGGTGAATACCTACACCCCCTACTGCTTTGCCATTTATTTCAATAGCAAAGATCCGGAATGGTTCAGCAAGATTGGCAAATTCGATAAAAGCAAGCCCGTTTTCGCGGGAGTAAGGGTGAGGAAACATATTGGTCATGTACCGGGCGATGTGCTGATTATTGGCCTGTTCTACCAGGCTGTCCAGGTCGTCGGCATGCCAGGGCCTTAGTTTGAAATCGGTCATGGGATGATGTGATTAGCGACGGATTCAAATATACTGCAAAATGTCCTAAAAAGTGAAAGAGCGGGTAAAAACCCGCTCACACTCAATCCTTCATGCACCACTAGCAATGAAGCAAAAAATGAAACACTCTTTTACACCAGTTATAGTCCATTATCCTCTAACGGTGCCTAATACTTAAATTAGAATATATACATTATTTTAGCATAAATATTAAAACCGGCAATTACTTATACTTAAAGAAGTTTAATAATTTGAGATAAGGAACGTACTCCCAATGTCTATGATGCAAAGTAGCCGAAACATTTACGGAATACCAATAAATCGGGGGTTACAAATGGATTACAGTGCCGGAAATAATGGTATACAAATGGGCTACATCAATATAAATAAATAACAATCAGCCAATTATAAATAAACTATTTACACAAAACAGTGAAGTATATGATCAGAAAACAGTATACACCTTGCGTTTTGATAGTGCAATCAGTCTAATTTTCGCAAATATGTAGCCCGGAAAATCTCCTGCAACTTATTAATACTAAAGCTTTTTAAGCTGCAGGATATATGTTATGAATAAATTCTACCAAATCAGTCTCTGGTTCAAGATTCAATTTTTTCTTAATGCGATAGCGAGACATCTTCACACTATTATAATCGATGTTAAGCAGATTGGCCGTCTCTTTAATGCTCATATTCATTTTAATATAGGCACAATGTTTTAGCTCATTAGGCGTAAGCTGCGGACAAATCTCGGTCAGACGGGCAAAAAAATCGGGATGTACTTTTTCGAAATGTAGCTTCACCTTATCCCAGTCATTATCAAAATTGATCGAGTGCCTGATGTTTTGCTGTAGTTTCTGTAATCCGGCTTTTTGAGTACCATCTGAATGTATAATGGCCTGCTCCAGCTGCGACTTCAGTTCTTCCAGCATTTTGTTCTTTTCCTGCAGAAATAAAGTTATGGTGGTGAGCTCTCTTTGAGTGGAGGCCATCTCCCGCTCCAGGGCCAGCCGCTCCTCTTTATGCAATTGCTGCTCCAGCAGCGCACGCTCTTTATGATCCTTCTCCAGCTCCCTTTCGTAAATAGCATTTGCTTTTTCCTGCTCCAGCAGGCGCTCTTTACTTTTAAAATACAACTGACGCAGGCGCAGCGTCTTACGGGCACTGCAAAAAAGGTATAATCCGAGTACTGCCAATAACAGCATCATTACAATAAGGCCATTTTTCAACCGCGATTTAGATTGATATCCCTTTAATAATGTTTCCTTTTCGAGATCCTTATACTTATACTCAATCTCTTTAAGTGCAATGGCACTGCGCGTATTGGCAATAGAATCCTTAATATCATTGACCATAACAATCTGCTCTGCAGCCTTTCCAAACATATTTACCTGTTTGTAATAATCAGCCAGCAGGTTGCGGATGCTATATTCCATATATTTATTCTGGCTGCGGGTCACTTCGGCCAATGCGGTCATAAACAACTGTTCCACTTCAGGATTGAATGTCTTATTTCCGTCGCTGAGCAATTTGGCTTTACTACCCAGATACTGGGCATAATCAAAGCCTTTCTGTTTAGCCAGCTCAATTGCAGAGTCGACATACTGCATAGCCAGCCGGTCATTGCCCATAGCATACTGAACACTGGCCATATTGAAATAGAAATCGCATAACTCCTGCAACAAACCGTTCTTACGGGCCAGATCTATACCCAACAGGTTGTATCGGTATGCTTCCTTTACATTACCCTCTACCTGCAGTAATACGGCATAGTGATTGTAATAATCAGATATCAGGAGCGGAATCTTCTTATCCCTGATTTTTTCGTAACCCTGGTTATAATAGCGCTTTGCCGTTTTGAAATCGTTGGCAATAAAGTACAGGCGTCCGATATTTCCTTCCAGCTGGCCGACAAAACGTTCATCATTAAGCGACCTATAAATCTTTATCGCTTCAAAATAGTGCTTCATCGCCTTATCCGGCAGATTCATACGATCATAGGCTAACCCTACCTGGTGCAGCAGCATAGCTTTTGCGCGAGGCTCCTTCACATGCGCTATCCTTTTCAGACCTTTTTCCGCAAATTCAACCGCCAGGGGAAAGTTATAATCATCGATCAATACCCAACCCATTGTAGCATTGGCATGCGCAATAGCCAGATCATCGTGGGCACGCACAGCAATGCTCGTGGCGCTATCGGCAAGTGCCATAGCCTGCAGAAAATTCTTTTCTTTACTGAGGTGCATTGCACTGTCACACAAATCATTGACAGTGCCATTCTTCGAAGTGAAGATGGGAGATACCTGTGCTGATGAAGAGGTAAAGACACAACAAAGCAACAGACAATAGACATATCTGGTAAAACACATAATTTGTACAACTCGTCACCTGCATGATACAGGCGCTCTTTTTAATTATGATTATTCACTAATTACAAGTCTGCAGTTAGCAGTTTAGCAGCGTCGCGAAAGCATACTATGCGAGTACGGGCGTTATAAAAATAACAGAATGTAGACTCTATAGATATGTAATAGTGATTATATACTGACAAAGAAATAGTCTTTTATGGTAAACAAATGTAGATATTTTGCAAAATGGATGTTATTTTTTCAACCCCATACAATATATCAACACTTTATCTATACACAAATTATATCATTTGTTCAATAATAGATTGATGGCTTCTTTATAACCGTCTAATCCCTTGCCGGTGATCATGTGCAGTGCATGAACAGCTGTGTAGGTATGGTGGCGAAAGGACTCCCGTTTAGAGATGTCAGAAATATGCACTTCAATTATAGGTATACTGAGGCAGGCTAAGGCATCGGCAATGGCAATGCTGGTGTGACCATAAGCAGCAGGATTAAGGATGAGCGCATCATATCCTCCCTCTGTCAGCGACTGGATCTCATCAATCAGCGCGCCCTCATGATTACTCTGAAAGTAAGACAATACAACCGGCTTAAAGTCTGCCTCCAGCTGCAAAAGATAATCTTCAAACCGCACGTTTCCATAGATATGCGGTTGCCGGGTCCCCAGCATATTTAAGTTGGGGCCATTAATGATTTTTATTTTCATATACAAAACAAGAATAATGCACAACCTTGGAAAATCCCCCGATTTTTACCCCCGTCAGGGTATGCACTTATCTTACAAATAAACTACTTTTACACTTAAAATAAAAACGTTAAAGATGAAGTTTTCAAAATTAGTTATTGCAACTTACATCATGTGTGGCAGCGCAGCACTGAACAATTTGCACGCTCAGGCCCAACTGAATACAGCTGCAAAGGACTTTAAATTTATTGATCCGACCAATATGGATAAGTCTGTAAAGCCCGGAGATAACTTTTTTGAATATGCCAACGGAACCTGGCTTCAAAAAACAGAGATCCCGGGAGACAAAACCCGTTGGGGCTCTTTTGATGAGTTGAGAGACCGCACCAATAAAGCAGTGCAAAACCTGCTGGAAAGTGTAAAAAACAATACCACAGCCGCAAAAGGCTCTAAGGAATATAACGTATCTGCTTTTTATAACAGCGGTATGAATGTTCAGGCCATCAATAAATTAGGAATTAAAGCAATCGATCCTGAATTAAAAGCTATCCAGGCGGTTAAAACACCGGCACAATTACTGGATCTGGTGACCAGCCTGAACCGTAAAGGTATTCCTACCATCATCAATGGCTATATCGGACCTGATGATAAGGATGTAACCAAAATCATTACTCAATTCGGACAAGGCGGACTGGGCTTACCTTCTAAAGACTACTATACGGATAAAGATGAAAATGCTGCTAAAAACAGAACTGCTTACATCAAGTATATCACTGATATCCTGATCGCTTCAGGGCAAAATAAAATTGATGCGGCTAAAAATGCTGCGGCAGTATTTGCACTGGAAAACAAGCTGGCAGATGCATCTTTCTTTCCTACTGAAATGCGTGACCCTCAGAAAATGTATAACAAATTCAACATTAATGCATTTTCTAAAGAGACACCAAACATCAACTGGGCCAATGTATTTACTAAACTAGGCATCCACGGCGAAACAGAAATGCTGGTAAGTAATCCTGGTTATTACAAAGCATTATCTAAAGAGCTGACGGCAACACCAATCGCTACCTGGAAACAATATATGCTGTTCCATACGATCAGCCACATGTCTCCGTACCTGAGTGAGCAGTTTGAAAACCTGAGCTTTGAGTTTTATGGTAAAACAATGAGCGGCCAGAAAGAGCAAACTCCGCGTTGGGAGCGCGTTATGGGCGTAATCAATGGCAATATCGGCGATCAGCTGGGCCAACTGTATGTAGACAAAAACTTCAAACCGGAAGCTAAAGAAAAAATGCTGGAGCTGGTAAACAACCTGCAGGTTGCATTTGGCGAGCGCATTCAGCAACTGGACTGGATGAGCCCGGTGACCAAAGAAAAAGCGATGACCAAGCTGAATTCTTTCATGAAGAAAATCGGTTACCCGGACAAATGGAAAGACTACAGCAGCCTGACCATCACTAAAGGTAACTATGCACAAAACGTACTGAACGCTGCTGCATTCAATTATAACGAAGAGTTGAAAAAACTGGGTAAAGCCGTAGATCGTATGGAATGGTTTATGACTCCGAATACAGTAAATGCGTATTACAACCCTGCTTTCAACGAGATCGTTTTCCCTGCTGCTATCCTGCAGTATCCGTTCTTTGATTTCAATGCAGATGATGCCGTTAACTATGGTGGTATCGGTGCCGTAATCGGACACGAAATGACTCACGGTTTTGATGACCAGGGCGCACAATATGCTGCGGATGGTAACCTGAAAAACTGGTGGACACCGGAAGACGAAGAGAAATTCAAAGCGAAAACACAGGTTGTTGTAAACCAATTCAACAGCTACAGAGTGCTGGACAGCGTACCTGTAAATGGTGAGCTGACTTTAGGTGAAAACATTGCGGATCTGGGCGGTCTGGCGATTGCTTACCAGGCATTCAAGAAAACAGAACAAGGCCAGAGCAATGAAATGATCGATGGTTTCACACCAGATCAACGTTTCTTCCTCAGCTGGGCACAGATCTGGAGAGGTAAAGCTACCGATAAAAGAACGCTGCAACTGATCAAAATCGATCCGCACTCTCCTGGTGTATGGAGAGCGATCGGACCTCTGAGCAATTTCGAACCATTCTATAAAGCATTCAACATTCAACCTGGCGATAAAATGTACCGCCCTGAGAATGAGCGTGCAAAAATCTGGTAATAAAAGCTCTATATAAAAAGTAATGCCCCGGTCAATGACCGGGGCATTACTTTTTATATAATTTAAAATCTGTTTATGCTTAATGCTTAGACAGTATGCATTTTTTGCTCCTGCTCCCATTGTGCTTTACCATATCCTGGTATAACATGCTTTTCGCTATGGTAAGAAGAACGTACCAGCGGACCGCTTTCTACATAATCAATACCCATTTTATATCCTTCTTCGCGATAGAAAGCAAACTCATCAGGGTGCACAAAACGTACTACCGGCAAGTGTTTCGGAGTGGGTTGCAGGTATTGACCTATTGTTACAACATCCACACCATTCTCTTTCAGATCATGCATGGTCTGTAATACTTCATCTTTTTCTTCACCGATACCGAGCATAATACCACTCTTCGTACGTACACCAGCTTCGTGCAGGCGACGAATCACTTCAAGACTGCGGTGATATTTGGCCTGTATACGCACTTTACGGGTCATGCGTTCTACGGTTTCTACATTATGAGAGATTACCTCAGGGGCAACATCAATTACATTTTGCAGGTTATCCCATATCCCTCTGAAATCAGGAATCAGGGTTTCAAGTGTAGTATCAGGATTTAATGCTTTTACTGCTTTAATCGTATTGGCCCAGATAATAGAACCACCATCTTTCAGCTCATCACGGTCTACAGAAGTAATTACCGCATGCTTTACTTTCATCAGGTGAATCGCTTCCGCTACACGTTGTGGCTCATCCCAGTCTACAGCTTCCGGACGGCCGGTAGCTACAGCACAGAAGCCGCAGCTGCGGGTACAGATATTACCAAGGATCATAAAGGTAGCCGTACCTTCGCCCCAGCATTCTCCCATATTAGGACAGTTACCACTCTCACAGATCGTGTGCAGCTTATGGTTATCTACCAGTCCGCGCACATGCTTATATCCCTCTCCGGTAGGCAACTTCACCCGTAACCAGTTCGGTTTTTTAGGCTTTCCGTTTACATAGGTCACTTCCTCTTCTTTGTTTCTTGCTGCCGTAACAGTAGAAATCACCGGTAATTCTATCATGTACTATATGTTAATTCAATAAAATGCCTGGCAAAGTTCCTAAAATTTTAGTCGCAAACCAAGTCCGTTTTCATAGGGGGCCATCTTCGGTTGTTTAGTCAGACCAGGTATCCCTCCTGAAGTTGCTTATGATATTGTTTTACTTCTTCCAGCCCAGCTCAAATGAAGCATAAGCGTTAAAGAAGAATGATTTCGGATCCTGAAAAGCCATCTGGTGTATTTTCTGGAAATATACTTCAGCATTCACCCCCACTTCCAATCCTGCCAGTCTTTGTCTCCTGTCGGCATAGTCAAACTTTAGGCCGGAGCGCAGGTGCAAACCCGGAACGATCTTTATCTCATCCCAACCTTTTCGGAATCCATACCCACCCAGAAACTGCCTTGAGCCCAACTGTTGGGCCACACTATCCGGATTCAATTTTATAGAACCACCGGCATCCGTCAGGAAGTAATAAGGCTTCAGCAGCCCTAAACTCACCCCACCCACTGTAGACCAGTGTATAGATACGGTATGTGGTTCCGGTTTACCCGCAATCAGTTTCTTATAGCCCACTCCGACCTTGGCCTGGTAAAAGGTATTAATCTTACCAAATCGGAACATTTCGGTGCTGAATATAGATAACAATGGGTTCTGAAAAGAAGATCCTCCATCATAGCGAAAGTCACGCACCTCTTTAGGGTGGCGCTTCTCGCCTATCTCCAGCTGGAAAAACAACACATCAAAATAACGATCTATTTCGTACTTGGGTCCATCATTTTTCTTGATAATACCATAATTATAATAAGCATTCCAGCCATCCGTATTGGCACGGAACCCGATAGCATGCTCGCGGCGCAGGGGTTTAGGCCCCTTTACCTTGGCTTCCGCTTCCTGGGTATTGACCAGTACAACAGTATCTGCTATCCGGTTACGGTACTGCATTTTCTTCAATTGCGCCTGAGCCGCAATATTTCCGGAGACAACAGCTGCAAATATTATGGAGAATTTTACAAACAAGTTCATTGATAGAGATTTATCTTTGTAAATTTATACAAAATTCTGCAATGACCTCGAAAATTATTTACACCGGAAACTTAAGAACAGAGGCGTCCCATCTGCAATCAGGACACACGATTGAAACAGATGCGCCAGTTGACAATAAAGGCAAAGGAGAGCGTTTTTCCCCTACAGATCTCGTAGCTACCGCACTGGGTTCCTGTATGCTCACCATCATGGGCATTGCTGCAGAAAATCACCAGATCAATATCGTAGGTACGACCTGCGATATTACAAAGCGCATGGCTGAAAGTCCGAGACGTATCGGAGGCATTACCGTTGCCCTGAATGTAACCGGACAGGACAACTATTCCAGCAAGGAAAAAATGATCCTGGAGCGTGCCGCAATGACCTGCCCGGTAATGGAAAGTATACATCCGGAAATCGAAAAAATCGTAACCTTCTCCTGGAATGGTGTAGCAGAAAACTAATATAGAATTGCCGAATACATTGACGATAAATAAACAATTACAATCACTTAAAGACAGGTTGGCTAATGAAATCGTAGAACCCGCATGGGGCTGGGGTTTTCGTGTAGCCATATCCGTTATTGTGCCTGTAATAGCCAGTATTGTATCGGCCAATCCGAATTATTTCTGGATGGTGATCGCTGCAGAAACAGTATCCATTGTAGAACTGAAGGGATCGGCCGGTTTCCGTTCCCGACTGCTGGTCGCCGCTATTATATTTTCCATACTGTTTACATTTATCGGCAGTATTGCCGCAGCAAATATCTGGCTGGCGGTACTGCTTATGTTCCCCATAGCATTGGGTTGCGGCCTCATGAAAAACCTGGGCGACTGGGGTTTGGGTCTGGCAATTAATATCTATTTATTTTACCTGATTGCATCTGCCCATGAAGTACCCTTCCCTGTCGTAAAGGAAAGGATGTATTTTGTAGCCCTGGGTGGCCTCTGGGCCATGTGCATAGGGGTTTTCAGCTTTTCCTTCCTGCCACAGGGCAAACCTTACCGGAGAACCATTGGTAACATATGGAAGGCCGTCGAAAACCTAATGATCCTGGTCGCCAATGACTGGGACCCCAATAGTAAAAAGAGTTCTATACGTGCCTTGTATCTTAAAGAAAAAGAGATCAGGACGGCAATTGATGCTTCTCTGGCACTGTACGGTCAGCTGTATGATGAAAAAAGACAGCAACCAGATCAGGAAAAGAAACTGAGCTATGCCCGCAGATGCGCTTCTATGGCCAGCCTGCAGATCATCAGCATTGCCAATAATGCCGTACTGCTATTTAAAAAACCACTGAGTGAAGCATTTATATTACAGATGCACACTATACTTAAGGTGGTAGAGCAGGTATCAAACCGTATGGCGTTTTATTTCTATACCCGCAAGGAGGAAGAATTATTACTCATACAATCCCGCCTGGAGCGACTGAGCAAGTTCCGGGAGCAGCTGTATACGTTTGAAGAAAGTCAGCTGCCGGAATGTGAACGTATCATACGGCACATCAACCGGTTTACCAACCTGGTAGAATTATCTATAAAAACGGTATCTACTGAAAAAGAGAAATTAATGTTCAGCCAGTATTCGCTGATGCAGACGCTGAATATCCTGCATCCGAAGCACCTGCAAAACAATATCAGACAATTTCTCAATTTCGATAACCTTACCTTACGCTATGCCCTGCGCATGGCCATCACCGCGACTTTAGGACTGGGTATTGCCCAAATCTGGTTTCCGCATCATGGGTACTGGCTGCCTCTTACCATCATCATTGTAAGTCAGCCGTTCTTTGGGGCAACCTTAAAAAAGGGAATAGAACGAAGTATTGGTACTATTGCAGGGGTTATACTGGGCTCGTTGATCATGTTGCTGCCCTATGCCCACATTACACGGCATTTCATGGTGCTCTTCGGTGCCACCCTCATGATCTATAACCTGCGTAAAAATTACTCCTGGGCAGCATTTTTCATTACCATATTTCTGATTGGCCTGCTCTCTGCAGAGAATCAGGTAAGCACAAATATATTACTGGAGCGGGTTGTGGTAACAGCTCTGGGAGCAGTTATGGCCGTTATCTCAGGATTCCTGTTATTCCCGTCATGGGATAAAAAATTACTGCCCAACTACCTGGGTAAGGCTGTTATTGCAAATTATAAGTACTACCAGTTCCTGATGGGTGTCCGAGAAGCAGAACAGCAGCAAAAACCCTGGGTTATCTATAAGATAGCCGCAGAATCAAGCAACAGCAATGCTTTTGACTCCCTTAACCGCTACCTGACGGAACCTAAGTATCGTGCTAATAAAAATATTGGCGCAGCTTACTTCACCGCCATCACGTACAATATCCGTATTACGCGTGAGCTGAATGCTTATGTAGACGAGAAAGAGGCCGGAGAAGCCAGCCCTACCATAAACCTGCCTTCCGACAAACTGATACGGCAGATAGATGACTTATTTCAGAAAACAATTACCCTGCTTAAGGGTATGCCCGATATCACTATCGATGAAACGGGCATATACCCGGAGATGAGCTATGCAGCCATAATGGTTTCTGCACAGCAAAAGATCAACCTGGAGCGGCTGCATATTGAATTGAGCGCGCTGTATTCCAGCCTGATACACTAATGAATTTTACACGTCCATTTCGCGCAGTACTTTCTGATTATTTTCGATCAGTTGTACCAGCTTTTTCCGATCAGCATCGGTGAGGCTTACAGAATCGTCGGCCAGCAGGCGGCGCAGCTCTTCTAACTCATCTTCTTTTGAGCGGAATATGCTGTCAAATTTAGATTTGATCCCAGAAGCTACATTCGCTACTGTCTTACGCGTTTTAGAACCATTAGTAGGGGCAAATAAAAATCCAAGCACTACTCCGCTGATCACGCCCCATGAAAATTTTGACATAGCCATAGTATTCGATTTTATTCGTAAAAATAGGGATTAATGTGCTGGAGACCATGCCAATTTTTTGCTAAAGAGCGCACGTTTTTTAACCTAATTTTCTCGAAACTTAGCTGTATTTTAATTAGGTTTGCAGCATTACTCAAAACTAATTGATATCATGACCAATACTACTGTACAAGCCGTTAAAGAAAGACTGGACAACGGAGAGCAATTAAACATTATCGATGTAAGAGAGTCTGCAGAATATTACAATGACAATATCGGTGCTATTTTGCTGCCTTTAAGCAAACTGCGCAATTTCGATTCAGAAAACCTGGAAGAAATTCAGGAGCAGGAAATCATTGTACATTGTCAGTCCGGTAAAAGAAGTCTGGAAGCATGCATGTTGCTGGAGCAAATGGGATTCACCCATGTTGTAAATATGGAAGGAGGTATCCTGGCCTGGCGCGAAGCTTTCGGAGACGCAAATATTTAATATGCAGCATATAGAACCCTATTATCAATGGCGACACCTGTATATGTCGGAAGAAGATCCTCTGTCTCCTTTTTACGGAAGAGAGTACAGCGAATTTGAGTTCAGCCAGACGATATACAATTATTATATTCACCCGCAATGGGACGATTTCGGGTCCAATACACTATACCTGAAAATCCTGTTTGCAGACTATGAAGAAGGTTATGCTATCATAGAGCTGCTGGGCGAGTGGAATGATGCGATTAACAATGACATCATGATGCTGAAACGGGAGATTATAGATCTGTTGATCAATGAAGGAATCTATAAGTACATCCTAATTGCAGAAAATGTGCTGAATTTCCATAGCAGCGATGACAGCTATTATGAAGAATGGAATGAAGACATCAGCGATGAAGGTGGCTGGATCGTTATGCTGGGGCTGCCAGGACACCTGTATCAGGAAATGAGACAGGCTGGTATACACCGCTACATATTCTTCCAGGAATATGACGAATGGCGCACCCATCAGCCGCAGATGGTTTTTCAGAAAGTAGAAGAACAACTCTTAAAAAGGATCGGATAAATGAAGCAGCAAGTGCAAGTAGATATTTTTATACCTTGTTTTATAGACCAGCTTTTTCCCGAAACGGGATTGAATATGGTAAAGGTATTGGAGCAGTTAGGTTGTTCGGTAAATTATCCCAAAGGCCAGACCTGTTGCGGACAGCCGGCCTGTAACAGCGGCTTCCAGGATGAAGCCCGTTCTATTGCCAAAAAGTTTTGTAAAGACTTTGGTGGCACGGATCGTTATATTGTAGCGCCATCGGGCTCATGCGTAGGCTATGTGGTAAACCAATATGATCACCTGCTCAAGAATGCTGCCGAATACAATACGTATAAGAAAATCAAACCCAGGATATTTGAATTTGCAGACTTTCTGGTATCCGTTTTGAAAGTGAATGACCTGAATGTATCCTTTCCGGCCAAAGCCACTTACCATGACGGCTGCGGAGCACTCAGAGAATGTCATATCAAAGATCAGCCAAGACAATTATTAGCACAGGTACAGGGACTGGAACTGACCGAGATGAAGGAATGCGAGACCTGTTGTGGTTTCGGCGGAACCTTTGCCGTTAAGTTTGAACCTATATCGATCGGTATGGCTCAGAATAAGGTGGAGAGCGCATTGGCTGCCGGAGCAGAATACATCATCTCCAGCGACATGTCCTGCCTCATGCACCTTGATGCCTACATTCAGAAACAACATATTCCTTTAAAAACAATGCACATTGCCGACGTTCTTGCGGCTGGTATATGATGCAACAATTAATATACATTCATGTCTCGTTTTTTTGTGCTTGCAGCAACCCTGTTTTGCCTGCTTTTTACTAATAATACTGCTTCGGCGCAGCAGAATTCCGATTCTGTGATCCTATCCCAGATGCGCAAACTTTTTTATGGAATGAAGTTTAACGACATCCGTAACGATGCACTGGTGACCATTAAGGATATGCCTAAAGACAGCCCGGTACTGATCATTTATTTCAAGACTGACTGTGGTCACTGCCGCCTGGATGCAGAGCGCATGAACCAGCTGGCACCGGCTTATAAGATACCGATCTGGATGGCCTCGTATATGGACAAAGCAGAGCTGCAGACCTTCTCTAACGAATTTAAACTTGACAAGATTAAGAACCTGCGTGTATTACATGACTTCAGTAAAGGCATGCACAACTGGTTCGATTTTAAATACGTCCCTTTCATTGTACTGGTCGATGGTAAAGGAAACTTCATTAAAGAATTCAATGTATTGCCCAGCCCCGAAGAACTGGAGGAAGTAATCCGTACCAATGACTTCCTGGAAATGTATCAGAAATAAAAGATAACATACTTTATAACAAAAGGCAGCTATACAGCTGCCTTTTGTTATAAAACAAGAAACCAAAACCAACCAGTGCAGGTTTATTATTTTCCCAGTGCTTTGCGCACTTCCGGAGCCACTTTGGTTCCGAATAATTCAATTGATTTCATCATTAAAGCATGATCCGGTGCGCCCACATCCATATGCCCGATAAAACGGGTGATGCCAAACATCTCATGCATAGCCAGTATCTTGTCGGTAACCTGTGCCGGCTCACCGATAAACAGCGCTCCTTTAGGAGAACGTCCGGCATCATACTGTGCTTTAGAGTATGGAGGCCATCCTCTTGATGCTCCGATACGGTTCATCTGTCCGGAATAGTTTTTGAAATACTGATCCGCTACCGCTTCTGTTTCACTCACGAAGGTGTGAGAATGAATACCCACCTGCATTTTAGCAGGATCATGGCCACTTTTCAGATACTCCGCTTTATAGAACATCACCAGGTGTTCAAACTGCTCCGGCATACCGCCGATGATCGCCAGGATCAAAGGCAGACCCAGTCTTGCCGCGCGCAAAATCGACTCCGGTGTGCCACCTACCGCAATCCATATCGGCAACTGACCATTACGGGTTGCACGCGGGTATACCGATTGGTTTTCCAGCGGTGCCCTCAGCTTGCCCGACCAGTTCACCACCTCATTGTTATTAATGTTCAACAACAAATCCAGTTTTTCTTCAAACAGGCGATCATAATCTTTAAGGTCATAACCAAACAAGGGGAATGACTCAATAAAGCTACCACGCCCTACTCCGATTTCGGCACGACCGCCAGAGATCAGATCTATGGTAGAGAAGTCCTGGTATACCTTTACAGGCTCCGCAGAACTCAGTACCGTAACGGTACTCATCAGTTTAATATTTTTAGTAATGCTGGCCGCAGCAGCCAGTACAATTTCCGGTGAGGATACTGCATAATCAGGACGATGATGCTCTCCCATACCAAACACATCCAGTCCTACTTCATCAGCCAGTTTGATCTCTTCCAGTATCTCTTTTAGTTTCACCTGCGCGTCCTGTGGTTTGCCCGTATTGGGATCAAAAGCCAGGTCACCGAACATTCCTATACCTAATTCCATATGATTTTCCTTTTTGTAATTTGTTATTGCAAAAATACGAAGCTTAATTGGCCTCCGACATTGATGTATGATAAGTATTCCTTAAAGGAATCCTTATGTTTAAATGAATAGATTCAAGTGCACGAGTTGCAAACTCGCGCGAGATAAGTATTACATAAAAAAAGCTACCCATTCAGGATAGCTTTCAAATATGTTTTAATACTATTTAGCGGTTATAAGACAATACCAGAAACTCTTTTCCATAAGGATCGGTATACTGGTGCAGGGCTTCAAAGAAAGACTGTCCGTATTGCAGGTAGAATGGCATAAAGGTATCATAACGTTCCTGCAGGCTGTCATTAGGGAAAGTATGTTCCTTCAATTGCTGAATCTGCTGTACCCTGTCGGCCATCTTGCGTTTGGCCGCTTTGCGCACTTTTTTCTCCAGCACCTCTGCCTGCTTTTTTATTTTGGTAAATACAGCTTCCGCACTCAGGTGCAGTTGTCCGTCCAGGTCAGACAACCGGTCTATGGTTTCCTGTTCCAGTGTCTCCAGTTGTTGTTGTAAAGCCGTTACATTCCAGGAGTCATCACCGTACTGTGCTACATAGTTATTGATCAGTGGTTCTGTCTTTATAAATAATTCTTCCAGCGAAAGATTCAGTTTCTGTTGCATTGCCACAGATTTAGGACCTACAATCATTGCAGACTGACGCAGCACTATAGCAGGGAAGAATGCTTTGTAATGGGAAAAGAGGTCTTTTAACTGCATCCAGTAGGCCACTTCACTACCCCCGCCTATAAAAGCCACATCGGGCAGTATGGTTTCCTGGTACATCCCTCTGAGAATCACATTCGGACTGAAACGCTCAGGATGTTTCTCCACTTCCTGCATCAGCTGTGCTTCATTAAAAACAATATCCGTATTCAATACGAACCATTGGTCTCCATTCCGCTCAATACGCTCTCTCAGTCCCTCTTTCATATAGAAAAGGTTGATCGGCCGCACAAATGCCTGGGCAGTGTATTGTGCATTCAGCGCCTCTGATGTCTGCGTCACTATCTGCTGTGCGGTATGCTGCAGCAGCTCTTCTTTCATCACCGGAATAAAAGCCTTTTTCAAACGGGCATCATTGGCATCCAGTACCACAACACCGAGAAAGCCCAGCAATTCATTGACCAGGATGCGGGTAGCCTGCGCAATAGTATGGCCACCACTATAAGCCGTACGGATAATACGTTTGAGCGTTTGCTCCTCCACGCCTACCGGCCCCAGAACACGGAACAAATCTGCAATCAGTTCCTGCAGATCATCGGTATGCATACTGCCTACAGCACCGGTCTGTGTTGTATTCCAACGGTAGCTTTTACCCTCGTAGCGGAATACACTCAGCTCATCCAGGTCATTATCTTCAGAACCGATATAAAATACTGGTACAAACTGCGCCTCAGGATGCTGTGCAGACAAGTGTTGCGCCAGTTTAGCAGCATGAATAATTTTGTAGACGAAATATAAATAGCCGCTCATCAGGTTAGGCTGATGGGCGGTACAGATGGTATAGGTATTACCTTTTGTAAGCAGTTCAATATTCTGCTGTACAGCATCGCTCACCTCCAGGTGTGCATACTGCTCTCGCAACACCGATACCAGGGTATTACGGTCTACCGGACGCGCTGCTCTGCTTTGTATAGCCTCCTTCATACCCGCATCATCCGGCGTAAACACATAAAAGGGTCTCAGGCCAGGTGCTGCTTCAAGATAGTCCTTAATCAGGCTTGAAAAGTAACCGGTATTTTGTATAGGAAGGTATTGAGCAGTACAGTCGGCGATATTGTCCATTAAACAAGATGTTTGCGCAAAAATAAAAGAATATAGCAAATGTGATTGGCAATTTTTTCCTAAAAAAGGAAGCAATACCTTCTGGTATTGCTTCCTGATAACTAAATAGTTACATACAGTCATTAAAAACGGCTGGCATATTCCTTTGCAAAATCAACGATTTTGATCAGACCATCCTGTGGAGCACCCTTGCTTTCAAAATCAGATTGCAGTTTACCTTCGCGGATCGCTACGCCCATTTCCGTATACAGACCAGCCATCTCTTCCGGTAATCCGGCTCCGGTCATACCATCCATGGCCTGCTCATCGGTAAAGGCAACCCAAGGCAGTGTTTTGCCCAGGGCCTTGCCAAATACAGAAGCCACATCGGCTGCCGTTACATAATCACTTACGATATAACGAACTTCATGTCCCGCAGGGTTTTGCTGTAAAGCTTCTGCCGCAGCCTGCGCAATATCAGCCGGGTGTACCAGAGGTATTTTTACATCAGCTGCAAAATTAGAACCCAGTATGCCTGCATGCTGAATCATCGGAATATCGTTGTAATAATTGGTGTAGAAATAGCCTGCACGTAAATAAGTTACCGCGACATCGGCTAATGCACTATACAGCTTTTCGATATGATGCAGTCCTGTAATAGGGCCTGTACCACCGTCAAAATCAGCACCCACACTGCTGAGCATCACGACACGTTTCACTCCGGAATTTTTGATTGCAGTGGCATAAGACCTGCCGGCATTAACGGTGTGCTCAATAATGTTCTGTCCGCCCATATTCGGAGGGGTCATTACAAATACCGCATCGGCACCTGCGAAGGTCTGCTCCAGAAAGGCAGTATCTGTTATGGAACCAATGGCTGCTGTAGCACCCAGTTGCTCGATGGCGGTCTTCCTGTCTGCACTGCTGCTGATCAGGGTTACCTTATGTCCTGCTGCTACCAGGTTTTTTACTAAATGTTGTCCTATGTTCCCCAGGGAACCGGTAAGGGTAATATTCATCAGATAAAATATTTTGGTTAATTGATAATGCAAAAGTACTTTTGTACTTACTTTTATACAAGTACTTACCCTAAAGTATGTATCATTATGACCGCTATTAAATCATCCTCAACCATTCAGCAGAATAAGAAAACGGCACTGGCAATGTGCCCGGTAACCTTTACGATGGAGAAAATAGGAAGTTATTGGAAGCCCATTATTATCTACCATCTATCAGAAGGCAGTAAACGCTATAGTGAATTAAAAAAGGCAATACCTGCTGTTACGGAGAAGATGCTGATACAGCATTTGAAGCAGTTGGAGACAGACGGATTGGTGATACGGGAAGCCAGGCCGGTAGTACCACCCTATGTCACCTACCAGCTCAGCGAATCGGGCAGGCAGCTGCTCCCGGTGATTCATGCCATGGCCACCTGGGCCACGGCGCATATGTAAACATCATTAATTCAAAGGCATTACCTCACGGTAGCTGCTGGGCGTTTGCCCGTGATGTGCTTTAAAAATTCTGGAGAAGTGCGATACATTTTCAAAGCCCAGGGAGAAACAGATATCCGTTACGCTCATCTGTGTATGCTCCAGCATTTCTTTGGCTTTGACCAGGCGTTTCTCGCGGATCCAGCTGGCTGGTGACATATTGTATATGCGCTGAAAGTCGCGCTTAAAGCTGGACAGGCTGCGCCCGGAGAGATAAGCCAGCTCTTCAAGATTGACCGGTGAGGCATAATGCTGTTCTACCACCTGGCTCACATCGGTACGTACCGGTTGGTGTAATTGTAAGATCTGAAAAAATACATTTTTATTATACTCCGCTACATCATACAGCAACTCCATCATCTTTAACCGCAACTGGCCGGGATTCACGCCAGACTGGTTATTGAAGTATGGTTTCAGCGAATGTACAAAGGCAACCAGGTATTCGTTTATAGGATATACTTCGCTCTTTATCTCCCCTTCTGCCTTTAATTTCGGAATCTCAATCTGGGCTGTAGACAGGAATGATTTCAACAGATCATCCTTCAAAGAGAACATCATGCTCTCGTATATATTATCATTGTCGGGATCACCGGCTTTCTCATACTGAACAGCAGTAGCCTTTTTGAGCAGGATCATTTCATTCTTACCTACCACATAGGTCTGCTTTCCGTAAGTCATCTTATTTGTTCCGCCCAGCACGAACAATAACAGGTGTTCCTCGAGGTACATTGTACCACTAGCACCTGTACTATGTACACACTGCTGCACCACAGAACAACCTTCCAGCTCCAGTGTAGCCTGTGCGGCATCGCAATTAACGAGTGCTGTAGGCACCTTAACCATTTTTGTAACCATAAAGTATTTGCTATCAGCAACAAAAGTACGAAATACAGATCCATACACTTTTCTTTTCGGTTCATATAATTATGCTAAAAAGTTCAGATCCGGATACAATGATTTAATACTGGAGTATTAGCTTTGTGGAGTACAACAAATACCCTGACCTAAAAAGAACAAAATATTGAACTGCTGAGTACAAGCAGTTTCCCGAGGACCGCATACTTTTGTATCATCAAAAACAATTAAAAAAACAACAAAGAGATATGATCGCAACAAAAGGCTATGCCGCTATGAATGCCGGCGAGCAATTAACCGAATGGAATTTTGAAAGAAGAGCTGTTGGCCCTAACGATGTACAGTTCGACATACAGTACTGCGGGGTTTGCCACTCTGATCTGCATCAGATCCGCAATGACTGGTTTCCGGGTATCTTCCCGATGGTACCGGGACATGAGATTGTAGGAAGAGTGATCGCTGTAGGCGAAAATGTAAGCAAATTCAAACTGGGCGACCTGGTGGGCACCGGTTGTATGGTAGACTCCTGCGGAGACTGCAGCTCCTGTAAGCATGGTGAAGAACAGTATTGCGAAAATGGCAGTGTATCTACCTACAATGGCCTGAATAAGTACACTGATGGTATGCCTACTTATGGTGGTTATTCTAAAACCATTGTGGTCAAAGAAGATTTCGTACTGAATGTACCGGAAAACCTGCCGCTGTCTGGAGTGGCACCATTATTATGTGCCGGTATTACCACCTACTCTCCTTTAAGACACTGGAAGGTTGGCAAAGGCCATAAACTGGCAGTACTGGGCCTGGGTGGCTTAGGTCATATGGCCGTAAAATTCGGCGTGGCATTCGGTGCTGAAGTAACGGTATTAAGTACTTCTGAAAATAAGCGCGAAGATGCGATGAAGCTGGGTGCACACCAGTTTGTAGTAACCAAAGACGAAGCACAGTTCAATGCGGTTAAAGATTCATTTGACTTTATCCTGGATACCGTAAGTGCTCCACATGATATTGCGGCATACATGGGTCTGCTGAAAACAAACGGGGTACACATCTGTGTGGGCGTACCTTCTGAGCCATCTGTAATTCCTGCATTTGCCCTGATCGGTAACCGCAAAAGCCTTGCAGGCTCTATGATCGGTGGTATCGAAGAGACTCAGGAGATGCTGGATTTCTGCGGTGAAAACAATATCGTATCAGAAGTGGAAGTAATCGATATGGCTTACATTGATAAGGCATATGAGCGCATGGAGAAAAACGATGTGAAATATCGCTTTGTAATAGACATGGCTACTTTATAAGTACAGCTTTAATCACAAAAAGCCCGGGTACATACCCGGGCTTTTGTTTGATAACATGTCAGCGTTATTTCTTTCTTTTATTTCCTTCAATATTCGGCAGGAAACCCGTCACCATGCCTATCAGCGGCAGGAAGGCGCAAACCGAGAAGACATATTGAATGCCCTTCTGATCGGCCAGCCATCCTAATACAGCAGAACCGATACCGCCCATACCGAAAGCAAAACCAAAGAATAATCCGGCAACCATACCTACTTTTCCGGGAATGAGCTCTGTAGCATATACCAGGATGGCAGAAAATGCAGAGGAGATGATGAGCCCTATAATAACCGCCAGTACGATGGTGCCAAACAGGTTTACATGCGGCAGCAGCAGCGTGAATGGAGCTGCACCTAATATAGAGATCCAGATAATCCATTTACGTCCGTAACGGTCGCCCAGCGGACCTCCCAGAATAGTGCCCGCGGCAACGGCAGCCAGGAAGGCAAATAAATAGACCTGAGATTGCTGTACACTTACCCCGAATTTCTCTATAAGGTAGAAGGTGAAGTAACTGGTCATAGAGGCCATATAAAAGTACTTGGAGAAAATCAATACCAGCAGAATTATGATAGAGATGATCACTTTATAGCGGGGCAATGCAACCCGCTCTGTAACTACTTTCTGTGGTTGTGCTGCTTTCAGGGCCATATGCTGCTGATACCATTTACCAATAATGGTCAGGATGATGATCGCCACAATAGCCAGTACACCAAACCAGCCGATATAACGTTGCCCGAATGGAATGATGACTAATGCTGCGAGCAATGGACCGATCGCACCACCGGCATTACCCCCTACCTGGAAGATAGACTGGGCAAGCCCTTTCTTGCCACCGGATGCCAGGTGCGCCACACGTGATGCTTCCGGATGAAACACCGAAGAGCCAATACCAATCAGACTTACAGAAGCCAGTATGGCATAAAGATTGCCTGCAAAAGCCATACAGATCAGTCCCATCAGGGAGAAGAACATGCCTATAGCAAGGGATTTTGGATTGGGTCTTTTATCAGTATACAATCCTACAAAGGGCTGTAGAATAGAGGCAGTAAGCTGAAACACTAAGGTGATAATACCCACCTGGGTAAAGGTGAGTGCATAATTATCTTTGAGCAATGGATAAATGGCAGGAATCAATGACTGCAACAGGTCATTGAGCAAATGGGATAAACTGATGGCAAACAAGATCGGATATACCGTCTGGTTGGCTTGTAATGTGCCGGAAGCGGCAATAGGTTCTTTCATAAAAAAACAAGTCTTAAACATCAGGTCATCTGATGTTTGTTATTAAAAAAATTAAATGATGCCGATAATAGACTGTGCAACGGTTAATGCTTTGTCAGCATTGCGCTCTTTAATATGCTGTAGTAATGCCTCATGCAGCTCCTGAGATTCGATAAAGGAAGTTGTATCCTTGTATACGGTCAGGAAAAACTTGCTTACATGTGTCGAAAGGGTTTTGTACAATTCACACAGGATCATATTGCCGCAACTCTCCGCAACAGTTGTATGAAAGTCAATATCGGCCTGTATACAGGCTGCCATCTCCCCCTTAAGGGCATAACGCTTCCGCTCCTTCAGTGCTTTACCCATCTGGCTGAGCTGCGCTGTAGTCCGATGTGTAGCGGCCTTCTCTACCACCTTTATCTCCAGCAATTGCCTTACTTCAAATATCTCTGCGAACTTGGCATGCTCAATTTTTGCATCCAGTGCACCATTACCGGTATGGCTGATTACAAAGGTACCCAGCCCCTGCTGTACAGATACAAAGCCGGACTGTGCCAGGTACTTGATCGCTTCGCGAACAGTGGAGCGCCCTACCCCAAACTTTTTCATCAGTTCGGGCTCTGTAGGCAAGCGGGAGTCGACGGGAAATACACCCCGTTCTATACTATGCTGCAGCGTATCGGCCAGTTCCTGCGCCAGAGATTTTTTTTGTAATTGCATCATACATCATATCATCAGATGTTTGCAAAAGTAATTAAATTAACGGAGTATCCGCTCTTCGGAAACAATAATAAATATTATTACTCTATTGGTCTTCGACTTTATCGATCGAGCCAATGATATTATGAACGCCGGATGTATAAGGCAATTTGGAGCGATCTGTACTTTTACGGATCGCTTATTGTTTTCATCACAGCGATAGCCATTTTGGAGTGGAGATGCGATCGTTGAGCACCGAATGCATCACACGTTAAGCTCAAACGATCAATGCACGCAACGGTACAAAATGGCGGTGCTCCGCAATCGCCTTGATGAGAACAGGCACTTTTGGTCCTTTTGTTGCCGGACAAAAGGACGAATAAAATAGTCAACTATAATTATATGATATCATCGTTTTGTAAAAAACAAAAGCGCCCATGCATTGCATGGGCGCTTTTTATTAAATAAAGAATTTTAGTCTTCTTTTACGGCTTCACCTTTGATGAAGGCCTTGATCCAGTGTGTATCTACAGACTTAGGACGCTCGATAGGGAATCCTAAAGCTCTGTCCCAACATAATCCTGCCAATACACCCAGTGCACGGCTTACACCGAAGATTACGGTGTAGAACTCTTCTTCAATCAGTCCGAAGTGTTTCAGTAATGCACCACTGTGCGCATCAACATTCGGGAATGGATTTTTGATTTTACCGGTAGCACCCAGGATATCCGGAGCTACTTCATATACATTCCAAACGGTTTGTACCATCGGATCTTCCGGACAGTGTGTTTTTGCAAACTCCATCTGTGCTGTGAAACGTGGATCTGTTTTACGCAATACTGCGTGACCGTAACCCGGAACTACTTTACCTTCAGTTAATGTTTTCTTGATATACTCGCTGATCTGGTCTTTGCTAGGCGCATTTGTATCCAGCTCTTTACACATATCTTCGATCCATTTTACTACTTCCTGGTTAGCCAGGCCATGCAGCGGACCAGCCAGGCCGTTCATACCGG
Source organism: Edaphocola flava (assembly GCF_004118155.1). Lineage (GTDB taxonomy): Bacteria > Bacteroidota > Bacteroidia > Chitinophagales > Chitinophagaceae > Edaphocola > Edaphocola flava. The sequence continues at coordinate 343,461 of NZ_SAIQ01000003.1, forward strand.
ATGCAAAACACAGGTAAGGATCAGACAGTGCAGAACCTACCAGGTGCGTTGCGTGTGCAGATACGTTACCACCCTCGTGATCGGCATGGATCGTTAAATACAGGCGCATTAATGCATAGAAACCTTTGTTATCGTAACCCAGCATGTGTGCGAAGTTACCCGCCCAGTCCAGCATTCCGTTAGGTTGGATATGATCGCCGTTTTTATATTTTCTGCGATAGATATACGCTGCAATGCGCGGCAGGCGTGCAATAAGGTTCATACAGTCTTCAAAAATATAAGACCAGTATTCCTTTTTGTTGATGCCGTTTGCGTATTCTTTAGCGAAGATAGATTCTTTCTGTAATGCAGTAATTGCAATAGAGAACTGCGTCATCGGGTGTGTAGAAATCGGTAATTTTTCAATTACATCAAACACATAATTCGGTACATGAGATTTTCTGGCAAATGTTGCAGATAAATGCTCTACATCTTCTTCAGAAGGTAACTCACCGATCAGCATTAAATAAAATAAGCCCTCCGGTAATGGTTCTGTACCACCTGGGGCCTTAGGTAATTTTTCTCTTAATTCCGGGATCGAATAGCCTCTAAAGCGGATACCATCTTCTGCATCAAGTAAAGATGTCTCGGTGATCAGACCGATAATACCTCTCATACCCTGGTAGGCTTGTGCGATAGTGGTTTCTCCTAAAACTTTATTTCCGTGCTCTGCAATAATTTGTTTGATTTCTGCTGCTACTGAATCAGCTTTGACTTTAAACCTGTCTTTTACGAATCCCATATTTAAAATTTATTTTAATATAAAAAGGGCCCATTTTATTATGAGCGGTACAAAGTTAACTAATTAAAACATAAATAAAAACAGCACTTCCCATTTCTTAACAATATCACTAAATTAAAGATCGGATGGCCTGTAACCCCTTCTACACATATATATAAACGCTATCTATACACTTAAAGGTGTGTTGTTGTTTAAAAGAAAAGAGTTGGTTTACCGTATCGGTAAACCAACTCTTTTTTGTACATAATTGTACACAATTATTTAGTAATACTAAAGCGCCTGTACGCCGTACCTTTATTCGTTTCGATACGCATAAAGTAGTTGCCCGCAGGCTGGTTCGTTACATCAATTTCTTGTCGGGAACCACCTGTATACTGCAGATCTTTCTGTACCTGACCCAGTGTATTACATATAGTGATGTTCATGATTTTTATATCTCCGGTTTCAGACAGGACGGTCAGTTTATTTGCCGCCGGAACCGGGAATACTTTCAGATCATTTTTACCGATCTTGCTTTCATGCACACCCAGTGCCATGTCTACAGTTATCATCAGTGCAGTGTCCATAAACCCGCAATCATTCTTCACTTTCAGGCTTACTATATAATCGCCTTCTGCTGCAAATACGTGAGACGGTTCTTGAAGTTGAGAGGTATTGCCGTCGCCGAAATCCCAGTAAAAGCTATCTACGGCCTGTGCATTGATCGGGGCAAAGTCTACCCTGCCCTGCTGTATTTCAAACTTCGGAATGAAGTTGAACCCGTCAGTAGAGGCTTCCAGTCGCGCACCGATAACAATCTCATCTGTAGTAGTGCAGTCATAATCATTGGTTACCGCTACGGTATAGGTACCACCGGTCAGGGTCGTGATAGACTGTGTCTGCGCACCGGTACTCCAGAGATATGTAGCACCCGGATTGCCCGCATCCAGTGTCAGTGGCGTATTGGAGCAGACAATGGTATCGTTTCCGATATTCACCTGTAGTTTAGGATTTACCGTTACATGCACCGTATCACGCTTAACACAACCATTTGGACTGGTCACCTTAACCCAGAACTGGTTCTGCACACCATTTGTTGGAGCCACATCCAATGCTGCCGCGGTACTGTTATCACTCCACTGATAGATATAAGTTGCAGGGTAGGCAGGGCTGGTGGTTAAGGATAAAACATCATCCACACAATAGGTACCATCTGCCACATCAATACTCAGCGAAACGTTGTCTACAATTATCTGTACCGGAATGCGGGTTGTGGCACAACCATTCCTTCTGCCTTCGACATACACAGTTGTGTTGGCAGTGTATACGGGTGAGGTAACATTATTACCTACCCCGATGATTGTACCACCTGTAGGTGCAGACCACCAGACAAGCGAGCCTCCAGTACCGTCTATACTGGCGACTAACTGCAGACTACCGGTACCGCAACGGGAGATGCTGGGTGCTACGGTTACCACAGGCGTTACACATCCGAAATTGGTTGTCAGCTGTCCTCTTGCAGAGGCTGCCGTCACCGATTGGGATTCGAATAGGTAGGTCTTTGCATTCTCACAAAAAATAGTAGGTTGCAAGATCCATTCCATCTCAGTACGTTCATCGACATTCAGGTTTAATCCCATAGCGGGTGTATTCTGAGATACGATCTTTCCGGCCACATATGTACCACCGGTACCGGTACCCAACTGGTTAGTTGTGTTGGTGCCATGTGGTGCTGCGGCACTGGGCACCAACACAAAGTCATTCGTAGTTGCTTCTGTTATGGGCGTCCAGGTAATGCCGCCGTCTTTAGAATAAGCAAGGCTCTGGCCCAGTGGCAAGGAGCCGCTGAGACCGAAGGTGTAATACTCTGTTCGCAGGCGCAGAGATTCATTAAAGTTGGTTTGCGTAACAGGCGTATTGGCTGCGGCCTTCCAGGTGGCTGCTGTTTCACTGCCATTGTTATTGCGCCAGCGGTACTGTGTCTGCTCCAGGCTATTGACCGTGGGTACGGCAAATGCACCGGTACAGACCATAAGTAGTAATGAAAGTAAGTAATATCTTTTCATACTTTTTTAGGGGTGTTTAGAGGGTAAATCAATAATAGAAGAGAGAGTAAATAAAAACAAATGAAAAACAAAGGATACCGGGCATAGAATGTCATGGTATCATTTTTAGAAAGGCTTACCTGCTCCACAAATCCGTTCTCCTCCTTTCTTTTAAGCAGCTCTATACCCATGCTGCTAAAGGCCCCTGAATAGCCAAGGTTACTGTTTACAACAATATCCTTCCGGTTAGCTACTGCGTGCATTCGGGCACTGTAGAAGTGCTGACGCAGCAGGTAATCACTGTTTCCGATCCAGCCGTCATTAGAGATCACCACCAGGAAATCGGCATGCTGTTCTGCTAAACCGTAATAAGCCTTATCGACAAGAGATTCGTTACAGACGGTAATACCCGCACGACCGGCCAGGGTATTAAATATAACGCTATGCTGCCCGGGTCTGATGATCATATCTGCCCCTTTAAGCAAAGGCATAGCACCAATACTTAAGGGCACTTCAGCATAGGCAAGCGGAAACCTTTTATCGTAGCGCTGCACCACGCCATGCATATCTTCCAGGTAATAGGCCGAATTATAAAATTCCGTACCGGCGCCGTCAGTCAGCAGGCCAATGATATGTCCGCTATTTTGACTGCTATCTGCACCCACAATAGCGTTCAGAAAGTCATCATCTTTACGGTAGGTCCATGGTACAACAGCTTCTGTCCATATTTTCAGACCAGCATTTAATTTCGTCGCTTCTGCATTCAGCCGAAGCATCTCCTGTACAGCCTGGTTACCTGTTTGCTCATCCCATTTCTGGTGTACTGGCTGATTGGTATTAATGACCGCTATCCTGGCCTTTTCCGCATCAGCAGGTTCCGGATAGATGAGCAAGGCAGCATAGGATAAGCCCAGAAAAGCCGCGAAGATCAGCACTGTATATCCAAAATATTTCCGATGCGGAGCAAGGAGTGCAAGTGCCAATGCAGCATTGACCCAGGCACAAAAAAAAGAGATAAGTATGCCCCCACCGAAAACGGCCGGTTGAATCAAAAAGTTAGTAGAAACAAGTCCCTTGTATAATGCCGGATGAAACCAGAAAGAGCCGGTAAGAAAGTAGCTGAACAGGAATTCAAAAACAGCCCATGCACTGGCTATACCCAGACTACGCAGCAGGAAACTGTGCCGGTTATTGACAAATTTATAAAGCACTGCTGCTGCAAGCAGCAGCACCAAACCCAGGAGTATGCTGCTCAAAATATAGACACCGGCAGCTACAAACCATTTCCCATTACTGAACTCTGTAACCGAATACAACATCCAGTAACTGGTAAAGAGACTCAGCACACTACCACTTACAAAACCTAATGCCAGTGCTTGTCTGAAGCGTACTTTGTGCATTGCGATAATGAGGGGAACCAGGGCTATGAAGGAGCACAAAGGATTATTCAGGATCACCAGTACGGCCATCAGGATTCCGGACAGTACAGACAATAAAAAGCGTTGCTTCAGGGTACAGGTATGGAGCACTGTTATATTCATAATGTGTTTGAGCCAATTGATGCTATACAGCACAGGTAATATGTATTATCTGACGGGCATACCAATATCACTCAAAATCATCCTGAGCGCTTTTATACAAAAGCAGTAGCATTCTACTCCATAATCAGTTCTCTAATATATCTCATAATTTTTAATTATTTTAATAAAGAGCCGATTTTTTATATTTTAAAAACAGTGTATATACAAGTATAATATTGTGTGTCTTATATGATGAAATAATCTACCACTATGTAAACCTATATATTTCATAAAAGCACAAAACGACTCAGCCCTGATGGCCTGCAAAAGGTAATCAAGGTGCACATGAAGGGCTATAAATATGAATAAAAATGCCGGTCGGGAGCCATACCGGTAAAAAATTAGTTGACTATCCGCATATAGTAACCTATTTTCTTCGTCCTTTTGTCCGGCAACAAAAGGACCAAAAGTGCCTTTGTTTTCATCAGGGCAAAAGGTAGCCATAACAAGAAACGCGAGGAAAAGGTAAGTCTTTGTTTCCTGTAAGCGGATAATCAGTAAAAAATTATTCGAGGTATTCTAATGTAATCAGGACCATACCTGGTTGCTGCACTTCAGCGCCCGCTTCAGAAGGAGCATCTTTGGCCACCTCCCAGATATTATTCGTGATATACTCTTCTGTAACGCCTATTTTAAACAGGCATTCTTTCAGCTGGGCACTGTAATCGTATAACCAGCCATCATCTGTACGCAAGACAAAACTATTCAGTTCGAGACCGGTGATCTTGCCGGAATAAGCTGCCAGTGCACGATTCAGCACCAGGCAGAAACTATCCTGCCGTAAGAGCGCGCTGTCTGCCATATTCAATTGCAGTAAAGCAATTGTCTTCTTATTGGGGACATAGCCTTTGGGCAACATGCGCAACTGAAGTGTATCCATGGCGCCTAAACCATATAGCCTGAAGGTATCGGAAAGTTCATTATAATATCGCTGTGCCGCACTCACCTGGTAGGTTTTACCGGCAGGTAAGGGAAGGTAAAAACTACCATCACCTTTATTACTTCTTAGATTGTACACGACCTGTGTTTCCGGCGCCTGAACAGTAATATCGGCAAGGGTGACTGGTGTGCCACTTTCAAAATCCTTTACAGATCCGCAAAGCATCGCCATTTCTACCGGACGAAAATCTTTGGGCAGATCGGTGGTATAAATATCAAGTCCGCCATAGCCTCCTGGACGATTGGATGCAAAATACATCGTGTCCCCTCTCAGGATCACCGTACCGCAAAGTTCATCATAGTTTGAGTTTGCAGGTGTACCCAGGTTCATGGCCTTAGCCCATTTACCATCGGGTTGCTGGCGGGATACGAACATGTCAAAACCGCCGAAACCACTATGGCCTTTAGACGCAAAATATAATGTCTTGCCATCGGCAGCGATTACCGGAGTGAGCTCATCTTTATCTGTATTAATGCCGGGCCCAAGATTTTCAGGCACCTGCCAGTATCCTTTTTTGAAATAGCTAACCCAGATATCTTTACCACCATACCCGCCTTCTCTGTCACTGACAAAATACAATGCCGTCTCATCAGAAGCAAGTGCCGGCATGCCTTCATATGCCGTGGTATTTATGGTATAGCCAAAAGGACGTGGCACTGACCAGCCAAAGGCTGTAGCATAAGACAGGTACAGATCGCAACCACCCATCTCCCAGCCATTGGGACTACGGTTATCGCACTTTTGATAGATCATGTACTTATCATTAAAGGAGCGTACCTGCGCACATTCAGGAAAAGGAGAATTGAGCGGGAAACCCATATACCGTGCCAGTGTCCAGTCTCCGCAACTATCCAGCGTGCTGATGAAAAAATCTTCATTCAGGCCGTTGCTGCGGCGGGTAAAAATAAGGTCTTTACGCACCCCGGAAAATGAGGGAAAATAATCGTCATCGACACTATTCACACTATCACCTAATAAAGTAACTTTTACATTGTATTTATGATACCCGATCAGGCGGCCAAAATCTATAGAGCGCTGCAGGGCTGCTACCTCTTCTTTCAATTGTGGTTTGGCCTGCGGAGATACGCGATAGCCACGCAGCACGATACCGGCTTTCTCCGCATTACCGGACCGCATCAGCGCATTGGCAAGGGGAATGGCAAATATCTGTGTGCCGCCGGAACAGGATTTGGTGCCGGACTCGAATACATAAGAGGCATCCTGGTACCGGCCCTGGTCGAAATAAAATTTACCTAATATACTATACACCTCCGGTGAATGCGGTGCTGCATTGAGTGCTTTTTTATAGAACTGTTCTGCTTTACGCAAGTTCTTCTCACCCATAAACAGGTTGGCCCTGGTAAGGTAACGATCAGCTGCTGATACACCTGTCTGCGCTATTCCGTAGCGGAAAGGCAACAACAGTAACAGCAATATGAGGGTATACCGCAGCAATATCTGGAGGGTTAAAAGGGTTACAGTTTTCTTCTTTGAATTTCTTTTTTGATCAGTGACAACTCCCGGCCGGTTTGTCCTTTTACTGAAGTATTTTCCTGTACACGACGCATCAGGTAAGGGATTACATCTTTTACCGGACCATAAGGCAGGTATTTAGAGGCATGGTATCCTTCATTGGCCAGGTTGAAGGTCATATTATCACTCATACCAAACAATTGCGCAAAATACACTTTAGGCGTATCGTTTGGCAATTGTTTTTGTTTCATGATATCAGCGGCAATAAGGCAGCTGTCTTCATTATGTGTTCCTATAAATGTAGCGATTTCCTCATGATGATTCAGACAATAGGATACTGCTGCATTATAATCTTTATCAGTAGATGCTTTATCTGGCTGAATGGGGCTCTGGTAGCCCATTTCGATAGCACGGCTTCTTTCTTTTTCCATATAGGCACCGCGTACCAGCTTGGCACCCAGTATATACCCTTTGGCTTTTGCACGCTCATGCGAAACTTTCAGGAAAGCCAGGCGATCGTGGCAATATAACTGGAAGGTGTTGAATACAACAACTTTCCCTTTGTTATAGCGCTCCATCATGGCATCCGTCAGTTCGTCAACCGGTCTTTGTATCCAGGATTCTTCTGCATCTACCAGGATCATGAGATTATGATCATTGGCCACACTGCAGATCGCATCGATACGATCCTGTACTCTCGCATATTCTTTTTCTTCGTCAGCATTCAGAGGTACCTGCGCATGCACTTTTTCAAGCAGGCTGAAACGGGCAAAACCGGTAACTTTTATGGGAATAAAAGGGATATTCTTTTGAGAGGCCGCATATTGTATGGCCTTAATAAATTCCGGAACAGCTTTATCAAATTCAGCCTCTCCCGACTTTCCTTCTACACCATAATCCAGTGCTACGCCTACATTGTACTTAGCCAGCATTTCAGCAGTATTGGCCACTTCCTGCAGGGTCTCGCCACCACAGAACTGTTCAAAAATGGTACGCTTGATCAACCCGGTAATAGGCAGGTTCATCTTTAATGCCGCGCTGGTAAAGGCGATTCCTATACGGGTAAGCGTAGAAGAAGACATCGAGTTGAACAAGAAATTAGCCTGTTTCAGTTGTTTGTCATTTTTGTAGCGGAATGCGATCTCGGTGTTATCGAAAGAAAGAGACATTGAAAATAATAGTTATGTAATCAAAATTTATCCGCAAATATAATCATATAATGGAAAAATGCACCCTACCCTGCTTATTTTACAGGAACGGCAGATACTTTATATGGCAGGCTGCCGTACCTTTGCTTACAAAAATTCCGATCCGTATTCATGAATCCGATCAAACGTATACTGGGACATCTCTATTTCTTTTACGGCATGCTCCTGTTCCTGATCACTATGGTGATCATACTGATCCCTGTCGGCATTGCATTGTTATTTTCCGAACCGAAACGCGCACGGATCATACATCCTACATATAAAATATGGATGAGCATATTCCTGCCGCTGGTTGGCTGCCGGGTAAAAAGAAAAGGAAAAGAATATTTTGAACCCGGCCAGAATTATGTGGTAGTGGTCAACCATAATTCACTCGTAGACATTCCAGTTTCTATGCCCTGGGTGCCCGGACCAAATAAAACACTGGCCAAAATTGAAATGGCCCGCATTCCACTGTTCGGGATCATTTACCGTGCTGGCTCTATACTGGTAGACCGTAAAAAGGAACGCAGCCGCAGTGAGAGCCTTACACAGATGCAGGATACCCTGAAAATGGGGCTGCACCTGACTTTATACCCTGAAGGTACCCGCAACAAAACCGACAAACCACTGCAACCTTTTTATGAAGGGGCATTTATGAATGCCATTGCAGCGCAGAAGCCGGTCATGCCGGGCCTCATCTTCGGCACCGGCGACATACTGCCGCATAATATGAAATTCTGGGCCTGGCCCCACACCATACGATTCGACTTTTTACCCCCGATTAAAACAGAGGGTATGGAACTGAAAGATAAAAAACAGCTGAAAGAGCAGGTGTTCCGTTTAATGGAACAGTATTACATCAATAACCGTTAAGTATGATGAAGATTGTTATCCTGGGTACGGGAAATGTAGCCCGCTTTTTTTTGCAGCAACTTGCAGCTCAAAAAGTTGATGTTGTACAACTGTATAATCACCGGGCAGAAAGCGCCCAGGATCTGAGCATTCAATATGGCATTCCACTCGTTACCGAAACAAATGCGATAAATACAGATGCAGACCTGTATCTGTTCTGTATAAAAGACCAGGCTATTGCCGCCCTGGCTGCAGATATCAAACTTAAGCCAACACAAACGGCTGTACACTGCGCCGGATCTCAATCGCTGGATCTGCTGGCGGCTACCGGCATTAATACCGCTGTAGTATGGCCATTGTACTCAATCAATAAAAATAAGCTACCACAGGAGCGAACTGTGCCCCTGGTTGTGGAAGCATCAAATAATTTTGCTGCGCAGCAGGCTGAAGCCTTTGCCGCACTGATTTCAGACCATATCACCCCTGTAAGCTTTGCACAAAGACAATACCTGCATCTATCCGCGGTGATGGTCAATAATTTTACCAATCATTTACTGGCTATAGGGGCGCAAATCTGCGCAGAACAATCGCTGCCTTATGACCTATTAAAACCGATCATTGCACAAACCTTTATCAGTGCTATGACACAGGACCCGTACAGCTTACAGACTGGTCCGGCGGTGCGTAATGATGTGCGTACTATGGACGTACATGTTCAGCTGCTACAGACCCATCCGGAATGGGAAAGCCTGTACCAGGCGATCAGTAATTCTATTGAAAAAATGTACTCCTGATGGCTTATTATGATTTAAGCAAGGAGGAACGTGCAGTGGTATTCAGCCAGATGACAGAAGTTGTCTTTACGGAAACGAATGCAGGCCAATGGAAGCAGAGTTATGCATACTTTGCCGACCCGGATACGTACATACGCAAAAATGCCTATCTTGCTACAGGCCGGCTGGTACAGGCCGGGACGATATCCAAAAGCCGCGTCATACATATACTGGAAGAACTGTTTAAGGATGAAAACCAATTGGTGCGCCAGACGGTAATTAATGCTGCAGGCGAGATCGGTTGTTTTGATTTTGAAGCGGTAATGCCCTTTTTTGAAAAAGGACTATTCGATCCGCATCACCAGGTGCGTAATGCCGTAATTGGTTCGATCAAAAAGATGGGACAGAAGAACCCGGTGCCGGTACTGGCTTACGCGGAACGATTCCTGGAGCATGAGCAATTTGAGATCAGGCGCGAGATCGTGCATGGTATTGAGTTACGGGGCCGTACACATCCGCAGGACATCCTGCCCTTGCTACGCAGACTGGAGCATGATCAGAAACCCCGTGTACGCAATACACTGGTGCATGTACTGGGACAGATTGCTTATAAAAAGGGATGCCTGGAGACGGTTTGTACAGACCTGAAAATGAACTGGCAAAATAAGGAACTGGTAAACGATGCCCTTGAAGAGATTATTGATGTACATTATCGATACCGTAATTTCACCTGCTATACACAGGACGAAGCCAGGGCATACATTGAACAATATTTTAGTAATTAAAAAGAAGACATGAATATTTTATCACTATTCGAACATATCAAGGTTTTTGTTTTTGACATTGACGGTGTACTGACAGACGGTATGCTGCATGTACAGGAGGATGGCGAATTGCTTCGCCGCATGAATATCAAGGACGGTTACGCATTACAGCTTGCAGTTAAAAAAGGATATCATGTATGGGTTATTTCCGGCGGGCTTTCTACAGCTTCTATGCGCAGATTGAACAATCTGGGTATAGAAGAGGTACATATAGGCGTGAAAGATAAACTGGCCTTGCTAAAAGAGAAGTTAGCCGCGGTTAAGATCGGTCCGGAACAGGTTTTGTTTATGGGTGACGATATGCCGGATATTGCGGCCCTTGAGTATTGCGGACTGGCGACCTGCCCTAACGATGCGGCTGTTGAGGTGGCTAATATTGCTGACTACATTTCTCCGATTAAAGGTGGTGCAGGATGTGTGCGGGATGTCATTGAAAAAGTTTTAAAAATAAATAAACACTGGGAATAAAAAAGAGCACCTTACGGTGCTCTTTTTTATTATTTGAATAACTCAAAACCATATTGAGCATCGGCCCAGAAGGCATCTAAGGCTATAAGCCTTGGTTTAAAGAAAGAGATCAATTTGCTCCAGTCTTCTTTTTTAAAAATGTTTACATCATTAATGGTATAACTAATGCGGCTTACCATGCGCCCATAATCATTTTCAACATCTTCTTCCCACTCCCACTCCTCTTCCAGGTTCATCATTAATAAAGCACGCAGCTGTTTCCATTGCTCAAACATCAATGCACGCATACCTGCATCAGGGTGAGACATTTCAATACTGACGGTTGCTTTCTTACTGGTCGCGTCCGTTTTGAAATGCAATTGCTTGATGCCTGTCTTGTAATTGATCCAGTTTACCCTTAAGCCTTCTGCCGATGGCACTACTGCCATATACTGACCAAAAGTGCGCCAGAACTGCTCTTTTATCGCCGCTGCTTCTTCTCTTGTATACACTCAGTATTTTTTCTGCAAATTAAAAACATTCTCTCCGCAAATATGTCGCCCATGCGAAAAATACGTACCCTTAGCGGCCGATACTTAACGTAGGTTCATTGTAAATGCAAATAAAAAGTTATTACACAATGCAAATGAGCTAACAGATGATAAATATCTTATATTACACTTCCGACCTATACGGTTCGAGTTGTATAAAACCAAATATGAAGAGTATGAGTAAATTAATCATACTGGCTATGTGTATGCCTTTCCTCGCCGCATGTACCAATGAAAGTGAAAAAAACCATGATCTGATGATCAAAAAGTACTTTAAGGCCGCTACCAGCAATGGTATGGACTTTCAGATACGAAGAATTAATACCCATTCCCAAAAGCATACTGCTTATACTTCCTTTATTGAATATCAGTATATCAATAAAGAAGGGCAAACAGTAAAATCTTCTGTTACGATCGAAACGGTAGGCACTAATCAGAATTATATTGTGGTAAACGGAGATTGTATCAGCACAGATCAGCTGGTATATGAAATAAAGAATAATATTGAACCTTCTCCTGCTGTCCTACCCCCTTCCGGAAACAGTCGCCGGGAAATGGATGGTAAGTACATGAAAAACACACCGGAGTATGTTCCTTTCCGCTAACATTTTCTTTGATCAGACCTGCCTAAAAGAAAAAACCTCCTTAGACAAGGAGGAGGTGAGTTGTATAAAAGAGTGTTTACCTACTGCAAATATAAGCTAAGAAGAGTTATTTTTTCAAACCTCTGAACATATAATTGTTTTTTAATATTGTAAATCACCTAAGACCACACAATTTAAACAAAAACGAAAATTATAATAATGTGTTTTTTTCACTAAAAAGTGTAAAATTAGTTCATTTTTGATCTGATATTTGATTTTTATTCCCTTCTTCAAAGCAATTTCCGGCACTACATCACCTTCCACTTTATATTACATAAAAAATAATATTCTATACGGAGAAGTTAAAAATATGCAAAAAAACAATTACCTTTATTGTCCTATATATCATGTATGAAGCGGTTATTTTTTACCACTCTTGCTATTGTAGCAAGTTTTCTATCTTATTGTCAGCCCGTATGTAACGGTTACTGGGGTCAATATCTTGTTAATCAAACATTTGGTGCAGGCAATGCAACCAATAACTGGTACGGCCCTCTGGCCACTTTCGCTCCTGGTGCCAGCACTTCCACAATCTTTGTAGGCGCAGCGGGTCCTCCAACCGGGACTTTGACAGACGGTTATTCCGGTTTGGCTAAAAATCCGAACATAGCAGGTCAGGGTGCTAACTGGGTCAGCAAAACAGACCATACTGGAGACCCTAATGGCCTGATGCTGCTGGTTAATGCTCCATCGACTGCCGCTACGGTATTCTTCGAATATACTATGGACAACCTGTGTCCGAATACAACATTGAAGCTTGGTGTATGGGTATTAAACGTCAATTCCGGCCTGGTTCTGACCAGTACCTGTGGTGCCAGCACACAATATCCCAATATTACACTAAGGGTAGTAGATCCTGTAACCAATGCAGTTATTGCTACATCTAATACAGGAAACGTACCACTTGATACGGCCTGGCATCAATACTCTATTGTATTCAACAATGCCGCAAATACTTCTGTAAAACTGCAGCTGATCAATAACTCCGTAGGTTCTGGCTGTGGTAATGACCTGGCGCTGGATGATATTACGGTACAGCCTTGCGTACCGATATCGCAGGTATTACCTAAACGGGATACCCTTACCTGCTCCAATACTTCTGTAAATATGCAGGCCAATGTGATCAACAGTCCGTACAGCCCGGCTGAATATCAATGGCAGTACAGTTCAGACGGAGGGGCTACCTGGATCAATGCCGGTGCCGCTTCTGGTAATTCTAATTATACTTTTAATACCACCGGTCTTGCTCTGGGACAATACCTGATCCGATACCTGACTGGGGCAACCGGCACTACGGGCAATACAAACTGTATCGCCATCAGTGATACCTCAAAAATCTATGTAGATTCTATTCCGAAAGTAAACCTCGTAGAGACAATCTGTTCGGGCCAGATTATGGATTTCTATGGCAGAATTCTAACGACAAGCGGTATTTATGATACGATAATTCCGGCGGGCGGCATGACCTGCGATACGCTGGTTACGCTTGACCTTACTGTTGCCCAAAGCCCTGACCAGATTATGATGTCCGATACGATTATAGCCTGCCAGTATGATACTGTGGCCATCGAATCGAACACGCTGCCGTACAGCGGTAATTACACATACAACTGGGTTCCGGCTACCAACCTGAGCAATACTACAGATCCTAATATATGGTTCAATGCTGATGCCAGCCGCAGATATGTACTGACCGTTACCAATACTGTCAATAATGTATCATGCAGCATTTCTGATACGATAGACCTGATTGTCAATCCCGGAGATTTCCTGCAATTGCCGATCGTAGATTCCGGAATATGTCCGGGTGATACTGTGCAATTAAGCGCCAGCGGTGCCAGCACATATCATTGGTCGCCGGGCACTTATTTAAGCAATGCAAATATTGCCAATCCGGTAGCCAGAACAGAGACTTCTACTTTATATACACTCATCGGTACAAGTGACAAGGGCTGCCGGGATACCCAAACGGTTTATATCACTGTACATCCTGCTGCGGTGCTGGAATTGCCAGATTTTGTAAATATTTATGCAGGTGAGGTATATAACATGCAACCAGGTACCAATGCTATATATTTCCAGTGGTTCCCTAACTCAGGATTGAACAGTAACAACATCAGCAATCCGCAAATGAGTCCGGAAGTAGATACGCGTTACTTTGTAACCGCACGCACGGAGTATGGCTGCTCAATTACCGATTCGGTTGACTTCCGGGTAAAAGAAACAGTGCTGGATATGCCAAATGCTTTTAACCCGAACAACAGCCGATTCAAAGCGAGCATCCGCGGTATAGCTACTTTAGAGTCGTTTGAAATATATAACAGATGGGGTCAGAAAATTTTTGAAACCAATGATATCAATAAAGGATGGGACGGCTTCTTCAATGGTTCTGCACAACCGAATGGTGTATACATATACCAGATCAATGCTACAACCAGAGAAGGCAAGCGTTTCAAGAAAACGGGTAATGTAACCCTACTGAGGTAAGCAGCATTATTTTAAAATACATGAACAGCGCGCGGAGTTTTGCTCTGCGCGCTGTTCATGTATAATCCTGTATATTATTCAGTTTTTGACAAAAAAGTACACAAAATACCCTTTTAAATGTAAAAAACATGTAAAAGGCCTGTACTATATTTCATTTTCAAATATTATTTCGTTATAATTGTATAAATCGCAACATCACGAAAACACTATTATGGAAAACAATCGTTATTTGTCTTACAATCGTATTGTGAGAAGCAGGAGTAAAGAGAAGACATTAACTCTTTTAATCGCATCAGCAGTTATTATCGCCATAGCCGGAGCATTGCTCCTCAGCTCAGGATTGAAGTAGCACTTATTTATAGCATCAATAAAGCCCCTCAATGAGGGGCTTTATTCGTAAAATAGTCTTTAGTTTAGAAGATAATAGCTGTAGCATTTGCCGTGGACGTAGCCTGGGCCCAGGCAGCTGAAAAATAAGCACCCGGCGGCAGGCATGGCGGCGTGGGTTGCCCCATTGTATTGGAGCTCATGTAACCTAATCCAACACTACAGGAAGCGAGCCCGGTGCCACCAGACATATATATAATTTTGATTGAACTAATATCAAAACCGGCCAGGGAAGTGAAAGTTGAAATACCCGGCGGTATGGTAGCGATAGCACCGTAGCCTGTCATAGTGGCTTCGTAGGTGCAAGCTGTAAGATTGTTGACCGTCAGGACGTTGGCTTGTGCCATACCGGCTGTTCCCAGCAGGGCGCATGTACCCAATAATAGTTTTTTCATGAAATTATTGTTTAAAGAGTAAATAATACTCAAATATAGGAATAAATAAAACGAAAACGGAGGATTAAAATTGAGTAATTTTGATCTTTAAATATTGATAATCAATACAATATCCCTTTATATATATGTTACTACAGTCCATAAAATATACCTTGTTGTTATGCTTCCTACCTATCTGTATCCATGCCCAGCAGACTGGTTTGGATACAGATGTTCCTGATCCGGGATACTGGCAATTTTCTGCCGGTGATACCGCAATCATTTTTGCAGACATGGCGTATATCCGCAACAGTCCGGGATTAGAAGGCTCTATGGTAAGCGATTCTCTGCAGGCCGGTACAAAGGCGGTAATTGTGGATGAGGCTTTGAGCAGTAGTACTATAAAGGGTTTTCGGGCACCCTGGCAGGAGATCCGCTACCGTAAAGGCGGGCAGGAAAAGCATGGTTATATATGGCTCGGGCTTCTTGCTATAGGTCACACTACGATAGATAATGGACAGATCTGCCTATATGGTTTTGACCGGTATATTCCGGTACAGGGAGATCATTATGCGTCCTTTAGCTGCGCAGTAAAACTGATCGGTCCGCAGCAGCAAATTGTCGCCAGACATCCCTTCTCCTTTGGCTATACCGAACAAAGTGCCACTGAAATAAAAGGCTTGAATGGTATGGGACTAAAAGGCCTGCGCAATATTATATGGATCGGTTTCCTGGGCGAGGCTTGCGCCATATCTTCTGATTACTTTTACTTCGGCTGGAACGGAAGTACCTTTATTCCCCTGCCGGGAGCCTACCGGGTGAGCGATGCGGGTGTGTTCTACCATAGCGAGCAAATGCTCTTTCCTTCAGAGCATAAAAAGGCGGCCAATATCATCTATAAAATGATCGAAGAAGGGGTATCCATTGAAGAAGGTGAAGGCAAGGAGATGCTGTACAAAATCAAGAAAAAGAAAGAAACCTACCTGTGGAACGGCAAATGGTATGTGAAAGTAAAAGGGTCAAAATAACAGGTTACGTTTGTTTCCGGCATAAAAAAAAGCGCTTCAGCATTAATGCTAAAACGCTTGCCTCTATTAGCGTGGTCCCACTCGGGCTTGAACCAAGGACCCTCTGATTATGAGTCAGATGCTCTAACCAACTGAGCTATAGGACCAGACAGCTGCAAGAGCTGTACTAAAGGATTGCAAAGATAATGAAAATTATTTCTCTGCAAAATTTAAAGACAAAATTTCAAAAATTCAACCAAAAACCTATATTTGCTTCTATATTACTTAATCATCAAAATATAATTACAATGTCTGAACAACAAAATCAAGACCAGGGAATCAATATTGAACTGACAGACGAGCAAGCGAACGGTACTTACTCTAACTTAGCAATCATCACTCACTCTTACTCTGAGTTCGTAATGGACTTTATCAGCGTAATGCCGGGTATGCCTAAAGCTAAAGTTAACTCTCGTATTGTTATGACTCCGCACAACGCGAAACGTCTGATGAGAGCACTGATCGATAACATTAAACGTTACGAAACCCAAAATGGTCTGATCAAAGACGAACAAGATGGTGGTGTGCCAATGAACCTGGGTGGAACAACTGGTGAAGCTTAATTTCAACATTAACATGTATATCAAAGAGCTGCTGTTTTACAGTGGCTCTTTTTTATTCCCGGCCGCGTTTCGCGAAACGTAAAATAAATCGTAATTTTGCACAACATTTAATCATTCCATTTAGGCCAAGCCTTTTCTTCGACAATGACGGAAAAAATTTTAATCCTTGATTTCGGCTCTCAGTACACTCAACTGATTGCCCGTGCCATTCGTGAACTGAATGTGTATTGTGAGATCGTTCCATGCTTAAAACCAATAGAGATCACTCCGGATATTAAAGGAATTATCCTTTCCGGCAGCCCTTTCTCTGTTAATGACCCGAATGCTCCTAAACCGGATATCAGCCAGTGGAGTAATCAGGTGCCGGTATTGGGTGTATGTTACGGCGCACAGCTTATTGCACAGCAAAACGGTGGCCTGGTTGCGAAATCAAACAGTCGTGAGTACGGAAGAGCGCATCTGGTGATGGAAAATCAGGAATGTTTCCTGAGTAATATCAGTGAAGGTTCTCAGGTTTGGATGAGCCATAGCGACAGTATCAAAGAACTGCCTGAAGGTTTTACCCTGCTGGCGAAAACAAACAGTATCCCCGTAGCGGCTTACCGCGTAGATAAATATGCACAACCGGTATATGGTATCCAGTTCCACCCGGAAGTGACCCACAGTACAGAAGGCCGCAAAATGATCAAAAACTTTGTGGTTGATGTATGTAAATGCAGCCAGTCCTGGACTCCTGCAGCTTATGTTGAAGAAACCATTGCTAATCTGAAAGCCCAACTGGGCGACAGCAAAGTGGTTATGGCACTGAGCGGTGGTGTAGACTCTACCGTTGCAGCTACCCTGATCCACAGAGCGATCGGCGATAAACTGTATTGTATTTTCGTAGACAATGGTCTGCTGAGAAAGAATGAATATGAAGATGTACTGGAAAGCTACAAGGTATTAGGCCTGAACGTTAAAGGTATTGACGCTAAAGACCGCTTCTACAGCAAACTGGATGGCGTAAGCGATCCGGAAGGCAAGCGTAAGATCATCGGTGGCTTATTCATCGACATCTTCCAGGAAGAAGCACATCATTTAGAAGATGTATCCTTCCTTGGTCAGGGTACTATCTACCCTGATGTTATTGAATCAGTATCCGTTAACGGTCCATCTGTAACCATCAAATCACACCACAATGTGGGTGGCTTGCCGGAAAAAATGAACCTGAAACTGGTTGAACCACTGCGTTTCCTGTTTAAAGATGAAGTACGCCGCGTGGGTAAAGAACTGGGTATCCAGGCTTCTTTCCTGGAGCGTCATCCTTTCCCTGGTCCGGGTCTCGGTATCCGTATCCTGGGTGCTGTAACTCCTGAAAAAGTACAGATGCTGCAGGATGCTGATGACATCTATGTAAAACTGCTGAAATCGACCGGCGAATATAATAATGTATGGCAGGCAGGCACCATCCTGTTACCGGTACAGAGTGTAGGTGTTATGGGCGATGAGCGTACTTACGAATTTACAGTTGCCCTGCGTGCAGTGACTTCTGTAGATGGTATGACCGCTGACTGGGCACACCTTCCTTACGATTTCCTGGCTAAGGTATCTAACGATATCATCAACAATGTAAGAGGTATCAACCGTGTGGTATACGACATCAGCTCTAAGCCACCGGCTACCATTGAATGGGAATAATCCGATTATTAAATCATATTTTTGAAAGCCATTATTGTATAATGGCTTTTTTATTGTAATTGAACATGAAATTATTATTTGCTGCGAACCGTTTTCCCTACCCTCCTTACCGGGGTGATAAGCTGAAAATATATAACCTGGCCAAAAGAATCGGCCGGCAGCATGAGATACACCTGCTTACGTTCCTGGAAGATGAAAGCGATCTGCAATACCTTCCGGAACTGGAAAAAATATTTAAAACGGTGCAACTGGTACGCCTTCCAAAAGCGAAAAGCTATGGTAATGTACTGAAGGCAATTGCGGGCAATACACCATTCCAGGTTGCCTATTTCGAATCGGCAGCCATGCACGGTAAAATAGCTGAACTCTTGCAACAGCACCAGTTTGATGCTATACATGTACAGCACCTGAGAATGGCACAGTACTTTGCAGCGTATCCGAATGTACCCCGTATACTGGACCTGCCTGATGCCTACTCTCTGTACTGGAAACGCAGGATAGAAGCCACTTCTGGTATTAAGAAAATTTTTAACCGCATAGAATATAACCGTGTGCGCCGCTACGAACCGGTGCTGAACCGCTTTGAGCTGACACTGGTTTGTTCCCGTGAAGACCAGTCCTGGCTGATCAATGAGCAGCATATAAGTAATGTACACATCCTGCCCAATGGCGTAGATACTTCTACATTCTACAATGAGGCGCATGATTATACCCAGGATAAGATTGTACTCTTTACCGGCAACATGGATTATGCTCCGAATGTAGATGCCGTACAGTACTTTGCAAAAGACATCTTCCCTACCCTGCAGGAACGCCATCCGGGACTGCGTTTCATCATCGCCGGACAAAGGCCGGTCGATGCCGTAAAAGCACTGGAAAGCGAGCACATCAGCGTGACCGGCTTTGTGAAAGATCTGAAAGAGGTATACAAAACTGCAGCTATCGTAACTGCCCCGCTGCGCTTCGGAGCCGGTACGCAGAATAAGGTGCTGGAGGCTATGGCTATGGCCGTACCGGTAGTGAGTATGAATGTGGGCTTCCAGGGATTGAACATTGACTCCGGAGAAGGGGTCATCCTCGCAACTGATACAACTGCATTTATAGAGGCCTGCGATCAGCTGCTGAAAGACCGTTCCTATCGTGAAAAAGTAGGCAGAGCGGGCAAAAGCGTTATTGATACTCAGTTTGACTGGGATGTGGTGAGTAAAAAACTTGAAGATTATTTCACACAGATTAGTAGAAAAAATTAGGCAAAAAGCATAGTTTAGCGGTTTATTGTAAACCCCTGAACAAATGAATAAATACATCAGCATTATGGCCACAGGTATGCTGTGCCTGGGCCTGTCTTTGACCGCTGCTGCACAGCAGAAATCAGTACTGACGCAGATATCAAATCCTGGAAGAGTATTTCCCAGTGCAGACCTGGAATCATACAAACCACAACTGGAGCAGCAATTTGGTACTGAGAAAGCCGCAATAATCCTGAGCCGGGTAACCCAGAAAGGATGGCCGGAAGCTATTAATACCATTGAAGAGCGCCTGGAAGATCGTGCACAGAATACCATAAAGAAATTCAAGGTAAGAACAGTTGCCATGATCAATAGCAATTATTGCCTTGTATCCGTGAGTCCTGCAGACAATCCTGGTCTGGATGATGCATACTATTTATCATCCGGCGAGCCGTTTTATATGTTAGTGGGTAAGGACGGCATCAAAAATCCGGTTGCCCCACCACTGGCAAAAGCAAAGCCTGCCGGCGCCACTCCGGCTAAAAGTGCCAAAACACAGAAAGCAAAATAGCAGAAAGAGCAACCCAGGGTTGCTCTTTCTGCTATTTACACCCTGCCGCTACCTGCATATTATTTTATGATGATCGCTAGGAAAAGCTGATTTTAATATATACTTTAGTACTAATATCAATCCTAAAAACATATGAAACAATTTATTACTTTTTTAAGCACATTATTGCTCCTGCTCTGCCTACATATTCCGGGCAATGCGCAGCAATCAGTCGTTACACAGATTTCAGATCCGGGAAAGCTGTATTCTACCTTTAACCTGAAAGATTACAAAGCACAGCTGGAACAGCAATTCGGCGTTTCCAAAGCCGCTGAAATGATTAAGTACGGGCGCGAAGAAGCCTGGCCGGAAGGCTTAAATACTTTCGACAAACGTATGGAAGACCCATCGCAGGAGGCCCTGAAAAAGTACAAGGTGAGAACTGTGGTGGCACTGAACAGCAACCAGATTATGATCTCTGTAAACCCTTCTGAAAATAGTTTTATCTCTAGCAGGTACCTCTTGTCGGGACAGACTTTCTACATCATAATCGGCAAAGAAGGACTGAAGAATACCACTGCACCACAACTGAAAGAGGCTGCATCTACAGAATCGGATGCAACAAACAGGGTAAAACAATTATTAAAATCCAGGTAAAATACAAAAGGGGTAACATTACGTTACCCCTTTCATTTTCATCATCAATAAAGATAGATTAACCCTTCACCAGCTCTGTATTGATTACGATTTCAACGGTATTACCTACAGCTGAGATACCGCTTGGTAATTTATCATTGTACGACAGGTGAAAATCCTGACGATTTATCTTTGCTTTTGCTGTAAATCCAGCTCTGGTTTTACCCCATGGATCGGTGATGATACCACCGTTCTGCAGCACATCAAAAGTTACTCTCTTCGTTACATCTTTGATTGTCAGATCAGCCACCAGCTTATACTGGTTACCTTTTACTTTTGTAAACGAAACCGATTTCAGAGACATGGTACCATATTTGGCAGCATCAAAGAAATCAGGTGATTTCAGGTGGCCATCACGGGCTTCGATACGGGTATCGATGCTGTTTACATCAATAGAAAAGTTAATTGCTGCACCATTAAAATCTTTATCTGTTTTTGCATCTACAGCACCATTTACTTTAGTAAATTCACCATCAACGAAGCTGATACCTAAGTGCTCTACAGAAAAGCGGGCATTGGTATGTGCCGGATCAGCAGACCATTTAACCTGTGCGAAAGTAGTACCTGCCATCATAAGGGCAGCGGCCAGTAATTGAAATCCTTTTTTCATATTATTTTTCTTTTTTTGTTTTTTTGAATAGTGCAAAGTACGGACGTCTGAGCGGGTAAAAACTTGATGTATGATAAGTTTTTAGACCTTTTTTATTTCTATTCCAAATGATTATGCTGTAATTTGCTGCATGTCCCGGTTACTCTATCAAAGCTTTCTGCAACATATTTCTTTATCGGAAGAGGATTTCCTGCATATCCTCCGGCACTTTCATCCCAGGACGATCAAAAAGAAAACCTTGTTCCTCCGGGAAGGTATGACCACAACTACCATTGCTTTTATCCTGAAAGGAACTGTACGCGCCTATTATCTGAGTGATGCCGGTATCGAACAGGTAAACCAGCTGGCCCTGGAGCAACACTGGATCGGCGACCTGTATGCCTTTCTGAAATCTGAACCGGCACGACAGTATATAGAAGCACTGGAAGATACCGAAATACTGGCAGTAAACGGACATGATTTAGAGCAGCTATATACTGAATATCCGCAGCTGGAACGCTATTTCCGCATCCTGTTTCAGAATGCCTACATCCATACGCAACAGAGATTAAATGCCTCACTACATGTACCCGCAATAGAGCGATACCGGCAACTGATCGAACGCAATCCGGCCATTGGCCTGCGCGTACCATTAATCCATATAGCGTCTTACCTGGGTATAACCCCGGAGAGCCTGAGCCGCATTAGGAAACAACTGGCACAAGTATAAAACAAAAGCGACCGGAATTATCCGGTCGCTTTTAAATATGTTATTGGTATCAGGATACAGCAACTTCTTCATTGATATGTGCTTCACTAATGATCTCCTGCTCCTGCATTGCTTTCTGCTTCAGTTGCTCTTCTTCGTATATACGATATTTATCACTGTTCATGCGGCTGCCGTCATGGCTATAGCCTGGTTTGTCGAAGAGATAACCCCAGCGCTCTTTCCAGCTCAGACCCGGTTGGGTAACATCTTTATACATCTGTATAAATTCATGAAACACGATTGTTACTGCATTTGGTTTCACCAGGTTCTCCGTCAGTCCGTAACGGATGGGTTCATACTCTTCTGTGGTCAGCTCTTTCTGGAAAGTACCAAACATGCGATCCCAGATAATCAGGAACATACCCATATTGCGATCCAGGTACTTGGCATTAGAGGCATGGTGCACACGGTGGTGTGAAGGTGTTACAAAAATATATTCCAGCGGCCCCAGTTTGCCAATTGCTTTGGTATGTACCAAGGTGCCCCAGATCTGTGTTGCAGAGAAAATAAATAAGATATCTAATGGCTCATAACCCAGAAAGGCGATGGGCAGGAAATACACAAAGCGATACAATGGTTCGAATACAGAAGAACGGAAACCTACGGAAATATTATAATGCTCGGCACTGTGATGGGTCACATGTGTAGCCCAGAAGAATCGTATAAAATGGTCGTTGCGATGCAACCAGTAGAACATAAAGTCCTGCAGGAGTATAAGACTAACCCAATACATCCAGCCCTTGTGTTCGAATCCGAAAAAGGCATGCTGGAAACACCAGTTGTACGCCCATAGGGCAACAAGGCGGAAAGCAGCATCGATCAGGAAACAAAGGAAAGAAAGGTAAGCACTCTGAATGGTCTCCCTTACTGTATAGAACTTCTGCTTACGGACGTTAGACAGAATTAGTTCTGCACCGATCACGATCGCATATAGCGGTATTTGTGATAATAGTAATACCTGTTCTCTTAAATTAGTTATCATAATCTCAGAAGGATTAGCGCGGGCACTGCTGCACTCTAAAAACGCTGCAAATTAGCTAACTTTGCGCAATTCTGCGATTTTTTGGCGGAGTTTAACGATACGCATACAAAACAATGAGATTAACATCCCTCAATTTCAAATCTGTAATCACTACTGTACTTGCTTTCATATGCTTTACCAGTGTGTATGCACAGAGCCACACTACAGCAGGAGCAGATACGATAAGAAGTACACCCGATGTGATGCCTAAAGCACCATATGACTGGAGTCGATATTTAGCTAAAAATCTTCGCTACCCAAAAGTAGCCCGGGAGGATGGCATACAGGGAAAAGTATATATATCATTTGTTGTAGAAAGAGATGGCAGTATAACTAATGTGGTAGCCACCCAGGGGGGCGAAATCGGTGGTGGTATACCAGAAGAAGCCATAAGGGTTGTACAATCTATGCCCAAATGGGAACCAGGCATGCAGGATGGCGTAACAGTTCGTTGCTATTTTACCGTCCCTCTTAATTTCATGCTGCAAACCAAGGAGAGTACTGTATACATGCCTGATAAAGTACACTCCAAACCAATACCCATGTTCAATATCGCTGCATATCTGCAAAAGAATATGCAATATCCTGGCGCTGCAATTAAAGACAACCTTGAAGGTGTGGTGTATGTAATATGCACGATAAATGAAAAAGGGATTCTGGAGCAACCAGTAATTTTCCATAAAGAAGAAGCCAATCCGAAAATGAAAATACTTGAAGAGGAGGCATTAAGACTGGTACGCAGTATGCCTTCTTGGCTGCCCGCCAAAATCCGGCAAGCACCAGTAAAGTGCTACACCTTAATTCCCGTTACTTTTACATTACCCAGAAAATAAATACTTGTTTTGAAACAATTCATTCAATGCTGTTTGTGCCTATTTACGCTTGCACAAACAGCTCCAGCACAAAACAATAAAGAAGTCTACAAAGTAGTCGATAATATGCCCAAAGCACCCTATAATATGGGTACATACCTGAGTAACCACGTACAATACCCGCAGGCCGCAATCGACAGCGGTATACAAGGCAAGGTATATGTTCAGTTTATTGTAGAAACGGACAGCAGTATCTCCAATGTAAAAGCTACCCGTGGTGCAGAGCTGGGTGGAGGCTTGCCTGCAGAGGCAGAACGGTTGGTACGTGAAATGCCGAAATGGGCACCAGGCACACAAAAAGGTGTACCGGTAAGGGTTTACTTTACCATGCCGGTTAATTTTAAATTGGAGGCTCCGGAACCTAAGACAAAGCCCGATACAGTTATATATGAAAAAGTAGATGATCTCCCCTCCAAAACATACGACTGGAATGTGTACATCAGAAAAAATCTAAAATACCCAGAAAGGTCTAAGGATATGGGTATACAGGGTAAAGTCTATGTCAGATTTGTCGTAAAAAAGGATGGATCTATTGCAGATGTTTCCATTGCTAATCCGGCTGATTTACC
This sequence comes from Edaphocola flava, assembly GCF_004118155.1. GTDB lineage: Bacteria > Bacteroidota > Bacteroidia > Chitinophagales > Chitinophagaceae > Edaphocola > Edaphocola flava. Next base: position 368,390 of record NZ_SAIQ01000003.1, read on the forward strand.
GGCTAATTATACCCAGTTTGCAGCAGAAGCGGTAAGAGTGGTAAAAAGCATGCCGCCATGGATACCCGGGAAGCTTAACGGAGTACCTGTAGACTGCTACTTTACTGTGCCTATCAACTTCAGATTAGAATAGCAATGACTATTTAGAATTACAGAATAATATTTATACCCTTGTTAGCTACTATCCCTAAACAAAAATCTTTTGAAACAATTCATTCAATGCTGTTTGTGCCTATTTACGCTTGCACAAACAGCTCCAGCACAAAACAATAAAGAAGTCTACAAAGTAGTCGATAATATGCCCAAAGCACCCTATAATATGGGTACATATCTTAGTAACCACGTACAATACCCGCAGGCCGCAATCGACAGCGGTATACAAGGCAAGGTATATGTTCAGTTTATTGTAGAAACGGACAGCAGTATCTCCAATGTAAAAGCCACCCGAGGAGCAGAACTGGGCGGAGGCTTGCCTGCAGAAGCAGAACGGTTGGTACGTGAAATGCCGAAATGGGCACCAGGCACACAAAAGGGCGTGCTGGTAAGGGTTTACTTTACCATGCCGGTTAATTTTAAACTGGAGGCTGATCAAAGAAAAGATACCGTTTACCCTTATACAGAGGTACTCCCAAGAGCACCCTATGACTGGTACAAATATTTATCAAACAATCTTCGATACCCTAACTATTCAAGAAATAACTATTTACAAGGAAATGTTTATGTTCGGTTTATAGTTAGGAGGGACGGCTCGATTACGGATGTAAGGCTTGCAAGACGAGAGCTGATAAATGATAAAAAAACAGAACTGGAGATAGAAGCTCTTAGATTAGTAACAGAAATGCCTAATTGGAGTCCGGCCATGCAAAATGGCCAACCAGTTAGTTGTTATTTCACTGTTCCTATTGTCTTCAGACTCCGATAGTAAATATTCAATTGCAATAACGAAACGTAAAATTTGATATATTTACCTTTCAAAAATATGATCATGAAAAAATTAATCCCTGCTTTGCTGTGTTCTGTATTGGCTACTGGTGCATTCGCTCAGGAAGCTGCTCCTCAACAGACAGAACCTAAAAGAGACATCTTCCGTACTGTAGAACAAAACCCGGAACCGGCTTATGATCTCATGGCCTATATCAACGAAAACATGCGATACCCTGCTGAAGCGAAGAAAGCAGGTATTGAAGGGCGGCTGTATGTCACCTTTGTTATCAATAATGACGGATCGATCAGTGATGCAGAAGTGGTTAAGGGTAAAGAACTGGGCCATGGTCTGCCAGAAGAAGCAAAAAGAGTGATTATGAGTTTACCTAAATGGAAACCGGGTAAACAAAACGGCCAGGCTGTAAATGTATATTTCACAATACCATTAGCGTTCAAACTTAAATAATATGCCTGCCCGGAAATATATACTGGCAGCGACATTGGGACTGTTGTCTATAGCTGCAGCAGGGCCATTTGCTGTGGCAGCCCGCCAGCAGAAAACAGTGTTTAATTGTGGTGATGATATAGCTATACCTCCGGTTGACCTCAAACAATATATTAAAGCAAATCTTAGATATCCTGAACAGGCCGTAAAAGAAGACATACAGGGCAAAGTGTATATCTCATTCATTGTAGATAGCGCCGGTACAATGCATAGCTTCTCTGTTGTCAAAGGCAAAGAACTCGGATATGGACTTCCGGAAGAAGCTTTGCGCGTGGTACAGTCCATCCCAGGTAAATGGAAGGCCGCCAAGAAAGGCGACCAGCCTGCACCCTGCTATTATACGGTGCCGGTTATCTTTATGCTGGAATAAATATTCATTTCAAAAATTACAGAAAGGGGATGGCTGCAGCATTGCAGCCATCCCCTTTCTGTACACACATAAGCGCAATCTGAATTATAATAAACTCAATATCAGATGTGTATAAAAAAATTCCAACCTTAAGGAAAAATTAAAGGTCTTTCATAATAACATCAACCTTATTATCATGAAACGACTTTTATGCATTCTCCTCGCTGCGGGCAGTTGCCTGCAGACCAATGCCCAATCCTGGCAATGGTTACAGTCTCCAACTGTAAACGGCAACAGTAATTTCAAAAAAATGGACATGGATAACAACGGTAATATTTATACCGTAGGTAACCTCTACCAGGACGCAACATTTGGTAGCACTACCCTCAATAGTCCGGGAAATTATATGAGCCTTTTCTTAACGAAACAAAATGCCAGCGGTGTATACCAGTTTGCCCAAAGCATATGGGCCGATCAGGGTATGTATACCGCTGTGGTGAAAACGGATGACCAGGCCAATGTGTATGTATTCGGTACCTGTTCTGGCTCTGTACTGCACCTGAGCAGCAACTACAGCGTTAATTTCACGCAACCGAGCAGCGGTTCCACCAACAAAATGTTCCTGGCTAAATACAACAGCAACGGAACTCTGATCTGGGCTAAAACAGCTGAGTCTCCTCAACTATACACCAATGCGCGCAGCATAGCCAATATCGGCAGTGATATAGTGATCGCTGGTGATTACACCGGTTCCTGTAGTTTTCTTGGCGCAAATTTCCCTTCAACTTTTGCTAATAACGCATTCATTATGCGGGTAAATTCAAATGGTGTATCGCAATGGTTACAAACCAGCAATAATTCTGCTATGGTCTTCTTCACACGCATCGTAACCGACGGTTCGAACATTTATGCTACCGGTAAATTTCAGAATACCATAGGATTCGGTAGTCATACCGTAAACAATCCTGGCTATACCCCAGGCGGTGAGCGCATCTTCCTGTTCAAGTTTGACGCGGCCAACGGCACTGCGCTGTGGGGTAAAGAAGAAGGAGGACCAGCCAATTATGTAACAACCGGGGAGAAAGGTAATAATGCCAATGCAATTGTCTGCGATGCCAGCAACGTATGGATAGGCGGTTCCTACCAGGATGCAGCGGGCACTCCATTGAACATGTTACAAACACCCTTTATATCTAAATACGACGCAGCTAATGGCACTAAACTGTGGACCGTAAATTTCTCCGTTGCGGTGGACAATGCTATCAACAGTATCGCTGTTGATTCTAACAGCAACCTGATCTGTGCCGGGGATTACCTGGGCACTTTCAATGCCGGCTCTATAAGCCTGCCATCTGACATCGCCCGAAAAGGTATGATCCTGCGCATCAACAGTAGCAATGGTTCGGCAACTGCTGCAACTTCAATAGGCAATACCGGCTTTACGACCATTGCACAGGACCTGTTGTTAGCGCCCAACAAATCCTATTACGTGATTGGTGGTGGCTATAAAACCAATCTGAACATCGGTAGTTTCTCCGTTACTTCTCCGGGTATGTCTACGCCATTCAATGCAAAATATAACCTGGGCAATTCGGTATCAACGCGCGACCTGAATAATACTATTCAGTACAGCTTATACCCTAACCCATGCAGCAATATGTTACAGGTTTCCCGTTCGGATAATGATGCCGCAACAATTACTATTACTGACCTGAGCGGTAAAGTGGTGTATTCACAACCAAGCTATACCAACCAGGCCGGTATTGAGGTAAGCAATCTTGCTGCCGGACAGTACTTCCTGAAAATCGTTACCACAAAAGGTACCGGCATAAAAGCATTCTCTAAACAATAAAGACGCTTCATACTTCAAATTAAGGGGGTTCCGGTATTAGTGTCCGGGCCCCTTTTTCATAAGTGGCTATATCCTAAAAATACGCTATACAAATTGTATGATTAATAGTACCTTTGCCCTCTCAAAACACATTTATGTTTGCATTAAATAATCAGACGCATTTTTATAAAGGAAAAGTAAGAGACGTATATACTATAGCGGATCAATACCTGGCTATGGTAGTGAGTGATCGTATTTCTGCATTTGACGTAGTACTGCCCCGCCCTATCCCATTCAAAGGACAGGTGCTGAACCAGATTGCTGCAGCTAATCTTGAAGCAACTAAAGATATCGTACCAAACTGGGTTATTGACAGCCGTTCTTTACCAAATGTAACTATTGGTAAAAAATGTACTCCGTTTGCAGTAGAAATGGTTATCCGTGGCAACCTCGCAGGTCATGCATGGAGAACGTATAAAAGCGGTGACCGCACCTTATGTGGTGTTACCCTTCCGGAAGGATTAAAAGAAAATGATTTTTTCCCGGCACCCATCATTACCCCGTCTACCAAGGCTCATGAAGGGCATGATGAAGATATTTCAAAAGAAGAGATCATTAGCAGAGGTATCGTTTCAGAAGCAGATTATGCAGAGCTGGAGCGCATTACCAAAGCTCTTTTTGAAAGAGGCCGCGAACTGGCAAAAGAACAAGGCCTGATCCTGGTAGATACCAAGTATGAGTTCGGTAAGATCGGTGATACCATTTACCTGATTGATGAGATCCATACCCCGGATTCTTCCCGTTATTTTTATGCAGACACCTACGATACGTTACAGGATGAAGGTCAACCACAACGACAGCTGTCCAAAGAATTTGTAAGAGAATGGCTGATGGAAAACGGATTTCAGGGTAAAGACGGACAACAAGTGCCGGAAATGACCGATGATAAAGTACAGGAAATATCTGACCGTTATATTGAGTTATATGAAAAGCTGACGGGCAATGCATTCGAGAAGCAAATACTGACTGAAGCAGAAACTGTTGCTAAAATCAATGAAATTATCAGCACTTTACCAGCATAGGTAAATCCTAAGATACTAAGAAAGGCTGCCTTATGGCAGCCTTTCTTAGTATCTTAGGATTTTGATATAATGTCATCAGGGTCACAATCGGCCCTCTTCTTACACTCCTCAATTTCGGCCTTTAACTCCTCTGTATTCTTACTGGCTAATGCACTAAGATCCGCATTGGTATTCTTCAGATGCTCTTCAGGCATCTCTGTTTTATTCAGCGCTTCTATAGGTGCATTTTCCATCTGTACCTCAATAATCTTTGTCGTTACCGCATACTGGTTAGGGTAAATATTATTACCATAATACACTGCCCAGGCTTTGGTAAATTCTGCTCCGAAATAAAGAATCAGAGAAGAGTAATATACCCAGGCCATCAGGATAATGATCGCTGCTGCAGGTCCGTAAGTACTACTGTAATTACTTTTGCTGATATAGAAAGAAATCAGGAAGCGGCCAATCAGGAACAACACGGCAGTTGCTACTGCACCGGACATAACATCTTTCAGCTTAATACGCGCATCGGGCAATATTTTAAAAATGACCGCAAATAATACGGTAATAATTATGAAGGTCAATAGCACATTCAGGATATAGAAGAATACCACGCCCACATCTGGATAAATGTTCATCAGCCGGTCGCTTAAAGCATCAACCAGTGTATTCACACCCAGGGATACGATCATCAGGAAACCGATGCTAATAATCAGGGAAAAAGACAACAGCCGGTTCAGGATAACTTTGATCCAACCCTTTTTAGGTTTGGGTTTAATGCCCCAGATGATGTTGATAGAATCCTGGATTTCGGCAAATACAGTCGTCGCACCAAACAATAAAGTTGCGCCTCCGATTACCGCAGCCATAGTAGACTTCCCGGAAAGAGATGCACTGCTCACCAAACTCTGTATCTGGCTTGCTGCATCGGCACCCATATAGTTTTGCAGGTAGCCAAAGAGATGCCCTTCTACAGCATCATTACCCAATACAAAAGTTAAAATGGCCAGAAGCACTACAAAAAAGGGAGCCAGGGAAAACATAGTAGCATAGGCCAGAGAGCCACTCAGCTTGGTCACCTTATCATCACCAAAACCGGTAAAAGCATTTTTCAATACGGTCCATATCCCTTTAAACGTTATTATCTTTCGGTTATATTCCATAAAATCTCGTGTTTGTCTTATCGCTAAAATAGTGATTTCGAATCTTTTGCAGTCAATACAAACGTTAAATTCAACAAGCCAATACATTTTTTTATTCTTACGCAGAATCAATTAACTTTGCTACCCATAAAAAACAGAACGATGATTAACCTGACTTTTCCCGATGGTGTAGTGCGCAGTTATGAAAGCGGCATATCGGGCCTGGACGTAGCCAAGACAATTAGTGAAGGGCTGATGCGTAAAGTATTAGCCGTAGAGCTTGATGGTAAAACAATAGATGCTTTTGGACCGATTACGACGGATGGTGCAATCAAATTCCTGACCTGGGACGATGCAGGTGGTAAATCTACATTCTGGCACTCTTCTGCTCACTTGCTGGCAGAGGCATTACAATCTTTCTACCCTGATACCAAATTCGCCATCGGTCCGCCGATCGAAAGAGGTTTCTATTACGATATTGATCTGGGCGATCAGAAAATCTCTGATGAAGACCTGCAAAAGATCGAGAAGAAAATGAAAGAGCTGGCCGGTGAGAAAAACCGTTACAGCCGTAAAGAAGTTTCAAAAGCAGATGCGATTACTTACTTCACCGAAAAACAGGATCCATACAAACTGGAACTGATCGATGGTCTGGAAGATGGTAACATCACTTTCTATACACAAGGTAGCTTTACCGATCTGTGTCGCGGACCACACATCCCGAACACCGGATTCATTAAAGCAGTAAAACTGACTAATATCGCTGGGGCTTACTGGCGCGGCGATGAGAAAAATAAAATGCTGACCCGTATTTACGGGGTTACCTTCCCTTCCAATAAAGAACTGGAAGAATATACTACCCTTATGGAAGAAGCCCGTAAGCGTGACCACCGTAAGCTGGGTAAGGAACTGGAATTATTTGCCTTCAGTGAAAAAGTAGGTGCCGGTTTGCCATTGTGGTTACCTAAGGGTGCTATGCTGCGTGAGCGCTTACAGCAGTTCCTGCAGAAAGCACAGATCGAAAGCGGTTACCTGCCGGTGATCACCCCTCATATCGGGAACATTAACCTGTACAAGACTTCCGGTCACTATGAAAAATACGGAGCAGATAGTTTCCAGTCTATCAAAACCCCACACGAAGGTGAGGAGTTTTTACTGAAACCTATGAACTGTCCGCACCACTGTGAGATCTATAAAACATCACCTAAGTCTTATAAAGACCTTCCGGTACGTTTTGCAGAATTCGGTACAGTATACCGCTACGAGCAGGCTGGTGAGTTACATGGTCTGACCCGTGTACGTGGCTTTACTCAGGATGATGCGCATTTATTCTGCCGTCCGGACCAGGTAAAAGATGAGTTCAAAAAAGTAATTGATCTGGTATTATATGTATTCAATTCACTGGGCTTCTCTGACTATACCGCACAGGTATCTCTGAGAGATAAGGTGAACAGAGCTAAGTATATTGGTGAAGAAGCGAACTGGGATATTGCTGAAAATGCAATCCGTGAAGCCGCAGCAGAAAAAGGTCTGAACACTATTGAAGAGTACGGCGAAGCCGCATTCTATGGTCCTAAACTGGACTTTATGGTAAAAGATGCAATCGGCCGCAGCTGGCAGTTAGGCACCATCCAGGTAGACTACAACCTGCCTGAGCGTTTCGAACTGGAATATGTAGACAGCGATAACAGCCGTAAGCGTCCGGTTATGATCCACCGTGCACCATTTGGTAGTATGGAGCGTTTCGTAGCAGTATTGCTGGAGCACTGTGGCGGTAAACTGCCATTATGGTTAGTACCGACTCAAGTAAAAATCCTGCCGATCTCTGATAAATTCATGGAGTATGCAGAGCAGATCAAAAAGGACCTGCAGAAGAAAGACATCCGTGTGGAGATCGACGACCGCCAGGAGAAAATCGGCCGTAAGATCCGCGATACAGAACTGGATAAAATACCGTACATGCTGATCGTTGGGGAGAAAGAAATGGAAAGCCAGACCATTGGCGTACGTAAGCAATCTGTAGGCGATCTGGGTAGCCAGTCCGTTGAAGAGTTTGCTACACTGATCCAGAAAGAAGTAGAAGAAAAGATCGGATAAACAAAGAATAATCAAAAATAAAGCGCCTTCCTTAGGGAAGGCGCTTTATTTTTTTAACTGACTATCCGGATGCAGGTAACTAATTTATTCGTCCTTGATTTTTCGGCGGTACCTTTTGCCTTCATGCAAAAGGTAGCAATCAATATAGACTTTGTTTCATTTAAGCGGATAATCAGTTTTTTTTTAAAATATACAATCCGTTAATATTATATCACCAAAAAGTGCGTTATATGAATACATCAAACCCATAGATATGAATCGCATCTCTAAATGCTTAACCCTCTTAGGTGCTACACTGGCTGCTGCACCTGCACTTTTTGCTCAAACCGCCACCTGGAACGGCTCACAGAACAGCAACTGGAACAATGCCGCTAACTGGACCTGGTCTAACGCAGCCAATGCGATTCCTGATGCTACGACTGATGTTATTATTGATTCAGGTGTAGTCCATATTCCGAGTATTGGCGGACAAGATTCCGTTCATTGTAAAAACATGTTACTGATCGGCGAGCTTAACCTGGAAGGCAATGGTATATTGAACATCCACGGAACCTCCTTAAATAAGCCTGCAGGCAGTGAATATGGCTATATCAGCTCGGTGGAATCAGCCAGCGGACAGTATGCCCTGTCTACAAAAATTAATTTCACCAGCGATCAGGCCGTTACAATAAATAACATATACTTAGAAGCCGGCAAAATTAATATTGATTGTGACAACCTCAACCTGGCCCAATCAAACCTAAATATCTATACAGAAATCCTGTTTTCAAAGTCCCCGGTGCCTTTTGGCAGTCCGGCTAAAGGTAATCTCATCATCGATACCAACAGCCTCCTGATCGTGTGTCCTCAGGTAACATACTCGATGCTCAACTGGTCGAACGGTCCGTTTACACAACCACATATTATTACCTCCCGCAATATCAAGGCAGGCATTGACCCGTACGGCACCATTCTCATTTACGATGTTGTTAATGACAATGGACTGCAAGGTACAGTACAAATACCGCTAAGTCCAAGTGCCAAATCGTTCAATTCCATAGCGCTGCAGTACTTTCAGGGAGATTATCCCTGGATCATTTCCTGTAGCAGAGGCCTACCCGAAACTTGCACCAATAATACCTTTGATAATAACGAGGCAGTACAGAATGTATATGATGTCTTTGCACTGGCCGATACCCTGGCTACCACTCTTACCACACCAGCGCAGATCATGCTGGCCTTCAACAGAAGACCTATAGCGGAAGATGTATTATCAGGGTTTAATCCCAATCAAAGTGGTATAAAAATGTATTCCGTGAACAATCAGGGTTGCTATGATCAGCTTTCGGCAAGCTCATCTGACACAATTCTGTTTCCTGAGTACACACAGGTCTTTTCAGGCCAGATAACCAAGGTGGGTAAATTTATCTTAGCACCTGCAGACCCCTCCTCTCTGCGGAATCTCAGCGCAATAGAAGGGTTGAACACTTATCCTAACCCGGTACAGCAGTCTCTTTCTTTATCTCTTTCTGCAAGCCACGATCCACTGAAAGCCAAGTTGCTTAATGTATTGGGACAAACAGTATGGAGTGCTGATTTTAAAGCCAATGCTCTACAGCAAGGATACACCATCAATACAGAATCATTACCGGCAGGAACCTATATACTGCAATTACAATCCGACACACAGTACACCAGTAGAAAAGTGATCAAGAAATAAATAACAAAGCCTCCGGAATTCCGGAGGCTTTGTTATTTATTATTCAGGTTTAATACTTACTGCTTTACACAACCATACCCTCGCGCCAAGTTCTTCCCTTACTTTCTGCAATACATATTGCTGGTGTAGCTCTTTTTCCATTTCCGGATCTTCTGTAAGTACATAATCTCCGGGTGCAATCTTTTTATCACGGCTATCCCACACCTTATATCCCTTTCTTTCCGCCATGCGCATATAAAGAATCATCTGTGGATAGCACTTCTCATCATGTAGTACGATCTGCTTTAGCGTATCCTGTTGCAAGAACCGATCCCGTACATAATTACTGGTATTATAAATATTCAGAAAAGCGGCATCTTCTTTCCTCCAGCCATTATCGACCAGTATCGTTACATAAGTAATCAGGAAAAGTAATGCAACAAGCACAAAACCTGCTTTACGGAAGACAGGCTTTATGACCGGATGATATAACGCCTGCATTAGCTTCAGAATGCCATAAGCACATAATACCGACAGGTAAGGATATGCCGGCGCTATGTACCAGAACAGTTTGGTTTTAGCGATAGAGGCTACTATAAAAAATCCTATTCCCATTAAAGCACTGTATTGCAGTACCCTTGACGCAGCAGTGGCGGGCATCTTACGCATAAACCACAAGCCTATGGGTACAAATACAAACCAGGGCACAAACATACGCTCCACAACATGTTTTAGGTAATAGTACCAGGGCTGTCCATTATCCTCATTCGCTACCAGGTAGCGCCCGCCCCACTCGTTCTCATTAACCGCTTTGATGTAGCCGGGATTATAATGTTCCCGTATCAGGTAAAACGGTACAGCTATCAGCAGAAACAGGATAATACCAATATAAAAATGCTTGCTTTTAAACAGTGCAGGCAACTGTCTTCTGAATACAATATATAAGAGCATACAGGGACCAAACATAAGTCCCGCTGCACTCTTGGTCAGTACTGCCAGCCCCATACTGATAAAGGTAATATACAGGTGCCGGGGCGAATTATGCTCGCAGTACTTCCATAAACTGATTCCGGCAATGGTGGTCCAGAGCACCAGTAAAGCGTCATAGTCTGCTGTACGGGCCACATGCATACCGGCATAACCTCTTGTGGTCACCAATATCAGGACCGTAAGTGCAGCCCATAAAAAGGATTTCCCCTGACGCTCCACAAATCGGAATATCAATATGCAGGTGAGCATAGAGGCAACTGCAGAAGGAAGCCTTACAGCCCATTCATTCAGACCAAAAGTCTGGAGGCTCAATACCTGTATCCATATGAGTAATGGTGGTTTGGTATTCCACATATCCGGTACTCCGAAACAGTACGTGACCCAGAAGTTGCGGTTCGCGTACATTTCCAGGGCATTGGCCACCAGCCTGCCTTCGTCCCACTTACGGATCGTCACTGCATCCAGGCAGGCAAATAAGGGAATACCCACCATAATAGCCAGTAATAATACAAGCCAGCGATATAATTTACCTTGTGGCTGAAAATGCGCAAATCCGGGATTCATAGACTAAGGATTTCGATAGGTGATCATAAAAAAGACACTGTATCAATGATACAGTGTCTTTTGATATAATGGATAATTAGTTTAATAATAGATCAGCAATAGTAAATATAGCAAAAACCATGCTGATAATACCATTCGTGGTTCCAAATGCAAGGTTTACCTTACTCAGATCATTAGGCTTAACCAGGGTATGCTGGTATACCAACAGAGACAGTACAATTGCTGCTCCGATCCAGTAGATCCAGTGAAATGCTGCATAGAAACCGACACCGATAATCAGTGCAGCGGAGATCACATGCAATACATTAGATACCATCAGGGCATTCTTTTTACCCAGTGCTGCGGGAATTGAGTTCAGCTGATGATCACGGTCAAACTCTTCGTCCTGCAAGGCATAAATAATATCAAACCCGGATACCCAGGTGAGTACAATAAAGGAGAAAAATAAAGGTACAGGGTCAAACTTACCGGTAATTGTAAGATAAGCGCCGATAGGTGCTAAAGCCAGTCCTACGCCCAGCACAATATGGCATAATGCCGTAAAACGCTTGGTATAGCTATAAAACAATACTACAAAGATGGCAATCGGAGACAGGTAAAAACACAGCGGATTGATGAAATAAGTAGCCGTTATAAAAAGCAGTGCATTAATGATAGTAAACGTAAGTGCACTCTTCGGGCTAATCACACCTGCCGGTACTTCACGCATAACTGTTCTCGGATTTTTGGCATCAAACCTGCGGTCAAGGTAACGGTTAAAAGCCATTGCAGCATTACGTGCTGTAACCATACAGGCCAGCATCAGCAGCAATGTTCTCCAGTCAAATGTATACTGCCCGCTATATAAAACTGCCAGTGCGAATCCGATAAGTGCAAACGGTAAAGCAAAGATGGTATGACTGAACTTTACCAGGGAAAGGTACTTCTTCAAAATGGGTATTTCTATTATTTTACAGTAGCTTTAAAGTGCAGTGGAATACGGTCCTGGTCTGCATTAGAGATCACCGTAATGCTTTTACTTACATTACCGGCTTTGCCTTTGGAGTTAAAGGAGATTTTGATCTCTCCGTTCTGCCCCGGGGCAATTGGTGTTTTGGTATAAGAAGGAATGGTACAGCCGCATGTTGCGATAACATCGTCAATCATGAGCGGGTTTGCTCCTGTATTTCTGAATTTATAAGTATGTTCTACTAGATCGCCGTCTTTTATAACGCCGAAATCAAAAGTATCTTTATCAAATTTTACGGATGTCTTCGGACGATCTTTGATGATCGTTTTAGACGATTCCGGCACTGTGGTTACCGTAGCCGCATTGGCACTGTTTTCCCGTAAATTAAGCTTATTGAATAAAGCCGTTCTGCTCACACCGGAAAGTTCGATAAGTGCTACAGTGAATGCAGATAAGGTCAGTATTGTCAGCAGCGCAGTTTTCAGGTTAGCATTCATAAGAATTGTAATTTCGTATTTTCCTGGGCAAATATACCACTTTTAAGGTACAATACCAGTGAATTATAAGGGTTTAGCATCACTATTACCAGCTTCCGCTGGCCCCTCCGCCACCGAAGCTTCCACCACCGAATCCGCCGAATCCTCCACCTCCGCTACTTCCTCCGCCCCAGCCGGATCCGCCACCCCAGCCTGAGCCACGGCTACTGCCGCCACGCATCATTTCACTCAGGATAGAACCCATAAAGATATCGGTGCCTCTGCGGCTGATGTATCTTCCGCCGCCACCGCCACCACCGCCGCGAGAAGCGATAATGATAAACAGCACAATGAAGATTATAATGGCCACTATGGCGATTGAAGGCAATCCTTCTTTCGAGGCCTCGGGCTCTGCTTTATATTCTCCCTGAGAGACTTTAATGATCGCCTCTGCCCCGTTCAGTAATCCCTGGTAGTAATTCCCGGATTTAAAGAAGGGGGTAATCTCATTTCGGATAATGCGTCCGGCAAGCCCGTCCGGCAATACACCTTCCAGTCCGTAGCCCGTTGAGATATTTAGCTTACGGTCACTGATTGCTGCCAGTATCAGCGCTCCATTATCTTTTCCTTTACGGCCAATGCCCCAGCGATTGCCCAGTTCTATAGCGTATTGAGAAATATCATACTGACCGGTACTCCGGATCAGCACGATTGCAATTTGTGTAGAGGTTGCCTTATCAAAGCTGTCCAGCTTGGCCTCCAGCTTATTGAGGTCTTCAGTGCTCAGAACACCTGCCAGATCATTCACCAATCTCGGGGGATTAGGTTTGGCCGGAAAATCCTTATCTGACTGTGCCTGTGCGAAAAGCGGCAGCCAGCAAAGTAAAACAATACAGATCCTCAGAAGGCTGCGTTTCAGTATAGGTAAATAATTCATTATGCTTCTTGCTTCAGTTTTAATGTCCGAATACGATATCGTCCGGAATTTCATTTTTATCATCTCCCGGAACAGCAGGAAAATGCTGCACCAACGCTGATCCGATTTCTTTGACTACGGTGACCAGTCCCTCGGCCACTCTACCCTCTGCACAAAACCTGCGCAGTGTATCCAGTTCGGCTTTCCAGTATTCCTCTTTACCTACTTTCTGGTGTATACCTTCATCGCCCACAATTGCCGCCTGCCGGTCTTTCAGGGCCAGGTATACCAGTACGGCATTGCGCTCCTGGGTCTGGTGCATCTGCAATTCAGAAAAGACTTCCCAGGCACGGTCTGCGGCATCTACAAAGCTGCAAAACGACTCAATATATACACGTAACTCTCCTGAGGTACGCTTTTCAGTATCCCTTATGGCCTGCACCACACTTTCTGCCTCTTCAGCTGCCAGCAAAGGCTTATTCGGTTTGGAAAATATAGACAAGGTGTTATTTTTTTTAATCTGATCTCAAATGTAACATTTAAAATCAAATCTGAGACACAAAACCCAGGATTATACAAGGGAATTTCAGCATAAATCCGAAGCCTTTCGGGCATTCACAAAAATTGATTAACTTGCGGGGATTCAGCAATCTAAACATTTTATGTCGAAAATTAAACAGAAAGAAATCAATGTATCTTCAGAAACCGGAACTTTAAAACGCCTGCTGGTACACAGCCCTGACAGTGGTCTCGGAAAAGTTGTTCCATCAAAAGCACAGGATTGGTTGTTCGAAGACATTGTGCACTTAGACACTATTCGCAGAAAAGAATACGATTACTATACCAAGTTACTTTTATACTTCCTGGATCCAGAGAAAATCAAAGGCAAACTGAGCAAAATTGACGATCCTAAAAATAAACGCAATTTCTACAAGCCAGGTCATAAAGACTTCCACGCATCGGACAAAGTAATAGAATTACAATTATTACTGAGCCAGATCCTGGAGCAGGAACATATCCGTATCAAACTGATCGCCTCGGTTTGTGCCATTGAAAACTGTAGTTACGAAACACAGCAGAGATTATTGGGCTATGAGCCGGATCAACTGGCTAAGATCTTCATCAGCGGTACACACAACGAAAATGAAATGATCTTCCCTCCGATTCCGAACTTCATCTTTACCCGTGATATCGGTATCACAATAAATGAGTTTATCCTGCTGAATAAGCCGGCAAAGAAAGCGCGTACCAGAGAAGCATTATTGTCCAAATACATCTTCTTCAACCACCCGTTTTTTGCAGCATACAAAAATAATATCATTGAACTGCCCGATCTGCAGCATCACTTCCTGTTACCTAAAGAAGCAGAAGACCATAAAGTAACCCTGGAAGGTGGTGACGTTATGGTAGTGAGCAAAGACCACCTCCTGGTCGGCGTAAGTGAGCGTACCAGCTGGGATGCGGCTTATCAGACAATCAAAGTACTGTTTGACCGTAAAGTGGTTAAGAAAATCACGATTGTAAAAATCCCGCGCAAGCGCGATTATATGCATATCGATACGGTATTTACACAGGTTAAAAAGAATGTATGGGTAATGCTGGGTATCTTCTCCGACAAATCGGTGAAACACCTGGACGGAGACAGCATTCAGAAGACTTTGGGTATTGTGCAGAAATCCAAAGATGATAAACTTAAAATCATCCAGTTCAACAGTAAAAACGTTGATAAACCGGTTTATTTTGAAAGCCTGGAAGAGTTACTGATCGACATCAGCACCAAAGATCTGGGCTGTAAAGAAAAAGAAGTAAAAATCATCTTATCCGGTAATGATGAGTTCCCGTACGATGTGCGTGAGCAATGGACAGACAGCTGTAACCTACTAGCCATCAAAGAAGGGGTGGTACTGGGTTATGACCGTAATGATAAAACAGTAGAGGCATTTGAAGCCGCAGGGTTCAAAACTGTAAAAGTAGAGGACCTGATCCGTGAACTGGAAGCGGGCAAAATCGATACCAAAGATATTACAGATACACTGGTACTGATGCCATCTGCCGAGCTGTCCAGAGCACGTGGTGGATTCCACTGTATGAGCATGCCATTATTAAGAGATAACGATTAAACATAAACCACATAGATCATGAGTAATTATGCTTTATTGATGGTACGCCCTTCCCGCTTTGGTTTTAATGCCGAGACGGCGGTGAATAATGCCTTCCAGGTAGCGGGCGACCAAAGCAATGTACAGGAAAAAGCGTTGCAGGAATTTGACCATTTCGTGCAGGCCCTGCGCGATAATCATATTGATGTATTGGTAGTGCAGGACACCGAAGAGCCTCATACACCAGACAGTATATTCCCGAATAACTGGATCAGTTTTCATAAAAACAGTACCATTGTACTCTACCCTATGTTTGCCGAAAACCGCAGACTGGAGCGCAAAGAATCGATAATGGATGCAATCCGTTCCCGCTATAATATCGACAATACTATAGACCTGACCAAAAACGAAGCACAGGACATCTTCCTGGAAGGTACAGGCAGTATTATACTGGATCGCAAGCAGAAGATTGCCTATGCCAATATATCTCCGCGTACAGATAAAAACCTGTTTAAGGAATTCTGCGAAGAGATGGGCTACGAACCGGTGATCTTTGAAGCGAAGGACGAGCATGGAAAAGACATTTATCATACCAATGTAATGATGTGTGTGGGTGATCGTTATGCGGTTATCTGCCTGGACTGTATCCCTGAAGCGCAGCGTGAGGGTGTGCGTGAAGCCCTGGAAAACAGTGGCAAAACAATTATCACCATCAGCTACGACCAGATGAATCACTTTGCAGGCAATATGCTGCAGGTAGAGAATACCGCCGGTGAGAAATTCCTGGTGATGTCTACCCAGGCATATGAATCGCTGAGCCCGGAGCAGGTAAGTGCAATCGAAAACTTTAACCCCATTATACATGTGCCCCTGTATACTATCGAGCAAAACGGCGGTGGCAGCGCAAGATGTATGATGGCAGAAATCTTATTACCTAAAAAATAATTCAGCAGCAAGCCGTGTTACAGAAATTACTGATCAGGAATTATGCGATTATAGATGAACTCACGATTACGTTTGATGAACACCTGAACGTGATCACAGGAGAGACAGGTGCCGGTAAGTCTATCATACTGGGTGCCCTCTCGCTCATACTGGGTGAGCGTGCTGATACTTCTGTGCTGATCAACGCATCGGAGAAGTGTGTAGTAGAAGCCCATTTCGATACGGCAAAGCTGAAAACCTTCAACCAGTTATTACAGGAACATGAACTGGATGCGGAAGCACAGACCATCATTCGCCGTGAAATCAGTACCTCCGGTAAATCGCGTGCTTTTGTAAACGACACGCCGGTTACGCTTTCCGTGCTGAATGAACTGACTTCTACACTCGTAGACCTGCATCGCCAGTTCGACAACCGTTCTCTGGATGACAGCCAGTTTATGTATGAAGCGCTGGATGCAGTGGCCGAAACACAGGAACTAGCGGATGCTTACCGCAATGCCTATAATACATTTAAAGCATTACAGCGCAGGGTACAGCAAATAGAACAGGAACAGGTATCCTGGCAGAAAGAAGCCGATTACAACCAATTTCTCTTTGAGGAGCTGGAGGCGGCAAACTTCCAGGAAAATGAACTGGAAGACCTGGAAGTACAACTGAAACAACTGAGTAATGCAGAACTGATCCGCAATACACTGACCGAAAGCTGCATCATCCTCTCTGAAGGGGAACAGCCCGTCAATACAGAATTGCGCCGTGTAGCACAACAGATACAGCAGTTAAGTGCCGTATTTCCTGCTGCGGAATCGCTTGCAGGAAGGTTGAACAGCGCTTACGAAGAATTGAAAGATATTGCACAGGAATTATCGCACCTGCAAGAGAGCGTAGACCTGGATCCGGAACAACTGACGGAAATGCAGACCCGTTCAGACCTGGGTAACCGCCTGCTGAAAAAACATGGTGTTAGCGAGACCAATGCTTTACGCAATATACACCAGCAACTGGCCATGACCATTGCACAGCAGCAGAATGCCGACACTACCCTGTCGCAATTGAAAGCTGAACTGGAACAGGCAGAAACAGCCTTAAATGAGCAGGCATCGCAATTGCTGGAACAAAGAATGGCTAAAGCGGGCAGTTTTGCTGCAGACATTAACCAGTTATTGCAACTCATTGGCATGCCTAATGCAGTATTGCAGATTGTACTGGAGCCGGCAGATCATTTTACACCACATGGTAAGGATCGTATCCAGTATTTACTGGATGCCAATAAGAGCGGCAAATTTGCCCCGGTGCAGAAAGCTGCATCCGGCGGGGAACTGAGCCGTATTATGCTCAGCATCAAAACCCTTACGGCAAAAGCCCTCCAGCTCCCTACCCTGATCTTTGATGAGGTGGATACCGGTATTTCCGGCGAGGCAGCTAAACAAGTGGGCGTATTGTTACGTTCTCTGGGGGCTTACCACCAGGTAATGTGTATTACGCATCAGCCTCAGGTAGCGGGTAAAGGACACCTGCACTTCTATGTCTACAAACAAATGGAAGAAGGCAAGGTCAAAACCCGTGTACGTGCACTGAACACAGAGGAGCGCATACGCCTGATCGCACAAATGATTGGCGGGGAAGAGCCTTCTGAAGCAGCACTGAGTAATGCAAGGGAATTGGTTATGGTTTCTTAAATAAACATTTATAATCCTATATATAATAATAGCGGTGACCTTTGGCCACCGCTATTATTATATGTGTAACGCCACGGATACAGATATAAATTCCTTTGCCGCCTGCAGCATGGTTATCCATTAAGTCAATATTCCCTCACGGGCAATTTATATTCCTTTATGGAATAATGATCACTAAGTATCTATAGTAGCTTTGCACAACGCTCTATGTTTACTATTGTAGTTTTGCACGGGACAGCCACATGGCTGTCCCTTTATGGATACTGCATATGCCGGATTGTATGCCCGCAAAGCCTTGCAAACACTGAAAATCATAGTGCTTCTAAAAAATAAATTCATTTTTATAATTGATAATCAATAAGTTACAGCAGTATCTTAAAAATAAGTAATAAAAATATTGGTAAAATAATATAGTCGATGTACCTTTGCGCTCCGTTTGCAAGTAAATGCTCCGGCATAGCTTGCTTAAGTATCAATTATAATTTTAAAACAGAAACAAATGTCTCTAAATCAATTGAGCTACAGAACACAGTCTGCAAATGAGAAAATCGTAAAACGCGATTGGTTCGTTGCTGATGCAACTAATCAAACATTAGGCCGTTTTTGCTCTAAAGTAGCTGCTGTATTACGCGGTAAAAACAAAGCGTATTTTACTCCACACTTCGACTGTGGCGATTATGTAATCGTTACAAACTCTTCTAAAATCGTTATGACCGGTAAAAAACTGGATCAGAAAGATTATCAAACTTACTCTGGTTACCCTAATGGTCAGAAACACGAATTAGCTAAAAACTTATTATCCCGTCGTCCTAACGCTGTTATTGAGCGCGGTGTAAAAGGTATGTTACCTAAAAACAAATTAGGTCGTGCTATGATCAAGAAACTGTTTGTTTACGAAGGTGCACAACATCCGCACGCGGCACAACAACCAAAAGAATTCAAATACTAATATATTTCTCTCTGAGAATTCAAAATATTATAATATAAATGGAAAAGCAAACAAATGCAATTGGTCGTCGTAAAGAAGCTGTAGCCCGCGTATATATCAGCAAGGGTTCAGGTGCTATCAAAGTAAACGACAAGGAATATACTAACTATTTCCCATTAATCTACTTACAGAATCAAGTAGAACTGCCATTCAAAACTATTGAAGGTGCTGACAAATTTGACGTTGTAGTAAACGTTAAAGGCGGTGGTCCAAAAGGTCAGGCTGAAGCGATTAAATTAGCGATTGCCCGCGCTCTGTGCGAAATCAATGCTGAATATCGTCCTTCCCTGAAGAAAGAAGGTTTATTACACCGCGATCCACGTGCTGTTGAGCGTAAGAAATTCGGTAAACGTAAAGCACGCCGTAGCTTCCAGTTCTCTAAACGTTAATTCGCATATTACACTTCATTACTTATGGAGTGTGCATAGTAAAATTTTTTTCAAAACAATACTTAATATATTCCAACAATGGAAGAAAATAAATCATTACATCAGCAGTTATTGGAAGCGGGCGTTCACTTTGGTCACCAAAGAAAGAAATGGAACCCGAAAATGTTACCATACATCTTCAACGAGAAGAATGGTATCCATATCATTGACCTGAACAGAACAATCGAAGGTTTACAAGAGTCAGCTGCAGCACTGAAACAAATCGCGAAAAGCGGTAAGAAAATCATGTTTGTAGCTACTAAAAAGCAAGCTAAAGAAATCGTTTCTGAAGCAGCTGCTAAAGTAAACATGCCTTTCGTTACAGAAAGATGGTTAGGTGGTATGCTGACCAACTTCCAAACTATTCGTAAGAGCGTTAAGAAAATGCAATCTATCGAGAAAATGTTAAACGACGGTACGCTGGATAGCGTAACTAAAAAAGAGCGTCTGACTTTAACTCGTAGCAAAGATAAAATGGAAAAAGTACTGGGTGGTATCTCTCAAATGGGTCGTACTCCTGCTGCTCTGTTCATCGTTGACATCAGTCACGAACACATCGCTTTATCTGAAGCTAAGCGTTTAGGTATCACTACCTTCGCTATGGTTGATACTAACAGTGATCCTACTAAAGTAGATTTCGCAGTTCCATCTAACGATGATGCTACTAAATCTATCGCGATCATCACTAACTACCTGACTGCTGCTATCATGGAAGGTCTGGAAGAAAGAGCACAAAACAAAGAAGTAGACGATCAAGAGCAAGAAGTTGAAGTTGCTGAGCGTCTGCGTGGTCTGGATCTGGATGAAGAAGAAGCAAACAAAGATGGTAAAAAAGCTACAGCGGGTAACCGTCGTGGTGGTAACACCGGTGGTGGTGCTAACAACAACCGTCGTGGTCCTGGTGGTCCAAACAAAAGATAATAAAATTGCAAACAATTTTATAGATACATTAGTAAAGGCGTTCATATATGAACGCCTTTATTTATTACCTTTGTATCATATTATTAACGCATTATTTTATCATTATTATGCTGCCCGAACGATCTGCTGTGCAAGGAAAAGAAGCATTCTTGGTAGCACAGGAAGCACAAAAGCCGGAAAGATTTTTCTGCTCCTGTATCCGACAATGCGAACTGAAAAAATGTTGTAAGAAATATAAAAGAGGCAAACGGTGCAAAAGTTGCCCGAAGAGATAATATACTCTATAATAAATAAAGCAGGACTTAAGGTCCTGCTTTATTTATTATAGAGTATCCGCATGTAGTCAACTATTTTATTCGTCCTTTTGTCCGGCAACAAAAGGAACAAAAATGCCTTTGTTTTCATCAAGGCGAAAGGTAGCAAATAACTATAATTAGGCAACTAAAATATAACGCTAAATTTTGTTTCCTTTAAGTGGATACTCAGTTTTTATAAATTGAAAATAAGTTTAGAAGGGAACGTCACCGTCATCCGGAGGTGGTTTGAAACCTTTAAACTGGTTTCCTCCCATTTGATCCTCATCATCAAAGTCTACAAAGTTATTGGCTTTGGACTGTAAGGTCTTAAATCCGCCGCTATCTGCACCACCCTGTGTATATACACCACTGTTGCCGAAATCGTCCGCATTTTGTATGCCTGTGAACGAAGAGCCACTATTGCCTCCCCATTCCTGCTCACCCTGCAATTCCACAAATTTCTGGTATTCCAGCTGGGCAACCAGTTTTACACTATCCAGGCGACCATTACGGTGCTTGGCTATATTGATATGTGTTTCTCCTTTTACGGTTTCGCCATGCTCATCATTACTGATACCGTGGTATTCCGGACGATAGATGAACATTACCATATCGGCATCTTGCTCAATCGCGCCGGATTCCCTAAGGTCACTCAGCTGCGGGATCTTACCCTTATCACCGGAACGCGTTTCTACCGCACGGCTTAACTGAGACAGGGCAATGATCGGAATACTCAGCTCCTTGGCTAGCCCTTTCAGCTCTCGCGATATTTTGGAGATCTCCTGCTCACGGTTACCACCATCGCCGGTACCATGCATCAGTTGTAAATAGTCAATGATAACCAGCTGAATGTCATGCTTCACTTTGAGACGACGGCACTTTGCCCTCAACTCAAAGATATTAAGACCTGCCTGGTCATCAAGGAATAAAGGTGCTTTTACCAGGCGATCCATACGCTCGGTAAGTTGTACCATTTCATAGTCTTCCATTTTACCCCGGCTGATGCTCTCCAACTTCACTTCTGTTACCATACTCAGCAAACGCTTTACGAGCTGCGTATTGCCCATCTCCAACGAGAATACAGCAACACCCTTAGGCTCAGGACTTAGCGCCGCATTTACCGCCAGATTGAGCGCAAATGCCGTTTTACCCACAGCGGGACGGGCGGCAAGAATGATAAGGTCCGTTTTCTGCCAGCCACCGGTAATTTCATCCAGTGAAGGGAAGCCGGTCGGTACACCGGTAAGATCATCTTTCTTTTTACGGGCTTCTTCGATCTCATCCAGCGTACGTACCAGGATATCTTTGATCGATTCAGAATCTTTTTTCAGGTAGCTGTTCCCAATATCGAACAGGTCTTGCTCTGCTTTATCCAGCAGTTCAAACACATCCGTCTTATCTTCGTATGAATCCGCAACAATATCGCCTGCAATGCGGATCAGCTCACGCTGAATGTATTTCTGCATTACAATACGGGCATGCGATATCACGTGAGAGCTGGTTACAACTGACTGCGTGATTTTCGTCAGCTGGTATGCACCACCAATCAGTTCCAGTTCGCCGGTACGGCGCAATTCTTCCATTACCGTCAGCAAGTCGATCTCGGATTTTTTATCCTGTAACCGCTGTATGGAGGCATAGATAATCTGGTGCGCATTTACATAAAAGCAATCCGGTTTAGGCAGGATCTCCATCACATCCGAAAGCTTGTCTTTCTCCAGCAGAATGGCTCCTAGTACGGCTTCTTCGATCTCGCGCGCCTGTGGTGGGACCTTACCGTAAATAGCAGACGGATCTGTTGTGGCTTTTGACTTTCTTCCGGGATTCAGATTCTTTTTAACGTTCACATCCATATGGCCTAAGTGTTTTTTTCAGGTATACTAAGAGGAGTACCTTTTCATTTTTGGGATAGCGAAGGTAAGTTCAAAATCGCTAATAAAACCGCTTTAAAGGAAGTTTAATTTTCCAATCGTAGGTGCTCATCTTATGCACATAAAAGTAAGGTTATCAACTGCACTACCGCTCTTTTTAACATATTTATACCATTATACACATAAAATAAACATTATATCAACATAGTTATCCACCATATTAAAATCGCTCAGGGTATAGAGAAAGTACTTATTGAATTTTGATTTCATTCCCCGAAATAAGCTGTACCTTTGCAGGCTATTACAAACCATCAAATCCAACATACACAATGGCTTTAATAGCACCTTCGATCTTATCGGCAGATTTCCTTCAGTTAGGCAAAGACGTAGATATGGTGAACAGCTCTGCAGCAGACTGGTTCCACCTGGACGTTATGGACGGCCGTTTTGTACCTAATATCAGCTTTGGACTGCCCGTGATCAGTGCGATCAGCAGACAGGCTAAAAAGACCCTGGACGTACACCTGATGATCGTGGAACCGGAAAAATATGTACAAGCATTTGCTGCTGCCGGTGCACACAACCTGACAGTACATATCGAAGCCAGTACTCATTTACACAGAACTATTCAAACCATTAAAGCAGAGGGTATGAAAGCCGGTGTTGCTGTAAATCCGCACACCCCTATTCACCTGCTGAATGATGTTATTGAAGAACTGGACCTGGTATGCCTGATGAGTGTAAACCCGGGATTCGGCGGTCAGCAGTTTATTCCTCAGACCCTGAAAAAAATCCAGCAATTACGCCAGCTGATCAATGATAGCAACAGCAATGCCCTGATCGAAATCGACGGTGGTGTAACGCTGAACAATGCTAAAACAATTATTGATGCCGGTGCAGATGTACTGGTTGCAGGCAACACTGTATTTAATGCCGCAGATCCGATTGCGACTATTGCAGCGCTGAAACAATTATAATATTACTCGTTCTTATGGACATGAAAAAGGCCTGTACTATGTACAGGCCTTTTCTATAATTGGTATTTCTTAATCAACAATTTCCATAAATTCTACACCGCACTTCTTCAGTTCCTTCAGTATAGGCACATATACTTCCGGCATAACCGGTATATGCACACCAGTAAGGTACTTTGAAGGCAGTCCGTCCTGGATAATGCGTTTAGCCAGTATCGCCATAGGCAGACCCACAGTCTTCGCCATCGCACTGAACAAACGGTTTTCGCCCTTCACTACGAGGTTAGATGTCAGCAATACCGGAACACCTTTACGCTCATATGCAACCTGGTGCTGCATTACCACCATGTCCTTATCCAGAACATGCAGGTTCCATTTATCTTCCAGTACATCCTGTATAATATCGGCAGAGCTGAACAGCCCCTGGCGTTTAATCTGCTTTTTGGTATCAAACATATCCAGCCATTCCAGCGCTTTCAATACCTTATCATCGATACCGTATTTTTCAGCAACAGCTATTTTGAAATTGTCTGTAATCGGGAGGTCTGTTTTGAAGGAGATCCAGTCTGCATAAGACTTTCCTGAAGTATCGAAAGCATCTTCTTCTGTAGTCAGTCCCATCTTGATCACAAAGCTCCAGGCTTTAGAGAATGCAGGATGACGTAAAGTTGCTCTCATAAAAGTGCTGACCTCACTCAGGTCATACAAATCTACATATTTGAGAGAATCGCGGTTGGGATAGTAACTTAAGGTACCCAGCCCTTCTACTTTAATCTTTTTATTATTGACATACAGCTGATCATAGTCCATCTTCTGCACCTTACCGTTTTCCATCCATTCGGCACCGGCCTTACCTGCCAGCACTACATTACGCGGGTTCCAGCTGATCTTGTAATGCCAAGGGTTATCATCGCTTTCCGGAGCAACTAATCCACCGCAGAAACTTTTAAAACTTTTGATATCTCCTGCAATTTTCTGAATGCTGTGAATGATCTGCATCGCGGACATATGGTCAATACCCGGGTCCAGTCCCATCTCACACATAAACAGCAGACCGGCTTCTTTTACGGCCTCATCCATGGCTTTAATTTCCGGAGAAACGTATGAAGAGGTAATGAGGTGTTTTTTATATTTAAGGCAATCCTGCGCCAGAAGAAAATGCAGACTTGGGGGCAGCATGGATATCACCAGGTCGGAACCGGCTACCAATGCCTCTCTCTGCTCATTATTGTGTACATCTATTGCCGCTGCAACACCTTTGGGGTGATTGTTGAGTTTTTCCGCGATAGCCTCAGCAGAAGCGTCCATTACCACTACTCTCCATTCCTGCCGTGCATTCTTCAACAAATAATCTATCAGATAGGATGATGATTTTCCTGCACCGGCTACTAGAATCGTTTTCATTATTTTTATGGTCTGTTTTAAAGAATCTTTATTGATAGGAAATGAAACTCATTTGTAAATTTGCTGCAATTTCCCAAAAAGTATCCAAAAAAGGGCACTTTATTTCAAAAAAGTCTAAAATTCAAATAATCGCAATATGATCTGGCATGATGGCATACCTACTCTAGAGGCTGTAAACGAGATGTCCCGAAACACTCTGGGCGCTCACCTCAACATGATTTTTACCGATATCGGAGCTGATTACATAACGGCCAGTATGCCGGTTAATCATACCACGCACCAACCTATGGGATTGCTGCATGGCGGCGCTTCTGCTGCCCTGGCAGAGACTGTAGGCAGCGTAGCCGGCTGGCTCTGTATCAATAAAGAAAAGCAAAACTGTGTAGGCCTGGAGCTGAACTGTAACCACATAAAAGGCAAAAGAGATGGTACCGTGTATGCTACGGCAAGGCCGCTGCACATCGGGGGCAGTACGCAGGTATGGGATATCAGGATTCTGGATGAACAGGATAAACTGATCTGTGTAAGCAGGCTTACGATTGCGGTGATCCGTAAAATTGCTCCATAAAAGATCGGGACTAATAGTCCCGATCTTTTATAAAATCATCTATGTTTATCTACTGATCTTGGTAACCATATGTACGTCCTTTTGTCCGGCAACAAAAGGACCAAAAGTGCCTGTTTTCATCAAGGCGATTGCTAGGCACCGGCATTTTGTACCGTTGCGTGCTTTGATCGTCTGAGCTTAACGTATGGTCCGTTCGCTGCTCAGCGATCGCATCTCCAACCAAAATGACTATCGCTGTGATGAAAACAACAAGCGATCCGTACAAAACAGATCGCTTAGAATGGCCTTATAAATCCGGCGTCAAGAAAATCATTGGCTCGGTTGACAAAGTCGGGAACCAAAAGAGTAATATTGGGTATTGCTTGCTAAATGCAGGTAATCAATTCCTTTGATTCTGTACAATTAAGCATATTCCTGCATGGCTGCCTCCAGTGCACTCTCCTGGTCAAATAAAGAGACCAGTCTGCGGATTACATTTTCTACCTGAGCATCCGGACAACTCGCTCCTGAAGTGATCATTACCCTTAACGGATTTTTACCCATTGTATAATCTGCAGTTGTATGCTCCTGCTTATCTGATAATACGAAGTGACGGATATGCTCCTCGTCAATCAGGCAGGTTTCATTATTGATAAAATAGGTCGGTAATACCTCCTGGCAGAGCTCTACAAGATGAGAGGTATTGCTGGAATTGTATCCACCAATTACCAGGGCAATATCAGCCTCATGCTGCAGCATTTCCGTAACCGCATTCTGATTGTCATTGGTAGCATAGCAGAGAGTATCCCGTGTATCGGCAAAATGGTTTTTCAGCAGATCGTCATCCAGCTGGTAATGCGTTTTAATGGTTTGTTTCAGGTATTCTGCAATACCTTGTGTATCGCTGGCCAGCATGGTAGTCTGGTTCACCACTCCGATACGGCTCAGATCTTTTGCTACTTCAAAGCCGTTTGAATATTGTCCTTTAAACTCTTCATAAAACTGCTCCTCCGGTAAGGCTCCGGTTATGTATTGCGCCAGTCGCTTTGTCTGGTTCATATCCTTCACCACTATGGTTGGTGTATTGGCTTTGCTATGAGAGAAGGTTGCCCTGGTCTCTTCATGATTCGGCTTGCCATGCACCACAATAGTGTAGCCCTCATTACCAATTTTCTCGGAGCGATTCCATACCTTTTCTACAAAAGGACAGGTCGTATTATACAGGGTTGGTTCGATTCCTTTTTCTTTCAGAATCGCCTCTATTTCAAGCGTGGTGCCGAATGCCGGTACAATCACGATATCATCTTTATGCAATTCATCCCAGGAAATCAGCTGGTTACCTTTGGTATCCATGATAAACTGCAGCCCTTCTGCGAGCAGATCAGCATTCACCTGCGGGTTATGGATCATTTCGCTGAGCAGGAATATACGCTTACCCACATTATCATGAATAGCCTTAAACGCAATCTCAATCGCATTCTCCACCCCATAACAAAAGCCAAAGTGGCGGGCAAGGATAATCTCCAGTTTATTCAGCTTGAGTATACTGGGCGCAAAATCTTTCTTTAATTTATCCAGGCCTTTGCGATGTGCTTTAATGGAAGTGATGATCGGACTTCTGTAATGCAGGGGTACTTCAAATGATTTCATTGCTGCAAAGATAGGTTTTTCCGTGATGACAAAAAGAGGCCAATTTTACATATATAAAAATAAACTATACCAGCATAATCAATCCTAGCAAGGGTTTTAATTAACAAAAAAATATAAAATAAATTTGGTTATGAAGAAATATAGTCTATATTTGCTATTAACAACAACAAAATTTTCATCATTTAAAAAACATAAAAGATTATGAACAAAGCAGAATTAATCGACAAAATCTCCAAAGACGCTGGAATCACTAAAGTGCAAGCCAACGAAGCTTTAGATTCTTTTACAAGCAGCGTAATCAGTGCGTTAAAAGGTGGCGATAAAGTTACTTTAGTAGGTTTCGGTACTTTCTCTGTATCAGAACGTTCTGCTCGTAACGGCCGTAACCCACAAACCGGTGCAGTTATCAAAATCAAAGCTCGCAAAGTTCCTAAGTTCAAAGCGGGTAAAGAATTCGCAACAAAAATCGGTGGTAAGAAGAAATAATCTTACCCATTTACATACGTAACATGCGAAAAGCTTTTTGGAGTTTTTCGCATGTTGCATTTCATAGCAAGTATATCGCAGGCTGAAGAAGAATGCCAACATACTTTTTCTGTATCACCTTTTTTTTATACATTTGCACAAATTTCATTAACGATTAAAATTTATTACCATGGGCAGAGGTGACAACCGTTCTAAAAGAGGTAAAATTTCAAATGGTACATTTGGAGTTAACCGTCCGAAAAAAGCTAGAAATGCTAAAGCAAAAGCTAAAGCTTAATTTCCATAAAAATCTTTCCTGAATAAATATTAATTTTAGGGAAGATTTTTTATTTTAATCAAGCAGCATCATGAAAAACCCGATTATAAGATTAAGGAGTTTTGTAGAATACCAGGCTTTCGGTGTATGCACCAAGCTGGGCGAAAAAATGGGCATCGCCTCTGGCAAGATCCGTTTATGGTTTATTTACATCTCTTTTTTAACACTGGGTTCTCCACTGATTATCTACATGATAATGGCCTTCATCCTCAATATGCGTCAATACATCTGGCTGCGCCGACGCAATCCGCTCCGTGCCTGATTTATGATTTAAGGTTTCCTTAAGCAATTAGGCCATTATATTTCGTTACTTTTGCGCCGGATAAACCCTACTCATAAGGCTCATGGACGCAATTCTCGATTTTCTGCATAATCTTACCGACCCCAACTGGATTATTGACCACGGTGGATACTATATTGTTTTAGCAATTGTATTTGCCGAGACAGGACTGTTATTGGGTTTTATTCTTCCCGGCGATTTCCTCCTGTTTATTACCGGTACGATTATTGCAAAACCGGAAGCCCTGACTCCATTCGACAACCATATACAGAATATGGTTTTCTGGGAACTGATGATCATACTTGCAGCCGTACTGGGCAATATGGTCGGATACTGGTTCGGCCGTAAATCGGGTAAATATCTCTTCGAAAGAAAGGACACCTGGTACTTCAAAAAGAAACATATTATACAGGCCAAAGATTTTTATGAGCGTAAAGGCGGCGGTGCCATTATCCTTGCCCGTTTCCTCCCTATTGTTCGTACCTTTGCGCCAATTGTAGCCGGTGTTGTAGGTATGAATTATAAAAAGTTTATGCTGTACAATGTGATCGGTGCCGTGATCTGGGTGGGCCTGCTCGTAACTGTTGGTTACTTTCTGGGTCGCAATCCATGGGTAGAACGTAATCTCGAGTACATCGTACTGGGTATGGTCCTGGTCACTACGGTACCAGTGCTGTTCAAAATGATCTTCGGCAAATCGAAAGCCGATCAGCTCCCGGCCAATGGCAAAACTGCTTAGTCTGAAAAAAATATATACATACCTTCTGGCACTCTGCTGCCTGCTGCCCATCGCCCCGCAAGCGATGGGTCAAGCATTTAAAGACACCCTGAAAGACGTGTCTGTTACCGAACAACGTAAGGTATACCAGCAGGATGTGAAAAGTACTTTCCAAACCGGACAGACCCGCATCAGTATAGACAGCATAACCCTGCTGCAATACCAGCAGCTCTCACTGGCCACACTGCTGGCACAGCAAAGCACCGTGTTTGTCAAATCGTATGGCATCAACAGCATGGCTACCCTATCCTTCCGCGGGGCCTCTTCGGCCCAGTCGGCAGTACTCTGGAAAGGTATACCCATCCTGAATCCGGCACTGGGTGTATCGGATGTGTCGATGCTCCAAACCGGACTGTTTGATAAAGTAAGCCTGCAATATGGCAGCAATGCCGCTATGCTGGGCAGCGGAAACGTAGGCGGATCACTGCTCCTGGAGCAGCAATCGGAATATGCAAAAGGCAATCACTATCGTATAGGCCTGGGAGCCGGTAGCTATGGCCGTAAAGAAATCAATACTCAGATCATTCTGCAGCCTAAAAAATGGCTGATCAAATGGAATGCATTCGGTCAGCTGGCTAATAACAATTTTCCCTATACCGACCTGGACGGAGCGGCGGTACACACCAGCAATGCCGGGTTAAAAGCCTTTGGTAGTATCCTCTCTGCAACATATAAGATAGATCCGACACAGCACATCAGTGCTGATGTATGGTACCAGCGTTATTATCGCGAGATACCCAAAGCCATGTTCGAAGACTTTTCGGCCAAAGTGCAAAGGGACGCTTCTTTACGCACTTTACTGCACTGGGAAAAACTGCATCGCCAGAACACCTTCTACGCTAAATTCTCCCTGAATAAAGAGGACCTGCATTATACAGACTCCTCCTTCCTGATGGATAACCGTAATACAGTATATCAGTATTACCAGGAACTGGGCTGGAAAAATAATTTTCATATCAGCGGCACAAAGGCCACGCATACCATCCTGGTCATGTTACCCTTTCAATATGCGACCATACACCTGCCGGGCAATGAACGGCAACAACAACAAAGACCGGCACTGGCCGCTGCATACAAGTACCTGAGTGGCAATGAGCGTCTGGGTATACAGGCCAATCTGCGCCAGGAATGGAATATGGGTACAGCCTTCCCCTTACTACCGGGTATAGGAGTACATTATGCACTGGTGCGAAATGCACGCTGGCAATGGTCATGGGATGCTACCCTGCAGAAGACATACCGCTTGCCTACCCTGAACGAACTCTATAACTTTCCGGGAGGCAATGAACAGTTAAAACCGGAACAGGGCTGGAACCGCGAGCTGGCCTATACTCTACACTGGGACAATACCAAAGGAACGATACAGTTTGACCAGCAGGCCAACTATTTCAACCGCCATATCAAGGACTGGATATACTGGCTGGGTGGCGCCATCTGGACTCCGCATAACATTGCCGAGGTGCATAACCGCGGTATAGAAACGCATAACACCCTGCGCCTGCAACTGAGCAAACCGCTGCAGCTGCAACTGGGCCTGCGTACGGCATATGTACTCTCTACTACAGAAAAGAGTGATATGCCTAATGATAACAGTATTGGCAAACAGATCCCTTATACCCCACGATATAACGGACAGATCAATATAGGCCTGCACTGGAAACAGTTGTTTGTAAATTACAACCACACATATACCGGTTACCGCTTTATTACTACGGATGAATCGCTGTATACCCTGCCCTATAACCTGGGCAATGTACAGGCTTTATATACCTTTACGGCAGGTGCTGTAAAAATGCAGGCCAGCCTGCAGGTACAGAACCTGTGGAATACGGCTTATGTAGTCATTGCGCAAAGACCTATGCCACAGCGCTATTGGGTTGCCGGACTGCAGTTTGAACTTTAAAGATAAACACATGATGTATCAGGATACCATAGTAGCCCTGGCTACTGCCCCAGCCGCCGGGGCCATCGGCGTCATCCGTCTTTCCGGAGACCAGGCTGTGCCTGTGGCCAATGCTTTATTTAAAGGCAAAGACCTCAGCAAGCAGGCTACGCATACCCTGCATTTCGGCACGATTATACGTCCGGATGGGGAGATTGTGGATGAGGTCGTGATCGGACTGTTCCTGGGCGGCAAGAGCTATACGGGGGAAGATACGGTAGAGATCAGCGGACACGGATCTTTGTTCGTCCTCAACCAGATCATCGAATTATGCGTAGCGAAAGGCGCCCGTCTGGCTGCACCGGGAGAGTTTACGCAAAGGGCTTTCCTGAATGGCAAACTGGACCTGGCGCAGGCAGAAGCTGTTGCCGACCTGATTGCAGCAGAAAACAAGGCCTCTCATCAGGTTGCCCTCAGCCAGATGCGCGGGGGTATCAGTACCGAATTACAAGGCCTGAGAGATAAACTCATACAATTTACCGCATTGATCGAACTCGAACTGGACTTCTCTGATGAAGACGTGGAGTTTGCAGATCGTACGGCATTCAAGCAATTGATTGCTGATATACAGCGCCATACCGGACAACTTATTAATTCATTTGCCTATGGTAATGCGATCAAGAATGGTGTACCCGTAGCCATCATCGGTAAGCCCAATGCCGGTAAATCCAGCCTGCTGAATGCTTTGCTGAAAGAAGAAAGAGCAATTGTAAGCAATATTGCCGGTACCACCCGTGATACTATCGAAGAGGTGATGAATATTGAAGGCATTCCTTTCCGTTTTATCGACACCGCCGGTCTGCGCGAAACAGAAGACGTGGTAGAGGCAATTGGTGTGAGTAAGGCTAAAGAGAAAATTGCACAGGCACAGGTTATCCTGCATTTGTACGAAGATAATGATACCGGATTATTACAGGAGCTGGCCGATAGCCTGAAGGGCAAGATCGTGTTCAGCCTGCGCAATAAAGTAGATACTCCTATTACCGAAGAGACTAATGCTGTGCAAGAGGAAGGTAATATGTATCTCATGGATATTTCCGCTAAAACCGGCTACCATCTTGAGTTGCTGAAGCAACAATTATTAGAATCGGTACGCGGCGGATTTGCGGACTCTGCAGTGATCATTACCAATACCCGCCATAAAGAGGCCCTAATGCGGGCGCAGGAAGCGCTGGAATCGGTTACTCATGGTCTGGAGATCGGGTTGAGCGGCGATCTGCTGGCCTTCCATCTGAAAGATGCGTTACTGCACTTAGGCTCTATTACGGGTAAAATTGATATCGACCGCGATATTCTGGGTACGATCTTCGGGAAGTTTTGTATTGGGAAGTAGCGGAAAAGCTGGATTGGGAGCATCAACAGATCACGGATTTTGCTCCGTTCTAACTCGGCATAGGCCTCTGTTGTCGAATTATTCTATGGTGCTGGCCTACCAGGAAAAAGTATATTGGCTACAGATCGAAAAATTGATGCACATTATCCAGCTGCAGGCATAGCAAGGGTAAGGCTTTTGCCCTGTGTACGATAAGCAGGTCCCAGGCCAATCCAATACGAGAGCACAATAGATCTTTTAAGCTCCCCGCCTCCCCAGTTCTGCTTTTTAGGCTTGTGCAGGTGTGCCCAGGCCAGGTAAATGTCATAGGAGGGCAAAAGCTGAATGTATTTTGAGGGATTGTATACCGTTGAACTTTCGCTCCAGTATTCTTTTAAAAGCAATGATGTATTTAAATAGCCGCTAAGACTACGGCTATTTAAATACATCATACAATTTTGGCTACATTAAAACAAATACAGACTTTTGAACAAGTCTGCTATGGCAATGGATACAGGCACAAATTTAACTGCGGTATTTCTTCTGAAATACTTTGGATATTTCCAACTTATACTCGCTGAGGCTTGCCTTTCCTTTAAGCATCCGAACCAGCCTGTTGATACGAGTAATCTTGGTTTCCAGCAGATCAGGGTGCACCAGGGGGAGTATTACATTCTTAGACTGCTTAGCCCCGGGAAAACGGTTAAGTAAGCGTTCTGTTTCTGTTGTATTCCGGGTATTTACGGCCACGAACATATTCTGTTTATACCAAAATTTCACTTCAGGAATATTCCAGATCAATGGACGGATCACATCATAGCAATCATAGCCTTTAGCATTAAACAGCTTAACCCAAAAGTCGGGCCATTGCTCGTTCAGATGGTTCTGCCCGCCCTGGCCTGGGATAGCGGCAGAGAATACCACAACATCCGACATACCGGTAAGATCACCAACAATTTTTTCAGCGTATTTTTCATAAAGATGTTCTGCAAACTCAAAACTGATCGAGAGATCAAACCGTTCTTTCACCTGGAGATCTTCCATTAAGTTTTTAAGTAACAAGTCATCTCCTTTCAGCTTCTGCAATGTATTATTGCTCCACTCTCCGTCGATGCCTAAGACTTTTTTTACGCCGCACTCCTTGAATTTATACAGGAAATTACCAATACCGCAACCCAGGTCCGATACAGATTCCGGAGCAAAAAGGTCATATAAAATGGGAGCGATTACTTCGGGGTCCACGTCATTATGCTCGTCACTAATGTGCAAATACACGTCTTTAAACATAAAAAATTGAGTATTTATATATTTCAAAAGTAGAATAAAAGGTAAATATAGCTATTCATTGTTTAATTCTTTGCGCTAAAAATAAGCTACAGCAAGTACAGACTCCTTTGCGCCTATATGTTCTGTTCTCTCTAACTCAAACTATTTGTCTTCACTACGCGTCACATCATATCGCCCGCAGCGGAGATATTGCTATGTCACTATAGGACTACACTTTATCAGGAGATTTCTTGCGACACCCGTTTGCTCAAAATGAGGTAGTACGGAACACTATTTTCTGAGCCTTTGGACATTATAGTACCACCAGCCTTCCTCCATCAGCGGCCCATCGCCTGAGATTTTTATGTTATTTTTTCAATTATTTACATAAATAAAATTTCAAAATACACCTGTAGTAGTTTTACTACTATTTAAATTAAATAATATATATTTATATGTATTATTTAATTGATTATTAATTTGTTAAGTAAATTTATTTGTGAAATAATTTGCATTTCACCCATTGAAGTGAGTATATTTGGACCGCAAAAATTAATCCACTTTCAATCCCCTTGTATGAAGAGAATTTTTACGGCATCGCTCCTCCTCCTGCTATGTCCGCAACTGCATGCGCAGACCTTACCGGTAACCAATGGCCTGCAACTCTGGCTGGACGCCTCTGATGTAAATGCCACGGGCACTAACCCTTCCAACGGTGCACTGGTGACTACCTGGAAAGATAAGTCGCCTGCAGCCCGCCAGGCAGTGCAGATCAACAACCAGACTGCGGCTATCCTGAACAACAACCAGATCAATGGCAAAGCGGTAATGCACTTTACCAGAACCAGCGATCTGATCGGTTCTGTATTCAACGTATCCAACCTGGATATCCGTGCAACAACAATGAATGCGGTAACTATATTTACCGTATATCGCCAGGGCACTAATGTTGTTTCCCAGCAAGGACTCTGGGGCAATGACAATGCCAACTGGGACCGCTTCTTTATGACCATTTTTGCCAATGGCAGTTCGAATGGTGCAGTATCTGTAGGCACTTCTGTACCTAACTATGTTGGCATCAACGATGCGGGTGCCGTAGGCGTAACCAAACTACTGACTGCTGTATATGACCGTGGCGTAACCAATGGTTCTACAATCTACTATAACGGCAGCCCGGTACAATCGGTAACCGACAATACCCATGCAACTGATGCCCAGACTTCATTCTACATTGGCTGGGATGGTGATAATAACTCCTTTGACGGCGATATAGCAGAGTTGCTGGTATTTAACCGTAAACTGACTTTATGTGAGATTCAGCAGGTGAATAAATACCTGGGCACCAAGTACGGTTATACCTATTCTACCGTAAGCATTACCCCGAGTGGCAGTACAGCGCTATACCCGGGCAACAGTGTTAGCCTTAATGCTACTACCGGAAGCTCATACCAGTGGCTGAAAGATGGTAGTCCGATCAGCAATGCTACTGCACAAAGTTATACCGCTACTGTTCCCGGTAGTTACCAGGTGATCGTAACTAATGGTTGCGCAGATACTTCTGCGGCACAAGCTGTTACAACCGCAGTTATGCCTGCCCCTGGTCATGCCCTGAACTTCGCAGGCGGTGCAAGCGGCAATGATTATGTTGATCTGGGAAATATCCCTGCTACCAGTGTAAAAACCATGGAATGCTGGGTGAAGTTCAACGACTTTACCGGCAGCCAGGAGATCATGAACCGCTCTATTACCGGTTATGGCATCGAGCTGTTGTTATACAACAACAACCTTGCTTTCTTCTGTATGGATGGCACCAATAACTCGAGCGTAACCTATGCCAATACTGGTGAACTGACCATTGGTCAATGGTACCATATTGCAGCAACCTGGAATGGTACAGATAAAAATACCATGAAACTGTACATCAATGGTAAAAGCGTGGGTACAAAAAATATCGTGGGCAGCGCTATAAGCGGTGTGAGCAATACCGCTGCGTCCTTCAAACTGGGCCGCTGGTCCGAATCTGCTACCCCACGCTCTTTCAATGGTGCGATGGATGAAGTGCGCATCTGGAACACCGAACGTGCCGCTACGGAGATTCAGAATAATATGTACACTCCAATGAGCATGCCTCAGACCGGATTACTGGCATACTATATGTTCGACAACGGTGCGGCTACCGCAAATGGAAACAATGCTGCGTATACAACGGTATATGACTATACCGGCAATGGCAATACCGGCACCATTACTAACTTTGCGCTGAATGGTACTACCTCTAACTGGACAGAAAGCTATGCAATGGTTCGTCCGATTCCAACCGGAACCAGTAGTTATAGCACTTCTGGCTTTACCGCTAACTGGTCTGCTCCGA
Source organism: Edaphocola flava (assembly GCF_004118155.1). Taxonomy (GTDB): domain Bacteria; phylum Bacteroidota; class Bacteroidia; order Chitinophagales; family Chitinophagaceae; genus Edaphocola; species Edaphocola flava. Next base: position 404,425 of record NZ_SAIQ01000003.1, read on the forward strand.
CAACCGGTACGGTACAATACTACCGACTGGATGTCGCTACAGACAGCATGTTCAATAACAAACTGACTAACTATAACAGCCTGAACGTAGGTAATGTAAACAGCTACAGTATAATCGGGTTGAATAATAACCAGACGTATTATTATCGTATTACGGCTGTTAAAACCGGTACGGACGGGGTTTCTGCACCTTCAGAAGTACGCGCGGTAACTACCGGCACACCATTAGACTTTACACTGACCACTTTCGAAGCGAAAGCACAGCAGCAGTCTGTATTGCTGAACTGGCGGACGGCTAAAGAAAAAGAAACACTAGCTTTCGAGATCGAGCGCAGCAGTAATGGTACAGACTTTATGACCATCGGTCGCGTGAAAGCTGCAGGTAATGCTACCACTGCAACAGATTACCAGTTTACCGATGCCCATCCTGAAAAGGGCCTGAACCTGTATCGCCTGAAGATGATCAATGCAGATGCTACCTGGTCTTACTCCCCGATCCGCAATATACGTTTTCAGTCAGCAGCAACGGCACACCAGCTGTACCCGGTTCCGGCAAGCACTACTGTACACCTGCAATTAGCTACCGCACCGGCAACTCCGGTACAGGCGTACCTGTACGATATGCACGGTCGTGTGGTGAAGCAACTGAGCATCAGCCAACAGGATACCATCATCGATATCCAGGATATTGCTACCGGTCAATACCTGCTGGTACTGAGCGATGGCAGCAGCCTGAAAGTGGAGAAAATCTAAATATAGTAACCTAACAAAGTAAAGCCGGGACGAGTTCCCGGCTTTACTTTGTTAGGTTACTTATATAGTTTACTGCTTTATCCTATCCATTCTGATTTGGCACAAAGTTTTGCTGGATGGGCATTTCTTCTGTTACAGCATTATGAAATGTTTGTAAGATTGGGAAGAATAAGAAATCAATGTCACTTATAAATTAACAAACGGACCTGTTTAAAACAGGCCCGTTTACATTTTTATCCTACTTCATTCTCATACCCGGCATGGTATCCGGTTGCGGAACCGGTGCTTCTGGTGGCATGGGAATGCTGATCGTATCCCTCTTCTGATCTTTGAGGGTGCTTTCATTGATGTCTCTGCTTTTGTCTTTTTTGCGGGGCGTTTGCTTTTTTGGTGTGATGGTATCCTGCGGGATTACCCTGCTGCTCTGTACGGTATAAGCGATATGATCGCTGCTGGTATAGCCCAGTCCGGAGGTGTAACCCAATGTGGCGCCCATAAATGCCATCAGCATCGTCGTAATAACCAAAGTGCTTTTCATAAGTTTCATTTTTAGTGGTGAACAAAAAAATCTAACGCTGTCTACACTCCGCAATGTCTTTATTTAATCCAGTAAGGATAAGGCTATAGGTTTCTAATAAGGGTAAAATAGGTTTAGGTTAAAGTTCTGTATATAGGTTGGTGTATGTTTTGATGCAGGTTTTACTTTAAAGTAATGTAAAAGAGTAAATGAAGGCTTCAGGCCCCGGTTTTAGTATGCTACAGATCCGTATACCTTACCATTCGGTATCCTTTTCGTGAACCGGTATTTGTTTCAGGAATTCATCAAATGCGGCGGTATGGTCTGAATAGGTGCCATAAATGTCCAGGATATACCCAATCTCGCTGTCCTTATCCTGCGTCAGGTATAAAGCGGTATTATCTGCCGGATCAGAGATCCCCTCAAATCGAAAGGTTTTAATAATGGTGAGATCTTCCGGATTATAGATTTTATTAGAATTAGCCGATTGCATTTTTCCGTGATCTGAGAAGGTCAGTTCGTTGTCGTAACCTTTATCTTTCAGTTTGTTCATCACCTCGCTCAATGTGCGCATTTGCGAAGGTGTCGTTTCATCCGGCAACTGATCATTCTGTTGATTCATTTTTTCTTGTTCCTGGTTCATAAAATCTGCTGTTTGGTTTCAATGATATAACAACAAGGATGATGCCAGAAAAGTGACTAATGAATTGACAGGCATCCAAAACAATCAATTCAATTTACTAATCAACAACTTAAGTATATACAAACAACAAATAACATTAAATACAATCTAAACAAAATCCACTGAACGGGGCTTTAAAATCCACAATTCGGGGAAAATGGGGAATTTTGGGAATACAAGTACAAGGTCAGCCTGGATTATAATGCCATCAGAACGAATTATGACACAGCCAGAACAGATTATGATAACAGCAGAGCGGAATATTGATTAGTCAGTATGGATTATTAAGACATCATAATAAATTATAATGTAGTCAAAATGAATTTCTATGTCTTTAGAATGAATTATGATGCAATAAGAATGGATTATTATGCCATCAGAACGAATTATGACACAGCCAGAACGGATTATGATAACAGCAGAGCGGAATATGATAACAGCAGAGCGGAATATTGATTAGTCGGTATGGATTATGCTGTAGATAATGAACAGATATAAAAAAGCGCAGAAATGAATCCTGCGCTTTTTTATTTAATTTAAACGGACTATCCGCACGTAGTAACCTATCTTGTCCGTCCTTTTGTCCGGCAACAAAAGGACCAAAAATGCCTTTGTTTTCATCAAGGCGATTGCATAGCACCGCCATTTTGTACCGTTGCGTGCATTGATCGTTTGAGCTTAACGTGTGATCCGTTCGCTGCTCAACGATCGCAGCTCCACTCCAAAATGGCTATCGCTGTGATGAAAACAATAAGCGATCTGTACAAATACAGATCGCTTAGAAAGGCCTTATAAATCCGGCGTCAAGAAAATCATTGGCTCGGTCGATAGAGTTGCAAACCACTGTCTGAACGAAGTGAGTTTGCGTTTGCGACCGACCGACACATTGATTTTTAGCCAGGGATTTATACAGCCTTGATTTTTTGGCGCTACCTTTTGCATCAAGGTAAAAGGTAGCAAAAGATATATAGGCTACTTAAATTATAATGCTAAACTTTGTTCCCTTTAAGCGGACACTCGGTTAATTAAATTTCTATTTAGCTGAATACGTCTTTGATTTTCTCAAAGAAGCTCTTCTCTTTTTTCGCATCTTCGCCCGGCTGAATGTTCGGGGAATCTTTCAGGGATTCTATCACCGCACGCTCTTCATCGGTCAGGTGCTGCGGAGTCCATATTTTCACCAGGACCAGCTGATCGCCACGGCCATAACCGTTGATATCAGGGAAGCCCTTACCTTTCAGACGGAAGATCTTACCACTCTGTGTTCCCGGCGGAATTTTAATCTTGGCTTTACCATCAATTGTCGGTACCTCGATCTGCACACCGAATACTGCATCAGGGAAGGATAAGGACAGCACATATTGTACATCATTACCATCACGGCTCAGTTCTGCATGTCTTTCTTCCTCGATCAGGATAATCAGGTCACCCGCAGGACCGCCACGCTCGCCCATGTTACCACGGCCGCTCATGCTCAGCTGCATACCATCCTGTACACCTGCCGGTACATCGATAGAGATCGTCTCTTCGCCATATACCCTGCCCTCGCCTTTACAGCTGGTACATTTGTGGGTAATGGTACTACCCTGTCCGTTACAGGTAGGACAGGGAGATACGGTCTGCATCTGCCCCATAAAGGTATTGGTTACACGACGTACCTGTCCGCTACCGCCACAGGTCGCACATTTCTGTACAGAGTTACTGTCTTTGGCACCGGTATTATTACAGGTGGTACAACCAACATATTTTTTAACCTTGATCTTTTTATTGACACCATGCGCCATTTCCGCATAAGTGAGCTTCAGCTTTACCCGCAGGTTAGAACCGCGGTTTGACTGCGCGCGGCCACCGCCGCCGCCAAACATATCGCCGAATCCACCACCGCCGCCACCAAAGATGTCGCCGAAGTGGCTGAAAATATCATCCATATTCATACCGCCGCCTCCAAAGCCGCCACCGCCACCTGCGGCACCACTCATACCGGCATGTCCGAAACGATCGTAACGGGCTTTCTTATCCTCATTACTCAGTACATCATATGCTTCTGCAGCTTCTTTAAATTTCTCCTCTGCGGCCGCATCGCCCGGGTTACGATCCGGGTGGTACTGTAATGCCAGCTTACGGTAAGCTTTTTTAATCTCATCAGCAGCAGCCGATTTGCTTACCCCTAACACCTCATAATAATCTCTCTTACTCATGGTCTGTTATTGCCCTAAGGCGGTATAATTTGTAAAAAATTCGGGTTATTATATTATTTGCCTACCACCACTTTCGCGTGACGGATCAGTTTATCGTTCAGGTAATAGCCTTTCTGCAGCTCATCGATCACCTTGCCCTGCATATCAGGAGTCGGCGACGGAATCTCTGTAATGGCTTCATGGAATTCTACGTCAAACTCGGCGCCTTTGGTTTCCATAGCTTTCAGGCCTTTAGACTCCAGTACACGTTTCAGTTTGTTTAATACCAGGATGGTACCACTTTTGATCTGAGCCACATCATCAGACTGCTCCATTTGTTGCACTGCACGATCACTGTCATCCAGTACTTCCAGCAGGTCAATCATCAGGTCTTTGCTCGCAGTTTGCATCAGTTCAATGCGTTCTTTAGCATTACGCTTACGGAAGTTATCAAACTCTGCCACCTGGCGCAGGTATTTGTCTTTCATATCTGCCAACTCGGCTTTTACTTTATCCAATTCCGACATTTCGTCACCTGATGCGGTGTTTGCAGCAGTTTCCTGTTCGGTATTTTCCGCCTGCTGTTCCTGGTTCAGTTCCTGCTCCTGGTTCGTGTTTTGCTCCGTTGTTGCCATATGTAATACGTTTATATTGTTAGGTTGATGATTTACGCAACAATATATGTTCAATTTTGTTGCCAAAGCCTGTTTTTTGTCAAAATGTCGGTAGATAGCTATGCTCATTAACGGATTAATTGTATTTGGACCCTTGCAGCTACCGGATAAATAGTACCTTTGCACCCGTGCGTTTTCTGCTGTATTTTACGGTCTGTTTACTGTTACTGGTGTCTCCGGCACCGGCACAGCAGCGCGTGTGCATTGATTCGATCATTTTCGAAGGCAATCACCGCACACAGGCCACTTTTATGGAGCGCGAACTTAATTTCAGCCAGGGGCAATGCCTGCCTGCTGATTCACTGCCTCATCTGTTGCAAGTAGCAGAACAACGCTTATTCAATACCCAGTTATTCAACCAGGCGACCGCCGATACCTTCACAACAGAAGGCCTGTATGTAGTTCGTTTTACGGTGAAAGAACGTTTTCCCATTTTCCCTAAACCTAATCTTGAATTTGCCGACCGCAATTTCAATGTATGGTGGACAGAGCAGCACCGCAAGCTGAACCGGCTGAACGTGGGCCTAACCCTGCTGCATAATAATGTAAACGGTAGAAGAGATATACTGGGTGTTGGCGCACAGCTCGGGTATACGAAGAAATTTCTGCTGAGTTATGAGCGTCCTTTCATGGATGCCCGTAAACAGCACGGACTGGGTGCGTCTGTTCAATACCTCCAAAACCTGGAGTTTAGTTATATTACAGACAGCAATAAACTGCGCTTTGCACGATTCGAAACGCAACCGGCATTGCGATTGGCCGAGGCTGCTATATGGTATACCTACAGGCCGCAGTTTGCCACACGACACATCCTCAAAACAACCTTACAACAATATTCTATACATGATAGTATTGCCAATCTGCTGAACCCGGATTACCTGGGCAATGGCCGCACATCGGCTACAGTGCTGAACCTGGAGTACCGGCTGGAACACAATAAAGTAGATAACTGGAACTATCCGCTCAAGGGTTCCCGTTTTATCGGCATTGCAGCTTATCAGCAGGTCATCAAAGGAGCAGGCATGCCTTCCCTGCACCTGCAATATGATTATTACCGTAACCCCTTTCCGAAATGGTATATCTCCAGCATCAGCAGGGGCCGTATCGCTTTTAACAAAGAGGTGCCCTATATCTTCCAGCGCAATATGGGCTATGATTATGATGTGATGCGGGGTTATGAATACTTTGTTATGGATGGCAGCATATTTGCCCTGACCCGCGCCAATATAAAAAGGACACTGATTGACCGCAGCATTAAATTACCCATCAAATATTTCCAGGTGGTGCCGGTAAGGGTATATGCCAAAGTCTTTGCAGATGCGGGCTATACCTACCGTAAAGATATCGGCAACCAGTATCTGAACAATAAATTCCTGTACAGTTACGGAATTGGACTGGATATTGTAACTTTATATGATATTAAAATCCGGCTGGAGTATACATTCAATCGAGAAGGCCTTAAAGACCTGTATATACATAAGTCAGGAGAATAATTATACGCATGAGAATAGCACTATACAACAGGGTTTTCGAACCGTCTGATATTCCATTTTTCAAGCAGCTGATCTCGCTGCTGCATTCTTACCGTTTCGAGATCGTCCTTTACAAAGACTTTTACGAACGGCTGCAAAGCAGTATAGAACTGGATTACACGCCTACCCTGTTTACCAATCATACCGACCTCAATCATGATATAGATCTGATGCTGAGCCTCGGGGGTGATGGTACGATGCTGGATACCGTATGTTTTGTACATGATTCCAATATTCCTACACTGGGTGTAAACCTGGGCAGACTGGGCTTCCTGGCCGATGTAAACCAGGACGAAATTGCCATTGCTGTAAAAGCGCTGGCATTGGGTTCCTACTCTATAGAGAAACGTTCGCTTATACACCTCGACTCCAGCGAGCCATTGTTTGGAGATTATCCTTTTGCCTTGAATGAGTTCACCCTGCATCGGAAGGACTCTTCTTCAATGATCAAAATACATACTTTCCTGAACGGTGATTTCCTGAATACTTACTGGGCCGATGGCCTTATCGTTGCGACTCCAACGGGTTCTACGGGTTATTCTCTAAGCTGTAGCGGGCCGCTGGTCTTCCCTACTGCCGGAAACTTTATCCTGACACCGGTTGCTCCGCATAACCTGAATATACGCCCGATCATTGTTCCGGACGATACCATTATTTCTTTTGAAGTAGAGGGCCGTACCGATCAGTTCCTGTGTACACTGGACTCGCGCGTGGCTACGATCAACAGTAAAATACAGCTTGCCGTGAAGAAGGAACGCTTCGGCCTGAACCTGATCCGCCTGGATGAGCATAACTTCCTCAATACAATTCGCAAGAAACTGTTCTGGGGCATCGATACGCGAAATTAATTCCGGTCCCGGACAGGATTTTATATTATGGATTATTGTACATTTGAGTAAATAATTAAACACAAGAAATATGAAAAAACGCTTATTACCTTTACTGAGCCTGCTGGCTGTAATGTTCTTCTTCAGCTCCTGCAGTTATAACTCCATGGTAAAAAAAGATGAAACGGTGAAGTCGAAATGGGGAGAAGTACAAACCCAATACCAGCGCAGAGCTGACCTGATCACTAACCTGGTGAATACAGTAAAAGGCGCTGCTGCCAATGAAAGAGGTACACTGGAAGCAGTGATCAATGCACGCGCAAAAGCAACGCAGATCACCGTAAACGCTGATGACCTGTCTCCTGAAAAAATCAAGGAATACCAGGCTGCACAAGGCGAGCTGAGCCAGGCATTAGGTAAACTGATGATGCTGACAGAAGCTTATCCTGACCTGAAAACCAATCAGAACTTCCTCGCTTTGCAGGATGAGATTGCCGGAACGGAAAACAGAATTGGCGTAGCCCGTAAGAACTTTAATGAATCTGTACAGGAGTACAATAGCTCTATTCGCAGCTTCCCGGCCAATATCACTGCAAAAATGTTCGGCTTCAAAGAGAAAGGATATTTCGAAGCTGATGCTACAGCACAAAAAGCACCTGAAGTAAAATTCTAAAATATCAATACATAAAAAATCTGCGGCGCTGTTGTAAACAGCGCCGCAGATTTTTTATGTATAAGTACCATTGTTGCAAATATGAAAATCCAGTCTGGGACAAGGTTCAAACTTGCAACAGATAATTTGATCAGGCTACCATGTAATGAGCATCCTAAAGCCCGAAGGGCACCAATATATAAAGGTTCCCGCGGCTGCGCCGCGGGAACCTTTATATATTGGTATTGGTTGAATGAAATGATTATTTATTGTGCTTCGCTGATCGCTTTCAGATCCTGTAAGCCTTTGCCGAAATCTTTATCCAGGAACTTCCCCATAAAGGTTCCGAATATAAAGTTCATCGGGTACTGATAATCGGTATCGAATGTCCAGGTCACGCTTGTATGCGTTTCGTCTCCGTTCAGCAGCAGGTCCGCTTTCGCAGGCGTTTTGCTTGGTCCAAACTCCAGGGACAATCCTGTTTTATCCATAGGCACCAGGCTGGTTATGGTCATCTTACCATCGCCCATTTGCTCACTTTTCCATACATAAGCGGCACCTACATTACCATCATCTCCGGTAATCTGCGAGGTCATTTTAGGATCCATCTTCATCCATGGCATCCATTTAATAATAGCACTCAGGCTGTTGACATTGTTCCAGACTTTACTCTTGGCTGCCGCAATCTCTACTTTCTTTTCGAAATGATAATGCTTCGGCGCAAAGAGTCCCCCGACCAGTACTACTGCTATGATCAGCAGGAGTATAATCCCGATAACTTTTAAAACTTTTTTCATAATCCTCCTATTGTTGTTACGGCAAAAATACTACTTTTAACAGAACCGAATAGTAAGCGACAGATAAACATGAAACTAGTAGTACAAAGGGTAAAAGAAGCGTCCGTTACCATTGATCATAAACAGCACAGCCACATCAACCAGGGACTACTGGTTCTACTTGGTATTGGTACAGATGATACGGAAGATGATATACGCTACCTGAGCCAGAAACTGGTACAGCTCCGCATCTTCAGTGATGAACAGGGTTTAATGAACCTTTCTGTAAAAGATATTAATGGAGAGATACTGATCGTAAGCCAGTTTACCCTGATGGCTGCTACGCGCAAAGGCAACCGCCCATCTTTTATACAGGCTGCCCGCCCGGAGACAGCTATTCCCTTGTATGAACAGTTTTGTGCCGCCACTGCTGCCCTGCTGGATAAACCTGTTGCCACCGGTATATTCGGTGCCGATATGCAGGTGGGCTTAATTAATGACGGTCCGGTAACGATTATTATAGATAGCAAGCAAGCCTAGCGAACCAGTTTTACATTGTCAGGCAGCTCCTCTGCAATACGCTTCAGCCGGCCTTTCCGGCTGTCTGCACGGCCGGCCCAGTCATAGGTTTTACCCCCAGTCAGAATACGGACGCCACATTGATTACCCTGTTCATAAATGGTATAAGTAGCACCTTTATTTTTAAACTGCAGGGTATTGTCTTTGACATTATAAGTAAAGTCTGCTGTACCCGCCGATTCCGGATAAGACAACTCTACCCTTTCTTCCTTATCCTGCAAGGCATAATACAACGTATTATCCTGCAAGAATAAAGTGAGCAGTTTATCATTCTTCTCTACCGTAAAAGCAAAGCGAATAGCCACCTCATCTATAGAAACAATCTCAGTTACAGTAGTCTGCATCTTCTTTCCATCCCAGTGCCTGCGGGTCAGGGTCCCGAAAGGATAGCGTCCTCCTGAAAAATCCTCTTCTACCACTTCACGCTCTTCCGGCGTATTATTGACTACTTCAAACGAAGAGAGCTGATGCCAGCAGCAACCGCTTTTAGTCATGGTGTACAGTCTTTTTTCTGCTTCATTTACTTCAAACAGACCACAGTATTCCTGTGCCAGGCGGGTGAATGTTGGACTATGGGTAAACCCTCCTTTATGTCCCAGGTATATCTGGAAAGAAGGTCCGTGATAGCAACTGTTCTGGCCATCTTCAATAGCCAGATCTTTGATGCCGTCAAAGTTTACATCCAGGTACTGCACTACACTTTGTTCACCATATGGTAACTCGCGGATATTAGCTACAACTTTGCCGTCATGCAGTTCTAAGGCCAGTTCTTCCGACTCCACTTTCAGTAATTCCTTATCCTGGAGGTTGTATACAGCAACCCAGCCGGGGCTGAATACTTCTGCGGTATCCTTAATAAATACTTTGGCATAATACTGATCTGAAAAATGATCAATCTTATAAGTTGTCTGTGCGGCAACCTGCTGCAGACCAGCCAGAATACAACATGAGATGATAAGGATACGGTGCATATGCAGGAGTATTTACACCCTGCAAACTACAGTATTTTTTACTTATTTTTGAATACATACCTCACTCAAGATAATCATCAATACTATGGCTACTCATCATCAATACCAGACACATATTACCTGGACCGGCAATAATGGTACAGGCACCAGTAGTTACCGCGAATATGAACGCAGTCACCTGATAGACCTTCCGGGTAAGGCGCCTATTGCGGCCTCTTCTGATCCGGCTTTCCGGGGCGACGCATCAAAACACAATCCAGAAGAACTGCTGCTGGCCTCGCTTTCCTCCTGTCATATGCTGTGGTACCTGCACCTCTGTGCCGATGCCGGCATCATTGTACTGGCTTATGAAGATGAGGCAAAGGCTACTATGGATGAGGTGGAAGGCGGAGGGCAATTTACGGCTGCAACACTATACCCATTGGTTACTGTTGCAGAAGAATCTATGATTCCGAAAGCGTATGCCCTGCATGAACAGGCACATGCCTCCTGCTTCATTGCCCGTTCGGTCAATTTTCCGGTGACGCAACAACCTAAAATACAAACTCCGTAATGTAGTCCTATACTGCATTACAACAATTATAAAAAGATGGTATATTCTCAAAGACTAGCCGCCCTTTTCCCTGCTGTACTTCTGTTAGGTACCAATGCTATTGCCCAGCAAAGCAAAACCACGATAGCGTCTTATCTGCCTGCAAAAGCCGCCGCCTATACACAGGCCAGCGGCCTGCCCTATGCTTATAAGGCTGACCAGTACGGCACTACAGAGCTGATCCTGCGCTACACAGGCACATCTGGTAATTTCAGTTTTGTGTTTAACCGCATCACAGTATCATCAACCCGCTATATCGATTATAAAGACGGAGCGGTGGCGGAGCGTTATGATTTCACCAACCGCAAATGGGTAGTGGAAGAAGGAAGCCACCAACATAGCGACATGAAAGGCAAAGCGATAGATACCAGCATCATGCGGGAAGACAGGCTGTATGCTTTTGTATTACAAGAGCAACCTGGCGGGCAAAGTATAGAACGGGTACAGTTCAAAGATTTCGGCAACGTAGTGTACTGGCCCGATTATGTCCTGAATCTCTGTGCTATTGAGGATGCAGACAAAGATGGCAAACCGGAGTTTTACCTTACTTATTTCGGAGATAGCGATGGCCTGGATGCCAAAGAGCTCAAACAGATTGTGTATACCATGCCCGCAAATGCACAGGACAAACTGGTAAAGTCAAAAGCTACGGCATACTACCCCGTAGATATCGGTGATGAAACCGACCCGCAAACCTATCATGAAACATTTGACCACAACTGGAAAGCCTTGCACAGAGCCATACAGCAGAAGAGCAAGTACCTGATGTTACAGTATAAAAAGAAAAACGGAGGATAAAAAATGGAGCGAAATCATTCGCTCCATTGTACATTCAAAAGATTTATCGCAATTATTTTACGGCTTCACAAGTGTATACATCATAAGACACTTGTACATCCTGTGCCTGGTCAAAATAATAAGACCAGGTTAATCCTTGCGGATCTTTCGTATCTACCACTTGATTCATAAAGCAGCTACGCTCATCCTCGGATACAAAATACAAGAAGCCTCCGATAAGGATCGGTGCCACATCGGAAATTCTTTTGTGCGCAAAAGCCGTAGTTGGCACATTTACATTGCGCAATGCGGGAAAGGCATTAACCGTTCCTGAAGCGGTGATCACAGGCTGTTCTGGCTGGCCGGCAAAAGCAATACCAGTAACAGAACATAATGAGAATGCCATAATGGCCAGACTTTTCAACATATTAGAGAGGAGACAAAATACAAACAAAAACCGCGCACCTGGGTGCGCGGTCTCCATATACACTGCAGCAAGGCTGCAATAGATATTACTTAAGTATTAAGGTTGGAATATGAGCTGTGCAGTACTCTGACAGTTTGTAGCAGGTACCCAGATAGCTTTTGTAGGTCCGGCAGGACTACAACCAGGCAGTATGGTCACATAACCATAAGTAGTAGGCAGTCCGCAAGGAGGCTGTCCTACAGTACCACCACCAGGACTGCACACAGCCGGGCCATTCAGAATTTTAGCACCCACAATTCCTTTAGGTATTGAAGGAGGATACGTACCGCCAAGGGTTGTACTATTACCATAACTAAGGGTGGTCATAGGCGCAACCATAATGGTCGCACTGGTATAGGTCGAAGCACAAGGTCCGCACACTTCCCCACCGAATATCACACATTGTTGTGGCCATGGGGTCTGGTTTTGGATACGCAGGCTGTATGCAGATGGGGCCTGTGCCCAGATAGCAACTGGCAGGATCATGGCCAGCAAAAAGAAATATAACTTTTTCATAAAAATTTAGAGGAGTTAAATGTGTAAAAATAGTGTGTATTAAACCGGTACATTGCAAGGCAATCGGTGGTGCCCGTTTTGTTCACAGCATGAGGTTTCCATATACACTAATTCCAAATTTGAAATATCTGGTCATTATGGCTGGAAAATCAGCTGCGCAGGAAGCTCGCAGTTCTGAGCAGGTATCCATGTTGCTTTGGTAGGTCCGGCAGGAGTACAACCCGGCACTATGGTAACATAACCATATGAAGGTGGTAAACCACAAGGAGGCTGGCCTACAGTACCGCCACCAGGGCTACATACAATTGGTCCGTTCAGGATCTTAGCCCCTACGATTCCTTTATTCATTGTTGGAGGATAACTACCGCCCAATGGTGTACTATTAGGATAGGTAATAGTACTCATCGGTGCAATAGTCAATGTAACGCTGGCGTAAGTTGATCCGCAAGGTCCGCAAATCTCATCACCAAATATAACATATTGCTGAGGCCATGGCGTTTGATTGAGTACTCTCAGGCTGTACGCCGATGGCATTTGTGCCCACATAGCAACTGGTAGGATCATTGCTACTAAAAAGAAGTATAACTTTTTCATGACTAAAATTTAAAGGAGTAAAAAATTTTTGTTTAGCTATACCGGCCAGCTACAAGGCAACTGGTTTTTCGGGTGATGAATAATGCCTACTCGTTTCCACGGGTTTTCGGCTTTGCCCGTTCTGTTCACAGAGAAGATTTTTATTTTATTCACACAATTGAGAAGTTGAAGTTAAAATGATTTTTCAAAAAAAAGAACATTTTTAAAAAATAAATTACACAAATGTGAAAAATATACAATGCAGGTATACAATGCAGTACATATAATAATGACTCAACATTTACCCCATTCTGCAATAAATAATATCATAAATCAAATATGATATATACCATACCTATAGTTCATTTAAGCCTTATTTTTACTCCTTTATCTGAAAGCTCATATTATGCACTATAATTTCGATGAGATCATTGATCGCAAAGGCACAAACAGTGTCAGCTTTGAAGGCTGGAAAGGCTATATGTTTGACACCAACGGAGATAAACCTTTCCCGTTTAAAGAAGAAGAATATATTAGAATGTGGGTAGCGGATATGGATTTTGCAACGCCTCCGGAAATACTGGATGCGATCAGAGCCCGACTGGACAGACAGATCCTGGGCTACACCCTGATCTTTGATCCCGCCTATTTCGATACCCTGAAACAATGGTTCCTGAAAAGGTATCAATGGACAATCAATACCGATCATATCGTCACCGCCCCTGGTGTAGTGCCTGCACTCAATCGCTTAGTCAATCTGCTGACCGGCGCAGGAGATAGTATCCTGATCAATACGCCATCCTATACCCCATTCAAAACGGCAGGAGATATCAACAACCGTACAGTGTATTACAGTTCACTGATGTGGGTAAATAATGCTTACGAACTGAATTTTGAAGATATCAGACAGCAACTGGATGATCCTGAAAAAAACATTAAAGTATTTATCTTCTGCAATCCCCATAACCCGACTGGCAGGGTCTGGACAGAAACAGAACTGCGTAAAATCGGTGAAATATGCCAGGAGCGCAATATCTGGCTGATCTCTGATGAGATTCATTGTGACCTGCTCCGTAAAGGTATCCGTCATACACCGCTTGCAAAACTATTTCCCGAAAATGAACGCATCATTACCTGTACCGCGCCCAGTAAGACTTTTAACCTGGCCGGCAACCTGATGTCTCATATTTTTATCCCGGATGAGCAGGTCCGCAAACAGTGGCTGGTACTGTACTTCGACCTTTTATCTCCATTAAGTGTTGCCGCAGTACAGGCTGCTTATGCGCATTGTGAAGACTGGCTCGAACAGCTGAAAGCCTACCTGGACGGCAATTTCGCGTATTTATCCGAGCAACTAAATACCTATCTGCCTGAATGTAATTTCAACATACCAGATGCTACATACCTTGCCTGGATTGACTTTTCGGCATATATACCACATATTCCATACAGCAATATTTCCGAATTCTTTGCTACAGAAGCAGGGGTATTACTAGAGGGCGGTAATATGTTTGTTGATAACGGAGATGGTTATATACGACTAAACCTGGCTTGCCCCAGATCCTTACTGGAAGAGGGTTTGAAGCGGATCATACATGCTATACAGCAGCATATATCCTAACAACAATTCAGTATATACTGATATGGTTAAAATAATTATCTCAAATCATTTTAATTAAATGTTACTTTTCTAAAAACAATGCCATACCTTTGCACCCACACAGCGCGAGGTAGAGCAGCGGTAGCTCGTCGGGCTCATAACCCGAAGGTCGTTGGTTCGATTCCAGCCCTCGCTACAAATAAAACGGTGATTGTAAATGTCTTTACAATCACCGTTTTTCTTTTGGATCAATTCTTACGGATTACCCAATAAGTACAAAGCAGATAAGTATGTCTTATCTGCTTTGTACTTTAATCTAACATCGCCACAGGCAGGCGTTAATGCTCATGCCCGCCGGTATTGCTCATCGCTGCATTAATAAAGAACGCTCCCTTTACGACAACTTCTGTACCCGCAGGCAATTCCCTTACCGGTGTAATAGCGGTATAACCCATATCTGTAGTACCTTTCAGTACTTCTACTTTTTCAAAGTTCATACCACTACCCTGGCTTTCGGCATGTGCCGCAGCGGCCGGCTCATCTTTATGCCCATGCCCTTTCTCCCTTTCATCATGGGCATGACCATGATCATCATGTGCCTCAGCTTCTTTTGCTGTCCGGATAAAAATATAGTATTTACCATCGGCCTCTGCAATTGCTTCGGCAGGTACAGCAGAGGTCAGGAGATTATTGATACTTACCATGCCGGTAATGTTCATACCATCGATCAGACCAGACTTATTGCCGGTTACGGTACAATGTACGGCTACGGTCTTGCTCTCATTCTCAAAAGAAGAGCCAATATTATACACCCTTGCAGTATAGGTTGTCTGTGGATTATTGGTGAGGGTAAACAATACAATCTGGCCTACTTTGATATTGGGCAGATCCCGCTCAAACACCTGCAGGTCCAGGTGTAGCAGGCCATTGTCCACAATCTCCACTACAGGAGAAGACACATCGACATAACTGCCTATAGTAGCAAACTCTTTACTGATGGTACCATTTATAGGGCTGGTCACGACCAACGCAGATCTCAGGTTGGATGCATGAACAGAAGATGGATTAATGCCCATTAATTGTATCTGTTTTTGCAGGGAGGATCTACGCGTACGCAAGGTATTCAACTCCATCGTTGCATTTTGCAGGTTTTTAAGCGCACCGGCATTGCCTTCCGTCAGTTCCCGCTGTCTTTGTAACTCTTGCTCTGCAAGGGTTATACGGCTGCCGATCGTCAGGTATTCTTCCTGCAATTGTATGAACTGCGGATTTTCTATCGTGGCAATCACCTGCCCTTTGCGGACATAATCGCCCATTTGCACCTTAAGGCTTTTGATCACTCCCCCATACAGAGAAGTGGCATTGGCTTTATTATTATTAGGCACCCTTAGCGCACCGTTTGCTTTTATGGATGCGGTCAGGTTTTTCTGTTCAATGCTCCCTAAAGTAATTCCGGCGGCCTTTATCTGCTCAGCAGTAAGACTGGCAATAGTTTGCACTGGTTCTTCGTGTGCGGGTTCTTTCTCCGGTGCAGCCGCTTTTGCCGCTGTTCCATGGGTATGTCCATCGCCTTCCTTATGCTGTTCACCGCAGCTGTTGAGCAGTATGATACTGCATGCTGCAAGCAATATTTTTATCTGAATGTTCATAGTATCTTATTTATTATCGTAGTAATTGATTTGTATTACAGCCTGATTGTAGAGATTCAGTGCATCCAGGTAATTCTGTCTTATACCAATGGCCTGACTGAGGAACTGGCTTAGTTCTGCGAAGCTGATGGCACCGGAACGGTAACTGAGTGTTGCTGCTCTAATGATTTCCTCCGACTGCTTTAGTCCTGATTGTTCATAAAATTTCAACAGGACATTATGCTTATCCAATTCAATAAGAGCTGCAGCCCTCTGCACCTCAAACTTTTGCTCCTGGTAGGCCAGTTGCTCCTCCTGTACAGCTTTCTCCGCAGTGGCAACTTTTACGCGATTACGGTTTGCATTAGCCCCGAACAAAGGAATTGCAGCGGTAACAGAAAAGCCTGTAAAAGGATCAGGCGCCCCCCAGAGTCTCTGACTGAACACCCTGCCAGAAAACTCGGGCATATTAGTGTTTTTGTACACCAAGATATTAGCTGATGAGATGTCTACAGTTTGCCGTTGCAAGGCAATGACCGAATGCTCGGTACGATCTGAAGACTGTAGAGACAACCTTTCTAAAGGCTTAAACAATGGCATGTATGGCACTGTTTCATTGAGCAGTATCATCAATTGCATCTGCTGCAGGTTTATCTCTCTTTTATTCTGTTCCAGAAGCGCCTGTAGCTCATGTTGTTTTGTTTCTGCCGAGATCTGATCAAGTTTTGCAGCATCTCCCGCGCGAACCCTTACAGATGCGGCATCGGCAAGATTGGTATAGACACTATCCAACTGAAAATAGAGCAACTCCTTATCCTGAAGGTAACAGAGCTGGTAATATGCACTACGCACATCTCTCCTGATCACGGTCTGCAATACATCTTTATTACGCTCGGCATACTTCAGTTGCTCCCGAAGGTACTCGCGCCTGGCCGCATACAAACCTGGCCAGGCAATACTTTGCGCAATACCGATCTTTAGGATACCCTTATGATCTGAAGGCCGCAGATCTTCGTTCTCTGCAAATACACCTGTTTTAGGTATATCTGCTGCAGTCTTGACATTAAGACCTGCACTACGGATTTCTTTTTCATTAATACTCAATTGCTGATTATTGCTCAAAGCTTTATGCAGCAATTCTTCGATACTGACCCGCTTTTGCGCAGAGGCACCGGTGATGCTGATCAGCAGCAGTAATGCGGTGGCAACAGACTTCATCATACCTGTTTTAAGATTAACTTTTGAATTAAAAATGATATACAGAAGCGGAAGGACAAATAAGGTGAGTAAAGTAGCCGTCACCAAACCACCGATCACTACAGTAGCCAGCGGTTTCTGCACCTCTGCTCCTGCACTGGTGCTGATCGCCATGGGCAGGAAGCCCAGAGAGGCTACCATTGCGGTCATCAATACCGGGCGCAAACGGGCAATGGTTCCCGCTTTCACACGTTCATGAATATCTTCCATACCATCTTTTCGGAGCTGATTAAAGGTACCTATCAGCACAATTCCATTCAGCACTGCGACTCCGAACAAGGCTATAAAACCAATACCCGCACTGATACTAAAAGGCATTCCACGCAACATCAGCGCAAACACACCACCAATGGCGCTCATCGGAATAGCCGTAAAAATAAGACTGGCCTGCTTCAGCGAATTAAAGGTAAAATACAGCAGCATAAAGATCAGCAACAGTGATACGGGCACTGCAATCATGAGGCGACCGCTGGCTTCCCGAAGATTTTCAAACTGGCCTCCATAGGTGAAGTAGTAACCGGAGGGCAATTTTACCTTTGCTCCTAATTGTTGCTGGATATCATTTACCACACTTTGTACATCTCTTCCCGAAACATTAAAGCCGATCACGATGCGGCGCTTGCCCGCTTCGCGGCTGATCTGTGCCGGGCCCAGCTTATACCTTACAGTAGCGACCTGCGCAAGCGGGACCTGTACTCCGGTGCTGGTCGGGATCATAAGGTTACTGACATCTTCTATACTGCTGCGATGGGCACTGTCCAGCCTTACGACCAGATCAAAGCGGCGTTCGTTTTCATAGATCTGTCCTGCACTTTTGCCCGCAAATGCAGTACTCACTACATCATTGACATCCTGTATCGTCAGCCCGTAATTCGCAATGCGTGTACGATCATATTCAATATTGATCTGCGGCAAGCCACTCACCCTTTCAATCTGCGGTGCCGTTGCCCCTTCTACAGTCTGAATGATGGCACTTACCTTTTTGGCATAAGCAGATAACGTATCTATATTTTCTCCGAATATCTTCACCGCAACATCCTGCCGGATCCCGGTCATGAGTTCATTAAAACGCATCTGTATCGGCTGGTTCTGCTCAAAGAATACACCCGGAATCACTTCCAGTTTTTCCATGATCTTATCGGACAATTCCTCGTAACTGCGACCCGACTTCCACTCCTTCTGCGGCTTCAGCACTATGATCAGGTCAGAGGCTTCGGGTGGCATAGGATCGGTAGGCACTTCTGCTGCCCCGGTCTTACCCACTACCATTTTCACTTCATCAAATTGTTTGATGATCCTTGATGCCTGCATGGAGGTTTCTATACTCTGGCTCAGTGAACTACCCTGCGGCAGGATACAGTGAAAGGCATAATCACCTTCCTGCAACTGCGGTATAAACTCTCCGCCCATGCGGCTGAAGAAGAAAACAGACAAGGCAAACAGCCCGACTGCAATGCCGACAATGGTATATTTAATTTTTATGGCTTTTTGCAACAAAGGCTGGTAGATGCGCTGCAACCCATCCATCATCCGGTCGCTGAAGTTGCGTTTATGGCTTATATTTTTAGATAAGAACAAGGCACACATCATGGGGATGTAGGTCAGCGATAAGATCAATGCACCGAAGATGGCGAAGCCTACGGTCTGCGCCATCGGGCGAAACATCTTGCCTTCTACCCCAACCAATGTAAGAATGGGAATGTATACAATCAGGATAATGATCTCTCCGAATGCAGCGCTGGTGCGGATGCGTGAGGCTGAGACAAAAACCTCTTCATCCATTTCCTGCTGGCTTAATCTGCGTACCGATTTGCGCAGCCCCAGGTGATGCATGGTGGCTTCTACGATGATCACGGCACCGTCTACAATGAGACCGAAATCAATAGCACCCAGGCTCATCAGGTTGGCACTGACACCGAAGACATTCATCATGCCTAATGCAAAAAGCATAGCCAATGGTATAGCAGATGCCACAATGAGTCCTGCACGGAAGTTGCCGAGGAATAATACCAGCACGAAGATCACGATCAATGCTCCTTCTATCAGGTTTTTTTCCACCGTTCCTATTGCTCTGCCCACAAGGTCTGTGCGATCGAGGTAGGCCTCTATCACCACATCATCGGGCAGGGAATGCTGAATAGTGGCTAGTTTCGCTTTAATGCGCTTCACCACTTCATTGCTGTTCTCTCCTTTCAGCATCATAACAACACCACCTACTGCATCCACTTCACCATTATACGTCAGTGCGCCATAACGCACAGCATGACCAAAGCGTACCTCTGCCACATCTTTAATAAACACGGGTACAGCCCCGGTCGTCTTTACGGCTATATTCCGGACATCATCCAGAGAGGTTGCCAGACCTATGCCACGGATGAAATAGGCATTGGGCTTTTTATCTATATAAGCTCCGCCGGTATTCTGGTTATTTTTTTCCAGGGCGGTAAATACTTCTGGTACGCTTACCCCCATAGCCCGGAGCCGGTCCGGGTTTACGGCTACTTCATATTGTTTCAACTCTCCGCCGAAGCTGTTCACTTCTGCGATACCAGGTGTACCGTACAGCTGCCGGGCCACGATCCAGTCCTGCATCGTACGCAGATCTTTGGGATCGTACTTCTGTTCGCTGCCCTTCTTTGGATGTATAATGTACTGATATACCTCACCAAGGCCAGTGCTGACGGGAGCGAGCTCCGGCGTACCTGCACCTTTTGGTATCTGGTCGACGGCTTCTTTAAGGCGTTCATTGATCAGTTGCCGGGCAAAATATATGTCTACGTTTTCTTTGAATACCACTGTGATCACCGAAAGTCCGAAACGGGAGATACTGCGCGTTTCTTCAATTCCGGGCACAGTGGCTATGCTTTGCTCTATGGGGAAGGTGACCAATTGTTCTACCTCCTGCCCTGCCAGCGTAGGACAGGTGGTGAGGATCTGTACCTGGTTATTGGTAATATCCGGCACAGCATCAATAGGTAATTTTGTAGCGCTCCACAAGCCCCAGATAATGAGCAGTAAAGTCATCACACCAATGATGATCTTGTTTTTGATACTGAATTTTATGACACGATCTAACACAATGTATTTGATTAATTGCTTAACAATAAATACCGGCTTACTGCGCGGGGCACAATAAGCAAAATGATAAGGATACACGAAGCCAGGTACTATTATCTCAATAGAGCCCGTACAAACGAAATACCTTAAACAATAATGTTATGCAGTTAATCTTGGCGGTTGCCATATATTTCCGAAGTAACCGGAGGGCAGGAAGTAATCTTTGATAAAGACTTTTGGGGTAGCAAAATGAGGAAGTGCCCTTTCAAATAAGGGGACCAGCCTGTTATCGGTAAGGGTAATACTGATGCTGCAACAGGTGCAGTGACAAAAAGGAGTACAGTTGTCATCACTGTCTTCCTGGTGGTCATGCTCGGTAGTTAAACTGATCTTATGTGTATCTGCACTATCTGCACAGCGATTCACTGCATCGCTGCAGGGTACGAATGACAGTACCACGAGATAGATAGCCCATATGACTTTTAACCAATACATGAGGTACAAATATAGGAAAAAAGGAATGCAATGCTATTGCAAAAAACATATCTGCCTATAATCAATATACCCCTCTGCCGGTGTGCAACAGAAAGACAGTCTATCTGCTACACACCCGCAAAGGGGTAAAACTTTGCCGGCTACCGGATCAGTGTATAGGTAAGATTGAGGTAAAGATCCTGTTCCCTCACATATTGTTCTGCACGCTGAGGTAAACGAACAATATGTATATACCCGATATCCATTCTTAGTTTTTGATTAAACTGGTACTCTGCTCCTGCACTCATACGGTTATGATCAAACAAATGTTGTATACCGGCACCCTGTACGTTCAGTAATAATTCATCATACGCACCCACTTTAATGTGTTTATTGACCGCATATTTTATGCCTAAGCGTGTTCTGGCCCTTAGCACTGCTGTTGTGCCCTGTATCATCCGGTGCTCCAGCCCGGTCCTGTTTGCAATGGATAGCTCAGGGCTCAGCGGTCGTTTTATATCCGCAGCAACAGCAATACGATACTCTCTTGCCGGTGGCGCATGTACACCAGACTGATCTGTGATCATTTTGTAATTGTACAGACAGGCTACAGGGGCCACGGAAAACACCATATTCTGGTTGTAATGGTAATGTATCCAGGTCCGGAAAGAGTACATCAGGTTTTCATCAAACATATTACTGCCGCCGAAATTGTTCTGCCGCCGGTGCTGTAGTTCCACATCTGTACTGATTTTATTCCTGACCGGAATACTCAGGGTCATACGCATCCATGCATTATAATGACCCTGTGCTGCTGTTCGCTGTGGTGTACCGATGAAGATGGAGATACTTGCAAGTATGATCTTTATAGCCTTGCAGGACATTAATGTGGTAATTTATCTCTCAATAATCCATATACCCAGGTGCCCGCAACGGCGCTTAAGAGGGTCACTATAATTACAGTTGCTCCTGTACCAATCTGGGCAAACAGCGGACCGGGACAGGCTCCGGTTATACCCCAGCCCAGGCCGAAGATAAGGCCGCCATAAATCTGGCCTTTATTAAATTGCTTTGGGTGCAGCACTATCTGCTCGCCATAGATGGTGCGGATACCCATTTTTTTGATGATCCAGACGGAGATCATTCCAACCAGTACGGCACTACCAATAACACCGTACATATGGAAAGATTGCAGCCGGAACATTTCCTGTATACGAAACCAGCTGATGACTTCTGCCTTTATAAATACGATTCCAAACAGTATACCCACAATCAGGTATTTGATGTTGTGATACCACTTGTGCTGCAATCGGCTTTCATTGACACATATCGTATCCTGCGAACGTAGTTCAAGGTCTTTTTCTGTATTGAGCATTGACATTTTATTGATTTAAATAGTAAGAGAGAGGATGTAAGGAAGGATCAGGTTGACCATCACAAAACCGCCCACCATAAAACTGATTGTAGCGATGAGTGAGGGTAATTGCAGATTAGATAATCCCATAATAGCATGTCCGCTGGTACAGCCTCCTGCATATCGGGTGCCAAAGCCAACCAGGAAACCACCCAGTACCATAATGATTACGCCACGTAAGGTAAATAAGGACTGCCAGCTGAATAATTGCTGCGGCACGAGTTGATTAAAATCGGTAATACCGTAGCCGGCAAGCTCTTTGACCAGTTCAGGATTGACTGCCACGGGTGTCGACTGGTGTATGAGTACACCACCTATAATAATGCCCGATACAAAGAGCAGGTTCCATACTTCCTTTTTCCAGTTATATTTAAAGAATGGTATACCGGCAGGAATACAGGCTGCACAGATATGTCGCAGTGAGGAACTGATACCAAAAGATTTGTTGCCAAGAATAAGCAGTAAGGGCACCGTTAAGCCAATCAGCGGCCCTGCAACATACCAGGGCCAGGGGTCTTTTAAGAATGATAGCATTATTTATTGTTTGAATTAAAAAACAGCAAGAGACATCCTTCAGATTGCACTTGCTGTTGTACACGAAGAAAATAGTTAGTTGCTCTGCTCCTGGCGTACCTGCTGCCAGGTGCCACCATTAATGACCATTGTGTAGCCGTTTTGTTTCAGTATTTGCTCTGCCATGCGGCTACGGTTGCCACTGCGGCAAAAAACAACGATGTTTTTCGCGCCCTTAAACCGGGATAGTTGTTGTGTGATTGTATCCAGCGGAATATTGATTGCGCCCGTCACACTGCCAGATCTGAATTCTGCCGGACTGCGCACGTCTACGAGCAATGCGCCATCTTTGATGGCCTGTACCAGCTGCTCATTATTGTTGTTGTTTCCAGTTAAAAAAGAAAATAATCCCATGATATATTGTTTACATATTAATACAAGCTCCGGCAGCACAGGAATGCGTTTGCGCACGATCGGCCATCCACTCTTTCATGCCTCCGGAATAATTTTTGACATTGGTATATCCGTTACGGATCAGTAAAGAATAAGCAATTGCAGCGCGATCACCTGCCTGGCAATGAATAACGACCTGTTTATTCCGGTCTATCTTGTCCAGATTGTCCTGTAACGTACCGACGAATACATGGTCGGCACCCGGCACATGCTCCTCCTGATATTCACTTAGGCCACGCACATCTACAATCTGTACAGTGTCCTTACCGATATAAGCATTGAAAGCGTCTAAATCTATTACTTGTGCCTGGCTTAATTCTATCCCCGACTCGTGCACATCAGATATATACCCATATACATTATCCAGGCCTATGCGCATGAGCTTGCGGGTAAGGTCTTCGATCTGTGTATCATCTGCGATCAGGATAAACTGTTCCTGATAATTTATAAGCCATCCACACCAGGTCGCAAAGGAATTATTGCCTTGTATATTGATACTGCCCGGTATAAAGCCTTCACTAAATACCTGCTTATTACGGGTGTCTATAATTTTTATGCCGTCATGGTATGCTTTTAGAAAGGCCTCCTTACTTAGCTTTGCATGCTGGGGCACCTCAATCAATAATCGACGGTCTGTTTTATTTAATTGCTTCATCATGGCAAAATATTTCGGCGGCTCGGGCTGGCCGGATAATAAATAATCAATGAATGCGCGCTCCTCATCGTGCTGAAAGGCCCAATTGCGGATCTTTTCATACCCAACTGTAGTGCCGGGCACTGCCCCCAGCGCTTTACCACAGGCAGACCCTGCACCATGTCCCGGCCATACCTGAATATATTCTGGCAATGCCGCAAATCGTTCCAGTGACTGATACATGCTCATCGCCCCGGATTCCATAGTGCCTTTCAGCCCTGCTGCTTTTTCCAATAAATCAGGACGGCCAATGTCTCCAACAAATACAAAGTCTCCTGTAAAGATCATTACGGGTTTATCACTGGCCGGATGATCTGTGAGCAGCAAGCTGATACTTTCCGGGGTGTGTCCCGGGGTGTGCATCACCTCAAGACTAAGGTTACCTACTTTAATAACAGATCCGTCGTACAAACCCTCATGGTCAAATGCATACTGCCAGTCCGGTCCTCCCTCATTGGAAAGATAGAGTTTACCTCCTGTCACAGCAGCCAGTTCTCTGGAACCGCTAAGAAAATCGGCATGAATATGTGTTTCCGTAATATGCGTAATGCGCAATTGATTCTGCCGGGCAATATCGAGATAGGTATCAATATCTCTTTTCGGGTCTATTACTATTGCTTCACCGGTTTTCTGGCATCCAACGATATAGCTGGCCTGGGCTAGACTCTTGTCATAAATGTGCTGAAAAAACATAATGTACTCGTTTAAATATTTTATGCAGCAAAGTTCCGGTTACCAACACTCCTATACAGCTACTTTTGTTACATATACCTATTACTCGGTTTTCTGCATCCCAACCGGCTGTCACTTTGATGAAAACAAAAAGCGATCTGTACTATACAGATCGCTGAACTGGACTTACACATCCGGCATTATAAAATTTATTGGCCCTGCCGATTATTTGAACACAGCTTCTTTCAAAAGTATATATATACCCATTATCAATACAAACCAACCAAAAGCGGGTTTCAGCTTTGCGCCGTCAATCCTGGAAGAAAGAAAACTCCCGACCAGTAATCCAGCAATAGCAATGCTGGAAATGATTAATAAAAAGTGCCAATCTATAGGATGGCTTTGAAAAGAGAAAGAGAAGCCGATAAGGGAATTGATGGATATAATAAACAATGAGGTACCCACAGCTGTTTTAATGGGTAGCTTAAGCATATTGACCAACGCTGGTATAATCAGGAATCCGCCACCAGCACCGATCAGGCCGGTTACAGTGCCTACTCCTATACCTTGTAAGCATACAGAAAAGAGTGGTATCGGGCTTGACTTCATTCTATCTGCATCAGGTTTCTTTTTCTTTATCATGCTGATGGAGGCAAAAATCATAAGTATGGAAAATAGCAGCATCAGCAGCATATTCCGGGTAAGGACGAATGTGCCCAGATGGAACAGTTCTGCAGGGATGGCCGGTACTAGATACTTCCGGGTGAGCAATACCGCTGCAATAGAGGGAATACCAAAAAATATGCCCATCTTAAAATTTACCAGTCCTTTCCTGATGTAAGTAATAAAACCAACCAGGCTGGTAATACCTACAATAAAGAGTGAATAAGTAGTTGCCAGCACAGTATCTGTGCCAAATAAATAAACTAAAACCGGAACGGTAAGAATACTGCCGCCCCCACCGATCAGTCCAAGAGATATGCCAATCAGTATGGCAGCCAGGTAACCTGCTAAATACATTTTTGCTAAAATTAAGACCGCAAAGATTCGTCAATTTCAGAATGCATACAGCTACTTTGGTTACATAATTGTAATTCTGTTCCTCCCCAGTTGCACTACACCATTTTCCTCCAGCTGTTTGAGCAGGCGCGATACCACTACACGGGCTGTACCCAGCTCTGTAGCTAATTGTTCATGGGTTATGGAGATTATCCTGGACTGTGTCAGCTCTGATTTCTTTTTCAGCAGGGAAAGTAGCCGGTCGTCAACTTTTTTGAAAGCAATAGCATTAACGATTTCCAGCAATTCTTCAAAGCGCTTGTGGTATAGCCGGAAAATGTAATCGAGCCACTGCGGATATTCCTTTATAAACAGGGAAACCTTATCCATGGGCAGAAATAAAATATCCGCTTCTTCCTCTACCTCAGCCCTGACTTTGCTGGTTTCCTGGTGCAGCCCGCCCAGAAAAGACATGATACAGCTCTCACCTGCCTTTATATAGTACAACAATATCTCTCTGCCATCATCCTCTGTCCTGATTACTTTTAATGTGCCTTTTATCACAATTGGAATAGACCGAATATGTGCATTTTCATTTAAAATCACTTTGCCGGCTTCATACTTTTTGTGTATGCTATTCGCATATAACTTTGCTACCAGCTCCGGCGAAGACTTAAACTCTTCTATTTGCTCCAGATTTTCCATCTGACAAATATAAAGGTTTACATTACTACTACATACAATGCCGCAATACGGTATTTATACAACTACCATCCCGGAATTATTGCTATATTTATCCTGAAAAACGACAAGCATGTCCTACAATATCCCCAGCCAGCTGAAAGGATTGACAGATAGCGCTGTAACAGCATCCCGGACACAGCACGGATATAACCGGCAGGAGGCTGCTAAAGCCAATACCTGGTTGCATATACTGACAGACATCCTGAAAGAACCTATGCTGATCATGCTGATGGCCATAGCCCTGATATACCTGGTTACAGGTAATTACGGAGAAGCGGTGTTTATGCTGGTTGCGCTTATTGCAGTCTCTGCAATCTCTTTTTACCAGGACAATCGCAGTAAAAAAGCACTGGAGGCACTGGAGGCGATCAATGAGCCACTGAGTACGGTGATCCGGAACGGGGTAGTCATATCTATTCCTACTCATGAGATTGTAGTTGGTGATCTTTGCATTACTGAAGAGGGGAAAACCATTAATGCTGATGGCCAGATCCTGTACAGTACCGACTTTTCGGTCAATGAATCTTCCCTGACCGGAGAAAGTTTTTCAATATTCAAAGATACTCAATCCGAAGACAATAAAGTATTCAGCGGCACCGTAACAGTATCGGGTATTGCCGTATTTGAGGTAGTGCATATTGGTAAAGAAACCCGCATCGGAAAAATCGGCTCTTCTATTGCCGGCATTAAAACGGTTACCTCTCCCCTGCAACTTCAGATCCGGAAATTCATTAAGGTCATGGCGATTGCCGGACTGCTCATATTTCTATTGGTTTGTGCAGTTAAGTATTACCAGACCAGAGACCTTGTCGGTAGTCTGCTCAATGGTTTAACCCTTGCAATGTCTATCTTACCAGAAGAAATCCCGGTGGCCTTTACCACATTTATGGCCTTAGGTGCGTGGAAGCTGATGCGGGAGGGCATTATCGTCAAACGAAGCAGTATCATAGAAACACTCGGTAGTACAACGGTTATCTGTTCCGACAAAACGGGCACTATTACCGAAAACACAATGCAGCTGAAGTATCTGTATGATTACCATACAGACGGCACTTACGAAGAACAGGATTTTAATAAAGAGGCCTTATCGCAACTGATTACCTACGCTATGTGGAGCAGCGAGCCGGTGCCGTTCGATCCTATGGAAAAAACAATTCATCGGATATACGAACAAACGCAGCAAACAGATCAGAGAAGCAGCTACCATTTATCTCATGAATATCCGCTAGAAGGTAAGCCTCCTATGATGACGCATGTATTTACCAATACCGCACAGCAAAGGATCATTGCCGCCAAAGGTGCACCGGAAGCAATCCTGGAAGTATCTGCCTTAAGCGAAACCGAAAAGCAGAAAATCAGGAACCTGGTTACAACATTTGGCCAGCAGGGTTACAGGGTACTGGGTGTGGCGCTAAGTGATTTTGCACAAACAATATTTCCGGAAAAACAACAGGACTTACCCTTCACTTTTCTAGGATTGACGGTATTCCAGGACCCACCGAAACAAGGCATACAAGAGGTTTTTAAAAGTATTTATGATGCGGGTATCAAAATAAAAGTGATTACCGGCGATAATGAAGACACTGCAGCGGCTATTCTCCGGCAGGCAGGCATTATAAATAAAAATCCTGCGGTGAACGGAACAGATATCATCCACTGCACAGAAGAGCAGCTGACACAGTATGCTACCCGAAGCACTTTATTTACCCGCATGTTTCCTGAAGCCAAGCTTGCGGTCGTAAACGCATTGAAACAAAATGGTGAAGTGGTGGCTATGCTGGGCGATGGGGTTAATGATGGTCCTGCTTTAAAAGCGGCGCATATCGGTGTGGCTATGGGCAATAAAGGAACAGAGATCGCCAAATCTGCAGCAGCACTGATCCTTACCAATGATGATCTGGCTAAGCTCATTACCGGTATTGCCGCCGGAAGGAGAATTTATGCCAATATCAAAAAGGCGGTCCGTTATATTATTTCCATTCACATACCCATTATCCTGACCGTATCCCTGCCATTATTCCTTGGCTGGATCTACCCCCAGATTTTCACACCGGTACATGTGATCTTTATGGAGCTGGTTATGGGACCTACCTGCTCTATTGTGTACGAAAACGAACCTATGGAGCGAAACGCGATGCAATCTACTCCCCGCGCAATGTCTGACACATTCCTGAACCTGCGCGAACTGGGCATCAGCATAGTCCAGGGCCTGGTGATTACGGCTGGTGTGTTAGCAGCCTATCAGTGGTCAATACACAACGGTGGCAACGAAGCAGAGACAAGGGCTATGGTATTTACTACGCTTTTACTGGCTAATATTCTGCTGAGCCTGGTCAACAGGTCTTTTTATTACAGCATATTTACCAGTTTCCGCAATAAGAACCGATGGTTTATAGCTATTAACGGCCTAACATTAATCCTGTTGCTGGCAATATTATATTTTAGGCCATTTGCCAATTTCTTTAAAGTAAGCGGCTTAAGTTTGCAGGCACTAGGCCTGTCTG
Organism: Edaphocola flava; assembly: GCF_004118155.1. Classification (GTDB taxonomy): domain Bacteria; phylum Bacteroidota; class Bacteroidia; order Chitinophagales; family Chitinophagaceae; genus Edaphocola; species Edaphocola flava. The sequence continues at coordinate 433,497 of NZ_SAIQ01000003.1, forward strand.
CACTGATCGCCGGTGTTTCTGTATTATGGATGGAGCTGTATAAGCTGATCAAAAGGATACGGACTAAACATCAGTAATCAGGCTTCATCAGGATTATAGACTATCCGGCATTATCAATCCTAAACATTATGAATAGCAACACTAAAAAAATCCTTACTGCTATTGGTACATTCCTGCTTACCTATACTGCATATGCACAGGTCGGGAACAATACAGCACTATATAAAACGATTTTATCCAGAGACAGCCTGCTGTTTGATGTAGGCTTCAATCATTGCGACATCAAACAGTTTGAACAATTGCTGAGTAATAATTTTGAATTCTACCATGATAAAAATGGCATTGCAGACCGGAAAAAATTCTTATCTGATCTCAGAACAGGTCTGTGCAAGGATACAGAGCAGTACCAGGCCAGAAGGAAGCTCTTAGCAGGAACTACCGAGATATTTGCATTATATAATCCCGGCAACCCTGGTGCTGTATATGGCGCTATTCAGAATGGGGTGCACCAATTTTATGAGCAGCAAAAAGGCCAACCGGAAAGCATTGGGGGTTCTGCACGATTCTCTCATCTATGGCTTTTGGAAAATGGCGTATGGAAGCTGGCTAAATCATATAGCTTTGAGCATGTACGCGAAGCAGTAATTACCGATAATGCACTCCCAGAGCAGGATTCAGCAATAGAAAAATGGCTACAGGACAATAATGTTCCGGCATTGGGCATCGGCATTATTGAAAATGGAAAACTACAGCAGATAAAAGTTTTCGGCGAGCGATCGACAGGAAATGCAGCACCATACAATACCATTTTTAATGTCGCTTCACTGACCAAACCGGTTACGGCACTGGTTGCCTTAAAGCTGGTAAGTTCAGGAAAATGGAGCCTGGATGAGCCACTGACCAAGTACTGGACGGATCCTGATATTGCTACTGATCCCAGGGCGAAGTTGCTGACCACAAGATTAGTGCTTAGCCACCAGACAGGATTACCGAACTGGCGCTGGAATAATGCGGACAAGAAACTGAAATTTGAATTTGATCCCGGAACAAAATATCAGTATTCCGGAGAGGGATTTGAATACCTGAGAAGGGCTATGGAAAAGAAGTTCGGTAAATCATTACAACAACTGGCCGGGGAACAGATCTTTACTCCCCTGAAATTGAAAGACACCCGTTATACCTGGAGCGAAGCAGTAGATACTGCCCGTCTGGCAATTGGTTATGATGTAAACGGGAAGGCTTATGATATCGTAAAGAACAGAACAGCCAATGCCGCAGATGATCTGATGACAAGCATTGAGGATTATGGAGCATTTCTGCTCAGTGTACTGAACGGATCAGGATTGAGCAGCACTGTGTTTAAGGAAATGATCACCCCGCAGGTAGCCAGTGAAAAAGGGAAACACTTTGGCCTGGGGTTTGAAATCTATGATCTCGGCGACGGAAATTATGCCTTATCTCACGGTGGATCGGATGATGGTGTGCGTACTATTGTATTTCTCTTACCCAAAACACAAAAGGGATTACTGATCTTTACCAACGGTGATAATGGTGCACAACTGTATGCACCACTGATCAGGAAATACCTTGGAGCAGATGGCCAGCGTATTATTGATATAGAAATGAAATAATCAGTTGTACCGGATTTGCCTTTCACATGGCGACAGTAAAAAATAAAAAGGGGACATGTATTACATGTCCCCTTTTATAATTAAGGCACTACATAAATAGTGTATACTTCGTTATTATTTCTTGATAACCGTTCTTGTATTCACACGCTGACCATCTACCATGGTATTTAGGAAATAAGTTCCGGCAATCACATGCTGCAATCCGCTGAGTTGCATAGGCCAGGTTCCTTTATCAGTCTTGGTTTCCTGTTGTGCTACTATGCGACCAGTAATATCTACCAGCTCCAGGCGTACTGTTCCTGGCGCATTCAATGTTGCTGTAGTGTTCAATACATCAGAGAATGGGTTAGGATATACGGTATTTGCTCCTAAATCTAAAGTAACATTGTTTTTAAACACTACATTACCCCATTTATGGAAGGCATGGTGCAGCTCGTCCAGGTAGGTGCTGCTCGCATCACGATTATAATAAACCGCATACATGAAATCCGGCGTCAGGTCTATATCAGATTTGCTGAACGCAATACCCGTATTAGGCAGATTGGTGTATGGCGAAGAAGTAGATCCGTTCGGCAGTTCCCAATAATCGGGATAACCAACGAAACCGCTTGCATCAGGTTTCATTTCCAGGGCAAGATAGCCATTATAGCTGCCATTGGTGGCATACCAACCCACAGTAATATCATCATTGCCGGAACGACCACCACCATAGTGTAATGTCGGAGAGTATACATTGAATCCGTAAAGAGGCGTATTGCCCAGGGCACCGGAGTTAACACTCACATCACCGGTAGTACCATAATAATCATAACGAACAATTACATTGTCATGTGTCTGATCTGCAAAAGTATAGGCCCAGTTCTTAGAATCATCGGCATCTTTACAATCCAGTACAATTTTAGATCCTATCCCTGCCGGAGGATTATATACATCAGCAAAGAAAGGTGTAACAGAACCAAAACCATAGTATATAGCATTAAAATCGATAATGCTGGAATTGATTTGCGTACCTGCAGCATTCTGGTGTACAAAACGTACATAAGTATCTCCGCCAATTTCCGTTAAAGCCAGATCCGGTCCGATTTCTCCGTTACTGCCATTCAGAAACACAGTACTACCCCAGTTACCATCCAGACAGGCTTTAGCAAAAATACCGCCGCCAGCAGGGCTATACGGATCCTCATAAACAACTGCCGCTTTGCGTAAGTCAGTGCTTTGTGCATCCAGGCGAATGCGGTGTCCGAAATATCCAAGTGTAGAAGTAAGGGTAATGGTATTATTATAAACTACCGGATTTGTAGGAGATGAAGTAATGTCATACACGTCAATTTTATAGCCTGCCCACTCATAAGCCACCAGGATCTGTGTGTTGCCTGTAGCAGCATTATACACAGCACCCACCTGGAAAGAAGAAGCATCGTCGTAACGGAATGTTTCATGATACACTACATTGGAAGGATCGCTTGGTTTGGTAAACTGTACTGTAAACTCGCTCAGCCCGATACCCCATCCGGCAAGATATACATCTACATCTCCCCATGCTGTAGTACCATGTACATTTCTGAAGGAATAGCAGGAAGCCTCATCAGACTGACTAACAATATTGCCGTTGAATACATGTTCATAAGCATTTGGTGCGACAAATGTCTGTGCCTGCGCTGCTGCAGCTCCGATACCTAATGGCACTGCAAGCAGGGCTACTTTGAAAAATTTGTTCATAATGGGTTGTTTTTTTGGTTGTTTTAAATTTATATAGAGTGAAGAAAAATGCGTCAAAAAAAAATCTCACCGGAAAGTGATTTTATTGAACAATGCACAAAATAATCAAACCAACATTAATTCCAAATAAAATGAATTAAAAAATGACATGACTTAACTACCGTTAATATGGGGTTTTGACACATTCGTAAAGAGATATATGTAATAAATCCAACCTGAGCCATTACTAGAATATTTTTTAACAGGGTATCCACTAAAAGGAAACAAAATTTAGCATTATAATTTAAGTAGCCTATATATCTATTGCTACCTTTTGCCTTGATGAAAACAAAGTCATTTTTGGTCCTTTCGTTGCAGGATAAAAGGAGGAAGAAAATAGTAGACTATATGCGGATAGTAGGTTATTTGTATGAAAATGAAAGCACACCAAAAGATGTGCTTTCATTTTCATACAGCAGCTATTTACTGCGATTCTTCTTCTGTTCATAAGTTGCATGCAGCTGTCCGCAGGCGGCTTCTATGCCGGACCCAAACTGTGTTCTTTTGGTAGCATGTATACCGCGGGATTGTAATTGCGCGACAAACATGGAAACCTTTTCTGCAGTTGGTTGCTGATAAGCAGCATTGGCACCGAATGCCTGATTGTACCGGATCACACTGATGTGGTACAACTCAGGCCGGTACTGTGCCTTGACCATTGCCACCAGCGCATCCAGGTGCTCCTCTGTATCATTTAGATCTTTGATCAGCAGGTAAGCGAGGTATACCTTGCGGTTGTATGTGCTCACGTATTGATCCAGGACTGCAAGGTTATCTGCCAGGGGAAATTTCGTTTCCAATGGAATGAGTTCTGCCCGCTGTTCAGGGAATGGTGAATGCACAGATAAGGTAATGGTCACATTTGGAAATTCCCGGACCAGCCGCTCCAGATGAGGTGCAAAACCAACCGTAGACATGGTAATCCTTGTTTGAGAAAAACCTCCGTAACCTTTAGTGGTAAAGGCTTTGATGGCTGTAAATATGTTAGGATTGGCCAGGGCCTCTCCCATTCCCATAAAAGCGATACTGTCGGGCAATTTTCTTTGCCAGTGCGGATGAAAGACCTGTGCGCAGATTTCATCAGCAGTAAGATTTTTCATCAGCCCCATCGCGGCAGTAGCACAGAAACTACAGCCCAGGCCGCATCCGCACTGGGAGGAAATACACATGGAGGTCCATCCACTGCGGTAGTGAGAAAGGACGGTTTCTATTTTTGCTTTCGACCTGGTTTCAAACAGTATTTTCTCTACCTGCTTAGACGAATGGCTTTCCACTATAGTCAATGGCAGCGGTGTGATACCGAATCGGGATACCAATTGCTCCCGCAAGGGCTTAGGCAGTTCTTTTACATCTTCAAAGTTTATGCTACCCTGCTGTAAAGCGTGTACCAACTGTCTGAAGCGGTACGAGGGTATATCCTTACTGGTCAGAAATGACTGTATATGTTCTAATATGCCGCCACTCGGCGGACTGGGTAAGCTGGTGATGTTCATTTTGTATATTGTATTTAAGCTCCTGTTTTCAGAAAGCCTGATCAGATATTGCTGCTCCATGATTTTAAAGCAGTGTTTCGTTTGGATTTGCGGCAATAAAGAATCGTCAGGGATAGTGCCTATGTGGCCTAAACATAAATACGCTTACACAAAATGTACGCACGCATGAAAGCAGGAAAACAGTCGCAGAATAATATTCAGCCAAAAGAAGTGTTCGCTACTTGTTACAACAAGACTATACCCTGTTTGTGTGTCACACCAGGTATATGTATTGAAACCGTAAATCTTTGTTGGGCTGTATATTGGAAAGGACTTGTACAATAAGCATAACTTCTATCCATAAACGTTCATAAAGTTCGTGCCGGAATGCAGCACTGTCTTTATTCGCCAGAAAGAAATTATATTTTACATGCTTATTATATTTTGTTTGAAGAATGCAAATGTACAAAAAATACTAAAGTAACAGGCAGTTGTCTTCACAGCACTTCACTACTATCATACATAAATAAGAGAACAGCGATTTATCAAATCGCTGTTTATGATATTCATTTTATCTTACAGACAACGAATCGTACCCCCATCGACTCTTAATACCGCACCGCTGATATAATCAGCATAACGGCTGCAGAGATAAGCTACGGCGCCTGCAATTTCTTCAGGTGTTCCGAATCTGCCGGTATCATTCGGAATGAGTTCCTGTACCGCTTTATACCTGATCTCTTCCGGATCACTACCCCATCCGAATTTCGGTGCAGCCTGCTCCAGCCATTGCTCCACCATAGGGTTGATGATGGCGCCCGGCGATACAACATTGGACGTGATGCCGGTTTCTTTAAGCTGCCTGGCCAGTGATACAGACATATTATGATGGGCCGCCAGCGTTGCATTATAATGCGGTTGTTCTTTAATCGGTTGTATGCCCAGTCCGCCACCGATGTGTATGACCCTGCCCCATCCGAGCAGTTTCATCTGTGGAACAATCCGTTGTACCATACGAACATAAGAAACCACATTGGTATTATACAGATCCAGCCAGTCTTCTGCACTTGCTTCACCCCATGACTGATGCGATGTTGCTCCGGCATTATTAATCAGAATATCCACCGGCCCTGACTTCAATGCGGCGGCGGCTACTGCATCTGCTCCTTCATTTGTGGAAAGGTCTCCTATGGCAACCTCTGCCGATCCGCCGGAAGCTATAATTTCAGCGGCAACTTCTTCGGCTCTTTTACGATTACGTCCATGTATAATAACCATGGCACCTTCACTGGCGAGCATTTTAGCAATGGCTTCGCCTAAACCGGAACTTGATCCGGTGACCAGGGCACGCATGCCCCTTACTTGTATGTCCATCTTTTAATTGATTTTTATGCTATGAATATTTTTTATTTGGTGCATAACCAAAGGCCTTTTTATAGGCAAAAGAGAAATGTGAGAGGTCCTCGAAACCCAGGTCCAGGTACACATCAGAAGGTTTTTCTTTTCGCTCTTCGATCAGGAAACGGGCGGCTTCCAACCGCTTTTGTACCAACCATCTGCTCGGGCTGATATGATATATCTTTTCAAAATCGCGCTTGAATCCCGAAAGGCTACGCCCTGTAAGGAAGGCAAACCGATCCATAGGTACATTATACCTGTAATGGCTGTTCATAAAGGCTTCCAGGTCTATCTTGCCCGGCTCACTAAAGTCGAAGAGTGCATTTTTAAACCCGGGATTATGTTGTATCAGCAGCAAAACAAGCTCTCTTGTTTTCAAAGCAACAATGCGTTCATCTTGCTGTTGCTGCTGCAGATAAGGAACCAATGAGTCAACAAAACCTTTCAACAGGATATCGGACTGTATCAGTATCGGCACTTCAGGAGGAAAACTTCCGTCGGCCTTTAGCCCGTATTGCTCGCTCATCTCCCTTAATGTGGACTGATCGATATGTACGGCTATAGATCTGAAACTGCCGTCAGTTGTACTTTTGACGTATTTAGTAAGCTGGTTCCTTCTGAAGAAGCGAAAGTCTCCTTCACGATAGGCATATTTATGATCGGCAAGCCAGACATCCTGTTTACCCTGCAGGATGTAACTGAAAATATGGTCGGCCACAAAAGCTTCCCCTTCGATATTGGCACCGGAATAGCTATTCAATACTATCCTGGGCCCCATACCGGGATCCTTTACACTATTTCCTGAGCGGTCATTTTTGCATTCCATAATGATCAGCTGATGATTACTTTTGGTTCTAATTGTTCTTCCAGTCCATAAACGCCGCCTTCTCTGCCTACACCGGACTGTTTAAATCCACCGAATGGTGCCAGTGCATCATGATAGATGGTATTGATGGCCACGCGTCCTGCATTAATCTGAGCGGCAACTTTGCGGGCCCGTTCCATATCCGATGAACTTACATATGCATGCAAGCCATAAATGGTATCATTGGCAATGGCGATAGCCTCTTCTTCTGTTTTATAAGTAATAACTGATAATACCGGACCGAAGATCTCTTCCTGGGCAATTGTCATATCGTTATTTACTCCTGTAAATATAGTGGGTTTGACATAAAACCCGTCCTGCAATCCTGCTGGTTTACCCGGACCGCCTGCTAAAAGTTCTGCCCCTTCTTCTATACCCAGGTTGATATAATGCTGTATACGATCAAACTGTTTCTGACTGGCCATCGGACCTATGACTGTATGCTCATCGCGCGGATCGCCTACTGTTTGTTTGGCTACGGTCTCCAGCAGGATGCGCTTAACCTCGGGCAGCAGTGCTTCCGGCACCAATAGCCGGGTACCTGCAATACAAGCCTGGCCGCTATTCATAAAAGCAGCATTTACCGCCATCGGGATAGCGGTCTCCAGATGGGCATCGTCAAGAATGATATTTGGTGATTTGCCACTGAGTTCAAGCGTTATGCGTTTCATGGTATCTACTGCATTCCGGGCAATGATCTTGCCAACAAGGGTAGACCCTGTGAACAGGATCTTAACTACAGCAGGATGTGTAGATAATACGGTACCCAGTACATCGCCTCTGCCATGCACCATATTGATCACTCCCGGAGGAAGGCCTGCACGATCAAAACATTTGGCCAATACCTGCGACTGTATAGCGCTCATTTCACTGGGCTTGATCACCACAGTACACCCTGCAGCAATAGCCGCAGCCAGCTTTACGCTGATAGACCCTGAATTGGCATTCCATGCGGTCATGATTGCAGTAACTCCTACCGGTACCATGGATATTGTAGACTGACCCATGTTGCGCTCAAACTCAAAATCCTTAAGGATGTCTTTAAAATACAGGAAAGTTTCTGCTGCATACTGGTTTGACCAGCGGGACCGCTGTACTGTAGCGCCATACTCGGTCGTAGTTGCCTCCTGCAGATCGTCGATCCGCTCCATTAGGGCATCATGCAGACGCTGCAGATAATCCATACGTTGTGTGCTGCTTGTTTGCGCAAAAGTTGGCAAAGCAGCCGAAGCAGCAGCTATTGCAGCTGTTATATCCAGCTCATTGCCCAATACTACCTTGCCAATTTGGTTTCCATCAGAAGGATTGATGATATCCATCTCCTCTGTTCCAGTCGAAGGAATGAATCTTCCATTGACATAATGCTGATTGATTATTTTCATTTTGTTGCTTTTAAAACGAGCCACAAAGAGCATCGTTATTTCAAACACAAAATTACTCCGATACGCATGCTGCAGGTTTGCCCAAAAGCCCAGATTTCTTTGCTGAAAAGCCCGCCATTTTTATCTATAAAGCTCCCAAACATATCTTAATCCAGTTTAGCCACAAAACAAATACCGCCCGAAACCCGGACGGTATTTGTTTTTACTGATTTAAAGGAATACTTGTATTACTGCTTTTCCCATTCCTTTTCAAAATCTTTCTGCGTCTTCTCCGGTGCGAAGTAATGATTATGGTGCTGGTTTATATCATATGCGATAGCCTTATTGATCAACATATTTATTTCGGGTATTACCCATTCCGGTGAACCTTTCTTTTCCTGTCCGTTTGTGTACACTTTTACAGCCCGGCCATTCTCCATATCTACTTTCATTAATATGGAGGGTCCCATAAAGCCAGATACACTGTAGCCCGTATATACCTCTTTCTTACTACTTCCGTCTGTGAATGTTAGTTTCAACTCAATATAGTTATGTGGTTTTGTAGACTGCACACCGTAACGGGCATAACCCTCAATAGAGCGTAATGTTTTCAGGTAACGGACTACATTCTGCCTGCTTTCCGGAATATAGCCCGGGTAGCTTGCACTTTGTGTATGGTTATCTATCTCTTTATCAATTTCTGTATTGAACATAGCAATCATTTTATCATTGGGCTTGTCTACAACATCAAATTCTGAGCGGGAAGAGAAGATGGTATCGGAAAAAAGAATGAGTAAGGTAACTGCCACCAATACCACGATCATTATGGGACTGAATATCCTTGTTTTGTTTTTGTTCATATCGCAAAGGTTTAACTCGTGAGATTGATGCATTATTATACTATAAATATAAGCATAACCAATCATAGCGCAGCTATTCTAAGACATCCCGGAATGCGAAACATCATGCGTTATGTTAAATTACCTTCATTAAATAGACAATATTGTCTATTTAATACCTATCTTTGCATTATGAAACAAAGAGGACAAGTCGTTATTGACAAGATTCTTGATACCGCAGAGCGGTTATTCTATACCCAAGGCTATAGTAATACCGGCATCAACCAGGTTATAGAAGAGGCTGATATTGCCAAAGCATCTTTGTATAAACACTTCGAGACAAAGACGGATCTGCTGGTGGCTTATATCCAACGCACACATGAACGCTGGCATAGCCGCCTGCAAGAGGCTATAGATAAGGTGACCGATCCTAAAGATAAGCTGCTGGCGATTTTTGATTACCACATCGAACGTCAGGAGATCAGACAGTTTGGAGGATGCCCGTTTATAAAAGCAAATGATGAGGCCGGAACCAGCGACCCGCGTGTATTGGCTGAGATACAGGCTACAAAAGTCCATAGCAAGTCTATTATCAAAAAACTGGTTGCAGCCTCGGGCCATCAGAAAAACCTGACTGATCAGGAACTGAGCGAACTAATATTCTTCACCCTGGAAGGGGCGCTTACCAGCGTATCGGTATTTAAACAGACTGCGGAACTGAAGGCAGCAAAAAAAATCATTAAAAAATTAATCTGATGAAAGATGTAAAAAACAAATGGCTGGAACTGGCCATTGTATTATCAGCCCCTTTACTTTCCGTTATAGACGTATTCATTATAAACATTGCCGTGCCCTCTATTAAGAAAGGGGTACATGCGACAGATGCTGAAATCCAGCTGGTCATTGCCGGCTACCTCCTTGGTTATGCAGCATTCCTGATAACCGGTGGCAGAGCAGGCGATCATTTCGGGCGTAAGAAGGTTTTCTTCTGGGGTATGTTTGCCTTTACGATAACCTCTTGCCTCTGTGGCTTGTCTGAGTCTGCCCTGCAATTAAATATTACACGGTTCCTGCAAGGGCTTAGTGCTTCATTTATGGTACCGCAGACCATCGCTTTTATACAGGTACTATTTACCGAAACTAAAGAACGAGCCAAAGCATTCGGCCTGTACGGCATCACGCTGGGTACAGCTGCGGTAATAGGACAGGTGCTGGGCGGTTACCTTTCCGAAACCCATTGGGCCATTGAAGGCTGGAGACTGATCTTCTTTATCAATCTTCCGATAGGCATTGTTACCCTATGGGCCACTCATAAATATGTAACCGAAACCGAAAAGCATCAGCGTACTAAATTTGATTATACCGGTATTTTCATTCTGACGGCGGCTCTGTTCAGCCTCATCTATCCTTTGATCGAGGGACGTGAAGCGGGCTGGCCCTTATGGAGTATAGGATTATTTGTTTTATCTGCTGTACTGTTTGCCTTCTTTATCTATAATCAGCGTATGAAGCTGAAGGCTAACCGTAATCCCCTGATTGATGTACGTTTATTTAAAATTAAGGACTTCAATATCGGCCTGATAGCAGTGCTGTTCCACTTTATGCTGCATACGGCCTATCTGTTGCTGAGTGCGGTATACATACAGAACGGACTTGGTGTTTCGGCTGTAGATTGTGGCCTGTATTTTATTGCTCCGGGCATTTTGTTTATCATATCATCTGTACTGGCATCTGGCATGATCGTAACTTATGGCAAACGGGTGTTGCAGGTGGGTGTTCTGGTACTGACCGCTGCCTTTTATTTGCAGATGACCGTATGGAAACCGGGCATCAATACCTGGGCTATAATAGGACTGATGGGCCTTTGGGGTTTTGGTAATGGATTGGTACTCCCCTCTCTGCTGAACCTGGCCCTTAAAAATGTACCTTCACAATATGCAGGTGCGGCAGCGGGAATCTATTCTACATTTCAGCAAACAGCCTCTGCATTGGGGGTAAGCATCATTGGTGGTATATTCTTCTACTTCTCTCAACAGAGCTGGCAGATGGCATATAAGGCCGGTGTAATTGCGATCCTGGTCTGTGTGGCGATGGTAGGCATCATGTTGCAGTTATTGCCTTCTGTCCGCACCACACGTCGTAAAAACAGCAAAGAACCTATTCATGAAAGCGTCGAACCTTTTGAATTATAAAGATATGCCCTCGCCGGTTGGTACCATACGGCTGGTGGCCTCTGATAAAGGCCTGGTGGCTGTTTTATGGGAGGGCGAGGACTATTGCCGAACCAAACTACCCGGTGCAGTGCATAGTGAACATGCGCCTATACTACTGGCCGCAGAAAGGCAACTAGAAGAGTACTTTGCGCGGACAAGAACCGGTTTTGATTTGCCGCTCGACCTTCGGGGAACGGAATTTCAGATCAGGGCATGGGAAGCGCTGTTACAGATTCCTTATGGCAAAACAAGGACCTACGGAGAACTGGCCAGGATACTGGGTGATATAAAAGCGGTACGTGCAGTCGGTGGTGCGCTGAATAAAAATCCGGTGGCGATTATCGTTCCCTGTCATCGGGTGATTGGTGCCTCGGGCAAGCTTGTCGGTTTTGCCGGCGGCCTGGACCGTAAGTCCCTGCTCCTTTCCCTGGAACAGGAGCTCAGGATGCCGAGCTTGTTCTAAGCCTTTATCCCTAAAATTATATTTGAACAAAACCGCGAAATGTATTCTATTTGTATTTCAGCACTGAAGCCGGACTAATCCGGGAACAGTGCTGCAAATAAAGAAATATATTATTGCATATGAAAATAGAAGCCAGCTCACCAGAGCAATATATAGATCAACTGCCGGAAGACAGAAAGCAGGCCGTATCTGAACTGAAACGGGTTATAGCCAAAAATCTGCCTAAGGGCTTTTCTGAAACAGTAGGTTATGGAATGATCGCTTTTGTGGTACCCCACAGTCTTTATCCAAAAGGCTATCACTGTGATCCGAAATTGGCACTGCCTTTTATCAATATTGCCTCACAGAAAAATTTTATTGCCTTGTATCATATGGGTCTGTATGCCGATAAGGAACTACATGACTGGTTTGTAAACGAATACCCAAAACACTGTAAAACCAAGCTGGACATGGGAAAGAGCTGTATCCGATTCAAAAAACCGGATCAGATACCCTTTGATCTGATTGCTGAATTAGCTACAAAAATGAGTGTTGCGGATTGGGTAAGCATATATGAGCATAACCTGCAACGATAAGCTGCAATGCACTGTATGAAGCGATATACCGATTCATACAGTGCATTGAGCACCAACTTTTAGGAATCAACCATAGCTTCACTTATAATTTTTGCTACCTTTTGCCTTGATGCAAAAGGTACCGCCAAAAAATCAAGGCTGTATAAATCCCTGGCTAAAAATCAATGTGTCGGTCGGTCGCAAACCAGACTCACTGCGTTCAGACAGTGGTTTCCGACGTTATCGACCGAGCCAATGATTTTATTAACGCCGGATTTATAAGGCCATTTTGAGCGATCTGTACGGTACGATCATTTACTATTTTGATTACGGGAATAGTCATTGTATCAACTCTACAGAACATCAGCAGCCAAAATTTCGTGCCTGAGGTATAAAGTACGCAACGGTACAAAATGGCGTTGCTTGGCAATTACATTGATAAAAAAAAGTACCTTTTATTCTTTTCTGGCCTGAGGTAAGACTAAAAATGATTGCCCACACATCGCTGATATTCCTATTATTTTCTTATGGCCTGCTTATACTTCATTTCCTTCTCTATAAGGCTATCCATGCTGTAGGTAAATACTTTCTGGCCGCTTAATAAAAAGGCTGCTGCGCTGCCAACCCAGACAGCATAATCGAATGTTGATTTTATACCTAATGTTATGGTCATGGAAATGGCAAAGATCATGAGCAAAATACCTGTAAGCATGGCTACCCATCTGGTTTTAAAGCCTGCGATGAGCAATAGGCCCAGGATTGTCTCTGCAAAGGTCGCCAGGTAAGCATTGATATTCTGCATTCCCGCAGGCAGAAAGGAAGTGATCTGTCCTGTGTATTCGATAAACTTATCCATATTACCCCAGACCGCATATTCTACCGGCCACATGCCCAGCCGGTCTGCAACCGCTGATAATAGTGCCAGGGAAAGCGCGATCCTTAAAAATAATTGTGCCCAATCGCTGCTGTGTAAATGCTTCATATCGACTTCGTTAAAGTACAAATGTAGGCCTGCTTTGTTTTTAAAAACTTAAGCTGGTTTAAGAAACACGATTAAGCGTAGGGAAAGATTAAAACAAAAAAAGAGACATGCTTTATGCATGTCTCTTTTGCGGAGTAGCGAGGGCTGGAATCGAACCAACGACCTTCGGGTTATGAGCCCGACGAGCTACCGCTGCTCTACCTCGCGCTGTTGTGGGTGCAAAAGTAGAACTCTTTTTTTACTCTGCCAAATCTTTTTGATAATTAATCCAAAAATAATTTGCATCCGCTATCTTTGCATATACATGGATACACAACACAAAGCCGGATTTGTCAATATCTTCGGACCGCCCAATGCTGGTAAGTCTACTTTACTGAACGCAATGATCGGTGAGTCTCTCGCGATCATATCGCCTAAGGTACAGACCACGCGCCATCGCATACTAGGCTTTATCACAGAAGAAAATTACCAGATCATCTTTTCAGATACGCCGGGCATCATTAACCCGAAGTATAAACTGCACAATAAAATGATGCAGCAGGTAAAGAGTGCAATGGAGGATTCGGATGTGGCCTTATTAATGGCCGATGCGACAGAAAGCATTGATGGCTTTGCGGAAATCATTTCCATCCTGAAATTAAAATCGCCCACTATTCTGCTGATCAACAAAATAGACCTGATCAAAGATAAAGCAGAGCAGGAGCGACTCATCGCGGCATTTACGGAGAAAATAAAACCTAATAAAACGCTGGCGATATCGGTTACGAAAAAGATTAATACCGATAAAATTCTGCCTGCCGTACTGGAATTCTTACCGGAGAATCCGCCTTTCTTCCCTGAAGATGATATCTCTGACCGTCCTACCCGTTTCTTTGTTTCGGAGTTGATCCGCGAAAAGATCTACATGCTGTATGACAAAGAGATTCCATATCACACAGCTGTACTGGTGCAGTCTTTCAAAGACTTGCCCCATATTGTGCGCATCAGTGCCGATATTGTAGTGACCCGCGAAACCCAAAAAATAATTATGCTGGGCGACAAAGGCAGTATGATCAAAAAACTGGGTACTAAATCGAGGGAGAGCATTGAGCAGTTTCTGGGCAAAAAAGTATTCCTGGAACTGTTCATCAAAGTGCGCCCGAAATGGAGGGAGAATGACACTTACCTGAAAGAGTATGGCTATTGATCTGCGGCCTGAAATCCGCATACAGCCTATTGATCACCCTATAAACCGTGCTGCAGGTATCTCTTTGAGTATCCTGCGGCTGGATGAAATTCATCCGGTGGTATCAGGCAATAAGTGGTTCAAACTACAGGAGTATATACGGCTGTTCCGCGAGGGAGATTATGCTTTTATACTCACCTTTGGCGGTGCACATTCCAATCACCTTATTGCTACCGCCGCTGCCTGTGCGGCTTTCGGTATTCCCTGCCGCGCATGGGTAAGGGGTTTTCACGGACAGGCCATTGAAACAGAAACCCTGAAGGAATGCCGCAAACTAGGCATGGAACTGCATTTCATTGGCCGGGATGTCTATAGTCGTCATGATGAAATATTCCTGCATGAGGTACAACTGCAATACCCAAACGCTTTAATCATACCGGAAGGCGGCTATGGTCCTATGGGTATAGCAGGTGCAGCGGCAATTACAAATTATATACCGGCAGAAACAGAACTGGTGTGCTGTGCCATCGGCTCCGGCACTACCTTCTGTGGCATTGCCAATGGCTTACTGCCCCATCAGTCCGCTCTGGGCTTTACTGTTTTTAAGCAGGGAGCAACTATTGCAGAGGAGCTGCAGGCACAAATACCCCATCAGCGCTGGGTACTGGCTACAGACTACCATTTCGGAAAATTTGCCCGGCATACACCTGAATTGATTGACTTTATCCGTTATATGCAGCAAGAGCATAATCTTCCACTGGACTTTGTATATAATGCTAAAATGCTCTGGGGGCTGCTGGACATGATAAAGCAGGACAAGATGGCTGCGCAGCATATATTATGCATACATACTGGTGGCCTCCAAGGCAACCGGAGCATTGCTCATCTGCTGGAAGCGTAAAGGTTTTACTAAAAATAGTGCTACGCTGAAAAATCTATTGTGAATTACTTATTTTTGAACTCATGAAGCAAATACAATCTGTCTCTATTAAAGGTTTTATATACGCGTTATTACTTTTATTCAGTTTCCAGGCGCAAGCACAGGAAGAAGGCCCTACTCCGACACTACCCGACTTTAATGCAGTGACCAAAGACGGAATCAATATTTTATCTTTTATCAATCCGTACGAAAATGGCGTGAAACTGATCACCGTTCAACGCTCTGCAGACAGTAACTATAATTTTACAACCATTGGTACGGTGCCGAAAACAAGCAAGGGTGCCGCTGCATTCGTAGATCCGCATCCGATGGTGGGTAAAAACTGGTATCGTATCGTACTCGAATTCGGTTCTGGTATTGACTTTAAAAGTAACCTGAAATCACTCTACCTGGACAGTGCAACTATTGCCAAGCAAAAGCTGATTCCGACATCTTCTGAGGAGCTACAGAAAGTAATCAACCAGAATACATCAACGGAATCTCCGAAGCAAATCGTGAATGCGGTAGAAAAACAAGCGCAGGCGGTAACCTATCCGAAATCGAAGTATGTATATACAAACCCTTTTTCGGGTAATATCAATATCGAATTGCCAGATGCTCTGAGCACAAATTACTCTATTGAATTCTATGACGCTTCAAAGAAAAAGGTGCTGACAATACCGAGGGTAAATGAGAAAATGATCATCCTGGACAAACGTAATTTCAACCAATTAGGTTTATACCAGTTTACCATTTTCAAAGAGCATAAAGAATTTGAAAAAGGATATGTAACTATATTTTAAATAAACGAAAATGGGAGCGGGCTCCCATTTTTTCTTTCCATAACTATTCAATATACCAGATCATGCTGACCGTATCTGTAATGAATGCCCTGTTTAATGTGCCTGTAGGCCTGTATCCGCAGGAAGCACATACTATGAATAAAATACAGGTAGACCTGAGGGTAAGTGTACCTGCAGATATTCAACAGCTACCGCTTATAGACTATACAGTTCTGTACAGCCTGTTGAAGGAAGTAATGCAACAGCCACATAAAACACTCGAGACAATCGTTCGCGATGTATATGCAAAAATCAAAGGATTGCAGGATGAAAGTAAGGTTAGCATCAGTGTACGCAAACTGAATCCTCCGATTTCCGGTATCGTGGACTACATGGAAGTAAGCTTTTCAGATTAGGTAATACTCCTGAATACGGTAAAGGAAAGTAGCAGCTCCAGTGCCAGCAAACACACGCCCAGTAAGGCAAATGGCCAGTACCATTCTTTATACTGCATATTACCACTGCCATCAATCTTACTCTTCTCGAGCTGATCGATCTCATTATATATTTTCTTCAGGGAAGCATTATCTGTTGCGCGGAAGTACTTACCTCCGGTCTGCTGTGCAATCTCTGTCAACAGGGCCTCATCGATCTGTACCGGCATAGCCTGGGTGCGCATTCTGCCGGAGGCATCCTGCACCGGGTACATGGCTGTACCCTTCGATCCTACACCAACTGTATATACCCTCACCTTATAGGTTTGCGCAATGCGCAATGCCGTTTGCGGATCAATATAACCTGAGTTATTAACCCCATCCGTAAGCAGGATCACGACCTTACTCTTAGCCGAACTGCTGCGCAGACGATCTACTGCTGTGGCCAGTCCCATACCAATGGCGGTACCATCGGCCAGCATACCACTTTGCAGGTTTTCCAGCTGTTCGATGATGACATTATGATCGGTGGTGATGGGTGCCTGGGTAAAGCTCTCTCCTGCAAACACAACAAGACCGATACGATCTGCCGGACGATCCATCACAAAATGTTCTGCCACTTCTTTTGCAGCTTCTATGCGGTTTGGCTTAAAGTCTTCTGCCAGCATACTTGTAGACAAGTCCATGCTCAACACAATATCTATACCTTCATTATATTTATTGTCCGGGGCATTGGTCTGCTGCGGACGGCTCAATGCAATGCAGAATAAGATTAATGCCGCCATGCGCAGATAGTGCAGCCATTTACGGTAGCGTACTTTTGGTGCATCGGGCAGACTAGCTAAAGTCTTGGTTGTGGACAGATGAAAAGTCATCTCCCTCGACAACTGCTTTCTGCGTCTGATCCATAGCCAGAGCGGAATGCACAGCAGTAATAAAAGGTATGCCGGGCTATGTAAGGCTATATGGGTACCGGGTATCTGCATCATACTACAGCGCCCTCCTCCGGCTCACGGCTTTTTGTTTTATAAATAATCTTGGTTGCAGCATCCATACAAGCAACCTGCTCCAGGTGTTCCGGGGCAGCTTTGGCAAATTTGGCCAGATCGGCCATTACAAATATTTGTTTCAATTCCTGTCGTATCTTCTTCAGCTCTCTGTTCTGTTTGGCCAGCTTCAGCAGATCGTCGGTGGTCAGTTCTGCTGCGGCAATGCCATAACGCTCTTCCAGGTAGGTTCTCAGGATATTGGTCAGATCAGTATAATACTCTTTAATTAATCCTTCTGCCTCATAAGGCTTATGCGACATTTCTTCCAGCATACGCAGCGCTTTCTCATGTGGTTGTTCTACAGGTCCACGGAGTTTACGCGGGGTCTTGCTGCGCTTACGCAGCCATTTCCACAAGAAGAACAATACTGCGGCTGCAAACAATGCCCCTAGAGCCCATGGCCAGTATTCCCACCAGGCCTTAGGCACCTGTATAATATCTTTGATCGGGCGTATAGGCTTTTGCAAGTCTACCAGGACCGTCTGTATCGTAACGGATGTACTGTCCGTATTCAATACCTTTTCCTGTCCGTCCGGGCTCTGTACCGTAAAGGCTACCGGCGGTATAATATAAGTACCGGAATCGAAGCCGGTCAGGGTCAATTTTTGTTTATACAGTATTTGGCCGTTTGCTCCGGGCAGGGAATCTACCTTACCCGTATCTACGATTTCGAGGCCGCTGAGTTGTGGCACGGCAGGCCATACGAGTTTTCCATCCTGCTCTTTATGATTTACCTCCAGGAACAGGTGCAGCTGTTCGCCTATGGCAATACGGCGACTATCCACGCTTGCTTTAACCGTAGTCTGTGCCATTGTCACAAAGGGTTGCAGCAGTATGCTCAGGAGCAACAGGCATCCAAGTGCTATGGGGAAATAGTTCTTTCTGTTCATCTGCAAATGCTATATTCTCGCTCTGAAAAAGCCTTGTAGTGTTTTGATATAATCCTGGTCGGTGCGTACAGAGAGCAATTGCGCTCCGGCCCTAAGGAATGTTTCTGTGTTGTATTGTTGTTGCTTTTTGAATCCGGTGGTATAACTGATGCGGGTTGCAGGATGCGAGCTGTCTATCCAGCGGTTGGCCCCGGTTTCGGAATCCTGTACCTGCAGCAGCCCGGCATCGGGCAATTCCATATCCATACGATCATACACCTGCATACCCACCAGGTCATGCCTTCTCGCTGCCATTTTGAGCGGATACTCATACTCTTCCGAGATAAAATCACTGATCAGAAATGTAATGGCGCGTTTGCGCATCACATTATTCAGAAACTCCAGGCAACAGCGAATGTCGGTACCGCGGTTCTGTACCGGTTGCATGGTGATCAGCTCACGGATAATGCGCAGTATATGCGACTTCCCTTTTTTGGGCGGAATATATTGTTCCACTTTATCACTGAAAAAGATAACCCCTACCTTATCATTATTGGTAGTTGCCGAAAAGGCAAGCACCGCACAGATCTCGGTGATCATTTCTCTTTTATTGAGCTGTGCTGTACCGAATAAGGAACTGCCACTGACATCTACCAGCAGCATTACAGTCAGTTCGCGTTCTTCTTCAAAAACCTTTACAAAGGGGGTAGAGAAACGGGCAGTCACATTCCAGTCAATAGTGCGCACATCATCGCCTGGCGAATATTCGCGCACTTCACTGAAGGACATGCCCCTTCCTTTAAATGCGGAATGATACTCGCCGGAAAAGATATGACTGCTCAGCCCTTTGGTCTTGATCTCTATCTTTCTTACCTTCTTTAAAATTTCTGCAGTAGTCATTAAAGCTTAGCCTGTTGAATCCTGGTCAAATAAAAGATGTATTCGTAATGATTACGAAGCCATGTACCTGCTATGGTACTTCTACTGCATTCAGTATTTCATCGATAATATTTACAGAGGTAATATTCTCTGCTTCGGCCTCGTAGGTAATGCCAATACGGTGGCGCAGTACATCGTAACATACGGCACGGATATCTTCCGGAATTACATACCCACGGCGCCTGATAAAGGCATATGCCTTGGCGGCAATGGCCAGACTGATACTCGCTCTCGGCGAACAGCCAAAGGCAATATAAGGCTGCAGTTTCTGTAAATTATAGTCTTTAGGATAACGGGTGGCAAATACGATGTCGATGATGTATTGTTCGATCTTCTCATCCATATAGACTTCCCTAACCAGTTCACGTGCTTCAACAATCTCTTGTGCAGTAACTACTGCATTGATTTTATTCTTGCTCTGTGGTTCTATATTCTGACGGATGATCAGTCGCTCTTCTTCTTTTTCGGGATAACCGATCACAACTTTCAGCAGGAAACGGTCAACCTGTGCCTCCGGCAATGCATAAGTACCTTCCTGTTCTATCGGGTTTTGTGTAGCCAGTACGAGGAATGGCTCTGCAAGCTTATGTGTGGTATCGCCAATGGTTACCTGCTTTTCCTGCATGGCTTCCAGCAGGGCAGATTGTACCTTTGCCGGGGCGCGGTTGATCTCATCGGCCAGTACGAAGTTGGCAAATATTGGTCCGCGGCGCACTTCAAACGTATGCTCTCTGGGGTTATAGATCATCGTACCGATTACATCGGCCGGTAATAAATCGGGGGTAAACTGGATGCGGCTGAAACGCGCATCGATAGCGGAAGCCAGTGATTTTATGGCCAGTGTCTTGGCCAGTCCCGGTACACCTTCCAGCAGTATGTGTCCATTGGCCAGGAGTCCGATCAGTAATCGCTCTCCCATATGCTTCTGTCCCACAATAGCCTTACTTAATTCTAACAGCAACATATCTACAAATGCGCTCTTGGCATTGATCCTTTCATTCAGCGCTTTGATATTCACTGAATAGCTGCTCGCAGATAACTCCATAAAATAATTCGGTTGTATTTTCTGTATCTAAAACTTTTCTTCTTGGAACTGCAATTTATGCGTTTCCTGTAAAATAAACGATTTATTGGCAAAATTATGAGCAAGGGAAAGTTAAATCCTGCAACGGTTTTGCCGGTACTTAAAACGGTAGCAGAACGTACTCAAAATTATCTGTTTCCGACCTACAATATAGTCTTAATCGGGCAACTTTCCACGCTATTGTAGTATTTTCACTACAAACCAAGTGTAAACCTGAAAACATTCGATACGACATTCTTTTATACACTTAACATTCTATACATTTGCGCCGCAGCAAGATTCAATTCACTCACAGGTGGCTATCAGAACTGCTGTACTCAGGCCACTATTACTATATAATGCCGGTAAAATGGCAGCAAAAGTTTGTTGTAAGAGGAATATTCCTTACCCCAAGAACGGAATCTCCTTACACAACATTCCATATACACAAGAAAGGTTCGTATTGTCTAATACGAACCTATATTTTTATACCTCTTGGCTGTTCTTCTAAAAAGGTGATCCGAATAGATTATTGCATAAACTGACTATCCACATGTAGTCAACTATTTTCTTCGTCCTTTTGTCCGGCAACAAAAGAACCAAAAGATATAAATAGAATGCCTAAATCATAAGGCCAATCTTTGTTTCCTTTAAGCGGATAACTCAGTTAGCATATGCTGCCTCTTTCCTGTAAACCGGCTAAAGGATACTACAATTTATTGCACAAAAAAGCAGCGTATTTGAGTACGCTGCTTTTCGTTATTCAATTCATTATTACTTATTCGTAAGATTTTAATTTAGCCTTGTATTCTGCAGATTTAGCAGGATCATTTAATGCTGCGTGGATCTTACCCATTGCCTGTAATGCTTCCAGCAGGTATCCTTTTTCATCAGGAGAGATGCTGTTTGATTTTTGTTTTGGCTCCAGAATTCTTTCAACGGCAGTAAACGGAGTTAAAGACTCTTTCAGGTAGCTGGTTCTCAGATTGAATAAACCATCGTATTTGGCATTATCTGCTTTGGTGCTCCCTAATTTGTTCATCTGGTTTGCGATATAATCAGATTTCTGTACAAACATATTACCTAACTGATACTGGTAAATCGGATTGTTGGATTCCAGTTCAATAGCTTTCTTCATTTGCGCTTCCGCTTTTTTGAACATTTCTTCTGCATTGGCTGGTGTATTACCATCCTTGCCGGTAGCCATGTTTAAGTACAGGATACCCAGGTTGCTGATATATTGCGGGTTTGAAGGATCCTGCGCTACTGCTTCTTCGAATTTTTTCACCAGCAGATCTTGCTGTCCCTGCGCTACATAATAGTTCAGTTCATCGGCAGCGATATCTTTATTGCCCGGGAATTTTTTCTTAGCCGCTTCAATAGTAGCCATTTGTTTCGCATTATTTTTCTGCTCGCCATAGCTCATTGCTGCAACGCGGTACAGATCTACAGTTCCTGTAGTAACAGGATTGGCCATTGCGGCTTCCAGTTTGGGAATTGCTTCATCATATTTTTTCTGGTAGTATGATGAGTAAGCGCTGTACATATTGGCCTGTGCCAATACGGTATCATAAACGGCTTTGTTATCTTTGATATAGGCACCGTTTTTGTAGCCAAATGCTTTTTTGGTTACATCAAATGCAGCAATAGCCGCATCATAATTACTTTTATTGAATTCAGAGATACCGTCGTTGAATGAGAAAATACCTGCATTCTTAACTACAGCATCAATACCATCTGTTTTATTTTCAATTTTAGCATCGAGGGATACTGCTTTTTCAAACGCATCAAAACCAGCTTTGTATGCTTTCTGATCCTGGAAAGCAGGCAGTTGTGACATGCTGATGTAGGTAACCGCTTTTGCCATCCATGCAGAAGCATTACCAGACGTTTCTGCATTAGCCACAGCTTCATCAGCAGCAGCTTTCGCCTTGTTTAACTGCGCTTCGGCTTCGGCTTTATTGTCCGCAATCAGCGCCAAGGTTGCTTTATCATAAGCATTGTTTGCTTCTTTGATCTTTGCTTTCTGAGCATAAGTGGTACCTGTAGCAGTAGCCAGTACTAAGCCCAATGTTACAAATTGTTTTTTATTCATGATCTTTTTCTTTTTTCCCCTTTTAATGGTTTTTTGTCCACGCAATTTAAGATAATTCTGATGAAATCAAGCGTAAAAATTCAGAACGGGTTTCATTTTTAAGGAACTGCCCGCTGAATGCAGAAGTGGTCGTAGTACTGTTTTGCTTTTGTACACCACGCATCATCATGCACATGTGTTTTGCTTCGATTACGACGGCCACGCCCAATGGTTGCAGGGTATCCTCCAGTGCTGCCAGTATCTGGTCGGTCAGTCTTTCCTGTACCTGCAGGCGGCGGGCGTATACATCCACTACCCTGGCCAGCTTGCTGAGCCCGGTGATATAGCCGTTAGGAATATAGGCAATATGTGCCTTACCGATAAATGGCAGTAAGTGATGCTCGCACATAGAATACAGTTCTATGTCCTTCACAATAACCATTTCATTATAATCTTCCTTGAACTTAGCCGAATTCAGAATTTCTCTTGCATCCAGCTGGTAGCCATGCGTCAGGTATTGCATCGCCTTGGCCATGCGCTCTGGTGTTTTCTGTAATCCCTCTCTCTCTGCATCCTCTCCCAGCGCAACAATTACCGATTTGTATAAAGAAGACAATTCTTCGGTAGTGTGTTCGTCGTACGTTTCAATTTTTTTATAAGCCATTCTTTCTTATTGATTAACCGTAGTACTCTACGTATATATTTCTTGTTTCCAGTAATTTAATGCAGTGCATCTGCACACCGTCTTTTTCGATATGCGGCTTCAGCTGATCCCAGATACCAATGGCCAGGTTTTCGGCGCTGGTAAATTTACCTTCCATAAAGTCAACATCAAGGTTCAGGTTACGGTGGTCTATTTTCTCCAGTACTACGTCTTTAATGATCTGGCTCAGTTCTTTGGCATTATACACAAAGCCGGTCTGAGGATTAGGCTCCCCCTTTACGGTTACATGCAATTCATAATTGTGGCCATGCCAGTTGGGATTGGAACATTTACTGAAGACTTCAAAATTTTTCTCAGCCGACCATTCAGGATTATACAGTTTATGGGCGGCATTGAAATGTTCTACTCGGGTAAGATATATCATGTATATATAAATATAATCACGGCAAAGGTAAAATGTTTTTCTTGTTTCCGTTTCTTAAATCTTCACAAAATAAGCAACCGCAGGTATCCTGTACGGAAGGCCTGCGGCTGAGCTATTGATTGTTTAACTATAAAAACCTACTTCAATACGATTTTACGATATACCGACCCTTTATCTTTAGTGTTGATACGTAATATATAAGTACCCTTGCTTACATTGCTCAGATCTGTCATAGTCTTGTTAGTGCCCGCTTTATATTCCTGCAATAATACCCTGCGGCCCAGCATATCCAGTACTTCTACCGATTGTATTGCAATGCCATCAAGCATAATGGTTACCTGATCAGTAGCCGGATTAGGATAAACGGACAGTTTGCGGGACAGGAAATCTACATCTGCAATAGAGGTAGGTTCAGGCGGTACGGAATCACAGGCCATTGATGCATTCGCAAAGTGTACATCAAAGCTATCATCCTGGTAGCAACGGAGATCGTATCTGGTATAATAATCTTCCGGTATGGCTGGTTGCTGATAATATATACCCCATTCTCCTTGCAACTGTCCGAAGTACTGGTAATACGGCGGGCTTTCCCAGCCTGCAATCGGAGACACTTCATGATGATACACTGCTTTTACCTGTTTGCCATTAAATACCGGGTATCGTATACTATCCACAACCGTTTGCCAGGTATTTACAAACAAAGGATACACCGGTGCTCCAATAGAATGATGGGTAAGCGTATCTCCTACTGCTACATTAAATATATACAATGGCATGAACCGGTTAGAGTCAACATTATAACTAAAGATGGTATCTGCTGTAGCGTACATGTATATGCTGCTGATCGGTCCACTGACAATTGTATTCTGTGTATTGCGGGCAGAATAAGTGCGTTGCAGCTTCCGGGCTGTAATACCATTAATTACCGTATCGGATACAGACTCCTGAAATACGTACCCTTGAAAATGCAGTGCAGAAGGGCCTACATTGTACGTACCCGAACTGTAATACCATTTCGCCCCTATCGGTGCAAAATCAGCCTGGGCGGTAGCAAGTACAGGCAAGTTCAGCAAGCCCATAAAGGCCATCATAAAGTATAAAAAAGACTTCTTCATGGCAGGATTATTTGTTAATACTAATTTATCACTATTTGTTGATAAAAGCAAGAAACGATTAACATTTTCTACATTAACCAGCCGTTCAGATTTTATTACCTTTGGTAAATGAAGCAACTCCTGATCATATCTGCCACTCCTTTTGAAGTAGCCGGTGTACAGGCCTACCTGGATACCTGCGGCACAGCCGACCCAATGGGCTGGTTCTGCCTCGGTCACTGGAAGATACGCATGGTATGTACCGGTATAGGACTGGTCTCGACTACCTATAATCTGACCCGGATGGTGATGCAGGAGCGTCCCGATTTTGTACTGCAACTAGGTATTGCAGGCGTACTGGAACCAGGCATTCCCCTGGGCACCACCGTATGGGTAAAGGATGATCTGATCGCTGATCTGGGCGCACGCGACCAGGAGGGCAATCTGCTGAACCTGCTGGCCATGGGCCTTTCAGACAACAGTGCGGCCTTGCTGAGAAGTAATCCTATACAGGAGTTTATGCCCTATATAGATCCGCTGCCCAAAGCACTGGGGCTGTCAGTAAACCAGATCAGCGGCAATCCGGAAGATGCTACAGTGCATATACAGCAAATGGTATATGACTGCCATATAGAAAGTATGGAAGGTGCAGCAATGCACTATGTCTGCAATGAACTGGATATTCCTAACCTGCAGATACGCAGTATCTCTAATTATATAGAACCCCGTGACAAAAGCCGCTGGCAGATGAAAGATGCCATTGATAATCTAAATGGCTTTATCATCTCCCTGCTGGAGAATATATCTTAATTTTGCACATCACCCTATCAATAGCCTATTATGAGTAAACTGGTCACCATCCGTTCATTCGGCGACTATTTTTCGGCCCATGTAACCCAGCAGAGCCTGGATGCCTATGGCATACCTTCTACTTTGCTGAATGACAATCTGGGCACGGTATTTATGCCCCTTGCTGTAGGTGGTATTAAATTACAAGTCAGAGAAGAGGACGAAACACGCGCCCTCTCCCTGCTGGATCAGCTGGAAAATAAAGCGGATGCGGAGCAGGATACTCCGGCTTACTGGGAAGAACAGGCCGAAGGTCTGGACCCGGACAACCGTGTATGTATTTATTGCGGCAGCAAGAATACGACTATAGTGGATGCGAGCCGCAAAACCTTTCTGGGACAGCAGGTTTTCCGCATAGCACCGGCATTGTTTGATAAGGAAAAGTGGCATTGTTTCCACTGCGGTAAAGATTTTTAGCAACAACACATGATCTCGAACGAAAGCATACAGAAAGTACTCAACCACACGGATATTGTAGACGTAATAGGCCATTTCATCAGCATAAAGAAGAGAGGTGCCAATTATATTGCCAACTGCCCGTTCCATAATGAGAAGACGCCTTCCTTTAATATTAACCCGGCCAAGGGCATTTTTAAATGTTTTGGTTGCGGAAAGGGAGGTGATGCTGTAGCATTTATCGAAGAACATGAGAAATTCTCTTTTGTAGAAGCCATCCGCTGGCTGGCCGAGTTTTACCATATAGAACTGGATGAGACGGCACCCAGCGAGTCTTATGTGGCCCAGCAACAGGTAGAAGAAAGCCTGCGCATCATCAATGATTTTGCGGCTAACTACTTCCACGACATTCTTTTAGAAAACGAAGAAGGTCAGAATATCGGGGGCAGCTACTTTGCCGAGCGCGGATTTACAAAAGATACTATAGAAAAATTCAAACTGGGGTATAGCCTGGATCAGTGGGACGCTTTTATCAAAGCGGCTACTGCCAAAGGGTTCAGCCAGGAATTAATGGAGAAAGCCGGTCTCATTAAAGTAAAACCGGAACGGACCTTTGATAACTATCGCGGTCGTGTGATCTTCCCCATCTTCGCCAATACCGGTAAGGTACTGGGCTTTGGTGCCCGTATTCTAAAGAAAAATGATAAGGCTCCAAAATATGTCAATAGTCCGGAGAATGAACTGTATGTCAAAAACCGGGTCTTATATGGTTTGTACCAGTCGCGCAAAGCGATCAGTGACAAACAGGAATGTTACCTGGTAGAGGGTTATACCGATGTCATCTCCCTGCACCAGGCCGGTATAGAGAATGTAGTGGCCTCCAGTGGTACCTCACTGACTACCGGGCAGCTAAAGCTGATCGGTCACCTGACCCGCAACCTGACGATATTATATGATGGTGATGCGGCCGGTATCAAAGCAGCCCTGCGCGGACTGGACATGGCGCTAGAAGAGAACTTTATCGTAAAACTGGTACTACTACCGGAAGGTGAAGACCCGGACAGTTATGTGCAGCAAAACGGCAGCAGTGCTTTTGAACGTTATGTACAGGAGCACAAAAAAGATGTGATCGACTTCATGATGGAGCTGGGCCTGAAAGAAGCCCAGAATGATCCGTTTAAAAAGTCGGCACTGGTTAATGAAATAGCAGAATCGATCAGTAAAATAGACCGGACCAAAAACCCGGCATTACAACTGCATTATATAAAAGAAGCCTCACAGCGATTAAAACTGGAGGAGGATGCCTTCGTTGGTATTGTCAACAACTTTATCCGCGAAAAGGTAAAGCAGCAGCAGAAAGGAGAGGCTACACGACAACCTACTCCACGTGAATATGAGGAACAACCTGATGTGCTTAGTAGCAGCGAGAGCGAATCGCTCAACCTGTTTCAGAAGGATTATAAAGAAGAATGGCAGCTGATCAAAATGCTGATCGAGTATGGATTCCGTCCTTATGAAGAATCGCCTTCTGTGGCCGATTACTTCTTTGAGCATGTAGATATTACCAGCTTTGAAAATGCACTGGCACATGATATTGCCATGGCCTATTACCAGTACTGGTCCGATAAGCAGGAGCACCCTCCCCTGCAGTTCTTTGTCAATCACCCGATGAAGTCGATCAAGGAAAAAGTGGTAGACCTGGTGCATGTAGAACACCTGCCTAGTGAGAATTGGGAGAAAAAATACAATATTGAACTGCCCAGGATGGAGGATCTGTATGAGAATGATGTACGCAGTTCATTCGCCTACTTCAAATTGAAACTGCTGAAACGTTACCTGCAGGAGAACCTGGATCAGCTGAAAAGCTGTGCCGATCCTGCCGAGGCGGAGAAACTGGTGCGTACCAATATACTCCTGAAACAGCAGGAAAAGGAGCTGATGAATATTGTGATTGTTCGATAGACGATCATATCAGCACACTATCATTATTCTGCTCTGGATAGCACCATCTCCCTTTGGCAAAACAATAAGAGTGTGCTATTTAATTATAAATTTTCGCTTATTCATTACAAGAGTGCGCACATATCGGATTGTGAATAGTAAGTTTGTACTCTAAAAAAGCTATTTACATGCCTAAATTGCGCAATCTTCTTTTCTATACCCTTACGATTGTACTATTTTCTGTATTAATATATTTCATCATTAATCAGGGTCATGCCCTGGAGCAGAAAGAGCTGAACAAAATCTCGGGCAGTTCCGATACCCTGGGTCAGATATGGGATACCACTAAGCATAATCTTACCCATCCTTTAGCGACATTACTCTTACAGATTATTACCATTATCCTGGCAGCCCGCTTCTTCGGGATGCTGTTCAAAAAGATGAACCAGCCATCTGTGATTGGTGAGATTATCGCCGGTGTTATGTTAGGCCCCTCCTTCCTGGGGCATTACTTTCCCGGCATGTTTGAAGTGATCTTCCCAGCCAGTTCATTGGGTAACCTGCAGTTTCTGAGTCAGATCGGACTTATCCTGTTTATGTTCGTGATCGGTATGGAACTGGATCTGAATGTAATTAAATCCAAGGCCAAAGATGCTATTGTGATCAGCCATGCCAGCATTATATTCCCCTTTTTCCTCGGCATGCTGCTGGCCTTATTTCTCTATAACGAATTTGCCCCGCAGGGTATCGGCTTCGTGTCCTTTGCTTTATTTGCCGGTATCTCTATGAGTATTACCGCCTTTCCCGTACTGGCAAGGATTGTACAGGAACGGGGATTGTCCAAGACACGGTTGGGCACCATAGCCATTACCTGTGCAGCGGCCGATGATATTACCGCCTGGTGTATACTGGCTGCCGTAATTGCTATTGTAAAAGCCGGATCGGCCATGAGTGCCCTGGCCACCATTTTTGCAGCACTACTGTATGTGATATTGATGCTGAAAGTGGTACAGCCTTTGCTGGCCCGTATCGGCAAGAAATATGCACATAAAGAAGCCCTGAGCAGACCGGTGGTCGCTATATTCTTCATTACCCTGCTCATCTCTTCTTACACTACAGAGGTGATTGGTATCCATGCATTGTTCGGTGCTTTTATGGCGGGGGTGATCATGCCTTCCAACATCAGCTTCCGCAATGTATTTATTGAAAAGGTAGAGGATGTATCGGTAGTGATCCTGCTGCCCCTGTTTTTTGTATTTACCGGTCTCAGAACAGAGATCGGGTTGCTGAACGATGTCCCTTTATGGGGTATCTGCGGCCTCATCATTCTGGTGGCTGTAGTGGGCAAATTTGTAGGTAGTGCATTGGCGGCCAGATTTGTGGGCCAGTCCTGGAAAGACAGTCTGTCTATAGGGGCACTCATGAATACCCGTGGCCTCATGGAGCTGATCGTGCTCAATATCGGTTATGATCTGGGTGTATTATCTAAAGAGATTTTTGCCATGCTGGTCCTCATGGCACTGGCTACTACCTTTATGACCGGACCGGCACTGGACCTGATCAATAAAATATGGCGCCGCAGTCCGGGCGAACAAACGGAGCATTCCAACAACGGCAGATATAAAGTACTGGTTTCCTTTAACCACAGTGATACCGGAAGGGCTTTACTGCGACTGGCCAATGCCTTTACCCGCAAATCTTCTGGCAATAGTGTGGTGACCTGTATGCACCTCTCCCCTAGCAATGACATTAATGCCTATAACCAGGCAGAGTATGAGAAGGAGGTATTTATGCCCATATATGATGCTTCGGATTCGCTGGCCATGAAGGTCAAAACGGTGTTCAAACCAGTACAGAATATAGAAGAAGAAATTATTAAAACCGCCAATTCGGGCACCCATGACCTGCTGCTATTAGGCACCGGCACCTCTATTTTTGACGGCACTTTGCTGGGCCGCATTCTGGGAGTTACCTCTCAGATCATTAATCCAGAGCGCCTGTACAATACCCTGACCGGCAAGGAAAAGCTGTTCGGACAGGCGGTACTGGGCGAGCGTATGAAGACCCTGGTACGCAGTTGCAACATTCCGGTAGGTATCCTCATCAACCGGGAGGAGACGGTGAGTACAGAAAGAATACTGATTCCTTTCTTTTCGATCAGCGATAGCTTCCTGCTCATCTATGCGCAGAAACTGATCCAGAATAATAAATCTGTTGTGGTGATTGTAGATATACTGGGTACCATAGCCCAGAATCCGGAGCTGAAAGAATCGATCCGGATGATAGAGCAGGTGGCTCCGAATCATATTGCACTCTACGGGGGGCAGACGGTTACCGAGGAGCAACGTAATCATAATGATATGATGATGATCTCTATCGAGAGCCTTAAACGTGCCGTGACAACGCACAGCACATGGCTATCTTCCCTGCCCTCTATTTTAGTAATGAAACCGTAATCATATTTGTTAAGGCTTAAAAATGATGATGCATCCCGGCCGTTCGGTCAGGGCTAGCACACGCTAGGGTGCCTGCTCCATTCATGAGATTGGCTAAGGTGTTCCATTCCAAGTTGAATGCAAGGATCCAAAAGCTAGATTGGCCTGATCATCAGTACAATAGGTGCTATAACAACCTAAATCGATCTACTCTTTTGTCTGATCTTTGGGCAGAAAACCTGCTTCAACGCGCAATAAAGGTCAATATCATTTAGCTTTTTAATTGCCTGATGCACCTGTTTTCTGAATGCGCGCAGCTTTTATACAAATGAGATTAAGCAAAAAGCTGGAAGCCCGGAGCTTTTTGTTGCTCGCGCGCAGCTATTGTATACCCTCGATTATCCTTTGTGGTGGCTTCATGCAGCTTTTGTCCGGGTGGAATTAAGCTTTTTTATGAATTCATTGAGGTTTCGGGTACCCGGGGGTACCTCAGAGGTGGGGTGTAAGGCACGCTTCGGGAGCGCGCGCCAGCCAATGCAAGCAGCAAATATTTTTTACTGTTCGATTAACGTCTCTTCCACTACCGGAGCAACCGGTACACGGGCGTATTTGCGGGCATAAGCCATAGCAATCATCAATCCGATAAAAGTCATCCCGAAACCAACCAGTGCCGGATAGTTATAAGGCAGACCAAACTCCAGCGGAATGCCTCCCAGGAAAGCGCCCAGTGCATTGGCTACATTAAAGGCAGCCTGCATAAAGGCCGCGGCCATCATTTCGGCATGGGGTGCTGCACGCATCATCATAATATTGACCGGAGAGGCAATAGACATAGATAATCCACCACAGATAAAGGTCAGTGCCAGAGACACGGGCTGACTGGCAGAAAAGAAGAATACGCCAACCAGCGCAATCATCATGGAGCAAAGTAAGACGATACTCACCTTTGCAGCGCCCATGCGGTCGGTCAGGTAACCGCCAGCCAGGTTGCCGACTACCATGCCGCCGCCGGCCAGTGTCATGATATAAGCCATATTGTTTTTAGACACTCCGGCTATATCGGTCATAAGCGGGGTAATATAACTCAACCAGCTGAACAGTCCTCCGAAACCGATGGCGGTGATGAGCAGTACATACCAGCTTTGTTTGTTTTTCAGGAATTTAAGTTCGTCACGGAAGTGGGCACCGTCTTTGTGCTCCATCACCGGCAACCAGAGGTACAGAGATAATAAAGCCAGCAAACCGATCAGGGCTACGATGGCAAAGTACCAGCGCCAGTGATAGGTATGTCCGATATAGGTAACCAGGGGCACCATAGCAAGATTGGCCACCGTAAGTCCGGTGAACATGAGGGCAATATACCGGGCTTCCTTCCCTGCCCCTCCCAGCCTGGAGGCGACAACGGTACCCACTCCGAAGAAGGCACCATGTGGCAGACCGGACAGGAAACGCACAAAAAGCATGGACCAGTAGCCGGGCATGAGCGCAGATAATGCATTAAATATCGTAAAAAGGATCATGAGGGCAATAAGTACTTTCCTGGGCGGGAACTTTACGGCGTAACCGATGAGTAAGGGCGCCCCTATTACTACGCCTAAGGCATAGGCCGAGATGAGGTGTCCTGTTTCGGGAATGCTCACCTGTAATGATTTTGCCATATCCGGCAGTAAACCCATAATGGTAAATTCTGTAGTGCCGATGCCTAAACCACCGATGGCCAGTGGCAATATTCGCTTATCTATCATTGATCCGTTGTTTCTTGAGGGAGTGGTGAGGGAAGCGCAAATTTCCTTAAAACAACCGGGTTCTGCTATTGAATTTATTTATACAGGATTTCTGAATTATTTTTTCACAAAATATTAAGATACAGATAGTTGTAACAAATAAATTCTATTACATTTGTCTGCACTTAAAAACACTCTTTTATTTATGCGCAAAACTGTACTTCGTTCCTTTATCTTACAATCATCGCGTTATTTCAAAACCTTTTTACTAGCTGCGGTCACCCTGGGCACTATAAACAGCTATGCTGGTACACCTGTATCCGGCACTACTAACTTCAACAGTTTATACACCAATGCCTTTGTAGACCTTACGGGTATTCATCCGGCAGGCAGCACAGGTTTATCGGCATTAAATGTTGCAGGATACGATTTTACGGTATTTTCCAGCAATAATGCTTCCGATGCCGGTATAGGTATTGAACCATATACGGGACAGACGGCAATAGTGTATGGCTATACACAAAGTGGCGGTACTGTCATTACTGCTTTAGAAGTCAAATCGAACGGATTACCTCTTTTTGACCTGAACACTATTGATATATCTATTGACGGCGCCCCTTCTAATGGTATTGCTAGTGTTACCCTTACCGGTTATCGTAATAATGTTGCCGTTAGTGGAGCGACCATGACCACTTCTTTATCTACAGCCAGCAATGGAGATCCTTTGACCACCTATAATGTATCCAGCAATAATGCGTTCAAGGGAATAGACAAAATCAGAATCACGGCTACGGGTATCACCGTGGGTGCCATAGGGGTGGATAATATCAATGCGACCAACTTCGCAGCTCCGCTTCCACTGGTTATGACTTCTTTCTCCGGCCGTCAGGTAGGCACCCAGGTACAGTTAGACTGGCTTACGACTGATGAGTCTGGTATGAAAATATTCAACGTACAACGTTCTGTAGATGGCAAACGCTTCAGTACAATCGGTAGCTTACCGGCTGGCAAAGCGGGCGCGCACCAGTTTATGGATGAGGCCATTAATGGTAAGATCTATTATCGTCTCGAAACCATTGGTGATGATAACAGTACAATATATTCTAAAGTGATCTCTGTACAGGTACAAACCGGAGCGCAGATCAGCATTGCTCCTAACCCGGTACTGAATAAGGCTACGGTATACAGCCTGCCTCAGGGTACAGTACACTACCAGCTGGTTGATGCTGCAGGTCGTTGTGTGCTGCAGGGCCATAAAATGGTGAGCGCTGCGGGACAGCTCTCTCTTGACCTGAGCGGACAAGCTAGTGGTAGCTATCATCTGCTGATCAGTGGTGATGCTGTAGCTCCGCAATCATTGAACCTGGTGAAACCATAGTTATATATATTAGCTCAAATACGAATAGGCCGGATTTATTAGGCCATTTTTGAGCGATCTATTCTATACTGAGTACTTCGTCATATCGACCGAAGCATCAGCCTAGTGGAGATATCTCCTGATCGCTTGAGAAATAGAGGAGATTTCTCGACGCCGCTACGCTGTGCTCGAAATGACGGGAATAAAAAGCTACGCTAGTACACGGTCTGAAATGCGTACAACATTGTCGCTTTGAGCTTTCCTCTCCTGCTTCGTCATATCGACCGGAGTGCAAAGAAGCGGAGATATCTCATTTTAGTTTACATATAATAAGGCCGGATACGTGGTATCCGGCCTTATTATATGTAAACTAAAGATCAATTGAAAGAAATTATCTCCATAATAAACCCTCAGCATAATAGATGCTGAGGGTTTATTGTATGTTTAATTTTGAAAAAATTGTCTACTTCAATTTATCCAGCAGGTAGAGATAAGGCTTGTGGAGGTGGTGTATAAATATCTGGCTCTGATCGGTATTGGGGAATTTTTCGAAATACGCCGCATCCGGATATAACACGATAAGATTGCCGGTACGCACATAGTGATTGCTGTGATAGTATGCTGGCTGCTTGTACTCTTTCAGGGTTTTGGTAACTATACCTCCGGCCTTTTTGCCCAGGAAGCGTTCATAGATGCGCTGTGACCTACGGGTCGGACGGTCAAGCTTGCCGAACATATACCCCATAACGGTACGCTGTAGAAATGGTTGCTTGCGTATGATCTTGCGGGCGTTCTTAAAAGGATTGATGGTATTAAAGTCGTTCAGCGCTTGTATAGACATAGGTGTTTCCGGCACCCAGTCAGCAGCATTGACCACATTATAAGCCCATCCCATTTGTGTATGTGCTTCGTAATCATAGGCAAAATAAAGGTTACCTGGCTTAGGCCCCGCACTGCAATAAGTTTTGATGCGTAAGTCCTTAGGCAATTTACCATTATCCTGCAGGCGGTACAGGTAGGCATTCAGCAGATAGGCTATGGCACCACCTTGACTATGCCCAATGATGATCACATTTTTGATACCGGCTTTGTATACCGAATCGAGTTTAGGCATAATATCGCGGCTCAGGTAGCCGGTACTCAGGAGCCAGCCTACATGAACTGCAGCTTTAGGATCGGCAGAAAGGTCATAATCGAACCTGAAGGAATTATCGAGCTGCAGGCTACCTTTTGCAGGAACCATAGCAGCATAAAAGTTGTTCAACCAGCTTTCTGATTTCTCTGTGGTGCCCCGCAGACTGATCACGGCCTGGTCGCCAGTATTGCTGATCCAGAAATCCCAAAGATTTTCCAAACCCATTGTACCAGATCGGTATAGCATCTTATAATCGGGATCGGGAAAGTCCTTGTAGTAATCCGGACTACCGGCTCCGGTACGGGCAGAGATGTACATCATCTGGCGGTACTCATCGCGGTCAAAACCGGGTTTTAAAGATTGGGCGCTAAGGGTTTGTGTGCACCATGTACACAGCATCAGCAGGAGAAAGGTAAGAGATCTGTTCATTACACAGGTATTTAGAGGAGTTAAATACGATTGCCAGCTCTACCCTTCCTTCACCATACCAATACACACTAAAAACTGACAAACAGTAATTTATTAGCTTTATATAAAGTCATTCTAATTAAAAATCATATTCCGATTCGATACGTTCCTTTAGTCTGGAAACCAGCTCGTATGTAGCGGGGCAACGGTGTACATTCTGTATAAATGTCTCGTTATAATCATCAAACGGGCGCTTGTCATGATGCGGAAACTCTGCACAGTCGATCGGGCGCACTGCATATATACTGCACTTGTTATCTACCAGGAAGACGCAGGGAAATACTTTATTGATGGTACTGCCGGTTTCTTCTTCTACCTCCAGGTATTGCTCGAAGAAGGCCTCAGGTGTTATACCCAGGTGCGCCGCAATGCGGGCAGTGTCCTCTTCTGTAAAGATCGGGGTCATGGTCTTGCAGCAATTGGCACAGGCCATACAGTCTGTATGTGCCCACATCTTACGATCTTCTTCCTCCACGATCTCGCTGAGATCGGGAGGAACAATTTCGTCAAACTTCTGCAGGAAGGCTGTAAGCTTCTTACGGTCTTTCTCCGCAGCTTTAAGTATTTTCGCTACATCCATTGAGGATCAATTAATAGTAAGAAGAATTCAGGTTTATATTTTGCTTCTCAGCCGCTTCGATACGGGCATAATCAGACAGGATAATCGGCTTGCCCGGCTTCACGCATACATTGTGTTCAAAGTGTACGGAAGGCTTGTTATCGCGGGTTACGATCGTCCAGCCATCTTCCAGTGTTTCTACGTGGCGGGTGCCCAGGTTGATCATCGGTTCGATAGCCAGTACCATATTCTCGACCAGGCGCTTACCGCTGCCTCTGCGGCCATAGTTAGGCACCTGAGGATCTTCGTGCATCTGACGACCCACACCGTGACCTACCAGTTCTCTTACCACTCCGTAACCATGTTTGCCATGTGTATGATTTTCAATAGCAAAAGCGATATCACCGGTTCTGTTGTTTACCACTGCCTGGTTGATACCCAGGAACAGGGATTCTTTGGTAATACGCACCAGGTCCAGCACTTCTTTAGGCACCTCACCCATAATAAAGGTATAGGCATGATCTCCATGAAAACCGTTCTTATAGAAACCACAGTCGATAGAAACGATATCACCTTCTTTCAGTTCATATTTGCCTGGAAAACCATGTACTACCTGCTCATTTACAGAAATACACAGGGAGTAAGGGTAACCATGATACCCTTTAAAGGATGGCTTGCCGCCATTATCTTTAATGAATTCAAAAGCAAATTCGTCGATAGATAATGTAGTCATACCTGGCTTTAAGATCTTGGCTACCTCTGTAAGTGTATTGCTTACCATAAGACAGCTTTCTCTTTGAATTTCAACTTCTTCGTTAGTTTTATATAAACTCATTTATAGTTCTTTTTATGCTTCAATTAAAATGTTTCCGGTCATCTCTTCCGGAATAGGAATACCCATGTATTGCAGTATGGTAGGAGCAATATCGCCCAGCTTACCGTTCTGCAGGCTACCCTTGTAGTCATTTGAAATAAGGAACAGGGGCACCGGGTTTAAGGTATGAGCCGTATTCGGCGAACCGTCTTCGTTCACCAGGTAATCAGAATTGCCGTGATCTGCCGTCAGGAATACTGCATAGCCATTTTCCAGGGCTTTAGGTACGATTTCCGACACACACTGATCTACGGTTTCTGCGGCCTTAATAGCGGCTTCCCATACTCCGGTATGGCCAACCATATCGGCATTGGCAAAGTTAAGGCAAATGAAATCAGCACTTTGTACCTCAATTTCCGGGATAATGGCGTCTTTTAACTCATAAGCGCTCATTTCCGGCTTCAGGTCATAGGTAGGCACATCTTTAGGCGAAGCCTTCATAATGCGCGACTCTCCGTCAAACGGCACCTCACGCCCTCCGGAGAAGAAGAATGTTACATGCGGATATTTTTCAGTTTCAGCTATTCTAATTTGCTTTTTACCAGTATTTTGCAATACTTCACCTAATGTATTTTTGAGATCGTCTTTGTAAAAGATTACCGATACATTTCTAAACGTAGCATCGTACTCGGTAGCCGTAACCAGGTGCAGATTAAGCGGATGCATATTATACTCCTGGTATGCCTGCTGGGTCAGTACCTCTACAATCTCGCGGCAACGGTCGGTACGGAAATTGAAACAGATCACGATATCGTCATCCTGTATCATCCCTATTGGTTGCTCCTGCTCATCCCACTGTACCAGCGGCATCATAAACTCATCAGTCACCTGCTCTTCATAGGCAGATGTTATACTGCGCACAAAATCATTGGTCGGCGTACCGGCTCCTTTAGTCAACAAGTCATAAGCCTTTGATATTCTTTCCCAACGCTTATCTCTGTCCATGGCATAATAACGACCGATTACGGTTGCAATACGACCACGGGTACCGGTCAGGGCATTGTCCAGTTCCTGAATAAATCCGGCTCCGCTTTTAGGATCGGTATCGCGGCCATCGGTAAATGCATGTACGTAATACTGAGGCACTCCCGCATCCTCTGCATAGCTGCATAAAGCCTTCAGGTGATCGATATGTGAATGCACCCCTCCGTTGCTCACCAGTCCGACAAAGTGTACTTTAGTTCCTTTCACCTTAGCCAGATCAAATGCAGCAACCAGTACCGGGTTCTGGCGCAGGCTACCATCTTTAATGGCCACATTGACCCGTTGTAACTCTTGGTAAACAATGCGTCCGGCACCCAGGTTCAGGTGTCCGACCTCAGAGTTCCCCATCTGTCCATTAGGCAAGCCTACCACTTCGCCGCAGGTAATGATTTCACTATTGGGATATTGATGATATAAATTA
Organism: Edaphocola flava; assembly: GCF_004118155.1. Lineage (GTDB taxonomy): Bacteria > Bacteroidota > Bacteroidia > Chitinophagales > Chitinophagaceae > Edaphocola > Edaphocola flava. The sequence continues at coordinate 471,652 of NZ_SAIQ01000003.1, forward strand.
TCTGTGTAAGGTGTGTGGGCAGCACGGATGGCATCGGAAGCCGGCACCAGTCCTTTTCCCCATCCATCCATAATGATCAGCATGGCTTTTTTACTCATAGAATGCAAAGTTATCATTATGCTGCTAATATTAAAAATATGTAGTCACTTTTATATGATTTTACCGGGCGTGGTATCAACCTGGTCTATATAAATAACAATGCGACCCATAAAGGCCGCAATGTATCGTTGTTGTATTGAAAGGAATTAAGATTCAGTTTTTTTATCTTTAATGCCACAGCCGATGGCCACCGTCTTGGTCGTTTCTACCGGCTTACCGGCCAGCAGTGCATCGACAGCAGCTTCTGCATAGCGGTGTTTCACCTGATCGGCATGCTCGTAGTTATCATCAATGGCACCGATATATTTTACGATGTTCTGGTTATTTTCTTTCTGCAGGATAAATACATGCGGTGTTTTATTGGCTCCGAATGCAGGGTATACCGTCTGTCCTTCATCGATGAGGTACGGGAACGTATATCCTTTGGCCTTAGCCAGCTTCTGCATCTCTTCATAGCTGTCTTTAGGCTCAATTGCAGGATCATTAGGACTGATGGCAATAACCGGGTAGCCTTTATCTGCATAGCGCTTGTTCAGGTCTATAATACGTTGCTCGTAAGCCTTTGCATAAGGACAGTGATTACAGGTAAAGATTACAATGAACCCTTTGGCATCTTTGTAATCAGCCAGGGCCACCTGCTTACCGTCAACATTCTTCAGGGAGAAGTCAGCTGCTGCATCACCTATAGCATAACCTTTTGCCGCAGGGGCTGCAGGTGTCGAAGGAGTGGTATCTTTTGCAACGGTAGCGGCTTCTGCCGTTGTAGCATCAGAATTACCGGCACAGGATGCCATTGATAATACAGCAGCACCGCAAAGGAGCATCAGTTTATTCATGTATTTATGTTTTGAGGGGTTAATGTACATATGATTGCAGCAATTGGGTCAGGCCCTTTTCATCCAGTGAACCTTCATGAAATGCTCTTTTCTCTCCTTTCTCATACACAAAAGTTGCCGGAATGGCACCGGACCAGGTAGCCTCAAATTTAGGAATCCATTCATTCATGCGGGTATTATCATCCAGCAGGTAATGCTGTGCATTGATATTTCTTTCTTTCAGGAAGGGCACTACTTTATCCTGCAGTATATCGGACTGATCAAGCGATACCATAATCAGGCGGAAAGGTTTATGCTCTTTAGCCATACGGTCGCTGAACGATTTAAAATGCGGCAGCTCCTTAACGCAAGGACCACACCAGGTAGCCCAGAAGTTGACTACATATACTGTATCATTGTCCTGTTGCAGCCGACTTTGTAATTGTTCATATTTGATCACGGTTACCTCAGGGTTTTCTGCGGCGGGCAATGGCTTTGCCGGTGCCTCAGATTCCGAAGGCCCCTTTTGAGGGTTTTCAGAGTCATTTACACTATTACAGGAGGCTGCTATAAAAATGCTGCACAATGCAGCCCAGCCTAAAACAGATTTTTTCATGAATAACTTGATTTAATCCTTCTTTAAAAGTATTACAATATCGGCAGAACCTTAAATCTGCCCCTGTTTTATAACATAACTTTACAAATACATAGTTTGTACATATCCCTCAGTATATGGTTACAGGCTTTTCGTAATATCATCAACGACCAGTTTTTCATATTGCGGAGCACCCCCAACTGCCCTACAACAGTAAGACAGCAAGTGTAATGAGCCTCATCTCAGATTGGTATTTAAGTAAGCTAAAATTATATACTGAGTATCCGCTTAAAGGAAATAAAGTTTAGCATTATGATTTAAGTATCCTATATATCTTTTGCTACCTTTTGCCTTGATGCAAAAGGTACCGCCAAAAAATCAAGGCTGTATAAATCCCTGGCTAAAAATCAATGTGTCGGTCGGTCGCAAACCAGACTCACTTCGTTCAGACAGTGGTTTCCGACTTTATCGACCGAGCCAATGATTTTATTAACGCCGGATTTATAAGGCCATTCTAAGCGATCTGTATTTGTACAGATCGCTTATTGTTTTCATCACAGCGATAGCTATTTTGGAGTGGAGCTGCGATCGTTGAGCAGCGAACGGATCACACGTTAAGCTCAGACGATCAATGCACGCAACGGTACAAAATGGCGGTGCCCCGCAATCGCCTTGATGAAAACAAAGGCATTTTTGGTCCTTTTGTTGCCAGACAAAAGGACGAAGAAAATAGTGACTACATACGGATAGTCAGTAATTATATTATGTTTTTAATTACCGAATCAGACCGGATTATTTAATATCTCCACCCATACCCTATTCTTAAAAATTATAAAAACATTTTGCGCAACCAAACAATTGCACTTATATTTGCAAATGAACGGTTGCATATAAAAAACCAGGACATGATATGAGAAGAGATGTATTTCAGGCAATTGCCGACCCGACCCGAAGAGCCATTATAGCATTGATTGCTTTACAGGCAATGACTCCCAATGCAATTGCGGAACATTTTCATACTTCGAGACAAGCTGTCTCCAAGCACATTAAAATACTGACGGAATGTGAACTGCTCACGCAGCAGCAATCCGGAAGAGAGATTTACTATCACTTTAATCCTCATAAAATGAAAGAAGTAGCCGACTTTGTTGAGCCGTACCGCAAGATGTGGGAAAGCCGCTTCGATCAGCTAGACCAATTATTAAACCAATTAACCTAAAGTACTATGCAAAACATTCAAATCAAAAAAGATCTGGCCGCAAAAACCATCCAGATCACGAGAGACTTCAATGCGCCACTGAACAAAGTATGGCGTGCATTTACCGAAAAGGAATTGCTGGACCAATGGTGGGGACCGCAACCCTGGAAAGCCGAGACCAAGCATATGGACTTCACTGAAGGGGGCTACTGGCTGTATGCCATGGTAGGACCTAATGACGAAAAACACTGGTCCCGTGCCGATTTCGTGACCATAGATCCGATGAAAAGCTTCAAAGGCAAAGATGGTTTCTGTGACGAAAACGGAACAATGAATCCGGAAATGCCACTTACGGACTGGACTAATGTATTTACAGAAACTGCAGAAGGTACGAGAGTGACCAATACACTGCAATTCCAGGACGTAAAAGACCTGCAAACGCTGGTGGATATGGGCTTCGAACAAGGCTACAGCATGGGCCTGAACCAGCTGGAAGCATTGCTGGACAGTCTGTAAGCACAAATTCCCTAAAAACAAATAAACCCGGCGCCATACGCCGGGTTTATTTTATATCAATACCTTATTAATTACAGGATTGTTTCTTTTACTGCTTTCAGGATGTCCAGTGTTTCTTCCTCACTGCTGCCTTCTGCATAGATACGCAGCAATGGCTCTGTACCGGATGCACGCAGCATTACCCAACCACCATTCTCCAGGTGGTATTTCACGCCGTCGATCTTCTCTACATGCGTAGCGGCATATTTGCCAAAACCACTATTGTACACATCATTACCAGCATTGTTGATGATGGTTTCTTTCAGTTCATTAGGCAGGGTCAGATCATCTCTCTGGTATACAAATGGTCCTACCACATCATACACTTCCTGTATCAGCTCTTTCAGCGATTTGCCGGTAGCCACCATAAACTCCAGTAATACCAGTCCGTCGTAGATACCATCTCTTTCCGGGATATGGCCTTTTACTGCAATACCACCACTCTCTTCACCGCCAACAAGCACATCTTCTGTTACGATTTTTTCACTGATGTATTTAAAGCCGATCGGGGTCACCTCTACTTCCAGACCATACTGCTCGCACATGCGCTTAACACGGTCAGTCACAGAGAAGGCGATAATTACCTTACCGGTCATCTTTTTATACTTAGCCAGGTAGTGTACCAGTAACAACAGGATATGATGTGCATCTACAAAGTTTCCGTCTTCGTCATACAGACCAATGCGATCTGCATCACCATCTGTAACCAGGCCCAGCTTCAGCTCCGATGTGTTTTTCATCATCGCCGCCAGTTCTTTGGTATTTTTATATAATGGCTCCGGAGCCGTTCCGTTAAATGTAGGATTATGCTCACAGTGCAGTAATACAGCAGATGGCATCAGTTTTCTGACTACGTTCTGTCCGGCACCATACATTGCATCATAAGCCAGTTTGAATGCCGAATTGTTCAGCTGTGCAAAGTCAAATTTGGTGTGCAGGTAATCCAGGTACATTTGCTCCAGGTCTATGAACTCCAGCAAGCCTTTCTGCTCATAGTGCTCCATACTCTCTTCCGGAACAGTGTACTGATCCGGGATCAGGGCCTCAACCTCGGCGATATCGCCAGGATTGGTCGGTCCGCCATGAGCACCTTTTAATTTATACCCGTTATAGGCAGGCGGGTTATGAGATGCAGTGATTACAACACCCTGGTCTGCTTTCTTGGCCAATACGCCATAGGAAACCATAGGGGTACTTACAAACCCTTTGGCAGCATATACCTTAATCCCATTGTCGCAGAGTACGCGGGTAACGGTATCTACAAACAATGCTCCCCCGAAACGGCAATCGTGTCCGATAACAACAGATGGCTTTTGGGTTTTGGTATATAACCAGTCAGCCAGACCCTTAGAGACTCTGGCAACATTCTGTACGGTAAAATCTTTTGCGATAATGGCACGCCATCCATCGGTACCGAATTTAATTTTTTCCATTATGGAGTATAATATTTTTGGAGTATAATAATAGGTTATGCTTTGTCGGGAAATAATACGTCCTGCATGGTGAATACCCCCTGACGGCCTTTCAGAAATTCTGCAGCCAGTACAGAGCCCAGGGCAAATCCATCGCGGGTATGTGCCGTATGCTTGATCTCGATATCGTCAATCTCGGAGTGGTAGGTCACTACATGGGTACCCGGCACTTCCGGCTCACGATAAGCTTTGATCGCCAGTTCTGCAGGATTGTTTTCTCTTTCTTTAGCCCATGTATCTTTACGGGACAGTTGCTGTATGATCTGCTCTGCGATGGTAATGGCTGTACCGCTTGGTGCGTCCAGCTTTTGCAGATGATGGGTTTCTTCTACCAGTACATTATAGGCATCCTGCTTGTCCATCAGTTGCGCCAGGTATTTATTTACTGCAAAGAAAATGTTTACCCCCAGGCTAAAGTTCGATGATTGGATCATGGCGGTATTATATTCCGCACACAAGGTTTCTGCCTTCGGCACATCTTCATTCCATCCGGTGGTACCGCAAACAACCGGTACACCTGCCTTCAGGCATTTGGATACATTCTCCAGCGCAGCTTCCGGCTGGGTAAATTCAATGGCTACATCAGCTTGTTTGATTGCTTCTGCAGTAAAGGTTTCACTATTTTCTCTTCCTATTTTCAGGACAATTTCATGGCCACGGCTCAGGGCAATCCTTTCAATGGTTTTTCCCATTTTACCGTATCCAATCAATGCAATTTTCATATGGTTACTTTATTAAAAATTTAGGCCAGAACAGTTTTTGAATGCCTGGGGAGTAATGTATAAAATCGGGGGTATGCATCAGCTCCAGGCCGCCATACACAAAATGTGAACGGAATTTTTCCAGTTTTATATCCTGAAAATTCCATTCCTTGTGATGCACACTGTATTCGTACAGGTTATTCTGTTTTTCGTAGAAGTATCTGAAGCGGTTAGACAACCAGGACTCCAGGGCAGATTCTTTGATCTCTGCACCCAGCTTATATTTCAATCCGAGTTTGAATCCGGTCAGGTCATTTTTGGCAAAGAATTTATGCTCTTCATCATTACGTTCTCTCACGATCTCCGTCTCGCCCGGTTTCAGCTTGAACAGTCTTTTGTACAGGTTTTTTGTAAATGATTTTTCAAGCTCCTGGTTAAAGATGTACAGGCCCGGCTTTCCGTTATGGATCACATAAGTCTGCATGATTACCTGGTCGAAACTAAAGCCTTGTTTGATGACGGTAAAGAAGCGGTTCATGAAATTTTCTACACTGGCCACACAAATAGTCACCCAGGCACCACCCTCAAAAGTATCGATAGACAGCTCTTTAGGCAAAATACGCTTTACTGTACTGGCATCAACTTTCCAATGCAGCATCAGCACATCACTCCATTCACTCAGTACAATCCAGTCCTGATTAGGCATTGGGAAAGGACGATGTGCAGTAGATTTTAAAATTTCTTCAGGTTTAAATACTTCCATTACGCTTGGTCGAACAATAATTCACGGTTTTCGGGTACGAAACTATCTAACGAAAAGGTTCTTCGCAAAATAACATAAAAACTTTAACAATCCCTTTAGGGCTTCATACCTACGTGCAGCAAGTTAACAAATAATCTCATTGCGCCAACATTTCCCGCTGGTAATTGGCGAAAAAAGGCCAGGCCGGTATATACGAACCATCCTTTACCATATGGTGCATACAGGATCGCACTGTTGAGCGGCTGCTCGCCAGGGTCTTGCATAGATAATACAGGCACATAAGCCTTATCCCATTTAGAAGGGTAATAGATACCGCGCTCCTGCACCCAGTTATCGAAATCTTTGCTGGTGATTACATTGGGATATTGCAGCAGCGGATCGGCAGGGTTAATAAAGGTAACAGTCGCTTTCTCATCCGTAATACGGTCACGGGACAGGCTCAGTGGCAAAGGACTGAATTCGGGCAATTCCAGTCCCATGCTGGTATTGTACTGCATCACTACCCTGCCGCCCTGGGCTACATACTGCCAGAGACCAGGCATGTAGCGCGCCAGGTCTTTACGCACATTGGCGACCCTTACGCCGCAAACGATCACATCATACTTGGCCAGACCGGCAGGATGACTCAGATCAGCATCGCTCAGCATACTCACCTCAAACCCGCTCAGGGAGAGGGCTTCAGCAACCTTATCTCCGGCACCGGCTATATAACCGATCTTCTGTACTTTCGGAGCAACCCAGTTTTTCTGCACCAGCACCGATTGCGCCGGTTCAAAATACTGTAAGGCAGGAATGTGTTCATACTGTATCAGGTGCAGCGTTTTGTCATATTGCTGATTACCGGACTCCAGTACATATCTTAGTACCGGACCTTGCTTCAGTGCTGCTGCCGGAATGGTAATATCGATAACAGAACGGCTGTCTTTAGCCAAAGCAGACAATGCTTTGCGGGCCACGATATCTTTATCCTGATATACCAGTAATGTGGCCTGATCTATTGGCTGGCGTACTGTAATGCGTACCGAGGTCTGCAGATCTTTTTGCGGTTCGGCCACCAGCATAGGTTGCAGTGGTTCAATGTCCGCCACAGGCATTACCCGTACCGGCTCTATTACATCGCCGCGGGTCGGGTTCAGCTGTTTGTATGAAATCGGCACCGGAAGCGTAAATGCCTCTGCACCTATATTGATCTGTAAGGACAATACAAAGTCCGGTATATTCAAGGCTTCGTTTTTATACGGAGCCGGATAGATGTATTTATGTTCTTTCTGCTCCTGCTGCATCCAGAAAGGCTCTGTAAGCGGTACCTGCGCGGTAACCGGGAAGGCGAATGACAAGGTACGTACACTGTCATTACCGATAGCTGTAGCAGCCGGTATGCAATTGTTCCGATCTCTGTAGTATACAGCAGCAAGTTGCACACCATTCATACGGGAAGTAATGTTGAGCGTAACCGGCAGGCTATCCCCATTACTCACGGTTGGCTTTGCCGCTAGGGCCTCGGCTTGTATACCCGCACAGTGCAGGATAATTCGGTCCAGTTCTTCCAGTTTAGTTTTGCTCCAGAAGGCATTTTTAATATTCAGTGCCACGATCTGCTTGCGGATCTTCACTAAGGCTTCCACACTTTTTTCGGGATGGGTAAAATCAAAACGATTGACAACCGCAGCAATCTGCTTTCCGATCTGCGGCGCACCTACTCTATTCCATGAAGTGTCTACCCCATCGTAAAGCGACTTGCTCATGGGTGCACCACCCAGTACTTCAAAATTTTCATTGGCAATACCATAGGTCTGCGGAGTGCCCGCTCCCTGGCTCTTATGCTCTGAGCGGCTGCGTCCGGCCAGTTCTCCGTAACTCTCGCCCAGTAAAGGATCATACTGGTTGATCGGCAGCAGGAATTGCCCTTCGCGAATCGTATTGCTGGTCCCAAATTTGAATGCATTAAACAATAATCGTTTGGGCTTCCAGATATTGGGATCAGTACTGGCCTGCAGTTCTTCAAAAGCCAGTTTAGCCGCTATTGCAGAAGCAGTATGTTGTCCGTGCCCGCCCTCGCCTGTTGTAGGAAAGCGACAGATCAGCACATCGGGACGATACTGTTGTATCGCTTGTTTTACAGAATTCACCACTTCTGTCTTGTTCCAGAAAGAGAAGGTCTCATCCGGCGACTTGCTGAAACCGAAATCGACAAACTGGGTAAAGAGCTGACCGGCTCCGTCCAGTTGGCGGGCCCGCATCATTTCATTGGTACGGATCAGTCCCAGTGCAGCACCCTGTTCATTGCCCAGTATATTCTGTCCTCCGTCTCCACGGGTAAGTGACAGATAAATGGTATTGATATGATCGTGGTGTACCAGGTAGGTGATCAGCCGGGTATTCTCATCATCCGGATGCGCTGCGATGTACATTACGGTACCCAGTCGCTGTAACTGTTGCAGTTCCTGGAAGATAGCCGATGAGGGCTGCGGGCGAAACTGCTGCGCGGTAGCATACCGGCTGCATAATATCGAAAGTAGTAGTAATAAACGTTTCATGTCTAATAAACAATGCAGATGCTATTGCAGCAAAGCCTTTTTCTTACGGGCCAGCTCAGTACCATCACTGCTTGTATTCAGTTTTATATAATTATCCAGATTTTTATCCAGCTCTTTTAATAATTGATTGATGCCCTCTTTATTCGCACCTTCGTTCAGGTTTTGAATCTTACGGAGGAATGCCAGTCCGCGGGTATAGGTCTCCAGATCTCTGCTCTGTAACAGATAGGTGCCAAAATGGGTGATGAGTGTACTGCGCACCCCATCATAATTGTGTACGATCTTTTCCTGCAGGTAAGGATAATCTTCCGATCTACCCTCCTTCGCCAGCACCATGTAGGATACATAGAGTAGCTGATCTCTCGGATCACTTGCTTTCAGGCTTACCGCATGATCATAGGCCAGCTTATGATTCTGGGCATATAGTGCCATCAGGGCGCTGCCAGCTACAATATAAGAAGGACTAGCTATGGCCTGTTCGTACATGGCTGTATACTTTGTATCATATACCTTGGTCAGCAGATAAAAAGCCGCTGCCCTTACTTTATTAGAAGGATCATTTTCTGCCAGTGCAGCTACCATTGCTGTAAAAGCAGCAGCATCTGCTTTAGTACTGAGGTCTATATCCTTTAATGCATATAAACGCACTTGTGATATGGTATCTGCTAATGCATCTTTTAAAATTGTATTTCTTTGGGTTGCATCCGGATTATTGTTCAGAAAATCGGTCAGGGCATTGCGTTTGCTTATATAGCTGGGCGATTTTTGCAGGATCGTTATGACATCAGTGGCGGAAGGTTTTAGCACCTTGATCTCACCCGGTAACCAGTGCATAGCATCCGGTACAAATACCGGTGCTTTACCATTTACATACGAATAGGTAAATACCTGCTCTCTTTCAGTTACCATCCAGTCAATGGTCTTGGTACCCATGTCGCTGATCAGCTGTGCTTTTAAGGGCATGTGGTATAACCCAATGCTGTCGCTCTGCTTCTGCTTAACCACAACGTTCATCTGCTGTGCAACATTATCATACAGGTATTGGAGTTCCAGTTTAGGATGCCCGGCACGGAAATACCATTCATCAAAAAACCATTTCCAGTCCTTACCACTTACCTTTTCAAAAGCCAGTCGCAGATCGGTAGCCTCAGCAGTACTTAATTTATGTTGTGTCAGGTACTCTTTCAGTCCGGCAAAGAAAGCCTCATCGCCCAACAGGTTACGCAGGTAATGCAGGGTACGGCCGCCTTTGTTGTACGATACGCGATCAAACATTTCTCCGGCCGACTGGTAATGATAGCGCACAAGTGAAGGATCATTTTTAGCAGCCTGTGACAGATAGCGATTCATGGCATTCTGCCATATCTCTTCGGCACGGTTAGGTCCGTATTTATACTCCGTCCACAGGTATTCGCTGTAGTCGGCAAAAGATTCATTTACGGTCAGCTGTCCCCAGGATTCGCAGGTCACATAATCTCCAAACCATTGGTGAAACAGCTCATGCGCTACGATGAAATCGTTTGGTGCATCGGCCAGCTCACGGTCATTCTTCAGGTTAAAGGAACCGAATAGACTGGCGGTTACATTTTCCATCGCACCGGATACATAGTTGTATCCCACCACCTGGCTGTACTTATCCCAGGGATAAGGCACACCCAGCTTGTCCGAAAAGAATTGCATCATTTCCGGGGTATGGTTAAATATATTGCGGGCATAAGGCCCATAGGCCTTAGGCACATAATAGGCCACCTCTTTACCTTTCCAGGTATCTTTCTGTACTGCAAAATCGCCTACGGCCATCATAGCCAGGTATGGCGCAAAAGGTATATCCTGCACCCAGCGATCGGCACGCATACCATTGGCCTCTTTTATAGATGTTTTCAACAGACCATTACTCAAGGTGACCAGTGTATCGGGCACATGCATGGTCAGGTCCAAAGTGGTTTTAAAGTTTGGACTATCGAAAGTCGGGAACCATTTGCTATTGGCCTGGGTCTCGCCCTGGGTCCAGATCTGCATTGGTTTTTGCGGCTCTTCCAGTCGGGTATTGATAAAGAATAGTCCTTTATCGCTGCGAATCGCATCGGTACCACCCTCTTTTACCGTATAAGGACGGGCCGTATATTTAATATGAATATTCAGTAAGTCTTCTTTTTTTACCGTTTGCTTCAGCTTAATATGCAGGCGTTCATTATCGTAATGATAGGAATCGAGTAAGGAAACCGGCATGGTTTCTACCGCATCGATCTGCATACCCACCGCATCCAGAACAATGGAGTCGGAATTATAGAAATAAGGATGCATCTGCAACACAGCATGTCCGCTGGCCGTACGTTGTGCAAAGTCAAAGGTCAGGTCCAGTTTGGTATGCTTCAACTCCCATTCTTTGGTACGACTGGGCTGATACGGCGGCGGTGTTACCGCTTTAGCCGTTTTCTGCGGTGCTGCGACTGTCGCGGGTTTGTTTTTAGATACCGCGCAGGAGGCGGAACATATAAGGATACCCGATAGACAAATAAAGGGCTTTAATAATGTATAATTTGCCAATGAAAACATTTTAGAAACAAACAAAAATATACTTTTGTATGCTAAAACCAATACAAAATGTTGCTCCGGCATAAAGCCCTTTTTCGGACTTGTTTATTACTGCTGCTCTACAGCTTATTTGCTGCCGCCTGTACACGACATGAGCGACAGGTGCGCCGCGGCATGTATTACTGGAAGACCAATGTGACCTTATCTCAGGAGGAGCAAGCGTTCCTGAAGCAATACCATTGTGAGGAGTTGTATGTCCGTTTTTTTGATGTAGATCTGGACCCGAATACCGGCCGTATTGTACCGGTTGCTCCCGCCCGGATTGACCTTACAGACTCTGCGCTGAACATTGTACCCGTTGTTTTCATTACCCCTGCGGCTATTGCACAGCTGGAGCAAAATACTATTGCGGTACTGGCACAAAACATTACGGGTTTACTGCAACGAAAATGTACAGAAGCAGGTATCGTTCCCAAAGAGATACAGATCGACTGTGACTGGACGGCTAGTACTAAAGAGGCGTACTTCAATTTACTGCATCACCTGAAACGGGAAGCCTTTTTTACAGGAAAGCAGTTAAGTGTAACCATCAGACTGCACCAGGTCAAGTATATTGTCAAAAGCGGCATACCTCCGGCAGACAAGGGTTTACTGATGTGCTACAACATGGGTAAACTCCGGAATATAAAAGAAGAGAACTCGATCCTGAATGTTGCAACGGCACAACAATACCTCGATAACCTGGAACACTACCCGCTGCCGCTTGATGTGGCCCTGCCCGTTTTCCACTGGAGTGTATTATTTGAAAAGGAACAGTACAAAGGCATACTCCGGGATATAGACTTAGACCGCCTGCAAGACAGGCAACTGTTTCAACCACAGACGTCTCATACCTTTACCGTGGTGAAAGATACTTTCTGGAACGGGTTCGAACTAAAAAAAGGACAATGGATCAGATATGAAAACAGTCCGGCAGAAGACGTGCAAAAACTTGCTACTTTTGTAGCCGAACATATACCTAATGATTCTTTAAAGGTATTACTATACCACCTCGATCAGCAAAACCTCAAAAATTATACTCCTGATGAACTGGAAAAAATATTTACTCGCTTTTAGCAGCATTGCCGCACTGGTGGCCTCAGAGCAGATCATTCATGCCTGTGCAGACTTCGACAACTACGATACCTACCCTTCTTTTTTTGGAAATAAGGGAACACAGACACCGGCATATACACCTTTCTTTTATGTGTCTGCTGATCTGTACTACAATGATTATAATGATGAACATAATCCCGGCCCGGAGCAGGTCAACAAGATGCTGCTGTTGCAGGAGTGGCAGGAGTATACCCGGAAGGAAAGCTCTGTAAAAGATATTGAGACCATCCTGTACAATACCAGTATTGATGCGATACAGGCACTGGACCGCAAAGTTCCGGATTCGCTTGCTGCCAATACTTTTGCACAATGGCTCAACAAGGCAAAGAACAAACCGGCACTGCAATACCTGAATTATGCCAAAACCTGCGAGATCAATGCAACGGCAATCATCTCTGACTGGGATACTACCAGAGCGAAGCCTGTGGCCAGTAATATGATGCTGATGGAAGAAGGCATAGGCCTGAGGAAAAAGACGAAAGACGACTTCCTGAAGATGAAATACAACTTCCAGATCCTGCGTATGGCTTTTTATGATCAGCAATATGATAAAGTATTGTCTTTATACGAAGAACTGCTGGGCAGCAGCGCGGACAATAGCGTAGCCTATGCGCGTTGTATCGGTTTTAAAGCCGGTGCTTATTATAAGAAAAAGGAAAAAGCCAAAGCCGGATATTATTACAGTAAAATGTTTGCCAGCAGTGATGCTTATAAGAGCGAAGCTATGGTCTCTTATGAGTGGAGCCGCAGTACTTATGATCCGGACAAAGGTGAAAGAACAGAAGACTTCACCGATGCGATATATAAGTTATGCCAGAATGATAAAGAACGCGCTGTCGTTACGGTTATGAATGCCCTGCGTAATGTGGGTGATGCACTACAGGACATCGAAAAGGCCTATCAGCTCGACCCTACAGTGGCCGGACTGGATGTGTTGCTGAACCGCGAAATCAATAAGGTGGAAGAAAACTACTTTTCTTCTATTGTATATAGTCAGAACAAACTGCCAAATACGTCTTACTGGTATTATGATATCCGCAATTATAATTACAATTACGGCGAGCAAACCCAGGCACAAAAAGACTCGGTTACCCGTACTTATACCACCTACCTTTCTTCCCTGAACCGATTTGCGGAAAAGATGGTGGCTGATAGAAAGAACGGCACTCCTGCATTCTGGCACCTTTCTTCTGCCTACATCTCTTATATGATGCAGGATAAAGCGAAGATGAATGCGGCTCTGGCAGCGGCTAAAGCCTCTGGCATGCAGCCCCGCGAGCAAGGATTGTATAATGTGATCGAAATCCTGGCTGTGCTCAAAAATGCACAGAGCCTGACACCTGCTGTTGAAGCGCAATTATTGCCTAAGCTACAGGCACTGAATACGCTGGCGATCAAAGATCATGATGCGGATAAAACATTCCGCAATATGATGCAGCACCTGATTGCAGGCCAATACCTGCAACAAAAAGATACGATCAAAGCGGTGTATGCAATGGCACATGCCAGCAGTTATGACAGTGCACGCAATACCTTCTATACCGATGAGAGCTTTAAAGACATACAAGGCAGCGTGCTGGATGCAATGTCTATACCTCAGCTGAACAATGTACAGGCTTTCGCGGCCAACACGCAGAAATCGGCCTTTGATCAGTGGCTGGTCAAAGGGACTTATTACACTCCGGAAAACCTCAAAGAACTGGAAGGTACCAAGTACATCCGCGAATATAAATTCAAAGAGGCCGCTAAAATATTCGCACAGATCAACCCGAGTAAAAAATTCCCGAGTCCGTTCATGCCGCAGATCAATGATATTGTCGAGGCAGATGAAACAGAGATTAATAAGGGGTATAATAAACTGAGCTTTAGCAAGCGCATGGCGGAACTACAGGAAATTATTGCCAAAAATCCGAATGATGCAGGTGCGCTATACGGTTATGCAGTAGCCTTGTACAATATTTCTTATTACGGTAAGTCCTCTAATATGGTGGATTATACCCGAGACTATACCAATGAAATGGCTTACTACATAACGGACTACTGGAAACAGCTCAGCCGGCCATTCCAGGAGTATTACGGGGTCTATACCGCAGAGCAGTATTTCAATAAGGCGGCGGCTGTGGCTACCGATCCTGAAGTAAAGGCCAAAGCGATATGGGGTGCAGCTAAATGTTGGCAGAAAAGATGTCCGATAGTGCCTGAGAACCGCTATGGCGATGATAACGGTTACTTCCAGAATGCATTGAAGAATCCTCATTTCCAGAAACTGCAAAGCGGCTATAACCAAACCAAATACATGCAAACCGTATATAATACCTGCGATTATTACGGATCATACATCCGCAGAAACAGATAAACAGACATGCGCTTTAAATATTTTATTGTCTTTACAATTGTAGTGATCGGACACCTGGTTGCTGGCATCTATTTCAATCATTATTCTGCCTGGTGGATTGCACTGGCACTATTGGTATTCCTGGGTATTACGGTACTGGCCTGTATAAAAATACAGTGGAACTTTTTTATCACTTCTGTAAACCGTGTACCCCTGACCATACAGCAGTTCAGCTCGGGCATTAAACCGGTAGCCCTTACTTTTGATGATGGTCCGCATGAATGTACCCCAGCGATACTGGATATCCTGAAGCAGGAGCAGGTACCGGCTACCTTCTTCGTAATCGGAAAAAATATCGCGGGTAAGGAAGCATTACTGCAGCGCATGGCTTCGGAAGGTCACCTGATCGGCAATCATTCCTTCAGCCATAGTGTGCATTTTGACTGGCAATCTACCCGGCAGATGAAGGCCGATATACAGCAGTGCAGCGATGCCATAACTGCTGTAACGGGAACAGCACCAACTATCTTTCGTCCTCCATTTGGTGTTACCAATCCTAATCTGGCACGGGCTATACAGGGCCTGAACCTGGTGAGTGTGGGCTGGACTATACGCAGCATGGATACGGTAGCTAAAGATGCTGATGCACTACTGCAAAAAATACTGAAACAGGTCAAGAGCAACAGTACTGTATTATTGCATGATCGTTGTCCGATTACGGTACAGATATTGCCGGAACTGATCCGCAACCTCAAGGAACGGGGATATACGTTCACCTTCCCGGTACGTATGGAGTCTGTTGCTGTACTATAGGTTATTTCCAGGAGCAAACATCCGAAAGTATCTTACCCTCAGGTTATCGAAGGGTATTATTAAAGCATTCAGAAATTCCTCACCTTAAATACTTTAGTATTGAGTATGAGACCATAAGAAATAATTGATATTTCCCTTATAAAAAAGACTGCCTACTAATATCTTAATTATAACTATTTCAAAACCATACAAAAGTTAGTTTAAGTACATTTTTTAAATTAACGAGCACTAATATATTTGTCCTATTGTAAATCACTAAAACAATAGTACAATGAAAAAAAACTTATTAATTGCAACAGTAATCTCAGTAGGATTAACATCAACTACTTTCTTAGCTTGCACCAAAGAGTCAGGAAATGACAAGAATCCACTTATTAAAAATGATTATTCGACCGCACAAAGGATGGTCAATAATGGTATAAGCGTAGAAAATGGAATCATGATTTTCTCAAAAATTGAAGATGTAAAAACCCAAATTGATGAGTTGGCCAATTTATCAGGAGAAGAACTGGATGCCTATAATAAGGCGCAATCAGATTTCACGAGTTTATATCGACAATATCAAATTATGGATGAGGCAGCAGACAAGGACCTCGCTATATCTGCCGACAGTGCTATTGCAACAAAACAAATAACTGATATACCGGATGATTTGTTGGCAAGCATAGTAAATAAAGATGGAATTGTAGTAGTTGGAGACTCTGTGTATCAGTTCCTTGCAGACCAGTACAGAACTACTGCTAAAACCAACTTAAATGATGATGGTTCTGTTGACTGGAGCAATGGAATACATGTGTATGCAATGAATTCTAACTATGGTGATCAAAACTGGGCTTCATTTAATCCAGAATCTAGGTTTTTATATGAAGACAACAATAACAACACATGGCCTAAATCTAATAACAAACGTGTAAGGGCCCTTCACACAACATGGTGCTCATACTATGGTTTTTATTCCAGTATAGGAGCTAAGGTAAAAATGGAAAGACATGGTACATTTGGCTGGATTAATATACCTCATGATGTGGCTACATTTAATGACTTACATGCCTATTTCCGCTCATGGGAATTCACATATTATGTTCCTTACACCCGTAGTTATATTAATCATACTACATATAACCAGAATGTACATCAGAAAACACTATATTATTTCTGGGGAGTTCCGATGGCTATTAGTGGTCCTATACAACATAAGGTAAATGAGTTTGTCTCTAAAGTTACCATTACATTTAAGGGTGCTACTAAGGCCGATACCTGGATACATTAATTTAAATAAAACTACTCATTAATTGAAATCGGAGGCAGCATTAAAAATGCTGCCTCCGATTTCAAATCTTTAAAAAAATGCGCACAATATCAATTTTCGCTTTCCTTGCGCTGTCATTTACTGCAACGGCAAAAGATCAGAAACCAGAAAAAGCTCACCTACCCAAAAAAAGAGTAGAATTTGGATTGAAGTTTGACGTGACTAAAAGGCACAGCAATGAATACTTCAATAATGATACAACAAATTATGGTCATTTTGTACCAGATCCAGCATACGCCTTCAAGGATAACTTTCAGGCAATTAATTTTAATCTGAAGTATTATTATCCTAAATACTTTATTGTTTTATATGAATTCAGGTGGAGAATAGATGGCTTTAAGGGTTTAATAAATATACCAGATTCCAGAGGTTTAAGTCATTATGGATTATTAGGGTATAGATCAACTATTGCAAATCTTGATTTGAATATTAGTCTTATGAGACGATTTAAGTTAAAGTCATTTGAATTTAGACCTAAGGCAGGATTTCATCTATTCTGTCCAAATCTGATTTCGAATTCAGGTGTAGATTCCAACATTTATCAGAACTTCGGAGAGACTGAGTATAATATTAATTACCAGGGATCAATTTTAAAGTTTGGTTATAATATAGGATCAGAATTATGTTATAAATTGTCCCGTACTATTCATTTTAATCTTACAGCAACATATTACAGTCCATTTAATAATACTTATGGTTGGCATCGTGGGGAGCGGGTAGCAGGCTCACAATATCCATGGCATAAATGGAGAATAAAGAATGATGGATTTTATATAGGTTTAGGAGTAAGTATTGATCTAAGGAAAAATGAACGTAATTATTAAATAATCAGTGGCTAACATGGCCATTCTGGTGGGTCTCGCGTTGGACGCAATTTATGGATCTGGTATAGGCGCTATTGTAGGACTTGCAACAATAAAATGATGAAAAAATATCTACCCTATATAATTTTCTTTATTGTGTTTTTTCTTTTATTTAAACTGATAAATAAAATCCCGCAAATTCATACCACAATAAGTAATATCACAATTTTAATTATAGATGCACTCATCGTTGGTATCATGTACCTGAAAGATAAATTGATAAAAAGACATAAAAATTAAAATTATTACGGCCCCGGAATTCCGGGGCCGTAATAATTTTATAAACGATGGCTTATACTTAGTAAGTATAAGTACCGAATTCTCCTTCGATGATCAGTTCATTTTTAGGAGCGGCTTCTACTCTACCGCTGATCTGTGCATCGATTTTGAAATCCTGCGCAATCTGGATCAGTTCGTTGGCAGTAGCCTCATCTGTAAAGATCTCCAGGCGCTGACCCATGTTGAACACCTGGTACATTTCTCTCCAGTCTGTACCGGCTGCTTTCTGAATCATACGGAAGATCGGCGGTGCGGAGATCAGGTTATTCTTCACTACGCGCAGGCCCTGTGGCATGTAGTGCATACATTTAGTTTGTCCGCCACCGCTGCAGTGAATGATACCATTGATTTTATCAAAGTGTTTATCCAATATTTTCAGCAGTAAAGGAGCATATGTCCTGGTTGGAGATAAGATCATCTTTCCCGCATCCAGAGGCGTTTCTGTCTTATCGGTCAGGTGGTAGATCCCGTTATATAATACCTCTTTAGGCAGGTTAGGGTCTACACTTTCCGGGTATTTGGTTGCATAGTCATGGTGTAATAATTCATGACGGGCACTGGTCAGTCCGTTAGAACCGATACCACTGTTATATTCTGTTTCATAGATCGCCTGTCCGAAAGACGCAAAAGATACGATCACATTACCCGGTACGATATTATCCGTAGTAATGATCTTACGGCGAGGCATACGGCAAGCCATAGTACCATCTACGATGATGGTGCGCACAACGTCTCCTACATCAGCAGTCTCACCACCCATAAAGTGTACGTCGATACCGTATTCGCCCAGGGTATTAAAGAAAGACTGGCTTCCGTTAATTACTTCAGCGATTACCTCGCCCGGTACCAGGTGCTTGTTTCTGCCAATCGTAGAAGAGTAAGTATAAGGACCTACAGCACCTACACACAGCATATCATCCGTATTCATCACAATAGAATCGATCGCGATTCCCTTCCACACACTCAGGTCTCCGGTTTCTTTCCAGTACATATAAGCCAGGATAGATTTGGTACCGGCTCCATCTGCATGCATGATATTGCAAAATTCAGGATCATTACCCCAGAAATCAGGGTAAATTTTACAGAATGCTTTTGGGAATAAACCTTTGTCCAGGTCAGCTACGGCTTTGTGCACCTCTTCTTTCTGGGCAGAAACGCCGCGCAGGGCATAACGATCTTGTGGATTCATATTTGACTATCGAATAATGTGCAAAGGTAATTGATTTCTCGCAATGTTACTACTGCCTAAAGGCTTGTAACTCATTTTAAATATTCCTATATTTGCCCGTCAAAAATTAATAGTCTCTTATTAATGCTGTTTAACTCCTTTGCCTTTGCTATCTTCCTGCCTATAGTCTTTATACTATACTGGTTTGTGTTCAATAAGAAACTAAGGACGCAGAATATCCTGTTGTTGGTTGCCAGTTATTTTTTCTATGCCTGCTGGGACTGGCGCTTCCTCTTCCTGCTCCTGTTCTCTACCGCACTGGATTATTTTTCCGGCCTGAAGATCGAAAAGGCAGCAAGACCTGCTACCCGAAAATTCTGGTTATGGCTGAGCATCGGCATCAACCTGGGCTTCCTGGGTATTTTTAAATACTACAATTTCTTTGCGGAGAACATGTCGGCCCTTTTGAGCCAGTTCGGGTTGAAAAGCCATCCGGCACTGATACAGGTAATCCTGCCGGTAGGTATCTCATTTTACACCTTCCATGGCCTGTCATACATCATTGATATATACCAGCGCCGCATTGATGCGGAAAAAAGTTTTGTAGACTACAGTGTTTTTGTAAGCTTTTTCCCCTTGCTTGTAGCTGGCCCGATTGAGCGCGCAACGCACCTCCTACCCCAGATTAAACGTAAACGCAGCTTTGATTACGCTACTGCAGTAGACGGCTGCCGTCAGATTTTATGGGGTTTGTTCAAAAAAGTAGTGATTGCCGATAACTGTGCCGAACTGGCGAATGAAATGTTCAACTACCCGGGAGCACATAATGGCTCGGCCTTGTGGTTGGGTGCCCTGTTTTTCACCTTCCAGATCTATGGTGACTTTTCCGGCTATTCGGACATTGCTTTAGGTACAGCCAAGCTGTTTGGTATAGACCTGCTGCGTAATTTTGCCTATCCGTATTTCTCCCGCGATATAGCAGAATTCTGGCGCAGATGGCACATTTCTCTTTCCTCCTGGTTCCGGGACTATGTGTACATCCCTCTTGGAGGCAGCAAGGTACCGGCATGGAAGCGTATCCGCAATACCTTTATCATTTTCCTACTCAGTGGTTTCTGGCATGGTGCCCAATGGACTTTTATAGCCTGGGGAGCCATCAATGCCATCTATTTTCTGCCTTTACTGCTGACTAAACGTAATCGCAGTAATATAGAAATTGTAGCGGCAGACAAGGCGCTGCCCAGCCTGAGAGAGCTATGGTCTATAGGCATTACCTTTATCCTTACCATGATTGCCTGGGTTTTCTTCCGGGCCGAAAGTATTGGTAGTGCATTGAAGTACCTGAAAGGAATGTTCTCTTCAACGGTATTTCAGAAACCGGACATTGATGGTATGGGCAGAGCCTGGATTGCTCTGGGACTGATTGCGATTATGTTCCTGATCGAATGGCAGGGCCGCAGAGATCCCTTTCCGCTCCGTAATATCAGACAGCGGTCTTATGCATTCCAGTATGCTGTGTATATCCTTTTTATCCTGGCGATATTCCTCTGGGCCGGAACACCGCAACAATTTATTTATTTCCAATTCTAAGAAATGAAGAAGTTTCTCCGCAACATATTATGGTTACTCCTTCCGCTGGCCCTGCTGGCCTGGCCTGCAGACCGATGGCTTAGTAGCCGGTTGAAGCACTCCTTTGGGATGGCGCAGGGAGAATTCTCGGTATGGGAGGATATCTATTCTGCCAAAATGCAGAATGAAGTAGCGGTGTACGGCTCATCCCGCGCCTGGTGCCATTATGACCCGGAAATACTGAAAGACAGCCTGAATGCGGAGACCTATAATCTGGGTATGGACGGTTATGGCTTCTATATGCAGCATATGCGTCACCTGGAATACTTCAGATACAATAAGCATCCGAAATATATAATCCTGAATCTGGACCTTTTTACTTTTGAAATGCCCAAAGGATTGTATAATGCCACACAGTTTATACCATATATGAGCCACAGTGAAAACATGCAGTCTTATATGTGGCCGCTGCAAGGGTTTACCCACTTCGATTACTACGTGCCTTTATTGCGTTATTATGGCCGCAAATCAGAATGTATAAGCCTGATCAGCGATGCAGTGCAGGGCAAACAATCCTTACCAATGCGGCATAAAGGTTATCATGCCCATGCCAGTGAATGGAATGAAGATTTTAAGAACGCGGCAAAGCTGATGGAAAAATACAGCATCGTTATTGATAGTCCTGTTGTGCAGCTGATGGATCGTTTTCTTACAGATTGTGCGCGCGAAAAAATACAAGTGATTATGGTCTACAGTCCGGAAAATATTGCGATCCGTGGCTTCTTGCGCAACAAACAGCAGCTGGTAGATCTGTATCGCGAGATTGCTCAGCGGCATCATCTTGTATTCCTGGACTATTCTGACGATCCGCTCTGCTATGACCGAAGTAATTTTTACAATGCGTCTCACTTAAATGCAAGAGGATCGCGCCTCTTTTCACAAAAACTGGGCCATTATCTGAAAACGAATGGTTTTATACCTAAAAATATGGCCGTTACACCTTAAGTTATCCCGTTTGCGCTGTATCTTTGCTGCCAATTATGTACGGTTTACTCAAATATTTTTTATTCAAGAAAGATCCTGAATACATTCACTATTGGGCCATGCGCATGCTGCACAGGGCATCCAATATGCCTTTTGTACGCGGTTTCTTTAAGAAAGAATGCACTACCGATCCGCGCCTGGAAAGGGAGTTGTGGGGTATTAAGTTTAAAAACCCTGTAGGCCTTGCCGCGGGTTTTGACAAGGATGCCAAATTCATCGACGACCTGTCTATCCTCGGCTTCGGCTTTATTGAAGTAGGTACAGTAACGCCATTACCGCAACCGGGTAATGATAAACCAAGACTGTTTCGCCTGCCGGCTGATGAGGCCCTGATTAACCGCATGGGTTTCAATAATGACGGTGTCGTGGCTGCTGCGGAACGTTTGCGCAAGCGCAAATCGGATATTGTGATCGGTGGTAATATCGGTAAAAATAAGGTAACCCCTAACGAGCAGGCCGATGATGACTATGAAAAATGTTTCCGTGCCCTGTACGATGTGGTTGACTACTTCACGGTAAATGTGAGCAGTCCGAACACGCCTAACCTGCGCGAATTGCAGGAAAAGGAACCGCTGCAGAAATTGCTGACCCGCCTGCAGATCATCAATTCTCAGCTGGGCAAAGAGAAGCCAATCTTATTAAAAATAGCACCAGACCTGACTTTAGAGCAATTAGACGATATCGTAGACATCGTTGAAACCACTAAAATTCACGGTATCGTGGCGACCAATACTACTATTGAGCGCAGCGGCCTGATTTCTTCCAAAGAGGAGATTGAGGCTATTGGCGCCGGAGGCCTGAGCGGCAAACCGGTTAAAGATAAATCGACTGATGTGATTCGTTACATTCACCAGAAGAGCAAAGGTACAATTCCTATCATGGCGGTAGGTGGTATTGCTACTGCTGCCGATGCCCAGGAGAAACTGGATGCCGGTGCCAGCCTGGTACAGGTCTATACCGGATTTATCTATGAAGGTCCGCTGATCGTTAAAAAAATCTGCGCCGGACTAAACTAATACTATTATCTTTTTCAATCATTACCCATATGACTCATAAACTCGTTACGCTGGATGATTTTACTATCAATCAGACGCGTCAGTTCCCTAAAGCTACCGGACAGCTCTCTTCTATCTTAAGAGACATCTCTCTGGCTTGTAAAATCATTAATAAACAAGTAAACAAGGCTGGCCTGGTAGATATCATTGGTCAGTTTGGTGCAACCAATGTACAGGGTGAAGAGCAAATGAAGCTGGATGTATATGCAGACGAAGCCCTGATCAATGTTTTAAAGCGCAGTGAACACTGTGCCGGTATTGCTTCTGAAGAGAATGACGATTTTGTTGCTTTTGAAGATGAGTTCTCTGTTAATTCAAAATATGTAGTATTATTTGATCCGCTGGATGGTTCTTCCAATATTGATGTGAACGCGCCTATTGGTACGATCTTCTCTATCTATAAAAGAGTAAGTGAATTAGGCAAACCAGTTACTGCTGACGACTTTTTACAGGATGGCACTAAGCTGATGGCTGCCGGTTATGTGATCTACGGAAGCAGCACGATGCTGGTATATGCTACCCGTCTGGGAGTTAACGGATTCACCCTGGAGCCTTCAATCGGTGAGTTCTGTTTATCTCATCCAGATATGCAGATGAAAGAAGATGGTAATATTTATTCCCTGAACCAGGGCAATACCATCAAATTCGAAGAAGCTACCTGTCAATTCCTGCAGTATTGTATGGAGGAGCATAAAGAAGAAAAACGCCCTTACTCTCACCGCTATATCGGTTCTATGGTAGCAGATCTGCACCGTACACTAATCAAAGGTGGTATCTTCCTTTACCCTGCGGATAAGAAGAACAAAAACGGTAAACTGAGACTGCAATACGAATGTAACCCGATGTCCTTCATCGTGGAAGCTGCAGGTGGTATGTCTTCTACCGGTACGCAACGTGTGCTGGAGGTACAGCCTACAGAACTGCACCAGCGTGTGCCGATCTATATCGGTTCTAAAAACATGGTAAAAAAAGCGATCTCTTTTATCGAAGAGCAGGCTTAAGTCATAAAGTATAAACTGAGTATCCGCTTAAAGGAAATAAAGTTTAGCATTATGATTTAAGTATCCTATATATCTTTTGCTACCTTTTGCCTTGAAGCAAAAGGTACCGCCAAAAAATCAAGGCTGTATAAATCCCTGGCTAAAAATCAATGTGTCGGCCGGTCGCAAACCAGAACGCTGCGCTCAGACAGTGGTTTACGAATTATCGACCGAGCCAATGATTTTACTAACGCCGGATTTATAAGGCCTTTCTAAGCGATCTGTACTTGTACGGATCGCTTAATGTTTTCATCACAGCGATAGCCATTTTGGAGTGGAGATGCGATCGTTGAGCGCCGAACGCATCACACGTTAAGCTCAAACGATCAATGCACGCAACGGTACAAAATGGCGGTGCTTTGCAATCGCCTTGATGAAAACAAAGGCATTTTTGGTCCTTTTGTTGCCGGACAAAAGGACGAATAAAATAGTTACCTAAATGCGGATAGTCAGTAAGTATCAATAATAAAATAAGGCGCGGTATGTATACCGCGCCTTATTTTATTATTGATGCAATCTAATTATATTATTTCAGGATATCATGTCCCAGTTTGTCTCTTTTGGTTTGCAGGTAACGCTCGTTATGAGGGTTAGGCACAATCTCCAGAGGCACTACATCCACGATCTCAATACCGTAACCCAGCAGGCCGGCACGTTTTCTGGGATTGTTGCTCATCAGGCGCAGTTTAGAGATATTCAGGTGGCGCAGGATCTGTGCCCCTACTCCATAATCTCTTTCGTCCATTTTGAAACCCAGGGCCAAATTAGCTTCTACAGTATCTTTACCTTCTTCCTGTAATTTGTATGCTTTCAGTTTATTGATCAGGCCTATACCTCTTCCCTCCTGGTTCATATAGAGTACACAACCCCTGCCTTCCTGCTCTACCATTTCCATGGCTTTCTGTAATTGCTCTCCGCAATCGCAGCGTAAAGAGTGCAGGATATCGCCGGTAAAACAAGAACTATGTACGCGGGTCAGTACCGCTTCGCCATCGTTCCACTCACCTTTGATCAGTGCCAGATGCTGCTCACCTGTATTTTTCTGGCGGAAAGCAACCAGTTTGAAATCGCCGTATTTAGTAGGCATATCTACCCGTACTTCTTCCTCGATCAGGCTTTCTTTTTCCAGTCGGTAAGAGATGAGGTCTTTAATAGAGATAATTTTCAGATCAAATTGTTTGGCGATCTCCAGCAGCTCCGGTAAGCGGGCCATGGTACCATCATCATTCATGATCTCTACCAGCACACCAGCAGGCTCCATTCCTGCCAGTCTGGCCAGGTCTACGGTTGCCTCGGTATGACCGGTACGGCGCAGTACACCACCCTGTTTAGCTCTTAATGGGAAAATATGTCCTGGTCTGCCCAGATCCTGAGGTTTGGTATTAGGGTCGATCAACGCCTGTACCGTTTTTGCACGGTCATGGGCAGAAATACCGGTAGTACATCCCTGACCGATCAGGTCTACCGATACGGTAAACGGGGTCTGGTGCAGTACGGTATTATCTTCTACCATCAGGTTCAGGTTCAGTGCATTTGCGCGCTCTTCTGTAATCGGTGCACAAATAAGGCCACGGCCGTATTTGGACATAAAATTGATGATTTCAGGGGTAACATTAGCCGCAGCAGTTACGAAATCACCTTCATTCTCTCTGTCTTCGTCGTCAACAACAATTATGAGCTTACCTTTTCTTATATCTTCTAATGCTTCTTCTATGGTATGTAGCATAAAATAAAATGTTTGGAATTGAATCCTGCAAAATTAAGGTATATTCTTTGTATCTACATCTTTAGGATAAAGTATTGCAATATTCTAACAAATATTAAAGCCCGGTTAATACCGGGCTTTAGACACTGAAAATATTAGTTTTTATTATTGTTGCGGAGCACCTTGCTGTTGTTGCATCATTTGCTGCTGCATCATCTGCTGCATTTGTTGTCTGAATGGTTCAGACTCCTGCAGTCTTTTGGTCAGGGCTTCTACCTGGCTGTTCCATTTTTTAGCCATACCATCCTGCTTGGCCTGTTGTGCCATACCGATCAGGTTATGTACTACTTCAATGTTTCTGAATGCATTACCGGTAACAACTACTTGTTTAGATTCCGGCAGATCGAGGTAATAGTTACTGAAATCTGTAGCAAATTTAATCAGTTTGTTAGCCACGGCTTCTGCTTTCTGAGGAGCATCTGCTGCAAAATAAGCTTGTGTAAACATCATAGCTGTCTGCTCAAAGTAATTGATTTCTGTAGGGAAAGATGCTTCTGAAATCTGCTCCAGAGATTTATCCAGTACTTTTACCGCATCTGCTTTTCTTCCGGAAATAGCCAATTGAATCGCTAAAGAAGCAGCATCGTTTCTGTAACCCCAGAATGTACGTCTGTTCGGCTCATCATAGTACACTTTATTGGTATTAGCCTTACCGAAGCTATATTGCTTGGTGAAGATATCTAAGCTTCTGTCCAGGTTATCTACCGGTACAAAACCATTCACTGTAGATACAACATTACTTGGTACAAATTTCATCAGTACACCTTCTTTACGCAGGTATTTCTCCAGGCCAGTCACCGAACCGGTACCGATCACACCATTACATACATACAGGGAACGTTTCCAGCCTTCTTTCGCAATACCGGCAATAATGTTCATCATAGACAGGTCAGAACGTACCAGCATATTGCCTTTCACATTCATGACAATAGAATCCGGGATGTTGACATTGCTGTCTTTTGCAGAAACCAGACCACTGGACAATACTGCACTTTTATTTACCGGGATATAAATACTGCGTACAGGCAGGAAGCTCTTACCGCTGCTGTTCATTTTGGCACTGTTCGGATCCATCATGAACTGCATTACTTCATTGAAGTTAATTGTTCTGCCGGTAATACGAGGATCTTCCAGGATAGAGTATACATTCTCATTACCTAATCCTGCTACATAATCTTTATTCCAGATTACAGGTATTGCAGCTGCATCGTTCACTTTATTAAACATCTGCAGGTTCTGCCAGTCTGTACCCAACAGGTTGTAGTTGAAGATACGTACATCGGTACGGAAACCTTCTACTTCCTGAATATACCATAAAGGATAGGTTTCATTATCACCATTAGTGATAAGGATTGCATTTTTATCACAGGTAGCCAGCATATTACGTGCATGGTCTAAGGCCAGTGTTTTGTTGCTGCGGTCATGATCGTCCCACTCTTGTGCAGCCATTAATACAGGTACACACAGTAAGCCAATCACTGTAGCCAGTACGGCAGATGCGCTTTGATTTTTCACGGCCTTACCTAACCATTCTCTCAGCATCAGTACACCGAAACCAATCCAGATGGCAAATGCATAAGCTGCAATGTACTGGTAGTCACGCTCACGCGGCTGAAGCGGTGTATTGTTGATGTATAACTGTACCGCAATACCGGTAAAGAAGAACAGGGATAACACTACATAAGCATCCAGTTTGTTCTTTCTGAACTGGTATACCATACCAATAATACCTAGGATAAACGGCAGGAAATACATGGTATTGTGCGCTTTATTATTTTTATAAGCATCAGGCATTTTGCTGAAATCGCCTCTGCCCATTGCTTTGTCGATACCATTGATGCCGGAGATCCAGTTACCATTCTGAGGCTCGTTACCCTCACCCTGGTAATCATTCTGACGACCGGTATAGTTCCACATAAAGTATCTCCAGAACATGTGATTGACCTGGTAACCCATGAAGAAGCGGAAGTTATCTCCGCTGGTAGGCTCTTCTCCATCAGAAAGTCCTAACCAGTTCTGATAGAAACGAACGTGGCTTTCCTGGTTTGAACTCCAGATACGCGGGAAGAAGTGCTTGTTTTCATAAACATAATCAACGTTCTCTCCCACTACCGCATAATGATCTTTACCATCTTCCTGAACCGGCAGGTAAATATCATCAGTTGCTTTAATATCAGTTATTTTATCGCTATAATACTGTCCTGTCAGGAATGGTTGTGTACCATATTGTGTACGTTGCAGATACGGGATCAGGGACATTACATTATCCGGATTAGTCATATTGATTGACACACCGGCATTGGCGCGGATGATCGTAGGCACATAACAGGTATAACCGATAGTCATAAATACCAGTGATAATGCAGACAGGTGCAACAGGTATTTATTGTTTTTACGGGCAAACCAGATTATTGCAGCCATGATCAGACCGAACAATACCAGGAAGAAGATAGCTCCTGAATTGAACGGCATATGTAAGGAGTTTACAAACAGTAACTCAAACTTGGATGCAAAGATCGGCAGGTACTGAATGACACCATATTGTACCAGCAGTAATACTACACCACCGATAAAATAAGCAACCAGACCGCCTACCAAAGTAGCCTTGTAACGTTTGAAATAATAGATCAGGGCAATGGTAGGAATGGCCAGTAAGCTCAACAGATGCACCCCTATCGACAGACCGATCAGGTATGAGATCAGGATCAGCCAGCGATCGGCATATACGTCATTGCTTTCTTCCCATTTCAAAATAGCCCAGAATACGAGTGCTGTAAAGAAAGATGATGTTGCATATACCTCACCTTCTACAGCGGAGAACCAGAAAGTATCGGAGAAAGTGTATGCCAGGGCACCAACAACACCGGCACCCATTACTGCCAGCAGGTTGCCCTGAGCCAGCTCTTCATCATTTTTGAAGAACACGCGTTTAGCGAAGTGAGTAATAGACCAGAACAAAAACAGAATGGTAAAGGCACTGGCAAATGCACTTAGGGCATTTACAAACATAGCAACCTGCTGAGGCGCGGGTGCAAATATGGCAAAGATTCTACCCAATAGCATGAACAGTGGTGCACCCGGAGAGTGACCAACCTGCAGCTTATAGGCACATGAAATAAACTCGCCGCAATCCCAGAAGCTCACGGTAGGCTCCATCGTTATCAGATAAACGATCAGCGCTATGGCAAAAACCGACCAGCCTGTAATGTTATTGATTTTCTTAAAACTCATGCTAAAAACATTGTATGTGTGCGCAAATATAAAGTATTGATATGAATATAAGAACACCCAAATGCAAGAAAAAAGACTGTTTTTACAAATAACATTACCATTTAGGCATTTATATTCTTAGATCTTGAGAGCGTTTTTAATAAAGGGGTGTATCTTCTTATAAACTCATTCTAAATTTATAATACAAACGAAGCCCGGATCGATTGATCCGGGCTTCGTTTGTATTATAAAGAGCGTAAATTATTTAGATTTTTTAGGCTCAGTGAATTTTTTGAAGTTCATTGGCTTCATGTTCGGCATCATGTCTTTACCTTCAGCTTTAATGCTCAGGCTATCACCGCTCATGTGCAGTACTTTGAATTTCATGGTATCCTTAGGCAGGTTAGCACCGTTAGCCATGTTAGGATTCATGTATAATAAGATTTGTTTGTTTTTTGCATCTTCTTTCCAGCCGGTAGAAGTATCTACTTGTGCCAGGTTATCAGTTGCATACATTTTCACGATACCGTTCTTTTGGAAATCATAAACGATAGCACGTGTTTTTTCCAGTTCATCCTGTTTTTTCTTGCTTTCCATGATAGAAGCGCGCGCTTTTACTTTAAAGCTATCCAGGCTGTTGGTTTTTAATATATCGATGGTTTCAGCAGGAATCTGTTGTAATTCTTCCGGCTTCATTTTAGCCATTTGCTCTTTCATCATCTCAAATTCAGGAGGAAATGCTGTCAGCGTATCAATGTTTTTCAGCTGAGCCTGATACATTGAATCTTGTGCCTGATAATCAGGAACGATTTGCCATTTCTGAGCCAGTTGTCCTGAACCGCCATTTTTACAAGCAGCCATTGTAAGCATACCTAAAGCACTTAATACTAAAATTGATTTACGCATTTGATTGTGTTTTATTAGAATAATTGTGTTTATTTAAAGATTTAGATTTTGTTTTTATATCTCACATAATAAATCGAGTCTACTATCCTTCCCTGTGTACGGGTCAGCAGCAGGCTGTCTTTTGAAGTGGGCACAATATACAAATTTGTGCTGTCACTAAAGCCGATATCTGCAAAATGCTTCATTCGGGGCACTAAAATAAGACTTAAATTATTATCTTCCACCTGATACTTGTACACAGTATCCGTTTTTTGCTGCTTCAGGTTAGTCGACAACATGTATCCGTCGCGGGTAAATTCCCAGACATAAGACTTAGCCGGTTGCATGGCCAGATCAAATTCAGTCTTAAATTCCTTAATCTCCAGCTCCTTGATTGAATCAAGGTCAGAGACACCATATTTATTTACTAAAAAATCCGGGGCGGAAGTCAGTTTTTTTACTTCTGCCACATTCTCCTGGTATATGCGCTCGATCAATGCAATCTTTTTCGGCGGCAGGGTCATCAACCACTTCCCTTCCACAGCATTTTTCTTTTTGCCACAGGCCACCAATACCAACGCAATACTTAAAGTAACCGGTATGATCTTTTTCATAATAATTTGGCAAATGTAACAATATTTTGAAATACTATAATATTTTCTTAAAATATTGCAGTCCGTTTACTTATGCCAGTTCGATCACCGTAATTTCCGGAAGGATACCCAACCTGCCCTGATAGCCCAGGAAGCCAAAACCGCGATTTACATACAGATGCTGCTGTCCGTCGCTATACAATCCAGCCCACTGCTTATACATATATTGTACCGGGCTCCATTTCATCCAGGGCAATTCTATTCCGAACTGCATACCATGGGTGTGTCCGCTCAGGGTAAGATCAATATCCGGATAGGTATCCCTGATCTGTGCATCCCAGTGAGAGGGATCATGACTCATCAGTATCTTCAGCGGAAGCGCTTGTTCGCCCAGTCCTTCATATGCCTTCTGCAGCTTCCCGTGTTTAGGGAAGCGGGCTTTGGCACTCCAGTTTTCTACGCCCAGCAGAGCAAATGATGCCCCACCCTTTTCCAGGATCACATGCTCATTCATCAGCAATTGCCAGCCCATCTGTTTATGATAGCCCTTCAGGGTTTCCAGGTTCTGTATTTTGGCTGCAGGGTTTTCCCATTGTACATAATCTCCATAATCGTGATTGCCCAAGGTGGAGAACACACCAAGCGGTGCTTTCAAACGGCTGAATACATCCATATAAGGTTCCAGTTCCGAAGCACGGTCATTTACAATATCGCCGGTAAATAAGATCAGGTCTGGCTGCTGTTCCATGATCTGCGCCACACCGTGCGCTACAGCTTCTTTATTATCAAAGCTACCGGAATGTATATCCGAAATCTGAACGATCTTCAGGCCCTTCAACGCATCGGGAAGCCCTTTGATAGCCAGTCTTAGTTTTTTAATATTATAACGATAACGATTGGTCGTACCCCATACAAATCCACCCAGCATTAATCCGCCCAGCAGCAATGCCGTTCGGGACAGGAATACCGATCGCGATATAGTATTTTCAGAAGAGGGTGATGCGACTGTTATTGAAGCGCCGATGAGGCTGGTCAGCCAGCTGAATAACCGGAACACGTCGCCCAGGAGCATCAGTGAGGAAATAATCACTTTGGCAATGAAAATACCCATTACACTGGCTATAATCAGCGCTTTAATATTCTGCGGGTACAAACCACTGATATTACGGACCAGCAGGAAGCCGATCCATCCGAATACTGCAATGATAATATATATAACAAGGATACTTACTCTCCATTTCGGCTGTAATGCACGCGTAGCCATACTTACTGCTGTATAACTGTAGTACTCCATCGCCAGTAAGATCAGCCCGAAAAACGCCAGGCTCCATTTTGACTGAAACATGCTGCAAATGTATACGAAATGGAGGGTCTGTGAAACTATCAGTGCTTATTATTTAACATATTATTCAGCAAAATAAATTGTAATATTGTGTCCTTCTAAATTCAATTCACAATTATCTAAATAATGAAAAAGATCTCTTTTGCTATAGCAATGGGTTTGCTGGTTGCCACATCTTCTTTTGCACAAGAATTTAAAATGCCGGCTCCTAGCCCGAGCGCCACCATTTCTCAGGATTTCTCTACTTCCAAAATCGACATTTCTTACAGCCGCCCTTCAATGAAAGGCAGAAAGATCTTCGGTGATATCGTTCCTTTCGGACAAGAATGGAGAACAGGTGCTAATGGTGCTACCAAAATTACGTTTGGTGAAGAAGTATTCATTGCAGGCCAGCCATTGAAAGCAGGTACTTACTCCCTGTACACTATTCCGGGAAGAGAGAACTGGGAAGTAATCTTCAATAACAGTACCGAAAACTGGGGCTTATCCGGTTATGACAAAAGCAAAAATGTACTGTCTGTAAAAGTAGGTTCACTGCAAACCAATGAAGCTACAGAAACATTCTCTATCTCTGTAGAGAACATTACTAAAAACAGCTGCGATATCGTATTGAACTGGGAAAACACCCGTGTTACTATTCCTGTAAAAGCAGATAACGAAGGCCGTATTGAAGATTATGTAAAAACATCTTTAAAAAGCGAAAACCCTCCTTACATGGTAGCAGCAAGATACTACCTGGAGCAAGGCAGAAACCTGGACGAAGCACTGGTTTATGCTGATAAAGCATTACAGGCTAATCCAAAAGGATTCTACATCCACTGGATGAAAGCGCAGATCCTGAGCAAACAAGGCAGAAAGAAAGAAGCTATCGCCGAAGCTAAAAAAGCAGCAGATGGCGCTAAGGGTTCTCCTTACGAAGCAGAATATGCCAACAACTACAAAGAGATCAGCAAATAAGTTAAAGATCATCTTATAAATAAAACACCCCGGAAATTATTTCCGGGGTGTTTTATTTATAAAAATCGCTCCATTACTCAAGAGGGACTTAATTCTATTTTACTTGGTTGCAATATTCAGATATCTCAATTCTTTGCCGGTTACCGGGTCTATTATCGATACGGTACTGATCCCTTTAATATCACTCTGACGCAGTACGATTCTCTTGGTATCTTTTGTCTGACCATCAACGGTTACACCATCACGCACCGTAGTACGGATCGCATCGTTTCCGGCTTCCAGCGTTTCAAAATTCATAAAGCGATTGCCCGGTGCCGGTTGTACCAATATCACGCCTCCCGCGGCTTCCTGGCCATATAATTTCACCGCTTCTGCACCTTTTACAATGCGTACACCCTGCAGGATATCTTTATAACGGTTAAAGGTTTCGTAATCTGTTTTGAGATCATTGATCAGTACTAAAGGGTTTTTCAGCTCAGACAATTCCTGCGCACTTACCGATGTTGCCGGCTTTACCTTAGCTGTTTGCTGTGCGGACACTCCGTTTACGCCTGCAACTGCAATAGCACAAAGAGCAATGAATTTAGTAGTTATATTCATGATGGTATTGTTTATGTTTATAAAAGCGATGTAACAAATATATCCAATTATTTGCTTATATGCAAGAATACGGTGCAAAAAACCGGTTTCTGTGCTTTTACACAAAAACCGGCCTGTATTTCTGTACGATTTAAGTACAGATCCTCAATACTTTTCTATTTATTTGGCAAAAAACTTACGAACATTATCTTCCGTTTCCAGGCCCACCATTTCACCCACTTTTTTACCGTTTACATATTTTACTACGTATGGTATACCCTGGATATTCATAAATCGTGACAACTCTTCAGACAGGTCAACATCAATTTTCTGTACTTTCACTTTACCGGCAAATTCATGTTCCATTTTCTCCAGAATAGGTGATAAACGTTTACATGGTCCGCACCAGGTAGCACTGAAATCAATAACCAGCACAGGGTTGTCTTTGATCATTTGTTCAAACTGCGCTACGGTAACCGCATCGCCGGCAGCACTGGAAGCGACTGCTTTTTTGGCCACTGCAACGGTCGGCTCATTAGACACAGGCAGGTTCTGATTATTCCAGGCCATCATACCACCCTCAAGGTCGTATACTTTATAACCCAGGGCTTTCAGTTTTGCAGCAGCATCAGCACTGCGTCCACCACCTTTGCAATATACCATTACCGGCTTTTCCTTATCCAGACCGGCCAGGTTCTTTTCAAAGTCAGGACCATCAACATTATTGTTGATCGCACCGGCAATGTGCCCGCCGGCATATTCTTCCGGAGAGCGTACATCTAATAATTGCGCTGTACCTTCTTCTTTAATCTTAGTTTCAAATGCTGTTGCCTTTAATTTTTCGACAGATGCATTACCTCCGCCCTGACAGGCTGTAAGAGACATCAGGGAGAATGCACCGGCCAGAACACTGTATTGTAACCAATTCATGCGTATCAGATTTTTAAGGATCAAAATTACTGAAATAAATATTAGTTAATTGTGAAAGAAAAGAAAAGCCCGACAACATAAGTTTATACCTTTATATCTCAATTCTAAAAAACCGTTCTGGTCATGATCACATCCGTTAACCCTTACACGGGCAAAGTCATCCGAAAATACAAAGAAGATACTGCAAAAGCAGTAACACAAAAACTGGCCAAAGCCAAAAACGCGCAAACCTCCTGGGAGCAGCTCGGCGTCAGTAAGCGCGCAGCTTATCTCCAGAAACTGGGCCAGTACATCAGCAAACACAAACAGGCCATGGGACAAATGGCTACAGAAGAAATGGGCAAACCCATAAGCCAGAGTATTGCAGAGCTGGAAAAATGTGCCTTAACCCTGCAGTTTTACGCAGATAAAGGAGCCGAATTTTTACAACCGGAAATAGTGCAAACTGAAGCCAGTGAAAGCTTTGTACATTTTGAGGCCTTAGGCACTGTACTTGCGATTATGCCCTGGAACTTCCCTTACTGGCAGGTGTACCGCGCTATGGGACCAATCCTGATCAGTGGCAATACCATGCTGCTGAAACATGCCTCAAATGTAATGGGCTGTGCTACTGCAATCAAAGAAGCGATTGATGCCTGCGGTTTTCCGGAAGGGGTATTTGACATCCTGCAGATTACCGGAGCCAATACCGAAGCAGTGATTGCAGACCCGCGCATACATGCAGTTACCTTTACCGGCAGTACTGCTGCGGGCAAGAAAGTAGCCGCAGCAGCTGCACTGAACCTGAAAAAACAGGTACTGGAGCTGGGGGGCAGTGATGCTTATGTAATCCTGAAAGATGCTGATATAGACCTGGCCGTAAAAGCATGTGCCACTTCAAGACTGAACAATACGGGCCAGAGCTGTATCGCGGCCAAACGTATGATCGTCGATAAAAAAGTAGCCGCAGCGTTTACCTCCAAACTGGTGCTGGCACTGGAAGCCAGGCCGTACGGAGATCCTTCTCTTCCCGAAACCACTGTTGGTACAATGGCCAGAGCCGATCTGCGTGATGAGCTGCATGACCAGGTAAGCCGCAGTGTAGCGCAGGGCGCGGTGATTCTTTGCGGAGGATATATACCCAGCGGTAAGGCCGCCTTCTACCCGCCAACAGTATTGTCAGGCGTTAAAAAAGGGATGCCCGCTTATGAAGAGGAATTATTCGGCCCGGTAGCTACGATTATTGTTGCAGAAGATGAGGCCGATGCCATAAACATTGCCAATGATACTATTTATGGATTGGGTGGTGCCATCTTCTCCAAAAACATCAAAAAAGCAACTAAACTGGCTACGGAAGCGATTAAATCAGGATCTGTATTTGTGAATGATTTTGTCCGTTCCGATGCCCGCCTGCCTTTCGGGGGCATTAAGCAAAGCGGTTACGGCCGCGAGCTGAGTCATTACGGCATGAGAGAGTTTGTCAATATCAAAACGATTTATGTAAAGTAATCGTACCCAATACAACATAACATAAGGGCGGCAAATATGCCGCCCTTATGTTATGATTAAGCAATTTTCCAATGGAATGATGTATTTTGCCCCAACATTTCATCTCAATATATATTCACTGTTATGAAGATCATCGATCTGTCCAAACCTATACAATATAATGCCAGTGACCCCTGGTTTATGAAGGTAAAGATCAAGCGTAAACCACATCATAAATCACGCCTGCTGATCCGCTTACTGGGTTTACCTTTAAAATTATTTCCAAAACAGTTCTCGGGCTGGGCCGATGATACGATACAGAAGATGGGCGTACACGCCACTACACATATCGATGCGCCCTGGCATTATGCTCCAACCTGCGCGGGCCAGCCTGCCAAGACCATTGACCAGGTGCCGCTGGACTGGTGTTACGGACCGGGACTGGTTATTGACATGAAGCATAAAGCAGACTTTGATCCGATTACCATTGCTGATATTGAATCATTCCTGAACCGGGAACAATTGTCTGTGCAGCCAGGAATGATCGTACTGATCAAAACCGGCAGAGATCAGTTCAATGGCACGAAGGATTTTCATAAAAAAGGAACAGGGATGAGTGCAGAGGCTACCCGCTGGCTGATTGAAAAAGGTATTAAAGTGATGGGCATAGATCAGTGGGGCTGGGACTTACCACTGCCCTATCTGATACAAAAAGCAAAAGAGACCGGCAATGCGGAATTGTTCTGGGAGGCACACCTGGTGGGCCGCGATCTGGAATACTGCCATATGGAGCAATTGGTCAATCTTGATGCGCTACCCTATTCCGGCTTTGACATTGCGGTATTCCCGCTGAAGATTGTTGGTGCATCTGCTGCTCCGGCAAGAGTTGTAGCCATGATGCACGAAAAAACTACTATATAACATAATTTTCTAATTGCAATGCTATGAGATTCCTGATTGTTATCGGCCTGCTGATCATTTCTAACATTATTATGACTTTTGCCTGGTACTGGCACCTCAAGTCTGGAAACACTCATTTCCCGATCTGGAAACTGATCCTCATCAGCTGGAGCATCGCTTTGTTTGAGTACACCTTCGCAGTGCCGGCCAATCATTTCGGGGCGGCCTGGAATATCAAACCGTTTCAGCTCAAAATCATACAGGAAGTGATTACCCTGCTGGTATTTACCGTTTTCGCCATCACGTATCTGAAACAGGACTTCAGCTGGAATTATGTATACAGTTTCCTCTTCATTCTGGGTGCGGTGTACTTTGCATTCAAAAAATAACTATAATTTAAGGATTATATAATTAATCCCTATCTTTGGAACAATCAAAAATTCAACACATTAGCATGAACTTCTTTAAGCAAGTTTCTACGGCTGCCCTGATTGTCGTAGGAAGTTTTCAGTTCTCTTTTGCACAGGACGCAAAGTACCAGTGGAAAGAAGCCAATGAAGGCGGTTATACCTACAAGTATGTAACCAATGATCCTTCCGGTGCACGGTTTTACACCTTAAAAAACGGCCTGACCGTTATCTTAAGCCCTAACAATAAAAAGCCGCGTATCCAGACGTACATTGCTACCAAAGCCGGTAGTAAAACCGATCCATCGGATCATACCGGACTGGCTCACTACCTGGAGCACATGCTGTTTAAGGGTACTGACAAATTCGGTTCACTGGACTGGGCTAAAGAAAAACCTTTACTGGATCAGATCGACAAACTGTATGCACAATATAACAGCACTACAGATGAGGCTAAACGCAAAGAAATCTACAAAGAGATCGACCGCGTATCTGGTGAAGCATCTAAATATGCAATTCCTAACGAGTATGACAAAATGATGGGCGCAATGGGTGCTGAAGGTACCAATGCCTTCACCTCTTTTGAGCAAACCGTTTATGTAGAAGATATTCCGAGCAATGCGATAGACAAATACCTGGCTGTTCAGGCAGAGCGTTTCCGCAATCCTATCCTGCGCCTGTTCCATACCGAACTGGAGGCAGTATACGAAGAGAAAAACCGTGGCCTGGATGAAGATAGCCGTAAGGCATTTGAAGCCATGTTCGCAGCACTGTTCCCGAACAATAACTATGGTAAGCAAACGACCATCGGTACTATTGAGCACCTGAAAAATCCTTCCCTGAGCGCGATCAGAGAGTATTTCACGACATATTATGTGCCAAATAACATGGGTATCATCATGTCGGGCGATTTTGATCCGAATGTAGCGATCCAGAAGATCGACAAAGCTTTCAGTTACATGAAAGCTAAAGATGTACCTCCTTATGTATACGGTAAAGAGCAGGAGATCACTGCCCCTATCGTAAAAGATGTACTGGGACCTAAACCGGAGAATATCATGATCGGTTTCCGTTTCCCTGGTGCGGCTACCAAGGATGCACGAATGCTGGAACTGGTAGGTAATATCCTGACCAATGGTTCTGCCGGTCTGATCGATCTGGACCTGGTTAAATCTCAGAAATTACTGAGTGCATATGCATTCCCTTATATCCTGAAAGATTATTCTATGCTGATCCTGCAGGGTAATCCTACACAAGGCCAATCTCTGGATGAGGTAAGATCATTATTACTGAAAGAACTGGCTAAACTGAGAGACGGTGACTTCTCTGAAGACCTGATTCAGTCTATCGTAAATAACGAAAAGAAAAACGATATCCAGCAAAACGAGGACTACAGCTCCCGTGCCAACAACCTGATGGATAACTTCACTTCCGAACTGGACTGGAGCACTACTATCAGCTACCCTGATATGATCAGCAAGATCACAAAACAGGACATCATGGATTTCGCGAAGAAATACCTGAATGAGAACAACTATGTTGTGATCTACAAGAAAAAAGGCGAAGATAAAAACGTAGTGAAAGTGGATAAACCACCGATCACTCCGGTAACCCTGAACAAGGATGTATCTCCGTTTGTAAAATCAGTAAATGCACTGCCGGAAACGCCAATCAAACCTTTATGGGTTAATTACAGTACCGACATCAGCAAAGGAACCCTGGGTTCTGCAGAAGTACTGACTGTACAGAACAAAGACAACAGCCTGTTCCGTATGTATTACCACTACGATATGGGTAAATGGAACAATAAACTGTTACCAATCGCTGCAGGCTACCTGGAATACCTGGGTACAAAAGATAAAAACAGCGAAGAGTTCAGCAAACAGTTCTACAAACTGGCTTCTTCTTTCAACGTATCTGCGGGTAATGAAGAAACCTATATTACTTTAGAAGGTCTGAATGAGAACTTCGAAGCATCTGTAGCTTTACTGGAAGACTTACTGAAAAACTGTATAGTTGATGAAGAAGCGCTGACTGCTTATAAAGCCCAGCTGAAAAAATCAAGAACAAACGCCAAAGAGAACAAAGCTGCGATCATGGCGGGCTTACGCTCTTATGCACAATACGGCGCGCAGAATCCGTTCAACAATGTATTGTCTGAAGCAGAGCTGGATAAATTAACTGCTAAAGAACTGGTGGATATCCTGCACCAGATGGTTAATTATAAACACCGTGTAATGTATTACGGACCAAAAACCGTAGCACAGCTGCAAACCAGCCTGAAGCCATTACATACTGTTCCTGCTACGTTCACTACAATGCCGGCAGCAGCTACCTTCAAAGCGGTAAGCACTACAGCTAACCAGGTACTGTTTGCGAACTATGATATGAAACAGGCGGAGATCTTCTGGTTCAGAAACTCAGAGCCATATAATGTATCTAAAGTACCTACAGTATCTCTGTTCAACAACTACTTCGGTGGTGGTATGGGTAGTGTGGTATTCCAAACCATCCGTGAGTCTAAAGCACTGGCCTACTCTACTTATGCATACTTCGGTCTGCCTTCTAAAAAGGAGAACAGAAGCATTGTTGGTGCTTATGTAGGTACACAGGCAGATAAAACCAAAGAAGCGGTTGCGGGTATGAACGAGCTGCTGAATGTATTACCTGAATCTCAAAACGCACTGGAGAATGCCAAACTGAGCCTGTCTAAATCTTTAGCAAGCGAGCGCATTACACAGGACGGTATCCTGTTCAGCTACCTGGCTGCTAAAAAACTGGGTAATAGCACAGATATCCGTAAGAATGTTTATGAGCAGGCACCTAAGCTGACCTTTGCTGATATGAAGAAATTCCACAGTACTGAAATGAGCCAGAAACCATATGTATACTGCGTTGTAGGTAATGAAAAGAACCTGAACCAGGAAGAATTGTCTAAATACGGAACATTCAAAAAACTGACCCTGGAAGAAATCTTCGGATACTAATCCATATCAGTCAATACATAAAAATTAAAAGGGAGCCGATTGGCTCCCTTTTAATTTTTATGATTAGCAGGTAATCAATATTCAACTCTTACTGGCACTTTCGCGTGTACCTGCTTAAACTACATTACTGCACGCTTAACCATACCACTTTAGTATTGGTACGCGCATCTTTCTTTCTCGGTTGTGTCACCACAACAGTCATCAGCTTCTGTGCGGCATTATAATCCGAACCATTGAACAGACCCAGGCTTTGTGCTCTTCTACTATCGCCGGGAAATACCTGCTGGCGTGCTGGCATGCCGGAAGGGCCACTCAGATCAAACATAAACGCCTCTGAGTCATCAATATTCTGAATTGTAGTTACCTTACGCTTTTTATCTACTTTCTTCTGATTTCTTTCTACATCATTGAATAATACATAACCATTAGTACCGGTAGGAACATAGGCAAATGATTTGAACTGAAAACCTTGTCTGAGTAATACCCCACTCTGCTGATCTTTGGCACGATACATATATTTTGGAATATAAGTACCCAGGTGGTGGCTTTTAGGAATGTAATAAGCGTTTAGTTCCTTGCCTTCATTATCATAATGCTGTACACCAACATCACTTATAAAGCATTCTGTACGTTTTTTCACACCATAATTCACACCGGTTCCGCCCCCGGCGCGGCCGCTGAAACTCACTGGACCACCTCCGGAACTGGAGACATACGTAACAATCCTCTGCTCTTCAAAAAGAATAGAAAAGCTACCATCTTCATTTACAGACAGGCTCTGCGGCATAGCGATAAAAGCATTATTGGTTTTATAGTGCTTTGTAGCCAGTTCCTGTATCTTCTTGGTTGTAATCATACGAGAACTGATCTTCCAGTCCTTATCCACTATGCTTAACTGAGAGCGGAATTGCAGCATTTTCTTCTTCTGTCCTGCGCTCTCGAGCGTAAGAAGATATATATCACCCGTATGCTGGTTATATCGCGTCAGTGCAGCTTTAATTTTACTCGGTCTGCCGTTATTATAATTAATTTTTTGCAGGTTAAAGGCATTCGCACCCGGCTTCAGACTGCCCATCAACAGCACACCCGACATATCACCACCAGATATTTTCGTATTTCTGCCCGTAACTGATACTACAACTTCTTTCGAACCAATAGTAGCCATATCCAGGAACGTAAGATACTTATACCCGTTCTTCGGCGACTGGTAATATGCCCTCGCAATCTCTTTATTACTGTTATTATAATGAATCACCTGGATACGTTTATTGCGGTCAGACTCAAATGTATTGTACAATGCTGTAGCATAGCAGCCCGTTGCTTCATCAAGATTCATATAAAATTCCGGCAGCGGTACGCCTCCGAAAGCCATAGCATAACCATCCCAGAAACTTACCCTTTTCAGAGTAGAAATGATCTCATCTTGTTTAACAGTACCGGTAGCAGGGTCCAGTACCAGGCGGTGTAGGCTAGGCACACGATGATGAACAGAAGAGTAAATTGCCGTAATGTATCCGTCGGCAGATTCAAATATACCCATAATCTTGCCGCCCTTCATTTTGTAGGGTGTTTTAGGATCTATCTTCTTCTCAAATTTCAATTTGTGTTCCGAATCATACATCTTCCAGTCAATATCATTTTTGGTATTGAAATGCAATAATGCGGTCTCCTTGTTTTTCATGCTCAGAACCTTAAGATGGCCGGATTGATACTCGGGGAATGCTTCCGACTCCGCTACCACATTCATCTGGGCAGCTACTTTCGGCACCTGTACGCACAGAAATGCGGCTAACAGTAAAGTTATTTTCTTCATACTTCGCTTTTGTAAAAAAATGTTAAAACGGAGGCGAAAGTAGATGATTATCTCTAAAAAGTGAAATGTCTTGGCAAAGATTTGTAAAAATCCGTATTAATACTATACGCTATGCCTGTGCTGCCAGAAACCAATTGTCCTTAATGGATTCAACCAGACTTTCACCCGCTGCATAAAGGTCTGCGGCATCGCTTTGGTGATGCGTCTTTTGAATGAAGGTCTGTATGCGAGTAATTGCTGCTGCTCCGCTTCACTTAACACACCCGAACCGTATTTCAGTTTCAGGTATAACTGTACAAATGAAGCATAACCTACCTGATAGCGCTGATCAATATCCTGCGCGAACTGCCACAGGGTACGACCTCCCTGAAATTGCCGATTCTGATACCAGTAGAACTGCATATAGCGATCATCCCAGTAAGCCTTTTCCGGTACGGTCTTACTCCATTTCCGGCGCAGGTTCAGGTACACAGTGTACCATAATGGAAGGAATACAAATGCCAGTCCCAGCAAGAGTATTATGCCCGTAATCAGCAACAGTATCTGCTGGCGGGTCCAGGAATTGTCTGTGGCATCCACGCCAGTGGTCTGTACCGTATTATCTTCCTGTTTGGTTTTCAGGCGCAATTCATCTGCCGGAATCTGCACCGGCAGCGCAGCTACCAATTGTGCCATATCTCCCGAAACGGTAACCGGCTTTAATGCTTCTGCATAGGAAATAGCCGTAGCGCTGTCATTCACCTTAACCGACGTAATATCCACCGTTGCACTATCCTTACGGATCCTGGCATGACTGATATCTATGGTCAGTACAACAGGATTCTGCTGCTGGTAAGGCTTATCTTTAAAGACAACATTCCTCGTCTTCAGTTGTACGGTTTTCTTATTTGGATCTACCTGTATAATCTGCCCGTCTGCCGCCAGCAAAGCATTGCCCTGCGGGTTTGGCGGGGTACCATCTGGTTGCGGACTTTCACGTGCATCATCATTACCAATCGTGGTATCAAAATCAAGCCAGCCATAACCGGGGAAGTATACCTGCACCCAGGCATGCGCCTGATCAGAATAATACCAGTACCAGCCCTTATTGTTATTACCACTGCGGTCTACCGTCATAAAGCCTACCGTAATACGGGAGGGAATGCCCAGCGCACGCAGCATAAACAGCGTGGCTCCGGCATAGTAAGCACAGTACCCTTTCCTGTTTTCAAACAGGAAGTAGTTCAGCTTGCTTGCGCTCGGGATATCGGGTATACCCGGATTGTCGGAGTATTGAAATAAGGGCTTTCCGTTCTCATCCTTCGAAAGGAAATAATCACGGATAGCAATAATCTTATCAATCGCCGTTGTTTTACCGGCTGTGATTTTACGGGCCAGCGCCGCTATAGGTTCATATTTAGTATTGGTCGGAAACTGTGTATAGTACTGCATCACCGGCAAGGGCACAGCACTGTAATCTGTAACCTGGCGCAGCAGGTCGAAGCGCATGTTCTGAAACTGTTGCAACTGCGGATTATCCGGTGCATTATAGACAAAGTAGGCTGAATTCAGTTCAGACACATAACTCTTGGCACGGTAAGCAGAGCTGTATTCCTGCTGGTTATCAGGATCAATACCTATAGGCTGCACAAAAAAGGAAACACTGGGTGCTACAAATTCAGAAGGGGACAACTGTGTTTTATACACCTCTATCTCCACCACCTTCTTCTGCTTTTCCAGCAGTGCATCTGCCAGTACGGTAGAATCGGTTTTGGTAAAATAAAGAGGGATACTGCCCGGATTGGGCAGGAACAGGTCATTTCTCGGAATCTTTTTATCCCGTTCAAAGGTCTCCGTTTCATTATCGAAACGGGAATAATAAAACGCTGTAAGGTATAGCGGATTGGGCACATCATCCGTACCCGGGAAGAAGTTTTTGATATGCGCTACAAATAACAATTGCTTGCCCCGGCTCTGATTGCCGGACAACTGATTGCGGTCTTTCATACTAACACTACCATCCTTATTACGCTGTAACATAGAATTGGCCCCGGCCTTACCGCCCGCACTCACCTCCTCTACCGCTTTGCGCAGATCATCTTCAAAATACCAGATAATACCCGTCAGCAATGCAGCACTCAGCACAAGAAACAAGCCCAGCCTGCGTAATAGGTGGCCCCAATACGGTTGCGACAGATCTTTATGATTATATATCACCTGCACTGCATAAATAATATAAATTGTATAGAGCAGTACCGGCACAAAAGCCAGCAAAAGGCTGCGTACACTCAGATCGGCCTGTCGTACGATCATCAATACACTCACCAGGAA
Source organism: Edaphocola flava (assembly GCF_004118155.1). GTDB lineage: Bacteria > Bacteroidota > Bacteroidia > Chitinophagales > Chitinophagaceae > Edaphocola > Edaphocola flava. The sequence continues at coordinate 515,697 of NZ_SAIQ01000003.1, forward strand.
GAAAATACCTGCTGCAATCAGTGGGAAATATCGCTTTTTGGAGAAGCCCCAGCCCAATAACCAGCCAAAGGAAAACAGCAGAGAGAAGATCATGAACTGTACCGTAACGAAGAACATATCTACGCTACCGAATACAGTATGATCCATGGCTATATAAATAAAATACAGGAACAGGAGCAACACGATAAAAGTGGATACAAACCGGAAACGAAAACTATAAAACAGTACTGCAACCAGGATACCCATCTCCAGGAAAAGGGTATGTTGCAGGTATTGCTGCTCCATCAGTACCGCATAAAACTGCGCTGCATTCCATAAAATGAAATAGCAGACCAGCATCGTCGGTAGTACGAGAAACAATGTTTTCGCCAGCGTGTCTTTTATATGCCTCTTGTCCGTTACGCTCATCTAAGCATGCATTTGTTCAAATTCTTTGAGTACTGCCAGCAGTTGTTCTGTATCCTGCAGGCTGATCGCATTATAGATCGAAATACGCAAACCACCAATGTTGCGGTGTCCGCCGATGCCCAGTATACCCCGCTCTGCGGCAAAGGCGACCAATGCATCCGTCAGCTCCTCCCTGCGCAGGCGGCAGCATACATTCATGCGACTGCGGCTGTCCGGTGCTGCTACAGTGTAGTACAGACTGCTCTGGTCAATGTAATGGTACAACAGTTGCGATTTAGCAATACTTTCCTGCTCTATAGCATCCATACCTTTTGCGGCCATCCAGCCCAGGTATAGCGAGGAGACATAAATAGAGAATACCGGTGCGGTATTGACCAGCGAATTCTTTTCAGCCATAGCCTTATAACTCAGTATTTCCGGCAATTCCCTTACGGTCTGTTGTATAAAATCTTTACGGGCGATCACCAGTGTGGTACCGGATGGTCCGATATTTTTCTGTGCCACAGCATAGATCATGGCAAAGCGGCTGTAATCCAGTTTGCGGCTGAACAGTTCCGAACTGAAGTCCGCAATGACCGGTACATCCGTATCGGGAAAGGTGAATGATTGTGTACCATAGATGGTATTATTGGCCGTAAGATGCAGGTAAGCCGCATCCTCCGGGATATTCCATGCCGTAGGCACCTGTTTGTAATCATCCTCGCGGGAACTGGCGGAGATATGCACTTTTCCGTAACGACCTGCATTACTCATCGCATCTGCAGCCCATCTGCCGGAATCGATATACGCAGCAGTAGCACCATCCGGGAGAAAATTCATCGGAATCATTTCAAACTGTAATCTGCCACCACCCTGAAACCACATAACAGCATACTCCTCCCCGCTCAGCCCCAGCAATTGCAATACATGCTTACGGGCATCGTCCAGTATATCCTTAAAGTGAGGCCCACGGTGCGGTAAGCTGAGGATGGACATGCCGGAATCTTTATATTCCAGTATAGAACGGGAAGCGGTTTCGAGCACCTCCCAGGGTAGTGCGGCAGGACCCGCATTGAAATTGAGCTTCATTGATTTTCTAGGCTTTTACCAATGCTCAAATATCGCATTTAATTAGCACAAAAGCCTTATCAGTACAAAGGAATTACCATTTTTCAAACAGATATAATCCCATGCAGGTATAAATTATTCAGCCGATACAAGGCAATACGCGTTGCGAGTAATATCTTTGCGCCATGCATTACGTATCGGTAGACAATTTAAGCAAAACATATGCAGACAAACCCTTATTTGAAAATATCAGTTTTCATATCAATGAGGGGGACAAAATAGCCCTGGTAGCCCTCAATGGCGCAGGCAAATCAACCCTGCTCAAGATCCTCTGCGGACAGGAAATTCCGGATGAAGGAACAGTATGGGTACATAAAGATGTAAAAGTGGTGTTGCTGGATCAGGATCCATATCTGAATGATGCCCGCACCATCCTGGAAAATATATTCAGCTATGACCACCCTATTGTGAATGCGCTGAAGCGTTATGAACAACTGACGGAAAGCGATGCCACACCTGATGAGGCAGAACTCGCTGCTGCTATACAGGAGATGGACAACCTCAATGCATGGCACTACGACAGCACGGTAAAGCAGATCTTAGGCAAGTTGAATATCCATAACCTGGACCAACAGGTAAGTAAACTGTCCGGCGGTCAGAAAAAACGTATCGCCCTGGCCAAAGTGCTGATCGATATGGATTTTGAGCACAGGCATACCCTGCTCATCATGGATGAACCGACCAACCACCTGGATGTAGGCATGATTGAATGGCTGGAACACTACCTGAGCCAGGATAAACTGACCCTGCTGCTGGTAACCCACGATCGTTACTTCCTGGACAATATCTGTACCGATATATTAGAAATAGACCAGACCAGAATATTCCATACCAAAGGCAATTACGAACGCTTCCTGGAGCAAAAGGCAATGCGTTCCGAAATAGAGCAAGCCAGCATAGACAAGGCACGCAACCGTTACCGCAAAGAACTGGAATGGATGCGCAAGCAACCTAAGGCGCGTACGACCAAGTCTAAAGCACGTGAAGATGCCTTCTATGACTGGAAAGCCCGTGCGCAGAAGAAAATACAGGAAGCACAGCTGGAACTGCAGGTCAAAATGACCCGTCTCGGCGGAAAGATACTGGAGATAAAAAAACTGTATAAATCTTTCGGAGAGAAAGTAATCCTGAAAGGCTTTGACTATACCTTCAAAAAAGGAGAACGTGTAGGCGTTGTGGGTGTAAACGGTGCCGGTAAATCTACCTTTATCAATATGCTGTTGGGCAAAGAACCGGCAGACAGTGGTAAGATCAACATCGGTGATACCATTGTATTCGGTGATTTCTCACAAGAAGGACTGGTGATCAAAGAAGATGTACGCGTCATTGAATTTGTAAAAAACATTGCAGAGTATTTCCCACTGGCAGATGGCACAAAAGTAAGCGCAGCCCAGTTCCTGGAGCGCTTCCTCTTTACCCCGCAGAAACAGTTTACCTTCATTTCCAAACTGAGCGGTGGGGAGAAAAAGCGATTACAACTGCTGTCTATCCTCTTCCGGAATCCGAACTTCCTGGTATTGGATGAACCGACCAATGACCTTGATCTTCCTACGCTGGACATTCTTGAAGATTTCCTGGCAGAATATCCTGGCTGTATCATTATCGTATCGCATGACCGTTACTTTATGGATAAGCTGGTCGATCACCTGTTTGTATTCGAAGGTAATGGCGAGATCCGCGACTTCCCGGGCAACTATTCGCAGTACCGCGAGATCGCCCGTGAAGAGCAGAAAGGGCAGTCTATGTCAGAACAGCCCCCTGTAATAGTAGAAGAAGTTACCGAAACCGTAACTCAGGCCAAACCTGCTGCACCGGCAAAGCTTTCGTTTAAAGAAAAAAGAGAACTGGATGAATTGAATAAAGCCATACCCGCACTGGAGGCCGAAAAAGCAAAACTCGAAGAAGCGATGAGCCATACGGGTATTGACTTCCAGGATTTGCAGAAAATGGGCGACCGTATTTCGGCCATTATACAGGAACTGGATGAAAAAGAAATGCGCTGGCTGGAATTGAGCGAACGTTAAATTTGAGTGCAGGCAAACCGCCTGCTTAAACATAAGACATGAAAAAAGTATATTTTTATACAAGAAAACATGCACCATATGAATCATAACTATACCCGTCTTTTTGATTGTATTGCACCGGACCGCATAGGTGATAAAGAAGTTTTACTGGCCGGAAAAAAGAATAAACAATACCAACCCCTGTCAGGGCTACAGGTGATTGACTCGGTGCATGCACTGGCCAATGGCCTGATCCGTTTAGGATTGCAGCAATTAGAGGGTACAGAAGCCCGCGAAAAGGTGGGTATTATCAGCAACAGCCGCCCGGAATGGATCATTACCGATCTTGCCGTTCAGAAAATCGGCGGCATACTGGTACCACTGTATCCCAATACTAACCTGGACGAGATCATATATATATTTAATGAGGCCGAGGTAAAGTACTGTTTTGTACATGATAAAAACATGTACAAAAAGTTGCTTAGTGTCAGGGAGCAGATACCTGGTCTGCAATATATTTACACCTACGCAGAGATAGAAGATGCCCCGCACTGGAGCGTACTACATCAGACACCCGATGCCGCGGAGCTGGCCGAAATTCAACGCAGAAGTGATGCCATTGCGGAAGAAGAGGTGACCACCATCATTTACACATCCGGTACCACAGGCAAGCCAAAAGGTGTTATGCTGACACATAAAAATATTGTCAGTAATGTAAAGAACACCGAAGAGGCGATTAATGGCATAGGCATTGAGGATAAAAAAAGCCTGAGCTTCCTGCCCCTGAACCATATTTTTGAAAAGACCGTTACCTATATTTACCTGTTCAACCGCTATTCGGTATACTATGCCGAGAGTATGGAGACCATTGCCGAAAACCTCAAAGAGGTACAGCCGGCACTGTTTGTAACCGTTCCCCGCCTGCTGGAAAAGGTGTATGAAAAGATCATGAATACCGGTAGTGCCCTGACGGGTATCAAACGCAAATTATTCTTCTGGGCTGTAGAGCTGGGTGATCAATATGATACCCGCAACCGCTCTGCATGGTACAACTTTCAGTTATCCATTGCCAACAAACTGATCTTTGATAAATGGCGTGCGGCACTGGGCGGTAAAGTAAAAGCCATCGTAGTCGGAGGGGCAGCCTGTCCGCCGAAACTGGCCCGTTTATTTTCTGCTGCACAGATTCCGATTATGGAAGGTTATGGCCTTACAGAGAGTTCACCGGTCATTGCGGTAAACCGCTATGAAGAAGAAAATCGCATGTTCCGCACCGTAGGTCCGGCCATTACCGATATCGAAATCCGTATTGCAGAAGACGGAGAGATCCTGTGTAAAGGGGACAATGTAATGCATGGCTATTATAAAAACCCGGAAGAGACCGCCAATGTAATCGTAGACGGGTGGCTGCATACCGGCGATATAGGCACCATGATCGAAGGCCGTTTCCTGAAGATCACCGATCGTAAAAAAGAACTGTTCAAGAATAGTGGTGGCAAGTATATTGCCCCGCAACCGATCGAAAATAAACTGAAAGAAAGCCGTTTTATTGAACAGGTAATGGCCGTAGGTGCCAATGAGAAATATGTCGGCGCATTAATCGTTCCTAATTTTGAACACCTGCAGAAATGGATGTTGCTGAATGGCATGAACTTTACCACCAATGCTGCGGCAGTCAAAGAAGAGGCGGTGCTGAAACATTACAAGGCAATCCTTGAGAAGTATAACAAGGAATTCAGTGCCATCGAACAGGTGAAAAAGTTTTCACTGCTGGAAAAAGAATGGACGGTAGAAGAAGGCACGATGACGCCGAAACTGAGCCTGAAACGCAAGGTTATCGTAGAGAAGTACAAAGAGCAGATCGACGATATTTACAGAAGATAAACATGCGGAAGTGTTGCCTGGGCAACACTTCTTTTATATAACCGCAGCAGTACAGCTGCATTAAAAACTGATTTTATGGCTACTGCACTCATTACCGGCGCCTCCAATGGCATAGGACTGGAACTGGCACGCATCTTTGCCCATGTGGGTATAAACCTGGTACTGGTTGCCCGTAGTACCGGCAAATTAAAAGCCCTTGAAAGCGAATTGCTGCAACAGTATCCTTCATTAAAAATATTGGTACTGACCAAAGACCTATCCCTGCCCGATGCTGCACAGGATGTATACCAGGAGCTGCATACCCAGAACATTCAGATCGATTATCTGGTGAATAATGCCGGCTTCGGAGACTTCGGATTTTTTACGGAAACAGACTGGGGCAAAGAGGCGCAGATGATCGACCTGAACATCAAAGCCCTGACACAGTTTTCTAAACTGTTCATCAAAGATATGCAGCAGCGCGGCAAAGGCAAAGTGCTGAATGTGGCCTCCACTGCGGCTTTTCAGCCGGGACCACTGATGGCCGTATACTTTGCGACCAAAGCATATGTGCTGCATTTGTCGGAAGCATTGCATAATGAGCTAAAAGGAACAGGTGTAACGGTAACCGCCTTATGTCCAGGGCCAACAGAAAGTGGCTTTGTTGATATTGCCGGAATGGGTAAAAGCAAGCTGGTCAAAGGCCGTAAGCTGCCTACCTCTGCTGTAGTTGCAGACTATGGGTTTAAGGCTATGATGCGCGGAAAGGCCGTTGCCATACATGGCGGTTTAAATAAAGCCATGGTATTTGCCCAACGCTTTACCCCACGCAGCTGGACCACGGCCATTGTTAGAAAAATACAGGGTTAATATAAGATCAATCATACCTAAAATGCAATTCATCAGAAGATCTGCACTGCTTTTCATACTCTTTTTGTTGCTCACCGGGCAAGCATTTGCATGTCTGAACGAGAGCTTAGTTAAACGTTTAAAGAATGACTTCCCTTTATATATCAACGATATTGAAGATATAGTTCCGGGGCATAGATTATTTAATGTGCTGCATTATAACAATGGTGTACAGCAGTTAAAACGATTGTATGCGGTAAATAAAGATCCCGACGTCCTTTCTGATATAGGCCTGCTGCTTATCCTGGAGCGGCGTTATGATCAGGCAATTGATCTGTACCGGAATATGGAGCAGCAATATCCGGGAAGATATGCCACGGCATCCAATATAGGTACTGCATTCGAATTAACCGGACAGAATGATAGTGCCCTGAAATGGATCAGCAGAGCCGTAGCGATAAATCCCAAATCCCACGATAGCTCAGAATGGCTGCATGTCAATATTCTGAAAGCGAAGTTAAAGGAGCCTTCTGTCATTAACAGTAACTTTCTGCTGGGTATAGATTTTGGAAAAGACAGCATGCCGCGTGCAACCCGCTTAGAAGATCCTGATACCCTGGGTAGAATATACGAAGCACTGTATTACCAGTTAAATGAACGGATAACGTTCATCAAAGGGAAAGACCCGATTGTGGCCCGGCTGCTCTTCGATATGGCCAATATTTTCCTTTATGAGAATGAGACATGGGAGGCATCAGTGTTATATCAACGTGCAAAAGAATATGGCTACAACAGCCCTTTGCTGGAGGCAAGGATGGACTATTGCAGCAAAAGACCCGATAAGGATGCGGACCTACAGCAACAGAACATTTCCAATTTCGAAATTGTCCTGCTCTCTATACTTACCGGAATAGTATTAATTCCTATTGTCTTACTTTTACGAATGAAACACTAATACATGGCTTATGTCTACCGGGCACAATGATATTATTTACCGCGAGATCCCGGCCCCACCGGAACTGAGCGACTTTGTTGACAGCATCTGGATGCTGCATAATGATACCGCAGAGCCCAAGGATGTGGTCATCCTGCCTGACGGACGCATAGATTTATTTCTTTCCCGCTCGGCGACAGAACCCTTTACAATGCGCTTAATGGGCATGAGTACGGAACCGGACCAGACAAGCATTTCTCCGCATACGCTGATGTATGCCATCAGCTTCAGGCCATTGGCTACGGAGTATGTGTTACAACAAACCGTTTCCGCAATTGTGGACTCCGCCATGGAATTGCCTGCAGGCTTCTGGGGTTTTACAGAAACAGACCTGGACGATTTTGAGGCATTTACCGTTATGGCACTTCAAAAAGTGAAAGAGCATATCGAAGCAGCAATAGATGAGCGCAAACAAAGTTTATTCCATCTAATCCATGCTGCTGCAGGAGAAGTCAGTATACAGGCCCTGTCAGACCAGGTATTCTGGAGCAGCAGGCAGATCAATCGCTATTTCACGGAGCAATATGGCTTGTCTTTAAAGACCTATTGCAGCATCCTGCGTTTCCGGGCTTCCTTTGAGCAGATCAAAGTAGGCGAATTATACCCCGATGCCCAATTCGCAGACCAGTCTCACTTCATTAAAGCAGTTAAGAAGCTGGCCGGAGTAACGCCCAAAATGTTGCAGCAAAATAAAAACGACCGATTTATACAATTTTCGACCCTGCCGCCAAAGTAGTTTTGCATTGTAAAAAATAAATACAATGCTGGTAAAAGATAAAAAAATTGCTGTTGTCGGCGGTGGTCCCGGAGGCCTTACTCTGGCGCGCTTACTGCAAATGAAAGGGGCACAGTTAAAAGTTTATGAAAGAGATGCCCACAAAGAGGTACGTGTACAGGGTGCCACACTGGACCTGCACGAGACATCCGGGCTGGAAGCCTTACGCAGAGCAGGGCTTACCGAAGCGTTCTATAAACATTACCGTCCCGAAGCAGGTAAATTACGCATTATCGATACTGCAGGTTATATTCACCATGACGAACATGATGGGACAGATTCCTTTGCAGAGGACCGTCCGGAAATAGACCGCGGACCATTACGCAATATTCTTATGGATTCCCTCCTTCCCGACACGATTGTCTGGGACAGTCAGTTCACTTCCATGCAGGAAGAAGGACAGGGTTGGTTACTGAATTTTAAAAACGGACATTCGGCTTATGCTGACCTTGTGATCGCTGCAGATGGCGCCAACTCCCGCATTCGTCCATATATAACAGACATACAACCCGTATACTCGGGCATTACGATCGTAGAGGGCACTATATATCACGCAGCCACCAATGCGCCGGATATCAATGCGCTGGTGCAAGGCGGAAAAGTATTTGCGCTGTCCGGCAACCAGTCGCTCATCCTGAGTGCAAAAGGAGACGGCAGCCTTTCATTTTATACCGGAACCGCTGAAACAGAAGACTGGCTGGAGACTTGTGGCATAGACTTCACGAACAAGCACCAGGTACATCGCTGGTTCATCAAACGGTTCTGTGACTGGAGTCCTTTCTGGCATGAATTATTTGCCAACGATGAAGTGTTTTTCATTCCCAGACCGCAATACCATTTTCCCTCCGATCAGCAGTGGATACCTAAATCAAATGTAACTATGCTCGGCGATGCCGCACACCGTATGCCACCCTATGCCGGCGAAGGCGTAAATATGGCGATGCAGGATGCTTATGAACTGGCCGAATGCCTTACCGGAAGCCAATGTACAAATATGCAGTCCGCCATAACTACATATGAAACACAGATGCGCCGGAGAGCTGCTGAAGTTACAGAGCAGACCTTATACAATACCCAAATGTTGCACAGCGAAGGGGCATTAAACAATATCCTGAAGATCATGCAGGGCGCCTGAAAATAGATTATTTTTGAACCGGTATCATTACCTTATACCGGTTCATATGTCTGAAATACTCATTACACATATCCGCAAATTCACCCGCCTGTCTGATGAAGAGGTACCTGCATTACTGGCCTTTTTCAAAGAAATTGAGGTCAGAAAAAAGGAAAACCTGCTTAAGGAGGGACAAATCTGTCGCTATAATTATTTTGTAACAGAGGGCTGCCTGCGTATGTTCTTTGTTGATGAAAAAGGCGTGGAAAAGACCGTACAATTTGGTCTTGAGCACTGGTGGATCGCGGATTACTTTTCCTTTCAGCGGCATCAACCTTCGGCATTCTGTATACAGGCCGTAGAACGTTCGGTCCTGTATGCAATAGATCTTCAGGCACAGGAGCAATTGCTGGAGCAGTTTCCGCAAATGGAACGGTATTTCCGTATGGTACACCAGACAGCACATGCTGCTTCGCAAATGAGGCTGAAATTCCTGTACGGGTACTCCAGGGAGGCGCTCTATCGCCAGTTCAGCAGCAGCTTCCCGGAATTTGTGCAGCGCATTCCACAATATTTACTGGCGTCTTACCTGGGCATTACCCCGGAATACTTGAGTGAATTAAGGGCAAAAAACATTTCTTAAACCAGTTTAATTTTTTTCTGCGCCAGGCTTCGGACTTTTGCTTTATCATATTAATCATTACAAAAAATAATAAACGATGAACAAAAGAGTTAATGTTGCTGCTTTACAACCTGCCGCTTACAAAGCGATGTTTGCCCTGGAACAGGCACTGGCCTCCGGAAGCATCAGCCCGATACACAAAGAACTGATCAAGATCAGGGCTTCACAGATCAATGGTTGTGCATTCTGCCTGGATATGCACACCAAAGATGCCCTGAAATATGGTGAAACACCTCAGCGCATTTTCTTACTGAATGCCTGGAAAGAAACGGATCTCTTCAGCGAAGAAGAAAAAGTGATCTTGGCTATTACAGAAGAAATCACTTTGATCAGCCATCATGGTCTTACCGAAGAGACATATGCTAAGGCCAGCAGCATGTTTGATGAACAATACATATCACAACTGATCATGGCGGTGGTTACGATCAATGCCTGGAACCGTATCGCCATCAGTACCCTGGCGCAGGTTCCGAAAGACTAAAAATATAATACCGTTAAAAAACAAGGGGATGATAATAATATCATCCCCTTGTTGCGTTCTAAAATTTGGTAATTTAGCCACATGACGGTACAAACTGTCAATTGATACAGCATGAACAAACTACTATTGATCGGTCTTCTATGTCTATCCCAGTTACAGGGTTACGGACAGAAGCAGGCTGCAAAGCAAACCAGCAAATCCAGTCCTTTTGTAATTGGCACTACGGAGACCATGACCTCTGCCGTACTTGGAGAGAACCGGGTCCTCAATATTTACCTTCCCGAAGGATATGATCCTAAGGCTGCAACCCGCTACCCGGTGATCTACCTGCTGGATGGCTCGGCCGATGAAGACTTTATTCATGTAGCCGGACTGGTACAGTATTGCAGTTTTGAATGGATCAAATGGCTACCAAAATCTATTGTAGTCGGCATTGCCAATATAGATCGTAAGCGGGACTTTACCTTTCCGAGCAATGTTCCGGAAGAACAGCAGAAATATCCTACTACCGGGCATTCAGATAAGTTTATTTCTTTTCTCTCCGAAGAACTGATTCCTTATATTGATGCTCATTATAAAACAGAACAGACCAAAACCATTATCGGTCAGTCATTGGGCGGCTTACTGGCTACAGAGATCCTGATGAAGCAACCGCAACTATTCAACCAGTATATCATTATCAGTCCCAGCCTGTGGTGGAACGAAGGTTCCATATTGTTGCAGCCCCCGACGCCTTTTCCGCAGGGGCAAAGTACCCGCCGCATCTATATTGGTGTAGGCAAGGAAGGCAGTACACCGGGTGCGCAGCCTGGTAATATGGAGGTGGATGCACATCTGCTGGCAGAAATCATGAGAGGAGCACATCCTGAAGCTTTGGTACATATGGATTACCTTCAGGAAGAAGACCATGCTACAGCAATGCATCAGGCACTGCTGAATGCATTTAAATGGCTGGGATCAAAACAACCTTAAACACACATTATGATGATCACGATAGCGCAAACGGAACAACTACAATCGGTACTTGACCGCTTAAAACCGCAACAGGGGCCTTTATTCGGCATCATGACTCCACAGGAAATGGTAGAGCATCTGCTTTTCTTCGTAGAGATCTCATCTGGGCTGCACCCACAGGTGCAATTCTTTTCTGATGAGCGTGCGCTGAAGAATAAGCAATACCTGATCTATTCAGAAAATGCACTTGCCCCGGGTGTTAAGATGCCTTTGATGAATGGCATGCCACAGGAACTGCAATGTAAAGATCTTGCGGAAGCTAATGCTGCATTGATTCAGGCAACCATTCAATTCAACCAGACGGCAGAAAGTCCGGATTATGTACACCCTGCCCTGGGACTGATGAGCCGTGCAGAATGGAAGATTTTTCATGATAAGCATTTCACGCACCACTTCAAACAATTCGGCCTGATCTGATATGAGCAAAACCTTACAGATACTGGCTATTATCGGTAGCGCACAAAGCAACTCTTCTAACGAGAGTATTGTTGCGGCACTGGCAGGTATGCTGCAGCCGCATAAGCTGACCATATTTCAAGATCTGAAAAGCCTGCCACACTTTGACCCGGAACAATCGGTACATAATCCTCCTGCTGAAGTGCAGCAATTAAGGGCACAGATAGAACAGGCAGATGGGATTATCATCTGTAGTCCGGAGTATATATTCAGTATTCCCTCCGGACTGAAAAACGTATTTGAATGGTGTGTGGCGACTACTGTTTTTGCTGATAAACCTACGGGCATCATCACGGCATCTGCCAGTGGACAAAAGGCGCATGAAGAGCTGCAACTGATCCTGAAGACACTGATGGCGCGGTTTACAGCCGACACTACCCTGCTGATAGCAGGAGTAAAAGGAAAGGTAAATGAGACCGGTGACATAACAGATGCTGCAACCAAAGATGCGCTGCAAACCTTGAGCAGGAAATTCCTGCACTTACTAACGTAAGCAATTTATTTTAACAGAATATTTTTTTGCGACCAGGGTCTGTATATAAAATAATACAGTATGTTTGCAACAATCATGTTGACCTCAATGCACATATCAGCTGCTACTTATTATTACTATTCTAATCGATATCGTTTGGAATAGCGGCTGCATATATATACCTCATATATTTTTCACAGACCCCGGTTCCTTACGAACCGGGGTTATTTTTTTTCATTTTTTTAAATATCTATTATGGAACGGAACAGACCATTGTCCCAGCAGTACGAACTGTACACCAGTGAAGACTTTGCCGTATGGCGCGCTTTATTTGAACGGCAAATGCACTTATTAAACCAGTACGGAAGCCATTATTATAAAGCGGCCTTAAATACAGTGGGCTTTGAGGCGGCTTCCATTCCGGACTTTAGCATAGTAAACAAGAAGCTGAAAGCTGCAACCGGCTGGCAGATCACTGTAGTACCGGGCCTGGTGCCTGCAGCAGCATTCTTTGCTTTGCTGGCCCGCCGCATATTTCCCGCCACCTGCTGGCTGCGCACTATGGCAGAACTGGATTATATCGAAGAGCCGGATATGTTTCATGATGTATTCGGACATATTCCTTTGTTGAGTCATCCTGCTTATGCCGATTTCATGCACGCCTTCGGGCAGCTAGGGTTGCGCTGGAATGATGATGAACGCAAGATGGAACTGCTGAGCCGCATTTACTGGTATACCATTGAATTTGGTCTGATCAGAGAAGACGGGCAGCCTAAGATATACGGTGCAGGAATATTATCTTCTCCCGGTGAGAGCCTGCGCAGCATGGCGCCAGATACCAAACGCAGCCCATTCCAGGTACCCGATATCCTGGATACTCCGTTCCGTACAGACGTGTTGCAGGAAGAGTACTTCGAGATTATGCACCTGGACCAGTTGACCGAGATCTTAGAGGAGGTAGCAGTTATCATGCGGCAGGATGCGAAACATTCCGTATTTTTATAATCAAATAAACAAGCAATTATGTATCAGGAATGGAAAGAGCGGGATGGTTATTTATATAAACAGTTTCGTTTCAGTGATTTCAGTCAGGCATTCGGGTTTATGACCCGGGTAGCTTTACTGGCCGAGCAGCATAATCATCATCCAAGATGGACCAATGAATGGGACACAGTAGAGATATGGCTGCGTACGCATGATGCCGGCGATGTAATATCAGAAAAAGATCATCAGCTCGCGAAGGCGATAGACCGCGTTTTAGAATAAGTATAACTGAGTATCCGCTTAAAGGAACCAAAGACAGAAATTCTGTCTTTGGTTCCTTTATAGTTATTTGCTACCTTTTGCCTTGATGCAAAAGGTACCGCCAAAAAATCAAGGCTGTATAAATCCCTGGCTAAAAATCAATGTGTCGGTCGGTCGCAAACCAGACTCGCTGCGCTCAGACAGTGGTTTGCAACTCTATCGACCGAGCCAATGATTTTATGAACGCCGGATTTATAAGGCCATTTTGAGCGATCTGTACGGTACGGATCGCTTATTGTTTTCATCACAGCGATAGCCATTTTGGAGTGGAGCTGCGATCGTTGAGCAGCGAACGCATCACACGTTAAGCTCAGACGATCAATGCACGCAACGGTACAAAATGGCGGTGCCCCGCAATCGCCTTGATGAAAACAAAGGCATTTTTGGTCCTTTTGTTGCCGGACAAAAGGACGAAGAAAAGAGTTGACTACATGGGATAGTCAGTTAAGTATAAAAAGAGCTGCTCAGGCTGCTCTTTTTATATTATATCCTTCTTGTTTTTACTTACTCCGGGGTAAGTAACCTCTTAAGGATTTTATAAACTTTCATTTCTTAACAAGAATTAATTTGTAATGCAATTTTGTTTCGGCAAATTTGTAATAACAAATAAAAATTATGTTTCACCAGACTTGCTGCCAATACTGCTGTTGTACAATGTGGGATCATCCTGCAAGCGGTATGGTTATGTAGTGCTCTGAAGTGTTCTATATAAGATGTTCCAATGCCCTTGCGTATCCCGCAGGGGCATTTTCTATTTTCTGACCTGATAAAATAAAAACAGTGGAAGTCATTTCAAGAAACAAAGCTATTTACCAGCGCAATTTCCTGGCCAACCGCATCTTTATGGACCGGCAACAAACGGCTTACTGGATCACCGAAATATTTGACTGGATGTTCACCACCCGGAAGGAGTTCCTGAGCTACAGCCAGTTTGAACAGAAAGAACTGGAGTTACACATCATATTAAGAGAACTGTTGTTGCAGGAACAATTTACGCCAGAAGAGGCTAGCAGGATCACAGAGGCTTTTTTTACCGATCTGCAGGATGTATATGCCCTACTGGCCGAAGACCTGAAAGTAGCGATCAGCTTCGATCCGGCTGCCACTTCTATGCATGAGATCCTGTTCAGCTATCCTGGCTTCTTTGCCATTGCAGTACACCGTATTTCTTATTATTTATGGCATCACCATGCACAGATCCTGGCCCGTGTATTTGCTGAAATCGCGCACAGCAAAACAGGTATCGACATACATCCGGCTGCGGTGATCGGAAAACGTTTTTTCATTGATCATGGTACAGGCATCGTGATCGGAGAAACCTGTATTATAGGCGAAGATGTAAAAATATACCAGGGGGTTACACTGGGTGCTTTAAGTGTGAGCCGGGACCTTGCACACCAAAAAAGACATCCGACGATAGAGGATCATGTGATCATCTATGCCAATGCTACAATACTGGGAGGGCATACCGTCATTGGTAAAAACAGTATTGTCGGGGGTAATGTATGGCTGACGTCTTCCCTGCCCCCGAACGCACAAATCTTCCATAAAAGCGAAACCATTATTAAAAGAAAGCCGGGCAATAAAACGGCTGTCGATTTTTCTATATAATCATCAAAAATAAAGACATTATGAAAGTACAATCCATCCTGGAGACTATTGGCAACACGCCGGTATTAAAACTCAACAAACTGTTCGGCACAGCACGTAATGTCTGGATCAAACTGGAGCGCAGTAATCCGGGCAACAGTATTAAAGATCGTATCGCATTAGCCATGATTGAAGCGGCCGAAAAGGACGGTAACCTACAGCCAAACAGTGTAATCATTGAACCCACCTCCGGCAATACAGGTATAGGACTCGCCCTGCTAGCGGCGGTAAAGGGTTATAAAGTAATCCTGGTCATGCCGGAATCGATGAGTATAGAGCGCCGCAAACTGATGGAAATTTATGGCGCTGCATTTGAATTAACGCCCAGAGAGAAAGGTATGAAAGGAGCTATAGAACGGGCACAGGAACTGGTAAATAGTACGCCAAATGCCTGGATGCCGCAACAGTTCAACAATCCTGCAAATGTAGCGGTACATAAAAACACTACGGCGCAGGAGATACTGACTGACTTCCCTGAAGGGTTGGATTACCTGATCACCGGTGTAGGTACCGGCGGCCATATTACCGGTGTCGCATCAGTATTAAAACAACACTTTCCACAGCTTAAGGTTATTGCTGTAGAACCTGTCCTGTCGCCGGTGCTGAGCGGAGGCAATCCCGGTCCGCATCCGATACAGGGAATCGGGGCTGGTTTTGTACCACAGATCTATGATCCCAAACTGATTGATGAAGTTATACAGGTAGATAAAGAGGAGGCATTTGAATATGCCCGCAAAATAGCCCGTACAGAAGGAGTGCTGGTCGGCATTTCGACCGGTGCCTCTCTGGCTGCCGTATCGCGCAAACTGGAAACCTTACCGGAAGGGGCAAGGGTGCTGACATTCAACTATGATACCGGGGAACGTTACCTATCGACAGAAGGGCTCTTCTAACGATAATTATGGGTGGTATAAGAGGGTAAACGCCGCGCCCCATAAGGCTGCGGCGTTCTTTTTTTAATTTTCTGAAAAATATGTTCCCATATTTTTTGGGAAACAATATTCTAGTATGTACATTTGCAACCCAATTAAGGAGCCCAGGTGGCGAAATTGGTAGACGCACCGTCTTCAGGTGGCGGCGCCGTAAGGTGTGATGGTTCGAATCCATTCCTGGGCACAAAAAGAGGTAATAAATCTTACGATTTATTACCTCTTTTCTTTTCTGTCAATTTACATTTTACTGCTGCTTTCTGCCCTTATACCACAAGACCTGCCGGCAAGTACCCCAACAAAAAATTTGCAGCAGCTTTGAACCGCATTATCCTGGCTGCTACTTGCACAAAAAAGATACTGATCCCTTAAAACATAAGGTGCTGATAGAACTTGATATACTTGACTGAATATAAAACTGTTTTGTAAGAAATAAGAAGCCTTACGCCGACAAATATGTCGAACGGTTTGTTTAACTTTCCTAAGAATTACAATTACTGCTAACCATAGTCCCCCGCGTTATGTCTGATAGTATTATTCTGGGTAAAGCAATGCCCGAACTGATCAGAGATGAGATGCTGAGTGCCTTACTCCAGCCCTCATTTCTGGCTCATCGCGATAAAGCAGCTTTTATATTTCAAGACCGTATACTAACCTATGCGGAACTGGACAACTGGAGCAATGCCATTGCACAGCAACTCATAGACTCCGGCGTGCAACCGGGAGATACTGTAGGGGTCTGGTATCCGCGTAGTCTGGAGCTGCCGGTCGCGATACTGGGCATTATCAAGGCCGGGGCCGCATACGTTCCCCTTGATCGCGAAATGCCCCAGGATCGTATCCGAAAGGTGTTTGGAGATATTGGTGTACGCACTTATTTTTCCGATACCGATGCCGGTATCCATTGTACGCCATTGACTATCGCAACCGAACCGCTTACTATAGTACCGGCACCGGAAATCATTGCCAGGCCGGACGATTGGGCTTACGTATTGTTTACGTCCGGCAGTACAGGTAATCCGAAAGGTATTCCCATCAATCATAGAAACATCTGTCATCTTATCCGTTCTGAGCAGCAGGTACTGCACATCACCGATGCAGATAAAGTGTACCAGGGATTTTCGGTCTCATTCGATATGTGGTGTGAAGAGGTCTGGATCAGCCTGTTTGCAGGTGCAACCATCTGGATTGCAGATGCCATAGCCGTAAAGGCAATCGATGAATTGAGCGAGGTGCTCAGGTCGCAGAACATTACTATACTGCATGCCGTACCCAGTATTCTGGCTATTATAGATGAAGTGCCTGCTATAAGACTCGTCAATTCAGGAGGAGAGGCCTGCACCCCACAGGTGCAACAGAAGTGGGCAAAACCTTACCGCAAATTCATCAACAGCTATGGGCCGACGGAAACAACGGTCACTTCCAATATGGCTTTTGTACAGGCAGGAGATGAACTGACGATAGGCACACCACTACCCAATTATAACCTGGCGGTTGTAGATGAGCACATGCGTATTGTTCCCCGCGGGGAGCGTGGTGAAATGATCATCTCGGGTCCGGGCGTAAGTATGGGCTACTTTAACCTCCCAGAATTTACTGCACAGAAATTTATTCCTAACCCTTTTAGTGAATTGCCCGGTAAGCACATTTATAAAACCGGAGATGCAGTAATGATCAGGGAAGATGGCTTCCTTGAATTCCAGGGCAGAATTGATGACCAGGTAAAACTGCGTGGCTATCGTATTGAACTGGGTGAGATTGAGAGCCGGATGAATGATATCAGTGGTATTGCCTCTGCAGCTGTTGCCATTAGACCGGACAGCAACCGGCAGGATCAACTGGTGGGCTATATCGTTATGGAAGAGGGCCATATCGCAGATGAAGACACTATCCGGAAAATACTTTCAGGCTTCCTGGCACCATATATGGTACCGGTTGCATTTGTTATATTGCCCGAAATGCCCCGGATGCCCAGTGGCAAGATTGACCGGAAGAAGTTGCCGCTTCCAGAAGCATTCATCCCAACTGAAGGTGATCAGCAAACAGTAGAAATTGATCCCAATAGCCCGGTAAAAGACCGCTTGCTACAGGTACTGAACATTATATTCCCTGGAAAGCATATTCATCTTTCCCAGGACTTCTTTACAGACCTGGGAGGCCATTCACTGCTTGCCGCAACTCTGGTATCCCATTTAAGACAAAAAGCATATCTGCAACAGGTATCGCTAAAAGACCTGTATACACATCGACCTCTTTCTGCCTTTGCAGAAAACATAGAAGAACAATCCGGATCGGCAGCTGCTGCCAGTCCGTTTCAAAGGGTCAGCCGCCTGCAATATATACTCTGCGGGATTGCCCAGACTTTTGCGCTGCTCCTGATTTACGGTCTGTTGGCAGTACAGATATTCTTTCCATACCTGAGTTACTATTATTTTAATGTAAGCGGTTACGGCCATATTACTGCCCTATTAAGCGCGATATTACTGTACCTGCTTATTCCGCCGGTATTTGCATTGCTGATCGTCGGCTCCAAATGGCTGTTTATAGGTAAGATCAGGGAAGGTGACTACCCTCTTTGGGGATGGTACTATTTCCGTTGGTGGTTATGGAAAGCGATGAAGCGCCTGTTACCTTCAGAATTTATTGTAGACACTCCCCTGTACCCAAGATACCTGCGTTTACTGGGCGTCAAAGTTGATGCCTCAGCGCAGCTGAGTTTACTGCCCATCGGTGCAGAAGATCTTGTAACCATAGAGGGTAATGTGAGTACCTCCTCCGGCTGCAGCATAGACAATGCAAGCGTAGAAAACGGGATCTTAAAACTACGGAAAGTACATATCAAGGCAAATGCGTACCTGGGATCTTCGGCTATCGTATGCGGAGACACTGTTATAGAAGCACATGGTGTGCTCCAGGACCTGAGCTGCCTGCCGGAAGGCCAGCACATAGGATATGGAGAGATATGGGACGGCAGCCCTGCGGTAAAAACACATACGGTTCCACCGGAAGAACTACCCGAACCGAATATGGTTTCGCGCAGCCTGCGTAACCGCTATAGCCTGTTTTACCTGGCCTCATTGTTTATTTTCCCCCTGGTAGTCATCATACCCCTGACACCGGTTTTGTATACATTGTATTACCTGGATGATCAGGCAGGAGATTACCAGTTTTACTATTTATGGCAGGTGCCGATCCTTGCTGCATTGTACCTCGTACTATTTATGCTCATCATTTCGGGTATATCCCGGTTATTGCAGTATAAAATGCAACCGGGAGTGTATTCCATTTATAGTTTTACTTATTACCGCAAATGGATGAAAGATCAGCTGATGAACCTTTCGCTGATTGTACTTCATCCACTTTATGCGACTGTTTACGTATCTAAATACTACCGTATGCTGGGCGCTAAGGTGGGCCGGAATGCAGAAATCTCTACAGCCAGCGACGTAAGTCATCATCTGCTGGAAATAGGAGAAGGGTCTTTTATTGCAGATGCTGTAATCCTCGGAGAACATGATGTCCGCAACCAGCAACTGATTTTACAGAAAACCGTCATTGGGCATAATAGTTTTGTAGGCAACAGTGGCCTTATACCACAGGGCTACTCGCTGGGCAGCGGCATGCTGATTGGTGTCTTGTCCAAAGCCCCGTCGGAAGAGCAATTACGGCAAAGTGCAGAGAAAGACTGGTTTGGTTCGCCTCCCATTGGTCTGCCTTCACGCCAGCAGAGTGTTGCATTTGACAGTAGCCTTACCTTTCATCCACCGCTTAAGTTGAAGCTGGCCAGAGGATTGGTAGAAGGTATCCGGATCATTCTCCCTCAAACGGTCATTACCACGTGCAGTGTACTGTTTGTTGCTTATGCACATGACCTGCTGTCTATGTCGCCGGGCCGGCTTATTATATCCATTCCGATATACTATTTACTATTTATGGGTGTGCCTGCCTTCTTGGTTACTGTGTTACTGAAATGGTTACTTGTTGGTAAGTATGAAGAGATGGCCATGCCTATGTATAGTCTGAAAGTATGGCTGAGTGAAGCGGTAACCAGCTTTTATGAAGCGCTGGCCGTAGTATTTTTCCTGGACCAGTTAAGAGGCACTCCCTGGCTTCCTGTTATGCTCCGTTTATTAGGCGTTAAAACCGGTAAGCACGTATGGATGAATACGACAGACATTACTGAGCATGATATGGTAACGATAGATGATGAAGCGATGCTGAATGAAGATTGTGGCCCGCAGACCCATCTTTTCGAAGATCGTATTATGAAGATCGGTTCTGTACATATCGGCCGTCAGTCTACAATCGGTACCCGCACTATTATCTTATATAACAGTATGATCGGCAACCATGTTACCATTTCCTCCTTATCTCTTGTGATGAAGGGAGAAACATTGCCGGATCAGACCGCATGGACAGGAAGCCCTGTACGGCCGGATCATGGTTGATTCAGCGCAGCAATAATTGCCTGATGTCCATTTTGTATTCTGGTTCCGTACTGGCCACCTGGACGACATAATCGGAATCTATATCAATCTGCTGCAGAAAAAAAGATTGACCGTTCCACAAAACCGGATCCTGCCTGGTATTTATATCTGCCAGGCAGACCTCCTGAATACCCGATCCTTCGGCCTTCAGTACAGCTTCTTTGCCAGTCCAGCAATGGTAGAACAGGCTTTCAGGGTCCTGGCTTTGCAGAAGGGCCTTCTGTTCTTCAGGATGCAAAAAGTCGTTATATACTGCGGGGTCAATACTTGCTTGCCTGTATTCCACATCAATCCCATTCTCCAGCCGGGGATCTGCACTCAGTACACAAATGCCTTTACTGTAGGCTGTACTGAAATATAAAGGGGGCGTATGCAGCTGAGGCTGGTGCTGTGGTGTTTTATAAAGTTGGGTTAGCACTGATTTATGCTCAGGATAAAAATGCTGTACAGCTGCCTCCAGCAATAGCTTTCCCGCAATCCGTACATAACGATCCTCTTCCTGCTGGTATGCATTAACGCGCTGCTGCAACAGTTCCGGAAATGTCTGCAGCCGTTGATCCAGTAATGTTAGATCACAATCTTTAAGAAACGTATACCAAATCATAATCTTCCAATAGCTGGTATCGAATATATACTTTTTTGCTTTAAGCATCCTTTAGTTTGTGCACAGATATTTTGCACTGTATTATTACACAATTGTAAAGGTTTAAGACATCAGATCTTTGAAAATGGACTTGTGAATATTTATAGCATATGAATATCCAAACTGCGTCAGAAGCAGGTCTGAATGAACAGATCGCCAGTATTAGAAAACCGCATAGTGCTTAAGCGCTATGCGGTTTTCTAATACATCTGAAGAACTAAAATTTATTTCTGAAGGATGATCTGTTTTGCAATTACCTGCTGATCCTGTGTACGAAGTTTCAAGAGATAGACTCCGGAAGGCAGGTCCTGAATAATTATCGGCTGGTGGGCTTCGAACCCGAGGTCTTTTATTTTACGCCCATTCAGCTGGAACAATTCCATACTGGCCAGGCGGTATTTTTGCTGGTCATATTCCAGCTGGAATATACCTGTTCCCGGATTAGGGTAAAGCCTGAAGGCATTAGCCAGTCCCGGTGTATATAAGGAAGTTGACGTATCAACAGACTTCTGGTATTCTACTGCCCCTATATCGATCGTATTATTAAATACCCTTGTATGGCCATTATAATCTGCACTGCCATAATCCGGCACTGCATTACTACCCTTGTTGATGCAGTTTGTAGAATTACTAGCCAATCCGAAATCTACATTAAGGGCATTATAAGTCGGGCCTGCGCCTAATATCGGCGAAGCCAGTTGTAAATTATGGTCATAGATATTTGTGCTGAGGCCCTGTACACCAGCAGGCATATTGGTATTAGGATAAAAGTCAATCAGGTTATTGGACAGGTTAAGGTTCAGGGCTGCAAACTTGAAATTATTATAGGCAGTATCAAAAGGATTATAGTTCTGCTTATTATTGAAAATAATGTTATTCGAGATTCTGAGCTTACAATAAGTTCCCCATCCATGTATGGCCGCACTTCCGGTATAGTCCTTTACGGTATTGTTTACAATCGTATTATTAACGATGGTGGCCTGGCAGTGCTGTGCCCATATACCACCTCCGCTGATGGAGGAATAGTTGTTGGCAATGATATTATTACGGACGATATGGTCGTTACGACCGGGTACATCACTATCCAGGTCCTGGCCTAAAAGCTGCAGTCCACCACCACCGTCATTAATCCCGCAAAAAACACCTTCAGCCAATGTCTGGTTGTTATTGCAAATCAAGTTTTGCTCAATCAGGGATGATTTGGACTGGAGGGCCACTGCCCCATTCAGATTGGTATTGTTATGATGTACGCGGTTGCGTTGAAAAATAACATTACCCCCATATGCACTATTGAAGATACCACCGCCATTGCTCTGGGTATTATTGTATAATTCATTATCCCTGAACAGCAGTACATTGTTGCTCATCATACCGGTGGAGGTATGGGAAAACAGGCCGATTCCTCCGCTGGACGTATTGTTATAAAATTTATTATTGAGTACATAAGCACTATCCTCATATAAGACATGCATCAGTGTTCCGGTACGGTTATCATGTACACTGCAATTGGTAAACCTTAGTTTGCTGGCACTTTGCGTTTGTCCGAAATTATAGAGGGAGATCAGGCGCTCCATCGCAATATTATGATAGAACTCGCATTGATTGATATACAGCAGCGGAATAGTCGAGGTAATAGCACTATTATTAATGCCTCGTTTAATATCCTTGAAAATGCAATATTCAAAGGTTGGGTTCCCGAAGTTCATACTGCCGGTATTTTCGAGGCCCAGCCCGCTCCATCCTCCCGCTGTGGTGGCCACATTAGACCATCCTGTGGTATCATTGGCCCGGAACACGATCTTCTGCTCCGGTGTTCCTTTTGCCGATATGGTTCCATAAACGTATAACTGGTAATTGCCCATAAACACAACCTGGACGCCCGGCTGAATGGTCAGGGTATTGCTTAAAGGGACAGCGATGTCATTATGGATATAATAGGGAGAACCTTCCAGGGTCCAAGTTCCAGAAACGTTAGGCGTATTGACCTGGGTCGCAGCAAAACTGCCCTGACAAATGGCCAGGAAGGAGGTAAGGTAGCATAGAATTTTTTTCATTTCACAAAGGCTTTTATTACAAGACAGGTGAAAAGGTGCACTTAGTTGGTTAAAGGCCCAGGTTTACGGTCAATCGTACTATTTACAAACGCTGATACGATCTGTTGGTCCACAGGTTATTTGGCTTGTGAAGGATTCTTCAATTAATACTGGCACCGGATAAAACCGTTACGGCAGGCTGATCGATTGAGCAGCCTGCCGTTTTTTTTAAAATTAGTTTTCACTTATCGCCTGCCAGAACTCAGCAGCATCGGCCGGTAAGGGAATGGTATCCGGGTCTTCGGGCACCGGGTTACAGCGTGCACTGATGTATTGTAACATATCGGCATCGGTGAAGTATAACTTAAACTCCATACGCAAACCGGCATCTGCAGCATAACATACACTACCCTCTGCGGTATCTGCATCAAGGTACAGCAACCCGGTCCGGATCGCAATTCTCTGTGCAAAATGTGCCCAGTCGGCCATCTGATGTGTTTATTTCTTTTGCAGTAATGCGATATAATAGTTGCGGTGAAAAGGGTCTCCCATTTTATTGATCACCTCTTCTTCTCTAGTATGTATAGCATCAATGGTAAAGTCGGTCTGAGCCACCAGGTGTGTAAAGCGGGCTATGTCGTACTTGGTAAATCCGTATTGTGTAAAAGGCAATTGGTCCATTGCAAGGGCATCTACAAATGTAATGCAGCAATACCCATCCGGCCTTATGACACGGTATATATCCTGTAATAAAGCAATGGGTTCGTTCCAGAAATAAAGGGTATTTACCGTAAGCATACGGTCAAAAGAATCGTCTTCAAACGGAATCTTATATCCATCGTAAAACAAGAACCGGCAACGCTCGCTGAGTCCTTCTTCTTCACTGTAGGCTATAGCTTCGGCCTGCATCAGCTCCGAACATTCCAGTCCGGTATACTGTGCATTAGGATCCATCTGCAACCATTCTTTCAGATGATGAGCATTGCCGTGACCCAGCTCCAGCAGGGCATCTCCCGGTTTGGAAGACAGTACTGCGATGCTTTCCCGTATCATGCCCAGGTTGGACTGATACATATTATCGGCCACTTCCTTACCGGTTGCTCCGGAAGGTTGCCGTAACTGTGCCGCCAGGGCTTCCATCGAGCATTCCTGTTCGGGCATATAGGGTGTTTCCATAGATCAATAATGTTTGCTCAGCGGCAGCAGCTCTTCGTAAATAATTTTCGGAACAGCCACCGTAATGGATTAACTACATATTTCATCACCGGATTCATTGCACACAAAGTTAAACAGTTTCTATTTTAAAACCAGCCATTTGTATGAGGTTGATGATATCTTCTTTACTCAGCTCTGTTTCAACGGTCAGGATTTTATCCGGATTATCCGTATCCACCGTCCAGGAATGAATGTCTTTTTCTGCGTCCAGCCTGGGTTGTACTTTAGCGACACAACCACCGCAATTAATATTTGTCTTGAATTTTAAGGTCTGTTCCATATGTTTTTTGTTTAATGATAAATATACTGGTTTAAATATTGAGGATACACTATGCCTTTTTCCATTTCAGGCGCAAGCTGTTGCTCACTACACTTACACTGCTGAGCGCCATTGCTGCTCCGGCGATCATGGGATTGAGCAGGAAGCCGTTTATGGGATATAATATGCCGGCCGCAAGCGGAATACCGATTACATTATAAATAAAGGCCCAGAACAGATTCTGGCGAATGGTACGTACCGTATCTCGTGACAGGCGGATGGCATAAGGTATCTTATTCAGGTCTGCACTGATAATGGTCATCTTCGCTACATCCATGGCAATATCAGAACCCTTGCCCATAGCGATGCTTACATCTGCCTGCGCCAGTGCTGCACTGTCATTGATCCCATCGCCCACCATGGCCACTACATGTCCTTGTGCCTGCAGTGCACGTACATAGGCGGCTTTCTCTTCCGGTAATACACCTGCCTTGACGGTTTCAATACCGACTTTATCGGCAATAGCCCTGGCAGCTGCGGGTTGGTCTCCGGTAAGCATATGCACGCTGATACCCATGTCTGTAAAAGCCTTCACGGCTGTGGCAGAAGAGGGCTTTACCTGGTCTGCTATAGCCAGGATAGCCAGTGCCTGCTGCTCATCGGCAAACCAGATGAGGGTATACGATTGGGCCGACCAGCGATCTGCCAGTGATTGCAATTCGGGATTTATAGCAATATGATGTTCTTGCAGCAAAGTCTGGTTGCCGGTATAATAGGTTTTCCCTGCCCATTCGGCCTGTATGCCTTTCCCGGTAATACTGTTCACATGCATATCCAGTATGCGGTGTTCTTTTGTCTCCAGGAAGCGTACTACAGCTGCTGCCAGCGGGTGTTCAGATTGTCGTTCTATGCTATACAGCACGGAATGGTATAATTCATTACTTTCTAATCCCTGAGATTGCACTACTGCTGGTTTCCCTTCTGTAATGGTACCAGTCTTATCCAGAATAATGGTATCTACTTTATGGGTCAGTTCCAGGCTCTCTGCATCTTTGATCAGGATACCCTGTTCGGCGCCTTTGCCTACGCCCACCATAATGGCCGTTGGTGTAGCCAGGCCCAGCGCACAGGGACAGGCAATGACCAGCACGGTTACGAAGGCGAGCATACCATGAGTAAACCCTTCGGCCCCACCCCAGATCCACCATATCGCCAGGGCCAGTGTGGCAATAAGCATCACTACCGGTACAAATATGGCGGCAATACGATCGACCAGTTTCTGTACCGGGGCTTTACTGCCCTGGGCTATTTGTACCATTTTAATGATCTGGGACAACATGGTGTCTGCGCCTACCTGATCGGCCCGGAAACGGAAGCTTCCTTTCTGGTTCAGGGTACCCGCAAAAACGGCATCATTCACGGCTTTAGCCACAGCTACCGGTTCTCCGCTCAACATGCTCTCATCTACATAAGATGCACCCTGGATCAGTGTTCCGTCTACAGCTATCTGCTCACCGGGACGCACCACGATGATGTCTCCTTTCTGTATCAATTCTATGCTGACTTCTGTTGTACTATCATCATCATTCAGGCGCATAACGGTTTTGGGTTGCAGCCCCATCAGCTTTTTAAGGGCTTGCGAAGTATTGCTTTTGGCGCGGGATTCCAACAGCTTGCCCAGCAGGATGAAGGCAATGACTACCGCAACCGATTCAAAATAGACGTGCGCATGAAGCCCCCTGCTATGCCAGTAGCCGGGAAATAAGGTATTAAATATGCTGAAAATATAGGCCACTCCCGTGCTTAATGCCACCAGGGTATCCATATTGGCGGTACGATTGCGGGCTTGCTTCCAGGCATTTACAAAAAAGTCTTTACCGAACCAGAGGATAACCGGTGTCGTTAATGCCCACATGATATAATTGGCATAAGGCATATCCATCCAAACCATACCGATCAGCATAACTGGTGCGGAAAGGATAAGGGAACCGATGGCTCTTTGGCGCAGGGAGCGGTATTTCTCCATATGCATCTGTGCCAGGAGGTCCTGTTCTTCTTTGCGCTCTTCGACCAGCAGATCGAAGCCGGTTTGCTGTAATGCTTGTTTGAGTTGTTGCCCGTCGGTAATATTGGGCAGGAAGCTAACCGATAAAGTTTCTGTTGCAAAATTCACAGAAGCGGATACGACTCCGGGAGCATGCTCCAGTACGCTGGTCACACTGGCTGCGCAGGAAGCGCAACTCATATTCAGCACGGGATATTGTTTGCGTACGAGTGGTACACCATAGCCCAGTTCTTCTATTTTTTTAATGGCTTTAGGAAGGTCTTCCTGTAATTGGGAGGAGGAGATCAGCACCCGCTGATTATTAAGCTCTACGGTATGCTGCTGCAGGCTGCCTATTGATTGCAATCCTTTATCGACAATCATGGCGCAGTGCTCACTTTCGACCCCTTCAAGGGGTATATATATGCTATCAGTAGTATCTTTAGACATGATCGAACTTGTATTGGTTTTATTCCACAAAGTTCGACCATATCCAAAGCATGGTTGTTACATTATTTTGTAACTGTTTTATAAGATTCGGGCATCAGCCTATTTTACGGTAATTTTTTTACGCACTATACCTCTGTCGGTATCCAGTATCAGGATATATATTCCCGGAGCAATGCCCTCCAGGTTCAGGGATTGCTGCGCATTCCACTGTCTGTAGGTCATTTTACCACTGATATCGCTTAAGGCAATACGGGAAATTTTTACGGATGGGTCATACTTCAGGAACAGCTGAGTGGTAGCTGGAACAGGATATACTTTCAATCCGATCTGCTCTGCCAGCTCATTGATGCTGTTAGGTGGTACGGTTACGGTAATTGTTTGTGTTGCCGTATCGGCCTGATCGCAGAAAGAAGCGATAAGGGTAACGGTATAGGAACCGGAAGCAGTATAGGTATGAGATGGTGTCGGGCTGATCGAGCTTTGTCCGTCACCGAAACTCCAGTTGTACTGATCGGCATGCTGAGATGCATTGGTAAAGTCTACCACGTTATTGGTGATGCTGCTTGTAAAATCTGCCGTAACTACCGGCAGGAATCGGTTCCAGTGATCAAGACTATCATAAGCGGTAGCTTCAGCGATTGTTTTAATAAGCGCAGTAGTGCCCGGATTCAGACCGGCAGTATAGGTGCTTTCCAGGGGGCTTTTTTCAAATAAAACGGAGTAGAACGCACATGCTGCAACGAAAGTACCTGCCATAGACGGATGGCTTTCATCGGTATCATATAACTCTATACCGGGAGCGGATGTGCGTACACGGTGCCACACCATAGCCACTGGTGCAATAGCACTGCTGTTGAACTCAGCCATTTTGGAATAGCGCAGTTGCAGTAAGCTATCCATACCATCATAGGTACATACCGGCGGAAAAAATGCGCAGTTAGACGCATCACCGTTTTTGCGGCCCCAGGTTACATAGAATATTGTTTTGGCACATGGGTTATTTTCATGAATGATGCTGTCCAGTGCATGTGCATATGGGTACACATCAGATGCGACCTGCGCATCCGGGAAGCTTGGCAGCTGACTTTGTTCCTGCAATACGACATAATCCCAGTTGCCCTGCTGTATTTTGCTCAGGGTTGTGGTATTGGTGGTATGCTGCTGGAAGGTGTAGCCACCGGGTGCAGACATATCATAAATAAGGGTATCGTGTGTACCATCTGCCAGTTGGGCTATCTGCGAGGGAAGGTTATTCACTGCGGTATAACTGTTACCGATAAACAGCACGCGTAAGGTTTTGGCCTGTACGACCAGACCGGAACATAAAAATGCGGCAATTAAGGAGATTTGTTTCATGGACAAATTGATTGGGTTAATATAGCTGAAATAGATAACAAATATACCCTATTTAACGCAGATTTCCCAGCTGCGGCTGTGCTACCCTACTTTGTCCAGAGGTTTGCGCCTGTTGCCCTGCAAGGATTTGAAGTGACTGGGTGTCATGCCGGTTACCTTCTTAAACTGGCTGCTCAGGTATGCTACGCTGGAATAATTTAACTGCCAGGCGATTTCACTCAGACTCAGCTCATCATAGATCAGCAGCTCTTTCACTTTCTCTATTTTCTGGGCAATCAGGTATTTTTCGATAGTAATGCCCTCCACTTCGGAGAAAAGATTACTGATGCCGGCATAGTCCTGATGCAGTTCTGCGGACAGGTAATCAGAAAGATTGGTCTGTAAGGCTGCTCCGTTATGATGTACCAGGTCGATGATCAGGTTCTTCACCTTTTCAATAACCCTGCTTTTCTTATCATCAATCAGTTCAAAACCCAGCTGCTCCAGTTCCTCTTTCAGTTTGTGTTTTTTATCTTCCAGCGGTTCTTCTATGGTAACTTCTCCCAGTTCCATATGGCTTACACTGAGTCCCAGCGAAGCCATAACATTGCCTACAACCATTTTGCAGCGGTTACAGACCATGTTCTTAATATATAATTTCGTCATAAATCTAAAAAGCAGAAAATCAGCCCTAAAATTAGAACTGATTTCCTGCATTGTGGTCATAAGACCGTTAAAATACCTTAAAGGCTTATTTTTCCAGTACGCTTACCGGGCGGAACATACGGCCCCAGCGCATTCCTTTCTTATTATATACATTACCATCGCCATTACCATAGCTGAGCCATACAAATGAGGCTTTGCCTACGATATGATCTTCCGGAACAAAACCCCAGAAACGGGAGTCGGCAGATCCGTGGCGGTTATCACCCATCATCCAGTAGTAATCCATCTTAAAGGTATAAGAGGTGATCGGCTTACTGGCTATGAAGAACTGGTTATCCTTCTCTTCGAAAGTCGGGTTCTCTTCGTATACACGGATAATTCTTCTGTACAGGGCGATATTAGCCGGAGTCAGCTGTACGGTTGTCCCTTTGGCCGGGATGATAAAGCTTCCGTAATTGTCCTGGTTCCATTTGAAATTGGCTGTATCAAACGGGAACGTCCACATATCTACAGGACCGGGATTGCCAGCAGCCAGCATCGAGTATGGTTTTACACTGGTTACACCATTTACCTGTTTTACTTTTTCTGATGCGGCATATTCCATATCATAAACGGCTTCATGGTTAGGCGTATATCCTTTGAACACGATATAGTTTTCTTCCATAAAATCGGCAGATAACTGTGCGGTACCGGTAACCATGTAATCCATTTTCTGATGCGGATGGAATTCGCCTGGTTTATCATTTACGTATAAAATACCTTCTTTAATCTCGATCTTGTCTCCCGGAATACCTACACATCTTTTGATGTAGTTTTCCTTTTTATCGACCGGGCGGGTAATGATGGTACGGCTGTTCCATACCTGGTCTCTGCCCAGAACCCGTACATACTGGTAATAATCCTGTGCAGGATCTTCCAGTACCACAGTATCGTTATTAGGGAAGTTAAATACTACGATATCGTTACGTTTTACCTTACCAAAGCCAGGCAGACGGTGATACTTCCAGTGTACTGATTCAGAATAAGATTTGCCTCCGAAGATTGGCATAGTATTGTGTACCAGAGGTATAGAAAGCGGTGTGTTAGGCAAACGGGCACCATAGGCCATTTTGCTTACAAACAGGTAATCATTCACCTTAAGGGTACCTTCCATAGAGCCGGTAGGAATCGTATAGGCTTCGAAGAAGAACATACGGATAATGGTAGCGGCGATGATGGCAAACAGACCGGCATCAAGCCATTCGCGCCATACAGGCTTTTTAGGCTTATTCGGATCTCTATTTTTTTTCCAGAAAGCTAGTTTCATATTGAGTTTAACGATGGGATTAGGATTTTATTTTATTATAGCAGTTAATTTATTTATTTCGGCGCGATCCATCCTGTTGGGTTTACATTGGATATAGATCCGTTGTCACCCACTTTCCATACTTCAAAGTGTACCACATTATCGCCTTCATCATTTTTACCGGCGAAGCCTACCGTCTGGCGTGTGGTCAGTTTAGTACCAACACTCACAGTAGCACTCGACAGTTTACTGTATACCGTGTAATACTGTCCATGACTGACGAGGACGGTAATACCCATACCTGGTACGGAGAAGATCTTGGTCACCACACCAGAGAAGACCACCTTCACCGGAGCACTTGCGCTGGTACCAATATCGATACCGGAGTTGCTGAGGGTAACGCTCTTCTCGATCGGATGCTGGTAGTTACCATATGGCGCCACGATCAGTCCGCGATCTACCGGCCATGGCAGTCCGCCTTTGTTTGCTGCAAAGTTATTGGAAAGGGCCTGTATATCCGGGGTCAGCAGGTTCTTATAAGAAGTGCTTTCCGGGTTGGTGCGCACGGTAGTTGGTGCCGATCCTGAAGACGATGACGGAGTGGTCGTCGCTTTGTTGATCGTTACTACTGTTCCGCCTGATTTGTATTGGGTAGCCTGGTCTGTTGCCTGCTGGCGTTGTTTATCCAGGTCTTCTGCAATCTTCTTCTGGCGCACCAGTTCTTTCTGGCGCTCTTCTTCTTTCCTGCGGTCAATTTCTTTATTACGTTCTTCATTGCGTTTGCGCTGCTCCTCACGGGCTTTGGCATCGGCAATGCGTTTTTCTTCAGCAGCAGCCTCTTCCCTGCGCTTACGGGCGTCTTCAATATCTTTCAGGCGCTGACGCTCTGCATCTTCGGCAGCCTTCTTACGGGCAAGCTCAGCCTGTCTGGCCAGCTCTGATGCTTTACGCTGTTCTTCTTCGGCTGCTTTCAGTCGGTTGGCCTCATTCATGCGCTGAATATCTTCTGCTCTGCGGCGATTTTCTTCAGCAGCTTTGGCTCTGGCTTCTGCAAGTGCTTTCTGACGAGCCTCTTCCATAGCCTGGCGACGGGCTTCCTCGATTTCTTTCTGGATCTGTATCTTAATGGCAGTCTCCAGCTGGGCGGCGGCTTTTTTATTTTTCGCGATCTGAGATGACAGGTCACTTACCTGCCCTTTCAGTACCTGTGCTACTTTCTGCGTTTCATTGGCATCGGCCTCAATGGCGGCTTTATGCACCTGCTCTGCAGAGAGCAACTCACTGCGTTCTGCTTTTTTATTATTCAGGTATCCGACTTTCTGCTTTAGGGTGCCTTGTATCTCCCTGATCTTATTAGCCTGAATGGTACGGTACTGGCGGTATTTTTTCATATACTCCATACGGCGCATCATATCATTGAATGTATTTGCCGAAAAGACAAACAGCATCATGTTCTGAGACTCCTGGTGTTTGTATGCATACCTTACCGAACGGGCATAATCGGCCTGAAATTTGGCCAGTTGTGCATTCAGTACTTTAATATCCGTATTGGTTGTGCTAATGTCAGTAGAAATATTATTCAACTCCAGGCTGATGTTGTTGATCAGTTGCTGGCGCAGCTCCAGTTTATGGTTCAGGGCACGGAGTTCTGTGAGGGTCACATTCTGGCTTTCCTTGGCTTCGTTCAGCAATGCCTGTGCATTCCTGATCTCCTGGAGAATCGCCTCACGTCTTGACTGCAGGTCGGTTTTGGACACATTCTTCTGCGCCCATACCGGGGCACTTAATAATGTGATGAATATTAGGGTTCCTGCTATCTTATTCCGCATCAAAAATCTGGGTATATTTTTATGTGTAAGTGGCAAAAATAGGTTTTTCAAGTGATTAAAGCTACGGATAAAGTGTAAAATTGAAAAGTAAAAAGTTAAATAATACACTGACAAACAGACAGAAAAAAAGGCGAATGAAAATCATCCGCCTTACAATAATATCTGTATCAGTATTTTATCTGCTTTACTTTTTGCCTACCCAAACGACAAACTTCTCTTCAAAGCCCTCGCCCGGAAAAATATCTTCCATATCCCATAATGACGGGCGCACATCACTCTCCACGATCTCCTGGTTCAGGTCTCCGCCTTTCAGGCAGATCAGTCCATTGGCCAGGTCGGTAGACTTGTTCTTTTTAATAATAGGCTTGGCCCAGGACCAAAGATCTTTAAGGGGGGCCACAGCACGGGATACCGCAAAGTCAAAATCTTTCTGCGGAATATTTTCAATACGGGATTGCACGGCGGTTACATTTTTCAGCCCGATTTCTTCCGCGATGCCTTGTACTACTTTTATCTTTTTACCGATAGAATCTACCAGCAGAAATTCTACCTCAGGATAAAATATAGCCAGGGGAATACCCGGAAAACCGCCACCGGTACCTATATCGACAATACGCATACCCGGATTGAAATGACATACGGTAGGGATCGCCAGCGAGTGTAATACGTGTTTGGTATATAACTGATCGATATCCTTACGGGAAATTACATTGATCTTCTCGTTCCATTCTTTGTACAGTCCTTCCAGTGCGGCAAACTGTGCGATCTGCGCTGCTGAAAAATCATCGAAATATTTCTGAACTACTTCCATTGTTGTTTGTTTTTAAAAAATATATAAGGCGCCAGTATAATATTATACCCTACCCACATCAGGTCACCGAACAGGCTGAATGCCTTTTGGCCTCTTTCATCCAGTGCACGGCACCATTTCCGGTTCAGCATAATGTATACGCCCATCCGGAGCAGCAGCAAAATTAATACAATGATTTGAATTTTCTGATTTCCGGTCAGTAATAAAGCTGCGGCAGACACCCAGAACAGCAGCCCGGAGAAGGCATAAACAGCCAATCCGCGCTTTACCCTTTCGGAATAATACTTACCGGAAGACACATGGCGCGTCTTCTGTTTCCACCAGTCAGCCCAGGTCTCCTTTACTGCCGAGATCGTTTTTGCTTCAGGATGATCCGCAATCACTGCTTGCTGGCTGAGGGCGAGGTATGATACGATCAGGTCATCATCGCCAGAGGCAGTACGGCGGAACAGTGCTGCAAAATCCTCGTCCTGATCCAGCGCCTGCAATACAGGTGCCCGTTCATACATCAGGTTTCGGCCTACGCCCATATAAGGGTATCCTGCACGTGCCCAGGAGGTATATTGCATAAATGTATGCACCGTCTCCCAGCGAATAAAGGTATTCAGCAAGCCCGGTTTTTGCTCATAAGCACCATAGCCTAATACAAAATATGACTGCTGCGGTGTTTGCAGCTTCGCACCCTGATAGGCCGCTGCCATATGATGCAGCCAGTCCTTACCAGCAGGCATACAGTCCGCATCGGTCAGCAACACCAGGCCATAGGTACATTGCTTCAATCCCTGCCATAACGCGTATTTCTTACCCGGAAAGGTCTTTTCTGTTGACGGATCTATGGTCAGCACGCGAAGAGCCGGAAATTCTTTTTGTAATGATGCTAATACAGCCGCACTTTCATCTGTTGAGCCATCATTGACCACCAGCACTTCCCATTGTCCGGCATAGGACTGATCGAGCACATGAGGCAAAAAACGACGAAAATGCTCAGCTTCATTTTTGCCGCAGATGAGGATACTGACACCCGGTAATGCATCTGCAGAAAGCGGTGCGTGTACTGCAGGACGGTAACGATACCACCAGGCAAACAAGATTTGTATCAGCAAACTAAACAGGAAAAGGTACAGCATAGGATTATAAGCTTTGTCTGATATAATCCAGCACCTGCTGCGTTTCATCCGGTGCAAACCAGCTGTAGCCCTTATCCTTACGGAACCAGGTCAGCTGCCTTTTGGCATAATTGCGGGAATGTTGCTTCACTTTTTCTACAGCAGCGGTGAGTGCTGATGATGATAAAGGCCAGGTGTCCTGCTCGTAGAACTCCTGGTAGCCTACTGTTTGCAGGTTTTTCAGCTGACGGTAGGGATATAGTGTTTCGATTTCGTCCATCAGACCCTGCTCCATCATCATATCTACCCTGCGATTGATGCGATGATATAGTACTTCCCTGGGCAGGTCCAGGGCAATTTTGATGATATTAAATGGTCTTTGTTTCACCTTATTACTGCGATAGTGCAGAATAGAAGTGCCGGTGCTTTCGATAAAGGCCAGTGCACGGATCAGCCGGCTGTGGTTCTGCTGTTCGGCCTGTGCATAAAATGCGGGATCTTGCTCCTGCATTCTTTGCTGCAGCCATTCGAGTCCTTTTGTTTCAAATTCGGCCTGAATCGCTTTTTCTATACTACGGTCTACAGAGGGCATTTCATCTATGCCTTCACAAAGCGCTTTGATGTACAAGCCGGTTCCGCCACAGACTACAGCCACATCCTGCTGTGCAAAGATTTCGGCACAATAGCCCAGCGCCAGTTGTTCGTACATACCGGCATTCACCTCTTCTTGTATAGAATGGCTATTGATAAAATAATGCGGTACCGCGGACAGCTCTTCCTGAGCCGGCTTTGCGGTACCGATTGACATTTCTTTATAACATTGCCGGGAATCGGCAGAGATTACAGCAGTATGATATTGCTGCGCTACAGCAATGCTGAGTGCAGTCTTGCCCACAGCGGTAGGCCCAGCGATAACGATCAGTGTTTTCCGAGCCTGCGTCATGTTGCTACAAATTAAAATTGATCTCCTTCCTCGCCATATTCCTCACCATAGCTTTCTTCTTCTGAGTCTTTTTCTTCATCCTCTCCTTCATCACCATAGCCCTCATCCATTTCTTCCTTACCCAGATCGTACTTTTCTTCCATTTCTACCATGCGGTTTTCGGACAGGGATTTAGCGCCGGTAAGCATAGGTGCAATACCTTCTTTATAGAAACAGTGCGGGTAATCGATTTTCGGATTTTCATCCTTATCAATACCGATCAACTCTACAAAGAATGACCAGTTTTTGGCAGGGTCATATTCGTAGATAAATTTCTTATCCGGATTATCGATCAGTGCCGATACCGGTGTTTTTAACATGGATAATGCAGGGGCATCCTTTTTATTCACCAGCACCTCAGAAGAAATAGCTCTTCCTTTTACGTGCTTCTCATTACTCTCATAAAATACGCCACTGGCCGTTTTCTTCTCGAACTCAAAGGCTTTCAGTATGGCTTCATGGAATTGCAGGAAGGACTGTCCATTGGTCAGTGCAATGCTGCGGTTGATGTTATCATCATCATCCCAGGATACTTTAAATTTAAAAACAGGCATATATGCAGTTAAACTAGATTAATATAATTGTAAACGACAAAGATAATAAAAATCGCTTTTGTGGCTTAATAGCGGTGGTTGCTGATATTTTCCAACACCCCTTCCGGATAATTGACGGCCTCCAGGTATAATCCGTTTCCGGTGACACTGAAGTCGGCAAGGGTGCAGTTCTTCGCTTCTATAATCGAACGGAAGCTTGTTACCGGGTCTGGCTTTTTATTGGCTTTGATTTGTGTACCGACCAGTGCCCGAACCATACCCCTCAGGAAGCGATTGGCTTCTACAACATAATGCACTTCATCACCCACCTCTTCCCAATAAGATTGCATAATGGTACATTTAAAGGTAAAGGTTTGTGTATTGCGCTTGGAGAAGGTTTCAAAATCAATATAATCTTTCAGCACAGTTGCGGTCTGATTCAGCAGATCCAGATCAAGGGGATAAGGATGGAACAGCGCCCTGCCCTGCCTGAACGGATCTTTATATTTATAAATCTTGTACCGGTAACGGCGGCTGATGGCGGCAAAACGTGCATTCAACTCCGGGTCTATAGCCCTGTACAGGTTTACGATCGCAATCTTGGGCGGCAATACGGCATTCATTTTATACACCAGTTCCGGATGCAGCGGTGGCTCAAAATCGAAATGATAGAAATTGCCCAGCGCATGCACACCTTCATCGGTGCGGCTGGCACCGAACGTCTCTACCGGTACGCGCAGTATGGTACTCAGCGCATTATTAATCGCAAACTGCACCGTTGGCAGCTCGCCCTGCAACTGAGAACCGTGAAAGGCAATACCGTCATAACTGACTTCAAGAAAATAGCGCATGCTTAGTTCACTGCTGGCTTTAAGGTTGCTTTTTCCTTTTTCAATTGCATGTCTACCCAGAATGTTCCGAATGGAATGAAGGATAAAATGAA
The DNA here is from genome assembly GCF_004118155.1 of Edaphocola flava. Lineage (GTDB taxonomy): Bacteria > Bacteroidota > Bacteroidia > Chitinophagales > Chitinophagaceae > Edaphocola > Edaphocola flava. The sequence goes on from NZ_SAIQ01000003.1 coordinate 552,420, forward strand.
GTAAACAATCACTTTCTTCATACCCCAGCCATAGTTAGACTTGCATTGAAACAGCAAAATAACGTACAAAACAAATAATACACCATGAGCCATGCCCACGTTCTTAACCAGCATTGCACCGGTTTCTGCATCACCGAAGAAGCCACGCTTCATCAGGGAAGCTGCTATCAGGATCAGAAAAGATAAACCTTCCAGGATGGCTACCCAGCCAAAATAGCTCAATAGTTTTTTATTGTTCATAGCTCATTATTTTGAGCCGCAAAGATAGTATTCAATTCCCGTATTCGACCGCTTTAGTGGTAAAGCAAGTGAAAACTTTTATCTTTGTCCGCGAGAACAACATAAACATTAAATGATAGGGATATTAGGGAATGGAAGCTGGGCAACTGCCCTGGCTAAATTATTGACGGAAAACCATCACCGGATCGCCTGGTGGATGCGCAGTGAAGCCGCTGTAGCTCACCTGGAAGAAAAGGGACATAATGAACTGTATTTGTCTTCCGTATTGTTTGAGCCGGAACAGATCAAACCCACGACCGACCTTAATTTCATGCTCACCCATTGTAATGTGCTGGTCATGTGTATCCCTTCTGCATTTATGTTTGATGTGCTGCGCCGCATGCCCAAAGACAGCCTTAAGGGTAAAAAAATCATTTCGGCCATCAAAGGTATTTTACCCGAACAGCATCAGTTGTTGCAGGAATATCTGGCCGCTCATTTCGAAATTGAACTGAAAGATTATTTTGCCATTACCGGACCTTGTCATGCCGAGGAAGTCGCACAGGAGCGCCTTTCGTATCTTACTTTTTCCGGCATACACACAGATGACTGCCAGTATATCGCGGCCTTGTTCGAAACTACTTATCTGCGCACAACTACCAATAATGATCTCTGGGGCAGCCAGTATGCCGCAGTGCTGAAGAATATCTATGCCGTTGGTGCGGGTATTGCTCACGGACTGGGTTACGGAGACAATTTCCTGAGTGTGTATATCACCAGTTGCTATCGTGAGATGCATCGCTTCCTGTCACAGCATTTCCTGCAGATGAATGAGCAGGACACTACACCCGACTTTCATACCAGTGCATACCTGGGCGATCTGCTGGTAACCTGCTACTCCCCGCACAGCCGCAACCGTACCTTCGGTGCCCTGCTGGGTAAAGGCTACTCCGTTGCTGCTGCAAAAGCGGAAATGAATATGGTGGCTGAGGGGTATTTTGCCTCTCTGGGCATGAAAACAATCATTGACCAGACGCGCATTGATATGCCTATCATGCAGTATATCTATGATATGCTCTGGCAGCAGAAATCCTGCAATGGCACCTTTAAGAAAATAGAGCTGCTGCTCTGCTAATGTGCAGCTTGCACGGGCATGCTTTTAGAGAAAACACGGATAGTCATTATAAAAGGAAAGGGTCGCTGCATATGTATATGCAGCGACCCTTTCCTTTTATAATCAACCAAACGTCTACGAATCGGAGCGTTTAGCCAGTTTACTGTGTTTCTTGCCATAAACGAAGTATACGACCAGACCGATCGCCAGCCATACGGCTAATCGCTCCCAGCTCTCTTTAGGCAGACCAGCCATTAAGGCCAGACAAACCAGCACACCCAGAATAGGTAATACCGGAACGAATGGTGTTTTGAAGCCACGAGGAGCATCAGGATTGGTTTTACGCATTACAATTACCCCGATACATACCAGTACGAAGGCAAATAAGGTACCGATACTCACCATATGACCCAGATCAGAAACCGGGATAAAGCCTGCGAAAATGCTCACGAAGATCATGAAGATTATATTAGTCTTCCACGGTGTTCTGTTCTTTTTATGTAAATCGCTGAACATTTTAGGCAGCAGACCATCCACACTCATGCTGTAGAATACACGGCTCTGTCCCATCAGCATCACCAGCATTACAGAAGTATACCCTGCAATAATGGCCATAGTCAGGAAGGAGTTGAGGAAGGTATAACCCGTATGTGCAAAGGCTGTAGTTACCGGGCTTGCATCGCCTTTAAATTTAAGGTAATGCTCCAGCCCCGTCAGTACATAAGAGAATAATACGTACAATATAGTACAGACGATAAGCGAGCCTATAATACCGATAGGCATGCCCTTCTGTGGATTTTTAGCTTCCTGTGCAGCAGTACTTACTGCATCGAAACCAATAAAGGCAAAGAATACCACACCGGCTCCACGCAGGATACCGCTGATACCATAATGACCAAAATCATCGCTGGAGAAGAAATCCCAGAAACTGATCTCACCGGATTTCAATTTTACCTCTCCCAGGTTGGCAGGGATAAACGGAGTATGGTTAGCAGTGCTGATATAACCCCATCCTAAAGCGATGAAGATCAATACTACAGTCACTTTCAGGACTACCAGTACATTATTCAGCAAAGCTGATTCTTTGGTTCCGCGAATCAGTAAAAGAGATAGTAAACATACAATAATAATGGCCGGCAGGTTGACCACACCACCCATATTAATGCCATTCAATTCATCCCAGGGGCCGTGCAAGAGTGCATTGGGCAGATCTATCCCGACCGAATGGAGAAATTTATTGACATACTGAGACCAGCTCACCGCAACGGTGGCCGCACCCAGGGCATATTCCAGTACAAGATCCCATCCGATGATCCAGGCTACTAACTCGCCCATAGTCGCATAAGAATAGGTATAAGCACTTCCCGCAACAGGAATCATTGAGGCAAACTCGGCATAACAAAGCCCTGCAAATCCGCAACCGATAGCTGCCGCAATGAAGGAATATACTACTGCCGGACCAGCATTATCTGCTGCGGCAATCCCTGTCAGGGAGAACAAACCGGCGCCGATAATCGCACCGATACCCAGCGCAACCAGTGCTCCGGCTCCAAGGGTCTTCTTCAGGCCCTTCTCTGAATCATTAGCCTCTGCAACTAACTGACTCAATTGTTTTTTGGTAAAAATACCCATAAGCGTTTAGCGTTTTAAAAAATACAACCCCCAAACCTAGCTGTTTTTTTTGAAAGTGACAACACTTCCCGTTTCTAAATACCCTAATTTTGCATCAATGACTGTGCATTTCTACAAATACCAGGGCGCAGGAAATGACTTTGTGATCCTGGATAACCGCAAACAATCCTATTCTTTAAGTACGGAGCAGATTAATTTTCTCTGCAATCGCCGCTTCGGCATCGGCGCAGACGGCCTTATGTTGCTGGAAGCAGCAGAAGGCTACGATTTCCGTATGGTATATTATAATGCTGATGGCCATGAGAGTACGATGTGTGGCAATGGAGGCCGTTGTATTGCCGCCTTTGCACAGCACATTGGCGTTGCTGGCGCAGACCAGTCCTTTATCGCTATTGACGGACCGCACAAAGCTATCATTAAAGAAGGCGGTATCGTATCTCTGCAAATGCAGGATATTGACGATATTGAATTTAGCGATAATGTTGCCATCATGAATACAGGCTCGCCACACTATGTATCATTCGATAATGATATTGATAGCCTAGATATCTTTACCGAAGGACGTAATATCCGCAACGGAGAACGTTTTCAGCCCAAAGGTATTAATGTCAACTTTGTGGAGCGCACTGCCGAAGGCTTGCGCATCCGTACCTATGAGCGTGGTGTGGAAGACGAAACCCTGGCCTGTGGTACTGGTGTAACCGCAGCTGCCATTGCTTCTGTAGGAGATGCGACCGGTCATTTTGAAATTCCAGTGGCTGCACGCGGGGGTGATCTTTCTGTACAGTTTGACAAATCCGGTGCACAGGAAGTGCATAATGTATGGCTTACCGGACCCGCACAAGCGGTTTTCGAGGGACAGATCTCTATTTAATTTTCATTTCAACTATCAACGAATTTATATACATGAATTACTGGCTTGTAAAATCAGAACCTTTTAAATATAGCTGGGAGAAATTTGTAGCCGATGGCGAGACCTTCTGGGATGGCGTGCGCAACTACCAGGCGCGTAATAATATGAAGGCTATGAAGAAAGGCGATAAAGTATTATTCTACCACAGTAATGAGGGCATGGCCGTTGTGGGCAATGCTACTGTAGCCAAAGAAGCATACCAGGACCCTACTACCGAAGACGAACGATGGGTAGTGGTAAACCTGAAAGCAGGTAAGCCATTTAAAAATCCGGTAACCCTTAAAGAGATGAAAGAGCAACCGGGTCTGCAGAATATGTCGCTCATTCGCCAGGGCCGCCTTTCCGTTTGTGACCTGACACCAGAGGAGTACGATATCATTACGAATTTAGGGAAGTAAGCTGCAAAACCAGAAAAGCCACATGAACGAAACCACAACATACTACCACGGCACTAAAGCCGATCTGCAAGCCGGTGATCTGATCGTTGCCGGGTATAACTCCAATTACGGCAGCCAGCGTCAGGCTAAATATGTTTACTTTACCGCAACTTTAGATGCGGCAACCTGGGGTGCTGAACTGGCACAGGGCGATGGTGCGGGTAAAATCTATATCGTGGAGCCTACCGGTGCTTTTGAAGATGATCCGAACCTGACGGATAAGAAATTTCCGGGCAATCCAACCCGATCCTACCGTACCAAAGATGGCCTGAGGGTTATTGGCGAACTAAAGGACTGGACCGGCCATAGCGCAGAACAGTTACAGCAGATGCGCGACAACCTTCAAAAACTTAAGGATCAGGGTATAGAGGCGATAGAAGAGTAAAGCGCTAATGTGTGTTAATCATATACTTAAATAGGAATCTTTAAACAGAGTTCTACTGTTTGAAGATTCCTATTTTTTCACTACTTTTCCACATAAAATACTATTGATTACCAGAGCGATTTAACTCCCCTAATTAGATCGGTATGATACAAAATATAAAGCTATATTTAACTATAACCTCAAAACAAAAGCTTACATGTCAACAAAAAAATATTTAATTGATACACTAAAGGCAACCGAAAAAAGTGAATTTGATAATATAGTAAAAACATATCTAAGTGAAATATATAGCTATAAAAGAATTGTAAACACAGATGGTGTCAATGATGGAGGAATTGATATAAAAGTTTTTGATGTTCATGGAGCAAAAAACCAATACCAGCTTACTGTACAAAAAAGTGAAACAACAGCAGAAAAGCATGCATTTGAAAAAAAACTTTTTGACGATGTAGCAAAAGCTCAAAACAACTATAAAGAGAATGGCTACTCCAATGTGCTGTTTTTTTTCCACTCTTATCCACTTACTAACAAAACGATTAATGAATATAAAGCAAAAGCATTGCGAGACTATGGAATATCATTAACTATAATAGATGCAAAACAAATTGCTGAAGAAGCAGAAGAATACTTGCAATTATTAAATGAAATTGTTGCAACTAATAATATTAGAGATATTTTAAAAGAAGAAAATCTCTTTCCAAAAGATGACAAAAATTTGGTTTTTGATTTACTAAGCTTCGGTAAAGCATCTGATGTAAGGTTACAAATAATCGAAGCATATATTCTAAGGCAAGTCCATCTAAAAAAAGAATTAACGAAAGAAGAAATAATAGAGATCTGTGAACAACAATTTAAAAGCCAAGAAAATAAAGTTTTCTATGACAAGTTACTTTCAAGATTATATAGTGAAAAAAAGATCATCTCCTATGATGGCAAGTATATATTAACAGAAAGTGAATCAAAAAAAATTTCTGGTTTAATAGGTCAAAATGAAATTGAAGAGACCGCTTTTATAAACTTACTTTTAGAAATATTAAAAAAATATAAGCAAGAAGATAATATTGAAGAATATCTTTCTGAGCTCAAAAAAGTTTATATCACAAATTTTAATTCTGATATTTCTGAAATTATTTCAGAAGGTGGTAAAGATTTGTCTTCAATATCTAGAGATTTTTTGCAATTTTTAACTTCGAAAGGATTTCTAGAAGGAGAAACTAAAGAGATAGCAAAGGAGTTATTTATTGTTTGTAAGCAAAATGCTTATTTACAAAAATTTTGTGCTGCAAAAGTATTCAGTGAAACGACACGGATTAAAAATATTGAAAGATATATTAATACGCAAAAAAGGGTATTTGTAGATACTCAAATAATTCTATATGCCTTATGCTATTTTTATAATCCCAAATCAGAGTTTTCAAATTATTTTTACACAACTATAAAGTCTTTATTAAACTTTGTTGATAAGAATAAAATAAAATTATTCCTTCCAAGTAACTATTTATGGGAGGCTCAATCTCATTTAAGAGAAGCATTAAACTTAGTTCCATTTACCAATCTTCCTAACTTTGAAAAATTAGGAAGATCAAGAAATGTTTTTTACAATTTCTTTTTATCAGAGCGAAAGCTATATGATTCGGATTTGACATACAAAGATTTTTTTAAAACTTTTGGGTTTAAAGAAAATGACAAATACACAAAACATAATCTATTAATTGAAAAATACATTTCCAAACTTGGGATTGAAGTAATTAAAATTGAGAACCAATTTTATGACATTGAGGAGTCTAAACGAATCATACAAACAATTCTCTACAATGACAATAAATTTAAAAGTAAGTTTGGCTTAAATAATGATGCTATTATATTAGAATATCTTACTGATGGAGATGTCGATGTACATCCTCTGCAACCTTTACTTTTATCTTGGGATAAAGTTTTGTTTAAATCTCAGAAAGAATATTTCAAGAAAAATCCGACCTCTGAAAGGTGGTTCCTTTTAACTCCAGGACGGTTTATTGATCAATATTCATTGCTACAATTCTCCATTGACTCTGAGACTGTGACAAATGAAATTTTAGCATTCTTATCTAATGACCTAATACAAGGTACACATTCCTTATTAGATTCAATTACCCACATTTTAAATCCAACGGAAGAGGTAGGATTACAATATACAAATCGACTCTCCGAAATAAGAGACAATGAGATACATCGACTCAAAGAACAATCTATATCACTGCCTGAAGATATAGAAGGAGAAGCAGTAATTGATGATTTAATGTATAACCTAACGTCACATTATAGGGAAGACAAGGACAATTTTGAAGATTTTAAGAACGTTTTTAAAAATATTGAATTATTAGATGAAGTAACACAAATAATCAAAAGAGCAATAGAGGATATATATACCACCAATAAATTTAGTGATGATATTATTGTTAGTTTTGAGAAGTTGATTGATAAAGTTTCAAAACCATAAATAATAACATTAATAACACACTATGAGAAAGGAAAGAACAAACATTAAACAAATAATGACAATGAAATTGCCTCCTCTCAATTTCCAGGCCTTATAAAAAAATAACAAACTTGTAATATATAAACTATTCAGTGTTTGGGGGACTTATGCTTTCATGACAATTCTCCACCGAAATGTATACAAATCACCTGCTGATCTTTACAGACAGCAGGTTTTTCTTGTTCAAAAGCATTGAAAACCGCTTCTTATCATACATCAATGTTTCTGCCCTAGCCGGGATCGTACTTTTGTGTTGTAAAACAAATCAATCACAAACAATATGGACAGAAAGGATTTCATCAGAAAAGGATTACTCGGTACAGGCATTTTTATGACCACCGGTAGTTTTGCCCACATCCTCAAAAATGATATTGATGAACTCAGGGAGCTGGAACCTATGGGCTTTAACCACCTCCCCAGTCCGGAAACGATAAAAACAGATCATATGATAATACACAAAGCAAACACCCGCGGACAGGCCAATCACGGTTGGCTTAATTCTTATCACAGCTTCAGCTTCGCCGGCTATTATAACCCTGACCGTATGCACTTCGGTGCCCTGCGTGTCTTAAATGATGATACCATCAGTGGTGGCAGCGGCTTCGGTACGCACCCCCATGACAATATGGAGATCATCTCTATACCACTGGAGGGCGACCTGGAACATAAAGACAGTATGGGTACGGTATCGACCATCCGTCACGGAGACATCCAGGTGATGAGTGCCGGTAGCGGTGTGCAGCACAGCGAGTACAATCCTAATGCAGATCGTCAGACCAAATTCTTACAGATCTGGTTGTTCCCCAACAAACGCAATGTTACACCCCGTTACGATCAGGTGAGCCTTAACGTGGCAGACCGTCGCAATAAATTGCAGCAGGTCATCTCCCCTAACCCGGACGATGCCGGAGTGTGGATCCACCAGGATGCCTGGTTCTATCTGGGTGATTTTAACAAAGGGGTACAGACTACCTACGATATCAAAAAGAAAGAAAATGGTGTCTATGCCTTTATCCTGAAAGGTGATTTCACCATCAACGGACAGGAACTCAACGAAAGGGATGGTTTAGGTGTATGGGATGTGCAACAGCTCAATATCACTGCAAATTCTGAAGATGCTTCTATTTTATTGATGGAAGTACCGATGACCTTGACCCAGGCATAATTAAGTATATATAAATCTCTAAAAATCAACATCAATAGTCCCGGCCATACAGCCGGGACTATTGATGTTTAAAACAAGGCCTGATACAGCCTGGTACAATATTTGTACGGACAATCAATATTTTGAGCATTTTAAATTTTCTTAACATATCTTTATACCCTGAAAAAAGACTAAAACAAGAACGAAATGGCTAAATATATTGCATTATTCTCCTTACTACTCAGCCTAAGCCTAAGCTCCTGTGATAATGGTAATAATAACCAGGTCATTACGAAGCCAGAGCCAATGGTAATCGATGAGATCGTAAACTGCACTGCTGTCAATAAAAAGGGCGAAAAACTGGAAATGTCCTTTAACAATACTAAAAACATAGCCCAGGTCGAATGGCAGGGCGAAAAAATAGAACTGGCTCAGCAACCCACAGCATCCGGTATCCGCTATGCCAATGAGCATTATGAGCTGATGGGTAAAGGAGAACTGGTCAATCTGATTAAAGATGGCAAAGTAATCTTTGAATCCGTAAAAGCGCATATATATGGTGAAAAGAAGCTGTTAGTAGCTGCGGAAACCAAAAATTGCAGTGCAGGCGTACTTCAGAAAGAGTGCCTGCAGGTTAAATACGATGCGAATGAAAAGAACTGGGAGCTGTTTTATGAGCCCATTGAAGGTTTCAAGCATGAAAACGGCTATGAGTATGAATTGCTGGTACTGGATGAACGTGTAGATAACCCGGCTGCCGATGGTTCATCTATTCGCTATAAACTCATCAAAGAACTTTCCCGCCGGAAAAAATAACACACGTTTATAAGGCATAATATAGTCCTGAACGGCAAAGACAGGCCGTTTGAGGCTATATTTTCGCATTTGAATTAAAAAAATTAACTTTGCTGTCTTAATTTTTATACACCCGATGTTTGATAATCTTAGTGAACGGTTAGACTCCGCCTTTAAGCAGCTTAAAGGTGAAGGCAGAATCTCCGAAATAAACGTTGCTACAACGATCAAAGAAATTCGTCGCGCGCTGGTAGATGCCGACGTAAACTATAAAATTGCAAAAGAATTTACCGATAAAGTAAAGGATAAAGCCCTGGGCGACAAGGTACTTACAGCCGTGTCTCCTGGTCAGTTAATGGTTAAGATCGTGAAAGACGAACTGGCCGAACTGATGGGCGGTGAAGCGGTTGAGCTAGACCTTTCGGCTCGTCCGACCGTAATCCTGATTGCCGGTCTGCAAGGTTCCGGTAAAACGACCTTCTCTGGTAAACTGGCAAACTTCCTGAGCACCAAAAAGAACAAAAAACCTTTACTGGTAGCAGCGGATATTTATCGCCCTGCGGCGATCAACCAGCTGCATGTACTGGGAGAGCAGATCAATGTACCGGTGTACAGCGATCCTGAAAATAAAGATGCCGTAAGTATTGCACTGGCTGCTATTGCTAAAGCAAAACAAGATGGCAACCAGGTTGTGATCATCGATACTGCCGGCCGTCTGGCCGTAGATGAGGTGATGATGACCGAGGTGGCTAACATCAAAAATGCGGTAAACCCATCTGAAATCCTGTTCGTAGTGGATTCTATGACGGGTCAGGATGCGGTAAATACTGCAAAAGCCTTCAACGAACGCCTGGACTTTACAGGTGTTGTACTGACCAAACTGGACGGTGATACCCGCGGTGGTGCTGCCCTGTCGATCAAATACACGGTAGATAAGCCGATCAAGTTTGTGAGCATGGGCGAGAAGCTGGATACCCTGGATGTTTTCTATCCTGAGCGTATGGCACAGCGTATCCTGGGTATGGGTGATATCATCTCCCTGGTAGAAAAAGCGCAGGACCAGTTTGACGAAGAGCAGGCTAAAAAAATTGAAAAGAAAATCCGTGCGAATAAATTCGACTTTGACGACTTTAAAGCGCAACTGATGCAGATCAAGAAAATGGGTAGCATTAAAGACCTGCTGGCCATGATTCCTGGTGTGGGTAAAGCGATCAAGGATATTGATATCAGCGACGATGCATTTAAAGGTATCGAAGCAATGATCGACTCTATGACACCTGCTGAAAGAGCTAATCCGGATATCATCACTCCATCAAGAAGAGCCCGCATCGCAAAAGGTGCCGGTAAAGAGATTGCAGAGATGAATGCCTTTATGAAACAATTTGACCAGATGCGCCAGATGATGAAGCAGATGAACAAATTTAAAGGTATGCCGGGTATGGGTGGTATGAATCCGTTCGGTGGCGGCGGTGGCATGAGCATGCCTCCTGGTGGTATGCCGAACCTTTTCGGAAAGAAATAAAATTATAAGCATTGAATAGAAATCAAAAGTCAAATTGTATCCCTGAACAGTTTTGACTTTTGATTTTTTAATTGAAGAATTATTTATGTCAAAACAAATTACAGATCTGAAGATCGGATTACTGGGCGGCGGCCAGCTGGGCCGTATGCTGATGCAGGAAGCGGTAAACTGGAACCTGCAGTTTTCTATCCTGGAACCGTCTAAAGATGCCCCCTGTGCACACCTGGTGCCTGATTTCGTAGTAGGTGATTTTAAAGATTACGATACCGTATACCAGTTCGGTAAGGATAAAGATATCGTGACGATTGAATTTGAAGATGTAAACAGCGATGCCCTGGCACAGCTGGAACAGGAGGGTGTAAAAGTATTTCCGCAGCCTGCTATACTGAAAATCATCCAGGACAAAGGTTTGCAGAAGCAGTTTTACCAGAACAATAATATCCCTACCGCGCCTTTCGCGCTGGTGAGCAATAAAGCCGAGATCGAGGCTTGCGGTATTAAACCACCGTTCTTCCAGAAATTACGTACCTCCGGCTATGACGGATATGGTGTGCGTAAGATCGCTACAGAAGCCGATATGGAACAATGTTTCGATCAGCCATCTGTCATCGAAGCGATGGCCGATATGGAGATGGAATTGTCTGTAATCGTATCGCGCAACAGCAAAGGCGAAACAGCAGCCTTCCCTGTAGTGGAAATGGAATTTAACCCGGAAAGCAATATGGTGCAGTACCTGTTTGCACCGGCGCAGATCGATGCTACACTGGCCGAAAAAGCTACCGCAATGGCCCTGGACGTGATCAATAAACTGAACATGGTGGGTATCCTGGCTGTAGAAATGTTCTATACCAGATCGGGTGAAGTGTGGGTGAATGAAGTAGCCCCAAGACCACATAACAGTGGTCACCACACTATTGAAGCAAACCTGAGTTCTCAGTACGAACAGCACTTACGGGCTATCCTGAACCTGAAACCGGGTAATACTGAAGCGCTGCATTTTGGTGCCATGGTAAACCTGGTGGGCGAGAAAGGATATGAAGGTACACCGGTATATGAGGGTATCGAAGAGATCCTGGCAACCAAAGGCGCATTCGTACACCTGTATGGCAAATCCAAAACAAAATCGTTCCGTAAAATGGGACACATCACTATAGTAGGTGATAATGCAGCGGAAGTAAAAGAGAAAGCCGGCACCATTTTAGACACAATTAAAGTAAAAGCATAATCATATACAATATGACACCAAGAGTAGGTATTATTATGGGCAGCAAAAGCGACCTGCCTGTTATGCAGGAAGCTGCAGCCTTTTTAGAAGAAATGGAAATTCCGTTTGAGATTACCGTAGTTTCTGCACACCGTACACCGGAGCGCATGTTTGACTACGCTAAGCATGCAGCGGGACGCGGTGTACAGGCAATCATTGCCGGTGCAGGTGGTGCAGCACACCTTCCGGGTATGGTGGCTTCTATGACTACCCTTCCGGTTATCGGTGTACCGGTGAAGTCCAGCAATTCTATCGATGGCTGGGATTCTATCCTGTCTATCCTGCAGATGCCAAGTGGCATTCCAGTAGCGACAGTAGCCCTGAACGGTGCGAAGAATGCTGGTATACTGGCGGCTAAAATACTGGGTGCGGCTGATGCGACTATCTCGAAGCAATTACAGGCGTTCCAGGACGGACTTACTGAAAAAGTAATGGAAACGGTTAAGGATTTTGAGGCCTTACCATTTAAGTTCCAGGTAAAATAAACTGAGTATTCGCTTAAAGGAAACAAAAACTTATATTATTCCTTTGATTTTATTTTGTATTTATGGCTACCTTTTGCCTTGATGCAAAAGGTACCGCCAAAAAATCAAGGCTGTATAAATCCCTGGCTAAAAATCAATGTGTCGGTCGGTCGCAAACCAGACTCAGTTCGTTCAAACAGTGGTTTGCAACTCTATCGACCGAGCCAATGATTTTATTAACGCCGGACTTATAAGGCCATTTGGAGCGATCTGTACTGTACGGATCGCTTATTGTTTTCATCACAGCGATAGCCATTTTGGAGTGGAGCTGCGATCGTTGAGCACCGAACGCATCACACGTTAAGCTCAGACGATCAATGCACGCAACGGTGCAAAATGGCGGTGCAACGCAATCGCCTTGATGAAAACAAAGGCACTTTTGGTCCTTTTGTTGCCGGACAAAAGGACGAATAAAATAGTTGCCTACATGCGGATAGTCAGTTAAAATAAAATTAAAATGGCGCATGTTTCACATGCGCCATTTTAATATATACTATTTGCAGTCTCTATTGCAATGTAAATATTTCTTCGTATTTCATGTAGCCTGTCCTGCTGATGGTATACATCGGGCTGCCATTCTGATCCAAAATCAGGCCAACCTTTTCATTATCTTTAATAGGAAAATTGATCTTATAGCTCCTTCCGTCTTTTAATTGGATACCATAGGTCTCTACAGAATTACTAATACTGACCTGGTTTTGGGTATAGGAAAATGAAGTGACCTTTCCGGTCGAGTCCTTAACCGTAAAGTCTTTAGCCTCAAAAACCAGCTCAAACTTCTGCCCAGAGGCATCGGTTGCTTTCCAGGCACCTCTGTACGCATCTGAGCCGCTGCAACCTGCAAGCAGGAACATCAAAGCAGCGATCAATAGCAGGATTATATTTTTCATATTTCCAGTGTGTTTTGATGTTAATAATGGATGATATCGTAAGGATCAGGTTAAGGTAACAATGCTTCCCCGCTCCGGGTCCTTGATCACCTGTACATAGCGTGGTATACGCTCCTGCAACTCTTCTACATGGGATATAACCCCCACCACCCTATGCTCGCGGTATAATTGCTCCAGTGTCTGGAACACAATGTCAATAGCATCTTTATCCAATGTACCGAATCCTTCATCAATAAAGAAGAAGTTCTTCTCAAATTTATTCAGGCTCTGTATACTGTCTGCCAGCGCCAATGCCAGGCATAAAGAAGCCTGGAAAGCCTGTCCGCCGGAAAGCGTTTTGGCACTGCGGGTTTTACCGCCGTTCAGGTAATCCATCACCTCAAACCCCCGCTCCGGATCATAGATCAGGCTTAACTGGTTCCGGGTCAGTCTGTGAAAACGCTCATTAGCCACACTGCACAGATTCTGCAGGTACATTTCAGAAATATACTCCACAAATCCATTGGCCTGGAATAAACCGGTCATGGTTTTCAGGTTCAGCGCCCTTGCCTGCAAAGCTGTATCCTGCTGCTCGTAATGTAGTTTTTCTTCCAGTTTCAGTGTCCATTGCTGTACCTCGTTTTCCAGCAGCAGCAATCCATCAGTCTGCTCTTTAAGCAAAGTCTGCAACTGATTGCGTTTCTCCGCCACACGTTCGTACTCCTGCTCATCCAATACCTGTGTACCCAGTTGCTCTTTGCGACTGGCCAATTGTACTTCAGCGGTGTGCAGGGCTCTGAAAAACTGTTCTGTATCGGCCCGTTCCTGTGGTATATTATCGGAACGCAATAATGCTGATACTGCCTGTTCATCTGCAAATCCCTGTTCCAGCAATGCCTTTTCCAGCATATCATTCACTTGTTGCAGCTGTGCAGTCCATTCGCTTACCTGCAGTCTGATCTGCTCCAGACGCGCACTATGGCTGGCCCGTTGTTCTCTTAACTGCTGACTCTTCTCCGTTTCGGCGACATAACGCTGCTCAGTAGTAATGATCAGTTCCTTATATTCCGTTTCAAGAGCCTTCAATTCCGCAACTGATTGTGCTGACCAGTTTACGCTATCTTCAGGTATCTGCTGCTCCAGTACATCCATGCGGCCTTTCAGCTGCTGAGCCTGTATCTGGAACTGCGTTACCGCCTGCTGATACTTTTGCAATTGCTCATTCAACCCCAGTTCTGATTGACGCAGCTGGCTTACATCTGCTTCCCGTGCAGTAATCAGCTGCTCAGCCTCACGTATCGTCTGCTGGTACTGTTGTAAAGTATTACGATCCTCAGGGATAAATAAGCCCTCCCAGTTAAAAGCCAGTCGATGTGCCTTTACCTGGTTCAGGATCTGTTGCCATGTTTCGTTTTCTGCATGCAGTTGTAGCCTGTAGTCTTTTAATACTTCCAGGCGGCGATTAGCCTCAGCACGATGCTCCCGCCATTGCAGCAGGCTTTGTTCGTATTGTTGTTTTTGTATGCTGATGTCTTCTATAGACACTGTATGCTCTGATTCATGTATCTCGGGCTGGTGCGTGGTCGAGCCACATAAGGGACAGGGTTCGCCGTTGGTCAATTCCTTGCGGTAACGCTGTAATTCAGACTGGACTTGTATTTGTCTCCACTGCTCTGTACAATGATCAAGAGCCAGCTGCCCGTCTGTTATTTTACCATCGAGGAAAGAGACACTATCCTCCGGCGCAATATTCCATTGTACAAAATATTGCTCCTGCTCCTGTACCTGTTGCTGTAACTTTTCGGTTTGTGCCTGTTTATGTCGTTGTTCATTATCAAGTTGCTCCTGCCGGCTAAACCATGCGGATGCCTGCAAGAGAATATCAGTGTCAGGCTTTTGCGCTTTAAGTGTAGCCAGTTCTTGTTCTGCATCCTGCACCTGCAATTGCAATGCACTTTTCTGGGCTGTTACCTGTTCTACATGTGCCGTACCTTTTTGCACCCGATCCTGTAGTACTTCATATTCTTGTACTACTGTACGATAATCTATGATATGCTGTATCGCAGCGGCTTTCCGCTTCCATTCATCCAGCTGTGCATAGTCTTTGGCAACAGCTTCCAGCACTTCTTGCTGCTTGCTCCAGTCCTGTTCTGCCTGCTGCAACTGATCCTGTACCTGTTGCATTGTATTCTGTGCCTCTGTATAGTTTTTCTGGTATACTTGTTTTTGTTCCAGTACAGATTTAAAATGCAATACGGCTTTATCATATTGCCTGATGTGCGCTGCGCGCTGCTCATATGTATCTTTCTGAGCTTGTAAAGTTATCAGCTGCTGCTGTACCTGCTGCAATTGTTCCTGCGCCTCTTTAATGCGCTGTAATTGCTCAAACTGCTGCTGTACGGTTTCAGCCTCCTGACGGGCAGATTGTACCTGCTGCTGCCATTCCAACAGTTTCGTTTCTTTCTCTGCTAAGGCCTCCCGGCTATATATTGCATACTGACTCAGCACACCCGCATTATGATGCAGGGCCTCATTATTCTTAACCGTAAGCTGTCGTGTAGGCTCTGCAAAATCGTACTGATAGAGGTTAAAGATCTCCTTCAGCATTTTCACCCGGTCTCCTTTGGTGAGCTCCAGGAACTCTTTAAATTTACCCTGCGGGATAATGACTGTACGTTTAAAATTATCGTATTTCAATCCCAGCACCAGCTCTGCATTGGCACTTTCCAGTGGTATCCACTCCCCGTTCTCCCATTTGCAGGCCGTACGCTCGATGGTAGAAGTAGCAGCATAATCTTTTTTACGGCGCTTCCAGGTAGCAGAGAAGCGATACTTTTCTTCCTTTGTGGTGGAAAATTCAAAGTCTATCAGGGCCTTTTCTGATTTCAGGTTAAGCATATTATAGGCTCGGCGGTCGCCGGAATCGAGCCGTTCTGTAGCCCCGTACAAAACAAAGCTGATGGCCTCCAGTATACTGGACTTACCGGAACCTACCGCACCGAAAATGCCGAACAGGCCAGCTTCGGTAAGGCTGGCAAAGTCTATAACCTGTGGTTCCTGGTAGGAGTAAAATCCTTGTATCGTCAGTTTTAATGGTAACATGTAGCTTATTTCTGCTGTAGTATTTCGTTAAAGAGGTTCAGTATATCTTCATTGGGTTCCTGCTTATGCTTTGACCGGAAATAGTCGGCAAACAGGCTGCGGATATCCTGCTCCATATCGATCTGTCTTATTTCTTTATCTTTTACGGTATCTATATCCACCTGGGGTATCACCTGTATGATCCCGTCATGTGCCTGCTGGATGCGGCGCAACTCCTCTGCCTGTAAGAACGTATCGCTTTTAATGGTCAGCTCTACCAGGCTGTATGGATTTTCCTGCAGCCATTCAATAGCGGCATCAGCCCCCGTAAAGCTTTTGCGGTATAGCTTACGGCCACTGTTCAGCGGCACCTGCTGCACGGAAGCTGCTGCTCCCGGTTCTATATCTACCAGGCATACATATTTCTGCTGCCCAGCCTCACTGAAACTGTAAGACAACGGACTACTGGAATATATGGCGGCGGAGCGGTGCCCTTTGGCTTGTTGATACCGGTGCAGATGCCCCAGTGCAGTGTATTGTATGGCTTCGGGTATGATGTCGGTATAAACCAGATCTGCATTCCCGATCTTAATAGGCTTCTCTCCTTCCGGCTCTTCCGGAATTTCGGCACCTCGTTCTACCATAAACAGGTGGGCCATCAATATGTTCACGCCCGTTTCATCCATATACTGATCTGCAATCTCCTGCCAGCGGCTTTGCAGCACCTGGTTCAGCGCAGTCTCTTTATCTTCTATTCCGAGGAATTGTTTCAGGCGCACCTCATTGGCATAAGGAGAAAGCAGGAGCCGCAGCGGCACTGCTGTTCCCGGCAGTTTTACTTCTATAAATCCCGCATCTGATCTGACTATTGACAAGCCGGAAGATAATGCCACAGGGCGGATAACGGCATTGGGATAACCCATAAAAAATATACCGCTTGCCCGTGCCAATGCATCGGGCGCATCAATCTTATCCGGACTATCATGGTTTCCGGCAATGGCCACTACCAGTCTGCGTCCATCATCAGACAAGCGCTTCACGGTACTGTAAAACAGTTCCAGGGCTTCTGTAGGCGGATTGGCACTATCAAATATATCTCCTGCGATCAGCACGGCATCTACTTCGTTTGCTTCCACAATATCCACGATCTCTTCCAGCACCTGCACCTGTTCTTCGATGCGGCTGAAGGTACCCAGTTTCTTTCCTAAATGCCAGTCTGCTGTATGTAATAATCGCATATAATTAATCCGGTTTGACTGAGTGCCTCTAATGCACACCAGCATTGCATATTAAACAAAAACTTAACGAACATGCGTGTAACTTCGCTGTTCTGTACTGATCTTATTTCCATGCAATTTACAATGAAATTTTTGCCTGTAGTGATCTTATTCCTCTGTCTGGGAAGGAATGCTTCTGCCCAGGTAAGTTATAAAGATTTACCCATCAGCTGGAGTGATTTTACCCCGACCGATCAGATCCGGGTGAATGCTCATGGCACTGCTGCCATCAGTGTACATACTGAATATTCCTGGGAGAGTTCCGTTAAAAATAACAAGGTAGCGTATATCGATTTCAAGTCGAAGCTTACCGTTAACCGAAAAGAGAGCTTTGTACTACGCAGCTTTATGCGCACAGCTAATGCGGAGCGAAAGGCACGCCTGCTGCGGCATGAACAGGGCCATTACCTGATCGGCCTGATCAAGCACCTATGGCTGGAACAGGCGATTACTGAATACCGTTTTACCCGCAATTATAAGGAGGAGATCAGGAAGATCTGTAAACAGGTTGAAGATCGTGCGGCAAAGCTGAACAGTGATTATGACCGTGAAACCGAGCACTCCCTGATTGAAGATAAGCAACTGGCCTGGGAGAAAAGGTTGCTGGATACATTTAATGAACTGAATGATAATAAGGCAAAATTGCCCTTACAGTTTGATCTAAAACTAATGGTTAATTTATAGAAATTAAGTATGCTCTTTTAAGAATCAGGTATAGCTCCACTTATAATTATTGGTACCTTTTGCCTTGATGCAAAAGGTACCGCCAAAAAATCAAGGCTGTATAAATCCCTGGCTAAAAATCAATGTGTCGGTCGGTCGCAAACCAGACTCGCTGCGCTCAGACAGTGGTTTGCAACTTTATCGACCGAGCCAATGATTTTCTTAACGCCGGATTTATAAGGCCGTCCTTAGCGATCTGTTCTGTACGGATCAATTACCGTTCATCATAACAATAGCCATTAGGTTACCACATCGGGAATCCTTGCAACAGAACGTTTCGTACCTTGAGGTACTCGAAGGGTAATGATCAAAGCACACAATTGATCATTTATATATAAAAGGCTACCCGGCAGCAAAGCTGCCGGGTAGCCTTTTATATATAAGTATGACTATCCTAAACGATTATGTATACGATCTGCAATCTTTTCGGCCCAGAGACGATACATGGCTGCACTGTAGTGCAGCTTATCATCTACCAGGTAAGTAGCCTCATCTCCGGCATGCTGGTCGGTCAGTTCTGTAATATCTACAAATATAATACCGTGCGCATCGGCGATGGCCTGCTTACGCTCATTATATGCCTTGATCTCAGCAGTTACTTTTGCCGCATCGGAGCCTTTCTCAATGGCAAATGAGGTATGCCCCCAATCCGGGATGGATACTACAAAAACTTTTTCTTTATTGCCTTTGGCAAAAGCAATAGCCTGTTCCAGTAAGCCGGTAAATTCTGCGGCGTAATTATCCAGGTCGCGGCCACGGTACTGGTTATTCACGCCAATCAGTAAGGTTACCATATCAAAGGTATCCTGCAAATCCCGTTCAGCAATACCAGCCCGCAGTTCATCGGTCGTCCAGCCGGTTACGGCAATAATCTCCGGTGCACTGACTTCGACCTGATAACGGTCTTTTAATACCTGTACTAACTGATTAGGAAAGTTTTCGGTAGCCCCTACGCCTTCTCCTATTGTATATGAATCTCCTAAAGCTAAGTATGTTTGCATTCCGTAAATATACTATGGTTTCTGTTTTTTTTCCTGTCTTTGCTTCAATAATTCGCTGCGCTTAGGCTCTCTGACATTGATAAAATCATAAGGGCAATGCAGACAGCCATTACCACAACAGCGCCCTCTTTTGAGGTGGTATGCTGCGGTAAGCACTATTAATCCGTTTTCATTGAAGTAAAAGTCTGTTCCTTCCTGTAACATATGAGGACTGATCTATTCTTCTGTTTCCTGGTGTGCAAACATCTGTTTCAGTACAGCGTCTTTCTCCAGTGGCAGTTCTTTATTGATCTTAAATTTCAGATAATGAATGCGGTTACTACCTGCGATATCCAGTCCTTCGTAGTGCGTTTTGATGCTCAATTCCGGAGATACCGCACCTTTTGCATAAATGTTATCATCATCTACCAGCACTTCCAGCTCATACAGGTCTATAACCGCTTTGGTAAAGTTGTACAGATCCGGGCTGTCGGTTTTCAGGTTGATGGTGGCATCAGGGGTAATGATCTGCTGGTACAGTCTCAGGAAACGAGGATATGTCAGGCGCTTTTTCATACGAGCACCTTTCAGCTGCGGATCGGGAAAGGTAATCCAGATCTCGCTTACTTCGCCAGGCGTAAAGTAATCGGTAATTTTATCAATATGCGAACGCACAAAGCCTACATTGTGCAGGCCATTTTCCAGTGCTGTTTTAGCACCTCTCCAGATGCGGTTGCCTTTAATATCGATACCGATGAAATTGCGCTCCGGGTACAAGCGACCCAGTCCTACGGCATATTCTCCTTTACCACAGGCCAGCTCTAAGGTAATCGGGTTATCATTTTTAAAAAATGTATTCCATTTTCCCTGCATATCCTGCGGGAATTCTAAAACGTTTTCGAATGTCTTGATCTCGTTAAAACGTACTAATTTTTTTTGTCCCATATAAGAATAAAGTCTGCTGTATTATTTCACCAATGTACCCTGGTAACTGATGGGGTTACGATATACACTGGATATATAAACAGTTGCATTTCCATTGTCAAATACACTTACCGTAATACGATTGATGTCACTCCTGTCCAGGGGTTTGATCTGTATTTCGTACGGTTTGTTGCGTTTCGATGGTCTGCTTACCTGGTAGGTATATTTTGATGAACTGAATTTGATACCGATATCTGTCGTACCATAGAGCGAGGTATAAGATCGCCCGAAATACGGCAGGGATACGATAAGAGAATCGGGAGTTACCTGTAGTGTATAATTGCCTTCTCCGATCCGGTAAAGATCTCTTGCATTCGGGAACATGTTCATCACCGCCATGTTGACATCTTCCATAGGCCTTGCTGTCTCTGCTTTAAAGGTAAAGTGCTGGTTTGAAACAGCCGTTTCTATGACACCTCTCGGAGGCCTTGGTGGTGACAGTGCCATCAATCCGAAACTGCAGAAAACGAGACAAGCGATTATATATTTCATGATGCTGTATTTTGTCTTAAACAAATATACCGAAAATAAAACACATGGCATTTTTACCGAATATCAAACGCCTTTCGGTTTGGAAAGGCGTTTGAGGAAAAGTATATTATAAACCGGGTAAGCCCGTGTTATGATTAATATCTGTAATGCTCTGGTTTGTAAGGACCTTCTTTAGACAGACCCAGGTAAGAAGCCTGTGCATCAGTCAGGATATCCAGTTCTACACCGATTTTAGACAGGTGCAGACGTGCAACTTTCTCATCCAGGTGTTTAGGCAGAACGTATACTTTGTTTTCGTATGCTGCGGTGTTAGTCCACAGTTCGAGTTGAGCTAAAGTTTGGTTAGTGAAAGAGTTACTCATTACAAATGAAGGGTGACCGGTAGCACAACCCAGGTTTACCAGGCGGCCTTCTGCCAGTACGATAACTTCTTTACCATCGATATTGTACAGGTCTACCTGTGGTTTGATGGTATCTTTAGTCTGACCATAGTTATTGTTCAACCATTCCATATCGATTTCGATATCGAAGTGACCAATGTTACACACGATCGCTTTATCTTTCATGGCACGGAATTCTTTCTCGGTAACGATGTCACGACAACCTGTAGTGGTTACAATGATATCGGCTTCTTTAACCGCTTTTTCCATTCTTGCAACTTCAAAACCGTCCATAGCAGCCTGTAAAGCACAGATCGGATCGATCTCTGTAACGATTACACGGGCACCTGCACCTCTCAGCGATTCTGCAGAACCTTTACCCACGTCACCGTAACCAGCTACCAGCGCTACTTTACCAGCCATCATAATATCGGTAGCACGACGAATCGCATCTACCAGAGATTCTTTACAACCGTATTTGTTATCAAATTTAGATTTGGTCACAGAGTCGTTTACATTGATTGCAGGCATTGGTAAAGTACCATTAGCCATACGCTCATATAAACGGTGTACACCAGTAGTGGTCTCTTCAGACAGACCTTTGATACCGGCAACCAGCTCAGGATATTTATCCAGAACGATGTTCGTCAGGTCACCACCGTCATCCAGGATCATATTCAGCGGACGATCTTCGCTACCGAAGAATAATGTCTGCTCAATACACCAGTCAGCCTCTTCCAGGGTCTCTCCTTTCCAGGCAAATACCGGAACGCCTGTAGCCGCGATAGCTGCAGCAGCGTGGTCCTGAGTAGAGAAGATATTACAAGAGCTCCAGCGTACTTCCGCACCTAAAGCAGTCAATGTTTCAATCAGTACAGCAGTCTGGATCGTCATGTGCAGACAACCAGCGATACGTGCGCCTTTCAGCGGCTGGCTCGCACCGTACTCTGCTCTCAGGCTCATCAGACCCGGCATTTCAGCTTCTGCCAGTTTAATTTCTTTTCTACCCCATTCAGCCAGTGAAATATCGGCTACTTTGTATGGTAATGCAAAATCGATATGTGCTTTAGATGCAACACTCATAATATAGTAATTAAAGTTTTTCGTAAAAATTTCAGGCAAAAATAAACATTATACGTTAATTCACACAATAAATAGTGTTAAGGATAATATTTGTACCTTTGCAGGCCGAATAAAATCAAAAATGAAAAGCAAAACGCTTAAACAAAATAAAGTTAACATCATTACACTGGGTTGTTCTAAAAACCTGGTGGATAGTGAAGTATTGAGCGGACAACTCAAAGCAAATGAGATTGCCGTAGTGCATGAGAATGAACGCCTGGACCATAACATCGTTGTGGTAAACACCTGCGGTTTTATCGACAAGGCCAAAGAAGAGTCTGTAAACACCATCCTTGAGCAGGTAGCCCTGAAGGAAGAGGGCAAACTGGACAAGGTACTGGTAACCGGATGCTTAAGTGAGCGTTACCGTCAGGATCTGGCTAAGGAGATACCGGAGGTAGATGCCTGGTTCGGCACCCTAGAGCTGCCTTTTATCCTGAAGGAGCTGGAAGCAGATTTTAAAAAGGAATTACTGGGCGAACGTCTGCTGAGTACCCCTAAACATTATGCATACCTTAAGATATCTGAAGGTTGTAACCGTACCTGTTCTTTCTGTGCGATCCCTCTAATGCGTGGCGGCCACGTATCCAAACCCGTTGAGGAGATCCTTACAGAGGCCAGACATCTGGTGAAGAATGGTGTAAAAGAGATTATGCTTATTGCCCAGGAACTGACCTATTATGGTCTGGACCTGTATAAAAAACGTGCACTGGCCGACCTGCTGGAACAACTGGCTCAGGTAGAAGGCCTGGAATGGATACGCCTGCACTATGCTTACCCTACCAAATTCCCGATGGATGTGCTGGAGGTAATCAGAAAATACGATAATATTTGTAACTACCTGGATATTCCCCTGCAACACTGCAGTGATAATATGCTGAAGGCTATGAAACGCCAGATTACCAAAAAAGAAATGGTGGAACTGATACAGGATATCCGTGCTGCGGTGCCTGGTATTGCCATCCGTACAACGATGATCACCGGATTCCCGGGAGAAACGCTGGAAGATGTGGAAGAAATGAAGGCTTTCCTGGAAGAAATGCAGTTTGAGCGCGTAGGTATATTTACGTACTCACATGAGGAGAATACTACCGCTTATGAGCTGGAAGATACCCTGAGCAGTGAAGAGAAGGAAAGAAGGGCACAGGATATCATGGAGGTGCAGCAGGAGATCTCCTACACCAAAAACCAGGAATATGTGGGTAAAGAGTTCCGCGTGCTGATCGATAAAATCGAGGCAGGCAGATACATTGCCCGTACAGAATTTGACAGTGTGGAGGTAGATAATGAAGTAATCATTAATACGGAAGAAGACCTGCCGGTTGGTGACTTTGTAACTGTACGCATTACCAAGGCGTATGATTACGATCTGGAAGCCGAACTGGTATAATAACCTGAACAATTTATGAACTGGATACCGCTTACTGAAATGAGCCAGCTCGATGCTATTGACCTGGCATCAGAGGATCAGCTGCAGATTATATTCAAGCACAGTACCCGCTGCAATATCAGCGCAGATACTTACGATGAGCTGGAGACAGCCGATACAGAGGCTTATTACCTCGACCTGCTCCGCTACCGCGACATCTCTGATGAGATCGCGCATCGTTATGGTGTATTGCATAAATCGCCGCAGGTACTGGTAATTTCCAAAGGAGTTTGTATATTTAACGAATCTCATTGGAGGATCAGGGCTTCAGTATTGCAGGCCCATTTACAAAACGCTTAATCATGTCTCAATCCGATACAAACCTTGGCAAATTCTTACTGAAGGCATTCTTCCAGGGATTGGTCATTCTGGGACCGATCAGTGTAACCGTTGCCGTGATCTGGTATATTTTTACCAGTGTAGACAGCCTTATACCCAGCCTGTCACAGGAGTTTCCGGGGCTGGTGTTTATACTGATCCTGACGGTCACTACCCTGATTGGTATACTGGGTACCCGTTTCTTTATCGGGCGCTTCCTGGTAGATCTCTTCGGACATATGCTGGAAAATACACCCGGCATTAAATTCATTTATACCGCTATCAAAGACGTGATGGTATCGTTTGTCGGAGATAAAAAGAAATTCAATAACCCGGTATGGGTCAAAACCCAGAACGAACCGGAGATCTGGCGCATCGGCTTCCTGACCCAGAGCGATATGGACTTTGTCTCGCTGCCGGATAAGGTATCGGTCTACCTGCCCCACTCTTATGCCATCTCTGGCTGGGTAATCGTTACTGATGCACATAATATACGCCCGGTTGAGGGGATGAATGCTGCAGAGGCTATGAAATTTGCCGTAAGCGGCGGCATTACCGGAACGGCCGCAAATACTGCCGACCAGAAATTCAAGGAAGATCCTAACGCGCCGGAAATACAATAAATACTACATACTCTCATTATAACACTTCTAAGAATGAAGCATCTGTTCAAAACTATGTTATTGCTGGCCGGTTCACAATGGTGCCTGCATACGCATACTTATGCCCAAAAAGAAATTACCCTGGATGATATCCTTCTGAAAGGCAGCTTTAAAGCCGCATCAGTACCGGGTTTTGATGTACTGAACAACGGCACCAGCTATGTAAAGCAGGAGAATGGCAACATTTCCGTATTTGATATGAAAAGCAATAAGCAACTGCGCACATTGTTTGAAAAATCAACCAATACTTTTGAGGGCAAGGCACTGGATGTGGATGAATTTGTGTTTAGTGCAGACGAACAGAAGATGTTGCTACTGACCAGTTCTGAGAATATATACAGACGCTCTGTGCTGCACCATGTCTACATTTTCGACCTTAAAACGAAATCGATACAACAACTGGATGCAGATAAAGTATTGCATGCATCGTTCTCTCCGGATGGCAGCAAAGTGGCTTTTGTAAAGGCGAATAACCTGTATTATAAAGACCTGAGCAATGGCAAAACAGTTGCGGTAACGACCAATGGTGCCCATAATAAGATCATCAACGGTAACTGTGACTGGGTGTATGAAGAAGAATTTGAGTTTACACAGGCCTACCAATGGTCTCCGATGGGCAATTTCCTGGCCTACTATTCATTCGATGAAAGTGCGGTAAAGGAATATGTAATTCCATACTATGAGGGCAAGGAATATCCCAGAAACTATAGCTATAAATACCCTAAAGCCGGCGAAGCCAATTCTATTGTAAAGATCTATTCCTATACTTTGGCAAACGGACAAACGGCCACTGCCGATATCGGTACAGAAACAGATCAGTACATTCCCCGCATTAAATGGAGTAACAATGAGCAGGAGCTGTGTATCTATCGCCTGAACCGACTGCAAAATAAACTGGACCTCTTACTGACCAATGCAAGCAACGGCCAGAGTAAAGTAATCTACACCGAGTCTAATCCTGCATACCTGGAGATCAATGATAACCTGACGTTCCTGAACGATAATCATTCTTTTGTATTCAATTCAGAGCGCAGCGGCTATAACCAACTGTACAAATGGGACTGGACCAAACAGCAATTAAGCCCGATCACTACCGGCACCAATGAGGTAAAAGACTTACTGGGCGTGGATCTGAAAGGCAATAAAATCTACTATACCGCTACTGATAAGGCGATCAATAATACCTTTAATGTCATCAGCCTGAACGGCAAACAACCAAAAATATTAAGTAAAGGCATTGGTTCGCATGACATCATGCCTTGTAACGGATTTAAGTACTTCGTAGACAAATACAGCACGGCCAACAGCGCACCGGTATTCACTCTGGTGGATCAGAGCGGAAAAGCGGTACGCGTACTGGAAGAGAACAAACAGCTTACACAACGCATGGCAGAGTACCAGACCAGCCCGGTTACCTTTATGGGTATCCCTAATGGTAATGGCGATACGCTGAATGCCTATATGATCAAACCACCAAACTTTGATGCTGGCAAAAAGTACCCGGTACTGATGTACCAGTACTCCGGTCCGGGATCGCAGCAGGTGGTGAACCACAATACGCTGGATCACTACTGGTGGCACCAGATGCTGGCACAGAAAGGCTATATCATTGTGGTAGCAGACGGTACCGGAACCGGTGGCCGCGGAGAAGCATTTAAAAAGAAAACCTACCTGCAATTAGGGAAATACGAGAGTGATGACCAGATCGCAGTGGCTAAATACCTGGCACAGCAATCTTATGTAGATGCCGCCCGTATTGGTATCTGGGGCTGGAGCTATGGCGGATTCATGAGTACGACCTGCCTGATGAAAGCACCGGAAGTATTTAAAATGGCGATTGCCGTAGCACCGGTAACCAACTGGCGTTTCTATGATAACATCTATACAGAGCGTTATATGCGCCAGCCGCAGGAAAATGC
The DNA here is from genome assembly GCF_004118155.1 of Edaphocola flava. Classification (GTDB taxonomy): domain Bacteria; phylum Bacteroidota; class Bacteroidia; order Chitinophagales; family Chitinophagaceae; genus Edaphocola; species Edaphocola flava. The sequence goes on from NZ_SAIQ01000003.1 coordinate 579,123, forward strand.
AAAGGGATATGATGATAATGCGCCATTAAGTATGGCCAAAAACCTGAAAGGGAAGTACCTGCTGGTACATGGCACTGCTGATGATAATGTGCACCTGCAGAATGCTACGGAAATGTCCAATGCACTGGTGAATGCCAATAAAGACTTTGATGCCTTCTACTATACCAATAAAAATCATGGTATCTATGGCGGCTATACACGCTATAACCTGTTCAAGAAATTGACAGCTTATATCATGGAGAACCTGTAAATATTATTTAGAGGCTTCGTTTAAAAAGGGGATAATCAATTGTAACTGATTATCCCCTTTTTAAATAATTCTGTTTATGATTGCTACCTTTTGCCTTGATGCAAAAGGTACCGCCAAAAAATCAAGGCTGTATAAATCCCTGGCTAAAAATCGATGTGTCGGTCGGTCGCAAACCAGACTCACTGCGCTCAGACAATGGTTTACGACTTTATCGACCGAGCCAATGATTTTATTAACGCCGGATTTATAATGCCTTTTGAGCGATCTGTACTTTTGTACGGATCGTAACCTAAGGCAATCGAATGATACAAAAGTATAAGCACACTGTTTCTTCGAGTCCCTCGGCGACTGGATGTTCATTAATCCATTTTCGTCTGGATCTCCACCGTTCCGGAGAGAATTTTATGTACCGGACAGGCATTGGCAATGGCCAGTATACGGCTCTTCTGCGTCTCGTCCAGGTCACCCGAAAGTTTTATGTGTCGGTTAAATATTGTTGTGGTGGTACTATCACTGCGGGTAATGGAGACCTCCGTTTCTACCCCGGTCAATGGCCATTGCTTGCGATCGGCATACATGCGCAAAGTAGCGCAGGTACAGGCCGCCAGGCTGGAGGCCAGTAACTCAAAGGGATTAAATCCCTCTTCCTTGCCACCCAGTGCAATGGGCTCATCGCTGATAATCTTATTTCTGCCTGCTGTAATCGTTGTCTGACAGGAAGTCCCTATCCTGCCCTGTACGCTATGATTGATCTCCATTTCGTTCCGTTTATTCAAAAGGCAAGTTAATAAAGTAATTTTTAATCGCCTGTACTGTTAATCTTGTGTTTATCAAACACATTACACTTTAAATTGTTTGTAATTTCATAATACTAATGCAAAGGTGCTATATCTATACCAGTATTTATTGGCAAAATCACCTAAGACTGCCAGCAAAAAAGCACCTCCAAAAAAGATTAAACAAAACTTCCTTTTTTAACCCCTGAAATTGAAATTTATGAAAACGAACAGCCAAAACCACAATCAGGTGCCACAAGCCAATCCGCAGACACCGGACAACAACAAACGCCCGCAGAACAAAGACAAACTGGACAGCCGCGAAGGCGAAGAACAGGAGTTCAAAGGCAATGATGAAACGCATAACAAGAAAGAACACAAAAGCGAAGGCAAAGACAAAAAATAGTTACAGTACTCATCTTGATACAGGACTGCTCCCGGTGATATACCAAAGGGAGCGGTCCTTTTTTATATTCTGAGCAATAGTAAAATAGTCGTCTAATTGATTAATGAACATACCAACATGCTTATCAAAAACCAATTTCCACCATAAAATACCTAAATTGTATTAATGCTTGGGCAACCAGTTCATCAAGCATCCGGATTGTTTAAACGATACGACAGCGCACCAGATGGACATTGTTCAATCTGTGCCTTCAGTTCCGCTGTGCTTGCATTCATCGGATGAATCCAGGGCCGCCCCTTTGGGGTGTACACCTTAGGCAAGGTTTTCGCACAAATCCCGGAGTGAATACATTTTTCCGCTTTCCAGATCACGGTCAGCTCCCCGTTGCTATATTCTTTTGGTTCCATAACAGCTTATTTTTAGCTAAATATACAATTTTGTGCGTAGTGTTTTAGCGACTCGCGCGTGCAAACCTTTTTTTAATCCTTATCATTCCTGCATGAGCAGCCTTTCATGCTGAGGCTAAGTACCCATATAAAACAATGATTACAAATACACAATACATCATTTATTTTGCATCTTTAATTAAACCGAAACAGCATATTATGGTCTACAATTGCTAAATACGAGGTATGAAAGCACTCCTTTACTTTATTGCCCTGCTCACCGCTCCGCTACTCCATGTCTATGGACAAACATATACCGGGCCTGTGCCCAAGCCGGCAAGCGGTTATGGTATGGATGGCACCTTTTCAGTAGCCACACAATCGTTCGACAATCCGAATTTTCCCGGCCACGATATCGTTATTTATTATCCGGCAGGTATCTCCGCTCCCGTCCCAACCATAATGTATAGTCATGCCTTTGGAGGCAATGATCCTGCTAATATTTCCGGGTTTCTCCATTTTGCAGCTGGCAAAGGCTATGCTGTTGTCTTTGTTCCCTACCAGACCCTGGGCAGCGTACAGCCTAAATATGCCAATCTGCTGGCGGGTTTTACCAAAGCCGCCCGTGACTACCCGGGCATCATCGACACGACCAGGGTCGGTTTTGTGGGGCACTCTTTTGGTGGTGGTGCTTCCTTTGCCAATGCTTATTATTGCTTCAACACGCTGCACTGGGGCAGTTCGGGCCGTTTTATTATGGCTATGGCACAATGGTATGCCTACAATATCACCCAGGAGCAGTTACAATCGTTCCCCGCGGATGTAAAACTGCTGACGGTTGTGTATGAAGATGATGCTACCAATGATCACCGCATGGCCAATGATATCTTCAACACGATCAGCATTCCCGCTACGGAAAAGGATTACCTGCGGGTACCCTCCGACACGATCAACGGGTATATATATGCAGCTAACCATGTGGTGCCGAACAATTCGGCATTTGATGCCCTGGATTACTATGCTTATTACAGGTTGTTCGATGCACTATGTGACTATGTATTTCACGGCAGCACAGGAGGCAGTGATGTAGCCCTGGGCAATGGTAGTAATGCACAGGTATCTATGCCCGGTGGTATGCATAATTTAGTACACAGCGATACGCCAACCTTTGCCCATGCACAAAGCACCTACCAGTACCCCTGCAGTTCGTCCGACAACCCTCGTCAGGATCATTGTGATGAGCCCCTCTCTTTGCCGGCAACATCCACCAACACACCGGTATGGATTTACCCCAATCCGGCAGGCAGCCAATACACTATATCCGGCAGCAAGGTCTTAAAGCAGGTAGCCCTTTACAACCAGCTGGGACAATTGATGCAGACGGCAACGACATCTACGATTACATTAGAGCAAATACCTGCCGGAGTATATTTTGTACAGGTTTTATGGGCCGATCAAAGCCAAAGCAGGAACATATTGCTCAAACAATAAAGAACGAAATAGTTTGATACAGAACCGTCCAGGTGATGCACTAAAGGGTGGTCTTTTTTTATTGCTGGGGATTATGACAACGTGAGAAAAGCGGGATTAAATACGGGAGAAAGGCGGTTGAGGTTGGTTGGGGAGAAGAATATTTTTGATGTAATATTAACTGAGTATCCGCTTACAGGAAACAAAGATTTACCTTTTTCCTCGAGTTTCTTGTTATGGTTACCTTTTGCCTTGATGCAAAAGGTACCGCCAAAAAATCAAGGCTGTATAAATCCCTGGCTAAAAATCAATGTGTCGGCCGGTCGCAAACCAGACTCACTTCGTTCAGACAGTGGTTTCCGACTTTATCGACCGAGCCAATGATTTTATTAACGCCGGATTTATAAGTCCCTTTGGAGCGATCTGTATTGTACAGATCGCTTATTGTTTTCATTTTTCATAATAATCATATTTATAAAAAACAACGGCTGTCAAGTGTTCTTTTGCAGAATCATCATAGCAATAAGCTACTATAGGATTTCCGTAATCGTCAAACTCTTTCGCTACGGTTACTGTATAGATTACCCGATCACTTTTACCTTCATCAATCGTTCTTTTTAGTGCCTTTTCGTATTTTCCGCTGTATTTAAACTCATCTTTCATTGCAAATTTTCCCCGACTTTTATAGATCGTTTCGACAGTCCTGAATTTTCTATCTAAGGTAGTTGTAGCAGAAAGATCAAGGCTGTCATTCTGGTTTTTAGAAATTACAGTAAAGTTGTAATCATCTTTCCAAATGTATTTGAAAGTATTCTCCACTATGCTGCTATCAGCTCCCCAAATAGTTTTAGTTTTATATGTCCTGTTTTTTCCTGTCCCGGAATATATGGTCAAAATTTCTGTATTATAATGTGATTTGTACAGTTCACAGTCTTCCAACTTATTACCCAGACTGTCGTAGATTGCCGTAGCTTTCATGTCGTAGTCAGCGGTATCGTTAGGTAATTTCCCTTGTTTTACTGAGCAAGAATAAGAGGTAACCTTCTTTACCTGACCGTAATATCCCGAATTAGCATTTCTCTTTTGTCCGTTGCAGGAAAAGAAGAACAATACTAGGAGTATAAATATTGTTGTTGTTTTTATCACTTGTCGATTCATTTTTTATAACCCTATTAAGTTAACTGAATATCTTCTTGTAAGAAAAAAAGAAAAGAGGTCTAAAATGGCCTCTTTTTATATCCTGTAAATATACAGCATCATTAAATTTACTATATAGTTTATAAAGTATTTAGAGACATTTGATGATTATAGCCATATCTGTCCCCCATTGGTGCACGCGCCCTCGCGTGTGCACCTTACATATCCTCAAACGGTTCCCTTCCAATCATCACCTGACACTCGCATATAGCTCAACTACAAGAGTTTAAAATAACAATAAAGCCCGGAATAATCATCCGGGCATTGTCTTTTATACATCAGCAGTTAAGACTGCCCACATGAAATCCTATACCACCAGCACACATTATTAGATCTTCAGAACGAAATTCTATCCCGCCAGAACGAATTATTCCACCATCAGAACGGATTATTGCATCACCAGAAAAGATTCTGAAGCTATCATAGCGCATTATTATGTAGTAAGAGGGCAATGCTATACCGCCAGAACGAATTATTACACCGTCAGAAAGGATTATTTTGCGGTTAGCATGCATTATTAAGCCATCAGAGTGCATTATTCTGTCGTCAGTATAAAATTCTACGCTGCCAGAGCGAATTATACTGACATCATACATCCTTAATCCCTTTTTTCCCGTCATATCGACCGTAGTGGAGATATCTCCTTTTGCTTCATTAATCCAGGGGAGATTTCTCGACTACACTGCGTTCCGCTTGAAATAACGATAGAACATCTTAACCTTCCTCACCGGCGCACGCGCCCCGCGTGTGCCCATTTAGCCCACCCCAGGTTCAGGTAATACCATCATCTTTTTATATTCCCCTTGCAAAATAAATTTGCCATAATCATTCTTTATAATATATTTGCAGCAGTTCTTTGTTTGAAAGTGTTATCAAGAAAGGCAGAGGGATTAGACCCGATGAAGCCTTAGCAACCCTTTATCCTGTATAAAGAAGGTGCTACATTCTACCAAATGCGGATAGATAATACGTCTCAATTAGCCCAACCCGGCTTTTCTTTTTTTCATTTTCAACGCGGTACTTTTTTCGATACAGGATCATATCCTGCGGCTTTTGCTTTGCAGTATATTCCCGTACGGCATTACTATTTAACATTGATCATGAATACTACAGAAACCATAAAATCATTATTAAAACAACGCATCCTGGTGCTGGATGGTGCCATGGGTACCATGATACAGCGATATCCATTCGATGAAGCGGCCTTTCGTGGCGATCGCTTCAAAGACTGGCCCAGCCCGGTAAAAGGTAATAACGACCTGCTATCCCTCACCCAGCCCGATGCCATACGCACGATACACTACCAATACCTGGAAGCAGGAGCCGATATAATTGAGACCAATACCTTCTCCTCTACAACAGTAGCCATGGCCGATTACGGCATGGAAGCACTGGCCTATGAGCTGAATGTGGAAGGGGCCAAACTGGCGAAAGAAGCTTGTACCGCCTATATGCAAGCACATCCGGGCAGTATAAAATTCGTGGCCGGTGCCATAGGTCCGACCAATAAAACCACCAGCATATCTCCCGACATCAATAACCCCGCCTTTCGGGCCATTACCTTCAACGAACTGAAGGAGGCCTACACCGAACAGATCGAAGGACTGATCGACGGTGGCGCGGATATACTGCTGGTAGAAACGGTTTTTGATACCCTGAACGCTAAAGCAGCGCTCTTTGCCATAGAAGAGGTGAAAGAAGCGCGTGGTATAGATATCCCGGTAATGGTCAGCGGAACGATCACCGATGCATCGGGTCGTACGTTATCCGGTCAGACACCAGAAGCCTTCCTGGTGTCCTTGGAGCATTTCCCGCTGATCAGCATCGGGTTTAACTGTGCACTGGGTGCCCGTCAGCTGGCCCCCTACCTGGAGATCTTATCTCAGAACACAGACATTGCCATATCGGCCTACCCCAATGCGGGCCTGCCCAATGCATTTGGTCAGTATGATGAGACACCGGAACTGATGGCAGCTCAGGTACACGATTATTTAGAGAAAGGAATTATTAATATCATCGGAGGTTGCTGCGGCACTACCCCTGAGCACATCCGTGCACTGGCCGATCTGGCTGCACGTTATGCTCCCCGTAAGACGGAAGCCGCTCACTAAAACGACACAAAACACTCATGAAGCATTTGAAATTAAGTGGGCTGGAAGCCTTGGTCATTACCCCTGAAAGTAATTTTATCAATATAGGAGAACGCACAAATGTGGCGGGCTCCAAGAAGTTTCTGCGCCTGATCAAAGAGGGAAAATATACCGAAGCACTGGATATTGCCCGCGACCAGGTAGAGGGCGGCGCACAGGTACTGGATGTAAATATGGATGACGGTTTGCTGGACGGCAAGACGGCTATGGTACATTTCCTGAACCTGATTGCTGCCGAACCCGACATTGCCCGTATTCCGATCATGGTCGACAGCTCCAAATGGGAAATCCTGGAGGCGGGTCTGCAGGTATTGCAGGGTAAAGCGATTGTCAACTCCATCAGCCTTAAAGAAGGTGAAGAAACATTCATCCGCCAGGCAAAGCTGGTGAAGCGCTACGGCGCAGCAGTGATCGTCATGGCTTTTGATGAGCTGGGACAGGCCGACAACTACGCGCGCAGACTGGAGATCGTGCAGCGCTCTTACGATATCCTGGTCAATGTGGTAAAATTCAACCCGACCGACATTATTTTCGACCTGAACATTTTCCCGGTAGCCACCGGGCTGGATGAGCATCGTCGCAATGCACTGGACTTTTTCGAGGCTACGAAATGGGTAAAGGAAAACTATCCGCAGGTAGGCGTAAGCGGCGGGGTCAGCAATGTATCGTTCTCTTTCCGGGGCAATGATACGGTGCGGGAAGCCATGCACTCGGTATTCCTCTACCACGCCATTAAAGCGGGTATGAATATGGGTATTGTAAACCCGGCTTTGCTGATTGTGTATGATGAAATACCCAAAGATCTCCTGCAACTGATCGAAGATGTGATGCTGGACCGGGACGAAGAGTCTACGGAGAAACTGATCGAATATGCGGAACAGAATAAGGCCGTTAAGAAAGATAAAACGGAAGAACTGGCCTGGCGCAACATGCCTCTACAGGACAGGATCAATTATGCGCTGGTCAATGGTATAGATAAATTTGTAGAGGAAGATGCCGAAGAGGCACGACTGCAAAGCAAGCGTCCGCTTGAGGTAATAGAAATATACCTGATGACGGGGATGAACCTGGTGGGCGACCTGTTTGGCAGTGGTAAGATGTTTCTGCCGCAGGTAGTAAAATCGGCCCGTGTGATGAAGAAGGCGGTAGCTTACCTGCAACCATATATTGAAGCAGAAAAAGACAGTACCAGGCCCAGTGCCGGTAAAGTGCTGATGGCAACGGTAAAGGGCGATGTACATGATATTGGCAAAAATATTGTGAGTGTGGTGCTGGCCTGTAATAACTATGAGATCATAGACCTGGGCATTATGGTGCCCGCGGAAAAGATACTGGAGACGGCGATTGCGGAAAACGCTGATGTGATCGGACTGAGCGGCCTGATTACACCCAGCCTGGATGAAATGGTGCACGTAGCCGCCGAAATGCAGCATCGTGGCCTGAACATTCCTCTGCTGATTGGCGGCGCAACGACTTCTAAGGTGCATACTGCGGTAAAGATTGACGCACAGTATCAGAATACGGTCATTCATGTCAATGACGCTTCCCGAGCGGTAAATGTGGTGAGCAGTATCCTGAGTCAGGACCGGAAGGCCGAATACGGTAAGGAAGTGAAGGAAGAAAATGAGCGTATACGCCATAATTACCTGAACCATAATGTACAGAAAGATTATCTGAGCCTTGCTGATGCCCGTGCCAATAAACTGCAACTGACCTTTGATGAAACGACTGTTGCGACACCGCATACATTGGGCATTCAGGTAAGTGAAGAGCTGCCGCTGGAAGAACTGAAGGCCTATATCGACTGGTCTCCCTTCTTCCGCAGCTGGGACCTGCATGGCAAATTCCCGGATATCCTGACCGACAAAGTGGTGGGTACACAGGCCACGGCCTTGTTTAAGGATGCACAGGAAATGCTGCAGGACATTATAGACCGCAAACTGCTTACTGCAAAAGCAGTCTGGGGCATCTTCCCGGCTAACCGTATACAGGATGATGATATTGAAGTGCAGGACCCGGAAACGAAAGAACCCCTGGCTACCTTTTATACCTTAAGGCAGCAAACGAAAAAAGCGTCTGGCATACCTAATATAGCACTGTCCGATTTTGTAGCTCCCAAAGAAAGCGGCATACAGGATTACGTGGGTTGCTTCTGTGTAACGGCAGGATTCGGTACCGATGTACTCTCCGCCCAATATGAGGCGCAGCACGATGATTATAACTCTATTATGGTGAAGGCACTGGCCGATCGTCTTGCAGAGGCTTATGCTGAATACCTGCACACGAAGGTGCGTAAGGAGGACTGGGGTTATGCGGCTACAGAAAGCCTGACCAATGAGGACCTGATTAAAGAACGATACAAAGGCATACGTCCGGCACCGGGCTACCCTGCCTGCCCCGATCACCTGGAGAAGGAGACCATCTGGCAACTGCTGCAGGTTGAGGAGCGCATTGGGGTAAGCCTTACCGAAAGCCTGGCCATGTGGCCTGCTGCCAGTGTAAGCGGGTATTATTTCGCACACGAAGGCAGTAAATACTTCGGCCTGGGGCGTATTAAGGAAGATCAATTGGCAGACTTTGCCAGTAGAAAAAATATAGAACTGTCTAAAGCAAAAAAATGGCTGGGCCCTAACCTTGCCGATTAAAAACACTGTTTAAACAAGATTATGAAAGTAACGGAACACATCAGGAAAGCACAAGGTAATACGCTGTTCTCTTTCGAGATACTGCCTCCGCTAAAGGGAGACAATGTGCAATCTATTTATAATACTATCGATAATCTGATCGAGTTTGACCCGGCCTTTATTGATGTAACCTATCATCGTGAAGAGTACCTGTACCTCGAGAAGCCTAACGGACTGCTGGAAAAGAAAGTGGTGCGTAAGCGCCCCGGCACGGTAGGTATCTGTGCTGCCATACAGAGTAAATATAAGGTAGATGCCATACCACATATTCTTTGCGGAGGATTTGATAAAGAAGATACGGAAAACTTCCTGATCGACCTGGACTTTCTGGGCATTGACAATGTACTGGCCTTAAGAGGTGATGCGATCAAGAGTGAGATTTACTTCCGTCCGGAGCGTAATGGCCACAACTTTGCACATGAGCTGGTAACACAAATCCAATCTATGAATGACGGACAGTATCTTGACGATTACCTGGAGAACAGTAACCCTACTTCGTTTGACATAGGTGTAGCCGCCTACCCGGAAAAGCATATGGAAGCGGCCAGCCTGCAGCAGGATATTTTATACCTGAAGCAAAAGGTAGAAGCTGGTGCGGATTATATCGTAACGCAGATGTTCTTCGACAATGACAAGTACTTCCAGTTTGTAGACAAATGCCGCGCCTCGGGTATCGAGGTACCGATTATACCGGGCTTGAAACCGATTGCGACCAAAGGTCAGCTGAGCATGATCCCGCATCGCTTTAAGGTAGATCTGCCGGATGACCTGGTGGTGGAGATCATTAAATGTAAAGACAACCAGGCAGTGAAGCAGGTGGGCATTGAGTGGAGTATTCAGCAATGCAAAGAGCTGAAGGCTAAAGGGGTGCCTGCGCTGCACTTCTACTCTATGGGTAAAAGTGATAACATCAAAACCGTTGCCCAGTCTATATTTTAGGTCAATTCCTGATTAATGGAATAGAAATGTAATAGCCTGTATACCAGTATCACATTTGAGATTTCTCGACTACACTACGTTCCGCTCGAAATGACGAAAAAGATCGCTTCGTCTTGTCGACCGAAGCGGAGACATCTCTTAAAGACGAATATTGTTAATAATGCTATTTAACCGGCTCCCGCAGAATTGTTCTCAGTTTTTCGGGAGCTGTTTTTCTATGGTCAGACAGGTATATCTCATGGTGCAGCCCATTACGGCCCAATCCTTCAGCATCCATAAAGGTTTTCATAACCTCCAGCGTTTCTGGTTCTTTATTGAAAGGTCCTACATGTAACATCTGCACACATTTCCCTTCGGTAAGGGTAAAATAGTGTACATCAATAATCTTCGGATTGGCCTTTTCTGCTGCCAGTCCATGTTTCATCTGCTCCAGGAATTGTCCGTCTACATACTCCGGCAGGCGAATGAGCAAACGGTAATTCCATTCACTGCGCGGCACCTTTACCGATGCTTCTTTGATAGATAAACCTTCAAAAGCTGCTTCATCATACCACCAGAGTCCCTCTAATTTAGCCACTACATAATCCTTGCCTTCTGCTTTGTATTTAAACTTAAGGGCATAAGCAGTCGTATACATGGCCTGTATATCTGATGCAAATCCGGGGCCGGAAGGGTCTCCTTTTCCAAGAATAGATAAATAAGGAATCGCTTCATCCAGCTGAATATACTCCGGCTTAGATTTAGCCGTATAATAGGTTTTATAGTGTTTTGCTAAATCCAGTTTGTCCATAGTATTGCGTTAAGCGCTTTGTAGTTTTTTATAATAAAGACAGATTGACTTCAGGCCGCATGCCTCGCATTTGGGGCTACGGGCCAGACATATATAGCGACCATGCAGGATGAGCCAGTGGTGCGCTTTGTGTATGAGTTCTTTGGGGAAATATTTAATGAGTTGCAGTTCTGCCTGCAGTGGTGTTTTGGCCCGGGTAGTTAACCCTAGTCTTGCAGACACACGGAATACATGCGTATCTACGGCCATATTGGGCTGGTTATCGATCACAGAGGTGATCACATTGGCGGTCTTACGCCCTACTCCCGGCAGTTTAATCAATTCATTTACCGTCATCGGTACCTCACCATTAAAATCATGAATCAGCATCTGGGCCATACCTATAAGGTGTTTGGTCTTATTGTTCGGATAACTGATGCTGCGAATGAGGGGAAACAGCTCGTCGAAAGTGGCTTCAGACAAGGCTTCCGGGCCGGGATAACGGTCAAAGATGGCCGGGGTGGTCAGGTTGACCCGCTTATCGGTACATTGGGCCGATAAAATAACCGCTACCAGCAGCTGATACGGATTATCATAAAACAATTCAGTCTCTGCATCTGGTGCATGTTCTGAAAAATAATCGATCACGAACTGGTAACGGTCCTTTTTTGTCATATCGTTCTAAAAGTTTATCCCTTATTTACGATAGTTCCTACATTCTTGCCGGAAACTACTTGTGTCAGATTACCTTTCTTGTTCATATCGAACACGATAATCGGCAGGTTGTTTTCTTTACATAAAGTAAATGCAGTCAGGTCCATTACAGCCAGACCTTTGGCAATTACATCATCGAAAGAAATGCTCTCGTAACGGGTAGCTTCAGGATTTTTCTCCGGATCTTCTGTATAGATACCATCTACACGGGTACCTTTCAGGATCACATCGGCATTAATCTCAATCGCTCTCAGGGAACCAGCAGTATCGGTAGTGAAGTATGGATTACCGGTACCGGCACCAAAGATTACTACACGACCTTTCTCCAGGTGTCTGATGGCTTTACGACGGATGTACGGCTCTGCTACCTGGTCCATGACCAGTGCAGACTGCAAACGTGTTTTTACACCGATCTTCTCCAGAGATGCCTGTAAAGCCATACCGTTGATTACGGTGGCCAGCATACCCATGTAATCTCCATGTGCACGTTCAATACCGGTTTCTTTTTCGTTCATCCCGCGGTAGATATTACCTCCTCCGATCACAATTGCGACTTCCACACCCAGTTCCACCACTTCTTTGATGTCCTGTGCATAGCTGGCCAGCATTTTGGAATCCAGTCCATAATTTTTATCGCCCATCAGCGATTCTCCAGAAAGCTTTACGAGAACTCTTTTAAATTTAGGAAGCATTGTATATATTGTTGTTTATTTTTCGTTCTTTATTCCATCTCTCCGTAACAATACTTTACAAGTATTGCTCACCGATATTGCGCTTTACCTCGGCTACATAATCCTTAATCTGCTGTTCTTTACTGCGCTCACATACCAGCAATACATCATCCGTATCGACCACGATAAAATTCTGTAAGCCCTGTACCACAACCAGTTTATCTTTCGATGTTTTGATCATGCATTCAGATGCATCAACCACCATTACATTACCACCGGTTACAGCATTGCCCAGGTAATCCTTTTCGGAATGCTCATAAGCCGACTCCCATGTACCGAGATCGCTCCAACCGAAGTTGGATGGGATCACATATACATTTGCCGCCTTTTCCATCAGACCATAGTCTATAGAAAGATTGGTACACTGGGTATACAGGCGTTCCATAACGGTATATTCTTTCGGCGTGTTATATGCCGACGCTGCCTGCTCAAATACTTCTGCCATTTCCGGCTGATACACTTTGAAGGCTTTGGTAAAGGTCTGCACATTCCATACAAAAATACCGGAATTCCATACAAAGTCGCCTGATTTCAGGAATACACGGGCCAGTTCTATATCGGGTTTTTCTGTAAATACTTTTACCTTGCTTACGCCGTCCTGAAGATCATCTTTCTGGTATTGAATATACCCGTAACCCGTATCGGGGCGTGTAGGCTGAATACCAAAAGTCAGGATTGCATCATTTTTAGCAGCAAAATCCAGCCCCTGAAATGCAGTCAGCTCGAAATTGCGCTGATCCAGGATCAGGTGATCGGCCGGAGCCAGAATAATGTTTGCTTTGGGATCAAGTGCCTTTAATTTGTAGGTAACGTAAGCTGCAGCAGGTGCCGTGTTTTTACGATAAGGCTCTTTTATGATATTGGCCGGATCGATCTCAGGGATCTGCTCTCGGACCAGCTGTTCGTATGAGTGATGGGTAACAATGTAAATATTCTCCTTAGGGCAAATATCTTTAAAACGCTTGTATGTCTCTTGAATAAACGTGCGACCAGTACCTAAAATATCCAAAAATTGTTTGGGCAAGTGTTGCCTGCTCTCCGGCCAGAACCGGCTGCCAATACCGCCGGCCATGATGGCTACATAATTATGATGAATACTCATTCAGGTTAACTTAGTGTGTATGAGCTGCGAAAGTAACCTTTTTTACGAACATTTTTTACAATTTGCGATTGGCTGTGCGGGCAAATAGCCGTAATTTTGCGAAAATTAACTGTGTTGTATGTTAACACCCCTTTCCCAATTACAAAAAGGACAAACAGCGATCATACGGCGTATTGATGCCAGCGATTCATTGGTGCAACTAATGGAAATGGGCTTCCTGGACGGCCACATGATCATGGTAGATCATATAGCTCCGATGGGTGATCCTATGGCAATAAATGTAGCCGGCTATGTGCTGAGCATCAGAAAAGCGGAAGCAGCGACCATATGGGTAGAGCTGGCTCCAACTCAAGAACCTGTTTAAAATACTCCTTAACGTGAATATAGGCCTTTATTTCGGAAGCTTTAATCCCATTCATACCGGACACCTGATTATTGCCAACCATATTATTGAAAATACTGATCTGGATAAAATATGGTTTGTGGTGTCGCCGCATAATCCACTAAAGCCTGCCAGTAGCCTGCTGAATGAGTATAACCGGCTGCACCTGGTGGAACTGGCCATTAAGGACAATCCCAAGTTCCGGGCGAGCAATATAGAATTCACCCTGCCCCGCCCTTCTTTCACGATCGATACGCTCACTTACCTGCAGGAAAAATTTCCGCATGAACGTTTTTCGGTAATCATGGGCAGCGACAGCTACCAGAATCTCCCACGCTGGAAGAATTATGAGCAGCTGCTGCAACAATACCAGGTTATCGTATACCAGCGCCCGCAATATCCTGTTTCGGAAAAGTTATCGGAGCACACATTAGTGCTACAGGCCCCTTTAATCGAGATCTCTTCAACCTTCATCCGTCAACAGATCAAAAGCGAAAAAAGCATCCAATACCTGGTACCCGGTGCGGTGATTGAGTATATAAAGGAGAACAGGTATTATATATAAAGTAAACTGAGTATCCACTTAAAGGAAACAAAAACTAATATTATGATTTAAATAGTCTATTTATATCTTTTGCTACCTTTTGCCTTGATGCAAAAGGTACCGCCAAAAAATCAAGGCTGTATAAATCCCTGGCTAAAAATCAATGTGTCGGCCGGTCGCAAACCAGACTCGCTGCGCTCAGACAGTGGTTTGCAACTCTATCGACCGAGCCAATGATTTTATGAACGCCGGCCTTTATAAGGCCTTTCTAAGCGATCTGTTCTGTACGGATCGCTTATGGTTTTCATCACAGCGATAGCCATTTTGAAGTGGAGCTGCGATCGTTGAGCAGCGAACGGATCACACGTTAAGCTCAGACGATCAATGCACGCAACGGTACAAAATGGCGGTGCTATGCAATCGCCTTGATGAAAACAAAGGCATTTTTGGTCCTTTTGTTGCCGGACAAAAGGACGAAGAAAATAGGTTACTACATGCGGATTTCAGTTAAAGTAAAATCTAAAAGACTCATTTGGGGTCCTTATTTAAAAGCCCCGACACTATAAATTGGTCCTGGATAATATTGAAAAGTCAACATGAGGTAATCCGATTCGGGTTACCTCATGTTGACTTTTTACTTTTGAATTTTATCTGATTATGCCAGCTTCCTTAACCGGGCTACCGGTATATGCAATTGCTCGCGGTATTTGGCTACCGTTCTGCGGGCCACCTGGAAGCCTTTTTCTGAAAGCATTTCCATCAGTTTCTCATCAGAGAGCGGACTATGCTTGTCTTCATTAGCGACGAAATCCTGTATCAGGTTTTTCACTTCGTAAGTAGATACTTCTTCTCCTGAATCGGTCGTAATGGCTTCTGAGAAAAAGTATTTCAACAGGAAGGTACCATATTCGGTCTGTACATATTTACTGTTGGCCACACGGCTTACGGTAGAAATATCCATACCGATCTTATCAGCAATATCTTTAAGGATCATAGGACGCAAAGCCGACTCATTGCCGGAAAGGAAGTATTCCCTTTGGTAATCCATAATCGCTTTCATGGTATATAATAATGTATGCTGGCGCTGACGGATGGCATCAATAAACCATTTGGCAGAATCTATTTTCTGCTTGATGAACATTACCGCTTCTTTTTGTTTTTTGTCTTTCAGCGAGCCGTCTTCATATGTCTTCAGCATATCTTTATACTCTTCCGAAACCCTTAACTCTGGCGCATTACGTGAGTTTAAGGTTAACTCCAGCACTCCGTTATTGTTATGGATAAAGAAATCGGGAATGATATATCCATTATCTTTTGAACCATTGGAGAAGGCAATGCCCGGTCTGGGTGTCAATTTCAGGATAACCTGTATAGCTTCTTTGAAGGCTTCATTATCCAACGATAAATGCTGGCGTATACGGTCGTAATGTTTGCGGGTAAACTCTTCAAAATAGTCGGTAAGGATTACTTTGGCCACTTTGGCGGCACCATTGGTTCCGGTCATTTTATCCAGCTGCAGCAAAAGACATTCCTGCAGATCAGAAGCGCCCACACCGGCAGGATCAAATTCCTGTATGAGTTTAAGGATGCGTTTAACATCCGCCTCTGTAACATATATATTCCGGTTAAAAGCGAGGTCATCTACTATGCTCATGACATCTCTGCGCAGATAGCCGTCATCGTCTATACTGCCGATCACCTGCTCTGCCACTTGCTGTTCGGTTTCTGTAAGATCCAGCAGGCCAACCTGGCTTAGTAAATATTCGTGAAAAGTCGATTCCTCCCGGATGGGCACTTCACGGCTGTCATCATCGTCATCTCCATGCTCCCGCACGTGATAGTCCGACATATTATCCGATTCGTCCATCAGGTAATCCGAAATATCTTCGGTCTGGCCATCCTCTCCGGAGGACTCCTGCGATACCGGTTCTCCATCCTGATCATACTGATCGGACAAGTGATACGGATCGTCTTCCTGGGGTGCTGCTCCCACATCTAAAGCGGGGTTAACTTCCAGTTCTTCTTTAATTTTTTCTTCCAGGTTCGCGGTGGGCACCTGCAACAGTTTTATAAATTGTATCTGTTGCGGCGACAGTTTCTGAAGCAGCTTTTGGCTTTGGGTTAATTTGAGCAAAGGGACTAGTCTTTAGTGTCTTGCGAAGGTATTATTTTACCGACAAACAAATTGTTGTAAATAATTTAAATTTACATAAAATATTTGCTATATTACAGACAGAACCTTACTTTTAATCCCTAATACACTTACATAAATTATGTCTACCAGGGTAAAAATTTCTTCTTCATTTTCGTACATCCCTTTAGAAGAGACTATCGAAATAATTCCGAGAAAGAAACAGCTCTTTATTGGCATTCCAAAAGAAGATACTTTTTCCGAAAACAGGATTGCATTAACACCCGATGCAGTATCTGTACTGATCCAGAACGGACATGAGGTAGTGGTAGAACATAATGCGGGCGAACATGCCTATTATTCCGACAAAGATTTCAGTGAAGCCGGTGCCAAAATCGCTTATGATAAGGCCGAGGTATTCCAGTCTGATATTGTGATCAAATCTGCGCCTATTTCGGAAGAGGAGATCTGCCTGCTGCAAGCGGGAAAGGTTGTCATCTCTCCTATACACCTGCCCTTTCTAAAGGCAGGGATGATGCAGCAGCTGGTCAATAAAAAAATCATCGCCATTGCCTTTGATTCTATCAAGGACGATAGCGGCACCTATCCCATTGTGCGCTCTATGAGCCAGATTGCCGGTAGCTCTGCCATTATTGAGGCGGCTAAATACCTGAGCACTTCTAACCGTGGTGTGGGCGTATTGCTGGGGGGGATCTCCGGTGTGCCGCCGGCACAGGTCGTTGTGATCGGTGCGGGTATTGTGGGCGAATCGGCAACCCGTACAGCTCTGGGGCTGGGTGCCAATGTGATGATCTTCGACAATTCTATCTACCGCCTTATGCGCCTGCAGAATAATGTAGGACAACGCCTGTATACCTCTGTCATTGACCCTAACGAACTGAAGAAAGTGCTCCCGAAAGCTGATGTAGTGATCGGTGCGCTGAAGCCTATCAATGGGGTAACACCACTGGTGATTACTGAAGAGATGGTGGGTATGATGAAGTCCGGCTCTGTCATTATTGATGTCAGCATCGACCGTGGTGGTTGTGTAGAAACCTCGCGTCCTACCACACATGATAACCCGGTATTTACCAAATATGATGTGATTCACTATTGTGTACCCAATATTGCTTCCGGTGTAGCCCGTACGGCCTCAAGAGCGATCAGTAACGTACTGATGCCGATCGTGCTGGATATCGCCGGCAAAGGCGGGGTGGACTACCTGCTGAAAAACAAATCGGGTATCCGTAACGGAGTGTACCTGTACAAGGGTATGGTAACGAACCAGCATATCGCCAAACGCTTTGACCTGAAATATACTGATCTTGACCTGATCATGAACAACTTTATATAAAAACCAAACACCGATTTACTCCTATTTCTACTACTAATTATGCAACACCAACGAACGAATAAGACTATTGCCGGCTACCACTTGTTAATGATCCTTTCTGCTGTTGACTTTAAATTTAATCCGGAAGGTGATATGATCATCCGGGAATACCTGGTTAAAGAATTCCCGTTTCACATCAGCCTCGACAAGGAAATGGACAAGATCAGCAGGCTGGAACCAGAAGACTGGGAAAATCATTTCCTGCAGTACATGGACGATTTTTATGATGATGCCACAGAAAAAGAACGACTGGACTTTATTGAGTTTGCGTTAAAACTGACAAAGGCTGACAACATCATCACCAAAACAGAAAACTATTATTTAAACTTATTGTTTGATCATTGGAACATCGAAAACAAAGATTAATCCACGAAAGCCAGGAGCCTGAAGGCTTTTGGCTTTTTTCTTGATATCATCTGCGATTTCTCTAAAACAAAAAACTATGACCAACGAAGAAAAACGCATACAGCTCCGTAAATATAAGTTTTTTGCCACGGGCCTCTTCCTGCTTATGGCAGCGGTCTTTATCACCACCACCCTATTACTTAAGCATGAGTCCTGGCCCTGGCTGGGTTATGTAAAAGCCTTTTCAGAAGCCGCAATGGTGGGTGCACTGGCCGACTGGTTTGCCGTAACGGCCCTGTTCCACTATCCTTTAGGCATTCGTATACCGCATACCAACCTGATCGAAAACAGCAAGCAGCGCATTGGCGACAATCTCGGAAACTTTGTTGTAGACAACTTTCTTACCGCAGAAAATATACGTCCTTATATCGGCCGCCTCAATATTGCGCAATACATAGCCGACTGGCTGCAGAAACCCCAGCATAAAAAATTGCTGCAGGACGAGATCAGTCACTGGCTGCGCAAGATCATTACAGAACTGGATGATGCTTTTATTGCAGACCTTATTGCCCGCAAGGGAAAAGAACTGATCCATACATTGAATGTAAACCTGCTGCTCTCAAATGGGATTACCTACCTGGTCGAAAAAGGGGCACAGGAAAAGGTGGTGGGGTTTATTGCAGGAAAGTTAAAGACCTATATTGCCGAGAATGAATCGCTGGTAAAAGACCGGGTAAAACAGGAAAGCTCTATGCTGATCCCGGGTTTTGTAGACAACCTGATCGCAAAAAAAATCACCAGTGGTCTGGGCCGTTATTTTGAAGAAATAGAACAGAATAAACAGCATAAGGTACGACAGGATATACAGCAGCAATTATTACAGCTGGCTGAAGACATTAAAGTAAAAACGGAATGGTACGATGAACTGAGGCTATTGAAAGAAGACCTGTTGTCCTCTGCCAAAACGGATGCTATGGCTGCGGATATCTGGAAGAGCATTAAAGACAGCCTGCTGGAAGGACTGGACGATGAACACTCCGGCCTGAAGTTATATATGATCAAAACGATCGATGATCTGGCCAATACATTCCAGTCTGATGAGGCTATTATTGACAAGATCAACAACTGGATCCGTTACAATGCCTATAAGGCTATCATGAAGCATCGCCATAAGGCGGGCGACCTGATCAGCAATACGGTAGGTAACTGGCAGGGACGGGATCTGAGTGAGAAGCTGGAGCTGGAAGTCGGTAAGGATCTGCAGTTTATACGTGTTAATGGTACCATAGTCGGCGGACTGGTCGGACTGCTGATCTATGTCTTATCTCACTGGCTCCTTTAATTTAATGCAAGTCGTCGGTTTTCTTTGTAAATTGCATCTTTTACAAAAAGGCAGAACCTCTGACTATGAAATACAGCTTACTTCTTTCTTGCCTGAGCCTGGGGATTGCCGTAGAGGCTACTGCCCAGAGTGGCCGGGTAGATATCCAGGATGGCACTGCTGCTTACCTGAGCCGAATCGAGGCCTTGTCCGGCGAATTATCTGATGAACTACATACTGCTGTACAACCGCTACAGCACAAAGATGTTGCGGCATTCCTGAAAGAAGCGCAGCAACAAAATCTCCGTAACGGATGGAGCAATACTGATAATGGACTAATGAGCCGTTACCTGGGGCAGAACGGAGAATGGGTTACGGAAGATCATGACGGGGCTATCCGGTCAAGGATGCCTGTGATGAATACCTTTTACAAAACAAAAACAGACTTCATCTATCATAACAGCCGCGACTTGTTCCTGAGTGTAAACCCTGTATTGGGTTATCAGGGATTATACGAGCGATCGGAAAACGGTGAAGGATACAAACAGTATTTTACTGCCGGCGCTAAACTGCGGGCTACTTATAAAAATATTATCGGCGCAGACTTCAATCTGCGCTATGTATATGAAGAGCCGGTAAGCTTTTATCAGCAATATAACGACCGGCGCAATACACTGATAGGAGTACATAAGTTCAGACAAACAGCACCGGGACAATACCAGTACTGGTTACCTACGGGTCAGATCAGTGCCAGCCTGATAAAGGATTATGTTTCCATTGCAGCAGGCTATGACTACCAGAAAATCGGTGACGGGTACAGAAGCCTTATCCTGTCTGATTTTTCGGCACCGGTTGCTTATGTGCACCTGCATACCAAAATATGGAAACTGCAGTATGATAACCTGTACATGCGCCTTAGTCCGGATCAGCATATACCGGGCAATGATCTTACTGATAACAGTTACGGATATAAATATGCCACAGCTCATCACCTGAGTGCCAACATTACGTCCTGGTTGAACCTGGGTGTGTATGAAATGGTGGTCTTCAACCGCAGCAATCATTTCGAGCTCGGTTATATGAATCCGATGATCTTCTACCGTGCCATTGAGCGCAGTCTGGGCAGTCCGGACAAAGTGGCGATCGGTATAAGAGCCAAGGCTATACCAGCTAAAGGTCTGGCTTTGTACGGACAATTCCTGATCAATGAATTTACGGCAAAAGAGTTTTTCGGCAACAACGGCTACCTGCATAACAAATGGGGCGGACAGTTGGGCGTAAACTACTATGATGCTTTTACGGTACCTAACCTTGACCTGCAGGCAGAGGTGAATGTACTGCGTCCTTATACGTTCCAGCATTACGACCGGAATAACCAGGGTTATATTGCCTCCAATTTCACCAACAACAACCTGCCCCTGGCCCACCCTTTAGGTGCCGGCTTCCGGGAGCTGGTGCTGATGGCCAATTACCGTCCGGGTGCCCGCTGGAATATACAGGCTAAAGCGCTGTTATACCAGCAAGGGATCGATACCGGCAATGTCAACTACGGAAATGACCTGTCTAAAGCATATAATAAAGACGTTCCGGCTTTGTACGGCGTAAATATGATCAACGGCCTTCAGGCTACGGGCATGTCCCTGAGTCTGAACCTCAGCTATGAAATCGCACCTGGCCTGTACTTTGATCTGGGCGGCGCACATCGCAGATATACCGTAGAGCAGCAGATTATACCTGACCAACAAACAACTTACCTTTATTCAGGACTCAGACTCAACTTTTCAAGAAGAGATTATACTGCGTTTTAAGGAAATTTTACGATTTTTTCATTTGGACAATAAAAAATATGATGGCATATTGCCCTTATATTTTTATGCATGAATAATAATACCAATTATCATAAGCTTATTTTAAGGATTAATGCTCCTTTTTGTACGCGATAGAAACGAACCATAGCCTACTTATTCCCGGCATTTATGAATATAGCAATCAGTAAAACCTTAGAAGACTTGTTGCAGGAGCAGCACTATGACCATTACTCTTTCGATCTTTGGCTGACCCTGATCCGCTCACATCCGCAATTCAAACCGGAAAGAGCACATTTTTTCTATCAGTATTATAACCCTTCAGGCAAATCGCTGGAAGCCGTAACACAGGCTTTCAGAAAAGTGGATGATATGTGTAATGCGATCAATGAAAAAACCGGGAAAAATATTGAAGCGGAGGAAATGTACCTCATGGTACTATATGAGCTGGACCCGAAGACCGACTTTTGCCAATTGGATCTTGTACAATTGTACGATGCTGTAGAAGCCATGGTACTACAATACCCTCCGCAGTTATATGCAACACACACCATTGATGTATTGCAACAGCTGAAAGTGAGCGGAGCCACTTTAAATGTATTGAGTAATACTGCGTTCATTAAGGGTTGCACTCTAAGAAAGGTCTTCAATAAAATAGGGTTAAATGACCTGTTTGATTTTCACCTTTTTTCAGACGAAACGGGTGTATCTAAACCGAATCCGGAAATGTTTACCCTCATGCACCAACAGGCGCGAGCCTACCATCCAAATATTTTGCCAGAAGACATTCTGCATATAGGGGATAACCCACGGGCAGATATTGCTGGTGCCAGTGCTCAAGGTTTTCAAACTTTCTTAGTACACCAACTTTAAAATTGAGATCAACATGAATATACAACGATACTCCAGGCATATGGTCACTAGCGAAGATACCTTCAGCTTTGACCCTTCCGAATACAGCCGTTTTAAATTTGGTGATGGTGCTGTCTCCAAAAAATATGGAACAGAATTGGCCGAAGGCTTCATCGATCAATGTTTACGCCGACAAAAGGATATTGGCCAGCTGGTCGTTATCTCCAGCCCCTTCGCCTTCATACCAACTGCTACTTTTGCTATGAAGATTCATTTTGTCAACCGTCTGAACCGCTGGCTGGCGGCTAATGGCCTTCCGGTAGTACAAAAAACCAAGATTCACCGCAAGGTTACCTATAAAGAAGATTATGGCGCACTGGATGCGGAACAACGCATGAAACTGATTGGTAATGATAAGTTTCATATCGACAAAGAATTCATCAAGAACAAAACGCTGATATTCCTGGACGATATCCGTATCACGGGCAGTCATGAAAAAATGATTCTAAAAATGTCTCAAGAATATGGTATAGACAATAATGCGTGGTTATTATACTTTGCAGAATTGCAGGATTTGAGTATTCACCCTAAAATAGAAAACTATTTAAACTATTACCAGGTAAAGAATTTGGATGATTTGAATGATATTGTACAAAATCCTGGATTCCAGATTAATACCAGAATCACGAAATACATTTTAAATGCGGATACAAAAAAATTTGATAACTTTATCCGGAATCAAACACCTGATTTCATAGAATTATTATATAATATGGCAATCGGAAATGAGTACCATCTTATAGAAGCGTATCTTACTAATTTAAGTAAAATAAAACATCCAATTTCAAACCTTGTATACTAAAAAAATTATATAAAAATGGCTATAAATCTTCAGAAAGGACAAAGAGAGACTATTAATGCGCCAAAGTTCACCGTAGGATTGGGTTGGGATACCAACAGTACCACTACCGGCGGCGCCTTTGACCTGGATGCCTCTTTATTCATTGTTGGAGCGGATCGTAAAATTTTAGACGAATCTTTTTTTGTATTCTATAATAATCTACAATCACCAGACAATGCCGTTATTCATAAGGGAGATAACCTTACTGGAGCAGGTGATGGTGATGATGAACAAATTGTGATTGACCTTTCAAAAATAGATAGCCGTGCCCAGGAAATCATTATTGTTGTGACAATACACGAAGCCGGGGCCAGAAAACAAAATTTCGGCCAGGTAAGAAATTCCTTTATCCGTCTGATCGACGAAAGCAGTCAGTCTGAGGTAATGAAATTTGAACTGGACGAAGACTTCTCTATTGAAACTTCGGTAGAATTTGGGCGCATCTATAAGCGTAATAACGAATGGAAATTTGAAGCAGTAGGTACCGGCAAACAAGGCGGTCTGCAGGATTATGTAAATATCTTTGCTTAATCCATATTATTCCCTTTACTCTAAAAACGTACACTAATGTCCGATCAATCCGTTAATAATCAATTATCCGTTATTGATAAGGAAGGCAATGTAGACCTGCAGCAGATTCCATCGCAGGAATTACAAGCTTACCAGGAACTGGCCAGTCGCATCAATGAAAATGATGCCTCCTCGGTAATCAATTTTGGATCGGAAATACAAAATTCCATCGCGTCACAAAGTGACGGTTTTCTGAAAAGTGTCCGGGGATCTAACTCAGGCGAAATTGGTACCCTGATTAACAACCTGCTCACCGAGCTGAACTATGTTGATATTGATGAACTGGAACAGTCTTCGTTCAAAAAGGCATTGAAAAAAATTCCTTTACTAGGCATGCTAGTCTCTAAAGTAGAGAAGATACTGGTAAAATACGACACTATTGCAACAAATATTGATAAGATCAGTAATAAGGTAAAAGCTGGGGTGATTACGGCCAATAAGGATAATGCTATGCTGCAAACCATGTTTGACGGCAACCTCAAGTTGATAAAAGAAATTGAACGCCTGATAATTGCGGGTAACCTGAAATACAAGGAAGCCATTGCCGATCTGAGCCTTATGGAAAGTGCCCCGGAGCGTTTTCAGGATTACCAGATCGCAGATAAAAGAGAATTTGTAAACCGACTGGATCGTAGAATGGCCGATTTGAAAGTAGTGCGCTATATCATGCTGCAATCTCTGCCGCAAATCAGGTTAGTGCAGAATAATAATGTCTCAATAGCGGAAAAGGCACAGACTATCCTGACCACTACCCTCCCGGTATGGAAAAATCAGTTATCCTTAGCAATTGCCATGAATCGTCAGAAGCAAAGTATAGAAGTACAACAGAAAATCTCTAGCACTACAGAGGATATTTTGAGAAAGAATGCAGAACTGCTGGGCCAAAATGCCCGTAACGTGGCCAAAGCGAATGAGCAAACAATTGTATCTTTAGATACTTTACGCAGCACTACCCAACAACTGATTAGTACCCTGAACGAGGTAAAACAAATACAGGAAAAAGGCACTGAGCAAAGAAGAGTACTGGATACAGAGTTACAAAACCTGGAAACCGAACTGAGAAAAGGTGTAGCTCATATTTAAAACAGGATGGTGCATGCAGCATAGTGCGGAACAGGAACAGTTTAACGAAATCATTAAAGACAGTACGAGGAGGTTAGTGCGATTAAAGCTATTAGGTAACTTTTTTCAACAAATCAACCTCGTATCGATCTATATCCGTACTGAGCTCATTCACCAAACATTCAACGATCGTAAAGAACTGGACATCAACAAGCTGGAGCTCTTTCATTTACAATATACTGATAGCCTTATAGAGCTATTGCAAAAGATAAAAAAAGGAAAAGAACAACAGGTAAGCCTTTTGAGTAACGAGATTTTGCTCAACCAGGAGTATATAGATCGTATAGGCCGAACAGAAGATACCGATAATTTTGAACTGGAACGAAAGTTTTATAGCGCCAAAGCCTCTCAAAACCTGAAATGTGTTTATACACAATTAGCAGAACAGCCCAATATTTCTTTTTTCGATTGGTCTGAGATGGCTGCTTTTACCTATCGGTACAGAGAAAGCTATTACCGCGAACTGGATGTTGCGCAGGAAACATTATTGAGAAAAATTGAGAGGCAGGCAAAGGTATATAAACGTCCTTATGTCATCATAGAACGGAAACTACTGGGCAAACTAAATATACAGCAGTTTAAAGTACGATTCCTCTGCGGGTTTAAAGCCCCGGAGCATACTTACGAGCTATTCAGCATTTTCCAGGATGAGGGTCTCTTTATATATTGTGTAGAGGATAAAACGTTCTTTATGGCAACTGAACAGCAGTTAAACAGCATCAATATCGCAGGTAATACCCGGCAAAACAGGTTGCTGTCAGAGGAATTAAATGAACGTAATATGCTCCTTCAATCCAGGATTGAACAAGTAAAAACCGAACTAAAAACAGATCAGGAAAGCTTATTGAAAGAGTACCTGCAAACAATATCTGCCGTAGATTTTATGGAACATCTGCAAAGTGTAGATGCACAGACCAATATCTTGCGGACTATGTTAAATTTAAATATTAATAATAGTTAAAAATTATATTACAATGGCCATTAACTTACAAAAAGGACAAAAAATAGATTTAAAAAAGGAATCCGGCGAGCAACTCGTAAACTTTTGCGTAGGGGTTAACTGGGGCGCAATACAGAAAAAAGGATTTTTAGGCATGTCCTCCAGTTCTGTAAGCGTGGATCTAGACCTGAGTTGCATCCTGATTGACGAGGATAATAAATTATGCGATCATATGTACTCTCCTCTGTACAATGTATCGGTATTACAACAATTTGGTCTGCCTAAAGGTAAGCTGATGACCAATGATGGTGCCATGAAACATACCGGAGACGATTTACAGGGAGACCAGGGAGGAGATGATGGTCTGGACAATGAAATCATTACGGTAGACTTATCCCGTGTAGGAGCTCATGTATCTAAGATTTTCTTTTTCTTAAATAATGTAGGCAAAGAGGATTTCGCACAGATTCCGTACGCTAAAATCAGGATGTTTGAAGGAACACCTACACAGGTAAAATCTGTATTTGCGACTTATAATGTAGCCGCTGAACCAAGCTATGCCGGTAAAGCGGGACTTATTATGGCGAAACTATACAAACGCAACGGAGAATGGAAGTTCGATGCCATAGGTGACCCCACAGAGGATAAGTTTATGGGACAAACGATACAGCGCATCATCAAAAACTACGTCTAAACATTTAGCATATATTTTCCTGCCGGAATGCTGTATATGCACTTTTGCATATCAGCATTCCGGCAACGTATATCTGCCATCATCATTTACATATTCTCATATATCATTCTCATAATGGACACAAACATTCTTACCAAACACCCCGGTCTTGTCTGGGGATTCGCTATCCTTGTCGTGATAATGCTACTGGTCGATCTGGGCATTTTCAACAAAAAAAGTCATGAGGTATCTTCGAAGGAAGCAACCATCTGGAGTATTGTCTGGATATCCCTTTCAATGATCTTCTCCGGAGTGGTATACTGGGTTTTTAATCAGGATGCGGGCGGCCATGAAATAGCCCTTGAAAAATTTACCCAGTTCCAGGCGGCATACTGGATTGAGAAAGCGCTGTCAGTAGACAACCTATTTGTCTTCATCCTTGTATTTAGTTATTTTAACGTACCTCGTAACCTTCATCACCGAGTTTTGTTCTGGGGTATCATTGGGGCATTGATTTTCCGTGCAATTTTCATTTTTGCAGGTGTCGGTATCATCAATATTACTTTCCTGCCGGAGATGAACCTGTTTGGACAGAATGTACAGGTCAATGTGGTACTAGCACTGTTTGGACTATTCCTGGTTTATGCAGGGATCAAATCCTGGGGTGGCGGAGATAATGATGAGGAAAAAGATTTCAGCAACTCTGCGGGAGCGAAACTGGTAAAAAGATTGTATAAAGTAAGTGATGACTATGTGGGTGATCGATTTTTTACTGTCCAAAACGGTATCAAAATGGCTACTCCACTGCTAGTTGTGGTTGCTGTTATAGAATTTACCGATGTATTGTTTGCGGTGGATTCTATCCCTGCGATCTTTGCAATCTCTAAAGATCCTTTCATCCTGTATACCTCAAATATCTTTGCGATACTGGGTCTGAGATCATTGTACTTCCTGCTGTCCAA
The DNA here is from genome assembly GCF_004118155.1 of Edaphocola flava. Classification (GTDB taxonomy): domain Bacteria; phylum Bacteroidota; class Bacteroidia; order Chitinophagales; family Chitinophagaceae; genus Edaphocola; species Edaphocola flava. The sequence goes on from NZ_SAIQ01000003.1 coordinate 606,638, forward strand.
CTTTATTCACATGTTCAGCAAATTACCTTACGGACTGTCCATCATTCTGACCTTCATTGGTATTAAGATGCTGATCGCTCCATGGGTACATATTTCCTCTCCGATATCACTGGCTATTGTGGGTGGTGTGCTTATCTTATCTGTATTGGCCTCAATTATTTTCCCGGGAGAGAAAAAAGAGCATCAATAAAATACCGTACGTAAGCATCAAATATAAAAGCACTTCTGTTTAGAAGTGCTTTTATATTTTGTTTGATCAACTATCTTAAGTCTGGTTTCCCCTCTGCTTCCCACATGGCGCAAATAACGCTATCTGAAATAAAACTGATATTGTGTTTTTTGCTTAGCAATAGTTTTTCTGATACTTTTAAAGACGCCCACCAGATCAGATGAAGCGTTGTGTTGCTACTATTCATATAATACAACTAGCGGCTAACCGGCCGATCACGGTTTATTTCATTTACTTCAATACAAAAATAAAAATCCGGGTTCTCCCAAAAAAATGTATTATCAATAGTAAATGTTAATTCTGTATTGCTTTTTGCTATATGATTAAAATAGTTAGGGATTATGCATGATACATAATCCCTAACTATATTCATTGGCTATCTGCCACAATTAGCGGATCAGCATCAGGTCTCCTTTAAAGGCCTGTTTGGATCCATCCATAAAGTATATCGTAAGCGTGTAATAATAAACACCCTGCTCTTGTGGTGCACCTTTGAAAGTGCCATCCCATCCGCTATTGATGTTAGATGTGGAATGCAGCACCTGACCCCAGCGGTTAAATATTCTGAAGTCAACCATATTATAGCTACGGTCCAATGCCAGTACGGGTGCAAAAACATCGTTCTTGCCGTCTCCGTTTGGCGTAAAGGCATTCGGCATCATTACATCTTTACGATAAGGTCTCAGATTAATATCAATCGTTGCGGTGTCCATACAACCCGAAGCAGATATTGCTACGACACTGATGTTTGTAGCCTGATTTAATTTTAGCTGCTGCATCCTGTTGTACTGATCGTTAAATAAATTTGCAGGACTCCAGGATACGATCTCATAGGCAATGCCGGAGGTATTGTCTGTCTTTAAGGTAAAATACTCTCCTTCGTAAGGCTGCTCCGGCTCAACGGACAAGGTCAGCCCCATTTTTTCAACATGTACATTCACTGTAAGATACAGGCTGTCGCAACCATTAACGGTGTACAGTGTATCTTTCAGCATGGTATTTTCATAGTATGTTTTCCCTTTGTATACTACCCTGTCACAGCCGACTGTATCTATGCTGCGTGCTATTCCGTTTTGCGGATAAATCACAATATGCGTTATCCTGTAGATACTATCGCAACCATACTGGTTTGGTATAGTATCCTTCAATTGCGTATTCTGAGTATAGGTTACCCCATTAAACACAATAGACCCGCATCCATTCAGGGTTTGCACCGTTGCCATCGCATTCACTGGCAATACGGTAAGATCAAGCGTAATAATACTATCACATCCGACCGGATTAGGGATAGTATCCTTTGCGGTATGATTGCTTGCAGTATAGACCACACCATTAAATGTATAGCTACTGCCGGCACATATAGTTACCTGGCGGTTACCTGAGGGGTGAGGCTGCACCACAATAGTCATTGTTGCCGTACCGGCACACTGCCCTGCTACAGGCGTAAAGGTATAGGTTGTGGTGGTCGTATTATCCAATGCGGGACTCCAGCTACCATTAATGCCATTGTTAGAGATCGTAGGCAATGGAGCAATTACCGATCCGATACATACCGGTGACACAGCGGTAAAAGCAGGTGTGACAGGTTGATTGACAGTGATGGTCATCGTTGCAGTTGCCGCACATTGACCAGTTGCCGGGGTAAATGTATAAGTAGTCGTAGCCGTATTGTTCAATGCAGGTGACCAGGTTCCGGTGATACCGTTAGTCGAAGTTGCTGGCAGAGCTGATAAAGTAGCACCAGCGCAGATAGCTGGCACTTGCGTGAAGGTTGGTGTTACAGCCGGATTAACGGTAATCGTCATCGTAGTTGTAGTTGCACATTGATTCGCACCCGGCGTAAAAGTATATGTTGTCGTAGCCGTATTGTTCAAGGCAGGTGACCAGCTACCAGTGATACCGTTAGTCGATTGGGTAGGCAAAGCCGATAACGTAGCACTAGCACAGATTGCAGGCACTTGCGTGAACATTGGTGTTACAACCGGATTAACCGTAATCGTCATCGTAGTTGCAGTTGCACATTGATTCGCACTCGGTGTAAAGGTATAAGTAGTAGTAGCCGTATTATTCAATGCAGGTGACCAGGTTCCGGTGATACCGTTAGTCGAAGTTGTTGGCAGAGCTGATAAATTAGCACTGGCGCAGATTGCGGGCACTTGAGTGAAGGTTGGTATGGTATTATTATTGACTTGAATTGTCATCGTAGTACTAACCGCGCAT
>NZ_SAIQ01000004.1 GCF_004118155.1 Edaphocola flava
TGGTGTTCACCTCTTCCCATTCCGAACAGAGTAGTTAAGCCCATCATGGCCGATGATACTGGTGTATTCCGGGAAAGTAGGTAGCTGCCATATTTATTTAAGACACCCTTCATAACTGAAGGGTGTCTCTTTTTTATGTATATACTCAAGACAAGACTACCACAACAGGTAATGTAATACAAGCAATACCATACAAATAAATAGCCCATACACAAAAGCGCCCTGAAAACAGGGCGCTTTTGGTTTTGTAAACAGATTATATACAAAGAATGTTTCAGGTATTTATATTCATATTGTGCTTTATGTCATAAACTCCTTATATTTACATCCAAATTTTTTGTTAAATGAACTTTCGTTTAGTATTCTCTGCTCTTTTTGCTTGCTTGTTCATGTTGAGCTGTGAAAAGAGTATATCTTTAAACAATCCTTCTGCAAATCCGAATCTGGATGAATTGAAACAGTATGATGTTGCTTATGGGGCGGATCCGGCTCACAGGATGGATGTGTGTCTACCTAAAGGCAGGGCAGGGAATACACCTGTTGTGATCCTGTTACATGGGGCTTACTGGACGAGCGGAGGAAAAGAAACAATGACCCGCTGGCAGGATAGCTTTCTGCGCAATAACATTGCGGCCATTAATATTAATGTACGCAATGCAGATACTATAAGTGTGCATTACCAGAATATAGTAGAAGACATACACAATGCAATCAATTACATTACTGCACATAGTAAAGAATGGGGTATACGTAATAGTGGTTATGTTTTAATAGGAATGAACTCTGGAGGGCATATGTCACTGTTATACACACATAAGTATAACTACGATGACATGATCAAAGCAGTTATTGCACTGGCTGCACCAAGTGATCTGACGGATGATATGTACCTGAGTAATATGATAGCTCTGGGCAAATTAAAGGAGCTGGAAGCAATTACCGGTAAGCCATACGTTTTGGGTACGGGCGTTCCTGCAGCCTACCTGGATGCAAGTCCGAGATTTTATCCGAAGAAAATACCTACTTTATTAATTCATGGCAAAGCCGATGATGTGGTACCCTTTAATCAGGCCGGTGCGTACCAGGTAATCCTGAATAATACTAAATGCTATAACCGTTTATTTCCGCTGTCTGCAGCAGGCTACGATCTGAATTTAACGGATCCTGCCGTAGCAGGAACCGTCTTCAAGGAAATGCAAAATTGGTGCTGGCAGTTTGGTGCTTAGGCACCGAGCTGCAGACGCAGACCAACAAATATCCTTCTGCCCTGATTGGGCCCATATACATAAGTTGGATCAAAGGTTAGCCCGTAGGGGTTTTCAGTAGTGGTCATCACCTGCCCATTACTGCCGTATGCTACTTTTTTATCGAAGGGATCGTGACTGCGTGCTATGATGAACGGATTATTCCGGTTAGGCGTCCAGTCCAGCAGGTTCTTTACTCCAGCATATATCTCCATACGCTTATTATGCTTGTAGGTCAATTGAATATTCTGCAGGCTCCACCATGTTGAGTAAGCCCTTCTTGGATCATTGGGGCCGAGTAAGGGCAATCTCATTGGGCTGTATACATTGCCCGTATAATCTATAGATACCCTTGCCGCTTTTATCAGATAAGAGACAGCCCAGGTTGCTGTAAATTTCTCAGTCAGAATCTGTTGTTTGGTCACTTTTGCAGCAGTAACCGTATTGGCCATCAGCGTCGCCCCTCCCATGAATTTCCATCCGTTGGTCCAGTTCATATCCATATTCAGACTTATACCTTTACTTTCTGCATGGCCATCCAGGTTATCATAAATAATCTTATTCGGATCGGTTTCATAATCGGGTACAATGCGGTTGGTGAAATAGGTGTAGAATCCTGTAATATCAAGACTGTAAAAATGCCCCTGTTCGCTGAATATTCTGCGGTTATAGTTCAGATTGATGTTATAAGACCGCTCCGGTTTCAGATCATTCAGAATAGACAGGCTGCGCGCACCGGTTAAGGCGGCATGCTCTTCTGTAAAGATATTCACCACCCTGAAGCCCGTACCTGCATTTACGCGGATAATATGTTCCGGACTGACTGCCCATTTATAAGCCAGGCGCGGGGTATAAATATTACCATGTATATTATGATGGTCATAACGAAAGCCCATCAGTAATTTGTGTTTATTGTTGAATGTATATTCATCCTGCAGAAATATACCGGGAAGAACACTTTTCTGAGCCTTTATGGTCGCGGCAGTATTGTCATCATAATAAGTATACCGCAGCGCAGTACCCAGCAAAAGATCATGTTTGCCTACCAGCTTATCCCAGGTCAGTTGGCCGAAGGCGATATTTTGCAATGCCATATATCTGGTAGTGCCATATACACTGTTCTGATCATGATTGTTATAAGAGAAGGAGAGCATCAGTTTCTCCTTTACCGGTAACTGGTACTTACCGATCAGCTCCCAGCGTTTGGTATAAATACTCTCTCCATATACACTGTCTCCACCTCTGAATTGAGGTGTCCAGTTCATTTCTCCACCCCAGCGATCCTCATACAGGTAGCGGCCGGCTATGCTGGCCACACGGTTTTCCTTGCGTTTGTAATTCCACTTTTGAAATACAGAAATGCGGTTTTGCAGGGTTACATCTGTAAAATTATCCTTGTTCTTATCCTCTGGCTGCTGGTAGTTGAAATAATTGACACCGGTCATCATGCTCCATTTTTTACCCAGGGGTACACTCAGGCCCAGATCTATATTGTATTCCTGCCAGCTGGTGCCCATGAGGTCAGCACTGGCCTGTATCTTATTGCCCGGTGCTTTGGTGATGATGTTGATCAGCCCTCCCACAGCTTCGCTGCCATACAAAGAAGAGGCCGGACCTTTGACCAGCTCTATACGTTCCACAATAGAATTGGGAATACCGGACAGGCCGTATACCGTAGACAGGCTGCTCACAATAGGCATGCCGTCAATCAGGACCATAGTATAAGGCCCTTCGAGACCATTGATATGGATATCGCCGGTATTGCAGACATTACAATTGATCTGCGGACGTACACCATTGATATTCTGCATGGCTTCGAAGATATTCGGAGTAGGATTCTTTTTAAAGAAGGCAGGGGTATACACCTCGACCAGCACCGGACTATTGATCTTGGACACTTCTTTCATGGTGCCGGTTACCACAACATCGTCGAGTATTGTTTGTTTACTTTCCTTTTTCAGGCTGTCTGGTGATGCGATTTCCTGGCCAATGGCCGAAGAAGTAATGGCCATCAGACCAGTAGTACATATTATATTTTGTATGAAGTTTTTCAATGCTAAATTTGTTTTATTAATGCAAAAATAAAAAAGTTAGTCCAATCTAATAATTTATTTTTCCACATCTATATTAAATTATTGTTGCTAGCATTTACATAAGATCATTTTCAAACAAATACAGGACAGTCTTGTTTACGGTATGGGATAGGGGATGATACAAATATGCCAGGGGTGCAATAGATTATAATATCCTTGCACCCCTGGCATATAATGTTGTAATAGATCTGAATACCCGTAAAGAAATAGGTTAATGGCTAATGCCGGTGACCTTCATTTCGCTGAGGTCGAGTTGCAGCTCAGCCTTGCGGATCTCGCTGTCACTGAACAGGTTTTCTCTGCGCAGTCGGAACAATTCCTGTCGCTGTATATGATACAGATCCAGTAATATATGGTTAAAGGATTGAATGCGTCCGTGCTCATCCATATTACAACCCAGTGATTCCAGTTTTTGCTGGGTCATCTGCAGATCAGCCTCCAGTTCTGCTTTTAGCTGGCGTAAAAATTCATTTACATCCAGGTGATGGTTGTGGTGCTCGTTGATCTGTTGCAGGGCCACCTTGTTCAGGTTGAAGCGGATGCCTGCCTGCTGCTCATTTTCCGGAGCAATGATATCGATCTCTTTTATGCCCGTCCATTTAATAATTAAGGGCAATGTAAGTCCTTGAAATACAAGGGTTACAAAGATTACAACAAAAGTAATGAAGATGATCAGGCTGCGATGCGGAAACGGGGTCACTTTATCGTCCATAAACAAAGGAATGGATAAGGCTGTAGCCAGGGAGACCACCCCTCTCATTCCGGCCCAGCTGATGATCAGGGGACCTTTCCAGCCGGGAGAAGGGTCTCTTCGTATGCTGCTGCTCAGCAGGCGTGGCAAGTGTGCCGCCGGAAATACCCACAGCATACGTAATATGATAGCTATTGCGCTGATAATCAATCCATAGATAATGGCATCTTTGATAGAATAATCTCCCAGTCCCTCAATCACATCTGGTAATGCCAGTCCAATAAGGATAAACACCAGTGCATTCATAATAAAGATCATTGTGGTCCAGACACCCAGCATATTCATACGGCTGTGGCCACTGCGGAACACTTCATGGGCCCGGAAAGATATAAATAATCCGCCGCTGACAACTGCCATTACCCCGGAAAAGTGGAACTGCTCTGCCCCCAGGAAAAGCATATATGGTGTCATAACCGTAAAGGCCGCATCTGTAGCTGCATTAGTGGGTAGGAACCGATGGATCACATACATAATATGCGCACCGGCCAGGCCTATAAGTACGCCCATGCCCGCCACGAGGAAAAACTGCCCTGTAGCCTGCTGCATAGAGAAACTACCTGTGAGGATCGCTGCCAGGGCAAAGCGGAACACAATCAGGGAAGAGGCATCGTTTACAAGGCTTTCGCCCTCCAGTATGGTCAGTATTCTTTTAGGTACTTTAAGGCCCTTTAAGACCGTAGCAGCAGCTACGGCATCTGGCGGGGATATAATGCCACCCAGGAGAAAGCCGAGGGCAAGGGTGAAGCCGGGAATGAAGCTGTTGGCACAATATGCGACCACCATCGAGGTGAAGAACACCAGTCCGAAGGCCAAAAGGCTGATTGGCCGTTTCCACTTCCAGAAATCCTTCCAGGAGGTATACCATGCTGCCTCATATAGTAATGGGGGCAGGAAAATGGTAAAAATCAGGTCCGGTTTCAGCGATATGCGTGGCAGACCGGGTATAAAGCTGATGACCAGTCCGGCTATAACCAGGAAAATTGGGTAGGCCACTTTAACCTTCTGTGCCAGCATGACCAGCATAAGTACTGCAAAAAGTAAGCCTAAAACAAGGAGTAATGTATGATGCATAAATGAATAACAAATGGTGGATAAACAGAACGGCCACCATACCGGCATGGTAACCGGCACAATGGCTGTTCCAAAATACAAAAAAAATGTTTTTTTATTTATGATCTGTTTTTCGCGCTATAAGAATTCTTTATAAGAACATACCGCCTGATATTTCAATGCGCTGTGCAGTGATCCATTTCGCTTCATCGCTACATAAGAAGGCTACCACACCACCGATATCGCCTGGCACACCCACGCGACCCAGGGCCGTTTGTGCGGCCAGCATATCATTGAGTTGTTTATTATCTCTTACCAGGCCACCACCAAAATCGGTTTCAATAGCACCCGGCGCCACAATGTTTACATTGATGCCCCGGCTACCCAGTTCTTTAGCCTGGTATTTAGTCAGTGTCTCCATTGCGCCTTTCATGGAGGCGTAAGCTGCATAGCCCGGAGTGGCAAAACGGGTAAGACCGGTAGAGATATTGATGATACCACCACCATCGGCAATGAGTGTAGACACCAGTTGCTGGGTCAGGAAGAAGGCTCCTTTAAAGTGAATATTCATCAACTGATCAAACTGCTCCATAGTAGTCTGCTCAAATGAGGCGTGAATACCAATACCTGCATTATTGATAAGGTAGCTTATTTTATCTGTCTGTAAATGAGTAGATAATGATTCCTTGAGTGTGTCTGAAAATGCAGCGAATGACTGACTATCGGCAGTATCCAGCTGCAGGGCATGGGCCTTAACGCCTTGCTCCTGCAGCGCCAGCACTACCTTGTTTGCTTCTTCAGTATTGCTTTTATAAGTAATGATTACATCCAGGCCTTTCGATGCTAATGCCTCTGCCATGTTTCTGCCTAAACCGCGGCTGCCGCCGGTTACTAATGCTATTTTGTTCATATTGATTTGTGATTTGAAGACACAAAATTTCAACATTTTACCGCATTGTCATGGTGTTAGCTTCGGTATTTTGCAGCGTTATATATTTTTTACGAAACTGGCCCGGCGTCAAGCCCTCAAATTTTTTGAAAAATTTGGAGAAATTGGAAGGATCGTAAGTAAGGATGCGGGCAATATCTGCCACAGATACGGCATCTTTCAGCAGCATATTTTTAGCAATATCCAGTATCTTCTGGTCATAAAAATGGCAGGGATGGTAGCCGGTGTGTTCTTTTATGGTATCAGAAAGGTGGGAGTGCGATACATGCATGGCCGCCGCAATATCTTTCAGTTCCATCATCTCAGCGGTAGCGCCGGATAAAATATCGGCTAGGTGCTGGTCTATAAAATCCAGGTATTCTCTGGTCATCGTTTCCGGACGTGTCGTTTTGCTCATATCAGTTCTGCTACAGTGTTATCGGTCAGGGTTACGTGCTTGGTATTTCAAATGTAGAACAAATTGATATGCCACACTTGATAACGACGATTTTAAACAAATTATTACAATTTCGCCGCGAAGCTTTCGAACTGACTTTTATCATTGTGCAGTACCGGTCCGTGTCCGAAGCATATGGTTCGGGGATGTAGCCTGGCCAGCTTTTTTAAGGAGCGGATATTCAGTTCTTTATCTTTTGTGAATAAGCCCGGAGGCAGATGCAGCCCACGGATGCCGGTAAGCAGATTTATATTAGTGGCCACATCACCCAGGATCAGGGTGCCGTCCGTTTCGCGAAAAAAAGAAAGGTGTCCGCTGGAGTGTCCCGGTGTTTCGATCACGGTAAATGTGCCGATCCGATCATTCTCTTTCAATGTTTTGGCCACAGGATGTCCTGGTCCGGCCCAGTATTGCTGTTGCCATCTCGGAATAAGGTGTTGGGGGGAAGGATATTCTCCGGTTACCTTGCCTGATGTGGCCTGCTCCTGTTCCAGAGCGCTGCACCATAAAGGAATGTCGAGGGCATTGCAGATCGCATGGCTGCTGCCCTGGTGGTCGGGATGGGCATGGGTAAGTACATGTGCTTCTATCGGAAGCCCTTGGGTCGCTTTGAGTATTTTGGGAAAGGAACTGCGTATGCCGGCATCAATCAGGAAACCATCAGCGATATAGCAATTGATCATATGTCCGAAAAAAAGAGGAAGGTGGTATACACCCGGAGCTACTGTTGTCATGAAATCATGTTTTAATACAGATGTCAAAACTACCGGGTAGTGCTATACTAAAAAAGGACATTTGTCTTCATTACTGCGGCCTGCACAAAGCCTTACGTACCCTTGAGAGCGTCCTGGTGGTCATGCCGAGGTACGAAGCCAGCTGGTGTACCGGTACACGGTTTATCAGGCCCGGTTGCTCTTCCAGTATATACTGGTACCGTTCGGCCGCATTATCGAGGCGAAGGCGATTGGCCCATCTTTCTTTTTCTATAAATTCCCTGTCGGCCAGTATCTTGCCCATATGCTGCCAGGCCGGATAGCGATCCTGCAATTGCTGTAGGTTATGATGAGTGATTACCATAAGCTGGCAGGCTTCCACTGCCTGGATACTTTTATATGCCGGTACGGAATGTATCAAACTGTTATAATCGCAGGCAAAATCATGTTCCATCGCAAAGCAGGAGCTTAGCTCCCGGCCATCTTCTCTGAGCGAAAATGCCCGTAACAGCCCTTGCTGAACGAAGGCCAGCTCCCGGCATATCATCCCTTCTCGGAACAGGAATGCGCCTTTAGGTACTTGTACTGCCTGAAACTGGTTAATGCCTTCCTGCAATATGTCTTCCGGCATGGAATATAAACTGCGGAGGTATTGGGTCAGTTGCTGTGCGCCATCTTGCATCATATTATACATATTGGTTCATCGCTGCTATAAATGCATCAGCCATCTGCTCGTCTGTGGCCCAGGAAGTGATGAGCCGGATGGCAGCAGTATCTGCATCGATCTCTTTCCATACATAGAAGGCAAATTGTGCACTTAAATGTTCAATAAGCGCTTTGGGCAATATCGGAAAGATTTGATTAGTAGTTGGTTCAGAAAGAAAGCTAAAGCCTTTTTCTTTAATAGCCTGCGCCATTTTTGCCGCCATCTTATTAGCATGTCTGGCCAGGTCGAAGTAGAGATCATCCCGGAACAGTTCGAGGAACTGTATACCCATTACCCGTCCTTTGGCCAGCAGGGCACCTTTTTGTTTGAGGGCATAATCGACCTCATCCGCCAGTTCGGGCTTGCCAAATACAAGGGCTTCGCCCAGTAAAGCGCCATTTTTGGTGCCACCGATATAGAAGGCATCGGTCAGTCGTGCCATATCTTCCAGGCGTACATCATTTGATGCGGCTGTAAGGGCATGACCCAGACGGGCACCGTCGGCAAACAAGATCAGCTGATGTGCTTTGCAAAAAGCAGACAGGGCCTCCAGTTCTGCAAGACTGTATATAGTACCGGTCTCTGTAGCATTGGAGATGTATACCAAGCGGGGTTTTACCACATGTGGTCTCAGTGAATAGGCATCCAGTACTGCCTGTATATCAGCAGGTTTCAGCTTGCCATCTGTTACAGGTACAGCTATGACTTTGTGCCCGGTAGCTTCTATCGCCCCTGTTTCATTGGCTGCAATATGTCCGGTCTGCGCACTGATCACCGCCTCATGAACGCGCAGCAAAGAAGAGATCAGGATCAGGTTGGTTTGTGTACCACCTGAGATCAGGTAGATCACCGCTTCGGGGCAGTTCATTTTTTGCCTCAGGATTGCTTTTGCCTCTATGGAATAGCTATCCTCTCCATAACCTGCCTGCTGTTCGAGATTGGTCTCCAGCAGCTTTTGCAGAATGGATGGGTGTGCGCCTTCTGTATAATCGTTTCTGAAATGGTACATAGCCTTTGTCTTGAATGCGCAAAAATAGGGACAATGCCGCTTATATTCTGCCTGCTCTTAATAATAAAGGAAAATGCACTGAATGTTCGGCAGCCGTACCCCATGCGTGTTTAAGGGCTTCCGTTATGCTGTCCACAGGGTTTTCTCCATGTTTCTTTTCATAATGTTTAACGGCCGACCAGGTATTGAGGTAAGCAATCAGGTGTTCCAGGCTCCAGCTAAACGATACAGGGAAATGCGGCACCTTAATGTCAGTAAAAGGGAAGGGGATGGTCTTATACTCCTCATCAACGTACTTCCGCTCCGGATCCCAATATGGGCCCAGGATATCATCGTAGAGGTGTGCGATAATCTGGTCTACCACATTGGTTACCTTCAGATTACCATAACCCGTCACCAGTAATAAGGCCCCGGGCTTGGCGGTACGTTTAACCTCTTCATAAAAACCGTTGAAATCAAACCAGTGTATGGCCTGTGCCACCGTAATGAGATCGAAGGTGTGGTCGGGAAAATCGGTTTGTTCTGCAGGTTGTACACTGTAGCGCACATTGGGCAATTGAGGGGCTTCTTTCAGCTGCTGGGCGCTGATGTCTGTCGCCTCAACCTGTTTGAAGATGAGCGAGAGGTGCCGGGCCAGCTGTCCATTGCCGGTAGCACAATCCCAGGCATGATCCGCTGCAGGCACCTGATCTGCTAACCATTTGTATAATGCTTCGGGGTATTGTGGCCGGTACCTTGCATAGTCTGCAGAATGCTGTGAGAAAAGGTCTTTCATAATAGCAGGTATTTAGGATGTTATTATATTTATGATAAAGATCAGTACTAAATTACGCATTATAATGGTATATCTCTGGTATTAAAAGGAAGTTATCCGATACTGGCGCACGTTCCCAAACGCGTGCCTCAATTGATACAAGCAGGCACACGCGAGGGCCTAAGCCAGTGCCCGATGAACTATTGCCAGTGCCCTAAGAATCATTGCTAGTGTACTAAGAATCATTGCCAGTGTACTAAGAATTATTGCCAGTGTACTAAGAACTATTGCCAGTGTACTAAGAACTATTGCCAGGGTATTAAGAATTATTGCCTGGGTACTAAAAATCATTGCTAGTGTACTAAGAATCATTGCCAGTGTACTAAGAACTATTGCCAGTGTACTAAGAACTATTGCTAGTGTACTAAGAATCATTTGCTAGCGCACGTGCCCTCGCGTGTGTCCCTTTCCCTTTCCCTTTCATCTGCAACTAAGTGCAGTAGTCAAGCAATCTCAAAGTTTTATTGCAAAAGGAGATACCTCCATTCCGCTACGCTCCAGTCGGTATGACGAAGCGATCGTACCCGTCTTTTCGAGCAGAGCGCTGCGTCGTCGAGAAATCTCAAATTCTTATTGCAATCAGGAGATATCTCCATTCCGCTATGCTACAGTCGATATGACGAAGCAATCGTTCCCGTCTTTTCGAGCAGAGCGCAGCGCCGTCGAGAAATCTCAAATTCTAATTGTAATCAGGAGATATCTCCATTCCGCTTCGCTGCAGTCGATATGACGAAGTGATCGTAAGCCATTCCTGGCTAGCGCACGCGCCCTCGCGTGTGCCTCTTTTATCTGCAACAAAGCGCAGCCTTCAAGCAATCTCAAAGTGCCTTTTGGATAAAAATACCCGAAACGTTGATAAAATTCCCCCGCAATGGGGGATAGGTCCGATGAAATGACACACTATATTTGTTCGTATAACTTATCTTGTGGCATCAAAAACGCATTATTACTATGAATTTAGTCATTGAAAATGTAAACAAAGTATATTCTAACGGTGTAAAAGCACTGAACAATATAAATCTGACCATTGAAAAAGGATTGTTTGGTTTGCTGGGCCCTAACGGTGCCGGCAAGTCCAGCCTGATGCGTACGATTGCAGCTTTGCAGGATCCCGATTCCGGTAGCATAAAACTGGGTAATATTGATGTAATTCATCAGAAAAACGAATTGCGCAAGCAACTGGGCTACCTGCCACAGGATTTTGGTTTCTATCCTAAAGTATCGGCCTGGGATCTGCTGAATCACTTTGCGGTATTAAAGGGCATTACTAATAAAGGCGAACGCAAAGAACTGGTTTCTGCCTTACTGCAGCAGACTAATCTGTATGAGGCCCGCAGGCGTAATGTAAGCGAGTACTCGGGTGGTATGCGTCAGCGCTTCGGCATTGCCCAGGCACTGATCGGTAATCCTAGCCTGGTGATTGTGGATGAGCCTACAGCCGGTCTGGACCCTATGGAGCGTAACCGCTTTCAGAACCTGCTGAGTGAAATTGCCGAACAAACCATCGTAATTCTTTCCACCCATATCGTAGATGATGTAAAAAACCTTTGTCGTAAAATGGTGATTATGAACCACGGAACGATCTTATATGAAGGAAGTCCGCAGGATGCGGTACACCGTATCGACGGTAAAATATGGATGAAACCAATTGACAGCAGCACCTTCAGTGCGTATAAAGAAAAGTACAATGCCATCTCCTCTTCTATGGTCAGCGGATCGCTGATCCTGCACATATTCAGCGAAGAAGATCCGGGTAATGGATTTGAGCCGGCTCCTGTAGGACTGGAAGATGTGTATTTTTCTGCTATTGTCAATAACTCTATAAACTAAGCTTATGTTTGCTGCAATATTTGGTTTTGAACTGAGACTGGGTTTTAAGCGACCCATGATCTATATATTTTTCGGATTGTTTCTGGCACTGAGTATGGTGATCGGCTTTGAGCAGGTAGGCCTGTTTAATACCTTTGAGGGAGATCATAGCACCATTGCCAATTCTGCATACAGTGTATCTTCTCTGCTGGTCGCACTCAATGGCAATGTATTCGGATTGCTGAACAGCATCGTACTGGTTTCTATTATGGCCACGGCTATTCAGAAAGATTATGAGTACAATACCCATGCCTTATTTTTTACCAAGCCTATCAGTAAGGCCGGTTACTTCTTCGGACGTTTCCTGGCGGCGCTGGTACTAGGTATTTTTGTGATGTCTGGATACCTGATCGGTTATTTTATAGGACTATTGCCGGGAATGGGTAAACCTGTAGTTGGTGCATTTGAACTGATGAACTTCCTGCAACCCTTCCTGTTATTTACACTACCTAATGTATTTTTCATCGGTATTGTGCTTTTTGCCTTAACGACTTTTACCCGCAAAACACTGACCGCATACCTGTTCTGTATCATCCTGCTGATCCTGCGCAGTATTGCAGAAGCGATGAGTGCAGACCTGGATAAGAAAACGCTTTCTGCTATTATAGAGCCATTCGGAAGCATTGCTTTCGGAAACATTACGGAATACTGGACACCTGCAGAGCAGAACACTAAACTTATACCGCTGAAAGACATCCTGTTGCAAAACAGGCTGCTCTGGATTGGCATTGCCATTGTACTGACGGCTATGAGCTATTACCGCTTTAGCTTTACACAGTTTCTTACCCCTTTCCGTTTGTTTAAACGTAAGGAGGAAAGCAGTGCACCGGCTACATCCGGTTACCATACATTGTCTGATATTCCGGTAGTACGCCGTGCCTTTAACAGGGTTTCGTCCTGGTCTCAGCTGTGGTACCTGTGCAAATTTGAATTCCGTAAGATTGCACAAAGCACCTTCTTTATCATCATCGCCATACTGATGGTGGGCCTTATCTGGCTCATCAACTACTTCAGTAACAATGCGTACGAAAGTGCTATGCAACCGCTTACTGAGAACGTGATCCGTTCTGTAGGTTCTTACGGATTCCTGACCATGATCTTTGTAGTCTTCTTCTCTGGTACCGTTATATTCCGCGAGAAGGAAACCCGCACCGATGAACTGATCCATGCCACACCGGTAAGTAATACCGTGTTGTTCTTCTCTAAATATGTGGGCTTAATGGGTATTGTATTGCTGCTGCAACTGGTGGCGGTGCTTACCGGTATCATTATACAAGTATCCCAGTCTTTCCTGCATATAGATTTTATGCAGTACATGATCAGCATTGTCGTGCTGGGGCTGACTTCTTTTTCTATCACGGTAGGTATATGCCTTGCGATACAGGTATTTGCTCCGAACAAATACCTGGGTTTCTTCTTCTCTCTGATTCCTTTACTGTTATTGAGCATCCTGTTTGCTAAACTGGAGTGGAATAACAAATTATACAATTTTGATTCTGATGGTCCGCGCCTGCCTTATTCAGCTCTGAACGGTTATGGTCCTTTATTCCCATGGTTCAGTTATAAGGCTTACTGGCTCAGTTTTGTACTGATCATTGTTTTTGTGGCCTTATACTTCTACGGCAGAGGTAAGGAGTACAAGATCGGGGCGCGCCTGCGTTTTTCGAAAAAGGAAGTGACCCGTGGTATGAAACTGGCCCTTGGCCTCAGTGTAGTCTCTTTCTTAGCCTGGGGCAGTTATATTTATTACAATACACAGGTATTAAATACATATAAGACTGTAAAGGAAATAACCCGCGAAAGTGTGGAGTATGAACAAAGCTTTAAGCGTTACGAACATACCCTGCAGCCGCGTATCGTGGAAGCGAATGTTGATGTAGATATCTATCCGGACAAGGGCGGTTTTCATGCCAAAGGATTTTACTGGCTGAAAAATAAGCATCAGCTTCCAGTAGATACTGTTTATGTAAACCTTTTTGACGAGACCTCCCCGGTATTGTATAAAGAGGTGAATCTGAATGTATCATCAACTGTAATTAAAGATGATCGCAAATTTGGTGTAAAGCTGTTTAAGTTACAGCAGCCATTGCAACCAGGCGATTCTGTAAAGCTGAGTTTCGAGTTTGATTATGCGCCTAAGGGCTTTGCCAATGATGATATCAACACATTGGTGGTATCGAATGGTAGCTTCTTCAACAACCAGATGATGCCAAGCCTGGGCTATAATGATGCCTCTGAACTGTCTTCTAACCGGGAACGTAAAAAGTATAACCTGCCTCCGAAGATGCGTATGGCACGTATCAATGACAGCGCTGCTCATATGAATACGTATATTTCCAATGATGCAGACTGGATTCGTTTCGAAACACAGGTGAGCACCAGCGGAGATCAGACGGCCATTGCACCGGGCTACCTGGTGAAGCAGTGGAAAGAAAACGGCCGTAACTTCTTTAAGTATAAAATGGACAGTCCTATGCTGAACTTTTATGCATACCAGTCGGCCCGTTACGCGATTAAGAAAGATAAATGGAATGGCGTTAATATTGAGATCTATTATAATAAAGCGCATGAGTTCAATGTAGAGAATATGATCCGTTCGATCAAAGACGGGCTGTCTTATTATACGAAGAACTTCTCTCCTTATCAGCATCGCCAGGTACGTATTATTGAGTTCCCTCGATTTGCCTCCTTTGCACAGTCTTTTGCCAATACCATTCCGTTCTCTGAAGATATCGGCTTTACCAATAAAGTAGATACCAGCGACTGGAGCAAGATCGATCTGCCGTACTATGTAACCGCGCATGAGGTAGCACACCAGTGGTGGGCGCACCAGGTAATAGGAGCCAATGTGCAGGGTAGTACATTGCTGTCCGAAACTATGGCGCAGTACAGTGCATTGATGGTTATGGAGCACCGTTACGGAAAAGATAATATGAAAAAATTCCTGAAGCATGAGATGGATAATTACCTGCGCAGCAGAACTGTCGATGGCAAAGGAGAGCGTCCGTTGATGTATGTAGAGAATCAGCAGTACATTCACTACCAGAAAGGAAGTGTGATTATGTATGCGCTGAAAGACTATATCGGGGAAGACAGCCTGAATGCTGCCCTGCGTCGCTTCATTGGTCAGGTGGCCTACCAGGAGCCTCCTTATACAGATGCGGTAGCCTTTGTAAACTGTTTGAGATCAGCTACTCCGGATAGCCTGAAGTATATTATCTCCGATATGTTTGAGCATATTACCGTGTATGAAAACTATGTCAAATCGCTGAAATCAGAACCGATGTCTGATGGTCGATACAAAGTTACCCTGACGGTGGGCTGTGCAAAGTTCCGTTCCGATAGCATGGGTAATAACACTAAACAACAGGTGAATGATTATATCGACATTGGCGTATTTGCCGCTGTGGCTAAAGGGTCCAAAGAGCAATATAATCCACTGGTTTTTCATAAAGTGAAGATCGATGCACCGGAAAAAACATTTGTGTTTATTGTAAAAGAAAAACCGGTCTTTGCCGGAATAGATCCTTATAATAAACTGATTGACCGTACGCCGGACAATAATATCTGTAACTTCGGTATTGTCCCTAAAGTGCCGAACCTGTCCGAGAAGGAAGTGCGTTTCGATATGGGATCGGATGATAATGATTAATCTTTTACCTCCATATACTAATAAAGCCAGGCGATTGCCTAGCTTTATTAGTATATGGAGGTAATTTCATTTCTCTGTTATACCTGATTCGTACACTCAGGATTGCTGCACAGCAGCATCTGTTGTTTTAAAGATGCCATTGGCCTGGCGGGTACAGGTCATGGTAATTTCATTGAGGCATACATGTTCCGGAAGGGTAGCGCAATAGTAAGCCGTGCGGGCTACATCGGCAGCATGTAATGGTTCGAAGCCGTCATATGTTTTTGATGCCTTATCTTCATCACCACTGAAGCGTACCCAGGAGAATTCTGTATCTACCATACCGGGATTGATCGCAGTGACTTTGATATTATAATTCATCAGGTCTATGCGCATGCCTTCAGAAAGCGCCACTACAGCATGTTTGGTCGCACAGTACACATTACCATTGGGGTATACAGTCTTACCTGCAGTAGAGCCAATATTGATGATATGTCCTTTTTTCTCCTTCACCATCAGCGGGGCTATATGGCGGGTCATATATAACAATCCTTTCAGGTTGGTATCGATCATGGTTTCCCATTGGTCCACGTCTCCGTTTTCAATACCAGAAAGCCCGAGGGCCAGTCCGGCATTATTGATCAGTATATCGGGAGCGCCCCAATCTGCTGCGATTGTCGCTACAGCATTTTCTACAGCGGCTCTCTCACGGATATCAAAACAGGTATAATTTACGGTTACATTATATTCCTTCTGCAGTTGTGCACTTATTTCTGTCAAGCGGTCTGTGCGTCTGCCGGTGATCCATAAATCATGCCCGTTGCGGGCAAATTCTTCTGCTAAGGCCCTTCCGATTCCTGCGGTAGCGCCGGTAATAACAACTTTCATCTTTTGTATATATAATTTTATCTGAACAGGGTTATATCGCCCTTCGCTTCATAAGTTTCATTAAACGGATCTACAGCCGCCGCATGCCAGAAGTATACACCCGTCTCTGCAGGTTTGCCGTTGAAATAGCCATCCCATCCGCCGTTATTAAAGCTGTATGACTGGAATACCAGTTGGCCAAAACGATTGTATATTTTGAAATACAGCAGGCGCATATAGCCTACAGAGATCGGTTTTACTATATCATTACGTCCATCGCCATTTGGCGTAAATCCGGAAGGCACAATAAACCATGGCTTGTCTACTACCGTAATCGTTACCGAATCAGTAGCCATACAGCCCTGAGCGCTGGTAACTTTAAGATTGTAAGGATATACACCACTGGAAGTATAATTAGTTGCCGTAAGCGGGTCGGTCGGATTCACCAGAAAATCTGTCGGAGTCCATTCATAGGTAGCCCCGCCACTGCCCCGCATATTGAACGGATAGCCTTTTACAATGATAGTATCAGTACCTGCACTCGGATCGAAATAAGGAATGACAATCGTCTTTATAGCCGTATCACGACAGCCTCTCTGTGAGGCAGAGATCAGGCGTACCACATGATTTTCAATGTTGGTATTATACGTATGTACCGGGTTTTGAAGGCTGGAGGTCTGTCCGTCACCGAAATCCCATTGCCAGAACACAAATGGCGGCATCTGTGTTGTGGAAAGGTCTGTAAACTGCAGAGGACTGCCCTGGCATAAATTACCGTCATATTTGAAATCGGCATGATGCGGCAGGTATACTTTAACCAGACGGGTGATACTGTCTGCACAGGTTGTACCTCTGTTCACGATCAGTTTTACCAGGTATACACCGGTATCAGGATAGGTAAAGGTTGGTTCAAAGGCTACGGAAGTATCGGAATTGGTATTGGGTACGCCGAAATCCCAGAAAAATGTATTACCACCGGCACTGTTGTTCTCAAAGAATACAGAGCGGTCGCTTGCACATTTTATGATATAGGTGCCGGGCTCATCACTCAATTGTGGTATATCGGCAATCACATTTCGGGAACAATCCGTTACTACAAATTGCTGGTCACGACTTACTGTATTGATCACCACACCGTTACGCCATTCTTTTACACAAACAGTTACGATATACCGGCCCACCGCAGTAGGTCTTCCGGTCATTAAACCTGTAGTCGGATTAATGGCCAGTGCAGGGTTAGAAGGCAGGGGTGCTGTTGGGGTGAATGGTGGTACATAACTTACCGGGTTATATGGTGGAGCCTGAATCAGTGGCTGACCCGGCAGACCCGGATTAGGATTGAACTCATCACCGCCGATGTATGCAGAGCATAATTCATAGCTTAAAGAGTCTCCGTCTGCATCCGATGCTGAGAAGTCTACATTCAGCGGATTGTTGGCACAGATGATCTGTGGTGGTGCGGTATGAAATACAGGACTATTGTTGATACACTGTCCTGCAGTAAAAGGAGGGATATCTATCGTAAAGGTAGAACCCGTTACTCCCGGACTGAAAATATTGGTAATGCTGGCATTACGGCAACAACGCTGGTATACAAACAGGTATCCGCTTGTAGATGGTGGAAGGGTAACGGTAAACTTAAATACCATTTTGCTCATACACACATTCGGAAAGTTGCTGATACATTCATTGCTGAAGCCGGTAGGTACTACCTGCCGGATGATGGCTGGTCCGGTAGAGCCCCTGAGCACAGCTGCATTTGTACCTTTGTCAAATATGGCATAGAAAGAGGGGTCGTCTGCATTGATCGCCTCCTGATTGCCGGTAAGACAATCGTGGTATAGCGTGAATGTAAATTCAAATCTGTTATTTCCGAGACAAACGTATTGTATATCTCCGCCCATGGTGTGGCTGGCATAAACAGATTTCCCCTGACAGATCAGGAATAATGCAAACAGGTGAAACAGGATTATTTTTTTTACATATCGCATAGAGATGCTTTTTGATGGGTCTAAACTTTATATAAAAATATATAAAAAAAATGTTAAAGAGCGTTAAAGTCGGTTAAAACCCTTTATGGATAGGCATATCATTATTTGCCGGCATTGCGCGCCTCCCTGATCCGGGCTTCTTTAGCGCCTTTCAGGAATTCAGACGCAAAGATGAAGTTATTCAGCAGTTCATCCTCACTGAAGATAATTTCTTCATTAGAGCCTTCCCACTGTTTCTCGCCTTTGTGCATATACACAATATGGTCGCCGCTTTCCATTACCGTATTCATATCATGTGTATTGATTACCGTAGTGATGTTATACTCGCGCGTAATGTTTTTGATCAGGTGATCGATGACGAGAGAGGTCTGCGGATCGAGGCCGGAGTTGGGCTCATCACAAAAAAGGTATTTCGGATTCAGTACAATGGCACGGGCCAGCGCCACACGCTTTTTCATACCACCACTGATTTCGGCCGGATATTTATGGTTGGCATCGGTCAGTTCCACTTTGGCCAGTACTTCATTTACACGGGCTTTCTTTTTAGCAAAAGAATCATGGGTAAACATATTCAGCGGAAACATAACATTTTCCTGCACGGTCATACTGTCAAACAATGCAGAGCCCTGGAAGAGCATACCGATCTGCTTACGGATTTCCTTCATTTCTTTAGCATCTATAGACAATATATCCTCACCTTCATAAAGGATTTGTCCTTCTTCGGGTTTAAACAAGCCAATCATGCATTTCATCATTACCGTCTTACCACTACCACTGGCCCCAATGATCAGGTTGGTCTGGCCCGGGTACATAGAAAAACTCACATCCTTCAGAATCTCCTTGTCGCCAAATCTCTTTTTTACGTGCTTAACTTCAATCATAACCGTATGTGCTTAGATGCTTAGAATAAAAAAGCGTACCGGGAATAGCCCGATACGCAAATATAAAGTGGAAATCCTTATTTCCGGAAAAACTTCGCAAATCCTTACAGATTCTTTGCATCTGCCATAAACTGGGCCAGTCCGAGATCGGTCAGCGGGTGTTTCAGCAGTCCTGTAATAGAGCTCAGCGGACAGGTACAGATATCTGCGCCAACTTCTGCACAACGTACAATATGTAAAGGGCTACGGATAGATGCAGCCAGTACTTCAGTCATAAAGCCTTGTGCATTATAGATATTTACAATCTGCTCGATCAGTTTTACACCATCCCAACTACTATCGTCGATGCGGCCGATGAATGGAGATACCATTGTAGCACCTGCTTTTGCTGCCAGGATAGCCTGACCTGCAGAGAATACCAGGGTACAGTTGGTCTGAATACCATTGTCGGTAAACCATTTGATCGCTTTGATACCATCTTTGATCATTGGGATTTTTACCACGATATTGTCATGGATAGCTGCCAGTTTTTTACCTTCGGCCACCATGCCTTCAAAGTCGGTAGAGATCACTTCTGCACTTACCGGACCATCTACAATTGCGCAAATGTCTCTGTAGTGTTGCATGATCGCATCCTGACCTTTAATGCCTTCTTTGGCCATCAGGGAAGGGTTGGTGGTAACACCATCCAGAATACCTAAATCGTGTGCTTCTTTGATCTGATCCAGATTAGCAGTATCGATAAAAAATCTCATATAAAATTGATTGAATTTGGTGTGGCAAAGATAATTTTAAAATCCCGTGAAGCGAAATTTTTTTAATGAGTATCCGCTTAAAGGAAACAAAGATTAGGATTATGATTTAAATAGCCTATACATCTATTGCTACCTTTTGCCTTGATGCAAAAGGTAGCGCCAAAAAATCAAGGTTGTATAAATCCCTGGCTAAAAATCAAGGTGTCAGTCGGTCGCAAACACAGACTTGCTGCGCTCAGACTGTGGTTTCCGACTTTATCGACCGAGCCAATGATTTTACTAACGCCGGATTTATAAGGCCGTTCAAGCGATCTGTTCGAAAGGGCGAACAATAAGTTACCTATATGCAGATAGTCATAAAGCTTTTTATAAAGCGTGTTGCGCGCCGGCTATGCCGGCGCGCAACACGCTTTATAAAAAAAGAAATTATTAATCTAAATAGCCCATTCAACAATCTGGTTTTCCAGTTCGGGCGTATGTGCTGCCTGCACGCGGATGTAGTTATCGCTATACCCCTCCATAATGCCATTTTTATTGACATGTTCAAACAGTACCGCACGCTTCTGTCCGGTATGCTGTTCGGTGAAATAGCGCATTTTCTGATAAGAAAGATTACGCAGGCGTTTGTTGCGCTCATTGCGTATATGTTGCGGTACAACATCTTTCATATCGGCCGCCAGCGTATTGTTACGTTCAGAATAAGTAAATACGTGGAAGTAAGATACATCCAGGTTATGCAGGAACTGGAATGTTTCTTCAAACAATTCATCCGTCTCGCCCGGGAAGCCTACAATCACATCTACGCCAATACAGCAGTGCGGCATTAATGCCTTAATCTGTTGTACTCTCTCTGTATATAATTCGCGCTGGTAGCGGCGACGCATCAGCCCAAGTATCTGGTTACTACCACTTTGTAAAGGAATATGAAAGTGCGGCATAAAGCGTTTGCTTTCGGCCACAAAAGAAATAATCTCTTCGCTGAGCAGGTTAGGTTCAATGCTCGAAATACGGTAGCGGTCTATACCTTCGGTTGCGTCCAGCTCCTGAATCAGGTCAAAGAAGGTTTCTTCTTTTTTCTTGCCACCGGTATTGCCTTTACCAAAATCACCCAGGTTGATGCCGGTCAGTACAATCTCTTTAGTACCGGCATCGGCCAGTACTTTTACATTTTCAATCACATTGGCAATACTGTCGCTGCGGCTATGACCGCGGGCCAGGGGTATGGTACAGAAAGAACAGTTATAATCACATCCGTCCTGCACCTTGAGGAAGGTACGGGTACGGTCTGCAACAGAGTAGGAGGCATTGAAGCCGTTCACATCCTCGATGTCGCAGCTGCATACTTTGGCACTGTTACCTTTTGATAATTCTTTCAGGTGATGTGCCAGGTTGAATTTCTCCGCAGCACCCAGTACCAGGTCTACACCTTCTATACTGGCGATCTCCTGCGGCTTCAGCTGGGCATAACAACCAGTGATCACCACCAGGCTTTCCGGTGCTTTTCTTTGTATTTTTCGCACGATCTGGCGACATTCTTTATCGGCATTTTCCGTTACAGAACAGGTGTTGATGACATATACATCTGCCACCTCTTCAAAATCGGTCTTTACAAAACCCTCCGCTTCCAGCGTACGACTCAGGCTGGAAGTTTCTGAAAAGTTGAGTTTACAACCCAGGGTGTGAAATGCTACCGTTTTACTCATTCAAAATACTTTTAATACAAGGGGTGCAAATTTACGTAATATATCATTGATCTGCATAAAATTTAACGTTTGCCCTATAGATGCGCTCAATCTTAACGTGATTTGTTGAGCCTTTTGATCTCGTACAGGTCTGTACGGCGGTCGCGCATGGTTTTTACCGATCCGTAGTGGTGCAGCTCTTTCAGCAGTTTAAGGTCCACATCCACAATAAGGGTCATCTCTGTATTGGGTGTAGCTTCCGCCTTAATAGCATTCATCGGGAAGGCAAAGTCCGAAGGGGTAAATACCGCCGCCTGTCCGAACTGTATATCCATATTATTGACCCCCGGCAGGTTGCCCACACAGCCCGCAATAGCTACATAACACTCATTCTCAATAGCCCTTGCCATTGCACAATGGCGCACGCGGGTATATGCATTCTGCGTATCGGTAAGGTAGGGTACAAACAGGATCTTCATGCCATCCAGGGCCAGCAGGCGGGAGAGTTCCGGGAATTCTACATCATAACAGATCAGAATACCGATCTTACCACAATCTGTATTGATGGCCGCGATCTTATCGCCACCGGTAATGCTATAGTATTTTTCCTCGTTCGGGGTAATGTGGATCTTACGGTATTCGCTCACTTTACCATCGCGGTGACAGAGAAAGGAGATATTGTATAGTTTATTATCCTCCACAACCGGCATACTACCCGCAATGATATTGACATTATAGGCAATCGCATATTCCGATATTTTTATGCGGATTTCTTCTGTCTTTTTCGCCAGTTCACGCATGGCTTCATATTCCGACAAATGGTTAAACTCGGCGAGCAGGGGAGAGTTGAAGAATTCCGGAAATACGGCAAAGTCAGCATTATAGGCACTGAGGGTGTCCACAAAAAACTCAACCTGCTCAAAGAATTTCTCCATAGTGGCAAATGGACGCATCTGCCACTGCACCAGTCCCAGGCGAATGATGCTGTCACTCATAGCGTTCTTCTTACGGGAATAATAAATATTATTCCACTCCAGCAGGGCAGCATACTCTTCAGACTGCACATCTCCTTTCAGGTAATTGCGCAGTACTTTGACTACGTGGAAATCATTTGAAATCTGGAAGCTGAGTACCGGGTCATATATCTCCTTAGCCTTTACCTTTTCAATATACTGTTTAGGTGTTAGCTCATTACTGTATTTATGATAATTGGGTATGCGGCCACCCACCTTGATCTCTTTCAGGTTGCGCTGTTCGCAGAGGTCTTTACGTGCATCGTACAGACGACGGGCCAGGCGCAGTTCTCTGAAATCCGGGTGCACAAATACTTCTATGCCGTAGAGTACATCGCCATCTTCAAAATGGGTATTGAAAGAATAGTTGCCGGTAATCTCCTCATAAGTATGTTCGTCTCCGAAGAGTTTGTATTGCACAATGATAGATAAGGCACAGGCAGCCACCTTGCCGTCTACTTCCACGCAGAACTGTCCTTCCGGGAATATAGATAATAGTTTCTTGATATTTGCTTCGCGCCATACCCCACCCATGCCGTCATAGGCCTCGATCATAGCTGCTTTTAGTCCCTCATAATCCTCGATCTGCAGTTGTCTTACAATTACTTCCATATATTATTATTGTCCGTTGATTTACAATTTTTTAGAAAATGCTATTTATAGCTATCGAAAAGGTACGGTCTTTCTTTTAAAAGTGAAAGCAGGCCTGCATTAAAGTTATGTGAAGAAAAGAAGTTGTTTACTGTATTGAGCCATTAAAGCTATAGTGTTGATGTAAAGAACGGAGAGAAAATGCTTGATTTTCAGGCGCAAAAAAAAGAGGCACCGTAGGGTGCCTCTTTTCAATAATTAATAATGTATCAGGATTAAGCTGAAGCTAATACTTTGCTTTGTTTGCTGGCTTTTGCATAAGCTGCATAACCACCGAATAATACTGCGCTGAAAATTAAATCGCTCGCGAAAGTGTTTTTGTAGAATGGAATACCGGCAACCATACAATCGATCAGACCATTGATGGTAGTAGGGTACATCACATACTTAGATGGGAAGAAACCAGCAAACCATACACCAAAGTTAGAGATCAGGTAGAAAGATACTGAGCTTAATACTGAGAAACCAACAACGTTATACCACTTGGCACTTTTCATTTTAGTACCGAAGAATACAGTAACTAACATGGCACCGTATACAAAGAATTGAGATGCATCATAGAAACCGTTTCCTTTTGTGATTTCAATATAGATATCGGTAACGAGGTATGCGATCAGGGGTAAAACATAAGCATTGGCTTTGTTTTTGAAGATAGCACCGCTGAACAAACTGATGGCTCCGATACTTGCGAAGTTCCAGATATTCTGTTCAACACTCATGATACGGGATACAACAGCAAATAATACTAATACAGTTGCTAATAAGATAGTTCTTTGTTTGGTGTTCATTTTGAGAAAATTAATTGTAATTACCTATGGGGTAAGGCGGCAAAGTTACTAATTTTTTTAAAAAATTTTACAATTGTATCCTGAATAATTCCTGCAGGAAGATCAGTATTTGTTATATTTATTCTATTTTGCGGCACATATTTTTCGTCTTTGCTCAAACGACTCTATACTTTCTGTAAACGGTACAAAACCGCATCGGTAGCCCTTTTCTTCATTATAGGGGTATCATTGGTTGCGTTACTGGCCTATCCGCTGGCCAGTGACCGGACACCTGATGCCAATATGATGACCGTAGAACTGAGTGCCAAACCACCAGGTTATACCAAAACTTTTCTGAAAGTGCCTAAGGAGCAGACCATTACCCGGCCGGGCTGGCTGCAGCGCCTGCTTATGGGTACTCCTGCCGACTATCGCTTACTGCCTATCAATGGCTGGGTAAAGATCAAAGACGGTATACAGGTAAGACATTATATAGATGATGGTATGGAGGATGTACAGGTGTACTCCTTTAAAGCCCTGGGACTGCACAATGCTAAAGATGCCGTTGCAGAAAAAATATTTATAAAGAAAAGATTCCTGCTGGGAACCGATCGTTATGGCAGAGATATTTATTCCCGCCTGCTGATCGGGGCCAGGGTGAGTATAGGCGTTGGTATTGTATCGGTAGTATTATCCTTAAGCATTGGCATTATACTGGGTACCATATCCGGCTGGTACGGAGGCTGGGTCGATTATGCGGTTATGTGGCTGGTCAATATCTTATGGGCTATACCCACACTGCTGCTGGTATTCGCAATTACCCTCACTATAGGTAAAGGATTCTGGGAGATCTTTATAGCCATAGGGCTTACCTCCTGGGTAAGTGCTGCAAGGCTGATCCGCGGGCAGGTAATGCAGCTGAAGGAAATGGATTTTATAGTTGCGGCAAAGGCTTTGGGTTTAAAAGATATGCGTATTATCTTTAGACATATTTTGCCCAATATTGCCGGACCCATTACCGTAATTGCTGCGTCTAATTTTGCGACGGCAATATTAATCGAAGCCGGTTTGAGTTTTCTGGGTATAGGCGTACAACCGCCTACACCATCCTGGGGACTGATGATCAAGGAACATTATAATTTCCTGATTGCCGGAAACCCGGTACTGGCCCTCATTCCGGGTTTAGCTATTATGCTGCTGGTACTGGCATTCAATATTTTAGGCAATGCCATCCGGGATATACTGGATGTGCGTAATTAAACGATATATAAGAACATGATTACAAAAATATGGAGTGATAAACCCACCCGGTTGTTTGTGCTGATCACCGCATTCTTTGTGGCCAATGCACTCATCGCTGAATGCATAGGAGGCAAGTTATTTTCGCTGGAATCTGTATTTGGCATGCAGCCATCGGATTTTACTTTGTTTGGCGAGTCGCATCTCAGCTATACCCTTACCTGTGGTGTGCTGCTCTGGCCCCTGGAGTTTGTAGTGACCGATATTGTGAATGAATATTACGGGCAGAAAGCCGTAAAGCGCATTTCCCTTACCGCAGTGGGACTGATTATTTACGCCTTTGTCATGTTCTATGTAGCCATACATGCGCCCGCCAGCGATTTCTGGGTACATTCCAAAGAAGGGCAGGGTGTGCCCAATATGCAGTCCGGCTTTAATGCCATCTTCGGACAAGGCATGTGGATCATTATCGGAAGCCTGGTGGCCTTTATGGTAAGCCAGCTTGTCGATGTATTTGTATTTCATAAGATCAAAGAGCGAACAGGCAATAAAATGGTCTGGTTAAGAGCGACAGGATCTACGGTAGTATCACAATTAGTTGATAGCTTTATTGTATTGTATATTGCGTTTAAATTAGGTAATGACTGGAGCTGGCAACGTGTACTGGCAGTTTGCCTGGTCAATTATTCATATAAATTTGTCATGGCATTGGTACTGACTCCCGTTATTTACTGGGCGGAGGGCCTAATAGACCGTTACCTGGGCAAAGACCTGGCTATGGCCATGAAGCAGGAAGCGGCAAACAAATAGAACACAAGCATCGGAATTGAAACATTTATTTATATACTTTACAGCACTCTTATTATCGCTGAGCCTATCTCCCGGAAAGGCCAGTGCGCAGTCTGTCGTAGATGATGAAGACCCGGATGCGGCATATGTGAGCGGAGATACCGTTTATGTTTCCGACACTGCGGAGGATGGTTATACGACCTATCCGACCGAGGAATATGAAGAGGAAACCTTCACATTCTCTTACATCGATTCCATAGCGCCGGTCACGCCGGAGCCGAGAAAAATTTCAGATGCCGCATGGGCCAAGCTGACCTCAGATCCTGACTTTCGTTATACACAGCCTAAAGAGGAACCGGTTCAGGAATATAAAGAGTCGTTATGGAGTAAGATTATAACGGCTATTTTCGAATTTTTTGCAGGACCCTTCGGCACGTTCCTTTTGTGGGCTGTTGTAGGGCTTGTGGTCATTGCTATTATATGGCAGATTGTGCGTCATAATGGATTACCGATCTTTGGCCGTAAGGATAAAAAAGTAAATAATCTGCAGCAGGATGAGCTGGCCGATGATTTTATACCCGAAAGCTGGGAAGACATCATCCGTAAAGCAGAGCAGATACCCGATTACAGGCTGGCCGTACGCCATAGTTATCGACATGTATTGCTGTTACTGCATGAGCGTGGTTTGATCGCATACAGCCCTTCTGGTTCTAACTACCAGTATGTATCTGTACTGAGACAGTCAGGACATACCGAACTGCATGTATTACTGACGCAATTGCTGCGCCATTACGAGTACGCCTGGTATGGAGGCTTTACGGTTGATGCGGCGCATTACCAGTCTATACAGAGTATCTATCAACAACTGAAACAAAAAATCGCTTAAGCATTGCTCTTGAAACGTATCGCTTACATATTGCTCTGTATCCTGACCTTGTTTAGCTTTGAGGCCTGTATCAAGTCCGAGAAGAAAACAAACTGGGAGATACAGTATACCCTGGAAAGTAAAGACCCATATGGTTTTTACCTGTTCGGGGAGATGCTGCCGCACCTGTATCCGCAGGCCAAAATTCATTTTATCCCTTCCAATGCCAATATCTTCACCACCAGTTCGCAACAGCAGAAAAGTGTTTATGTAGTACTGGCAGGTGCTGTGGCCTTCAGTGAGCAGGAAATGCGCCAGCTCGATGACTGGATGTATGAAGGTAATGATGTAGTGATCATTGCTGATGAGTGGGATACTGCGCTGGTTCAGGCATTGCCGCTAAAGGTGCTTAATGCACATCATGCCCTTGATACCGATACTGCTGATCATACTATTGATAAAGTATATACCCTTAAAGCAGACGGGCAGCGTGCCGCATACCAGAGCAAGCGGATGTACTATAATATTTTTCCGGGCTTTCTGAAGACCGATACTGCGCAGAAGCAACTTACGGAGATTGCCTGGGATGATAAAGGCAATATCTGTGCCGCAGTGTTGCGTATAGGAGACGGCAAGATGGTGGTAGCAACAAATTTCCTGACCTGCTCCAACTACTTTCTACTACAGGGTAATAACCGGGAATTTATTTCCGATATTTTCAGCTATACCTCAAAAGATGCTAAGAATGTATACTTCATGGTAGCAGCGCAAAAGCGCACCAGTCGTTCGGACTGGTCTGTACTCTGGGAGCATAAAGCTACGCGTGCAGCCATCATCCTTTCTTTTATCGGCTTGCTGATATATGTATTGTTTGGCTTAAAGCGTAAACAGAAATCAATACCGGAAATTGCTCCGCTAACCAACGATGCCGCTTCATTTGCGGCAACGATAGCCAGTCTCTACTACAATAAACATAATAATCGTAACCTGGCGCAGAAAATGATCCAGCACTTCCTGGAACATGTACGTACGAGTTACCAGTTAAATACCAATGTACTGGATCAGGCTTTTGTAGAAAAGCTGAGCCTGCGGTCAGGCATAGCATTGGCTGCAACAGAGTACCTGTTCTCACAGATCAGGCAGGTACAGAGCGACAGTACCGAAATTAATGATGCATTTTTACATTCTTTATACAGGAATATTCAACAATTCTATAAAAAATAAATATTGAGTTATGGAACACCAGGAAACAAACCATACCGGTACAGAATATAAATCCAGACTGCCGATTGAGACGATCTCCGTACTGATCGATAAAGTAAAGGCAGCGATAGGTAAGACCATCGTAGGGCAGCATGAGATGATAGAACTGCTGCTTACTGCATTGTTGGCCGAAGGACATGTATTGCTGGAAGGAGTGCCGGGTGTGGCCAAAACCTTGACGGCCAAGACAATGGCAAAGTTAATTGATGCACAATTCAGTCGTATTCAATTTACCCCGGATCTGATGCCATCCGATGTGATCGGAACCAATATATTTAATCCGCAGACCACCAGGTTTGAATTCAGGCAAGGGCCTATCTTCGGTAATATAGTGCTGATCGATGAGGTAAACCGTGCTCCTGCCAAAACACAGGCAGCTTTGTTTGAGGTAATGGAAGAACGACAAATTACTTCCGATGGGGTAACGTACAGCCTGGACAAGCCGTTTATTGTAATCGCTACACAGAACCCGATTGAGCATGAAGGTACTTATCGCCTGCCGGAGGCACAACTCGATCGTTTCCTGTTTAAAATAGTGGTGGGGTATCCTACCATTGAAGAAGAATTAAACATCCTTAGCTATCACCATCACCGTGGTGCACAACCGCTTATCGCTGCTGTAGCAGCAGTGCTGAGTAAAGAAGAGCTGGAGCAATGCCGTACCTGGGTGCAGCAAGTGCATGTAGAAGAAAAGATACTGCAATATATGGCACAGCTGGTAGCTGCTACTCGTAATCATCCGTCTTTGTACCTGGGTGGATCTCCGAGAGCTACTGTAGCTTTATTGCATGCGGCTAAAGCTCTGGCGGTACTGAGAGGACGTGATTTCGTAACACCGGAAGATGTGACTCATGTACTGGTTCCTGCTTTAAGGCACCGTGTGGCATTGACCCCGGAAAAAGAAATGGAAGGTATCAGCGCAGATGAGGTGCTGAAAGAAATGATTACTAAAGTAGAGGTGCCAAGGTAATTCAAAATGTAAAAGTGAAAAATCAATCACTATAAAAATTGTTGGGCGCCGGCTATGCCGGCGCCCAACAATTTTTATACAAAAAAGTAATATTACTTAGCTGCAATTACAGAGATCTCTACATTTACCCCTCTTGGAAGACCGGCCACCTGTACCGTTTCTCTTGCAGGTTCATTTGCAGTAAAGAACTGTGCGTATACTTCATTGATCTGGGCAAACTGGGCCATATCTGTAATGAAAATAGTACTCTTCAATACATGAGTAAAATCCATGCCGGCCTCGGTAAGAATAGCCTGTACATTTTCCAGTACTTTACGGGTCTCGTCCTGTATACCGGAGGTAACGATTTCGCCGGTCGCAGGGTCCATTGGTATCTGTCCGGAAACGAATAACATATTGCCGAATTGAGTGGCCTGGTTATATGGGCCTATAGGTGCCGGAGCGGCACTGGTATTGATAATTTTCTTTTCCATGGCACAAATATACAATTCAGAAAGATATGGGCTTATAGGAAAATTAAATCGTGATTTCCAGTGCTGAACAATTATCTTTGCGTATTAACTTATCATGGCAAATATATTATTTATCGATACCGCTGCACCGCATACACATGTAGCCGTCGGTGATGCAGATGGATGTTTGAATGAGCTGAAAAATGAACTGCCTAACCAACAGGCTGCTTCCTTAAATGATATGATCGCCCAGCTGTTTGCGCAGGTTCCCCTGGAGCTGAAAAATATCGATGCGATTGCGGTGAATGCCGGGCCAGGCAGCTATACTGGTTTGAGGGTAGGATTGGGTGTGGCCAAAGGCCTATGCTTTGCGCTCGACAAACCGCTGATGCTGTTCAATAAACTGGAGCTCTTACTGAATCGCCAGCCACAACAGGCCATGGTCGTACTGAAAGCCAGAACAGGAGAGGGCTTTGCCATTGCCGGAAACGGCGCACAGATCGATCTGCCTGCACAACACATCTTCTATAACGACTTCCCGTTTGATACATACAAAGATTATGCATTGATTACTGATGATGATGCCGTAAAAGCGGCACACAGCCATGCTGCTGATCTGGGATCGCATATAATGGATATCGCTTTATGGAATAGTCAGGCGCAGCAACGCTGGCATACGCAGGACTTTGATGAACTGGCTTATGCAGAACCATTCTACCTGAAAGCGGCATTTACCACTGAACCCAAACAAAAATAATCTGTATGGAACTAGTTGCGAAAAAAGTATCAGACTCGTATACGATCATGAGTGAGTATGTACTGCCCAATGATACGAATACACTGAATAACCTGATGGGCGGGCGGCTCATGTACTGGATGGATATTGCTGCTGCGATTGTAGCACAAAAACACAGTAATAAACCATGCGTAACGGTATCGGTCGACAATGTCAATTTTCATAACCCGATCAGACTGGGCAACCTGATTACGATAGAAGGTAAGGTTACCCGTACCTTTAACTCCTCTATGGAGATTTATCTGTCGGTATGGGGCGAAGACCTGATCAAACAGGAACGCTACTTATCTAACGAAGCATACTTCAACTTTGTTGCCCTGGATTCATTGGGTAAACCTACCCGCATACCAGCCATAGAGCCGGAAACAGAGCGGGAGCAGGAAATGTATAAAGATGCTTTGCGCAGACGACAATTGCGCCTGCTGCTGGCCGGTAAGCTCAAGCTGGAAGATGAAGCAGAATTGAAATCTATTTTATTCCCGGAGAAAAAATAAGCTTATGAAACTGATCAGTGTAGTAGCTGCAAGTGAAAATAATGTGATTGGTATGAATAATACCATGCCCTGGCACCTGCCCGACGATCTGAAATTCTTTAAAAAGATGACCCTTGGCGGTCCGGTGATCATGGGCAAAAATACATGGATCTCTATAGGTGCCAGACCATTACCTAAACGGGCAAATATTGTGGTATCAACGACGATGCCGCAAGATACGCCGGGCGCTGTAGTAGTACATTCTTTTGAAGCCGCCCTTGATTATATCAGGGAGCATGTTCCGCAGGAAGGGGAAGAACAGAAAGTAAGCCTTATCGGCGGCGGACAGCTCTATCGCCAGGTACTGAATCAGTGCGATGAAATCTTTATGACCCGTGTGCATACTGAGATTGAAGAGGGTACCGTATTCTTCCCGGAGATCCGTAATAATCCAGAATGGGAAAAAATATGGGAAGAAGCCCATCCCAAAGATGAGCATCATATCTACAGCTTCACATTTGAACGCTGGATAAAAACTAACGCATAATTACCAAACATTGAATTACCTGCAATACCTGCTTAAGGCTAAAGGCCGTCATGGCACGCATTCTCCCTTTGTCTATGATTTTGTAGAACAGGCTTTGCATAGGCAGGCTGCATATCAATATCCTGCTGCTGTGCCGCAAACACAGCAAGCCCGTACACTATATCGGGTATTATCCTATCTGCGCTATACACAACTACATTTAAACCCTGCAATAATCTCGCTGAATTGGGTTTCTGCTGCATTGCCCGGTATAATTAATGCTATTCCGGAAAGGATACCAGAAGGCGCCTTGATGATTATGGATACAAAGCAGGCAGCTGAGTTTATAACATCAGCATATTTACCAGAATCTGTACAAATACTGGTTTGGCACCCCGGCCATAAAGATGAAGAAACATTGAATGTTCTCTGGGGACATCAGGCTTTTAACTGTACAATGTTTACCTGGAACTTTTCGGTACTGGTTGCAGATCCCGCGTTCAAGCGCAAGCAACACTATATCCTGCGTTAAACAGGTAATTCTTTCTGCTCCTTTTTGATCTGACGATCTACCCAGTAAAGCAAAATTACCGCAAAATAGAACAGAGACCCGATACGGAACATCTGTAATAATTCCGAAAACAGATTATTAAGGAAGAAGGCTGCTACCATCATTGCACTACACATTACCATAGCCCGGTACAATTTATTATCGGTCTTATGATAAAGTAGTTGTGCATGGTAGAATATTGCTGTGATCAGTATACCATATAATAACATCGCCGGCCAGCCTTGTTCAACCAACAGGAAGAAGAAGTAGTTATGTGTTGTTGACTTTTCCGGATTGGCACTAACGTATGTTTTAAATACTGTAACGGCATTTGGCTTGTAGAAATAATAGAAATTATTAGGGCCCACACCTACAAATGGGTGCTCCTGGCTCATACGCGTAGCGGCAATCCATCGGAAGAAACGTTCGGCTGATGACATGTCTCCCCCTACAAAGCTAGCTTTGATCAGATCATTAAAAGTATGTCTGGAATAGGTGTGCTTAAAGTCAGGTCTGTAATCAATGAATCTGTTATTATAGATCATGAAACTGACTATAAAAATACAGAATGTAAAGAATAATGGCATAAGCCAGTTGACCAGGCGCTTGCGTATAGCCCAGAAAACAATGAAAGCGAATATGGTACCCAGCATTGCGGCACGGGCAAAGGCTAAATACATGCCTACAAAATAGAACAGGAATAAGCCCAGGTAAAGCCACCTTAAACGTTTGTCTTTCTTATTGTATCTCCATAAAATGAAGAATGTAGGGATCAGCATAGACATAATGCAGGCGTGGTCTACGTGATTGTAGAAAAACGGGCGTGCTGCAATATTAGTCTCAACATAGCCAAAATGAAGATAAGCATGATGCAGGAATACATACAGTCCCACAAGTGTCATCGGGATTAAAAATACTTTGGCTAAAGTGAATATATCCTCTTTCGTTTTAAGTATAATAGATGGCAGTATGAAAAAGGTAAGTAACTGTACGGTATTAATACCCAGATACTTGATTGAGAAAATAGGTATTTGGGAGAATATTACTGATACCACTAGCCAGGTATACTGTAACGCAATGATTAAGGTAAGCGGGTGCCGCAGCAGGTTTTCGTAAACGATATTACGGTAATACAACAAT
Source organism: Edaphocola flava (assembly GCF_004118155.1). Classification (GTDB taxonomy): domain Bacteria; phylum Bacteroidota; class Bacteroidia; order Chitinophagales; family Chitinophagaceae; genus Edaphocola; species Edaphocola flava. The sequence continues at coordinate 32,936 of NZ_SAIQ01000004.1, forward strand.
AATACAATCGTAAGCCCGGCCATTAAAATGGTCAGGGGCAACTGCGGAAGGTACATCATACTCGAACCGCCGACCTGCACAATCACAGTAAATGGAATACAAACTACATAGAACCAGTAAAAAGACTTCCAGTTCAGGATAAACCATGCTGCCAGGGGCAGGGCAAATGGTATCGCAATCACCCAATAATGATGAGTGCCTGAGAAAATCGCAATACAGGTAAGCATTAGTAAGACCGCCAGTCCATAAAACCAACGCTCTTGTTTACTATATGTAAGAGATATCGTATTCGCTCGTGCTGTACTCATTAAATGCTATCCTATGCTTTGTTTTTAAATGCATTAGCAATAAGAACCAGTAAACTGGCAAAAATCAGTGAAGCCAGTACTGAACCAAGTATAACGACATATGCAGGTAAGTTAGACGTTACATTCGGAACATAAGGGCCGCTTACTCGGTAAAACACATGCATTTTATCGCTATTCAGATAGCTGTTATATTCATTCTTTAAGCTAGCTAATTTAGCATTTTGTTCATCAAGCTGATCTTTAACCTGGATCAGTGATTGTAATTTTTCAATACCAACAGCATTATCAGCATTAATGCTCTGATTATTGCTCAATACAGTACCTCTTACTGGCAGTAATTCACTGTAAAGGTTATATTGTTTGCGAATAGCAGCAATGCTGTCATTAAGCAAGTTTATAGAGTCTGTAATACTTCTTCTTTTAAAATCGATATCTTTTGTAACATCTCTGTTATAGTCTTCGAAGAAGTTGATATAAACTGCCTCTGCTTTTTGTAGTGCGGCTTCCAGTGCAGCATGTGCCAGTTTAGGATCTGTATCGGTAAACTTGGCTTCAATATCATAGTTATCCGTACGCTTCAGTTTGAATGCACTTTTGATCGCTATGAAAGCAGCTTCTTCAGATTTAAGCTTTTTTGTTTGCTGGTATTTTACCGCTTCATTGATATGGCCTTTAACATCACCGCTTTCCAGGATGGTCATGGCTTTATCCAGCTCATAATCTTTGGCAAACACATCTTTAGTATACAATGTTTTATCATTATACAACTGATTGCGATCAAAGTTCATAAAGCCTTTTACGATAATACTTGCTTCTGAAGTATACTCATTTGGTCTGATTGATACAAATATCACAGAGGCAATGAGTCCCAGTGCCGTAATACCCCATACTAATTTGCCGCGGGACTTAATTGTACGTATTATGGCTACAAGGTCATATTTATTTTGCTGCATTGGTAAAATTTAAATCTTGTTTTATGTTTTAGGCGGATAAGCAATTTTTACTATCTATATACTTTCACCAGCTTTCATCTTCTCTGCATTCTCTGCAAGCTGCAGGGCTTTCAGCATTTCGTCGATACCACCGTTCATAAACTCGTCCAGGTTGTAGCTGGTCATGTTGATGCGGTGATCGGTGATGCGTCCCTGAGGGTAGTTGTACGTACGGATCTTTGCAGAGCGGTCACCCGTAGTTACGATACTCTTACGTCTCTGGGCAATAGCCTCTTCGTGTTTACGTACTTCTTCTTCGTATAATTTGGTACGCAGCATAGACATCGCCTTTTCGCGGTTACCGAGCTGTGTACGCTCGGTCTGGCACACTACTACTGTACCGGTCGGGATGTGGGTCAGTAATACCTTGGTTTCTACTTTGTTTACATTCTGACCACCGGAACCACCGCTTCGGGCTGTCTCCATTTTTACATCACTTTCTCTCAGCTCGAAATCGATCTCATCGGCTTCAGGCATCACCTGTACGGTAGCCGCAGAGGTATGTACACGGCCGCTGGCCTCTGTTGCTGGAACCCTTTGTACGCGGTGTACACCACTTTCAAACTTCAGGGTACCATATACATCATCACCAACAACCTCCAGCTGAATATCTTTATATCCGCCCACAGTACCTTCCGCTTCATAAATCAGGGAAGCACGCCAGCCCTTTTTCTCGAAGTACTTCATATACATTCTGAACAGGTCACCGGCAAAAATGCTCGCTTCGTCACCACCTGTACCGGCACGAATCTCTAAAACAGCATTTTTATCATCCTGCGGATCTTTAGGGATCAACAGCTGGCGAATCTCTTCTTCTAACGTATCTTTTTCTTCTTCTTGTATAACCAGTTCTTCTTTTGCCATATCTCTCAGATCAGCATCACTTTCACTGGCCAGAACTTCCTTGCCGAATGCAATACTGTCCAGGCAGTTTCTGTACTTCTGGTACGCTTGCATCAGCGGTTCTAACTTTTTATACTCTTTCGAAACCTGGGTGAACTTTTTATTGTCACTTACTATTTCCGGGTTGGTTAAAGCAATACCCAGGTCATTAAACTTGGCTTGTAAGGCTTCTAATTTTTCAATCATTTATGATAAATATGTCAATATAATGTTAACTCTTAAATAAAGGTCGCTAAGATAGAACTTTATTTAAAACATAGGTGGCTTTTTTAAGGAAAGCCAGCAAATTTAAGTGATATTTTATTAAGGACGTGCCATTTCTGGACAACCGTATATTGTTTATGGTTTCTGGAACACAATGTTATCAGACTCCAATTGTACTTGTTCCAGGTAAGCGTCAATATCCTTTACTTCCTGCAAGGTACCGTCTGCTAGAATGATATTTGCCATATAACCGTGTCCTTGCAACATAGCAGCAGCTTCCTTGTGTGTGCCGTTTTGCCGGTCCGATGCAAGGAACTCCATTATGATTATAGGTTTTGATGCGGTCAGCATTTGCTGCCCTCCGGTAATAACCAGATTTTCAGCACCTTCTACGTCAATTTTAATGATCTTTGGCGCGCTTTTATACTGCGCATATAAGAGATCAAGAGATTCTGTAGGAACGGTCGTTTGCTTTGGAGGGGATTTTTTAAACCACTTTTCATGTTCAAATTGAGTGATATCTAAAGAGTTGTACTCAGAGTATAAATTTGGAAATTCATAAAAAGTTAAAGCTCCTTTATCCTTTGATACAGCCTTATTGAAAACAGATACCTGTGCTATGTTATGTGCATTCTCTGCTAGTATTGCATAACTACTCGTTGAGGGCTCAAATGATATTATTTGCCCTTTGATGCCTACCAATTCGGCCGCTAGTAATGAGAAATAGCCATAATGTGCACCAATATCCCAGAATATATCTCCTGCAACGAGGTTATTTATAAGAAATCTTGCCAGACGCACCTCAGATGGGTGTGATTTCCCCCCTGTAAGATAAATATCTGTAGAAGCCGGTAATAAAACTTTCATTTTCTTACCATAAAACAAATTACATATCACTGCCTTCTCTTTAGGCATGTACTTATACAAAAAGTTTTTATAGAAGATGGCAAATGCATATTTAAACGGGTTATTCAAAAGCCTGGTTACTTTTCCTGCATTAGCCAGTCTTTCTACAGATTCGAGCTTTTGTGTCAGAGTATGGTTGTTCATCGAATTATTGTAAATTTTTCATTGAAAGAACGGCCTGATTGTTGTTCTTTGATGCTTGATAAAATAAACTCCGGAAGGTAACTATCCGTTTAGGTGATTTATGTTATCGTTAAAATTCTAACTGTATAATGTCGGTTATTAGTATTTGAATGTGTGCGAATTTACAAATATTAAGATAGAAGCCATTCGCTAAGAGATATTATTTTATTTATGATCTTTTGTGTTTAATTTTATTGTCTGCAATTTAAAAATCATTTCATTACTTTTGCCCATTACCAGTGAAGTACAAACTATGCCGATATTAAGTCCAGCCATAAAGCAGATTATGAAAATGCGCCTCAACGCAGTAGATAATTTTATGCTTAACCCGATCGATACCCAGAAAAAAGTATTTAATGATCTTATTGGCTCGGCACAGTTTACTGATTTTGGTAAAAAATATAGCTTTGATACCATCAATGCTATTAAAGAATTTAAGGAGCGTGTACCCGTACAGGAGTATGATGATGTAAAGCCTTATATACAGCATATCCTTGACGGTGAGCAGAATGTGCTCTGGAACACCCCTATCAACTGGTTTGCCAAAAGTAGTGGTACGACCAGCGATAAGAGCAAGTTTATTCCCGTAAGTAAAGAAACCCTGGACGATACGCATTACCGTGCCGGTAAAGATGTACTGGGTATCTATGTACGCATGTACCCGGATACCGGCCTGTTTGGTGGTAAGTGCCTCACGATTGGTGGTAGCCACCAGGTAAACCAGATGAATGCTGATTGCTTCTATGGTGACCTTTCTGCAGTAATGCTGCAGAATATGCCGTTTATCGGACAGATTATGCGCTCTCCGGACCTGAAAGTGGCCCTTATGGACGAGTGGGAGAGTAAGATTGAAAGCATTATAGACAGTACTCTCAACGAAAACATCACCTATATAGCCGGTGTGCCCACCTGGACGCTGGTATTACTTAAACGTATTCTCGAAAAGACGGGCAAGAGCGATATCCGCGAGGTATGGCCTAACCTGGAATTATACATCCACGGCGGGGTAAGCTTTAAGCCTTACCAGAACCAGTTTAAACAACTGATTCCGCATGAGGATATGCATTACCTCGAAACCTACAATGCTTCTGAGGGCTTCTTTGCCGCACAGGATACTACTGATAGTGAGAATGGTATGTTGCTGTTTCTTAACCATGGCATATTCTTTGAATTCATGCCGATGGAAGAGGCCGGCAAAACCCACCCGAATACTCTAAACCTTAGAGAAGTTGAGCTGAATACCAATTATGCATTGATCATCAGTACCAACAGCGGACTGTGGCGTTATATGGTAGGTGATACCATTCAGTTTACCTCTCTGGAGCCATTCCGGATTAAGGTAAGTGGTCGTATAAAGCACTTTATCAATGCATTTGGTGAAGAAGTAATTATCGACAATAGTGATCATGCCATTGAAAAAGCCTGTGCTGCAACCGGTGCTATCGTGAATGATTATACCGCCGCTCCGGTGTATATGACCGGCGACAGTAATGGCGCTCATGAATGGATCATTGAATTTGAACAATTACAGGTGCCATTAGAAGTTTTTGTTACCGAGATGGATCTGGCTTTACAGGCTGTAAACTCCGACTACGAAGCCAAGCGCCATAAAGATATTGCATTGCGTATGCCGATTGTACACCCGGTACCTAAAGGCAGTTTTAATGCATGGCTGAAGTCTAAAGGGAAGCTCGGCGGACAAAATAAAGTTCCGCGCCTGTCTAACGAACGTAAGTTCGTGGAAGAGATTCTGAGTTTTCTGGCTACAAATTAGGAGGAGCGTTTCTGACGCAATTGCTGCAGGAAGCGGTACTTCCACCAGGCATACAAAGCACTTTCCCTTGCCAGCAGAAAGCCAATACGGCCATCCAGGAAACCTTTCTTAAATATATACTGCTTCATAAACGCATTCAAACCAGAGAGATAAGGTTTGGAATAGGTGTATTTTTTGCCTTTTTCCAGCATATTTTCTGCGCTCAGCAAGGCATACTTCCTGTTTTTTGCACGAATGTCTGCCGTATTTTCTGCCGTATGATGATACAAGATACCCTTCAGCGTTTCGAATGTTACCTGTTTGGGGAAGGTCAGCGCTTCATGCACTTTCTCCGTATCCCAACTCACCGCCTTGCGGTTGTACAGCCTCTTTTTCAATTCTTTAGATGCTCCAAAGGTACCGTAACGAACACGTTCCGTCCCTATGCGGTGCACCAGCAGGAGACAATAAACCGTATTGATCTCTTTAAACTGAACAGCGGCAAGACTTTGCTGTAATTCCGGCGAGGCAATCTCATCACTGTCTACCGATAGTATCCAGTCATATTTCGCTTTGGCCGCCAGTTCATTTTTAGTAGGTCCGTAACCTTTCCAGGTCAGCAGATGCGGTTTGATATCCGGGTATTGCAGGGCAAAATCAGCCACATCAGCCGCCAGCAGGCCATTAAAACCTACCAGTATATCATCGCTCACCCGGCGGTAACTATCTATTACCTGCAGCAGGGTGCCGTTGATCACATTACTGATTATACATACTGAAAATGCCATAATAGCCTTATAATTAATATCTTTGTGCTGTTGCAAAAAAGACCTCAAAATAACAAATTCTAAGCTGTCAAACACTACATTGATGTTAATTTTTTTAGTCGGCATGCCCGGAGTGGGCAAATCTTACTGGATGAAAAAGCTGAGCCGGCAGTTTGGTTACGAAGCGGTAGATATGGACCGCTTTATCGAACAGCATACCGGAAAAACAATACCCGAACTCTTTGCAGAAAGTGAAATGACCTTCCGTAAAGCAGAACAGGAAGCCTTACATTTACTTACTAACCGTTATGCGGGCCTATCCTGCATCATTTCTACCGGCGGCGGTGCCCCTTGTTATTTCGATAATATGGACTGGATGCTGCAGCATGGAGCAGTGGTATACCTTCAGGGCAGTGCCGCATTTATACAAAGTCGTCTGGCACATTCCAAAGTGGCGCGGCCTATGTTTTCCAATATAGCTCCCGACGAGCGACTCGGATTTATAGAAACTTTAGTCGCACAACGCAGCCCTTTTTACGAAAAAGCGACATATACGGTTGATGCATTATCGGCAACAATAGCTACCTTTGCGGGGCTTTTTAACTCACCTCATTCTAATTAGATCTTTATGTACAAGCAAGCATTGGTCGCCGCAACCATTTTCGGTATGCTGGCCGTAATCCTGGGTGCATTCGGTGCACACGCATTAAAAGAAAAACTGAGCCCGGAATTACTGAATACTTATGAAACCGCTGTGAAATACCAGTTCTACCACACCTTTGCCTTACTGGCAACAGGTATCATGTTTGCCTACATGCCGTCTGTATGGCTGCAGAGAGCCAGTCTGATGTTTATTATAGGAGTAGTGTTGTTCTGTGGTTCTATCTACGCATTGGTTGCCTTAAAACATAACGGATCAGTAGGACTGAAAGGGCTGGGTATCATCACCCCTATAGGAGGTGTATTTTTTGTGCTGGGCTGGTTATTCAGCTTGTTAGGCATATTGCAGCACACACAAAAGTCTTAAATTATTGTACAATCATACATTGAGCGTTCTGGCCTGATTCAGGTCAGAACGCTTTTTTTGTTTGCATCATAACCATTGTATGCGCTGATTCTCCTTTTTTATTATAATTTAGGGCATTGAATATAAAATGCTCATTACCCGAAAATGAAAAAAACGCTAGGTACTATTTTTACCATTCTATTACTGCATATTTTCTGCTCCTCTTGTAATTTAGGAGGCATAAAAGAGCAGGCAAATAGACAATTTGGCGATCAGCATTTTAAAACGGCTATTGCGCTGATTGAACTGCATAAAGTCCGCTTTGGTACATACCCTGAAAGCCTGGATAGCTTGAAGTATGCCGGTGACTGGGATAAAATCATAAATGGATCTGTTCATTATGAGAAGCTGGATAGCGGCTATGTACTTGATCTTGTCAACGGATGGATGGGAAAACCGAATACCTTAACATATCCAGATGAGTTCTGGCAGGGACTGGGCCTTGTAAAATCTAATATGAAACCCTGATATAATTATTCATAACTATGGCAAGACGTATCATTGCATATATTCTTTTAGGAGTAGGTGTGCTAATTCTGATGTTTTTCAGAGACTATAAGGGTACAATGATTTCTTTTCCATTCATTTATAGTTTATGTGGCTTATTGCTATGTGTATTGGGCTGTGTGTTGTTGTATCTGGGGAAAAAGAGAAAAGCGCTTCATGTACACAATCAATATAAGGAAACTATCGAGGATATAATGCAGCATGGACAGAAGGTCAAAGTAGACCTTAACCAGTGTGAGATCAGGGAAAATAATTATAGTGAAGAAAGAGAAAGATATGCAGCTGATGGTTTGTTTGCAACATTAGGTGTCGCACAGGATATACAGGCATTGAATCTGTTGACCAATGCAACGAGAAATGTGGAGAACGTACAGGTAAACCAGTCTGTAATTATATTTCATTATGATTACGGTGGACGATTAGAACGGTTTGTAAGCCCTGTGCTTCCTTTTGACCGTACAACACTTCTACTAAAACTGGGGCGAGAAAAAGAAACTACTTTATATATAGACCATAACAATACCCGCAGGTACTATTTCGACCTGGAATTCCTGTTTGAGTCGTAATGGAGCTGTGTGGACATATAAATGAACTCATTGCATCAATGGTAGTGAGGCGATCTTTATCGGTATTTTTTATTTATACTTTCTCAGAATCCTTTTAACAAAATCTTCTCTGAATCGAGCCATAAAGGACCGTGCACTCCGGGGGCTTCTCCTTAACTTTGCGACACTTCAAAAAAAGTTTTTAATTTGTCATGAACTTCAGGAAGCTAAGTCACATACTGCTACCTTTACTGATCTTCTTCGGCCTGCAGGCCGACATTATTGAGGGCTTCATACAACAACAAACACTGCAGCAATGCAGTGTCTCCAAACACAAAAAGACCAAGCAAAACCAGGACGATCCTGATGACGATGCGGCCATTGTCCGTAAAGTCAATCTTCCGCAGACTTTCATCGTAGAGCCTTTTACCCCGCTGGAAGATCGTGTTGCTGTCAATTATCCAAGCCTTATTACCGGCCACCATGCCTGTCCCGTCAATGCCCGGGCCATGCAGGAAGTCTGTTTCGGTTTACTCTTTCTCCAGCATTTGTTTTAGTCAGCTGCATCCCTTAACCAGCCTCTGTTCCTGAGGCCTGTACACCTATGCATAGCGCCTGCGCTTCGCATCAGGTATTCTTTTACCATATTTTTTAATTCCTGTACCGGAGGCTTTGTAAGAAGCCGCCTGTACGGCTATTCGTAATTTTTCCTTTTATCAATACAATGATCAGAAATTATTGGATGTATATCCTTGCAGCCGCTGTATTAGCAACAGGCTGTGGCAATGACCGTTCCGCAAAAAATGAAGACAAGGGAACCGTATATCCCGTGTTCCATCCCCGTCAGAAAGACACCGTACTCAATATTCCCTATGTGGCCGACATACAGGCTTATAAGAATGTAGAAGTCCATGCCCGCATAGAAGGCATGCTGGACAAGATATACATCAAAGAAGGACAGGCAGTGCGCAAGGGACAGCTGCTGTTCAAGATCAATGACAGCGAGTTGCAGATCGAGCGTACCAAAGCAGAAGCCGCTTATAAAAGTGCTATGGCCGATGCCTGTGTGGCGCAGGTAGAGGTAGAGCGCGTACAAATCCTGGTCGATAAAAAGATCATTACCAAGACAGAACTGGATCTTGCTAAAGCCAAGTACAGGGCCCTGATGGCCAAAGCAGATGTAGCCCTGGCCGATAAATCGGCAGTAGAACGGCGTATTTCCTATACGCAGATCACCTCACCGTTTGATGGAATAGTAGACCGTATTCCGCTCAAAGAGGGTAGTCTGCTGGCCTCCAATTCCCTGCTCACCACCATATCTGATATCCATGCCGTATTTGCCTATTTCAACATCAGTGAGAACGAGTTTTTCAAGATCCGCAGTCATGGCGATACACAGCAGGTACTGTCCATAAGCCTTATCCTGCCCGATGGCTCTACCTACCCGCACCACGGTAAACTGGAATCTGCGGAGAGTGAGATTGATGCCAGTACCGGCAACATCGCATATAAAGCAAAGTTTGAGAATCCGGAAAAGATACTGAGACATGGCGGCTCCGGTCGGCTCTTAATTACCAGGCCTATGAAGCAAGCCATGCTCATGCCGCAGAAAGCCGTGTTTGAAATACAGGATAAGAATTATGTATTCGTCGTAGATGACAAGGGAACCGTGCGCCAGCGCAGTATTGCAGTAGCCCAGCGCGTAGCGGACTACTACCTGATTAAAGGCGGTCTGGATACCAAAGACAAGGTAGTACTGGAGGGCATACAGTCTTTGAGAGAAGGACATGTGATCAAAACAAGGCAGTCATCGCTCTAAAATGCCGGTTTATTTACTATACGATTAACAAACGAATTTCAATATAATGGTAGAAACTTTTATCAGAAGACCGGTATTATCGCTCGTAATATCGATCATCATAACCCTGATTGGCGTACTGGCCATGTTCCAGCTGCCGATCACCCAATTCCCCGATATCGTTCCGCCCTCGGTTTCGGTAACCGCACGCTATACCGGAGCCAATGCCGAGGTGTCGGTCGATGCCGTGGCCGTTCCATTAGAGAAGGCCATCAATGGGGTGCCGGGCATGACCTATATGTCCACTGTATCGGGCAATGACGGTGTGACTATGATCACCGTCTATTTCGAAGTGGGTACCGATCCCGATGTCGCTGCGGTAAACGTGCAGAACCGTGTTACCACTGTGCTGGATGAACTGCCCGAAGAGGTGATCAAAGCCGGGGTAACCACCGAGAAAGAGGTAAACAGTATGCTGATGTACCTCAACATCACCAGTACTGATAACAATGCAGATGAAGACTTTATTTACAACTTTACCGACATCAATATCCTTAAGGAACTGAAGCGTATTGATGGGGTAGGCCGTGCTGAGATCATGGGCCAGAAAGATTATGCCATGCGGGTATGGCTGAAGCCTGATAAACTGCTGGCCTATAATGTATCTGCCGATGAAGTGATCGAAGCCCTGCGCCAGCAGAACGTTTCCGCAGCACCGGGCAAGACCGGAGAGAGCTCCGGAAAAGCGCATAACCAGTTGCAATACGTACTGCGCTATACCGGTAAGTTCTCAGAGCCGGACCAGTACGGCAATATTGCCATCCGTTCTCTGAGCGATGGTTCCATACTGAAGCTGAAAGATGTGGCCGATGTAGAATTCGGCGCCATGAGTTACAGCATGGTGTCCAAGAGTGGCGGTCGTCCTGCCGCTTCGATCATGATCAAGCAGCGTCCTGGCTCCAATGCCAGCGAGGTAATTGATAATATAAAAGCCAAGATGGGCGAGCTTAAAGAAAGTTCCTTCCCTCCGGGTATGGAGTTCAGTATGGCATATGACGTATCCCGTTTCCTGGATGCCTCTATATCGGCCGTACTCAAAACCCTGCTGGAGGCCTTTTTGCTGGTAGGTGTCGTCGTGTTTATTTTTCTGCAGGACTGGCGTTCGACCCTCATTCCCGTACTGGCTGTACCCGTATCGTTGATCGGCACTCTGGCCTTTATGATGATGCTGGGCTTCTCCATCAACCTGCTTACCTTATTCGCAATGGTACTGGCCATCGGTATCGTGGTCGATAATGCCATTGTGGTGGTCGAGGCCGTGCATGTGAAAATGACGGAAGAACATATGCCACCACTCGAAGCTACCATTGCAGCGATGAAAGAAATTACCGGGGCCATCATTGCCATTACCCTCGTGATGTCTGCCGTGTTTATACCGGTTGCCTTCCTGAGTGGGCCTGTGGGTGTATTCTACCGCCAGTTCTCCCTTACACTGGCCTTTGCTATTGTCATCTCCGGGATCAATGCCCTTACGCTTACCCCGGCCTTATGTGCCATTATGCTGAAGCACAGTGATCCGTCAAAGAAAAAAGGATGGCTGCAACGCTTCTTCAACGGCTTTAACCGTGATTTTGATAAAACCACACAGGGCTATCAGAAAGTGCTGAAACGTACTGCAGGCAAGCGTTTGCTCACTATGGGACTATTAGTCGCTTTCTTCGTAGCCACCTGGGGTGCTGCGGCTATATTGCCCGGAGGTTTTATCCCGACAGAAGATCAGGGTATGATCTATGTCAATGTAACGACCCCGCAGGGGGCTACAGTAGAACGTACGGAAAAGGTGCTGGATGAACTGAATAAAATGACCGGGAAGGTCGGCGGTGTGGAGAGTGTAACCACACTGGCCGGCTACAGCCTTACCAATGAGATTGCCGGTGCCTCTTATGGCATGGCTATGATCAACCTCAAAGGCTGGAAAGACCGTAAGCAAACGGTAAGTGAAGTAATGGACAGCATCAATGTACTGATGGCGCGGATTACTGATGCAAAGATCGAAGTCTTTGCCCCGCCTACGGTTCCGGGCTTTGGTAATACCAGTGGTTTTGAACTGCGCCTGCTCAATCGTGGTGCCGGTACGGTGACAGAGACATCAGACATCACCAAAGAATTTATAGAAGCCATTGAAGCTACACCGGAGGTGACCAATGTCTTTACCAGCTTCGATGCCAGCTTTCCGCAATACATGATCCATATCGATTATGATATGGCAGCGAAGAAGAATGTAACGGTAGACAATGCGATGAATACCCTGCAAACCCTGCTGGGTAGCTATTATGCAACCAACTTCATCCGTTTCGGGCAGATGTATAAAGTAATGGTTCAGGCTGCTCCGGAATACCGCCGCGAGCCGCAGGATGTACTGCATCAGTATGTCAAGAATGCCCAGGGAGAAATGGTGCCGTTCTCAACCTTTGCCCGCATAGAACGGGTATATGGCCCGGAACAACTGACCCGCTATAATATGTACACCTCCGCCATGATCAATGGTGAGCCTGCACCGGGCTACAGCAGCAGCGATGCGATTAAGGCTGTAGAGCGTGTGGCAGCAGAGAAGCTGCCCCGTGGTTATGGTTTTGACTGGAGTGGTATGACCCGTGAGGAGATACTTTCGGGCAACCAGACAGTGTATATCTTCGGACTCTGTCTCATATTTGTATACCTGCTGCTGGCCGCACAATACGAAAGTTTCCTGTTACCGCTACCGGTAATCCTGAGTTTGCCGGCCGGTATTTTCGGTTCGTTTATCTCCCTCAAATTATTCGGTCTGGATAATAATATCTATGCCCAAGTGGCCCTGGTCATGCTCATAGGCTTGCTGGGTAAGAACGCCATCCTGATTGTAGAGTTTGCGATACAGCGCCATAAAGACGGGCTCACGATTATGCGTGCCGCGATCGAAGGCGCAGCACAGCGTTTGCGTCCGATCCTCATGACCTCCTTTGCCTTTGTCGCCGGGCTCATTCCGCTGTGTATGGCCAGTGGTGCAGGGGCTATGGGTAACCGTTCTATCGGTGTGGCCGCAGCCGGTGGCATGCTCATCGGTACCTTATTCGGCGTGCTGGTTATCCCGGGACTCTACGTGCTGTTTGCCAGCCTGGACAGGAAGAAGAAAAAGAAAGTAGTGCCTGCATCTGTGCAGCACCAGGTTTCAGATGAATTTAAAAAAACAGAAAATGCACATAAAAACTAAATATATACTGGCCGGAGCCTTTAGTCTTGGCATCCTGTCCGGTTGTAACATACCCAAAAATATACCGGCGCAGCAGGTGCAGACCATGCCTGCTGCCTATCCTCAGCATACGGCCGATACGATTACCGTAGCCCAGCTGAAGATCAATGATTTTTTTACCGATATCCATTTGCAGCAACTGATTCGTGCGGTATGGGATCATAACCTTGATCACCGCATTGCCGCGCATCAGCTCGATATTGCACAGGCCTATCTTAAAGCGCGTAAAGGTGCCCTCTTGCCTGCGGTACAGGCTGGCGTGCGCTCTTCGGGTACCCGTTATGGTAAGTATACCATGGAGGGCGTGGGCAATTTTGACACCAATCTCTCTCCCAATATAGAAGACGGACAGCGTATCAATACTACAGTGAGTCCTGATTTCTGGCTGGGACTGAATGCCACCTGGGAGGTTGATCTCTGGGGCAAACTGGCACAGATGAAAAAGGCGGCACAGCTGCGCGTGCTCTCCAGTGAGCAGGGCAGGGCATTGCTCCGCTCCGCGCTCACGACACAGACTGCGGCGCTGTATTACGAACTCGTCACCCTGGATATTGAAGTGGAGATCCTGCAAGAGAATATTGTATTGCAGCAGAAAGCACTGGAAGTAGTGGAGGTGCAGAAGGAAGTAGGCCGTGCTACAGAGCTGGCGGTGCAGCAGTTTAAAGCACAGTTACTCAATACAGAAGCTACTTTATTTGAAGTAAAGCAGCAGATCCGCGCAGCGGAAAATCAGCTGAACCTGTTGCAGGGCCGCTATGAGGGAACTATTACCCGCAGTCATAGTTTTGATGTAAAGGGTTTGTCTCACCTCGTTAAACTGGGACAACCCAACCAGCTGCTGACCTATCGTCCCGATATCATGTCTGATTATTATGAGCTGGAGGCTACTCATGCTGATGCAAAGGCTATTCGTGCGGCATTCTTTCCAACCCTGCAGGTATCGGCCTACCTGGGGCTGAATAGTTTTAATCCGGAAAAGGTATTTAACCCCGCTTCTCTTATTGCACAGTTACTGGGCGGACTAACCGCCCCGGTCTTTGGGCAGCACCAGTTGCGGACCGGGTTTAAAGTAGCACAATCTCAGCAGGAAATTGCTTTCCTGCGTTACCAGCAGACGGTAAACCGTGCTTTCCAGGAAGTAAAGACCCTGGTGAGCGAAATGGACAATAACCAGAAGGTGCTGGACCTGAAAAAGCAGGAGACCGAGGCCCTCTCGCGAAGTGTGGATATTGCCAATGAAATGTATGTAGCGGCTTATGCAAATTACCTGGAGATCATAGCCGTACAAAAAAGTAAACTGGCTGCAGACCTGGATCGCCTGCGTGCACGGCGCAACCAGATGCAGATTATGATACAGCTCTATAAAGCCCTTGGTGGCGGCTGGAGCTAAACTTTGTTTATTAGTGTTTGTGTTGGTGCTGCCTGTTCAGGCAGCACTTTTTTATGGCCTGTTTTCAAACAGATAAAGTCAAGGGTGTTTTTACGGGGAAAAAAGCGGGAGAAATCTTTGGGTGGGGAGAGGGATTTGTGGTTGTTTTATGCTGATTTAAATTAAATGTAATATGAGCTCTAAAATTAAAGAAAGAGAGAAAAAGGAATCAATTGCTATATGTCTTAATTGTTATAAAATAAGATTTTACGAGAAAAACACTAAGAAAGAAAAGGATATAAGTGCAGTTTATGGAACTTCTAAGCTTGAAGATATTATGCCTATTTTTATAAAAAAAATTGACACACAAGATGTCTTTAAAAATAAAAGCGAGGATAGAATATTGTATTTAAATAAAACATTAAACTTAAAAGATAATACTTATATTGGTATAATAATGAAAGGGCATAATGGTCCCCAAACTTTAATTGATGAGATTGCTGGAAGTAAGGTTACAACTGTCAATACAGTATCAAAGGATCAATTTCATTGCTTACCATATTTATTCTTACTTTATATTAATAAGAAAAGGCCTGATAGTATAATTTTTATTGCTCAAAGTTATAGACAATATGGGTTTAAGGAAATTTTTGAGGATTGTTTTACGAAATTTACAAATCTCCAATCAACAAATACTACAGTCAAATTTGCCTCGTTATCAATTGCGTCATTGTTTGAAAAACAAATTCAAGAAGGATTTATTCGATCACTTAGATTTGTAAAACATGGTTTAAGTAAAAACGTTGAAGGAATAATAAAAGGCGACAATACGATTGCAGAAGATTATCAAATGGAGCTCAAAATTAAATCTACTAAAGGATTTAGTTTTATAAAGAAAAGTCTTAAGTATGATGATGCATCTTTTATCGAACAAATACAAATTGATGACTTTGATTATAATGATGCTTATGCAGATGTAATTATTGGAGGAAGAAAAAGGGTAATGAATGTTACTAAACCATCTGATTTTGCAGCTGCATATGATATCACAGACGATGTTGCTATTGATAGTAATACTAAGCTGCCAAATTTCGATGATATAATGAAACAAGCATTAGATATATTGAATAATGATCTAATTCCTTACTTATGAGTGGATTATTAAAAATATTTGATAGAATTGAAGTGAAAAGCTTGCTTTCACAACATCTTGCAACTTTTTATCATTACGAAAAAAGAAATTTCTATAATAAAACTGAAATTCCAAAATCGGATAAATTCATTTTTTTGGGTTTGCCTCTATTAATTGCAGTTTTTTTCAGTTTTTTAGGCTTGCGTTTTACGAAGGATTATGTTGATATTATATTAACTTGTTTATCGATTTTTACGGGTTTACTTTTTACATTGTTAGCAATGATTTTAGTATCTGTTCAAGATAATGCTAAGATTAATATTGATAATGTTGATATTGAAAATAAGAAAGTGATTAAAGCTAAAATTGATTTAACTAAACATCTATTTGTTAATATCGCTTTTTCAATCGTATTATCAATATTTGCATTAATTCTCGTACTTTCAACACAATTTCATCCAATTAAACTTATTGACCTGATCGCTAGATTAAAGGTATATTATTATCTTAAAAATTGCTATTTGTTTCTAACAAATGGGCTATCTTTCTTCTTTCTAATTGAATTTTTGCTTACTCTATTTATGATTGTTAGGAGATTTGCAGTATTATATCTCAATTTAACAGATGTTAGTCAATTCCCAAATACTAGATCAGATTAGTTACATGTCCCTAACACAGAATTTCCAGCAGGGGAGTAGACTTTACTGTAGAGTGTAATATGTTAACATCAAAAAGAATTGTCGTGCTATAATATTAATTATAATCTATTTCGAAAGAATTATGGCACTATCAAATTAGATTATGAGGTTTAAAGGGTACTAGGGTACCTCGTCTACTTGCTTCGAGCACCTCAGTGAGCGTTTTTGTTACTTCGTCATTTCGACCTTGTGGAGACATCTCCTTTAGTGTTTGTCGGGAGATGTCTTCTATCTTTTCACTTTTGAGTTTTCACTTTTGAATTCAGCCTTCGAGCCTTACAACCGCTGCTGCAATTGCTGTGCCCATTTGATGAGTTGCTGCTGCTGTGTACTGTTCAGCTGCGCATCACGATGCACCAGGGTATAAGACTTCAGGGGCATTTCATGTCCCTGTATGGTTTCTACAACCTCTTCCAGTTTGTGTTTTTGTTTGTCTGCTGTGTAGGTTGCAAACTCATCAAAGTTCAGGTGCTCTTTTCCTTCTTCTATATGATGATCCAGCCACCAGCCCAGGGGTTGCAGCTTAAAATACCAGGGGTATTGTGTATTGTTGGAATGGCAGTCGTAACAGCTGGTCTTCAGTATCTGCTGCACATCTGCCGGTACGTCGAAATGCTTCTCTATAGCGGTATGTGTAGGATGGGAATGAATATTAAGTGCAGGTTGAAAAAACTGCATGGCTATAATTGCGGCCAGTGTACCTAAGAGTATTTTTTTGCGGGTTGTAGGGGTCATGCTGTTGAATTTGAATCGTAAGCATTACACAATTATCAACGCACGGAAATCTATCCACTGTGTTTTGCAGGCACAATATACTAAATATTTACATAGGTAGCATATCAATATGAGTAATCATTTTATATAATAAAATTGCTATTTGCTGATCTTTCGTTCTAAACGCTGTATAGTTTTATTTTGGTGTTCCTTATATTGTCGCATAGGTCTTTCAGAGGGTAATTCTGATTTTTGATACTGCTCCATTACGGGGAGCGTAGTCTTTATTTTTAATGCGTAATATAAATCTTCCAGCGTACCTCTTCCAGAATTAATCTCTTTATCTAATTCTTGCAGACCTTTACTAAGACTAGAGTATTGGGTTTCGCTCTGCTGTATAAACTGCAACATTTTTTGTGCCAGTACGGAATCTTTTATTTGTTGCGCCATACTATTTACATGTTCATAGTATTTATTATTATTGCTGCTATATTCAAAGAAAACCCGGCCAGAGTCCAGCTTTGCCTTATGCATTGCTGCCATAGTCGACTCTATCTCCTGCAGTTCGGGCGATTGAGCAACTTGCTCCTGGTATAGAGATTCAATTATATCAGATTTGTCCCTTACTTTAGAGATACTACTATAGGTATTTCGTTGCGGTTCGTCCTGTAATGCATTAGGGATATTATCCGTATTATGTTCAGTTTTTCCTCCACAGGATAATAGTGTTACGCCTGACAGGAATATAATAGCATTTCTTACTTTCATGAATATAGTATAATAAATTTACGTACGATCTTTGTCCAGCCATTTGCCCACTTCAGGAGCTTCATAATTGCGCATCTGTTGCAGCAGGGTATCGATATGTTCATCGGCGATCAGCATATCCCTGTTTTGTTTGCTGAGGAAACCCTGGTGCATCATGGCATCGGCCATGGCTAACAACGGATCGTAAAAGCCCTGTACATTTAACAGGCCCATAGGCTTGCGGTGCAGTCCCAGCTGCGCCCAGGTCAGCATTTCAAACAATTCTTCCATCGTACCGAAACCACCGGGCAGGGTAATGATGCCGTCGGAAAGTTCGTGCATTTTGGTTTTGCGTTCGTGCATGGTATCAACCAGTATCAGATCGGTAAGGCCCTCATGTGCGATCTCTTTGGTGCGCAGGAACTGAGGGATCACCCCAATGGCCTGACCACCTTCATCCATCACGCCATCGGCTACAGCGCCCATCAGTCCTACTTTAGCGCCCCCATAGATGAGTTGTAGTCCCTGTGCCGCAAGGGTTTTGCCCAGGGCATATGCCTGTTGTGCATAGACAGTTTCTGCACCGGAGCTGGAACCGCAGAATACGGCGATACTGGTAATATTCATATGTATATATTTTAGTGTTGTTTATCCGATTTTCAGTCCGTTATCTACTGATTTGTCGATCGTTAAAAGTGTTACCTCATCTGCATTTACAGCGCCCAGTACCAGGCACTCACTTTTGATATTAGCGATCTGTTTGGCAGGAAAGTTTACCACCGCAATGACCTGTTTGCCTACTACCTCTTCCGGTACATATCGTTTGGTGATCTGCGCAGAACTTTTGCGGGTACCCAGTGCTCCGAAATCGATCAGTAATTTATAAGCTGGTTTGCGCGCTTCTTCAAATACCTCAGCACCAATAATCGTACCTACGCGCATATCTATTTTCTCAAAATCATTCCAGCTGATGAGTTCTTTTATATCCATTATTTTTCTTGATTGTAATGCTGTTTATCCAGGGCATACCAGTTAATGGGCCTGCCATCTTCATCCTCAAATACTTCTATAAACCGGAAACCCAGTTTGCCCAATACATGCTGCGATGCTGCATTGTCTACATCCGTCATGGCGTAGAGATTATCTGTGTTCAATTGAGTGAAACCATAGTCCACAATAGCTTTACCGGCTTCTGTTGCATAGCCTTTACCCCAGTGTTTCTGTTTGAAACGATAACCAAGCTCATAGAAATGCTGGTGCCCGTTGAAGGGTTCCGGAAAGAATTTCAGTCCCGCCCATCCCAGGCATTCACCATTCAGCTTATCCACTACCGCCCAGCGGGCAATACCATAATCGCGATATTGCTGTTGCAGCATATCGATCATTTTATATTGCTCCTCTATCTGTTTCAGGGGTTGATTGTAGATATAGCGGTGTACATCAGGATCAGAATCCATTTCGAAAAGATCAGTGGCATCCGCTTCCATTATTTCTCTCAGCAATAGTCGTTCGGTTTCCAGGAGTATATCAGGCATGGCGTATTTTAAAATGAAGTATCGTAAAGATAAGTTTTTTGTGACAATCCGGTTGGTTATGGTATGTTTATGAAATCATTTCAGGCTAAATTTATTGCAGCAAAGAGCATTGATGATAAGGCCATATTTATTAATGAAGGTCTGGTGCAGCAGGTAAAGGCCATACAACGGCAGGAGGAAAAGATATCTGGCTGTATGGTGGTGCCAAACTAATCAGAGCCTTTATCTATCATAACCTGATTGATATATACCGTGTATCGGTACACCCTGTAGTACTGGGCAGCGGTAATCCGCTGTTTGATCAGCTGGAAGAAATAATAAACCTGAAATTGAGTGAAGTAAACCGTTTTTACTCGGGAGTGGTATAACTCATCTATGCAAATACCCTAAAGTAATATCATTCAGCGAGAACAGGGACAGGATACTCGGATGAAAAGAAGAGCATTCTTGTATCCCGCCCGGTAATCGCTTTTTGTATAATTAGGTGGTGCATGAAGAAACAGATTTCCTTAAGTCTGGTATGAACCGGAATACTGTACCGTAAAGCTAAAAAAATATTGTGCAGCTATATTGCGCGTTTTTACCGTTTTAAAAGGGGTGTTTTTACGGTATGATCGTATCATTGGTTATGATACATCTATTACTTCTGGGAACAGCCACAGTAATATTAGGCCGGATAGTAAGCTGAGGCCCTGCATCACGGAAAAATAATCAGGAATATAAATGCCAGCAGGTTGACCAGAAGTACTACACCATAAACAATATTTGTACGTCCGCTGGCCAGAGACAACATGACGATGAATACAGACAGGGCAAGCAGGATCATCGATTTGATATCCAGGCCCAGGGCTACATCCATATCGAGCAGGCTACAGGTAATCGCTACCGCCGGTATCGTGAGTGCAATACTGGCCAGTGCAGAGCCTAGTGCCAGGTTGATGCTGGTTTGCAATTGATTTTTCTGGGCGGCCATTACCGCCGCAGCACCTTCCGGCAGCAGGATCACTCCTGCAATAATTACTCCCACCAGCGCTTTGGGCAGTTGATTGGCGACAACGATCTGCTCAATAGTAGGAGAGAGCTTCTTGGCCAGTAAGACTACAATACCCAGGCTGGCCAGCAGGAAGAACAGGCTTAGGAATAGCACACTTTTGCTGATCTTTACCGGATGTGCTGCTTTCTCTTTTACCACTTCGCCATTAGCCAGGAAATAGTTGCGATGCCTGGATGTCTGTGCAATCAGGAAGAAGGCATAGATGGTGAGACAGGCACCTGCAACAAAAAACAATTGTGCTTTGGAATAAAACGGTCCTCTGATACTGGTGGTGAAAGAGGGGAAAACCAGGGTAAGGATCACAATCGATACCAGGCAGACCAGCGCTATAGTGGCCGAGTGTTTAGAAAAATTCTGTTCATGATATTTTAATCCACCGATAAAAAGGCAGAGGCCTATAATACCATTAAGAATGAGCATGGTAGCCGAGTACACGGTATCTCTTGCCAGTGCCACCGCATCATCTCCACCAGAGATCATGAGTGATATGATAATTGAAACCTCTATGATCGTAATGGCTATAGCCAGAATAATGGTCCCGTAAGGTTCGCCCACGCGATGGGCTATGATTTCGGAATGGTGTACTGCAGACATTACAGAAAACAACAACAGTATAGTCGCGAGCACCTGGAACGCCCAGTTATTATCTATAAAACCTGAAAATAGTAATAACCAGGCAAGCGTTGGAAAGATAATGGACCATTGTAGTAGTTGTTTCATATACTGTCGGGAGTTGTGATTAGAAAATGTCATGAACAGCGGTCATTGAAGGGCAATGTCGCAAACTGTATAAGCCAGCACCGTAACTGAAAATCATCATTTATAGCTGATTAATAATCAATCAGAAAAATGAGTTGAACTATAGTAGCGGATCGTATCAAATTTAAGAAAAAAGAGGGAGAATGCCGCCGCGTTAATGTGATTTTTTGTAAAAAGTATACATAGTGTTTATATACAGCATACATTTCCATGTAAACCAGCTGCTCGTCAGTTATCCTATTTTTCGCTTTGAGGATAAAAATATATGAGCCGTACGAAATACATTGTTTAAAACGGCATTTTGTATCAAGGTAATAAATACAGAAGTGTTGATCTAAACATAACGTGTACTGTTATACCGGCAGCAGATCGCAATACCAGAATCCGTATGCATAAGGATCCTGCGCAGTATCTTTTGATTTGTTGTCCTCCTCTTTTGCCGGACCATATTTACGGTACACTACTTCGCCTTTGGTAAAGGCAACCGGTTGCCGGAATATGGGGCCCTCGAATACAAACGTATGAAACTCACCATGCTCACCACAGGGATCTACATTTACAGGCAGATCGTTCAGGAAGTCATGGTCGATAATTCTTCCGGCAAAGCTCTTGTCCAGGTATTGTTCATTCACACAGGTCACTATAGTTTTAAAACCCATATCTATAAAGTCGCGTATGAGTTGATCGGTAGGTTGCTTCCATAACGGGAATAAAGCTTTCAATCCTATTTGCTCCAGCTTCTGCTCCCTGTAGGCCCGCAGATCTTCCAGGAAAATATCACCGAATGCAGCATAGTCTGCACCCTGAGCCACCAGCTGATCCATTGTCTCCCGCATCACCCGCTCATAATCTTCCATAGAAGGCATTTCCGGTATCTCCATTTTGACCAGGGGTAATCCTATATGCTGAGCCTGGGCTTCCAGTAATGCAGTACGTACCCCGTGCATAGAAATGCGCTGATAAGGTTCGCTGATACTCGTGAGCAGGCACATGATTTCATAATCAGGTGCTTGTAATAGTTTATGTAAAGCCATGGCAGAGTCTTTACCTCCGCTCCAGTTAAAGATTACCTTATTGCCCATGAGCGCAAAGGTACAGTATTGCGGGGTTCTGCCATACTTAACCCAGGTGAACCGTATGCAAGAAATGGAATAAAAAACAGCTTAAGTGTTTGCTATTGTCCATTCTTGCAGTAGCTTTATAGCAGAAGTATATTCGCTTCAGAAACGCACCACACTCAATCTTTTGCCACTAGCAAGGCAAGACTACACACCTCTGTAAAACGACCGATATTTTAAAGCTGCTCCTATGGGCAGCTTTTTGTGTGAAACATTTGCGGGCCTTTAACAAGCCGATAGATTCGGGATGTTATTATTTTGTGATATTTGTATCGTAAACAGTACATTATGAAACTTACTGCATTAAGGCCCATGCTCCGCACCAACCACTTGGAGGAGACGATCCGGTTTTATACCGGAGTGCTGGGTTTTACACTTGCCGAATACAATGAAACCTGGCGCTGGGCTTCATTGTACCGGGATGAAGTATCCATTATGCTGGCCGGACCCAATGAACATGTTCCCTTTGAACAAGCTGCATTTACCGGCAGTTTTTATTTTAATACAGATGCCGTAGATGCGCTCTGGCTCCAGTGGAAAGATAAGGTTAAGGTATGTTATGCTCCTGAAACTTTTGAATGGGAGATGAGAGAGTTTGCCATCTACGATAATAATGGATACATCCTGCAATTTGGCCAGGCTGTAGAGATGAATGTATCATTGTCAGAAGAAGCGTAAAAAGATAGTATGTCAGAAAACTGGAGAGCAAATTTTAATAAAATAGCATCGGTATCAGATCAGGACTGGGATGTAATGGTCAGGCGATTACAAAAAGTAAAGTTTAAGAAGAAAGAAATTATCCTGAAGTATGGTGCGGTAGAGAACTATATTTCATTTGTCAATAAAGGTATTGTACGATACACCTTCCTGAGAGATGGCCAGAATGTATCCTTCAATTTTCATTTTCCCAATTCATCGTTCAGTGCCTACGATTCGTTTCTGTTGCGCATCCCGACAGAATACCAGATACAAGCCGTAACGGATGTAGAGATCCTCCGGATCTCGTACGATGATATTCATCAAGTATATAAAGAGTCCGGGGTAGGCAATACCATAGCGCGCAAGATCGTAGAAGGGCTGTACATCGCTAAAGTAAGGCGAGAGCTATCCCTCCTGACGGATGATGCCGAAACCCGCTACCGCAGACTATTGCAGGACTGGCCGGAGCTGGTGAAGCAACTGCCGCTTAAAGATATTGCCTCTTATATAGGTATTACACCACAGGCACTCAGCCGCATCCGCAGGATTGTACTGTAATCAAATATCTGTCCGGTCTTAGTATTCCGTAAGATCACTAAGACCGGAAAAGTATATCCGAAGGTTCATGTATTAGTGAACCAATACCAGCTTATGCTCCAGGTATTTGTTCTGTTACTATTTTATTACCTTGTTTGTCATAATAGGTACAGGTCATATCATCAAGCGATACAACCCATTTTTCAATACCTGTTTCTGCGCAATGCGTACAGAAGGTTATATAATCCGTTAGGCCCTGCTGGTGTATCTGCAGGTAATGACGAAACTGTGCTTCATTCGTGATATCGCTGATACCCAGTGGTTCGTACTGCGCTGCGGATGTTACATGAAAATCTTCTTTGCCATAATAATCGGTATGGCTATCGTGCACCCAGGTCTCAAAAGTATTGACACCCATAGCTTTTATCTCCTGTATATATTGCGGGAAATCCGCGCCGGAAGTGACTTTCTCGTGTGCCTGTTCTATCTGTGATACGGTAAACATAACGGGTGTTATTTTTTTTGAAATATATTTATGTGGGTAAATATACAAAATCATTGTAAACCAGTTTTGTAGGAGTTGTTATGTCATGTATACAGGCATTTATGCATGTTAAAGTGCATGGAAATAAACGTTAAAAATGTTATTTTTGAGTTCCTGACCTGAACTGAAAGTTACTATGAAATGCTACATTATTGAATCTAAAGGGACCCTTGTCTTCATGACGGTCTTGCTGCTCCGGGGCTGGCTGGAGCAGGCAGTGGGCCTGCATGACCACTATATTTACCCATACCTGTTTCTTGCAGGGTTTCTTTCCCTTCCTGCAATCCTGATCTATCAAACGCTTCACGACAAGAATAAATACGACCACTACAGGCACATTGCTTCCGGACAGGATTTGATGTCCGGTACTTCCATCACCTCGCCACTTATTACACAGACAATTCAGTTGTCCGGCATGCACCGTATATAGGTTCGGGCAGGCAATAACTATTAAATATAAGGCTACCGAAGCGGCTCCAGAAGTCCTTCCGGTAATCATTCAACGTTATTTTTTTCACTCAAAACCAAATACAAACAAATGAAAGTAGTCAAGTTTATTATCTGCCTCTTATTCGGACTGATGTTCCTTAACGCGGGCCTCGACAAATTATTCCATTACATGCCTATGCCTCCGATGGAGGGTGAAATGGCTATGGTAAACCAGGCATTTGGTACTATAAAATGGCTGATGCCACTGGTGGGCATTGTAGAAATCCTGGGTGGCCTGCTGTTTATCTTTCCTAAAACCAGGGCACTGGGGGCGATCATTATTTTACCGGTAATGGTGGGTATCGTATTGCATAATGCAGTATACATGCCTTCCGGTCTGGCGATTGCAGGGGTATTATTGCTGGTAAATATCTGGATCATTGCCGATAACCGTAAGAAATACAGCCTGCTGGTACAGTAATTGCAACAAGACTATATAAACATTGTGTAACCTATAAATAACCAAACAAAATGGCAACGACAAACACTTATCTGAACTTTAACGGCAATTGTGAGGAAGCATTCACCTTCTACAAATCTGTATTTGGTGGAGACTTCACTTACATGGGCCGTTTCGGCGAAATGCCGCAAGATGAAAATTATACCGTTCCTGAAGAGGACAAAAACAAAGTAATGCACGTATCCTTACCGATCGGACAATCTATCTTAATGGGCAGTGACTGTGGTGCAGAGTGGGCTCCTGGCTATGTGCCGGGAAATAACTTCTCCGTATCTATCTCTGCAGATAGTAAAGCAGAAGCAGACCGTATTTTCAGCGGACTGTCTGACGGGGGTAAGATCGGTATGCCACTGAACAACACTTTCTGGGGCGACTATTTCGGTATGCTTACAGACAAGTATGGTGTAAACTGGATGATGAACTACAACGAACAAAAAAATAAATAATCCTTACCCGGTCATTTTATTAAAAAGAAAGAGCTGCTTGTATAAGCAGCTCTTCTCGTTGTTGTTACGGTGTACTGTTTTTGTGTATAGAGTATCCGCTTAAAGGAAACAAAGTCTGGCATTATGATTTAAGTAGCCTATATATTGATTGCTATCTTTTGCCTTGATGCAAAAGGCAGCGCCAAAAAATAAAGGCTATATAAATCCCTGGCTAAAAATCAATGTGTCAGGCCATTTTGAGCGATCTGGAAAGTATGGATCGCTTATGGTTTTCATCACAGCGATAGCCATTTTGAAGTGGAGCTGCGATCGTTGAGCAGCGAACGGATCACACGTTAAGCTCAGACGATCAATGCACGCAACGGTACAAAATGGCGATGCTATGCAATCGCCTTGATGAAAACAAAGGCACTTTCGGTCCTTTTGTTGCCGGACAAAAGGACGAAGAAAAGGTTACTACAGTTAATAGCGTGGCTACAGCCTATCATTCCTCCTCAGGACTTTATGTATAGATTAGTACACTTCATTACTGATTTGTAGCCGCAAAATTAATATTGGTGCCCGGCATTTTTGTCAGTTTATGGTAGTAGATGAGTCTGTTTGTTGTCGTAAAAGTAATTGATAACCAATTGTATATGGTAAAGTTTTAATAGGTGTAGTTACAATAACATTTACATTGCAATCTCCCGTTATGGAATCACAGGCATAATGATTATTTTTAAGCAACACCCATTCTGTATGCATACCATTATACGCACATCAATATACTTTGTCGCACTTGTTTTGTCCACATTTTGGATCAGTTGTACTTCTGATCCTGCAAAGCCGGCTATTATACACCTTTCCCGGGCTGATCAGGCATATAGAGATAGTATAAATACTATTTATTATGATGTCTCATATTCCAATACTGATAGTGCCAGAGAATTAGCTTCTCTATTGAGAAAAATGAATGATCGTTATGATCCTGTTATAAGCGCTGTAGAATATTATAATGGCCTCGCTTTTTTATATGCCCGAATTGAAAGAAACACCGACTCGGCAAGAATATATAAAGATAGTTTATGGTATCTCATTAAGCATGAAAATGTACAGGCCGGGAACCTAATTGCCGAGGCATTCTTTTGTACAGCTACATATTTTCATGGAAGGGAAATGTATGATTCTGCCATTCAAAATAATCTTAAAGCACTCGAATATGTAAAAAAATCTAAAGACGACTTTTTAGAACGAAATATTCAGTCATCGCTGTCAGAACTTTATGCTATGCGGGAAGACTATTCTAAAGCAGCATTTTATTTTGAGCCGAAGGTACGGAGTGCGCTTATGTTCAAAATGCCTGTACGGGATATCATAGTATTATCCAATGCCTATGCCCGCACATTTAATGCTGATAATGATTCTGTACGAAATATTGGCCAAACATGTCTTATGGCGGCCAAACACCTTTATGATTCACTACAGATTGAAAGTACGATTCCTCAGTTATTTAATAACCTGGGAGTATACTATTTTGCCATAAATAAGCCAGACAGCGCATTGTATTATCTACACCAATGTATAGATTATTCATTAAAGCATTCTGGTGAAACTAATATGACAGAACTGGCTTATGGAAAAATTGTGAACTATTATCTGAAAAAGAAGGAGTATGCTGCCGCATTAAAAATATTCAAAGAAATGGAGCGCAATACCGATACTGCCACTTATTCACTGAACAGTAAGTTTTTATACTATGATCTGGCGTATAAAATCCAGCTGGGGATGGGCAATCAGGCTGCTATGCTGGATGCACTACAGCACTATACTGAAATTTTAAAACAGGTAGATAGCAATATTCAGAATGACCGGTTGCTGAAGTATGAAGAACAAATGAAGCAACTGGCTAATGACAACTTTATCAAGGCCAAGGAATATGAAGCCAAGAATCAGCGCTATTACGTGATTTTTGTGACCATTATAGCTATAATGACTTTTGCCGGAAGTATTTATATATTCTTCTACTGGAAGAAAAAACGATTACTGGAGAATATGTACTGGAAGCAGTTACATAAACGCAGAGAATTTGAGCACCGGAATCAACTGCTGGAGGAGCGTACGCGCATATCGAGAGAGATGCACGATGATCTGGGTACTACACTTACCTCGACCCTTATGGCTGTAGAGATGATAGAAATGTTCCCGGAACAAAAGGAGCACCTAAATATGGTAAGAAATACGGCCAATAATTTGCACCAGCAGGTCAATGAAATTATCTGGAACCTGAATACCTCGAATGATAATATCAGTAGCCTGAATAATTACATGATCAGTTTTGCCCGGAAATTCCTGGCGCAGGCCAATATCAGTTTGAAAAGTGAAGAACAGCTGGATGATGTGCACAAAACCATACCTTCTTTCCAGCGGCGCATGATATACCTGTCCTTCAAAGAGCTGATTAATAATGTTGTGAAGCATGCACATGCTACAGAGGTGAAAGTCTATATAGAAACCAAAGGAAATAATTACCACCTGAATATTGAAGATAATGGAGTAGGGATGGATACCCTGCCTGAAGATCCCGAAGACGTACCTTACGGTAGTTCGGGTTACGGACTAGGCAATATCAGCCGCAATATATCCCGCCTGTTCGGGACCGTACGCTGGCAGCGGGCCAATGCCTCTGGTGGTACCCGTGTAGATATAGATATGAATATACTGGTTGCTTAAATTTATTTTAACTGAAATCCGCATGTAGTTAACTATTTATTCGTCCTTTTGTCCGGCAACAAAAGGACCAAAAATGCCTTTGTTTTCATCAAGGCGATTGCAAAGCACCGCCATTTGTACCGTTGCGCGCATTGATCGTCTGAGCTTAACGTGTGATCCGTTCGCTGCTCAACGATCGCAGCTCCAACCAAAATGGCTATCGCTGTGATGGAAACAACAAGCGATCCGTACCGTACAAATCGCTCAAAATGGCCTTATAAATCCGGCGTTAAAAAATCATTAGCTCGGTCGATAGAGTTGCAAACCACTGTCTGAGCGCAGCGAGTCTGCGTTTGCGACCGACCGACACATTGATTTTTAGCCAGGGATGTATACAGCCTTGATTTTTTGGCGCTACCTTTTGCATCAAGGCAAAAGGTAGCAATAGATATAAATTGACTACTTAAATCATAATGCCAGACTTTGTTTCCTTTAAGCGGATAATCAGTTTATTTTATACATCAAATCCGGGCCCTTAGGTCCGGATTTGATGTATAAAAGTTGTATAACCTTATTTTTTATTTACCGCAGCATCGATACGCTGTTGCAGCAGGCACCAGTCGTACAGGTGAAAGACGCGGCCATTGCTCATTGCAACGAATATTCCTTTAGGAAAAGTACTGCCCAGGTTTACATTTGTGACCTCAGAACCATCGCTTTCAATTGTACTTACCGGAATCTCAGCGAGTAGGTTATGTTCATGTATATTTGTGGCGCTTCCTTCTCTGGGATATACCATAAAGGTGTTCTTCTGCTGGTTGCTCACCAGGATATAACCTGTGCGGGCCCCGGTTTTGTAGATAGAGATACCTTCGTGATCACTTACAAAGCCTTTGGTGGCAAAGAGTGCCAGTTCTGCATTACCTTTTGCCGGATCGGCATAGTATTTATGTACACCATGAGTCTCATCGGAATAGTATACATAACCGTTCTCATTATCTACTGCAATAGATTCGATCTCTTTCTTACCGCTGTATTGTCCGAACTTACGCACCAGCGTAGCCTTCACCTCACCTTTGCCATCGTCCTCCAGTTTGTATTGCCATAGATAACCATCTGCAGGGCCTGATTTACGGCCTACAATAGCATAGATGCTCTTGTCCGGTGCGGTGTATAAGGCAATGCCCATAGGAGCCTTTTCCGCTTCTCCTTCAAAGACCGCGATGCCTCCGTTATCGACCGGCTTCATATCCGGAAGGGTGTAGATACGCAGTGCATTGCGCTCTCGCTCAGTGGTTACGGCAATATCTGCAGGTTTTCCATTCAGTATAATGCCATAGGCTATATCTACATTATTAGGGCGTTGCAGACCACTGATGGTTTTCACCAGCTTGCCCTGCAGGTTGTACACAAACAAGCCCCCGTCAGAGTCCTTGTCCGTACCAACAATCAGGCTTTGCCCGGCATCAGCAGGATTGATCCAGATAGCAGGATCATCGGTATCATAACGGACCGTATCGGTAATGTATACAGGTTTCAGGGCAGTAGTATCATTAGAGGTGGATTGCGGCGCATGAGGCTTCTTTGTATTGCTGTTGCCGCAGGCGCTCAGTAACAGGCTAGTCGCCAGGGTAGCATATATGTATTTGGTCATAATTTATTCTTTGTTAGGTATGTATTGCCGCAATTGATATTGCGGCAATACTGTATTTATGGAACTTGATAATTGTTATTTAGAAAGGTCAAACTTGATACCGGCATTAAAACGCTGGCGGTAATACTCCATCTGCATGGTCTGTGCAGCAGTACCCTGGTAGTAACGCAGTGGCTGATTGGTGATATTGTTTACTTCAGCAAACAGGCGTAAACGTTTGGTAAAGGCATAAGAAGCATTGGCATCGAGGAATACCTGCTTGTCATAATAGCGATCCTCAAAATCATTTCCACCCAGCTCATCCAGGTAAGCCGCAGCATAGTTCAGAGACAGTCGGGCAGTGAATCTTTTGTTCTCCCAAGATAATGAGGCATTGAACATATGTGGTGCCGTACCCGGTAAGGTAATGCCTGTGCGCTGCTCGCCGTCTTCGTTAAAGATACCCTTAGCTGCCGATTTAGTGAAGGTATAGTTGGTATAGATACCGAAACCTTTCAGGAATTTGCCCGGCAGGAAATCCAGCTGGCGTTGCAGAGCCACTTCAAAACCGTATACACTTACACGCTCTCCGTTGCGCGACTGGCGCAGGGTCCAGTTGCTGCCAGCCGGTACCGGATTAGGCAGATCGGGGAATGCAGTGGCAAATTTCTCGCTGTTAAAGTTCTCATCACGATAATTGTAGATGAAATTGTTGATGTTCTTATAGAATACACCACCGGACACCAGGCCGATCGACTTGAAATAATACTCACTCATAAAGTCGAAGTTCCAGGCATAGGCGGCTTTCAGATCCGGATTACCAGCGCTTACCTCTTCATCGTCCTGTATGGTATTCACAAAAGGAGATAGCGCATAATAGTTTGGACGGGCAATGGAGGTTGTCGCTGCAGCACGCAGGATGAAGTCCCTGTTCACATTATAGCGTAAGGTTACACCAGGCAGTACATTCAGGTAACTGTTCTTCACGGTGCGTTGTCCTGCCAGTTCTTCTTCATCCTGGATCAGGTTACCGGTATAGTTGATGGCCGTATTTTCTAGGCGTACACCTGCTATCATCGAGAATTTATCGGTAAAGTTCTGGTCCCAGCGCAGGTAAGCAGCGGTAATGGTTTCTTTCGCTTTATAATTCACCGCCAGGTATTCGTCCGGTACATCCTCCCCTTCAAAGAGCGAGGTATTATTGAAATCCAGACCGCCCAGGTAGCTGCGGCTCACAAAATCGCCGGGCACATATTTGCTGCTTGGGTTCCAGTTGCGGCCATCAAACTGAGATAAGGCCACCTGGCCCAGATTGTCCATATTGCCGGTCAGCGGGCTGTATTCCTTAAAGGCATTCAGGCGTTCCTTTGTTTTCAGGCGCAGGCGACCTCCGAAACGGATACGGCCTTTCTGTCCGTCAATCACATTGAAGGGTACACGGAAGTTTACTTTTACGCCCAGCTCATCTTCAGACGTTTTATCTGTATTCTCCGTCAGCTCGTCCAGGGCATAAGTACTCAGTGCCGGAGCCTTAATGGGTTGCAGCAGTGGCTGTGCCGATGTGCCGAAATTATCGAAGTTTACCTCCTCACTCTCGTAACGGATATAACGCTCGTTAGGACGGTATTCGCTGGCGGTAGAATAGCTTAAACCCCAGTCCATATCTAACTGTGCACCGATTAAATGTTCTCCGCGCAGGCTGTAGTTCTGCACTTTTTGTTCCTCCAGGCGTGCGCCTTTGTTGCGGTTGTTATCAATACCGCCTTTGGTCTGGCGCCGGATCACACCTGTATAGCCGGTAATGTTATTATCACCGTCATATTCCGGTTCTATGTCTGTAGCTGTATAGCGGAAGCGGTTTTCCCAGTCATCTCGCCAGTTATACATCGCATTGAAGTATATACGGTTCTTCTCATTGAATTCATAGTCCAGAGCCGCTGCAACACTACGGCGTATACGCTGTACATCATATTTACGGATGTCCATTTCTTCGACAAATACATTATTGTACTCATCCTTCTTCCATACGGCTTCCACATTATCGGAGCCGTAATTGTTATTGTTATAGCTTACACTCAGTACCGCACCCAGCTTGTTATTAATGAAGCGATTACCATATACCAGGCTTCCGGTATATAATGGCTTCTGGCGTATGGGGTTATACCCGCCGGAAAGGGTAGCAGAGATACGCTGGCCGTTAGGAGAGGCCCGGGTCACCAGGTTTACCGATCCGCCGATGGCATCGGCATCCATATCCGGTGTAAGGGTTTTGTTGACCTCTATCGTCTGGATCATGTCAGAAGGAATCAGGTCCATCTGTACACGGCGGTTATCGCCCTCAGCAGAAGGGATGCGATCTCCGTTCAGTGTCACAGAGTTCAGTTCCGGTGCCAGACCGCGGATAATGATATCGCGTGCCTCGCCCTGATCGTTCTGCATGGTAATGCCCGGTATACGTTTAACCGCATCTCCGATATTGGCATCAGGGAAGCGGCCTACCTGGTCGGCCGAAACGATGTTGGTAATATTACCATTGTTCTTCTGCGTATTCAGGGCCTTGGCTTGTCCGCGCAGGCGATCGCCCATGATCACCACTTCGCTGCCCGCGATCGGGGCCTCTTTCAGCACAAGGTTGATGTTTGTGGTCTTACCGTTTCTGATCACAACAGGTGTATCTGCCGGTATGTACCCGATATAATCCACATGAATGGAGTAGGAGCCCTCCGGTACGTTCAGGAACTCGTATCTGCCATACTGATCCGAAACCGTAAAAATATTGCCCGGACTTAAGCGCAGGGTAGCGCCGGGTAATGAAAGATTTTGTCCGTCCACAATATTACCGGTCAGTAAGCCTTTCTGGGCAAACGCGGTGATGGAGAGGGCAGTGATACCACCAGACAGTAGCAGTTTTTTCATAAAATTTCCTTTTGGGTAAATGATGATTTTGCTTGTGTGCTTTTTGAATAATTGATGCTGCAAATGTGTGGCAGCATTTGAAATCATGCAAAAAACAAGGGTCAGCAAAAAGGAAACATCGTTACCGCAGGCGTATACAGAAAGGAAACAAGCGTAACATTGTGTTTGTAAACGATTGATTATCAATTGCATTGTCCGTTACGAAAATGTCCGTTAAGGAATTATTACCGAAACAGGACGTGGCTCCGGTACACACTTACGTCATGTAGACAGTAGTGGAGCTATCTCCTTTTTTGCCTCACCTGCACATAGTAGCTATCTCCGCTTCGATGGCGCCCGGTTGATGTAAAGAGGCAAATCTGCTCCAATTCGTCAAAACCTGCTCTTATATGCAAAAAACCTGCGACCAGCGAGCTTTTATGTAAGCGTTCCGAGCTGCGGTGCGCGGCGCCGCAGCTCGGAACAGGCCATTGCGCAGCTTTTGCCTGCATGCGCCCGGCTATACACCAGGCGCTCCGGGCTTTTTGTCTGAACCGCCGAGCTCCGGCATTGAGCGGATGGAGCTTTCTTCTGGATTCATCGAGCTTTGTCCTGAAACCGGTCAGGTCAGAGGTAGACAGACCTACCTCTGAGGTACCCCCTGTTGCAATCTGCTGAAATGCTTGTCTTATATAATATGTTGCTGCTAAATAGATTGCAGGAATGAGCTCAGGCTGCCGCCCTGTTCTATATTCAGTTTTTTGCGCAGGCGATAGCGCGAGACCCTCAGGCTGTCGAGCGAGATGCCCAGCATGGTCGCAATCTCCTGCGAGTTCAGGTTCATCTTCAGTAAAGAGATCAGTCTCAGGTCTGTAGGTGATAAATTGGGATTGGCCTGTTTCAGGTTTTCGAAGAAGGTATTGTGTACCTGTTCGAACGAACTGCGAAAATCTTCCCAGTGCTCGTCATTATTAAAACTCTGGCTAATGCGCTGGATCACCTCCCGCATCTGCTTTTTATGATCTCTTTTATCATCCCGCACCATCAGCTCCAGGTTTCCTTTCAGGTCTTCCAGCAACTGGTTCTTCTGGATCACATGCAGGGCATGCGTACTCAGGGCGCGGGTACCCGTCTCCAGTTGTTGTTTCAGTTGCAGTTCTTCCAGTGCTGCATTGCGCAGGCTGATAGCCAGTTTCTCCTGCTCCAGCTGTTCGTTCTGTAACCGTGTTTTAAGGGCCTCTTCTTCCAGTGCTCTCGATTTCAGCTCCGCTTCCAGCATGCGGCTTTTAGCCTCCAGCACCAGCCGTTCGTGCTCGGCCTGTGCCATAGCACTCTGCCGGCGCAGCTTTTGCCGGCTCATGATAAAAAATACAGATAGCATAACCAGTACCAGCATGATGCATGCAGTAACGGCTATAATACGATTCACACTCCGCTTTTGCTCCAGACGACTGATGGTTGTATTTTTCTTCTCCACCTCATACATCGTCTGGAAGAAAGACATCTGCCGGCTGTTCTCTATACTGTATACCTGTAGCAATACACTCCTTGCGATCTCGGCATAGTGAAAGGCACTGTCATTCTGCCCCATAAGGTTATAGGCACGGGCCAGATCCCGGTAGGCCGAACTGATCTCGTAGGGCTCATCCAGACTTAGGGCTATTTCCAGTGCCTTGCGGGTATGCAGCAATGCAGGACCGTACTGCGCTGTTTTTCTATACACATCGCCCAGGTTATTATAGGTTTTGATGGTCTGCAGGCTGGGCGCCAGGTTCTTGTAAAGATTGATGGCCTGGTTGAAATAGAGTAAAGCGCTGTCATATCGGCCCAGATCTTCGTGTATACTGCCGAGGTTTTCGTAAATATCTGCTTCTCCGGCTATATCCGACACCTTGAGGTATTGCAGCAGGGCCATGTGCTGGTAGTGAAAGGCACTATCATATTGCTGCTGTTTTTCGTAGAAGTGACCCAGTGCTCCGTAGGTTTCTGCCATACCTTGCTCATCTTTCAGACGGGTATACAGCTGCAGAGCAGCCTGGTGGCTGGATTTGACTTTGTCAATATTTTTATTGTAATAATACAAGGTGCCCAGCTCATTATATAAAGCGGCCAGCAGAGATTGGTCCCCATTGGCTTCCAGTAGTTTACGGGCATTCAGGTAGTATTCCATTGCCTGGGCATAATGCCCGAGATGAAAGCAGAGCGTACCCATCTCTTTGAGCAGTGATGCCTGTAGCCCTTCATCCTTTTTGTCCAGTGCCAGCTGGTACTGCTGGCGCAGGTTCATGAATTCTGATTCTGGCTTGGATAAGGATATACTGCGCTCGGACTCCAGCTCGAAGCGGGTGTTTTCTGTATAGGCAAATGATTGTGGCGCAGGGAGTAATAATAGGATACATAAACTGATCCCTGCCAATAAAAAGGGCTTCATAAAATTGCGGTTGTGGAATACTGCAATGTTATGAAGCCAATGTTACCGGTACGTTACGGGATTGTAAAGGCCTCAGGCTTCACACTCCTGCTTCCGGAAAGCAATGATTGCTTTAATAAAATCGAGGGGTAATGGTTTGTTTAAGGGGAACTGTATCACCGACTTGCTCACTTTCATACCCTCCAGCTCTTTGCTGAAGTGTTGCAGGAAGGCTGCTGACCAGGGAGAGGACAGGGTAAGGTGCTGTGCAAATCCTGCGTAATAGATCAGGAATTGCTTGCCCAGTTTAAATGCCGGGATCTGGTAACTGATCACCTCAGTTGCTTCGGGAGCCTGTTTCTTGATAATATCCCGGATGGTCTGCAACCGGATCTGCATTTCTGCAGGAAATACATCCTGATATTCATCGATACTCTGATAATCGGTCTTTGCCATTGATAATTGTTTCTATCAAATTTCAGCCATTTTTGCCAAACCAGTTTGTAAAAATGCGTTAATCCTTAGGCGCTTGTGTCGATGTCGCATACCGGTATCAGATAGTGTGCGGCTGCTGCAATAGCAATCAGAATTTTAAGGAAAAATACAATCTTTTCAGTAAATGGACGTTAGCTCCGGAGGAACAAATCGGGTAATTCATTTGGTGGCATTCGGGAAATTGTATAGTATTACGCGTCTTATGATATTGCTTTCAATGATTATATCGATATATAACTGGATTAAACATTTATTTGTTGTTTCACCTGCTACTTCAACGCTCGGAAAAGTTGTGTCGCATGAGCAGGAACCTAAATTTGTATGGTGTTTGGTCGGGAATGTTGTAAACGGATATCATCATCCGGTTAGCGGGGCCTTAATTCGAGGTACGAAACATTTTTCACCGGGCACAAAAGTTTATTGTTTTCCTATTGGCTGGGGAGATGGTTATGAGCGCATTCGTGTAATTGGAAAGCACCGGAAGACATACCGGAGAATGTTTATGATTGTAGATGTAAAATATATTACGAACTGGCGCTTGCAGCAGGTGTATGATCCCCATATATTGCACATTATGAAACAAAAAAACGGCTGGACTGCAAATGAGAGGGATAAGGAAACAATTTTAGAGATGCTGCAGTGGTTACCAGAGGTTTCTATTAAATCTGCTGATAGTATTCGTTAAACAAGAAAATATTATGACTCCTCTTTATATACTGACCGGTGGTTTCCTGGTGCTGGTTGCGGCTTTATACTTTATCTTCCGCAGGATTCGTTCTGTGGACAATTATCATTACCAGGATTATGGTCCGGTTACCGATCCTATGCCTGGCGCACCGACCGATGAGGAAGCAGCCGATTATACCAATAAATACTGTACCCGACTGGAAGATTTTGTGATTGATGAGTCTGTCAATGACTATGATTTACAGAAGCTTGCCGTGCTTAACGGAATTAAACTACAGATTTCGCGCGCCTGGTATCCACTGGTGCTGGACCTGATCCGTGAGCTGGATCAGCTGGGTTGGGACCGTAAGGTTAGCTGCATCAAAGAGAAGTATGCTTCGCTGCGCTTTTATACTGATTATACCTATAATGAGGTCATTAATAAATATACAGAGCGCTCAGAGAAGGTCTGTGAGACTTGTGGCGAGAAGGGAATGGTCCGCTATCATGGCTGGGAGTATGTGGCTTGTCGCAAGCATTATCTGCAGGCAAGGGGGCTGGTTACGGTGCTGCCGGAAGGGTTTAGTTATAATGGCCGAACATTCTCCTGGAGCCAGGTTGTGGCCATGAACTTTGGCGATAAGAATCATATGGGGACATATCGTCATCTGGAAATACACCTGGACAAAAAACAATTACCGAAACTGCAGCCACCGGATCTGAGTGTAAGGATATACAATAGTGTCGTAGGCTATGGTGCCCTGCTGAATCACCTGCCCCTAAATATGCCCGGTCTGGACTATGACTGGATTGACCAGTTTCGCACGGTGTCTTATTGTGATATATGTGGTTATGAAGCGGTGTACAGAAATAGTTGTGAGTGCTGTGAGAATGATACCCGGTACTTGCTCGATCCCGATGAGAACCATAGACACAGGGCTATATTATATGGTCAGCTCGAATGGCTTACCGATGAAGGAGCATATTATGAAACGCTGGAGCCACACTACCGCAAAAATCCTGATCATAAAATCATTTATACACAACAGGATATAGATGATTGGGAATAATGTATCTCTGTGAAAGCTTTCGATTTACATATCCGCATATTATCTTAGTCCCGAATATCGTAAAACATAAGCCTTATTACTTTGGATATCAACCATATCTCAGACACACTGACTACTAAAAAGAAGGAATTGTTATTTATACTGTTGCTGCTGATCTTTTTTGCGGTGCAGTTCAGGTCACTCCTGTTCGAATTACCTTATGGTATCCACGAATGGGCACAGTCCGATCGTCTTGCTTTAGCTTACGGTTATTATGAGAACGGGATGGATTTTTTCAAACCCAGCACGCTGTCGCAATTTTCGAAAGGAGGTATAACAGGTGTCGAATTTCCTATACAGGCCTATATAACAGCACTTATTGCTAAGCTTTTGGGTAAAGCATATATCAGTATTATTTTTCGATTGTTGGATACATTTATTGTAGGGTTATGCCTCTTTTTTGTGTATCGCATTGCAGCAACATTTACCCGGCATTTCCTGCTGGCGATTTTACCTCCCCTGGTACTGCTGTTGTCTCCATGCTTTCTGAATTACACCTGTAACTATATGCCCGATACCGTTTCGGTAAGTATACTGTTAGTAGGTATGGGTTTGTACCTGCAGTGCTGGTTGCAGCAAAAGCCATTGAAACGGTATGCTGCATTAATTTTATGTACACTGGCTACACTGATCAAAACTTCGTCCGGTATATATCTTATCGGTTTTGTAGCTTATGATGTGTATCGTTTATACTGCAATAAAGAACTCAAAAAGTATGTAGGGTATCTGGCTTCCGTCCTATTGTCTATAGCGGTGCTTATTGCATGTTACTTATACAATGCTTATTTGAATAAGACTTATGACAGTAGTCTTTTCCTGATGACAATTCGCCCTATAAGTCTCCGGGATGCCGGGGCCTTCCTGTTAAAGCGTTTTCCCAATACATGGCTGAAAGAGTATTTTATCATTCCTGCATATATTTTGATTGTTGGTATATTGGTATATAATTACCGCTATCGTAAACAATATGTCTTGCCACGATATTTCTTTTCTTTAAATCAGGTATTGTTAGCCGGAATATTGTTGATGTCTATTCTGATGGGCAGCCAGTTTCTCGATCATGATTATTACATCATCCCGATCTTTATGCCGTTTATTGTATTACAGGCATACAGGCTTGTAATTGTTTCCGGACAACGGGCCATAACAAGACCACAGCAGAAGGGTATAATAGTCGTAGTTGTAATACTACTCAGCTGGAGCTATATCAGTACACAACAGCGCCTGTCCTGGCAGTATAAAGGATTCTCTGATGATTACCATGCAGAATGGATGAAGCAGGGTGCTATTAATTTGAAAAAAGCTGGAGTGCCTGCCGGCGCGCAGATTATAGCACTGAATGAAAATGCTCCTAATCTTGCCATGGTTTATTTCGACCGTAAGGGGTATGTGCTTAACCATGAGCGGTGGTATGGCGATTTTGAGACAGCCAGTAGCTTTTTTAGAGATCGGTCAGTGCAATATGGTGTCTGTGAGCTGAAGGAACTGGTTAAACTATTGAAGCAAGACGGATCATTTTACACATATTTTACCCCATTGTGGCAGGATGGGGAGATGATCATTTTTAAAACTAAAGAAGTCCACCCGTAATTAAAATGACACTTTATGAAATACTTTTTTGTTTTGAGCATGTATTTACTTCTTTTGAGCTGCAATGACAGATCTGCACAAAAAATGACTGAATCTGATATAGTGAAAAAAGAAGTAAAACATTTCTTCGATTACGATGAAATCGATTACTATCAGAATTTTCTGGATAAGGAAGGTGTTATCGGGATTTTTAATAATTCACGCAGGTCGCCTGAGGATTCTTTTAAGCTTATGATATTTATGTATAACGTTCCGCGCAGTGAAAGTGATACGGCATTTATCTCCTATTTAGATGATATGGGATACCGTATGCGTAAGCTGCACCCGAATAAGTTCCCTGCTGTAGACTCTTTACTGGCGGACATGATAGAGAATCAGGCGGCAGCAGCTTGTATCAGGAAATACAGAGATATATTGATTTTCAGAAAGAAAGGCGCGATCACCGGAACTGCTAAATTCTGCTTTGAATGTTCTTCGAACCAGGTACACGCAATTGGAGGCATACATATTGATGGTATTCCTGACTTGGAAAGATTAGAATCAATATTAGAAATCCACAGGATCAAAAAGGAGTAGATAAGCTTATCTACTCCTTTACTTTTTCAGGGTGATATTGATCCCGTTTTGGGTGAAAAAAAGTTCGTTTTCTTTGATTGCAATACTAATGCCCAGTTTAGGCACCTTAAAAGTATTGGCAGCAACCGGCGTAAGCGGGTAAGCCAGCTCTTCTGCTACATCTTCACACAATAGACCATGTTCCTGATCGATGTATAGTTTTAATTGCAGCTGTACAGAATCATTGGTATACAATCCGGTATATTGCCTGAGTTGTGTATCCTGTACAAAGTAGGGTAATGCCGTGCTATCGCTGAACAGTGCCTGGTATGCATCAATATAGAATTGATTGTGCGGGTATCTTTGCCCGTTAAGGACCATAGCAATACCAATCTTAGTTGCAGTATCATAAATGACCAGCGAATGGGTACCTTTGGTATCTCCGGCATGACCATAAAGCATCTGTTTATACACCGGAATGCTCATCAGGTTACGGCCAAAATCTTCTGTTGCTGTTGGAAACATCTGTTGCAGACTTTCTGGCTTCAGAACCTTACCTGAAAAGAGTAGGTGAAAGAATGTATTCAGTTGTGCAGGAGTAGTCGATATATCACCTACACCCATAATGTTGCGGTATTGATAATCCGGCATCCTGGTCCAGGCAGACTTACTGTAATCATACTGGTAAGAAGGGAAAACATTTTCCGGGTCCATATCGGCAGTAGCAAAATCGATTAAGTGATAGGGTTTACTTAATTTCTTCGTCACTATCTGCCCATATGATGCACCGTATTCCTGTTCAATAATATATTTCAGCAGGTAATAAGCCGAGTTGGAATATGCTACGGCTGTGCCGGGTTCAAATACGACACCCTGGCGTATAATTTCTGCAATAATTTCGTCGTGTTTTGCTGTACTGTCGATCAGCCAGTTGGTACAGCCTGGTTTATGGTCGTAATCACGGCTGATACCGCTGGAGTGCTCCAGCAGGTGCCTGATCGTAATTTTGTCTGCATTAGCCATTTGCGGCAGATACCTGTCCAGACGGGTATCCAGGGTCAATTGGCCCGCTTCAATCAGTTTCCAGATCAGTACAGCAGTATATACTTTGGTGATGGAACCTATCTGGTACAGCGTATGCTTGTTCCATTTGCTATGGGGCAGGGCTGACTGTCCGAAACGGCGCTGGTATAACGGCTTGCCATCTTTAAATACAGATATTGCCCCTACGCCCTGGTTAAAAGACTCTATATGATCAATATAACGGTCCAGCTTATGGAGCTTTTGTGCAGATGCGGTAAAGCTGCAGAGGACCAGACTTAGGGGGACAATATATGTTTTCATCTCTATTAAGCTCCTCCCGGCGATCCGGGTAAGCGGCAAACAATTTTAATTCTGTTGTATACTTTCTGTATTAATTTTAATACCGGCCTTTTTTAGAAATGCTATCTGCAGTTCCTGGCATTTATCTTCCAATGCATGTAATGCATCTCTCCTGGATTCCAATTGCAACCGTATTGCCTTGCGGGCACTTGTATCCTGCTCTTCTATATATTTGATCAGCAGTGGCGTATACTCATCCGCGATTGCTGACATATATGTCAGTACATTGGTATGGAAAGCATCAGCCTCATGGCTATGTTCCAGTGTACTGGCTTTATTTTTAGTTTCATTGGTATATTCCGCAAGATTCCTGGCATCCCTTAACTCCATTTCGTGTGAGGTGAGGTCTTCTTTTTCTGAATCAAAGCCACCCCTGGCCAATTTATAATGCTTATCATCCAGGCGTTCTTTACAGGAATAAAAGTTACTGGTCATTTTCTCATTATAGGCAAAATCCTGGTTGTTATTGCAGGAAGAAGCCATGCATAAGTCCAGTAAAAGGAGGAGGAGCAGTTGCTTTTTCATCTTTTCCTGTTTAAACGTTGCAGATTTTAGCAAATATTGTGCAAATATAGCAAAACTCACTAAAAGGTGATCTTAAAATAGGTTATTTTTGTACATAATAATAATCAACCATGGATAAAGACATCAAAAAGCCGGTTGTCCGTAATAAGGAAAAAAGCAAACAGAGACTGCTTGCTGCTGTAGGGAAGATACTGAAGGCGAAAGGATTTGCGGCCCTGAAAGTAAATGATATTGCCGCTGTAGCGGGCCTGGATAAAAAACTGATCTATAATTATTTCGGAGGTACCGACGGACTTATCGATGAGTATATCCGCTCTCTTGATTTCTGGAGCAATGTATCGGAAGATGATGGTCCCGGCGACCTGAGCGATGGCGGACAAGCCTTTACCCGGAACATGATCCAGGGCCAGTATGATTATGTGGCACAGAATAAAGAGCTGCAAAAGGTATTACTATGGGGCATTACCGAGCAGCGCAAATCTCTGAAAAAGATTGCTGATGAGCGGGAAGCAAACGGAGAAGTGCTGATGGCCAATATCACCGATCCCTTTTTCGAAGAACAGTCTGAAGAGTTCCGTGCAGCTATGGCTATACTTATTTCCGGAGCATACTATCTGAATATGTATACCACCAATGCCAAAACATTTTGCGGCATAGATCTTACGCAGCCCAAAGGACGGGATCAGATCAAAAATGCATTAGGTATGCTGGTAGACCTGGTATACGAGCGTAAGCGTAAAGGCTAATGTTTAAACTGCCGGGGTAGTAGTATCCAGTCTTTTTTGCAGCAGACACAAAACCCCGAGCTCTTCTACAGAAAGCTGCTCATTTGTTTGCATCATTTTTTGTACTGCCCGGTGCACTGTGGCTAGTGTACGTCCTTGCGTATAATGCGTAATCACCCTCGGATCAATATATGAACTACGGGCGATTGCCGGTGTATTGCCCAGTTTCTCACTCACCGTTATTACGGCATCGCGAATATTCTTTTTCAGGTTTTTCTGATCTTCAGGTTCTACGGCCCCGATCTCATCCAGGGCCATAGCTGCAATCACCGTGCCAGCCCAGGTACGGAAATCCTTTGCGGAGAATTCTTCGCCCATCACCTCATGTATATACTCATTCAGGTCATTACTCCTGATATCGTGTATATTGTCCTCATCGTCAATGTATCTGAAGATTTCGTAACCCGGTAGCTCATCCAGTTCCTGTACAATTTTGGTCAGTCTGGCATCAACTACATGCTTCTCCTGATCCTGTCCCGATTTGCCGCGGTAGGTAAATATCATTTCATTACCCCTGATCTCCAGGTGCTTGCTGCGCAGGGTCGTGAGGCCATAACTCTGGTTTGCCTTGCGGTAATACTCATTGCCAGGGCGAAAGAATGCTGCTTCCAGCAGGCGTACCATAGTCGCCAGTACCTTTTCGCGGCTCAGCTTGCGCTTACGCAAATGCTGTCCCGTAACCCGGCGCATATGTTCCAGCTGCGCCGCAAAACGAATGATGCGGTCAAACTTCTGATCGTCCTGTTGCTTACGGAATTTAGGATTGTAGATATATTGTTTGCGCCCCTTGATATCATAACCTGTTGCCTGTATCTTGGCCCGCTTCGAACTATTGATACTCACTTTCTCCCATGCCGGAGGTATAACCAGCGAGGCGAAAAATGCCTTTAATGCCGGGTCCTTGACGTTCATTCCTGTTGCATCGGTATAGCAGAATCCTTTTCCTTTTCTGAAGCGGTGATAGATCATATACAATAGCTTAAGTGGTTGATACAGATTGCTTTCAGATATAAATCTACGCACTAATTGTTTAAAAGAAAGTGAAATATGATAAGCTCAGGCTTATACCAATGCGAAGCCACTTATAAAAGAAAGCGCCCGCAATTTGCGGGCGCTTTCTTTTATAAGTGGCTTCGTCAAGAATCGAACTTGAATCTGGAGCTTCGGAAACTCTTATACTATCCATTGTACTACGAAGCCGGGAGCGCAAATATAGCGCATTTTTGTGTATCCCGATATACTTTTTAGAACCAGTCTTTTTTCTTGAAATAGACCAGCATACCTACCGAAACGGCCATCATAAGCACGATAGTGAGGTAGAACCCGAATTGATTATGCAGCATCGGAATGCGCTCAAAATTCATCCCGAAAATACCACCGATCACCGTAGCCGGGGCCAGCAATACGGTTACCACCGTCAGGATCTTCATCACCTCATTCATCTTCGTATTGACCTGGTTCATATACAGGTCCTGCAGGTTGATGGTCATATCACGATAACTCTCATTGTACTCGATCGCGAGCAGGATATGGTCAAAGATATCTTTAAAGAAACGTGCATTGCTGCTGTCGATCAGTGGCGACTGCGACTTCCAGAAAGAGTATACCAGGTCACGCACCGGCGTAAGGGCACGACGCATCACCATAATCTCATTGCGCAGGTTACTGATCTCTACCAGGATATTGTTATTTGATCGGGTCGATATAGCTCTGTGTTCCAGATCCTCTAAGCGGTGTGCGAGAGATTCCAGTACTTCAAAATAATCATCGACTACTGCATCGATCAGCAGGTAGCAGAGGTAATCGGCGCTTTTCTTGCGCACGGCATCCAGCTTATTTTTCAGCTTCTGGCGTATGCCGTTGAACGGATCTTTATGATGTTCTGTCTGGAAAGACATTACATAATTCTTCCCCAGCAATATGCTCAGCTGCTCCTTCTCTACAATCCCCAGCTCCTCGTTATAGGTCAGCATAGGCAGCAGGCAGAAAAAGTGTTCGTCTATCTCATCCGTCTTGGCACGCTGGCCCACACTCACAATGTCATTTACCAGCAGGTTATGTACATTAAAATGCCCGCAGAGTTTGCGTACCTCTTTCTTGCGTATACCATCTACATTGATCCAGAATATCTTATCGGTATCAACATAATTGATAAAGCAGTCCTTTACATCTTTGGTTTTAAAGATGTCCGCCGCAATTTCATCAAAAGCATATACGGTATAATATATATTCTTCTTCTGGGCTTCAAGCTCAGGTTCGGCCTCCACCGCTTCATCAGGGCTATAGGTCTCCAGCTGCCGGTAACGGTTCGGCAACAAAAACTGAGGT
Organism: Edaphocola flava; assembly: GCF_004118155.1. Classification (GTDB taxonomy): domain Bacteria; phylum Bacteroidota; class Bacteroidia; order Chitinophagales; family Chitinophagaceae; genus Edaphocola; species Edaphocola flava. The sequence goes on from NZ_SAIQ01000004.1 coordinate 77,520, forward strand.
ACTCTATAGCGTTCTAGGACATTAAAAAATTTCACCGTGTAAAGTAAATACGATTAGACAAAAAATGGTAATTTTCGGCATTAAATTTTTATCGCTAAAATTAATACAGCTCATGGCCAATAAAGATACTTTCATCTCCGACATTAATAACGGATACACATTCAAAGGCTCCTCCTTCAGGCTGGGAGCAGGTATGCTCGATGGCGCGGTAGTGCCGGAAGCTGTTGTTCAGGTGCCGTTAAAGACCATGAATCGTCATGGACTGATTGCAGGTGCTACAGGAACCGGTAAGACCAAAACCCTGCAAATGCTGGCCGAGGGCCTGAGTGATGCCTCTGTGTCGGTACTGATGATGGATATAAAAGGAGACCTGAGTGGTATTGCCGCCACAGGCAGCAGCAATAAAATCATTGAAGAGCGCTATGCAACGATGGGGCTGGAGTGGAAAGGCAGTGCCTACCCTGTAGAACTGCTGTCTCTGAGCCAGGAGAAAGGTACCCGTTTACGCGCTACTGTTACGGAATATGGTGCAGTATTGCTTTCTAAAGTATTAGACCTTAATGATAACCAGTCCGGCCTGCTGGCTATGCTGTTTAAATATGCCGATGATAATCATTTACCAATTCTGAACCTGAAAGACCTGGTAAAGTTGCTGCAATATGCATCGGACGAGGGTAATGATGCCATCAGTCAGTCTTATGGCAATATCTCAAAAGCCTCTCTGGGCACGATCCTGCGTAAGGTGATCGAGCTGCAGAACCAGGGTGCTGATCATATTTTCGGAGAGAAGAGTTTTGAGATCGATGACCTGATGCGCCTATCCGATGATGGCCGTGGCATGATCTCTATTTTACGGGTAACGGATATACAGGATAAGCCTAAGCTGTTCTCTACCTTTATGTTACAACTGTTGGCTGAACTGTATGCCAATCTTCCGGAAGAGGGCGATATGGACCAGCCTAAACTGGTGATGTTTGTAGATGAGGCGCACCTTATCTTTAACGAAGCCAGTAAAGACCTGTTGCAACAGATCGAGTCGATTGTAAAACTAATCCGTTCTAAAGGTGTTGGTGTGATCTTCTGTACGCAGAATCCGCAGGATATACCGGCATCGGTACTGAGCCAGCTGGGTCTGAAGATACAGCATGCCTTGCGCGCCTTTACGGCCAATGACCGTAAGGCTATAAAAATGGCCGCGGAGAACTATCCCGAAACAAATTATTATACGATCGATGAAACCCTTACCCAGATGGGTATCGGAGAGGCTTTTGTAACCTTACTGAACGAGAAGGGTATCCCGACACCGCTGGTGCAGACCTATCTCTGTTCTCCGCATTCGCGTATGGATATCCTGAGTGAACAGGAGATTGATCAGCTGGTGGAGCAGTCTAAACTAGCACCAAAATATAACCAGGAGATCGATAGCGAAAGTGCCTATGAACTGCTGCAGGCCAAGATAGAAGCCAATGTAACGGAAGCTGAGGTAAAGAAACCGGACACCGTGGCCAAGAATGGCAGACCAGCTAAAGAGGAGCCTTCTGTGCTGGATAAAATACTGAACAGTGCAGCCGGAAAGCAGGCACAGCGCAGCATTACCCGCGGTTTGCTGGATGTGGTTTTTAAAATGTTTAAATAATGCAGATTACCGAAATGCAAAACGGCATCAGCCTCGAACCCCTGGATACCGGACATACTGCTGCTTTATGGCATTGCATCAGCGAGCATAAACTGTATCTGCAGCAATGGATCGATTGGGTAGGGCATTGCAGGTCCGAGGCAGATGTGGCAGCATATATACAACAGACACAGGATGAAGCTTATCGTCAGGAGGGACTTACTATGGTAGTGCGCTCAGGTAGCGCCACCGTGGGTATTGTAAGCCTGCAGCACTGGAACCGTGACCTGAATATTGCCGAGCTGGGTTTCTGGATAGTAGCATCGGAACAGGGAAAAGGACTGATGCAGCAGGCCATACGGCAATTGCTGCCCTTTGGTTTTAAGGACATGCGTTTACAGAAAGTAGAAGTTGCCTGTGCGGCAACCAATACCCGTGCCTTGCGTCTATTACAATACATGGGCTTCTCTGTCGAGGGTGTATTGCGCAGAGCCATACTGAGCAAGGGTTTGCTGACCGATAAGATAGTAATGGGTTTGCTGAAAGAAGAATACCGTTAAGCGTTATAATATTAAATTGATTATAGTTTAGTTTCATTCTTTTCCGAATAGCTACCTTTTGTCTTGATGCAAAAGGTAGCGCCAAAAAATCAAGGCTGTATAAATCCCTGGCTAAAAATCAATGGGATCGCTTATTGTTTTTATCACAGCGATAGCCTTTTGGGTTGGTGCTTAGGGAGCCTCAGCAATCGAAAAATTTGTGCCCTGAGATAAGTCATTATTTTTCGAAAGTGGTATTATATAAAATTTTAGGGCCGGTGCATTGCACCGGCCCTAAAATTTTATATAATATTCTGTAGTAATTATCCTAATTCAGGATACATGCTGAAACCACTCATGAATTCATTTACCTCACCTCTTACAGTGCTGATAACGGTTTCATCATCGGCATGCATCAGTACGCGATCCAGCCAGTTAACCACTTGCTGCATATCATTTTCTTTCAGACCACGGGTAGTGATCGCCGGTACACCCACACGGATACCCGAAGTGATGAACGGTGATTTATCATCAAACGGTACCATGTTTTTATTCAGGGTAATGTCTGCTTTTACCAGAGTATTCTCCGCTTTCTTACCAGAGATATTTTTGTTGCGCAGGTCGATCAGCAACAGGTGATTGTCTGTACCGCCGGATACCAGGTCATAACCTTTCTCCAGGAAGGCCTGAGACATAGCCTGTGCATTCTTGATCATCTGCTGTGCATATACTTTATATTCGTCCTGCAGGATTTCGTGGAAGGAAACTGCTTTAGCCGCAATTACGTGCTCCAGTGGTCCGCCCTGGATGCCCGGGAATACAGACAGGTCAAGGAGATTGCTCATCATCTTGATCTCGCCTTTAGGTGTTTTATGTCCCCATGGATTTTCGAAATCATGCTTCATCATAATGATACCGCCACGAGGTCCGCGCAGGGTCTTGTGGGTAGTAGAGGTTACAAAATGACAGTGATCGAAAGGAGAATTCAGTAATCCTGCAGCAATCAGACCGGCAGGGTGGGCGATATCCGCCATTACCAGTGCACCGATTTTATCAGCTACGGCACGGATGCGGGCATAATCCCAGTCACGGCTGTAGGCAGATGCGCCACAGATAATTAATTTAGGTTTTACTTCCAGTGCTTTTTGCTCCAGTGCTTCATAATCTACACGTCCGTCTTCTTTCTTCACACCATAATGATGCGCTACATAAGTCTTACCGGAAAAGGCTACCGGAGAGCCATGCGTCAGGTGACCGCCCATGCTCAGGTCCAGGCCCAGGATCGCATCGCCCGGTTGCAGGATTGCTGCCTGTACCGCCATGTTGGCCTGTGCACCACTGTGCGGCTGCACATTGGCATATTCAATATTAAAGATCACTTTCAGGCGATCGATTGCTAATTGTTCGCTTTTGTCTACCACTTCACAACCACCGTAATAACGCTTGCCCGGATAGCCTTCGGCATATTTATTGGTCATTACGCTGCCCATTGCCTGCATTACCTGTAAGCTGGTAAAGTTTTCAGAGGCGATTAGTTCCAGTCCTCTGCGCTGGCGGTGCAATTCTTCCTGGATCAGGTCAAAAATAGCGGTATCTCTTTGCATAAGTCTACAAATGTGTTTTGGAGGTATAATTTGATGTTTGCAAAAATAGGTTCTTTTAGGCGAATAAAACAGTTGATTTTTGCCGCATTTTTCTGCCAGGGGCACTTTGATATAACACAAAAAAGTATACCTTTGCGCACAAATTTTTCAATGCTGGGCCGATCCAAGAACCTTGTTATACAGGTTATAGACTTTTTTTATTTTCCTTTTCTGCACAAGTTTATCCCGGTGCAAACCTTTCGTTATGCAGCATGCGGAGGCGGGAATGCCTTGTTCAACCTGGTGATGTTCTATATCGGGAACAATTTTATATTTACTGACGAGCTGATACATTGCGGACCGTTTACCATGACGCACTATATTGCCGCTTTTGTATTTGCTTTGTTGTTCAGCTTTCCGTTGGGTTTTATCCTGAATAAGTATGTAGTGTTTCAGCAATCACACCTCAAAGGACGTATTCAACTGTTTCGCTATGCAATGATTACCCTGTTCAGCATTGTAGCCAACTACGGTCTGCTGCATTTCTTTGCCGGTTACCTGGGCTTATGGGCCACGCCTTCACAGGCACTGACTACGGTCATCTTATCCATTACCAGTTATTTCGCGCAGATGTATTTTTCTTTTCGGACAAAAAAGACTAATATTAGTACAAATTAATATCCCATGATGCGGTTCCTTTCCTTCTGTTGCCTGCTGCTGTTGTCAGTAGCTCAGGACCTGCGTGCGCAGGAGTCCTCTTTGTTGTGGAAGATCAGTGGTAAAGAACTGGCACAACCTTCTTACCTGTTTGGCACCATACATCAGATTTGTGAAGAAGATTACTTCTGGACTGATACCATGCAGAAATATTTTCACCGGGCCCAACAGCTGTGCCTGGAGCTGGATATGGATGATCCGCTGCTGGCAGTTAAAGTAAGCCAGCATTCCATCAACACAGGTAATAAATCCCTGAAAGATTATTTTACACCTAAAGAATACAGCCGTTTAAGTGTTTATATCAAGGAACATACCGGTCAGAGTATGGAGATGTATAACCGGCTGAAACCGATATGGCTGGTACTGACCCTTTCTAATGGAGACCTGGGTTGCGATGCCGCTACGGCATATGAGATACACCTGGTAGACTCTGCAAAGAAGTATGAGATGCCGGTCATGGGGCTGGAAACTGTAGATGAGCAGATGGCAGCCCTCAGCAGCATTCCGGAAGATAAGATCAAACCCTATATACTGGATATTATTGACGGGCGTACAGAACAGAATACAGAACTGTTTCAGCGCATGGTAGCTACTTACCTGAAGCAGGATGTAGAAGCCTTATACCGTATCATAGAGTCGGAGAATGATGCTATGCTGAGTATGGATAAGCTACTGGATAACCGTAATAAACGCTGGATCGCGCGTATAGCAGATATTGGTAAAAACAAAAGCACGTTCTTTGCGGTAGGCGCCGGACACCTTGGCGGACCGGGTGGGGTACTGGCTTTGTTGCGCCAGGCTGGGTATACCGTAACACCGCTGAGGTAAATAGATTCTTTACTGCTCAAAATAAAAATAAACAAATACTAAAAACAGAATGGAACAACAGATTAAAGAAGATTTACTCTCAAACTCAGGACTGGATGATATTTCGCAAGGTTACCTGCTGCAGACAGTGCGCTGGACCAAATTCATAGCCATTATGGGTTTTATTTTTACAGGAATTGCGTTACTGGCTATTTTGCTGAGCGGATTTGCCAGCGGCAATTCGGAAGGTGTGGCTTATGGGATCGGTAGTGCTTTAGGTAGCGGATTGGTCGGGGTGATTATACTGGGAGTCTATTTTTATCCGATCTACTGCTTGTATCAGTTCTCGCGGTATATGAAGTCGGGTCTCTATTATGAAGATAAACTACAGGTCATGCAGGCTTTTCGCCATCAGCGTAATCTGTACCGTTATATGGGTATTCTGCTGATTATTATGATCGGCTTTTATGCTCTATTATTTACGTTCGGCGGCCTGATGGCTGGTATGGGCGCAATATAGTAGTCATGAATTTATAATCAAAAAAGCGGCTGTGGCACACAGTCGCTTTTTTGATGCAATATTATCTCTAGTAAGTGAGTAGAATTAAATAATTTTTGTAATATTGGCCCTTCACTTTAAAAAAACAAAAGAACAAAACTATGGAACAACATCTTCCTGGGGGTATTATTCCCTCATCAGGCCTCAATGAAAACAGCAAGGCATACCTGGGACAGACCGTGCGCTGGACCAACTTTCTGGCTATTTTAGGATTTATCAGCATCGGACTGATGCTCTTCTTCTCACTGCTTATCATCCTGGGCGGCGGCATCATGATGAATCGCATCAGTGAGGTATCAAGCTTCAGAACGATCGGTTATACCTTATTCGGTATGCTGTATCTTGGTATTTCTATATTATACTTCTTCCCGGTATGGTATTTATACAAGTTCGGTAAATCAATGAAAAGTGGTTTACTTACCGAAAATGAGTTGCAGATTACAGAAGCATTCCGTTACCAGCGCAATTTGTACCGTTTCATGGGCATCATGGCCCTGATTGTAATTGGTATTTACATTCTTATATTTGTATTTGGCGCGCTGGGTGCAGCCTCTGGTGGATTCAGGTAAGAAGAGTAATGCTTTTTGCGTTGCTTTGTGCTGCAGCAACTGAATGTTGTGCGTCTCTGCAAGTATTCGAAAAAGAAAAATCAAAATAAGAATACTGATTATCCGCATTGGTCAACTATTTTATTCGTCCTTTTGTCCGGCAACAAAAGGACCAAAAATGCCTTTGTTTTCATCAAGGCGATTGCGGGGCACCGCCATTTTGTACCGTTGCGTGCATTGATCGTCTGAGCTTAACGTGTGATCCGTTCGGTGCTCAACGATCGCAGCTCCACTCCAAAATGGCTATCGCTGTGATGAAAACAATAAGCGATCTGTACAAATACAGATCGCTTAGAATGGCCTTATAAATCCGGCGTTAATAAAATCATTGGCTCGGTCGATAAAGTCGGAAACCACTGTCTGAACGAAGTGAGTCTGGTTTGCGACCGACACATTGATTTTTAGCCAGGGATTTATACAGCCATGATTTTTTGGCGGTACCTTTTGCATCAAGGCAAAAGGTAGCAAAAGATATATAGGATACTTAAATCATAATGCTAAACTTTGATTCCTTTAAGCAGATACTCAGTATAAGAAATATAATTAAAAATGATTGCGGTGCAGGAATATTCCTGCACCGCAATCATTTTTAATATATGCATACCGACTATGACTATGCAGTACCTCTTCTGATATCCGCTCCCAGTGCCTGGAGGCGTTTATCGATGAACTGGTAACCTCTGTCGATCTGTTCAATATTTTCAATCACACTCTTACCTTCTGCAGATAATGCTGCGATCAGCAGGGCCACACCCGCACGGATGTCCGGTGAGGACATGCGTATACCGCGTAGGGCAGTCTGACGGTTCAGTCCGATCACTACTGCACGGTGCGGATCACACAATACAATCTGTGCACCCATATCGATCAGCTTATCTACAAAGAATAAACGGCTTTCAAACATCTTCTGGTGTATCAGCACGGTGCCTTTGGCCTGTGTTGCCATAACCAGTATTACACTCAGCAGATCGGGAGACAGTCCCGGCCACGGATGATCGTAAATGTTCAGTACAGAACCATCGATAAACTGGCGTATAGTATACTGGTCCTGTGCCAGAACGATAATGTCATTGCCTTTGATTTCCAGTTCCACTCCGAATTTGAGGAATGTTTCCGGCAAGATACCCAGGTGTGCCACATCGGCATCCTTAATAGTGATCTCGCTTCTGGTCATTGCCGCCATGGCAATGAAAGAGCCTACTTCGATCATATCTGCCAGCAGGCGGTGCGCACAGCCATTCAGTTTTTCAACCCCTTCAATCTGTAATAAGTTAGAACCAATACCTTCGATCTTTGCCCCCATGCTGTTCAGCATACGGCAAAGTTGCTGTACATAAGGTTCACAGGCAGCATTGTATATAGTCGTCTTCCCTTTGGCCATTACCGCTGCCATTACAATATTGGCTGTGCCGGTTACAGAAGGCTCTTCCAGCAGAAGGTCTGCACCCCTCAGGTAGGCCCCGTCCAGGGTAAATTCTTTTTGTTCCGCATCATAATGGAAGCTCACGCCCATACGTTCAAAACCGATGATGTGCGTATCCAGTCTGCGGCGACCGATTTTATCTCCGCCGGGTTGCGGCAGGTACGTTTTACCGAAGCGTGCCAGTAAAGGACCAGCCAGCATTACAGCGCCCCTTAACTTGCCCGATTTCTTTTTGTATTCCGCAGATTGCAGGAAATTGATATCTACCGAACCGGATTCGAATGTATAAGTATCTTCTGAGATGCGTTCTACTTTTACGCCCAGGTCACCCAGAAGTTCGATCAGCATATTTACATCCAGGATATCCGGGATGTTACTGATGGTAACTTTTTCTTCGGTGAGCAAAACGGCGCATAAAACTTGCAGGGCTTCATTTTTAGCTCCCTGGGGTACAATGGTACCACTTAAGGGTTTTCCTCCCCTGATCTCAAAAGTAGACATATAGAAACGGTTGATTTTTAGTGCTTGCAAAGTACTGCAATTTTTTAAAATTTTCCCTTGTATTTATGTTATAAAATGCAGCAGGGATAATATTTTATCCTATCTTAGCCACTCTTATAGATACCAATAATGGAAATATTACCACAAGACATCAGTACCAAACAATTACATGCATATTTGCTGGGCAGTATAGCTCCGAGACCTATTTGTTTTGCCAGTACCATAGACAGCGAAGGCAATGCCAACCTGTCTCCGTTTAGTTTTTTTAATGTTTTCGGCAGTAAACCGCCGATCTGTATATTTTCCCCGGCCCGCCGGGTGCGTGACAATACTATTAAAGACACGCTGGAGAATGTGATCGCAACCAAAGAGGTGGTGATCAATGTGGTGAGTTATGATATGGTGCAGCAGATGAGCTTATCCAGCTGCGAATATCCTAAAGGGACAGATGAGTTTACCAAATCCGGCTTTACCCCGGTAGCCTCTACGCTGGTCAAGCCTTTCCGGGTGAAAGAATCGCCGGTGAGCCTGGAGTGTAAGGTGCTGGAAGTAAAATCGATGGGAGATGAGGGTGGTGCAGCCAACCTGATCATTTGTGAGGTGGTGAAAATGCACATCAATGATCGCATCCTGGACGAGCAGTTACAGATCGATCCGCATAAGATAGACCTGGTAGCCCGTATGGGTATGGATTACTATTGCCGTGCCTCAGGCGAGAGTGTCTTTGAAGTGCCGAAGCCAAACCTGAAGTTAGGTGTGGGCATAGACCAGTTGCCTTTACATATCAGACAGAGTGATGTGTTGTCTGGTAATGATCTGGGTTTGCTGGGCAACAGTACAAGCATACCGGTGGTTGCTGATATGCAGAACGATGAGCGCCTGATAGAGATCCTGAAAGACTATCGTTCTGAACCGTCGACACTGAAAAATGCACTGCATACTTATGCTAAAGAATTATTGGCCAAAGGTAAGGTAGATGATGCCTGGCAGGTATTGCTCTCTGGTGAGGGCTAAGCAAAATTGAAACCGTCATTTCGGGTATAGCGCATGGCTACCTTTTGCCTTGATGAAAACAAAGGCATTTTTCGTCCTTTTGTTGCCGGACAAAAGGACGAAGGAAATAGTTGACTAAATGTGGATTTCAGTTAAAATAATAAAGCTCCTGTACGATACAGGAGCTTTATTATTTATATCAATATATTGAAATTAGATATTCACCATTAATGGCATCAGCAGCATCAGCAGATCTTCCTGCTCTACTTTTTCAGTAGGTTTGAAAATACCTGCTCTGGAAGGAATGCTCAGTTCCAGGGCCACTTCTTCGCCTTCGATATTGTTCAGCATCTCTACCAGTAATTTCGCGTTGAATGCGATCTTCATGTCCTCACCATTGTACTGGCAGGTCATTTTTTCATTACCCTCGTAAGAGAAGTCGGTATACTGTGCACTTAAGGTTACCGTATTACCTACGATATCAAATACTACCTGGCTGGTGCTCTTATCTGCAAACACGCTTACACGGCGCAGGGCATTGATCAGGTCTACACGGTTAATGGTCAGCATAAATGGATTCTCAGCTGGTATTACCGCACGGTAAGGAGGGTATTTACCATCGATCAGGCGACAGTTCAGGCTGGTATGATTGGTTTTGATGAACAGGTGCGTATCGGTATAAGATAAAGAGATGGCAGAATCATCGTTCGGCAACCAGTTCTTCATTTGTTGTAATGGTTTTCTAGGTACAATAAAGTTACCGGTAACCGATGGGGTAATATCTGTATAAGCCAGTCGGATCAGTCGGTGTGCATCGGTAGCTACAAAAGTGATGTCGCTTTCGTTCATTTCGAAGAATACACCGGTCATTGCAGGGCGCAGGGTATCGCTGCTGGTTGCAAAGATTGTTTTATTGATCGCCTCTACCAGTTTGATAGAAGGCAGGGTAAGGGTATTGGCATTTTCCGGGTTAGGCTCTTTCGGATATTCATCCGTTTTTTCGCCACCGATTTTGTATTTACCAGAGTTGCTGGAAATCTCGATAGTATAATCCTTAGGATTGATATTAAAAGTGATTGGCTGATCAGGCAGGTTTTTCAGGTATTCCAGCAGGATCTTAGAGGTAACGCACACCTTACCGTTATTGTCTTCTCCTCCCAGTTCAGTCTGTACATCCAGCTTGGTTTTGATCATCGTCTCCAGGTCACAACCGGTAATGGTCAGGGTATTGTCTTTCAGTTCAAACAAGAAGTTTTCCAGGATAGGCATAACGGTATTGGAACTGATGATGCCGCCTACTAATTGTAAGTTTTTAAGCAGTGTAGATGAAGAAACAATAAATCTCATAATAGATCGGTATAAAAATGAGCAACAAAAATAATGTTTAATTCGGAGAAAAAATCAGGGGTGGACAAGTAGTGGAAAAAAATATGTCAAAAAAGACAAGTCAAAAATTTGGCAGGAATAAAATCTTGTGTATCTTTGCACTCCAATCAGCCGAAAGGCGCTTTGATATTTATGGTGCGGTAGCTCAGTAGGTAGAGCAATGGACTGAAAATCCATGTGTCGCCGGTTCGATCCCGGCTCACACCACAAACAGTAAAGGCTTTCAGAATACAATTCTGAAAGCCTTTTTTCTTGCGTTGAATATTTGCAATTAATGTTTGATGAAATACAGCGCTGAGTACTATATTTCAAGCTTTCGCATTCGGTGGCGGAAGTTTCAATGAATGATGAGCAATTGAATTGAAAAAAAGCTCCCCATGCCATCAGCATGGGGAGCTTTTTTCTAACGTTTCTTTCCTCTCGATTTTGGCTTGCCGTATTTGGCCATCATCTTATCTTTATGGCTTATACGCTTCGCTGGTTGTTTGCTGTTTTTAGCTGATTTTTCATGAAAAGAGGCGCCTACATTTTCACGCTTAGGTATTTTTATTTTTACCTCTTTCACGATAACTTTCGGAATTTCATCTTCTGTTAGTTCCGTAGATATTTCCAGATGATCTGGTAGCAGTCGCATGGGAATTTCGTATTTCATCAGCGACTCAATGCTATGCTTGTATTCCTTTTCCTGCTCGGTGATAAAACTTATAGCTATACCTTTTTTATCTGCTCTACCGGTTCTACCAATGCGGTGAATGTAGTTTTCGGGTACTTCCGGTAAGTCAAAATTGATCACGTGCGTTACTTCAGCAATATCGATTCCGCGTGCCACAATATCTGTAGCAATAATAAAGCGGTAGGTACCTTCTTTAAATTGGTTTACGGTATTAAATCGATGCGCCTGTTCTTTATTGCTATGTATGACGCCCACTTGTTCCGGAAAGCGGCTTTGCATTTGTTCATACAATGCATCGGCTAATTTTTTAGTAGCTGTAAAGACCAGCACCTTTGAGAAATCTTCATTTTCGTTGAGCAACAATTCCAGGAGATTGACTTTAGTGTAGAAGTTAGGCACTTCATAAGCAATCTGATTAATATTCTCCAAGGGTGTGCCCGTGGGCGCTGCTTCAATACGCACAGGCAGGTTGAAATATTGCTCGATCATTTGTTCCACCTCTTCGGTAATAGTGGCGGAGAACATAAGATTCTGCCTTCTCTCCGGCAGCAAATCCATAATGTTTTTGAGCTGCGAACGGAAACCAAGATTCAGCATCTCGTCCACCTCATCAATAACAAATTTCTTTATTGATTTTGTTTTTAAGGCTCCATTCAAGATCAGGTCATAGAGTCTGCCTGGTGTGGCCACAAGAATATCTACGCCATTCTCTACAGCAGTAACCTGTGGTTTCATGTTTACGCCGCCATACACACCGGTCACAATCAACGAGCGATGTGCGGTTAATTTTATAGCCGCTTCTACTACCTGAGCCACCAACTCACGCGTAGGTACAAGCACCAGCATTTGCGGAAACCGGTCTTTCGAAAATTCCAATTGTCGCAAGCAAGGTAATAAGTAGGCATAAGTTTTACCGGTTCCGGTTTGGGCTATGCCGCATACATCCTTTCCTGACATAATTACAGAAAAGGCCTTTTGCTGAATGGAAGTAGGATGCACAAAACCCATCTCGTCCAATGCCTTGAGTAGCGGGGCATTCAGGTTTAAATCTTCAAAAGTCATGATAAGATATTAATTCTGCGAAGGTAAACAATCTTCGGCAGCAAGAGGATAATAAACCAAAGAAGATCATTGGGCATATTGCTATGCCTGCCCAATGTCATGGCCAGGAATGCTGCGGCAGCAGGTGTTACCGATTGCGATTGTTTGCCGTTTTCGCACGTTTATCCTCTGATCCAGAACGTTTATTCATTTAGGACAAATCTTTCATTTCTTAGGGTTATTTTAGCGGCCGATTATACGATTTCTGAAAAGAGACAAAAGAAAATTATCACATCATGAAACAACATTTTACTAAGCTGGTTATTGGTTTGCTGATAATGATCGGCAGTACATGCTCGACCGCGCAATCAAAGCTATCGCCGGGAGCACAATTTCTTGAATATTACAATGCCCATGATATTAAAAAACTGGATGTCCTGCTTTCGGATGATTTTGTAATGAAGCACCGGCACATAAATTCTTCCGTTAACAAAAAGGAGTTTCTTGGTTTACGGATGAACTATTGTGCTGCGTTTAACGCCGGATATAGTACCGTAGCGGTAATTGTAGAGGGAAATCCTGAAATTATTACGGTTAAGGAGTATAGCGATGAGCTTAAATTATTGCATATAAATCCTTCTGCCTGGATTTTTTTGATTGAATCGAAAGCCGGAAAGATTACGTCTATCCTTATGGATACTACCAGAGGTGCTGATGCTTATTTTCAGGAGGCGTTCCGCAAAGAAACCGCGTTTCGCTCCTGGGTAGAACAAAAATATGGTTCCGATACACTTACTGTATTAGATCATAATGTAGATGTGTTTCACGACCTGATGGTGGAATATGCATTAAATCCAGGAAATGCCGAGGCGACGCAAAGCGAAGAAGTGATAGTGGTCAGAAATGATACTCCGGATGGTAAGACTGATTATCGTATGCCCTGTACCCATTTTGGCAAGCTTTCGCTTAAACAAAGATTGGCACGGTATCCGTTCAACAAAGCTAAAAGTGTCATGCTTATTTCCTTTACCGATAACTCCATCCTTTATCCTGACTATAAACTGAATAAGGATCGAATACTCGCTCTGGACAATGCAGAAGACACAAAAACGCTTACTGCAGCAGACATTGATGAACTCAGTGATTTACTGTTCAATGTAGGGTACGATACGGATGAGCTTTTTAAAACCCAGATACCGGAGTGCCCTGAACTCAAAAATGCCATTGTTTTCCTTGACGACAAAGGCAAACCTTTCGATTATATAGGGATATATTTTGGCTGCAACGCTGCAGAATATGACATTAATAAAATAGAGTTTCCTGTAGATTGCGATGATAAGTACGATATGCTGGGTCATTTTTTTTCAGAGCGTGGCATTCCCGTAATAGGTTTATAAGCGCATATTGCATTAAGGCCCAAGAACCAAGCCCCTGTATTATGGCAGAGGGATTATGGCCAATGTTGTTTCCCGGAAATAATAATGTTGCTTATTCTTTTCTGATAAGCAGAAAATTAGCAGCCTTTAATCTTTCCTTCAGCCAGTTGTTTAATTTAACCTCATCTATTGGTTTGTCCGTTTTGTAGAGCATTACTCCTTGTATGGTTACACTGTCAGTATTAGGATGCTGTTCTATATTTCCGATAGAAATATCGGTTATTTCCGGGAATAATATATTTAACTCCCTGGTTAATGCAGGATCATTCAGTTTATATTTATCCAGTTCATTTTTCAGTTCATTTATGGCAATATCCTTTTGGGATATCTGGTTTTCCTGTTTATTAATTTCATTCAGGATTTCGGCCTTCAGATCTTCTGAGTTCTGGCGGAACAATAGTTCTGTATTCGCAATACCCATATCAGAAAGCATACGATTATACTCTTTTATTTCTTCATTGGTCAGCTTTCTATTCAGTAATGCTAACTCTACTTTTTTTGGATTGGTGTTATAATTCAGTTTTTTGAAAATGACCATATTGCCTTTGTTTGTAAATTCGGTATTAATAAATTGGTCAATAGCCTTAGTGAACTTTTTCTCGTTCCATAAGTTATATGCAAGATAAGCGCTGGGTACAATCATAATGAATATTAATGCTGTTATGCCCAATCTTATCTGCCTGGCATATCGCATACTCTTGAAGCTTGCAGGAGGGTATTTCAAATATTTAACTACAAAAAATGTAGCGATACAGATAAAAAAACAGTTAATGGTGTATAGGTAAAAGGCCCCTGCAAAAAAAGATAAATTGAAAGTTGCGATACCGTAACCAGCAGTACATAAAGGAGGCATTAATGCCGTAGCAATGGCAACACCTGGAATAGGATTTCCTTTTTCTACTCTCGTAATGGCAATTACACCAACCAATCCTCCAAAGAAAGCAATGATGACATCATAAATATTAGGCGCCGTTCTTGCCAATAGTTCTGACTGGACATCTTTGAAAGGGCTTAGGTAAAAATAGGCAGAGGAAACAATCAGGCTTACAATGGTAGCAACCAGTAGGTTTTTTACCGATTTTTTGAGCAGCTCAAAGTCATAAGTACCCAGGGCAAATCCGGCACCAACTATAGGCCCCATTAAGGGTGAGATAAGCATCGCACCGATGATTACTGCTGTAGAGTTTACATTTAATCCAACTGAGGCAACAATAATAGCGCAGGCCAGGATCCATAGATTGGAGCCCCTGAATGAGGTATTTGCGAAAACGTTTTCCAGTACTTTCTTCTTGTCTTCCTCGCCGCTGCTTAGGTTTATGAATTCTAATATGCTTTTCTTCATTTTCTTTGATGATTTAAAGATAATACAGGCTAAGTGTACTCTTCATTTACTTTAATACGTGATGCCGGATGATCTGTGGCACCTGTCTTGTACTTGCTCCGGCAGGTACTTTTTTTCCAGTTAAGGTTGACCAGGGGAATAACACGCCTTCCGATTCTGTTGAAAAGCCCGATTTGCAGCACCTTTCCTGTTTGACATTTATTGATCAGACCAATTTGCAGTCTCTTAGCTTCAGTTGCCACATTTGCCAGTGCGGCAATACTGCCTATGAAAGGATATAATAATGAGTAATACGGATATTAAGTGTCTGTACATTGGTCAGATAGGGTTAAGTATGAAAATGATCTGTTACACTAAAAGACAAATATATATAAAATCGGTACTATCGGCTTTTACAAAACCGCAGCCGGTACAGATATCTGTACCGGCTGCGGTTTTGTAAAAGAAAATGCATCAATGTACTAAGCTGTAATGCTATATGAGTACTATTCTCCGAAAATAGAAGCACAATCCTTACCCATATCCTGCATTTTCGCTGGCAAGCCCATTTTCTCGGCCTGCTTGAGTAATTCTTTAGGAGGTGCCTGACCCGGTTTTACCGCATTCAGTTTATACAATACTTTAAGTTCTTCCAGGTTCATTTTGGCACTCAGGTCTTTAACAAAGCAGTCGCCAAATTTTTCAGATTTTTCTTTAGAGGTACCATCGTTGAGCATCTGTTTAACGATCTGGCTGCGGATCGATTTGAGGATAGAGGCTTTGGTCTCTGGTTTGGACTGTGCGATGGCTGACATGCTGCCACCCAGGAGGATCATACTTAAGGCAATGAATAGTTTTTTCATGATAATTATTTGAGGTCCGAAAATAAGGCTATCCTACTGATAATCGGCACAGTACACTTTATTTTTTTTAGATTAATTAATGCCTGTCATTTTGAGCAACAGGATAGCAGGCGCGTGCGTATATAAAGGCATACTGTGCATTACCTGTCTTCCTTTGGAAGATTCTGCAAGACCTTACGGATCAATAAGCGATGATTGACAATGTGTGAATTATATAAAGTATAAACATATTTATATAACAGTCGGGGATATGTAATATGCGACCTTTGTGTTATGAAAGTAAACTCAGCAGTAGTTAATTAAGCGGAACGGTCAATTGCTTTAAAAAAGACTGCCCTCTGTTACTAACAAAGCTGAATTTATCATCACTAAGGCACAGTTCATAGGACTGGCCTCACTAAAACAAGCTCACTAGTACAAAACTAAACTACACCGAAGAAATACTAAAACTACACCGAAGAAAAACTAAAAACAACAATAGGGCAGGATCAATCGATTCTGCTTCTGTTGCTTGTATTATTTACTGTTCCCGCAATGCCGTTTTCTGGAACTGCAAGGCTATAAACGCGGCAGGATGTGTGAATTGTGTAAATTAAAATCAGATTTGTGTAACGACCGGTTGAAGAAAATAGCCCAACTTTATACAGAAATCATTCAAAGTCTAAATTTGAAAAAAGCGAGAAGATGGGCTAAAGGTGTAACGGCCGAATCTATCTTTTGCAAAAAGATACTCTGCCTATTATTGAGGAGGTACTCAGCCTTCATCTCATATCAGCTCTTTGCTACAATTTAGGATAATATATTGTTTCTTAAACATACAGAGATGCCTAAAGTAACCTATAATAATAAACATGCCGTTTTCTTTTCTTCTTTAAAAAAAGATATTGAGGCCTATTTCCAACGGAATAATATTGCGCAGACCGGAAACTGGAATCTGTTTTTTAAAACGATAATCCTCATTTCTGCTGCATCATTCACCTACTATTTATTACTGTTTGTCTCCATGTCCTGGATGGCAGGATTACTGTTAAGTGCTTTGCTGGGATGTGTTTTAGCGCTTATCGGGTTTAATGTAATGCATGATGCCTGTCATGGTAGTTATTCCGGCAGCAAAAAAGTAAATGAGCTATTGGGGTATACATTAAATCTTATTGGTGGAAACAGCTTTATCTGGAAGCAGAAACATAATATTATACACCATACTTATACCAATGTAGACGGGATGGATGATGATATAGCCAAAAGCCCCTTTGTAAGAATGTGCCGCACGCAGAGATGGATACCTGCACACAGATGGCAGCACCTCTATCTCCCCGTTTTGTATGCGGTCAGCACATTGTACTGGATACTGTGGCAGGATTATAAAAGATACTTCAGTAAGAAAATATATACCAGTAAATTGCCCAGGATGCCGCAAAAGGAGCATATTATTTTCTGGGTCAGCAAAATAGTATACGTATTGCTGTATATAGCATTGCCCATCTGGCTTCTGGGCTGGCAATACTGGCTGATAGGCTTTCTGATGCTGAATGCAATAATGGGTTTAATAACTGCTTTTGTATTCCAGATGGCCCATGTCGTTGAAGGGACAGAATTTGTGTACGTAAGGCTCGATGATACCCTGGCTATTGAAAATGAATGGGCTATACACCAGATCAAAACAACCTCCAATTTTGCGCCTGGCAATCCTCTGGTTACCTATTTGGCCGGCGGATTAAATTACCAGGTAGAGCATCACTTATTTCCAAGAATCAGTCACGTTCATTACCCATCTATCAGTAAAATTGTAAAGCAGAAATGTGAAGATTTTAACCTGCGCTACCTTTCTACACCTAGCTTTTTCAAAGCACTATCCTCTCATTTCAGGCTCATCAAAAAACTGGGAATGCATCCTTAGTTACCTCAGGAGCATTGGTGAGTACCGTTTCTGAGTATTGTGCTATTCATCAAAATACTGTAAATAAGTTTCTTATGTAGTTTAAAGATATCCGTTAGTTTATGAAGCAAAGAATCTATCTGGCAATCTGGACTATAGTCATTCCTTTCCTTGCATGGTTTGCCTATTTCGGTATATCTGTAGGTCTGAAAGGCGGGCTGTTTCATACACTGCTTGCCCTTTTACTGATAGGTAGTGTACTGGCCTCAGTGCACCATGCAGAAGTGGTGGCCCATCGTGTCGGAGAGCCCTTTGGTACTTTCTTGCTCGCCCTGTCCATTACGATAATAGAAGTAGCACTGATTGTGTCTTTAATGCTGACCGATGGCGGCAAGGGCACAGCAGCACTTGCCCGGGATACCGTTCTGGCGGCAGTAATGATTATCCTTACCGGAATAGTCGGCATCTGCCTTTTGGTAGGTGGTGCACGGTACAAGGAGCAGACCTTTAGTCTTCAGGGTGTCAGTGCAGCACTGGTTACCCTCACCGCAATACTGGTTTTCACCCTTATACTGCCCAACTTTACGGTAAGCGGGCCCAGTGCACAATATAGCCCTGTGCAGCTTGGGGTTGTCGCTGTCGTTTGTCTGATACTGTATATAGCATTTATATTAGTGCAGTCGATCCGGCACCGTGCATTCTTCCTGCCGCCTGATGCAGATGGTAATGAAGAGGTATATGCAGAACCGCCCAATAAAAGAGAAACAACCATCAGTGTATTTTTATTACTGCTTTGTTTAAGCATAGTCGTACTGCTGGCCAAAGCGCTGGCACCGGATATCGAACGCAACGTAGCCAAAGCAGGGGCACCCAAGTCGCTGGTAGGCGTTATTATCGCTGCCGTAGTATTGCTTCCCGAAGGACTCGCTGCATATAGAGCTGCCAGAAAGAACCGGATTCAGACCAGCCTTAACCTGGCTCTGGGCTCGGCCCTTGCCAGCATCGGGCTTACCATCCCTGCGGTATCTGCGGTATCGATCATGACCGGAATGAGGATCACATTGGGTATTGACGTAAAAGCTATGGTCCTGCTGGTACTCACACAGTTTACCATTATGTTATCCCTGGCCACCGGGCGCACGAATATACTGCAGGGCATAGTCCTGCTCATGATCTTCCTGGTATATATATTCACTATAATAGTCCCTTAATGTACTATGAAAAAGATAATTATTGCGCTGCCCGCGCTACTGTTGTGGAGCAGCACTCTGGATGCCCAGCAACGGGCACAGATCGGCTTAAAAGGAGGGGTTAACTTCTCATATCTTCATACGCATGACGCAGCAGATATGAGCATGCTGGCCGGATTTAATAATGGATTCTTCGTCAGGATGCCGCTGGTCAGAAGATGGTCTTTTCAGCCAGAAATGTACTACATCACCAAAGGTGCAGATATTACATATAATAGCCCTGTTGCTGATGGCACTGCCCGGTATAAGTTTAGCTATATAGAAATGCCGGTGATGCTGGTGGCTCACATTACCCCTCGATTCAATATACAGGCAGGGCCTTATATTGCGTTCCTGCTGGATAGCGAAGTCAAAAATCAATCTGATGTTTACCTGTTCAATTACCGGGAGCATATACAGACAAGCGATTTCAACAGGTTAGATGCCGGTATAGTGCTGGGTCTTGGTTTTGACATCGGTGCCTTTGGCATTGGTACACGGTACAGCCACGGATTGATCAAAACCGGAAAGGAAAGAGACTTATCCGGCAAGATGTACCGGTTTCCTGATGCGGGCAACAGCTCAGTCATCACCTACATTTCTTACTCTTTTAGTCAGAGACGTAAGCCGGCAATCGCAGATTGATAGAGGTGTTCTGCTATGTCCTTACAAATGATCTGGCAGCGCGCTCTGAAAGTCTTATCAATATTATATCTTACTCAATTGCACACTTTCATTCGTACCTTTATGGTATAAGGTCACCATCAACAAACCGGGACAATGAAGCTCTACATAAAATATATGGTAAGCCTGCGCTGTAAGCTAATGGTGAAGGAAGAGCTTAAAAAGCTTGGGTTAAGATATGTGTTTGTTGATCTCGGAGTAATAGAAATACTGGAAGACATATCTGAGCTACAGCGGGATCAGCTAAGGGTGAATCTGTTGAAGTTGGGACTGGAACTGATGGATGACAAAAAGAGCATCCTGATTGAAAAAATTAAAAATGTAATCGTAGAAATGATTAATTATGCTGATGAATTGCCCCTGGAAAATTTTTCAGATTACATCAGCAAGCAATTGGGTTACGATTACACCTACCTCGCCAACACCTTTTCAGAGGTCAAGGGCATGACCATACAGCAATTCATCATTATACATAAGATAGAGCGTGTCAAAGAACTACTGTTGTATAACGAGCTCAATCTGACCGAAATTTCGTACAAACTCAATTATAGCAGTGTGGCCCATCTATCCAACCAGTTCAAGAAAGTAACCGGACTGTCTCCATCCTTCTATAAAAAACTCAAGCAAAAACGCAAGAACAATCTCGAAAACCTGTGATATATGTAAGTTTTTGCCCTCGATGTGTAAGGATAACCACTGTAAGATGCTCATCTTTGCATTGTAACAGTTTCGTTACAAGATAAAGAAACAAATATGGACACCAATCAGAATAAAGGAAATAATCCTTTTAAGATTACAGGTAACTGGGATGAACAATCTAAACAACTGAAAGAAAAATATACACAACTTACAGATGCAGATCTGAAATTTGAAACAGGCAAAGAAGATGCCTTGCTGACCAGAATGGAAACCAGGCTGAGTAAAAAGCGCGATGAGGTGATTCATATCATCAAAAACGTGCAGTAAGCATTTTAATAAATATTCCTATCACCTATGAAAGGTTTAATTATGTTGCTGTTTGAAGAAAGGGCAGGATTAGCTACTCTGCCTTTTTCCTTCTCAACACTAAAACAGCTTTCTGATCGGCTACACACCTTTGGATAGCACCAAACTAAATAGGATACGAATCATATACCCGCGATTCGGTCCTGGCGCACACATATAAAAGTAAAGGCTTTCAGATGTATATCTGGAAGCCTTTACTTTTAATCGATACCACAGATGATCCTTCGCCTCTGAAATCTGTGTCCCACTGTAGATCTCCTGATTTGTATGTTGTGCCAACCCAGGGCTTCTGAGCCTGAGTATAAAGCCTGCCTAGCAAAGTTTTTCTGCCTATCTGCAGATGAGGAATACCAGGCTTATGATTAGAGTTGTACTTCTTCAATTACCACTTCAAGTTTTGCTATCTGATTGTTTGTTTATTATTTCTTGATCTATATTGAGTGTATAAAAAACAATAATATGTATCAGAAATGCTATCGCCACAGCCTGTTCCTTGCAGCCATACTGGTATTCGACAGTTTGGCCATGCAGGCACAGACCATTCCCAATGCCGACTTTGAAGTCAGCACCGCTTGTCCTACCGGCCAGACACAGATTGCCCGGGCATCGGGCTGGACGAGGCCTACCGGGGGTACGCCAGACTATTTTAATAGCTGCGGGTATAATATTGGCGGCACCGTAAGCCCGAGCAGCGGCAATGCCTATGCCGGATGCTTTACCGAGCTTACTTATAGCCCTTCTGGTATCAGCAATTATAAAGAATATATTACCACCCATCTCTCGGCACCGCTCACGGCCGGGGTTACGTATACTTTCTATTTCAGTATTGCTCATCTGTACGGTGCCTCTCCAACCAATATGATACCTAATACGATTAATTATGTAGATCTGCCGGCAAATGAGCAAGGGTATATCGGTGCTGTATTTTCAACCGCGGCACCGGTTACTGCAAATACAGAAAACGGTTCGGCAAATTTCGGCGCTACTTCTCTTGTCGATGCATTTGGCAGCGGCAGGGTGCTGATCCCGGCAACGAACACGGCGGTGTATGGCACTGCCTCGCGAAATGCCTGGGTTACCGTCACGCTACAGTATACCGCAACTGGTGGTGAAGAATATATGACCCTGGGCCAGTTCCGTCACGGGATTACCTCTTTACCGGACGGACAGGGAACCTACTACCTGTTTGATAATTTTGTGCCGGTACTTACACCACTTCCGGTAAGCCTTCAGTCCTTTACAGCTACCCGGCAGGGAACAGCTGCATTGCTGTGCTGGACAACTGCTATGGAACAAAATAATAAGGGCTTTGAACTGCAACGCAGTGCAGATGGAGCAAAATGGATGCCTGTTGATTTTATCCCTTCGCGAGCTAGTGGTGGGAATAGTACAATGCCCCTGTCTTACAGTTATACCGATGTGGCACCTCTTCAGGGTGCCAATCTGTATCGTTTACGACAACTGGATGCTGACGGGCATCAGCAATACAGTGCGGTACAGTCCCTTTATGTCAACGAAGCGGCGGTGCGCATGTACCCTAATCCAGTACAGTCGATGTTGTATATCAGTGGCTTAGCTGATGGTACTTCTATTAAGTTAGTCAATATTTATGGACAAGAGATACAATCGATGATCAGTTCTGGTGCGAGCGTAAATATGGATATGTCTGTTCTGCCTGCAGGTACCTATATGGTTTATTGTACCGATGCAGCGGGTAGGGTGACTGCCGATAAAATAGTGAAACAATAGGACCGGATATCTGTTTCAGGAATCAGGTTGCATACGAGGTAACGGCCTCCGGAGTAATATCCGGAAGGCCGTTTTGTTTGCTTAGCGGTATCGCCATTGTGTGGGTGGCTTTTTGTTTTTCTTTGATGAAGCGGCAATAAATATCGCTATACCGATCAGGTTCATCAAAAACACAAATAGTATAAAGCCGCCGCCACCACTACTTCCGTGGGCATCGGATACAGGCAGGGTTATGGCAGTATCGGCTGCTGGTTTGTTTTTTGGAGGCGTATATAAACCCACGGCATCTGCCTGGGATTGTTTGTGACTCTTCTTTTTCTTCTTTTGCGGTTCTTCAGAATAAGACATCGATTGGTCTGAACTAATGCCAGCGCTGGCTGATGTATGACTATAGTTGCTTTCCTGATTGCTGTAATTTGACGTGCTGCTACTACGGCGTGTATGACTTTTATGGGTACTGCGTGCTGACGTACCGCCACTGCATACACCGCAACTACCTCCGTTAGAGCAGTGCTTGCACCGGCTGCAATTGGTACAGGCTGTGCAATAAGCAGATCCTTTGCATCGGCCTCCTGCAAAAGAAGCAGTATGATTACTAATGAGCAATAACATGCTGATTAATGCTGCACTCAGGGGGGTATGCCATCTATAGTAGTGTGCAATATTCATGATGAATTGTTTTTGATTCAGGTTTCTGAATTACAATATAATAATTTTTTACAATGATGAGAGAAAATGGGTATGTTTGATAACAAGATGCAGATCAGTTCGTTATTGTAATGGATATGCATATTACCCTAACCCCAAAATCCTGTTTTTGATCATTATGAAATGGAAAAGTATTTGTACTATATTCACTCTGATGCTGGCTATAACTGCATCTGCCCAGCAAAGACCTAAGATCAACATCAAATTTTCCAGGCTGTATGCCACTTATGAGTTTGCCAAAAAGCTGTCTGATCATTATCCCGATAATGAATATAAAAAATTGGTAGCCGGTAGTCCCGATCATGCTGCTTGTGCAAAACTGGTTCAGCAGCTGGACAGCCTCAATATCTACTATGCATTTGAGTTTCCTGACTATGCACCGGGCCAGAAGACCTCGGTGGCCACAACGACTATACTTGAACGCAACATGATCTACAGCAATAGTATAGAAGCGTTTAAGCAGGCCAGCTTTGGTATTATACCTGCTACAGAATTATTGCAGTTTGCCGATATTATCGCCAAACTGGAGCCTGTATATACAAAGCTGGTGTATGAGCCCAACAAAGATAAATTTGACCGCAAACTCGCCGATCTGGACCAGTTTGTACAGCAAACCGATCTGGGCAAGTATTTTGCACAGGGCCTGCGGTTCTACAATACACCATGGGACTTTTCCATACCTATAGATATTGCCGTGGTGCCGGGTATAGAGGATGGAGGCTTTACCGGTAAGGCTTTCTTTAATAATGCGGTGACCGAAGTGCCACTTAATTTTAACCAGAATGAAGTCCTGTTTTCTGTGCTGATGCATGAGATCTATCACACCCTCTATAACGAAGAATCTCTTGCATTTAAAAAAGAGATAAAACAATACTTCGATAATAATCCGTCGGTGAATAGCCAATATGCCTACCTGCTGCTGAACGAGGTGCTGGCTACGGCGCTGGGCAATGGGTATGTGTATGAGCAGATTATGGGCAAGCTAGATGAGGATGAATGGTATAATGTAAAGTATATCAGTGAGATGGCTAAAAAGATATATCCTGTGGTATTTGCATATGTTGCCAGTGGCCAACCGATGAACCAGGCTTTTGTCAACGGATATATTGCTATGTATGACCAGTTTTTTCCCAACTGGAATACAGAATTGCCTCATTTATTCATGTACCGTTATGTGCTGACAGACGAGGAACAGGATTTTGACTTTTTCAGAAAGAAGTACCGTTACGCAAGTGCGTATGAATACCAGACGGGCATAACAGCAACTAACCTGGAGCGCATGCGCGAGACTGCATTGACCAAAGTCATTATCATTTCCCGCGATCATAAAGCACAGCTCAACCTGGTGCGCAATGCGTTTCCGGAGCTTAAGGAGCATAAATTTAATGCCGGAAAGGAGTTTAAACACACCATATGGCTGGCAGACCGAACCAAATTAATCATCATTAATAAAAAAACGCATACTACAGAAGAATTGCTGCAGTCGTAGCGATACAATTACAGATCCTGATCTGGTGCCTTAAAGTAAACTTTAAGAAATGATCCCGCTGCTTTTCACGGAAATGTATTACTTTACAAGCTGTAAAACAGCTATTTATGAAGATGTCTAAAACACTGCTGACCACAGGTCTTTTACTGACCGCAACGGCTGCATTTGCGCAGACCGAAAAGCCCCTGAGCTGCAAAACCCTCCGCCACAGTAAGCTGGTAGCGGTAGATGAGGAAGATGAACACCGTTTTGTGCTTATCCGCGGCAAAAAACATATCGAATATTTCGGCGATAAGAAGCGCTACATTAAATCAAATATTAAATGGACCAGCGACTGCTCCTTTAAAGCTACTATGACCGAGTGTACCGTACCCAATTTTCCATTAAAAGTAGGTGCGGTGATGCTGGTACAGTTTGACGAATATAAAAGAGGGGTATGGCATGGTAAAGTCACGATAGGAGATGAATCTGTTCCTATCGAGTATGTCAATGTAGAAGAAAAAAAGAAAGATAATAAGTAATCATTTATGAAAAGACTATTCATCGTAGCACTTGCCCTTTTATGCACTATGGCATCATGGGCACAAAACAACCCTTCTGTACAGCGTAAGGGAGAATCTTTGATGCTGGACTGGCCCGATAGCGAGCACTGGAAAGTAGCCAATAACCAGGAAAATGAAGAAGTACAAATGGTGGAGCTGATACCGGAAAAAGAAACACTGGAAAACTGGACGGAAATGGGCAATATGATGTCTATAAAAGGAGCTGTGGGTGTGCCTGTAGATGTTGCTATGAATATGATGTATAACGAGGCTAAAAAGACCTCATCCAAAGCAAAGCTTACGTTTATAGAAAAAGATGAAAAGGCCGAATATCCCTGGATACTCTTTACTATAGAGACTAATGGCTTTGATGATGGGGGAGCAGCGGAATCGCAGCTATGGTATATCGTACAAGGCAAATCGGCGCTGTATACCAATTTTCGTGCGGTAAAAAAGGCGACTATCTCGCAAGCGCAGAAGCAAAAGTGGATCCGTTTTTTCAAAACAGCTAAGGTCGTAAACGGGTAGCAGGCAGGGGGTAAAATTATTTTCCCTCTTTTCTTGGAATATCAAAATCGTTTTTCTATCTTTGCACTCCCGAAAGGGAATAGTGATGGTGCGGTAGCTCAGTAGGTAGAGCAATGGACTGAAAATCCATGTGTCGCCGGTTCGATCCCGGCTCACACCACGGTGCCAAACCTCGGTTAGTGATTCGAAAAAGTTATTACTTTCAAGAAGTTCATTAGCAAAAAATTTACCCCTGGCTTTTAGTCAGGGGTTTTTTCTTTTATTTTTTAGTGTGGAGCATGAGGATCAAATTCAAAAGTTTTGGATCAATTGATCCTTGATATGCTTCTATCATGCACATTGCTCGTCATACCTTTGGAAGCTTGGCTGGTGATACTATTCCTATCCAAATGCTGCAAAAGCTGTATCGACACTCCAACGTGTCTACCACAATCGGTTATCAGTCTAACTTTATCCATTAGGAAACGGATGATGCACTAGATGCGGTAATTGGAAAGGTAAATGCCCTAAGCCCTAAATGATAAATATTAGAGAAGTTAACAATAAACGAAATAAGCCTTTGATTTTTTAAATTATTCTCTACGTTAAGTTGATAGCTTCATGGGTATATTGGTAATTTTATATAATTTAGAGCAATATTGAGAATAATTCGATGTGTAGAAATTTAATAATACAATATGAATGTATTATAAGGCTATCATAAACTATGAGTAAATCCGTAATTAATCCATTATTTGACAACCAGAGAGAAAAAGCTGGGGCAAGTACTTTTGACAAGTATTTATATCAATACCATTGGGCATTATTTAGAATTATAAAAGAGCATGATAACCAAAAAGAATATGCTGTAATTGTAGAACTTCACGAGGATGTAGTTTTATCTAGCTCTTTAGATGCTGAAAAGGCGATATTTGAGTTTAATCAGATCAAGACAAATAAGGCCTCATTCACAGTTGGAAATCTGACAAAACGAAAAAAAGTTAAATCAAAACAAGAAAATTCTGTACTCGGAAAACTCATAAGTAGTTCACATGGTAAAGTTTTTTCTGATAAAGTTTTAGATATAAACTTAGTATCAGTAAATGAATACTCATTAAAACTGAAAGAGGATAATGTTAAGCTAAATTCTATTTCTCTTTCGGATCTTCATAAAGACACTTTAAGAGATTTGACAGATGCGATTAAAGCGGAATTAGGAATTGATCCTTTACCTGACAAATTGAAATTTGTTGTATCAGAGCTGTCAGACAAGCAATTTCAAGATATAGTGATCGCCGAAATTGCGAAGGTGATTAATAATCTTTTTCCCGGTTCAAATTGTAATGCAATCAGTATTTATACTACATTATTCGATGAAATAACTCGGAAAGGCGTTATTACTGAAGATTTTCCAACTTGGGAAGAACTTATAAAAAATAAAGCATTAACATCAAATACGGTTACTCATGTTATAAATCAATTTACAGCAGTCAAAGACGAAGTGTTAATACAAGCTAAATTTACTGAAATTGCTACTGAAATGGGATTGAACACCATTACTAGGAAAAATATCGAACGAAGTTTTGTAAGATACAGACAGAGTAGATTAGGTAATAGAAGTACTTTGCAAATTGATACATGTAAGGAGATAAAGTCCCTTATTCAAAGATATGAAGATGATGGAGTGGAGAAGATAGAAGAGCTTTTAGAATTGGTAGCATCAAAATTAAGTAATATCGTTACGGATCAATTTTCTACCAATATAGATATTAAAGCGGCAATAATTTGCGAATTTATAATGGGTTAAATAATGGGTATAGAAAATTTTAAACTTTTAGTTAGAAACCTTAGACTAGGTAAACATGCCAAACTTACAATTCAAACGACTTCTAGTACTATCAAATTCCGAAAAGTCCGCAAATCAATTTCAATTCGGACCAATGAAAAATTTAATAACGGCAAAGGACAATAATGTAGGTAAGTCTACTATTGTTGAGTTATTACTTTGGACTTTAGGTTGTGAATTGCAATTTGATTCAAAATGGACAAATCGAGATTGTACAGCTCTTGTTTACTTCTCAATTGGCGATTTTGATTATTCTATACGTAGATATAAAAATCAAATTTCAATTCGAGCTGATAATGGAGAAAGGATAGATTTTCCTAAAATAACTGGAGAGTTTTCACAATGGTTTGCCGAGAAAGTGGGATTTAAAGCATTACTTCCTAGTAGGACGCAGCAATTAGAAACACCACCTCCCGCTTATTTTTTTCTTCCTTTTTATATTGATCAGAAGAAAAGCTGGTTAAGAGCTTGGGATGGATTTGAAAATCTTGGACAATATGATAATTGGAAATCTTCGATTATCAAATATCATGTTGGGTTGTTGACTCCAGAATATTTTAACATAGAGAAGGATCGTCATGATAAGAAAGGAGAACAAAAATATTTGCAAGATGACATCAAGAAGATAGATGTGACTTTAGATATAGTTGGAAAGTATATTCCGCAAATAAGTGATGCTATTACTACGGACAAGAAAAAATTTGAAAACATGACTGAAGAGATAAGGGAAGATCTAACTAGCCTCTCAATTCAGCAAGAAGCATCATTGAATGAACTAGCAAGGCTACAAGGTGAATATGCATATCAAATGCACCAGCAATCTGTTTCTTCAAGTATTATAAAAGAGTTGGATAAAGATTATCTATTTTCGGTCGAGAATATTGAGGGCGATTTAATTGATTGTCCTATATGTGGTACGACTCATGATAATTCTGTTTATAGTAAAGCGTCTATCCTTGCCGACAAACAAGAAGCAGAAAATCAACTCAATCAAATTATTTCAAATGTGAATAGTTTAGCTGCAAAAATCGAAAAAACTAACTTTAATATTGCAGATATTAGGGATCGTATCGCAATTATAAATGAAAAGTATGTGATTGAGGATGAAAATCAAAAAACAATTGTATTGTCAGAGATAATAGAGAATATAGCTGGAAAATCAATTGAATTTAAGGTCAAAGAAACACGTAATACAAAAGTCATTGAGGAAAATGAACTTAAAAATCAGTTGTCTTCGCTTAAAAAGGCTCAAAAAGATATTTTAAAGGAGATAGATGAAGAAGCCATTATGGTAGACTTCAATAATTTCTTCAATGAGTACATAAAATTTCTAGGGGCTGACGATATTAATGCGTCAGAAATAACATCTCCGTTATCATATAATAAGGTTTCAAAAGAAGGGGGAGCTGCGGAAAATGTTCGGGCTATGTTAGCTTATTATTTAACAGTTTATAATTTAATTGTAAATTATGGACAAGATATAAAAGCACCTCTAATCATAGATACTCCTAATCAACATGAACAATCCAATACTAACTATGAAAAAATCATACAGCTTTTATTGGATAAATATCCAAAGAATAACCAAATATTTCTATGTGCAATGGAAAACTCTCAGATTGATAAATATAAAACTGATGCTAATATTATTGTCTTAGATGCAAATAAAATATTGCAACAACAATTATATAATACAGTAAGGGCCGAATTTAATTTTTTTGATACTGGCGCAGATGAATTACTTCGTTAATCAGGTCGAACATAGGTCGAACAAATCGGATTTTGATATGATATAGTGTGAATTGGTATAGTTTTTATAGCGCTGATTTTCAGTTATGTGTGCTTTTTGGTATTATATGAAATCATGCATCAATGGACTGAAAATCCATGTGTCGCCGGTTCGATCCCGGCTCACAACACAAGATACAAAAGGCTTTCAGATACACATCTGGAAGCCTTTTTCTTTTCATCAGAAAACCTGTTCCGTTCAGCTATCGGCTTTGTCTTTTCTTCATATTTACAGTAATGGGAAACCTGGCTTTTTGCTCTTGATTTCCGGTTCGATCCCAGCGCGCACCACACATATAAAGCCAGATACTGCGTTGCAAATTTCTGTACCTCAAAGAGTTAAATAATCAGGGCAGGACTTGAAATTTTTATTTTATTTCTCACACCGACACGGCCTGACGTAAGCTCGCACTACTTTTACATTATAGAAACGGAGCACAATGAATCTCTTTGTTCCTGCTTCCATCAATGCCTGAGCAAGCGATATAATCATGGATATTGTAAGCGGCGCATCGATGATTTTCCCTGCTATTGCGGTATATATTAGACCGGTCGTACCCGTACCGGCAGGGCATTGTATTCCTTTTCTAAACCCTTTTATAAACCTCTAAATTAAAACACTATGTCTGTAATTATTGTAAGCGCCTCTGCGACGCTAAACACCGCATTCTTTGCCCCGGGCAACGTCTATGAATTTTATAATGACCACGATCTGCAGGCGGCGGCTATTGCCCTGCCGGCCGATGTTACGCTCCGTTTTAAAGGTGGTAGCCTCGACAATGGTACGCTTATAGGTAACGATACCATTATCGAAGCGCCAATGGCTACTATCTTTGGTAAAACCCTGGCTATAGATGCCGCCGGTACCTGGAAGATAGATCGTGCCTATTCCGACTGGTTCGATTGTTATAAGGATGGCTATTATATTGATCCTCAAACATTTGATTCTGCTACCGGAACCTATGAGTACAATGGTAATACCTATACTGCCGGTCAGTTATGCGGTGCGGTGTATAACAATGACCGTTTTATGCTGCAACAGCTGCTCAACCTCAGTGCCCTGCATACCACCATTACCGAGGGTATCTATATGGTAGACAGTGAGGGTGGAACGGGCGAGTACTTTCCCAATCAGCTGACCTGGTTCCGTAAAAAAGGACTGACCCTGCAAATTGAGGGTATTCTGAAAATGATCCCTAATGCATTTACGAACTATAACGTACTGCTGATTGCAGAATGTGACAATGTAACGCTGTGCGGATCTGGAAAACTGGTCGGCGATCTGCCAGAACACCAGGCAACCACCGGCGAAGGCGGGATGTGTCTGCAGGTAAATTCTACCACTGACATGCTGCTTGAAGGCCTGACTTTTGAGCAGGGCTGGGGCGATGGTGTGTACTACTCCTGGAGAAGATATTATAGCGTAACAGATAAGAATAATCAGGAAAAACACACCTGGAACAATGTAAAGTGCCTGTATAACCGCCGCACGGGTTTTGTTGTGGAGAAAGGCGATTATATCTCTGTGCATAACAGCGACTTCAACTACACCGGCGTGTTTAATGGTACAGCTACCTTCTCGGGTGTAGATATTGAGCCATTTGGCAGCGACGATACACCGCAGCGCTATTGTAAGGAGATCCACTTCAACCAGTGTCGTGCCAATTATAATAAAGGTACGGGCTTTCGCTTCGAAAGGCTGATGGGCGGCTCTGTAACCCATTCTGAAGCCTCATTTAACGGCGGTTCAGCCGTAGAAACCCTGCGCTGCTATGTAGTGAATGAAGATAAAGTATGGGGTGTGCATGTGACACCAGAGGACCGACGCTTCTTTGCGAATCAGATCATCATTGATGCTAATACTTTTAAGGATAACTGGGTAACCTTTACCTCTGTAGAAAGTTCGGCTCATATCACAAACAACTTCGTTCAGAATACCGGCATCTTCCTGACTGGTGCATGGCAGGAATCTGTGGTAGCCCACAATAAGGTATTCAATACCGGCAATGTGGTGTTCCTGTCCGGGCACCTGCGCAACCTGCTGATTGAAAATAACTATGTTGAGGGCATCAATGCTCCGGATGAGGGTACTGCCTCCGGCGATAACTCGGCCATCTTTGTGATCCGCCAGTGGGGTGATCCTTCAGATTTGGTGAAGAATGTAGTGTTTCAGAACAATACCTTCAAATATGCTGGCAATACGACTATTTATGGCAGTAATGACAGCCAGCCGATGCCTTACTCTTCGGTGAAAAATTACCTGTTCTTTGTCGAAGACAGAGATACGGTAGAGCCGGTAAAATTCCTGAATAACCATTTTGATGATGCCTTATGGGCACCGGAGATTAATCATAATGCCTATACTTTGTATGAAACAATGGCCGGTATTCCCAAAATCATTCAGGAAAGAACCTTCCGTGTAGAAGACCTGGAGCAGACCAGACACCTGATGAAAGGCGATATCATAGAAGCATATGGCCAGAAAGGCCTGGTGACCAGAGCTGGCTGGCTGGATATTATTGGTACCACATTTGCCAATAGCACCACCTATCAGAAATACCAGATCATTAATGATGGGTCGCACACAGGAATGTCACTGGTGGTGGGTGCCGGTACTACTGCGGCGACTGGTACTTTCCCTTACGGCTACGGCGGTAGCGGTACTGCTTCGATCAGACCGATCAACCTGGACTACCCGGTGATCGTATGGCAAAACGTAGGTACTTGTGCTGCGGGTGATCGTCCGACAGAATTCAATACACAGGGCCGTACGCTGATAGAGATTGATCCGGGTGTATCTACCCAGATGATTCAGTGGGATGGTACTGCATGGGTTGTACTGTAAGGCACATATTCATTATCTATCAATGCTGATCAAAAGGCTTCCGGGTTATATACCCGGAAGCCTTTTTGTTGATGTAAGTACAGCCTTTACAGGGTATGGAGACTGAAAGTACATCAGATCGGTTTACTCCGCGGTGGAACAATGCAGCATTCGAATATGGAGGAATCTAACATTTGTACCCGCCTGCCCGTCTATAAGAGTATATATGGCGATATGTGCGGGTATAATATAAATCATTAAATGTAGAGATATGATAAAACAGGTAAAATTGCAGCTTACGCTGTTGCTGATCATTGCCGGCTTACAGGCCCCTGCGCAAACCATTGATTCTTTTCATGTCAATCGGTTGGTCAATCCGCATGAACTGTTTGTGCGGATGCACTTCCCAGATTCCAGTTATTATATAAGCCGCACGTTCGATCGTGTAGCCCTGCTCTATCCGCCGGTCAATATTGTTACGTTTTTTTATCGTTCCTGCGATTTTGTAAAAGCCGATCCGGTAAAGGATACCCTAATACGCCTGTACACACCGGAACCTTATGGTCTGAATGTATGGCTGGTCCGTGATACGAATACAGTAGTGCAGGAATGTGATATTGTCTGGCAGACAGAGGATGCAGATAGTGTTTCCTACTATTCACCCACTACCGGTGTGGTCAGTCCGGGCAGTGACCATAAAGCATTGCAGATATATCCTAATCCTGCCAACAGTATCTTGCATGTACTGGCTGCACCGGGCTGTACATTGATCGTTTCGGATGCACTGGGCAGAAAGCAATTGCAACAGTCATTGCACAGCGCACATGAGACGGTCGATATAAGCAGCCTCTCTTCCGGCGTGTATTTCATACATTGTTACCATGATGGTCGGCTATTGCAGAGCCTTCGGTTCAGCAAATTGCCTTAAGGTATTCATATAAATTATTGGAGCAGTAAACAACATGGCCGGTAGTCTCAGACTGCTGGCTTTTTGTTTGTGCTGGTCTTAGTGTTTCGTAGATTATTAAGGTATTGAAAACTACCCGATTGCATCGGGCAGTTCATTCGTTGTCCCGATGCAATCGGGGCTGAACTTTATCGTCGTGCGTGTTTATGTTCGAATAGTTTGGGCCAGCTGTGGTTTGATAATTTCCCGCCCGGTTCTGCCAAATGGTAAAGGCTTCCAGGTGATTCATCTGGAAGCCTTTTGTGTTTTGATGTTTATAACATTAAGGTTGGAAATACTATTTTATATATATGATGCGTATTTCCCTTTGCATTAATTCATTTTCACAATCATAATATTACTGCCTGCATCTGCAGAGAGGGCCTGTGGTGCTGTAGAGGAATTGCCTCCTATACCTAATATTTTTAAATTGTCATTGGCATTCAGATAGACAAAGGTAAATATTTCCCCTTTACCTTTTGTTCCAGCTGGCGTGTTGGTCTGTTGTACCGGGTATGGTCCATATATATTACCTACGCTGCCATATGATGTGTTATTTATCTGAATGGTCAACTGAATGCCTACCGTATTGGTAACTGGGCTTGCATCTGGGGTGTGTACGCGCACCTGTATCATGTACAATCCGGCTTGCCCTGATCCTACTGTAAAGGTATTGTTACTTGTCCAGGTATTACCATTAGAGGGACTGGTAATGATGTTGTTGAACGCAATTGTAGCAGGAGTAGTACTTGTGGCTACCGGACAGCTTTCTCCTGTGCCATTCACTTTATTGGCATTTAACTGTACAACAGCACCTCCGCCACTGCCGGGTGTGGTCCAGGTCAGGGCTCCAGCTCCATTGGTAGTCAGCATCTGTCCGTTAGTACCGGTTGATGTAGGATAGGTATTGCCACCTAAAGTAGCTGTTCCGCTTGCTGTAATATTTGTAGCATTGCTGATGGCATTGCCATTCATATTAAGTGTGGTTGTGGCTGTATGATTGCCCAGATTATCTGCGCTGCCACCAGAAGGAGTGATCCATTGTGTGTTGTAATCTGCGGCATTTACTTTAGCCAGCACCTGACCTGTGGTACCTCCTGCCGGTAGGTCATTTACATTGTTCAGTATGCTCCAGGCCGATCCGTTGTAATAATAGAAGTTATTGAGCGTGCTGTCAAAAACAGTCAGGCTCTTGGCCGGATTACTGATGCCCATTCTTTGTGCTGTACTCATACGGGGAATGAGTAAGCCTTTTGAATCGCCCTGAATATCTAATGCTGCAGATACATGCGGACTGGTGGTATTGATACCAACATTATTTTGAGCAGATGCAGATATGCTGCCCCATAAAACTATACACAGTATAAAATGTTTCTTCATAACAGTATTTTATTGATTGATCGAATTACTGGATAATGATGCGCCTGGAAGGGTAGTCTCTTTTTGTGATCTTAGATCCATCAAGTATTCCCTTCTCCATTCAAATTTTGATAGATTTAATGGCAGTTGCAGGCGCAATATTAGTTCGGGTAAATGCAATTGAAAAACGTATACCTACATTTGAGTTTGAATGAATACTCTTTTGAGTTTTAACAGCGGCAGTACTATCCAGAAGAGGTATTCATTACCTTACCGGACAGCATTTTATGTCTTAGCTTGCCGGAGGGGCAACAGCTGTATTTAGGAGATTTTCCCGATGTAGCTGCTGTGCGCCCGACATGACGGTAACAATCCCTCCCGTCTTATCGAAAGGAAAGGTAGTGTAGCAGAGATAGCTACTTTTTGTATGTTTATGTTTGAATCGTTTGGCACATGCGAGGGCGCACGCGTCAGCTAGGTGTATGCTGGCTATTTATTTGATTTTCATAACTATTTGTCTATTTTTAGCCGGATTGCTGATTCTATTAAATATTTTTACGGGTTTATATTAAAGCATTTATTCACTAATCTAAATTTGTCTTTATCCTCAACCCAATTTTAGCATGCGCCATTATCTTAAGTTTATAGTGACCTGTATTCTATGCTGCTCCTTTTTGTATAAAACTCATGCAATATCACCAAAGGATTCGGCGGTACAGATAGTTCAGCGATTAACATCATTATATGAAAACAAAAAACTGAGCGAAAAAGTATATCTCGATACCATTTTCAAAACGATGGTTCTGGTTCAGTCTGAAAGAATAAGTTTCAGCAATAAGGAACTGCTCGTACTGCTAACAAAGTACAGGCAGATCAGCTGGCATAAAAATAATGATGAACGCTTAAAACAAGCATATTATACCATATTGAGCCAGCAGGCCAGATTAGATGGCAGAAACGGAGAAATGCTATATTATGCTGAACAATTGAGTGAAATAGAACAAAAGGTGAGTAATCATCCCTCCATCTTATCTTTAAACCTTATTGCCACCTACTATGACAGTAAGCTGGCCTTTCCCAAAGTGACTGCATTATATAAAAAGTATAAGCAGTTTGTCGGGAGTTTACCTAAAAGAATCGGCAATAAGGAGTTTGACCGAAAAGATGTAATGCGCAGTGCAGATCTGCTCTACCTATTCAGCACAGCTGCCTATAATGCAAAAGATACGGCTTTGGGGGCTGAAGTGAAACGTATTCTGGCACAAACTGCACAGGCCATTAAAAAAGAATATGCTACAGATATTGAGGTGTTAAGCAGGCTCAGATTTAGTGTGCTCATGGCCGAGCATGAGCAGTACAGGCTTTCCGGCAATCATGGTAATGCCTGGAAGAATCTGCAGCAACTGGACTCCTTACAGGATAGTCCCAATACCCCTCAGTACCTTAAAAGTTATATACACTTCCATGTTATTGACCAAAAGGCACTTTTCTTTCTGGATACTAAAAAGAATGACAGCGCTGAACATTACATCAATCTGCTTAATGGCTTGATTGATAAAAAAAGCGCATTAGCCCGAAGCCAGTATATGGTTAAAAAGTATGAAGCAAGGCTATTGTACAATATCGGTCGTTATAAGGAGAGTGAAGACTCGCTGGTAAAAGCATTGGAAATACTGGAAGCAGAAGGTACAAGTACCCTGTCTGAGGTAGACGAGATCATGTATGCACTGACAAAAGTTGAAGAACAGCAATTGTTACTGGCTGATTCTGCCCGCAGACAGCGGCAATCAGACCGCAGATTTGTAGCCCTGGCATTCGGCTCTTTACTGTTATTGGGGGCTGGCTTACTGATGTTTTTGGGGATCAGGCGCCGTCAGAAAGCAAGATTTGTGAAT
Source organism: Edaphocola flava (assembly GCF_004118155.1). Classification (GTDB taxonomy): domain Bacteria; phylum Bacteroidota; class Bacteroidia; order Chitinophagales; family Chitinophagaceae; genus Edaphocola; species Edaphocola flava. The sequence goes on from NZ_SAIQ01000004.1 coordinate 114,032, forward strand.
TTTAAGCTTAGTCTTGCTCAGAATATTCATGATGAAACTAATCCAGCATTGCTATATGCCAAAATATTGGCTAAAGAACAGAGAGTAAGTCAGCATTTGAATCAGAAGGGGGCATTAGAACAACATATCGATCATACCATGGAGCTGATCAGAAGTTTGTCAAAGGATTTGAAATCTGATCAGCAATTGCTTGTGTCCGGTTTGGTTCAAGACATCAGGCAGGTACTGGAAAAAATGAGTGTACTTTCTGAGTTTAGCTATACCTTAAGGGAGTCTAAAGATATAAAGCGCTTTTTAAGTCATTACCAGTATAGTAATCTTAAAGCTATTTTGCAGGAATGTATTACAAATTCTATAAAGCACGCAGTGTTCAGGCATATATATGTAACATTTTCTGTAAATGTCAATGTGCTCCAGATCAGGTACAAGGACGATGGTATTGGTTGGGAAAAAGATCAGGTGGTATCCGGTATAGGCTTGGAAAATATACAGGATAGAATAGCAAGGCTTAACGGCAATGTTCAGATAAAAAATGATTATCCCAATGGTTTTGAGATAGTAATGGATGTTAATTTAAGTGTAGTTGCATAATTGTTTTTAGTTCAGGGTATAAACCCTATACCAATGCTGCAAATATGCGGTATTGGTATAGTGGTACTGCGGTTCAGGCCATTACCGCTTCAGTTGCGCATCTTCTTCCAGGTATTTGATAAACAGGGAAGGGGATAAGCCGGTTATAGATTTGAATACGGGAGTGAACTTACCATGAGAGGAGAACCCCGTTTCCTCGGCCAGGGTACTGATTTTATATTGCCGCCACACCGGATCGTTTTTCAGCTTTTCAACAATATAGTTTATACGCAGCTCGTTGATGTAGCTGCTGAAATCTTTATGCTTGTGGTGGTTTATAACACGGCTCAGGTACCTTGTGTTGGTATTGAAATGACTGGCCAGGAAGGAGAGGGACATATTACGGTTGTTAAATAGCGTGCCGGTTTCAAACACTTCCAGGCTATTTAATATTTTTTGCATGGTCTCCTCCGTCATCATAGCAGCATCCGGCTCCCTGGGTGCTGCACTTTTATCTGCAACAAGATGCTCCACTTCTTTTGTAGTCTCCTGTACAGGCGTGTTCTGGGCTATCTTATGCTGCCGCAGTACTTCTCTTTCACGCATACGCTCCAGTATCTTCCGGAAGCGGGCTTTCTGTTGCCGCCGCTGTACCATGAGAAATGATATGGTGCCGGCAATAATAATCATTGCAATAAGGATGAGTATGTTTTTATAACTACCCCTCCTGGTTTCTTTATTATAGTTATCTTCCAGGTGCTCCAGTGTATGGTTCAGAAACGCATCTTTTCTATCGGCCAAAACACTTCTGACGGTATCCTGCTTTTTTTGCGCCTCGGTGAGCCGGTCCATATCCTTCACTTTTTCGGCATATGCTCGTTCTGTTTCATATATTACATTTTTCAATTGCAGGTAATTAGAGCCATCGGCAATGATCTGTGCACTGTCTAGCCAGCGGTGCGCTTCCGGCAATTTGCCCTGCTGCAGGTAGGTCACTGCCATGCCATTCATGATTAAACCACTGAGAAAATTGCCTGGTGCATGGCCCAGCGACTTTAGTCCATTTCGGTAATGGTATAGCGCAGAATCATATAGTTGCAAGCCCAGGTAACTATCGCCGAGCAATTGCTCATTGTTGGCAGTCAGAAAATTGAGGTCCTGCTTGCTATGGTTGAAATAGCGCTGAGCCATAAGCACGTGATCAATCGCTTTGCGATAGCTTCTTTGATCTAACTGATAATAAGCCTTTTCCTGGTGCATGAGACCGATCAGGTTGCCTGCCGCCTCTGTATTATTGATCTTTTCGGCGGCGGCCATCGCTTTATTGGTATATACATTTGACTTGGCGTATAGTTTGAGTAAGCGGTATTGGGTAGCCAGGAAGCCTGCAATGCGGGCCTGCCAGTTGTAGTCATTGGTTTTGATAACGATCTCCTGTGCCTGTTCTGCATAGGCTACGGCCCGGCTCAGGTCACCGCTCTGCTGTAGTAATGATGCTGATAACATCAGACTCTTGACCTGGTATGGAGCGGTGGTGGAATGCTTGTAGAGCGAATCAGCAATATACAGTGCTTTTTTAAAATCGCTCTGCGACGTCTCCAGAAATGTTTTGTAATAGATTTTATCGAAGCTTTCCGGATTTTGTGCAGATGCAGATAATTCTATGCTAATGAGGAATAAGAATAGTAGTATTAATTTCAAGGTAAAATAGTTTATCTGTGATAAATGATAAATATTGACTTAGGTTAACAGTCGGGATAAATGTACTAAGATTTTGACCATATTATTCTAATGTTCATAATATAATCTTTGTTACTGAACATAGGTTCATGATTCTCTCCAATCTATATGGTAAAGCACAGCATTCAGGTGTAATGGTCTTTTTTCGTCGTTTGGGTTTTCAGGTGTTTTAAAAGGTGTTGAACTGTCATTTTTGCAATATTGGTTTTATGTAATATGAGTTTGTCTGAAATAAAAGGATTCCCTGGCTTCGGTGAGATCAGCAATTTTGTTTTTGTGCGGTATCAGTTGCTTAAATTGAGGTTTTTGGTCGATATAGCGAAATTTAAGGCTTCCCTTTTAGCTGAAAAAGGGAAGCCTTAATATTGATTGTCAATGGTTTTGATCGAAGAACGGAGTATACGCTTTCCTGTATTGCTGAATAGGGGAAGGTAACGGATTGCTGGGCCTTGATAGTGTAAATAGCTTTGCAGCTTCAAAATTATTGCTAACCTATTTATTTACTAAATCAAGTATTATGAAGAAGTATTACAAAACCTTACCATTGAATCCCAAAGTGTATGTGCTTGGGTCTGCCATTCTGGCGTCCTTAAATGCGACTGCGCAATGTGTGGCCCCATCGGTGGGTTGTGCCGGCAATGACCGTACAAATGCTTACCTGCACTCAACGACACCCGCTACCATAGAGTATGACAATGTCGTTTCTTTATTCCACAGCACCTTTGCCCGCCAGGCAGATGGCCGCGTACTGGTATGGGGAGAAAAAATCGGAAGTACCGGTGGCAACGTGCTTGCTCCGCAGGAAGTGAATGCATCTAATTATCCTGGTCTTAGCGGTGAGATACTGAAATTTGCCGGAGGCTCAGAAATCAATACTACTTCGCAGCATTTTGTGCTGACGACCAATGGCTTATATTTTTGGGGTACAGACCAGTGGGGTATCGGTACAGGTACCTCTTTTCAGAAATTAACGATCGACGGACAAACAAATGGCTTACCTGCCGGGGTTACTCCTGCAGATGTAAAAATGCTGTTTGGTACTAATCGTATGCTGGGCCTGGTTACCTGTAACGGAAACGTATATACATTAGTAGCTGCTACCGACGCTGCAACGGCCAGTGCTTATGGCGACGGATCATCTTACAGCTCAGCAAATAATGCAATCTGGCACCGTGTTAAAACCAATTCCACTACCAATTTGACTAATGTGGTTGCGATCCGCGGTAACGGAAGAATGAACTTTATAGCGCTTACCTCTACAGGTACATTATATACATGGGGGCAAAGTACCTATCTGGGAGATGATAATACGTATGCCGTGCGCAATTATGCCTCATCAATGGAGCTGCCTTCTGGCATTACACCCAAAATGGTAGGGATGACTGCTGCGAATGCGGTTAATACCTCTACCTATTATCTGCTGGCTACCAATGGCAATCTTTATGCATTAGGCTACAATGCCCAAAAACAGGTTGGCGATTTTACGACCACAGTCAGAGAGCAATGGGTACAGGTTAAAAAATCAAGTGCAGCCGGCGATTACCTTTCTAATGTGTTATGGATAAGTCCGAATGAGCATGATCTGGGATATACCAATACAGGTTCTATCAATGCCATCACCGCAGATACAGTGCTGTATGCCTGGGGCGGAAACAACCGCCAGATGTTGGGTGGCGGTACGGCTAACGCGAGTATAGACCCGTCGACTAATCTTGGTGGACTGACGGCTGGTGATAAAATAATTGCGGTAGAGACCGGTGGTCATACCACAATGTCGATCAGAAAGTGTTCCAGTTTCTTTGGATATGTAGGACACAAAACGGGTGGCAGTATGGGAGATGGTACCTCTACGGATGCAGATATTCCTAACTACTCCTTCTCTACCAGCCAGATGGATGTTTGCGGAGCGAGCACCGAAGCGGCAACTCTATTCCCTGTTGTAAATGCGACGGTGGGTAATACTTATAATATGACTGCTTCTCCTTCAGGAGGAAGCTTCTCCATCATCAGCGGACCGGCAACCATTAATGCTGTAACCGGAGCAGTGACTATTACGGGAGCGGGTACAGTTGGCGTAGGATACCAGGTTACCTCTGGCGACTGTCCTTCATCAACTCAGGTAACGTTTAGTGCTGCTGTACCTACACCAATTTCGCTGGAGGCCTTCACACTGAACAGAGCTAAAAATGCTGTAGTCTTAGATTGGATCACTGCAAAGGAAATGAACAATAAAGGATTTGACATTCAGAGAAGTACAAATGGAAACGATTGGACAAGTATAGGCTTTGCAGGATCTCTGGCACCGGAAGGCCGCAGTAATGCGAAGTTGTATTACAGCTTTACAGATGTTAACCCTGTAACCGGAAAAAACTACTATAGATTAAAGCAGATCGACTTCGACGGAATCTTTGATTTCAGTCCTGTAAGACAGATCAGCTTTGGTAAAGAAGGTGTGGTGACCATATTCCCTAATCCTGCACAGAATAATGTACATATTGATGGGCTGACGAAGAATGACAGAGTGCGTATTTACGATCCATCCGGAAGAATTATGTTTGACTATACGGCTTCTGCATATTCGGCCGATATCGATATTCACAATTTTGGAAAAGGACTTTACTACGTAGAGATCGTGTCTGAGAATGGTACTAAGATCCATGAACGATTAGTAAAACAGTAATGGTTTATTGAGAATAATTGCAAGTGTAATAATCCATTTTTAGGTGCTAGGTTATTGAGTGTTTATCTACCCTGAGAAAGTACTGTTGTTTTTAGACAAAATAATAGAGAGGAGCAAAGGTCCGCTGATTCTTCAGCGGACCTTTTTTATGCCTTGTGCGGTATGTATAAGGTTTATGCTGCTGATATTCACCGGTTTAGCAGAATTTAAATACGGGCTTTTATACGGTACCGTAACAGGTGTTTTTCACGTATGAGGGAGATAATTATTGTTATAGATTTGTAAATAAGAATCAGGAAGTGGTTTTGTTGCTTGGTAATCAGGTTTTTAAATATTGATAATTTGTTTCATTATTTAGTTCCTGATCAGGCAGACATCAGCCGGACGATGTATCGGTATCCCGAATTCGATAAACAATAATAGCATTCACCCATTTATTCACAATAAAACAATTACAACATGGAAGGTTACATAGGAGAAATCCGGATGTGGGCCGGGACGAGAGTCCCTCGCGACTGGGCATTTTGCGATGGTACTTTAATGAGTATCAATAACAACCAGGCTTTGTTCAGCGTTATTGGTACCACATACGGTGGTAATGGCCAGCAGAATTTTGCACTGCCGGACTTTCGCGACCGCGTAGGTATGGGCCGCAGCAATACCACTATTTTAGGTATGGTACAAGGTACACCAACCGTAACCCTGCTGAGCAGCAATATGCCTGCCTTTGCCGCTACCGGCAATGTAAGCGGGCTTACAGGTTCCGCACACGGAACGATCAGTGGTAGCAGTGCAGCAAGTGTGTCTATCCCTTGTAGCAATACCGGCGGCAGCACAAACAATCCTTCCGGCAATGTTCCGGCGTTGTCTAATGCCGTGGACAGCTTAGGTAGTGACGCCTCACTTTACAGCAATACAGCTAATAGTAATATGCAGGCATTCAATATGAATGTACCTATTTCTATCAATGCTAATTTGCCGGTGAGCTTTCCTGCGGGCACACAGCTGACCTTAATGGTACCCGGACAATCTATGCCGGTAAACAATATTCAGCCTTCCCTGGGTATTAACTACATCATCTGTGTTTATGGTATTTACCCTGATTATCCATAGAGATAAAGGGTTTTGCCCATCATACGCTTAAAATATTCATCCCCCGGCGTGCTGCCGGGGGATGAATATTTTAAGCGTATAAAGTATCTGCTTTTAAGAAATCAAGACTTAGATAATTGTTTAGTTCCCATTTATAATTATTGCTACCTTTTGCCTTGATGCAAAAGGTAGCGCCAAAAAATCAAGGCTGTATAAATCCCTGGCTAAAAATCAAGGTGTCGGTCGGTCGCAAACCAGACTCACTTCGTTCAGACAGTGGTTTCCGACTTGATCGACCGAGCCAATGATTTTCTTGACGCCGGATTTATAATGCCGGTCCAGCGATCTGTTCTGTATGGATCACTTCGTCATATCGACCGAAGTGCAACGAAGTGGAGATATCTCTTTTTATCACGCGATGTGAAAAGAACATTTCTCTTTCTGTAACAAACTTCATCTTATTTGCGCTTGCTTTCCTAAAAGCGCATACTCTGCAATAATTATTTTACTGCACATCAATTGATTTTTCGGGTTTTGCGCTGCAGGTCATCGATTTGTATTTGATATTGATGCGTGCAGTCACCTTCTTCGTGCCGGCAGAGCTATACACATGTGTTACCATTTCGGTGCCGTTGGTTGTAGCCTGCTGGCCATCACCAAAATCCCATTCTACAGTATTCACCGTATGATCGCCGTAATAGTTCGGTTTAAAAGTATATTCTTTTACATTGTTATCATCTTCTGTAGCAGTGATAGAAGTAAAGGCACCTTCGATTGCACAGTCAATGGTCTTGCGACAGGAAGTAATAGTAGTGGCCATGGCCAGGGTGCATAATGAAAGGCCGGCTAAGAGGATACGTTTTTTCATTTTTTATGTTTTTAGTGTATCCCAAATGTAACTATTAATCATGAACATATTGTTGTTTTATGTTAAGTATTATGGATTTATGCATTGTATAAACGAAGAAGATGCAAAGTGTTACAGCTATACTGTAATACTTTGCATCTTCTGTATAATCCGGTACCAGTGCCTTATCCGGCGGGTTCCCATAATTCAATTTTATTGCCTTCTATATCCAGGATGTGTACAAACTTGCCGTATTCGGCATAGGTAGCGATCTCGTCCAGTACGGTTACGCCTTCCTGTTTCAGGGCTTCTGTGAGTGCTTCAATATCGGCCACACGGTAATTGATCATAAACTCTTTTGATGATGGCTCAAAGTACTTCGTATCATCTGTAAACGGAGTCCAGAGGGTATAGCCCGGTTCTGCAGCTCCTTCCGGCTGCTGCCATTCAAACTTAGCTCCATATTGGGTCATATCAAAACCGAGATGGGTTTTGTACCATTCCCTCATTTTTTCAGGGTCCTTACATTTGAAGAAAATACCACCTATACCTGTTACTCTTTTCATGTTTGTTGTTTTTAAAGTGAATATACGCAGGAATTAATTGCGATGCTCGCGATGTAGCTATTTATCCAGTACTTTTTCAAAAGCCTTTCTGGGGCTGCCACGAAAATATACTTCACCACAATATTGATAACCCATTTTGGTAAATATGCTCAGCATACCGGGATTGTCAAAGTTGGTATCGGCCTTAACACTATATACTCCTATGCTTCGGGCATGATTTTCTATAGCCTGCATAATGGCTTTGGCATAGCCTTTGCCCAATTCCTGTTCATCAATAGCGACTCTATGTATCACAATAAAGTCCCCGGTTGTAAGCCATTGGCCTTCAATATCATTATATGCAGGTTCGTTATTCAGCATCACTGCACTATATCCTATAATTTTATCCTGCACGACCAGAACGAATCCATATCCTTTATCAATATCTGATTGTATCACCTGCAGATTAGGATAGCCATCCTGCCATTGCTTGCTGCCATCGGCTTTCCGGCGTTGAATCGCCTGCTGTAATATCGTCCATATCTGTGATGCATCTTCCGGCTTGGCCTGTCTGAATGTGTATTCCATGTGTACTATGTTTACTGCGCGTAAAATTACGGTTTATGTACCTGTATTGTACGCAGGTATTCATCACATTGTGCGTAAGTTTTTTCTTTGCACTGATTTCTTTTGTAGCTTTGGTTTTACCCGGAATTGATTTCCGAAAAAAACATTACCCATTATGATTACTATGAAACAATCCATCATCCTTGCGGCTGCAATCTTGTGTACGCATACTTTCGTATTTGGTCAGTCCGAACAACAGCAGCAACATCTTTTAGACAGCGTGTTAACGGCTGCTCATCAGAAAAACAGTTTTAACGGAAATGTGCTGGTCGCTGATAAAGGTAAAGTGCTGTTTCGTAAGAGCTACGGTATCGCCGAGGAAAGTACCGGCAGAAAACTGAACCCCGAAAGCGTTTTTGAACTGGCTTCCGTATCCAAACAATTTACCGCTATGGGTATTGTACAGCTGCACAAACAGGGCAAGCTGCAATATGATGATCCGGTTGCAAAATATATCCCGGAGCTGGCTTTCTATAAAGGTATTACGATTCGTAACCTGCTCAACCATACCGGCGGCTTGCCGGATTATATGGACCTGTTTGAGGAGAAATGGGATAAAGCAAAGTTTGCGACTAACGAAGATGTGATCAAAATATTTGCGCAGCACAAACCTGATACATTGTTTAGCCCCGGCGCTAAGTATGAATACAGCAATACCGGCTATGCCTTGCTGGGGGCTATTATAGAGCGTGTAAGCAAAAAAACATTCGGCGCGTACCTGAAAGAAACCATTTTCAAACCGCTGAAGATGGATCATACCTTTGTGTACAGGAGCCGCTACCAGCCGCAGAAAGTAGACAACTATGCTTTAGGCTATGTACAGGATAGCCTGGGCAACAAGGTGTTGACGAATTCGTTTGGCAAGGATTTTTATACCTATTATCTAGATGGAATTGTAGGGGATGGCATGGTCAATTCGACCCTGGACGACCTGCTGAAATGGGATCGCGCCCTGTATACCGATAAACTGATTAATGCTGAAGACCGCAAGCAGATCTTTGCTTCTGTAAAAACAACCGATGGCAAGGAAACCAATTATGGCTTTGGCTGGCAGGTGTCCAAAAATAAACAGTATGGTACAATCGCCAGTCACTCAGGCGGTTGGGCGGGTTATGTAACCTATATAGAGCGACATATGGATAATGATAAAACCATTATCATCCTGCAGAATAACAGTACCCAGTTTACCCAAATACCGGCTAAGGATATTCGTAAGGTACTGTACAACGAACCTTTTCCTATAGCAGAGGTCATGAAGAAAGCTACGCCAACAGCGGCGGAATTAAAGCAGTATGAAGGGGTATACAGCAATCCTGAGGCACCGGTAAAGCTGACCATAGCTGTAAGCGGTGGTGCATTAACAGCCCAGGCTACAGGGCAGGGTGCTTTCCCGATGGATGCTTATGAAAATCATACCTTCCGGTTCGATGATGCCCATATCAAAATGATCTTTGATCCTGCTGCGCATACCATGCGGTATATACAGGGCCGGGTAGATGTAGTGTTTACCAAAGAGTAAATTAGAATATGTTACAATAGAGAAAGCATCCCGGAAGGGATGCTTTCTCTATTTATTTTCTGTTACCTTGAACCTGAAATCCAGCACCAGGGCTAAAGTCCGTCCATTTTCTCTGGTCGGTTTCCAAAGATCCATTTTGTCGATCATTTGCTGCAGTGCCGGTGCAATGGCTTCACTATTTTCGCCACGGGCACTGACAAAGCGCATTCTTCCTTCTATATTCAGGTACGTTCTTACAGTATAATTCCCTTTTAGTTCTTTTGAACTGGCACACAATATCCTGGTCATTTCAGTATGGAGGAATGCGTTCAGATTACCCTGATATGCTTCCTGTATAGATACGGTTCTGAATATTGAGGGGTCGGGGGGTGCATAAGCTCGCGGTGGTTCCCTTACTTCCATAGGTAGTTTATGAAGTGGAGTCTTTTTTGCCGTTTTGATCAGTTTGCCACTGCGGTCATAGTAAGACCATACATGACAAGGTTTGCCATCATAAAAATAAGCTACAGATTCGGGTGCGCCGTTCTCATACCAGGTTGTTTTGCAGTGAATGGTTCTGCCATCCATCAAGGTATCGTATTGCTGGCTGTGCAGCAGTCCCGGAGGTTCATAGGTTGTTTCCCGCGAGTGGTATTTTTCATACAGGAGTTTCCCCTCCATGTTCCATTGCTTACGGGCATACTCGGTGCCATAGTTTACCCAGATCATTTTTTGTACCTGGCCATTATCATAACGGTTTACATAAAGCGAGTCTGCACCGTAAACATCATAGTACGCCTGCGCTCCTGTACTATGATTATACGTGGTGAACAGTTGAGCACTGGTGAAATTGCCGTAATAATCATATTTGACCTTCCTGGTATCTGTATTCAGGTCCAGTGTATCGGTATAGGCAACCCCATCTATAAGGTAGTCGATACTGGTAGAAACGATATGGCCATACTGGCTCAGAAATGTCGTAATGAACTGATTTCCTTTATGAACAGATACCGTGTCTATCTTACCTTTCTTTATGCTTACAGAATAGACTCCGAATTCATAAGACTCTTCTATGCGGTCTTTGCCTTCGTATATAAATGATTTATTCCGGTTGGCTTTGAGCTTAGCCTTACAATTATCCTGTGCATTTACCTGCAAGACACAGCAGGCAGACAGAGACAGGATTGCTATTAATAACGCAAGCTTTCGTTTTCCCTTTAAGATTATGGGGTTCATAGATGTACAGATTTATGATGACTGCTCCGGAGTTTGTGATGCAGTCGTTTTGCGTACAGAAACGATCGCTAAGATACCCAGCACAAGGTCCGTTACAAATGCAGGAATGAACAGGTAATGTGTCAGCAGCAGGGCATTTAAGCCAAACAGCAATGTGGTTGCTAAGAGGCAGATGGCAGCAGTCTTCTTATCTATAAATATAAATATGATGCTGATACCACGGATCACGATGAGCAAACCCGAAGCAATGGGCAGTGCTGCAGGAGAATGGTCGCTTAGTGAGGCTACTGTTGAGCGGACTAAAAAGATGCTCAGGATCAGGGCAATTATGGCCAGTATCCTGATGGGTTTTTTGTATGGAGTATTCATATTGAATATGCAATTATAGTATAATGATATGGATAGTATACCGACTGCGAATATACCCAGTTTTAGCCTGATTATAGCGAAGACTATAGGTATATATCCGCAAAATAAAGCCCCGATACTGCATTGCACGAGTATCGGGGCTTTGGTTAATGTATTATGACAATATAATTATTGAATCACTACCGGCATAGATTTCAGCTGATTACCATTATGCTGCACCCGTATCATATATACACCAGGAGCCAGTTTCGGTAAAGTAATCTGCGATTGCATATTACTTTGGCTACCTTCAAATAAGGTATTGTTTACCCTGCCGGTCACATCATAGATTTGTACTTTGATGTTGTCCGATGGCTTAATCGTGCCTTTAAAATCAAGTTGTATATACTCATGTGCCGGATTAGGCGATATGCTTACACCGGTAACGGCTGTCTGTACGTTATTCAGCTCTTTTTTGTAGAACGTACTTCCTGTAGTACAGTCAAACAGGCCATCTGCAGGCACATCTGTAACCGCGAGGAAGGGCTGTTCTTCTCCTGTGATGACATTATGTTCCATTACAGTATTGCTTGCCGCATCTACGTGATAGAAAAGATAACTAGGCACACAGTAGTTATTGCTGCATGAAGGATTGCCATTCATATCCGTGCGGATAAATTTCATGTTCAGGCGGTTTGGTGCAGGATTCCATAACGGTGCATTCAGGATAATATCCGTCATGGGGCTGTTGTTATACCGTACCGTCGTTTTAGGCCCCCAGGCCAAATTGCTCATACCACCCCCGAGTTCAGGATAGCTGTTAGGGTCAGTATTGTCTACCCCTGTTCCCATAAGCGATTCTATAGTAGACCAATACAGCGTTCTGATAGACAGGTTGCCTGTAGTAGTTGTAAATAGCCTCATTTCGGCAAGGTATGGGTTTATATTATCTGGTGATGTGGCATTGTTTTGTCCGCCACAGTGAAAAAATGACTGGAAACCACCGAGTATGACCGAACTCACAGTACTGGTATTCATATTGCCCATGATGACATTAGTACCCCAAGTATAGTCAGCCTGGTTATTCAGCCCGTTATTCAGCCCGCTTGCCGGGACAAGGGTATTGCGGTCTACACTGGTAATGTTTACAAATAAAGGTGCTATATCAATGGAAGATGGGTGGGCGGCACAGTAGTTACTGAAGATATAGGCATTGGCCGGATCGGCCGGATCTTCCCAGATATCGAAGCTGGTCGATTTTAAATTGTTAGGCTGCAGTGGTGCTGGAATGTCTAGCGGAACATCTACCAGGGGACTGAGGGTAACAGGATCTACAATCATGTTCATCATGGCCACCTCTGCATTACTGGCGCTGTTACACATACCACCCAGCCATAAGGTATTGTCGCTGAGCATCTTCACCCTATGGGCCACATCATAGTCGTCCGGTCCGCCATTCCAGTCATATGTTTTCATAGCTGCTACACGGTCATTGACGAAGTCATACCGGATCAGGAAGGCGCTTTTAGTATCGGCAAAAGTTGGTTCGATGCCCGGCAGTATGGATGTGGTCATAAACCCGCAGATATACATGACATCACCGCTGGGATCGATCTCTGTGCCCAAAGGCCGGAGATTAATACCGATACCATTTTGTACACTGATTACCTTGTTAGTGAGGTAGTTACCTGCCGCATCAACAGTAATCAGTTGTACGCCACTATTTCCTGGTGCACCGTTGATCGGGTCGTAGGTCGTTACAATAACTCCTTTCCCGGAGTTGAGGTAATGCATGCCTACGGCACGTTCTGCATATTCCGGATTATTGAAGACCATGCTTACGGGAGTAGCAGAAGTGGCATCAAACATGAGCAGGTGTGCGGCATGATCGCCGGGATTATTGTCAAAATCATACATAGTACCTGCCATGGAGTATTCGTCCAGGCCCGGTTGCTGCACAGTGCAGTAGTTTTTCAGGTCATAGCCATCATATACCTGACTGATCTCTTTAGGCACCTGCGCCTGTGCTGGCGGTGTCATTATGCCCAGGGCGCAGAGCAGGCCCAGTGAGCGGAATGCTCTGTGCCATCCGGAGCGGTTAGTGATGGCCGGTCGTGCGGTTAAGCGGGACACATGCGATAAGGTTTTTGGGGTAGTGTTGTGTTGCGGCATTTCATGGGTTTTTATAAATGAACGGCAATATTACCGGTAAGTCGTTGAGTAATAGTGCTTTAAATTATAAATTATATTGTTGAAATACAACGTTTTATGATAATTTAATTCACTTTAGTGAAAATAAATTACATAATAATGACCTTGCCTTATGGATATTGTTTTATAAAACAATATCCATAAGGCAAGGTCATGAAGCAATAAAGTAAGAAAATTAGCCCTGCTTTTTGGAGGTTTTGCGGAGCAGGAAGTACCCAATTACACCACCGATGATGGACGCAACAAAGATGCCTACCTTGGCCTGAGTCATATACAGCTCATCCGTAAATGCCAGTGAGGTTACAAACAGCGACATGGTAAAGCCGATTGCGGCCAGGAAGCCCAGCCCGAGGAGGTTACGGAAATGCATGCCATCAGGATATGGGGCAATCTTGAGCTTAATGCACAGCAGGGTAAAACCTACTACACCAACCACCTTTCCGATCAGCAGCCCCAGTCCTACACCAAGGCTCACATTGGTATTGAAGAGGGTCGATACATCCATATCCAGCGCTATGCCGGCATTGGCCAGTGCAAAAACAGGAATGACAATAAAGGTTACGAACGGATGCAGTGCATGCTCCAGTTTTTGCATAGGAGGTATAGCACCATCCGTTTCTTTACTGATATGATCCAGTGTGTGTAACTGCTCTCCGGTCAGTACCGGGTGCTCATCGTTCCGGTCTGCTTCTCTGAATTGTTGCAGGTATTGCTGTACACGGTCTATATATAGTGCTTCTTTTACCTTGACACGGGTAGGGATAGTGAAGGCTGCCAGTACCGCTGCTATGGTAGCATGTACACCCGACAACAGGAAGGCGGTCCATACACCCAGTATGCCAAATATGGCATAGAACAGTACGTTTCTGATGCCTATTCTGTTGCCAACCATCATAATCAGCAAGAAGACCAAACCGATCACCAGCTTCATAATGGAAATATCGGAAGTGTAAAAGAATGCAATGACGAGTACGGCACCCAGGTCGTCTACAATAGCCAGGGCGGTTAAGAATATTTTTAATGATAAGGGTATGCGATCGCCCAGGAGGTATAAAACGCCTAGCGCAAATGCAATATCGGTAGCCATAGGTATACCCCAGCCACTGCTCACATCGGCTCCGGGATTGAGTACAAAGTAGATCAGTGCCGGTACCAGCATACCACCGAGCGCTGCCGCGATGGGCAGCAATGCATTGCGGGGATTGGATAATTCTCCTGCTACAATCTCACGCTTTAATTCCAGGCCTACCACAAAAAAGAAAACAGACATCAGGCCATCATTGATCCAGTGATGCAGGTTATACTCCAGCACAGGACGATCATTGAAGCGGAAGCCGAAACGCTGTTCGAAAAAATGAAAATATTGTTCGGCCCAGGGAGAATTGGCCAGAATCAGGGCCAGCACTACACTGATGCCTAATACTATGCCGCCTGATTTTTCCTGTTGAATGAATCGCTGAATGGGTTTGATTGCTTTTTCAATAGGTGATGAATACTGGTTGGACATAATAGAATTTTGAGTGGAGAAAGTATGCTAAGATACAGAAAATTGCCGTTTGGGGGGTGAAAAATGCCTCTTTTCGCTGTATTCCGGCATCAAAGTTCACTTTCAACAGGCTTATAAAACCATGCTTCCCTGTTACGGCCAATCTTACTGCAGCTGGCGGCTGTATAATTGGTTCTGCAGCATCCATATATCCTGCTGTTATGTGCAGACAGTGTACTGTCCGGCCCATATTTTGCTCTGCCTTCATCATAATCCATTCTGCCTTCATCATAATCCATTCTGACTTTATCATAATCCGTTCTGCCTTCATCATAATTCGTTCTGACTTTAGCATAATTCGTTCTGACTTTAGCATAATTCGTTCTGCCTTCATCATAATCCATTCTGACTTTATCATAATCCATTCTGATTACGTCATCATTACTTCTGACTTCATCATAATCGCCTCTGATCTGCTGTTTATACATTCTTCACCAACCGCGGCTATACAAAGCGATCCCGGCTGATATATCAGCCGGGATCGCTTTGTATAGCCGGTATTCGGCCAGGGTTATTTGAGGTACTATTTAATAATAATCTTTTGGACAGCCTGGCTGTTATCACTGTTCATGCGCAGCATATACACACCGGCAGCAAGGCCTTGTGCATTGATGTTGTGCTCAGCTGTACCGCCATAACAGTCAAATGCATCTTTCAGTACTACCTGGCCCAATGAGTTGGTCAGTTCCAGGTTTACCGTACCGCTAAAGCCTGCGGCACTTACCGTAAAGTTACCGTTGTTCGGATTCGGGTACACGCTTACGTGTTTGCTCAGGTCTTTATCGTTCAGTTTTAAAGGCCAGCCTACCGTAAAGGTGTAGAACACCTGTGCTCCGAAATCGGGCTGGAATGTCTTCAGTGTCTGACCGTTATTGCCATTCAGGATCGCAAAGGTTCCGCTGCCCTGGGCAGTATTGGCCCACCATTGCAAACCATCACCTACGCCACCGGCACCATTATCGTCCAGGGTCAGGGTATAACAGTCAAATGGTAAGTTCAGCGTATCATTATAAGTAGTATTTGCCGTCATGCCTGTTTTGGACAGGACTACAGTACCGGCCATATTGCGGATGGTTAAGGTATTCTCCTGCGGGCTACTGTTGGTCTTCAGTTTGAAGACAACTTTTTGTGTCGGCAGTACATCCGGCAGATTGTACTTAGAGATGCCGGTATCATTGCCTGCATATTCATCAGTAGTATTATTTGCGCCGGAGATCCATGCCAGGAAGCGGTTTGTGTTATCGCCCACCCAGAATGAAGAAGTATTTACCGGAAGGTCTACGATAGCCGTATCGAGGAATTTCAGGTTGCCGCTCCAGTTATAGCTGGCTTCCTGTCCGCCCGATACTTTGTATTTGATCACCGCGCTGGTCAGATTATTCTTACCGGCATTGCGGATCACTACCTGCGGGTTAACGCAGATCGGGTTCATGCGGGACAGTACAAAATCATCGCTCGGTTTACGTACCGTATAGATCTCTGCATCGTTGTTACGACCTGGTGTTTTATACTCGATCAGTTGCAGGCCTACATTGTAGTTACCATTATAGGTAGCTTCATTACCAGCAGGTGCCGCAGCAATCTGGTAGTCCAGGTTGATCTGTCCGCCACTGATATACTGTGATACATTCATGTCATGCGATTCGATAATGTCTCCAGGGCACCATCCTTCGCGACGGTAAACCCATGTACCCCCCTGAGGGAAGATCGGGTTCACCGAACAATCGGTACGCTCGATACGGAAGGTTTTGATTGTCTGACCATTCGATTTATAATAGTGATTATTATACATGAATTCACAACAGCCGTTAGGGTAAGCCGGTCCTGCATTTTCCGCACCACCGTGTCCGCTCACATAGCTTCTGAATTTCACCTGGTCGGTTCCGGCTTTCAGGGTAATGTTCTTAGGAGATAATACCGTGTCCGATACGATAGCTCCGTATTTGTAAGATCTGTAACCATTCTGCGGCCATGGCTGTGCAATGTGGTTTACTTCCGCAGCAGGCTGCCCTTTGATGAAGGCAAAGCGTACATTCTGTAACTCCTGCGTGCTGCCCACCTCCAGGTCTACCGTATCCTGCAGGAGCGGGTAGTAATCTGTTACATCATAGATGCGGGTACGGCCGGTACCCAGGTCCAGGTTGATGCCGTAAGGAGAGATGCTACGACCGATCTCATACTGTACAGTATTGCTGTACCAGTTGATGTCGTGATTATAGATTACGCTATCCAGCACATTCAGGGTAGAATCTGTTTTTACACCATTGGTATAGGTGTATCTATATTTCTGTGTCCATACATTCAGTGTATCGGTACTGATTCCCGGATTTACAGGTGAGTTATCACTGATGATCTGGTTCGCACCGGGATTACCATATATATATACAGTTGCTGGTGCTTTATATACCGTATCCGTTACCAGTACAGAATCTGTTGTGCTGGTATAGGTATTGCGTTCGAACTGGATCTGGGGTCTCCAGCTCAGTTTTTGTACATTGTAGTAGTAGTCTCTTGGTTTGATTTTTTGCCACCAGAGATTGTTGTTGATGTTACCGGATGCCTGTGCATTGGCCGATGCATCGGTTACCACAGAACCAATACCGGTATTGATGCGGTAATCGGCTTTCAGGTGTGCAAAATCAGGGTGCGCGGCCGTAATATCTTTACCAACCCATTCCTTAATGTCAGTTTCAGAAAGCTTTTTATCCCAGATACGCAGATGCGATAATTTGCCCAGGTAGTTGTATCCACCTTCGCGCGACTCACCAATGAAGAACTCACCGCCATTAGGTTGTGTGTTCACACCTGTTCTTCGTTTGGTGTACACCAGCTTACCGTTCATATAAAAACGGAAGGTATCTGTTGCGTAGGTCACCGTCATCTGTTTCCAGGAGTTCTTTGTATTCGGACCGGAGAAGATTGGCTCCTGGCTGTTGGCACTGCTCCAGAGATTCAGTCGGTAACTATTGTTCGGGCTGGTCGTACGCATGGTGAAATCCGCACTGTTGCTGCCTCTGCGGCCTGCGCTGAACAATGTTCCTTCAGGGGAAATGAAGGAATCTACATTCATCCAGATCTCATAAGTACGCGGGGCATTACCGCTGAACATGTTTACACTGGCAGGGAAACGTACATTACCGCCCTGTGCCTGAGATGTGCTCAATGCATAGTTGCCGGTAGTGCTGTACAGACCGGAGGTATAGCTGGTATTTTCGCCAAGTAACTGATTTGCAGTCGCCGTGCTGTTGTTGTCGAAGGAGAAATCAATCAGCAGATTGGAGGTGCCATTCCAGTTGAATGGTGTATTGAACTGGAAGTTATTCAGACCGGCAGTAGTAATTACACGGTTATAATTGTACACCCTGGTCAGTGTATCTACCTCCATTGCCGCTACATCAAAATTGTCGTAAGGCACTTGTTTGATGCGGATCTGCAGGTTGTTGAGGGTAGCATTACTGCCCTGGAAGTTAAGCTTGATACCGGTGATATTGCCGGCAGTCAGACCTGCTGTCTGCAGCTCAGATGCTTTCCATACAAACTGTGCTCTTTCCTTACCTGCCGCCAGGTTGAATGGGTGTGGCTGTGCAACGGTTGCTGCGCCCAC
Organism: Edaphocola flava; assembly: GCF_004118155.1. Lineage (GTDB taxonomy): Bacteria > Bacteroidota > Bacteroidia > Chitinophagales > Chitinophagaceae > Edaphocola > Edaphocola flava. The sequence goes on from NZ_SAIQ01000004.1 coordinate 132,576, forward strand.
GGTATAGTTGCTGGTAGCCGTATTGGTTGGTACGGTATTATAGATCCACGATTTGTACAGGTCAAACTGCGGATTGATGGCATAGCGCAGGCTATCCGGGCTGGAGCCATTGTACAGCTTAAAGTAGCGACCTGCTTTAGCAGTAGAGTCCAGTACTCCACGATGATCATAAATGTTATTGAAGTAGATGTAATCCCATTCTCCACAGGCATAGTTACCATCGCCCGATACGGTTGGGTAACACTTGATGGTGAAGTACATCAGGACCTTACGATACTGCTCATTAGCAGTAGGGAAGAAGAACTTGGCTCTCCTGGTCCACAGCGAATCGTAAGTGTATGTCTGCACCCAGGTAGTATCCTGTGCCCGGCTTTCAATCGATGGCGTGAGGGCCGATAAAACCAGTGCAGCGCATAGTGATTTGTAAAGATTGTTCATATGCTGCTATAAAATTAAAATTAGGCTTACGAAAATAATTAAAAATAGCTTAACATATCTGTATTATTTTAAACCAATTGTGGATAACAGACACAAAAAAAGCATACAGTATGAGGGCTGTATGCTTTAGTAATTTATTTGAACTATTTGATTTATTTCTTAACCAGTGCCAGGTCCAGTACTTCTTTCATCTGGGTGACATAGTGGAATTTCAGTCCTTTGATAAAGGCTGGTGTGATTTCCTCTACATCGCTTCTGTTCTGTGCACAGAGAATAATCTCTTTGGCACCGGAGCGTTTGGCTGCCAGTATTTTTTCCTTAATGCCTCCTACCGGTAATACCTGTCCTCTGAGGGTAATCTCACCGGTCATGGCCAGGCGATTACGCACTTTGCGACCGGTAAATGCCGATGCCAGTGAAGTCAGCATGGTAATACCTGCACTAGGTCCGTCTTTGGGCTGTGCCCCTTCCGGAACGTGGATGTGTATATTGGTTTCGTCGAAACGGCCGATAGGAATATTATAAGTATCGCAATGCGCTTTCAGATAAGACAGGGCAGTTGTGGCACTTTCTTTCATTACATTACCCAGGTTACCCGTCAGGGTAAGTATACCTTTGCCTTTGCTCAATATGGTTTCGATAAAAAGGATATCGCCGCCCACGTAGGTCCAGGCCAGGCCCATCACAATGCCCGGTATATTTACACTGGCATATTCATCATTCATATACACCGGTCTGCCCAGGGCTGTGCGCACCACTTCTGCTTTTACAGTAGGAGAGATGGCTTTTTCCATGGCTACATCCATAGCCAGGTGTCTCATTACCCCGGCTACTTTACGATCCAGTTCACGAACACCCGACTCGCGGGTATAACTCTCGATCAGTTGCTGCAGTACGGTATTGCTGAAGTTCAGTTTATAATCTGCCAGGCCATGAGCCTCTTTTTGTTTCGGGATCAGGTGCTTTTTGGCAATCTCGATCTTCTCCTCAATAGCATAACCACTCAGGTTAATGATCTCCAGGCGATCTCTCAGGGCATGCGGTATCGCACTCAGATTATTGGCTGTAGCGATGAACAGCACCTTTGACAGATCATATTCTGTCTCCAGATAGTTGTCATAGAAAGAGTGGTTCTGTTCCGGATCCAGGATCTCCAGCATAGCAGAGCTCGGGTCTCCTTTAAAATCTTTGCCCAGCTTATCTATCTCATCCAGGATAAATACCGGGTTAGATGATTTGGCTTTTTTCAAAGACTGAATAATACGGCCCGGCATTGCACCGATATAGGTTTTGCGGTGGCCGCGCAGTTCGCTCTCATCGCTTACCCCGCCCAGGCTCAGGCGCACAAATGTGCGGTTGATGGCTTTGGCAATAGAGTGTGCCAGCGATGTTTTACCGATACCCGGAGGTCCTACAAAACACAGGATAGGTGATTTCATATCACCTTTCAGCTTCAGTACCGCCAGGTATTCCAGTATGCGCTCTTTGATCTTTTCCATACCGAAATGATCGGCATCCATTACTTTCATCACCTTTTTAAGGTCATACTTATCTGTAGTATATTCGTTCCAGGGCAGGTCCAGCATCAGTTCTGCGTGATTATACACTATAGAATAGTCTGGCGTGCTCGGATGCATACGCTCCAGCTTCTCAATATCTTTATAGAACACCTCTTCTGTTTTGGTATTCCACTTTTTAGCTTCTCCTTTTTTGCGTAAGTCGCTAATTTCCTTTTCATTACCCTCATTCAGCTCATCTTTGATCGACTTCAGCTGCTGCTGCAGGAAATATTCTCTCTGCTGCTTGTCCATTTCACCACGGGCCTTATTGGTGATCTCATTTTTCAGTTCTGCCATTTGCAGATCTGCCTGTAACAAAGTCAGCAACTGGCTGGTGCGCTCACGGATGTCGCTCATTTCCAGCAATTGCTGTTTCTCCGACAGTTTAGCATCCAGGTTAGTGGCAATAAAGTGAATCAGGAAAGAATGGCTTTCAATATTCTTCAGCATCATACCCGTTTCCAGCTGGATGTTCGGGGAGAGTTGAATAATACGTTCTGCAATATCCTTCATTGAAGAGATCATGGCATCATACTCCTTATCGGCTTTGGGGAATTTATCGTCGAGATATTTCACCTCAGCTTTCAGGTAAGGACTGCTTTGGGTATATTTTTTTACTTCGAAGCGCATACGGCCCATGATGAACAGGGTAGTGTTACCATCCGGCAGTTTGATGTGCTTGATGATCTTGGCTACCGTGCCTACCGAATATATCTCATCGGTATCCGGGTGTTCATTATTGGCATCTTTCTGTGCCAGTACACCAATCAGGCCATCACCTTTCTGTACGGCTTCTATAGCCTGCAGCGATTTGTCGCGGGCTACCGTGATCGGTAATACTACATTCGGAAACAATACGGTATTGCGTAAAGCTATTATGGGCAGTTCTTTAGGTAATTTCTTTTTATCTTCTTCCTGTATTTCGGTCTCACCCAACGGCACGATCGGCAGAAACTCCAGATCGTTTGTGTTGTTATTTATTAAATCCTTAAGGTTCATCAAATTTGATTTTCGTGTATCGTTACGATATGTGACAAGTTGGCAATGTTGCAGACAAAAAAGGTGCAATACTACCTGACACTATATAAGGTTCAATTAATATGCCAGAAATAATATGCTGAAATAATTTCAGTATTTTGCCAGGCAGACCTATATTTGTGAAAAATGACAAACTATATGAAAAAACTTATTACCTCTTCATTAGCAATGCTTTGCATATATGGAGCCCAGGCTCAGGAAAATCCTGGCGGGCATATGACTAAATCTGCCCCTAAAACAAAAGTAGGTTCTGTTTACTTTTCTACCCAGATGGATGGCTATATCCTGTCTACAGCTATGTATAATGGTACAAAAGTGGCTAACAGCAATATCGGTACACCGCGTTTTACCGCGTTCCTGCACATTGGTACAACTGCACATTATAACTTCAACAGCCATGTAGGTCTGTTCAGTGGTCTGGGTATCAAGAATATAGGTTTCATTGAGAAATTCGATAATTCTGACTCTACCGTAAAACGCCGCGTGTACACGATCGGTTTACCACTGGGTCTGAAAGTAGGTAATATGTTTGGTACCTATGGTATGATTGGTGGTGGTGTAGACTTCCCGTTCAATTTCAGAGAGAAAGGTTTTGTGAAAAGAGGTAAAAAGGAAAAATTCAATGAATGGTTTGGCCAGCAGACACCTGCTGTAATGCCTTACGTATTTGTTGGTGCGCACTTTAAGCCGGGCCTGAATGTGAAACTGCAATACTATCCGACCAACTTCCTGAATCCGGATTATGTAAAGACTGTAAATAATGTATCTACAAAACCTTATGCCGGTTATAATGTAAACCTGGCGATGGTTACCCTGGGTATCGATATTCCTTACCGTCCTAAAAGCTAATTATACAGGCATATTTTCAGGATATGCCTCAGGTGATTTGTATGACATAACCATGCCATACAAATCACTTTTTTTATTATCTTTGCCCACTTATTATTAGAGCAATTTTTAGATGATTTTACCAATAGTAGCATACGGACATCCGGTACTGAGAAAAATTAGTGCAGATATAAATGCGGATTACCCTGAACTGAAAAAACTGATTGCAGATATGTGGGAAACTATGTATCATAGCAATGGAGTAGGCATTGCCGCTCCGCAAATCAATAAAGCTATACGTTTATTCGTAGTAGATACTGACCAGATCGTAGAAGGATTTGATGATGAGGATAAAAAAGAATATCCTAATGAAAAGTCGATCAAAAGTGTATTTATCAATGCACATGTAGTACGAATGGAGGGTGATGAATGGGCTTATAATGAAGGCTGCCTGAGCATTCCTAAAGTGCGTGAAGATGTAATGCGTCCCTCATCTATTACCCTGGCTTACCTGGATGAAAATTTTGAACCGCAGGAAAAAACATTCGATGGTATTACTGCCCGTGTAATCATGCATGAGTATGATCATATCGATGGTAAATTATTTATCGATTATCTTGCGCCCATCAAAAAGAGATTGATCAAGAAGAAGTTAGATGATATATCTAAAGGTAAGGTAAACATGGGCTACAGAATGATCTATCCTAAATAACCGTATACCTGACACAAGATTATGAAACAATTCATAAATAGATTTTTCAGCAGGCCACCAGTAATTTTTCCTTTGGTGGCTTGTTTTTTGCTCTTCATGGCAGTGAATGAGGTGCAGCTGTTCCTGACGAATGGTGATACCGATTTCATATATAAGATAAGGCCTGCCATCATGATCCTGATGACCATATTCTGGATCGGCGCTACCTTATTCCAGAAGTGGGGTGCACTGGGCTTCCTGCTGCTGACGGCATTGACTGTATCGGTCTTTTACTTTGCCACCGGTATGGAATATAAGCGTCTGCTGGATATCTTAATGTTATATATCCCATATGAAGGCAAGGTATTGCCGGTGCCGGTAAATATCCTGTTCTCTTTTGCCATCCTGTACTATTACCGCAGAATGGAATGAGTTATCCCGTACAAGATATGATGGGGCAAGAGCTGCGACTGGAAGGTATTCCCAGGCGTATTGTATCTCTGGTTCCTTCACAGACAGAACTGTTATATGATCTTGGCCTGGAGGAGGAAGTGGTAGGAATCACCAAATTCTGTATCCACCCCGAAGCCTGGTTTCGTGCCAAAGCGAGGGTTGGCGGTACCAAGACGGTACATTTCGACAGGGTGCAGGCACTGCAACCCGATCTCATTATTGCCAACAAGGAAGAGAATGTGCAGGATCAGGTAGAAGCTCTGCGCGCCATTGCCCCGGTATGGGTAAGCGATATCCGCAGCCCGGAAGATAATCTGGAGATGATACGCCAGATCGGCCTTTTAACCGGAACCAGTCCAAAAGCGGAGGCGATCATACAGCAGTTGCAGTCCGACTTTGCGTCTTTGCCTTTAGCTAATTGCCTGGGCAGGAAAGTGGCTTACCTGATCTGGTATAATCCTGTTATGGCCGCCGGGAACGATACTTTTATTCATGAGGTATTATCCCGCATTGGTTTTGAAAATGTACTTAAAGATGCACCGCGTTATCCAGAGCTGGACATGGAGACATTACAGCAGCTGCAGCCGGAATTGTTATTACTGAGTTCAGAGCCTTTTCCATTTGCCGAAAAACATATTAAAATATTTCAGGAACACCTGCCGGAAACAACCATCATGCTGGTAGACGGAGAGCTGTTCAGCTGGTATGGCAGTCGTATGCTCCATGCTGTGACATATTTTTACGAGTTATTTATTTAACTTGGCGAAAAAATATTTTTATTTGCGACTTTTTGGCACCTGCCTTATTGTAGCACAGAATTTGAGATTGTAAAATTATACTTTAACTTCGCAACACCTTATTTTAACCGCAGGGGTGTTTCGCAACATAAATGCGGCAACCATAACAAACACAGCAAAGATGTTAGGATTTTTATCAAAGCTACTTGGTGGCAGTAAGTCTGAGAAAGATATTAAGAAACTTCAGCCAATCGTTAAACAAATTAATGAGCACTTCGAAAGTTACCGTTCATTATCTAACGATGAGCTTAGACATAAAACACAGGAATTCCGTGCAAGAATCAGTGAATATTTAACGGATATAGATGCACAGATTGCTGCCCGCAAAACAGATGCTGAAGCGATTGAAGACCTGCATACACGCGAAGCGGTACTGAACGAAGTTGATAAGCTGGGTAAAACAAGAAACGAGAAGTTAGAGGAAGTTCTGGAGCAGATTCTGCCGGAAGCGTTTGCTGTAATGAAAGAGACTGCACGTCGCTTTGCTGAAGGTCAGCCGCTGGTATCTACTGCAACTGAACTGGATAAAGAAATGGTTGCTCAGGGACGTACAAATTTACGTCTGGAAGGCGACCAATCAATATATAATACAAGCTGGCAGGCTGCCGGTGTAGATGTAACCTGGAACATGGTACACTATGATGTGCAGCTGATTGGTGGTACGGTACTGCATCAGGGTAAGATCTCTGAGATGGCTACCGGTGAGGGTAAAACCCTGGTATCCACACTGCCTACTTACCTGAATGCACTTGCCGGCCTTGGTGTGCACCTGGTTACGGTAAATGATTACCTGGCCCGTCGTGACTCTGAGTGGAACGGCCCTGTGTTTGAATGGTTAGGATTAAGAGTAGATTGTATCGACAAGCATCAACCAAACTCTGCTGCACGTCGTAATGCTTATAACGCAGATATCACTTATGGTACCAATAACGAATTTGGTTTTGACTACCTGCGTGATAACATGGTACACCGTCCGGAAGAGATGGTGCAGCGTAAACACCACTTTGCCGTTGTGGATGAGGTGGATAGCGTACTGATCGATGATGCACGTACTCCATTGATCATTTCTGGTCCGGTACCTAAAGGTGATGATCAGCAATTCCAGTTCCTGAAACCAAGAATTGAGAAAATTGTTGAAGTGCAGAGACGCGTGGTAAACCAGGCGCTGAACGAAGCGAAAAAACTGATTAAAGAAGGTAAAGTAGATAAAGATACCGGTGGTCTGCAATTATACCGTGCCTATAAAGGTATGCCTAAGAATGGTGCCATTATCAAATTCCTGAGTGAAGAAGGTAACCGCCAGATCATGCAGAAGGCGGAAAACCATTATATCGCTGAACAACAGCGCAATATGCCTAAGGTATATGAAGAGCTGTATTTCTATATAGATGAAAAACAAAATAGCGTAGACCTTACCGAAAAAGGTCTGGCAATGATTACCGGTGATGCAGAAGATACTAGCTTCTTTATCTTACCGGATATCAGTACTGGTCTGGCTGCAATTGAAAACAACAACGAGAGCGAAGAGGTTAAAGCACAACAGAAAGACCTGCTGTTACAGGACTACGCTGCAAAAGCAGACCGTATCCACTCTGTACAACAATTACTGAAAGCGTATACTTTATTTGAAAAAGATGTAGAGTATGTCGTGATCGATGATAAAGTGAAGATCGTAGATGAGCAGACCGGCCGTATTATGGAAGGTCGCCGTTACTCTGATGGTTTACACCAGGCGATCGAAGCAAAAGAGAATGTACATATCGAAGCCGCTACGCAAACCTTTGCGACGGTAACCTTACAGAACTACTTCCGTATGTACCACAAATTAGGTGGTATGACCGGTACTGCCGAAACAGAAGCAGGCGAGTTCTGGGAGATCTACAAACTGGATGTGGTAAACATTCCTACCAACCGTTCTATCCAGCGTAAAGACCAGCAGGATCTGGTGTACAAAACGAAACGTGAAAAGTATAAAGCTGTAATCGACGAAGTAGAAGCACTGCGGGCTATCGGCCGCCCAATCCTGGTAGGTACTACTTCTGTAGAGGTTTCTGAGTTGCTGAGCCGTATGATGCAGCAACGCAAAATTCCACATAATGTATTGAATGCCAAGCAACATGCTCGCGAAGCTCAAGTAGTAAGTGAGGCTGGTTTGCCAGGTGCTGTGACCATCGCTACCAACATGGCGGGTCGTGGTACGGATATTAAATTGGGCGAAGGAGTTAAAGAGGCCGGTGGTCTGGCCATTATCGGTACAGAACGCCATGAGAGCCGTCGTGTAGACCGCCAGTTACGTGGTCGTGCAGGTCGTCAGGGAGATCCGGGTAGTTCACAATTCTTTGTGTCACTGGAAGATGAACTGATGCGTTTATTTGGTTCTGAACGTATTGCTGCCCTGATGGACAGAATGGGCCATAAAGAGGGTGAGGTACTGCAACACAGCATGATCTCCAAATCTATCGAACGTGCACAGAAGAAAGTAGAAGAAAATAACTTTGGTATACGTAAGCGCTTGCTGGAATACGATGATGTAATGAATGCACAGCGTAACCAGATCTATAAACGCCGTCATAATGCCCTGTTCGGCGACCGCGTAGCGATTGATATCGACAATGCAATGTATGATGTAGCCAGCGACCTGATCGCTCAGTTCCAGGAAGGTATGAAATACGAAGCCTGGACGCTGGAAGTAATCAAACACCTTGCCTTCGAACCGCAACTGACTGCAGAGCAGGCAGGTAGTAATAATGCAGCTGAACTGTTATACGATGAGGCAAAAGCTTTCTATCAGCACAAATCCAACACTATGCGTGAGATCATGCTGCCACAGTTCATCAACATTAAAGAGCAAAGCCAGGGTCAGATCCAGTATGTGATGATCCCGTTCTCTGATGGTGTGAAAGGTATGCAGGTACAGGTAAGTCTGGATGAGGCAATTGAAAAAGAGATCAAACCGGTAGTGGAAAGCCTGGAGAAATCTATTACCCTTGCCCTGATCGACGAAGCATGGAAAGATCACCTGAGAGCAATGGACGATCTCAGAACATCTGTACAGATGGCCTCTTATGAGCAGAAAGATCCTTTACTGATCTATAAATTCGAAGCATTCGAACTGTTCAAGAAAATGCTGATGGAGACAAATAAAAGTATCATGTCTTTCTTATTCCGCGCCGGTGTACCGGTTCAGGAAGAACCACAACAGCATGTACAGCAGATCCCGCAGGAATATGCCGATTTTGAAGAGCTGTTTGATAACAGCAAGGAAATCGATCGCCGTGGTGAAGACTATGCTGCTGATGAAAATGATTATTATACCGAAGATCATGTTGAACCTAAGCACCAACCGGTTTCGGTTGAGCCTAAGATCGGTCGCAATGATCTGTGCCCTTGTGGTAGCGGTAAAAAATACAAACAATGCCACGGTGCACATGCTCCTGAGTAAGTAGCACCCGGTTTTAATAAAAGAGGCGGTAAGCATTATGCTTACCGCCTCTTTTTGCTTTTAAACTAAACAAAAGTATTGTGGTTAATAGGTGTATGTTATAAAAAGTAACTGATAGGAGAAATAAACAGTACAAAAGTTAGGAGCACAGAAAAGTGTAGCAATGAAACTGTTTGTAGGTTTGTATCTGTAATCAGGTTGCAACTCTTACCGGGAGTAATAAGTCCTCTGAAAGCCTGTATAAAGTGGAAGGGGCGAAAAAAAATCTATATGAAAATTATAAAATTATTTTGTGCTTTAATGTTTTGTTTACTTGTAGGATCTTCTTGTGCACTTGCACAAAAAAAGATTGGTGCTATTGAAAATGGCCTGCCGGTACTTAGAACAGATGAAAGCAGGATTAAAAATTTTCTGGTTACTTCTGGATATGCTGCTGTAGAATCTATCAATATAGCCACAGATAACAAAGTGTATGTATTGCAGATTATTGTTGTGTCCAAAGATGGAACGAGAGCATTATTAGCAAAAAAACTACTTAATGAAGGAGGCTCTTTGATTATTGATAATGAAAGTGTTGGCAACGACCTTATGTATAAACATACCTGTTCCGGCAACCCATGTAGCAATTGTGATTTTACCGGAACTTTTGATATAGGTTGTAAATGTGGTAAAGAAACAAATGGCCGATGCAATCACACCGTTTCATCAGAACTTTCTTTCCCATATCCAGAGTTTTATACGGCAATAGCTAATTGATTAGGTTAAACGTTCGTTTAGGTTGTTTCCCATTGAGCAAAAGAGAAACTGCCTTGTTTATCAGGCAGTTTCTCTTTAAATATGTTTCTTTGTAATGCTAATTTAAACCGATGAAATCTATACATCAGATACTAACCGCTATTATAATTTGTGTTTTGAGTTTATCGATGAGTTCCTGTAGCTTTTCGCAATCACAGGTTCCAGATAACAAGTACGCAATCACAGCGAAAAAACTAGATTCCCTCATTTCTAATAATGACACTAATGTAATTGTATTCTACACTACATGGTGTGGTGGCGCAAATGAAACAATAGATCAGTTTTATAAAGAAGCACAAGACAGTATTAACAGCAAGAAGCTACATAAGAAAATAGTATTGTTATTAGCTGACGATAAGGTGGATACAACTATTTTAGAAAAGCATAGGAGCTGGGGTATGGAATCATATTATATTCCATCATCTGGTACGTCTGCAATTGAGAATAGAAGTACTATAAAACAATTTATAAATCAATGTTTCCCAAAGAATAAAATTGAGTGGTTAGGTAGGGGGTTTAAGGTTCCAGCCGAAATTATTGTTGCCCCAAATAAAGTAATTCTAAATGAGAAAGATGATATGCAAGCTACTCGATTTGTTATTGAAAGAATTTTAGGTTTTCCTGTAGGTAAAATAGAAGTGGTGAATGCAAAATGATAAAATAGCAATATCAATCCCGCCAGAAAAATCATAAATATGCCCATTACGGCTTTCTATGGGGGCAGGAGATGAGTTTTGACTCTTTACGGCATCATTAGAGCAGCATTCGGTAGCGGGGCAGAAAAGATGGTCCGATAGTATGCAATCGGCAAGCGAAAAACAATTGAAATGATATACCACATGGTATATCATTTTCTGTTTACGGGCTGTAATTGAGAGCCTACATTCCTGTTTACCGAGCGGTTAACCACGTTCACCGAAGCACTGTTGATGATAAGCTCTTGATGCCGATACCTTTGTGCAACAAAAGAACAAAATCCCCCAGATGGGGGTACAAAAAAGAAAATACATCAACCTAATTTTGTACCGTAAATTCCTAATTATGAAGACTCTTCCACTGTTAATAACCGTTGCCGGCAGCCTTAGCATATCCCTGGCTCAGGCACAGACTACTACACCTCAGATCTCCGTTCCGACTGTAGAAGCGGCCGATGTGAGTGCCGTAACGGTTACCGGTACTGTATTGGATGCCAATACAAAACAACCGGTAGAAATGGCCAATGTCGTATTGACCGGTGCCGATAAAAAGCAGTACTTTGCCTATACCGACGAAAGCGGAAAATTTGCTATCGAAAGCGTACCTAATGGTGCATATAAACTCTCTGCCTATTTTGTCAATTATAAAAACTTTGAGCAGGATGTAGCGATCAGTTCCGGCACTTCAGATGTAGGGACTGTTAACATGACTACTTCAACTACACTTAAAGAAGTGACGGTTACTGATTTCAAGAAGATAATCGAACAACGCCCGGATGGTATCAACTACAATGTAGAAAATGACAAATCCAACCAGGGTACTTCGGCTACCGATGTACTGCGTAAAGTACCGATGGTAACCGTAGATATGGAGGGTAATGTACAACTGAGAGGTAACAGTAACATCAAAGTACTGATCGATGGTAAGCCTTCTGAACTGATGGCTTCTTCTGTAAAAGATGTACTGCGCCAGATTCCTGCAGATAATATCAAAAGCATTGAAGTACTGACCAGCCCTGGTGCCAAATATGATGGTGAGGGTGCTTCCGGTGTCATCAATATCATTACCAAACGTAAGCTGGTTAAAGGTTTGAGCGGTACCATATTTGGTGCACCAAGCTATAATATAGACCGCGACCTGCTGATGGGCCATGTTGGTGCCAACATCAATTACCGTCAGGGTAAATGGGGGGTGAATACCAGTTTCGGTTTCAGCCGCTGGGCTATGGTGCTGGACAGCAAAGGTGGCCGTACCGACTTTCCGGGAGAGGCCAGAGAAAGCCGACTGGATCAAACGCAGCACATGCTGGGTTATGGTAATTTTGGCTGGAGCAAATTAGGTGCCGATTACCAGATCGACTCCCTGCAATCTATCCAGGCCAGTGTAAATTATAACCCGGGTACCTGGAACCAGGAGATGAAGACTACGATGGCTTATCCGGCAAGCAATATCAACTTCGCACGTGATATCGACCAGAAGAATCCTAGAAACACAGTAGGGGTGAATGCAGCCTATTCTAAGAAATTCAAGAATAATCCTAAACGTACTTTAGATGTACTGGTGGCGTATTCTGCACAGTCGATGAATGCTGGATATAACCTGAATAGTACAAATCTGGTCTCTAATAATATTGATTATAAAGAGGTTAATGATAATAAAACTAAAAATAATGAGACTACTGTACAGGTAGACTATGTAGAACCATTGAAAGGCAAAAACCAGAAACTGGAGTTCGGGGTTAAAGCGATCAATCGCGATATCTCCAGCGATTACTCCCTGGAAAAATGGACGAGTGGCCAGGCTGACTACGTACGGGATCCTCTAAGAACCAACCGCTTACAGTATAACCAACTGGTAGGTGCCGGTTACGGACAATTCACTACGCCTTTGAGCAAAAAGATAAGCATGGTTGCTGGTGCCCGTTACGAGATTACCCATATTAACGGTAATATCCGCGATAATAATGGAGGTGATTTTACCCTGCCGGTATTCAACAACTTCCTGCCGAATGTGGTATTCATGTACGATCTGAAGAACTTCAATAAACTGAAGCTGAGCTATAACAAACGTATCGAGCGTCCGTCTATCGAATTTGTAAATCCTTATATCGATTACAGTGACACTTTAAACTGGAAACAGGGTAATGAAAGGCTGGTACCGGAAAGAACGCATAATATTGAACTGGGTTACAGCACCTTTATCGGTCGCTCCAGCATTAACCTGACTGCCTTCCACCGCTATACTGATAATGCAATTGAAGCTACTACAAAAGTAGATCCGAATACAAGAATCAGTCTGACAAGCTATGGCAATATCGCCAAATCAAACATCAGCGGTCTCGACCTGTTTGCGAGCAGTACCTTCTTCGGTAAACTGATGATCAACCTGAACGGTAGTGCTTATTACAAACAACTGAATGGTACAATTATTGATAATGGTACAAACATTAAGATTAAAAATACTGGTTGGGAGGTAAGAGGTAATGCTTATGCCAACTATACGATCAATGACAAGTTCAGCCTGAACGGTTTCGGTATGTTGAACGGTAACCAGGTGCAACTCCAAGGTAATCAAGGCGGATGGTACTACTACTTCATCGGTGCGCAGATGAACATCCTGAAAGGTAAAGGTACAATCGGTGTTGCTGCAGAAAACTTCCTGACGGCTAAGATCAATATCCCGACCACTTACCGTTACCAGAATGCTACATATGATATGATGACTACTTATGTAGGTCGTGGTGTAAGACTGAGCTTCAACTATAACTTCGGTAAAATGCAGTACGGTAAAGAAAAAGCCGTTAATAACGATGACCTGAAGAAAAACAACTCTGGACAAATGGGCGGAGGAATGGGTGGAAACTAGTCTTCCCTGATACAAAAAAGAATCATACCTTTTTTCATACAATCCCTTTTATTTTCTAGGCTGTCTCAATTCTTTGAGACGGCCTTTATTTTTTTTTAGATCTGAAACCGCATTAAAAATGCATGAAATTTTAAGGCGTAAGTTTCACAACTTGCGCCAGAAGGTAGCCGGACGATAAGATCACAAAAAATAGCTCCATTTCACAATGCTCAGTTAGCATAACGAAATGGAGCTATTTTTACACTCAGACTTTTTACTTTTGAATTTCTTAAACTGACTATCCACATTTAGTCAACTATTTAACTTGTCCTTTTGTCCGGCAACAAAAGGATCAAAAATGCCTTTGTTTTCATCAAGGCGATTGCGGAGCACCGCCATTTTGTACCGTTGCGTGCATTGATCGTCTGAGCTTAACGTGTGATGCGTTCGCTGCTCAACGATCGCATCTCCACTCCAAAATGGCTATCGCTGTGATGAAAACAACAAGCAATCCGTACAGTACAGATCGCTCGAAAGGCCTTATAAATCCGGCGTTAAGAAAATCATTGGATTGGTCGATAAAGTCGTAAACCACTGTCTGAGCGCAGCGAGTATGGTTAGCGACCGACCGACACATTGATTTTTAGCCAGGGATTTATACAGCCTTGATTTTTTGGCGGTACCTTTTGCATCAAGGCAAAAGGTAGCCATAGAAATTAACGCGAGGAAAAAGGCAAATCTTTGTTTCCTGTAAGCGGATAATCAATTTTCTTAATTTACCTGGTATTGGTACAGGTCGTAGTAAAAACCTTTCCGCTGCATGAGTTCCTCATGCGTACCTTGTTCTGAAATTTTGCCATCTTCCAGTACCACGATCTGGTCAAAATCCCAGTTCTTGAATATACGATGGGTAATGATGATCACCGTCTGATCTTTTAATTCCTGTTTCAGGTTGCGCAGTATAGCCTGCTCCGTGGTGGTATCTACTGCCGAAATAGAATCGTCCAGGATCAGTATCTGGTGCGATTTCAGTAGTGCACGGGCAATACTTACCCTTTGTTTCTGACCTCCGGAGAGCATTACTCCTCTTTCGCCCACTACTGTATCGTATTGGTCTTTAAGCCCCAGAATGTCCTTATCTACATGCGCCAGTTGAGCAGCATGCTTGATCTGCCCTTCGGAAATATGATCCTGCGCAAAAGCAATATTATTAGAGATGGTATCCGAAAACAGGAATACCTCCTGAGGTACATAGCTGATCTGCTGACGCAGAGATTCCAGTTTCCATTCCTTCACATTTACATGGTCGATGCTTATCGTTCCTGCTGCCGGATCGTACATGCGCAACAACAAATGAGCCAGGGTAGACTTGCCCGATCCGGTTTTGCCCAGAACAGCTACCTTTTGCCCGCGTTTAATATTCAGAGAGAAATCAGACAATGCTTTAATGCCGGTATGTGGATAAACAAAATCAACATGCTGGAAACTAATATCACCTGCCATTGCTGCTGCACGGCCATCTTCAGGAGAAATAATGTCTGGCTGCAATTGCAGGAATTCATTAATGCGTTTTTGAGATGCTGCGGCGCGTTGTATCATAGAGCTGGTCCAGCCCAGGGTCGATACCGGGAAGGTGAGCATGGTAATGTAGAAGATAAACTCCGCAATATTACCCACCGTAATGGTGCCGTCAATTACTTTCATACCACCCATCAGGATAGTGATCAGCAAACTGATGCCGATGAAGAAGCTCATTAATGGTACATACCAGGCTTCCGTTTTGGCCAGACCAATCGTGCTTTTACGATACGATTGTGAGGCATTTTCGAAATTCTGTTGGATGTCTTTTTCCTGCACAAATGATTTTACGACACGGATGCCGGAAAATGATTCCTGGGCCAGCGAAGTGAGTTGTCCCAGCTCGGCTTGTATCTTACTGCTCTTTTTGTTGATTACAGAATTGATACGGATCATACTGAAGGCCAGCAAGGGTAAGGGCATAAGGGAGCAGGCTGCCAGCATAGCATCTACGCGAAACATACCCCAGATAGACAGTGCTGTCAGTACAATGAAGTTCATTGTGTACATAATCGCCGGCCCGGTGTACATGCGCACACGGCTTACATCTTCCGACATGCGGCTCATAAGATCGCCCGTACTGTGCGATTTAAAGAAGGCTGTGCTCAGCTTCTGGTACTGATTATAAATCTCACTCTTCTGATCATATTCTATATGGCGGGACATCACGATAATGGTCTGCCTCATGAAGAACATAAAAATGCCACGGATCAGCGCAAAGGAGATCAGCAGTAAACCACTCACCATAACCATTTTCATAATGAGGGTTACATAATCCTGGCTCAGGGCGGTATCCTTTACCAGTCTGTAAAGATTGATGTTGCTGTATACCTGGTCGATGACCGTCCTGATAATTACCGGTGGCAGGACCGCAAAGAGATTGGATATAGTTACAAACAGAATGCCTAAACCGAAACGGAGTCTGTACTTGAAAAAATATTTATTGAGCGCCTTAAGTTCTTTCATCTTGTGTTTAATAATACTTTCACAAAGGTACGTTCCTAAAGTCTTTTGGTTTTGCTAATTTTGTATCATCATTCTATATCAGATAAATCAATATTCCCGTTAAGTAAAATATGAAAAAGAGTATAAGCCTGATCCTGGGCGTACTTATCTGGAGCAGTTGTTCCAAAACATCAGAAGATAAAATGTATACCCCGGAAGAGGCAAAGCACGTACTGGATTCTGCCAAGGCAGAGCGGATAAAATCGATACAGAAAGAGTCGGAGAAAGATCTGGCCATCCGCAGAGAAATTGAATTAAAACCGATGATCGATTCGCTGAAGAAGCAACAGCATAAAAAGTAGTTTAACCATTTTCTAAATAGCCCAAAGCAATTCCTGCCGGGCTATTTTTGTATCTAACCAACTCATTAAAAAACGCTACACATGGGCACCGGTAATCAGTTAAAGAAAATTGAGTTTAAGCAAAATGATCTGAAAAGGGGTATACCTCTGGCTGTGATTTATTTCGTTGCCGTATTTACGATTTGCTACCTGATATTTGGGGGCATAATAGGTATGGCAGATGCGGTGAACAATTTCGGTAGTGCAAAGGGAGTGGGGCTTCTGGTTGGATTGGGTTTTCTGGCTCCGTTCTTTGTGCTGCGGCATTTTGTAATGCCTAAAAACACAATCGAATTTTATCCGGATAAAATAACCATATATAAAAACAAGAAAGAGGAAACCGTAATTTATTATAGCAACATCGCCGCAATGCAGCTGAATGTAAGCAATATGAACCAGTTGGATATAATGGATGGACAGCAAAATATACTATACCATATTCAGCCCCAGAATAAACTGCAGGTTTTGGAGGAGACCGTTTCAGAAATTTCAAAATATATTGACCTGCAAAAGCAAAAAGGCAGTAAACGTTATTTTGGAAAGAGCATAGAAACCTGTACCTATATAAGAAGAAGGTAAGGCTGTTTTTACAACAACATATAAATAAAGGAGTCCGTATACAGGACTCCTTTATTTATAATCTTGATTTATATCAATTCTGGCTTAAACCAGGTTCTTCTTTTTTGCCAGTTCGGCATAGGCACCATCCCATAAACGGATGCGGCTTTTCAGCGATTCAATGGTAGCCTGTTCTGCCTCTGCCCATTGCTGCTCATCAGTACCGCACAGGTTACTGGTCATCTGCAGGGCCAGGTGACTATGATGGTCGCCATCCACCTCGATATGGCGCTCCAGGTAATATTTAAAGATAGAGATACTCTCAGGCAGGCTGCGGTACATATCTTCGATAATTGCATGGAACATGCCCGGGATCAGGTCTTCACGACCAAAGGTAAAGATTGCAGATTGCAGATATGCCTTATTGCTGTTGATAGTATCAAAGGTGAAATTAACGAAGTCTCTGGCTTCCTGTGGAGTATGAGCTGTATCGAAAGCGGCAGTAAAGTCTTTTCCGGCTTTCAGCGCATCCAGGAAGGTATGTATTTCTGTGGTGTCAGCACCGCATTGTTCCATCGCATCCAGGTACAGTTCAAAATGGCTTTTCTTATTACCATCCTGGTCTATATCCGATTCTTCTCCGGCCACAATTTCATTAATCAGCTGACGGGTTTCACCATCGCCCACCGGGAACCATGGAATACTGGTACAGGTAAGGTTGTTCTGTAATGCTTTCAGTAAAGACATAAAGTCCCATACCGCATAGATATGGTAGCGCATAAATACGCTGAGGTCTTCAATATTTTCAATCACAGAGTATACCTTATGATTGATGATCTGATCGCGATAGGGCGCAGAAGCTTCCTGGATTTTCTGGATATGTTGATGCATTATAAAAGCCCATTTTAGCAGGCGCGGCAAAATTAAGTGTAAAAACATTGCCACACGTTTTTTTTATGAAAAAAAGGATGACCAGCGGCCATCCTTTACCATCCTTTACATATAGAAAAGAAATATTGTCTATCTGCTGCTCATGCGCACAATCGGCACAATCACTTCTTCAAGACTCACCCCTCCATGTTGGAAGGTATTCTTGTAATAGTTTACAAAGTGATTATAATTGTTTGGATAGCAGAGGAATACATCTCCCTTCGCAAAGATATATTTAGAATTTACATTCGGTTGTGGCAGGCCAGCCTGCTTAGGGTTGGTGATGTCAAATACATCCCGGCTTTCGTACTGCAGGTTTCTGCCATGCTTGTATCGCAGGTTGGTCGTCGTGGCCCGGTCACCCACTACTTTGCTAGGCGATTTAACCCTTGTCGTTCCGTGATCTGTAGTGATGAACAGCTGAATATTTTTATCAGCAATTTTCTTCAGTGCGCGGTACAGGGGAGAGTGTTCAAACCAGCTGGTGGTAAGGGAGCGGTAAGAAACCTCATCGCTGGCCAGCTCTTTAAGTACCTCCATTTCCGTACGGGCATGAGAGAGCATATCTACGAAGTTATACACGATTACCGTCAGGTCATTCTGCAGGTAGTTATGGATGTTATCTTCCATAGATTTACCGTCATCATTATTCGTGATTTTCAGGTAATCCCACTTAAGATTGTCTAATCTGAGTTTCTGTAACTGACCTTTTAAGAATGTTTTTTCATGCAGATTTTTGCCACCATCTTCATCGTCGTTCTTCCACTCATTAGGATATTTTTTCTCAATCTCCAGCGGCATCATACCCGCAAATATTGCATTACGGCTATATTGTGTAGAGGTGGGCAGAATACTGAAAAACATATCTTCATCTTCCGTGCGGAATTGCTCATTGATGATTGGGGCAATCGTTCTCCACTGATCGAAACGAAGGTTATCAATCAATACCACGAAGGTAGGTCTATCTTTGGTCAGGTATGGAGCGATCTTGTCGGCAAATACATTGTGCGACATGATCGGGATATCCTTAGTCGTTTTATTGATCCAGTCCAGGTAATTGCGGGATACGAATTTGAAAAATTCGGTATTGGCCTCCACTTTCTGGCTGTTGAATACCTCCAGCATTTCCGGACTGTCACTTTTGCTCATTTCCAGTTCCCAGTATACAAGTTTTTTATACAGGTCCTTCCATTCACCCAGATCAGGGTTAGAGTTTAGGGTCATAAACAGGTTACGGAAATCTTTCTGGTATTCCGTAGTGGTCTTTTCAGAAACCAGTCGCTTGCCGTCAAATATTTTCTTTAAAGAAAGTAATACCTGGTTTGGATTTACCGGTTTGATCAGGTAATCAGAAATCTGGCCGCCGATGGCCTCTTCCATAATATTCTCTGCCTCGTTTTTGGTTACCATTATAACCGGCAGGCTGGGGTAGAGCGTTTTGATCTGGCTCAGGGTCTCCAGGCCGGTCATACCGGGCATACTTTCGTCCAAGATGACCACTTCTGCCTGATGGCTTCTCAGGTGTTCCAACGCATCGTAACCATTCGTAAACGGGGTAACTTCGTAACCTTTATTTTTCAGGAATAATATCTGCGATTTCAGTGATTCGATTTCATCATCGACCCAAAGAATATTTGAATTCATATAGTTGTGGATTGTTTTCTTGTTTTATAGCTTATAGACGTTAAATATCAAACATTTATTTTACTTTAAGTACTAATAAAAATACAAAATGCCAGTATTCACCTATATTTTACAAGCCTGTAACGAAAAAAGCCATTCCGGAGAATGGCTTTTCTGCTATATGATATAAATCTGTAAAGACTATTTTTTGGTTACTTTCTTAGCGGCTTTACCTTCCACTTCAGCACCTTCTTCTTCTGTTTCAGGAATCTCATCGCTTACTTCCAGCATTTTTTCCAGCTGGCGTACTTCTTTCTTCAGATCATAGATCGTTTTATATAACTCATCCAGTTCTGATTTAGTCGCAACCGGCATACCAGCCAGCATTTTTTCGGACTGCATATCCATTTCTTTACGGATCTTCAGTTGCAGTGAGCTAACTTCAGCCATCAGCTGGCTATACTCATCGCTTTCGAACAGAGATACATATACCTGGTCTCCAATGTTTAACCACTCTTGATATAAAGCAGCAATATTGTTGATCTCAACACCGTTTTCGATCTTTCCGGTAATATTATCAGCCAGAGACTCGATTACTTTCTGACCTTGCTGATATACCATGAACTGCAGTTCTGCATTTTTGATATTGTAGATAGCAGTCTTATCCAGGATAGAAGACCATTCGCTTGCCGCTTTGGTAAACTGGTTAGGAGTAGCCATTTTAGTGAATGGAGCAGCAGACTCGCTCAGGTTTTGCTGCATCGCCTGGTACATATTCGTCATAGCAGAAAATACATTCTGACCGCCAAATGGATTCATACCATTCATTGCTTCAGTAGCCTGCTGGTAAAAACTACGGCCTTGACCTGCAGCATCTTTTACATACTGGCTCATCATTTCAGTAGCCTGTTGCATGTAATTGCGGCTTTCGTCTGTATTGAAACCGAAATAGTTGTTCATCAGTTCTTTGTATGCTTCAAAGTTGAACGCTTTTTTGAACTGCTCAGCGTTGAAAGATTTGTCCTGGATAGATTTCCAGAATGGCAGCCACATTTCGTAAAATTTGCTGAAGCCAGACGTTACATTCATCATATTAGAGAATGCATCTTTGCTATTGTTATGCTGAAAGTTCTGAGAGAACTGAGAGAAAGATTGTTTCAGCAGATCGTTATACTGACCAAAGATGCCGTTCCAGTCAGACTGACCGTTAAAGCTGTTCATCGGGCTGAAAGACTGCATCAGGTTCATCCAGTTATTTGCAGTCTGGTATTTTTGAAACCAGCCATTCCAGTTGTTCATCATTTCCATTGGATTGAACTGGAACATTTTGTCAGCTGATGGAGTATGTTGTTTCATGAAAGACTGGTTTGTTTCCCAGGCTTTTTTAGCCATTTCTACCTGGTTGTTTAACCAGTTTTGGTAAAAGGTACCTGCTTTTTCCATTTGTTCTTTAGCATTATTGGTTACCTGTTCTACTTTTTCTGCAGAACCGGAGAATGCTTTTTTCTGCTGCTCTAGCCAGTTTTTGTAGAACTCTTTACCCTTTTCCATGTTGTCGTTTACAAACGCATTGTTCTGGGTAGCCTGTTTAGTGGTTTCTACCATATTGTCCACCATTTTCTGTTGTGCTTCCAATACGGTTTCTACAAAATTTTTGTTTTCTGATGCCATAGCTAATAAGTTTTTTAATATGAATAATGTGGTTAAGTATCAAAATGAATGAGGCAAAAGTATTATGGTTTTTTTTAATAGGCAAACAGATCAACGTTAAATCTATATTTCTTTTTAATTTATTTAAATATGTAATATGTAAATGTTTTTATACTAATAACTATCAAATTTTATAAATATATAATAAGTAAATTATAAGCTATTTAGCTTATAATTTATGCTAAAATTTAATATTCCCTTCATTTGCAGTAAGATATGTTCATTATGAAGAAAATCTTAACAGTTAAAATATCCCCATAACGGGGAACTTTTATATCTTCGGAAGCTATGAATTCTTTACTCCCTGACCCAATTAAAATTTCAGTACTGGCCGGTTTATTATTCGGCGCTACCATTACTCAAACATATGCACAAAACCTGGACACGGCAAAGCTGAACCAGTATTTTGCCACCCTGGAAACAAATAATAAGTTCATGGGATCTGTTGCCATAGCTAAAGATGGCAAAGTCCTGTATACCAGATCTGTAGGGTATTCCGACGTAGATCAGAAAGTACCTTTGCAGCAAAGACCTCATCTGCATATCGGTTCCATTTCCAAAATGTTTACAGCAACGATGATCATGCAGGCGGTGGAAGAAAAAAAGCTCAGCCTGGATACTAAACTGTCTGCATATTTTCCCAAAGTAAAGAATGCAGATCAGATCAGTATAGATCAATTGTTACGCCACCAGAGCGGTATACATAACTTTACCAGCGACGATGACTACCAGAAATGGTATACACAGCCTCAGGCTCCTGGCGCAATGCAGCAGCGCATTGAGGGTCTGGAAAGTGATTTTGCACCAGGTGAAACAACAAAATACAGCAATACCAATTATGTATTGCTCAGCCTGATCCTGGAAAAAATATATAAAAAGCCATATGCCGATTTGCTGAAGCAGAAGATTGTTACTCCGCTGGGGCTGAAAGACACTTACTATGGCGGCAAAATAGATACTAAAAAAGGAGAAGCATACTCTTATAATTATACTAATCGCTGGGAAAAGGAAGCCGAGACAGACCCTTCCGTACCCTTAGGGGCAGGTGGGGTAGTATCGACACCAGCAGATCTCATCCGTTTTGAGGAAGGTATATTCAGCACAAAGCTGGTGAAGCCGGAAACGCTGGAACAGATGAAGACCAAAAAAGATGTATTTGGTATTGGTATGTTTGCATTTCCTTTTAACGAAAAGCAAGGCTATGGCCATGATGGCGCTATTGATGGCTTTTCTTCAATGGTCGGCTATTTCCCGGACGACAAGGTCTCTTTCTCCTTTATATCCAACGGAAGTAATTATGTCAATAATAATATCACTATCGTATTGTGTCAGGCTGCCTTTCAGCAACCTTTCGAAATACCTGTGTTCACTACCTATGCCGTTACCGAAGCAGAACTCGCACAATATGAGGGCGTATATGCCGTAGAAGGGGCACCGATGAAGATTACGTTCAAAAGGGATAAAGATGTACTGACCGCACAGGCTACCGGGCAGCCGGCCATGCCCTTGACCGCTACTGCCAAGAATCAGTTCAGCTTTGAGCAGGCGGCGGCTGTATTCGAGTTTGATCCCGCAGCAAAAACCATGACGCTGAAGCAGGGTGGTGGCAGCTTTACCTTTACTAAAGAGTAAACTATTGTATACAACAGGAATTAATTAATATAAATGAAGAAGATTTTTGGTCTGGGCATCTTAATGGCCACTGCGGCGAGCCTGCAGGCACAGAAAAAGCCCGAAGTGATGAAAACAGGTTTCAGCAAAGAAGCCCTGACCCAATACGTATATACACCTGGTGGCGATTCCCTCACCATGGGCGATGTATTGAAGAAGCATAAGAAAGAAACAGTAGTACTCGATCTCTGGGCCGGGTGGTGCAAAGATTGTATTGCCGTAATGGAGGAAAGCAAGGCTTTGTCTCAGAAATACCCCAAAGCGGCCTTTATTTATTTGTCACTGGACCGTTCCGATAGCGCCTGGAAGTCCAGTATGGCGAAGCATGGACTGGCAGGAAAAGAGAATTATTGGTTTAAAGCCGGCTGGAAAAATAAGTTCAATAATTACATAGACCTGAACTGGATTCCAAGATATATGGTCTTGACTACCAAGGGGAAAATAGGAGCATACTACATTGTAAAACCCGATGAGCCACAGCTGATCGAACTGCTGGAGCAAAGCAATAAGTAAAATGGCATGACCAAGTATTAAATTTATTTTACTAAATTGCAAAACCAAAAAAATTACATACCGTTTATTTTACATTAATGAAAAGAATTCTATTCTTGTTCGCGGCACTCTTGTTCACCGTCGCAACTCAGGCCCAGATCGTTAAAGACCCTACTAACTGGTCTTTCGAAGTAAAAAAGAAAGGTGATAATAAAT
Organism: Edaphocola flava; assembly: GCF_004118155.1. Classification (GTDB taxonomy): domain Bacteria; phylum Bacteroidota; class Bacteroidia; order Chitinophagales; family Chitinophagaceae; genus Edaphocola; species Edaphocola flava. The sequence goes on from NZ_SAIQ01000004.1 coordinate 156,281, forward strand.
ATGACCTTGTCTTTAAACTGAAGCTGGCTGAACACTGGCATATCTGGTCCTTCAACCCTGGTGGTGATGGATTATTAGTGCCACCTCGTTTTAAATTCAATCCGAATAAGGATGTGAAAATAGTAGGAAAGACTTCTGAAAACGGTAACAAGATCAGCAAAGATTTTGACGGAGAAGAAGGTCTGGAGCACTACTTCGAACATAATGTAAGCTATATACAGTCTGTAGAGGTTAAAGGCAATACGAAAGTAGCCGGTACATATACATACCAGGTTTGTGATGAATCACAATGCTTACCTCCTAAAACCAAATCATTTTCTTTTGATATCACAGATGCTGTTGCCGTAAACGATACGACCAAAACCGATGCAGACACCGCGGGTAGCGCTATGGCTGCCGCCGGTACTGATACCGTACAGGACCAGCCGGCAGCTTCTGTGGCACAAACGGCCGCACCTGCAGATAAAGATGCGGATAAAGATAAATCCAAGTCTGATGGCAATGGTGACAACAAAGTGATTCCGGAATCGCTGTGGATGATCTTCCTGGCAGGTCTGGGTGCCGGTCTGGCAGCAGTAGTTACACCATGTATCTATTCTATGATTCCGATTACGGTAAGCTTCTTTACCAAGAAAGTGTCCAGCCGTTCTCAGGGGCTGAAATATGCATTGGTATATTCTCTTTCTATCATTATCATCTTCGCAATACTGGGTATGGCTATTACGGCTATTTTCGGGGGCAATGCGCTGAACAACCTGTCGACCAACTGGATCGCCAACCTGTTCTTCTTCGCTGTATTCCTGATCTTTGCCTTCTCCTTCCTGGGTGCGTTCGAACTGACTTTACCTTCTTCCTGGACCAATAAGATCGGCTCTAAATCCAATGCCAACAGTTATGGTGGTATCTTCTTTATGGCACTGACACTGGTTATCGTGTCTTTCTCCTGTACTTCTGCCTTTATTGGTGGTATTGCCGTACTGGCGAGCAAGGGTGGTCGTGTAGGTCCGCTTGTAGGCTTCTCCAGCTTCGGTCTGGGTATTGCTTTACCATTTGCCTTATTTGCGATGTTCCCTTCTTACCTGAAGAACCTGGAAAAACCAGGCGGATGGCAGAATGCGGTAAAAGTAACTTTAGGTTTTGTGGAGTTAGGTCTTGCCCTGAAATTCTTATCCAATGCCGATTTGTCCAGAGGATGGCGTTTACTGGACCGCGAGATCTTTATCGCGATCTGGGTAATCCTGGCTATTTTACTGGGTATCTACCTGTTGGGTAAGCTGCGCTTCAAACATGATTCAGAACTGCCTAAAAATCACTTTGGTGTAGAATACCTGGGTGTGCCTAGATTATTACTGGCCTTATCTGCACTGGCCTTTGCCGTATACCTGATTCCGGGTATGTGGGGTGCTCCGCTGAAAGCAGTGAGCTCTTTCGTACCGCCAATGGGTACACAGGATTTCATCATAGGTAGCGGCGGTAGTACTGCTGCAGCTGGCGGGCATGATGGCCTTGATGGTATAAAACCGGTAAAATTTGTAGACAAACTGGCGATTTATGAGCCGGAAGTAGCTAAGAAATATGGTCTGGTTACTTTCTTCGATCTGGAAGAGGCGAAAGCCGCAGCGAAGAAACTGAACAAGCCGCTGATGCTGGACTTTACAGGCATCAACTGTATCAATTGCCGTAAGATGGAAGGCCAGGTATGGTCCGATCCACAGGTGATGAAGATGCTGAAAGAAGACTTCGTGATTGTTTCTTTATACTGCGATTTTGACGGAGAAGTATTGCCGGAAGCAGAACAGTATGATTCTAAAATATTAGGTGCAAGAGTAGTAACGGTAGGCGATAAGAATGAAGATTTCCAGGCTACCCGTTTCAACTCCAATACACAGCCTTACTACTTCTTCATTGATGAGAACGATGTACAGCTGCATCCTAAAGGATACCAATACGATCCTTCTGTGTCAAAATTCATACAACACTTAAATGAAGTGAAGGCCAAATACAAAAGCCTGCATCCTTAATACAAACTGATTACATAATGATGTTGCCTGTCTGCCGGTCCCGATCGGAAAGCAGGCAACATTTTTAGTCTTACTTGTCCCGCATTGTTTATGTCTTATTTCCGTCTTACCCTGCGTTCCATCCTGTTGCATGTTTTATTGCTGCTCCTGGCCTATGCTATATTCCGGGGGCTGTTTTATGCGTTTAACTATGATGAGATCGGTGCAGTAAGTAGGGCAGAATGGGGACAGGCATTGCAGGGAGGTCTCAGATTCGATCTGTCGGCCATTGCTTTCATCAATAGTCTGTGGATATTGCTGATGCTGATTTTTTCCGGGCATAAGCCTGGCAAGGTATGGCGCCGGGTGATCGAATGGGCTTTCTGGCTACCCAATATCGTGGCTATTTTGTTTGAAGTAAGCGACTGGGTATACTTCCGTTTTAACCGCAAGCGCGCTACCATAGAGATCTTCGACCTGATCTTCACCAAAGGCGATTTTGTCAGCATACTGCCGGGCTATATTGTATCTTACTGGTATGTGCCTTTATTGGCTGTTGTATTGATCGGCCTGCTATGGTACGGTCACCGCAGGATCAACAGGGTTATTGGTGCGCAATATGACTTATTTGAACAATTAAGATTCCCTAAACTAAAGGGCAAAAAATACTTCGGGACCAAGCTCGTCATGATTGCACTTACCGCCGGACTGGTAGTACTGGCCATGCGGGGAGGCACTCAGTTGGTACCAGTAAATGCACGCAATGCCATCAGCTACCTGCCGGTAGAAAAAATAGGGCTGGTGCTGAATACACCTTTCAGTATTATTACTTCTGCAGAGAGCAGCCGACTGAAAGAGTATGAATTTATGTCCGCCGAAGAGGCCGATAAACTCATTCACCCGGTTAAGCAATATGCAACAGATCAGCCCTTTCAGCGGAAGAATGTAGTGGTGATCATCCTGGAAAGTTTTTCCCGCGTATTTACCGGGTTGGGTGATGCCCACAGTTACACTCCCTTTCTGGACAGCCTGAGCAGAAATAGCATAGCCTATACCAATGCTTATGCAAACGGACTACGCTCCAATGAGGGTATTCCTGCTATCCTTTCCGGCATACCTGCCATGATGCAGGGACCGATCATTACCTCTGTGTACAGCAATAATAAGTTTACTTCTATTGCTGGCCTGCTGCAGGAAGAAGGCTATAAAACCGCATTCTTTCACGGAGGCACCAATGGCAGTATGGGCTTTGATACCTATGCAGCCAATGCAGGTTTTGAACAGTATTTTGGTCGCTATGAGTATCATAATGAAAAAGACTATGATGGCACCTGGGGGATTTATGATGAGCCCTTTCTGCAATTTGTTTCAAAGCAGTTAAGTGCTATGCCGCAACCATTTATGGGAGCTGTGTTTACACTATCCTCTCATCCGCCCTTTAGCATTCCGGCACAGTATGCCGGCAAGTTCCCGCAAGGGCGTTTGGGTATAGAGGCCAGTATCGGCTATACCGATTATGCCCTGCGTCGCTTTTTTGAAACCGCATCCCGCCAATCCTGGTATAACAATACGGTTTTTGTCATTACGGCAGACCACTGTTCGCCATTTGCGCCGGATCGTTTTTATACCGATTTTCTGGGCCGTTACCAGGTGCCGGTCATCCTGTTCGATCCGCAACAGCATACACAGTCCAGGAGAGATAGTATCCTTGTACAACAGATTGATATTCTGCCTACTGTTATGGATTACCTGCATTACCATAAGCCGTTTTTTGCCTTTGGTAACAGTGCGCTGGATACAGCTGCGCCGCGCTATTTCATTACCAATCTCAGTGGCAATTACAATACAATTATCGGCGACTGGCATATGAAAACGCAAGAGACAGATATTAAAGAAGTATACCGCTTTCCGGCCGATATGAAAGACCAGCAGAACATCTTTACACAGGTGCAGGCTACAGATACCTTTTACAACCGCCAGCGATACCTGCAGGCCTTGTTGCAGTTATTCAACCATAGTGTGATCCATAACCAGATGCACTGCGAAACCTATCCAATAAATATCTCCCGATAAGCCGTATTTATTCTATTTTTGTAGACAAGCAACAAAACGATTTATCAAACAATGGAAATACCTATTTTATCCGTAACACAGATCGAGCATAAGCTGAAGAGAATGGCTTATGAAATATGGGAACAAAACAGTGGAGAGAAAGAGATTGTGATGTTAGGTATTGAAAGCGGTGGTGCCGTAGTGGCAGCTAACCTGAAGCGCATCCTGGAGGAGATCAGTCCGCTGAAAGTACAGTTTGAAACACTGGAGATTGATAAGAAAAAAGTGTATGATTTTACACCGCAGCTGCAATCTGATCTGAAGAACAGAACAGTGATTGTTGTAGACGATGTAGCCATGAGCGGCAAGACCCTTTTATATGCCATCAGGCCTTTACTGGACCACAAACCTAAAAAGATACAAATTGCTGTATTAGTGGATCGTAAGCATAAAAACTTTCCTGTTACGGCAGACATTATTGGTTACTCCATTGCTTCCACAATACAGGAGCATATTATTGTCACCTGCGAAGAAGAAAAAGTTACCGGAGCCTTCCTGAAATAAGCCAAAATGACGCTAAATTTACTTTAGTATGATTTTTGAGTTGTTTATATCGTTATCTTAGCAATAGCGAATTTGGTTCAAGATTTGTGAAGCTTGGATATTGTTTTAACGATTTAAATATTTTATCTGATGGATTCTAATTTCTCGCCGAAAGTAAAGGATATCATCTCTTACAGCAGAGAAGAAGCTTTACGTTTAGGCAATCAGTTTATAGGCACAGAGCATTTATTGTTAGGTATTTTCCGCGAGGGTGCTGGAGCACCGATACAGGTCTTGTCGCTGATGCATGCAGACCTGCCCGCTATCAAGAGCGAAGTGGAAAATGCAATTAAAGATAAAGGAGACGGACCTGCAAGCCGTGCCAACACCTTACCACTTACCCGTCAGGCAGAAAAAGTGATTCGTTTTACCGTACTGGAGGCAAAAGCCATGAAAAGCCAGACGGTAGAGCCAGAACACCTTATGCTGTCTATTCTTAAAAACAAAGAAAACGTGGCTACCCAGATACTGAACAGCCACCAGGTAACATACGAGCGTTTTGTAGAAGAGTTGTCCCACATACTCGGAGACTGGACCACCAAATCCGATTTCTCTGAAAGCGGTGATGATTATGATGCAGACGAACCGCAAAAACCTAAATCGCCTGCCGGTGGTACCGCTAATGCCAAGTCTAAAACACCTGTTCTGGACAATTTCGGTCGCGACGTAACCCGTCTGGCAGAAATGGGCAGCCTGGACCCGATCGTAGGTCGTGAAAAAGAAATTGAACGAGTATCTCAGATCCTTTCCCGCAGGAAGAAAAATAATCCGATCCTGATCGGTGAGCCTGGTGTGGGTAAAACTGCTATCGTGGAAGGTCTTGCCCTTCGCATTGTTCAGCGTAAAGTAAGCCGTGTACTGTTCGACAAACGCGTAATTTCCCTGGATCTGGCTGCACTGGTAGCCGGTACCAAATACCGCGGACAGTTTGAAGAGCGCATGAAAGCCATCATGAATGAACTGGAGAAAAACAGAGATGTGATCCTGTTCATTGATGAGATCCATACCATTGTTGGTGCCGGTGGTGCCAGCGGTTCTCTGGATGCTTCCAATATCTTCAAGCCAGCCCTGGCGCGCGGAGAACTGCAATGTATCGGTGCATCCACTTTAGATGAGTATCGTACCAATATTGAAAAAGATGGCGCATTAGACCGTCGTTTCCAGAAGGTACTGATCGAGCCACCTAGCATTGATGAGGCCATTACGATCCTGAATAACATCAGACCGAAATATGAAGACTTCCATAACGTAAGTTATGATCAGGATGCAATAGAAGCTTGTGTGAAACTGAGCGAACGTTATATGACGGATCGTCTGCTTCCGGACAAGGCTATTGATGTACTGGATGAGGTAGGAGCCCGTGTGCACCTGAAAAACATTGATGTACCTCAGAATGTTCTGGATCTGGAGAAAAAGATCGAGGAGATTAAAGTAGAAAAAAATAAAGTAGTAAAAAGCCAGAAGTTTGAAGAAGCTGCTGCGCTGCGCGATACGGAAAAGAAACTCGGCGATGAGCTGGAAAAAGCCAAAGCAGAGTGGGAAGAGGAAGTGAAAAACAAACGCTATCCGATTCATGAAGAAGATATCGCAGAGGTGATCAGTATGATGACCGGTATACCGGTAATGCGCATGGTGGAAGCCGAAAGCGAGAAACTGCGCCGTATGGCCGATGACCTGCAAAGCGTGGTAGTAGGACAGGACGAAGCGGTGGGCAAAGTGGTGAAAGCCATTCAGCGTAACCGTGTAGGACTGAAAGATCCTAAGAAGCCAATCGGTTCCTTCATCTTCCTGGGGCCAACAGGTGTGGGTAAAACAGAATTAGCCCGCTCACTGGCCAGATACCTCTTTGATAGTGAAGATTCGCTGGTGCGTATTGACATGAGTGAGTACATGGAAAAATTCTCCCTGAGCCGCCTGATCGGTGCCCCTCCGGGTTATGTAGGCTATGAAGAAGGTGGGCAGCTGACGGAGAAAATCCGTCGTAAACCATACTCTGTAGTACTGCTGGATGAGATTGAAAAAGCACACCCGGATATCTTTAATATCCTGTTGCAGGTACTGGACGATGGTCAGCTGACCGATGGTCTGGGACGTAAAGTGGACTTTAAAAATACGATCATTATCATGACCTCCAACATTGGTGTACGCCAGTTGAAAGAGTTCGGAGATGGTGTAGGTTTTGCTACATCTACCAAGGTGTCTAACTCAGAAGACAATAACCGTGCAGTGATCGAAAAAGCACTGAAACGTACCTTCAGTCCAGAGTTCCTTAACCGTATCGATGATGTAATCGTGTTCAACTCTCTGAGCGAAGAGCATATCAATGTGATCATTGACATCATTATGAAAAACGTGCTGAAACGTATGAAAGACCTGGGCTTCTCGCTCAGCCTGACAGAAAGTGCACGCAAGTTTCTGGTGGAAAAAGGTTATGATCAGCAGTTTGGTGCAAGACCGTTACACCGCGCCATCCAGAAATACCTGGAAGATCCGCTCGCAGAAGAGATCCTCAACAGAACACTGGGTGAGGGAGATCAGGCGCTTGCAGATTATGATGATGAAGCGGGCAAAATTGTATTCAAGATTACCAAAGCTAAAAAACCAAAGAGCAGCAGTAAGAACGAAGACAAAACCAAAGACGGAGAATAAAACATCCTTATAAAATAATAAAGCCCTGCAATTGCAGGGCTTTATTATTTTATATAAACTGTTCTTTTTAAACACTTATAGACTCCTCATCTAAGACTGTAACCTGTGTTGCCAGTCCGGGCAGTGGTATTTTGCCGAATACCAGCTTCAGGTTTCTGCACATTGCCGGAAGGAAATAAATCCAGCAGCCTATACACAGCCATTGAACACTGCTCAGACCATATACGAAAAACACATTGGGTTTGAGGTATTCAATACAGAACCGGAAGCCGAAATAGCTCATCATGAAAATGGTAAGCATCAGTTCAGGGATCTGCCATAATGTATGACGGTTGCGGTGCATGCCGATGAACAGCAATGCCAGGAATACGAGTTCGTATAGCGCAATAGGGTGCCGGTATAGCCCATCGCCCAGGTCCATTGCCATAAAGAAATCGGTTTCTGTACCATAAGTAAAGTCTTTGGTACCGTTTAAGAAACAGCCGACTCTTCCAATAAAAATACTCAGTATTAAGGGCAGGATAAACAGGTCAAAAGAAAGATGCTCTTCCTTTACCAGTTTTCTGACAAGTTTGATTCCGAGCATAGCCCCAAAAATGCCACCCATAATGGAGCGGGCATTAAACTGGATCAGTATCTGCCTTAACTGGTGTATGCCATACGGATTTTCGAGAAATCCCATGATACGGGCGCCCAGAAAAGTGCCCAGTGTGGCACCCCAGATAATTATCTGGCGATAGTTGCCGGATGCATTTCCGTCATAGTACTTCTTGGATACAACATAATAGCGGAAGCCAACCGAGAATGCCAGGCATTCTGAAATTACCTGCACATTAAGCGGGATACGGAACAGGTAAGGTTCAAAAGGGATGGTCAAGTTGCTGCTTTGGTTATTTGTCAGCAAAATTAACATTTCTTTTTCAGAATCGGGTTAGTCAGATTGTAGTATTTAACTAACCAGAATGCATGTTTTTCGGGTATTTTTCCAAAAATCGTACCTTTGCACTCATTTTATAATCTAATCATTAAAAACAAGGAACGTTCACCATGCCAGTGTTACACAACCGAGTATCTAATGAAGAGCTGAAAGCGCGCATGCTGGCCGAAACAGAGCCACGCGTAACAGTTTCTTTCTACAAGTATTTTCCTATTGCTGATCCCCAGGCTTTCCGCGATGATCTGTATGTCAAATTTGAACAGATCAAGGTTTTTGGTCGTATTTATGTTGCCCAGGAAGGTATCAACGCGCAGATCAGCGTACCGCAAAGTAATTTCGAGTCCTTCAAAACCATTCTGTACAGTCAGGCTGCTGAACTGGATGGCATCCGCCTGAATATTGCGGTGGATGATGACGGCAAATCGTTTTGGGTACTGCGCCTTAAAGTGCGTAATAAGATCGTTGCCGATGGAATTGATGACCCCACCTTCAACCTGTCCCGCGTGGGTAAATACCTGAAGGCGGATGAGGTAAATAAGATGATTGAGGATAAGGAAACCATCTTTGTAGATATGCGTAACCACTACGAGTATGAAGTGGGGCATTTTGAAAGAGCTATAGAAGTACCTTCTGATACCTTCAGAGAGCAGTTGCCTATGGCGGCAGAAATGCTGAAAGGCCAGAAGGATAAAAATATTGTAATGTACTGTACCGGCGGCATCCGCTGTGAGAAAGCTAGTGCCTATATGATGCACCAGGGTTTTGAAAACATCTTTCATGTAGAAGGCGGTATTATTGAATATGCCCGTAAAGCAAAAGAGCAAGGCTTGCCGGTAAAGTTTATCGGGAAAAACTTTGTATTTGACGAACGCCTGGGCGAGCGCATTACCGAAGATATTATTTCGGAATGCCACCAGTGCGGTGCCCCTTGCGATACCCATACCAACTGTAATAATGATGGCTGCCACTTGTTGTTTATCCAATGTGAGCAATGTAAAGCCACATACGATGGCTGTTGCAGTGCCGAATGTACAGACGAGTATCACCTGCCGGTAGAAGAGCAGCGCGAACGCCGTGCCGGTCGCGAGAATGGCGTTAAAATCTTCAATAAATCCAAAGATCATCCTTTACGCAAACACCGCTCGGAATGGGCGCAGGAGCGTAAGGAAGCATAAAGCAAAAGTGAAAATGCAAAAGTCAAAAATCGTAATACGGTTTTTGGCTTTTTTTGTTTGGACTAAATATCTCTTAAAGAAAAGCATAAGTTTTGCATGTTGACTGTTGATTTTTTGATTTCTTGATTTCTTCATCATTTATTGCGAAACTCGTCTTAACTTTAAGCCCATGCAACTGAACCAGCCTTTTGATACCGGAAACCTGGAGTTACTGGCCCGACAAGTGGTCGAAGGGTTTATTATTGGCCTGCATAAAAGCCCATTTCATGGCTTTTCTGTCGAGTTTGCCGAGCACCGGTTGTATAACCCTGGCGATAACCTGCGGTACATAGATTGGAAGGTTTATGGCAAGAGCGACAAAATGTTCATAAAGAAGTTTGAAGAAGAGACCAATCTGAAATGTTGCATTGCGTTGGATACCTCTGCATCCATGCGTTTCCCGGCCGAGGGAATGAATAAACTGTATTTTTCCTGTCTCGCCGCCGCCGCACTGATGCAGTTATTGAGCAAACAGCTGGATGCTACGGGCCTTAAGTTGTTTGCCGACCAGGTATACTGGTCTTCTCCGATAAAGTCCAGTGAGCGGCATTATAAGATGCTGATTACAGAGATGGAAAAGTTACTCATTGCTCCGTCGATCGAAGGGCAGACCAACCTTCCTGAGGTACTGCATCATATAGCAGAAACGATGCCCAAGCGATCACTGGTTATGGTGTTCAGTGACTTTATGGATGACCTCTCCAGGGAAGAAGCATTTTATGATTCCCTGCAACACCTGAAGCATCAGCAGAATGAAGTGATCGTATTTCATGTAGGAGAGGGGAGAACAGAATGGGATTTTGCTTTTGAAAACCGCCCTTATGAATTTGTAGATATGGAGACCGGTCAAAAAATAAAGCTGAAACCGGAGCAGGTAAGGGACGAGTATCTGTCGCAGCTAAAAGCTTACCACGAGCGGCTTTACGAGCGTTGTGCACAATACAATATAGACCTCGTAGCCTGCGATATCAACACCTCGATGGATGTAATTTTACAACAATATCTGAGGAAAAGAAATAAATTGATGTAATATCGAAAAAAATATTTACCTTTGCAAACCTAATTTTAGTGTAGTATTGTGTATGAGGTACCACAGAGAGTTTGAAATAGCATATGTAGGTTTAAAAAATGGCGTTCATACCTATAATTACGAGATTGGGAAACCGTTTTTTGAACTGATCGGAGCGGAAGCAGAAGATCTGGAAGCCGTAAATGTACAGGCAACTGTTACATTGGATAAGCACCCTGATTTTCTTGCCTTAAAGTTCGATATTAATGGCAGCGTTGATGTAGCCTGTGATCGTTGCGGTGAGATTTTCACCCTGCCTTTATGGGACGAATTTGACCTGATCGTGAAGTTGAGAGACCATACGATGGAAGACGAGGATGAAACAGAAGATGATGGTGATATTGTATTCCTCTCCAAAAATGAAACGGTTATTGATCTTTCAGAATGGATTTATGAATTCATCTTGCTGAGTATTCCGATGCAGCGCATTCACCCGGATGATGCAGAAGGCAATACAACCTGCAACAAAGACAATCTGGCCCTGTTGGATAAGATGAGTCAGCAGCAGGCTGAGGAAGATGAAGAAGCCGCTAAAGAACAACAAAAAAATAATATTTGGAAGGGCCTTGATGCCTTTAAAAATAATAATAATCAGAATTAATCAATAAGTAAAATCTAGAAATCATGCCAAATCCTAAACGTCGTCATTCTGCACAAAGAGGAGCTAAGCGTCGTACGCATTACAAAGCTGTAGCAGCTACAATCAGTACAGATGCAACTACTGGAGAATCACATTTACGCCACCGCGCTCACTGGAGCGAAGGTAAAATGTACTACCGTGGTAAAGTAGTTATTGATAACGCTACCACAGAGACTGCAGATACTGCTGAATAATATATAAAAATGTTGGTAAGGGAAATTTTACCAACATTTTTATTTTATATCATACTAAATATTGCACACCAATTATATTATGATGAATATAGGGCTCGATTTGATGGGTGGCGACTTAGCCCCTAAAGAAGCGGTACTGGGAGCATTGGCTTATTTCCAGGAATTTGCCGATAGTCATTTAGTGTTGATAGGAAATGAAGATGCATGCAAGGAATACCTGTCCTCACTGGACTCGTATTCCGGCAGATACACATTTGTGCATGCTCCTCAGGTGATTGAAATGAATGAACATCCGACCAAAGCGCTGAAGGAGAAACAACAATCCAGCATTGCTATGGGATTTGGTATGTTGAAAGCAGGTAAAATTGATGCATTCTTAAGCGCTGGTAACACCGGTGCTATGCTGGTAGGTGCTATGTATACCGTAGCCCCGATCGAAGGCGTATTGCGTCCTACAATTGCTTCTCTGGTACCCAGAGAAGATGAAGGATACAATTTACTGCTCGACGTTGGTGCCAATGCTGATTGTAAACCGGAACACCTGAATCAGTTTGCCGTATTAGGCGCACTGTATGCAGAGTATGTACTGGGCATTAAGCAACCGGAAGTGGGTCTGCTGAACCTGGGAGAGGAAGAAGGTAAAGGAAATATCCTGTGCCAGGCTACCTATCCTTTGCTGAAAGAAAATACGGCCATTAATTTTATTGGCAATATAGAAGGCAGAGACATCTTTGGCGAAAGAGCAAGAGTAGCCGTTTGTGAAGGATTTACCGGTAATATTGTACTTAAAATGGCAGAGTCTGTATATGACCTGTTCAAGAAGCGCGATAAGATCCATGATCCTTTGCTGGAGCGCTTTAACTATGAGCAATACGGTGGTGTACCTATTCTGGGTATCAATGCACCGGTTATGATTGGTCATGGTATCTCTAATGCCATTGCATTCAAGGCAATGATCCGCAGCGCGGAGAAAGTTATTTCTACCGGCCTGATCGATGCGATGAAAAAGCACTTCCAGGTAGTAAAAGAAGCTTAATCTGTTAAGACAAATAATGATGTATAAAGCAGCCGTATCAAACGGCTGCTTTATTATTTTATAATGACCTGCAAGGGAATTGCAGCCATTCTGGACTATTGTACGGGTTGATCGGGTATCTCCCTTCTAGCCCATAAGGGCGCTAAATTTCCGGCTGTTTAGCCCAGATAAGTACACTTCTGATGGCTATTGGCTAAAAGCTATAGCTCAATCCGAAAGTAGCCATATTGTAAACATCCTTGTTTTTGTTGGATGCCAGATCCGGATCGTACCCATCTATTTTATCACTCATGCAGTAATTGATCTGGTATTTGAAATTAAGGCTGAGTCCTTTCTGCTGAAAAGCCTTACGCAATGGGATTTCGATACCGAAAGAAACCGGTATAACGCTGTTTACACCACTATAATTACCCTGGTAGCGGAAATTGCCATTGGGTATTTCATGTATGGTAGTTGTGCTGCCAATAAGCCCGAATCCACCCGCTGCATAAACCCCCGACAGATAGTACAGGGCGCGGCTGGAGTCACTTTTGCCAAAGGTGCGTAAAGGATACACTTTCAGCTGCAGATCACCCTGGTTATACTTATTGCTGTAATACAGATCATTTGCCGTCTCCTTATTGCCTCCGCTTAAAGTACCGGCATTCCAGCTGAGGGCAAGAGACAGAAATCTGAAACCGGATTGCCACTCACCATAAACGCCATAATGATTATTAGTCCCGTTGGGTGTCACATCGGTCCGGGAGATGGTAAGGCCGTATTGTGCGCCCACGGTAAATTGTGCCTGTGCGGTAGTGCAAGCAGCGAGCAGGGCCACTGCCAGCAAGCTTTGTTTGATCATAGTCATTTTAATTAAATAGAAGTAAATGTTTCAGGATGTAATATACCATAAACGACAAATACTACCCAATGATGAGTAGTATTTGTTATATTATGATATTTAATTGAAAACTGATTAAGCTTCCATATAGCTTTCGATCGGCTCACAGGTACAGATCAGGTTACGGTCACCATGTGTATTGTTTACACGACCCACAGTAGGCCAGAATTTAGCCTCTTTGATATATGGTAAAGGATAAACCGCTTCTTCTCTTGTATAGCCATGGTTCCACTCGCTGCTGATAACAACATGCTGTGTATGCGGCGCATTTTTCAGCGGGTTGTCTGTAGTATCCATACGACCTTCTTCAATAGCTTTGATCTCTGCTCTGATCGATAACATTGCGTCACAGAAACGGTCCAGCTCACCTTTGTCTTCACTTTCTGTAGGCTCGATCATGATCGTGCCTGGTACAGGGAAGCTCATAGTAGGAGCGTGGAAACCATAGTCCATCAGACGTTTTGCTACATCTTCTGCTTCGATACCAGCAGTTTTCTTGAATGGTCTCAGGTCTACGATAAACTCGTGTGCACAAGTACCGTTAGAGCCGGTATACAGGATCTCATATGCATCTTTCAGGCGTGCTTTCATGTAGTTCGCATTCAGGATGGCATATTGAGTAGCTGCTTTAGCACCGGTGGCACCCAGCATACGGATGTACGCATAAGAGATCAGCAGGATAGAAGCAGAACCGAATGGCGCAGCAGATACTGCATAGCTAGGCTTACCTTTCAGTTCGTTTTCGTTGATTACATGGCTAGGCAGGAATGGGATCAGGTGTTCTGCCACACAGATTGGACCTACACCCGGACCACCACCACCGTGAGGGATAGCGAAGGTTTTGTGCAGGTTAAGGTGACAAACGTCTGCTCCGATGAAGCCAGGAGCCGTCAGGCCAACCTGTGCATTCATATTCGCACCATCCATATATACTTGTCCGCCATTCTCGTGAATGATGCGGGTAATATCTTTAATACTTTCTTCGAAAATACCGTAAGTAGAAGGGTAGGTAATCATGATACCCGCCAGGTCATTCTTGTATTGTTCAGCCTTAGCTTTCAGATCTTCTACATCGATATAACCGTTTTCATGTGCTTTTACCACAACCACTTTGTAGCCCGCCATTACTGCAGATGCAGGGTTGGTGCCGTGCGCAGAGATCGGGATCAGCATGATATTTCTGTTGCCTTCACCTCTGCTTTCGTGGTATGCGCGGATACACAGCAGACCTGCGTATTCACCATTCGCACCACTGTTTGGCTGCACGCTGCAACCGGCAAATCCGGTGATGGTAGCCAGGTATGCTTCCAGTTCTTTAATGATGTGCAGGTAGCCCTGTGTCTGCTCTTTTGGTGCAAACGGGTGCATTTTGCTCCAGTGAGACCAGCTCAGCGGAATCATTTCAGTAGCTGCATTCAGCTTCATGGTACAGCTACCCAGAGAGATCATGCTCGTATTCAGGCTCAGGTCTTTATTTTCCAGAGACTTGATATAACGCATCATCAGGGTTTCACTGTGGTGGCTGTTAAAGTTAGTATGGGTCAGGTAGTCAGAAGTACGTACCAGGTTAGCTGGGATATTAGCCATTAACTGATCGTCACTTGCATCGTAGCTTACTGCTTCCACAACATCGTTCAGGATGTTGATGATATCAGCCAGGTCTTCAAATGAAGTTGTTTCATCTAAGGCAATACTCACCATATGGTCGCCGATATAACGGAAGTTGATACCTGCTTTTTCTGCCTGGCTCTGGATGATCGCACCTTTGTTGGTTACAATAGTAACAGTATCAAAGAATGAATCAGATACCAGCTCGTGTCCGTTCTCTTTCAGTGCTTTAGCTAAAGTCTGAGCCAAGATATGTACACGGGAAGCAATCGCTTTCAGGCCTTTTGGACCGTGGAATACTGCATACATTGCAGCCATATTGGCCAGTAATGCCTGTGCAGTACAAATATTAGAAGTTGCTTTTTCGCGTTTGATGTGCTGCTCACGGGTTTGTAAAGCCATACGTAAAGCACGGCCACCTTGTGCATCGATACTTACACCGATGATACGACCCGGAATGCTGCGTTTGAATTCATCCTTACAAGAGAAGAATGCCGCGTGCGGACCACCGAATCCCAGCGGTACACCGAAACGCTGTGCAGAACCTAAGGCTACATCAGCACCCAGCTCACCCGGAGGGGTTAATAAAGTCAGGGCCAGCAGATCCGTTGCGAAAGCAACATAACCACCTGCACCATGTACTTTCTCAACGAAAGCAGTATAATCCTCAACAGAACCTAAACCATTAGGATACTGAACAATAGCTCCGAAGAACGTATCATCGATCGCAACGGTTTTGTAATCGCCGAATACCAGTTCGATACCCAGTGGGGTAGCTCTTGTGGTGATTACATCTTTCGTTTGAGGGAACGTATGTTTGTCAACGAAGAATTTTGGTTTTTCTGGATTGCTGACAGATTTGTTTGCCGCATGGAAAAACATAGACATTGCCTCTGCAGCAGCAGTAGACTCGTCCAGCAGGGAAGCGTTGGCAATAGGTAATGCCGTCAGGTCGCTCACCATAGTCTGGTAGTTCAGTAAGCTCTCCAGGCGACCCTGAGAGATCTCAGCCTGGTATGGAGTATACTGTGTATACCAACCTGGATTTTCAAAAACGTTTCTTAAAATAACGGAAGGCGTTACGGTATCGTAATATCCTTGTCCGATGTACGTTCTGAAGACTTTGTTTTTCAGGGAAACACTCTTCAGCATTCTTAAGTAATCTTGTTCGCTCAGCGCCGGCGGCAGGTTGAGATCCGTCGTCATGCGGATAGCAGAAGGGATGGTTTTGTCAATCAAAGCATCTATG
Organism: Edaphocola flava; assembly: GCF_004118155.1. Classification (GTDB taxonomy): domain Bacteria; phylum Bacteroidota; class Bacteroidia; order Chitinophagales; family Chitinophagaceae; genus Edaphocola; species Edaphocola flava. The sequence continues at coordinate 172,412 of NZ_SAIQ01000004.1, forward strand.
CTATCAATACCGATAGTAGCAAGCATTTCCTTAGTCTGAGCTGCATCAGGCCCAATATGACGGCCTTGAAACTCGTGCTGTAATTGCGAAAATAGATTCATTATAAAACGAAATGATTTGTGAATGAGGCTGCAAATTTACGGTTTATTATTCAGCATATGAAATTCCGTTTATCAATAGCTGTATAGGATATTATCTATCTGTTGCCATTGATGAAATTATACTTAAAATTATATATAATTGCTAATTAGGTATAGTTTTGCTAAAATAGTATATATGAACCCAAAAAAGTGTCCCAAATGTGCCGGACAGCATATCGTCAAGAGTGGAATTGTGAAAGACCGGCAGCGGTTTTACTGCAAAGAATGCGCCTACTATTTTACGGTAGATAAGCTGGGTAAAAAGATTGATGATTATTATGTTACAAAGGCATTACAGCTGTATCTGGAGGGCCTTAGTTTCCGGGAGATTGAGCGCATCATTGGCGTGTCTCATACCGCCATCAGTGGTTGGGTCAAAGAGTATGGCATTTCCCGTCCGGGACAGGCACAATACCACCCCAGTTACAAGGTATTCAGCCAGGAAGAACTGGTGGAATTTGTACAGAATAATGAAAATCTTAAGGGAGCAGGCTTTATCATCACCGAGTTCGGAGATAAGTTTATGCTGATCAAATGGGAGCGGTTTAAGAAATAACTATACTTCTTTACAGAAATATATATCATTTTTCACTTTGTTGGATATTGTTTACAAATTCGTATTGCAATCGTATAACAATTTTAAACATAGAAAAATGAAGAAAATAGCGCTCGCAATTTCTGGTTTGCTTCTGTCCCAAACCCTCTTTGCACAAGGATTTTCGGATTATGGCTCTGGTATCAAACTCAATGTGAACCAGGACGGCTCTAAATATATCCGCTTCATTACCTGGAACCAGATCTGGCTCCGGAATACCCAGAACAACCCGGGTAGTGCCGTAGCCGGTGTGCCGGAAGATAACAGCTGGAGCATCGGCAACCGCCGCCTGCGCTTCCTGGCCATGGCACAGATCTCCAAACGGTTTACTATAGTTACTCACTTCGGGATCAATAACCAGACCTTCATCAATGGAGGCGCTGCTGGAACCTCCGGTACCGGTGGCTACGGACAGGGCAAAAAGCCGGGTATGTTCTTTCACGATGCCTGGAATGAATATGCAGTGGTACAGCCCACCGAAAAATCAAAATTCAGTTTATCTATAGGGGCTGGTTTACATTACTATACCGGTTTGTCCCGCGCGACAATGGCCTCTACACTCAACTTCCTGCTCGTCGATGCGCAGATATTCAACTGGCCACTGATCGACAATTCTGACCAGTTTGCCCGCCAGATGGGTATTTTTGCTAAAGGTAAATGGGATCGGCTGGAGTACCGTTTCAGCGTCAATAAACCATTTGCCACCAACCTTAGCCCCGTAAATGCCACCAGCGATGCCACCGCTATTGCTGTAGATAATAATGGAAAATCGAAATGGTCTCAGGCCGGTTATGTAGAATACCAGTTCTGCGACATCGAATCCAATGCACTACCGTATAAAGTAGGCACTTATTTAGGCACAAAGAAAATCTTCAATATAGGTGCGGGTTTTTACCGTCAGCCCGAAGGCACGCGCTCTATGGTGAATGGGGTAACGTCCAAACATGATATTACCTTATTATCTGCCGATGTATTTGCCGAATTGCCGGTAGGAGATAAGGCAAAGAATATGGCTATTAATGTATACGGTGTATATTATCATTACGATTTCGGTCCTAATTACCTGCGCAACCTGGGTATTATGAATATAGCCGGAAATGATACGACCTATACCGGCAGCCGTGCCATAGCTGGTGCCGGCAACCTGCAGCCCACCATCGGAACCGGAAGCATTGCCCATGTACAGGCCGGATTTATGCTGCCTTGTAAAAATCCTGCAGCCAAACTGCGCATCCAACCCTTCGGCGCGGTTACGCATAAGCAGTTCGAAGCCCTGGAGCATGCTTCCACCCAGTTTGATATAGGTGCCAACTGGCTGATCAGCGGTCATCATGCCAAAATCTCTACCCAGTACAGCACCCGTCCGGTATATACCTCTACTACCGCCAAGCCTACGGCTAAAGGTGAGCTCACCGTTCAATTCCAAGTTTATCTATAAACCACAACAGATTATTATGAGTCAGCAATATTCTAAGGCGGAGACCCGCCAGCAAAATAAAACGATCTGGAGCGTGATCACCGCTTCCTCTTTAGGTACCCTCATTGAATGGTATGATTTCTACATATTTGGAAGTCTTGCTGTGGTACTGGCCGATAAGTTTTTCCCTTCTGCCAATCCTACTGCTGCCTTCTTGTCCACACTGGCCACTTTTGCAGCCGGTTTTGTAGTAAGACCTTTCGGCGCCTTATTCTTTGGCCGTCTGGGCGATATCATCGGTCGTAAATACACCTTTCTGGTTACCCTGCTCATCATGGGTGGTGCTACCTTCCTGATTGGCTGTATACCCAGTTATGAAACGATTGGTTTCCTGGCACCGGTACTGGTATTATTACTACGCCTCTTACAGGGACTGGCCCTGGGTGGTGAATATGGCGGCGCTGCAACTTATGTAGCCGAATATGCACAACCCAATCGCCGCGGTTACTGGACCTCCTGGATACAGACTACGGCTACGATCGGACTTTTCGTGTCGCTGATCGTGATCCTCATTACCAAGAAAACCTTATCTGCCGAGGCTTTTGACAGCTGGGGCTGGCGCGTGCCGTTCTGGATATCTATTTTAATGGTTGGGGTATCTTACATCATCCGTAAGAATATGAAGGAGTCTCCATTGTTTGCGAAAGCCAAGGAAGAAGGAAAGACTTCCAAGAATCCGCTGAAAGAAAGTTTCGGTAACCGCTTTAACTTCAAATTTGTGCTGCTGGCTCTGTTTGGTGCGGCTATGGGGCAGGGCGTGGTATGGTATACCGGCCAGTTCTATGCCATGAGCTTCCTGCAGAAAGTAATGAACATAAACAGTGCCCAGGTAGATTCGCTGATGGCCATCGCCTTACTCATGGGTACGCCACTTTTCGTAGTATTTGGTGCCTTATCGGATCGCTACGGGCGCAAGATAATTATGATGCTGGGTATGGCTATCGCTATTGTATGCTACCGGCCTATATACAGTAAAATGTTTGCCACTACAGATGTTACGAAAAAGACCCTGACCGAAAACGGGATTAGCCAGAAAGTTACGACTAAAGCCGATCCTAAACATGAGGGAGACCAGCTCACCACCTACAGCAGTATCAGTACCTATACCGATGGTACCGAGTTGAAAAAGGATAGCGTGGTACACATCCAGGCCGATCCTGCTGCCAAACCAATTGCAGCCAAAGTGACTAAATCGATTACGGTTAATGATTCGGACAAGTGGACCCTGATCTTCCTGGTATTTATACAGGTAGTATTCGTAACCATGGTGTACGGCCCGATTGCCGCCTTCCTGGTAGAGATGTTCCCGATACGTATCCGCTACACGTCCATGTCTTTACCATACCATATCGGTAATGGGGTATTCGGTGGATTGCTGCCTTTCGTAGCCACCTATTTTGTAAGCAGTGCACAGAAGGCGGGCAATCCGGACTGGTACCTGCAGGGTTTATGGTATCCGATCATTATTGCAGCCATTTGCCTGGTGATAGGTGTGCTGTACATTAATGGCAAGGATAAAAGTGTCAAAGATTAAATCAACATTCAATCATTCAAAAAATATTATTTTATGAACGCCATCAGAAAAGCATTCGGCATTGTATGGATATTACTGGCCTTAGCCGCAGGATACTTCTGTATCTTCCAGTTCGGACTGCCTAAGATCAGTTCCGGTAGCCAGGACGACCTGGTATTCGGGATCATTATTTTATCCCTGCTTACCCCCATTATTGTAGGAGGTTTACTCATCTTCGGATACTACGCCCTGCAGGGTGAATATTCGCTGGAAAAGTAAACCGGTAAATAAAAGAAAATGCCGGGGAATTCTAAAGATTTTTTCCCCGGCTTTCCCTTGATTTTTGTACATTTAAGAATTGAATCCGAAACTGCCCGGATGGACTTTCCCAAAGGATGAAAAAGAGACATGAACAGAAGCTGGTATTGGTGAGCATCATTATTTTTATACTGCTCAATGTACCCATCATACTGCTGTTTGATAAAGCGGATAAGGTTATCGGCATTCCCATGATCTATGCGTATATTTTCATGGTATGGATAGCTTCCATTGCGATCACTTTTTTTGTTGTTAAAAGATATAATGAATAGCGTCGGATTATTTATATTAGTATTACTGTATCTGGTATTGCTGTTTTTTATAGCCAGTGTAGCAGAGAAAAGCCGGAAGCCATTCTGGGTAAATAACCCGTATATCTACTCCTTATCCATTGCGGTGTATTGTTCTGCCTGGACCTATTACGGCAGTATAGGTGTGGCCGCCACAAGAGGGCTGGAATACCTGACGATCTATATTGGCCCCATCATTATCATACCGGCATGGATAATAATTAATGCTAAGATTATACGCATCTCCAGGGTGAATAAGATCAGTAGTATTGCCGATTTTATCTCTTTGCGCTATGGCAACAGCCGTTCGCTGGGCGCGTTGATTACCCTCATTTGCGCTGCTGCAATTGTGCCCTATATCGGCTTGCAGATCAAGGCTATATCAGATACCTTTCACCTGGTGTCGCACACGGCCAACAGCAATAATATATTCACCGATTCAGCTACTTATGTCGTTGCGCTGATTACGGTTTTTTCCTCTTATTACGGCACGAAATATGTCGATGCTTCTGAAAAGAGAGTAGGTGTCATTGCCGCCGTTGCTGCAGAATCTATATTAAAGCTGATCTTCTTTTTAGTGCTGGGTATCTATGTTACCTATGGTGTCTTCAATGGCTGGGATGACCTGTACGCACAGGCTTCAACCTTTTCCGACTTTGCCCATAAGAATAGTATAGGTGGCCTTACCGGTGCGCTGAACTGGTGCCTGATGAGTCTTTTGTCGATGTCGGCCATCTTCCTGCTGCCAAGACAGTTTCATACTACTATCGTAGAAAACAGGAGAGAGAAACACCTGCGTACGGCCTTATGGCTGGTGCCGCTTTACCTGTTGCTCATCAATATTTTTGTCTTCCCTGTTGCCTGGGGTGGCAATATTTTGTTCAAGGGAGCATCGGTCAATGCAGAGATGTATTCTATCCTGATCCCGCAAAAGTTCGGACAGCATATCATTACCGTAATCGTGTTCTTAGGCGGACTCAGTGCCAGTGTATCTATGATCATCATCTCCAGCATAGCCCTGTCGATCATGATGTCTAACAACCTTATTATTCCTTACGGAATACTGAACAAGATTAGTGAAAGCAATGTAAAGGATAATACGAAACTGATTGTGACGGTGCGCAAAATCGGCATCGCATTGCTGATTGTCTGCGCTTACCTGTTTTATAAATTTTATATCAATGAGAATTCACTGTTCTCCGTAGGCCTGATGTCTTTCGTGATTATTGCACAACTGGCACCATCGTTTTTCTCGGCTATTTTTTGGAAGCGTGGTTCCTACTGGGGTGCAGTCAGCGGCTTGATCGCCGGGGTATTCATGTGTTACAAAATGCTCATCCTCCCGGAGATGAGCGGGGCAGTGGTATCGCAATCCTTTTTTACGATCGATTATTTCGATCCTATGACCAATGCATTTTTCTGGAGTCTCTTTGTGAATACCGTCATCTTTGCCCTCGTGTCTATATTCGGTAAGGGCAATTATACCGAGCGCAACTACGCCGAAATGTATGTAGATATTGATAAATACCTGAAGTACCAGGACAGTGCATTTGTATGGAAAGGCACTGCCGAAACAGAAGATATACGCCGCATCCTGATCCGCTTCCTGGGCGAGGAGAAGACAAAACAGGCATTACATATCTTTAATCAGAAATATAATATTACCGATGAAGAAGATACCGCAGATGCCCGACTGATCAAGTTTTCGGAGAACCTGCTGGCGGGTCGAATCGGTACCGCATCTGCCAAGATCCTGATCGAGAGTGTGACGAAAGAAGATAAGATCAGCCTGCCGGAAGTGCTGGGTATTCTTGAAGAGTCGAAGCAGAATATATTACTGAACAAGCAGCTGACAGAACAGTCGCAGAAACTGAAACAGCTATCGGCACAGTTGCAGCATGCCAATGCTTCGCTGCTGGAGAAAGACAAGCAGAAAGATGAGTTCCTGGATGCAGTAGCACATGAACTGCGTACACCGATTACGGCTATACGTGCGGCCGGAGAGCTGTTGCAGGATGATGAAGATATGCCGGAAGGCATACGCAGTCAGTTTCTCTACAACATCATTTCAGAATCGGACCGGCTGAATGAACTGATCAATGATATCCTGTACCTCGATAAACTGGAGCATACCGAACAGGTATTGGAGATCGCGCAGTATAACATCAAGAATACGATCAAGAAAGTAATACAGCCTATAGAACACCTGGTAGAGAAAGAGGAGATAAAGCTGGATGTGCGCCTGAACCTGACCAGGGAGTTCTTTTACTATGATGAAAAACGGATGATCCAGGTGATCAATAATCTGCTGGCAAATGCGATCAAATTCACTAAAGAAAAGCATGGTGAAATCTTGTTGAGTGTATGCAACCCGCAGGAAAACCTGGAACTGAAAATATATAATTCGGGGAAACAGATACCGGATGATGAACTGGAAATGATCTTTGAAAAATTTTATCAGTCGCGCAACCAGAACCTCAAGAAGCCTTTGGGCAGCGGGCTGGGCCTGTCGATCAGTAAAAAGATTATCGAAGCACACCATGGCTATATTTATGCCAAAAATATACTGGATGGGGTGCAGTTCACTTTATCTGTTCCTCAAAACTACGACAAGTATGAAAAAAATAATTATAGCCGATGACGAACATAAAATACTCATGTCGCTGGAATATTCTTTCCGGAAGAGCGGCTATGAAGTGTTCATTGCACGTGATGGTAGTGAAGTAATGGATTTGCTGAAAACAGAAATACCGGCGGCCGTACTGCTCGATATTATGATGCCTAACCTGGACGGGTATGAGACCCTGCAGCAGATCCGTGCAGAAGAGCAGCTGAAAGACTGTAAGATAGTAATTGTAAGTGCCAAAAATAATCCGGCCGATATACAGAAAGCCTACGACCTGGGTGCAGATGCTTATGTGACCAAACCATACTCCATTAAGAAATTATTACAGCAGGTGGATGAACTGATTACCTGAGATAGATGATATAAACTATTAAATGTGAACGTATATGAATGCAGACCAACTATACAGAGACAGCATCGCAGATAAGGAATTGTTCTGGCAGCAACAGGCCAGGCAGCTGGACTGGTATACCTTTCCGGAGACCATACTGGGCAGCGACGAAACGGGCTACCCGCAATGGTTTCCCGATGGAATGCTGAATATGTGTTACCTCGCGGTAGACAGGCATGTAGCAAAGGGTTACGGAGCGCAGGTTGCCGTCATATACGATTCACCGGTTACCGGACAACAACAAAAATATACATATGCCCAGGTGCAGCAAGAGGTTGCTAAACTAGCCGGAGGCTTGCGGGGACTGGGTTTGACCGAGGGCGATACGGCTATTATATACATGCCGATGATACCGCAGTCCATGTTTGCCATGCTGGCCTGTGCCCGCATTGGTGTCATTCATTCTGTGGTATTTGGTGGGTTTGCACCGCATGAGCTATCGGTACGCATCGATGATTGTAAACCTAAAGTAATATTAACGGCCAGTGTAGGTATAGAAGGAAAGAAAACTATTCCGTACATGCCTATGGTGACAGAAGCTATTGCACTATCCGCTCATAAACCGGAACATATTGTTCATGTGGATCGTAAACTTGCAGGTATAAAACCAGCAAAAGGGGTGATCGATTATGCCGCACTGGTAGCGGCTTTCGCGCCGGTGCCCTGCATTTCACTGCCTTCCACACATCCATTGTATGTATTATATACCTCCGGTACAACAGGTAAGCCTAAAGGCATTATACGGGATACCGGTGGCTATGCAACAGCATTGCAGTTCTCTATGACGCATATCTATGGAGCGCAGCCAGGAGAGGTCTTCTGGGCCGCTTCTGATGTAGGCTGGGTAGTGGGGCATAGCTATATTGTATACGGACCATTGCTGAACCGCAATACCACTGTGGTCTTTGAGGGGAAGCCTATAATGACACCCGATGCCGGAACGTTCTGGCGCATCATCTCCGAACACCAGGTAAAGATCATGTTTACCGCACCCACGGCCATACGGGCGATTAAGAAAGAAGATCCCGAAGGCTTGCTGGTAAAGCAATATGACCTGTCCTGCCTGCGTACCCAGTTTCTTGCAGGAGAGCGCTGTGATGTGGCCACTCTGGACTGGTACGAGCAACATATCGGTGTGCCGGCTATAGATCATTTCTGGCAGACAGAGAGTGGCTGGCCGGTGCTGGGCCTGCAACGTGGTGTGGAACAAGAGCCCATTATCAGGGCCGCCGCAGGTAAGCCTATACCGGGTTACGACATCAGGGTATTTAATGATAATGGCTATGAGCTGGATGCACATCATGAAGGCTATCTGGTCATTAAACTACCATTGCCACCCGGTACATTAACAGGTTTGTGGAATGATCCTGAACGATTTAAGAGAGGATACCTGGAGCAGTTCACCGGATACTATTTCTCCGGCGATGGGGTGATCCGCAATGAAGATGGTTATATGTTCATTACGGGCAGGGTGGATGATGTGATTAATGTGGCTGGCCACCGGATGTCCACTGCGGAGATGGAAGAAGTAGTAGCCGGTCAGCCGGAAGTCGCTGAATGTGCAGTGGTAGGCATAGAAGACACTTTAAAAGGACAAGTGCCTATGGCGCTTGTGGTCTTAAAACAAGGAGTAACTGATCCTGAACAAGTGCCTGCTGCTGTAGTACAACTGGTACGAGAAAAAATAGGTGCCGTGGCCTGTCTTAAAGAAGTGCTGGTCGTACAGCGCCTGCCCAAAACCAGGAGTGGCAAGATCCTGCGTAAACTGATCCGTACTATGATCGACGGGAAAGCATACCAGGTGCCCAGTACCATAGATGATCCTGCAATCATTGAAGAGCTGCAGGAGCAGTTTGCCCTGATCAAAAAGTAAATATTAAAACATTAAAATAAATAAGTAAAGATGAAAAATTATGTAATCGAGAGCTTGCCGGACTATTTCAAACAGTATAAGAAGTCGATCAAAGATCCTAAGAAATTCTGGGATAAGATTGCGGATGAAAACTTTGTCTGGTACCAGCGTTGGGAGAAGGTACTGAAGCATGATATGAGTGAAGCAAAGATAGAATGGTTCCTGAATGCCAAGCTGAATATTACAAAGAACTGCATAGACCGGCACCTGAGCGGTCGCGGCAGTAAGCATGCCATCATCTTTGAACCGAATAATCCTGAGGAGGCCACACAATACATCACGTACCAGGACTTGTACGACCGTGTTGGTAAAATGGCCAATGTACTGCGTGCCCAGGGTATAGGCAAAGGCGATCGTGTCTGTATTTACCTGCCTATGATTCCGGAACTGGCAGTGGCGATGCTGGCTTGTGCCCGCATCGGTGCCATACATACCGTGGTGTTTGCAGGTTTCTCTGCATCTGCCGTGGCCGCGCGCATTACCGATTGCGATTGTAAGCTGGTCATCACTTCAGATGGTAGCTATCGCGGAGATAAAAAGATAGACTTAAAAGGGATCGTAGATGAGGCATTAAAAACCTGTCCTTCGATAGGTAAAGTGCTGGTGGTAAAACGCACTGGTTCTGCGGTAACGATGCAGGAAGGCCGTGATGAATGGATCGCTCCTTTGCTGGATGCTGCACCGGTAGATAATATACCCGAGATTATGGATTCGGAAGATCCGCTGTTTATCCTGTATACCTCCGGTTCTACGGGTAAGCCTAAGGGTATGATGCACAGTTGTGCAGGTTATATGGTGTATACCGCATATACGTTCAAGAATGTATTTAACTATAAAGAAAATGACATCTACTGGTGTACGGCAGATATCGGCTGGATCACCGGTCACTCCTATATCGTATACGGACCTCTGCTGAATGGAGCTACGACTGTTATCTTTGAAGGCGTACCTTCTTATCCGCAGCCGGACCGCTTCTGGGAGGTAATTGAAAAACATAAAGTAACACAGTTCTATACTGCACCGACTGCTATCCGCGCCCTGGCGAAGGAAAGCACGGAGTGGGTAGAGAAGCATGATCTGTCTTCACTGAAAGTTATCGGATCGGTAGGCGAACCGATAAATGATGAGGCCTGGCACTGGTATAATGATCATGTGGGCAGAAAGACCAGTCCGATTGTAGATACCTGGTGGCAGACCGAAACCGGTGGCATCCTTATCTCTCCATTGCCTTACATTACCCCGACCAAGCCAACCTATGCCACATTACCGCTGCCTGGTGTGCAACCGGTACTGATGGATGATAAACGTAATGAGATCACGGGTAACCAGGTGACGGGCAATCTTTGTATCCGTTTTCCATGGCCGGGTATAGCCCGTACGATATGGGGCGATCATCAGCGTTATAAAGAAACTTATTTTACAGCCTTTCCGGGCAAATACTTTACCGGTGATGGTGCCTTGCGTGATGAGGTAGGGTATTACCGCATTACCGGCAGGGTAGATGATGTGATCATTGTATCGGGTCATAACCTGGGTACCGCACCGATAGAAGACAGTATTAATGAGCATCCGGCAGTAGCAGAAAGCGCTATTGTAGGCTATCCGCACGATATTAAAGGTAATGCACTGTATGGCTTTGTGATCCTGAAAGAAAGTGGTGAAGGACGCGATCGCGATAACCTGCGCAAAGAGATCAACCAGCTGATTTCAGAACAGATAGGGCCTATAGCTAAACTGGATAAAATACAGTTTGTATCCGGTTTGCCTAAGACCCGTTCCGGTAAGATCATGCGCCGCATTCTGCGCAAAATTGCTGAAGGTGATTTCAGTAATTTCGGAGATATCTCTACCTTACTGAACCCTGAAATAGTGGAGGAGATTAAGAATGAGAAGCTGTAGTATTGATTTTATCCCATAATAATAAATGCCGGTCACAGTGACCGGCATTTATTATTATGGGATAATTATGATATATAATAATTGTATAATTATAATTTAATACTATTTTAAAATATTTTATATAAAAACTTTGAATCATCATTTTGGCTGATTATATTTAGGAAACAAAAATCCAAAAAATAAATATGAAAAAAACCATTTTTACACTGCTGTGCAGTTTTACCGGATTAGCGATGGTACAGGCACAAACACCGGAAATGAAATCACGTTCATTAGTATGCAAGTTTACCGAAACCTGGTGCGGACCCTGCGGGGGCTGGGGCTGGAATCTGGCCAACCAGGTCATTGCAGACATCGGTGATAAAGGATATTATGTTGGCGTTATGGGGAGTAGTACACCCTCCTCTATGAATGCGAACTGTTACGGCCCATTTGAGTCCAATTTTCCTGTAGGGGGCTATCCTACTTTTATCGTAAATGATGAGGATGGAGGAAGCTATCTGAGCGAGGTGAGCGGTGCCTATAACACTTTTGCGGCTACAACACCTGTGGCCAGTCCTGCGGCATATTTCACTATTAGCGGCGGTACTATTAACGTTACTTCAAAATCGAAATTCTGGACAGCAAGCACAGGCGAATTTTATGTTTCTGCATTTGTAGTGGAGAATAAAGTGCTGGCTGCACAAAATGGTCAGTCGGGAACTGCAGAACATCACTACCTGTTAAGAGGTAGTATGATGGCCAATAAATCGCCATGGGGAATGCTGTTGTATAATGGAGCTATTGCAGCTAATACAGAATACAGCCAGGACTTCTCTATGACGATGGGTGCAGGCTGGAATGCAGATAATATTTCTGTATTAGTCGCTATTTATAGAAAGGAAGGAACCAAGTATAAATTTGTCAATGTAATACAGGCTACGAATAATACTACGGGCCTTCGTGATAATGAGCAACTGGCCGCAGCATCGGTTTATCCTAACCCTGCAACTGCAGAAGCAACATTATCCCTCTCTCTGAAAAATGCACGCAAAGTTGCTGTAACCGTGACGGATATGAGTGGCCGGGTAGTGTACCAGCAGCCAGAGCAGGCATTGGCAGCGGGCATGACTAATATTAAAATACCGGCACAGCAATTCGCTGCGGGTTGTTATAATATCAGCGTTAAAGGTGAAGGGATTCATACTAACGAGGCATTGATTGTCAAATAACCTGATTTGATAGATATGATATAATAAGCGCCGGTGCAGAGCACCGGCGCTTATTGTTTATTTTACAGTTGCACTGCGTTTCCATTTGAGGTAACCGTCAATGGCGAGTATTGTGAAGATAAGGTATTGCAATGCGGTTAGTCCCAGTGATTTATAGATCATCATGGGTATACAGATTGCATCACCGATGATCCAGAACAACCAGTTCTCCACCTTCTGCCGGGCCATAAACCACATGCCCACGAGGAAAATGGAGGTGGTGATAATGTCCAGATAATTGGCCCAGTCCAGATGATCCCAGTTCAGGTCTTTTACCTGCAGGTTGCTATCATTAAGCAATGGTTTGTAGTAATAGATAATGCTTACCCCTATAATACTGAGGAGGAACAGAAGGCCGCCCCAGACCCAGTCTTTTTTAGTGGCTTTGGTCACCCGCACATGCACGGCATCTACCTTGACGCGGTACCAGGCGATCCAGCCGTAAATGCTCATTACCGTATAGTAAAAATTAATGAGCGTATCTCCGATCAGCCCGGCCTTAAACAGGATGTATACATACAGTGCAGTACTGATAATGCCGGTAGGGTACACCCATATATGTTTTCGTATAGAGAGCAAAACACTCCATACACCGAATATTACAGCGACAGACTCCAGTATGATAAACTGCGTGCTATATTCTTTATAGGGGGCTATTAAGTACTGTATGAGGTCCATAAAGGGTACAAATGTAGCACATCTGTATCAATTACAGGTTTGTCTGCAGTCCATATTGTACAAGGTCCCTGTACTATTATAAATCATAAAAAATGCCTGCTTGTAGTTTAAGCTGTTGCTGGTAGTTGGAGAAAGGTTGGCCATAAGAGAAGTCCCCGATATCATTCATGCCTTGCGCAAAGTATATTTCAGTGTTGAGGTGCAGCTTACTGCTGAGCTGTAAGCTTACTCCTGTTCCCGCTGCGATAGATATTTCCATTCGGTTGTAAGGATTGATCTTGCGGACCCATTGTTCTCCATAAGCATCCATACTGTTATACGTTACCCTGGCTCCTTTTTTATCAGTGTGGTAACCTGGTATGATGGCCATGTAGGCATAGGGCCTTAATTTTTGTGATACTTTACCCCAATTATGCCTTATTTGTACCGGCACACGCAGAAAATGGGGTTTGACTGTAAAGTGATAATAAAACGGAGCATCGCGATTGTCCCGGAAATCAACAAGGCCGCTATGAGGGTCGAAGGAATATTGTACGGCTGCACCCCATTGCCAATGCTGATTGATTGAACATAGTGCCTGTACGCCCAGTCCATAGGCCAGGAAATGATCGTTCTTGGTATAAAAGTTGTTTACCGTAGTAAAACCGGTCTGGGCTTGCAGACCTACTGTCCATTGGTGCTTCATTGGTGCTTCTGCGCAGAACTGATAAAAGGAGTGCCAAGCAGCAGGAAGGGCATGAGTTTTTTCATGGAATCTTATTTTAATGAAAGACCGTGATGTTACTATAACAACGTCACCCGTAAGTGAAATATTATAAATTACCCTGCCTGTTACACTTCGCGCTATATCGGGATGAAACTCAAAAGGTTTTAGTGATTCTGTAGAACACTCAAGCCTTTTGAAAATATATTAACTGACTATCATCCGCATATAGTAAGCTGTTTTATTCGTCCTTTTGTCCGGCAACAAAGGACCAAAAATGCCTTTGTTTTCATCAAGGCGATTGCTGGGCACCGCCATTTTGTACCGTTGCGTGCTTTGATCGTCTGAGCTTAACGTGTGACGCGTTCGGTGCTCAACAATCGCATCTCCAACCAAAATGGTTATCGCTGTGATGAAAACAATAAGCGATCCGTACAAGTACAGATCGCTCAAAATGGACTTATAAATCCGGCGTTACAAAAATCATTAACTCGGTCGATAGAGTCGAAAGCCACTGTCTGAGCACAGCGAGTCTTGTTTCCTTTAAGCGGAGACTCAGTATATATTATTTGCAATAAAGTTACAGGCTGAACTGTAATCCTACCTGTCCTCTAAGGTGCTGATGGTATGATTTTTGGTGATTGTTATATTCCTGATTATATTGTACTGCATCAATCAGGCCGTGGTAAAATCCTGCTTCAGCGGTAAGGGATAAGCGGTTTCCAAGGCGGACTTTTGCACCCGCACCACCATATACACCGAAGTCAAACTTCGGGCTAACGGTCATGACCATATCCACCCTGGCTAAAAAGTCACGACTGTAATCATTGTAGGCGAAATATCTGCTATCGTTGGCTCCGCTACAGCGAAAACCCGCAGATACTCCGGTAACCACGTATGGACGTACTCTTTGCTGTTCTGGCATAAAAGTATACCTGAACTGAACAGGGATACGTATAAATCTGGATCGTTCAGTAATGGAGAAATATAGCCTTTCCGGGGCCTGGCCATTATCATATACCGAACGAAATCCTTCAGCAGAGTATTGCACACCGGCACTTAACTCTGTATGCTGATTTATGCGGTAAAAGACTTGTCCGGCAATAGCCATAGAAGACAGATCCATTTGGGCCTGAGGCTGATTAGTCACAGTGCTTACACCCTGACTGTAATTCAGGCCCAGAGACCATTTGCTGTTTTGTGCAAAGCCGGCAGCAGGTATAGCCAGCATCAGGAAGAATAAAGATTTTTTCATTGTATAATATGGGGATTAAATATAAGCATATTTTATTCTTATTTTTTACAATGTTGAGATATAATTATTCAATACATACAGTACACCAATCTGTAGCTTAAGCTGCTGCTCCTGTATGGGAGCAGCACAATAGGGTTGTGTAGCGAAGCTTATTCCTAATAGTCCGGGTAAGGCAAAATAAAAAGGGAAAACATCCTTTTTGCTTAACGTTACCTTTTGGGGAAATATTATTCATGCTCCCGGTGAGTATTATGGTTGCTTCCTTACTTTAAAATACCCGCTGCGGATTTCTGTTGAAGGATCAACGGAGTAAAAGGCCACATCTCCGGAAAAGTAGGCTTCCAGTTCTGTTGCTGTATTTTTAATAATATGAATGTTTCCCGCGCGGGTATTGTAGCGGCTCAGTAAGTTGCCCTCCATTACCTCATAGTCCAGCCGGAAAAAATACTCCATTGTATACTTCGTATCATCCGTTACATTGTCCTGTACCTGGATAATTAGTTTAGAACTGTTCTTTGCTTTGATATCTTTCTGCTCTGCAAATATGTAGTAGGTACTGCCAATGTAGTCTACCGTTATTTTGTCCGGAATAAATACTGTTTGGTTGACTTGGGCTATAAATACATTTTCAGACGAACCGGGCTGTCCTGTATTGTCTTTAGGTTTCTTGCAGGAATAAAGGCTACCCAGCAGCAGTACACCACTGAGGATAAGTTTATTGAAGTAAGGGGTGAAATATTTATTCATCATCGGCAAGTAAATAAAAAAAGGTGCGGCATATTTTCATAACGCCGCACCCTTATGCAATATTATATTTATAGATTACCAGGTCATATTCGGGTAAGCACGCTGTACATATTGTAATTCGGTAAGAATGAATCCCATATGTTCGGTATGTGTACCTGTTTTACCACCTGCATGCATCCAGGCATTCGCATCCGGCATAGCCAGTGTTGCTTCACTTAAGATAGCATAAACGTTAGTAAACCAGTCTGTTTTAATTTTATCCAATGCAGTTGCAACGCCCTCTGCGAGCATAGCCGTATCCGCCTCAGAAGCCATAAACAGTTCGCCGGTATAGGCCCACAGTTCATTGATCGCTTCCTGCATACGTGCATGGCTTTCTTCAGTACCATCGCCCAGGCGTATTACCCATTCGCTGCTCCACTTCAGATGGTATTTAGCCTCTTTCAGTGATTTTTCTGCGATTGCCGCAACGGTCGCATCTGTACTGCTTCTTAAAGCAGTGTAGTGCAATACGGTAAACTGATCGTAGAAGAATGAACGGGCTACAGTGTAGGCCCAGTCTTTGTTGTCCTGCTCCAGCAACTGTACGTTTCTGAAATCCCAGGCATCTCTGTGATAAGGGAATGTATCTTCATCTGCGATTTGATCCGCAGCAATATTCAGGTTAGGTGCAATAGCAGCACGCTCTTCTGCAGGCAATTCATTATACAGGCTGGCTGCATACTGAAACAGGCTGCGTGCCTGACCCAGGTGGTCCAGTGCTGTATTGGTAATGGCAATGTCCTGCTCCAGAATAGGGCCGTGGCCACACCATTCACTGATGCGATGTCCGATAATCAAAGCGTTATCGGCCAGTTGCAAAATATAGTTTAGTTTATTAACGGACATAATTAGATTTTCCTTTAAACAAAGGCATTAAAGATTACATGTACTCAACCTCTTTCGGCAGTACATAAAAAGTAGGGTGACGGTATACTTTATCATTAGCCGGATCATACATAGAATCCGCTTCGTCCGGGTTAGAGGCATGGATATGTTTGCTCTCTACCACCCAGATACTTACTCCTTCCATTCTTCTGGTATATACGTCTCTGGCATTTTCCATAGCCATAGCTGCATCAGCGGCATGCAGGCTACCTACATGTTTATGATCCAAACCGGTTTTGCTACGGATAAATACTTCCCATAAAGGCCATTCCTGACTCATAATGTTTTAAATTTTAGAGCGTAAAATTACGCATTTTGTGACAATTTTTTTACTTTTTTCTTTGGGCAGCTTGCTGATTATCAGATGCTGGATCTGAAGAGATCAGTTTGGGTTTTTGAATGTTTACTTTTGAACCCTTTCAGCCTTAAGTCTTCCGGTGCTTCTTTTTAGCAGCAGGGAATAAGACATTATTCAAGATCAGTCTATAGCCCGGCGATTTAGGATGCAGGGAAAGGTCTGTCGGCGGGTCTCCTATGGCATGCTGGTAATCTTCCGGATCGTGGCCACCGTAAAAAGTAAAGGTGCCCTTGCCATACTCGCCGTGTATATAACGGGCTTCATTTTCAGCTTTGGTCTCACCCATAACCACCACATTGCTCTTAATATTATCTTTACGGAAAGCGGTCGTCTGCCCCATAAATCCTTTAATGGTAGTGGTGTGATTCTGTGTCAGCATACTGGGTACAGGATCAAACTTTGCCGAAAAGGTAAAGAGGGTAAAGTAATCATTGTCCGGCGATGATCTGCGGGTGGTCGTATTGTCTATACTGGAGTATTCATATTCGTAAGGGTTGCGCACCAGGACAAAATCTTTAAAGGCAAAGCAATTGTCGTACTGCAATTTGCTCTGTGCATTAGGGTCCATGCCGTCGCCATCAAAGGGCACTTCACATATATCCGTACCATCTGCAGCAAGTGCAATATCGTAACTATCCGTAGCAGAACACATGGCGAAGAGGTAACCGCCACCAGCTACAAAATCGCGGATCTTCTGTGCTACTGCCAGTTTTAACTGCGATACCTTTTTGAAACCATGTTTATGTGCAGATGCTTCTTGCGTTTTTACATCCTCGATATACCAGTTGGCCATACGGTAAGCACCCCAGAATTTTCCGAACTGGCCGGTAAAGTCTTCGTGGTGCAGGTGCAGCCAGTCATACTCGGCCAGCTTGCCGCTCAGCAACTCATCGTCATATACTTTATCGTATGGTATTTCTGCATAGGTAAGGGCCATGGTAACGGCATCATCCCAGGGTAATTTAGAGGGTGGGGTATATACGGCAATACGCGGAGGCTTCTCCAGTTTAATGATGTCGCCATTGTAATTCGGATCTGCAATTTTACTTACTACACCAGAATACTGGGCATCAGACATAATATTATAATCGACCCCGCGCAGGCGGCAGAGCCGCTCTACTTCTGCATTCTGCTGCATAGCAAATGCGCCGCCATCGTAATTGATGAGCCAGTCTACGGTCATTCCGCTCTTCAGTGCAATAAAAGCAATGCCGTATGCCTTCAGGTGGTTATTCTGATCATCGGCATTCATGGGTATATATAAAGTTGCCGCCCGGCTGCCGGTGGCCAGGCAGAGTATCCAGAGTAGCAGGTAACAGGTCTTTTTCATTTGCTGCAAATTAAGAAAATTATTGCACTATTGTAAGTGCTCAATTCAGTGAAACACCTATATTTGCTCAAATTAATCCATTATATTTACCTCCGATGAACATCATTATACCTATGGCTGGTATGGGCAAAAGAATGCGCCCCCATACACTGACTACTGCCAAACCATTATTACCTGTAGCCGGCAAACCTGTTGTACAGAGATTAGTGGAAGATATTGTTAGTACTGCTAATACAAAAGTTGAACATATTGCATTTATTATAGGCCCTTCATTTGGTAAGACCACAGAAGCGATGTTGCTGAAAGTGGCTGCTGATCTGGGGGCTCAGGGACATATCTGTTACCAGGAAGAAGCATTGGGTACTGCTCATGCGATCCTGTGTGCCAAAGAATTCCTGCAGGGCAATGTATTTATCGCCTTTGCAGATACACTGTTTAAAGCAACCTTTACCATCGATACTAATAAAGATGCTATTATCTGGACACAAAGAGTAGCAGATCCTTCTGCGTTCGGTGTTGTGAAACTGGATGAGGATGGCCGTATACTGGAATTTGTAGAAAAACCGGAAATATTTGTATCTGATCTGGCTATTATCGGCGTTTACTATTTCAAAGATGGTGAAAACCTGAAGAGTGAGCTGCAATACCTGCTGGATAATAATATTGCTACAAAAGGAGAATACCAGCTGACTGATGCGATGGAGCATATGAAGCAAAAGAATGTGAAGTTCTATTGTGATGAAGTAGAAGAGTGGCTGGACTGCGGTAATAAAAATGCTACCGTATATACCAATCAGCGTATACTGGAGATCAAAAAAGAAAAAGAACACCTGATCTCTGAAACAGCAACTATTGAAAATACAGTGATTATTGCTCCATGCTTTATTGGTGAGGGAGTAGTCCTGAAAAATTCTGTTATCGGACCGCATGTATCGGTTGAGCGGAATACAACGATCGAGCAATCGGTTGTAAGCAACAGCATCATCCAGGAAGGAACTTACCTGCACCAGGTAAATCTGACCAACTCTATGCTGGGTAAGCATATTCAATATAAAGAATCTCCGAAGGAATTGAGCCTGGGAGATTATTCTGTCTTACTATGATAAAAAACAGCTCCTCCTTGTGGGATATAACGACTATCATCGGATGTTTGCTGATATTGTCTTCCTGTAAAACAACGAAGCAAACATCCTCTGTTATTGCGAGACACTCCAGGACCAGTGACCTGGAGGCTAGAGCTACTATTCTGAACCTTCAGGAAACTAAAGGAAAGGTAATTGACGGCTATACCTTGCAAGACAATGATAGGGTGTATTTTAATGCCATTCGTAACTATGTACAAGGCAAATTTGACACGGCCTTTGTAACACTGAATTATTATAATAAGCTGGACAGTACCAATGCAGCTGCATATTACTACCTGGCCAGCCTGAAGGGCAGAGCCAATTTTCTGAAACCTACCCTGACCGATGCCGGAAAGGCTGCAAGCCTGGCACCGGACAATAAATGGATACAGGCTTTCTACGCCAATATCCTGGCTTTTGATGAGTCTTATGATAAATCGGCACAGATATTCAGCGACCTCGCCGCCAAAAATCCGGCAGATCGTGCGCAGTATTATATAGCTGCCGCTAAAATGTATAGCCGCAGTAAAAACTATGCCGCTGCACTGAAAGTCCTGGATACGTTGCAACTGACCAGGCCGCCGGATGATGAAGATATTCTGATGGAAAAACAGAGTATCTATATGACAAGCAAGGACTTGCCTAATGCAATTAAAGTAACGCAGCAATTGGCAGATGCTTATCCTTTAAGCCCGGAGTACCTGATTCAACTGAATGAAATTTATGAAATCCAGGGGAATACAGAGCAATCACTGGCTACGATAAAACTGTTGCAGGATCGCTTTCCATATAATGATGATATCACCTCCTACACGTTTGGGTATTACCTGAAAAAGCGTAATATGGAAATGGTTACTGAATCGCTGAACGAATATATCGATGCTGCAGAGAAGAACCAGGAAAAAGACCTGTCCATTCTTTCCCAGATCGGCTCTTATATCAGCAATAATCCTAAAGATACTGCGGTACTGACCTTTATGGCAGAACTTACGGAGAAGATTACGGTACAGAAGCCCAACAACTTCACTGCTAAACGATTACTGGCTTCGCTGAACCTCTTCAGCCGCAAAGGAGACTTGGGATTACAGCAGTCCGAAGCATTGATCAAGGATCGTCCGCATAATTATGCTTTATGGACCCCCGTATTGAGTTATTACCTGTATTATACTAATGATCAGGATGCTACATTGAAATTTCTTGATAGAATGGAAGTCGGTTTCCCGGATTCTATAGACATACCAATGAATAAAATGTTCATCTACCGTGCAAAGGATAAAATAGACACGGCGCTGAAATATGCCTTTAAAGGACTGGATCTGTCACAAAAGCAAAAAGCTACAGAAAGAGAGATTATATTTTACAATAGCATTGCAGAGTATTATAATGAGCTGAAACAGTATCAGAAATCGGACTCTGTATTTGAAGATTTGTTAAAAAAGGCCCCGGATAATATTATGGCATTAAACAATTATGCATATTATCTGTCAGAAAGAGGAGAGCGGCTTGAGTATGCGCTGAATTTATCCAAAAAAACACTGGAACAGCAATACGATGAGCCCAATTACCTGGATACCTATGGCTGGATTTTGTACAAAATGAAACGCTATGAGGAGGCAAAGGTTTATATTGAAAAAGCCATAACCAACGCCGGTAATGATGTTACAGCTGTAGTGCTGGAGCATTATGCAGATATAGAATTCCAACTTGGGCATGTAGATAATGCCCTCAAGATCTGGAAAGCTATTGATGAGGCAGGGCAGGGATCGGCTTTGTTGAAGAAGAAAATAAAAGACAAAAAATTGTATGAGTAGAAACCTGTTAAAATATGCGACACTTACCGGTATACTGATCTCCTCAATGGTGTGGAACAGTTCCTGTAAGACCACTAAGAAAGTGCCCAAGAATGATGAGCCGGTTGTGGTTGTGCCTGAAGTAAAAAAAGAGGATCTGGGTAAATTATATGAGCATGGCTTTGTATACAATACCTTTTCCGGTAAGGCACAGATGCATTATGTAGGCAACGATAAGGATCAGAACTTTGCGGCTAATATCAAAATGGAGAAGGGCAAGAAAGTATGGCTTTCGGTAATTGCGCTGGGTATCCAGGAGATTGCCCGTGCACAGATCACTCCGGAAAGAATGCAGGCCATTGAGCGCCTGGGTCGTAGTGTTTATGACATGTCTTTCGAAGAAGGACTTAAAAAATTGAATGCACCGATCGAGTTTCCGATGCTGGAGAACCTGTTGATTGGTAATCCGGTAATGCAGGACCTGAAAATCAAGGAGATTAAACAAAACGGTAGTGAGGTAAAGATCGTTACGGAAAAAGATGGATTTGTTCAGACGCTTACTTACGATAAGAATACGCAAACACTTACAGAACAATTAATTACATCAGAAAAGAAAAAGTTCAAATGTACGGTTAAGTACAGTGATTATGTAGCGGTAAACGGACAGGCATTTGCTAAAAGCCGTGTCATTAATATTGAAGACCTGGCTAAAAACAAAACAACTTTGCTGGAAATGGATTTTAGTAAATATGACCTGGACGGAGCACTTGATATTCAATTCTCTATCCCTTCTAATTATAAAATGAAGGATTTATAGTACTATACTGAAGATAATTATCTGAAGATATAAAAGGTGAGCGATTTCGCTCGCCTTTTGCTTTTAAGCGGTTCGTTGACATTTTTTTAGCTTTATATTTAGTATTTTTGAAGATTATCATTTATTGTAAAATTTTATCTCTGTAACATTCGTTATAGCAGTATATATAAACGCGAGATCATGAAAATACCTCAACTTTTGGTTGCCGTATCCCTGATTTGTTCAAGCGCTGCAATGGCCGGAGTAAAGCGTACGATTCCGGTACAACAGTTCAAATCTTACGAGATTAACGATCAGGGTATATACGTTAACCGTTTTCCCTTAAATAATGCGTATGACACCCCGGTTATTGAAATCAAGAATATCCAGGCCGTAGCATTGCAGATGGATGTGCCTTCTGGCATAGAGATTGCCAATGGCAAGCCGGTTCCGCGTATCTTTTTTGGTAAAGAGCGTAAACAGGCCATGGCCACCATCAATATGCCCATGTTTTACCGCGAAAACCAGGTGATTTATAAAATTACAGGTTTTGATGTGGTAATTGATGAAGAGACCGCTCCGCAGGTACTGGGCAGGACCTATGCCGGACACTCTGTACTGGCTACTGGTAACTGGTATAAGATTGCGGCGAGTCAAAGAGGCGTGTTTAAGATTGATTATGCTTTCCTGCAAAGCCTGGGCATCAATCCGGCTACAGTTAATCCCAATAATATCCGCTTGTATGGCAATGGTGGTACCGTTATTCCGGAAGCCGTAACAGATGGCGCTCCGGACGATCTGGTAGAAAATGCAATTGAAGTACACAGCAGTGGCAGCACCTTCGGCCCGAACGATTATGTATTGTTCTATGCCAATGGACCGCAGTCATGGCAATTCAGTGTTGTCGATCAGCAATTTGTACATACACAGAACTACTATGAAAATAAGAGCTACTATTTCCTGAACGTAGACCTGGGACCAGGCAAACGCATTCAGGCACTGGGTGCACCAGGTGCACCGGTAGTGGAGACCTTCAATACTTTTAATGATTACCGTGTTTATGAAAAAGACTCTGTAAACATTGCCCAGATGGGTAAAGAATGGTACAGCAACATGATGAACAGTAATAATTCATCCAGTCTGAACCAGTATGTATCTATAAACCTGGGTTCTGTATCCGATACAGTACGCTATACTTTCCGTGCTGCGGGCAAGGTCGATGTGGGTTCAGGAATGGTATCTCTGTTCAACGGCAGTACTGCGCTGACCTCTATTAATTTTCTTCCTTCTGGCTCTGCCAGCGTGGCATTCTCTACTGATAGCCGTAGCGGTGTATTCACCACCAATCAGCCCAGCCTGAATTTCAGGGTTAATTTCTCCTCTTCTCAGTCTAACAGGGCGTACCTGGATTATATCCGGGTAAATTACAAAAGACCTTTGTCGCTGCAGAACGGGCAAATGAATTTCCGCGCTATAGCACAACGCTATATCAGTGATGCTGTTGCCTATAACCTGGGTAATATGAACAGTGCATCAAGGGTATGGGATGTGAGTGATATGCTGGCCCCTAAAACAGTAAGTGGTAGTCTTTCCGGGAGTACCTTCTCTTTTTCGGATAATGGTGGTGCGCTGAAAGAGTATATCGCTTTTGATGGCAGCACTTACCTCGCTCCGGAGAAAATAGGCACGGTAGAAAACCAGGATCTGCATGCAATGGCACAGGTCGACTACCTGATTATTACCAATAATACACTGAAGCCTGCGGCAGAAGAACTGGCGCAAATGCACCGCACCAAGTACAATACAAGGGTTGAAGTCGTTACGATTGATAAAATATACAATGAGTTCTCTTCGGGCGGACAGGATATCGCGGGCTTACGCAACTTTATCCGCATGTTCTACGACAGAGGTACGGGTTCTGATCTGATCAAAAACGTACTGCTATTCGGTATGGCCTCTTTTGATTATAAAGACCGGATCAGTAACAATACCAATCTGGTCCCAACCTACCAGACCCTGAACAGTCAGAACAAAACCCTTGCCTTTGCAACAGACGAATATTATACTTTACTGGATGATGGTGAAGATGTAAACAGCAATGGTAACCAGGGTGATTATATTGACATAGGGCTGGGCCGTATTCCGGCAGCTACTCTGGCAGAAGCACAGGCTGTGGTGCAAAAGATCAAAAGATATACCAGCTCACAGGCTTTTGGTGAGTGGAAAAATAACCTCACCCTGGTGACCGATGATTATGAGCCGGGTTTCTATTTCCTGACCAGCTCAGAATCGATCAGCGATGCTATTGCCGGGGCAGATTTTGGCATGAACCAGAGCAAACTGTATACAGATGCTGCTCCGCGTATAGCCACACCAAGCGGTACCAAATTTCCGACCGTTACCAGAGATATTAATAATCAGATCATTAACGGTACTTTCCTCATGAACTATATCGGCCATGGCAGCCCGCAACGCTGGGCCCTGGAAGAGATCCTGTACAAAGGAGATATAGAGCAGTGGAACAATGATTCAAAGTTACCAATTATGGTGACCGGTACCTGTGACTATGGCCGCTTCGATAATCCCGAAGAGCCGTCTTCCGGTGCTTACCTGATTACGAAAAGCAATGGTGGGGCTATTGCCGCCATTACCACCACACAAGAAGTATATGAGGGTCAGAACAATCGTATGAATATCGGTTACCTGTCCGCTCAGTTCGAGAAAGATGCCAATGGTCGTTACCTTACCTTCGGAGAGGCATTCCGTGAGGGTAAAAACCGTGCAGGAGCCTCTGTGCAGGACAACTCCCGGAAATTCGCTTTACTGGGCGATCCGGCGATCAAACCGGCCCTTCCGGAAAATGTGGTACAGACAGACAGCATACTGGTCAAAACCAATACAGGTACTTTTGTACCTGCCGATAGCTTAAATGCATTGGGCAAGTATAAAATCTATGGTAATATCGCAGATGCAAACGGGAATGTAAAAACCGGCTTCAACGGCCAGGTTTTTATTACGGTTTTTGATAAAATGAAAATCGTAACCGCCACCAATCCGGCATTACTGGCTTCTGCACAGCAGAAAACATACAAGTCGCAGAACAATATCCTGTTTAAAGGAAGTGCTCAGGTGGTGAATGGCGTATTCACAATTGATGCGATCATCCCGAAAGATATCAACTACGATTTCGGCAAGTGTAAGATCAGTTACTATGCTTATAGTACGGACGAAGATGCTGCCGGAACAGATACCAGTTTTGTGCTGGGAGGCTTCAGCGCTTTTGCTGATGCTGATAACCAGGGACCTGTGGTAAGGCCATATATCGATAATAATAAATTCAGAGACGGAGATATCGTAAGTGCCAATCCGCTGCTGTACGTTGAGCTGGAAGATGATAACGGGATTAATGTATCCGGTTCTTCAGTAGGGCACGACCTGATAGCAGTACTGGATGGCGATTATGAATCACCGTTTATCCTGAATGCCTTATACACACCAGAATTGAATGATTATACCCGTGGTAAAGTGTATTTCCAGCTGAATAAAATACCCGTAGGTAAACACACCATTACGGTTAGAGCATGGGATGTATATAATAATTCTGGAGAAGGTACGGTTAATTTCGAAGTCAGAGGTTCAGATACAGTAGCATTTGACGTGTACAATTATCCTAATCCGTTCAGTGATCAGACCAATATAGTGATCCAGCACAACCAGCCTAATACGGATATGGAGCTGAGTCTGCGCATCTTCAACAGTGCCGGCATGGAAATCTATACCAAAACACAGCAGATACGGCCTACAGGAAGTTTTACTACCTGGCAGTGGGATGGCAGTACTTCAGCAGGCAGTAAACTGGCCAATGGAATCTATTTCTACCAGGTGCATATGAAGACAGCCAAAGGTGCTGAATCGGCCCACCAGAAGCTGATCCTGACCAGGCAATAAATATTGTGAGAAATAATTGAAAGATTCGCTGCTTAATAATACTTTAAGCAGCGAATTCTGCGTTTAAGGGTATATACAGATTGAGAAAATAAACGCAAATGTTCTATATTTGCGCGGATACTTAAAAATAAAAAGATAAATAAATGACAAAAAAGCTGATTCTTTCAGGCGTTGCATTATTAAGTGCAGCTTGTATCAACAATGCGCAGGCACAGCAATATAGTGAAGTAGGTCCTATTTCCTATGCCGTACCTTTCCTGACCATCGCTCCTGATGCTCGTTCAGGTGCCATGGGTGATGTAGGTGTAGCGCTGTCTCCGGATGCCAACTCTCAACATTATAATGTTAGTAAAATCGCTATGAGCGAAGATAATGGCGGTATTGGCCTTACTTACTCTCCGTGGTTGAAAGATATCGTTCCTGATGTAGCCCTCATTTATGCTTCCGGTTTTTATAAATTCGGGGAGAAAAAAGACCAGGCTATCAGCGGATCTTTACGTTATTTCAACCTGGGTGAGATCAACTACAGAGACCCTAACAATATCGATATGGGTATTGGTAAACCATACGAGCTGGCTTTCGACTTAGGTTACTCCAGAAAACTGTCTGAAAACCTGTCTGTAGGGGCAAGTCTGCGTTATATCAATTCCAATATTGCACCGGGTAGTAATGCCAATGGCGGTGGTTATGCTCCTGCCAGCACTTTTGCGGCAGATTTAGGTATGTTTTACACCAAAACCACAATGATTACCGAAGAGACCGGCGGAACGTTCAATTTCGGTGCCGTACTGCGCAATGTAGGTGGTCGTGTAACCTATACACAGGCGGTAAGAGACTATTTGCCGGCACAACTGGCAATAGGTGCTGCTTATACCTACAAGATTGATAAATACAATAAGATCACTGCTTCTGTAGACCTGACTAAATTACTGGTTCCGGCTGCAAAAAGAGTAATCGACAATAACGGTGATACTTCTTATGTAGCTCCGAGAGATGAATACAGTGTAGTTTCCGGTATCCTGAACTCTTTCCAGAGAGCTCCGGGTATGTATGGTACAACTGTAGGTATCGGTGGTGAATACTGGTATCAGGATCAGTTCGCTTTAAGAGCTGGTTACTTCTACGAAGCACCTAAACTGGGTAACAGACAATTCTTTGCACTGGGCCTCGGCGTTCGTTACAGCATGTTCGGTATCGATGTATCATACCTGGTTCCATCAGGAAGCGGTATTGCACGTAACCCGTTAAGCAATACATTAAGATTTACTTTGTTGTTCAATTTCAACGACAAGTTCATGAAAGATAAAGAAAGTTCAGAATCTTAATAGATCTGGATGATCCTGAAAGCCGGCGCAAATTGCGCCGGCTTTCTCTATTGTATTAGATTATGTTCGCCAAAAGGCTTAAGTTTGCGGCAATGTAAACGGCCCCTGATCGGGCACCCGGAAACGGATTATATACCTCAAAATACCAGATTATTTTATGAAATTCAGAATTGGAAACGGAGTGGATTTTCACAGATTAGAGGATGGCTTACCTTTCACCCTTGGTGGCATTCAGATCGAGCATACCAAAGGCCCTGTAGGGCATTCCGATGCCGATGTACTGTTGCATGCCATCTGTGATGCAATGCTGGGCGCCCTGAACCTGGGCGATATCGGTAAACATTTTCCGGATACAGATATGTCGTATAAAGGTATAGACAGCAAGATATTATTACAACGTAGCCATGATCTGATCAAGGAGAAAGGCTATAGTGTAGTGAACATTGATGCTACTGTATGCCTGGAAAAGCCAAAGATTGCACCACATCTGGATAAGATGAAAGCAGCCATTTCCGGCGCTACCGGTATCGATGTGGCTGATATTTCCATTAAAGCAACTACCACCGAAAAATTGGGCTTTGTAGGCCGTGAAGAAGGTGTGGTAGCCTATGCAAATATTTTATTATCAAGTAATTAAAGAAAAGAGTAGGGATATGAACGAAGAGCGTACCGAAATAGGATCCTTGGGCGAATTTGGCCTCATTGAGCACCTGACACGCAATAATGAAACCCGCCAGGCCAGTACTATACTGAGCGTGGGCGATGATGCTGCGGTAATAGATCAGTTTGGTAAACAAACCCTCATTTCTACCGAACTGCTGGTAGAAGGTGTACACTTTGACCTGATGTACACCCCATTAAAACACCTGGGCTACAAATCTGTAGTAGCAGCCATTTCCGATATCTGCGGCATGAATGCTACACCTACACATATAACCGTAAGCATTGCTATATCCAACCGCTTTTCTATAGAGGCCTTGGATGATTTATATAATGGCATTTACGCCGCTTGTGAGGTATATAATATAGACCTGATCGGTGGCGATACTACCAGTGCAGGCAAAGGGCTGATAATCAGTGTAACTGCAGTTGGTGAAGTAACACCGGACAAGTTTATTACCCGTTCGGGCGCACAGAAGGGAGACCTTATCTGTGTAACCGGTGATCTGGGTGCTGCTTACCTGGGATTGCAACTGCTGGAGCGCGAAAAGAAAATATTTCTGGAGCACCCTGGTGTGCAACCCGATCTGGAGAACCGTAAGTATGTAATCGGCAGAACGCTGAGACCAGAGGCAAGGGTAGATATTGTTGAGTGGCTGGCCACACAGGAGATTACTCCAACGGCAATGATGGATATTACAGACGGGCTCAGCTCTGAATTGTTCCACATCTGCAAACAAAGTAATGTCGGTTGCGTGATATATGAAGATAAGATCCCGTTTCATGATGAGATGAGAGAAGTAGCTTATAAGTTTGAAATAGATCCGACTGCCTGTGCACTGAGTGGTGGCGACGATTATGAGTTACTCTTTACGGTAAACCAGGAAGCGTATGAAAAAATCCGCTTTACGGAAAAGATCAGCGTAGTGGGCTATATTACCGAAGCTGCTGAAGGGAAGAAAATGATTACCCGTAAAGGAAATACCCATGACCTGGTAGCACAGGGCTGGCAGCAGGATAAATAATTCTGCGGCGGCATTAAACCTTGGCGGCAAATGAGCATCTATGTATTATAAAACGCAAGAAAGATGAAAAAAATCCTCATACTGACCGGAATAGTTTGTACCCTGATTACTGGTACCCTGATTGCACAGAATACGCAGCAAAAGCAACGTACTACAAGAGCACAGGCACAGCAGAACAGTGCTGCCCGTACACAGCAAATGACAGATCGCATGTCCAGTGAGCTGCAGTTGAGCGCCGATCAGAAACAAAAGGTATACCAGATTATGCTGGAAAGCCAGAAACAACAGATGCGTACCAAAGAACAGACTGCAAAGTTTAATACACAGCTGGATGCGGTACTGACATCAGAGCAAAAGGCTACAATGCAAAGATTAAAAGCGCAGAAAGTACAGCCGGACCGTATGTCACAACTGAGACAAGGCAACCTGCAGGCCGCTCCGCCACTGCGTGCTGAGAAGGCTGGAATAGCTAAATAAGAGCTTGATATATTAATAAATTGTAAAAAGGCGTAAATCTACAGGGTTTACGCCTTTTTTGTCAAACGCTTTTTAGCTTTTATACGTCTTTTAAGGTAGAATGTAATAAATTGTGAGCTATGCGTAGAATGGTACTCCTGCTAATAACGGTACTTTGTGCAGGAACAGAAATGTTTGCACAGGAACAAAAAGAAATAAACAAACAAACAGAAATAGTAACCCAGAGAAATATACTGATCCCTAATGCTTTTACGCCTAATGGAGACGGTAAGAATGATGTATTCAAACTGATCAATGTAAAAGGTGCACAAGTAATTGAGTTTAAGATATTTAATCGTTGGGGAACGGTTATGTTCAATACCGTTGATCCGGAAGAAGGCTGGGACGGACGCTACCGTAACCAGGAGCAACCCGTAGGTGTGTATGGCTATGGTATCCGTATTAAATACAGTGACGGAGTTATCGAAACCTACAGAGGTACCATTACCCTGATCCGGTAACCGTGCAGCAGCACTGGCTACTTTTAGTATCTTTGATGCATGCACGACTTTAACATAAGAAAGTATACACCGGAAGATAAAGCAGGTATTATGCATATGATCCGGTTAAATATACCAGCGTATTTTGCCCCGGAAGAGGTAGCAGATCTGGATCATTACCTTGATCATGAAATAGAACAGTATTTTGTTGCACTGAACGAAGCAGATACCCTTATCGGTTGCGGGGGCATCAATTATTTTCCGGAAGAGCAACAGGCCCGTATCAGCTGGGATATTATTCATCCCGAATGGCAGGGCAAGGGCGTAGGTTCCCGTTTACTGCAGCATCGCCTGGATGTATTAAGACCTGATGAACAGGTAAATACAATTATGGTCAGAACCTCGCAGCTGGTTTATCCCTTTTATGAAAAGAACGGATTCAGGCTGTCGGAAATAGTAAAAGACTACTGGGCTCCCGGATTTGATCTGTACACGATGTTGTACCAATATTAATGTCTGAATATCTATATTATGGCTACGATAATCTGGAAAACATGTGAGATGGGGCATCGCTTTCAGAAAAGCAGCGACTGCCCGGTATGTCCTAAATGTGCCGAACTATCCCGGCCGGAAGAGGGGCTTTTATCCCGCTTGTCGGCCCCGGCAAGGAGAGCATTGGAAAGCCATAATATACATAACGCCAGCGCCTTGTCGGCTTATTGTCTTAAAGAAGTGCTGTCTTGGCATGGCATTGGCAAAGCCAGTATCCCGATCTTTATAGGTGCGCTGGAACAAGAGGGATTGCACTTTAAAGAATAATTACAGATTTACATTATATACACAAGTTTAGTTAATTGGTAATTAGTGGTTTGTGTTAAATAACGGCTATGCGGTTGCATAGCCGTTATTGTTTTTTTTAGCACTACTGTACAAAATGCAGTGATGTTTTTACAATTAAAGATAGAAAGTAGATAATTTTGCTTCAATTAATAAACGAGTATTTAAATAAGAGAATTATAAGATGACATACAATCTGGACTGGCTCATAAACAATGTTGAAAAAGGAACGCGAGCAAAATATTTATTTTTCTGGGGACACCAGAAAAGTAAAAGTGGCGAATTGACATCATCCTGTTTTAGTCAATGGTGGATATCACCTTTTATCATTGACAAAGTAAAATATAACACTGCCGAGCATTGGATGATGGCACAAAAAGCACTTTTGTTTGACGACAAAGAAAATTATGAGCAAATAATTCTTGCAAAATCTCCCGCAGAAGCAAAGTCTTTGGGCAGGAAAGTGCGCAATTTTGATGATACTACCTGGAACAGTAAACGATTTGAAATAGTTTTGAAAGGAAACTTCGAGAAATTCACACAGGATGAGGGCCTGAAAGACTTTTTACTTAATACAAAAGACAGGGTTTTAGTAGAAGCGAGTCCTGTTGACAGCATCTGGGGTATAGGACTGACTGCTGATAGTGAGAAAGCTGAAAATCCCAAATGTTGGAATGGGTTAAATCTACTTGGCTTTGCCCTGATGGAGGTGCGAGATATGATCCGAAATGCTCAATAGGCAAAATTTATACTTTAGATAGAATGCAAATTGTGCTGTAAATTAATACTATGTGTATAGAATACTCTTCATACTAATAAAGGCTGCGTGGTAACGCAGCCTTTACAATTAACTGATTATACGCATATAGTAAACTATTTTCTTCGTCCTTTTGTCCGGCAACAAAAGGACCAAAAATGCCTTTGTTTTCATCAAGGCGATTGCGGGGCACCGCCATTTTGTACCGTTGCGTGCATTGATCGTCTGAGCTTAATGTGTGATGCGTTCGCTGCTCAACGATCGCATCTCCACTCCAAAATGGCTATCGCTGTGATGAAAACAACAAGCAATCCGTACAGTACAGATCGCTCGAAAGGCCTTATAAATCCGGCGTTAAGAAAATCATTGGCTCGGTCGATAAAGTCGTAAACCATTGTCTGAGCACAGCGAGTCTGGTTTGCGACCGACCGACACATTGATTTTTAGCCAGGGATTTATACAGCCTTGATTTTTTGGCGCTACCTTTTGCATCAAGGCAAAAGGTAGCAAAAGATATATAGGCTACTTAAATTATAATGCTAAACTTTGTTTCCTTTAAGTGGATACTTAGTTTACTTTATCTGCTCAAATATCGGTAAGCCGTCCAGGCCATCAATCCAGCACCAGTAATCAAAGCTGATTCATCAATATCGAAGCGGGCATGATGCACCGGGTAGGTAAACTCCTGGTTATCTTTATTAGTACCCAGGCGATAAAAACATCCGGGTATTTCGTGGCTGTAGAAGCTGAAATCTTCGGCAGTCATGCGCATATCCAGGTCTCCCACCTTTTCTGCACCCAGGTAATTGATTGCTTCGGTCTTTACCATATCATGCAGTTCCGGATCGTTATACAGGCTAGGGTAGCCGTCAGGGAAGTGTACCTCAGCTGTTGCCCCCCAGGCCGCGCAGGTATCTTCGCATACCTTTTTGAGTAATTCCAGCGCCTCTTTGCGCCAGGGTTCATCGAAGGTGCGCATGGTACCCAGGATTTCTACTGTTTCTGGTATTACATTGGTTACCATGCCTCCCGAGATCTTACCGAAAGTAAGCACCGTCGGCGTTAGCGGGTTGCAGCGGCGGGATACGATCTGCTGCAGGGAAACAATAAGGTTCGCCGCAATCGTAATCGGATCTATGGTTTTATGCGGAAGGGCAGCATGGCCACCTTTTCCCTTAATGGTAATATGAATTTCGTCTGCACTGGCCATATACTGACCAGGTCGGAAAGCTACTGTTCCTGCGGGTAATTCCGGGAAAACGTGCAGCCCTACAATAGCTGAAGGTCTTGGATTTTCCAGTACACCGGCTTTAATCATCAGGCTGGCGCCGCCGGGGCTTTGCTCTTCGCCCGGTTGAAAGATCAGTTTTACCGTTCCTGAAAACTCTTGTTTAATATCATTGAGAATGCGTGCAGCGCCTAAAAGACAGGTGGTATGTACATCATGTCCGCAGGCATGCATTACTCCTTCATTGGTGCTTTTGTATGGCACCTCATTCTGCTCATGAATTGGTAACGCATCCATATCGGCCCTCAGAGCTATACAACTCCGTTCCGGATCATTACCACGAATATAGCCGACAATACCGGTACCGGCAATGCCTTTTTCAAAAGGAATGCCCATTTCGCTGAGTTGGCTGCAGACATATTCCATAGTTTCCTGCTCTTCAAAAGAAAGCTCAGGGTGTGCATGTAAATGTCTCCTGGTCTGGATAAGGTAATTGTTTAATGCCTGTGCCTTGGAATGGATGGCTTCTTTCATGTGTATTAATGTGCCGAATCGTTTTTAGAAGAAGTACCTGTATTCAGGTTTGTGCCCGGTAAGCCTGCCGGTTTGGGCGGAATGCGGTTATTGATGAGCGATGGAACGATCATTACCGTATAGCTTTGTCCCAGGTAGCGATAGAATTCGCCGGCTTCCTGGCGGCTGCGGAAATCACCTACACGTATTCTGTAATATGGTGATGCATAGGTAATGTAAGAGCGTACAGAAGGGAAGCGCTTCATAAAGCCAATCTTTACAGCCTTGGCTTTTTCACGATCCGGACCGCTATATATCTGGATGCGATAGCCTTTGGAAACGTTTGATATTCTTCGCTTTACAGTATATGTACCACCTTCTTCAGTATAATGATCTACACTCTCCAGGCTTTGCTGTTGCGGGGCCTGCTCCTTTGGCGCCTGTGTCGATGGCGGCGGTGCCGATGGTTTGGAACTTTGTGCACCAGGCATCTCCGGACCTATCATCTTACCCGTGCTCACAGCCTTAGGAGGCTGATTGCCGGATTTTTTATCTTGAGAATATCCTAATTTATTAACAATCAATAGCAATGATAGTGTTAGATAAAGTAGTTTTTTCATAATTACATGTTTTTGCGTTGTTCTTTAGCAATCTGCACACTGGCCGATGCGCCGATACGGCTGGCCCCTGCTGCCACATATTTTGCTGCATCTTCATAAGTTCTGATGCCACCTGAAGCTTTGATCATAATCGACTCTGGAAGATGTGCCCGCATCAGTTGAACGGCCTCCAGGCTGGCGCCTTTTTCAGCATATCCTGTAGATGTTTTTACAAAATCAACATGATGTTTGGCATACAGTTCGCAGGAGCGTATAATTTCAGTGTCAGTCAGTATTCCACTTTCGATAATTACCTTTAATGCTTTGTCATTCAGTCTTATAGGTACTAATATTTTGGCAACTTCTTTAGATAAAAAATCCCAGTCGCCATTCTTCAGGGCAGCCAGGTTGTGTACCATATCAATCTCGTCTGCACCGTCGGCGAGTGCATCTTCTACTTCCTGCACCTTGCTTTTGGTACTGCTGTAGCCAAATGGGAAGCCGATTACCGTAGCAACCTTTACCGGAGTATTCAGTAGTATCTGCTTCGCCGCTTTCACATAAAAGGGAGGCACACATACTGCCGCAAACTGATACTTGATAGCATCATTGCAGAGTTGCTCTACTTCGCTAATCGTCGTTGACGGTTTTAGTATCGTATGGTCGATATATGATTCTATCTGCATTATAGGTTTAGATAGTGTTAATTTTTAGTTTATAATCAGTGTTTTGTATGCTGATGAATACCCTGCCCAAATACCCAGTGCGCCGTTGGAAACATTGCTGCCTACCTTAATCGGGGTACTGAACGGATTACCTGTTGTGCCTATTGAGAACTCCAGGGTTTGCCAGAAAGTATAGGTGGTGCGGTCAATCGCTGACCATTTTACGGTAACAGTATCGCCTCGTTCAAAGTAACGGTACGTCATGAAATTAAAAGTATCCATAGGTTGAATACCATTAGAAATATCTATATCTATAGAGGTGCCGTTAATGATATCATCATTGTATGTCGAAAAACGATCGGTAAGGTATCCCTCGCTATTGCGGCTTGTAAATATACGTACACTATTGCCCGGCGTATCAGGATCGGTATAACGGGCTTTTAACTGTCGAAAATCAGGGTTATTGTCTACCACTTCCGGCAATTGTTCTGCCCAGATAGAATCCAGGGCTTTTACATGCGGAATAAAAGTTGAGGCTTCATGTATTTTGCCTTGATAATCAATAGTTAACTTGTATGATCTTCCCTGCACACCCAAAAAGGTAAGATCTGCTGGATTAGCCGTATCCACCGTATAAAAAGAGTAGCGGTTATTCAGCGTATCAATATTATACTCTCTTAACTGAATCGTACGGGTGCCATCGCTGACTTTTACCGTAGCGCCGTGTATAAAAGAGTTTTGCAGATTACCCAGGTCTATTTTGGAAAAGAAGCCCAGACTTTTGGTCAGCAATACAAACGGAGGCTGACCTGCTTCAATACGGCCTTCTACAACCAGTTTTTCAGTAATGTCGGTAGGGAGATTGAAGTTGACTTCTTTCTCGCAGGAACTGAATACTGCGATGATACCTATTAAAATAATTACAGACGCGAATAGCTTTTTCATAAAAAGTAGACTGTTTTACTGTCTTTGCTTGAATGTCTCATACATCATGATGCCGGCTGCAACAGAAACGTTCAGGGAATCGAAATGTTCAGACATAGGTATTTTCACCAGGTGATCTGCTGTTTTTAACACATAATTGCTCACACCGGTATCTTCTGCACCCATTACTACAGCCAGCGGTGCTTTCAGATCCACATCGCTCAGCATTGTTTCGGTTTGCAGACTGGTTGCAATCACAATGATACCGTTTAAACGTAATGTATCAATTGCTTGTTGTACAGAGGCAACACGGCAGATCGCGATTTTCTCCAGGGCACCGGCAGAGGTTTTGATACCATCTTCCGTAATAGCCGCATTATTAGCGCTTGGCACGACAATTGCATGTGCACCAAAGCCATAAGCCGAACGGGCAATGGCACCCATATTACGGGTATCGGTAATACCATCCAGTACAACCAGGAGAGGGGTCTCGCCCTTATCCACGATCAGGTCTATCACGCCCTGCAATGGCTGATAAGTGATCAGGCCTGCAATAGCCACCACACCCTGGTGATTGACTTTGGTAAAACGGTCCAGTTTTTCTGTAGGTACATAACTTACCATAATGTCCCGCTTCTTGGCCAGGTTCTTGATCGTACCGATCTCATCGCCGGTAGCCGTTTTTAAGATAAAAATCTTTTCAATATCTGTACTTTCATTTAATGCCTCGATGAGGGGTTTGCGCCCGATAATCAAACGGCTTTTAGGTACAGAAGTACGCTGATTGCGATAATTACTGGTGGTATTCTTGCTGTTGCTGTTGTTGTTAAAGCTCAAAATGTATTAAGGATTAATCTTTTTATAAGTCCATATTTTCAGGAAATCGGCTATTCTCTCTGCACTATACCCATTTCCCTGTTCGAGAAATGAAGTATTCTGGGTCATAATCTGTTGCCCTTTTTCATTGAGGATAACAATAACCGGAAAGCCGAATCGCTGAGGCTCCTGCAGGGAATGCAGCACCTTTTCGTTTTTATTTTCTTTACTATAGTTCACATGAACTACTTCATATTCATTCAGAAAGGTTTTCAGAGTGTCGTTCTCATTCAGAAAACGATCCAGTCGCATGCACCAGGTACACCAGTTGCCACCGACAAAAATCATAACATGCTTTTTGTTTTTTGCAGCACTTTTCTTTGCATCGGCAATCGCTTTGCTGGCATCAGCTTCCGGATGGTACACTTTTTTAGCTGCGGTTTGCTGGCTAAAGCTCTGAATACCAAACAGAATACAAATAATCAGTAACCAGAATCTTTTCATATTTCATTTTTTCTCCCTGTAGAGGAGACTCACTTTGTATTGGCAAATGTAGCATATATCAGGCAGATAACACAAAAATACTGGGTCTATGCGTTGCTGCAACTGGATTTTAGCTGTTGGGTATTAATATACGGTATGTTTTTCCGGCACGTACGGTCAGTGACTTGCTGCGCAGCCATTGGTTAGCCATTTTGATCTGCTGGTACGTACTGCCGTTTTGCTTGGCCCATGCCGCCAGGTCGGGAATCGAGTTAGCAACCTCAACGGTACGGCCTGCAATGGGCTGATACACATCGTCTTTCTCGATCACAAAGCCAAGTTTGTCTGAGTTGGAAATGATGTACTTCAATGCCAGGATGCGGTATACATAGCGATTGGTCTCTTCCGGCAGCAGCAGGTTGTAATAATTGGTCTCGTATTGCTGACTGCTGTAATTACTGTATCCGCCCATACCCATATTGTAAGAAGCTGCAGCTGCAGTCCAGTTGCCAAATTTGGTATAAGCCTGTTTCAGGTAGCGGCAGGCGGCTTCTGTAGACCGTTCCAGGTCGTAGCGCTCATCTACCTCATCGGTGATTTCCAGTCCGAATTGCTGTCCGGAACCTTTCAGGAATTGCCAGTAACCGGCTGCTCCGGCTTTGGACACCTGGTTGTACAGGGCACTTTCTGCCACGCAGAGATATTTAAAATCTTCCGGCAGGCCATTGGCTTTAAGAATGCGCTCGATAGTAGGGAAGGTGCGGTAGGCCAGTTTTAATATATATATGGTGCTGCCGTGCATATAAGCATTAAACAGCAATTCGCGGTCCAGTCTTTCCTTTACATCCCAGCGGCTGAGCGGGGTAGCCTCGCCGGCAAATGCAATACTCTTTGGTAATTTAGGTGCAGTCCATTTGCCACTGGTAGACAATGGTGTATACACCTCAGTAGGTGCAGAATTTACTATAGGAGCACTGGTCGTCAGCGTATTGTCTTCAGCATTGTTTCTGTCCTTTTTCTTATCTGTTGCCAGGGCCGGAAGGCTTAATCCCAAGAAGGTGAAGCCCAGTATATATCTGTTTATCATATGGTAGTATTTGTATGGTTGTGGAATGTAATACAAGCTTAAACTTGCAATATAACTAAGAAATTGCAGAATAATTTGTTAATGAAATGATACAAAATACGAGAAACAATTTATTAATGAGTATATTTGCACCCCGGTAGATATTACCACATTCCCGCATTACATTATTTAATTATTTATGCCCCAACAAGCTAACATCGAAAGACCGGCTTACTTGTTATTAGAAGACGGTACCTTATTCAAAGGAAAATCATTTGGTAAAATCGGAACGACCGGAGGGGAGCTTTGCTTCAATACCGGTATGACTGGCTATCAGGAAGTATTTACCGACCCATCTTATTCCGGACAAATGCTGATTATGAATACAGCATATGTTGGGAACTATGGTGTGAATGACGTAGATGTAGAATCCGGGAAAGTGATGATCAAAGGTCTGATCTGTAAAAATATCACTGCCCGTTATTCCAGAATGATGGCAACCGGTTCTTTAAGTGACTACCTGATCGAAAACGGCATCGTTGCCATCCAGGATGTGGACACCCGCGCACTGGTACAGCACGTACGTACCAAAGGTGCTATGAACTGTGTGATCTCTTCTGAACATGAAGACATTGCACAGCTGCAGGAAGCACTGAAGGCTATTCCTAAAATGGAAGGTCTGGACCTGGCTTCTGGTGTCAGCACCAAAGAAGCGTATACCTTCGGTAGCGAAGATGCCCCGATCCGTGTATCGGTGCTGGACTTCGGTATCAAGCGCAACATGTTACAATGTTTTGCCGACAGAGGTGTATATGTAAAAGTATTCCCGGCTACTTCCGGTATCGGTGATCTGCTGTCCTTTAACCCGGATGGTATCTTCGTATCCAATGGTCCCGGCGATCCTGCCTCTATGGGTTATGCGATCAAAACCGTACAGGACATCCTGGCCAGCGGTAAACCAATGTTTGGTATCTGCTTAGGCCACCAGTTACTGGCCCTGGCTAATGGTATCAAAACCTTCAAAATGCACCACGGTCACAGAGGTCTGAACCACCCGGTGAAAAACCTGATCAGCGGCCGCAGCGAGATCACTACGCAGAACCACGGTTTTGGTGTAGATCAGGAATCCATCAAAGAACATGCTGATACTGTTGAAGTATCTCACGTAAACCTGAATGACGGTTCTATCGAAGGTATTCGTATCAAGAACAAACCAGCCTTCTCGGTACAGTATCACCCGGAAAGTACACCTGGCCCTTACGATTCCCGTTACCTGTTTGACGATTTCCTGAACCTGATCAAAAAACATAAATTAAACTAATACTCAATCATTCGTAAACCTTACGGATAATCATATTATTATATGGAGAAAATTTTGGTGATCGGTGCCGGCGGACAGATCGGCGTAGAACTGACATTAGCATTAAGAGAAAAATACGGTGCAGATAATGTAATTGCATCTGACATTCGCGAACCGCATGCCTTACTTGCAAATAGTGGTCCGTTTGTAGAACTGGATGTGATGAACTCGCACGCAGTGTCTCTGCTGGTACAGAAAGAAAAGATCACTCAGATATATTTACTGGCTGCTATCCTGTCTGCAACAGGGGAGAAGAACCCGCTGTGGGCCTGGGATATCAACATGAAGAGCCTGATGAATATACTGGATATCTGTGTGGAGCATAAGGTAGCCAAACTGTACTGGCCTAGCTCTATTGCAGTATTTGGTAACACCACTCCTAAAGATAACACAGAACAAAAGACTGTTATTGAGCCGGTTACGGTTTATGGTATCAGTAAGTATGCCGGTGAGTTATGGTGTCAGTATTACTTCAACAAATACGGACTGGATGTGCGCAGCCTGCGTTACCCTGGCCTGATCAGCTGGAAATCAGCTCCGGGCGGTGGTACTACAGATTATGCAATCGACATCTATATCGAAGCATTAAAGAAACAATCTTATGAGTGTTTCCTGAGCGAAGATACTTACCTGCCGATGATGTATATGGATGATGCCATCCGTGCGACAATCGAACTGATGGAAGCACCAAAAGAATCTATCAAAAACAGGATGTCTTATAACCTGTCCGGTATGAGTTTCTCCCCTAAAGAGATCGCAGCATCTATTCAAAAACATATTCCTGAGTTCACGATCAGTTACGCTCCTGACTTCCGTCAGCAGATCGCAGATAGCTGGCCGAACAGTATTGACGACAGCGAAGCGGCAAAAGACTGGGGTTGGAAAACAGAATTTGACCTGGATAAAATGACAGCAGCCATGCTGGAAAACCTGAAAACGGTAAACAGAATGTAATCTTAGTCATATTATACTATTAAAAAAGTCGTCCGGAGCATTTGCTCCGGACGACTTTTTTAATGAAGTATTCTCTTGCCATCTAGCGCACGCGCCCTCTCATGTGCCGTTCTTCCCGTCATTCCACTGCGCTCCGGTAGATAAGACGAAGCCATGGTTTCTGATATGTGCGCGCCCATTACTTGGTATCAGTTTTGCTATTTTCTTTTGTCTTGATACAAAAGAAACAAAAAATCAAGGCTGTATAAATCCCTGGCTAAAAATCAAGGTGTCGGTCGGTCGCAAACCAGACTCGCTGCGCTCAAACAGTGGTTTCCGACTGAATCGACCGAGCCAATGATTTTATTAACGCCGGATTTATAAGGCCGTTATTAAGCGATCCGTACGGTACGGATCGCTTATTGTTTGCATCACAGCGATAGCCATTTTGTTGCCGGACAAAAGGACGAATAAATAGTTGACTACATGCGGATTTCAGTTTATACTATTATGAAATCGTCCGGAGCATTTGCTCCGGACGATTTGTTTTAAATAAGTATTTATCAGCTAGTGCACGCGCCATTCTTCCCCTCATTTCGAGCTGAGCGAAGTGTCTTCGAGAAATCTAAATATCTTAGTGCAAAAGGAGATATCTCCATTCCGCTGCGCTTCAGTCGATAGGACGAAGCGATGGTTCCTGATGCGTGTGTTTCAGGTATTAGCCGTCAACTAGCAACCATTACTCGGGTATTAGCAATAGTTGCACGTGTACTATGAACGCTTGCCAGGGTACTATGAATGATTGCTAGGGTATTATGAATGATTGCTAGGGTATTAGCAATCCTTGCCAGGGTACTAAGAATCCTTGCTAGGGTATTAGCAATAGTTGCACGTATACTATGAACGATTGCTCGTGTACTATGAACAATTGCTCGTGTACTATGAACGATTGCCAGGGCACTGGGAATCATCCATTATCATTCTTTTTTAACACAGATAACTGCCCGAAATTGTTTAAATTTGAGTAGAACTTATTACCCCTGAACTGATACTACCCAAAACTACAGGTTATGAAACTCAAATCCAGTGAGCCATTCTGGCTGGTGAAAAACGGGATCATAGCATCTTACCCATCGGTGAAGCAAGATTTCGAAACCGACATCCTTATTGTCGGAGGAGGCATTACCGGAAGCCTCATAGCCCATCAATGTATACAGGATGGGTACAGGGTTATCCTTACCGACCGGCGCGAGATTGCTCATGGTAGCACCTCTGCCTCTACCTCCATGTTACAGTACGAAATAGATACGCCTTTATACCGCCTGATCGATATGATCGGTGAGGAAGGAGCCGTGACCAGTTACCAGGCTTGTTTTGAAGCAATCGGGCACCTGGGTGAGATTGCAGCCTCCATTCGTTCGCATTGCGGCTTTGAGGCAAAACAATCTCTGTACTTTGCCGCATTTAAAAAAGACCTGCCCTGGCTGGAGCAGGAGTTTGAAGCAAGACATAAATATGGCTTTCCGGTGCATTGGCTTTCCGAAGAGGTAATCCTTTCCGAATACGAAATGCATCATGCATACGGAGGCATTCTTTCTGAACAGGGTGCCAGTGTAGATATATTCCGGCTTACCCATGATCTTTTACAGCACAACAGAGCTAAGGGATTACAGGTTTATGACCAGACCAATATTGAAGAAGTGCGTTATAAGCGTAACGGCATAGAAGCCCTTACCGAATATGGCACGAAGATCAAAGCGCAGAAGATTGTGTACTGTAACGGGTACGAAAGTACAGAGATCATTAAGGAATCATTCGTTCGCCTGTTGTCCACCTATGCAATGGTAGGAGAGTGTTTCGAAGCCAATGAGGGCAATACCCTGAAAGATACCCTGTTCTGGAACACGGCTGATCCTTACCTGTATATGCGCACTACAGATGATAACCGGCTGCTGATCGGTGGCGGGGATGAAGACTTTGTAAATGCACAGAAGAGAGATCACCTGATCCCGGCTAAGGAGGCTAAACTGAGAAAGCAATTGGAGCGCCTAATGCCTGATTATGAACTCCGTACAGATTTTACCTGGGCAGGTACATTCGGTGCTACAAAAGATGGATTGCCTTATATAGGCACACATCCCGATTTTAAGAATGCCTATTTTGTATTAGGTTTCGGGGGCAATGGTATTACCTTTTCCGTAACCGGTATGAAGATGCTTTCAGCCTATTTGAAAGGGCAGCATCATCCGCTCAATCACTTTTTCCGGTTCAGGAGATAAGGATATCTTAAGAACAATTTAAGGTATCAAATACAAGGCTGGTCAGAAATTACATTACATTTGTAACATTAATGAAAAACAGGATATTGTACATACTGCTCTGCTGCATTGGTCTTTTATTCACCCCACGGGTGAGTAAAGCCTGTGCCTCAGCAGTAAACTCAAAATCCTGTACCACCCAAAAACTACAGCATCATAAGAGCAGTGTGGAAAAACATTCTTGTTGCCACAAAGACCGTAAGGTAAAGCATGCCGATTGTAAACATTGCAGCGGACATTCCTGTACTTGTTCCGGCTCTGTACGCAGCAGCTTCGACACCTCACTGACCGAGGCTTATGATCTGTCTTTTGTAACACAATACTGGCAGGACCTGGCGGCTATAGCCGTTGCTGATCAATCGTACCTGTCCGCCGGCTTTTACTCCTGCTGGTTACCCCCTAAAATATAAGATTTCTTGTTGTACAGCCATACATGTGCTCTGTAAGGAACACATCATGTTTTTAATTCATCATTAAATATTCCAACAATGAAATCTATCATAAAGATTGCAGCATTAATCCTATTCCTGCTGCCCGTATCCGCATCTGCACAGCAGTTCAAACACTCCAAACAAGTTACAGTACCCGTTTCCGGCAATTGCGATATGTGCGCAGCCACCATTCAAAAAGCGGGTAGCGCCAAACAATTATCCTCCGTAAACTGGAACAAGGATACCAAAATCGCCACCATAACCTTCGACAGCAGCCGCACATCGGCAGATGCAGTATTGAAGAAAATAGCCCTGGCGGGTTATGACAATCCCTCTTTCCGCGCACCGGACGATGTCTATGCAGCCTTACCGGGCTGTTGTAAATATGAGCGTGCTGTAGCAGTACAACCAGCAGCGCAGCAGCATCAGATGCAGGACCATAAAGCACATGAGCAGATACAAAACCAAAGCCTGCTGCAACCGGTGCTGAACAACTACCTGGCCGTAAAAGATGCGCTGGTACAGTCAGACGGAGCAGCAGTACAACAACAGGCTGCAGCCTTGCAGAAAACCCTGGAAGGCATTTCGATGAGCAGCCTTGGCGAGAAAGAGCATATGGCCTGGATGAAGGTGTATGAGCAACTGATCGCAGAAAGCAAAGTGATGGCCGCCGGTAAAGATGTGGCGAAGCAACGCCGTGTGTTTATGGAATTGTCTCAGCACATGTACACACTCGTGCAGGCTATGGAACTGACAGAACCCCTGTACTGGCAGTTCTGCCCCATGTATAATAATGGCAAGGGGGCAAACTGGATCAGTAAGGAAAAAGAGATTCAGAATCCGTATTATGGCAGCCAGATGCTGACCTGTGGCCGTGTAGCAGCAACTATAGAATAGATCATAACCTAAATAAGAACACATGCAAAAAAGACATTTTTGGAGTGGCTGCTTATTTGTGATCATACTATGGAGTGCATGCAGCACCTGGGCACAAAAAGTAGTCCGCTACGACCTGTATATACAGGATACCACTGTTAACTTTACCGGAAAGGCCAAGCGCGCCATTGCTGTCAATGGCCAGATACCCATGCCGGACCTCCATTTTACCGAAGGAGATACTGCCGAGATATGGGTCCATAATCAGCTTAAAGAGTCTACCTCTTTACACTGGCATGGTTTATTTCTGCCCAATAAAGAGGATGGAGTGCCATACCTCACCCAGATGCCCATAGCACCGGGCACAACACATGTATACCGCTTTCCGCTCATACAAAACGGCACCCACTGGTATCATAGCCACAGCGGTTTGCAGGAGCAGATCGGTATGTACGGCAGCTTCATCATTCATAAACGTGAGGGAGATAAGACTGTGCGAAAAGGGATTGATGATCTGCCGGTTATGCCTGTGATCTTAAGTGAGTGGACCGATATGAAACCGGAGAATGTACACCGTATGCTGCACAATGCCAATGACTGGTTTGCCCTGCGTAAGAATGCTGTGCAGAGCTATGCAGAAGCAGCGCAGGAGGGCAAGCTAGGCGTAAAATTCGGCAATGAATGGAAGCGCATGCTGGCTATGGATGTCAGCGATGTGTATTACGATAAGGTATTGCTGAACGGCCAAACCGAACTACAGTTCGATCAATACAATCAGCAGCCCTTGAAGGCCGGTGATAAAGTCAGGCTGCGGATATCCAACGGAGGAGCATCTTCTTACTTCTGGCTGCGCTATGCCGGGGGTAAAATTACCGTTGTGGCTACAGATGGCAATGATATTGAACCGGTTGATGTAGATCGACTGATCATTGCAGTATCAGAGACGTACGATATCGTCCTGACCATTCCGCAGGAGGGTTTATCGTAT
This sequence comes from Edaphocola flava, assembly GCF_004118155.1. Classification (GTDB taxonomy): domain Bacteria; phylum Bacteroidota; class Bacteroidia; order Chitinophagales; family Chitinophagaceae; genus Edaphocola; species Edaphocola flava. The sequence goes on from NZ_SAIQ01000004.1 coordinate 217,239, forward strand.
GAGCTGCTGGCTACGACTGAAGACCGCACCCAGTCTGCTTCTATGTATATAGGCAATGGAATCAGGCAACTGATCAGTCCGCTGCCCAGGCTTCGTTATTTTGAGGGAATGAAGATGATGAATGATATGATGAAGATGAACGGAGACATGAAGGATATGGGTATGAACATGAGCCTGAACCAGATGGATATGAATATGGTCATGTATCCCGAGGTGATGCATGCTGGTGGTAAAAGCCAGCAGATGGATCATTCGGCACATGAAGGTCATGGTGAGCAGCCTATGGCAAAGAAACCGGGTATCGTAACCCTGAATTATGCCATGATGAAGGCCACTGCACCCACTACCTTGCCCGATGGGCCGGTACGTACCCTCACCTTCGAGCTGACGGGTAATATGAACCGCTATGTCTGGAGCCTGGACAATAAAGTGGTATCAGAAACCGATAAAATACTGATCCGGAAAGGGGAAAACCTGAGGCTGGTGATATACAATAACTCTATGATGCGACACCCCATGCACCTGCACGGGCACGACTTTCGTGTACTGAATGGGCAGGGAGCTTATGCGCCCATGAAGAACGTGATTGACATCATGCCTATGGAAACGGATACGCTTGAGTTTCATGCCAATGCCGAAGGTGACTGGTTCTTTCACTGCCACATTCTGTATCATATGATGAGTGGCATGGGCCGTATCTTCAGCTATACACCCGCTACACCTAATCCATTATTGCCTGAGCCCAAAAAGGCCCTGCGCATGTTGTATATGGATGATCGTATGCCGCACTTTATGGCCGAGAATGACTTTGCCAGCAATGGTAATGATGGTATGTTCATGTTGCAGAATACCCGCTGGAGCCTGGGCACCGAATGGCGACTTGGCTATAATTCCATGCATGGCTATGAAACAGAGACCCACCTGGGCCGCTATATCGGCCGTATGCAATGGCTTATGCCTTTTGTCGGCTTCGACTGGCGCTACCGCAAAATGGGCCATCATGAGGTGGAGCGTAACCTCTTCGGGCAGACCAATACCAAAGATAACCGGGCTATGCTCAGTCTCGGGGTACAATATACACTGCCCATGCTGGTCCAGTTTCAGGCAGAGGTATACCAGGATGGTAACCTGCGCCTGCAGCTGATGCGGGAAGATATACCACTGGCCAAAAGGCTGAGAATGAGCTTTATGGTAAACACCGATAAAGAGTATATGGCCGGACTGCGGTACATCATACACCGCAACTTTGCCCTGTCGGCGCATTATGACAGCGATATGGGCTTTGGTGCCGGACTTACTGTAAGCTATTAATATGAAGCGGATACATTATTGTATCCGCTTTTTTATTGACTGTTCACCATTGCAAATGACCAGCCGTATTTAGTAATTAGAATAGGGTATTATGGATTTGAGAAATACTGGAATTTGTTTTTATAATATGTATTGAAAATTATATAATTATATTTGATGCGTAATCCTTCAAGTCATGAAACGTTTTCTTTTTTTGTGGAGTATTCTGCTCCTCTCCTTTGCTCCATCCAGGGCAGCAGATAGTCTGCGTGTATTGTTTATCGGGAATAGTATGACCTATTTTAACGATATGCCATATATGTTCCGCTCTATAGCCATAGAAAAAGGCAAGCCGGTATCGGTACGGTTTTATGCACCTGGTGGCTCAGGCTTTGTCAATCATGTGAGTGATCAGAATGTCTGGAACTTATTTGCCGATGCACCCTGGGATGTAGTGGTGCTGCAGCCGGGCACTTCCGAATCGGCCGGGGCTTCAGCCACGGTTAATGAAACCATCGAGCGGGGGAGAAAGCTGCTGGATTCGGTATATCATTATAGCCCATGCTCCCGTGTATTCCTGTATGAAATCCCTTATGGAGTGCCTTCGGCAAGTGCATACAATAATTATTTTGCAGTGCAGACTATGATCCGGGATTCGATCAGTAAAATGGCCGATTCCTTAAAGGTGCAGATGATCCCTGCCGGGGAGTGTGCCCGTGCCTATTATGCTATGCATCAGAATCTGCTGTTGCATGGCAGTTACAATGACATACACCCCAGTGCTAATGGTTCCTTGCTGATTGCCGCGGCTGCTTATGCCGCTATTTTTCAGGATACAGTTTCCGGATCGGCTTATCATGCCAATCTGGTTGCCGATACTGCAGCCAAATTGTACAGCATTGCGGATACCGTTGTGCTCCAACATCTTACCGATTGGCGCATCAACACATATAACCTGCATGCAGCTTTTAGCTATGCATCATCCGGTTTGAGTATTACGTTTAATAGTAATGTGGCTAATGCAGCACAGGTATCCTGGGACTTTGGTGATGGGCAGAGTAGTACGGTACAGAATCCGGTACATGTCTACAGTAATCCCGGAACCTATACGGTAACGCTCACTGTCTCTGGTGTAAATGGGTGTACGGAAAGCGTCTCGCAGATATTGACAGTTGCCGGCAGTACAGGGATAAAAGGTACTTCATCTGACTATAGTGTAAGTATATATCCAAATCCTGCAAATAATAAGTGTATGATACATCAGGACAAACTTATTTATACGCGGTACGAATTATTGAACTATACAGGGCAACATGTGCTTGATGGTATGATTGGTGCCACTGATCAGGGGCTTGATTTATCGGCACTTCCTGCCGGATTTTACCTGCTGCATTTATCCGGGACAGATTCGGGACATTACCTGCTCCGACTCATTAAGCGATCTTAGTTTTATGTGCTCTATACCATTGTTTCATACAAACAGATCATTAATAAACAATCGGGGTGCCAGAAGTGGCACCCCGATTGTTTATTAATCAGAAATATACTTACTCAGAACCGGTAACCGATACCTGCGTTCCACACCAGACTGCTGCGGTAATATTTACTTTCGGCCCAGGGGGCGGTGGTATAGCGAAGGTTAGTACCGATATACAATCCCTTCCACACAAAGGCCTTCAGGTTAATGCCCAGTTGCAGGCCTGCCGTGCTGATATCTTTCGATGCCGCATCCATGACCGGTTCATAAAAGAAACCATTATTTACCCAACCGCTCACCACATCTGAGGTGTACCAGCCATAATTGATACCGGCAAAGGGGCTAACCTCCCAGTGCTTTGACTGATAGACCTTATAGTGATAATTGATGCCGATCAGTGTCCGGCTGATGGTAGCTATACCACCATTGGATAATTCACTGTATTCCATGTTATGGTACTTGCGGAAATAATAGTTGTAATATACTTCCAGTCCTTGTTTACCCTTGCCCAGGGTATAACTTAACTCCGGAACGGATTCATGCGCATCAAATAAAACTACTGGTCCGAACGGCTCTTTTTCAGGGTTGAAAAAGTTGGCATACAGGTTAGTGCTGAGCTGCACAGAATGGGTGTACTGCGCCACTGCATTAAAAGAAAGGCAACATGCTATAGGTAACAGGTAGTATGGTTTGAGCATCAGTGTATATTGTTAAGTAGTAGATAACCCATACCGGTGGTTTCCCGGTCGGTATGGGTGTTTAAAGATAATTATTGTTTTACAAATTGTTTCGTGGCCGTGAATTCACCTTGTTTAACGGTCAGGTGATAGTTGCCCGGAGCATAGTTGCCTACATTAAGCGTAAACTCAGCAGATTCAATAACACCTTCATACTTCACTACGCCTTGCAGGTCATATACTTGTACCTGAATAGGATTAGAAGGGCTGATCTCTGGCAGTTCTACCGCTATATGGGCCACCTGGCTTACCGGGTTAGGGCTGATCACGATCACTTGCTCCATATTGATGAAGTAGATCTTCTTTGTTGCAGAACCACAGATATCATTTACTTTCAGTGTAGTCGTCGTGTATGCACCATTAAAGTTATTGATACGGAATATATTATCCCAAGGAATGGTAGGAGACAGGATGCTGCGGTTCCATGGGCCACTGTACGTCCATACATATCTGCGCGCATTACCGCCACTGGCTACGTAATCTTTAGGCATACCACCGGATATACCGCCCGTAGTCGGGTAGTACAGAATAAAGCTAGGTCCGTTGATCACCAGCGGTACCCGCGGGCTACCCAGTCCTACTGCCGCCCAGGCATTGATCGTTTGCGTCAGTTCATTGGTACAATTACCATATATAGACATGGCACCCAGGATAGACCCCGTGCGGGCATCGTTATAGTTAGAGTTGTTACCCATGAAGTTATCCAGGTTATAGTAAGCGATATTACGGGCTTTATCTGCACCGATACCATTTACCGCCACACTGCCTACCATGCCATCCGGAGCACCGGCAGAACCTTGGGTCAGCAGGTAGAACCAGTAGTTCTGTACACCACTGTTGGTATGTACACCACCCGCATCACAGGTGCCATAATACCAGCGGGGCCCGTGATAAAATGATGGTTGCGCCTGACCATTGCAGGGAGACGCCACAGAAGCAGAAGGCTTGTTCAGTTTGCGCAGCAACCAGGCATCCTCGCCCAGGTCCCAGTTAGTGTGTACCCCACCATTCAGGTAGCGCTCCACCTCATAACCAAAGATGTCGGAGAAGGATTCGTTAAGGGCACCGGATTCGTTCTGATACACCAGACCGGCAGTATACTGCGTTACAGCATGTGTAAATTCATGGCCCACAATGTCTTTAGTGGCCAGGTGGTTAGAACCGTTCTTACCAAATACCAGCCATTTATCTGTAGGGCTCCAGTACGCATTCTGTACACTGGCTCCACCCATAATCTTCACTTCGGCATTGCCGTTATCATAGCTGCTGCGGTTCAGGATGTTTTTGTAATAGTTCCAGGTTTGCGTAGCTACCCAGTGCGGGGTAGTCTCCTCGGCACGATCCGATCCCCATACATCATCTCCGTCAAAAGAGTTTTTGGTACAGTTGCCTATAGTACAGTCGTATCCGCCAAAGTTTTTATTGTTCCATTTCTTAGTCCAGATAGCCGCACCGCCATCATTGCTGCGCAGCACATGGTGGTTATAAAGCCCACCTCTATAGCGGGTATCGATATATGTATTGCTACCATAACCATAAGAAAGATCAGCCTGACCATCCTGTATATTGCTATACTCTTTTATGACCGTTCCGGTAGCCGCATCGACATACACCGTCATATCCAGTTCCGGGTTCAGTACCTTAATGGTAAATTTCCAGGCCAGCACAAACTCTTCCGGATTATAGAATTCATTTACATTCTTTTTAGCAATAATCAGCTCACCTACAGGGTAGCTTGTCGCAGTAGGATCTTCACGCTCTTCTTTATAAGAGGTTTCATAATCCTGATCCTGCCAGGAGAAGAGGCCGTTTGGTGCCAGATGATCCATAGCTTTATCCAGCGCCTGCGTCTCGCCCAGTGCCGGGGTTACAGACATGTTCAGACCTTCTGCAACCTTTGCATTCACAATAGATACGCGATTGTTTTGGGAGTGAATAAACAATTCGGCATATTCAACCTTAACGCCTTTATGTACCTGGTTGTACCGCATGTGTACCATTTTGCGCTGATCTTCGATAAAAGGGTAATCATCATCTGTAGTACGCACCAGAACAAAATCATCATCAGCACCAAAGCCATATGCCTGCATGATTTCCGGCAGGATATTGTCTATGGTCACATTAGACTCCTCGGTCGCCTGCAGCCATCCGGACAGGTCTATAATGTCGAAATTCTGCTGAATGAAGGGGCTTCCGCCGCCATTCTTAATGTAATTGGGTATATAACCCGGTGTCTGCGACTGTACCGCCGCTGTCTGTGCCTGCACCTGTAGCGAAAGCCCCAGCAAGGTAACAAAAAGGAATGCTTTTCTTTTTTTGTAAATAAAATGCATAAGTAAAAGAACGATACCACAATGAAAGGAACAGCAGGGCAGGTGGTACCGCAGATTTAGAGGCTGCGCTGCTGCATTGGTTTTTTGGGTAAGTGCGTATGCATAAGGGTAATTTACTGAGGTGGCCGGCGCGGTTTGCGTAGTGGTTTTTCGTAATAGCTAGGTCTTAATATTTAACATATGTGTTAAATATTAAGGCTAATGTATAGGTAATTGATTTTTATTCCAAGCTTTAGGAAATATATTTTTTTAGAGATGAATATTGCTTTGGTATACAGCTGCTATTTTCGGGAGATGAGGTGTTCGCTGAGGCCCTCGAAGTGAAAATACTTTCTTCCAGGTACCTTCAAGCACCTCATGATACACGCCTTACCCAGTCACATGATTGTTTCACCAAGTGGTGCTTAAAAAGGGCTTTAATTCGCCTTATCTTGCGGTTTATAATGAATAGATATGTTCCACAATACCTTAACAAGCAATTATTTAAGATTATTATGCATCATGATTTGTGCCTGGTTTGCCTGTAGCTTTAATGCCCATGCCCAGCCCGGACCCTCTGGTGGGCAGTTGAGCATAAGAGTATACCATAAAGGCAAGCTGGTTAATCTTCTTGGCGGCAACTGGAAGGTAATACCAACGAACATTAACCTGGCTGATACAAACCATACCAGGGGCTGGTATACTCCTGAGCAGGAACCGGGATACTATTACATTATACCGAATCCCACACCTGCAGGCGGAGATGTAAGGGATAATTTTTACCTGGACATTGTACATCACAGAGATACCATGCGCATACATCCGCCTGTTTTCCGTCATAGAAATATAGAACTGGATAGTATTCCTTTTGCCAAAGGAGATTATACTATTCCAATGAGTATATATCAGCTCAAAGCCATATCGAAAGATTCATCGCGTACTTACGATCAATTGCCCGTACCCAATATCTACAGCGACTGGAAACTGTTTAGGAAAGAAACCTATAAATGCTACCTGGAAAAACTCATAGACCTTGATAGGGTGCCGGAAGATAACAGCATTTATGGCGAACCGGATATCTATACTTACCGCAACTGGCCGCACCTTTCAGTAGCTTATGGGTCAGTCAATTATTATTTTAACCGTAATGTGGTTATACAGTATACTTACAGTACCCGTGCCGTAAAGGTTTTTGAGGTAAAGGATATTTCAGCAGATCATTTTGTCAGCTGGGGTGGCGGCGAACCCCGGATTACGGGCTTGTATCAGAAAGACGGAGATATTTTAGCTATGGTATATAAGAATAGTGATAATTGCGGCATCTTCCGGTTGAACTTTGTGGAAGAGCAGGGCACCCCGCGCGCCTCCGGGCTGGTGCTGAAACAGCTGCTGGAGGAATATCAGGCCGCGATAAAAGCATTAAAGGTATACGAACCGGCGTACCGTGAACGGGAGACAAGAGTACTCACCGAGGCATATAAGGAACGCCGGAGTGCATTAATGCAGCAGTATAAACAATAAGATTCTTTCGCTGGGTACTCAAAGCGAAATTGTCCTTCAAGCAGTTCAGGGTACGGGTGTTCGAATCCGGATACAAAAAAAGCGCGCCATGATTTATGGCACGCTTTATATATACAGTATTGTAAAGATTAGTCTTCGATCCAGCTAAGAGCATAGCCCTCATCTTCGATGTTCAGGGCATCGTCGGTCATCTTCAGCGGGTGAAAGGTATCTACCATTACCGCCAGCTCCAGTGTTTCTTTAGCACCGATGCTCTTCTCAACCGTACCCGGGTGCGGACCATGCGGGATACCGGACGGGTGCAGGGTAATCATACCTTTGGTTACATGCTTACGGCTCATGAAGTCGCCGTCTACATAATACAGTACCTCATCACTATCGATATTACTGTGGTGGTACGGAGCCGGAATAGACAATGGATGGTAGTCGAACAGGCGCGGTACAAACGAACAGATTACGAAATTATGTGCATCGAAGTGCTGGTGTACCGGTGGTGGCTGGTGTACGCGGCCGGTAATAGGCTCGAAATCATGTATGCTGATGGCATAAGGATACTCGCAGCCATCCCAACCCACTACATCGAATGGATGGTAGCCATACCAGATAGGGTACATCAGTCCTTTTTTCTTGGTATTGATCAGGAACTCACCTTTGATGTCAAAGGTCTGCAGGTCCTGTGGTTTGCGGATGTCGCGCTCGCAGAACGGTGCATTTTCCAGCAGCTGTCCGTAACGGCTCAGGTAGCGTTTAGGGAAGGTAATCGGGCTGAAAGAATCTACGATAAACAGGCGGTTCTCTTCTGTTTTGAATTCGATCTGGTAGATACAGCCTCTAGGGATTACCAGGTAATCGCCGTAGCCAAACGGAATCTGGCCATACTGTGTTTTCAGTACGCCTTCGCCCACATGCACGAAGATTACTTCGTCCGCATCGGCATTTTTGAAAAACACATTGCCTTCCAGTCCCTTGGTAGGGGCTGCCAGTGCAATCTGTACATCATTATTAAATAAAACTACTTTTCTGGATTTCAGGTAATCGGCATTAGGTGCAACGCTGAATCCCTGGAAGCTGCGGTGCTTCAGGATATTTTCACTGGCTTGTTTAGGAGATACATCATACGGCTCTTCGGTCTTGATGATTACCGTAGGCGGATGAACATGGTACAAAAGGGAATAATTAGAAGAAAAGCCTTCTGTACTGAATAATTGCTCTGAATACAATTTACCATTCTCCTGACGATACTGTGTGTGTCTCTTATTGGGAACTTTACCCAAACTATAATAATGTGCCATTTTCGGTTTTACTTTTATTATGCTAAAATACCATTTTTAAATTTCTCTTTAATCTTTTCATCCAAAGATCTTGGATTTCCATCCTCATCTATACGTACAAATGTAGCAGCGGTGGTACAGGCCACGCTCTCTTCTGCATTATATACACTATACTTACGGGCCTCTATTACAACGGTTATGGAGGTATTACCTACATGAGATACTTCTCCGTATAGTCTGATGTGGTTACCGGCCTTTAAAGGCTTCTTGAATAAAAGCTCACCTACACGCAGGGTCACCATATTAGGGGTCTGGCAATATTCGGTGGCAAATGAGCCGGCGGCCTCATCAATCCATGACATCAGTATACCGCCAAAGAGGTTTCCGTGAATACCAATGTCTTTGGTCATCACGATTTTTTTGGTAATTAATTCCATACTACTTGCTGTGTGATTCTGATAAAAATCGCTGCAAATATAGCACTATTTGCGGGGCTTCGAATTTTATAAAATTAATATGACAAAATCCGCGTATTCGGTTGTAACTTCGACCAATTTTTTAAGGCAATGATCGAAAATTATTCAGACCAGGAAAGAAAAAATAAAATCGTCGCATATTGGCTGCTGACGGGCGTTTTCATGATCATCATCCAGACGCTGCTGGGTGGTATAACCCGGCTTTCGGGATCGGGGCTCTCCATTACTGAATGGAATGTGGTGACCGGTACTTTACCACCGATGAACCAGGATGCCTGGGCGGCAGAATTTGCCAAATACCAGCAGTCCCCGCAATTCAAATACCTCAACCAGGATTTTACCGTTTCAGACTTTAAGTTTATTTTCTTCTGGGAGTGGTTTCACCGTTTATGGGCCAGGCTGATCGGCTTTGTATTTGCCATTCCGTTTATCTACTTCCTGGTCAAAAAATATTTTACCCGCGAGATGGTACTGCCCATTTTCGGTATGTTTGCCCTGGGTGCCTTGCAGGGAGCTATTGGCTGGATCATGGTTGCGAGCGGTCTGGTAGGAGATGCTATTTATGTGCGTCCGACCAAACTGGCCATGCACTTCGTTTTTGCCATGATACTCGCTTGTTATGTATTATGGTTTGCCTTAAAATTACTGGTTCCGAATACAAAGAGGGTACTGAATCCTGCATTGAGCAGACTCACTATAGTAATGCTGGTATTGCTATTCATTCAGCTTACCTATGGTGCCCTTATGGCAGGCCATAAAGCGGCTACAGTAGCGGCCACCTGGCCTACGATCAATGGGATGTGGGTTCCGGATAATATGACGGCTTCACCATCGGGCCATTATCTGCTGGAGAATAAGATAACGATTCACTTTATACACCGCGGACTGGCTTACCTCTTGTTTGCGCTTATTCTTATTTATACTGTTAAAGCGGCAAAGATCAGACCTTCGGTCGCTTATAACCGCCAGAAATGGTATCCTATGGTGCTGGTGAGTATACAGGTATTATTGGGGATCTTTACTGTACTGAGCAGTACGACTATACAGGCCAATCGCTGGAGACTGTTTGAGACCATTGCAGAGCTGCATCAGCTGGTAGCTATGTTCCTGATGCTGAGTCTTGTGGTACAGGTATACCTGGTACGCACTAGGCCTGCAGCAGCATAAGTAGTTACAAATATTATTTAAGCCTTGTTAAGGGTGCGCAGTGCTTTTTTGATAATGTATTGTGTAGCTTTTACAGGGCTTTTTTGTTCCCATTCCGCACATAAGTTCCGGACAAAATCGGGTTGCGTTTTACTGGCATCATTCAGCCAGTTGCCAACACTGTCCTGTACATAACGGGCAGGGTCTGCCTGAAGTGGTTCAAGAACTGGAAGGGCCAGTTGCGGGGCTGTTTTCAGTGCATCAATATGTGCGCACCATACTCCTCGGGGTCTTAATACCTCACAGGCAAATCTCCTTACATGGGCATCTGTATCTGTGGTCCACTGGCTGAGTATATCTATACTGCCGGAGAGCTCGCGGGTTATAGAAGGGCGTACCGCCATCCAGGCAATCTCCCTTACGCCAAAATGCGTATCGGCCGCAAACAATTTTATGGCAGCCATTTTTTGTGACAGAGGAGACTCTTCCAGCCCGGTCATATATGCTGCCCAGCAACGTGCCATGTCTGCTACATGTGTACTGAGGAAGGAATGGAGGCTGGTGTCCCGGTGCTTTTGACACAGTTGCAGCAAAGTGATACCTATGGTTTCATTTACAGTATTAACGGTGCGCTTCTTCAGCTGCTCCAGACGGGTTGTGATTTCGGGAATGTAGTGTGTACGCTGACAGGAGTGCAAGATGTTGGTGAGCAGCGTCAAGGGGTCTATGGCAAGCCACTCAATCAGGTTTAGAGAGGCTGTGTTGCCCAGGTTTAGTTGTGTGCGTACATCTTCTTTAAGGTCTTTAAGTGTGCGAGGTGCTTTGCGGTTGCTTATGTCCATAGTAATATAGGTTAGTCATAGCTGCCTCTGGTGTAAAGCTGATGCTGAGATAAGGATTCAATGTAGTTGCAGAAACCTTGTTCTTCACTTTAGAGGCGGCCTCCGCTTTTACCGAAGCAGGCTTTGCTGCTTTCTCTTTTTGTGCAGTATTATTGTTGTTGATCGTTTCGCTGACGCTGACATTATTGGTCGCCATCGCTTTTTCCGAGACCAGCAGGTGTTTGGCCTGTGCCTGGATGATGCAGCCTAAGCTCAGCATACAGGTAAGAAATGTAAGTGGTGTTTTCATAATGGTGTTTTTGTACAATTAAATAATGGTGAATACATACTTCATCCGACTCATTCCAATCAACAGTACAAAGGTATAACCGATCTTTCTCCTCAAAGATAACAAATAGATCAATGCCGGTAATTATTCGACGAGTATCGTGGCGTATTTTCGTCGAAAAAAACGGGGCTTTCGTCGTAAATATGGCCTGAGCGGATTTTTTATGTGCATTTTCGCAATGCAGTAATCAGAAATAATGGATAAGACAAGCACATTCCGGGAGCGATTTAAAGCAGAGGTAGCCATACAGTTTGAAAACCTGTTTGGTGGTCGTCGCTATTGGTTGCATATCGTAGTAGTCTTGTTGAATATTCTCTTTCTCAGCAGTTCCTACTTCTCCGGTTTTGAGCTGGGCAAGAATACCGGTTATGGTATTGTATTGATGGTACTGACGGTAATCATTATCCTGCTTGAGGTCTACACCTTCCTGCTGCTGATCATCCCATACGGGAGGGTAAAGCGGAAAGTCCTGGTAGTATGGCTGGGATTCCTGCTTAATTTCATACTTTGGTATGCCGTACAAGGAGGACTCATATACCTCATCACACACTTCGTTGCCGGTAAGAGCTATACTATGGCCTATATTGCCGGCTATTCCTTCGGTCGCGCGATCAGGCTCATATGGCTGTTCTTTGCTATTTACTACTTCTTTGACCTGTATTACCAGCAGCGACAGTTTCGTAAATACAAGCAGGGACTTAAAGAGCGGCTGGCCGCAGAGAATCGTTTCCTGAAGTCGCAGATCAATCCACATTTTCTGTTTAATACATTGAATAACATCTACTCCAAGGCGCTACATAATGTAAGGGAGGCGGGCGGACTGATCGATAAATTAAAGAATCTGTTGCACTATATGCTCTATGAATGTGAGCGGGATTTTGTGCCATTGAAAGGAGAGCTTGCTTTTATACAAAGTTATATTGCCCTGGAGGAGATCCGCAATAAAGCAACACGGCTGCAAATCCGGGTACACATAGAGGGCGAGGTAAAAGAGCAATTGATTGCACCCCTGCTTATCGTGAACTTTATAGAGAATGCTTTTAAGCATGGGGTAAAGGCACATACCGAAGAGGCCTTTATCGAACTGCAGCTGCATATAACAGATACCCGGCTGCATATGGAACTGAGCAATACCGTACCGCCGGAAACAGACAAGGCACTGGCCATTAAAAGTGAAGGAGGCATTGGCGTAGAGAATGTACGCAAACGCCTTGCCCTGCTGTATCCCGGTGCACATCAGCTTTCTATTAAAAAGGATAGTACACGCTATACCGTATCGCTAACCCTTAACCTGTTTTCTGCCTGATTATGAAAGATTTTATTGTAGACTATCACGTCCGGGAGAAACTGAAGAACTTTTACCTGCGCAAAGGCCGCTGGCTGATACACCTTTTATACTGGGCCTATGTGTATATACTAGGGCAGGTGAGGGCAGAAGAGCCCGTATGGGCCTGGGAGGGTTTCCTGTTGAACTTCCTGTTCGATAACTGGCTCATCATTGTTTTCTACTATCTGTACTGCCTGGTGCTGGTACCGGCCTACCTGAAGAAGGAGCGTTATGGCCGCTTCTGGACTGTGCAGGCCATAGCATTTATCGTACTGCCTGTTGCTGATATGTATTTTCAACTGCATTTTCAGCCCTATGTACCGAAGCAATACCAGGACTATGACTTCAGGGATTTTCATTTCAGAAGCCATGTAGGACAGTTCTATTACCTTTATTTCATGAACTTCCTTCTGTTCTCCACCTTCCTGTTCCTGATGGAGACTGCCGAGAGCCTGACCAATTATCGTGAAGAGCAGGAAGCCGAAGAGGTAAAGCTGCAGCATGAAAAAATGCTGTTGCAGACCAATATAGATCCGGCTTTTGTTATGCATGCACTGGATGGCCTTTCGGCCTTATCGGCCAATAGTGATACCCACACACCCGATGCGGTGATCCGCTTTTCCGACATTCTTCGTTATCGCCTCTATCGCAGTAATGAAGCCCGGGTACTGCTTGCAGATGAGATCGCACAGGTGCGCAATCTTTTTGAATTGCAGAACAGCCTGTACGGCCCTTGCTGTATTTTAGAAACCGAAGGAGATACCACCGGAAAGTTTATCCCGACCCTGGCAATGGTCAATATTGCCGAGCCTATATGCAATACCTTTCAGCCCGGCCATGAATGGCAGCTGATTATGTACCTGCTTATCGAGGATAAGCAACTGCATATTGCCATAGAGTGGAATGCGGCACTTGCGCATAAAGAGTCTGTACTGGCGGCAATCAGGCAAAACCTTACGCATTTCTATCCCGAAGAGTCGGCCGTACTGGATACAGAACTGATGGACTATAACTATAGCATACGCATCAGTCTGCCCATGCATTATACAGCTACATAAAGCTTGTCTGGTACGGGATTTACTCCTATCTTTGGTAAGCACCTTTTATACTTATAGAAGAAATGAACTGCTTAATCATTGATGATGAACCACTGGCTATTGATATCATTGCGGCACATTGTGCCCACCACAGCGATATCAAGGTTATAGATACCTGTTGTATGGCTATGGAAGCTTTCCAGGCTTTGCACCAGTACGAAATAGATCTTATCTTCCTGGATATAAATATGCCAGTTGTCAGCGGGCTGAATTTTCTCAAATCCTTAAAAGAACCGCCAGCGGTAATCCTGACCACTGCTTATCCCGATTATGCACTGGAAGGTTATGAATTAAATGTTGTAGACTACCTGTTGAAACCGATTTCGCTCGAGCGATTCAATATGGCTATTGATAAAGTGCGCCAAAGACTGGCATTGCCCAAACCTGCTGTAGCAGATACCGCGAGCGTGCGTAACCTCAGTGCGGCACAAAGCGGACCGGTAAAGAATTTTATCTTTATCAAATCCAATGGCAAACTGGTAAAGCTGGACTTCTCCGATATACATTATATCGAGGGTATGAAAGATTACCTGAAGATCTATACACATGATAAAGTGCATGTGATTCATCAGACGATGAAGAATATGGAAGAACAATTACCCGAATCATTGTTCAGAAGGGTACATAAGTCTTATATTATCGCCCTGAATGCCATCAAACAGATTGATGGAAACTGCATAGAAACAGAGAAAGGCGGTGTACCGCTGAGTAGCACTTACAGAGACGCTTTACTGAAAACGATAGAAAAATAATGGAGACAAACAATACGTCTATACCTGCCGAACGCCTGCCCCGCAAGCATTCGGGTGCAGATATGACTATATTCAGCGTAATGAGCATGCTGGCACAGGAATGTGGTGCTGTAAACCTCTCACAGGGCTTTCCCGATTACCCGATCGATGCGCGCCTGATGGAAAATCTATTTGAGGCAGCACGTAAGGGAATGAACCAGTATGCACCCATGGCTGGCTTACCGGCACTGCAACTGGAGATCTGTGCACATGTGACGCGCCAGACCGGCGTAGCCTGTACCCCTGACCAGGTAACGGTTACACCAGGTGCCAGTTATGGAATATATACCGCATTGGCCACTATATTACAGGCAGGAGATGAAGTCATTATCCTGGAGCCTGCTTACGATAGTTATATACCGGCCATTGAGGTTAATGGGGGCACAGTAGTGCCTGTGGCCTTACAGCCCGGAACCTTTGCCCCGGACTGGCAGCTGATTGCAGATCGCATCAGCCCCAAAACAAAAGCAATCATCGTCAATACCCCTCATAACCCCACCGGAACGGTATGGAGTACAGCAGACTGGGAGCAATTATATCAGCTGATTGCCGGTAAGCAGATCTATATCATATCTGATGAGGTTTATGAGCAGGTAATCTTTGACGGGGTGCCACATCACAGTGTATGGTCGCACGAAGGATTGCGGGAGCATTGTTTTGCAATCTATTCTTTCGGTAAGGCCCTGCATAATACCGGCTGGAAGGTTGGTTACGTGCTGGCTCCTGCAGACCTGAGCAAGGCTTTTCGCCGCATACATCAATACCTGGCTTTTTCAGTAAACACTCCTGCACAAGGAGCAGTGGCTGCTTTTATGGCGAAGCAGCAGGTCAATGACAGCAGTCTTATACTGGAGCAAAAAAGAAATTATTTTATTGAGCTGTTGAAGGATCTGCCGTTTACGATACCGTATATATCTAAGGGTAGTTATTTTCAATTGGCTGACTATAGTGCGGTGAGCGACCTGCCGGATACCGAGTTTGCCAAATGGCTTACCCGTGAGGCTGGGGTGGCTACCATACCCATCAGCGCATTTTATAGAAAGGGTTCCGATCAGCGGCTGATCCGTTTTTGTTTTGCAAAGAAAGAAGAAACGTTAACAGAAGCTGTAAACAGGATGAAAGCGAGGTTATTATAAAGACTACTTGATCTGTATTTCTTTTACAACTGCTTCGCCGAAGTGCTGGTTTATGCTCTGGATCAATTGATCTTTGGCATAACGCAATTCCTGCTTGAGCGGAGCGACAGTAGTTGTAATGGTAAGGATCCGATTATACAGGTGTACTTCCTGGGTATATTTAGCAATGGTTTTGCCTACGATCTTTTCCCAGTCTGTACGCATGCGGATCTGGAGCATACGCTGCTTCCATCCGTTGCTTTCCAGCACCTGCTTTATTGCATCACCAATTGACATCTGACCCATACTGAACACTATTGTATAACCTGAGCGGTAAAGCTACTATTTTTTAAAAATTTAGCATTATAATTCTTTATTTAAACTGTATTTTTGCGCCCTCTGTATGTTACTTGTCTACAATATATTACTGTTTATCATCACCATAATAGGGGGCAGCATTCCACTCTGGACCAGCTCCTGGTCTGATAAGCGTATGAAAAACCTGCTGGCTTTTTCCGGTGCCTATCTCCTGAGTATCACCATGCTGCATTTGATACCTGAATCGGTAGAGAATGTGGGCTTTGCAGCCGGTGGTTATATGTTGCTCGGGTACTTTTTACAACAGATACTACAGAAGTTTACCCATGGGGTAGAACACGGTCACCATCATAGTACAGGTCATCAGCATCATTTACCCATTGTAAGTTTGTTTTTTGGTATGGCCCTGCATGCTTTTGCAGAAGGTATACCATTGGGTACTACCTATCATGAAGATAGTACGGTGCCATCTTTGTACCTGGCCATAGCCCTGCATAAATTACCGGAAGCGATGCTGCTGGTATCTTTACTCATACACAGCCACCGTTCCAAAAACGCATCTCTGCTGTGGTTATGCCTGTTTGCCCTGCTGACACCGGTATCCAGTATGCTGACTCATTATGCGGGCATACAACTGATCTCCTTTGCTTCGGCATTGCCATACATCATTGCAGTAGTAACCGGTTCATTCCTTCAGATTGGTACGACCATCTTTTTTGAAAGCGGCAGTAATGCACATGATATGTCCTGGCGCCGCTGGATCGTGATCCTCGCCGGTATCGGCATGGCACTGTTATCCGTGATCGGACAGGGACATGATCACGTTCATACACACTAACACCTCATTTACCGAGTATATAATTTCATTTACCGAAAGCATTTGGGCCGCGAAATATTCGCGGCCTACTTTTGTTTCAGAAAATAAAGCACAAATAAATAAATCGAATTTTTATGGAACAGATTTCTCAACCTTACTTCAAGTCATGCGATACCCGTGCCGACGATCGTCTGAGGCAGGTTGCCAAAGGTGGCTTGCTGATTACACTGGGTGTGGCCATCCTGCTGCGCAAGATACCAGAGACCAGTTACCTCATGCCTGACTGGCTGTTCGGACCACACACCTTACTCATGCTCCTGGGGCTGTACAATGGCGTGAAGCACCGTTTTCGCAACACTGCATGGTTGATTTTAGTTTTAGTTGGTGTATATTTAGCGCTCAGAAAATATTCAGATATCGGTTTTCATGACCTGCACTTTGTAGGTTTACCGGTAGCGATCGTTGTCGTGGGCATTTACATAATGTTTAAAAGAAGCAGAAAATAATATGGAACAGCAATATAATTTCGAAGGAGAACAATTCAAGCAACCGACTCCGCCTCCGAATAATCCTCTGAACAAACGTAATGATAATACCATCATCGGTATCCTTGTCGTACTCTTCGGTATCTTCCTCTTTTTACGGAATACCAATATTATCGAAGGCCCTTTCCTGAGGCTGGTTACCTCCTTCCCGGTATTTATGATCGCAGGTGGTCTGATCCTGGGGGCACGCAACAACTTCCGCCTCGGTGGCTGGGCTGTACTGACCGGAGTCGGTATT
This sequence comes from Edaphocola flava, assembly GCF_004118155.1. Lineage (GTDB taxonomy): Bacteria > Bacteroidota > Bacteroidia > Chitinophagales > Chitinophagaceae > Edaphocola > Edaphocola flava. Next base: position 234,887 of record NZ_SAIQ01000004.1, read on the forward strand.
TTCCTCTTCCTGCAGAAACTGCACCTTAATGTAGGTCAGTTTATCCTGCCAACCTTATTAGTGGGTATTGGTATACACCTTCTGGTCAGAAACCGTAATAAGGAAGCGACAGAAGTAAGACAAAAGCAATATGGTGGTACCAATGAAGATTATGTAAATGTAGACTCTATCTTCTCCGGTGCAGACCGCATTGTACAGACCCATAACTTTCGCGGAGGTAATATCTCTTCTGTATTTGGAGGGGTAAAGCTGGATTGCAAACAAGCCAACCTGGAAGAAGATGCGGTACTGAACCTGACCGTATGCTGCGGTGGTGTGGAACTGATTGTACCGGCCAACTGGATCGTGATCAATGATGCAACCGTGATCCTGGGTGGCGTAGAAGATAAACGCAGACTGGTGAATATGACCGGTTATGAAAAAAGACTGATCCTGAGAGGTACTGTAATATGTGGCGGTATTGATATTAAAAGCTATTAACCGCAAAACCTGATGAAGCAAACCCTGTCAGCAAACAACACCAATATAATTGTCTCAGTATTTCTTCTGGTATTGAGCATAGTAGAGGCATATTGGCTTATGGTCAGTATGCACTTTACTGTAGCGACAGCTGCCAGCCTGGTACTGATTGTGAATGTTACACTGTTCGCCCTGTTCTACCTCACTTCCCAGACAAGACTGGGCTGGCTGCGGGAACAAAATATACCGGTGCTGATCGTACAGAGTTTTCTCTATGCGATTGTCTGTATATTCACGGTTAAATGGACCTTTGACGGATTGTTTCCAGAGGTGCAACTGATCCCGCTCTGGGGCAATGCCTTCTTTGTACTGGGCATCACTTCCTGGATATTACTGTCCTTCTTTTCTGTGATCCATCACCTGAGTAAGATCGTATCGGCACAAAAACAGCAATTACATGTAGAGAACCATGTACAGCAATTAAAGAACGATGCAGAACTGTTCAAACTGAGGCAGCAACTGCATCCGCACTTCTTATTCAACAGCCTTAACTCTGTCAATGCACTGATCGGAGGTAATCCCAAACTGGCGCGGGAGATGCTGATGAAGCTCTCTACATTCCTGAGGCAAACCCTCAAAAAAGAAGATGATCAGCTGGTATTATTATCGAACGAACTGGAAGAGCTGCACCTGTACCTGGATATTGAAAAAGTAAGATTCGGTGATCGCCTGCAGGTTGAAGAGTCTATACCAGAGCAGCTTTCCGACATTAAGATACCACCGTTCTTGTTGCAGCCGCTGGTAGAGAATGCAATTAAATTCGGACTTTACGGCACTTTAGGTAATGTGCTGATCTCTATCACTGTTACAGAGATGGAACATTTTTTTAAATTTGAAATCACCAATCCTTTTGATAAAGAAAGCATAGCGCCCAAGGGTACCGGCTTCGGACTCAAGTCTATAGCCCGCAGGCTGTACCTGCTCTATGCCCGTAACGACCTCCTCAAAACAGAACGGATCGAGGGCGGGCAGCCAGAAGATATGGATACCTTCTTCGCCCGCTTATTTATACCTAAAGAAACAATATTGCCGGAACAGGCACAAACGAACTGATATAAATCCTCTTTATTATGTTGAAATGTATACTAATTGATGATGAGCCATTGGCCAGGAGCATGCTCAAAGAAATGCTGCAGGATGTAGACGGAATTGAGATTGTAGGAGAGTGCAGCAATGGATTTGAAGGTGTGAAAAGCATACAGGCCCTGCAACCGGATATCGTATTCCTGGATGTTCAGATGCCGAAGATCAATGGTTTTGAAATGCTGGAGCTGCTGGACGAAAAACCCAATGTTATTTTTATTACCGCTTTTGACGAGTATGCTGTACAGGCATTTGAAGTGAATGCGATAGATTACTTATTGAAACCCATAGAGCCGGCACGATTAACTAAAGCAATTGATCGTATCCGCTCCAAGAGTACTGTGGCCGCTGCACCTAAAGCTGCCGATGAACCGGAAAAGAATATATTCCTGCCGGAACAGATGCAAAGGGTAGTGGTAAAGGATAATGGCGAGATCAAGATCATTCCGCTGACACAGATCCTGTTCCTGGAAGCGGCAGATGATTATGTGAAGATACAGACCCAGGATAAGTATTACCTTAAGTACCAGACCATGTCTAAATTTGAACAGCAATTACCGCCTGCACAATTTGTACGGGTGCACCGTTCCTATTTTGTCAATGTTACGTATATCAATAAGATAGAACTGCTGGAAAAGGAACAGTACTGTATTTTGTTAAAGACAGGCCAAAAAATCCCGGTGAGCAAAAGTGGCTATGCAAAGCTGAAATCTTTCTTGGGCATTTAAGCCGCATCAGCTATTTTTGTTAGAATTTCATATAACGATGAAAAAAACACTTCCACTACTGTTCGTCATAGTGTTCCCAATATCCCTGCTGGCACAGAAAAGAGTAACCGTAAGCGGTTATATTAAAGATGGTACCAACGGGGAAACCCTGATTGGTGCCAATGTGTTTGCCTCAGAAAGCAAGGAAGGTACCGCTGCTAATAGTTACGGGTTCTATTCCCTGAGTCTGAAACCGGGTACTTATACCATCCGGTACAGCAGCATGGGACTAAAAGATTATGTAGTTAACCTTACGCTGAATAACGATACCACCATTAATGCAGACCTTCTGAATGAGAATAACCGCGACCTCGAAGAGGTAGTGGTAACCGGAGAGCGTGCAGATAAAAATGTAAGTGGCACACAGATGGGCACCATAGGCTTGACCACAGAAAAGATCAAAAAACTGCCTGTGGTATTCGGTGAGTCTGATGTGCTTAAAGCCATACAACTCTTGCCCGGCGTACAATCTGCAGGCGAGGGTCAGTCGGGCTTTTATGTGCGCGGTGGTGGTCCGGATCAGAACCTGGTATTGCTGGATGAGGCTGTGGTATACAATACCGGTCACCTGTTCGGCTTTTTCTCTATATTCAACTCCGATGCCATTAAGAATGTAAACCTGGTAAAAGGTGCGCCACCAGCCAATTACGGCGGTCGCTTATCTTCTGTACTGGATGTAAACATGAAAGATGGTAATAATAAAAAGTTTGGCGGAGAGGGCGGTATCGGGCTTATCGCCTCTCGCCTGACCCTTGAAGGCCCGATTGTAAAAGATAAAGGTTCTTTTATGATCTCCGGTCGCAGAACTTATATCGATGTCATCACAAAGCCGTTCCTCAAAGGCAATGCAAAGGGTAGCGGTTACTATTTTTATGATGCCAACCTGAAGGCGAATTACCGCCTGGGCAAAAAAGACCGTTTGTACCTGAGTGGTTATTTCGGAAAAGATGTATTCAATTTCAAAAGCCAGAGCGGCGATTTTGATGTAAAAGTGCCCTGGGGCAATGCTACAGGAACCCTGCGCTGGAATCACCAGTTCAACGATAAGCTGTTTATGAATGTTTCGGCAATTTATAACAGCTACAACTTCCAGTTTACCGGTGGCCAGAACGATTTATACATTACCCTGAAATCAGGTATTAAGGACTGGAACGGTAAAGTTGATTTTGACTACTATACTTCTTTCGGACACCATTTTAAATATGGGGTAAACTATACCTACCATACCTTCACGCCAAGCCAGTTATCCGGCTCTTCGGCAGATTCTATGTTTAATGTAGACAATCCGTTTATTAAATATGCTCATGAATCGGCAGTATACCTGACCGATGAGTTTGACCTGGGACCGGCTGTGAAGATCAATGCAGGTATACGTTATTCCCTGTTCAATCAAATGGGGCCGTATACCAATTATACCTATAATGGTAACGGCAACAAGATCGACAGTACTACATTCGGCAGCGGCGACCTGGTGAAAACCTATGGTGGCTGGGAACCGAGAATAGGTGCCCGTTTTGCCCTGAGCGAATCATCTTCTATTAAAGCAGCGGTGGCCAGAAGTATGCAATACATACACCTGGTTTCCAACAACGGTAGTACCTTACCTACAGATGTATGGATGCCGAGTACACTGATTGTACAACCGCAGAAAGCATGGCAATATTCATTGGGCTACTTTCAGAACTTCCTGAACAATGCCCTGGAAACTTCTGTAGAAGTATACTATAAAGACCTTAAGAATCAGATCGAGTACCGCGAAGGCTATACGCCCAATAATGTACGCGATCCGGAAGCTGACCTGGTATTCGGTACCGGTCAGGCATATGGTGCTGAATTTTTTGTCAATAAGACCAAGGGAAAATTCACTGGTTGGGTAGGCTATACCCTGGCCTGGACCAACAGACGTTTTGCCTTATTAAATAATGGAGATCCATTCCCGGCTAAGTATGACCGCAGACATGATCTGTCGATCGTAGCCAATTATGAATTCAGTAAAAAATGGAATGCCTCGGCCGTGTTTGTATATGCCACAGGTAATGCCATTACCCTGCCTACCGGCTACTATTTTATAGATGGTAAGCTGGTGCAGGATTACAGTAAGATCAACCAGTACCGCATATTCCCGTATCACCGCTTAGATCTGTCGGTAAATTATACACCGAGAGCAGAGTCTAAGAGAAGAGTCAAAGGCACCTGGTCATTCTCTATATACAATGTATACAGCAGACTGAATCCTTACCTGCTCTATGTGAGCACAGAAGGCACCCTGCAACAGGGTACCGATGTCAAAGTAAAACAGGTATCCATCTTCCCGATTATACCGAGTATAACATACAATTTTAAATTTTAAGACAAGCGGCACACTTTGAAGTGTGCCGCTTTCGTTTATGCTATTGCTTGCTGTACTAACATTTTGGATCAAGACCAAAGGTAGTAAAGGCATAAATGGGTATATGTGAAGCTGAAAAGAGCGGAAAAAATATACCTGTTGTTTACTAAAAGCAGCTATGTATTTAGCATTATATCCCTATTTTTGAGACATGATTAAACAATTTCTGACCTGGCGCAGTTTTGCTATCCTTTTCGGACTGGCAATCGTGGCCATTTCTTTTTATTACATCAACGGTATTACAAAAGAAATGGAGGTGGCGGAAAAGGAAAAAGTAAAGACCACCATAGATGGTATCAAATACCTGAACCAGCTGGAAAACAATTCAGATGCGAATTTTGCCACCTCCATTGTGGCACAGAATAAGACCATTCCTATCATTATTGTGAGCGATGACGGCAATAACATTTACATCAATCTGGACTCAAATCAGGTACAAAAGGACAGTACATTTGTCGATAAGAAAATCAAGGAATACAAAGCACTGAAGCAGTATTTCGTTTCCGATTTTGGCTATGGTCGATCCACCATATATTACGGCAATTCGGCCATGCTGGAGCGATTGAAATACTACCCTTTGATGCAGATTGCCATCATTACCGTATTCATCAGTATTGTGATCATTGCCATATTTAATGCCCAGAGAAGCCTGCAGAACCAGGTATGGGTGGGCATGTCTAAAGAGACGGCGCACCAGATGGGTACACCATTATCCTCAATAGTTGGCTGGCTCGAACTCCTGAAAGACAATGAAGAAAACCGTGAGTCTGTAGAGGAAATGGAGAAAGATGTGCAGCGCCTGAAGCTGGTGGCAGACCGTTTTTCCAAGATCGGGTCCACACCTATCCTGGAGGAAGAAAACCTGGTGCCAAGGTTGCAGAATATGGTGGATTATATGCAGCTGCGTGCACCGAAGAAAGTACAGATCACCTTTGACAGTAATGGTGCCGAAGAGGCCTGTTACCTGCTGAGCGGACCTTTGTTTGACTGGGTGATCGAGAACCTGATCCGGAATGCACTGGATGCGATGGAGGGTGCGGGCAAAATCCATATCAATATGACCAATACCACCCGCCAGATTGTGATTGATGTCTGTGATACCGGTAAGGGCATGCCTAAGACTTCTTATAAAAAGGTGTTCAATCCCGGCTATTCGACCAAGCAGAGAGGCTGGGGCCTGGGCTTATCACTGGCCAAGCGTATCATTAATGTATACCACAATGGTCAGATATTTGTAAAGAATTCAGAAATAGGAAAAGGCACTACTTTTCGGATAATATTAACCCGTTAGACATAGAATAATAAAGAACGCTAACCGTGAAAATAGCCTAACTTTGCAGTATAGGATTGAGATAAATTATGTATCAGACACTGATGGCAGAAAAAGAGATTGACATAGAAGAAATATTTGACCAGTTCGAAGACCTGCGCGTTGTCGTGGTCGGGGATGTGATGCTGGATAAATACTTCTGGGGAACTGTAGACCGCATTTCTCCGGAAGCGCCTGTGCCTGTGGTACGGGTAAACCAGAAAGAATCGCGTCTGGGTGGTGCAGCCAATGTAGCCCTTAACTGTAAGCAATTGGGTGCACAGGTTACAATAGCCAGCGTAATCGGAAACGATGCAGATGGTATTGTACTGAAAGATATGCTGAAGAATGCCGGTATCGGCATCGAATTACTGCATGAAAGTGAGCACAGACCAACGACTACCAAATCCCGTATCATCAGCCGCAACCAGCAAATGATACGCCTTGACGAGGAAGTAACAGAGGAACTGAACATTAAAGAAGAACACCATTTCATTGATACCACTTTACGCTTTTTGCAGATCGAAAAGCCACACCTGGTCATCTTTGAAGATTATAATAAAGGTGTCCTCAAGCAGAATATCATTGACAAAATCATTGCACATTGTAAGAACATAGGGATTACAACTGCAGTCGATCCTAAGTTTGCAAATTTCCTGAGTTATAAAGAAGTAGACATCTTCAAACCTAACCTGAAAGAAATAAAAGAAGGTTTAGGTATTGATGTAGATGTATTGAATGAGAAGACCTTATTCGATGTGCATCTGCGCTTATCAGAAGAGATCAATCATAAAGTGACCCTGCTGACCCTGTCTGAACATGGTATGTACTATCATGATAATACACAGGGTGCGCTGATACCAACTATGGTACGCAGTGTATCGGATGTATCCGGTGCGGGCGATACCGTAATTGCGGTAGCTGCTATGGTATATGAGCTTACCCGTGATGTGGCTGTTATGGCACAATGGAGTAATCTTGCCGGCGGACTGGTCTGCGAAGAAGCAGGTGTAGTGCCTATTTCAAGAGAAGTATTTTTAAAAGAACTGCAACAAAAATTTTAAACCCAAAGCAAAACAACAGAATTTAAAACAATGTCATTAGTTATCGTTGGTACCATGGCGTTCGACGCCTTAGAGACTCCATTCGGAAAAGTAGATCGTATTATCGGAGGCTCTGCCACTTACGCCGCATGGGCAGCTTCAAACTATTATCATAATATCAAACAGGTTTCTGTTGTAGGTGGTGATTTTCCTCAGGAAGAAATGGACCTGCTGGCCGATCGTGGTGTAAGCTGCGAGGGTGTTGAAATAAAGAAAGATGAGAAAAGCTTTTTCTGGAGCGGTCGTTATCACGAAGACATGAATACCCGTGATACACTGGTTACAGACCTTAATGTACTGGCAGATTTTAATCCTGTTTTGCCGGAATCCTACCAGGATTGCACATACCTGATGCTGGCCAACCTGGCTCCTGCAGTACAGCAGAGCGTGATCAACCAGATGAAAACACGTCCGAAGCTGATCATTATGGATACCATGAATTTCTGGATGGAAATTGCCATGGATGATCTGAAAGAGACTATGAAAATGGTAGACCTGATCGTACTGAACGATGGTGAAGCCAGACAACTGACCGGGCAGTACTCTTTGGTGAAAGCCGCACAACAGATCCGCGAAATGGGTCCTAAGTATGTGGTGATCAAAAAGGGAGAGCACGGCGCTTTATTATTCCACGAAGACAAAGTATTCTCTGCACCGGCATTGCCGCTGGAAGAAGTATTTGACCCGACAGGTGCCGGCGATACTTTTGCAGGAGGTTTCATTGGCCATATTGCTAAAGAAGACGATTTCAGCTTTGAAACGATGAAAACAGCCGTGATCATGGGTTCTGCCATGGCTTCTTTCTGTGTAGAAAAATTCGGACCGGAAAGAATGAAAGAGATCACCGATGCGGACATTAGACAACGCCTGGAGCGCTTCAGTGAACTCACGAATTTTAACCAAGTGATATATACTAAAGAAAATGCTTAGAAAAACAAAAATTGTCGCGACCGTAGGCCCGGCAAGTGATACGTACGAAAAATTATTAGGATTAGTAGAGGCTGGGGTAAATGTGTTCAGACTTAATTTTTCACATGGTGCGTACGAAAAACATAAAGAGGTAATTGACCTTATCCGTAAGATCAATGCCGAATATCCGTTCAATATTGCCATCCTGGCCGATCTGCAGGGACCAAAACTGCGTATCGGTGAAATGGAGAACAATGGTGTATTCTTTGATGAAGGAGATATCATCACGTTCACCAATGAACTATGTGTAGGTAATAAAGAACAGGTGTACATGTCGTACACCGAATTTGCTAAAGATGTAAAAGTAGGCGAGACCGTTTTACTGGACGATGGTAAGATCGAAACCAAAGTGGAAGAGATCTTTGCTGCCGAAGGTAAAGTAAAAGCCCGCGTCATAAATGCCGGTATCCTTTCTTCCAAAAAAGGGGTGAACCTGCCGGATACAGCTGTATCTATTCCGTCCCTGACAGAGAAAGACCTGAGAGATCTGGACTTTATCATTGAGCAGGAGATCGACTGGATCGGTTTATCTTTTGTGCGTAAACCAGAGGATATCAAGAATTTACGTGCACTGATTGAAGCAAAGAACAGCGGAGCCAAGATCATTGCAAAAATAGAAAAACCAGAAGCGCTGGAACACCTGCGTGATATCATTATTGCTTCTGATGCGGTAATGGTGGCCCGTGGCGACCTGGGTGTAGAGCTGCCCCTGGAGCGCATTCCGAATATACAGAAAGAGATCGTGCGCAAATGTATACACCGTGCCAAACCGGTAATCATTGCCACACAGATGATGGAAAGTATGATGGACCGTACCCGTCCTAACCGCAGTGAGATCACAGATGTGGCCAATGCGGTACTGGAAGGAGCAGATGCGGTAATGCTGAGCGGCGAGACCGCTATGGGACAACATCCTGCACTGGTTGTAAAAACGATGTCTAACATTATCGTGGAAACGGAAAAACAGGAAATGGTATATAACCGCAACCTGACCCCGCAACCGCACTCACCTAGCTTCCTGAGCGATGCCTTATGTTACAATGCCTGTAAAATTGCAGAAGACATTAAGGCCAATGCCCTGATCGGTATGACGCAGAGTGGCTATACCGGGTTTATGTTATCCAGCTTCCGCCCGCATGCACCACTGTTTGTCTTTACCAAGACACAGTCGCTGGTCAATCAGCTGAGCCTGAGCTGGGGTGTAAATGCATTCTTTTACAGCAATGAAGAAGGATTGGACGATATCATCTTCGAACAGATCGATTTCTTAAAACAGAAAGGATTGCTGAAGAAAGACGATGTGGTAGTCAATACGGGTAGCACACCTGTATCGGCACATTTACCAACCAATATGCTTAAGATTACAAAGATTACCTGGTAATAAGATAATGTAATTGCATTAAAATAAGCCCCGCATTTCATTATGCGGGGCTTATTTATCCTCTCAATCTACTACAATTTTTCTGCTGCGAAGAACTGTTAAAAACATCAGTATAATAAAGTATATTTTATTGCCCCATAATTGAGTATAGATGAACTTAAAATCAGTGATCTAACATGCTGACCTTAAGTACTGTATGAGTATATTTTATGTTTGATTATTGTTATAAAACCGTCAAAAATAGCATTTGTCGCATGGTAATGTTCTGTTATATTTACGCATGAAACCCTTTACAGATAATGATTTTTCGTAACTTGTACTATATAAATTTACTCCTCCTTTTTAAACCTTTGACAGCACTATGCAATCAAAGGGTAAACTATTAAAACATAAGGTTATGAAAAAGGGATTAATCATTTTAGGAGCGCTCATGATGTTCTCCATGGCGCAGGTAACAGATGTAGCAGCACAAGGAAGAGGACATGGCAACGGACACGGAAATCAAGGCAAGGGTCGCGGACATGATAATGACCGTGATGGGTATAGAGGAAACGATCGTGGCAGACAAGACAAACACGTATATAAACAATCACGGAAAACGGTTGTATACCGTGACAAAGGATACCGCAGAGGCGGCCCTCCTGCCTGGGCACCGGCTCATGGCTATCGTATGAAACAACACGTTTATTTCCCGGATTACTATGCATTTTATGATCCGTACCGTAACGGATATGTATACTGGAATAACAGTGCCTGGATCTTCAGTGCAGTACCGCCACCATATATGTCTGGTGTAAACCTGAATAGGGCGAGGGTACAAATCGTTTCAGATATTCCATTGACGACCAGACCGGAGCGCTACTGGAGACGTTACTACAACTCTTATCCGCCGAATGGCAGTGTAAACATCAATATTAACTTACCAATCAGGTAAACCTATAGTTTCTGGAAGCTTTAAATGGCTTTCAGAAACTATTTATTTTCAACTATATAAAAAACGGGAGGGATAAAATGAAAAAAATAGCTGTTTTATTAATGCTCGTTTTGTCAGTAATGGGTATTTATTCCTGTTCTAAAGACAAAGATGGTCAGGCAAAGGTGAAAGTAATGCTGACCGATGCGCCGGGCATTTACGATGCTGTCTATGTTGATATTCAACGCATAGAATTTAATGTAAATAATGAATGGCATACGCTGAATCCTGTTGTTCCGGGCGTATACAATCTTATAGAGCTGAGCAATGGTATTGATACGCTTATGGGTGATATCTTATTGCCTCCGGGGCAGATCAGCCAGATCAGATTGATATTGGGTAGTCAGAATAGTGTAGTAGTAGGCGGTGTAAGCCATCCGCTCAATACCCCTTCGGGCCAGCAAAGCGGACTGAAATTGAATCTGCATACCACACTGGAAGCGGGTAAGTCTTATACCATATGGCTGGACTTCGATGCGGGTAAGTCAGTAGTAGCAACAGGTTCGGGAAATTATAACCTGAAGCCCGTGATTCGTGCTTACAGTGATCTGACCAATGGCCGTATACAAGGTAATGTTTTACCCATGACTGCCAACACCATAATCTATGCTATCTCCGGTACAGATACCTTTTCTGCTATTCCGGATGCTGCGGGTAATTTCCTGATTTCGGGATTGCCACAGGGCACCTATAATGTATGGTTTGATGCAGATGCTGCTACTGGTTTTAATGACCAGGTGGTCAATAATGTTTCAGTTACCTTCGGGAATATAACCGTATTACCACCGGTATTGTTACTGCCTTAACAGGAGCATTGATCTTGTAATACATATAAAGAATAAGCCCCGGCACATGCCGGGGCTTATTCTTTATGATTGTGTATATTGATTGACCATAGTACTAATGTATTGAATCATCTCCTCCTCCATCTCTGTATGTATCGGTAGCGATAAAACAGTTCTGGATAATTGCTCCGAAACCGGGAGTTGTAGTCCGGCAGGCACAAAAGGCTTCATAGCCTCCTGCATGTGGCAGGGCACAGGATAGTAGATCATGCTGGGAATACCCGCTTCCTTAAGCCTGGCCTGTAATTGTGCCCGATTGATATGCCCGGCCAGTTGCATCGTGTACTGATGGTATACATGTGTAACCTTCGGATCTTTGTATGGAGTTTTGATATTAGGATTCTCTGCAAAAGCAGTATTATATTGCTCCGCAACAGCAATGCGTGCGGCACAGTACTGATCCAGTTGTGGCAGCTTCACCCTTAAGATTGCGGCCTGTATAGTATCCAGTCTGCTGTTACAGCCAATGCGTTCATGATGGTATTTCTTTTGCTGACCATGATTGGCGATCATATTCATTGCAGTAAAGAGTGCTTCATCATTAGTAAATAATGCACCGCCATCTCCATAACAGCCTAAGTTTTTAGAAGGGAAGAATGAAGTAGATGCCATATGTCCCATCGTTCCGGTATGGACTGTTCGTCCGTCAGCAAAAGTATAACTGCCGCCCAGCGCCTGTGCATTATCTTCTATAATAGCAATATTATGCTGCTGCGCCAGTTGCAGTAAAGACTCCATATCGGCCGACTGTCCGAACAGGTGTACCGGCACAATAGCGCGGGTACGCGCCGTAATCGCTCGTGCTACCGCTTCAATACTGATATTAAACGTATCAGGATCTACATCTACAAATACCGGTTTCAGTCCCAGCAAGGCAATAACCTCTGCAGTCGCAAAATAAGTGAATGAGGGCGTGATAACTTCATCGCCGGGTTGCAGATCCAGCGCCATCAGTGCAATCTGTAGTGCATCTGTACCATTGGCACAAGGCACAACATGCGCAGCACCAGTGTAGCTTGCCAGTTCCCCTGCAAAATCCTGAACAGCACGCCCTTTAATAAACGCAGTACTGTCAATGACCTCCTGTATGGCCGCATCCACGGCTGTTTTGATGTGAAGATATTGTCCTTTAAGGTCTACCATTTGTATGGCAGCAGCTGGTTTTACGGGTGTCATATGGGTATGTATATATGCGTGTGATCGGGTGTACAAAAGTAACGAAAACAATAGTTATTCTGGTATCTAAAAAAGCCCCGGATAGAGATCCGGGGCGTACTTGTGTATAAATCTAGAGGTGTATTACTTTCTGGAAATAATTATTTTCTGAGTCAGTATTTCAGTGCTTCCTTTTTTGCTGATATGCAGTACATATACACCTTGTGGCAGCTGTGCTACCGGCAAGCTAATCTCACTGCCAGTTGCAGTCTGGTTCAGCCATTGCTTGCCTATCATATCGGTCAGGCTGATGCTGTAGGTGCCGCCGTTTTGATTCAGGCTGATGTGCAATGCATTATTGGCCGGGTTAGGATAGATACGGGCTGCTGCCAGTACCGCATCTTTTACACCCGTACCACCACAGATCACATGCAGTTGCTGTGTTTGTGTGCTGCTGTTGCCCGATGGATCGGTATAAGTCCACGTAATGACATAGTTACCCGCTTGTGTATAGGTCAGAGAGTCGGTAGTAGCTGTGATAGTGCCACCGCAATTATCTGTAGCTTCAGGGGCCACCAGTACATACGGACAGTTTCCTTCCAGGTTAGGCAGGGTATCTGCTACTGCAACCGGGGCAATAGTATCCTGTATGGTTACCTGCTGCTGCTGGCTTATGGTATTGTTGCCGGATGTATAGGTCCAGTTTACCGTGTAGGTACCCGGTGTATTATAACTAACCGGATCATTTGTCGTAGCGGTAATGGTATTCAAATCGTAGGTCGCCGTAGGTGCGGTCAGGGTTGTATCGCAGGCTGCATAAACATGCAGCAGGGCAGTAGTGTCCCAGCTCGGAGTATAGATCCAGGTATGCAGGATCAGTTCATTTGCAATATGCCCTTCTACAGAACCGGAATCAATACGCTGATAAGTGGTACCATCTACGATTTCATACATAGAAGGAACCGCATAGTTGCCGACAGCAGCTATCGCAAAATCGCCGGATACCGGGTCTACGCCAAATGCTTTACCATAGAATATGCTGAAGGAGTTACCCGGCAGTGTTGTGGTATATACTGCTGTGGTCGGTAATACCGGGCTGGTAATGCTGTATGCGTGTATGCTGGTACCGGATACAAAATATAATTTGTTTGCACCATAACGCAGCAGTTTTGCATTGGTCACACCAGTCAGGGTGATTGGTGTATTGAGCAGGTCATTGCTGGCAGGCTCCATTTTTACAATGGTAGATACGTTGGCTACTTTACCCAGCAGCCAGATGCAGTTGCGTACCGAGTCATATTCCATACCAGCAATGCTGCCTAGTCCGGGTAGAATGGTGCCAGTTACCGTATTGGTTGCGGTATCCACTTTTACAATCTTACTGCCGATAGCAATGTACATATATCCATTGGCCGGAACCATATAGCTTGCATAAGAAGACAGGGCAGAGGCCGGATCGATTACCGGAACAACGGTATTATTGGTGAGATCAACCATAGAAAAAGGGTTAGCCCCGGTTGCCTTACTTACATAAGCCTTAGTATTACTTGCTTTGCCAAGACACTGAATACCAGCGCCGAAGGTGGCATTATTAAAAGTAGCTATAGTGTCAAAACCAGGGAAGGTAGTGATGGCCATTTTGGTGGTTGCAGCACCCTTACCGCAAAGAATGGCTTTGTTTCCGAAGATCTCAAAATCCTGTAGTACATCGATACCCACAGTAGCATTTGCGATCTGGTATAATGGCCCTTCGGTTGCCATAAATGAAGAGCCGGTCTTACTTACCTTATAGACATCACCATTGGGTGTACCGTAGTTGCCCTCGGCAACAACGTGCAGGGAGAAATTTTTGACTTGAGCCTGGGCCCACTGAAAACTGCATACAGCCGCAGCCAGAAAAAGTAACTTTTTCATTGTATTCTATTAAAATTTAGACGACAAAATTCAATGCGGAGTGATACAGTAATGCGGAACCATGATGGGATACATGACTATATTATCGTTTTTTCTCCGAAAACTTAATATACAAATGCGTGAAGGCAGGTCTCCTGGCTTGATCCGGACATATCACCTTCCCATCAATTATGACAGTGGTATTGCAGATATGACCTTGTAGCGGATCTTACAGTTGCGGGAACAGCTCTCGATTATCACGAGATTCCCTATTAATTCTTATAGAAAGAAACCTTCGGCGGCGCGAAGATACTAAAGAATGGCTGGTATAAAAAATGTACACATAAAAAAAGCAACAGTACACCTACTGCTGCTTTTTGGCTTTTTAAATTTTGTATACTGACTATCCGCATGTAGTAACCTATTTTCTTCGTCCTTTTGTCCGGCAACAAAAGGACCAAAAATGCCTTTGTTTTCATCAAGGCGATTGCATAGCACCGCCATTTTGTACCGTTGCGTGCATTGATCGTCTGAGCTTAACGTGTGATGCGTTCGCAGCTCCAACCAAAATGGCTATCGCTGTGATGAAAACAATAAGCGATCCGTACAAGTACAGATCGCTTAGAAAGGCCTTATAAATCCGGCGTCAAGAAAATCATTGGCTCGGTCGATAAAGTCGGAAACCATTGTCTGAACGAAGCGAGTCTGGTTTGCGACCGACCGACACATTGATTTTTAGCCAGGGATTTATACAGCCTTGATTTTTTGGCGCTACCTTTTGCATCAAGGCAAAGAGGTAGCAAATAATTAAAATTACAAACTAAAGAAATAGTCCTAGTCTTTGTTTCCTTAAAGCGGATTATGATCTACGCCTTATACGCGTAATCGCTCAGGTATTCGAAATGGCTGCCCAGCTTACCTTTGCTGCAGATGGTTGCCCGATCCAGTATGGTACTATCGCCGGCAATCAGTTCCGGTAAGATGTGTTTGATGATATGATCTCCAAACATATTAGAGGCATCTCTCGGCAATTCGTTCGGAAGATTATCTACCGCCATGATATCAATAATAGAATCATCATTGATAAACGGTGCAGTCTGCTGTCCGGTCTTTTTATCATAACCGTATACCGGATCTGCAATGGTAGAAGCCCCCATATTTACGGGTACAGAACCATCAATATCACAGGTAACATCACTGATCACATTCAGTTTGAATGCCGGATCGTTTACATCTGATTTTTCAAACAGGCGCTGAATCTTCGTATCCCAGTAGATACCATTGATCAGTATATCGGCCTTAATGTAAGGGTGGAACAGGCATTCATATTGTTCAGGATGCTCATGAAATTCGTTGCGATGGAATTCGTGTGTTTCCTTATTGCGGTATAGCAGTTCGTTCTTCAGGTTGGTATAAACCGGGTGAGGATATTCATTATCCAGGAAGTCGTTTTGTGCCACACTGTCAATATCCATCATCTCCATTACGTGCAGGATACCATTTGCCACGCGACCATCGCCGGTTACCACAATCTTCACCGGTGGCAATTGTATATGGCGGTATTGTTTCACCATATCAGCCATATCGCGGCACTCGTGTGCCGGTTTCAGTTCAAACAAACCAGATTTCTTACCATAAGTCAGCAGGGCATTGTGTGCCCCAACCACACCGGCAAAAAATCCAAAGCCTATAATGCGTTGTCCGTTATCGTAAGTCAGCGCTTCATAATCAATCATCGTGATCTTCTTCTCGATCAGCGTATGCATGAGTTTCTGATTATAAGGTTGCTTCTTTTTGGTATGAGAAAAGAAGAAATAAGTCTTGTCCGGGATCAGGTCTGCAACCGGAACTTCTTTAATGCCGAGCAATACATCACAATCACTTAAGTCGTCCTGCATGGGTACACCCGCAGCTATATATTCCTGGTCGCTGTAAGATCTGTTGGATG
The DNA here is from genome assembly GCF_004118155.1 of Edaphocola flava. Taxonomy (GTDB): domain Bacteria; phylum Bacteroidota; class Bacteroidia; order Chitinophagales; family Chitinophagaceae; genus Edaphocola; species Edaphocola flava. Next base: position 251,221 of record NZ_SAIQ01000004.1, read on the forward strand.
AGGGTTGGACAACAATGGAGATATTCGGATGGGTACGCATTACATCCATACATTGGTCGGGAGTCAGTGCTACTCTGGTATCAGTGGGTATCTTGCCTTCTTTGATTAATCCTATTTTCATACTAATATACTAATTGGATATGTAGTTCGGTTCCGGGCAAAGGTAACAGAATTGTTTCGATTTAGCATCTTGCTTATCTATTATTAATACATTGATTTTAATGTTATGTACATAAAAAAAGGTCCATAGCAGATGCTACGAACCTTTGGGATAAATAAACAACAAAAAACTATCTGACAAGGGTTACTGAACCCGTTTTCTTAAATGGTTTACCTTCTGTGGTAACGGCATCGATCACATAGATATAAGCACCCATTGGCTGCGGCTTACCATTGAAGAAGCCATCCCAACCTTTGTTGATATCTGTGGTTTCGAATACTTTTTCACCCCATCTGTTAAAGATCTGGAAGGAATGCAGTTTGGCAATACCTCTCACACTTGCTTTGAAGCTGGTGTTGTTTGGTACAAATGCATTCGGCATATCGATCACAGTATTTTTCACCAGTACATCTACAGAATCAGTAATAGTACAACCGTTTTCTGTAGTAGCCGTTACAAAATAACGGGTATTTACATCAGGGTTAACTTTAGGATTGCTGATCTGTGCACTGCTCAGGCCCGCATCCGGGAACCATTGGAAGTATACACAGTTACCGCCAGGCTCCATAAAGTAGGTCTCGCCAGGGTAGATATTGATCGAATCCGGCAGGTTAACTACTGCTTCTGGATGAACGGTAATGGTTACAAATTGTGTATCGGTACAGCCTTTTTCACTTACACCTACCAGTCGGTAAGTAGTAGTGGTCGTAGGGCTGGCAATAGGATTGGCAATGTTGGCATCATTGAGATACAGGCTTGGAGACCAGTGGTATGTTGCAGCACCTGTGGCCCCGAGTTGTACGGTATTGCGCGGGCATATAGCCGTATCGCTCTGCGCCATGACTAAGAAATCGCCAGGATTAACAATCACTTGTACTGTATCGGATTTGAAACATCCTTTCGGAGGTTTTACCGAAACTACATATTCTTCGGTCTGGTTGGCCTGGTAGAGATAGTTGGCATCCGTACTGATCACATTAATGTCAGGGAATCTTCTCCACTCATAAATATAGTTACTGCCGTAAGGTAATACCATAGGTTCCAGGCGTACACTATCATACTGACACACTACACGATCCATACCCAGGCTTACAGAATCAAGGATAGGGCGTTTGAATAAGTGTAAGATACGTAAGCTGTCACAACCATTGAAAGCTGCAAATGTGTCGATATAAGTACCGGTCTCAGTATAACCAAACAGATCCTGACCAGGACAGATAGAGTCATGCATTTCTGTAAACGGCATTTGTTTTACAAACACACAAACAGTAGTATCGAAGGTACAGCCAAAGTCATTGGTTACGGAGAAGGTGTAACATTTCTGACCGAAGGTATCAATCTCAGCAGTAATGTTAGTACCGTTTGCAGCAATAATAGTAGGGTCATTGTTCCAGGCAGCTGATACAGCATAGTTCTGGAATGAGTCCAGGTTAGACTGGAAGCTAGGGTCAAACTCGATACCCCAGAAGAAGATAAATCCGTTGTCAGAACCAAGATTATCGGTGATCTGGATCGTCCAGCTACCGTTCAGCGGACAACCGATAAGGCTGCTGAAGTTCTGGAATGGTTTATAAGCACCCTGCGGCAGAGAGTTACCGGGAGTCAGGCCCGGAGAGGGTACCAGGAAGCCACCTACACCATTCTGGGTAAGCATGGTGCCCCATGCTGCATTTTGTTTGAATTCGTATGTCCAGCCGATACCCGGAATGTTATCGCCAGGGCCCGGATCGTTAGGGCCGCCCAGGAAGGTACCACCACCACCGGGGTATTCCTTCATCACTGCAGACTGACCGTTAGGACAGATAATTTTCAGTTCCAGGTCACCCAGGTAACTGTGCTCCATATTTACATAAACACGGGCGATGTCTGTAGCCTGAGTAATCGTAGCTGCAGGATCAAAACAGTCAGCGGTAACGCTGGTCATATAAGATACCCCGCTACCATCCGGCAGGAAGGTTGTATCTGCTACAGGAGGCGCACAGATTTCGCGGATTTTGTCAAAGTTTACAACACCAAAGAATTGTACTGTATCTCCCTGACATATAGTGTCTCTTGAAGGGCGGGTGCCGGCAAAATTCGCTTCATCAGAAATGAATGCTTTCATTGCTTTTACGCGGGTACAGATCGCATGCGTATCTGTTACACGCAGCACAACATTATAGATACCGGTAGCGGTATAGTTATGGTTTACAGTTTTGGTATTATAGATCGTACCATCTCCCATGTCCCATTTATAGATCACATTGGTAGTATCGGTATTAGGAGCAAAGCTCGGCACACCGTTAAAGAAGATGTTCTGACCAATACAGGCTTTTGTCACACGGTTCTGACCGATCTGCGTATGCGCCGGTGAGGTGATAAAAGAAATAGAGTCTACACTACATGGAATGAGACAGGTAACAGTTGCTGCAAAACCAGTGCCGGTAGTAGTAGCATCGCTGACCATTTTAAAGGTCAATGCACCGCTAACATTGTTCGCCGTAATGGTAGGAGGCAGAGTGGTACCAGTATACCCACCCAGCAGTGGGGCAGCAGTAGTAGTACCGTTATAGATATACAGATAATCCGCATTATTCTCCAGCGAGAAGGCCGAGAATGTAGTGCTGATCTGTGTACCAGGTGTTGCAGGGTTAAAAGTGATGGTACCATTCACGTTATTGGAATAGTTACCTGCTGCACCGCCATCGTCATAAAAGTTGACGATACAGTTGCTCACGGTAGTACTACCGGTCGTAGGCATTAATACAGTCGTTTGTGCAAATGCCTGCTGTATAAAGCCTGCACAGAAAACGGAAAGAAATGCAAAAAGCTGTTTATAAAAGTTCTTCATAGTAAACGGGCTTAGGGGTTAATAAAGTTTTTCATTCCTCTGATCATCAGTACCTTGTTGGTACCATCGATCCAATAACCCACATCGCCGTAATTAAAAAATGAAAGATTGTATTTCAACGGATTGAACGTTGCCGGATTGTATACAGCATCTACAGTCAGACCGGGAACATATTTATTGAACACGGGCTGGTTAGAGAGCGCCGGAAATTTATCCATTGCAGTGGCCTGGTCCAGTTCCATAATCTGGATGCGGTCGGTCAATAGCTGATTGAGCAGGGTCAGTCTTTGCGGGTCCTGGCTCATAAGTGTATTGACATGAGTACCGTAGACAGCAGTAATTTTTGGGTTTACTGCCCCGGTATTAGTCTGTGCTTTCATGGTATAACCGGCTAACATACCGGTACATAGGAGAAATAGTATCTTCTTTTTCATTCAAATAAACTTAAAAAGGTGATCTATAATAGATTATAGACGTGATAAAGTTATAAAAAGTTGGTCGATTTCTTAAGTTTTTATTCTTTTCTTTGTAAAATAATCAGACAGATATTTATGCTTACACTCATCGCCAATATTAAAACGCTTGTACAAGTCAGAGATGAAGCCATTTCCAGGGTGTCGGGCCACCAGATGAAATACCTCCCGCAGATCGAAAATGCTTATCTGATATTAGAAGGAGATCGTATACATTCTTATGGACCTATGTCGGCCCTGCCGATGCTGCAGATCAATGAAACGATCGATGCCAGCGGCCGTATTGTGCTGCCTACCTGGGTAGACTCTCATACACACCTTGTATTTGCCGCATCGAGAGAGCAGGAGTTTGTAGACCGCATCAACGGACTGTCTTATGCCGAGATCGCGGCTAAGGGCGGCGGTATTCTGAACTCTGCTGCCAAACTGGCTACAGCACCCGAAGAGCTGTTATATGAGCAGGCCGCAGGCCGGTTGGAGCACCTCATACAACTGGGTACCGGTGCTATTGAGATCAAGAGCGGTTATGGACTGAGCACAGAGAGCGAACTTAAGATGCTGCGTGTGATCCGCAGACTGAAAGAAGATTATCCGCATATTCCTATAAAATCGAGTTTCCTGGCAGCGCATGCCTTCCCGATGGTGTACAAAGAAAACCATCAGGCATATATAGATAAGATCATTACCGAAATGCTGCCACTGGTGGCAGGTGAGGGACTGGCCGACTATATGGATGTGTTTTGCGAGCAAGGCTTCTTCTCTGTAGCAGAGACCGAACAATTGCTGGAAGCTGGTCTGAAACACGGACTTAAACCAAAGATACATGCCAACCAGCTGCACCGCTCCGGCGGCGTGCAGGTAGGCGTTAAGTATAATGCCGTAAGTGTAGACCACCTGGAGAGCATGGGTGAGGAAGAGATTGAGGCACTGCGTGGCAGCAATACTATCCCGACCTTACTGCCTGGTGCGGCCTTCTTCCTGGGTATGCACTACCAACCGGCCAGAATGCTGATCGATGCAGATCTGCCTGTATGCCTGGCCTCAGACTTCAATCCGGGTACTTGTCCTTCCGGCAATATGAATACCCTGCTTACGATTGCCTGTACGCAATTGCGCATGACCCCCGAAGAGGCGGTAAATGCACAGACCCTGAACGGTGCGGCAGCTATGGAGCTGGAGCAGGAGATGGGCAGCATCTCTGTAGGTAAGCGCGCCAGCCTCATCATTACCAGACCGGTGCCATCGCTGGCATACCTGCCTTATGCCTTTGGCGAAAACCTTATTGAAAGAGTAATTGTATAATAACAGATGATGAACGTAACATTAGCCAATGGTATACAGATGCCTGTACTGGGCCTGGGGGTATGGAAGACGACAGAAGGAGCTGAAGTAGAAGAGGCCGTATCCTTTGCCCTGAACAATGGCTACCGTCATATAGATACCGCAACATTATATAAAAACGAAGTGGGTGTAGGCGCCGGTGTGCGCAACAGCAGCATTCCACGGTCAGAAGTGTTTGTGACCACCAAAGTGTGGAACGATGATCAGGGCTATGACCATACCCTGCGGGCTTTTGACCAGAGTCAGCGCAACCTCGATATTGATTATATAGACCTGTACCTCGTGCATTGGCCGGTAAAGGGCAAGTACAAAGAGAGCTGGAGGGCACTGGAGCGCCTGTATACCGAGGGTCGTGTCAAGGCCATTGGGGTGAGTAACTTCCTACAGCACCACCTGGAAGATCTGTTGCCATCGGTAGAGATCAGGCCTATGGTGAACCAGCTGGAGCACCATCCGTACCTGGTACAATCATCTTTACAGCAATACTGCAAGGCTCAGGGCATACAGTTCGAGGCCTGGAGCCCGCTCATGCAGGGTGGCATCTTCGGCATACCACTACTGGAAACCTTATCGGCTAAGTATGGTAAGAGCATAGCACAGATCGTGCTGCGCTGGAATGTACAGAACGGAATTGTTACTATTCCTAAAAGTGTAACCCCGGAACGTATTATAGAAAACAGTCAGATCTTCGACTTTGAACTGGATGCGGCAGATATGCAAGCCATCGACCAGCTGGACAAGGGCCAGCGTGTAGGCCCCGACCCGGATGTGTTTTGTTAAGTAAATAATGAATACCCATACATAAAAGATCGGCCGCGAGATATTCGCGGCCGATCTTTTATTGTGTAATGATTGCTTCGTCATATCGGCTGTAGGGTAGCGGACCGGAGATATCTCCTTCTATGCAGAACAGCAATGAGGAGATTTCTCGACTGCACTTTGTTTCGCTCGAAACGACGGGAACACTCGCTTCGTCATATCGACTGAAGCGCAGAGGAATGGAGATATCTCCTTCTATGCAGAACAGCAATGAGGAGATATCTCGACTGCACTTCGTTCCGCTCGAAACGACGGTAAGGTTCACTACTTGTCTGGTCTTAGTGTCCGCAAGGACAACTAAGACCCCGAAGATCTGTCCCGATTGTATCAGGACTTATATGCAAAAAGCCCCGATATAATCGGGGCAGAAATTATGTAGACGTGAGTGTACCGAAGGTACACTCACGCTAGTAAGGTATTAAAGACACTCACAGAGACACATGCACCAGCAGTGGTAAATATTAAGAAAGATTTAATTACCCACTACTTCTTCACATGCATTTGAAAAATAATGTATAATATTTAATTTTGAATTAAATATTATTATTATGGAGTTTATTACACCCAAAATGAAGGATAGTTTATTACATTATCTACTTGAACAAGGATCTAAAAATGAATTAATTGAAATGGACATAGCATCTGTCACTAATGTATTAGAAATTAATCCTTTATTCATTAAAATGATTCTTGACCAATTTAATTCATTAGGTTTTATTAATCTTTTTGATACTAAGGGATTTGATGCTTTAACACTAAACGCAAATGCATACGATTTTTATGCTCGGAAGGGCTTTGTCGCTCAAGAAGAACTGTTTATTAAAAACATTGAAAAGTTAGAATATGAGTTGGAGCGCATTAAGTCTAGTTTCCCTGAGAAAGCGGCACAATTCGCTACCATTCTTTCAGGTATTAGCTCGTATATTGCATTATTTAAATAGAGAATAGCTATCTAAGAGTTAGGTTTTTAATAAATCGCCTGTACTTATAACAATGAGATACTATTCTTTCGTTCCCTCGTGAGTGGTGCTACACACAAACAATAAAGGAGCCTGAGAGGCTCCTTTATTAGTATTACTTATTTATCAATTGCTTTAATTGCTGCATCATATCGTCCTTCTCCTTGAGCATGCGCTCATAGAGGGCAATCTTCTCTTCGTGGAGTTGTACTAACTTATCAATGGGGTGGAAGATTGGGTTATGGTTAACCGCATTCAAAATTGCACCATTATCAAAAGTGTTAGAAATTATATTGATCGCCTGCTCCTCATCAAAGTTTTGAAAGGCCTCTACGGGCAGGTGCATAATGTCTGCAATGCGCTGCAGCAAATCCAGCTCGATCGTCTCTTTTGTCTCCAGCACCGATACCCGCTTCTGGTGCCAGTCCTCGCCCAGCTCAAAGGCCAGTGCATCTTGCTTTAGACCCAGCATCTCGCGAAAGCGCTTTACGTTGCGGCCTTCATGTATTTGTTTGTGTGGCATAGTTATATTTTTCATTGTTTACAAATGTACGGTTTTGATCTATAATTTACATTATATGCAATGGTCTAAAATATACCGTCATGCAGCTAAATTATTCCTGTAGTGCCTTTTTTATACCTGCCCGTAGCACCAGTTTTGTACCATAACTAAAACACACATTTTATGGCTAAGAAACCTAATAGCCTGGCTGCTAAGAAAGCGCGTATTGTAAAGATATATGATCGCATGGTCTTCTATGGTGGCAATGTACTATACAAGACCCGGGTTGTATACCCCATGATAAGGATAAGCGGTCAGTGGCTTGCCGATTGTGGCTTTGCTCCCGGTCAGCATATACAGGTTACTCCCGGTAAGCAGCGGCTGGTTATACAACTGGTCAATGCACCCGCTGCAGACCAGAATGCCGCCGCAACTAAGCTTAATGCAGTTGCTGAAAAACTACCTGCTGCCGTAAGATAGCCCGGCCGGCGCGCCCATGTGCCCTATGTGACTAACAAAAAGCAAAATGAAGCTGTTGCGGAACTTATTGCACCCGCCGAAAAGCTTAATTGCATTAACTAAAAACCTTAATCCCATTCTGGTTTGCAGTGGCTGGATGCACCTTTTTTCTAAGCGCGCGTAGCTTTTTGAGAAATGCAATTAAGCAAAAAGCTGCGTCGATGCAGCTTTTTTACGGGTTCATTAAGCTTTTGTCTACCCTCTATTTTGCTTTTTTGCGGCTTCATTTAGGTTTATACCGCGTTCATTTAGGTTTTTATCAGATTCTATTAAGGTTGTGGGTAGCCGCGCCCACCTCTGAGGTGGGGGGAGTAGCACTGCCGGGCATGGCCTCCCGCTTCGATATTGACTGAAGCGCAGCGGAATGGAGATTTCTCGACTACACTTCGTTCCGCTCGAAACGACGGGAACATTCACTTCGTCATATCGACTGAAGCGCAGCGGAATGGAGATATCTCCTTCTATGCAGAACATCTATGAGGAGATTTCTCGACTGCACTTCGTTCCGCTCGTATGGACAACTATGACCCCGAAGATCTGTCCCGATTGTATCGGGCCTTATATGCAAAAAGCCCCGATATAATCGGGGCCGGAATTATTAGACGTGAGTGACCCTTCGGTACACTCACGCCAGAAGGATCCTTAATAACAATAAGAGCGATCAAATCTGATCGCTCTTACTTAAAATCATTTACTTCTGTTTAGACTTTCTTTGGTTTGTTGCAATTATTCACTCTTCATGTAAATCTGTAAAGAAAACCCGCTTTTTATTGATAAGGCAAAACTATATTTTTTTGTTATTCGCTTGTCGATTTTATCGTTATTTGGCCGTTAAACAGGGTTTCTTCTATTAACCCCAAAAAAAATGCACGCTATCATTCATCCTCAACAGCTTTCAGCAAATTAAGGTCTGGACTTATAATCCTCGTTACGTAGTATTAAGAGGCTGTACCTGGGATAGGTATCCGTCAAATCTTTTGGCTTATATGTACTTGCTATAAAAGTAAATGTTGCATCCTGGTATGTACTTAGGGTAATGTTGCGTTTAGTCTTACTGTCGATCAGTGTAACACCACGGGCCAAAATCATAGATATATACTGGTTATATACGTCCTGGTTGTTGATCTGTATATTTATTGTCCTGTTATCATGCTGTTTTGAATGGGCATAATGTACATATGACGCTGTATGCTTATTCTGTTCCTCTTGCTTATACATAAATGTACTTATGCTATACCTGCCTTTACTAAGACTTGTATACAGGAATTCCCAGTTTCTGGCTGTAAGAAACCCTTTTACCTCCGATAGGTTCTTTTGCTGTAAGTCCATAACTTCCTCGAAGCTCAGGTTCTGTGCATACAGTACATGGCCATAAACGATTGCCAGCAGGCAAAGCAGGTATCTGATCATATCTGTCCGTTTTACGCATACTGGCGCGCGTCCTGAAACGCGCGCCAGTATCTTAGTCTTTTCGAAATATTTATTATTGATTTTTTACTTTAGCAGCCACATAACTATCTACAGTACCAAACAGGAAGGTTGGGTATTCGCTGGCAAACTTCAGCTTTACAAAACCACCCAGTAGTGGACGGGCTGCGGGCTGGTTAAGGCTGGCTGTATCTGTGGGGATCAGGTCGTAGGTTGCCGCAGGGTAGTAGCTGAGCACGCGCTGGGCCAGTTCTACACGATTCATATAATCGCTGCCGCCGATATGATATATACCAGATTTACCATCTTCGAGCAATACCAGCATAGCACGGGCTATATCCCAGGCATTGGTCGGTGAGGCAAACTGGTCGTAAGGTAGTTTCAGCGTCAGGTGCTGACCAGCTGTACACTGCTCTATAATGCGGGCTATAAAATTTTTACCCCTCAGCTCATCGCCATACACATTGGTAATGCGCAGTACCAGCGTGTCCGGCAATTGCTGCACCGCCAGTTGTTCTGCCTCCAGTTTGTGCTTTCCGTAAACACTCAGTGGGTTTAGTGGCGCAGCTTCGGTATAAGGTCCGTCCGCACCGTCAAATACATAATCGGTAGAGATATAGACCAGTTTGGCATTGCATTTTTTAGCCCATGCTACAAGGTTGATGGTGCTTTGTACCGTCTTCTCATAGCTCTCTTCAATATTGGTCTCGCAATAGTCTACATGCGTGAGGGCCCCGCAATGTACGATCACATCGGGATTGAAGGCCAGCAGATCGAAGTTGTCTGGATGTGCAGTATCCAATGTGTTGAAATAAACGGTTTCGGCTGTAGCATAAGACAGGTGTGTACCCACCACTTCGTGGCCCTGTTCTTTAAAGTGTTTCAGGCAATTGCCGCCCAGCAGACCCGATGCGCCGGAAATGAATATTTTCACAATATGTGTATTTACTTTTAATTATAGATGATAAAAAAAAGCTTTGCCGGTAGAGCAAAGCTTTTGGTTGGATATTATTTTACGTACCCCAGTATCTTCAGCATGCTCAGCGGGCTCTGCTCTTTGGCATATAACCAGTCTTCCAGCTGTCCGTTCTTATCGATATCGACAATAACGTGTTTGGGAGACGGGATCATACAGTGCTTGATGCCTCCGTAGCCCGATAACTGATCCTGGTAGGCCCCGGTATGGAAGAAGCCTATATATAATGGCTCTTTCTCTCCGGTGGGTGTACCTGCCGGTGGTGCCGGTGCATCTTTATTACCATCGTCCAGCTTGGGCAGGAATACGGCATTGATGTGCTCTTCTGAGGTATAGAAGTCATGACCATCGCAGGTAAGGCCACCGAGGTGCACCTCCTGGTATTCATTCTCCCAGCGGTTGATGGGCAGCATCAGGAACTTCTCCCCGATACCCCAGGTGTCTGGCAGGGTAGTGATGAATGAGCTGTCGATCATATACCAGATCTCACGGTCATTCTGCATTTTCTCGCCAAGCACACTATAGATTACCGCTCCGGCCTCACCTACGGTGAAGGAACCGAACTCGGTAAATATGTTAGGCATATCTACTTTATTCTTTTTACATACGCTTTTGATGGTAGATACAATCTCATTAGCCATGTATTGATAATCGTAATCAAAACCCAGGTTGTGCTTGATCGGGAAGCCACCGCCGATATTGATGCTGTCCAGTTCCGGACAGATCTTTTTCAGCTGGCAGTACAGGTTGATCACTTTGCTTAAAGAACTCCAGTAATAGATATCATCTTTAATACCTTTGTTCATAAAGAAGTGCAGCATTTTCAGCTGAAACTTGTTATTACCCTTGATCTTGTCTACATAGAACTCCAGTACATCTTCTTTACGGATACCCAGACGGGAGGTGTAGAAGTCAAATGTCGGTTCTTCCTCGGCCGCAATGCGGATACCCAGGTTTACCGGCTCTTTGGAGCGTACAAATTTCTGGTAGTCTTCAATCTCTTCCTTATTGTCCAGTACCGGTATTACCTTATTCCAGCCTTCATTGACCAGCTTGGAGATAGCACGGGTATATTGTTTGGTTTTATAACCATTACAAATGATGAACCGGTCTTTATTGATCTTCTTTTTGGCATGCAATTGTCTGATGATATCTATATCATAGGCAAAAGATGTCTCCAGGTGGATGTCATGCTTCAAAGCCTCTTCAACGATAAAGGAGAAGTGCGAACTTTTAGTGCAATAGCAGTAATTGTATGTGCCGGGATATTTATGTTTCTTGATCGCATTCGCGAACAGCTGTTTCGCCCGGTTGATCTGCATCCCTATTTTCGGTAAATATGTAAGTTTGAATGGCGTACCGTACTTATCAATAAGTTTTTTAATGTCTACACCATTGAATTGTAAATAATTTTCGTGCACATCAAAATCTTCCTGAGGAAAATGGAACGTTTGATCTACGAGACCACGATAAGTATTATTCATCTATCTAATAACGAAAAATGGGGTTGTGATAAATACAAGAATGTTTAAGAGTGCAAACGTACAAAGAAATCATTAAAAATTGCGTCATCTGTGTATTAAATAATATTTAATGCATGGCTGATTTGGAAATTGCCGGCTAATCCATCACTTTTGCAGCATGAATCAGAACCTTACAGAAGAAGAGATCAAGGCAGGAGCGGTTATCCTTATCGATAAGGCTTATCGCTGGACCTCGTTTGATGCCATCAGCAAGTTCAGAAGAACGACCCATGCCAAGATCGGACACTGTGGTACACTGGACCCGCTGGCTACGGGGCTGCTGATCTGCTGTACCGGTAAAATGACCAAACAGATAGAACAGTTTCAGAAGCAGGAAAAGGAATATACCGGTATTATACACCTGGGGGCTACTACGCCTACTTACGACCTGGAGTCACAACCCGAAAATATACAAGCCGCCGATCACCTGACAGAGGCACAGATACTGGAGGCGACTAAGGCCTTTACCGGTACCATACAGCAGTTACCACCCATACACTCTGCCATCAAAAAAGATGGTAAACGCTTGTATGAACTGGCCCGTGCGGGTAAGGAAGTGGTGGTCGAGCCCCGTACGGTTACAATCAATGCATTTGAGATTACTAAAATAGAACTGCCTGAAGTACACTTTAGAGTGCATTGCAGCACAGGTACTTATATACGATCGCTGGCCAATGATTTTGGTCAGGCACTGGGCGTGGGTGGCTACCTGCAGGCCCTGAGGCGTACACAGATCGGCGACTTCCGCGTAGAAGATGCCCGTACCATAGACCAGTGGATGGAGTTTCTGCAACCGATGACTTTTGTGAAGACCCCAAAACAAAGACCGGCAAACAGAAAGAAGAAGAACTTTGAGGAATAAAGCAATCGCACATCCATATCACACATGAAAACATTCCTTTTACTATTAAGTTTTTTCTGGTCAAGTTGTCTATTTGGACAATCGATTAAAATAGGCGATAACCTGCAGCAGGAATTCGATAAGATTGATACGCCGTACTTCTTTGATGCTCCGTCATTTACCGACTGGGCAGAGGGTAGTGGTATGATGATGATTGCCTCAAAGCCTAATCCTAATGAATGTGATTATGTATTCCTGGCACTGAAAGATACCACTTTGATCGGGGCATATATAGACAGCCAGCTCAAGATACTGCTGGACACTGAAGGCAATTCCATATTGAGCATTGCTTCAGATTTCATGATCATTCCGGAATGGGCCATTAAGCGCCATGCCAAAATAGATGCTACAGATAAGACGATCTACACCATACTTGATAATATGTACGCACAAGCCTTGCAGGCAGATAGTGGAGATGTCAGCGAGGAGACGCTACTGGCATACAGCAAGTTTGCAAGCGATACAACATTGGCCAACAGGCATATTGCCATATTGTATGAAAACTATCGTACAATTATGTCAGGAACAGCTTTAAAGGATGTTCAGCCTCCTCCGGAAATATGTATACCTATAATTAATAAGCTGGCCCAGGAGTGTCTGGCACTTTATGGCAGTGTTCCGGCCATTGTCAATATCTACCAGGGAGAGGCACTGGAGAGCGCTGGTGAAATAGATAAAGCCAGAGTACATTTTAAACAATCGCTGCAGACCTATCCCGGCTCTATCCCGATAATGGTGTATAATTATGAATTTGAACAAAATGCCCAAAAGAAGAAAGCGGCATTGAAGCTATTGAAAAAGAAATATCCCAATCATTGGATGGTGAAGGGGTTATAGTAATAATACGCTTGCGATCAATGCATTTGAAATTGCTGCGATAGCATTACCCACAAAGTCCGCTTCAGAATATATAGCCACCTGCTTAGGTGGCTTTTTTAATACCGTTAAAACCACGATCAGAATAGGGGTAAATACCCTTTTATTGGATTTAAATATATTTTATTTTTATAGGTAAGCAACTAAGATTGCTTATCGTGAATTTACACTGTTGTTAGAACAATATTCCCAAATTTCACTTTAAAACGCTTTTACATGAATTACACTGCGAAACAAATCGAATTTATTGAGCAAGCACGAGAGAGCATTAGCAATGAATCTCATTCTAGACTTTCTCCAATCACTCAAGAAGCACTTCAAAGGAATAATTTTGTTTTTGATGCACACTGCCATGTTTTTGATAGTAAATGCATTAATGTCAAGTACCTAATATTAAGAATGATTGCTGGAGTTCCAGAAATGCTTAAACCCATATTATATAAGATTTTAACTGGAAATACTATGGGTGAAGAACTTAAAATTGTTGCTAAAGAGGAGTTAGTTGAAAGTATTTATGACGAATTTGATTTTCTTTCAAATACAAAAGATGTTACTTCCTTTATTGAAGAAATGGAAATAAATCTTGACAGTGTTGAATTAGAAATGAATACAGCAAATAAAATTGGTTTATCCAAGTTAGGTGTTGGGGAATTTTTAAAACGATATCGGTATATTCTCAGTCTTTTAAAGAGTGCTAAAATGGAAGATGTTTATAAATCTTTTCGTGATAAATATGGAGTACATGGCATTGTAAGCGAAATGAATGAGAAGGAGTATGAGCTTATTACTATAATACTGGGTATGGATTTAAATATTGCCTGGGATGATTCGATCGAAAAAAGCCAACAAGAACAAATTCGGGAGCTAGGGCTATTGGCATCCAAATATCCGGTTTTGCCTTTTTTACCTTTGGACCCTAGGAGGGTTGGTACGGAGAATGACTTATATGAAACCTTTCTGAACGCTTTTTCTACTGATCATCCATCATTCTTTGGTGTTAAGTGTTATCCGGCTTTAGGCTATCTGCCAACAGATTCGAGGTTAAAGCCAATATTTCAAATATGCGCAGAAAAGAACATTCCTGTTATGACCCATTGTGGTGGAGAATCGGTATCTACATTTATAAATCCAATTCTAGTGGATAGAAATGGTGTAGAGGAGCAAATCAATCTTAATTCGAGAAAGGCACGTGCAAGATTCCTGAATGAACCCAGAGAGTGGATAGATGTTTTAAAGATTTTCCCGGAGTTAAGGTTATGTTTTGGTCATTTTGGTTCTGGCAAGGCATGGTCCGAACCTAATAGTATTTATTTCAAAAGAGTTCAAATTATTTTGGATCTTATGAAGGAATATCGGAATGTTTATGCAGATTTTTCTTATAATATTGAATCTTCTATAGCTACTTCAAATTTTATTACAAAACTAACACAACTGAACTCTGATGGTGATCTGATGAGAACAAAAACAATGTTTGGTACGGATTTTTGGGTTGTCCTCCCTATGTCTGATCTTAATCTAGATCAAAGAATGTTTCTTGATAAGCTTGGAGAATTAAAGGATAATTTATTGCGTATAAATGTCCTAAGCTATCTTAACTTATAATTTCTACCACTTTATTGAATCTTATTTTTCCTGTCCTAAATATAATACCCCATTTGTAGCTGCTTTATTTATTATATTTTTCTTAATTTGAATTAGATGTTATTCGCCTAACTGCATAAAGCTATTCATTATGATAAAACTGGGACAGCGGCTCATAATAGCCACATTATTAGCCTGTATTGTATCTTCCTCATTTGCGCAGGAGGGACAGAGTTCATTTACATTTGCAACAGATCAGGACTTTCTTACTGGCGCCAGGAATGAAGATAGAAATTATACACAGGGAACCTCTTTTACCCTATCCGATCAGTCTCTATACAATACAGTGATCTATGCGCCATTCAGGGCATATAAACATTTCAGAAATAATACCTTTAAAGGAAAGGCCCGAGAGTCAATGTCTTCTGTCTCTATTATAGGTACTGCCTTTACTCCCAGAGAGATCGACCGTACTGAACCAGTAGTTGGAGACAGACCTTTTGCTTTTTTATTTGCAGTATCATTTAACCAGATGTATAGTATAGGATGCCCAAAGGATCATGGTTGGAGAGACTATGAGGCACTTACAATAAATGTTGGCATGCTAGGTACTAATCTGGGCTATGATTTTCAGTCATTCATCCATACATACATAGTGCCGGGTCGGCCGGCCGATCCCAAAGGGTGGAATACACAGATATCAAAAGGAGGCAAATTTACTATGTTGGTAAATTATGAGCATATGAAATTTTTCTCCATTAAAACTCCCGAAGGATACCGATGGGGATGTGATGGCGGATTCAATGTGGGTGGAAGCTTTGGTTATTATGACCGTCTGTATGGCGGCACTTACTTTCGGCTAGGATGGTTAAATACAAGACATGTTCCCGGTTGGTATACGATGGGTGCTAATAGTTTGTCTAATGGAAATAAAAAAGCAGACAATTGTAAGGATATAAATGAATCAAAATTCGACTCCGCGAAAAAACGAACATATTGTGGCAAAGAAATCTTTGCCTTTGGCCGATTAACCTACACTCGTATGTTCCGGAATTCAATGTTGGTAGGGCAGAGATTTATCCATGACGATATATATACACTTGAACCGGAGTGGGTAAAAAAGGATCTGGTCGATATAGAATATGGCCTTGGAGTAGGATTTTACTGGTTGAAAAAGGGTAATGCCAAGTCTATAAAGATCTTGTACAAAAACACGATACGCACTCCAGAGTTTAATTCCGGCATCTTTGCTGAACGAAAACATTATTTCGGTTCAGTAGCATTGCAATTTCCGTTATGAGAACTCGTTTTACATAAAAGAAAGGCTCCCATACAATTACGGGAGCCTTTCTATTTATCAGATTGCTTATTATTGAGCCATTTCCTGAGACATCTCGTAGGTAGGACCGTACAGAGATGGCACTACATGACCGCTGGCACGCAGGTGAGCGATCATCTCGCCACGGTGATGGTATAAGTGATTGTATAAGAAACCTCTTACAACCTGTACCTTAGGCATAGGTGGCATTATTGGATTACCACCGATATGCATGGTCCAGGTATTCATGTATTGCGATTCATCAGAATTTTCAATAGCAGCTTGTGCCTTTGCAGCATTCTCTTCGAATTTTGCTAAAATGTTAGACGCCTTACTGATATCTCCTTTGTCGTACTGATAAGTCGACATATCAAAAGTGTCCTGGTTGAAGGTAACGTCGTACCAGTTGTATACTTCTGCAATGTGAGCGGCTAACTGACCTACAGACCACAGATGTGGTTGCGGGCGATACTCCAGTGCGGAATCAGGAATAGCAGTTAACAGTTTACGGGTGTTTTCCATTTCGTGCATGAATTCTCCCATTAATGCTTGCTTGATCATAGCTGATGATTTTTTGAATGTTAGAGGATTAAAAATTGATACGTAAATGTAATCAATGGATATTGATTTGACAACAATGAAATGTTAACAATGCGTGTTATTTAATCAAACCTGGTTTCGCCTGAAGACCGGTTCAGGTAAGGGTTTTCATTCTATTCTGTGCTAACTTGTTGATTATAAATTGCATATAACTTATGGCTCAAATTCGCCTGTTTAAAATGTTCGACTTTAAAGTTAAGGATGGAGGTATCTTTAGAAATATACTATTTCACAAATTATCTCCCTATTAAAGCATAGCCAGCTCTAATGTGTTTAGTATATTGCAGGAAAGAGACCACGTCGTATGATCAGACTGCTATTTTGGATAACTATTTTCTGCTGCATAATACCTGCTACAGCGCAGGAGTCTATGCAGGAGCATGCATATCATCAATCATTAAAACACCTGAAAGGAACCTGGTATTTGTATTTACCCGATCCGCATAATCATCTGGATAGCATTGTCGCTTTTCGTAAATTCAAAGGTTCGATGCAGTATGTCGGATCTGTAGAGTTTGTAGATAGTACATCATTGATCTTTAAAAAGTTCTATAAGTGTACTACCGGAGTTGATTTGAAAAAAGAGTATGCGCCAAGGTCTTGGCAACTGAGCAGGGATCGATTGTGGACCTTTGACCGGTATTCGATGAAAATAGAATTGATATACAATGATACTATGATCCTGAAAGCCTTAAAACCACAGAAGAAATAACAGAATGAAAATAATTATTTGTGTGCTGTAATGCATACTATTTACCATAACTGGATATACACAGTTAGTAATTGATTTTAATAAACCGCCTTGGAAAACCGGATGTAATTCATTGGCTTCACAAGACAGAGTCTATTCAGAAACACCTGGAATTCTATTGGCGTACCACAATAGTTAAGATAAAAAAATATGCAGAACAGCTTCAAAATATTTAAACAGCGCTTATGAAATCCAGGATATTTTGGATATGTGTAATTGCATTATTACTCTTTGTGGGTTATGGTTTACTGCCCGTCATGATTCCAGATAATAAACAGGATTATGATACCCCCAATACTTTATTGATTAAAGATCAGGAGTGCGGCTGTCCCTCTCCTAACTCCCGTTTGCTGAAAGGTAAACTGGTGGCTTCAGACAGTATTCGATCGAAATATCCAGGTCTTTTACTGGACGTCGGTGAAGTTGAATTGGAAAATTTTCCACCATATAAACGACCTATAGTTAATGGCGACTTTATTCTTTTTAATCAGTTTAAAGTCAAAGGATACATTTCCGGTGTAGATACCCTCTCCTGTGACCCTGAGGGCTGCATACTTATTCCTCGGTTTACGGTACAAAGCTGGTCCATGACCACATATTACTCAAAATTCTGGCTTTTCCCCCGGTGGCTCGCCATGTTGTATGCTATCTGCTTGCTGCTAGTACTGCCAGGATTGATCATCTATACGCTATATCAGGTATGGGAACGGTATATATATCCGTATCTCTGGCCCGGTAACAAGTCTTAATTGTATTTATACAATATTTCGTAAATTGTAGCATAACTGCTGATCTATGCACATTAAAGAAATCGACCTTTACACCGCAGATCTTGAGGGAACGATCCGGTTTTATTCAGGCAGCATTGGCCTGGAAACGCTTTCCCTGCAAGAGGATAGGGTAGCCTTCAAAGCCGGAGATACCGTGCTTACCTTTATTAAATCCGAAGCAGAACATATCTATCATTTTGCTTTCGATATTCCAAACAATAAAATGCTGGAAGCGGTACAGTGGCTGGCCTTACGTGCCGAACGCATTGCTAATCATGAGGGCAATTACCTCACCGTATTTGACAACTGGAATGCCCAGTCTGTCTACTTTTACGACAACAATTCTAATATAGTAGAGTTTATTACCCGTTTTGATCAGGTCATTAATAGTGACGAACCCTTTTCGGCTGCGCTGATCACATCTGTAAGTGAGATCGGTTTGGTGGCAGAGAATCCTATCGATTTCGGTGAGCAGCTGGCCGCGCAGTATCCTGTATCATTTTACCATAAAGGACCCAGGCGGGAAGATTTTGCCGCACTGGGCGATGAGTCGGGGCTGTTTATCATTTCCGGGCAATCGAGGCATTGGTATCCTACGGAGACCACTGCTCATGCAGAACCCTTATCGGTCACATTTGCTGATGACCAAACTTCATCGGTATACAAAATGCAATTTGGTGAGGTGCAGTAACTTATAAAATGATTGCTCAAATAAGCCATTTTCTTCACATTTAATTAATTTGTTAAGTACCTGGCCAGTTCATTACTTAACCTTCATTCATCTTACTTTTAGCGAAATTGACCTAAACTAAAACAGTAAACTATGAATAGAATGAAGATTATAACAGTAGCTCTTTGTGTGCTGCTATTAAGTTCCTGCGATGATACAGAAGCAGAGGTAATAGATGCAACTGAAGTATTTACTGAACCTAAACCAGATGTGAAGCCCGAATTGCTGGTTGGAGATTGGGTGGAGCCGAATCCTATTGATGCAGATGAGTTGCAGGGAATTGAACTGCTCAAAGATGGCAAAGCCAGATCCATTAATATGGAGACCACACAATACAGCAAATGGTATATAACCGAGGGCAAGCTGGCATTGATCGCAAAGAGCATCGGTATTCATACCAGCAGTATTGATACAACGGTCTATACTATAGAACGCTTAACGGATAAAGAACTGGTCCTAAAAGACCGTGATCTGACGATCAGTTATACAAAACAATAAGGGGCTAATACCCCTTATTGTTTTGTATGGATCTTTTAGTCCACTAATATGATCGGTTCTGCCAGATACAGGTTCATTGCCGGTTCTGATGGAAATAGGGGCGCCTGATTCATAATATCCTCCATTTTAGCGATAAACGTTTTTACCTCAGGAGTATACTCATTAGAGTACAATTGCAGATCATCTTTTGAGGGGAAGAAGTATACTTCGTAATATACGACCTTGCCCGCCTCATTCACCACACAATTGCTGAAATGAACCCTCACGTCTTTATTATTGAATTTCAATGCAGGCATTTTGGCCTTAGCGATTGATTTCTTCAGGTACTTCTCCAGTGTCTTTAGTGTCTTAGGCGGGAAAGTACTGCTCACGGCTTGCCCGTTCAGGCGCAACAGGTGCCCGCGGTTCTGCACTGTAATCACCGTATCTTTTTGGGTATATTGACTCACCGTCTTTACTTTATCAAATACCATTTCCCATTCAAATTCATTGCCTTTGATCTTTGTAGTGCGGGTTGTAGGCCTTTGTGCCAGGGCACTTATGCTCAGTGAGGTAAATGCGAGGAAGTATAAAAATCGCTTCATTGTATGCTTATATAGTTGTCAGACAAAGAAAATAAATTTCCTGTAGAATACATAGTGCTGCAGAAATAATGACTGTGCTTCACATAAGACAATATTTTGCCTTTATTTCATTGCCTTTGTTACAGAAATGCTGTTTATTTGAGGCTTGAAAACGATCGTATGGAATTTGATTTTTATAAAAAATACCAGACCCTTAGCGATGCAGAACTGATGCATATCTGCCATAATCCTACCAAATACCAGCCACGGGCGGTAGAAGATGCCCGCAGGGTATTGGAAGAGCGCAATGTAGATATAGCAGGTTATGTAGCGGAGGAGATTCCCAATGCAGCAGCCCCAAAGAAGCCATCGGCCATTGTAGAGAAGATTGGTCGCATATTTGAAGAGACGGCTGTACCAAAAGATACCTGGGATTTTGATAAAGAAGGCAGTCTACAGGAACACCCCAAGGCCCCGGTAATGGTCACCCGATGGCATTGGGCAATATTTGCCATAATGATACTGTCTGCAATCAGGAATACCTACTTTACTCTGCGCCTGCTAGTATCTTATATAATGTATCCCGATTCGGTGTATAACAATTATACAGTGCTCTTCTTTTGGGTATTGTTGAGTGCATTGGAGATCGCCATTGTCTGCGGATTGTACAAAAGAACCGGCTGGTCCTGGAGCCTTCTGGTAGGTTATCTTGTAGTCAATTTAGGCGTAAGGCTGATAGGCTTGTATGACATCTTTATGGATCCCTATACCAATGGTATTGCAGATTACTGGCAAGGAGCAAATACGATATACCTGTTGCTTACTATAGCATTGCTGCTCCTGTTTTTCAAGCCTTTTATGCAGGTATTAACCGAGAGGGGAGTAACCATACCGGAAACTGTTCCGGAAGCAAAGCTGTCCGGTAAGGATAACGACCTGATTGGTAATCCGTACAACAAACTCAGTTGGGATTTTGATGCGGAAGAGGGTGTGCTCACTGCCGGTCCGGAGATCGATCATAAGGCCCTGCAATGGCATCAGTACTTGTGTGTATCACTCATTGTACTGACTGCTATACTGGTTATCCTGAAACAGGCTCCGGGTCTGATTATGTACGGCCTCTGCATTTATGCCTTATATAAATTCAAGTCCTGGGGCTGGTACCTATTACAGTACTTTGCCATCAGTAATATTGTAGCGGTTATTATTGAGGTATATTCGATCATTAGTATTGGCGCCTTAGACTATTTCGCAGATCTCATGACCTTATTCAGGATCGGAACAGCGATATATTTTGGCTGTGTTCTGGTAGTAATACACAAAGACCGAATACTGAACCTGTTCAACATCTCGCACCGGAATCGCAGAAATGCGGTTATCTCTGTATTTGCCATCATTGCCGTCATCAGAGTGCTCTTTTATTTACGCTATAATTAAAAATAATGCCGGAATGCTGTACATTTGCAGCAAATTTCCACACTACAATGGCAATCAGAATATTAGTTACCGGCGGTACTTTTGATAAAGAGTACGATATGATCAATGGCAAACTGGACTTTGAGGAAACTCACGTTCCGGAAATGCTGCAATTAGGGCGTTGCACGATAGATACCGAAGTGCGTACCCTGATGATGGTCGACAGCCTGGAAATGACCGATACTGATCGCGAAGTGATCCTGCATAATTGCCGTAAAGCCGACGAAGACCGTATCCTTATCACACATGGTACCGATACAATGGCCGAAACCGCTGCATACATCGCTAACGCAGGACTGGAAAAAACAATAGTGATTACAGGTGCAATGATCCCATACAAGTTCGGTAGTTCTGATGGGTTCTTTAACCTGGGCGCCGCACTGGCTTTCCTGCAGACGCTGCCACATGGTGTATATGTAGCCATGAACGGCCGCTATTATGCATGGGACAATGTGCGTAAAAATAAGAAAACCGGTTTCTTTGAAACCCTAAAATAAACGGTGTTTTGGATATTGTGCATTACGAAAAGCTGGCTAAAGAGCACCAGGGCCAGTACAGAAATTTTTTAAAAAAGGCCAACAAGAATAAAGTGTTGGCCTTATTGCCAGATCTGCATGATGAGGCATTCCAAAATGTAGATTGCCTGTCTTGTGCCAACTGCTGCAAAAATTATTCTCCACGGTTTAAGATGCCGGATATCAAGCGTATTGCCAGGCATTTGCGCATGAAAGAAGCAGCTTTTGTAGATACCTATCTGAAACTGGACAGCGATGGCGATTATGTAGTCCGGTCCAGCCCTTGCCCTTTCCTGGGGTCTGATAACTACTGCAGTATTTATGAGGAGCGCCCCAGAGACTGCGCCCGTTTTCCGTATACCAATGAAGATGTGTTGCTGAAGCAACCCAATCTTACCCTCAAGAACACTACCGTATGCCCAGCCATGTACTATGTCATGGAGCGCCTGATCAGTATGTAATTTTTTCATTTGAAGGTAATGTTCATACTGTATTATGAAACAATACTTTATGTCTTGTTGGTCATATTTTCATACCCATCTTTCTGTAAATAATAATATGTCCTTTGCATTAAAATATGTACTTTTCAGTCATAAAATCAATGCATTATGGGCACACCTATTATTATGGTCGAGACATTCCAGGTACCTTTAGAACAGGTATGGAAGGCCATTACTGACAAAGACGCAATGAAAGAATGGTATTTTGACATTGCAGATTTAAGCCTTACCGAAGGCGATACATTCAACTTTTACGAAGGACCATCCAAGATATACCATCATCAGTGTAAGGTGCTGGAAGTAGTACCCCATAAGCGTTTTAAGCATACATGGACACATCCGAGCCACTCCAGGGGCACTTCCGTACTGACCTGGGACCTGGATGAGCTTGATGGGGAGACAAGGCTTACCCTTACACATGAGGATACCGAAAACTTTTCCGATGCCGGATCCGATTTTTCCAAAGAGAACTTTGAAGTAGGCTGGCACGGAATTATCCGCATCAACCTGCGCAATTATTTATACCATATCGAACGCACCCCATTTACCATCGAGATCAATGCCCCGGCAGAGAAAGTATGGAAGGTGATGTGGGACCATGACACTTATACGCAGTGGACCACTCCGTTCTGTAAAGGTTTATATTATGAGGGAGTGCTGGAGGCCAATGAGATTGTTCATTTCCTGGCTCCTGATGGCTCCGGTATGTACAGCCAGGTATTTTATGTAAAACCATATGAGAAGATCATTTTCAGCCACATTGGTAGCATAAAAGAGGGTGTGGAAATACCTGTAGATGAGGCCGGACGCCACTGGACCGGTAGCCTGGAGATGTATACCCTTACAGAGAAAGACGGGATTACAACCCTGCTCGCAGAAGTAGACATAGATCAGAAGCATAAGGATTATATGCTGTCAACCTTTCCAAAAGCACTGGAAGAGATCAAGCGCTTATCTACCGATGCAGAGACCATTATCTAATACTAGCTGGGTATAATATACCTAATCGAAACCTTATAAAACGGCACTTCTGGTGCCCCTAAGAAAATATAAAAATCAGACTGTCCAGAATACTGTTCTGATCCCGGACCGCCTGTATAAATATGACGGTGTAGTGACAAATTCCTTTTTATATAAGTATTTGTTCCCGAATTGGCAATTCACTTTCTATTGATTTTCAGAATTTTACATAAAAGTTACAAATTCAGAAATATTATGGAAAACAATAGAAACTTTGTTGCGATTAACTACATTGACTGTGAAGCAGAGTACAAAGAAAGATTTGAAAGCCTGTTTGCCTCCCGTGCACATGCCATCGATACCATGACCGGATTTATCGATATGCAGGTATTGAAACCACAAACCGATGATGGTAAATACCTGATCGTGAGCTTCTGGGATACTGAAGAGGCCTTCAAAGACTGGACCAAATCTCCGCAGTTTATCGAAGGACACAAAAGAGGATTTGAAGATATTGCTATTGCGAAAAAAGAAGGCAAAACACCTCCTATGAAATCTGATTTCAAAACATACAAAGTCATCAGCAGATAATGGATACACAGGAAACAGAGACGAACCCCAAGGGGAACCGTAAAAAGTGGCTTAAGCGATTAGGCATCTTCGGCTTTTTGTTTTTTCTGATCAAAGGTCTGGCCTGGATTGCAGTAGCTATTGCAGCCTGGTATGGCTTCAAGCTATTTTAGGGAGTATGCCCCCATTATATATACCTGTGCCCCGGCAAATTGCCGGGGCACAGGTATATATAGACTTTGGAAGTAGTAATTACTTTGGAGTCTATATATTTAGTGGGAATTATATTGAAAATATTCATCTATAAAGAAAGCCACCCATTCGGTGGTTTTCTTATTCTAATTCGATTTCATCAACATTTATTGGTAATGCTTGATCATTTAGGGAATCAATTTCTCATCAACCAAAATATATTTAAACATTAACAATAGGGAAAGAAGTGTACTTTCAACAAGCCTCATCAATAGCAATCAAATTTGGATTCATGAAATATTTATTACAATGATATTGAATCAATTAAAATTAGAAGGTGATAACATTAAATAGGTTCGTATAAATTGATTTATAAACGTTTCAGTGTTCTTTTACTTCCGGGATTGAGAATAGTTCAAAATATATGCCTATCTTATCAAAATGCTTAGATTTTTATGAAGAGAAATTTAAATATAACTAGCGTATATTATTTTATTATTTTCACACAATGAAGATAAAATATTTAAATTATGAGGAATCTAATTACATCAATTAATCAGATAATATCAGATTACCATTGTGATGCTGCATCGGGATTTACTATGGGAGAAGATCATATCGAGGATTGGATAAATCAATTTGACGAACACGATCGAATGTTCATTTTAGAAGAGTTTTTACATATCTTAAAGAATGGCATGTATGTGTCTAAAAAAGACGCTAACCTTATTCTAATTCAACAAATTGAACGATTATCAAAAGTATATGGATATACTAACATACAGTCTTTTTTGAAAGAGGCTGTATTCTTAAATTTACAACCAAATGGTAAATCACAGGGTGATTTGCTAAATTTATTTGAACAATATTTAATAAAAAATTATGGCGTTACTGTATCAGAATGCGGTGTTTTTAACCCTAGGCACTATATATACATTGATGACATAATGGCCTCAGGTAAAACCATTCTTAAAGATTGTAAAGAATGGTTTAATAGCAAGAATTTAGAAAAATGCAATAACAAAGAAATAACATTTAACATTGTTTTGTTTTGTAAACATCTTTGGGCTGAAAGCCGCGTAAGATGGTCATTAAAATGCAGCTTTGATGATAACTATTTTACATCATCTAAATTTAGAATATTAAGCAGATACGAAATAAGTGACGACTTAAACTCCCATTCTCCACTTTTAAATCTTACAATTCCCAAGAAATTAAGCTCTATATGGGACGTTTACTTAGGTTCTCTTACAGAAGCTGATGCTTATCATGATAGAGCATACAGATATTCACATCTACCGAAGACTGAAAATTTCTATTCTAGCCCATCAAATAGAGATAGGTTTGAACAAATATTATTAGATAAAGGTATAGAGATAATATATAAAATTGAAGATGAAGAAAAAAGGAAAAACCATCGCCCTTTAGGAAAAACTTATTCACACTATAAAACATTTGGAACTGGGTCACTTTTTTTTACTTGGAGAAATATTTCCAATACCTGTCCGATTGTATTTTGGTGGGATGTTCCAAAACATAATTGGAAAGGTCTATTTCCTCTAATCAATAGAGGGAATTGAGATTTTTAACGTACTATTGCATAGAGTAATGAATATAAGAACGTATTCTATTGATGATGTGGTTGTTTTTAGAAAAACAACAGAAAAGTTTGGAGGCTTATCAAACATGGCTTCAGGCTTCTCTATTAACGTAAATGGTATAATCATTAAATCAGCGGAACATCTCTATCAAGCGATGAGATTCCCGTTAAACCCAGATATACAGAATGAAATCTTAAGCGAGCATAGTCCTATGACCGCCAAAATGATTAGCCGGAAATATAGAGATAAATATACTAGACCTGATTTTGAGCAAAATAAGTTTAAAATAATGAAATGGGTTTTAGATATAAAGCTCTCTCAAAACTGGAATACTTTCGGTAAGCTACTATTAGAAACTGGTAATAGTCCTATTGTAGAATATTCTAATCGGGATCAAATATGGGGAGCTAAAAAGGATGGAGATAATTATGTTGGAATGAATGCTTTAGGTAGACTCCTAATGGAGTTAAGGGAGGAAAACGTGAAAAAGGATATTCATAATTTTTGTATTCAACCTTTAGATATTCCGGCTTTTTTACTTTATAATAATTTCATTGAAACTATTTGCGATGAGGTATATCATGCTGATTTAGAAGCATGTAGTACCAATTAATATGTTACAACTGAATTAGAATAAGAAAGCCACCTATTTGGTGGCTTTCTTATTCTAATTCAGTTTCATCAACATTTAATAGTAATATTTGTTCCGCCGATTTTCCCAACTTCAATGATTGTTCTTGGGGGATAGCAGTTTTCTCCAATACTATTGATTGTTACATGAGTATTGTTTTGTACAGCTAAGGCCGCTAATTGCAACAATACATTTGATGCAATTTTGTTTTCTACTGAAATGTTACTCGTTTTAATTAATTCCAACATGGTATCTGTTGTTAAACTCATTTTGCTAGTGGTAAATTGTGAGCGACAAAATTATGGTTTATTTCTATCCTGCTTTTTATTGATTTTATAAGCAAACTAATTACTATATACCTTATGAAAAAGTATGTAATGACGTTCGAAGATTTTAGCAACTCTTTTAATCAGCATTCAAGCCAAACTTCCCAACATCTCTCAAAACTTAAAGCGAAGAAACTAAAAAGAGAAAAGGAAGAGAACGAGTTTATAGGCAAGAGCCTCGCAAATGTGAAGACTATTAAGGATTTTTATGACAAACAGAATGATATGAATATTGAACAACCTATTATAGCGTCCAACGCCAAATTAGAAAATTTGTAATTATCCATATTTCTAAAAATAAGTAAAGAACGAAAATGCAGCAGTTATATAACTGCTGCCATTCCATTTACTTCTTAGATTTTTTATTGCAATTATTCACTCATTAAATCTGTAAAGAAAACCTACTTTTTATTGATAAAATAATTTCCATCAAATACATGGAATTCTGGTTAATCGGGGGGATGGGAATTGTACTGTTAGTTTATTTTATAAGAGAAACCAAAATAGAATCCAATGAGACCAACTTTCTCTGTGAGTTGATCAGTGGCTATGTTATTCCCCGTAAAAGGCATCCGTGATTTTGGATTTTCTCCTTCAATTAAACTTCCTTTTAAACGATCGACTCTATTATAAGATAGGCCAGCACTAAATATTATTCTATTGTAAACGGTACTATTTTTATCATTTTTGGATAGCTGCCCAATAAGCATACATGCACCTAAATATGCTTTTAACTGTGAGAGATCATTTGGCGTTGTCGAAATGCCAAGTGATAGTCCAGGATTTATAAAACAATGCGTTTGCCAATAGAAATTAGCCATTAATCCTACAGACGGTGAAACTTGGCTTTGCCTAGTATTGCGATTAATGAAAAAAGTATCTGGTTTAACCGCACCCATCCCATTTCTTGCGCTATCAACATTGTAACTCCTGTCAAAATTACATTCTCCAAATCCAAAGTTAAGAGCTGGCCCAATTGCCCACTCAAATCTATACCTGACTGGTATTCTATATGAGGTAGAATCAGCAGCAAGTAATGTCTTAAATGTAGACTTGGGTATGGCTTTAATATCTACATTAAGATAATTACCAGTTGCTGGATATCGACCTACAAATTTGAAGTTTTTACTATTGTTGGCTTGATTTAATAAGCCGGTAAGAAAGGATACAGCCGTTGAAACAGAATCTTTGCTAATCTTTGGGATATCGGATTCAATTTGATCATTCAATGTTGTGAAATAGTCATCTTCTATACTACTAATTTCGTCAATAAGTAATGAGTTAGTCTGGTGTTTCTTGATAAAATCATCTGAGATTGAAATCATCTTATTCTTGGTTTTAATAATGTTCTTTTTAAGTGTTTCAATACTATCAACCCAAGCAGTCGGATATATTTGTATATGCTTAACGATATCAACCAGTGAATTTATACTTGGATCAGCACCTCGCCTTTCAAAATCTAAAACAATATTGTCTTTAATCTTATTTTGGCTGCAACATTCTGATCCAATTATGATTGGGACGATCTTACCAAATTCAAAAAAACTGCTTAACTTCTTTTTGAATAAATCAATGTTCCTAAAATTATTCTGTATCTGAATTTGGCTATTTTTGAATCGGGTGTGAAATTTTTCGATTTCTAATTTGTCGCCTTTTACTATAGCATTTTTCTGCAAGGACTTTTCCATTTCTACATCCCATATTAAATTTGTTCTATCAATTAATGGTAGAACTTCTTGAAATGTTAAACTGGAATCTTCTTTAGTTGCTTCTGTCGATGCTGAGGTAGTAGTTGAGGTGGTTGTTTTTTGTAGTAGGGAGTTAAAAATATTTGTAGTATCCATCAAAGCTCCTTCGCTCTTTCCTGCAACGTTGATATCATATACCAATTTATTGATACTATCAATCTCAATAATTAATTCATCATTATGGTGTAGTTTGGCTCGCCTACCTGTATCTGTAAGATGATCGGCAAAATTATGTTTCATAAATGCCCGTTTTACTGGATCATGAGAGCCAAATACTTGTTTAACCATTTTACAAGAGCTTAATGAGGCGATTACAGTAGCTGAAATAGAAATTGCAATTAAATGTTTCATGATATTGCTTTTAAGTGGTTAGATGAAATATATGTATATATTCAAACGAATTACTTTATAAATTTCCTAGACAAAAAAGCAAAAGTCAAGGGTGTAAATACCCATAATGTGACAGTAAAAAAACATTCATAATAGTTAATGCCTGAACTATGATTTTACAAATCAGCGTAAAATGTACAAAAGCCACCGGAAAGGAGGCTTTTGCAATTATTAGACTTTGACTGTCTATTCTCAATATATACCAATAAAGCTTGTCGAAAAATATGGATTCAACAAACATTTATTATATATGTACAGTAAATACCATTATACAAAAACGACATCAATTAAGAAGATTCTAAAAAGAAAATTAAAAGGTCTTTTTGAAAGAATATTTGCTATTACATCTATCTTGTTTACCAGTTGGGCATAGCTATTGATAATGGCATTTGAATAACTATCTAGGATTAGAACTGTTTGTTAGACACATTGCTATAAGATATTATTCAAGCCCAAACGAAGAAATATTAATGGATTAAATTCATTCCTACGGATAGTCAAAGTCAGACCAAATTTCAATTTTCTTTGCGTCATTGAGAAAGCCAACAAGATTAATTTTATAAACAAAATAAATACTAGCTTTTAATATATATGAAATATTAAAAGAAAAGGATCAATTTAATATATAAAGGAAAAAAATATGCAAAGAGAAAAAGCAAAAATCGAACTGTTAAGATTCATTGTTGAATTAATTGAGGTAAAGAAAGAGGATCTTACAATTCAGAATATTTTATCTTACTATTATGAGTTGAGCCGTGTACTTATTCTTCCGCTTTAATTAACGCAGGCTCTGAGAAAAGACCATCTTTGCGATTAAGCTTTACATCTAACCATTGGCAATAATATAAAGCATGGGGTTGATTCTCGATGTCACCAATTGAACCAAGGGGATGTATTTGAGCTATTGTCATTGGTGTCTTTTTCTTAATGTCAGAACGGACATAAACTACGTCACCTAAATTGAACATAAATTTGAATTTTTATTTTATTAAATAGATTTAGTTTTCAATTACTATTTGTGTGTCATTTACTTCTGACAGTACTTTTTTTACGATATCGTCAACAATGTCCTTTTTAACTGAATGCATCTCATTAGTATCATGAGTGTAATTGGTAGATGTTTCCAATATCAATTCGTGTTTAGTAAAGTACTCTTCAATGAGCATTCGATAAACTGATCCTGTTTTATTTTGCGATCTGCTGCAACAAATGATTATATCAAAATTATAATCTCTTAAAAGCCAATTTAATTCCCTTTTCGTATCATTGGCATTATCTCCAGCACTAAGAATACAGACGGTCTTCCCATTAATTGTGAGCGCGGCATTGAAATCTTCAACAGTTCCATCTTCTCGATAAATGAGTCCGTTAACTTTGATTTGTTCGCTATTAAACATATGCTCAATCTCTGCATGTTGTAATAGCTCGGTATACACTAACGATGCTGTTGTGGTTTTACCGCTATTGATTGTTGATCTAATCAGGATAAATTTTGCCATGAAATAATAATTGAAATTTAAAAATGCGATTCTTTAATTTGAATGAATTCGGTTAAAAATAATGTTCTCACTGCGTAAGGAAAAGGGTGTTTTTCCCGTATTTTATCCTTCAAAACACCTTGCCAGTAATTCCTTTCCTTTACTATCATTGCCCTTCCTTTATTTAGACTGGAATTACATTATGATGTTATCTATTTAATAATGAGGCTAAATAGCTAGAATTTGAGATAATAATATTATAAAAATGAAATCTCAATTTACATCTACGTCTTGTAATGTCTTATCTAGCCTTTATCTTTAGATAGTTATAAAAATTACAGAATACTAACATGTCCTTTAATCTTAGATTTAAGATTTGTATTTTTACTCAATATTGAGATAAGATAAAGATGACATTTCAATCTAGGTCTAATAAACTTCTTCTAGTAAATTCTAAAACATCAATTAAGCGGAAAATGCATATGGATAATACAATTAAAATA
This sequence comes from Edaphocola flava, assembly GCF_004118155.1. Lineage (GTDB taxonomy): Bacteria > Bacteroidota > Bacteroidia > Chitinophagales > Chitinophagaceae > Edaphocola > Edaphocola flava. Next base: position 282,229 of record NZ_SAIQ01000004.1, read on the forward strand.
ATTTTTGCACTTGGAGCGCAATGGAAACTTTTAATTACTCTATTTATTATAACAGTCGTTATCCTTAAATGGAAAACAATATGGAAACTAGCAAGTAGCTTAACACAAGTGAAATTTAAAACTGGAAATAATGAAGTTGAAATACATAGAGAAACAATAAAAGAGGAAACAAAGATTACATCTTTAAATAATGAAATCAATACAGAGACAACAACTACCGTTACGGAAACAACGGAAACAATAAAGGTTTTAGATGACTCAGATTCCGATTTGGGAAAATATTACAAAGCCTTTTTTGCTAAGGACTTTGCTACTGCTAATAAATTATTTGATCAGGTTGCTAATCAGTTAAATGGGGATTATACGTCTGCAAAAATAAGACATAACTATAGGCTTCATATATACGGGGATAAAGAAGCATTTGCTAATATAGAAAAGTTATCAAATACTTTAACAAACGATGAACACAAAAGTCTAGCACTCTATTATTTAGGGCATTGTTTTGAAAGTACTAACAGTAAAAAAGGAATTGAGTTAATAAACCAAGCTCTACAATTGTCAAAAGTTGATCAAATGAGAGGAGATTGTATTGTCTCATTGTCCAAACTTTATATTAGCATTCATGACTCAAATGAAGCAATAGATGTCATTTTAAATAATATAAACTCAATAAGTGAAAGTTCATGTTTAGTAAGATTGTATGAATCATTGGGAAAAGCTTATACCCAATCTGAAAATGTATTATTCGCAACGTTGGCCTATCAAAAGGCATCGGAGTTGTCTCCCAATGCTCATTACTTAATATTTCAAGCAGCCTATTCCTGTGCTAGAATTGACAGTAGCTTTCAGGATTTAAGCTTGTTGTTATATAAGAACTTGGTTTCACTGGACTCTAAACATACTAGCGGATATAACAACTTAGGTGTAACCTTTTCAAACCTAGGGTTAAACTGTAAATCAGTCAATAGCTATAAAAAATCGTTTGAACAAGGAGAAACGCTGGGTGGCTCAAATTTAGCAAATAGGTTGATTGAAGCGGGATTTTCAGAAGAAGCAGAAAAATATCTAAATATAGAAAAAACAGAGGGTTCAGATAATCCAAAGGAGGTTGACGACAACGTATATAAATCATTGGCGTATTTAAAGACAACATTACAGGAAGAAAATGAAAAAGAGGAAAAGTTTATAAAGTCAGCCAAGAAAAAATATCAATTTTTCTCTGAATATTCAAATGCGTTATTCAGTGAACATAATATTGATATCAATAGATTGACATTAAGGAGATACAATAACCCGGTTGAGGTTGAGAAGCAAGATAATATCATTAAATTTAGTTGGATAATAAATACAGAAGAACATCATAGTATTACTGGAACACTAAGTAATGGAGCTTTTGTTGGAAAATACTATAAACCTGAAAGAACTTATGCCTATATTGGGGAAGCAAAGTATAAGTCGAAAATTATTGATTTATATGGTTTTTTTGACTCCTCAAACAATATTCATATACTTACTTGTATCAATACGGAGAATGAATATTTTTTGATTGAAAATTCTCCAATTACATAATTGCAATTTTTAATCTCAATAAAATCATAATTTTGTGCATTGAAAACTAAAAAGAGATAATATAAAAATATAGAGATAGGTAATTTCTAAATTCCAGTCTGTAAAACGCCACTTTTATAAACTTGTAACAGGAAGACAGAAAGATTACCACACCTTACGGGGTGTGGAATTTTCGTTTTGTTCATCTTGTTACATGGCTGTGGCGGCCTTACAGACTAGACCGAAGAAATGGAGTTCCTGCCCCTTTCTTTTTTTTAATCCCGTCATCGGAACTCCTGACACAGTAACATTCAATGTCTGTGAAATCGCCACTAATACAAATGGTTCTTATACCATTACAATCCCCACCTTAATGTTTGTTTAACCAGGATTAAACTAACCATTTTACAAACATTAAAACAAAGTCAATGAAAAGAATATTTCTAAGCCTAGCAATAGGAATTTCTGCGCTTTCTGCAATCGCTCAATCACAACCATTAACACCTTACGAAAAGGCCAACATCGAACAATATATAGGTATTGGTAAAGAGATTGGCTTATCCGAAGAAAGTCTTAGAACCCTCTACCGAAATGGAGAATACAAGAAGATCGAAACAACGGTAACGAATAAGCTTAAACAACAGCAGCCTTATAAAATAGTTGAAATACAAGATCGACTATTATCCGAGTCGGCAGAGCTGGAAAAGCTGAAAATTGAAAAGGATTATGAAACAGATGCATATCGTACCTATGACGAATCTGACTTTAATGATATGCAACAAAGGATTAAGAAGTTTTATACTCAATGGAAATTAAAAGGTGAGTATGAAAAAACAAATGAATACGAGAACCGGATGACCAATGAGTTCGATGTATTAAATAAGTGCATCGTAAAAGTAATCGGTGATAGTCATCGAACAAAAGTAAAGGTTATCGTTTTAGATTATAATCCAGATACAGAGAGAATGAATTTCTCCTTTACTAATGATAAAGGTGCAACATGGGCTGGGTACACTAAAATGCCACCAACAGATGCTAAATATATCAAAGAGGAAGGAATGTACAAATTGATTACATCAATGGATGAAGCTTCAGGAAATGATGAGTCGCCTTTGATGTTTGCTTATTTCAATTTAGTGCCGAGTAAGTTAAAGGCTATTAAAGTAAATGAGAAAAGATACGATCTGGTAATCACCAAATACCCATACGGTCTAGTTGATGGATCAAAGCTATTTACAAATGAAAACTTAGGGATCAATTCACCAGTATTCAAAGGATATAGTTTAACTGAGTACTTTAAGTTCATGCAAACTAATGAAGCTATGCAGGATGATGAGGATTATAACCATAATTTCGATACTTATGTAAGTAGCTTAAATGCTGAGATTATGAACTTTGGTATTTCTATTCATTGGGAATATTCGGAAAACATAACAAAGTATAAAAATTACAAAAAGGCGGTCGATAGTCTTTTCTCAATTAAACCGGCTCATAGTGGCGTTTTAAAAAGCAAAGAGTTATTAAGAGATTTACAATCAAAAGCATTAAAAGCTATCACTGATAATGGTAATAGATACGTACGTCAAGCAAAATTAAATAAGGATCGCTCAACCGCATTAAGTGGTTCAGAATCGCAATCTTATTTTAATGAGTACATCAAAAGTCTTGATAATGCATATAAGGAATACAGCAACTTACTACTCTTTGAACCAAACGAAAATGTAAATAAAATATTGGCGGATATTAAAGAAGAGAAAGAAAAAGCGAACAAGAGACAAAAAACTAAAAATACTATAAACACATTTTTAAAATAAGTTATGATAAGAGGATTTGCATATTTGACATTATTACTAGGAACATTTATTTGCAATATATCTTGTGATAGCAATGTATCTCAGCCGTTAGCAGAGCAAAAAGAAAATCTTGTAAACGAAAGTAAACAAGGATTATATCAAGAGCATTTACCAGAACAACAAGATGCCAAGATAGCAGAGTCTAAGCACACAAATGACAATTTTGTTGGTAAATGGCAGAATATAGAAAATGATAACGAAATTATCAATCTCGAAAAGAAGTATGATAACGTTTATCAGTTAGGCGGTTTGACTTTGTACCGAAAGTATGCAGATGATGGAACGATATATCTATCCGGTGAATTTGAAGAATATGGTGCAGAGGTTCAAGTATTATTTGACAATCATACCCAACACCTTGTTTTAAGGCATCCAGCAGACTTTAGAGAATATAGTAAGATTGAATAAAGCTCAATTGTAAATTCAGTAGCAGTTTAACTGACTCACACTGTTAATCAAATTTCAGATTTACAATTGGACAGATAGATCAAAGAGTTTATGATTGGCAAAAAGAGAAGAAAAATAAACACGCTTGAGTAGATAAGTTAAGGCAAGCAGGCCGCATATTCATGAATTAGTTGTTGAATATACAATGCTATTAATAGTGGTTTAAATATATTATGGTTTCCTCTCTTCTGCAAATAAAAAAGAGAATCCCAAGTTTATTTTTTGCAAAAAAACTTGGAATTCTCTTTTTTATCTCAAAACAATTATTATTTATATTTATTTAGTATTAATTGTAAAACTTCTTGGTTTTCAAATAAATTCAATATAAGTGGGTCGTTGTCAGAAATCAACTTTAAAATATGTGCATTTAATAGCTTACTGTATCCATCAAAAGCACTTTCTTTATCTTCGCTTTTAAAACTTAATTCGAATATGCTATCTGAGTATGTAAACTTATCCTCAGCTGTAAATGTCATATTTAAGGTAAATTCCTCATTAAAAATCAATTCTAAATCGTCGAAGCTTATTGAAGGGAGTTTTATTTCTGCTTCATATTTAGTCAAAACCTCTGTGGCTATTCTTGTAGTTTTTTGCTTGCCATTATCTAAACGCACATGTGAAACAATATTTATTATCTTCCCTATATCTTCGCTTTCTACATCAATTTTTGGAAAAAGATTTCTAATTTCTTCACTACTATAACTGGGTATTGACCGATGAGAAAGTAATTCTTTATCAAAATATGAAATCTTAAATCCTGCATTTGAAGATTTTAACTTCAATAAAGGTTTAAAAATGTCATTAATATCGGACGACGAATAAATGCCCGCAAGATGAAGAATGTCCGCCGGTTTAAAGTCTTTACTAAATATGTCATTATGGTATAGACCTACTATTTCTCTTTTTAACTTTAGCAAATATTCTTCTTCACCAGCCCTTTGAACAAAATCATTTGCTATAGATATTGTAAAACTACTGTAATTAACATTGGAGACAATTGGCGTAAACATATTTTCTATTTTCATGTTCAATTGTTTGATTTGCTCTCCAGTTTCTGTTATCCTTCTTTTTATTACAGCACGTGCATAAGATTTTATGGACTTTAAATATCCATCAACAAATATTTGCAAATTTTTCAGACTGATTGAGTGTCCGAAGGTTGGGGAAGTAGGTTCCAATTTATAATCTATACTTCGGCTTCTTAACTCGTTTAAATATGTATAATTATTTTCACCAGCGCCTACTTTGCTTAAAGAAATAGCTATTTCCAATGCTTCGCTTAGTTCTTTTTTTATTTCTTCATTTTCAAGCACCGTCAATCCTTTGAAAATAAGTTCTTTAGCAGGATTGATCTGACCTGATTTTAGATACAAATAAGCAGCACTTCTTATTATTATACTTCTTGTAGGCTCATATTCTGGTTTATCAAAATAAAATTGAGCCAATTCCCCTTCAATTTCTGCTGCTTTTTTATATAAATCAACTGCTTCTGAATAATTATTTTCTTCTAGCTGCAATTTGGCATTGAAAGAGTATGCCATTGCCTTTTGATGTTCTAGGCGTGGATTCATCTATGTACCTCCTTTATAGTTTTCGGGGTTTTGAACAAAGTTACAATAACAGATGAATTTTCATTATTCATACGCCCTCTATTTATTTGATCATGCTTTATTTTAATTCGATTTTGTAGTGTATTTGTCTTTTTCTCCTCAAGAATTCCTGATACCTCTACATAATGATATTCATTATATAGGAAATTGAAGTCATCAGGTTGATTTTTAAAGAAACAATAATCAACTCCATCACCGATCTCGGATTGTTCTACATATTTATAGTCTAGTAGTTTGGCCATAACAAACCAAGAAAGTGCAACACCGCCATGATTAGCAATATCCTTATCCTCTTTTAACGTAGAGTTATTAAATTTACTATTCCAAAACAGTATCACATCTTTAGATATTCCATCTATAGTAAAATTAAAAATGGCGTTAGAGTAATCATGATAGCGGCTTAAACCTACAGATGCCCAATAATTCTGAAGTTTAACTTGTTCTTCTGGCGGTCCTTGGATAATTGAAATAACATCATCCAAGTGATATCTTTCAGGGGGGAAATTAAATAATCTTAATGGCTCAACTGGATGTATCTTTTCATTTGATTGCATCAATAAGTCAATCATGAGTAACTCTACTGTATTCATTTTAAATGCATTATTAACAATGTTATAAAAAAATGAAATTTTCATCTACGTGAAAAAGCACGTAAATAATTGCGTGATTTACGCAACGAAATTTTATTAAGAATACATTGCAATATTAAAGAACTTATTTTCCGTTGTAATCTATATATAAACAAACAGATTGCTTATTTAAAGGCATCTATCAGCTCAAATATGATCATACACAAAACCAAGATGCATACACCAAAAATAACAATGCTATTTTTGGTGTATGCATCTATTGTAGGTTAACTTATGCCAATTATTATCTATACCATAGTAAGATACTTTCTTCAAACCCTTATTGCTGCATAATAATTGCTGAAACCTATGCTTTAGTTATTCTATTGCCAATAATTCACAGTAAGTATATATAAAGGCGTTCCGAGTATAATCATATTTTAGTTTAATTAAGTTACCTAGTGATTTATATTTTAGACATTATTTGAAACATCAGTTTATGTATTTACTATATATACTGCTATGAAAATAGTATATAATGTAGTTCCTCGAAGATGTTCAATTCATGGAAGATCAAGAAAAAGAGAATAAGCCTGAACCCAAAAAGGAAGATGACGATAATAAGAATAAAAATCAACCAATACAAACAGTTGAAATAATAGTTAATTAATAGGAATTAATATATCCTTATACGTACCTAAAAGCCAGTTGTAGAACATTTGCTACTACTGGCTTTTTTACGAGACAAACTAAATGTAGGGTCTAATGTATTGTAATGAAATACTCTTTAATAACGGTAATTCGTCTCATAACAATTGATAAAGTAGCACAATTAGGATTCTTGTAAATCCCTTAATAACAATCAATTTAATAAATATCTTGATTATTTATGAATTTATTCACAAAATTGAAAACTAAGCATTAGATTGCATATCTTAATCATTTAGAAAAATTATCATGCCAAGAAATAGAAAATTTATACCTACATATAGTGATTATCATAAAGAAAACAAAGGCATAAAAAGCATATTGCTTAAAAATATATTGTTAGAATTGAATTACATGTGATTCGAGAAAGCAGCTCATTAACTGAAGATGATTGCAATAAAATATATAAGGAAATTAGCGATTTTCTCCAAAATGAGGAAAACCTATCTTCTGACAAATATCAACTAAATTCAGCTTTTACAAAAACTGTTACACATAATGATATTGAATTCAAATTACCTCGTGGTGAGTATTATATAAAAACACTTAGCAACATACCAAAAATAAAAACTGTTGTTTGTGAAATTTGTAATGAAATAATAGGAGATTACAATGATCAATTAAGAAACTGTTTCTCGCTACTTGTAATTGATGCCAACCGAATTTTATGTTGCTATCCCGATCCGAAAGATGAAAAAGATACCAAATTATGTAGTTTTATAGTCAGATAGCTAATTATCTATCCATTTTTTGTAAATCTTGTGTGCTATCACTATACCCCTTAGCATATTGGTGTAAAATATACATTTGGGCATCCATTACTTCTAAAATTTCGTTGAACTCAATTGGCATTCCACTATTGTTGGTTACATTGATTACATTTTCAACTATTGTAATGTTAATATCGGACTTACTGAAATTTAAAACCATAATACAATTTATTAATTTTATTTATATATAATAATTTGGTGGAATTGTTTAATATTATTATTAAAAAATAACAAATTGTGCTATATTTTATGATCAGTTTTGAATAAATAAAACATCACATACATATAAAGAGGCATGTGAGAATATGTAAAGTATATCAATAAGCAAGACGAAAGTAAAATTCAGCAACACAACGTCATGAGCTAATAGTAATTTTACATCTAAATCAAAAAGAATCTTTCCATTCCCTTACAACAGCTGTATAATAAAATGTCCCTTTCTATTTGAAGGGACATTTTATTATACAGCAATGATTGTGGATATAGTGAGAATGGGAAACTTCACTTGGATAACAACAAAAGCATTTTAAGGAAGCTTAATTTCATGTTGGTAAGCAGTAATCCTGTCCGATCCGCTCACCTCTTTTAAAATATATAAGAAAACAAATCGCAAATCTTCAACTTTCATATTGCTCTTTATTACTTCAAAGAGCTTTCCTTCCTGACCAATAACCCTAACAATATCTCTGGGCTTATACTTCGGTTTTGGCATCTCAAATTTCATAGCCTTAGAAACTGCATTCTCAAAATTCTCTGGTAAGGATGTCTTCTTATCGTTATGTTTAGTAGATTTTGCCATGTAACAAAGATACTCCAATTACCCCTAAAACACATTTTTACATATTTGTGTGATTTATTCACATGCGACACAGTTTGTCTTATACTTTGGATATCTTTGTATCATTATGGATGTGGACATCAAAAATATCGCCAAATTATTTGAGAAGTTTAAAGATCAAGAAGCTTGTAAAGAGTATCTTGAATTTAAGCGTTGGGGTAATAATATCATTTGTCCACACTGTAACCAATCTAATCCATACCGCACTAATCGGGGCTTTACCTGCTCTAAAAAAGAATGCCGCAAGAAATTTACTGTAACTAGCGGTACCATAATGGACAAAACCAAAATCGAATTAAAGAAATGGTTAGCGGCCATCTTCCTTTTTACTACTTCAAAGAAAGGCCATAGTTCAGTTTATGTAGCTAATTTACTAGGTATCACACAAAAAACTGCTTGGTTCATGCTTCAACGCATCCGGGTCATGCTATTAAGTGGTGAGTCACCTTCTGATCTTTTAACTGGTATCGTTGAAGTAGACGAAACTTATGTAGGCGGTAAGTACAAAAACAAGCATTACTCTAAAAGGAAGAAAGAAGCCCAAGGCCGTTCCACAAAAGATAAAATACCTGTTGTGGGTTTAATGTCACGAGGCGGCAATGTAGTTGCATTCGTAACTGAAGATACATCTGCTAACACGTTAGATCAAATAATAGATAATAATGTCTCTAGTGATGCAATAGTCGTTACAGATGGCTATAAAGGTTATAACCATGTGCATAAGAAATTTAATCACATACGGGTAAAGCAGGGTAATTGCTACGTTGTTAAAGATGGAGACAACGAATATCATACCCAAACAATTGAAAGTTTCTGGGCGACCCTTAAAAGGGGCTATGTAGGCATCTATCACTATATGAGTAGGAAGCATCTTAATAAGTATGTAAATGAATATGCTTATCGCTATAACAATAAGGATTTAACTGTATCTGAGATATTCGGAAAATCAATGTCTCTCTATAGCAGATCACGGATAACCTTTAAGGAGTTAACCAAAAAATTGACAGCCTAAATACATAACACGTAAAGAAAGTTACATGTCAAATTCAAAGAAATTAATTAGTGATATTATAAATGAGCTAGTGGATATTGACAAATCCATCTCTGGTAGTTTATTGAAAACTAAAGTATTAGCATCAAGAATTAGAAATATCCAATTAGCAGAATGGGCAAATTATGAACTAATCGGATATCCAGATGACGATATTGTTCCAAGCTATAGAAAAGACATTGAAGGATTAGTTATTGGTGATTATTTCCTTAACTCTCTTCATTATAACAGGCAGCCGATAATAACTAACGGATTAACTCAGAATTTCACATTTTATAATTTTAAAGAAAGTATTACAACATTAGAGCAATTAATTAGTGATAATGCACAAACTTTATTTCAATTTCTTCCTGCTGAAATGGTGAGAGATATTGAACGAAATTGGCGGTCTTGTGGTTACGAATATCAGAGTTTGAAGGTAATAAATGCAATCAAAGTAATTTATTGTGCATCAGTTAAGGATATAATAAATCAAGTAAGGAATAGATTGCTGAACTTTATGTTAGAGATTGATTCGCAGTATGGCAGTCTTACAGAGTTAAACCAATTAAGTAATCAAACAATTTCTCAAATTATGAACCAAACTATTATAAATGCAAATGGTGACGGTAATGTAGTCACCAATGGTAATAACAATGACGTTATAGCCGATATTAATATTGAAAAATCAAATAAGGAGCAATTAAAGGATGCTTTAAGAATGAATAAAGTATCGGATAATGATATATTTGATCTAGTTGAGATAATAGATATTGACAATCATGATGCTGAAACCAAATCTTACGGTGATAAAACAAAAAAGTGGTTGGAAAAAATGATGATTAAGTCTGTTAATGGTGGGTGGAATATTGCCATAGGAGCAGCAGGAAATATTCTAGCTACAGTTTTGCAGAAGTATATAGGATTCTAAAAGTTTTTTAAAATAAAGGTTGACCAATGGTCAACCTTTATTTTTGTTACTAGCAGTTCCCAGTAAGTAAATAGATTCCATTACTTTTTCTTGAATAGTACCATCTTCAATAAGATGATGATGGGAAATAGAAATGCACAGGCAAATATTAAATACATGCTGTTCTGAATACTTAGCCTATGTCCAAACCTCGATATGATTACTATTACTACAAGTAAAAAGAGTAATAAACCAATGTTGAAAAAGACATTCTTTTTCTGTGCATGTTTACTCATTATTTTATCAATTTTTACAGTCTTCATAGCTACGTTTAGCAATTTTTAAACATGTAATGTAAGATGTGAGTGCATTGGCCACCTGAATACCAGTAGCGACTAGACCACCCCCGCTCCAACCTGTGGTTATTGCTGTCAACCATCCATAACCCATCGAACTCATGTAAGCTTCGTCACAATCTCCTACGGCATCTGCATACGCTTGTTCACATGTCTTACCTACAAACTTAATGGAATTAAGGAAACTAAATTTATCAATTGCTAAAGTTATTAGTTCTTGATCACTGAGAGCCCTGAGCTCACTGTGCTTTTCTCTAATACTGGTTACACGATTGTAACTGTCTTCATGTAAAGATATAATTGTATTTCCTTCTGCAATTCCAAACCGAAGAAATACAGTTTTCATGTCATTAAGTGATTCGCAATTTTGCAATGCCTCCTGTAAACCTAGAACATTAAGATCAGGATATTTTGTACTAATTTCTTTAATGGTAGCTTGTAATTTCTTTGCATTTCTATACACTTGTATAAAATCTTCATCATTCAGTAAAATACCACCAACATCTGCTGTTATAAGAGAAACTTTGGGTTTATTTGTTAATTCTTCTATTCCATGTTCTTATTTGCTGCATGATGATGCGGAAAAGCATAGAATGATAATGGCAGTAAGAGATAATTTGATTTTTTTCATAATTATTATTTTAGTTGAAAATTATCTTCGAAGAAATAATAATTTTTTAATAATGTAACAATATTGCACGTTAATGCATTGCAAATTGTCATGGCTAATTAATAATCAAATCAAGAGGAATAATAGAAGCCGAAAATTTTTACTGGTCTTTTATTCTAAGGAAGATAGCTTTATTATTTATTTCATGATGATTATTGAATGAGGATTGGTTCCGAAAAGAATATGATGATATGGATACTAAGTTTGCGTATTACCTATTGCCTACTGTATAGTAGTTTTATCGCTGTACCACCGTTACCGAGGCCACATCGCTCCACTGGCCGGCATGGCTATCGCCCATGCGGTATATGGCCTTGTACTGCCATACCTCTGGCTGTACGGGTAGTGGGTACTCGTCGGTGTAGTTGGGTATGGTATCTATAGCCAACCAGCCCCATGTGGTGCCACCATCGCGGCTTACCATCAGCTCCAGTGCGGTCATGCCGTTTTTCTTCCATACCACCTCCGGGTGGCCGCCTGCAGAGATCACTATACTAATCAGAGGCACCAGCTTATTGTTTTCAGTCTTAAGGACATCTGTGCCGATCAGGCCCAGGTTCTTGCCATCGGCCTCGGTATACTGGTAGTGATTCTTGATACGCTGAGCAATAGAGGACATTCTGCCAAAGATATCGAAGGCTGGTATAGAACTGGGCAAGCCCCCATAAGTAGGTATTTCGGGCAGGGCAGGAGTGGGCTGCCCTTTGTTCACCCCATCGCGCAGGGCATTTTTAAAAGCAGTAAACGATTTCTGAAAGGCTGCAAACTGATTTTTGAACTTGACCACCGATTCGAAATAAAAGGCCGCCTGCTGTGCATCGTTTCGCTCCTGATCTGTAATCATGTAGCGTGCGCTTACCTCCTGTAGTTTGGCAGCAAAGTTGTGCAGCCATAATGCTTTACCCTCGTCTGTAGTGGGGATGTAGTGTGTTTTCATTGTATTGATGTTTTATGGTTAAAAAAGATGTTTTTTGACTATTGCCAGGTTCCTATGAATCATTGCTAGTGTACTATCAATCATTGCTAGTGTACTATCAACTATTGCCAGGTTCCTATGAACCATTGCTAGTGTACTATCAACTATTGCTAGGGTACTAGGAGTCATTGCTAGTGTACTATCACCTATTGCCTGGGTCCTATGAATCATTGCTAGTGTACTATCACCTATTGCCAGGGTACTAGGAGTCATTGCTAGTGTACTATCAACTATTGCTAGTGTGCTAGGAACCATTGCCAGTGTCCTAGGAACCACTGCTAGTGTACTATGAACTATTGCTAGTGTACTAGGAATCATTGCTAGTATGCTATGAACCATTGCTAGTATACTATATGAGGAAAACGCGTATGTATATAATTGCTATTATGGCAAATTGACTAACTTCTGTACTGTTTTCAGACCTTGCAGGATCACTGGCCCATACTTTTGCTGGGGCCAAGCGTTTTTTCTTTTCTGGCTTTTGTGTTCCGAAGGCTAATAAAAATCGAGGAGTGCTATATTGATGCGAGTAATCCTGCGGAACATGCACGATAGAGTATATTAATACTTTTTCGCACTTTATTTAACCATTTCATCCCACAGGAATTAACCCACTTTTCCCAAAAAAATCTTATTTTTAAAGCACTAAACCTAAACTGACATCTGATGCATAATGCCCAATGGGAGCAGGAGGTAGAATACCTCCATAGCATTATCCGTAAAATGAATCTTGATGAGGCCATCAAGTGGGGGGCAACCATATATACCCACAAAGGCCGCAATGTGGTGGCCTGTGGCGGATTCAACAATTTCTTTTCCCTCTGGTTTTATGATGGTGTTTTCTTAAGCGATCCATACAAGGTACTGGTCAATGCATCTGAAGGTAAGACAAAGGCCCTGCGTCAATGGCGCTTTACCGGTAAAGACGAAATAGACGAGGCCAAAATTCAATCGTACATCCGCGAAGCAATCCGCAATGTAGACGAAGGCAAGACCTGGACACCGGAGCGTTCTGCAGAACTGGTCATTCCTGATGCATTGCAGGAGGCCCTGGATACGGATGCGGCGCTTAATGAAGCCTTTGCGGCACTGAGTTTGTACAAGCAAAAAGAATACGTAGAACATATTGAAACAGCCAAGCGGGATGCCACCCGCCTGAGCCGGCTGGAGAAGATTAAACCAATGATCCTGGAAGGCAAGGGATTGAATGACAAATACCGCTAACAGAGTATAGTTATGGCCAAAGCAAATAAAACTGTTTTTACAGAAGATAGCGTTACCGATTTTATAGAACAGGTAAGCGATGCGCAGCAGCGCAGCGATAGTTATGAACTGGTACGGCTGATGGAGCAATGCTCCGGAAAAGCGCCGCGCATGTGGGGCAGCAGCATTATCGGGTTTGGCGAGTACCACTATAAGTACGACAGCGGCCATGAAGGAGATGCACCGGTAATCGGTTTCTCTCCCCGCAAGGCAGCCCTGTCTGTTTATGTCTATTGCGATACCATACGCCAGCAGGAATTACTGAATGCACTGGGCAAATTCAAGATGGGCAAGGCCTGTATCTATGTAAAGAAGCTGGAGCATATAGACCAGGAAGTGCTCAAAGAAATGATTGCAGACACCTTACAGTTTATAGACCAGAAATACGGTATAAAATAGGGCAATGATGAAACAACATACGACTAACTATATCAACACATTTATAGAAGTAGCAGAAGATTGCCCCGTAATGCAGGCAGAGGTGCCGCCGCAGAAGGGAGACAAGCTGTCTATTGCCAATATGCAATATAATATGCTGCACGATCATCCGTACCGGTACAGTTCCGACGAAGTAATCTTCCAGTGCCATGCCTTTAAAAACGAACTGACCAATGATGAGTGGGACGATGCCCGTGAGCAGTTTTTCTCCAAAGGGCAGGCCTGCCTGCGGGCCTCGCCGCTGGCCAAGCGCTATGGCTTTGGCATTCATCATAACGAGGCGGGCAAGGTAGCCCTCTATGGCTGTGAGACAGAGGAGTATAAGCACTTCTGTGCCGATAAGCAGGTACAGAAGGTAAAAGCCATGCGTTCCAAAAGAGCATAACCGATTAACCAAAACACATAAAATTAAAACACTATGCACAATCCGATCCACGTAGAAGTACGCATTCCCGCTTCGCTGCAGCAAGTATGGGATGCCTTTACCCAGCCCGATGCCGTACAGCAATGGAATGCGGCAAGCGAAGACTGGCACTGCCCGGAAGCACGCAACGACCTTCGTGAAGGAGGTGACTTTAAATATGTAATGGCTGCACGGGATGGCAGCATGCAGTTCGATTTTGGTGGCACGTACACAGAAGTGAATCCGCATAAAACCATTGCTTATACAATGGGAGACGGCCGCAAGGTACATGTAGCCTTTAACGAACAGGGCAATGATACCGTAGTATCTGAACATTTCGAAGCAGAAGATATCAACGACCGTGATATGCAGCAGGCAGGCTGGCAGGCTATCCTGAACAATTTTAAACACTATGTTGTTAATCAGCAGCCATAAAATTAACTGAATATCTGCCTGTAGTTAACTATGTTATTCGTCCTGATCTGGCAATAAATGAACCAAAAGTGCTTGCATCTTTCTAAGGGCCTCTCGTCATTTCGAGCACAACATAGCGACGTCGAGAAATATCCTTTTATTGTTATGTATAAAAAGGAGATTTCTCCGCTCCGTTACACTATGGTCGATATGACAAAGCGGTACCTTTTGCATCAAGACAAAAGGTAGCAAATCTGAACAGTATAAATCAATATTCGTTTCCTTTAAAGCATACACAATTAAAATATTACATAACTATTATTAAAACCCTTTAAACACACAATTATGGCAGGCTACAACCCGGTACACTGGTTCGAAATCTATGTAGATGATATCAACCGTGCACGCAAATTCTATGAAACCGTTCTGGGCTATACCATGAACGAAATGGCTACACCAGGAGATATGGATATGAAAATGCTTGGCTTCCCTGGTGTGGAAGATGGTATGGGCACCTCTGGTGCCCTGGTACAAATGGAGCATGTAAAAGCAGGTGGTAACAGTACCCTGGTATACTTTGGCTGCAAAGACTGCTCGGTAGAGCAGGGTAGAGTAGAAGCAGCTGGTGGTAAAATACAGCAGCCTAAGTTCTCTATCGGGGAGTATGGTTTTTGTGCCATTTGCAGCGATACAGAAGGCAACTACTTCGGTCTGTACTCGATGGAGTAAGAGATGGAGTAAACAAAATTTACTTTTTATGATAAAGGCTATTACAGTAATGTGTAATAGCCTTTATATTTGTAACAGAATAAAACACATTATGGCCCAAACCTTTATCAGCGATATCTCCGGTGAATCGTATCCCGTTTCGGAAAGAGTGAATGCTCATGCTATCAGTGCCGGACTCTTAAACATGATTATAAAGGATAAGCCCCGGTTTAATGATCAGTCTTCGCTCTCCCTGAAAGAATTGAATGAGTACCGCATGCAGTACATCTCTTCCTATCTTTCCAAAGAGGTAAGTCATCTTACCGATATGGAGCAGAAGGTAATGCAGACACTGAATGATAATAGCATCATTACTAAAGAAGTGGATAGTCAGGAAGATACTTCAGGAGATACGGTTGGGCAAAGAGTGGCCGATAAAGTAGCCACCTTTGGCGGCAGCTGGACCTTTATTATAGCATTTGGAGTCTTCATTCTAATATGGATCGCGGCCAATGTATACCTGCTGGCCAATAAGGGTTTCGATCCTTATCCCTTCATCCTGCTGAACCTGATCCTGTCCTGCCTGGCATCTTTGCAGGCACCCGTGATCATGATGAGCCAGAACCGCCAGGAAGACAAAGACCGGCAGCGGGCCAAAAAGGACTATATGATCAACCTGAAAACGGAAATAGAGCTGCGCGCCCTGCACGAGAAGATCGATCACCTCATCATTCACCAGCAACAGGAACTGCTGGAGATACAGCGTATACAGATTGAAATGATGAATGATATCCTGGAAAAAATCGAACCGAAGGCAGAAAATTAAAGCCGCTGTTCCTTACTTTTGACAAAACAATTAAAACAATGTACATCTACGACAGCAAGACCTGGTTCGACTTTAAATTCTTACTCTCCAAGGCAGACACCTTGCGTAAGATGCTGCCGATACTCATCGCCATATTTATATACTGTGCCGTTCTGGGTTATCTGGAAATCGAAGTCTGGAAGCTATCCAGCAATAGCTGGATCAAGAACATAAACCTGATGCATACCACATTGGGCTTTGTAATCTCTTTACTGGTGGTATTCCGTACCAATACGGCTTATGACCGCTGGTGGGAGGGACGCAAACTCTGGGGCTCGCTGGTCAATAACAGCCGTAATTTTGCCATAAAGCTGGCTTCCGTACTGGACTCCAAGGATGAGGAGTACAGGTTGTTTTTCAGGAAGTATATACCGCTGTATGCAGAGTCTTTAAAGATACACCTGCAATCTGAAAGTACACGCTTAAGCCTTGATGTAAAAGAGCATCCGGAATTATATATACTGGAAAAGGATAAGCATATACCCAACCAGGTAGCACGCATACTTTCTCTTAAGGTGCAGCAGATGTATAAAGAAGGCATTCTTACCGATGCGCACATGATCAATTTAAACAACGAACTCTCTGCACTGACCGATATCTGCGGGGGCTGTGAGCGCATTAAGAACACACCTATTCCTTATTCCTACAGTTCATTTATCAAGCGCTTTATCATGATCTATGTGATAACCTTGCCGATCGGGTATGTATTTCAGCTGGGTTATTATGTAGCCCCGCTGGTTACCTTTATCGCGTATGTATTGGGTAGCCTGGAGCTGATTGCAGAAGAGATAGAAGATCCGTTTGGAGGAGATCCTAATGATCTGCCCTTGCAAAAGATCTGCAATAATATACAAAAGCATGTAGGGGAAATTCTTTAATATAATACATTTCCCTGATATATACTTCAGTGCCTGCTGCAAAGCGGGCACTTTTTTTATGCAAAATGCCCTGCTGCTGTGATTTTGAGCCGTTAGGCCCATGAAAAACGGGGATTTTTCCTCATACGGGAGCCCTGAAATATATAGACCTTTGAACTATAATTGAAAAGCGTGATTCTAATATAAAATTTATTGATAACTAACTTTAAACAATATAGATACTTCTATATATATAACCAATTTTCAACTATAGTAAACTATTCTCACTTTAAAAACAAAAATTATGAAATCAATTGTATTACTACTTGCCCTGGGCATGAGCGCTTATTGCTCCAGCGCCCAGAGCATCTCGCCCTCTACGCTTAATGCCACAGGGGGTAGTGCTGCCATCTCCGGTAACACGTACGAGTGGTCCATTGGTGAAATGACCCTGGTACATACCGCAACAGCTGGTTCGCTTACGGTCACACAGGGCCTCCTGCAACCCAAGGCATCACAGGTGGGTATCAATGATGTACCCTTATCCCTGGATCAGCTGAGCGTTTACCCAAATCCCACCGGTAGCTTCGTATACCTCGAAACCAAACTGAACGCTTCTGCAGAACTGCATTACAGCCTGTATGATGTATTGGGCAGATCCCTCATCATGCACAGCTACAAAATCCCTTCCGGTAAAGAAAAAATCATGATTGATCTGGCTCCTTATGCTGCAGGTAGTTACTACCTCAATGTGCAGGTACAGCAGCAGGGCAGTCAATACCGTAACAGTTTTGAAATCAAAAAAGTTCAGTAAGTCAAATCATTTCAATTATTAAAAACAAAAAACATGAAAAAGTTATTATTTATATCGCTTTGCATATGCGCCTCTATGGGTATTTCTTTTGCCCAAGTGCCAGATATGTTCAACTACCAGGGTGTTGCCCGTAACAATGCAGGAGCCGCTTTGGCTAATCAGTCTATCGGACTGAGGTTATCTATTCTTGATGCCTCCAACACAGTATTGTATTCCGAAACGCAGAGTGCGATGACGAATGCCTACGGCTTATTCAATGTACAGGTTGGTTCCGGTACTGTTGTGACGGGTACTATGTCTGCTGCAAATGGCCTCACCGGTGATCGCTTTATGAAAGTAGAAATGGATCCTGCGGGTGGTACCAGCTACGCAGATCTGGGTACGACTAAAATGCTGTCTGTACCCTATGCACAAGCAGCCAAAGGGGTACAAGCTACGTCTAACGGTGGTTATGGCCTGGTAGGTACTACAGCCAGCAGCTTATGGTGGGGCTTTTATGAAAATGGAGTATACCGTGGATACCTTGGTAGCTATGCCGGTAAAAACGAAGACGTAGACTTCGGTACCGGTGGTGGTAATACATTAGGTAGCCTGCACTTAACCATTGCTGCTGTGCCTAAACTGACTGTAGATTCTATCGGTAATGTAGGTATTGGTACACGTTTCCCTAAATACCGCTTCCAGGTAGATGGTGTGACCGGTACTTTTAATGATAATGGTATTCGTATTCAAAATACTACAGCCAGTACTGGATGGAGCTTTTATGCATCTTCTTCCGGCGATATGATTATCGGTAAAACCGGTAACCTGGGCACATTCAACGGTACAACTGGCGTATACACCAGCTTATCAGATGCCCGTCTCAAAACCAATATTCAAAGTATGGAATCTGTATTACCTAAATTAAAAACGCTGGATGCCAAACGCTACGAATATAAATTCAATAACCCTAACCATATAAAATCTATAGGCTTTCTGGCTCAGGATGTACAGACAGTATTCCCGGAACTGGTTATGGTCAATACTACCGGTGAGGGTAACCCTATGGTTGATAATCAGTTGACAATGGATTATTCCAGCCTGAGTGTTATTGCAATCAAAGCAATCCAGGAGCAACAAGCCATTATAGAAGAGCTGAAAAAAGAAATTGAAATCCTGAAATCAAAAATCAAATAGCAAAACCTGCAAGCAACCTTCGTCATGCGTTGCATTTCACTTAAAAACAATATTTACAATATTCTTAAAAAATCATCTGTATGAAAAAGTTAATACTAAGTATTGCCATAGCCTTTGCCGCCATCCAGGTGGGCACGGCTCAGGCACCACAAAAATTCAATTATCAGGGCGTAGCCCGCAATAATACCGGGGCTGCTCTGGCGAATCAATCTCTGGGATTGAGAATCAGTATCCTCGATGGCTCATCTTCTGGTACGGTCGTATACTCCGAAACACAGAGCGCTACTACCAATACCTATGGTTTATATAATATCTCGGTAGGTAATGGTACACCGGTTACCGGTACTATGGCTGCTGTAAACTGGGGCACCGGAGATAAGTATATGAAAGTAGAAATTGACCCTGCCGGTGGTACAAACTATACCAACCTGGGTGCTACACAATTATTGAGCGTACCTTTTGCCTTACACGCGGCTAATGGCGGCGTAGCTGGTCCAGCGGGACCACAAGGCCCTGCCGGTCCGGCTGGTCCTGTAGGCGCGACCGGTCCTAACGGTGCTACTGGTGCTCAGGGACCCGCTGGCCCTGCCGGCCCTCAGGGGCCAGTTGGCGCGACCGGTGCACAAGGTCCTGCCGGACCTGTAGGCGCTACCGGGGCGGCAGGTGCTACAGGAGCACAAGGCCCTGCGGGTCCTCAGGGTCCTGCGGGCAGTGCCAATATCAGTGGTACGACCAATACTTTAGTTAAGTTTACCGGAGCTACCACGGGAGGCAACTCTCAGTTGACAGATGATGGTACTTCAGTTGGTGTCAATACCGGTACACTCAGTCCGAATATCAAATTTCAGGTGACAGCCGGTGCTATCGGTAATGCCATGAGGGCTACGCTAACCGGTACGCCAGCAACCTCGATCGCTACTGCGGGTTCTGTATATGGTGAATCTACCACAGGTATCGGTGTAATCGGGGTCAGCGGATCTCAGAACGGAGTGTATGGTCTGTCTACAGGTACGCTTGGCGGTACAGTTGGTGTAGCCACCGGTACCGGTAATGGTATCTGGGGTGTGGCTACAGGTGCCGGTGTAGCCGGTTTCTTTGATGGTGGTACTACTGGTCGTGGTATCGTAGTATCTACCGGTGCTTCTGGCTTCGGTACCTCTACACCAAGTGGTAGATTGCATGTAATGCAACCGGCAACTCCGGTTCCGGCTATAGATACCTTCGCAGCCATCACTGGTTATTCTTATACTTCTCAGGCTTGTCTTAAAGCCGGTGTATTCGGTAACTACAACGGTAGTAACTATGGTGTCGGTGTTCAGGGTACCGGTTATAACGGAGTTAATAACCAGGATGCCAACACTATTTTCGGTGTAGGTAACCAGGATCTGGGCGTGTATGGTTCTGCCAACACCGCCGGTGTAATGGGAGCTTCTGTCGGAGGTATAGGTGTAGTTGGTTATAATAAAAATGCCAGCTTTGCTGCAACAACCGGTATTGGTAATACCTATGGTGTATATGGTAACGCACAAACTGTTGGTGGGGCTACAGTACCAACCGTACGCTATGGTGTGTATGGCTTCGCCAGCGGTGCAACGACTAACTATGCCGGTTATTTCTCCGGTAATGTACAGATCACGGGTTCTATTGCCAAAGGTAGTGGTACGTTCAAAATCGATCACCCTTTAGATCCTGAAAACAAATACCTGTACCATAGCTTTGTAGAAAGTCCGGATATGATGAACATCTACAACGGTAACATCACTACAGATGCCAATGGTTATGCAACAGTAAAACTGCCTGAATATTTTGAATCGCTGAACCAGGATTTCCGTTATCAGCTTACCGTAATTGGTGCTTTCGCACAGGCAATTGTTGCCCAGGAAGTGTCTGGTAATGAATTCAGAATCCAGACCAATCAGCCTGGTATTAAAGTGAGCTGGCAGGTAACCGGTGTGCGTCATGATAAATATGCCAATGCGCATCGTGTAGTACCTGAGGTAGAAAAAGAACCACAATTTAAAGGACGCTATCTGCATGCTGCAGAATGGGGTATGCCTGAAGATCGCAGCATAGATGCCATTACCCGTCCTAAAGATTATATGAACGCGGAGAAAACAGCAACTCCGGAACGTAAAGTGAGCATACCTGCTACTGAAAACACAGGAAAAGTTGGTGGTGCTATCTTGAAAAATTAAACACTAGAGTAGTATAAACCCAATGCACAGGGCCTCCGTTTTTCAGCGGAGGCCCTCTCTTTTATTACCCTTCGAGAATCTTAGGGTACGAAAATCCGGTTACTGAGGCTCCCGATGCACCATCCAAAATGGCTATAGCAGTGATAAAAATAATAAGCGATCAGCATGGTACAGATCACTCAAAATGGCCTTATAAATCCTGCGTTAATAAAATCATTGGCTCGGTCGATAAAGTCGGAAACCACGGTTTGAACGTAGTGAGTCTGGTTTGCGACCGACCGACATTTTGATTTTTAGCCAGGGATTTATACAGCCTTGATTTTTTGGCGGTACCTTTTGCATCAAGGCAAAAGGTACCAATAACGATAAATGGAACTAGAGCATAAAGGAAGTTTTTTGTTTGCTGAATGCGGATACCCAGTATAGTTTAATCATGTCGGCAATAATCAGCTGATTATTAGCTCATTTATGGTGTCACTTTCTTATGTTTTCTTCTGGCAATCAACAGATAAGTCTCGATACATAAACCGATCAAGGCCAGTACCACGCACCACTTCCAGAGGTCAATACTACCTGTTTTACCACCGCTGAATCCCGGACCTTTATGTTCATTCCAGTATACTGTAGCCGGTTTCAGCAGATTACTGATCTCCGCTTCTGTAGCCGGTTTCAAACGCGATTCCAGGATGTCATTATTGACCGCAATTAAAGTACTGTCTTTAACCTCATCGTTGGTCAGGCGGTAAAAACCTGTCTGGGTAATGACATTACCGGCATATACATTAGTACCATTTCCAAAAGGAGCCTGCGGGGGAACGGTTTCCTGTCCATTACCCTGTATACGAAACACACTGCGGTTGCGGGAATGTAAAGGCACAAATACAGGCTGACGATTATTGGCCGTAACCGCATAGATAGACTGTGCTCCGCTCTGCGCACACATTTTGTATAATATAGGCAGAAACAGGTTACTCAGCACAAAATTGCCGGCCTGCTCTTCCAGCGGACTCGCCAGCAGGTATAATCTTCCCTGACCAATGGTGTATTGCGCAAGAAAAGGATGGCCATTCTTCAGGCTCAAAATACTTTGCTGGCCGGCATTAAGACCGGCAGAAATAGGGTAGTGACGCAATACTGCCGGTAGCTGTACATTGGCCGGCATACTGGCAATCACATCCTTCAACAGGGCATGTTCCGATTGCACACTGCCGATCTGTGTTGCTGTAGTATCTTCTTTAGCCAGGCTGATGGGGGCCAGTGTACTTAATTGTGTATTGAAGGCCTGAATATCCCTGATATTTTTCGGGATAATAAGGAAGCTTAAACCATTATCCAGTCCCGTTTTCATTGCCTTTGCCGTACCAGCATCCAGACCGGAAATATGGTGCAGGATAACCAGGTTAAAGGCGCTCAGGTCCTGTGTGCCTATAGAACCGACCATTCCCTGTTGGGTTAGGAAGCCGTTCATCGGGCTCAAAGCTGCTGTGATATATGGACTGCTGCTGCCTTCTGTAAGATTCAGTACAGACAGGGTAGCATTGGTCTTTGCTGTAATGCGGAAGGTATCATCATAGTTTACCTGAGCATCTTTCAGCACCAGGGCTATTTTATGCCATCCCGGTGTATTAATCACCAGTGGTATGGTATCCAGTACGGTACTGTCATTGGGTACGGAAATGGTTTTTGCTGCCCTTACCTGGTTATCGACCAGTACCTGCATAGATACCTGCTGATCCTTATCGGCACTACCGGAACGGGCCACTTTTACGACCAGCGGATTTTCCTGGCGGGTATCAATTACCGGTTGCAGAAAGTATGCGGTATCAAAGTAAATGTTATTATGCTCGTCCAGCTCCACCGTTCTGAAATGGAAACGGGTACCGGATGTGGCTTTTACTGCAGCATCCCGCAGCAAAGTGCTGCGTTGCATATCTGAAAACAGGTAAGCATCTGCATTGGTAATATTATTGTCGGAAAGAATATTGTTCACCGCTGTTACAACCTGGCTCAGGCTGGTCGTGCGGGCACTGACCTGCAGTGCATCCAGTTTCTTTAACACCTCGGTCTGCGGTACAGGCCTGCTGGCATAAGGATTATCATTTGTGAGCAGGATAAAATCTTGTGTGGCATCGGACTGCTCTACCACTTTCTTTGCATCAGAAACGGCCTTCTGCAGCAAGGACAATTGCCCCTTATTACTGCTGATAGACATGCTCTGTGAATTGTCTACATACAATATGTTCAGATTGCTCTTACCGGCAGATGCATTTTTAAATAAAGGTTGTGCAAAAGCCAGTACCAGCGCAGCTACGAACAGGATGCGACTGAGCAACAGCAACCAGTTTTCGATAGTGGCACTGCGTTGTGAGGTAATCTTGATGGACTCCAGCAGACGGGTGTCCGGGAAATAAATCGTTTTGTACTTTCTGAAATTAAAGAGATGTATTATGATCGGTATGGCAATAGCCAGACCGGAGATCAGAAACAATGGAAACAGGAAGTTCATACTTATTCATTCATTAAGCCGTAGCTTGTTTTTCTTTACGCACCAACAGGTAATACACCGGAAGGCCGATCAGTACCACAATAATTCCAAATACACAGGTCTCCCATTTGGCAATCAGCAAGCCCAGTGCCATAGCACCTGCAAGAATAAAATACAATATAGGTATAAACGGATAACCAAACGCTTTATAAGGACGCTCCGCATCAGGTCTGCTCTTGCGCAGTCTGAAAATGCCGTATATAGTAATCATGTAAAAGATCAGTGTTACAAATACAACGTAATCCAGCAGTAAACCGTATTTACCACTCAGACATAATATTGATGTCCAGAAGCATTGTGCCCACAGGGCCCATTCCGGAACGGAATTTTTATTCAATCTGCCTGCTTGTTTGAAGAACAGGTTATCATTTGCCATTGTATAAAATACCCTCGCACCGGTCATGATCAGGCCATTATTACAGCCAAAGGTTGAAATCATAATCATTACCGCAATGACCAGCGCACCAATATTGCCAAAGATATTAAATGATGCAGCAGTGGCTACACGATCCTGTACGGCAAAGGCGATGCCACCGGAATTGGGTGCATAGATACCACCCGTCTCAGCTGGTGTCAATGGCAGAACGGCAACATACATCAGGTTGATGGTAATGTAAATAATCGTAACGATCAGGGTACCGAAGAACAGGCTCAGGCCCACATTTCGCTGCGGATTCTTGATCTCTCCTGCCAGGAAAGTTACATTTTCCCAGGCTACACTGCTGAATACAGATCCTACCATTGCAGAGGCTATCAATCCCAGTGCCGCAGACCAGCTGCCAACCTGGCTAAACAGGTTCCAGCCATTATCAGGATTGCCATTTACCGGCGTGGTGAACTTCATGCTCAGGCCTGTTGCCCAGTTTTCGTTCCAGATATCGGCTTTTGCAGCCAGCAGGAATCCGAAAATGATGAGGCCGAAAAGAGATAATAATTTTGCAGAAGTAAATATTGTCTGGATGAATTTCCCTTCTTTAACCCCACGGCTGTTGACCCAGGTCAGGAAGATGACAAGGGCAATAGACACAAGCTGTGCGGGATATAGTTTAAACTGATCGCCGATAGTAAAGAGAATATTGGCATCTTTCATCTCCAGTGCCGGGATGAAATAGCCGGCAAACTTACTGAAGGCCACACCCACCGCAGCGATAGTACCGGTCTGGATTACGGTAAAAAAACTCCAGCCGTATAAGAAACCGGTCAGCGAATTGTACGCTTCTTTTAAGAACACATACTGTCCGCCAGCTTTGGGAAACATGGAAGATAACTCCCCATAAGAGATCGCCGCAAAAACCGTCATCAGACCGGTAATGAGCCAGATCAGCATCAGCCATCCGGCGCTGCCTAAATTACGGACCATATCGGCACTGACAATAAATATACCTGATCCGATCATAGATCCGGCAACAATCAGTATGCCGTCGGTAAGGGTTAAGCTGCGTTTTAATCCGGTGGTCTGCTCCATTAATGTGGTTTTCGGTTTTTAAAGTGCCAAAGTATTAAAAATATTACATTTGAATGCCTATTCTGTGAAATTTTATCGCTGATTATCAGATCACCATCAGGCTGCAACCCCTTAGTGCTGCATGATCGCGACGCCCCAGTACCTCAAAGGTATCGTCTCTGTGAATCTTGGCAATATCTTCTGTGGCAATAAAAGCACAGGAGTCGATATTGGCCAGGTCAATAATGTTTAAACAACCGCTGCCATAGGCATAGGTCTCCAGTGGATCAGATTCGTCCCGCAGCAAAACCTTCATGGTACGATCGCAGGAAAACAGCCCGTTTGCAGGGGCATAAGCCTGGGAGAGCAATTCGCTCATACCATATTCAGAATGTACACCTGGCAATTGCCACTGCTGTTGCAGGTAAGCATGTACCTCCATACGGGTCCATTCTTCTTTCCTGCCCTTCATGCCCCCGGTTTCCATCACGATTACATGCGACAGGTCCATAGGGTAGGCCTCTGCAAAATCAAGCAGGGCAAAGGTTACGCCAATCAATATAATTTTCTTGTCCCGGTGTTTTTGCAACACGATGGCCAGCTGCTCAAATTCATTAAGGTAAAATCCGCTGTCTTCATTTGCACTCATCTGTACCAGGTCATTCACCATATATACCAGTGAGGAGTGCTTCCGCTCCAGGTAGGAGGGCAGCAGCCCGATCACGATATAATCCTCTACATTGCCGTAAAAATACGCAAAGGCACTCCTGTAGGCATATTCATAATACTTCGGATGGACAATGTGGTGCCTGCTGGGAATCATACCGGTTGTGCCACTGCTTTCAAAAAGCAATTCAGGCTCCTGTGTTCCGGTAAGTACCGTATGACTTTTAAAAAATGATATGGGCAGAAAAGGGATATCTGTAAGATAACGTACCGCTTCTGCATTTATATGTATGGCATCAGTATAAGCACGATACAATGGATTGTGTTCGTATTGATAATGAAAGAGTGCAATTGCTCTTTCTTCAAAGTTATGATGGTCAATTGTTTCCAACCAGTGCAGATCAGGAACTGTATTTGCTGCCATGATTTTAATTGTGTATATTTGAGTGCAATAATACTACATTTGGATTTAGTAAATCGCGTTATCCTATGTCACCATATCTTAAAATTACCGCAGCCGCCCTTATTACCGGACTTGCTTTTGCATCCTGTTCCAAGGATGATAATGTTAGCTATCCGGATACACCGGAGTTGACTTACCGTTCTATGAATACCGGAGAGGTAAGTTATAATGATACTACCCGCTGGATCATGAATTATGATTTTGTCGATGGTGACGGAGATATGGGAACAGACTATACCGATTCCAAACTGGCTGTAACCATTACCAATCTGACCACAGGAGCGATTTATAATTATCCGTTCCCCTATGTACCCACAGAAGCCCGCTTTGGTAAAAAATACCTGAAGGGTAGCGGTACCGTATCTTTTGCTAAAAATGTGTTCTTCGTTCCCCGTGCGGATTCTGTGCATATGCTGCGCGATACCTTCCGCTTTGAAATGTATGTAACCGATAATGCCGGTAATAAGAGCAATGTAATTTCTACACCTCCTGTATATGTAAGTCCTTAAATGTTCTGAAATAACGATATAAACAATGCCCTGCTGAAACAAGATCAGCAGGGCATTGTTGTATGAGTATGTTGTAATGAAGTTTGGAGCAGAAGGCTTGAGTATATTCGAATTGCTGGAGCTGCCTTATAAATCAGTTTTAATAATTATCCTGGTAAGCCCTCCTGCGCACCAGCTTCAGGTCTTGCAGTACAGAGGATTTTACATTGATGGTAAAGTTGTAATTGCGGTATATACCAAAAGGTACAATATTCAGCATCATCTGCCAGCAGTGCAGATCGCGGGTTACATTGATGGTAGTATAACCGATCGATTTACTGTAGAAGTCATAACCGGATGTGATGTTCAGCATCATCTTAGGCGTAAAGCGTATGCTACCGGTAAAGGAAAGGTTTGGGGTAATGATAATCGTATCCTTACCAGTAACCAGGTTCTTTCTCAGGTAGTTTAAAGAAGAGTTGATACTGATATTCCAGGGAATATTGAAATCGTAGTAATCATTGATTCCGTTATTTCTCAGCAGCAATTGCGCCTCTTCGCCCTTACGGCCCTCTTCGGCATCATTATCCTTCTTACTTTTATCACCGCCCTGGTAGTTGAAGCCCAGTCCGACACCCAATGTACGCAATTGTGCCAGCGGCCCTCCTGTGTTGATCAGAAATTCTTTAGAGCGGTAACCGTTTACAAATCTGTATGCATCGAACTGCCCGTTCAAAGTCAGGTCCAGGTGTTTAGCCACATTGGTTCTGGCATTGAGGTTGATCGCGCTCAGGTTATTTGAATCGGCAAAGAAATTATAATTGGCATTCAGTCCGAAACCATCCAGGATGGAGACAATACGGGTAGCTCCGGTGTCTTTACCGCGCACCTTCATCTGCAGGGTATTATTGATAGAAATACCGGCAGACCCGACAGGATATGGGTTGGTCGGGTAACCGACATTGCCCGGAGATATAGAATATGGCGACAATGCTGTGGAGTAACCATACTGATCTACGTAATTATAAAAATAGTTGAACGGCCTATTGGAAAAGCCCGGGGTATAATTAAAGTTCAATGCTGGAGTGATCACATGTCGAATACCTGCAATACTACCTTTACGGAACATCTTTACCCCATAAATACGGGTACTGATGCTGGAGGTAACACTGAAGTCACGCGTAGCATAGAAGCCCATATTGATCGCTGTATCATCTTTACGCGCGACGGGATTCCAGGTGCGGATCAGCTGTTTGGTATTCCAATATTCATTATACGGAACATTTACACTGAAATTAAAGAAACGAAAAATATTATATGCAGCTCCCAGGCTGAAGGAGTGCTTGATGCCGCTGCTAAAATCAGACCATTTGATGTTATTCAGGCTGAAGGTAGAATCGACAAAATCGTAACGGTTTTGCGCAGCGACCATATAGGTTCCCGATATTTTCTCATACCACTTTGGCGTACCCACTGCATTCTTTCGCTGGAATGGAGTAATCTGCGATACATTGAAAGTAATGTCCGGGAGGGTAATAGACCCCTGTCCGGTATTGGTACTCTGGTTATGGCGTAAGGCCATAGATAAGGCATAAGGCTTTCCGATCCAGGACTTGCTGTAGGCAATGGAAGTGTTGTACTGGTTGTTCAGTACCATACCGGAAGTCATCCCGTTTACGCGGTTATAGCCGCCGGTACCGAATTCTACCTTCGCATTAAAGCTGGCACCCGGCATAGACCTTGGGTCAACCTGGTGTGTCCAGTCTATACGAAAATCATTTTGCTCTGTTTTACCAATATCATAAGGCTCCCCGAAAATACTCTTACTGTAGTTGACATTGAGGCTACCGTTATACTTATATCGTTTGGTATAGTTTGTAGAGCCGTATACACCGTAACTTCCTTTAGAGAAGATGTCGAATTGTATAGTGGCACCGATATAATCATTGATGTCAAAATAATACCCGATACGTTGCAGACCCAGACCACGGTTCTGTTCCATCGTATAGGTGGGCAGTATGAAACCTGATTTTTGCTTGGGGTTGATCGGGAATATCCCGAATGGAAACATTAATGGAGTAGGGATGTCTGCAATCTGCAGATTAGCCGGTCCGGAAGCAATTACTTTATTCGGAATAGCCTTGATCTTTTTGGCATAAATGCCATAGTGCGGGTGATCCAGGTTACAGGTGGTGTACGTATTTTTATACCCGTAAATTGACTGATCTGGATTACGCTTCACCTGCTGGCTGATCATAAATGCATCGCCATAGGTAGAGCGGGCATTGCGCACAATAGCTCTTTTACTTTTGAAATTATACTTTAAAGAATCGTACTGAAACTTTTCTGAGCCCTGTATAAATTCCTGGTCAGAAGTTTTCAGTCCTGCTGTATCATAAGTAGGATAGGCGCTGACCACATTACTTTTCTGGTCAAACTCAACCACACCGGATTTCAGCTCTACATCTTTCTGGTTGATCTGCGCATTGCCATACAGGAAGAATATATTCTTCTCCATATCCATAATAGCCGAATCCTTAGCTACAGAAACAACTTCATCTTCAGGTGCGTCTTTGGAAATTTTGATGCCCAGCTGCTTTTCTTTGGCTTCTTTGGTCATGGCCGGAACTTTAGCAGTGGTGTCACTTTGCTCCGTTGCCGGTTCCACATCCGTATCAGGAACCTGTGCCCATATAACACAAGGGCTCAGTAAGAGCACAAGGAGCAGGAGCAGGTGACGGAATGGGCGGGTTATGTTAACGGATTCTATATGCATTGGAAAAACTTCGCAAAAATAGTATTTCTTTAATAGCAAAATTGCTTTAAATATTTTTAATTCCCTTAACCTTCGATTATATTTGCAGTCTTACCTAAAAGTATTGTACGATCAGGAACTGAAAACAATAACAGAAATCAGTATTCCGTTAGATAACGTTATGGACATGATGAAAAGTATAGCCCGACTGTTTTTAATATTGATAGTGGTAGGATGCGCACAGCAAGCCCTGGCGCAGAAAGTAGTGAGTAAAGTAGTATTGGATGCCGGCCACGGAGGCAAAGATCCGGGAGCAATCGGCAGCTTTTCCAAAGAGAAAGATATTGCACTGGGTATTACCCTTAAGGTGCGTGATATACTCAACAGAGAAATGCCGCAGCTGAAGACTATCCTGACGCGTGATGCAGACTTCTTTGTAGAACTGAAAGGCAGACATGAAATTGCCAATAAGGCCAATGCTGATCTGTTTATTTCTATACACGTAAACTCTACCGCAGGTACGCGCAGCCGAGTGCAGTCCGGTACCCGTCGTGTAAAGCAGGGCCGCAAGTATGTGACCGTGCCGGTATACAAGACTATTGTAAACCGTGCGACCAGCGTAAGTGGTACAGAGACTTATGTACTGGGTCTTTCCCGCAATTCTCAAAAAGAAAAAGCAATTGGTGAATACAGTGAAACTGTTTCTGATGAGCCTGGTCTGATGGATGAAAATGATCCGACAACAGCCATCATCATTGCGCAATACTCACAGGCATTCCTGGGTAGAAGTGTAACCCTGGGCAGTAAAGTACAGCAGAATTTTGGCAAGCTGGGTCGCGGCAACTTTGGTGTAAAACAGAAATCACTGGAAGTACTGGCCGGAAGTGCCATGCCGGGTGTACTGATTGAGGTAGGTTTTATTAATAATGCAGAGGAAGAGGCTTATCTGAATTCCCCTGCCGGGCAGGATGCGCTGGCCAGAGCCATTGCAACTGCTATCATCGATTACAAACTTGAGCTGGAACGCAAGAAATAATTTTCTGTTCTCCTAAAAACGCTTACTTTAGTGTCATTAATCAGTAAAAAAAATGAAGAAATTAGCGGTTCTTACAGTATTAGGATTAACGATCACCATGATCAATTGCTCCCCGAAGAAAGCAGCCACTCCCGCAACAACAGCGGCAATGACCAAAGAAACAGCGCAGAAACAATATACAGCAGATCAGCTGGCCTCCGGTCAGCAATTATATGCTTCTAATTGTGGCACCTGTCATAAATTATTTAAAACGGAAGCGTTTACCGATGTTAAATGGCATGGTATTCTGAACCGTATGATTCCTAAAACAGAGGTATCTGCAGCAGATGCAGCCCTGATCCGCGCTTATGTAATCGCGAATGCAGCAGCTCAGTAATCAGTAAAAAGAATAAAAAAGATAAGCGCAGTAACCTATTGGGTCGCTGCGCTTTTTATATATGGGTAAATCAAAGGCTTAATCACAGTTGCCATCGATATCGCAGGACGGGCCTTGTTGTACCTGTAACACCGTAGCCTGTTGCTTGCTGCTCCATTCCTGGTGGGCCTGCTCCAGTGTCTGGGCAAAAGCAGGAACCGGTTGTGCGCCGGATATAGCATATTTACGATCAAATACGAAGAAGGGAACACCCTGTACACCAATCTGCTGCGCTTCCAGTACATCCTGTGTTACTGCAGCAGCATACTGATCTTCACTTAGTGCCAGTGCTACAGCTCCGGCATCTAAACCGATAGAAAGAGCAATAGAACTGATGGTTTCCGTATCAGAAACATTTTTACCTTCTGTAAAGTATGCTTTAAACAATGCTTCCTCTGCAGCATCACCCAGGCCTTTTGTTTTGGCCAGTTGTATGAGGCGGTGTGCCTTAAAAGAATTGGTCATATAGGTATGATCGAAATCATAATCCAGGCCAGCCTGTTGCGCCATTTGCGCCACCTGCGCATGCATCTTTTCTGATTCTGCCAGGCTAAATCCTTTACGTTCTGCCAGGTATGCATATACATTTGCTTTATCTCCGGCATCTTCTTCTGTAGACGGGTCCAGCTGAAAGCTTTTCCATACCAGTTCTATATCATCTTTATGGGCAAATTGCTCCAGGGCTGCTTCATAATGGCGTTTGCCGATATAACAGAAAGGGCACATGATATCGCTCCATACTTCGACTTTCATCTTTTGTTGTGCTTGCATATTATAATTGATTTGTGCAGGTATCCTGCAGGAAACAAATAAGGACTCCCTACTGGCTTTATCCGGTAGAAGAGTCCCTTGTAAGTATTAAACAACAATCTTAAAATTAATCCAGAATCGTCAGGAATTCTTCTTTAGGCGTACGCACTTTTTTCAGGTTTACCAACCAGTCATTAGCGGCATCTCTGTATCCTAGAGTAAGAATAGTCGTACTTCTCAGACCTTTTTCACGCAGACCCAGTAACTCATCCAGCTGATCAGCTACGAAACCTTCCATTGGCGTAGCGTCAACTTTCAGTTCTGCGGCAGCAGCAATAGCCATACCGAAACCAATATAAGACTGACGAGCTGCGTGGTCGAAGTTTACTTCTGCAGGACGTGGAGTGTACATGGCGATCAGGTTGTTTTTATAATCAGCAACCGCCTCTTCCGGCATATTGCGTTCAGTTACCATGCGTGTGAATACAGTGCTGATGCGCTCTTCAGTATAATTATCCCATGCGGCAAATACCAGTACGTGAGATGCATCTGTGATCTGGCTTTGGTTGTACGCGATCGGTTTGATTTTTTCTTTCAGTTCCTCGTTAGAGATCACGAATACCTGGAATGGTTGCAGACCGGATGAGGTAGGCGCCAGATAAGCTGCTTCCAGGATCTGGTCAACCAGGTTCTGATCTACTTTTTCACCATTCATTTTTTTAGTGGCATATCGCCAGTTCAGGGCACTTAATAATTCCATTGTTTGAATTTTTTTGTTTTTTATTTTGAGTATGCTTGTTGAATAAATGTTTGTACTGATTGTGGCTGACGGCCCAGTAATTGAACCAGGTCATCGGACTGCTGATCAAATTCGGTGTTGGCAATCGCCTGACCGAACATAGACAGCATGGCTGTAATCTCATCCGGCAAGCCGGCTTCTTTCATAGTGGTGATGTAGTCATTGACGTCCGGAGACACGTATTGTACCGGCGCACCGATAGCTGTTGCAATTAT
The DNA here is from genome assembly GCF_004118155.1 of Edaphocola flava. Lineage (GTDB taxonomy): Bacteria > Bacteroidota > Bacteroidia > Chitinophagales > Chitinophagaceae > Edaphocola > Edaphocola flava. The sequence goes on from NZ_SAIQ01000004.1 coordinate 315,223, forward strand.
TGTTCCAATTTCTTCAAAGCTTATCTGTTCAGCTCCGTTCAGCTCATAAATCTTGTTTTCATGCAGTTCCGGTTGAGACAGAATGTTCGCTGCAGCTGCCGCAAAGTCGGTTCTGGCGACAAAAGCTGTCTTACCTGAGCCCGCAGGCAGGTAAACCGTTTTGGTCTCTGCCACTTGTGCACCCAGGAATAAAGCTACTACTTCGGCATACAGGTTATGCCTTAGTAACGTAAACTTCATACCCGATGCTTTGATCAGGTTCTCAGTATGTACATGCGTACCCACAACCGGGTAGAGTGGTGCGGTAGCAGACTCATCTTTTCTTACCGTACTGGTATATAATATATGCTGAACACCTGCCTCTTTGGCAGCATTGATTACATTCTCGTGTTGTTGCGCGCGGGCAAGTATATCATTTCCGGAAACAAAGTATAATACCTCAATTCCCTGAAAAGCCTGAACAAGGCTTTGATAATCATCATAACTTCCTTGTTGTACATTGATGCCTTGACGGACAAATGCTTTAACGGTTTCATTTTCCGGGTTACGGACCAGTACACTGATGTCGGCAGCTGGTTGCTTTGCTTTTAGCTGGCGCACCACTTCGCTTCCCAATCCGCCGGTAGCCCCGGTAATCATTATTTTCTTCATTATGAATTCAATGTGATTTTTTGATTAATAAAGTATATTTACTTACTTTTGGTAAGTCAAAGGTAAATGGTAACTTTTGTTCCAACAAGAAGGCACGGAAAAGTTTTATACTTACCTGGACGAAACTAATATTGATAATCAAATAGTTATGATTGGAAATAATCCAAAAAAAATCCATATCCCGGAGCATTGCCCGGTGCGTAATGTATTTGATCGCTTCGGAGATAAGTGGTCTGTGCTTATTTTAATGCTATTAGATACTACCCCTTCTATGCGTTTTAATGAATTGCATAAGGGTATAGAAATGATCTCTCAGAAAATGTTGACGGTAACGCTGAAGACCCTGGAGGCCGACGGACTGGTGAAACGGACTATGTACCCGCAGATACCGCCCCGTGTAGAATACGAACTGACGGAGCGGGCTAAAACATTACTGCCACATATTCACAACCTTATTGACTGGTCTAAAGAACATATGGCAGATATAGAGGAGTCCCGTAAAGTATACCAGGAGCAGTTGGCTTAATAATACAGACTGACTATCAGAATGTAGTCAACTCTATTTTATTCGTCCTTTTGTCTGGCAACAAAAGGACCAAAAATGCCTTTGTTTTCATCAAGGCGATTGCAAGGCACCGCCATTTTATACCGTTGCGTGCATTGATCGTCTGAGCTTAACGTGTGATGCTTTCGGTGCTCAACGATCGCATCTCCACTCCAAAATGGCTATCGCTGTGATGAAAACAACAAGCGATCCGTACAGAACAGATCGCTCCAAAATGCCTTATATATCTGACATTAAAAAAACATTGACTTGATCGATAAAATCGAGTGCAGCGAATTTTGGTTTGCGGCCGACCGACAGTGACTTTTGTGGTATCTTTTGTATCAAGGCCTAAAGTAACAACAGAGATATAGAGATATATTGACAATTTAAATCATAATGCTAAACTTTGTTTCCTTTAAGCAAATACTCAGTTTAAACAATAATACTGCTGGCTGAAAGTTGTGCTGCCAGCTCATAATTATTGCTCAGGCGCGGCAGTTTGTGCTGCCCTCCGAGTTTGCCGATGCTTTTCATATACTGCTGGAATGCATTTCCGGGCAGGAAACGCACGCGGGAGGCCTGTAATTGATGCTCCACAATAAGGTTATCATAAGCCTTGTTCTGCATGCGCAGCATATGATCTATAGTGACTTCAAATGCACTTGTCTCCATATCTGATAAAGGAGCATCCGCTGCAATAAGCCATTCATAATAGGGTGCACCTTCAGACTGGGTTTGAGGGGCTACAATAAAGTCTACCACCCTCAACTGGTGCTGATTTGTAGCGGCCAGCATGGCCCGCTCAACATCGTGACTGATCACCTGCTCTCCGAACAGGGAGATGTAATGTTTAACCCTGCCTTTTACAATAATGCGGTACGGATCCAGGCTTACAAATTGTACAATATCGCCCATATTATAGCCCCACAGGCCAGCATTGCTGCTGATGATGAGCACATATTTCTGACCCAATTCCACATCCTGCAGGCGCAGTCTTCTGGGTTGGTCTTTATGAATTTCTGATATAGGTATAAATTCGTAGAATATCCCGGAATTAGTATTGAGTAACATTCCATCTGCCTGCACCGAATCCTGGAAGGCAAAGAACCCTTCCGAGGTAGGATAGGTCTCCAGGGTATCAATATCAAAGCCCACGCATTCTTTAAGTCTGCTGCGGTATACATCAAAATTGGCACCACTGTGTATGAGCACCTGAAGGCTTGGAAAAAGGTGTTTGATATTATGTTTCTGACTATGCTCCAGCAGCCAGTCCAGGTACATCTGTATCCAGGTTGGCATACCACTGATCAGCGTCAGATCCTTATTCATGGTTTCTGCAACAATACGCGCCAGCTTATCTTCCCAGTTTTCGATACAGTTTGTCTCGTAAGAAGGAAACTGGTTATTGCGCATATACGCCGGCACATGGTGGTTGATGATGCCACTTAACCTTCCTGTAGGAATGCCGGCAAAGCGTTCCAGCGTTGGCGGATCGGAAAGGAAGATCATATTTCCGTTTGCAAAATCGGCATTGCGGGAGGTGGCCATATAACTGAGCAGTACATTACGCGCAGAGTTGACCTGGTTATGAATCGATTCCCGGCTGATGGGAATATATTTTACGGTATTGGTCGTGCCGGAAGTCTTGGCGAAGTATAGGGGTCGTCCTTTCCAGAGTACATTACTTTTGCCTTCCTTGATATGCTCCAGGTAAGGCTTGAGCATATCATAAGTATGTACAGGTATAGCCTGGCTATAGGCATCGTATTGTTGTACTTCTCTGAGCCTGTGGTCGTTGCCGAACTGGGTGAAAGAACCGTGTTTGAGCAGGTCTTTGAAAATGCGTTCCTGGTCCTGCACGGCTGTTCTCATTTCCTTCTGGATCTTCTTATGAACAATCGCCGCATAGGGTTTGGCAAAAAAGGACTTTATCTTCATTGTCAATGAATTATAGAGGACAGTGAAGTTACTTAATTACAGCCTAAAAGAAAAGCCAATTTTAGTTTTTATTCCTGGTTACACCTGCTCATCTATATTGAAAAATGGTGCTAATCTTTCCTTTAATACTTCTGGTAACTTAGTTTTTTTGCGGGTCACCGGGTCAAAGAAAGCCAGGGTTACGGAACCTTTATTGATCAGCTTACCGGCCTCATTGTATAATTCAGAATGAAAGGTTACAAAATAGCTGTCCGGCAATTCTTTAAGGATTGTTTTTACGGTGATAAGATCATCATAATAAGCAGGACGCAGGTATTCAGATTGCATAGAAACGACTGGCATAATCGTGCCCTGTTCTTCCAGTTCTTTATAGGTAAACCCAAGGCTGCGCATAGCATCGCCACGGCCTTGTTCATAATATAATGCATAGTACCCGTAATACAGGTAACCCATCTGGTCGGTCTCTCCGTAGCGTACTCTTATTTTAGTCTCGTGTGTAAACATAAACTGGAGGAAAAGAAAACCCTTTGGGCTGTTATCCAAAGGGTTTGTATTATAATTTTTATCTGAATATTAAGCCATGTTATGGAATACGCGCTGTACGTCATCATCCTGCTCCAGGCGCTCAATCAGTTTAAAGATATCATCGCTTTGCTCTTCCGTAACTTCAGTAGTATTCAACGGAATCCACTCCAGCTCTGCGCTGATTGGCGTCATGTTTCTTTCCTCCAGTGCTTTCTGCATATTACCGAAGTCAGAAAAAGCGCAACGGATCACGATATTACCCTCACTGTCTTCTCCTAATTCTTCCAGGCCGGCATCGATCAGTTCCAGTTCCATGTCTTCCATGCTTAAACCTTCCGGATTTAATTTGAATACACCCAGGTGATTGAACAGGAAACCTACCGAACCACTGTTACCCAGGCTACCACCACCTTTATTGAAGTGTGTGCGCACATTGGCAACGGTACGGGTTGTATTATCTGTAGCGGTTTCTACCAGGATAGCTATACCATGCGGGCCATAACCTTCATACAGTACTTCATCAAATGTGCTGGTATCTTTACCCAGTGCATTTTTGATTGCACCTTCGATACGCTCTTTAGGCATATTGATCGATTTGGCATTCTGCATTACACGACGTAAAGCAGGATTGGTATCCGGTTCAGGACCACCGGCTTTTACAGCAATTGCAATCTCTTTACCAATACGGGTAAATTGCTTTGCCATTCTGTCGTAACGTGCAAACATTTTCGATTTACGTACCTCAAATATGCGTCCCATAGTATTATTATTTCCTTAGATTAATATTGTTTAAATGCGCGACAAAATTAATGTATTTTCGAACAATAACAAATCAATCCAAAGTACTAACTTCGCCGCCAAATAAACCATTGATATGCTTGATTTTGATGCATTCCTGAGCCATTTACATTTCCAGGACCTGATTCATCCGAGAGACTATGATTCCCTGCAGCTGGCCCGTTCTATCAAGGCCCTGAGAACAGGTGGTATAGACCTTGATGCAGCAGACATTATCCTGCTGGGCTGTGGTGAGCGCCGTGGAGGGCAGGGTACGGATGTGTACTCTGATGCCCCGAATGCCATCAGAGAAGCATTTTATGCCTTATACAACTGGTATCCTAATATACAGATTGCCGATCTGGGCAATATTATAGAGGGTGCCGCTATTACCGATACCAAAGCAGCATTACGCATTATCCTGGAAGAGCTGCACAAAGCCGGAAAGATCGTGATCCTGTTGGGTGGTACGCAGGACCTGACGTTACAGCAATACGAAGCGTTCAAACAACCACAGGAGACAATTGATGCCGCGGTGATCGACAGCCTTATAGATCTGGAAGATGAAGAAGCCCTCAGCGACAGAAGCTTCCTGATGGATATGCTGACCAGCCATCCTAATTATATTCGCAACTACAGCCATATAGGCTTCCAGAGTTATTACGTAAATCCGCGTATGCTGGAGACTCTGGACAAGCTGCGTTTCGATTTTTACCGGTTAGGTACCGTACGTAGTGATATGGAAGAAATGGAGCCTGTACTGCGTAATTGCAGCCTGCTCAGCGTAGATATGAATGCACTGCGTCGTTGTGATGCGCCTTTTCTGCCGGATGCTTCCCCTAATGGATTTTTCGGCGATGAATTGTGCCAGCTGATGCGTTATGCCGGTATGAGCAAGAAAATGTGTTCGGTAGGTATTTATGGTTATAATCCGGAAGATGATGAAGCGCGTCAGGGAGCCAAACTGATTGCACAGATGCTCTGGTATTTTATAGATGGGTACCGCATCCGTATTTCAGAAGCAGAGCCTGCGCAGAACGATCAGTTCCTGGTATATAATGTACCGTTTGCGGAGTATGATACCGCATTTCTTAAGAGCCGCATTACCGGCAGATGGTGGATGCAGATGCCGGATCAGTCTTACATGCCTTGTTCGCAGAAAGATTATGAGACCGCAGCACAGCAGGAAATACCAGAACGCTGGATGAGAGAACAGGAAAGATTATTATAATGATTAATAGCAAGAGGAAGAGGTACACACGTCTTCCTCTTTTGTTTTGTTGAAGTCCTCGAAACACTTACACCAATTACAAACCTCAACGTGCATATTCTTTTAATATGGCATATAAGGACTTCATTTTCAGCTTAAATCCAATTAAATTTGCGTATGCTACATTTGAATGGATGGCCCAGATGCCTGACCCTGCTGCTGCTCTTTTGTCCCGCTTACCTGAGTGCACAAATATTGCCTGCACATCAACGCCATAACTGGCAGGCCGTTTCAGACATACCTGTGGTCAATCCATCAATGCCCGTAATATCTATTCTCAATTACGGAGGTTGGAATGATTCCAGTGCAGATAACTCAACTGCATTATCGCAGGCTATACAAGCCCTGGGTAATACTGGAGGAATCGTACATTTTCCCGCAGGCAAATACAGATTCAACAGCACACAGCAACTACCGGCAGGCATCATTATCCGTGGTGCAGGCGCAAATGATACCCGGTTTTATTTTGACCTTGGGGGCAGTCCTTCCAATTGCTTCGAAGTGTTGGGCAGCGGAAGGGGCAATTTACGGGATGTGATCCAGGGATATACCGAAGGCAGTTCCATGCTGCAGGTCAGTGATACCAGCGGATTCAGAGCAGGGACATTTGCCGAAATAAGAGAAGATAACGGCAGCTGGGATGTAGTGCCTGCCACCTGGGCGACTTATAGCGTTGGCCAGCTATTGCTGATCGATTCCGTCCGGAATAACCAGGTATACCTCCGTCACCCATTACGCATTACCTACGATACCGCGCTGCATCCCCAGATACGCCCCATCAGCCTAAAGCAGGGCAATGGATTTTCCTGCTTCTATATAGAGCGCATTGATGAACCGGCCAGCGGGGCAGGGTATAATTTCCTGTTCGAACAGGCGGCATATGGCTTCTTGCGGGGCATAGAAAGTAATAAGAGTGTAGGATCGCATGTCATGATCAGCCTGAGTAGCCATATACAGGTACAGGGCAATTATTTTCATGATGCATTTACCTTTGACGGCGCTGGTACCCGTGGCTACGGGGTCACGTTGGACAATCATTCCGGCTCCTGCCTGGTAGAGAATAACATCTTCCGTAAACTGCGCCATGCCATGATGGTTAAGTATGGCGCCAATGGTAATGTGCTGGCCTATAATTACAGCCTTGAGCCCAGGCGCTCAGAGGCCATCCCGGATTTTTCCGGAGATATATCCCTCCACGGACATTATGCCTATGCCAACTTATTTGAAGGTAATGTGGTGCAGAATATAATCATAGATCATTACTGGGGCCCATCGGGACCAGACAATGTATTTCTCCGTAACCGTTCGGAACTCTATGGCATTATCGCTACCACTGGTACTCCGCAAACTGCAGAGCAGGCGTTCATTGGCAATGAGACCACCAATACAGGGTCACTGATGGGCAACTTCAGCATTCCGGGATCCGGGCATTTCAGCTATGGGAATAGTATACTGGGTACAGTTCAGCCTTCCGGTACCGGAATAGTTAATGACACCTCTTACTACCGCAAGACCGTGCCCGCATTCTGGTATATACCTGTACCCTGGCCATCAATCGGCTATCCGAATGCACTAAACCAGTATATGATTCCGGCTAAACAGCGATATATGGAGCAGCATTACAGTATGTGCAGCGAGACGGAACTGGGCAATCCGATGACTATAAAAGAACTAAGCCAACCTGATATAACTGTGTTCCCGAATCCCTCTCAGGGTATCATTAATCTTCCTGAGGGAGAAAAAGTGTCTTATATAAAGGACCTGCAAGGACGCAATATCAACTGGGCACAGTCGGGCTCAAAGGTAAACCTGACTGGTGCAGCACCGGGAATGTATCTTATACACACCGTTTCCGGAAAGCGTGTAAGGGTAGTGGTTTTATCACAACCTTAATGAAAAATGCAACATCGGTGACTGACTGAAGTTATACGGAAAAGCCAGGTCGAGCCTGATAGGATAGCCTGCCAGTATGGTTTTGGCACTGATACCGAAACTATGCCGTTGTTGCCATAGCGCATCCGGCTTCCAGGTTTCCCTGGCCCAGGCTACATCTGCAAAGGCTCCTAATTGTAGTCGGTTTACGAAAGAATAGGGTGTTTTATAATCAAACAAGCCATCGAAAATCTGTACATATACATCAGTATTCAGCAAACCATAAACATTACCATACAGGCTGTTCTGTTTAAAGCCACGTAATTGCGTCACCAGGCTCTGGAATACATAGGGTGCCTGCTGGTTGAATAATACAGAAGAGTCTACTTTACCATTTACATTATGATCTACACCGCCGAATGTGTACAGGATATGTTCCCCGCCACCACTGTAACCGGCTTTCAGTTGCGTAACCCAGTTAATGGCTTTATGTAATGGTTGATGCCATTCAAACTGATTACTGATGCCATAAGTAAATGCCGGATTTTTACTGCCGATCTGCATCATTACATCCAATAATAATTTATTGCGAAAGCCGCTGTAGAAAGCATTATTGTGTACTGTTGGTTTCAGGTGGTTGTGATTCAGGGCTACTGTATTCATGTTCCATTGCTCCTGCAATGCCGGATAAGGCAGGCTGTACGGATCCGTAGCCAGGAATACCGTACGGCCTTTACGATAAGCAATCGTAGCACTTACTGCACTATGATAGGTGAACGGATAATTAAAACCCAATTCATAATAATACGTCTTTACTTTAGCCGCAGCCGGGTAGGGAATACCCTGTGCATCTACCCATGCCTGTCGGGGATCAGGTTTCAGGCTTTCTACCTTGCGGAAATATAGTGCATACCAGTCCAGTCGTTTTTGTTTATTATGATAGCGCACAAAGAAATCACTGCCTTCTGTACCAGCCGGTAATTTATAGCCTATACTGAACTGATGCTGCTCAAAGATATCGCTGTACCCACTGCTGAACATGCCACCGATCTCCGGATACTTATACGTGCCAAGATAGCCCTGATAAGGTTGCAGACGATTAATAAAATAATCATTATTGATCGCCGCCTGGAACCAGAGGCTATGCAGTTGCAGCCGATAGGACTGTACTTGTTTAGGATCAAAAATGGTATAATCTTTTTGTATGCCGGTATCCTTATTACTGCCCAAAACCTGCTGCAGGAAAGAATTTCCGCCCTGTGATGTATACTTTGCTTCCAGTGTGGCAATACTGTCGTCTGTCTTTTTCTGCTTGTGATACGCCAGTAACCAGGTTTTCCGGTGTTGCGACAATGAAGTATCTGTTGCAGATAATGCGGCCTGCAATTCTTGTTCAAATACAGAGCTGTCGCTGATCAGCAACTGTTCTGCTTTACCTTCCATAGCATTACTATACCAGCCATAAGTCTTTCCTTTTATGGTATCTGCAACAATACTATCTTTTATACGGCTATTCTTTTTTAGCTTGATCAGATCAGGATAACCGCTGTAGTAGCGGATTGTACCTGTTGATTTATCTGTATTAAGCAGTATATTATCTGCAAGATCATTGGTCACCGGGATTACTTTCATACTACCCGGCAGGAAACGGATCACATCACTTCGGCCTTTAGTATAGGCCGTCATCAGCCACTCCCGTTCACTCACCGCTTCAAAACTACTGATGCCATCTATACCGCGGGGTAATGCGCTGCGCTTAAGTTTCGCACCGGAACTGCTGTATTCCAATACCTGCATACTTCCTTTTTCCGGGGCAATGATATAGATGCGTCTCGCACTTACCTGTACCAGAGGATAGGTATCCCAGTTATGATTACTGATCCATGAGGGTAGTAAATAAGTATATAATTTCTTCGGTTTCTGTCCCGCCTGCTGCATCCATACACTGCGGCTTTCAGTACCTTGCCTGATCCATAGTGCAGAAGAAGTATCTGCATTAGTCCATATTAATTTAGCCTGATGATGCTCCAGCAGCGAATCTGCGTATGATAATACCGGGGCAGCAGTATCATTAATCTGCTGCGCTTGTCCGTAACGGCTGTATAAAAATGCCATGTACAGGTCCTGCAATTGTGCGAAGGAGCGCTTGCAGACCAGGCGTACGGCTACGGCAAATGTCTTTTTCTTCCGGAGCTGAAACAGGATTTGTTTTACCGCATCTTTACGATACGTCTGTTCGAGAAAATAACAGAATCCTTTTACGGCAATGAGCTGTTGCTCGGGTGTGGTTTGTATCACGGTAGACCAGGTTGGAAAGACCTGACGATGATAGTATTGATATAATACATCATTATCAGCCATAGAGAACCCTGTAGCCATATATTGTATGCACCCCTCCTTAAACCATTGCCAGTCCAGCTCATTGGCCGTACTGCGTATGTCCGTACCATTAATATAACCAAAGGATTGCTGCCACATATTGCGTACAAAGGCTATGCGCAGCTGTGCTGTAAAATCTGTATAACTGCCATTAAAACCCAGTATGATGCGATTGCCTTGCCGGGCTATTGTGGGGAAAGCCTGTGTACCCGCATCCCAGCTCCCAATGCGGGATGCATAAGCCTGGCTTACAGCAGGATAAATAATCAGGCTCGGAGTGCCTTTTACCGACATACCGGTTTTCTTTTCCACAATCGCCTTCTCCTGTAGGTAATGTGCCAGGGTGAATGCGCATACACTATCCATACCCGCAGGATAATACATATGAGCATTCGGTGTTTTGTATACCTGCCAGTGCCACCCGTGATAAGGCATACGGTATGCCGGTACCAGCTGGTTCAGAGCCGGAACAGATTGTTGTGCATTTGTTGTACCATGTGAAAATAAGGCCAGCAACAGGCTGCAGCACGTGACGGTATAGGTATATATAGTATTGAAAAAAGTTTTCATCGATCAGGTGATCTGGCAAAATTCCGGCAAAGTAACCACAAAATATGATAACTTGCGGCGCAATAAGTGAGGCTTTCTATGCATATATGCAGGAAACCACACCTGTCTGATGTTATGAAAATGCTTAAGTACCTCTTTATCACCGCCATTACAAAAAGTCTTCCGGGCTGCGTCATGTCTTGTCTGCTGGTGCTCGCATCTTTGCAGCAAATGAGCGCACAAGATAAAGTATGGCAATCGGTCAATACCCAGAAATCTAAGGTACAGGAAAAGGCGAAAGTTCAGCAACAAAAAGCGACAACCCGTTTAAAGCAGTTGAAAACATGGGGTACAGACAGCAATTACAGGCATGCTGTATATGTTGGCGGACGCTTACATACCACAGGCTGGAGCGGACAGGTACACTATCATTTCAACAAAAAGCCTAAGGATGAAAGCTTCATCCGCCTGCAGATCGCAGAGATCCGCCATGAAAAGGAAGTACGGCAGCAAAGACAGGATACCGCTTACCGCGGACTGACAGCCTACCGGCCGTATATATTTGGCAAGCAATATAAAGTCTATACCGCACAACTGGGTTATGGTCGTGAATGGACAATCGTCCCGTCTATCCTGCAAGGCAATATAAGCCTGAAAGCCAGCCTGGAAGCAGGGATTTCACTTGCCCTGCTGAAGCCCGTATACCTTAATCTGCTGCGATACGATGCCCAACAACATGCCTATGCCAGTTCAGAAGCCTATACAGCAGACAATCAGGATCTGTTCCTGAGCCGTAACCGAATATTGGGCGCGGATAAGTGGAGTAAAGGTTTGAATGAATTAAGGTGTATACCCGGTATATATATAAGTCCCTCCGTAATATTCAGTCCCGACAGGCCGTCTGGCTTTGTGCAGCAATTCCAGATAGGCGCACAACTAGCCTGTTACACCAAAGCGATACCCGTGTTGCTGCAACAGAAGAACACCTTCTGGCAGGCTTCATTCTTTGTCGGTATGAGTTTGGGTAAGCGCTGGTAGCTTTGTTTATTATTGTTTAGGATACGAATCTATTATGTTTTAAGCATTCAGATAAAACAGACATTTTCATTTTACGCTAGATCTCTTTGTGTTTTGCCTTTCTTTTGTCTTGATACAAAAGAAACAAAAAATCAAGGCTGTATACATCCCTGGCTAAAAATCAATGTGTCGGTCAGTCGCAAACGCAAACTCGCTGCACTCAGACAGTGGTTTGCAACTTATAGACCGAGCCAATGATTTTATTAACGCCGGATGTATAATGCCGGCCCGGGCGATCCGGACTATCCAAAATTCTATAATTGACTTAAAAATAGGCTGCTCCTTTTCACTTAATGATGATTATCATATCTCTGTACCTGATGTGAATTAAACTTTATCATATCATGATCAGATATTTAACTGATTTATGAAACAGTATATCAAACTATCACTTCATAGTGATTATGGAGTGTGCTGAAATGCAATACAGTAAAAGATTCTATCCCTCATTTTCTGTTTTTTACAAAAATGGGAAATATTTTATTAAAAAATATTTCATTGATTATTAATAACATTTTTTCACATTCGTGCATAACTAGTAGAGAATTTACCAAAAATAATAATACTTTTGCGCACCCTCTAAAGCCCCTTTGCTATACTTAAATTCGCTATGTTCAAGTCGTTTTTATTATTGCTATTGTGTATACTCCCGGCATGGATCTGTGCCCGGGCACAGGAGGCATCTGCCATTGAAGATAGTACAGAGATCGTGCATGCCGCAGAGGTGTATATCCAGAAGCAATACCGCCATCACCTGCAATACCAGCAGAAAGCTTCACGCGCACAACAACGCATGCTGCGTAAACTGCAGCGACAGGAGTTTCGTCTGGCCGCCAAATTGCAACGCAGCGACAGTACCTTATATGCACAGTATGAGAAACTAAATGCAGCCAATTTTGACAGCCTGCGCAAAACAGCAATGGATACGGCTTTACTGAACAAACTGGCCGGAATGCAACCGGTCAAAGCATTGGACAGTCTGAAGAAAATACAATCCTTTATACAGCAAAAAATACCTGGTGGCACAGGTTTATCCGTACCCGGTATGGGCCAGCTCAACAGTCAGCTGAATGCACAGGACTATCTGAAGAACCAGGTCAAAAAGCGCAGTGATGCACTCAACCGCTTACTGGCAGGGTCTCCATTCGCATCGAAACTGGGCAAACTCAACAGGACATTCGGTTACGGTACACAACAGGCTGGGTACTGGAAGAAAATTGTACAGGACCCTGATGCCGCAGAAGAGAAAGCCCTTGATCTGCTGCAGGGTATAGAAGGATTTAATGAGATGCTGTCCCGCTCCTCACTACCGGGCATGTCTTCCGCAAACCTGAGTGAGCAGGACCTGAAGCAAATGGGCTACCAGACCAAATCCTCAGTCAATGCGGCATTGGAACAGCAGTTTGGCAATCAGCTACAACAGGTACAGCAACAGGCCGCACAGCAGGTGCAGGACTATAGCAAACAACTGGGACTGGAGAAACAAGCAGCCAAATTGAAACAGGCTGCGCAAAGTCTGCAAGAGGCTAAAAATACCATAAAAGATACCAAAGATAAAATCAATCAGGCAAAGAATGGCCTCCGCAATCCTATGGATGATCTGAAGAACCCGATGCGGGGCATACCATTCTGGCAGCGCTGGGAATACCAGTACAACCTGCAAACACAAAGAGCATCCCCTAACGGGCAAAAGCCTGTTATGGTACAGGCCGGGTTGAATGCCGCTTATCGCCATAGCCCACACATCAGCATCGGTATAGGACTGGATGCCAGCCTGGGACTGGGCCGCGACTGGCAGCACCTGAGATTAAGTTATGAAGGCCTGGCCGGAAGAGTGTTCCTGGACGGACAACTGATCTGGGGCATCAGCCTGCAGGGTGGTTATGAGAAGAGCCTCAAACCCCTGAACAGGCCTTATGTACAGTTGCAGGAACGTTATGGCAATGCCTCCAATGTACGCACGGCTATGGGATTATTACAGGATGCAGTTTATATAGGATTGATGAAGACCTATCGCATTAACCGCAATCAGCAGGGCACCTTCCTGATCGGCTATAACTTCCTCAACGATAAAACAGGCATCAACAGCCCCTGGATCATCCGGCTGGGCTATAAATTATAAAGATCACAAATAATATTTCACCTAATTTTTTTGTAGTATGAAGCACACAAAACCATTAATGCTGGCAGGCCTCTTTATGATGTCTGCCGGGATGAGTACCGCCCAGGATGTGGGCAAGCTCTATAGTCCCAATCTCTTTGACGGAACCGTCAATGTCAACATCCCCATTTATGAACAGTATGGTATGGGTATCTCCCTATCCTACAACACCAAAGGTGTTCCTGTGCGCGAGCTGGCCGGCCCGGCCGGTCTGCACTGGAACCTGAATGCAGGTGGGAGTATCAGCAGGGTAATCAAAGGATGGCCAGATGACTGTAACTTCCCGGTAGATACCAGTATACAATACGCTTTGGACCCTATACATGGAATTCCAGCAGTTGCAGCGGTGTACTTGTATAAAGGTCGTTTGCAGGTGGCCAAGGAAACACCCGCAGAAAGGGCCGATACTAAAATATTCCGCGATACGGAAAGTGATGAATACTATGTATCTGCCGGTAATATGAGGTTTACCTTTTATATCGGAGAGAATGGGGGTATTTTTACCAACAGTTTTTCCGATTATGAAATCCGCTTCTTCCGCGATGGTGCCTACCGCCTGGCTAGCGACCAGAGTAGTACAGTGCCTTATAGCTATAATCAAGGTACACCTATTTCCATTCTGGATAAGAAGAACAATGTAACCTATTATTTCGGCCCCGGTGTCAAAAAGGAAAATGTAGTAACGGCTTACTATTACAGTGAATCGGCTTTCATGGCCATGCCTAACGACCAGCCGGAATATTTTGCAGGATATAAGATACCTTTTGTGACCAACTGGAATCTTGATTCTGTTCGTTATGATGCCAGCAGGATGGTACGCTATACCTATACCCGTTTTCAGATTCCGAATTATATCGCACAGGACTCTTCCTGGGTAAAGAAGAGGTTTACCAATCAGGTATACAATTCTACTATAGACATTGCACCTTATTTTAACAAAAGCGATTTTGATTTGGTCAGTGCAATCAGCTATCCAAACGGTACTCGTGTTGAGCTGGTATATGAAAATTCACGCATGGAATTCACTCCCTCTTCACCATATTCCTCCAATCCTGACAATACGTTTCCTAAGTTGAGTGAGGTGGTGGTCAAGGAGAGGGTAAACAGTATGCGCTATGTATTTGACCATGCTTACTTTCACAATCCAAGCGGAAAATCTTCCGCACAGGAAGTCTTTACTAATGTGGGTGATGAACGGGATCGGTACAGTTTGAAATTAAAGGGCATCCGCCAGGTATCGGTCGATGGCACCTTGTCGCAACCCTTATATACCTTTGGATATAATGATCTGATTCAGCGGCGCTTTGGTGGCGGTCTTGACTTCTTTGGTTACTTTAATGGCCAGAATATGGGGGTGGCAGCACATTCTGTTTATCCAGACGCCAATAAAACCCACGATGCGACTTATGCACAATATGGCCTGCTGAAATCAATTTCCAGCGGTACCGGAGGAAAGGTTACATTTACCTATGGTGCCCACCAGCTAACAGATGTAAACTCTGTCCTGATGGCCGCAGATCTGGACCTGGCCGGCACGGATGCCAATGACGGGGTGCGCATCGAATCTATTGAGACCACAGACCTCAATGATACTACTGTATATGCCAAAACCAGGTTTACCTATTGGGTTGGCCAGCGCTTTCTGCCCAAAGGATTTACCAGAGATGAATCGACCGTACGTAATGTTGGTTACGGCAAGAGTGATCCGGACAACCCTGTCCTTTTTAGTACCATCCGTAACTGGTATGAAACATTCGTAAGTCCGATGAACCTTTATTATGGTTCTAATCATGGTTACACAGGTGTATTTGCGGCTCAGACTAACCAGTACGGACAATTACTGTCCCGGACAGAATATGAATTTTCCAATTTTAAAGATGGCAATGCAGCACCTAAAATCCTGGTGACTGGTGGTGGAGCCCTTGCTATTGATAAGCCCTATACACAGAAACAACGCATCAAGGACTGGGAGATTGGCTTGCCTTTGGCTGTGAGACATTATGACAACAAATCATTATTAATCTCTGAAACAATTACAGAATATGAATCCATCCTGGACACAACCAGTTCTGTAACCGCTGGTTTAAATGAAGCGAAACGTACTGTAGAGCCCAAGGCAAGTGGTTGGTTATGGTCTGATGCAAATGAGGGGACTATCCAATGGCTGGCTGATTTTGATGTGATCCTGGATCCGTATAAGCCTTACCGGGGTCAAAGTCTTCCAAAGAAAGTCATTACCAATAAATATGCCTCCGATACCCGTTATATGTCCGATTCAGTATTATATACTTATGACAGTCGTTACAACCTGAAATCAAGCCTGGTCAATAACAGTCGTGGTGATGTGCTGCAGCAAGTGAATATTTATAACTATGATCTTCCTGATACAACTGTTAACCAAAGCGTTGATTTGACGCAGCTCAGAAATAAAAGCATGGAAATGCTAATAGGTACAGAACAGTGGAAAATGGGTACAGGCACTTTCTTGCAGCAATGGCAAAATGCCAAACTATTAGCTGCTTCTATGTACACCATGGGACTGAATGGTGATGTACCGGTAACTAAGGGAGTATTTAACCTGGAGACGGTGGATCCTGTAGGTTATAACACCTACACGGGTCTTAGTACCATGCCGGTTCTCCCTCCTTATACCAACGTTGGATTTACTTATACCAATACTGCCGCGCTTCCTGCAAATGTAGCGCCGGTGACTACTGTTCAGGCATTCGATAGCAGGGGTAATGTTACAGAGACCTATATTCATAATAGCAAACAATACAAAACCATTTTCTTTGATCAGACCAATGATAAAAAAATTGTAGAGATCGGGAATGCCCGCAAGACTGATGTGGCTTATGCCGATTTTGACCAGAATGTACAGGGGAATATTACGTTTACCCAGGGCAATATTATTTTTCCGGGTTCCGGTATCAGTAATCCTAATGCACCTTCATTGGGAGTGCCAGGCGTAAAGCCGATGTCTGGTAAAGGATTATATGTATTGACCGCTACCAGTCAGAAAGACCTGTATACCACAAGCCTGAGCACCGGTAAGGAATACCGTGCTACGTTCTGGGCTACGGATAATGTGACCCCTTCTTTCGGTATTGAAAATGGAATACAGTTCACGTTGAAGCATATTGCTACAGTGGGCCGCTTTAAGCAGTATGAAGCTTTCTTTAGTCCATCTGCTGCCGGACAGAAGATCGGTTTCCATACCAGTACCAATGTGGGCATAGAAGACATCCGTATACACCCGGTAGAGGCAGCCATGCAGAGCTGGTATTATGAACCTTTGTTCGGTGCCGGATCGGCTACTGATGCCCTGGGTCGCATTACCTATTTTGAATATGATAAACTAGGCCGACTGTTGCTGACCCGTGATCAGGAAGGTAATATCCTCAGCAAAAATGAGTATAGTGTAATCAACTAAAATCCATCACCTTTCGGAGTACAATCCGTTAAAATATATTATATGTCAAATAGACTTTCCTATATATACCGGTCTATAATACCGGTGCTGGCCTTGCTTTGCGGCGGGCTGGCGTACGGGCAGACCAATACGCCCAATACGACACAACAAACAGTAGCCGGTAGTGTAACCCAAACAGTACCTATCCCGGCATCCACCACACCCTGGGGCATTCAGACCCTGACGGTACTGGTCCCCAAATACCGCGATACTACCTCTGCACAGTTTACCTACAGCACTACTGCCGATAAGGCGGCTATGACCGCCACAGCCCTGAGCGGACAAGGCAACCCAGTGCAGGTGGGCGTCCGCAGGGGTAATAACAGCTTTATCATACAGCCCAGTGATATTCGTAATCTGCCCGATGGCTACAGCTTCCAGCCATATCCTTCATCTGCAGGTTATGACATCAATCCGATCTACAGGTCTACTCAATACCACAATGGCACCCTGTATCCTTCAGAAGGTGGTACCGAGGTAAGCACTGCTGGCCTATCAGCCTCTATGGTCCGCAATACCTCCAGCAGTACCGAACACAGTAGTACCACTTATGCGCCGGGCCGCAGCCGTATTGGACAGGGTAGGGGTACCAAAACCACCCTCGTCTTTAACGATGCCAATACCGGGTCGGGGCTGCCACAGGCGGGCATCCGCATCTGGGATATTGGTAGCGGCGTACCACAGGCCAATGGCTATTATGCCGCTAACGCCCTGAAGGGTAGCCTGATCACCACCGCACAGGGAGGAGAGAAACTGGTGCTGGAAGACCGTGAAGGTAAACCAGTGTATGAGGCCAGCCTGATCAGCAATAGCCCTAAGACCTATGCCCGCACCTATTATGTGTATGACGAGATGGGCCGCCTGCGCTATGTATTACCACCCAAGGCCGTAGAGGCCCTGGAAGCCGCATCAGGCGTGGTGAGTACGGCTGTGGTGAATGAATTATGCTTTAGTTATTTCTACGATGCCAAAGGCCGCCAGCATTCCGTACACAAACCCGGCGAGAATGGCTATACTGAACTGGTGTATAATAAAGAAGGGCAGGTGATCATGCGCCGTAACCCGGTCGAAAAGGCTAAAACTTTATGGGAAGTAATCTTCTATGACCGTCCGGGTCGTGTGATCGCTACCGCTATCCTCACCAATACCGAGAGCCGGGACAGCTGGCAGACTGCTGCGAATAGCGAAAGTAACGGTAGCACCACGGGTACGATCAATTATTACCTGTGGGGAACCGGAAGGTATACTTATCCGGGTACGGTGACCGGGCTGGATATACAGAGCCTGAACTACTATGACAATTATGATGCTACACATGCATTGTCGCCCGAGAACTTCAGTACTCCTATTATCGAACCCTACCTGAGCAGTGCAACTAACGCAGAGTTATTTTACACTGGCGGCAGCACCTATGGCCTGCAGACCTATAGCAGTATAAAAGTAATCAAAGCAAACGCTAGCCCTTCTGTTACCATGCTGCAGGACTGGACCTACAGCAAGACCTTCTATGATAAAGAGCGCAGACCGATCTATACCGTGTCTCAACATGCCAAAGGAGGCAAGGACACTGCTGCGATACAGTACAGCTATACCGGACAGGTACTGGTTACCGCGCATGGGCACCAATACTTAAATGGCAGCGGACCTGCTTTCCGTGAATGGTACCGCAATACCTATGATGCGCAAACGGGCGAGCTGAGCCTTAGTGAACATAAGGTCAATAATATTGCCTGGCAGGTGATGAGCAGCAACACTTATGATGCCCTGGGTCGTGTAGCCAGTACCACTTATGGTACGAATGCCGAAACCCAGAACTTCAGCTATAACATCCGTGGTGAGCTGCAGGGGATCAATGAAAACTTTGCCCTTACGGGTAGTAATGGCGGACAGTCCATCACCTTTGGGGAGGCCCTCCGCTATGACTATGGCTATGATAGCCTGCGCTATGACGGGCTGGCGGCCGGTATGATCTGGAGAGGATCCGCTGCCGGTAATATGGGTGCCCATAGCTACGGTTATATATATGATCCTGCAGGCCGTATGCTCAGCGGTGCTTATAGCCGCAGCAATGCCGGTTATGTAATACCGACAAGCTGGAGCAACAGCAGCCAGGATTACAGTGAGACGGTTACTTATGACCAGGGTGGCAATATCCTGAGCCTGAAACGCATGGCTGTAGTGGCGGCCAACCAGATGGTGTACCCGACTACCGTAGATAACCTGACCTATACGTACAATGCCAACAGCAATAAATTAAGAAAGGTAACGGATGCGATTACGGCCATTTTTAACCGCGGCGATTTTGTGAATAACCCAAGTTATGGTAGCGGGTATAATTACGATGAAGGGGGTAATATTGCACGCGATAGCACCAAGGGTATTATCAGTTCCAATATTACGTATACCTATTTCAATAAACCATCCTTTATTACCTTCAACCCTTCGGGACGCCTGTATTACAGTTACGATGCAGCGGGTAATAAGCTGCAGGAATATATCAATTATAACAATGGCCCCCGTATGAACTATATCGGTACTGCCTTGTATAAGAATGATACCCTGCAATCAATCAGTACACCAGTGGGCCGTACCGACATGACTAAATCTGTACCACAGGAGCAGTATTTTGTAAAAGATCACCTGGGCAATGTACGCAGTGTAGTAGCAGATGCTATAGGTTCGGGAGGGATCGGGAATCTTGCCGCACAGCAACAGACCTATAATGCTACTTATGAGACCAGCAATCTGAACCAGGAAGAGCAAACCTTTGACCAGGTAGCGGTATTGAGCGAAGATAAGCCGGAAAGTACCAGCAGCAGCGACAGCAAAGCAGCCTTGCTGACTACGGGCAATACCAGTACGCCTAATGTAGGGACCACTTTACTCTTAAAAGTAATGGCGGGCGATAAGCTGAGCCTGAATGCCGATAACTATTATGAAAGTACCGAAACAAACAGCAGCAATGTAAGTGGCAGCAGCTTTGAACAAGTAGTGAATAGCCTGGCACAAGCCGCCGGACAGCTGAGTGGCACTGAAGGAACCATAGCCAGCGACTGGGCCGCACAAATGCTGAACAGTAGCAGCCTGCAGCAGGCCTATAATGCGCTACAGGCTTCAGCGACGGACCCTAACAAACCCAAAGCCTATCTGAGTTACCTCTTCTTCGATGAGCAGATGCAATTGGTACCGGAGTACAGCCGTATCTGGCAGGCCGATGGGGCAGGCAACTGGAGCCGCATCGGTACAGATGCTACAGAAACGATGGATGCACCGCAGAATGGTTACGTAGCCACTTATATCAGCACCCAAAGCGCCGAGCCTACTTATTTTGACAATCTTGCTTTAACTTTGCAGCCAGGTATATTGCTGGAGGAAAAGCACTATTACCCTTATGGTTTACCGATTGTTGGTATGGGTAGTACTTCTTCCGGAATGTTACCTAACAAAAACCGTTACCAGGGCAATGAATACCGCGAAGATATAGGCCTGAACTGGATGGACTTCCATAACCGTCAGTACGATCCGCAACTGGGTCGTTTTATGGGTATAGATCCTATGGCAGATGCTGCTGGACAACAAGCCTTAAGTCCTTATCATGCGATGGCTTGTAATCCATCTACCTTAACCGATCCGCTGGGATTATATGTAAAGGGTGAAGCTCATAATGGTGGTACTCCTCCAGATTATGCAATGGAAATGCTAATGAGGTTCCCAACGATGCCGAATTTCATGGCGCGTTATTTGGATTTTGGAGAAAGAACAGCTCAAAAAGATATGGCTGAGAGAGAGGCATGGTTAGAAAATGCAAGGAAAAGAATGGCTCTTAAGAACACTACTAGTGAGGGTGTTGCATTCTATGGTACAGATGCCCAAATGGTATTTTCGTTATTTATTCAAGCAGAGAAAAATAATGCGAATAATTCAACAACAAATCCTCTATTAAATACATCTACACTCCTAAGTGCTTTGTTAAGCGCCTCTGTGAACAATAACTCAAATTATGAGAATATACAACTAATGATCTGGGAAGTTGAAAGTGAAGACACCAAAGCGGATTTAGGCCATACAGCATTACAAATTAGAGGAATTGTCTATGGATTTTATCCAACCACAAATATTTATAACTCTAAAGGTCAGTTAAAGATACATAAAACACGAAAAGAATTTATTAGTGAATATCATGATGACTTTATAACTGTATACGACGTTAAAATTCATAAAGCAATGGTATCTGTTTTGTTGCAAATAATGAAACAAACTGTAGAAAATCCACCAAACTATTCTGTTGTAGGAATTAATTGCACTAGTTTTGCAGTACAATCTTTATTAAAAGTTGGAATTCCAATACTTCCGTCAAATCCCAGTTGTACTAGTGAAGGATATTATTCTGGGTTAAGGATGGAGCCCCAGCAATTAAATACAATACTTCAACAAAGACAAAATCAAAACACCTTTCAAAATGTGAGGTGTATTCAAGTCCCTAATTATTATGTTGAACCTTAAAAATATTAAACTAATATGAAACATTATATAACATGGATTATAGTAATAATATTATTTGTATCTTGTCAAGAGCAAAATCCCAAAGAAATTTACAATTTTCTATCCTCTCGGAACTCTGATAGTGTAATGAGAGGTGTCGCCAAGCTCAATGCAACTGACACATTCGGAGTGCAGTTTGTTCTTAATACAATATATAATGACAGAAAAATATCTCATAGGGCGGAATTATATGGGCAGAACGTGTATCAGGTTAAAATGGAGGCGCTGAAGAGAATTTCCAAGTTAGATCCTCCAAACCCAATGAACTCAACATTTGATACTCTAAATGTTGAATTTTATAAAAATTGGGCTATTCAATCGGGGTATTTAAAAAATCAATAACTTTCTTTTAGTATTGTTTATTCGGCATAAAGCAGGCTTCGGTCTGCTTTTGTACTTTTAGATTAATAATACCGTGAAGATATAGGCCTGAATTGGATGGACTTCCATAACAGGCAATATGATCCGCAACTAGGCAGATTTATGGGTATTGACCCTATGGCAGATGCCGCAGGGCAGCAGGGTTTAAGCCCTTACCATGCTATGGCTTGTAATCCATCGACAATGACCGATCCTTTGGGATTATTTGCAACCGGACCAGCTCATGAGGGTATGTATTCAAGAAAACCAGGTTTGGCTGCGGTGCCATTGTATTATGTTTTATTATGCACACCACTATCAAAGATTCTTGACATGATGTATGGAAGTGTATTCTATTCTGCAGACCAGAAAATGGAAGAGGTATTAGCAGGATTTTATAGCGATATGGCTGCTCATGATGCTATGATTGCGAAAAGATATAATGCAATATTAGAAATGGTATGGCAAGATGCTATTGCTGAAACTGCTGGATTAACTGCAGGTGTAAAATACGATGTTTCTAAAGGAGGGAAGATAAATTATTCACAAGATGGTATGGATCCTGCTGAAAGAGCAGGGAATGAAAATAAGGCCCCAGAGAAAACAGCGTGGGGTCTGGATAAAGATAATATTTTGGATATTGAGGAATTACGAAACTGGCGACTTAGAGGTAATGGAGCACCCATTGAGATAGATGCTTCAAAATTGAATATCGGTGAAATTGACTTGTCGAAATATGAAGATGGTAAATCATATTCTTTATTTTTGTTTGGGAATTTTTTCTTTGGAAACGGAGGCTTTTATGAAGCAAGAATTATCGGGGGTGTAACTGCAACCTATAGAGCTAAGATGGGAGGGTTTGAATTAGAACCAAACTTGCATACATTTAGTAATATAGGAGTAGAATACGGACACCCATGGAAGGGAACTCAAGTAATAAGGAATTTAAATACTTGGATTGGTGGCCTAATTGATGGTGCTGGCACAGATTTTATGATTCATTTTCGAGGAATTGCTAGACCAACAGCACCTAACCTTCCGGAATACTGGGAATATGAAAGATTCAAATCTCCCGGAAACTGGTAGTAGTAATTTGAAATTATTTATTTCTAAAACTAAATATGAAGTACATTTTAATTTTTATTTTATTTATTATTTATTCCTGTAATGATCTCAATAATATAGATGTACAAGGCAAGTATTCTATTGAAGACAATGGACTAGGATCATTTTTAAAGCCATTAAATGCAAAAAACAATAGAGCAACTATATACCCATCAATTACTCAATATCAATACGACGGGGATTTTCTAGTTGCCGAGCAGATACCTGGAAACCCACACAATTTAAAAAGTATAATTGGCTTTGATTTGTATAATTATTTTAAAATATATTCTCAGTACTTAAAGGATAGTAATTATTATCACATGGCAACACAACATAAGAAATCTACTATTACAAAAGACAGTATATTATATAATATTTTTATATCAAAAGGTGCTAGCCACCAAAATACATCAAAAGATATTAGTATAAGGAATGAAATTGCAGATAGTATTTTAATTAATGATAATTATTATAAGAATATATTCAGTCATGATACTAATTATTGGATTATTAAATTTGATAATGACAGCTTAATAGGTCCTTTAACCAAAGAAGAATTAGATATTACATTTAATAGATTAATGATTTCAGAAAAACTAAGACTGAATTAAGGCAATTAACAAATCATTTATATATACTAAATTAACATTCCCCTACCAAAAGCAGGCTTCGGCTTGCTTTTGGTAATTTTGAACAATTAGTATCTTGAAGACATAGGCCTGAATTGGATGGACTTTCATAACCGCCAGTATGATCCGCAATTAGGTCGTTTTATGGGTATTGATCCAATGGCCGATGCTGCTGGGCAGCAGGTATTAAGTCCGTATCATGCTATGGCTTGTAATCCGTCAATCATGATAGATCCGTTAGGGCTGGAACCCAAATATAGTGGTTATGTAGGAGGCCGTCCTGATGTTAATATGGAAATCTTAATGAGGTACCCAACTATGCCGAATTTCATGAAAGGAATTTATGATTACGGTGAATATTCGGGCAATAAAATGTTGGAAAATCAGCAGCTTCAGCGATTGATTGAAACTAATATAGATGCATATCTAGCTACTGTTGGTGGTGAAGGCGCAAGATACTATGGCGGCCAGGCTCAGGTAATGTTTGCAAGATTTCAGGCGGAACGGAGGCAATCTTATCCTTGCTCAAATACACCATCATCTGGATATCTTCCTGCAGATGGGACTGCAATGGGAGGAGTAGGTATTGAAATTACGCAGAGTTCTCAAGAATTATCTGAAGTGGCTGTTAAGTTTGATATAAGTTGGGGAGGAGGATTCACAAAATACTCTAGCGGTTATTCTGGACAACAATCAAGTGGGGGAGGCGACCCGTCTGGGTGGAGTACCGCAAACACCGTGGTAGGAGCAACAAGTGTAGTACCTTCTACCATAGAAATGGGAACGAAAATGATTATACGAAGTGCCACCTATACCGATGACATAGCAAGGGTTGCGAAGATGAGTTCGAGAACAGGAAAGATATTAGGTTGGGGAAGCGTTGGTTTAACAGTACTTGATGGTGCAACAAATGGTTGGAAAAATCACCATACAGCAGATGTAATCATAGGTAGTGCTCAAACACTATTGTTGGGGGCAGGTCCCGTCGGTTGGAGTATTGGTTTGGTGTGGCTAACAGCTGATTTAATTACTACCGGAGTAACTGGTAAATCAATAACAGAAAATCTATTCGATTAACTATGTATAACTTTGTTTTTTGGTTTTTTTATAAATTTTATGAATGGAAGGATAAAGATGATTCCACTCTTGTACCAGCAGCACCAGCTGTAATAGCAGGGCTTATCCATTCATTTTTAATTTATTCAATTTATAGATATGCAACTCATACTAATCCTCTCGAATGGGGTACTGGGTTAAGTTATGGACAGAGAAAGTATTTAATGTTCCCATTTGTTATATTGCTGTTTTTTTTAGTTTGGTTTTTTTATTACCGTAAGAAAGCCAATGAAATACTTTCGAAGTATGAGGGCAAGAATCCGTTTACGGTAAAGAATATTTTGTTGATAATTTTGATAATGATGGTACCATTGATAATAGCGATACGGCTTACGAATATGTCTTTGTAATTTGTTAGGAAAAGCATATTCTGGCGAAACTCCATCAGATGTTAATATGGAAATATTAAGAATGTTCCCGACGATGCCGAATTTCATGAAAGGAATTTATGATTACGGTGAATATTCGGGCAATAAAATGTTGGAAAATCAGCAGCTTCAGCGTTTAATTGAAACTAATATAAATGCATATCTAGCTACTGTTGGCGGTGAAGGCGCAAGATACTATGGCGGCCAGGCTCAGGTAATGTTTGCAAGATTTCAGGCGGAACGGAGGCAATCTTATCCTTGCTCAAATACACCATCACCTGGATATCTTCCGGCCTATGCGACTGTAATGGGAGTAGTTGGAACAGAAGTTACGCAGAGTTCGCAAGAATTATCTGAAGTTTCAGTTAAGTCGGATATTAGCTGGGGAGAAGAGTTTGCCACAAAAATGGATGATTGGATGAAACCTACTGGTATGCCATTATCTGGTATAGAATACAGCTTAGGTAAAGCGTTAAAAGCATCTGACGCAAATGATATGATAAAGAGCTTTAATCAAGGTTCTTTATTAAGGAATAATCCATATTTAAAAACTCGTCCTGTAAATGTTCATATTCCAGGGGGAGTAAGAGTTGAAATTCCGAGAAATGTAATTAAAAACATTGGAACTGGTTTACAAGTTTTTGGAATTGCTTCTGCTGTTGTTGGTGCAGCAAGTGATATCAATAAATATAGTAACGGGGAAATTTCAGGTGCACATTTAGCTGTCAATTTAGTTATGAGCGCTGTTGGTTTTATAGGGCCTTGGGGTGCAGTAATAAGTATTGCCTATTCGTTGACATAAAATTACATGTGGGGAGAACCTGATAAAAAATAACAGTATTATGATTTTTTACAAACGTTTTTGTTGCACGATATTCTTCTTTCTGAGAGATGTAGCTCGATCGGACATCCCCAAATTTGCTACATTTATGTTCACTTTATTTTTGTTTACATTACTATTTTATGGTGTTGATAGTATTTGTTTTTTGCTTTTTAACACACCATACTACTTTGGCAAATGGGAAATGTATGCAATATTAGGCTTTGTCGGTATAGTGAATTATTTGCTTTCATTTAAGAATGATAAATTTTTGCATTATCGTAATCAACAATTACATCCATTATTAACAACTATGATTATAGTAATTATATTTGGTGGCAGTCTGGTGTTGATATTATATGCTGGTCCAAGGAATCTTCCTATAGCAAATATTTCTCAAGGTAACAAATTGAGAATATTTCAGATTTGACATTTTTAAATGGCAGCATTTTAATTAAAATTTCGATTAATTCTCAATCAGCATTTTTTTCACAACAAGCAGGCTTCGGCTTGCTTGTTGTACTTTTGGATAATGAATACCGTGAAGATGTGGGCTTAAACTGGATGGACTTCCATAACCGTCAGTACGATCCGCAACTGGGTCGTTTTATGGGCATAGATCCTATGGCAGATGCCGCAGGGTTTAAGCCCTTATCATGCTATGGCTTGTAATCCATCTACCTTAACAGATCCGCTGGGATTATATGTAAAGGGTGAAGCTCATAATGGTGGTACTCCTCCGGATTATGCAATGGAAATGCTAATGAGGTTTCCTACTATGCCCAATTTCATGGCGCGTTATTTGAACTTTGGTGAGAGAACAGTAATGCAGGACATGGCTGGGCAGCGGATTATGGCCGAATATCGGATTAAAGATTATTTCCTATAGCAAAGTTTAGGAGTTGCTGTTGAAGGGCTTGTTATAGGGAATTACTCAATTTCTATTTACACGGGCATTTGTGCTCAAGTGGCCTTTATGGGACTACAAAAAGAAGAGTTTGATTACAATATGAGCCAAACATACAAAGGATTGGCATATATGAATTCTCGAGGAGCTAAAGCTTGGTACACTGATCCTAGCGAAACAATTAACCTATTCAAATCTAAAAATGATGTTTACAATAGGTACAGCAATAGTATTCCGATTAGAAGTAGGGGACAATATCTTTTTTGTAACAGGATGGTAACTTACCAGGATTTGCTCAGGATGGTAGTGGCGAAGGGTTCGAGGATTTTTGTACAGATGATCCAAGAGACGTAAAGGCCTTTGATTTTTTACTAGCAAGTAAAAACCGTGCTTATAAGAAGGCAATTGAAAAAAACGATCCTTTTATATTGTGTTTGTTAGTATGCCAATCAGAATTAATGGCTCAAGGATTATCTTTACTTCATAATAATGGAATTTATATGGGTGCCAGAGGATTTGTGATGTATAGAACAGATAATAATGGAAATCCATCTATTAATGGAGTCAGTGGTGAGCAATATAGGAATTTGAATGATGGAGTATTAATCCTATATCGTAATGGAAAACAATTAGGGCAAATAAAATTACCATGGAATCCTAAATAAAAAATTATGAATAAGAAATATTTATTTGGAGTAATTATACTCAATGTTTTCCTTTCTTGCAAGAATAATAATGGCCCCAAAGCTACAATTGGATATAGTGACAGCAACTCTGTTTCTTCCGTTGGAGATGGCTCGATCTTTTTCTTTCAAAATTATGCATTAAAAGACTCGTTGGCACAGAGAATTATTAACTTTGGTGGTACGATTGCCTATAAGAAACTACATGAAATGTATACAGCTGCCGGTCTACCAAGAGAGTTTTACTACTACTCATTAATGATGGCCGATATTTATAATTATAATAGAGCTTGCTTTGATGCATCAGCTGTTATGTACTCTAAGAATAAAAATGGTATTCATGAAAAAATAGCTACTTATTATCTACTAAAGTCTTACGAAGGTAATTATGAAAGGGCAAAACAGAAGGTTCAATATACATTTGGCAGTAATCCTATACCTTCATCAAAAGAATACTTGAACAACTTATCTTTATCTGATCAATAGTTGATGATAATATTGCTAATTTGATATTTTTAAATTAGTCATCAAATTCAAATACTACATTGATCTTCAATCAATATTCTCAATACAAAAGCAGACTTCGGCTTGCTTTTAGTATTTTTAGAGGATACTCTTATCCTTTAAGAAGGAAGAGAAATAAATTGATAACTATATTCAATGAAAAG
>NZ_SAIQ01000005.1 GCF_004118155.1 Edaphocola flava
GGCCGATGATACTGGTGTATTCCGGGAAAGTAGGTAGCTGCCATATTTATTTAAGACACCCTTCATAACTGAAGGGTGTCTCTTTTTTATGTATATACTATATACTACCATATACCCTATATAACCGCATCGTATAACTCTTATTATATAGCTAGAATAGAAACTCATTAGATAATTAATGCAGTATTTTCTAGTTGTATATATTGAAATATCATATTTCTATTTTTTATACAATTACTATACATTTGCCGCAATTTGTAGCAAATGAAAAGTAAACTTCTCTTCTTATGCCTCATTATGATGGCATCTCGTTCTTACAGTCAGAATTTTAAAGTAGCGGAAAACCGCGATTCTTTAATGTCTTATCTTAGATCTACTATACCTCCAATTGATCAGAATGCTTCGGCTGTGATCTTATACGAGATCGGTACTACTGATGGCACTAATGGTGTTGATATGTATCATTATGAAATTGCGTTTAAGATTTATAATGCGAAGAATATTGGGAATCTGGTCGATATTATCATCCCTAAGAAATCATATGGTGTGGTAAAAAAACTTAAAGGTATTACTTATAATCTTGAGGATGGACATATTATAGAGAATAAGGTAGAAAAGTCTGAGATTATTATGGAGGACTATACAGATGGATTAGACATCGTTAAGGTAAGTATGCCTGGTATTAAGGACGGTTCTGTAGTAACTTATAGTTATGAAGTGAAGAATGGTTCAATGCCATCTAGTTGGAACTTTCAGCGAGATGAACCAGTTCTGTATTCACGCTTCAATTTTAATCGTAGTGAGATGCTTATGTTTACCCCTATGATACATACGAGTGTAGAGTTCAAAAGCTTTACCAATATGAAGAAAATGGATGCCTCATCAGCATTGGCATTATATGCTGAAGGGCCTCATGCATTCAGTCCTCATATCATACAACGTTCCTGGGTTCGGAAGAATGTACCGGCTTTTAAAAAGGAAGATTTGATGGGACCGGAAGTGCAGTTTGTAGAAAGGGTTAAACTAAATTATAATGGGGTTGTAGGACCAGGAATGCAGTACCCTATTGCTGAGAGCTGGGAAAAGCATATTAAAGAAGTTTGGTATGACAAAATCCTGGTTCAGGCATTTGACAAATCTGGCTTTCTGGATGAGACCGTAAAAACTATTGTGAAAGATATTCCGGAAGAGCTTGATAAAGCCAAAGCTATATTTTACTATGTACAAAAGAACATTCAAAATAGAAGCTATGGAGACGATATACGTAAAGTATTTGAAGCAAAGCAGGGTGATCAAGCTGGAATAAATAAACTTTTATGTGCAATGTTGCGTAATGCCGGACTCAAGAGTGATATGATATTACTGTCCAATAAGTACAGTGATAAATTAAGTGAGATATTACCTAATCCTTCTGATATTACTAACCTTATTACAAGGGTAGAAATTAATGGCGTCAGTTATCAATTAAATGCTGCGGAGAAGGATTTACCTTTTGGCTACTTGCCGTTAAGCTATTATAATGGCTACTCCAGAATCGTGAGTAAAGAAGGGGGAGTTATTGAACTGGATGCATCCCTTGCAAGAAATATCTCCAATACAATTGTTTATCTAAATGCGAATAAAGAAGCAGGTAACACGTACAGGTTTAAAATGATTAGAGAAATGGGGGTGTATACCGGTATGGATTTTCGCAAAGCGTGGAAATCGGATAGTACAACAATAAAACAGCATTTCATGGACCGAGGTCTGGATGAAGGAGAGAAGCATATGTCTGGCTTGAAAATTACAGAGGTTAATTTCGAAAACATCAATGAGGTAGACAAAAATATAAGAGTGGTATTGTATGGTACAGTAGATCTGGGGGATGCTGTAGACATGGTAATCCTGGACCCTTATTTCAAGAAAATATTTTCTGAAAATCCAATACGCAATATCAAAGACCGTAAATATCCTGTAGAGTATGATTACATCTCTCAGGAAAAATACAAGGTATATATTCAGTTGAGTGATAAGTATATGTTTGATGATTACCCAGTGGGTAAAAATATTGCACTTGATCCGGCAGGGCTAATGCGTTATACGAGCAGTGTGAGTATTGATACCGTCCGGAATGCGGCTATGATACAATGTCAGTTTGACAACAAGATTTTATTACTAGATGCCAAGGAAGTTGGAACCTTGAGTGAATTCTACAGTGCTATTATTAAGCAGCAAAATCAAAAAATTATACTGAAGCTTAAGTCCTGATCATGAAGAAAGTTTATACTTTATTAATACTTTTATTAATCATAATACAACATAGCCACGCAAAAGTAAGCCAATACCCTGTATCGGGTATTCCGCAGCAATTGCTAATGGGTGCTAATGCAGTTATCCGAATGGATAGTACAATATTGGAAATTTCACAGACTGGCTTTACCAGTATTAGAAAGAGGGCCATTACAGTCCTGAATGAAAATGGGAACTCCTTTGCCATATTTCGTCAGCATTATGATGTCTTTAGTAATATTTATGACATTTCTGCCAAGCTATATGATGGGGAGGGTGTATTGATCAAGTCTGTTTCCGGAAAAGATTTAATTGATCGGTCTACTTTCGGTTCCAGCTATACATTTAATGATGATAGCCGCATCAAGTTGCACGATTTTGAACATAAGCAATACCCGTATACGGTAGTATTTGAATATACTATTAAATACAAGACTAACTTCTTCCTGCCTTCCTGGAATCCGCAACCGGATGAGAAGGTTGCTGTAGAAAAAGCAAGCATAACTGTAAATTATCTTAAAGACGTAAACTTTAAATATAAAGGATATAAGCTGCCGGCAAATGTACGTAAAGAGGGAAAACAGGACGTATATAGTTACAATACTGAGTCTAAGCTGGTATCCATGATGCAATGCAAGTGGATCGTAGAGGGAATACCGGCATTTACCTATCAGCCTTACTCTGTTCCTGATGGGAATTACTTGCCTACAATTAGTTTTGCAACGGGAAATGTATCTTTGAATAATTACCAGGGAAAGTCAGATACCTGGGAACAATTCGGTGCATTTATTTACAATATTAATCAGGACAAGGACTCATTGCCTCCAACTTTTGTAGAAAAGTTACATGCAATGACAGATACCATAACAGAAGCAAAAGGAAAAATAGCTACACTGTATAAATATTTGCAGCAGAATACAAGATATGTAGCCAATGAATACGGACTTTCCGGATGGCAGACATTTGATGCGGTAAGCCTGGCAAAGTCAGGTTACGGAGATTGTAAGGGTTTGTCTAATTACATGAAAGCGATGCTGAAAGCAGTCGGTATACCATCAAACCTTGTAATCATTGCTGCAGGCAGTAATAATACCCAAAGTGTTGATCTTGAATTTCCCGTCAATGTATTTAATCATATGATACTTTGCGTTCCACTGAAGAATGACAGTATGTGGCTGGAATGTACCTCTGGTACATTACCGGCAGGATACCTGGGCAGTTTTACACAAGATCGCTATGCCTTGTTACTTACAAAGGACGGAGGACGAATGGTTAAGACACCTTCTTATAACAAAGAACGTAATTTTATCGAACGCAATATCAGCATTCAGCTGGATGCGGCAAAGGATATGCAGCATGTAGTATGGGAGTCCGTGTATAGTGGATTAAAGCAGGATGACTTGTCTCATTATCTTCTTACTACACCGGCATCAAAGACGTGGGAAAGAGTTCGTTTATTGGTGCCTTACCAAAATATGGAGGTCATAAATGATGCATACACCTTTTCTAATGCAGATCCTTTATGTCCCAGAATAACGGAGAAGCTGGATATGGAAGTGGGCAACCTCATTGATGAAACCAGCAAGAGGCTATTAATCTCTATACCGGTGATAGGAAACCCAATGACCAGCCTGCTTTCAGCAGGCGCACGTACAGAGCCGATTGTACTAAAAGAGGATTTTAAACATATCTATCATTATAAGATTAGTATTCCCGAAGGAATGAAACTAGAGGCCCTGCCCTCAGCGGTTCAGTTAAAATATCCTTTTGCTGAATATACTTATAAAGCAAATCTGGACGGAACAGTACTTACCGTTGAAATTGCCTTCGAGCAGCTTAAAGGTATTTATACAGCAGACCTATATAAAAAATATGAAGAAATGTTTAGGAAAGTGGATCAGAATTCAAAAGAATTGACCATTTCCTTGATTAAATAGAAAGGAAGCGGTATACTGCCGCTTCCTTTCTATTTAATCAAGCTTATTATAACTTTTGCATTTCAGGCATCAGTTCATGTCTTGATTTACCCTAGTTTTGCATCTATGGCAAAGGTGAAAAAGGCAGTAAAGCAAACTGCTGATCAGGTACAATCAGACATCCTTATCAAGGGTGCCAAAATGCACAATTTAAAGAATGTTAGTGTATCTATTCCACGCAATAAACTTGTTGTGGTTACAGGTGTTTCCGGTAGTGGAAAGTCAAGTCTGACTATGGATACCCTTTTTGCAGAAGGTCAGAGGCGCTATGCAGAAAGTCTGAGCTCCTATGCGCGCCAATTCCTGATGCGTATGGATAAGCCGGACGTTGACATGATCGAAGGCATATGCCCTGCTATTGCTATTGAACAAAAGGTGACAACACGTACACCCCGCTCTACTGTTGGCTCCATGACCGAGTTGCAGGACTACCTGAGGTTGTTCTATGCCCGCATCGGCCGTACCTTCTCCCCTATATCCGGGCTGGAAGTGAAAAAAGACGAGGTAAGTGATATCCTCGATTTTATTAAAGCATTACCCTTAAAAACTAAAGTGCAGATCATTGTTCCTTTTGTACAGGCAGAAGATCGTACCGTAGCAGCGGAGTTGAATGTGTTAATGCAGAAAGGATTTACAAGAATTCTGCAAAGAACAGATGAGCAGCATCAGGTTTTGCGTATAGAAGAATTGCTGGAGCAGGAAGATGGAGATATAATCATCCCCGGTGATGGATTGTGGTATATATTGATTGACCGTATTGTGGTAAAGGAATTTGACGAAGATGACCTGCACCGTATTGCAGACAGTTTGCAGACGGCAATATATGAAGGCCACGGAATGTGTATATTGGAATTGGATGGTGCGGCCATCAAATCATTCAGTAACCGGTTTGAGGCTGATGGCATGACATTCGAATCGCCCACCCCAAATTTCTTCTCCTATAATAACCCTTACGGGGCCTGTCCTAAATGTGAAGGCTTTGGTCAGGTACTGGGCATCAGTATGGACCTGGTAATTCCTGATAAGAGATTAAGTGTGTATGAAGATGGGGTCGCTTGCTGGAGAGGAGAAAAATTGGGCGAATGGAAACAAGCGTTTATTCGCGCCGAAACGAAGAACGGATTCCCGATACATAAGGCAATCGCCGATCTTACCGAAAAACAGATGGACGTGCTGCAGCGCTGGATAGATGAGTTTTTCGGGATGGTAGAGGAAAACCTGTATAAAGTACAGTATCGTGTATTACAGGCACGCTATCGCGGCCGCACGGTTTGTCCGGCATGTAAAGGCTCCAGACTGAGGCCAGATGCATTGTACGTGAAGATTCAGGGAACAGATATTGCACAATTATCCTCAATGCCGATTGGTAATTTACAACAATGGTTCCGTGAGGTAGCACTGACCGAATATGAGCAACAGGTGGCCACCCGTATCCTTACAGAGATACACCAGCGCCTGGATACACTTATGGATGTAGGACTTAGCTACCTGACCCTTAATCGCCAGGCCAATACCCTTTCCGGAGGAGAAAGTCAGCGTATACAGCTGACCAAATTTCTCGGAAGCAATCTTACCGACAGTTTATATATCCTGGATGAACCCAGTATCGGATTGCATCCCAGAGATACAGATCGTTTAATAAAAGTATTGAAGAACCTGCGTAACCTGAATAATACCGTAGTAGTAGTAGAGCATGATGAGATGATGATGGAAGAGGCCGACCATATTATAGATATGGGACCTCTGGCAGCACATCTGGGAGGAGAAGTCGTAGCTACTGGAAATTATGAGGAGATCACAGCTAATAAAGAAAGCCTTACCGGACAATACCTTTCAGGCGCATTGAAAGTAGATGATTTCCTGAAGCTACAGGGACGGGAACGCAAGCAAAGAGTGCCAAAGGAATGGCTCAGCCTGAAAGGTTGTCGTCAGCATAATCTTAAAAATATTGATGTAGATTTTCCGCTTAATGTACTTTGTGTGGTGACCGGTGTATCGGGTAGCGGAAAGACAACCCTGGTAAAGCAAACGCTGTATCCTGCATTGCAAAAGCATTTCGGAGAGTCAGCCTTATCTGTCGGTTTACACGACGTTTTAGAAGGTGACCTAAAAGCAATCAAACATGTAGAGCTGGTAGATCAGAACCCAATCGGGAAATCTTCGCGTAGCAATCCGGTTACCTATATCAAAGCCTATGATGATATCCGTAGCCTGTTTGCAGCACAACAATCTGCGAAAATGCAAGGGCTTGAGCCGAAGCATTTTTCATTTAATGTAGATGGTGGCCGCTGTGATACCTGTAAAGGCGATGGAGTTGTAGTGGTAGAAATGCAGTTCCTGGCAGATGTATACTTGCAGTGTGAAAGCTGTAAAGGCAAAAGATTTAAAGACGAGGTGCTTGAGGTAAGGTATAAAGGAAAGAACATTTCCGATATCCTGGATATGGGTGTGGATGATGCCATTGAATTCTTCAGCGAAGAAAAGAAAATAAAAGAAGCATTACAGCCATTGTCAGATGTAGGATTGGGTTACGTAAAACTGGGACAATCCAGTAATACCCTTTCCGGTGGAGAAGCACAGCGGGTAAAGCTGGCCTCCTTCCTGGGCAAAGGCGGACATAAAGAAAAGTTACTGTTCATATTTGATGAACCTACAACTGGTCTGCATTTTCACGATATCAGCAAATTGCTTAAATCATTTTATGCACTGATTGAGCATGGCCATAGTGTAATTGTCATTGAGCATAATACAGATGTGATCAAGCATGCCGACTGGATTATTGATATTGGGCCCGAAGGCGGTGCTGGAGGTGGCGAACTGCTGTATGCAGGTACTCCGGAAGGCATCAAAAAAGTAAAACGCAGTCAGACTGCAAAGTATATTTAAAATGGGGTAAAAAGAAAGTGGCAGATTCATTGAATCTGCCACTTTCTTTTTTAGAGTAGTTAATGATCATTTTTTGAGTTTACAACTGCCGGCAAAATTGCTGGCGAGTTCATTTAGCCTGTTGCAGGAGTCAATCTGCTGTTGTCCGTTCAGGTTGCGCAGATCATAGTGCGTTCTGTCTCCACTGTAATAACTGCAGTAACAGACACCCGATTCTTTTTTAGTGCAGGAGTAAAGCATACTTACTGTACCTGACAGTAGTAATGCAGCAATAGTCACTTTTACCATAACGCTCAGTTTTAAGTTTTAGCCAATATTTTAAATAGCTGAATGAACCCCGGATAAGGCTTGTGAGCAGCAGGATATGGATCAGATTAAAGCGTACAAATACCTTCCTTTAGCCAGCCTGTCGCCTGGTTCACCAGACCATTAATAAATTATGCTCAGGTAAATATACGAATTAGCAAGAGGTGAATATGTTATATTGATGTAAAAGGGAAAAGCTCCTTTTTATTTTTGGAATGTAGCCCTGAATAATGCTATTTTTGCAAAAAAATATATATCTATAATAAATTATGGAACTGCAGGAATTAAAAGCCATGGCGACCCAGGTACGCCGTGATATCGTAAGAATGGTGCATGGGGTACAAAGTGGTCACCCCGGAGGATCTTTAGGATGTACCGATTATCTGGTTGCCTTGTATTTCAAAGTAATGCAGCATGATCCAGCGTTCCATATGGAAGGTAAAAACGAAGATGTATTCTTCTTGTCTAATGGTCACATCTCTCCTGTATTTTACAGCGTTCTGGCCCGCAGCGGATACTTCCCTGTATCTGAATTAGCCACTTTCCGCAAAATAGATTCCCGTTTACAGGGTCACCCTGCAACACACGAACACCTGCCGGGTGTACGTATTGCCAGCGGATCTCTGGGACAGGGCTTAAGCGTAGCTTCAGGTATGGCTACTGCCAAGAAAATGAACAATGACCAGCATCTGGTATATGCACTGACCGGCGATGGTGAGCTGCAGGAAGGCCAGAACTGGGAAGCAATTATGTTTGCCGCACACCACAAACTGG
The DNA here is from genome assembly GCF_004118155.1 of Edaphocola flava. Lineage (GTDB taxonomy): Bacteria > Bacteroidota > Bacteroidia > Chitinophagales > Chitinophagaceae > Edaphocola > Edaphocola flava. Next base: position 8,211 of record NZ_SAIQ01000005.1, read on the forward strand.
ATAACATGATCGTAGCAGTAGATTACAACGGTCAGCAGATCGATGGGGCTACTAAAAACGTAATGAGCCTGGGTGATCTGAAAGCGAAATTCGAGTCTTTTGACTGGACCGTGCTGACGATCGAGCAAGGTAATGATATGCAGGCTGTATTAACTGGTCTGGAAGAAGCAAAAGCACATACCGGAAAAGGTAAGCCGGTTTGTATTCTCCTGAAAACAGAAATGGGTGCAGGTGTAAGCTTTATGATGGGCTCTCACGAATGGCATGGTATTGCCCCTAGTGATGCACAACTGGATATCGCTCTGACAGAGCTGGTTACAACCGGTACAATTGGCGATTATTAGTGATAATCAATAACATATGCAGCCTCAGCACATAAAGTGTTGAGGCTGTGACTATATATTTGTGATTGAATTCTAAATATGGGCTGGTAATGGCTTTTGGTATATTAAATTTAGTACCTTTGCCCTCTAAAATCTTTATAAAAAACTATTAGACAATGATAGAAAACGGTATTAAAAATCCTGCTGCTAATTTAAGCGACATCGGAGTAAATGCTGCTGTGGTAAATTGGAACTTATCTTCGGAGTTGCTGGCTCAGCAGACCGTTGACCTGAAACAAGGTGTATTGAATAATACAGGAGCACTGTGTGTAAATACCGGTAAATTTACTGGTCGTTCTCCTAAAGATAAATTCACTGTAAAAGATGCAATTACCGAAAATACTGTTGACTGGGGTGATGTAAATATTCCGATCAGTTCTGAAGTATTTGACAGATTATATGATAAAGTAGTAGCTTATCTGGGTGGTAAGCAAGTATGGGCCCGCGATGCATATGCATGTGCAGACCCTACTTACAGACTTAACGTTCGCATCGTTAATGAAACACCTTGGGCTAATCTGTTCTGTAATGACCTGTTCCTGCGTCCTACAGAAGAAGAAGTTATGAGTTTTACCCCGGACTGGCACATTATCCAGGCACCAGGTTTTGAAGCTGATCCTGCTGTAGACGGTACCCGTCAGAGCAATTTCACGATCGTAAACTTTACCCGTAAAGTGATCCTGATCGGTGGCTCGGCTTATACCGGTGAAATGAAAAAAGGTATCTTCGGTGTATTGAACTACCTGTTACCACAAGAACATAATGTATTATCTATGCACTGTTCTGCAAATGAAGGTGCAGAAGGTGATGTAGCATTATTCTTCGGATTAAGCGGTACCGGTAAAACTACCTTGAGCGCAGATCCTAACCGTCCGCTGATCGGTGACGATGAGCATGGTTGGGCAGATGGTTCAGTATTCAACTTTGAAGGTGGTTGTTATGCAAAAGCAATCGACCTGAGCGCAGAAAAAGAGCCGCAGATCTATAATGCTGTTCGTCCTGGTGCCCTGGTGGAAAACATCAAATTCTTCGAAGGAACCAATGAAGTAAATTATGCAGATGGCAGCATCACTGAAAATACACGTGTTGCATACCCTATCTATCATATCGACAACGCTAAAGAACCATCTTTCGGTGGCGACCCTAAAAATATCTTCTTCCTTACCTGTGATGCATTCGGTATCTTACCGCCGATCTCTAAATTAACCAAAGAGCAGGCTATGTATCACTTCGTAAGTGGCTATACTGCAAAAGTTGCCGGTACAGAAGTAGGCGTAACAGAACCGCAGACTACTTTCTCTGCTTGTTTCGGACGCGTATTCCTGCCTTTACATCCGGTTAGATATGCAGAATTGCTGGGGGATAAATTAGAAAAGCATCCTGATGTAAATGTATGGCTGATCAATACCGGTTGGAGCGGAGGCCCTTACGGTGTTGGTAAGCGTATGAACCTGAAATATACCAGAGCGATGATCACTGCAGCCCTGAAGGGTGAGCTGAATGATGTTGCGTATACACAGCACCGCACTTTTGGTGTTGCTATGCCTAACGAATGTCCTGGTGTACCTTCAGAAATCCTGAACCCGCGTTATACATGGGCAAGCGAAGAAGAGTACGACAAGAAAGCTACAGAATTAGCTGCATTGTTCGTAAACAACTTCGAAAAATATGCAAGTGAAGCCAGCGAAGCAACTTTAGCAGCTGCTCCGAAAACTTCAGTTGAAGAATTAAAATAATCTCTTGTAGCAATACAGACATATAATTTTCCGGCGACCGTACTATTCAGTACGGTCGCTTGTTTTTTAACGGAAAAGAACGGTTTATCTGCCTTAAAGCCAGTATCTTTGCAGCGTTTATTCAATTCCATAATCATGACCGGTAAAAGAAAAATAACCATTGCGCTTATTACATTCTTTATTGCCCTTTGGGCCGTATTCGCATTCTATTACTTCCGTGTGTCTCAGGACCGCAAAAAGCCCGCCAGCCTGGCTTACCTGGGAGGTGATATACATGCCGTAAGAGACTTCTCCTTCCTGAACCAGGATGGTGACACCATTACTCTGGCCGATGTAAAAGGCAAAATATTGGTTGTAGAATATTTCTTTACTACCTGTAAAGGCATATGCCCCATGATGAACGAAAACATGGCAGAGGTGTATAACACCTTCAAGAATGATGATGATGTGATCATCCTTTCCCATACCGTAGATCCTAAGCGGGATACAGTAGGCGCCATGAAAGAATATGCCAGACGCTATAATGCAGACAGCAAAAAATGGATGTTCCTGACCGGCGATAAAAAAGCATTGTATGACCAGGCACGATACAGCTACCTGGTTACCGCTGCCGATTCTTCACAGACCGATATTGAATCAGACTTTATTCATACCGAAAATTTTGTGATCGTAGATAAGCAGGGTAGAGTAAGGGCGCATCAAAGTAAAGATGGCAGCCAGGTATCTCCTTATGACGGAACAAAGAAAGAGTCTGTAAAACAAATGATGGCTGACATCAGAGTACTGAAAGAAGAAAAATAAGATTGTTTATATAACTGAGAGAGGGCGTGCTGATGCACGCCCTCTCTCAGTTATGATATTATAATATCAGGAAAGGAAAATCTCTTTGGTAAAAGCAATGATCAGGACTACTACAAACAATGAGATGAGGCCAGTCACAAAAGCATATTCAGCAAGATGTTCCATCAGTGTAATACTTTTTTCTTTCTGGCTACGCATAGACAGAAAAGACAGCAGGCAGCTGGTCATAAATAGTACTAGGGATCCCATCAATATTTCATCTACTGCAGTCTGGGCACTCTTCCCGCTTATCTTAAGAGAAGTAATAATCAGCAGGCAGAAACCCAGCAGGTTCGAAGAAGTATTGAGTATATGGTGTATGTGCGGACGACGTTCAGCCATGTAACTATTTTTAGCTGATCGAAAATACAAAAAATTGCGCTGCATTATTTTAAAAATGCAGCGCAGCTATAATAAGCATATACTTAGCGCAGTGCCAGGTTATGCTCTTCTATGATCTTTCTTAAGTTGGATAATCCGTAACGCATACGACCAAGTGCTGTGTTGATACCTACGTTGGTAAGGTTGGCAATTTCTTTAAAGCTCAGGTCTGCGTACACTCTCAGCAGGATTACATCTCTCTGCTCTTCGGGAAGGCGATCCAGCAGATGTTGCACCTGGTTAGACATCTGGTTGTATTCCATGTGGGATTCGGCATTGTTATAATCCACACTCAGGTATTCAAACCATTCAAAGTTGTCTTTGGATATAACTTTAGACGCTGATTTGTTTTTACGGAAATAGTCGATACAGAGGTTATTCGCAATACGTACTGCCCATGGCAGGAATTTACCCTGGTCAGCATACCGGCCGGCCAGAATCGTATTTACGATTTTAATAAACGTTTCCTGAAATAAATCTTCAGCTACATGCCTGTCCTTAACTTTAAGTACAATTGTAGTGTAAATATTTTTCTTGTAGCGGCTAATTAATTCGGCGATAGCAGGTTCGGATTGGGTATCCTGAAATGCCTGTATCAGCTCCTGATCTGAGAAGACTTTAAATTGTTTAGTCATAATTCTACACTTTTGACATAAGCGTTACCGCCTGCCTGATTTCATGATGATAATTAAAATGTAGAAGTATGCTCTATAGACAATTCGTTTGTTGTTAGAGCAAATATATGGTATTTTTCCAAATCAGTTAAAAAAAATTAATAATTATGGTAAATTTTTTCAAACCGGCATGTTAATAATAGTGATGCCTATATAAATAGTGATGCTTATTACGTTTATAAAGGCAATTTATAACACCTTCAATATTATCATTATTATATTACAGCGATTTGATTATTTTTGTACTTTAAACCAGACTATTGACAAACGATATGGATACAACTATGGTACAGGCACCGGTTACCTTTACAATCGGCGCTATGAAGGAGTTGAAAAGACTGATGAATGCACCTGATTTTGATGCTACGCACTATCTGCGTGTGGGTGTAAAAGGTGGGGGCTGCTCTGGTCTGAGTTATGTGCTGGGCTTTGATAAAGTTGAAGCAGATGATGACCTGTTCGAAGTAGAAGGCATACGTGCGGTGATGAAAAAAGCACATGGTTTATACCTGGCCGGTATGGAGATTGATTTCTCTGAGGGCCTGAATGCGCGTGGTTTTGTATTTAACAACCCTAATGCGAGCAGCAGCTGTGGTTGCGGTACTTCATTTGCCGTATAACAATTTTCATTAGACCTTTTTAGATACCGGAAATGCTCAATGAAAATTGAGCATTTTCTTTTATAGATACCTTAAGGCAAAATCGTTTACAATAACCTATTTTTGCATAACATTTTTTAATCGTAACATATGTCCGAATTATATATTTACAATTCATACACCAGGCAGAAAGAAAAATTTGAACCCATTACCCCAGGCCATGTAGGTCTGTATGTATGTGGTCCTACCGTTTCCGGTGAGTCACATCTGGGGCATGCCCGGCCGTATGTTACTTTTGATGTCGTAAACCGCTACCTGCAACATCTGGGATATAAAGTACGTTATGTACGTAATATCACTGATGCAGGCCACTTTGAAGAAGAAGGAAGAGAAGCAGAGGATAAAGTAGGTAAGAAAGCCTTGTTGGAGAAGCTGGAGCCAATGGAACTGGTGCATAAATACACCAGCTTGTTTCACTGGGCTATGAACCGTTTCAATTGCCTGGAGCCATCAATCGAACCAACAGCTACAGGTCATATCATTGAGCAGATTTCAATGATCGAAGATATTATAGCCAAAGGCTACGCATATGAAGTAAACGGATCGGTTTACTTTGATGTAAAGAAATATGCTGCTGGTCATGACTATGGAAAGCTCTCCGGGCGTGTGCTGGACGATCTTTTAGAGACTACCCGTCAGCTGGATGGGCAGGATGAAAAAAGAGATAAAGCCGATTTTGCATTGTGGAAGAAGGCAGCACCAGAACATATCATGCGCTGGAAAAGCCCTTGGGGCGTAGGTTTCCCCGGATGGCATATCGAGTGTTCCGCAATGAGCAGTAAGTACCTGGGCGAGCGTTTTGATATTCATGGCGGTGGTATGGACCTGCAGTTCCCGCATCATGAAAGTGAAATAGCACAGTCTACCATTGCACATGGTTGCGCACCGGTAAACTACTGGATGCATAACAATATGATCACCATCAACGGTAAGAAGATGGGCAAGAGCTACAATAATGTGATCAAACTTACAGAATTGTTTAGTGGCGACCATCCTATACTGGAGCAGGCATATCACCCGATGGTAATACGTTTCAATATTCTGCAATCGCATTACCGCAGCACGCTGGACTTCTCTAATGAGAGCCTGCAGGCATCTGAAAAAGCACTGAAACGCTTATGGGAAGCATATGAAGCCTTAAATGCATTAACGGCACCGACAGGACAGGAAGCAGGTGATGCAGCCCTGGATCAGAAGATACGCCAGGCGGTTGCAGAGTGTGCTGACTTTATGAATGATGATCTGAATACGGCAAAGGTTCTGGCCAATTTATTTGACCTGGCACCCGTGATCAACAGTATGAAAGGTGGTATCATTGCAGCAGATGCGATCAGCGCAGAAACTTTCAGTTTACTGAGCAATGCTTTCAAAGTATATCTGGAAGATATCATGGGCTTACAGGCGCTGCAGCAGGCAAATGATGAGAAGCTGGAAGCGGTAATGGAACTCGTTATTCAGATGCGTAAGGAAGCACGCAATCGTAAAGACTTTGAAGCTTCTGACAAGATCCGCAATATGCTGGCATCGGCAGGAATTATGCTGAAAGATGAAAAGGGCGGAGAAATGAGTTATACCATACAATAAGATCAAGTGAAGAATATTCCTAAATTATGGCGTTACGTTCGTAACGATAAAGGCAAGCTGCTGGTGTATTTCATCTGCAGCTTGTTGTCTACTGTATTTGCCCTGTTTTCATTTACCATGATCGCACCGGTGTTGCAGACAATATTTACAGGAACGCAAACCTTGCCCAATACCAAGGGCAATATCGTTACCGTCATTACTCAGTTTTTTAATGAGGTAATTGCTACAGAAGGCAAGCTAACCGCACTCACCTATTCTGTGTTGCTTGTGGTGATTGCGACAGTATTAAAAAATGCATTTCTTTACCTCTCTCTGCGCATATTAAATCCCTTAAAGAATAATGTGCTGCGCCGCCTGAGAGAAGACATGTTCAACAAATCCCTGTCATTACCCATAGGCTATTTCACAGAAGAGAAGAAAGGTGACCTGATCTCTAAAATGACGAATGATGTGGTAGAGGTAGAAGCCTCTATTATCGGGGTTATTGAAACCGTATTCCGCGAGCCGATCACGATCATAGCTGTTCTGACCTACATGTTTACCATGAGCGTTCCGCTTACTTTGTTCATGTTTATTTTCCTGCCGGTAGCCGGATTGATTATCGGGAGAGTCGGTAAATCACTGAAACGTCCGTCCAATATGGCGCAGGAGCAATTGGGCGATATGCTGGGGACCATTGACGAAACCCTGGTAGGTATGCGTGTGGTAAAAGCATTTAATGCAGAATCGCATCAGCGCTCCCGCTTTACAAAACTGAATAACGATCTGTTCCGGATCAAGAACAAAATATCCATGCGCCGCGATGCGGGTTCTCCGATGTCCGAAACCCTGGGTATTATTGTAGTCTGCATTATACTTTGGTTTGGCGGTCGCCTGATCTTTAGTGGCAATAGTAGCCTTACAGGTCCTTTCTTTATTGTATATATAGGTTTGTTTTACCAGATCATTAATCCGCTCAAAAACCTGTCCGGTGTATTTTATAATATGCAGAAAGGAGCCGCAGCACTGGATCGGGTAGAATCATTCCTGTCTACAGAAAACAATATAACAGAACAGGCAGATCCTGTTCCGGTAAAGGGATTCAATCATGCGATCGAGTTTAAAAATGTAAATTTTTATTACGGAGATAAGGCTATTCTTAAAGATATCAACCTGACGATAGAAAAAGGGAAAACCGTAGCACTCGTTGGTGCTTCGGGAGCGGGAAAATCTACATTGGTAGATCTCATACCGCGATTTCATGATGTGACTTCCGGTAGCATTACCGTGGACGGGACCGATGTCAGAGCCTGCCGTATTTTCGACCTCAGAAAACAAATCGGTGTAGTATCTCAGGAGCCGATCCTGTTTAATGATACAATCTATAACAATATTACATTAGGCACCGGTGGCGCCAAGGAAGAAAGTATTATTCATGCGGCAACGATAGCCAATGCACATAAGTTTATCAGTCAGAAAGAAGGAGGTTATGCTTCAGGAGTAGGAGAGCGCGGTTCTCGCCTTAGTGGGGGAGAGCGTCAGCGTATTACGATTGCCCGGGCAATATTAAAAAACCCTCCGATTCTTATTCTCGATGAGGCCACATCTGCCCTGGATACAGAATCTGAAAAAGTTGTACAGGAAGCAATCAATGAGCTAATGAAGAATCGAACCAGCATTGTTATTGCACACAGATTGTCTACAATATATAATGCCGATGAGATCATTGTGATGGATAAAGGATCGATTGTAGAACGGGGTAATCACCACGAATTAATGGACCGGAAGGGTACATATTATAAATTAGTTTCCATGCAACAGTTCAAATAGCCTCCGGGCTATTTTTTTTGCGCCTTCCTTTCTTTTATGGATAAATAATCTTAACATATGGTAAAATATGTGTATTAATATATGTGTTAAGTGTTTTTTTATTACTATTTAATAATCAATTAGTAAAGTAACTAATGTAATTTTTTTGTAATTTTTTTGCTATTGTGTTAAATTTTATTTAAGTTTGGTTTAGACAATAAAAGAAATATTTATGAAAAAATTACTACTACCCATCGCGTTGGTAGCGGCCACTAGCGTAGCTGCTTTCGCACAAAGCCGCGTCGTTAAAGGGCGCGTTCTGGACGAAACGGGAGAAGCAGTGCTTGGAGCCAGTGTGGTGATCAAAGGCACGCAATCCGGTACCGTTACAGATGATAACGGGAACTTCACCATTAGCGTTCCGGAAGGGAGCAACACCCTCATTATCTCTTCTTTAGGCTTGGGCACCCAGGAGGTCGCCGCCGGAGACGGAAGCAAGTCTGTTACAGTTTCATTCCAGAATTCAAAAAGTACAGAGCTTACAGGTGTCGTTGTAACGGCCCTTGGTATTAAAAGAAGCGAAAAATCTTTAGGATACTCGACTCAGCAAGTAAGCAAAGAGCAGTTAGAGAATGCAAGAGCAAATAATGTTGTGGATGCGCTTGCCGGTAAGGTTGCCGGTGTTCGTGTAAATGGTCAGTCTGGTGGTGTTGGCGGATCTTCTAAAATCATTATCAGGGGAGCCTCCTCTTTATCTGGTAGTAGTCAGCCACTCTTTGTAATTGACGGAGTACCTATTAGTAATGCTGCACAAGGCGGCAGCGGTGGTGGTGCCGGAGTTGGAGTAGATTATGGAAATAGAGCTGGAGATATTAATCCTGATGATATTGAAACAATGTCCGTATTAAAAGGACCTGCAGCAACAGCTCAATATGGCTCTTTAGCTAAAGATGGTGCAATTATCATTACTACAAAGAGAGGGTCGAAAAATGCGGCATTGTCAGTAAGTGTAAATTCATCTTATAGGGTGGAGAAAATACTGATCAAACCTGAATTGCAATCGGAGTATGCTCAAGGAAACTATGGAGTCTACAATTTGAGATTTGCAAATGGTTGGGGTCCTAAAATCTCTGATATGGCGAATACGCCTGTGACGGATTATTTAGGCAGGACAGTGACATTACAGGCACATCCTGATAATATTGATAACTTCTTCCAGACTGGAAGTACAGCAATTAATGACATAGCTGTTTCTGGAGGAAATGATAAAAGTGATTATAGAATTGGTTTTGGAGCTTTAAATAGTAAAGGCATTGTATTGAATCAAGAATTAAACCGGTATAATTTGAGCGCAAATGTTGGGCATAAGTTTACTGATAAGTTTTCTTCCCGCTTCACTTTAACTTATACTAATTCGAATTCTAACGGTCGTCCGGCACAAAGTTCTAATAATCCAAATGTTTTATCATCATCTATATACGCTATTCCTGTAACTGTAGATGTAAATGATCTGAAGGCGAATTATCAGACAGAAGCCGGAGTACAGAATAACCTTACAACTGATAAAACAGGAAATAATCCATTCTGGATTTTAAATAAAAACCTTAACGGAAATAAAGTGAATCGCTTCATGGGTAGTGCTAATTTGGAGTATAAAGCAACAGATTGGTTAACCATAAGTAATACATTTGGTTTCGATGCATTTAACGACAGCCGTTTGGGCTATGTAAGAGCAGGTACTGCCGGGGATATGAAAGGGAGCTATCTGACTGCCGACATCTTTAATAAGCGTTTTAATAATGACTTTATTGTTACAGCCCAAAAACAGATAAACAAAGACTGGAATTTAAGAGGAATGGTCGGAACCAACTTGCTAGATCGAAGAATTGATCAAAGTACGGTTGCGGGTTCTAACTTCCTCCTGGACGTGAAAGATGGAGTGTTCAGACCAGGAAATGTAGAAACTGTTATTGCTGACAGAGATTATGCAGGTTCTCGCTTGATTGGTTTATACGGAGAGTTGAGCGCTTCATATAAGGATTATTTATACTTGTCTGTTACAGGTAGAAATGACTGGTCTTCAGCCTTAGTATATACCGGGAACTACTCATACTTCTATCCTTCTGTTTCTGGATCTTTTGTATTCAGTGAGCTAATGAATTCCAATAAAGTATTGTCCTTTGGTAAATTAAGAGCAAGCTGGGCGAAAGTAGGTTCGGATACTGATCCATATACTACCTTATTGACATATAGTCCATTGACTTCGTTCTTTACACAATTCTCTCTACCTGGTAATTTCCCATTCTTAGGACGAGGCGCTTTTGCTGCTCCTCTTGTTTTGCCTAACGAGACTTTAAAGCCTCAAATAGCTACTTCCTATGAGATTGGTACTGATTTGAGATTCTTTGGTAATGTAATAGGTTTAGATGTGACATATTACAATACTATAACCAGAAATCAGATTATGCGTATTACAGTTCCTGCATCAACTGGATACTTTAATAAGCAAATTAATGCCGGTTCAATTACAAATAAAGGGCTGGAAGCAATGTTAAGAGTAAGTCCATTCAGCAATAGTAAAAGTGCTTTCCAATGGGACTTCATGGCCAATTTCTCGCATAACAAACAAGTTGTTAATGAGTTGGATGGTTATTTGCAAGAGTATGCAGTGCAATCAGGCTGGAGTGGTTTACAGGTGAAAGCACCGGTTGGTGGAAGTTTCGCTATATATGGATCCAAATGGAAACGTTCTCCTGAGGGCGAAATTGTAATCAATAAAACCACTGGGCTGAGAGAAGTTGTACAAAATCAGTTTATTGGTAAGGTCAATCCTGATTTTATGCTGGGTATCAGCAATAAATTTTCCTTTAAGGGAGTGTCTTTAGGTTTTTTAGTTGATATCAGACAAGGAGGAGTATTCTACTCTGGAACAGTAGCAGCTTTAAGATCTTCAGGTATGGCCGCAGAAACAGTTGCAAATAGAGATGCTACTTTTGTAGACAAAGGAGTGAATGATAACGGTGACGGTACCTACTCTCCAAATGCTACACCAGTACAAAGTATGCAGGATTTCTGGAACACTTATTCTTCTACTTCTAACACAGAAGGTAATGTATTTGATGCATCTTTTGTAAAATTAAGAGAAGTTACTCTTTCATATGCCTTCCCTGAAAAAATCAGACCATTTAAGAAAGCCGTAAAAGGTCTTGAAATTGGGTTTGAAGGAAGAAATTTATGGTTGATTAAATCTTATGTACCGCATGTAGACCCAGAGATGAGTTATTTTGGAGCAGGAAGTGCAGGAGATGGAGTGGAGTTTAACAGCTTCCCTGCTACAGCGACCTATGGTATTAATTTAAAAGTAAAATTCTAAACTTATGAAGAAGATAATAATATTAGCATTAGGAGCAATCTCATTAGGTTCTTGTAAGAAGTCATTTGAAAAAATGAATATAAATCCTAATGAGTCGCCCGCAGCAACACCTGAGTTGTTGTTTAGCGGAGCTGCAGTTAACTTGTCGAATACAAGAGTAGGAGGTGATTTATATGTGTCTATAGCCTTGGCGGCACAAACAGTAGCCTCCGGAGGAAACGCCGGTTGGGGAGCTGGAGATGTATATGATATAAGTCCATATTCTACTGGTAATATCTGGAGAACAAATTACGTGAATAGCGCTGCCAATCTAAAGCAAGCAATTGACTTTGCACAGCAGTCTACTCCGGTAAGATATGGAGCGATGGGACAATGTCAGGTTCTTTTGGCAGAGACCATGTACGAAACTACAATGATGTATGGTGATGTTCCATATTCCGAAGCTTGGAATAAAGAAATCTCATACCCACATTTTGATGGACAGGAAGCTGTATTAAATAGCTTACTTGCATTATTAGATGAAGCTATTGTAAATCTGAAAAACGAAAATGCAGGGCAAACCACAATTGTATATGAAGATTACTTTTATGCTGGTAATTCAACTAAGTGGCTTACTCTCGCAAATTCATTAAAGTTTAGAATTTTGATGACAATGGTAGATAAAGATCCATCTAAAGCAACTGCATTAGCTGATTTGATGACTAATGATGAAATGATGAAATCTGCCGCTGATAACTTCACCTTTAAGTTTGGTACCAGTACAGGTAACCGCAATCTTAAATTTGAGATACTTAATCAATATGCCGGTGGGTCAAATGCATTCTTTTTTGCTAATAAAACGGTGTTAGATCCAATGTTGGCACAGAATGATCCGCGTATCCCTCATTATTTCACTAAAGGAGCTACAGCGACAGATTTTGTTGGTGTAGGAACAGAGTTGCCAGGAGATTTCGATGCAAACGCAACAATTAGTATGGAATTATATGCTGCAGATGCCCCAGAATATTTAATGACCTATCAGGAATTATTATTCATGCAGGCAGAAGCCGCAGCACGTAATCTTATTCCGGGAGGCTTAGCTACTGCAGAAGCCAAATACCAGGAGGCATTAAAAGAAGCATGTTTGCTGTACGGTGTATCTTCTGTAGATGCTAGTACTTTTGCTGGTTCAAAAACCCTATCGGCTTCCACTGCTGTTAAGGAAATTCACTTACAACAATGGATTGATCTTATGGACCGTCCTTTGGAGGCATTCAATACATGGAGAAGGTCTGGTACCAAAGGGAATGAAGTACCTTCACTTACAGTGCCACCTGGTGCACCGGCAGGAAATCTTATTTATAGGTTATTATGGCCTACAGACAATGAAATTCTGCCAAATATAAATGCCCCAAAAGGGGTATTCCATTACTATGATCAATTATGGTTTGACCTATAAACAACAATTTTTATGAAAAAAATACATAACATCGCATTGCTTGGTTTGGGGTCATTGCTATTGGTTGCATCATGTAAGAAGTATGATGGCGACAGCTATGATTTTTCAAATACAGCGAAAAAGTATATTAAGCTTCAGGCAGGACAGAATATTGAAATTAATAGCGCGACTATTGATACTACTGTAATTGTAGGAACTGATACAACTGAATGCTATTATTATATCCCAACTCCTGCTGTTTTAAAGGTTGAAACAAGAGAGGGCATGCCGAATGCAGTTAACTATGTTGTCGAGTATAAAACAGACAACAAAACGGCAGATCTAAATGGGGTCTTAAATGCATTTACTACTTTAAGTAATTTGACAGTTTCAACTGATGATTCTGAGTTCGGTTCAGAAGAGACAATTGAGGGCACACTGAAGCTAAAGAGTGCAACGGGTATGGACTTAAGATTAGGGTATCCGTTGGAAGGTAGTGGAGTGACAGTAAGCTTTACAGCAAATAAGCCATATGTGCTTCATGAATATTAGAATTTAGTTTGCGAATAAACTATAAAGGCTGCCATTTGGCAGCCTTTATAGTTTATGGGTTTTGTTGTTCGTCTTACATATCCCTTACAGGATTCACCACAATTCTTTCCACACAAGCTTTTGAACTTAATTGAGTGCATTGCCAGGTCAGGGCCGCAATATCTTCAGCATCCATAAGTTTGTCTTCATCCACACCGCTGCCATCCCAGCTGGGACTTATGGTTGGTCCCGGACAAATGGCGGTAACGCCAATACCATAAGGTTTACAGGCTTCACGCAGATTGTCGGAAAGGCCTAGCATCGCATACTTACTAATACTGTAACTGGAGCCTCCGGCATAGGAATGAAGTCCGGCGACAGAACAGATATTGATGATATGACCTGCACCTTTCCCCTTCATTGAAGGGACAATAGCTCTGCTCAGGTGATAGGCACTCATTACATTTACCTCCATCATATATGACAATTGCTCTTCTTGTTCATCAATCACCGTGCCCGGAAGAAAAATGCCGGCATTATTGACCAGCACATCTACATGCATTAATTCCTGCAACATAAGAGCAGCAAAAGATTTGACCTCTTCCTGGCGGTAGAAATCAGCCGCATAAATAACAATACGCCGTTCAGGGTATCGCTCATGCCAGGTTGATTGTAATGCGGTTAGTGCTTGCTGGTTACGGGCACAAATGCCGATATCGTAACCCTCTGCTAAAAATTTCTGTGCAATTGCTTTACCAATGCCTTGTGTAGCACCGGTAATCACTGCCGTTTTATGATTCATAATATCAGGAAGCAATAAGATAGTGTAAGGAAGTGTCTTTGTTTAATCTGGCCTTTACGAAAGGACATAAAGGGCGTATTTTTAATTCTTTCTCCTTTACGAAATCAATCAATGCATTAAACAGCATAGCGCCCAAGCCCTTACCCTCGTATGCGGGATTAACCTCTGTATGTAAGGCGGTCAATACCTCACTTGTGGTAATTTCATATTCCAGTACTCCTGCTACCGCCTCCCCGTCAAATACTTTAAAAGCACCCTTATCATTTCTCTGGATGTGTTTTACTTCCATAAATTTCAGTCTTTGTTTTATCGGTGAATGTTTCATCAGCTATAATCCTGTAATCATTGCCAGGCTGCAATACTACAAGGCATGTGATGGTTTTTGGTTATCTATAGCAAGATAAGGAAAATAAAGTAAAAACAGGTGGCTCATTCAAATGTGATATCATAAAATAAGCCGACCTCAGGGCCGGCTTATTTTATGATTTTACCTTAGTGGCAACGCGTTTCAGATCTTTCATTTTAAAGTTGTAGGAGACCGGAACATAAAAATTCATGATCATCTCTCCCGTCTTGCTGTTGAAAATACCCACGTACTTATCGGTACTGCTTTTGATGTAAGACAGATACCAGATCCCCTCCGGATGCTGTTCTGCAAGCTTCCTAAGCTCTGCACTGCTTACATATTTAGCCGGGAAGGGATAAGCCGATTTCAGATCATCCGTATCTTCTTCTGTGTCCTTTTCATCCATAGTGAACATATTGAATTTTGTATTCACATAGTCCGGAATGTATAACGTTTCTGTTTGTAATTTCTTTAATTCATTTTTATCGATATGCTCTTCGAATGCAGAACGTAATGTCTCCTGTTGCAGGCCATCGTTGATTACTTTCAGGTAGCCGCTGATCATTAACGGATTCCAGTTCTGCATCTCCGCCTCGCTGTACATGTAAGGCGTTATCTTTTGTCCGAAAGTCTTATTGCTTGTAGCAAAGCGCATTGTTTGTCGGTACGATTCACTATCCAGGTGCAGCATAAACTTTCCAAACAATTGCTGTTCCAGATGGCCCTTTTTATTGGCCTCCAGCATATAAAGATCATAGGACAGGTGAGTATGATAAGTAGTCGTACTCTGGCCTCTGCGTATAGTTACAAAACCACCGAAAAAAAAGAAACTTGATTTTCGTTTATCCAGGCTGCGCATTTCATCCTGCCTGATAATTTTGAATGGCGTAACCGTCCATACCTTGGCAATCGCTTCCTGGAAAGCATCCAGTTGCTGATAATCCCGTTCCTGTAAAATGAAATAAGTAGTGCTCTGCTTGAATTTCGCCATCTCCTCCTTGCTGATCTTTCCTGGCCCGGCACTGGACATGCTACTCCCGATCTGGATCTGGGCATTGGCCGGAGTATATATAGAACCCAGTACACAAGTAGCTAAGGCCACCGCAATCATTTTTATATTATTCATTGTGATCTGAAATTTGAGGTTCAAAGATTAAATATCTTTCCTGTAATTCCAACAGGTATTTAAGAAATTGTATACATGAAAAATCCTGCAAGCACGCTTGCAGGATTTGAATATATTGTTGAAGCTATTAATAGGCTCTTGCAAATAATACTCTTTGTGTACTTGGCTTACCGGTAAGAATACATTTACCTTCTTCCTGCGGATTGTCCAGTGGAATACAACGTATAGTCGCTTTGGACAGTTCTTTGATCTGCTCTTCAGTCTCCGGTGTGCCGTCCCAGTGTGCCGAAATAAATCCGGATTGGTTATCCAGCGTACTCAGGAATTCTTCCCAGGTATCTACTCTGCGGATATTGCTGTCACGGAAGTTCTGAGCACGCAGGAACATGTTCTGTTGAATATCTTCCAGCAATGTCTCCAGCTTATCTGCCAGGACATCCAGATCGTAGTTTTCTTTTGTTCGCTCATCACGTCGGGCTACCTCAACGATATTGTTTTCCAGATCGCGGGCACCCATAGTGATGCGTACCGGAACGCCTTTCTTCTCATACTCCGCAAATTTCCATCCTGGTCTTGTCTGATCATTATCGTCATACTTCACACGGATGCCTTTCGCTTTCAGTTGTCTCATCAGCTCATCCACTTTTTCATCGATCATTGCCTTCTGATCATCACCTTTATAAATCGGTACGATGACTACTTGTAGCGGTGCAATACGCGGAGGCAGGATCAGTCCTTCATCATCACTATGTGCCATAACCAGTGCTCCGATCAGTCGGGTAGAAACGCCCCAGCTGGTTGCCCATACATAATCCAGATTGTTGCTCTTATCACTGAATTTTACATCAAAGGCTTTAGCAAAGTTCTGTCCCAGAAAGTGAGATGTACCAGCCTGTAATGCCTTACCATCCTGCATCATTGCTTCTATACAGTAAGTGTCTTCTGCACCGGCAAAGCGTTCGTTGGCCGATTTTACACCCTTGATTACCGGTAATGCCATATAATGCTCCACGAATTCAGCATAAACATTCAGCATTTTCACTGTTTCTTCCAGTGCCTCTTCTTTGGTGGCATGGGCAGTATGCCCCTCCTGCCATAAGAATTCTGCAGTACGGAGGAACAGGCGTGTGCGCATCTCCCAGCGTACAACATTGGCCCATTGGTTGATCAGGATAGGCAGATCACGGTAAGATTGAATCCAGTTTTTATAAGTATTCCAGATGATCGCTTCAGAAGTCGGTCTTACAACCAGTTCTTCTTCCAGTTTTGCTTCCGGGTCTACAATCAGTTTTCCTTTATTATCGGGGTCGGTTTTTAAACGGTAGTGGGTTACCACGGCACATTCCTTTGCAAAGCCTTCAGCATTTTTCTCTTCAGCTTCGAAAAGGCTTTTCGGGACAAACAATGGGAAGTATGCATTCACATGACCGGTTTCCTTGAACCTTTTGTCCAGTACATCTCTCATGTTTTCCCAGAGGGCAAAGCCGTAAGGTTTGATGACCATACAGCCTCTGACAGCAGAATAATCGGCTAATTCTCCTTTAATGATAAGATCATTATACCACTTCGAATAATCTTCTGCCCGCGCCGTAATTTCTTTACTCATTGTTTTAAACCTTTTAAATTAGTTAAAGTCTATATAATATATAAAAATAATTAGCGCAAATGTAGTATTTTTGAATGGCATCTAACTAGGTAAGTTGGATATTTTTGAAGAGGCTTTTGCGCGCTTCACCAATAAATTTTTTATAGCCATGAAAAAGTTTTTAATTACCGGATTAGCAATCATGTTGAGCAGTGGAGCACTGATGGCTCAATATGATGATGACGCGTATGCACCATCAAGCAATCGTCCTGCTACCCAGGAGGAGTCATATAACGACGGCAACGGCAGTCGTGAGCGTTACAGCGAATATGATGAGAACGACGGGTACATCGATTATGATGATGATTCATACACTACACGCTTCCGTCGTTTCAATAGCATGTATATGGGTTACAATTACTGGAGCCCTATGTATAGTCCTTATTGGGCAAACCCATATTATTCAGATCCATTCTGGTATCGTCCGGGATTCTCTTTTAGTTGGGGTCTGGGCTATAACCCGTATTGGGGTTCCGGCTGGGGCTGGAACAGTTACTGGGGTTATGGCGGAGGCTATGGCTGGGGTTACCCGTATTGGGGTAGTGCCTATGGTGCCGGATGGGGTTATCCTTATTACGGCGGTGGCTGGAATAATGGTTGGAACGGAGATGGCGGACGCTATGGTCGCAGTGTTAACACGGGCACCAGAACCGGTTTCGGATCTGCACGCAGCTCAAGCTTCGGCGTACGCCCAGCACCTGGTGCAGGCAATCCAAATCCGGGAAATAGCGGTGGATACGTAAGAAGAGGCGCTCCGGGAACAGGCAATGTTGGTAATAATAACGGAAATCCGGGACGGGTTAATCCATCAAATAACAGCGGATACATGAGAAATCCGGGTACTAATGGTGGGGTACAACGTATGCGTGACAATAACGCTCCGGCTCCACGATATAACAGAGGTAATGATGTGAACCCTCCGCAACAATATGACAGAGGCAATAGCAGACCAGAACCTTCACGCAATTATACACCTGCACCTAGCCGTAGTTTCGACAACGGTGGTGGTGGTTCCCGCGGTGGCGGTGGCTTCAACAGCGGCGGCGGTAGTCGTGGCGGTGGAGGCGGTGGTTACAGACGCTAATTCACTAATATATTTGACTCACCTCGTGAATCGATTATAATAATTATAGAGGGCCGGTCCGCATTGCGGACCGGCCCTCTATAATATATAGGAAAAATGACCAGAATGACTAAAAATTCAGCATGTTTCTGTAAATTCGCGTATCTTTTTAAACACATAAATCAATTTCAATTATGGCAGAGAAAATTTCAATGGGTTCCAATGGGAAACTACAGGTACCGGACAATCCAATTATTCCTTTTATTGAAGGAGACGGCATCGGGCCGGAAATTTGGAGCGTAGCGCAGAAGGTATTTGATGCTGCAGTTGAGAAAGCTTATGATGGAAAGAGAAAGATCGAGTGGAAAGAAATGCTGGCTGGAGAAAAAGCGTTTAACCAGACAGGTAACTGGTTGCCGGATGAAACACTGGAAACAGCTAAGGAATATATCGTATCTATTAAAGGCCCTCTGACTACACCAATTGGTGGCGGTATCCGCTCTCTGAATGTTGCTATGCGTCAGACATTAGATTTATATGTTTGTCTGCGCCCGGTACAATGGTTCAAAGGTGTACCTTCTCCTGTAGTGCATCCTGAGTATGTAGATATGACTATCTTCCGTGAAAATACAGAGGATATCTATGCTGGTATCGAATGGAAAGCGGGTACTCCTGAAGCTGCAAAATTTGAGAAATTCCTGCTGGAAGAAATGGGTGTAAGCAAAGTGCGTTTCCCGGGCTCTTCTTCTTACGGTGTTAAGCCGGTTTCAGAAGAAGGTTCAAAACGCCTGGTACGTGCTGCAATTGATTACGCACTGGAGCATAACCTGCCATCTGTAACACTGGTACATAAAGGTAATATCATGAAATTCACTGA
This sequence comes from Edaphocola flava, assembly GCF_004118155.1. GTDB lineage: Bacteria > Bacteroidota > Bacteroidia > Chitinophagales > Chitinophagaceae > Edaphocola > Edaphocola flava. Next base: position 27,436 of record NZ_SAIQ01000005.1, read on the forward strand.
AGGTGGATTCAAGACATGGGGTTACGAAGTTGCCCGCCAGGAGTATGGTGACAGAACCTTTACCTGGGATGAGTGGGATCAACTGAAGAAAGATCAGGGTGAAGAAGCTGCCAACGAAATACAGCGTAAAGCACTGGCAGAAGGCAAACTGCTGGTAAAAGATGTAATTGCGGATAACTTCCTGCAACAAATCCTGCTGGCTCCGCGTGACTACTCTGTAGTGGCTACACTGAACCTGAACGGTGACTACATCTCTGATGCCCTGGCTGCTGCTGTAGGTGGTATCGGTATCGCTCCTGGTGCGAATATTAACTACAAAACCGGTTATGCCGTATTTGAAGCAACACATGGTACAGCACCTAAATTTGCAGGTACTAACTCTATGAACCCATCTTCTGTAATCCTGAGTGGTTGCATGATGCTGGAATATATGGGCTGGAAAGAAGCTGCAGATATGATCACCTCTGCACTGCAGGCGACGATTATGCGCAAGCAGGTTACTATTGACTTCTACAACCTGATGACTGGTGCTACATTACTGAAAACGGATGAGTTCGGTAATGAGATCACCAATAATATGGGTGTTGTTACCGGCGATGGTCAATTGAAAAAATCAAGCAGCCTTTAAGCTGATATAATATCTTTAATTAAAGTAAAAGCGCGTCATATTTTATGACGCGCTTTTACTTTATAGATTGTTTCTGTATTCAGGGAAAATACAAAGCGCTTACAGGGTCACTGTAAGCGCTTTGTACGTCGTCGTTATGGGCAATATTAATATATAGCGGTATAAGCCGTATTATATTCGTTGAAACTAACTTTATCCCAAGAGAAACCGTTGTCATCACTTCTGTAAACACCTTTTGAGGTAGCAATATACAGGAAGTTAACTCTGTTCCCGTCCTTATACACATTGTATTTTGCGGTAATGCCGGAAATCTTCGTGCCGATGTCCAAACCTGTATTCGCTTTTACAAAAGAAGTCGAGGTACTGGCAAAGTACACATCATTTTCTGTTGCTACAGCCAGTGTACCGGAAGCACCGGAAGCTGCACCTACAAATTTTTCAGTGCCGGCTGTAGGCAATGAACCCACGCCAAATTTAGTCCAGTTCACTCCTTCGTTAAGGCTGTACCAGGCACCACCAAAGCCATTGTAATCTACAATGAAGAGGTCTGTATTGTTAGAGGTCAGGAAGTAAGCAGATGCTGAAGGGAATACACCTTCTACTACTACCGCATTCCAGTTGTCGTCAACATTATCTCTGCGGTACAGTACGTTGTAATCGTCATTGAAGGCAAATACAGCATTGTTCAGCAATTGTGCAAAACTGGTGATCATTACATTCGGAGAAGTATTGGCCTGCCATTTCTTATCTTCTTTCCAGGTAATACCACCATCCTCGGAATAAGCTACGCCATTACCGATTTTAGAAGCCATATAAGTGCGTTTATGAGCCGGGCAGTCAAACACCCAGTAGCGCCATGGTTTCGGATTAAAGTCTAAGTAAGTAGATGGATTAAAATTCTTTCCGTTGTTATCGCTATAGAAAATTCTGGATTTCAGCATAATCACATTCGGACCTGCAGCAGAAACCATTGAGGCGGCATAGCCATCCGGTGGAAACATGCTGTTGAAGGTACGTCCGTCATTAGTCTTTACCAGCCAGCCTTCATCTGTAGATGCAATAACTGTATGAGGGGTAAGGATAACCGTATCATTATCTTTGCCAATATTACTTACCTTCTGGCAGCCTTGCAGTGCAGAGAATGCTAGCAGTCCGGCAATAATTTTGGATTTCATGAATCTAATGGGCATACGTTTAAATTTTGCTCAAGATGCTAAAAAAATATGGGAATAGCAAGCAAGATAAGGAAAAAATATATACTTTCTGCAGGCCTCCCTTGAAATTATTATGGGGAATTAAATTCCCATCAGTTCCATGATCTTTTCCAGTTCTTCATCACTGTAAAATTCAATAGTGATGCTTCCCTTGCCGGTCTTTTTACGGTCCAGCTGTACCTTGGCAGAAAAGTGACTGGCCATGTTGTCTTCGATGCGCTTATAGGCTGGAGGTAATTTGTTTCCGTCCTTAGGTGCAGCCGCAGGCTTACGTTCCTGCTGCATCGCTTTTACCATGGCTTCTACCTGGCGTACAGAAAGACCTTTAGTCATGGCTTCGCGATAGACATACAGCTGCTCATCTACATTTTCCAATGCAATAATAGAGCGGGCATGTCCCATACTGAGCGAACCGTCCCGAACTGCTTTCTGGATATCCGGAGGCAGTTTCAGCAAACGCAGGTAGTTGGCTACCGTACTACGTTCTTTCTTCATGCGTTCTGCTACCTGTTCCTGTGTCAGGGTACATTCTTCCATCAGTCGCTTATAGCTGAGTGCTATCTCAATGGCATTCAGGTTTTCCCTTTGCAGGTTTTCCAGCAGCGCCATTTCCAGCAGTTCCTGATCATTCGCTTCGCGGATATATGCAGGTATGTCTTTAAGGCCGGCCATTTTGGAGGCTCTCCATCTGCGTTCTCCGGAGATCAGCTGATAGTCGCCATTGGCCAGTTTTACCACCGTTACCGGTTGTATGATATCGTGCAGTTTTATACTTTCTGAGAGCTCTCGCAAAGCAACTTCATCGAAGTCGTATCTTGGTTGCTTGGGATTGACCTTGATCTGATCGACCGGGATGCGGCCGATATTCACGGGAGTTCTCTTTACTGCACTATTATCTGTCAATCCGGCATCGCTGGACTTCAGTTCTTCATCAATATTATTCAGCAGCGCCCTGATGCCTTTGCCTAAGGCCTGCTTCTTATTGTTGTTGCTTGGGGGCATATTATGCATTTATATTACTTTCAGAATTTTTAATCTTGGTCAGGTTATTCTTTTGCAGAATCTCTTTGGCCAGGTTCAGGTAATTGATCGCACCGGTACTTTCGGTGTCATACATCAATACCGGCTTACCAAAGCTAGGTGCTTCTCCCAGTTTGGTGTTACGGTGAATAATTGTTTTGAATACCAGTTCTTCGAAGTGATTTTTAATCTCTTCTACAACCTGGTTGCTCAGGCGTAAACGGCCATCATACATCGTCATTAAGATACCTTCGATCTGCAGTGCAGGGTTTAATCTTGTCTGTACGATCTTGATGGTGTTCAGGAGCTTGCCTAAACCCTCCAGGGCGAAAAACTCGCACTGTACCGGAATGATTACAGCATCAGCAGCAGTAAGTGCGTTCACGGTAATCAGACCTAAAGACGGGGAACAGTCGATGATGATAAAGTCAAACTCCTGATGCAGTTCCGCAATGGCCTGCTTCAGGATGTGCTCCCTGTTAGGGTGATTAATCAGTTCGATCTCGGCGCCCACCAGGTCCAGGTGAGAAGGCAGTACATACAGGTTTGGTGTTTCTGTTTCCAGCATGATCTGCCTGATCGGCATTTCATTCACCAGACAGTCGTATAAACTGACTTGTATATTTCTCAGGTCAAATCCGTTGCCGGAAGTGCTATTGGCCTGTGGATCTGCGTCAATAAGCAATGTTTTGTATTCCAAAACCGCAAGGCTGGCCGCAAGATTAATGGCAGTAGTGGTTTTGCCGACTCCCCCTTTCTGATTGGCAATAGCTAATACTTTAGTCATACGTTGTACAATTTCTTTAAATAGTCTTGTTCTATTGTGTCTTCCGGCTTATTTGACCGTAATGGTTTCTCCGATTTTTGGCAGGAGCAATGTTGCTCCGGATGCCTGGAATGCAGCCTGTGCCGCATCCTTGTTGATCACGATATACCCGAAGGTATCATAGTGTACGCCCACGATCTGTTTACAACCGATCATTTCTGCGGCGATCACAGCATCATCCACATCCATAGTGAAGTTACCTCCGATAGGCATAATCGCAAAATCAGGGCTGCCGTATTTTGGAATCATGGTAAATTCTGCAGTAAGGCTGGTATCTCCGGTATAGTAAAAGCTACCTTCCCGGGTTTTGATCAGGAAGCCGCCGGGGTTACCTCCATAGCTGCCATCTGGAAGGGCACTGCTGTGTGCTGCGGGTACAAAATGAACTTTACCGAAATCAAATGTTTTGGTACCGAAATTCATCGGATGTACTTTTTCGTAGCCTTGCTTGGTTACCCAATCGATGATCTCGAAGTTGGATACTACTGTAGCCTGCGTTTGCTTTGCCAGCGCGATCAGGTCTGCAACGTGATCGCCATGACCGTGTGATACAAAAATGTAATCTGCTTTTATCGCAGCCATATCCACCTCTTTAGCCAGGGAATTAGGACTGATAAAAGGATCAAACAGGATAGTAGTATCACCAAAATTCACAGAAAAGCACGCGTGTCCGAAAAAAGTAAAGTTCATTGGTCTTACGGAGGTTTTTATGGTCCGTAACCTACAAAAATAACATCTTAATGTCAATTTTGAATGAATTGTTTTGTGTTTCTGTCATCGGGTATCTGAAAGCTTGTGCTGACGCAGGGTATGCACAAAATAAGCACTTACATGCTCCAGTTCATAGTGCCTGCGGATGAGCTGAAATGCCTGTTCGCCCATTTCAGTCACCATATTTATATTATTTAAAAGGCTAATGCAATGTGTTGCAAATGCCGGAGCAGTGTCCGCCACGAGGACTTCTTTGCCATCGGTGGCTGCTTCGATACCCTGCAGTCCTACAGAAGTCGTGATCACGGCCTTGCCGCGGGCCATTGATTGGAGTATTTTTACCCTTATGCCGCCGCCGGAATGGATGGGTACGATCAGGATATTTTTATCTTGTTCAAATGCCCTGGCATCAGCCACTTCGCCCGCCACAGTAACACCAGGCCAGTGGCCGGTGGTAAAGGACTCGGGCATATTGCGGCCGGCAAGGTGTAGTTGTGCCAAGGGTACTTGCTGCAATACAATAGGCCATACATGCTCCAGGAACCATAATATGCCTTCCTGGTTCGGTTGCCAGTCCATTGCCCCGATATGATAAAGGCTCAGGGCGATATTGTTTACTTCATCTTTACTGATCTGGGCAGCAGGTAAGGCAAATGGCACCGTTACAATAGGAATGCTACAGTCTGCCTGGCGATAATGTGCCGCATCAACAGGAGAAATAGCAGCGATGAGATCGTAATCGTTTTTATGTTTTAATTCATATTTTTTCAAGGCCGCAGCCAGCTGATGCAAGTACCATTTCTTTGCCGGATTTCCCGTTGTCCGGGCCAGTCGTTCCCATATTTCAAACTCTACATTATGCTGGCGATAGCAAATTACAGCCTTGCTGTGTTTACGGATCAGGGGCACATAGGGCGTAACAAATAAACCTTCCAGCAATACCACATCAAAGGTTTGCTCCTGCAGTATCCTGGTCAGTGCAGCTGCAAATGCGGCATTGATAAACCGGGCTATGTTATACGATTTGCCCCGAAGCAGATGCGTCAGTGCCGCGACCGGCTTTATACGATTATCAACATCGACAGTAACAACCTGTTTTAATTGGTTGAATAATGCCGGGAATTGCTGTTCCGTAACCCGGTGGCGGGTTGTATTCATAGATAACAGACTTACCTCTGCATCTTGCAGCAGTAAACCCTCCAGCATATTATTAACCGCGAGATTACCCCCGTCGTTTAAAGGATAGGGAATGCGGTTGGTCAGTACTAAGATTCTCATTTTTCAGCCTCCGGTTTTGGAAGGATGATGGTAAAAGATGAGCCATGGTTAGGCTCACTTTCACAAATGATTTTGCCCTCATGCAAATCCATTATGGCTTTTACATAGTTAAGCCCGATACCAAATCCTTTTACATTATGCACGTTACCTGTAGATACACGATAGAAACGCTCAAAGATGTGCCGGACATTACTTTTGTCAATACCAATGCCATTATCAGAGATGGTAAGGCTTACCTGTTTGGGCTGATCTTTCAGAATGACAGATATCTTAGGGCTCACCTCTTCCGGTGTGTATTTGATTGCATTGTCGATAAGGTTACTCAGAGCAATGCTCATATGTTCTATATCAATATTCAGCATCACAGGCTGCTCGCCCAGATCGGCGAGTACGATGCCTTGACGGCTTTCCAGTTTGGTATGATACATCGAGATCACGTCTGTAATGATAGGACGTATATCGGTCATCTTTTTATTGAGCTCCAGCTCTCTTTTCTGTCCCAGCGACATCTGTAATACACGTTCTACCTGCATTTCAAGCCTTTTAGCTTCAGACTCAATAATAGTTGCATAATTGAGCAGGCGCCCCGGATTCTGAATAATGGTAGGCTTCTTCAATACAGATGATGCCAGTTGTATGCTCGCCAGCGGTGTTTTAAACTCGTGCGTCATGTTTTTCACAAAGTCTTTCTGCATTTGGCTCAGGCGCTTCTGGTTCAGGATCACATATACGATATAGGCCATAAACAGCAGTACACCAACGAGGAAGACAGAGGAGATCATCCAGAAGGTAAGCTGAGACGCGAGGTAGTCTTTGCGGGTAGGGAAGTATACCACAAAGTAGTAGTTCTCGATTTTTGTTTTGGGAATGTCCACGAAATCTGTTGGACGGGCAGTACGGTTACTCAGGTTAATGAAGCGTTTGTACTCCATATCATTATTCATACAATCATGCAGACCGTATACAAAATCTGTGTAGAGATCATTGGTCGTAAAGGACTCTTTCAGGAAATGCTCCAGAATCTCCTGCTCTATATGTTCATTGATCTTTACAAAATAATAATCTGACGATACTCGGGTCACAACATTGTACATCGCGGCTTGCGACTGCTTGTACTCCCAAACTTTCACTGCTACATCTCTCAGTGCAATATTTACATTGAGGTCAAATTTTTTGTTCTCAAATACATATGCCCTGCGTACCCAATATACCTGAGTAATTACAATCCCCACGGTACAGAGGGATGCCAGGATAAATATTAATCTTAAATTTTTCATTTTTTCACTTCCTTTATTCGGTCCGGGTTACTGGCAATAAAATCTGCCCAGCCTTTAACGACTTTCTTTTTAGCGGTAATACGGGCTACGGTCTCTCCGCCACGGGACTGGTAATGATGGCATAGGGCTACCGCTACAGCATCTGTTGCATCAAGATAATCAGGATTGGCCTCAAATTTCAGGATATGCTGCAGCATTTTCCAGACCTGTTCTTTAGAGGCATTGCCATTACCGGTTACCGATTGCTTTATTTTTTTTGGAGCATATTCTACCGTACGGCTACCATGCGCCATAGCCGCTGCAATAGCTACTCCCTGGGCCCTGCCCAGTTTCAGCATACTTTGTACATTTTTTCCGTAAAACGGAGCCTCCAGTGCCACGGCAATCGGTTGGTGTCTTTGCACAAGGGCACTTACCCGCTCAAAAATATAATTGAGCCGGTCGCCATGATCTTTATGCTTGGAAAGGTGCAATACGCCCATTTCCAGCAGAGAAATTGTACTTTTGTCAACCGATATTACACCATAACCCATTACGAGTGTCCCGGGATCTATTCCTATAATGACCAAACTTGTGGATTTAAACGATTTAGATGGCTGAAGAAGCCCCAAGCCATTGCCAATTTATGAACAAAACTACCAAAAAAATATGGCTCCGTTATATTTTCACACCGGCGCTTCTTGTTTTATTATTGTTTCTTATATATAGGCAACTGACCCTTAGGGGAGACCTTGCAAAACAGTGGGCAACACTGCGCGAACAATTAAATGGACGCACGCTGAAATGGTTCCTGCTGGTACTACTGCTCGCCCCCCTCAACTGGACCCTGGAGGCATTAAAATGGCGTAAGCTCTTATCACGCATCAACCCACTTCCTTTTTACAGGGCTTACCTGTCTATGCTTACCGGAATGGCCTTTTCGCTGGTTACGCCCAACAGGGTTGGGGACTTTGCCGGTCGCATTATGCATGTTCCTGACCGCTATAAATTAAAGGCTGCTCTGGCCAGTATGATCGGCAGTATTGCGCAGATGTGTATTACGGCGAGCTTTGGCATCATAGGGCTGATCTATTATAATATTCACTTTGGGAACAAGGCCAGTTTAATTGCCCTGATTGCAGCCGTATTTATTGCCGTGCTGATCCTGGTGCTGTATCTTAAGGTTGGCAGGCTCTCTTCCTGGTCTACCCGTAACCGCACGCTCCGAAAGGTGAATGTGGCCCTTCGTGTATTGAAGTCTTACCAGAAAAAAGACCTCTTGTATATTCTTGGTTTAGCACTGGGGCGGTTCCTCATATATAATCTTCAGTTTTTATTACTTGTAAATATCCTGGGTGCCGGAGTGCCCTGGGTACCTGGTTTTATGATGTCGGGCCTTATGTTCTGGACCCTGGCTGTTGTGCCCTCTATTGCCATGCTGGAGCTGGGCGTGCGTGGCTATACCGGTATATTCCTGTTTGTACAGACAGGACTGACTACAGCAAGCCTGGCTATACTGGGAGGCTCTTATCTTTTATGGGTAATCAATATGGTGTTGCCCGCAGTATTTGGCAGCCTGGCTATCCTGGCCATCCGGCGAAAATAAAATGATGTAAGTTTTTGTGATATAGGTGTTTTGGTATATATTTGGCTTTACTGCTAAAATAGAGTACCTTTGCAGACTTATTTTTAAAATAACCCTCAAAACACACACATATCCTGTAAGATATGAAGCTATCACAGTTTAAATTTGACATGCCGATCGAGCTGATCGCGCAAAACCCTGCTAAAGAGAGAGATCAAAGCCGCCTGATGGTGATTCACCGCGATACCGGCAAGATCGAACACAAAGTTTTCAAAGACGTTTTAAATTATTTCGAGGACAAAGATGTGATGGTGGTGAACAACACTAAAGTGTTCCCTGCACGTCTGTACGGAAAAAAAGAAAAAACCGGCGCAAAGATTGAAGTATTCCTGCTGAGAGAGTTGCATAAAGCAAACCGCTTATGGGATGTAATCGTTGACCCGGCCCGTAAAATCCGAGTAGGTAATAAACTGTACTTCGGAGATAATGATGAATTGGTAGCAGAAGTAATTGATAATACTACTTCCCGTGGTCGTACAATCCGTTTCCTTTTTGACGGTGATGATGCTGCTTTTAAACAAGTCCTGGACAGTATGGGCGAAACCCCGCTGCCTAAACTGTTTAAGCGCAAGCCAGAGGAAGAAGATAAAGAGCGCTACCAGACGGTATATGCCAAGTATGAAGGTGCTGTAGCAGCGCCGACTGCTGGTCTGCACTTCAGCCGTGAGCTGATCAAACGCCTGGAGATTGAAGGGGTGAAATTTGCAGAAATTACACTGCATACCGGTTTAGGTACTTTCAGACCAATTGAGGTTGAAGACCTGAGCAAACATAAAATGGATGCAGAATATTTCCGTGTAGATGAGTATGCCTGTAGTATTGTAAACAAAGCACTGGAGCAGAAAAAACGCATCTGTGCTGTAGGTACAACTACTATGCGCGCCCTGGAAAGCTCTGTTACCGCACAGGGTTTTCTGAAGCCGGAAGAAGGCTGGACAAACCTGTTCATTCATCCGCCGCATGAGTTCTCTATTGCAAATTCACTGATCACAAACTTTCACCTGCCTAAAACCAGTTTGCTGATTATGGCCTGTGCATTTGGTGGTTATGACCTGGCAATGGAAGCCTATCATACTGCAATCAAAGAAAAATACAATTTCTTCAGCTACGGAGATGCAATGCTGATCCTGTAGTAAAGACATTATACCATTATTATAGAAGTCCTCAATAGTCTTATTGAGGACTTTTTTTATATAAAACATGGTTTTAATGTGTTGTTGTCCGAAAAATGTTCTATATTTGCCGTCTATTTTTCACCAAAAGGAGGTATTAAAGCATGCTAATTATCGATTCTAAGGATTGCGAGAATATTGACAAAGCGCTCAAAAAGTATAAGAAGAAATTTGAGAAGTCTCGTACGTTGAACCAACTGCGCAGACGCCAGTCTTTCACGAAACCATCTATCCAAAAGAGAGAGGAAGTACTGAAAGCCGCATATCGTCAGCAAATTCTTGCTGGAAAAGTGGAATTATAATTTCCCCTTTTCTCGAAAAAGGCACTTAAACGGGCTAACTGATTCAGTTAGCCCGTTTTTTTGTTATAAATTAGTCAAAGCCTGAAAACATTATGGCTTAATGTGTATTTTTATATCGCAGAACTAACCCTGATGGCTGATATGTTATCCCAACTCATTGATCAATTTGAACGATATCTGCGCTTTGAAAAACGCGTCTCTGACCGTACGCTTATTGCGTATAAGGGTGATCTGGATCAATTTTCTACTTATTTAACGGAGCTATACGAGATCGGCGATATTGCTGATGTTAAACCCATACATATTCGTTCCTGGCTGGTATCACTGAGAGAAAAAGATGCGCATAAAGAACGCTCTATGCAGCGTAAGATTTCTGCTCTTAAATCCTGGTATAAGTTTTTGCTGAAACGGCAGCATGTTGCCGTGGATCCCCTGTTGCAAATCAAGGCACCCAAGGCACCTAAGCGCATCCCGGTTTTCCTGGAACAGGAGCAAAGTGAAAAATTGTTTGCCGAAACGGAGTTTGAAGATAGCTTTAAGGGCCGTACGGACCAGCTGATTATGGAGTTGCTGTACCAGACGGGTATACGCCGTGCAGAGCTGATTGGCCTGCAGGAAGCGGATATAGATCTGTATCGGAAACAGATTGTGGTGATGGGAAAAAGAAGTAAGGAGCGTGCTATTCCTATAGGTGCTCAGCTGGCAGATCTGATCCGAAAATATATGCAGGAAAAAAAAGAAAGAGCTTCTGTTGAAAACAAATTTTTATTAACTTTAGACTCAGGAAAGCCACTATACGATAACTATGTTTACCGGAGGGTAAAAGAGTATATCGGTAGTGATATCACTACACTTTCGAAACGTAGTCCGCACGTGATGAGGCACACATTTGCTACCCAGCTGATGAATAATGGAGCCGGAATCAGCGCAATTAAAGAACTTTTAGGGCATAGTAGTTTGGCTGCCACCCAAGTCTATACCCATAGTAATATCGAACATTTAAAGAAAATCTATCAAAAGGCACATCCCAAAGCAAGTAAAGACGACTAAGAGCCCGTTTGGGTACTCTTTAAATTGAATTATTTTAACCTAATTAAATTTTTTACTTATGAACGTTCAAATTCAAACTGTCCATTTCGACGCAGACACAAAACTCATTGATCACATTGAGAAGAAAGTGGAAAAGTTTAAAACGTTTCACGATCGTATCGTTGATGTAGAGGTCACGCTAATCCTCGAACATGTAAATGAAAAGATTAACGATAAGGTGGTACATATTAAAGTCAATATTCCTAAAACCTCGTTGTTCGCCAAACATGAGTCGAAGATATTCGAAGAGTCTTTTGAATCTGCATTCGATTCTGTAGTAAGTCAGATAAAAAAACACAAGGAGAAGTTAACGGCTTAACTTCCATATAAAATATACTATATCCAGGGGCTGCATCAACGCAGCCCTTTTTGTTTCTGTATAAAAACAAACGCCCATCTGTATAAACAGACGGGCGTTGCATTTCACCTAAAAACAAAAAAACAATACTCTTAACAAACTATCGAGATAGTTATCAAGAACTATTGATATTAGTATAAACTCGAATTGGGTTTGTTTTGTTGTATCAATAATGATAAAAAATAGTTAATATGGAAAGTCATTGATTTACAGTATGCTGTTTTGGTATCATATAAATGAGCGGTGTTTTGACTATTTTATTATAGGTTTGCAGCAAACAGATTTCAAACAGATCATATGCGTATTATAGCTACATTTTTACTTGCATTGTGTTCGGTATGTTGCTGGGGCCAGCAACAGGATACCAGTCATATCCGGATCAGCCTGCTGACTGCCGGTACGGGTACAGAACTCTACAGTATGTTCGGGCATTCGGGTGTACGGGTAATTGATAGTGTACATCATACGGATGAAGTATATAATTATGGACTGTTCAATTTCAGTGATCCTGATTTCTATACCAAGTTTACCCGGGGTAAGCTTCTATACTTTGTAGGAAAAGAAGACTTCAATAGTTTTATGAGTATCTACCAGGAAGAGAACCGGAATGTGATGGAGGAATTGCTGGACCTTCCGATGGAAGATAAATACAGGATACTGCAGTACCTGACAGAGAATCTGAAGCCGGAAAAGCGCTCCTATAAATACGATTTCCTGTACGACAATTGCGCGACCCGTATAAGGGATATTTTTCCGCGCAACCTCGATACCAGCTTCCACTTTGGCCCTGTACTGAATGCGAAAAAAGTAACCTTTCGTGCCATACTGAATGACTATCTTAAAACAGCACACTGGTCCCGCCTGGGTATCAATATATTGCTGGCCAGCCGTATCGATAAAGAGATGACAGATGAGGAAGCGATGTTCCTGCCGGATATGCTGTTTGCCGGTATGAAAAGATCTACTTACCATCAGCGGGTTATTGTCTCCGATATCAGGACTTTGAATAAGGGTGCAGATAAGCAGAAGGTTGGCCCCAACCAGCCTTTATGGGTGATGATGGGTGTACTGCTGGTAACACTCCTCATATTTTTTGTAAAACCTTTACGGGTGCTGAAAGCTGTGTGGACATTTGGTCTGTTACTCATTTCCGGACTATTGGGTTGCTTCCTGCTGTTTATGTGGTTTGGAACAGATCATAACTCCTGTGGTAATAACTACAATCTTCTGTGGGCTTTTCCACTTAATCTTATTGCAGCATTCACCGTATTTCGTCCGCGCAAGTGGCACGTGCCCTATGGTTTACTGGTAGTGGGTTTGTTATTGATCGCCTTGTTGGTTCATGCAATTGGCCTGCAGGTGATGCCGCTTATTGAAATACTGCCATTCCTGATCAGCCTGTTGTACAGCTACATGTTTATATACAAAAGAGCACTGGCTTTGCGTACAGCTTAACGCGATATATATTTTACAATTCCCTTACATTTCGAATTGTACTTTTGTAAAATTATAATATATAGTATGAAAGCAGAAAAGAAGGCATCATTACTGATTGTAGAAGATGAAGAGAGCTTAAGGGAAGCGTTAAAACTGAACCTGGAACTGGAAGAGTACGAAGTGACTACAGCCGTATCGGGAACAGCTGCTATAAAAGCGGTAAAGCAAGAATATTTTGACCTGATTATACTGGATATAATGCTGCCGGAAATGGACGGGATTACCGTATGTGAAAACATCAGGATTCAGAATAATGATGTACCAATCTTATTTTTATCTGCACGTAATACCAGTAATGACCGTATCGAAGGGCTGAAGAAAGGCGGTGATGATTACATGACCAAACCTTTTGACCTGGAAGAGCTATTGATCCGGGTAGAAAAGCTGATCAGTAAAAATAAAAAACTGAAAGAGCGCAGCTACATACCGGATACCTATAGTTTCGGGAAATGCAAAATTGATTTTACGGCCCAGGTTGGTAAAGATAAAGACGGCAAGAACATTGAGCTGAGCAAGAAAGAGGTGGCACTGCTGAAATTACTTATTGAGCACAAAAATGAGGTAGTGAGCCGTGAGCATATTCTTCAGGCAGTATGGGGCTATAATGTGTACCCGACTACCCGTACTATTGACAACTTCATCCTCAATTTCCGGAAATATTTTGAGAAAGATAGCCGTAACCCTAAACACTTCCATTCTGTGCGTGGTGTAGGATATAAATTTACAGAGTAATTTTTTTAGAGTAAGTATTGGTATTCGGGTTGAATTGTATTACTTTTAGGCATTCAAACGTAATCGTAACATGAAAAGAATTCTTGTAGCATTTGGTATTTCAGGTTTAGCACTGGCTTCTTGTAATCCGGATAAAGATATGGTAGAAGCTGTAGTAGTAGACACAGGCGATATCACCTCTACCGGTTGCGGATACTTGCTGAGACTGAATGACAGTGCTTTATTGAAGCCGATAGATCTGCCATCTGCTTATCATCACAACGGACTCCAGGTGAAAATCAAATATAGCTTTACAGGTACAAAGACTACCTGCGATTACGGTCCTAAAGTATATGAACTGGTAACGATTTCCAGAGTGAAAAGAAATAGATAATTAAATGCATATATAAATAGTAAAGCGGCTCCTGTATAGGGGCCGCTTTACTATTTATATACTATTGAGAAGTGGATCTTTTAAGGATAACAATATCCTTAGTTTCCCGGACTATTATCCAGCCGTGATCTTTCTTAAAGGTCTCAATCAGCTCCAGGTATGCAGAGGCATCTTTCATGGGCCAGGCATCATGCTCATGCTTGAGCAGGGCCATGTAAGCAGCATCATTCACCACCGGGAAATGATACAGTTTCAACCGGTTGGCAATATGCGGGGCTAAGCTTGTAGAGCTGGAGGCGGGTACATCTGCCGGAATCAGCGATAGTGCCTGGTATACCTCTTGATTATTGACATAAGGGCGATAATGTGCAGGCTGGTATATACGTACCAGGTCCGGAAAATACCATTTGGAGATCCTGCTGTCCAGCAGTTTTACCGTTGTGCCGGCCGTCAATACAAGCGAAAGGTAGAGAATGGTAGGTTTACGGTCCTTTTTACTACTGAAAAAGCTAATGGTTGCCGCACAAAGCACCGGGATATATTCTATTGAATACTGTAAATTGGTGCCCCAGAATGCAAAATTATTGGACAGCATCTTCTGTGCAATAACAGGGATCAGCATAATCAGGAAAGCAGGGCGGAGCAGGATAAATACCCCTCCGGATAACAGCAGCGCAATATAGAATTCCGTTTTGATATTGTCGTAGAGTGGATCGCCAAGAGGATTGGTAAATAATAGTTTTATGCTCTGTACAGGATGTGTAAGCAGATTACGCAGGATCTCAGCAGCGGTACTGCCTAAATGCGTATAGCGGGAAAATTGCAGATTATGTTCATGGCCTTGTAATGAAGGCATCACATACAGGATGATAAACAGCGCATATATAATGCTACCCAGGATCATGGGAATGTATATACGTATTAGTTGGCTCCTGGTCCAGGAAGATCGGAAATTCAGGAGCAGGCCGGTTGTAATAAAAGGATACCATAAGGCCATTGTTTCCTGGGTCATCAGGAAGAGTATACTTACCAGCAGTAAGCGTGCCGTTTTGCCTTGCAGAAAATAATAGATAATCCAGGGCACAAACATGGCACCCACTACATTATTATGAAAATCGAAAGCTAGTGCAGAGAAAATACCCCATGTGATAAGAAACTGCAGCAGTATGAGCATGGCCACTTTATGGCGGCTGCCCGATAAGTGCAGTGCAACCTTATAGATGCCATACGCCCCGGATAATACACTGATGATCTGTATCAGCAGGAAGGAATAGGAGCCTGCCAGGTAATATACCGGTATATATAACAGGGTAATGGGAGAGAAGTGAGTAGACAAAAAAGGAAAGGTCTCTCCACCCGGATCTAAAGTATAGAGTGCGCTATGTCCATGACTGTATGCATACAGTGCCTGATTAAACATGCCAAGGTCTAATGCTGCCGTTCTGAAATTATAATGATTGACAAATGATATAAGCCCGTATATAATAAAGAACACAAGCATGACCAGTAACAGCTGTTTACGCTGCTTCAATGCATCAGGGGTAGTTAGCGGCATGGATAAGCAAATAATTTAGGGCAAAAATAGGCTTCCATTTATATATATCCTAAAGCATTGGGTTTCTATACAATGAATAAGGGGCTGTATCACAGATACAGCCCCTTATTCATTGTATAGAAAAACTTATCTATGGTCTGTTCAGGTAGGCAGTATACATCCATACCAGTTTTTCCTGCGCGCGGATATAGTCGCTCATCAGGGCATTAGTACCTTCGTCATTAGCTTCTGCAGAAGCATCTAACAGGTCTCTTTGCAGAGATATAGTTGTTTTGAAAGAATCCAGGATAAAAGAGACACATTTCATGCCATCTGTCACATCACTGGTTTCTTTGATCTCAGATACCTTCATGTATTTGCTGTAATTATGCTCAGGGGCATAACCCAGGGTAAGGATTCTTTCTGCAATTTCATCGATTTTCAGGATCAGATCATTATACAGTTCCTCAAACTTAATATGCAGTTCGAAAAATTTTTCTCCTTTTACATTCCAGTGAAATCCTCTTACATTCTGATAAAAAATAGAATAATTGGCCAGCAAGATATTCAGGTCAGAGGCTAATTGCTCTGCGTGCTTACTGTCCAGTCCAATGGCATTCCTGATGGCTTTGCTTGTGCTTTTCATAACATATAAATTTAAAGGTGAGTAATTGCTTTGTAACGCTACTGCTAAATTAAGGTATGAACTCTTAAAGAAAACACATTTACTGGGCCGTTACGGTCTTTATTGTATCCCGGATTGATGATAAACTGGTATGCACCGGAAAGATATACATGATGCTTGAGCAGGGAGGCAGAGTAGTATACTTCTGTAAGTTTCTCCCAGCCATAATGTAACTTACCATCACCCAGCATAAAACCGAGGCCACCGGCATTCAGGTAATCAATATGGTCTCTGGATAGTCCTGAAGTTACAAATGCCAGACCCGCATGATCATCATCCCGATGCCAGCAATTACCCTCTAAAGAGAGCCCTCCGCTGATAGAATGATCGACTTCGGTAAAGGCCCAGGTCTCATTATGTCCGTCATTCCAGCTTGCGCGGACGAAGCACCCTAATGAAGGACTCAGCTCCTGGGCAGCATTAATGCCAAAGCCGAATTTATTGCGGACAGGGCCACGGCTGGCAATAATATCCGGGTTTACCGGATTCATATCAATGCTCTCCCGGTAATTACCCATAGCAGCATTATTATAGAATCCCAGCACACTGACGGAACCTTCATGATGAGCCAGGGTATAATGACGGGTATACTCCAGTGTCTGGCTGTGGGAGTTACGCACATTCCAGTTCATCACATTACCGTTGGCCGTTTGTGGCAATAAAGAGAACCCATAGCGGAGCTCATTCTTCGGGCTTACATATTCCAGTACCACACTCGGTGTATATCCTCTTGTGTTGGCTGCATAATCCCAGGCGGCATTATCCATCAGGCCCCAGCACAGGAATTGCGTGCGCGGGTCGTGGCTATACGGATTGGCATCAAAGAAATCGGCCACACCGATCTTACCGACCGTAAAAGACAGGTACCGCTCCGGTACATATCCGGCAAGCTGATTCTGGTCTGCTTCCTGCCATACCCTTTTGTCGGATAGTGGAATCTGCTGCTGAAAAAACAGGCGTGCCAGGTATACTTTAGGAGAAGGGTCTCCTACCCGGAAGGTCTCTCCATTAGTGGCATCCCCCAGACCCAGTACAGAACTCAGCCCCGCCCCTCCTGCTATTTCAGGATTGACATACAGGCTGGCATGTGGCCATAGCTTTGCGCCGAGGTATAATGTTGAAGTAAGGGAGGTGCCGCTTTCCTTATCCGTTTTAAGGCTATTGGTGCCGGAGTAAGGAGCTTTAAAGGCAGGTTTGAACTGCGATACAACGGTCGTTTGCCCATGTACAGAGATGATCTCGGCCTGGTGAAGGCTGCTGTCTTGTTGGGCGACAGCAGCCACAGGCAATAATATTGAAGATAAGAACAGGCTTTTCATCATTCAGAATGTTTAGCCGTGAATAAATGTATTCTCTTATTGAATACCTAATAATTCCACTTCGAAGATCAGGGTAGAGTTAGGACCGATATCGCTACCTACCTGACGGTCACCATATGCAAGATGTGGTGGAATGAAGAAGCGGAATTTGCTGCCCACTTTCATCAGTTGCACACCTTCTGTCCAGCCGGTGATTACGCGGTTCAGCGGGAATGTAGCCGGTTGGCCACGTTGTACCGAACTGTCAAAGATATTGCCATTCAGCAATGTACCGTGGTAGTGACAAGTCACGCTTTGAGCTGCAGTTGGCTGTGCACCATCGCCCTCTTTCAGGATCTCATATTGCAGACCACTCTCCAGTGCTACAATATTTTCCTTCGTTTTGTTCTGTTCCAGGAAGTCCATTCCTTCTTTCAGGTTAGCTTCCGCTTTGTCTTTATTTCTTTGAAATAAGATATCCGAGATACCCATGATATGATGTTTTAAATAATAAAAATAAAAAAATTAACCGGCTACTATAGTAGAGATGTGTACACAAACTTCTACCGCTTTAGCCATATCCTGTACACTGCAGTACTCTTCTTTAGAGTGAATGCCCATTTCTCCGGTAAAGATATTCGGACAAGGTAAGCCCATGAAGGACAGACGGGAACCATCGGTACCACCGCGAATGCTGATGCGCTGAGGGTTCAGTCCAGCCTGCAGGTATGCCTTCTCAGCAATATCCATTACTTCCGGTCTGGTATCCAGGATTTCTTTCATATTGCGGTACTGCTCTTTAACCGTAAACTCATAACGGGCACCAGGCCATTGAGCCACAACATCTTTCAGGATATTTTCCAGGCGTTCTTCGTATACATGCAGTAATTCCGTTTTATGATCACGGATGATGAATTGCAGGGTAGTGATCTCTGCGGCACCGGAAATATGGATCGGGTGCACAAAGCCTTCACTGCCTTCAGTCATTTCAGGACTCCAGCTATCTTTAGGTAAGGCATCCAAAAACTGACCCGCAACTTTCAGAGCATTAACCAGCTTGCCTTTGGCATAACCAGGGTGTGCACTTACACCGTGGATGCGAATCGTAACCCCGTCAGCAGAGAAGCTTTCGCCCTCCAGGTGTCCGCGCTCGCCACCATCCAATGTGTAACCGAAGTCTGCACCCAGTTTGTTCATATCCACAGCATTTACACCACGACCGATTTCCTCGTCAGGTGTAAACAGTATACGGATTTTGCCATGCTTTACTTCAGGATGCTTCATCAGGTATTCGGCCAGGTCCATAATTACGGCCACACCGGCTTTATCATCTGCACCTAATAAGGTAAGGCCAGAAGCGGTAATAATATCGTCCCCGATTCTTTCGCTCAGGTAAGGGTGTTTTTTAGTAGAGATTACAATACTGTTATCATCCGGCAGTACGATATCCGATCCGTCCCATTTCTGGTGCAGGATAGGCTTTACGTTAGTGCCGCTACAGTCAGGGGCAGTATCGACGTGCGCGCAAAAGCACAGTACTGGCACGTCCTGTTCAATATTGGATGGGATGGTTGCATACACATATCCGTGCTCATCCAGTTCCGCATCAGTAATACCCAGCTCATGCAGTTCAGTAACCAGCATGCGGCTCAGGTCTTTTTGATTTTCGCTGGAAGGTTGTGTTTCAGAAAACGGATTGCTTTGCGTTTCCACTTGTACATAGCGCATCAGGCGCTCAGCAACAGTATGCTGGTAATTGTTGATCATAAATTATGTTATTGTTCAGCGATTATTTTGCAGTAATGGTTCCTTTCATCATTCCGAAATGTCCCGGAAAGCTACATAAGAAAGGATAGTCGCCCGGTTCGGTAATAGTAAATTTAATTTCGGTCTGTTCGCCGCCACCAATGAGTTGCGTGTGTGCAATTACCTTGTCCGCCAGTTCTTTAGGAACATAATCTTCTGCTTTTGCATTTACCGCTGCATTACCAAAATCAGAAGTAGAAGAGCCCGGTTTCAGGATCACCACATTATGGCCCATAATATTCTTGTCTGACTGTCCAGTATGTTTCAGGGTCAGCGTGATCTGTTGTCCGACCGGAACAGTAAAGTCCTTTTGGCTGAAACGCATATCATCTCCGGCCGCAAGGTCAATGCTGGTAACCGGCTTGTCGTCGGCAACCATACTTCCAGCCTGTTCCTGGCTTTGGGTACCATGGTCATCATGATTTTGTGCGTCCTGATTTCCGCCACAGGATGCAAGCCAGAAGCTGCTTATGGCGGTTAAGGTAATGGCTATTTTTTTCATGTCAAAAACGTGAATTGTTAATCAGGCAAAAGTAATCCATTATTTAGTAAGGGCAACGTTAAATTGCCGGAATTACCGGTATATATTTTGACTAATTTTTATATTTGCAGCAATGACTTTTTCATCCTGGAACGATTTTGTTCACCGACTCAGAGAACGCCTTTCTGTAAGCCTTCCCGGCTTTACCGCACAACAAAGAATGCTGCCCGAATCCCGTAAGGGAGATCCTGTTGAGGCCGCAGCAGATGCCCGCCAGAGCGGGGTGCTGATCCTGTTGTACCCGGAGGGCGGACAGGTACACCTGGTACTGATCGAGCGTACCAATGACGGAGGGGCCCATAGCGGGCAGATTGCGCTACCGGGAGGCAAAAAGGAAACATTTGACAATAGTATATACGATACCGCACTGCGCGAGGCCTATGAGGAGGTAAGCCTGGACAGTGCAAGGGTTGAAATAATCGGGCGCCTGTCTCCGTTATATATAAGAGTCAGCAATTTTGAAGTACATCCTGTCGTAGCTATTGCAACAGGCCGGCCGGAACTGGAAGGCTCTGCATTTGAAGTCGCCAGGATACTCGAACCGGCACTTTCCGAAATTTTTGACGCGCAATCGGAGGCAAAGGTGTATTCCAACACCAATCCTCAGCTTTTCTGGAAAGCACCGGTATATATGTTGCCGGAAGAGACAATTGTCTGGGGAGCAACCGCAATGATTTTGTCGGAACTTGAAGTCATATTAAAAGAAATTTTCGACTAATTTTTGACCACTTTGGGAGCTGGTTTGGTTCAAAGAGTAATATTTGTAAATACTTAACTTATTTTGTTTCAGTCTTTTAGTAATTTTAGATATTGTAATACTATGTTTTTGTGTTTTTCTTTACATAAATTTTAGCAAATATTTTATATTAATTTTTAATTTAATTGATATATATTTGCAAGCAATTTTAAAAAACTACACTTCAGCAAGTGAAAGAGAAAACACTACCTATTAGTGCACATTGACTTCAATTAAATTAAATATACAACATGGAACAATTACTTGCCCCAACGGTAAATCGTAAAGAAGAAATCGCTGAAGAACAGACAAAGTTGGACTATATTGCCGTGAAGAGCGCCGCAATGACTTTGAGAGCAATCAATCACAAACTGCGTCAACAGATCATCAAGTTATTGGAGGAGCATAAGCGTATGAATGTTACAGACATATATGTTAAGCTGCGTTTGGAGCAGTCTGTAGCTTCTCAACATTTAGCGATTTTGCGCAGAGCAAATGTTGTAATGACAGAGCGTGATGGAAAATTCATTCACTATGTATTGAATCCTAACCGTATTGCAGCAGTTGCAAAGTTTGTACAGGATTTAGTAGCAACTGACGAAAAGAGATAAAAATTGTTTTTATTGATGTAAAAAAGACTGGACCAGGCGGTTCGGTCTTTTTTGATTTACAGACCCTTTATAAAAATAAAGCATGGGTCTATTGCGTTTTCCAATAGGAGAGAGCGGCATTTCCCAGATAATATGTACCTTTAACCGCATATAAACCATGAAAGCAGGGATAATAAAATTACAGACAGTATTGCTTGGTATAGCCGGGGCTTCGGCCATATGGCTTATGGCCTGCGAGAAATATACCGATCCGGTGAAACCGGACGTGGATCTTCCCAATCATTACTGTAATGATCCAATAGCGGCCAATTATAACCGCGGCTTTCCGGGTATACCCGACAGTACGGTCTGCGAGTACGCAACAGAGTATTTTGAAGGAACATGGGAGTGGGTAGACTCTATATTTGACAAGGACATGGCCTTCCAGCAGCGACAGGTACGCAACCTGGTGTTCTCCCCTGCGAGCCTTACTACAGATACTTTTCGTATGCGGCTTACAGTATCAGGCTTCTGCGATAACAGTACTTTGCTGAAGGTAACTGCCAATAAATATGCACTGGCTGTGACCGATACGCTGATTCCGAATGTGTACGGAGGTCAGATTTCCTGCAACAGTACCGATACCGTAAGCGGATACTTTAGACGTACCAGCGATACCCTGATCGCCTCAATGAATATTTTGCTTACAGAAAACAAGCCTGCCGGCGTATTTTACCACAAAGGCAAGGCTGTCAAACAATAATTTTATCAGATCATATGTTTACCGGCATTATTAAAGACCAGGGCGAAATCATTTCCATTCAGCCCGAAGGAACCAATATACATATTACCGTACAATCAGCATTAACCAGCCAGCTGGCTATAGATCAGTCCGTAGCGCATGACGGAGTATGCCTGACGGTAGTGTCGATTGATGGCGACCGTTATGTGGTTACTGCAATTGATGAAACCTTACAGAAGACAAATCTTAAAGACTGGGTAGCAGGACGTAAAGTAAACCTGGAACTGGCCCTTCGCCTGGGCGACAGACTGGATGGCCATTTCGTACAGGGGCATGTAGATGCTACAGGTGTGTGTACTGCCAAAGAAGATGGAGAGGGTAGTCATATCTTCACCTTTGAGTTTCCTGCAGCTTTTGCGGCCCTGATGATTGAAAAAGGGTCAATCTGTATCAATGGAGTAAGCCTCACCTCATTTAGTGTTACGGATTCAGGGTTTCAGGTAGCTATTATCCCATACACCTATGAGCATACAGGCTTTCAATACCTGCAGCCCGGCGATCGTGTGAACCTGGAATTTGATATTCTGGGAAAATACTTCTTAAGAAAAACACATATTGAGGGCGTGTTTAATGCGTAGCACCAATAAATAAACTGCTGGCGATAATGCCTAATACAATTATAGAAATAAGCATGTACAGTTTGTTGCGCTCCAGCCAATAGCCGTACAAGGCAAATATTACACGCAATACGGGGGTGATCAGTAGAATGAGCACTCCCAATGCGATTATACTCAGGGCATCTCCACTGAACAGTCCTTTTTTCAAAGCAGAAAACGAAAAGTTTTCCGGTGCTGCAGGTAACGTTCCCGGTTCAAATTGTGCACCACTATTGCCTGCCAGGAAGATCAGCAATCCTACTGCAGTAATACCGAATGACAGCCATACGCCAATACGTAAGGTGTTGCCAACCAGTTGTTGAATATCTTTTTTTGTATTCTGAGACATAAGATTTCTTTAATGAGAACGGTGACTGAAATTGCCTGCATAGCCATTGTATATCATATATACAGCCAGTATACCTACGACAATAGCAAATATGCGTTTGAGCAGCTGCACATTAATATGAATCAGTACTTTGGAGCCGATCAGTGATCCCAGGATCACCCCTATCACAACCGGTGCCGCAATACTGGGTACCACATATCCTCCTGCAAAATAAATAATGCTGCTCGCTGCGGCAGTCACCCCGATCATAAAATTGCTGGTAGTAGTAGATACCTTAAAGGGCAGGCGCATGATATTATCCATAGCCAGCACTTTAAATACACCACCGCCTACACCCAGCAGACCCGATAAAAATCCGGCCAGGGCCATGATAGAGAATCCTCCGAAAACATTCCTGGAACTATACGATTCTTCCTTGCCGTTATGAGGGAAGGTACCATATAGCTGCAGTTTGTCAGCATAAGAGCCCGGAACGAAAGGTTCCCGATGATCTGGTTTTTTCTGTGCACTTAAAACCGCAGTAACAATCAGCACCGCACCGAATATAATACCGATAATATCCACCGGCAGGTCTACCAGGATCACCAGTACCGCACCCAGGATCGCACCCAGTGTGGTTGCAATCTCCAGAAACATACCGATACGCATGTTGGTAATGCCCTCTTTTACATAAGCAGAGGCAGCGCCGCTGGAGGTGCCGATCACAGAGATCAGCGAAGCAGCTACCGCATATTTCATGGGAACACCAAGTCCTAAAGTAAGTAAGGGAACAATCACAATACCGCCACCAAGGCCGGTCAGTGCCCCGATGAAGCCGGCGAAGATCGCACCGAACAACAGGATCAGGGAAAAGGAAATTTCATTCATCCCTGCAAATGTAGGGTGTTTTCTATAACCCAATTGTTTAAGGAATAATAAATTAAGGCAGGAAATTGGTATAAGGTTATGGCACAGGATCATAGCCATGTCCGCCCCAGGGATGGCAGCGGCCTATTCGTTTCAGAGCCATCCAGCCACCTTTAAGTGCGCCATATTTTTTAACGGCCTCCAGCCCGTATTGAGAACAGGTGGGGGTATAGCGGCAATTAGCTCCAAGCCAGGGAGAGAGTAGTTTCTGGTACATTTTTATAATGCCCAGTACAATTTTAGCTGGTATGCTCATTTGTTTGAACGCATTTTTTACGAAGTGTGGCAATTGCCTTTTGTACACTTTTATAAATATCTGCGTGCACAGGCATATCCTTACCTGTAAAGATAAAGAAAAGATGGATCTGTTGATCGGGCAGTAATGCCGGAGTCAGCTCATGTTTCTGCACCCTCCAGGATTCCCGTATCAATCGCTTGATCCGGTTGCGCTGCACAGCCAGTTTCATCTTCTTTTTTGGCACACTAAAGCCCGCGAGAGACGGAGCGGAAGCCGTTTCCCGGGGAGTGATGCAATAAATTACCCTTAATGGATAAACGGAAAACGCTTCTCCGGTCTGGAAAAGCGTTTCAATCTGTTTACGTAATTTTAACCGTTCCGTTGAAGGTAATGTAAAGCGCTGAATATTAGAGCTTTCCATCAACAAAATGAGAACTGATCTTATTTTAAACGTCTTTCGTCAGAAACAGTTAATTTTTTACGTCCTTTTTTACGACGTGATGCTAATACTTTACGGCCATTTGCAGTCTCCATGCGTTTACGGAAACCATGCACATTCTTACGGCGACGACGAGACGGTTGGAAAGTACGTTTCATATTATAATTTTTACTTTAATTTTTTACAAATAGTTACAGCCTTAGGCAGGTGCCTTTTAAGGGACTGCAAAGGTAAAGGCATTTTTTATAATATCAAAATAAATTTTATGCCCTTTCCGGTATTTTATCGGAAAGCAGCAAAAATAGCACATTTCGGCCGATTGTAAAAGAAAAGGAATTGATCTCCTTTTAAAATAGTCCCTATATATTTGCATTATGCAATGGAATGCCATATACGGACAAGATAAAGCTAAGCAAGGACTGCTCAATTACTACCAATCTGAGCACCTGCCCCATGCGATCATGATTCTTGGAAAAGAAGGTACCGGCGGTCTGGCCCTGGCCCTGGCTTTTGCCCGTTATCTTTTGTGTGAAGAGAAAGCTGCAGACGGTACCGCATGCGGCGTTTGCCCGGCTTGTCTGAAGACAGAGAACCTGGTTCATCCTGATCTGCACCTTACATTCCCCTCCGTTCCCATGAAGGCCGGAGAGAAAGCAATGAGTAAAAATAACATTTCCGAGTTCCGGAAGTTCGTTCATGAAAACCCCTACGGTAGTGTATTTGACTGGTTACAGTTTGTGGGCGCTACAAGTAACCAGAAGGGCAATATATCAGCAGAGGAATGTCGTCAGATGATCGAAACCCTTAGCCTGAAAGCATCTGAGGGTGCCTATAAGATACAGGTAATCTGGCGTCCGGAGTATCTGGGTAAGGAAGGTAATATATTATTGAAACTGATCGAAGAGCCGCCTCCAAATACAGTATTCCTGCTGGTGGCCGAAAGTACAGACGGTGTACTGGATACGATTTTGTCCCGTACGCAACTGGTGCGGTTACAGCCCTTAGGGGCAGAAGCGGTACAATCCATACTTATGCAGCATTACAGGATCTCGGAGCGGGATGCAGCCCAGGCAGCACAGATTGCTGAGGGTAATGTCGCACAGGGATTGGGTGTATTGCAACAAAGTGAAAAGGATCTGCTTGAATTATTAAAGCAATGGTTCAATGGAGTGTTTACCTTTAACGGACTGCTGATTGGTAAATGGGTAGAGCTGATGGATAAGACCAGTAAGGTACAACAGAAAAACTTTCTCTTGTTTGCACAGCAATTGCTGGCACATGCTTTCCGTATACAACTCATTCCCGGCTATCAGCCACCTTTACCAGAAGACGAGCTACAGTTTGTGAGAAGACTCTCTACCCGCAATTTCAGTGCAGATACGATCAGCAGCATGGATGAGTCGATCAGCAAAGCCATCTATCATATAGAGCGCAATGCCAATGCAAAAATTGTATTGCTGCACCTTTCAGTATCCTTACAATATACACTGAAAGGCACAACATTAAAAGCACTGTAAAAATCAGATAATCATATCAGCGATACGGCCCAGGTACTGAGTGTCGGTCTCATCAAAAGTATTGAGATGCTCACTGTCGATATCCAGTATCGCCCACACCGCTCCATTGCGGCGCAAAGGCACTACAATCTCTGACTGAGACAGGCTGCTGCAAGCTATATGTCCTTCAAACTGGGTTACATCCGGTACCACAACGGTTTCGTTCCGCTTCCAGGCAGTACCGCAAACGCCCTTGCCGAAAGGGATACGGGTACAGGCCAGTGGTCCCTGGAAGGGTCCCAGCACCAGGTTGTTCGCTGCGGTATCGACCAGGTAAAACCCGATCCAGAACCAGGGAAACTGTTCGCGCAATACCGCACAGATATTCGCCATATTGGCGATTGCATTGCTTTCCGCCATACATAAGGCCTCAATCTGTGCCAGCACATATTCATATTGTTCTGTCTTCGTGCCCTCAAAGGGTATAAAATCTTCTGCCAATGTGTTCTTTTAAAATTGTCTAACTTTGCAAATCTAAACAATTTCAGTGCAATGGCTAAAGAACCTTCTCTTCTGGCTGCAGTTGCGGGCATGAAATGCCCTAATTGCAGAAAAGGAAAAATGTTTTCCAATAAATCTGTTTTTCCTTTTAAAAAGATGTTGGATATGCCGGAGCGCTGCGCTGAATGCGGGCAAAAGATGGAGATCGAGCCTGGTTTTTATTATGGAACGGGTTATGTGAGTTATGGCTTGTCTATCGCCCTTACCGTTTTCAACCTGGTATGGTTCCTGATCTTTATTGGTATCGATTTCAGAGACAACAGCCTGTTCTGGTTTATAGGAGTAGATGTGGTTATCGTATTATTACTACAACCCTGGATTATGCGATACTCGCGTGTAGTGTACCTGAGTATGTTTGTAAAATATGGTTCTTACGATAAAAACGATGACCAGCACATACCTCCGGCAGATGCGCCGCAACAGGAAATACAAACTTCATAAATATACGGGCGGCTGATTCAGTTGCCCGTTTTGATTTTACTGAGTATCCGCTTAAAGGAAACAAGAACTAGTATTATGATTTAAATAGTCTATTTATATCTTTTGCTACCTTTTGCCTTGATGCAAAAGGTAGCGCCAAAAAATCAAGGCTGTATAAATCCCTGGCTAAAAATCAATGTGTCGGCCGGTCGCAAACCAGACTCGCTGCGCTCAGACAGTGGTTTCCGACTTTATCGACCGAGCCAATGATTTTCTTAACGCCGGATTTATAAGGCCTTTCGAGCAATCTGTACAGTACGGATCGCTTATTGTTTTCATCACAGCGATAGCCATTTTGGAGTGGAGATGCGATCGTTGAGCACCGAAAGCATCACACGTTAAGCTCAGACGATCAATGCACGCAACGGTATAAAATGGCGGTGCTTTGCAATCGCCTTGATGAAAACAAAGGTATTTTTCGTCCTTTTGTTGCCGGACAAAAGGACGAATAAAATAGTTACCTAAATGCGGATAGTCAGTTTAATTTTAATATGCTTAACGTATATCGCCGGTGAAGTCCGCAAGATATACATACCTTTGCAGGATATATTTTCAAATCAATAATGCAACATTTCGATATAGATAAAGTAAGAAAAGACTTCCCGATACTGGCAGAAACAGTATACGGAAAACCTTTGGTATACCTTGATAACGGAGCCACCACGCAGAAGCCGCAGGCAGTGATCGATGCACTGGTCACCTACTACAGCAGCTATAACAGTAATGTACACCGTGGGGTGCACTTCCTGAGTCAGAAGGCTACCGATGCAGAAGAGGCGGCGCGCAGAGGCGTGCAGCAATTTATCAATGCAGCTAGAGAAGAAGAAATTATTTTCACAAAAGGCACTACCGACAGCATTAACCTGGTTGCTTTTTCTTTTGCGAAGCGATATATACAGCCCGGTGATGAGATCATCATTTCCGAAATGGAGCATCACTCCAATATAGTACCCTGGCAAATGGCCTGTGAAGAAAGAGGTGCTGTATTGAAAGTATGGCGTATGGATGAGAACGGTACACTGCCCCTGGCGGAGCTGGATCATTTACTTACAGAAAAAACAAAGATACTGGCCGTAACCTGGGTGAGCAATACCCTGGGTACCGTCAATCCTATAGCCGAGATCGTAGCAAAGGCCCATGCGGCAAATGTTCCGGTAATGGTAGATGCCGCACAGGCAATACAACACGTACCAGTTGATGTGCAAGCGCTGGATATTGATTTCCTGGTGTTCTCCGGACATAAAATATATGGACCAACCGGTATCGGTATCCTGTATGGTAAATCAGCCTGGCTGAGCGATATGCCTCCTTACCAGGGTGGTGGTTCCATGATCAAAACCGTAAGTTTCGATGGAACAACTTATGCCGATCTTCCCTTCCGTTTCGAGGCCGGTACCCCAAATGTATCCGGTGCTATAGGACTGCATGCCGCCTTACAGTATGTACAGGCTATAGGGCTGGATAAGATTGCAGCGTATGAGCATGAGTTGCTGCAGTATGCAGAAGCGCAATTGCTTACGGTTCCCGGTCTGCGTTTTATCGGCACTGCCCCTGAAAAGTCAGCCACACACTCTTTCCTGATAGGCAACCTGCATCCTTTTGATGTAGGAGAGCTGCTGGATAAGCAGGGCATTGCGGTACGTACCGGTCACCACTGTTGTCAGCCGATTATGGATAAATTCGGTATACCCGGTACGGTAAGAGCATCCTTCTCTTTCTATAATACCAAAGCAGAGGTAGATGCCCTGGTAGCGGGACTGCATAAGGCTGTAGCTATGTTGTCGTAAAAAAATATTGCCAAGAATTTTGGTGGAATAAAAAAAGCATATTACCTTTGCCACCCAATTGGCGGGGTAGCTCAGATGGTTAGAGCGCAGGATTCATAACCCTGAGGTCACGGGTTCAACTCCCGTCTCCGCTACAAGTAAATAAACATTGATGTGCTTCATTATTGTTTCTACTTAAAGACCGGATAGGGAAGTAGCGCAGTCCGGTAGCGCACCTGGTTTGGGACCAGGGGGTCGCAGGTTCGAACCCTGTCTTCCCTACAAGTAACACAAAACCCGCTCTAAGAGCGGGTTTTGTCGTATTTAGTATGTTTAATGATCTCGATCAATTGAAGGTGCTTCATTGTTTGAAGCCTCATATCCCATTCAAACCATTTTGATGCATTGTCGGGTCTTACAGGATGCATGTGATGATTATTGTGATATGCGTCACCCAAAATACCAAATCAACCGGTAGTATATTTTAGAAGTGTTGGTCATTTTAAAGTACTCCTAAATAATCTTGCCATTGGATTATGTGCAATTAAATAGAATGATTGCCAATCAGGGAGGTCTGCTTGTATTTGTCGGCAACTACAATTTGCTTTATTTTTCTATTATTGCGTCTTCAATATTCACAACTGTTATTATCACATCGAAAAGTTGTTGATTAGCGGCTTTTTCTTCCTCAAGCGTTGCGGCTAAAAGCGTTACGGCTTTGGTTAGTCCGAGCGTTTCTGCAAATTGACGGAGTGTTCCGTACGACGCAATTTCATAGTGCTCCACTTTTTGCCCTGCCGAAATGATACCAGCATCACGCATGGCCCCTGCTTCACATGAATCCATTATTTCTGCGGATTCTTTAATGAGCCCTTCCATGGCCTCACATTTTTTAGCAACAGCTTTCTTATCTATTGATTCAAAAATATCCACTAATCTTATTACTTGTTTTTCTGTTTCTGCAAGATGATTTGTAAGTGCGTCAATTAAACTGGGATCAGTCGCATTTTTGATCATTTTAGGTATTGCTTTTGTCAAGGCTTTTTCGGCCCAGTAGATGTCTTTTAATTCATCCTCAAATAATTTCATTAATTGTGATGACTGTAAAGGGGCGCTTGTTGATTTTGGTTTTGACTGCTTTCCGTTTTGGGAATCGGTCGTCGGATTAGATTACTGATTTTTCATTTTTGTATTTTGATTATTGTAAATAAATTATTTAGTTAAAGCTGATAGAGCGCTTACTTTTGACCTGCGATATGCCCGGCATCTTATTTCTGAAATGGGGAATTTGCAATCCCAGTAAGCATTACCTATAAGTCTACTTCTTGCAATGATATACCGGGCATTGTTTTGTAATGCTTTATTCTTTTTCATGCCCCGAATTGTTTACAGGAAGTGTATTTGTGACCATAATGCAAAGGTTATACCATTATGTATTTAAAATCTTACACTCTTTATGGTAAAACTTACATGATTCACACGTCATACATAATCCGGGGGCATTTGTGCCTCTGTGAGGTAAGTTGGAAACGCAAAAGAATTTCTCAAAACCTGTGGTATATGTAAGTATTTACATTCCATATGTAATAATAGCTGTCATAGGTTTCTCATCTTTGCATAGTAACAATTCCGTTGCGAAATAAAGAAAGCAATTATGGATATCAATCAAAAGCAAGGGAATACTCCTTTTACGATTACAGGCAACTGGGATGAACAATCAAAACAGCTTAAAGAAAAGTATTCACAACTTACTGATGCTGATCTGAAATTTGAATCTGGCAAGGAAGATGCCTTACTTACCAGGGTAGAAAACAGGCTGAATAAAAAGCGCGATGAGGTGATCAATATCATCAAAAAAGTTCAGTAGATCTTTGAATTCTATTGCCTTTGAATTAAAATGTCTACTGTTTGAAGCAAACAGCAGACAAAGGCAGAATTTATAATTCTGCCTTTTTTTTACATTTAAAACGATAATTAAATGGATACCAACGAACTCGAAAAATCAAAAACACACATTACGGTTGAGATCATTGAATATATCCCTAATTCCGTAGTGAGTAAAACGATTTTAAAGAAAACTACCGGTAATATAGTCCTAATGTCTTTTGACGATGGAGAAGAGTTGACGGAAAAAACATCACCTTTCGATACCTATGCACAAATCATTGAAGGGAATGCAGAAATCATCATAGATGGTAAATCTTTCTTACTGCAAACCGGTGAGTCTATCATCATCCCCGCACATAAATCCAATCTGGTAAAAGCAAACGTCCGATTCAAAATGATTCAGACAGTAATTAAAAGCGGATATGAATAATGCAGTTGATGTACGAAAAATCACGATACGCATCTTTGAGGTCACACAAAAGATCCAGGAAAAATTCCCTGAGCTCTACCTGCTGTTGAGTGAAACACCACTGTTCTTTTCAGAGGATAGGAAATCCATACATGTTGCTGACCTTAGGAAATATCTTGCTACACTCAAAAAACAATTATGGATATTCGAAAGGGAAAGAAAAAAGTAAAGTAATCAGCCACTACATTAAATGGAAGTAATAATTCATTTTCAAAAATAAATTGCAAAACGATGAACAAAAATCCAAATGATTCCATTAAGATAAAAGAAGATTGGCGTAAACAGTCTGAAAAGTTACAAAAGAAATTTTCACAACTGACAAATGAAGATCTTCAATTTGAATCCGGAAAGGAGGACGAATTACTGGATAGGATAGGATCGAGGCTGCTCAAAAGCAGAGAAGAGGTGATTGGAATTATTAAAAAAATACAGGAATAGACAGATGTTTCTTCGATTTTTTGAACGTACGCGATATGTATTTAAGTGGTATCTTTAAACTGCAATAAAAATATACATTATGCCCCTTATCAATCCGCACATTAACTTCAATGGAAATGCAGAAGAAGCATTTACCTTTTACCAATCCGTATTTGGGGGAGCATTCGCAAAGGTTATACGCCTAAAAGATATATCAAGCGCTGAATTCCCCGTAGCAGAAAAAGATGAAGATAAAATCATGCATATTGCTTTGCCCATCGGTAAAACCAATATGCTGATGGGAAATGATGTTCCGGAATTTATGGGAAAGGTGAATGAAAATGAGCACAGAAGTAAAATTGCTGTAAGTGCGGAAAGTAAGGAAGAGGCTGATCATATATTTAACGGACTTTCTGCAGGCGGAGCAATAGAAATGCCTATTGAAGATAGTCCCTGGGGTACCTATTTCGGTATGTTCAGAGATAAATATGGCATTGAGTGGATGGTGGAGTTTGATCCAACAAATAACGGAAACATATAATTAAACACAGCAAAAACATAGACAGCATAACAATATAAAAAGGCCCGCTTACAGAGCGGGCCTTTTTATTATAATTGGCAGTATCAATCCGAAATTTGTTTATTCCTTAATCACCTTTTCCACGATCACGTAATCTTCACCGGCGTATTGCACGCGGACTTTTATATAGTAAACGCCCGAAGCAAGATGAGCAAAGTTTACCACCTGTTTTTTGCTGCTTGCAGTTTTTTCATTTTGTAGTACCTGGCCGAGCATGTTCATCAGCTGTACTTCTTTTACATCACCTTTATGTACTTCAATAGTCAGGCTGTTCTGTACAGGATTAGGGTAGAAGGTCAAGCCTAAATCCATAGCGACTTTCGGGATGCTATTCGTTGAGGTGACGATCACCTGGTTAGACTGATAAGTCGGAGCAGTGAAACAACCCTCTACATGCAGTACAGCATATACTGTATCAGGAACAGCTGTAGCCGTTCGGGTATAGGTATTGTTCGGGCTTTGCTGTTGCAGCAATAATTGATTGTTTACATACCAGTCTAAACTATACACACTTGTTCCGGATACCGCAGCAGTATATACAACCGGCGAACCCTGAGGTGCATTGCTTGCAGGGCTAGCGGTAACACTAATAGCAGCCGTAATAAGGGCTTCTACATCTGCGGTAATCGCATTGCTGAGTACCGGGCTTGTTGTGCTCAGACAAGGAGCATTGCTGGTCAGTTCGCAAGTAATGATATCGCCATCATTAGGCGTATAATCAAAAGTTACACCGCCGCTACCCGTATTATTACCATTTACCTTCCACTGGTATACCGGAGCTGTTCCGCCATTGGTTGGGGTCGCTGTAAAGGTTACCTGCATACCGGCACAGGAAGTAGGATTGTTGCTTGCAATAACCACAGCTGGTGTAACGGTTGGTGTTACGTGCATGATAATGGCATTGCTGGTATCTGCAGTCGGATTAAAACAATCGCTATTGGTCAGGATACAGGTTACCGTATCTCCGTCTGCCGGAGTATAGCTGTAAGTGGCTCCTGTAGCCATATTCGTACCATTCACCTGCCATTGATAAACAGGATTGGCGCCCTGGTTACTTATTGTCGCCATATAACTTACACTGCTGCCGGAGCAAATATTATTAGCGCTCTCTGTAATGCTGATCGTTGGTGTCGGGCAGGCTTGAAAGTTGCTGCCATGTGCATAGAAAGTAGAAAGGCTGTTAAAGCTGTTCACCGTAATACTCACTTTCCAGTATCCATTCTGGAAGCTTACAGAGTCCGGAGTCAGTACTGCGGAACTGCTACCCAGGCCACTGAGACTGGTCAGTTTGGAGAAATATAAATTACCTAATGTCTGCGCAGATGGGTTCACCGCGATTTGCTGTGCTGCCGGGGCGGCTACATTGTAAGCGACCCAGTCCGCAGGACTGAAATAAAAGCTCAGGGCTACATTGCCTGTTGGCGCCGTAGCAGCGTTCAGCGTAAAGCTCCTGCCCACATGCCATGGTCCATTGGTGCCTGCCTGTTGCGGAGCCCCTGCGGTAAGGCTAACTGTAGTATTGCCCAGGATATTGCTCAAGGATTTGATCGTTGCCAGTCTTCCACAGCTGCCGTTATTGGCGATCACCGGAAAGTTGCTTCCGGCACCGAAAAAGCGGGAACCGCTTGCCGTGGTATTGGTTGGTATCGTACCTGGATTTACCACTATAACTGCACTGTTACTCGTGTCTGCACAAGCGCCGTGGGTCAGTGCCACACGATAAGACCCGGCCTCGCTTAATGTAGCTGCAGAAAGCGTAAAAGAGTTGCTGAAGGAATTATTCGCCACCGGGCTTCCGTTATGCAGCCACTGGTAGCTTTGCGCATTGGGACTCAGCATTTCTAAATTCACAATAGCACCCTCACATACCGTAAAGCCTGCGGGCTGTAGTGATACGGTTATAGCAGGATCAATCACAATGGGACCCGCAGCATTCAGGCTCACTGAACCTGCAGACACTACACGGATCTGGTAATTACCACCCGCTGTAGTTCCTGCAGGAATCGTAGCGTTGATGGGCGATGCTGTACCACTGCCTATAACCACAGGATTAGCAAAACTACCTGATGCATTGGAACGCTCAACAGTATATGTAGTGGTCGTTGCCGCATTGGTATTGAAAGATACCTGGAATGTATTCGCACCTGCATTACAGAACGTAGAATCGCTGGTCGCCACATTGGTGATTTGTGTAGTAGGGGCAATTGTGGTACCGGTGATGAGGATATTGTCGAAACGGGAATTACCGGCAGGGGCTACCTGAGTGCCTGGTGATACGCTGTTCAGTGAGGTCGTAGATATTCTGATGTATGCAGTCGCTACATTGTTTAACGCTGCTGGCAGGGTAAAGGTTTTATGAAAGCCCGGCAGATAGGTTGCAGCCGTCCAGTCGCCGTTTACAGAAGCTGTTTGCTGGAAGCTTCCTGCAGGCAGATCGGTGAAATTAATGCCATCCGTACTATAAGATACTTTAAAGTCGAGCGGCCCGTTTCCACTGGCGCTGCCTTGTTCAAAGCCAATCTGGATGCTGGATTTGCCCACAGTGCTTACCTGGAATTGTATGTAATCTCCGACGGTGGTCCAGCGGTTAAGGTTTAGCGATTTGCCCGTACCATTGCCCGCATTGGCATAGGTAGCCGCGTAGGCTCCGTTTTGGTGCAAGCTGGTCAGGTTACCATTACCTTGTTCCGGGGTGATGGGACCATATACATTAGGTGGGCTGATTAATTGCTGTCCCGAACGGCTTTCAAAAGTCCAGAATGCAAGCGTATCGGTCTGGGCCTTGGCCAGGTAAGGGCTTGCACTGATTAATATGAAGAGTAAAAATTTATAGTATTTGAACATTGTTTTATTGTTTAGAAATTACTGTACTTAAATACGCTCAACAGATAAAAATGTAAAGGGATATTTTTATATAAAAAGATTACACAACCTCTGAAAAAGAGGTTGTGTAATCCGTTAAAACAATATGGTTTCGGAGTAACTTATTGCTTAGTGAATTTTACTGTTTTGATCAAAGTATTGTTCGCAGCGCTGCGCACCTGAGCCATATAGGTTCCGGCAGCCAGACGGCTTACATCAACCGATGTAATATTCGCCGCATTGATCAGTTGCTTGCCTTCGATGCTGAAGATGTTTACGTTTACTGCTTCCTGAGCTACAATGTTCAGTACATTGGTCGCCGGATTAGGATACACATTGATCTCATTGTTTACCGGGATCATTACCTTCTTAGACAGATAAGCAGCAGAACCGGTAGCTGTGATGTCAATAGCATTAACCTGTAAGGTACCACCATTCGCAATCGGGCCGTAACCGTAGATCGCAAATTCAACCTGGTTTGTATTCACCAGACCAGTCAGG
Organism: Edaphocola flava; assembly: GCF_004118155.1. Lineage (GTDB taxonomy): Bacteria > Bacteroidota > Bacteroidia > Chitinophagales > Chitinophagaceae > Edaphocola > Edaphocola flava. The sequence goes on from NZ_SAIQ01000005.1 coordinate 63,076, forward strand.
AAAGACATGTCAGGGTGTGATAATACAGTTGAACTGTAACCACAATCATCGGCCTGTACGCTTAACTCACCACCATCGTACCAGAAGCTACCATCTAAGTTATAAGCCAGACGGGCTTTGGAGATACCAGAGTTAGAACGACGCAGTGTAGCGTAGAAACCAGTGATGTCGATAGGAGTTGCGCTTCCGATGTTTAACATGAATGATACGTGAGGCCCTAAGTCAGAGTACGTCATCAGGCCGTCTTTTTTCAGACCGCTTAAACCACCGTTGGTACACTTCTGAGCAGTATCGAAACCTACATTGGCTAATGGAGTAACAGTATAACCGCTTGCTGCGTTTACGGTAGTGCTGTTACCTTTTTTACCGATGTACGCAGCAATGGTATTAGGGTAAACCACATTGATCGTATCTCTGCTGCGTGCAGTACATCCGTTAGTTGTTTTGCTGTAAGTAAATACGGCATCACCAGGGATGTGTGGGGTTGCAGCACCGCTGATGCTGTCGATAGAGGCTACGCTGGTATCGTTGCTGCTCCATCTGCCACCGCTAACCGGTGCCGTGATCGTAACCGGTGTACCGATATACAGGAAGTCAGGAGCAGAGAATGAACCCAGGCTACCTGTGCTGTTTACGTTCACTGTATCTGCAGGAGAGAAGGCAGATAAACCAGAAGCAGAACAGATAGTTTTTACACGGTAGTAGTTGATTGCAGGAGCGACACCGGCAACGAGGGTACCCGTGTTGTAGGTAGCATTTGTAGCACCGGAGATATCAGTGAAGTTAACGTTGTCGGTAGACTTCTGCCATTGGTAAGAAATACCAACACCAGCAACACCAGCAAAGTTTAACCAACGAGAACCGGTATCACAGATGTTCACCACAGAAGGAGTAACAGATCCTGCAGCAGGTGTACCCGCACAAGGAGTGGAAGTAGTGATTGTACCATATACCTCCAGGCTATTCAGCTGGAATGTTCCATATTTGGTAGCAGTATTATACGGGAACACGGCTACTTCTAAAGTGCCGGTGATGCCATTCACTGTTGGGTTTGCACCATTCAGTGTGAAATCCCATACATTAGAGTTTGCACCACAACTACCGCCTCTGCTTTGTACCACATCACGGTTTTCATCGATCCATGGACCACCGTTTACACGGTAAGCAATACGTGCTTTTTGTGCAGAAGAATCAGACTCGCGGGTTTTAGCAGAAATGCGGGTAATGTTTAATGCTTTACCGGCATCAGGTGTCAGCACATAAGAAATGTACGGACCTGTAGCGCTGTTATACGCCGTTACAGAAGGCAGGATGTTCAGTCCGCTTAAGCCACCTGAAGCACAAGGCGTGGACGGTGTATCTAATGTTGTGAAGTTATGTGCGGTTAAAGCACCGGCGGTTTCACCTGCAATGGTGATTACATTGGTATTGCTGCCGTTGTAACCAGCATACAGTGCCAGGGTATTAGGCCATACTACATTCACATTAGTGGTAGCGGCGTTTTCACAACCAGAAGCCTCAACAGTGTACTTGATTACAGCTGTACCACCACTAACGGCAGTCACCAGACCAGATGCATTTACCGTAGCTACAGACGTGTTGCTGCTGCTCCATACACCACCAGGAGTGGTATTCGATAAAGAAGTTGTCTGGCCGATTAACAGTGGAGTGCTGCTGCCACCTGAAATCGGGTTAACTGAAGGCAGTGCATTAACGGTTACCAGTTGCGCATTTGAATTGGCCGATAAGCCAGAACCTGCACAGGTGGTCACCATGCGATAATAACCGGTGGCAGATACATAGCCTTTGTAGGTAAGACCAGTAGCACCAGAGATGTTGGTCCAGCTGGTACCATTAGGAGAAGATTGCCATTGGTAGCTGATGCTGGTACCGCTTGCTCCGCCGGACAGGGTAAATAATACAGAATCTGCACCACAAACAGCGGTCTTGTTGCTGCTTGCTGTACCGGCTACAGGTGTACCGGAACAACCAGTTGTGTTGGTACCGTCGAATACCCCATTGGAAGGCACGCGGTTCGTACCGCCAGCGGCAGATGCGTTGGCCATTTTCAGTTTGATCTGCAGGGTAGCCTTGTTATCACAGGCTGAAGGAAGTGTAAAAGTTTTTAATGCACAGCTTGTATTTACAGTGTAACTATCTACCAAAACATCGCTCGCGCCAATGTTGTAATAAACATAACCTTTAGTAGGTCCGGTGCCTGATGAAGTGGTGTTAAAATTCATAGTGATGCCGGTGAATCCGGTTGTGTTCAGCGAGTACGTCCAGTATCCGTTGTTGGAGGTCCAGCCGCTTGCAAAAAAACCATTTACGCAAGAGGTGGTGGCAGTGGTAGTCTGTGTACAGCTTACTGTACTGTTGATGAGCGTCGCTGAGGCCGTCAGGGCAGAAGTCAGCATCATAAATGCTGCTCCGGCAATAACTTTCAGTTTGGACAGGCGTGCACCTATCGTTCGGGTTTCGGCAGTGTTTTTTGAGGACACTGAGGGAGATTTTGCAATCAATCCCGTGTTTGAGTTCATCATTTTGGGAAATGTTTTAGGTATTGCAAAAATTAACTATATATGTTACGTGCTCGTTAATATCAGGTGAACTAAAAATTAACTCAATGATTTATGAATTAAAATGCAGTGCTGGTAAGGTTATAAATTTTTTAGAGGAAGGACGATGCATTTTTGTTGAATTTTCATTTTGCGGCTTTACACAAGAGTTTCCTATCAAGTATAAATGATCTTTTATAGTTCCTGAAAACTTTACTGGTATTGACTTTTGTGTTATTTCTGTTGATGGATTTATGAAGCTGAAAAGAGTGCATTTATTGAACGAATCAGCATTATGTATAAAAGCAGAAATAATAATACTTATAAAAGTGATTTAATAAAACATAATATAAATAACATATTCGGTTAATACAGGACGGCTACTTTAGCGGGCAAAACATTGTTGATTTTTTATAATAAATTTTATGAGATATATAATGATTGCCTTTTGCCTGTTTTTTTGCTGCCTGGAAACAGTAATTCAGGCACAGATACCACTGGCCAGTAATACCTGGAGCGGTTATGCCGATGCCTACCCGCATGGTAATTTTACTACTGTACCCACCGGTTCGGGAGTCGTGTTTTCTCAGTGGAGGAGGTATAATAACAGCACGTATCAGAGTGCCACAGACGGGTACAATTCAGAGAACCTTAACGGCAACCCGGTGGGGTATATAGCCGCCTATATCAAAACAGATGCAAATACATCTTTAAACCTTACCCAGGTCTCAATCGTTGCCCGAAGGAGCACGACCGGACCTACCTATTTCAGGGCATATTGCTACTTCCCGACCACAGGTGTACTCAGCCTGATGGGGGTGGGTTATCTCAACAGCACCAATAATGAAACGGTTACTTTCCCTGCCAATTATTGTATCCCGGCGAATGATAGTGTGGAGATCAGGTTGGTGATGGGCGGTGCAACCAGTACCGGAGGTACTTTCAGGGTGGTGAACGGTACTTCTGTTTCCGGTACCACCAATGCCTCCTGCAATGTGCAGAGTGTTGTAATCAATCCACCGGTTACCGTTTGTATCGGTGAGGATGCCGTGATTTCCTTAGCCACTGCACCGGGCACCTCAATCGTGTACAATGTTAACAACCAGAACATACTTGGTCAATTGATACTGGATACAGTGGTCACCAACAGTTCCGGTAATGCTGCTATAACACTGCATAATGTTACCGGAGATTCCACTGTAAAGATCATCAGTGCCTTTAAAAATCCTTGCTGCGCGGTGAATATCATACAGGAGATCTTTATCACACCGCATCCTATAGATACCCCTTTGTTTAGCCAACTGGGGCCATATTGCAGTGGTTCTGCTATTACCTTACCTGCAACTTCTTCTAACGGTATTAATGGTGTCTGGAGTCCGGCTATTAATAATACCGCAACCACCACTTATACCTTCACGCCTGCAGCCGGACAGTGTGCGATCGGAGGACAATCTATGACGATACAGATCAGTCCTGCTCTGACCGGAACAGAAACCGCCACGATCTGCTATGGCCAGTCGTATACCTTTAACGGTGTTACGTATACTACAAGCAACAACACAGCCACAGATACGTTTCCCGGAACCGGTGGTTGCGACAGCATCGTTACCTTAAACCTGACGGTGCTCAATCAGGCACAGCCTTTGGTGGTTAACTTAGAAGCCTGCAAACAGCTTACCTACAACAATCAGGTGTATACACAAAGTACTGTACTGTATGATACCTTACACTCCGTATTGGGCTGTGATAGTATTTATCAGGAAACGCGAATTGTTATTCATAATAATGATGCAACCCTGGTTCAGATTGATACCGCTGGCTGTGATGCAGTCTGGGTAAAGGGTATACGATATACAGCTTCGGCTATTGTGACCGATACTTTTTATAATATTTTAGGTTGCGATAGTTTGTATCAGCAATATAATATAACCGTGAACAGGTTCAATATACAGTATACTTTGGAGCCAGAAGAACCTTACGAGGGCGAACCTTTTCTGATCAAAGTCACTGATGCATTTGAGGGCGATTTTGAAGTGCTTGGCTGGTATCCCGAAGACCTGTTTGTGTCATCCTTTGCAAAGCAGCAATCTTTATCGTTGAACGAAGACCAGGAGATAAAAGTTCTGGCGCGCTCACTGGCTGGCTGTGATGATAGTGTGCTTATTCCGGTTAAGTTAAGAGCCTATAGCAAAGAGGTAATAGTGCCGAATGCATTTACCCCAAATGGCGATGGACGAAATGATGTATTTGTGCCGAAACTGAGGCTGGATCGTGCGTACAGCACTTCCGAATTCAGGGTGTATAACCGGTACGGACAAGTCGTTCACTCCACTGCCAATATGAACAGTGGCTGGGATGGTACCTCAAATGTAAACGGAAAGCCAATGGAGCAGGGGGTGTACTGGTACAGTATTTCCATTATATTTTTAGATGGCACGGTGAAGAAATTTACGGGAGAAGTTACTTTAATCCGCTAGAAGAGTGCGGACAAACCCTTTTGAATCAATATAACAAAACCCGCTCCATGAGCGGGTTTTGTTATATTGATATCATTATATTTCCTGTATGCAAAATTGCCTACCGGATTTACAATACCGTAATCTTTCCTTTATGGATTGTACCGTTTGCTTCCATTTGATAGTAATAGATACCTGGTGCTAATTCGGAAACGTCAAGACTAGCCTCATTCTTACCATTTTGCTGCATAAATGATTGCTGTAATACGCTTTTGCCTAATGTATTACTGATCTGTAACCTTGCTGCACTTTCAGGATTATTACCTGCTGACCAGGTAAAGTTGATCTTGTTCTGTGCCGGATTAGGGAACACCTGCACAGCATCCATTTCACGGTCAAGAAGTGTTACACCAGAGTTCCAGTAATTACCGGGGAATCCGCCATCGATAATTCTGAAATAAGAATAGCGCTCAATAAGGCCGCAAGGTGTTGTATTAACGCCTAGGGTGACTTTAAAATAAGTATTGTTCTTAATCGCATTATAGTTAGCTAAAAACCAGCCATTAGGTACAAGTGTATTGAAGTTGAAATTATTAAAAGGAGTTAATTGAGTAGAGTCAAAAGACATACCTCCTGCAACCGGATTTCCTGTATTGTCGACCTGCTGTACCTTCAAAGTATAATTCTGAATAGTAAGATCTCCAGAAGGAGTAAACGTTGACTGCTGAATGCCTGCAGTAAGCGCTCCTAACCAGCCATCTTTACAGAATACAGCTGCTGCCGGCTGTGTGAAAGGACTAGAAGAGGCCAGCTGACTGGCGGTAACCACTCGGTTCTGAGCGGTACAGCTGGATGGTCCTTGCATTTTGAAATCGGCTACCAGTCCGGCTCTGCGAATGTTGAATGTTTGGGTGATGGTCGAAGTCGTACAACCATTGTTGAACGTCAGTGTAAATCGTACGCCGCCTGTATAGCTACCCAGACCGAACAGCGATCCTACATTAACACTTCCCGGAGTCTGCGGAGCGCCCAGCGGATTGCCGGTTGTTGCAATAGGGAATCCTACGGCTGTAAACGTATTACCCGATACCGTTCCTTTTTGCAGCGTAATGCCTGCTGTAGTAATATAACCACCGGCATCGAAATTGATGATCATCGGTGCATTGTCGCACAGGATTACATCAGGGATTACCGGGAGGTTATTTTGTGATATACCATTCAGGTTATAGCTTGGAGACAAGGTATAGCCTTTAAACGTTTCCCCATCTATCTGTGACTGAATTTTATAGCCAAATCCACCATTAGAATAGGTATTGATGTATACCTGTGTCGTACCGTTTATTTTTACGGGCGTAAGGGTACTGTTGGTAATGTTCAGAGTATACAAGGCTCCTGCGGTCATTGTATTATCTCCCAGACCTGTATTGGGATTGGTGGCCATATATAACTGTCCGTCTCTGCCCAGCTCTATCTCGGTATAGCCCCAGCTTAACTCTGAAGTGGTGGATGGCAGGCCAACTGTTGGAAAGATATTGGTATAGGATAGATCAGATAATTTTACATAGCATACATTACCGGCAGTAGGACCACTTCCGTGCCAGCTGATGTAGACACGGTCATCGCCGCCCGGCATAGGTACATACTCATACCCGTGAATATGTCTGCCTGTAGTAGTAGGGAAATTTGCAGTGAGTTCGGTAACCGGATAACCTGTAGTGAATAAATCGACACACCATACCTTAGCGAAGTTGCGGTCGCTGAACAGTAAGTAGCGCCCACTCGGACTTACCTCCATCTGGTTGTACGTCTCAAAAGTGCTTACGCCTATAGATATATTGCGGAGATGTTGCACCGCGCCTATTGTCCCGTTTAAGGAGACACTGAAGGCCTTCAGTGCATTGTTCTTGGCATCATAGAAATAAACCATTCTGGAGCCATCATTTCTCACCGGAGCCACAGCTACAGTATGAGAGGACTGATCATCAGATTGTTCCGAAAACAGTTCTACGCTGTCCGTTTGGACCAGTGATGCGGGATTACTACCATTGAGCTTACGCAGCATCAGTTTACTGTTGGCCGGATAATGGCTCAGTGCCCATTCTACAGAATAGAATTGTTTACACAGGCCCGTTACCGGAAATACGTTTCTATAACCTTTGGCAGCTACATTGGTGCCGGAAAGATTATAGGTACCGCAATTGGGCACAAATGCAAAGGGGTTACTACCAGGAGCGGTAGAGATTACCTGTGCGGTGGCCGTTCCGTTGCAGCCGATACTGGTCATGGATAAGGGTACACCGGCGGAAGTTCCGTTAAACTGAATACGGGTTGCCGGAGGTATAACCCAGTCATAAGATTGTGCGGATGCATTGAATGCAGCGGAGGATAACAGTGTTGCCGCCATGATGCGTTGCATGCCCCGTTTCGCATTGTAGAAATTTGGAATAGCCATGTGTTTTTAATTGATTGGTGTATCGTAAAACTAACATGGAATATTCCTGTCTTTTTGCTGAATTGATGAACGGTAATATAGGATGCAGGAACGGTAGTGTATAGTTGATAAACGGTCAGGACGGGCATTCCCTGGCCAGTTGTAAAATGGCTATAGCACCGGGTGTTGCCGGGTTGTCTTTAAGCTGGAAGCTGTAGGTCTTACCCTGCGTTTCTGAAAGCAGTTGCAACCTGCTGCGGATCATATCCAGTCCGAGGCTTTTATGTGTTTTCTCTGTAGTATGTGTGTTGGCTGTTCCGGGTCCGTTATCCTGTACACAGATCCATAAACTATCCGGACTTATCCTGCAGGATATGGTAATTAAAACCGGTTTTTTACTCTTCATCACTCCATGAATAACGGCATTTTCCGCCAGGGGTTGCAGGAGCATTACCGGTACTGTAATCTTTTCTGGATCTACACCCGGCCCAAGCTCGATAGCATAGCTCAATCTGTCTTCAAAGCGCAATTGCTCCAGGTCCAGGTAATGGCTTATATATTCCAGTTCTTTGGAGAGTAGGATCTTCGTTTCCCGGCTGCTGTTAAGGCTTCCGCGAATCAGTTTTGAAAATTTGGCCAGGTATTTATTGGCCTGGTACCGGTCGTGGTCATTGATATAACCCTGGATCGCATTCAGCGCATTGAATACAAAATGTGGATTCATCATAGCTTGCAGCGCACTCAGCTTCAGCAGGGCGACCTGTAGCTTCAGATCCTGGTCCTGCCGTTGCCTTTTGCGCAACTTTCCCGCAAGATAATTGCTCACCAGTAATACCACAATCAACCCTGACAGGAAGAGTGCAAGACCCACGGGCCAGCGCTGAAAAAATGGTACAGGTATTTGCAGCAAAACGGTCTTTTCTTCCGACCAGGCACTATTTCCTTTGCGGCAGCGCAGGTATAGCTTCTTCTTGCCTTCGAAACCGAGGGGAATGGAAAAAAACGGACCAGTGGTTTCAATAAAATTATCAGCTCCGTCAAAACGATAGGAGAAGACTACCGGGGCAGTATTGCCAAAGGCTACAGCACTGCACTCCAGCTTTATTTCCTTGCTTTTTTCGGGCAGGTGTATGGTTCCTGCGGGGTTAATCCAGACCTGTGCTTTATTCTGGATGGAGTGGATGAACAGTCGCGGTCTTTCAGGAGCCTGGGTCAACGAGCCCAGGGCCATTTTTTGTAATCCTTCTGCGGTCACCGTATATAGAAAGTCCTCGTCACGACAAAAGGCCAGAACATTATCCGATAGGAGGCCATTGCTTTTATTTACCCATAATGCTGGTTTGAACGTATTGTGTTCCAGCCGGAACATGCCGATTCCTGCATCCCCCGCCAGCCATAACTGATCCCCGTACATTTTTATTTTACCGACAGAGCCTCCATGCAATGCTTCAGGCAGGATTAGTTGCCTGATTCTGCCCTGTGTATCGGCAATCATAATTCCATTACTTTCTGTGCTCAGTACCAGGAGATCAGGGGCGGGCATCTTGATGTCTGTGATACGTTGATTGGCCAGAGGTTCAGGAAGGTTCAACTGATAGTTCTTTCCTTCCTTCAGGAAATGTAATCCGTCCATGTCGCTGTACCAAATCTTACCGGGAGCGATATCCGGACAGATGGCATATTTACGGTTTGCACTCCAGAATACAGAATCGAGAACCAGCTGGGCGCCGCGGATATCCAGTGAAAATAAGTGGCGTATACCATTCAGGTACAATTTTCCCGAAGCGGTTATTTCAGCATCTTTCATCGGCACTATAACCGGCTGCTGAGCATACCGTACGTTTAATGATTTGAACCTGTTGAGGCCATCTGTCTGCCATATCCAAATCAGACCACCGGAGATAATCACTTTTCCTGAATACTGGTCATAGTGCACATTTTTAATCATCATCGCTGTATTGACCGATCGGAGCAGAACTTTATCCAGCTTCAGTTCCCTGTTGAAGCAAGCTACACTGCCGTTCTCAAATCCGGTTACGATCTGTGTGCCGCAGACCTCCATATCAGTAATGATTTTTCCCGGCCATTCTTTCGTAAAAGCCGCTGCCCTTGCATCTCTTTTATTATCCGGGTAGTAATATAAACCGTCGGCAAGTGAAGTGATCCAGACGCCTCCCTTTTTATCAGACCATGCGCGTCCGGGCGAATAAATATCTGTGAAGGTCCGGGAAATGCTAAATGCTCCGTTCTGCTCCTGCAGTTCTATTACCCGTCCATTGCTGCAGGTGATGAAGATGTGCCCTGATGACTGAACTTCAAGCTTCCAGGGCTCCAGTGCTTCGGTCCAGCAATACAGCAACTCTTCTTTACCCTTGCGGAAACGAAATAATTTGTCAGACATCAGGTAATAAAGCGTATTGCCGTTTGCAACAACCGTTCCACTATTGGTAATCCCTTTAAGTTTATAGATTTGCTGCCTGTTCTTATGAATAAAGTTATTGAACAAATAATAGCTATCACTTCCATCCTCCCAGTAAATATTCACCTTGTAGGGCATCATATTGCCGCTGAGGATACTGTCAGCATTAGCGATTAATTGCGTGTAATCACCGCCAATGCCCGAGATATGATTGATGTTGTCCCTTCCTTCATAGAAGTGAGGAGCGTAATTCATAAGTCGTATTCCGGCAAGCACAGGTGTATTCGCCGGATGATAGAAACGGCCTTTTTCATAATAGCCTATCCTGCCATTGAAACAGCAAAACCAGATCCTGCCGTATTTATCGACGCTGATCTCCAGTACTTCATTGTCCGGCAGTCCGTCCTTGGTGCCAAATTGCCTGAAGTGAGTACCATCAAAGCGATATACGCCGGTGTTGGAACTGATCCAGAGAAAGCCCTCCCTGTCCTGGGCAATATCATACATATAGTTGCCGCTCAGTCCTTCTGCTGTACTGTAGCGGATATAGGTGCCGGGCTGTGTAAACGCAGTTCTGCTAAAGAACAGGTAACATAGGATGATTAAAGATAATCGTTTCAAGAGCCCAGTTTTTTGGACAGCTCAAGAAACAAAGGCAGCTTTCTCCTGCTGACAGGGATCTCATATCCTCCGGCGAGCAAGGCTGTATAGCCATTCTTGGAAGAATAACCTTTCAGGTGCTGGAGATTAATGATAAATGATTTGTGGGAACGGAAAAATGTTGGGTTCGTTAATAAGGTTTCATAAGATCCCAACTGGCGGGAAGCCGTAATCTTACGGGAACCTTCCAGGTAAAATGCGGTATAGCTGCCGGCAGCTTCGGCAAAAAGAATCTGCGCCCGGTCAAATAGTTCAAAACCATTGTCGTGATTGACGATGACCTGCTGCTGTTGCAGATCTGATACGGATGGCTTCAACACGGGTAATACAGGCGCTTTTCTTTGCAGGAATGCTGTTGCCTTGTCCACTGCGATCAGCAGTTCGTCAATGTCTATCGGTTTCAAAAGATAGTCTATAGCCTGTGCTTTAATGGCTTTCAGGCTGAAGGTATCATGAGCGGTTACAAAGATCAGGGCCTGAATTCTGTCCTGCACTTTTTGTAATAAATCAAAACCGGTCTCAGTACCCAGGTTCACGTCAAGAAATACAATGTCAATTTTGTTTTCGTGCAGTAATCTGGTGGCGACAGCTATATCTTCTGCCAGCAAAATGGTACTGAGCTGAGGACAGTGCTCTGTTAATAATCCATGCAGGCATTTACGCGCCGGAGCTTCATCATCTAATATAAGGGCAGAAAACATAAAGTGTGTGTTGAATACTATGGGTTAAGTATAAAAACATCTTCACATGAAATCTCCATCTTTCCGGCAATAAATAACTGCCGTGTCCAAAAACGTTTCCCCTTTGCCAGTCTATAATGCCTTAACGTTCAATGTAGATAGGAATAATTTACCTCGCTCATTCACTACAGTAAATGTACATAATATTTCCTATTGTTGTGTATTTTTATGGTCATTATTAAGGTTTTCCGGCACCGGAGTACTGCAGCCATAATCCGAAATTGTAATACCTGTTCTCTTATGTATATACTAAAACCCGCCAGGATAGCGGGTTTTGGTACGTTTTTAAATATGGCATTTAAAGTTTGATCTCAATATCGAGCTGCCGTCCTTCTTTAAAGGCTTTCTTATCCATTGATGAACCAACGGCTGCACCAATAGCCATACCAATGGGTAGGCCTACACCAATGAGTCCAATATTGCCTATGCTCAAGCCGAATGCCGATCCGATCGGTAATCCGAATACAGTGAAACCTAAAAGCATCCACATGTTCCGGTAATGGTTTTTAGCAACAATTTTATGCTCTTTTTCCAGCTGTTTCAGGATTGCAGTTTGTTGTTGTTTTACCAGCTTGGCCAATGCGGCTCCATCAAATGCAGAAGCATTTACTACTGCTACATGCTGACTAATGCTGCGCTCCGTATCAACTGGTAATGCTTTATTGTTTATTGCCTTTATCAGCATACCCAGCTGTTCATAGATCCGCTGTAGTTTATTATCGCCTGAAAGATCGGTTCTGTTATTTAGTTCAGTAATATTCATATGTATTTGTCCTTGTAAGGCTGGTTTTTAGCACTCAAATATACATAAGTTTTGCCGGAGTAGAGGGAGGGTGAGTGGATAGCCGGCTGATCCGTTTTTTGTTTTACCAGGCACTTGTATGTGGAATATTTAATATGTATTTTGGGTTCTATCAATGAATGCCTGGCTATAGTATAATAACTTAAGCATAGGGTGCTCTTAGTTTTTTTAATAATTCTGATGCTTTTCACCCGTTAAACATAAAAAATATGAAAAAATTATTATGCTCATTCATTACAATCATTAGCCTGAATGCCTTCGGTCAGGAGAAAATTCATACCAATACGGTTATTCAGGAAAGTGGTAGTATTTATTTTCTGAATAACGATTATACTTTAACAGGAACTAGTCTTAAGCTTGGAGACAAGGAGGATAGCCTTACCATTGAACTGGTTCCGGTAAGCGATCGTAAAAGTGGTGGGGTAAGAACCCGCGTGTTTAAATCGAAAGATGGCTCAGATGAATATGAAATTATTGATGCCGATAATTGTTACATCATTAATTGGTATGGCATCATTTTCAAAAACGAGCCCAAGAAATACCTTAGTCGCTATGATGAAAATTGCATTCCCAAAAAATTAAGGAAACTGCTCAAAAACCAGAGAATGTATCTGGGTAAACCATATAAATGGTAGTCAATTGTTTTAAGAGAATAAATAACAAGCGCCGGGATTCCCGGCGCTTGTTATTTATTCTCTTTTCAGAAATGCTTACAGATCCTTATACTTCACCCTCATTGATCCCAGTATGCCGATGCCGCCTTGCACATTGGTATATAGCCTGGTGGGTTCGGCAAAGGGATTGCCATCTGTATTGCCCAGTGTATTCAATGATTCGGCAAATTTGTAATATTCCTCACTGATATTGGATACAGATAGGATACAGGTCCCGGAGTCCCGTGCATATGTACTTATCTCTAATGTAGTATTGATTTCTGCTGTAGCATCATGATCATCCGTAGCATAATAAATAGACACATTACTGTTACTCCACCGCATCTCGGCATAAACGTTGATCCTGTAATAATTCTCTTGCCCGCGGATGTCTGCTACCTTGGTTTTTACCCGGTAGATATCGCCGCTGGAGGGGAAATTAAAAGGCCCCGTTGTCTCAAAGCTGAAATCAAAGCCAGGTGCGGGCACCGTGGTCATAGCTTCCATAGAAAACTTGTCTCCGTTTTTGGCACGTACCGTATATGTACTTCCAGAAAGTATGGGCAACTCCGCGTTTTTCAGGTAAAATACCACTGTGCCGGAATTGTTGGCCAGGAACTGCAGGGGCTTTACGATCCCGTTAGATTCGATGGTTACCTGCGCTTGTTCAAGATCTGCTTGTGTAATGGTTTTTTTATTTTTAGTAATTCCGGATGCTACCGATAATGCGATAGTGATCGTATCCAGATCTGGATTTAGGTATCCCTGTAATATGGCTATATCATCGGCCTGTGCCAGTGGAATGTTCTTTACTTCTTTACGGCAGCTACCCATGCTGATTGCTAATGACAGGAGTGCTATCAGTTTATACACAGTGTACTTCATGGTTATGGTTTAATTAAATTTGAACGAATAAGTAATGGACGGAATGAATGGGAAAATGGTGTATTTATACAGCTTCTGCTCACTCATGTTAGTACTGCTTTCCATATTATAAAAGAACGGATTCTGGCGATTGTATACATTGTAGAAGCTCAGCTCCCAGGTGCGTACCCCATTCTTTTTCTGCTTCATAAACTGGATGCCTAGATCCATACGGTGATAGGCTTCTGTGCGATACGTATTCCTGTCGGTATACAGGTGGTATCCGTTATAACCGTTACTGCCGCTGAGGTTCCCATCTACAGGTATGTTGCCTATAATATCAGCTTCATATCTCGGTAACATTACCGGGTTGCCTGTTGCAAAAGTAAAGAGTGCATTCAGGCGTATCTTTTTATTGATCTCATAAAAGCCCACTAGGTTTACATCATGCCTCCGGTCATGTCGTGGGTAAAACCATTCTCCGTTATTGATATCTGCAAAATGGTATTTCGTCCAGGAGAGCGTGTAAGAAAGCCAGCCCGTAAAACGGCCTTTTTGTTTCTGAAACATCAATTCTGCGCCATAACTCTTGCCGGTACCCGAGGTCACATTATCTTCAAACGTTATCGGCTTACCATTATCCGTTGGGTCATTTATAGACATAAAAGAAGCGCCCTCTTTGTACGAAACAATGTTGCTCATGTCTTTGTAATAACCCTCCAGGCTCAGGTTGAACATCTGTTTGCCGATCTGCAGGTCACGGAACAAGCCCGCACTATACTGTTTCGCTCTTTGCGGAGCCACACGTGCCGTGGCCGGTATCCACAGGTCTGTAGGCATATTGATGCCTGTCGAACTCACCAGGTGCATATACTGGTTCATCACTGTATAGCTTGCTTTTACAGAAGTCAGATCATTCAACAGGTAACGCACAGAAGCACGGGGCTCCAGGTTGAAATATGTCTTGGAGTTGGTGGTGAAAGAAGAACCCCTTAAGCCCAGGTTGGCCGCCAGTGATTTGGTAATCTTCCATTCGTCATCAATGTACAGGTTATTTTCCCAGCTGATATAATCATCTGCCTGGGAGATCTTCTTGTTCTGGTTTTCAATCGTCGTGTACACACTCGGTTTGAACAGATGCCTCGTGATCTTATACCCGGCCTTTATGGTATGACGATCGCTGGCATAATAACTCAGGTCATATTTGGCACCGATATCATCTATAGAAGAAAGGTATTGCATGATGTACGTATCTGATCCGTACTTTTCCTTCATGTATACCGACATGTTATAATTGCTGTAGTTGAACGTGAGGTTAGCAAAGAGTTTAGGATTAAGTACCATGTTCCAGCGGAAGGTGCCCGTAGCATTTCCCCAGCTGAAATTGTTCTTGGCACTGCTCTCCAAATCGCGATCTTTAAAATTGATATAGAACTTATCCCTGCCGAAATATCCGCTGAGGTAAATGCTGTTACGATCATTGATCTGGTAGTTTACCTTCGCATTCATGTCATAAAAGTAGTAACCAGCCGGACTTTCCCCGAAAGCTTTCAAAATAGGCTGTGCCAGTACATCGGCATATGTTCTGCGGCCAGAGAGCAGGAAAGAGGCCTTGTTTTTTACAATAGGTCCTTCGATGGTAACCCGGGATGATAACAGGCCAATGCCGTATTCTCCCTTAAATTTTTCTTTATCACCTTCCTTCATGGTCATATTCAGAACAGAGGACAGGCGCTCTCCGTATTTGGCAGGATATCCCCCTTTGATGAGTTCTACGCCTTTCAGCGCATCACCATTAAATACTGAGAAGAAGCCAAACAGGTGACTGGCATTATAAACCACCGCATCGTCAAGGATGATCAGGTTCTGATCCACACCACCGCCCCGCACATTGAATCCGCTGCTGCCTTCCTGTCCCTTTTGCACGCCAGGCAAGAGCTTGATGACTTTAAATACATCTTTCTCACCCAGTAATGCCGGTACATTTTTGATCTGGTCTATTTCCAGCTGATGCGTACCCATGCGCAGGTTGGCTACCTGTCCGGATTGTGCCGTAACGGTAACTTCTTCCAGCGTACTCTGGGGCGCAATATCCATGTCCAGTTTCTGACTGCTGTTCAGGTCGATGGTAAATGTCTTGTTGCTGACATAGCCGGGAAAATAGACCTCCAGCTCATAACTGCCCTGCGGAAGACTCAGGGAGTAAAAACCGTACTCATTTGTGGTAACAAATGTTTCAGTGCCCTTAACCTTAATAACAGCTCCAGGAAGTGTTTCCTGCGAGTTGCTTTCCTTTACAAACCCGCTCAGGGTAAGCTTCGCCTGGGCAAGGGCCGGGCTCGTTGCGGCGAAGGCCCCTACCATAGATAGGGATACAATAATAGCTTTCATGGAATATTAAATATTAATTGACAGGTGTGTTAATTAAATGTTTAAGTTATAACGGAGAGATTTGAGTATTAGTATAAAGGAAGGCAATTGCAGGGGCCGAATAACAACAAAAAGAATACAGGCTGAAAATGTACATTATTGAACGTAAAATTGTTATTACTTCTTATTAATATCCCGGGAATAAATAATATACCTATTGGTATATTTTGTCTGATATTGTGTAGCTTTGTGGGCCAGCAATTATTTTATGCTTATCGCACATGACAAAAGCAGAGCAGACAAGACAGTTTATTATAGAGCAATCAGCCGTCGTATTTAACGTAAAAGGATACGAGAATACGTCTTTGTCTGATATTCAGAAAGCGACGAAACTGACTAAAGGCGCTATCTACGGAAACTTTGCAGATAAGAATGAGCTGGCAATTGCAGCCTATGAATATAACAGCTCCCTCATCATTAATGCTTTAAAAGACTGGATCGGAAAGGCTACTTCTGCAAAAGAGGCCCTGCTGGCCTATCCTGATTTTTATGTCCGTAACGGACAGATCGTTTTCGGGAAAGGGGGTTGTCCGTTAATGAACGCAGCGGTGGAGGCAGACGATCACCTGCATTTTATGCGCAATATAGTTCGTAAAAGTATGAAGCAGTTTCTGCGGCTGATCCGGGAAGTCATTGAGCAGGGGCAAACCAAAAAAGAGTTTAAATCTAAAGCCGATGCGGCTACATATGCTGCCACAATTTTCAGTATTATGGAAGGCAGTATGCTCCTGGCAAAGATTATGAATGATACTAAATATTTCCAGCTCGCAGCAGACAGAATCAAGCTGATTGTGGTGCAGGAATTACTGAAATAAAATTTTTTCACCATTAATATACCAATCGGTATATTAATGGTTTCTATGGTTTAAAACACAAATAGTAATTATGAACAGAGTAGTCATTACAGGGCTTGGGGCCCTCACTCCCCTGGGGAACAACGTAAGTGATTTCTGGCAATCACTTACCAATGGAATGAGTGGCGCGGCACCCATTACCAAATTTGATACCGATAGATTCAAAACCAAATTTGCCTGTGAACTGAAGCATTTTGATCCCTTAGATCATATGGAAAAGGCTGCTGCCCGCAAGTATGATCTGTTTACGCAGTATGCACTGGCAGCGGTAGAGGAGGCCGTTAAGGATAGCAATATCAATTTTGAGGACCTGAATAAAAACCGCATCGGAGTGATCTGGGGTTCCGGTAACGGAGGAATCGGTACATTTCAGGAGCAAGTTATGGAATATGCCAAAGGTGACGGTACACCTCGTTTCAGTCCCTTCTTTATTCCTAAAATGATTGTTGATATTGCATCCGGTGTGATCTCTATCAAGTATGGATTAAGGGGCATTAACTATACAACGGTGTCTGCCTGTGCGACCTCCAATACCGCAATCATTGATGCCTTTAATTATATCCGCTGGGGTAAGGCTGATATGATCATTACCGGAGGATCAGAGGCACCCATTAATGAAAGTTCTGTGGGTGGTTTTAATGCCTCAAAAGCATTGTCTACTCTTAATGACCAACCGGCTATAGCCTCCCGTCCTTTCGATATCAACAGAGATGGGTTTGTGATGGGTGAGGGAGCAGGTGCCCTTATCCTGGAGTCTTATGAGCATGCCATAAAACGTAATGCTCCCATCCTTGCTGAAATTGTGGGTGGTGGAATGGCTGCCGACGCATACCACCTGACCGGAACGCATCCTGAAGGGGAGGGCGCTTACCTGGGTATGCTGGCTGCTCTGGAAGATGCGGAGATTAAGGCAGCAGACATCGATTATCTGAATGCACATGCGACCTCAACACCTCAGGGCGACCTCAGTGAATTAAAAGCTATAGAGCGTGTTTTTGGCAGAGGTACTGGATTAAATATCAGCGCTACGAAATCGATGACAGGCCACCTTCTGGGTGCAGCTGGTGCTGTAGAAGCGATTGCTTGTATTAAGGCTGTGATGCATGATATCGTACCCCCGACGATTAATGCTGTTGATATAGAGCCGGAGTATAAAGATGACTTTAATTTTACCCTGCACACTGCTCAGCAGAAGTCTGTAAATTATGCCATGAGCAATACTTTTGGTTTCGGCGGACACATTGCAACTTCCATCTTCAAGAAATATAAATCATAGTAGTATTGTTTCCTGTTCGGGGCATATACATAAAAAGAGCAAGCATCATGCTTGCTCTTTTTATGTATAAATCAGCTATAATCCCCAGAAGTCCTTCATCAGGTCCACGACCAGTTGCGGACGTACACGATCCATAGGATGTTTGGTGTCCGGCAGTACTGCAAACCTTGCTTCGGGTATGCTGCGATAGACCTGTGTACTTTCCTCGAGGCTGACCATATTGTCTTTATCTCCAAGCATGATCTGTACAGGAAGACTAAGGGTAGATAGATTTTCTGACTGTAAAATCGGTTTTTTGCCCAAGGCTATCATCATACCGGCAATTTCGGGCAACAATTGTTTCCATTGCGCTCCATGCTGCGCTTCCAGTTGTGCGGCGTATTTAGGTATTTTGGCCAGTATGGTTTCCGGGTCCAGCATTTTACTTTCTTTGGTTGCCTGTTCTTCTGTCCAGTTAAATTTGGTGCCCAGTGTCATCACTGATTTTACCCTGTCTGGCTGTTGCAGGGCATAACACAGTGCCATATAACCGCCCATGCTGTGCCCGAAGAGATGCACTTCCTGCAGTTCTTCCCGATCGCAATAAGCCGCTAATTCCAGAGTATATTGTTCCATTGTAATACCTCCTTCAGGAAGGCTTGTCTGGCCGTGCCCGGAGAACAAAGGTGTATGGATATTAAAATACGGTGATAAGATGTCCTTATAAGGTGCGAATAGATCGCTGTGTCCCAGAGCGCCATGCAGGAGTATCAGGTTTTTCATGCTATTTCAGTTTGGGTATGAAAATAGGAAAATATATTGAAGACACATAAAGCAGAAGAGCAGGCATAAAGCCTGCTCTTCTGCTCAAAAAATATATTTACGCCTCATCTTCTATGGTAGCATCCGGTGCATTATTCTTTACCGATTCGATGCCATTATCACGGCTGGCTTCGGATTCGTACATCTGGCTGCTGCCGATGATCTGTCCGTTACCCGCCTTCAGGTTGAAGTGGAATTTGCCGTTAGAGGCTGTTTTGCGTTCGTAGCGATTGTCATCCGGCGCATTCTTTTTTACAGACTCAATTCCGTTTTCGCAACCGGCCTTATTGTTATAACCTTCGCTGGAAAGGATAATCTGGCCATTGCCAGCTTTTAAAGAGAACTGATATTCTCCGTTAGTTCTTTTAGTGATAGTGAATTTTCCCATAAAATCTATTGTTTCCATAAAACTATAAAACTTCGCGGGAGTAAGCATATATTTTTCATTAATACAGCGTTAATAATCAGGAGATCCTTCTGCGGTC
Organism: Edaphocola flava; assembly: GCF_004118155.1. GTDB lineage: Bacteria > Bacteroidota > Bacteroidia > Chitinophagales > Chitinophagaceae > Edaphocola > Edaphocola flava. Next base: position 82,505 of record NZ_SAIQ01000005.1, read on the forward strand.
GGTTGAAGAGATCCACTCATCCTCTTTACAGGTAGTACATTTTCCTGCAGGCCCATTGAATTTATATTCGGTATGACCGCAGTTACTACAGGAATAGTGACCTGCCGTCTCAATATCGGTGAGGGGATGTGCCAGCTCTTCAGGCATAATCGGTAATCCGTATTTCACTTCTTCATCTGGATAAAAGAATACACTAATCTCTCCCGATATCTCTTCCAGAGCGGTTTGTACCTGTCCCAGCTGGGATACGCCTTTGAGCCGTAGTTCCGATAATAATTCCTGTACACCCAGCGCCTCTTCCAGAAAATTTTCAGCAAAAGCACCTTCTCGTATCAGGCACAATGGCCGGCCCTCTACAAAGGTTTCAAATTTTTTATACTTACCGACAAAATGGGTTAGGATACGATAGACCGTAATGATCACCAGGAAAGAAATAATAGAGGGAATGATGCCCACATCTTTATAGATCATCGGGTCGCCGGCCGCAGAGCCGAACCCTATAATGACCACCAGTTCGAATATGGACAATTGCTTTACACCTCTTTTGCCCAATATCTTCAGGCTTAAGATTATCATAAGGAACATAACCGCTGTACGCAGTATGACGTCTCCGAGAAAGCTCCATTCCTCATTGCCCAGCAAAAATTCTTTCCAGCTAAAGTCTGATAACAGTATCATAAATGGCAGAGTTTAATTAATAAAAATTGAGTGCCTTTAAGATACGCATTATCCTTTCCGGCAAGAAGCGGTTAAGATTCTTTTATCATTTTTATAACGCAAACAGGGTCTCATGAAAAAAGAGCCGTAATCAATACGGCTCTTTTTAAATACGTTTTTGGTAAAAGTTACTACTCTAAAGTAGCCTTCAGGGTAATGTCAAAACTGAAGGCATTGCTTACCGGGCAGTTTTGTTCTGCGCCTTTAGCAATCTGCTGGAACTGTTCGTCTGTTATGCCGGGAACTTTTGCTTTCAGTGTCAGTTCCGACCGGGTGATCTTACCATCTTCAAAGGTAATGGCAGATTCGGTCTCCAGCGTATCCGGTATGAACCCTGCTTCTGCCAGGTCAAAGCTGAGCTTCATGGTGAAACATCCTGCATGTGCTGCGGCCAGCAACTCTTCAGGGTTTGTGCCAACACCTTCTGCAAAGCGGCTGTTGAAGGAATATTGTGTTTTATTCAGAACGGTACTTTGCGTAGACAGGTGTCCGCTGCCTTCTTTGCCGGTTCCGTTCCATACGGCGGTTGCTTTACGTTTCATCTCTCTGAGTTTAAAAGGTGGATAAAATGGTAATTAATATTACAAAAACATTTATGAATATTGTCGCAATCAGCGTAAAGGTTTTGTGAATATTTTTAGCTGCCTAACTGATATCTACCAGACGGGTAATTTTCTCTCCTTCAAATGTAAATACAGACCAGCCCTTAAGACGCAGCTCCTGGCCACTTTTCATACCATTGGGCAGATCTGCACCAATGATGGCGTAGTAGTCTATTTCTATTTCGGTTTCATTGCCCGAATCTTTGAACGAAACAATGGTCTGCTTTCTCTCTTTAAAATATTGCTTCGCCTCCTCTGCCTGTACGCGGAAGGTATGAAGGCCTACCAGCCTCATTTTCCGCTCTCCGTTCTGAATGTTTTCAAATACGATGTTGGGATCGAAGTCAGTCATCATCTGGTCTATGTCATACTGGTTATATCCTTCTACGTAATTACGGATCATCTGTGCCCGGCTCTTATGGTAATGCTTATTGTTGATCAGGGTATCTTCGCTCACCTGCTCTACCAGTTCCAGTCGTTTTACAATAGTCCTCGGAGCCAGAATGGTACCTGGTGATAAAACTGCATTGGCACCAATGCGGCAATGGTCGCCCACGATAGCGCCGAATTTCAGCAAACCGCTATCATTTATATCGCCATTGATATTGATGAATATGCGCTTGTCTGAGCGCTCATTAAAATGATTGGCTGTATGCGATCCTGCTTCAAAATTAACTTGCGCGCCAATGAGGCTGTCTCCGATAAAATTGAAATGGGCAATGGCTGTACGGCTGCCAATAATGCTGGACTTGATCTCGCAGCCGGTGCCGATACTGACCTGCTCTGTAAGGATTACACCCTGACGTAAATAAGCATTCGCACCGATAAAGCAACCGGGGCCTATAATAGCCGGTGCCTTAATGGTCACATTGTGTTCTATGACTGCTGTAGGATGAATGGCTATATTATCCTTTACCTCATAAACGGCGTCCAGTTGTGTGATTTCGTGTTGTACAAAATCGCTCAATTGCGGCAATAGATTTAATGGCTCCGGTGCCTGCGGATATTGTTCTTTAAAACGGGAGATGTAATCCTGGATATTAATCATATTTCGTACAGTTCTATCGGCAACTGGTCCGGGTCTTGAAAAAAAGTAAATTGTTTTTGTGTGTGAGGATCGGTACGTATAGGTTCGCATGGTATGCCCCGAAGCACCAGTTGTTGTACCGATGCTTGGATGTCTTTAACTGCAAATGCCAGGTGGCGCAAACCCCTTGCCTCCGGATTGTTTGTTCGTTTGGGCGGATCGGGAAATGAAAACAGTTCAATTGCATATTGCCCGTTCAGAGCAAGGTCCAGTTTGTAGGAATCCCTGTCTGCACGGTGCACTTCCTGAATCACTTTCAGCCCCAGAATTTCGGTATAGAAATGCCGGGATCGGTTATAATCACTACAGATAATGGCGATATGATGTATATGCTCCAGGTGTAACATGATTATTTAAGGGTGTCTTTGCCCAGGCTGATGCAGATTAGCTTATAGCCTTGCGGGGTGCGTAAAAATTCAAAATGATCCTGTTTGAAATCTGTTCCGTTTCTATGATCTATTATGATGCTTTTGGTCGGATAACGCCAGCTTTCAGCATTGCCGCAATTATTAAAATAGATATTGAAATCATCGGAAGTATAGATAAACTGGTTGAGGGTGCCACTAACAATAGCATAGTCACAGGTTTTATCCTGCACACATTTGAGTTTTGCTTTGAGGAGTGCTTCATTGCGGGACAGAACAGATGCGGCTTTTTGGAAAATCCAGCCTTCCTCTTCACTCCAGGTGCACACTGTCGGGAATGCATGTCTGATCATTGTTTGCACTGAAAGCTGATGCAATAATTTCTGTTGCAACCAGTGCTCAAATTCCTTATCCATATCGATAAAGGAATAATATCGGCCATCAGTACCCTTAAAGCTAATCCTGCCTTGCTGTTGCGCTGGTTTAGAAGTAATGTGTACAGATGAAAAATCCAGTTCCTGGTTATAAGGAAAGGAGTCTATAAGGACACGGTTTGCCGTATCGATCAATAGCTCTTGACCACCTACCCAGCTAAAGTGATCGCAACCGGAATGCTGTGCAGTATCCCAGTGCTGCTTATGTGCGTTGCGCAGGACAACAACCATACCATTATGTACCGGGCTCAGGTCATTATACACAGCGGGTATGACTACCTGGCCATCACGGTTAAGCATACCTGCTTTGCCTGTTTTCGGGTCCCTGAAGCGGATAAAACCTTCGCTTTCGCAATCGGAAGCATTGTCAAATATATACAGGCTGTCCCTGGCCACCTGTTTGCCAGATCGCGTTACATAATAACTATCCCATTGCTCGCCTTTCTGTTCTGCTAAGGCTGCAATATGATCCAGCTTACGAACAAAGAACATGCTGCTATAGCTGGGTTGAATAATTACCTTGCCTTGCGCATCTTTAAAACCGAATAGGGTCGTATCATTATTCCAGAAGCTCTGCCATGCACCTGCCTGCTGCCCGAAACCGGACAGGCAGCCTAAGCAATAACAACAAAGAAAGAGTAGTTGCTTCATAAAATGATACAATAATGCAGAACGATGAAAAGGTTGGGATGCTGTACACAACACCTGTTATGGACAGGCACTAAAGTTAGAAAAAGAGCAGCAGCGTAATGGGCGAAAATATTGTTAAAAAAGAAATGGGGGGAATGTTACAAGAATCAGTCCTGCTTTTTCTTGCCGGTTCTCTTGGTGAAAATAAGTCTTGTGCTGTACTGGTCTCCGTTCAGGAACTGGTCTGTAACGTTCATTCCTCCATTGCAGGTATATATCAGCTGACCGTCTTTGATGCTGAGCTCACAATAAGGTGCGCGATGTTCCTTGTCATCTGCCGGGATAATGAGTTTCTGGCCCCGGAGCAATGCAGTATAGGCATCTACATTCATGGCAACTTTACGTTGCGGCACGCCGCTCCATTCATTTATGGTCACCCGGCTGCTGTCTGTAGCATCGGGAAATATTTCCATGTAGCGGCTTTCCGCTTTGCAGTACCAGATACCATCAAACTGTTTGAGTGCAGATTGACCAAAGATGTTGCCGGAAAAGAGAATAAACAGTAAGGGTAGTAAACGATGCATGTTGTGGTATTAAATGGTCGGCCTGAGTTTAATGATACTTATTTTCGCGTTTAGGGTATGTGCAGCAGCAGGACTTAGGGCTATTGATGAAAAAGTGCATTTCTGTACGCCGTGCCCCAGCTGGCCAGTTCATCAATCAGTGGCCCCACTGTTTTGCCGGCTTCTGTCAGCGCATATTCTACTGTAATAGGCTTTGTATGGACAATCGTACGGGTAATCAATTGATTCATTTCCATGTCCTGCAATTCTTTTGACAGCATTTTAGGGGCAATGCCTTCAACCTCTCTCAGAAGATCCATAAACCGCAATTTTTCATTAAGCAATAATGTGCCCAGAATATGGAACTTCCACTTGCCGGATAAAATCTCCATAGCATCTTTTATAGCGAGAATCCTGGTCTGGCATTGTGTAGTAATATTACATTGCGCTTGCTTCTTCATGTTTATACGGAATCAATCAGTGAGCAAAATTACATTATTAAGGTATATAGTTACCAATGGGTAACCAGTTTCTTAAGGGTAATGAATAGTGTTTGTATATTGGTAAGGATCTAATTTTGTGGCATCATTTAAAAATGAACGCTACATGATCAGTAGACAGATTTTAAGCATCACAATTGTACTGCTGGGGAGCTTCTCCAGTTGTGCAGGACAAAAAAACGATAAACGTATGATAAACGAAACAAAGAGTGTAAATCCACTTTTATGCGATCCTCAAACCGGGATTTGTGAAATACCCCTTTCCGGTTCTGTAGATTCAGCCGGGAATAATCTTCTGTCAAAAGACAAGCCGCTTAAGGTGATCTATTTTACCGATCCTATTTGTTCTTCCTGCTGGGGTATAGAGCCACAGTTGAGAAAATTAAAACTGGAATATGGGGCGCAACTGGAAATAGAATACCGGATGGGAGGCTTATTGCCCGACTGGAGCTACAATAGCGGAGGTATAAGCAAGCCTTCTGACGTGGCGGGACACTGGGATGAAGTAAGCGTATACTACGATATGCCTATAGATGGAGATGTATGGATTGAAGATCCTTTGGCTTCTTCTTATCCTCCATCTATCGCATTCAAGGCGGCCCAGATGCAGGACAAACAAAAGGCCATTCTGTTTTTACGTGAGATAAGAGAGATGGTATTCCTGCAGAAAAAGAATATTGCGAAATGGGAACATATTGCTGCTGCTGCCCAAAAGGTGGGTCTAAATGTAACACAGCTAAAAACTGATTTTGAAAACGGAGCTGTTACGCTGTTTGAAGAAGACCTGCAGTTGGCCAGACAATATGGTGTAAGGGGTTTTCCGACTATATTTTTTGCGGATAGCCTGGGCAATAAAGAAATGGTGTACGGCACAAAGCCCTATGCTGTTTATGAAACGACCATCCACAAACTACTTCCGAAAGTAATGAAAAGTGATTATCATAAAAACTGGCAAGCACTTTTTTCAGTATACCATAGCCTTACCGCAAAAGAGTTTGCAGAATTGTCTGGAACGCCAAGAAATAAGAGTGAGCAAGTGCTGGACGATCTTGTTGCTTCAGGGCATTTAGAGAAATCTGCTATTAAGAACGGGGCTATCTGGAGGCTGAAGAGATAATGTGGTCCTGGAAATCAGGAATGGATTAAAAAAGGAAAAGGCTGATCGATTGATCAGCCTTTTGTGCCCAGGAATGGATTCGAACCATCACACCTTACGGCGCCGCCACCTGAAGACGGTGCGTCTACCAATTTCGCCACCTGGGCTCCTTGATTGGATTGCAAAGGTACATAAGTTTTTTAATCTACCAAAAGTTAAGATTAATTTTTTCTGAAAAAACTTTTGTTTTCGCCTCTTTAAAATACTAAAAGCCTCTGTGGTAGAGGCTTTTAGTAATAGGTTATAAATAAAGTTATACGACAATCAGCTCGTAAAATTGCTCCGGGTTGAGGTATTCTGTAGCCAGTTCCTGTATGCGTTCAACTGTAATACCTTTATATATGCTGATGTTTCTATGGAAATCGTCTATTGTCTGATCGTTCAGGATCAGGTTTTTCCAGCGCTGCATAATGGAGAATGGCCCTTCCAGATCGCCAAGAATGCCGCCCAGCAGGTAATTCTTGATCAGCAGCAATTCTTCTGAATCGATCGGCTGCTCCTGCATTATCTTCATCTCTTTGTACACTTCCGCAACAGTCTGTTCACATACGTCTTTGCCCGCTTCTGTGGCAATCATCATCATTGCTTCCTGCTGATAGCTGATCAGGCTGCTGTAAATACCATAGGTAAATCCTTTGTCCTCGCGGATATTAGCCATCAGGTGCGAACCGAAATAACCACCGAATACGGTATTCATCACCAGCGCTTCTGCAAACTTAGGATCGGTGCGATGGATAAACGGACGGGCAATGCGCACTGCGCCCTGTACGCCGTTAGGGTCATTATTGATGCGGTATTTCAGCTGCGGATCGGGCATTTTTGTGTATAAAGGAATGCTTACTTCAGCACCGGCTTGCACATTCCACTGGTCTTTCCCGAAATTGTCCTTTAGCAGCTCCAGGTTACTTTCATCGAAATTGCCGGACATGAATATGGTACAGTTTGCCGCAGTGTAAAAGCGTTTGTGAAAATCGTTCAGTACTGCAGAACTTAAGGCCTCAACATTTTCCTGTTCGGTAAAGCGCCCGTAAGGGTGCTGTCTGCCGAATACAAACGCATCTATATGACGATTGGCTACAAAATCACATTGGCGCAGATTTACGGCCAGTCGCTGCAATGCATTCTGCTTATATATATTTACTTCTTCTTCCGGGAAAATAGCTTCTGCAATGATCTCTCTTACGACCGGAAGGAGCATGGGCAGGTGTTTGCTGAGTGCATGCAAGGTTACGGAAGCAAAATCATTATTGGCAGAGGTCTTCAGAGAAGCACCATAATACTCAATAGCTTCGTTTAACCGGAATGCGGACTTATGAGCAGTGCCATTTTTTAATAATGCAGCTGTAGCCTGTGCCACAGCGGTTTGTGGCTCCTGCCAGATACCGGCTTTAAATACCCAGGACACCTCAACAACTTCCTGCGTACCACCCTGAAGCCAGTACACCGGGATCTGGTTAAGGCAGCGGGTAAGCTGGCAAGGCTTTAATTCAAAATTAAAGCTGATGGCATCATGTATAGCGGGGGGAATTGTTCTGTTTAGCATAATTGCAAAAATAGGGGATTAATCACTTCGCGTTATAAAAACGTGAAAGGTAAGCGCTTGTGACTGTTTTTGTAAAAGATGTGTATTTTTGCACGAATAAACAACAGCGAATGATCAACTTTAATTTAACCCAGCTTCCGGAGCGTACAGTTGCCCCAAGACAAAACGGTATTACCATGGTCATGGATAAAGGCCTGAGCATCCCGGAAGTAGAGCACTTCCTCTCTATTGCGAAACCGCATGTGGATGTTGTGAAACTGGGATTTGGCACGGCAGTAGTAACTCCTAATCTGAAAGAGAAATTACAAGTATATAGTCAGCATAATATTCCCGTTTACTTCGGAGGTACTTTATTTGAAGCCTTTCTGGTGCGCAACCAGGTGGATGATTATATTAAAGCACTGAAAGATTACGGAGTACAATATGTTGAGGTTTCTGACGGATCGGTATCTATACCACATGAAGAAAAATGTGCATATATCTCCCGCCTGGCCGGAGAAGGGTTCACTGTTTTTTCTGAAGTCGGCAGTAAAGATGCATCTAATGTAATGCCGCCATACAAATGGATTGAGCAGATGGATGCTGAGCTGAAAGCAGGTTCTTCCCGCGTAATCGCAGAGGCCCGTGAAGCCGGTAACATCGGTATTTATCGTGGTTCGGGAGAGGTAAGAGAAGGGCTGGTACAGGAGATCCTGACCAAAATTCCTGCCGAGAGAATATTATGGGAAGCTCCACAGAAAGCACAACAGGTATACTTCCTGCAACTGCTGGGCTGTAATGTAAACCTGGGTAATATTGCTCCAAATGAAGTGATTCCTCTGGAAGCAATGCGTATCGGTTTAAGAGGAGATTCATTCACCATGTTCTTAGATAAGTAAGGCGAATGGAAGCATTTGCCAACCGGCTGCAGAAAAATACCCGGCATATTGCAAAATGGGCGAAAAGACAGGGTATTACCTGTTATCGCATTTACGACCATGATATACCGGAGTTTCCTTTTTGTGTAGATATTTATGAAGATTATATGCATATATCAGAATATGTATACCGGCATAAGATGAGTGAAGAGGAACATGAAGAATGGCTTAAAGATGCTGTGGCTACAGTGGCTCAGCAACTGAATGTGCCGGAAGATCATATCTTTCTGAAAGAGCGTAAGGTACTTTCCCGTCGTACAGAGCAGTATGAGAAAGTGGCGATGGCGCAAAAAAAGATCGTGGTACAGGAGAGCGGGCTTAAGTTTTGGGTGAATCTTACGGACTACCTCGATACAGGCTTATTCCTGGATCATCGTCCTTTGCGCCAGATTTTCCTGACAGAGGCGAAGGGCAAGCATGTCCTGAATCTGTTTGCCTACACCGGATCATTTTCGGTATATGCGCAGGCTGCTGGTGCGGCATCCGTGACTACAGTTGATCTATCGCATACATACCTGAATTGGGCTAAAGATAACTTTGTCCTTAACGGTTTTCCGGTAGAAGAAAAGCGGTTTATACAAAGCGATGTAATGGACTTTCTAAAACTGGAGCCAACAACCTTGTATGATCTGGTGATTGTAGACCCGCCAAGCTTCAGTAACAGTAAGCGGATGAAGGGAACCTGGGATACCCAGCGCGACCATACAACGATGTTACATTTACTGTTGAAACACGTGAAAAAAGGGGGCGTGATTTACTTCTCCAATAACTTCCGAAATTTTGTTCCGGACTTTAGTCGTCTGAAGGTGAGCGACGCTGTAGAGATAAGCCCAAAGACGATTCCTGAGGATTTCAGGAATAAGAATATTCACCATAGTTATAAGATTGTTTACTAATATTTCAAACAAGAAATTAACTAATATTTGAGGCAAATTAAATTTGCCGGTATATAATTAAAGAATATATTGCACTCAATTACATAAAACATATATTTTAATTAAGCATTATGGCACAAGTAAAAACAGGAGACACCGTAAAAGTGCATTATCATGGTAAATTAACAGACGGAACAACTTTTGATAGTTCAGAAGGACGTGAGCCGTTGCAATTTGTTGTAGGTCAAGGTCAGGTTATTAAAGGATTTGACAATGCGCTGATCGATATGCAGGTAGGTGATAAAAAAACCGTGAATATCCCTGTTGAAGAGGCATATGGTGCTGCAAGTCCTGAAAATTTTGTTGAATTTCCTAAATCCGATTTCCCTGAAGGTGCAGAACCACAAATTGGTATGCAAATGCACCTGAGCGACAATATGGGTAATGTATTCCCTGTTGTAGTTGCTGAAGTGAAAGAAGAATCAGTAATACTGGATGCTAACCACGTTCTGGCAGGCAAAGACTTAGTTTTTGATATCGAACTGGTAGAAATTCTGTAAGATACGCTATAACAGCATTTTGATTTGGGCGAAAGTTTCTACATTTTTGCCCATTTTTTTTACTTTTGTGTTTGACCTTAAATTTTGCAAATGAGCTTTAGTCCCGTTTTATTACAGGTAGTTGCCGATACTGCACAGATGGCTGCTGCAGCTGCTCCGGTTACGAAACCGGCAGTACAGGAGCAATTGTCTTTATGGTACCTGTTGAAAGAAGGTGGTGTGTTAATGATTCCACTGCTGATCTGTAGTCTGATCGCTATTTATGTGTTTTTTGAACGCTTCCTGGCCATAAGGAAAGCGATGAGTGCCCCGACAGACTTTATGCAGCGGGTAAAAGAGAAGATCGTTGAGGGTAACCTTAATGGTGCTCAGTCTTTATGTAAAAATTATGATGGTTCTGTGCCACGTGTGGTATCCAAAGGGATCAGCCGTATTGGCAAGCCAATAGATCATATCGAAAAATCTATGGAGAACTCCGGTAAGCTGGAGGTATATGCTATGGAAAAAAATGTTGGTATTTTATCTACCATTGCAGGTATTGCACCAATTTTCGGTTTCCTGGGTACAATTGTAGGTATGATTATCATGTTCTACAATATTCAGCACGATCCGGCTTTTTCTATCAATAGCGTTGCCGGAGGTATTTATACCAAACTGGTCACTTCAGCAACCGGTCTGATCATTGGCCTGGTTTCTTTTGTAGGATACAATTATCTGAATGCGCTCATCAACAGAGGCGTTAATAAAATTGAAACTTCTGCAAATGAGCTGCTGGACATCCTGCATGAGCCGGCTCATCGTTAACCGCTATTTTAGGGATTCCTATACTTGAATTAATGTCTCAAAAAACGATTATCATTACAGGTGGAGCCGGTTTTATCGGCTCCCATGTTGTTAGACGCTTGGTCAATAAATATCCGCAGTACACTATTGTGAACCTGGATAAACTGACTTATGCCGGTAACCTGGCTAACTTAAGCGATATAGAAAAAAAACCGAATTATATATTTGAGAAAGGAGATATCTGTGATACTTCATTTGTAAAAGCGCTTTTTCAAAAATATAATCCTGATGCTGTAATACACCTGGCTGCAGAAAGCCATGTAGATCGCAGCATTACCAATCCGCTCGATTTTGTAATGACAAATGTGGTGGGTACAGTTACCTTATTAAATGTTGCACGCGAAGCCTGGGAAGGTGCTTATGACAGTCATCGTTTTTATCATGTATCGACTGATGAAGTATATGGTGCTTTGGGCGAAGACGGTATGTTTACCGAAACAACCGCTTATGATCCGCACAGCCCTTATTCTGCATCAAAAGCAAGCTCTGACCATTTCGTGCGCGCCTATCACGACACTTACGGGATGGATTGTGTGATCTCTAATTGTTCTAATAACTATGGTTCACATCACTTTCCGGAAAAGCTGATTCCTTTATCTATAAATAATATCAAAAATAATAAACCGATCCCTATTTACGGGAAAGGCGAAAATGTAAGAGACTGGCTATGGGTAGAAGATCATGCCCGTGCTATCGATGACATTTTTCATAAGGCCGCAACCGGTACCACTTATAATATAGGTGGCCATAATGAGTGGAAAAATATTGATCTGATCCGTTTGTTATGTGCCATAATGGATAGAAAACTGAACCGTGAGCCGGGTGCATCTGCACAGCTCATTACTTTTGTTACCGACAGGGCCGGGCATGATCTGCGTTATGCGATTGATGCAACCAGGCTTAAAGAAGAGTTAGGCTGGGAGCCTAGCCTTCAGTTTGAAGAAGGTCTGGAAAGAACTGTTGACTGGTATTTGGAAAATGAAGCATGGTTGGAACAGGTTACAAGCGGTGCGTATCAGAAATATTATGAGCAACAATACAGTTAATTCATGATCGCAGAAGAAACAACACTAAAAGGCTGCTTCATCCTGAGTCCGCAGGTATTCCGGGATTCGAGAGGGTACTTCTTTGAAAGTTTTAACCGCGCTAAGTTTGAGCAATTGACCGGCGCAAGCGGAGATTTTGTACAGGATAATCAGTCTTTTTCGACCTATGGTACCGTAAGAGGATTGCATTTTCAGCAGGGAGATGCCGCTCAGGCCAAACTGGTACGAGTTATGGAAGGTACGGTACTTGACATTGCTGTAGACCTTAGGCCTGGATCTGAGACATACCTGCAATGGATTGCGGTAGAGCTGAGTGGAGAGAATAATAAGCAATTATATATTCCTAAAGGATTTGCCCATGGATACTCTGTATTGAGTGAGACGGCTGTTTTTGTATACAAATGTGATCAGTTTTATAATAAGGATGCCGAAGCTGGTATCCGGTATAATGATCCTATTTTAAATATTGACTGGAAAATACCAGCATCTGCGATGTTGCTTTCAGAAAAGGATGTCGATCTTCCTTTTTTAAAACACTAAGCACTATAATACACCCCTTGATATGAAAGGAATTGTACTTGCCGGAGGTTCCGGAACCCGATTATACCCGATTACCAGAGGGATCAGTAAACAACTGATGCCGATTTATGATAAACCGATGATTTATTATCCGCTTTCTGTATTAATGATGGCGGGTATTAAGGAAATCCTTATTATTACCACACCTGAAGATCAGGCTGGTTTTAAGCGTTTGCTGGGCGATGGCCGTCAATGGGGATGTACTTTTGAATATGTGATTCAGGAAGTTCCTAATGGTCTGGCACAGGCATTCGTACTTGGAGAATCATTTATCGGCAAAGAGAAGGTGGCACTGGTTCTGGGAGATAATATTTTCTATGGTGCAGGGATGGGTACATTACTGCAAAGTAATATTGAGGTAGAAGGCGGAGTAGTATACGCATACCAGGTACATGATCCGGAACGTTATGGAGTAGTAGAGTTTGACCAGGACTTTAATGCCCTCTCTATAGAGGAAAAGCCAGTTGTCCCTAAATCAAACTACGCTGTTCCCGGACTTTATTTTTATGATAATGATGTTGTAGAAATAGCTAAAAATCTGCAACCCTCTGCCCGAGGAGAATACGAAATAACAGATATTAATAAAATATATCTGAAAGATGGGCGATTGAAAGTAAGCGTGCTGAACCGTGGTACAGCCTGGTTGGATACAGGAACATTTGATTCTATGATGGAGGCAAGCCAGTTTGTGCAAATTCTGGAAAACCGCCAGGGGCTTAAAGTGGGTTGTCCGGAAGAAGTGGCTTACCGAATGGGTTTTATTACAAAAGAGCAATTACTGGACATTGCAGCGCCGCTTAAAAAGAGTGGTTATGGTGCATACCTGGAAAGATTAGTGAAGTAATTTATATATATGGGTACAGATTTTTATGTACATGAAACGGCAGTTGTAGATGCGGGAGCCTCGATAGGATCGGGCACTCGCATCTGGCATTTTTGTCATATCATGCCCGGAGCTGTATTAGGGCCGGAGTGTAATATCGGACAAAATTGTTTTATTGCCAATGGCGTTACATTAGGGCGCAATGTTAAGGTGCAGAATAATGTATCCATTTATGAGGGTGTCGACTGTGCCGATGATGTATTCATAGGACCATCAGTCGTATTTACCAATGTGTTGAACCCAAGAAGCGCAGTAAACCGTAAAGATCAGTACCGTAAAACACATATTGGTACAGGAGCCTCTATAGGAGCCAATGCAACCATTATTTGCGGTCATAATATTGGATCATATGCTTTTATCGGAGCAGGTGCTGTAGTGGCGCATGATGTGCCGGCTTATGCATTGGTTGTCGGAAATCCGGCGAAGCAAATTGGCTGGATGAGTGCTTACGGACAAAGACTGGTTTTTGATGAGCAGGGTACAGCTTTGTGTACTGAGAGTGGTGAGCGCTATTCTTTAATTAATAACGAAGTAATAAGAGTTGAATAATAAGATAAAATTTATAGTTATAGGTTGCGGTCATATCGGTAAGCGACATGCTGCAATGATCTGGAGCAACGAGGAGGCAGAATTAGTGGCGTTGATAGATGTCAAGAATAAATCTCTGTTAAAGCTGGATGCTTATACGGATATCCCGTTCTTTGATTCCTATGAAGCCTTCCGTAAAGCCGGACTTGATTTTGATGTTGCTAATATTGCCGTACCCAATGGCTTGCATGTTCCGATAGCACTGGAGGTACTTAACGATAGAAAGCATGTTGTAATCGAAAAGCCTTTGGCATTGTCTAAAATCGATGCACAAAAAGTCATTTTAAGAGCAGAAGAAGTGGACAAAAAGGTATTTGTAGTCATGCAAAACCGCTATTCGCCACCTTCTGTATGGTTAAAAGAAGTGGTGGATTCCGGAGTATTGGGACAAATACATATGGTACAGATGAATTGCTTCTGGAATCGGGATGAGCGCTATTACACACCCGATAGCTGGCACGGAAGCAAGTCTCTGGATGGAGGAACCCTGTTTACACAATTCTCCCATTTTATAGATATCTTGTATTGGCTTTTCGGAGGAATAAAGAATGTGCAAAGTCGGTTTTATGATTTCAACCATCAGGAGCTGACTGCATTTGAAGATAGTGGTAATGTGTTGTTTGAGCTGGAACGGGGCGGTATGGGAAATCTGAATTTTTCTACTGCTGTCTGGGACAAGAACTTAGAAAGTTCTATGACCATTATCGCAGAAAAAGGCAGTATCCAGGTGGGCGGACAGTATATGGACAAGGTTTGTTACTGTCATATCCAGGATTATACAATGCCTGCATTACAGGATACCTTGCCTGGAAACGATTATGGCCATTACAAAGGCTCTGCGGCGAATCATATATATGTAATTCAGAATGTAATAGACGTGTTACATGGCAAAGCTGCAATTACCACACCGGTGCAAGATGGGGTGGCTGTAGTGGAAATAATTGAACAGATGTATCAGATGGGAAATAATTACATGTAATATGTTAACAGCTTTATATTTGCACTTAAACGGGAACTAAAATCATATTTTAACATTAACTTCGCGCAAAATCCAGTTATGAAAAGAAAAATATATATCTCTGCATTATTGTTATTAGGCCTGCATTCCTGTACTCCCAAGTACCGCATGACTTATTTCAAAGATCTTTCTGATTCAACCTATACAACCATTAAACTGGATAATAAAACCGAACAAAGGATTAAAGTTGATGATGTTGTTTCTATTAAGGTCAGCACATTAAATGCAGAATCTAATACATTATTTAATGAAGGGGTACTGGCAAGTGCTTCTACCAAATCTGGAATTACTTCATCATCACTTAGCGAAGGATATAAAGTTGATAAAAACGGAGATATAAACTTTCCTGTTCTGGGAAAGATACATATTGCAGACAAAACCCTTGAAGAAGCCAGGGACTTAGTTGCGCAAAAGATCAGTGGGCAGGTGAAAGATCCGATTGTGAATGTACGTTTGCTTAATGCACAGGTAACTGTATTAGGAGAGGTTGGTACTCCGGGCATTGTAAACATTTCTGAACGTAAAACGAGTATATTGGAAGCGTTAGGGAAAGTGGGTGATGTGAAATCATCAGGCCGAAAAGACAATATATTATTAATCAGGGAAAGTGGTACACAAAGAGAGATGATACGATTGAATTTGAATAGTGCAGATGCAATATCTTCTCCATATTATTATCTGCAGCAAAATGATGTGATTGTTGTAGAGCCTACTAAACGCCAGGAGCGGGCTGCAGAGGGGCAGCCAGATGGATTAGCAATCACTACGCTTTCGTTAGCTTCTGTCTCTACTTTATTGAATGTATATAGTATAATCTTAAATTTAAGAAAATAATTAATGGAACCTTTGATACCTAGTAATGCTGCAACTACTCCTAATAGCCAGAATATACAATCTACTGGAGGTTTTAATATTAAAGATTGGTTATTTAAGATAATTAGACACTGGCCATGGTTTTTGCTTTGCATGATTATTGCGGCATCTCTTTCTTTTGTTTACTTACGTTATGCAACCAAGCAGTATGTATCCTCTGCTACCTTAATGGTTAAGAAAGAAAATAAGCAAGCCAAGGTCGCTGATATGATGGGCGGTGGCAATGGTATGTCTGGCGTGGATATACAAAGTGAAATAATGTATCTGAAAAGTCACTCTATTATGCAGAAAGTGATAGAGGAACTGCAGATGAATATCACTTACTATGTAGAAGGTAAAGTAAAAAAGATGGAACTCTATAAAGATGAGTTCCCTTTAGAATTACAAGTTTCTGATTACAATAAAACGGCTTATGGATTAGCCACTTTGATAGAGGTTAAAGATGTCAACAGCTTTTACTGGATTGAAAACGAGAAGAAATACATTGCAACTTTCGGTACAAAGTTTAAAACTGCACGTGGTGTCTTCTTGCTGAATAATAAGATCAAGACCAGGAGTGGTACTTTTGAAGTAGTAATCAATGACCCTTCCGTTATTGCTTCTGTTTATAGCAGTAAATTAAATGTTAGTTCAGTGGATAATACCAATGTACTGATGTTAAATCTCGTAGATGCCGTACCTCAGAAGTCTGTAGATGTTCTGAACAAGCTGATGGATGTGTATTCTGTAGAGGTAATAAAAGACAAGAATATTGAAAATGACAATACTATCACATTCATTGAAGGAAGGTTGCGTAGCCTGGTTTCGGAGCTGGGTGATGTAGAGCGTGATGTAGCTAATTATCGTAGCCAGTACTCACTTGTGGAGGATAATAATGCCGAAATGTACATGAATCAGGCGACAGATTATGCAAAGCAGGTAGAACAATATAATATACAGTTAAGTATCCTTGCTTCTCTGAAAAATTATATGAACTCCAGAGACAATTATTCTCTAGTGCCGAGCACATTAGGTATCAATGATCCTACCTTGCAAGGACTTACATCCAAATATAATGAACTGCAAGCACAAAGGAAGCAATTGCTGGCAACAGTAGAGCCGACAAGTATACAAGTGAAGAATCTTGATGCAGAAATCAGTACCATGAGAGGCAATATTAATGAGAACATTAATAATGTCAGAAGGGGCCTGGAGATCACGAAAGGTAATCTTAGCCAAAGCTCTACTAGCTTTGAAAGTAAAGTAAAGGCTTCTCCTAATATCGAACGTCAGCTGCTGAGTATTAAACGGGAGCAAGGTATTAAATCTGCGATATACAGCTATCTGTTACAAAAGCAGGAGGAAACTCTGATTCTTGCGGCAGCTACTGCTCCGAATTCCAAAGTAGTAGACCCTGCTTCGATTAACTGGGAGCCGGTATCACCAAAAAATAAGATAATTTATTTAGGAGGTATATTATTGGGATTACTCTTACCACTTGGGGTTGTATTCCTGAAAGAAATGCTCAATAATAAGATTACCAGCGTTAATGATGTGAAGAGCATTGTAGATGTACCGATCATTGGTGAAATCAGTCACCATGAGCATGAACAAATGCTGGTTGTAAAAGAAGGTAGCCGTGATGCGGTATCAGAGTTATTCCGTCTTGTACGAACCAACCTCCGATTTCTTCATAAAAGCCAGGATCATAAGGCTATTCTGGTTACTTCAAGTATGAGTGGTGAAGGTAAAACCTCATTCACAACCAATCTTGGAGCAAGTCTTGCATTGACTGGAAAGAAAGTAATCCTCCTTGAGTTTGATATCAGAAGACCGAAAATGTTATTAGGTATAGGTATGAAAGCGCAATATGGTATTACCAATTACCTGATTGATGATAGTATCTCCCTGGGAGAGATCATTCATCCTGTTCCTAATTTTAAGAACCTGTATGTAATGGGGGCCGGGCCAATACCTCCTAACCCTTCAGAGCTGATGCTTAGTCCGAAATTGCGTTCGATGATGGCTATGCTGAAACAAGAGTTCGATTATGTACTATTAGACTCTTCTCCTATCGGACAGGTAGCAGATGCCTTCAATCTGAATGATATTGTAGATACGACTATATATGTAGTACGCTATAATTATACTTATAAAGAACAAATGCATATCCTGAAGGATATCAGTGTCAATAAGAAATTAAATAATCTCGTAGTAGCGATGAATGATGCCAATGTTGCGAATACGCAAGGTTATGGTTATGGTTATGGTTATGGTTACGGTTATGGAGAGGATCGCAAAAGCGGTCACCAGGACAGAAATTCACTGCTTGCCAGATTCAAGCGAAGAATGGGTAAAGAATAACAGCAGATGATTTTAGTATTTGTATAGCGTAGAATTTTTAATGACAACAGTACACACAAACTCCCTGATGCTTCCAATTGAAGCTCATAAAATTGCGGTAATCGGACTTGGTTATGTAGGCTTGCCATTGGCCTGTGCATTGGCACAGCATTATACAGTGATCGGTTTCGATATCAACACGGAGCGGGTAGAAGCATTGCGTTTGGGAACGGATGATACGCTAGAGGTAGAAAAAGATCAGTTGAAGCGTATTCTACAAACCAGCAAAGGTGAAAAAGGCTTGTATGTTTCGGCATTGGAATCCGATATTAAGGATGCAACCGTCTATATCGTAACAGTACCTACTCCAGTAGATCATCATAATCAACCTGACTTGTCGCCAGTCATTCTGGCCAGTCAGACGGTCGCGCGATATTTAAAGGATGGAGATGTTGTTATTTATGAATCGACCGTCTATCCTGGCTTAACAGAAGAGGTATGTGTACCATTACTGGAAGAGGGCAGTGGGAAATCTTTTAATACAGATTTTTATGTAGGCTATTCTCCTGAGCGAATGAATCCCGGAGATAAAACACGTACAGTAACTGATATATTAAAGTTGACCTCAGGAAGCACTCCGGAAGCCGCAACGTTTGTTGATAATCTATATAGTTCCATCATAACAGCAGGTACCTTTAAGGCATCTTCGATTAAAGTAGCAGAAGCTGCAAAGGTCATTGAAAATGCACAAAGGGATATTAATATAGCCTTTGTGAATGAGCTGGCTAAAATTTGTAACAGACTGAATATTCCTACCCATGAGGTACTGGAAGCTGCGGGTACAAAATGGAACTTCCATGCTTATAAACCCGGTCTGGCAGGTGGTCACTGCATCGGTGTAGATCCTTATTACCTTGCCTTAAAGGCAAAAGAAGCGGGATACTATCCTGGTTTGATCCTGGCAGCACGGAGAATGAATGAAAGCATGTCTGAGTATATTGCTTCTGAAGTAGTAAAGTGCATGATTCGGAACGATATCGCTGTTAAAAATGCCCGCTTGCTTATGATGGGTATCACATTTAAGGAGAATTGTCCGGATGTGCGTAATACCAAGATTGTGGATGTCATACAGGAACTGAAGTCTTACGGAATAATTGTAGATATATTTGATCCCTGGGCAGATGCAAACCTTGTACACAAAGCCTATGGGCTGGAGTTGATGACCACTTTACCAACAACTACATACGATGCAATAGTATTGGGAGTAGCCCATAGTGATTTTCTGACTATTGACTATAAGCAATTAAGGAATGATCAATGCGTAATTTATGATGTAAAGTCCTTTTTACCTTTTCCGGTTGATGGGGCTCTGTAAAAATAATTCTAATATATATAATGATGGCATATCATGAACAAAATAGTGACAAACAATGGACGGAGGTGATTGAACCATCTACGAGTTTGCTAAATATAAATCTAAAAGAAGTCTGGCGCTATCGTGACCTGCTTTTTTTGTTGGTACATAGAGATTTTGTTACTTTTTTTAAACAAACAATACTAGGTCCAATATGGTTTTTTGTCAGTCCGATCTTTACTACTATTATTTTCACATTCGTATTTGGGAATATTGCTAAAATTTCAACTGACGGGGTACCTCAGGTTGCATTCTATCTTTGTGGTGTGACATTATGGAACTATTTTTCATCCGCCTTAACTGCCACTTCTTCAGTTTTTAAAAATAATGCAGCGATGCTTGGGAAGGTTTACTTTCCTCGTTTAATCATGCCATTATCTATAGTTGTTTCAAATCTGATGCAGTTTGCAATTCAATTTGGATTGTTTATTTTGGTAGTAATCTATTATGTTTTTAAAGGTACGATTGAGCCAAATTGGTGGATACTAGCGACACCATTCCTGATTGCATTAATGGTTGCTTATTCTTTAGGTTTAGGGATGATATTTTCCAGCCTTACTACTAAGTATAAGGACCTCAGTATGTTGCTTACCTTTGGTGTAACATTATACATGTATGCAACCCCAGTTATTTTTCCTGTGTCTGTAATGCCTGAGAATTTAAGACCCCTAGTTGAATTAAACCCCCTGACTGCTATATTTGAATGTTTTAAGTATGGTTATTTGGGTGCTGGTCATATTTCTTGGGGCATGTTAGCTTACTCCACTGTTGTGATTGTTATAACCCTTATCATAGGAACGTTAGTTTTTAATAAGGTTGAGAAAGGTTTTATGGATACCGTTTAATTAAAAGAAAAATGTCAAGCAACAATAATATCGCATTATCTATTGATAACTTATCTAAACAATACCGTTTAGGACAAGTTGGGACCGGTACTATATCACATGATTTGAACAGGTGGTGGCATAAGGTAAGAGGGAAGGATGATCCTTATCTGAAAGTAGGAGAGGCCAATGACCGGACAAAGAAAGGAGGATCTGACTATGTTTGGGCATTAAAAGATATTAATTTAGATATCAGGCAGGGAGATACTGTTGGGATAATCGGTCGTAACGGTGCTGGGAAATCGACACTTTTGAAAATATTGAGTAAAGTGACTAAACCTACGACAGGTAACATCAAGCTAAATGGGCGTATTGCTTCATTGCTTGAAGTAGGTACAGGCTTCCATCCTGAAATGACCGGCCGTGAAAATATTTATTTGAACGGTGCGATTCTTGGAATGACAAAAAAGGAAATCTCTCGTAAATTTGATGAAATACTAGATTTTTCAGGAGTTGAACGTTACGTGGATACTCCTGTAAAGCGCTACTCATCAGGTATGTATGTTCGATTGGCATTTGCTGTTGCAGCACATTTAGAATCTGAGATATTAATCGTTGATGAAGTATTAGCTGTAGGAGATGCAGAATTTCAAAAGAAGTGCTTAGGTAAGATGGGAGATGTAGCACGTGGAGAAGGGAGAACTGTATTATTCGTTAGCCATAATCTGCCTTCAATTAAACAACTATGTAAGAGTTCTGTTTATTTAAAAAATGGTACGCTACAGATGCAGGGTGATACAGAAAGCGTATTGATGCGTTATAAAAATGATACGCGTCTAATCCATTCTTCCGCAAATGCTCCTTTAGAAAATGGATATTTTTTGATACGTCAGATTGACATTACACCGAAGGATGATAAATATGAAATTGATATAGATGATGACTTCGTTATTTCTTTAACCTTCGATTGTAAAATTGCTAATAAATCACTAGCATTGAGTATAAATATATTCAATGATGAAGATATTCATATGTTTGAAGCTTTTGTACCGTTTGCAAATGAAAGTAATAGTGAAGTAAAGAGTTATACTGTAAAAATTAGTATACCTGGGTATATGCTTAATTCTGGAGAATATTTTGGAAGTATTTTATTTGGAGAGGATCAGACGATGGTAGTTATGGATCTTGATCGGGTGATCAGGTTCAATGTTGAAGAGAATTATATTGGTACTGGAAAATTTTTACGCAGGATGCCTGGTATTGTAAGACCAAATATTTCCTATGTTGTTGAGTAAGATATTAAGACGATATTACCAAAGTCTAAGGATTTTTATATTTAAAAGACTTAGTACTGCAACCAAAATCAATGGAATTGTTACACAAAATCAACCACTGATTATGAATGGTGCTGGGGAAATATATTTCGGTAACAATGTAATCATCGGATACAATCCTTCTCCTAAATTTTACGATACCATTGCATATATAGAAGTGCGAAATGCTGATGCTAGGATCAATATTGGAGATAATGTTATTATTAATAACGCTGCTTCCATTATATGTGACCGTACGGAAATAAATATTGGGAGAAATGTGCTGATTGGAATTGGGGTAAGCATCATAGACTCTGATTTTCATGAAATTCATCCGGATTCGAGACAGGGCGGAAATCATGCCTGTGCTCCTGTAAATATTGACGACAATGTTTTTATCGGGAATAATGTAACTATTCTTAAAGGGGTACATATAGGCAAAAACTCG
Source organism: Edaphocola flava (assembly GCF_004118155.1). Taxonomy (GTDB): domain Bacteria; phylum Bacteroidota; class Bacteroidia; order Chitinophagales; family Chitinophagaceae; genus Edaphocola; species Edaphocola flava. The sequence continues at coordinate 104,605 of NZ_SAIQ01000005.1, forward strand.
GTCGTAGCCAGTGCGTCTGTTGTTACAAAATCATTCCCTGAAAACGTGATTATTGCAGGTAATCCTGCAAAGATTATTAAAACCATAGCTTATGAATGAGCCAATGTTAATAGAATTGCCTAAAATTGTAGATCCTAGGGGAAACCTCTCTTTCTTCGAAAATCTTAAGCAAATTCCATTTGAAATTAAACGCACGTACTGGATTTATGACGTGCCTGGTGGTGAGATGCGGGGAAGTCATGCATTCAAAATTCAGCAGGAATTTATTATCGCACTATCCGGATCTTTTGATGTAATACTGCATGACGGGACAAGAGAAATGTGCTTCTCCCTGAACCGATCTTATTACGGATTGTATGTTCCCAATAAAGTATGGCGGAAAATTGAGAACTTTTCTACTAATGCATTAGCATTTATTGCTTCAGATATGAAGTACGATGAAAATGATTATGTAAGAGATTTTGAGGAATTTTTGCATTTACAAACCAACCAATAATGAAGAAGTCAGTATACAATTGCGACCTGATCCAGTTACGGAAGATAAAAAACCGTTCGGGTAATATTACGGCTGTAGAAAATGGAGATGATATACCGTTTGATGTTAAGCGGGTGTTTTATTTATATGACATTCCTGGCGGAGAAAGCAGAGGGGCACATGCTCATAAAGAATGCCATCAATTCCTTATTGCGGCAAGTGGTTCTTATGAAGTTTTATTAGATGATGGTAAGGTTAAACGACAGGTCTTATTGAACAGACCAGATATCGGATTGCATATTCCACCTGGGATTTGGGCTTCAGAAGTTAATTTTTCATCAGGGTCAGTTTGTTTGGTATTGGCTTCTCATACTTATAATGAGGCAGATTATATAAGAGATTATGATATTTTTTTAAATTCTTCGATCCGTTAAAAAACTGAGATTAGCAGGAAATACTATTATTTTAAATGAAGTAATTGCGGAATAACTAGTTTAGTTTGCTTTTGAGGTTTTATACTACATTTAGAATATATAATTATATAAACCTGCTTAATATAATATTATGAGCGAAAATTATAAAATTCATTCATTAGCAGACGTACAGTCGACACATATTGGAGCCGGAACGATGATTTGGCAATTCTGTGTTGTATTATCAGAAGCTGTAATCGGTAAAAATTGTAATGTTAATTGTAATGTTTTTATAGAAAATGATGTTGTGATCGGAGATAATGTGACAATAAAGCCAGGGGTACAAATTTGGGATGGTGTTACGATTGAAGATAACGTGTTTGTTGGGCCGAATGTTACCTTCACCAATGACTTAATACCAAGATCTAAGCAATATCCTGAAATATTTTCACGTACGTTTTTAAGAAAAGGTGCCTCAATTGGAGCAAATGCAACTATCATTGCAGGTAATACTATCGGAGCTTATGCGTTTATAGGGGCAGGTAGTGTTGTTACTAAAGATGTTCCTGATAATTTCGTTTTTTTTGGTAATCCAGCTGTGCATCGAGGATATATTACAAATGATGGTATCCTTCTGGATATGGATTACAAAGATAAAAGTGGGCAAGTTCACAATATATAAATTAATAAAATCACACATGATTAAATTTCTAGATTTACAGAAAGTTAATATGCTCCATCAGGAAGCTATTGAAGCAAGACTTTTGAACGTATTCCGTTCGGGATGGTATCTGTTAGGAAACGAAGTGAAGATATTTGAGCAAAATTTACAGAAATATATTGGAAGCAGACATGCTATCGGTGTGGCTAATGGATTAGATGCTTTGCGCCTGATCTTACGTGCTTATATAGAATTGGGTGTGATGGAAAAAGGAGACGAGATTATTGTTCCTTCCAATACTTATATAGCCTCTATATTGGCTATTTCTGATAATGGACTAGTTCCAGTTCTTGTTGAACCAGATATTAATACTTATAACATAGATACTTCCAAGATAGAAGCCGCAATAACTGCTAAAACAAAAGGTATTCTTATTGTACATTTATATGGTCGACTAGTTTTTAATAATGATTTGCAGCTGTTAGCTCAAAAATATAACTTAAAAGTAATTGAGGATAACGCACAGGCCATTGGAGCGGAATATCGAGGTGTCAAAGCTGGTAATCTTGGTGATGCAGCCGGATTTAGTTTTTATCCTGGCAAGAATTTGGGTGCTTTAGGAGATGCTGGTGCGATTACTTGTAATGATGAAGTATTAGCTAATACGATCAGAGCAATTGCTAATTATGGATCTAATCAAAAATATGTTAATATCTACCAGGGACTCAATTCACGGCTGGATGAAATACAAGCAGCTGTATTGGATGTAAAATTGGGTTATATCGATCAGGAGAATACTCGGCGTAGAGAAATTGCAAAGAGGTACACTGAAGAAATAACAAATCCTGCAATTGTATTACCAAAAATACCAGGGAATGAGCTGGAACATGTGTGGCATCTATTTGTTATCAGAACTGCTGCGCGTAATACATTACAGCAATACCTTTCCGAAAATGGTATACATACATTAATACATTATCCAATACCACCTCATAAACAGCAAGCTTATAAGAATATGAATGACTTATCTTTTGTAATTTCTGAACAGATACATAAAGAAGTATTAAGTTTGCCAATAAGTCCGGTAATGACAGATGTAGAAGTGAGTACCGTTATAGATATAATAAATAATTGGAATGACGCCTAATATACCTAAGGTCAGTGTTTTAGTTCTTTGTTACAATCAGGAAGAAACCATTAGACAGACATTAGAGTCTCTGATTGGTCAGAAAACGGATTTTAATATAGAGATTCTTATTGGCGATGATAGTTCTTCCGATCAAACAAGAGCAATCTGTTTGTCCTATGTAGAAGCCTATCCTGATCTAGTGTGCCTGCATCCGGTAGCGCCAAACGTAGGACTCTTGGAAAATTATAAGCGACTGGTATTATTGGCTAAAGGTAATTATATATCATGTTGTGCTGGAGATGATTACTGGATCGATCCTCTTAAGCTTCAAAAACAAGCTGATTTTCTCGATAAGCATCCGGATTATGGGATGGTTCATACTAATTATACCATTCTGTTCGATGAAACAGGGAAAACAGAAATTGTCTCAAAAAAGGTGCCGGAGGGCATTGTTTTAGGACAATTATTATCGGGCAACTTTGTAGCTGCACTAACAGCAATGTATCGCACCATTTATGTTCAAGAGGCAATAAATGAGGATATTTTATCTTCTGATTTTCCAATGGAAGATTATCCTGTTTGGCTTTATATTTCTGAGCGAAGCAAAGTGGGCTTTTTGTCAGATAATACTGCAGTATGGCGCAAAATGGAAGAAAGTATATCTAACACCAAAAGTATATCTAGGCAAGTCCGTTTTCATTGGGCGACAATAGAAGTGAAAATATTGTTTGCTAAAAGAAATGGATATGAGGCAATTATGCCCCAATTGATCAATTCATTGAGGGCCTCTTTATTTTATGCAGCCATAAATAAACAGAGAGATACAGCTTTGCAAATATCTAAACGTATTCAAGACATAGATCAATTGTCGGTAAAAGATCATTTAATACTAGCAGCAAGCAAGTACCAGGTGTTGCGACAAATACTGAAAATATGGATTAGTAGAGGCGGTAGAAATTAAGGAGCTATATTATTGTATAAAATAATTTAAGCCATTCTTTGCCAATAATATCCATAGAAAACCTGTGGCTATCCTTAACTGCATTTGCCGCCAGACGGAGCCTCAATGCTTCGTCTTTGATCAATAGCTCCAAACGTTCCTGCATCGCATCCAAGTTATTGTCATCAACAATATACCCATTGATTCCATTCTTAATAATGTCATGAATCGCTCCAAAAGTATCCATAGCAATAGGGACAGTACCTTTTTGCGTAGCTTCTATCAATGTCATAGGAAACCCTTCATAAGTAGAGGCCATAAGCAGTATTGAAGAACGCTCGTAAAATGGCTCTGAGTCCTGTTGACCTAACAAGTTTGCGCGCTCCAGGGACAATTCCAGGATCATTGATTCATAATATTCTCTATGAGGTCCAGCACCGATAATGTCCAGACGCCAATCTGGGTATTGATTCTGTATTTTTTGCCAGATACGTAATGCATAACTGACTCTCTTATTAGGTTCAAATAAACGTGCAACGACCAGGATACTTTTTTCTTTTTTCTGAATAAGTAATTGATCTGCAAATGAGGAAAATGAAAGTGCGTTTGGAATCGCCTTCAGCTTGCTTATCTCAGAAAGGCCTGCATAATCGCGGAATTCAGAGATGTAACTTTCTGATAACAACACATAATAATCCGAATATGCATACGCAAGATTGTAGAACTTTTTACTGGAATTGATGTATTTTTTGTTGAGCAACAACTGTTTTGTCAATTCCTTTAAACGTAATAGCTTATGCTTTCCTTTACTGATTTTATATTCAAAAAATGTATCAGAAAGCTTAGCCTTATCCCCACTGCCCGGACGTGCGTGCAGTGCTGAAATAATCCTGCAGTTTCTACCCTGTACCGCTTCATGTGCTAGTATTGTATACCAAGGACCATAGGGCAGTAAAATGCAGTCTATTTTATAGTTATCTATTACTGACCTGATGTCCTCAGCATTTGTGATTATTTTTTTGATGATTGTGATACGATTATCAGTAAGTGTAGACTCCGGACAAGAGACAAAGCACTTGATGTCGGAATGACTCATTAGGTAATCAAAAAGATTGAGCGTCGTTCTTTCCAAACCGCCGGTATTGGGATGTAGAGGTGTATTGGTTATTAGTAGCAGGTGCATGTGTAACTAGTTGTTTGCATTGCAATATGAATGCATATTTGTAGCAATATACGTAACTTCGGCCTGTAAAAGTAAGATAAAAACCTAATCTATAAACCATAAACCTTACAATAATACAGCATGCCAGAGAGATTATACCGTATATTTTTCTTCCTTATCGATATGAACCTGGGAGGTACAGAGAAGTCTCTGCTCAATTTAATTGATACCTTGCCAGAAAGCACAGATATTACGATAATGATGATGCGGGAGCATGGAGAACTGTTGTCCGCTATCCCGGCACATGTTCGTATACAGGTAATTGATCATTCTGAAGATGTATGTCATGCTGTTGAATCTAACTTCGTGACGCTGGCTAAGGAGCAATTGGGTAAAGGCCGCTTGCTGAGCGCATTCAGGGCTATGCTATACTATATGCGCAGTAAGATGCAGAAAGGAACTGATCTTTATTACAAGTTTATGAAGCATTCATTGCCTCAACAGCAGGAGGTATACGATGTTGCTGTTGCCTATGCCGGACCCAATACATTTATCTCTAATTATGTATTAGATAAGGTAAGTGCAAAACAAAAAATCCAATGGGTACATTTTGATGTTAATAAGATCTACTTTGATGTATCCATAAACCGTAACCTGTTTCACCAGTTTGATAAAATAGTTTGTGTTTCAGAAGATGTTCAAGAGCACCTGCTAAAGAAAATACCGGAGCTGGCTGCAAAAACAGCAGTCCGATATAATGTCATTCCGTATCAAACTATAGATGCACTATCTAATGAATCGGCCGCTGAAATGGACCTGAGCAGAAATAATAAGATTGTTACCGTTGGCCGGTTGACTGAAGAAAAAGGCCATATGGGCTTTCTGTCTACGTTTCGTAAGCTCAAAGATGCCGGTCTGGATTTTGTATGGTATATAGTAGGAGATGGGAACTGCAGACAGGGGCTGGAAGCTAAAATACAAGAGCTGGAGCTGGAGTCTCATGTATTCCTTTTAGGAAAACAGATGAATCCTTATCCGTATATGAAACAGGCAGATATTTATTTGCAGCCATCAAGATATGAAGGACATTGTGTAACTATACTGGAGGCAAAATATTTGCACAAGGCAATCGTGTGCACCGACTTTTCCGGAGCGCGGGAAGAACTGCAGGATATGAAAACCGGTCTGATTACCTCCTTTGAGGATGCGGATAAATTGGAAAAAATGACCCGTATTATTACCGATACCGCGCTACGCAGCCATTTTGAAGTTGCGCTACAGGAAGAGCAGGTGCAACAGTCTTCCGAGAAAGTACCTCCATTCTGGCAATAGCTTCAATTGGTCTATTTCCGGAACGGCAGTTTGTCTTTGAATAAGCGCAATATGTCAGTCAGTATCATGTGGCTGAATATATCTGCACCGGTTTTGTTCAGGTGATTGACATTATAATAATATTTTTCATGTAAAGTAATGTCTCCCTGAGCATAATTAATGAAAGGTATCTGCAATTGTCCCGCAATTTGCTGATAAAGGGCTAAAACTTCTTCCCTGTTTTTATAAACCGGAAAGCCAGATTTATGTTCAGGAGCATAATACAACATAACTTGCACATTCTTTTCTTGTAAAGACTTCAAATTATTATAAAAACTTTTTACCGCACTGCTATCTATAATTACATTGTTAGGCCCTGATTGCAACACTTTTCTCAATTCAGTATCGTCCCAAGGAGAATTTGAGCTGATAAAGCCATGATATCTTTTACTTTCCAGTTGTTGGTGCTTCATATATACGAGCAATGTTTGGTATATAAGGTATCTCTTTTCTGAATATCTTATACCAGGAATCAGGTAATAGAGGATATTTTTATCATAGAAATGATACGCTTCGAAATTGTATAAATTGAATGGTAGCTGCTCATCCCTTATAATCCTTGCAACCTGATGGGCACTAAATGTTGTCATATCAAGATTAATGACAAGTAGCCGCGGCAGAGGGTTATATTTACAATATTCCCTAAAGCGGTACATCAGAAGGTCTGATTCAGCACCACTCCATCCAAGGTTATAGCAATCCAATCCGGTTCCCTTTTTTATAACATTAGGATCTATATGTACTTCGGCCCTTGACGAACCTAAAATTACAATAGGTTCATGTATACGTCCTTCATAAAGGTCATATTGAGGAGCAACATTGCCAAAAATGTCTCCTGTATTTTTTAAATACCTGTATACCAGATAATCTAAACCCCAAAGAAAGATTAATATAGGTACAATAAACAGGGCAAGCTGTTTAAAAAGCTTTTTCATAATTAAAATTGAAAATATATAAAGGTCTCTCCTTTGGAAACAAAAAGGAACACGATCAGTAGTATAAAATAGTAAAAGCTCCAGCGTGCAAATCGTGGGCGGATGATATCTATTCTTTCGATTGCGTAATTTCCGCGACGTCCCAGCCACTCAATACCTACAAAAATGCATAATAGCATAATCAGGGGAATGGGTAATATACTAGGGGATGAGAATAACGACCTGTTCAGCATGTTTTTGATGTACATTATAGCATGAGACAAGCTTTCTGCCCTGAAAAATATCCAGCAAAACACGGTGAGCAAAAATGTAGATATTAACTGTATTGTCTCTTTTATATTAGGGAATAAGCGGTGCTCTGCCACTATGCCCATATTTTTTCTGTTACTTTTAGTGATAACAGATGGTATGATGAACAGTGCGTTGAGGCCACCCCAAATAATGAATGTCCAGTTGGCGCCATGCCAGAAGCCACTGACCAGAAAAATGATAAAAGTATTGCGTATTCTCATCCACGTACCACCAGAAGAGCCTCCCAAAGGTATGTAGAGGTAATCTTTAAACCAACTGGAAAGAGATATGTGCCATCTGCGCCAGAATTCAGCGATATCTCTTGAAAAATAAGGGAAGTTGAAGTTTTTTAATAATTCAATACCAAACAAACGGGCCGTTCCCAAAGCAATATCTGAATACCCGGAAAAATCGCCATATATCTGGAATGTAAAAAAGATTGCACCGAGCAAGAGTGTACTTCCATTATATTGCCCCGGATTTGTAAATATTTGATTCGCGACTTCTGCACAATTATCTGCAATTACGATTTTCTTAAACAAGCCCCATAGAATCTGTCTCAGACCATCAACCATTTTTGCATAATCAAATTGGCGTGGCGCCTTAATTTGTGGCAACAGATGCGTAGCCCTTTCAATAGGACCGGCAACAAGGAGAGGGAAAAAGCTGACGAATAAAGCATAGTTAACGACATTCTTTTCCGCTTTAATCTTTTCTTTATATATATCTATTACATATGATAATCCATGAAAGGTATAGAACGAAATACCTACTGGTAAAACAATGTTGAGCAAATGTACATTTACTTTTAACCCAACTGAGGTAAGTAACTGAGCGAAATTTTCTGCAAAGAAATTATAGTACTTAAAAATACCAAGAAAGCCGAGATTGATCCCTATACTTAGCCAAAACCAGATTTTTTTACTGCTTTTTTGAGTACTCTGCTCGATTTTTAATCCGGTTATATAATCCAGGAAAGTAGAAAAAACTAACAAAAACAGGAATCGCCAATCCCAGCAGGCATAGAAAAAATAGCTGGCAATTAATAGAAGACTGTTTTGGGCTTTTAGGCGTTTATTGGAAATGGACCAATAGATGATATAGATAATAATAAGGAATATGAAAAAATTCCATGAATTGAACAGCATAGATTGTTGTATTCTGGCTGCAATATTAAAGAAATTACCTGATGAAGTTGAAAAAAATAAATATAATGATCTTGCATTAGTCTATAAGGCTAATCTGCTGATAAAATTGACACTGTAGCATTAAGGAGATCTGATTACTTTTATCATCATTAAAATCTTAGCTTTGCGAAATCAGTGGTTGGTTTATTTTAATAGAAAGATTTTACTATGAAAATAGTGTATTGCACGGGCGCATTATATAAGATGGGAGGCGCAGAAAGAGTTTTGATCAGTAAAGCGAATTACCTGGCCGATCGTCCTGGTAATGAAGTGTGGATCATCACTGCCGATCAATGTGATCAGCCATTCTGTTTTCCCTTAAATCCTAAAATTCATTTTATAGATGCAGCCATTCATCAGCTGCTGCCTAAAAGGATTATACCGTTATGGACAAGAAAACAGGTCCTCCCTAAAATTGTACTACACTATCAGGCAATTATAGACCAGGTCAAGCCTGATATCATTATAGTGAACGAACTGGGATATGATGATGAAGTGATCCCGAAATTGCAGACCTCTGCGAAAATAATACGGGAGTTTCATTCGTCTCATAAAGCAGTAGAGATGATGATCTCGGAAAAGAAAGACTGGAAAGCACGCTTACAAACGCGTGCTGTGAATAACAACAGCTATCGCCAGTTCAATAATTTCGATTGTATCGTTTTATTGACGGAGCAGGACCGTAAGCAAGCTCATTATCGCACCCAGGTAGCGGTCATTCCCAATACTTTATTACAGCCAAATGATGTGAAAAGCCAACTGCACTCCAAAAAAGTGATAACTGTAGGCCGGCTGGACAGGTTGAAAAATCATATAGATCAATTGAAAGTCTGGAGAGAGGTCATAAAGACATATTCCGACTGGACACTGCACATTTATGGAGAAGGGCCGGAACGTGCGCTATTAGAGCAGTACATTGTTGATAATGGACTCGCAAAACATGTATTTCTTGAAGGGGTCAGCACTGACATCGCTTCAGTATATAGCAATGCGTCCTTAATGCTGTTTACTTCTTTGGCAGAGGGTTTTGGTATGGTGCTTATAGAAGCTATGTCTGCCGGGGTTCCCTGCATCAGTTATAATACCCCATGCGGACCATCTGAAATCATTGATAATGGAAAGGATGGCTGGCTTGTACCGCCGGGTGATATCAATCAGATGACAGAATACGTTATGCAATTAATAGCATCAGAAGAAAAAAGAGCTCAAATGGGCAGGACTGCAGTGGAGAAAAGTAAGCAATACCTCCCTGAACAAATCATGCCAAAATGGGAAGCGCTGTTTGAACAATTGACACAGAGTGATCTATGAAGAAAATATCCGTTATCATACCCGTTTACAATGCGGCCAAATATCTGAAGATTTGTCTGGATAGTATATTACAGCAAACCTATGACCATTTAGAGATACTATTGGTTAATGACGGCTCTACGGATGATTCTTTAGCCATAGCCATTTCTTATGCAGAACAGGACGACCGATTTACGGTAATTGATCAGGAAAATCAAGGGGCCTCGGCTGCCAGAAATCAGGGATTGCTTCATGCAACCGGAGATTATATCGGATTTGTTGATGCTGATGACTGGTTAGAACCTGGTTATTTTCAGGGGCTCTCTGCTGGATTTGTAGATGATGCTGATCTGATCTGTTGCGGTTATTTCGACCATTCAATACACGGTACGTATGTCCCTGTCAATGATTTTCTGCACGCTGGTACTTTGCAGGATCGTTCTGTACTCACCCAAACCCTCTTAAAAGGCACGGCTGGTGTACCTTGGGCCAAATTGTTTAGACTGTCGATTATCAGGGAACATAATATCAGGTTTCATTCAGATATTAAAATGTCAGAAGACCTTATATTTAACCTTGAATATGCACAATACGTTAGGAAAGCAGCTATTATCCCTAAATATTTATACCATTATAACCGGTTAAATGAACAAAGTTTATCAGCTAAAATAGAAGAGTCCTATATAGACTCATATGTGATGGTTAATGGAAAACTGGATGCATTGCTGCGCAAAACTGATATGGCTGAAGAGGAAAGAATGCAGTATCTGAAACAACGGATGGAAGCTTTTCTTTTACGAATGTGCAGTGATATTACAAAAGATGAAAAGCTATCGTTAAGGCAAAAGAAACAACGCATAAGCAATTTACTAACACACCAGGTATTTCAAAATCTAAAACCGCAAAATGCCACCTGGCTCTTCTTAAAACAACTATTGCAATCAAAAATGCAGCAATTAAAGGCCAAAGCAAAAAATATATGGAAATAACAGTAAAGCAATCAAACCAGCTAAAGGCCTTAGCGATACTCTTTATGCTGTTTTTGCATCTTTTTAATACATTGAATTTTCAAGGCCTATTTACTCCATTGGTATTTATTGGAGAAAAGCCTTTAGTGTACTATTTATCCTTATTTGGAGATACCTGTGTACCAGTCTTCTGTTTTGTGTCCGGGTATGGCTTGTATTATAAATACACAAAAAAGCCTGAGACCTATCTGAGGGATAACATGACCAGGCTGAAAAAGATATACCTTAATTACTGGGTTATCCTGCTGTTATTTGTAGTAGGACTCGGTCTGGCATTGGGGCAGACTGAATTTGTTGGCTCCTGGACGAGGGTCTTATTCAATGCCAGTGGTATCATCAATTCATATAACGGGGCCTGGTGGTTTCTGCTTATATATATATTGCTTGTGCTTACCTCTCCACTTTATTTTCGTTGGGTAAGCAGGAGTAACCCTTATTTGATTTTAGGGGTCTCAACTGTTCTGTATATAATTGCATTCTACTTCAGAGTATATAGGCCTAGCACTTCAGAGTATGCAACAGTGCAATGGTTACATAATGAAGCATCTTTGTTTGGGACCAGTTTTCTTCCTTTTATTACAGGAGCAGTTTCATTATCTATGAAGTGGCAAACTAATCTGACCGTAAAGCTGCAACAAATAAAATATAAAAGCCTGCTGTGTGCTACAGGTATAATAGGCCTGGTTGTATTGCATGCTATAGTGCCCAATTTTATTATTGCACCCTTCCTGGCAATACCATTTATATTCCTGTTTCTTCAGGTGAAATGGCCTGGTTGGGTCAACTCACTGCTGGATTTTATAGCACCTCATGCAACCAATATGTGGCTTGTGCACATGTTCTTCTATATTACATATTTTCCCGATTTTATTTTTGGCTTTAGGTATATACCCCTGATCTTTCTAGCTTTAGTAACCTGTAGCATTGCAAGTTCATTTATAATAAATCTCCTGATTACATTTATAGGTAAATTGTTCGAAAATAGAGGAATAACTAAAGTAGCCTAGGCCACACTAATGTAAAGCCGTATCGTTACTTTTGCAGGGCTAAATGACATCAATGAAGAAAATATTATATATTACTAATGGTATCAATGGCTCTGGCGGATTGGAGCGTGTGCTATCCATTAAAACAACTGTATTGTCAGCGCAATTTGGCTATGAGGTACACATCCTGGTATTAAATGAAGCCTGGAGAAATCCGTTTTATGCTTTTGCACCGGGTGTCAGAATGCATACTATTTCAGTAAGTGGCAATCCTTTGCAATATATAAAGCAGTATCGTAATGGGATTAAAGCCATTGTGCAGGAAGTGCAGCCTGATGTTATATCTGTTTGTGATGATGGTCTTAAAGGCTTTTTTGTACCACAGATACTCCGTCATTCTACGATTCCGGTAATATACGAGCGACATGCATCGGTGCTGATTGATCAGCAGCAAGGACTTAAAGCTAAGGTGATGCAAGGATTGATGAAGCGTTTGGCAGGAGGCTTTGATGCTTTTGTAGTATTGACTCAAAATAATCTTAATGAATGGCCTGTAAACAATAATCTTAAAGTCATTCCCAATCCCCTTACTTTCTATCCTGAACAGGTTTCGGATACCCTGGCTCCTAAACTGATTGCCGTAGGGTCACATTCATATAATAAAGGCTATGACCTGTTGCTGCAGGTATGGAAAGGGCTACAAGATATTTTTCCAGAGTGGGAGTTGCATATTTATGGCCGCATAGATAATGCGCAGACTTATCCTGTTATGGCGAAGGCACTTGGTGTTGCCAATACCGTACATTTTCACGAGCCTGATCCTGAGATTATGCTGCGATATCAGGAATCATCAATCATGGTCTTGCCCTCCCGATCCGAAGGTTTCGGTATGGTACTTATAGAAGCAATGGCCTGCGGGCTGCCTTGTGTCAGCTTCGACTGTCCTTCCGGGCCCCGGGATATTATTGCTCATGGAGAGGACGGTTTTCTGGTGCCGCCAGGAAATGTCGGAGAAATGACTGAGCGATTAAAGGAATTAATGGCAGACGGCAAACTACGTAAGGAGATGGGACAGCTGGCTCGTAAGCAGGTACAGCGTTTTCTGCCGGAACGGGTGATTGGTCAATGGGATCGCTTATTTAAACAATTAATCAAATGAGAGTAATATTCTCGACAGATCAGGTATACCTGCATGGAGGTATCGAAAGAGTTATGGCCTTAAAGGCTAATTATATCGCTGCACTGCCGGGGATGGAAGTACATATTGTCACAACCGAACAACAGGGGCATCAGCCCTGCTTTGAGCTTGATAGTCGTATACAGCTGCACGATCTCTCAATAAATTATGACCGGAGCAAAAGCTACTTCTCCTTTTCTAATATAAAAAAGGCATTTGGACATTATCGTAAGTTAAAACATACATTTAAAGTATTACAACCAGATGTCGTAATTGTCTGTAATTACGCTTTTGATTTCTTTTTCATGCCTTTTCTATATTCCAGGGCAGCAAAAGTCAAAGAATTTCATTCTTCAAGATACTTTGAGCAGCAAGCTCGTCAGAATACAAAGTCGTTTTTAAGAAAAATATTATATAAGCTTACAGATTATATTGAGGGGAAATATGATGCGATTATCGCATTGAATAAAGATGAAAAGCAGTATTACAATGCGAACAATGTTGTTGTTATTCCGAATCCGATAGCTATCCCGGATCAATTACCTGTGGTACATAAAAAAACATGGGCCATTGCTGCCGGGCGTATTGCACCGGTCAAAGGTTTTCAATACCTAATTGAAGCCTGGGGCAAAGTACATCAGGTACTACCTGGTTGGGAATTGCATATTTATGGAGATAGCTATCTGGATACACAACAAAAATTAGCGTCTCAGGTACAGCAGGCTGGCCTGGATGATGTTGTGCTTTTTAAGGGTGTGGCATCTGACATGACTTCGATATTTCCAGAATATAGTATGTATGTAATGAGCTCAGAGACAGAGTGTTTTCCGATGGTACTCTTAGAATCACTCGCAGTAGGGCTTCCTATAGTTAGTTTTGACAGTCCTAATGGTCCGCGGAATATTATTGTCAACAAGGAGGACGGACTGTTGGCTATATATAAAAATATAGACGACTTGGCCGAAAAAATAATATTTTTGGCACAAAATCCTCAAATCGGAGCCCAAATGGGGCAAAAAGCAAGGGAAAATGTACAGCGTTTCGAACTGGGGCGTGTTATGGACCTCTGGCTGAACTTATTTGATAGGATTATAAAAAAATAGATTCATTATTGGTATGTTATTATTAATTCCTCCACAGCTATATACACAGATATACTATCACATATTACTGCTGGTATTGCTGGGGCTCGTCATACAGTTAATATCTACCGATATTCAAAATATGAAATCGATCGGTGCGGTGAGCCTGATCGGGTACCTTCTTTTTGTTGGGGTAACCCTGTATCTGGGCCTTCGACCCAATCCAAGAGCATATGGTGACTCCTACTTCTATGGACACTCCTTTGAGATGCAGCGACTTGGATTGGTACAATATAGGAGCAGTGACTGGGCTTTCAGTGCATTTTTGAAGTTCTCCACCAGTACCATGACATTGGAGCAGTTCTTCCTGGCCATAGACATTATATATGTGGTGCCCTGTTTTATATTCAGTAAGAAATACTTCAAAACCTACTGGTTTTACGCTTTCTTTATGTTTGTGGGCTCCTTTTCCTTCTTCAGTTATGGCACGAATGGCCTGCGGAATGGTATGGCTACAGCACTCTTTATATTTGCGCTATGCTTTTATGAACGAAAGTGGCTGATGTTTATCATTATGTATATAGCCATAGGTATACATGCATCAATATTAATCCCCCTGATTGGATTTGTTGTAGCATTGTTCTATAGCAATACTAAATACATCCTTATTGCCTGGCTTTGCTTTATCCCGCTTTCTTTGGTCAGTGGAGGGGTATGGGAATCTCTTTTCAGTGGTTTTATCGATGATGGCCGTTCTGCATATCTTGGACAGGGTAATATTGATACGCAAACCGTCAGAGGGTTTCGCTGGGACTTTATCCTGTATTCAGCAATGGGTATATTTGCCGGATACTACTTTATTATCAAAGAAAAGTTTACAGAGAAATTCTATGTACATCTGTACAATACCTTCGTTATCGCCAACGGATTCTGGATCCTTGTAATCCGGGCAAATTATAGTAACCGTATCGCCTACCTTTCCTGGTTCCTGATGGCTCCTGTTATTATCTACCCAATGGTGAAAATGAAGTTCTGGAAAAACCAAAATGTTGTATTGGCTTCCGTCATCTCCATATATTATTTATTTACCTACTTCATGCTTGTTATTAAAGGATAATGGAAAAAACACTTACGATATTTACACCGGCCTTTAACAGAGCACACACGCTGCCCCGGTTATATGAGAGTTTATTGCGACAGACCAGTACTGATTTTGAATGGCTTATTGTAAATGACGGCTCTTCAGATGACACAGAGGTACTTGTACAAAAATGGATTTCAGAGGCATTAATCCCTATCCGTTATGTACACCAGCAAAACCAGGGCATGCATGGAGCACATAATACTGCTTATAAACATATTGTAACGGAACTGAATGTATGCATAGATTCGGACGATTATATGCCGGATAATGCGGTAGAGATAATTGTGCACTTCTGGAGGCAGCACGGCAATGAAAAATATGCCGGCCTTATCGGATTGGATCAGATGATGGGAGGAGGACTTATTGGTGCTGCCTTCCCTGAAGATGTAAAGGAAACAACCCTTCTTGGTTATTATGAAGGTGGTGGCAGCGGAGATAAAAAACTGGTATACCGTACCGAAATCATAAACCGCTATCCTGAGTATCCGATCTTTAGCGGGGAAAAGTATGTAGGACTTGCATATAAATATTACCTGGTTGACCAGGATATGCCCTTGCTGGTGTGTAATGAAGTACTGTGTATTGTCGAATATCAGCAGGACGGATCAAGCTTCAGCATGTTCCGCCAATACTGGAACAATCCTAAAGGATTTGCATTTTACCGCAAAGAGCGCATGAAAGTGGTCTCATCTGCTAAAAGAAGATTTATAGAGAATATACACTATGTATCCAGTGCCCTGATGGCCGGAGAAAAACAATTTATCACACAGTCTCCTTTTCCAGTCTATACCATTTTAGCCCTCCCATTCGGTTGGTTACTGAAGCAGTATATCGGCTACAAAGTGCGTAAAGGCGCAAAAATGAATTTTAATAAAACCGGATCCTGATGAAAGTACTGCAGATTATTAATAGTCTAGGTACCGGTGGGGCTGAAAAGCTCTTGCTGGATACCATTCCTCGTTATGTTGCACAGGGAATTGAAATGGATATATTATTGCTGGATAGTAAAAAGACCCCTTTTTTCCAGCAGCTGGAAGCCCTCAAATGCTGTAATATATATCATGCGGCAAAAGATAACAGCGTGTATAGCCCGAGACATATCAGAGCTATTATCCCGTTTCTGAAAAAATATGACCTTGCCCATGTGCACCTTTTTCCAGCACAATACTGGGCTGTGCTGGCAAAGAAACTATCCGGAGCAAGTATTAAACTGATCTTCACCGAACATAATACGACGAATAGGAGACTCGAACATCCACTCCTGCGCAGGATTGATAAATTGTTATACCAGTACTATGATCGCACAGTATGCATCACTTCCGGTATACGAGATGTGCTGATCAAGCATACAGGTTTGCCACAGGCCCGGTTCCCGGTTATTGAAAATGGAGTAGACCTGGCCCAGATCAAAGAGGCTATGCCTATGCCTAAATCAGCTATTCAGAAACAATTAAAGGATGAAGATAAACTGTTCATACAAGTTGCCGGTTTTCGCGAGCAGAAAGATCAGGCGACCCTGATCCGGGCATTAACACATTTACCTCAGCATGTAAAATTACTATTGGTTGGAGATGGCATAACCCGTCCGACCTGCGAGGCCCTGGTGGATACACTGGGACTCAGAGACCGGGTTTTATTTCTGGGGCAACGTACCGATGTAGCCCGCCTCCTGAAATCTGCCGATATTGTTGTACTCTCTTCTCATTATGAGGGACTCTCTTTGTCCAGTATAGAAGGTATGGCTTCTGGTAAGCCATTTGTGGCCAGTAATGTGCCCGGGCTTAAGGAAGTTGTAGGTGGGGCCGGTCTGCTGTTTGATCAGGGCGATGACGCAGGCCTGGCTGGAGTATTATCAAAATTAATAGAAAATAAAGAATGGTATAACCAGGTAGCCACACAATGTGTGCAGCGAGCAGAGCAATACGATATTCAGAAAATGGTAAACCAACATATAGAACTGTATGAATATATCTGCTCCTAAGCCCAAAATTATTCGTACTGCAACGATCGCACTTTCCCTGGATTACCTGCTCAAGGGGCAGCTTGCTTTTTTGAATCAAAATGCAGCAGTAATTGCAGTTTCCGGTCAGGATCATCATCTCGATACCGTTAGGGAACGGGAGGGCGTGCGTACTGTAGATATATCCATGCAGCGATCGATCAGTCCGCTGAAAGACCTGATTTCCCTGATAAGATTATATAAATTATTTCGCAGAGAAAGACCCGATATAGTACATTCCATCACTCCAAAGGCGGGTCTGCTCAGTATGCTCGCCGCTAAGATGGCTGGGGTGCCGGTGCGTATACATACATTTACGGGGCTTATATTCCCTTCTAAAAAAGGGGTATTTCAAAAGCTGCTGATCCAGATGGATCGAATACTGTGCCATGCCGCCACACACATTATACCGGAAGGGCAGGGTGTGTTACAAGACCTGAAAGCCTATAATATTACTCGTAAGCCAATAGCAGTGTTGGCCAATGGAAATGTAAATGGGCTGGATACCGGCTTTTTTGATCCGGTAAAGATCACGGAGCAGGAAAGGAACGATTTAAGAAATGCTTTAGGCATACAACCCGGAGATTTTGTATTCATCTTTGTTGGTAGGCTGGTACGCGACAAAGGCATTAATGAACTGGTGGCCGCTTTTGATGAGGTATCCAATGCCGGGGAAAATATAAAATTACTACTTGTTGGACCTTACGAGGAAGAACTGGACCCTTTATTGCCGGAAACGAAGCAGAAAATCGAACAGAACAGCCATATCATTACAGTAGGCTTTCAGAAAGATGTACGTCCGTACATGGCTATAAGTCATGTCTTAGCTTTTCCCAGTTACCGGGAAGGTTTTCCTAATGTCGTTTTGCAGGCCGGGGCCATGGAGCTCCCTGCTATAGTAACCAATATAAATGGTTGTAACGAAATTATTGAAGAGGGTGTAAATGGCTTGTTAATACCGGTTGGCTCTGCTGCAGCCTTAGCCTCCGGAATGTTGCAATTATTTAAAAACAAAGAGCAGTACTACAAGATTAGGCTGAAAACCAGGAACCTGGTCGTTTCCCGTTACCGGAATGAAGAAGTCTGGCATGCGATACAGGCATTCTACCAAAAACTGTTATCATAATGTAATCATATAGCCATAAGCAGGGTAGAATAGCGTCGAATATGTAAAAAAGATTACATTTGCAAAAAAGGAGATTATAGTATTATGTATATAACTGTGGGAAAAAGAGTCATAGACCTTACGGTTGCATTGTTCGGT
Organism: Edaphocola flava; assembly: GCF_004118155.1. Lineage (GTDB taxonomy): Bacteria > Bacteroidota > Bacteroidia > Chitinophagales > Chitinophagaceae > Edaphocola > Edaphocola flava. Next base: position 123,139 of record NZ_SAIQ01000005.1, read on the forward strand.
TTTGTGTTACTTTCCCCTGTCTTTGTACTGGCTACTATACTCTTGTTTTTTGCCAATCAGGGTAAGCCATTCTTTTTTCAGAAGCGTCCGGGCAAGAAAGGCGAAATCTTCAGCATTATCAAGTTCAAAACAATGAATGATAAGAAGGATGCGCAAGGAAACTTGTTGAGTGATGCTGAACGGATGACTGCAGTAGGCAGTTTTGTAAGAAAAACATCTATAGACGAAATCCCCCAGTTGCTCAATGTTATTAAAGGCGATATGAGTCTGATCGGACCCAGGCCTTTATTAGTAGAGTATCTGCCTTTATATAGTAAAGAGCAGGCGCGGAGGCATAATGTTCGTCCCGGTATTACGGGCTGGGCACAGGTTAATGGCCGAAATGCTATATCCTGGTCTCAGAAGTTTGCCTATGATGTTTGGTATGTAGACCATGTATCTCTTGGTCTTGACCTGAAAATAGCCCTGAAAACTATTCAGAAAGTATTCAAATCCGAAGGCATCAGTGCTACAGGATCGGTTACCATTGAGAAATTTAAAGGAGAGACTGAGTAAATGGGACAGGCGTATATTCTATATGGAGCCAGCGGACATGGCAGTGTTATCCTGGATATTTTAGAGCAGGAAGGGAAGGATATTCTTTTTTTTATAGATGATAATCCGAATTTGATTATTTTTGATCAATTGAGGGTACGACCTTCTACAGAAGCATTAGCAGATATCTCGATCAAATCAGTGTCGCCAAACTATATTATTTCTATAGGGAGTAATATAATCCGGAAAAAAATAGCTGAAGAGACGCTTGCGAAATATACATTTGGTAAGGGAGTCCACCCCAGAGCAATTATATCTCCTAAAGCCAAGATCGGCGAAGGGACTGTTGTGGTTGCCGGTGCTGTAATTAATGCCAAGTCAGATATCGGCAAGCATGTGATCATTAACACGCATGCTTCCGTAGATCATGATTGTATCATTCATGATTACGTACATATAGCACCAAATGCGACATTGTGCGGTAATGTGACAGTGGGGGAAGGGGCGCATATCGGAGCCGGTGCTACGATAAAGCAGGGCATCCATATCGGAGCCTGGGCCATAGTAGGAGCCGGAGCGGTAGTCATTAGAGATGTTCCAGATGGGGCCACCGTTATAGGCAATCCCGCGAAACAAAAAACTATTTAAAAACTATTAGAAAAATACTATCATCTACATGAGTGAGTATAGAACCATGAGAGAATATATTGAAGAGTTTCCTCAATATATTACGGAGGGATTGCATATTGGCGCAGAGTATACATTCAAGAACAAACCTACAGCTGTTAAGAATGTCGTGCTTACCGGACAGGGAGGCAGTGGAATCGGTTCCGAAATTGTAGCAAATTTTATTGATAAAGATATACGTATCCCTGTAGTTACCTGCAAGGACTACTTTTTGCCGGGTTTTGTGGATGAGCATACGTTGGTTATCGCCTGCTCTTATTCCGGAAATACAGAAGAAACATTATATACACTTGAAGAGGCCTTTAAGCGTAATGCAACAGTTGTATGCATTACTTCCGGAGGGGGATTGAAAGACGCAGCAGAACAACGTGGTCTGGATCTCCTGATTATACCTTCAGGAATGCCGCCAAGAGCCTGTATCGGGTACTCTTTTATACAAGTCTTGTTTGTATTAAAATACTTTGGTCTTATCAGTGATCAGTTCATTAGTGAATTGAGCGCTGCAAGTACCTTTCTGAGTGAGGAACACGCCACAATCAAAAATCTGGCGGGAAACATCGTAGATCAGATTGGTGATAGAATGCCCGTAATCTATGTAGACCAGCGCATAGCAGGTATTGCAACCAGATGGCGCCAGCAATTCAATGAAAATAGTAAGATCTTAGGTTGGGAAAGGGTAATTCCTGAGATGAATCATAATGAACTGGTAGGATGGAGAGATCAGAATGAACAGCTGGCTGTCCTCTTCTTGCACAGCGGTGATGAGTTTGGACGTGTCGCGAAGCGATTCGAGATCAATAAAGGTATTATTGCACAATGCACTTCCGTTGTAATTGATATACATGCAAAAGGTAGTACTTACTTTGAAAAAGCGCTGTATCTTATCCTTTTGGGAGACTGGATCAGTTGGTACCTGTCTGAACATAGACATGTAGATGCTGTGGAAGTTAAGGTTATTGACTATCTTAAAAAATCGCTTTGCGAATAATATATTAAGTATAAAATAGAAGAGCGGGCGTGTACAAACACGCCCGCTCTTCTATTTTGGCCCGGTTTAATAACCTGATGCCAGTTTGTATATCGTTGCCGCCACCAGCTCAGATGCATTATGGTCGGCCTGGAGCATTTGCTTCAAGGTTTTATAAGCTGCTTTCATCTCCGAAATAGTGTCATTATTATATAAAATTGATTCCAGTGCCTGCTGTAAATTAGGCACGGTATAGTCGTCCTGGATCAGTTCGCGTACTGCAGGGCGATTAAGAATCAGGTTCACCAGTGAAATGTATTTCACTTTTACCAGTCTCTTCGCCAGGTTGTAGGTTATTGGATTGATCTTATACACCACTACTTGCGGCACTTCCAGCAATGCCGTCTCCAATGTTGCCGTTCCGCTGGTTACAATCGCAGCATCTGCTATTTTCAGGATATCATATGTTTTGTGCTGTACTAAACGTACCGAAGGATTGTTGCCGATAAACTCCTGGTATAATGCAGCGTCCTGTGCCGGAGCCTGTGCAATAATACACTCATATTCCGGGTAGCGCTGTGCACATTCCAACATAACAGGTAATAACTTCCTTATTTCCTGTGTGCGGCTTCCGGGAAGTAATGCGATTATTTTTTTGTTTTTTTTGTCCAGGGTGGAAGGTTTCTTCTCTTCCGCACTGATCACCTCCATTAAAGGATGTCCCACATAGCGGACACGGTATCCATACTTATCATAATAAGCCTTTTCAAAAGGAAGGATAACCATCATCTCATCTACATATTTATGGATATGATGCACCCGTTTTTCTTTCCATGCCCAGACCGTAGGGGAGATATAATAAGCCGTTTTGTAACCCTGTAATTTTGCCCATTGAGCAATGCGCATATTGAATCCCGGATAATCGATAAATACGACCACATCAGGATTAAAGTCAGTAATATCTTTCTTGCACAATTTGATATTGCCCAGTATTGTTCCTAAATGTTTTACCACCTCAACAAAGCCCATAAAAGCCAGGTCCCTGTAATGTTTTACTACATGACCACCTGCAGCCTGCATCATGTCGCCGCCCCAGCAACGAATATCTGCTTCAGGGTCTGTTTGTTTCAGTGCCCTGATCATATTACTGCCATGCAGATCGCCACTTGCCTCACCGGCAATGATGTAGTATTTCATAATCCGTAAAAGATTTGTGCAAAAGTACTATAGATGTTTCAGATATACTGCTTACCGGTAAAAGTCCAGCACTGACTGTGGTGTCCATGCACCCGTACTTCTTGCTTTATCATCATTAAAAGTAAGATCGGCAGTCATCTTCTCCAGGGTAGACCGGTTAAACGGGAATCCTGGAATAATAGTGCCTAAGGTTGCCGCCAGTCGCGCCAGTACATATGGAATGCTTAACGGAGGCTTTTTACCCGCTTTTGCAGCCATAGCCTGGCTTAGTGCCGCAAAAGTAGGGTGCTGTCCATCAGTAAGGTGATAGATGCCACCAATAGCAGATAAGGGCTTAATCGCATTAGCTACATCACTTGCCAGCACCATGCTTTTATGAGCTCTGCCTCCGGCGATATTGTAATACCGGCCTTTATTTATTGCTTCCTGCATTTTACCCAGGTTGCCCGGAGCATTATCACCCGCCAGAAGCGGCAGACGCAGGATTGTGCAGCATACATGGTGCTTTATGCACCATTGTTGTACTATAGTCTCGGCCATTATCTTACTCTTACCGTAAGCACTGGTGGCTTGCAATGCAGTGTCTTCAGCAATGTTTATACCCTGATCAAGGCCGTATACCGCAACAGTACTTATCAGTACAAATGCTTTCGGTAGTGTGCTTAACTGTTCCAGTGCGTGTAATAGATGCTTCGTCCCCTCTGCATTTACCTTGTAAAATTCCTGCTCTTCGGTTTCCGTTTTGGGAATGCTATGTGCTTTTCCCGCAGCATGTATAATAGTCGAGATCTGTTCATCCGGTAATAAGAATGGCTTAATGATATCAATAGCCATGCAGGCATCAGTACGGGATAAAGTACATAGCTCCGCAGCAGGTATTACCTGACAGATATGCTTTCCTAAAAAACCGTTTGCTCCGGTAACCAGTATCATAATTTATGGCTTGTATCCTAGTAGGGATAATGTTCTTTGATTGATTGTACGACGTTCCTTATCCAGGAACCAGCCCCATTTATTAAAATAATATACTGCCGATTGCATACCAATCATGGTAAGTTTGCGCGAACGGTGAGAGCCTTTGGCAAAGGCATGATATATAGTAGCACCGGGGTGAAAGATAGTCTGGTAGCCCGCCTTGATTAACCTCCGGCAGAGGTCGGTCTCTTCTCCGTACATAAATATACGCTCGTCAAATAAGCCCGTATCCCGGAGTGCAGCAATATTTAACAACATAAAGCAGCCAGATAGGTAGGGCACTTCCATAATATCCTTGTAGCCCGTAAATTTCAGTTCGAATAATTGATTGCGTTTCGCAACCATAGATTTAAAAGGGTTGAATCGGCGACCGATCCAGTCATATGGAGTCGGGAGTAGTTTGCATAAATACTGCAGACTGCCATCCGGATACAAGACCTTTGGCATAATATTGCCTACTTTCGGATGGGCAGCAAGGTAGTTCAGTAATACTTCCAGTGTGCCTGCATCGAAATATACATCAGGGTTCAGCACCAGATGGTACGGAATCTGAGCCTCCATACTTTTTTGAAGCGCAATATTGTGACCGGCACCATAACCTCTGTTGTTATTGGTGAAAATATATTCGATCCGGTTATCTTCAAACGGTTCGGAGAATAGTGGTTGAGGAGAATTATCTACCAGGTATAAATGCTGCACCATCGGGCACTGCAATACGCTGCCGATAGCCTGGGCCAGCATATCCATACTGTTATTATACAGCACAATGCTGCAGGAAAGTACCGGAAGTGTCATTCCGTAAAAATACAATTAAACTACAAATATTTGCGCTTAAGCCAGAAGTATGTAATACTTAAAGGGATCATGATTATAAGCCCGGTTATGATGATATTCCAGGTTGTAAAGACAACCACAGCATTAACGGCAAGTTGTATAGAGGCATAAATGGTAGAGATGAACAGATGGCTTTGTTTTCCCTCATTGGCCAGTCGCTGGTATAAGTGCTGGCGGTGGGGTTTGAAGATGTTCTCTCTTTTTCGCAATCTTTCCAGGATCGTGTAACCGGTATCTATTCCGTATACAGAAAGGAACAAAATGTATTCGAAATGATGTTGGAGAAAAATGATATAACATAAGGCGGCAACGGTCCAGAATCCCAGACCTATAGATCCGACATCGCCCAGAAAACAGATGGCTCTTTTACGGAAATTGAAAAACAGGAAAACAATACAGGAAACAATACCATAGTTTACAAAGGCTGTGCTTTCCATATGCTCTACGTATTTGATCACAAACCAGAAAGAGGAGAAAGAGATCAGGCTATAGAGTGCTGTCATGCCATTAATGCCATCCATGAAATTGTAGGCATTAATGATCCCCAGCATAATAAACAGTAAGCTCGTAGAGAACCATAATGGCCAGTGCTCGAATACACTGAAACCATGCATCAGCATCAGCACCGAGATGACATGGATAGGCAGGCGTACATATACGGGCAGGCTGCGTATATCGTCAATAAAACTAATGAACGAAATAAGCATGGCCCCGGCAAATACATAAATAAAATGGGGGTAATACTGGGAAAAAGTAATCGTATACGCAATCAGCGAAAGCGGAAATACGACTCCCGCTCCACGTACAATGATGTGATTGTGCGAAGATCTGAGGTTAGGAATGTCTACAATATTAAAGCGCTTGGCAATAAATATGTATAACAGCATTAAACAAAATAAGGCAACGCCGTACTGCAGGTAAAACATCTATGACTCTATACTTTCTGATTTTTGAAGATGGAAATACATAAGGGCCGGCCGGTCTTTAGGTATACAACGCTAATCTACCGGAAACAAGTATCAAAAACGTCAAAAATACGGTCGAAATCAGCATCTGTAAGATTAGAGCCGGATGGCAGGCATAAGCCCTGCTCAAACAACTGTTCACTCACTTTCCCGCCATAATATGGTGCCTGGGCAAATATTGGTTGCAGGTGCATGGGCTTCCATAAAGGACGGCTCTCAATGTCTTTAGCCAGCAAAGCCTCTCTGAGGGTTTCTCTGCTTAAGCCATTAGTCTTAGCCGGATCAATGACAATAGCAGTAAGCCATCTGTTGCTGAAGCTGTCAGGCTGTTCCTGGTGCATTGTCACCCCTTCTACTGTGCTGAAGTAATTAGAATAGCGGTCAAAATTGGATCTTCTTTTGGCAATCCAATCGTTCAGGACTTCCATTTGTCCTCTCCCGATTCCGGCTACGATATTGCTCATTCTATAGTTATAGCCAATATGTGAGTGCTGGTAATGTGGCGCATTGTCTCTGGCTTGTGTCGCCAGGAAGGTTGCCTTCTGGGCCAGCGCTTCCGTTTGTGCCACTAAAGCACCCCCACCAGAGGTGGTAATGATTTTATTGCCATTGAAAGACAGGCAGGACATCAGACCGAAGGTGCCGCATTGCTGCCCCTTGTAGGTAGAGCCCAGAGATTCTGCCGCATCTTCAACAACCGGTATATTGTATTGTTGTGCGATTTGCAGGATAAGATCCATTTTAGCAGGCATACCATAAAGGTGCACCGGTACAATCGCTTTTATATTTTTTCCTTTATCTAATCTGTCTTTTATCGCAGCCTCCAGAGCTGCCGGGCATATACACCAGGTGTCCGGCTCACTATCTACAAATATAGGCGTGGCACCAACGTAAGTGATAGGGTTTGCAGAGGCAGAAAATGTCATAGACTGGCATATGATCTCATCTCCGGGCTGTACACCCAGCAGTAAAAAAGCGAGGTGTAATGCTGCGGTTCCTGAACTTAAAGCTGATACAGATACATTTTGTCCCAGGTAGTGCTGGATGTCTTCTTCGAAGCCGTTTACATTTGGACCAAGCGGTGCTACCCAGTTTGTATCAAATGCTTCCTTAATGTACTTCTGCTCACCACCGCCCATATGCGGTGAAGAAAGCCAAATTTTTGTTGAAACCGACATTACTTATAGATTTTTAATAATTTTGCTTTCCGAATATCGTCGGAAAGTTGGGCAAATGTAATGATAATCTCCTTCTCCGACCATATTTTATCTGATTTCTTGAGGAGCATAATGAAGAGAATTAAGCGTTTAAGAAATAAATTTAGCATTGCATGTTTTCGATTTTTAAGAAAAATAAAAAGGTCTCTATCAATATTGGCTCTTTTGTAACACAGGATATGCACTCGCATATCTTACCTGGTATTGATGATGGTGCTCCCGATGTAGATACTGCGGTGTCGCTGATAAAAGGAATGATGGCTTGTGGCATCAAAAAGTTCATGGGCACACCACATATCATGTCTGAGCTGCACAAAAACGATCGTACAACTATTACACAAGCTTATGACCGCCTGAAAGAAGGATTGGCCCTCGCAGGCATTGATATTTCCCTTTCCTACGCTGCGGAATATATGATTGATGAGAATTTTCTCAATGTGCTTAAAGAGGGTAACCTGCTCACGGTAACAGAAAATAAAATCCTGATCGAAACGCCGTTCTACTCAGAACCATTTGATATTGAAGAAGTACTTTTCAATATCGAGGCGGCAGGTTATAAAGCCATTTTGGCGCACCCGGAACGATATCACTATGTAGATGATAAGTTAGCTGTGTTTACTAAATATCTGGATCGTGGTGTGGGACTGCAATTAAATCTATTGTCCCTGTCTGGTTACTACGGATCAAAAGAAAAAGAAGTTGCCGAAAAAATGCTGCAGGAAGGAATGTATTCCTTTATCGGTACCGACCTGCATCATGAAAGACATCTGAAAAGAATTTCCTTCATGCAATTGGATCAGAAAATAGTGAAACGCCTGGAGCAAACAAACTGGCAGAATATTACCATATAAAATTTATCTCAATAGCAACAAAGGCAGACAATTTTATTGTCTGCCTTTGTTATATGATCATATTTCATCGTCTTTTGGTTGTTCTGCAGCAGCTTCTTGCAGTTTATTGTATTTCCAGAAGTAAAGTTTTCTGATCTGATCTGCTTTTTCGCCCATTATATTTCGGTCTTTTAATACCCTTCTTACCCATTGTTCTGAGGTGCATACGTCTTTATGTGCAGCTACCCATTTTACAGACTCAGCTTGGATCGCATCGTACTTTCTTGTATATTTGTTCATTTGTGCGGTTTGTTTCATTATTTGCAACTGCAAAATAGGTGATAATTTTCGCTTATTCAATTTTTGTGGGGAAAATTTTCTTCAATTATGAACACGGTTTTAACTAGAATTAGCCAGTTGGCTGAAAGTGAGGGGATTACTATTACAGCATTAGAGCAGGTAATAGGCGCAAGTAAAGGTGTTTTGTCCCGTGCACTGGCTAAAACTACCGATATTCAATGTAAATGGCTGGTAAGAATAGTTGAAAATTATCCCGGATATGATGCCTCCTGGCTCCTCACAGGAAAAGGTGCAATGCTTAAAGAGCAAGGTAGAAAAAACAGTTTGATTCCTTTATTTAATGACCTGGCTTCTATTGGAGATGTATCTGATTCCGATGAAATATATACCACTGCCTATATTGATCCCGGAGACTGGTTTCCTGCAGCATCTGCCGCAATACGCTATCATAATGTCGGCATGACGGAATATCAGCCTGGGAGTGTACTGATCCTCCGAAAAAAAACAAACCCGCATGAATTGGTATGGGGAGAAGATTATGTAATCGGATACGGAGACAACCGGATATTGAGAACCGTACAGCCTGCAGAAGATAAAGACCATCTTTATGCCTATGCTACAGATGAGTCAACCTACATAGATGGTAGGCCTAAATACCCACCGGTACATATCAGTATCAACCGGATAAAGCTTATTTTCCAGGTCCTGGGTCATATACATAAGCGGGAGAGTCATGACCGCATCTATACAAATCTGTAAAGTCCTGTTCTTAAACAGGGGCACTATTTTACACACAGTTTCACGATTACAGACACATTTATTTATATTTGTTTTTGGTAGCCATAGTTTCGTAGTTGTAAACTACGAAACTATGGCTACCAAAAACGATACTACATACCTATGGATAATATTTTGAACCGAATTGACCAGATTGCCCGGCATGAGGGCATCAGCATAACAGCACTGGAGCAGCGCATCGGAGCCAGTAAAGGAGTGCTGTCCAGAGCGCTGAAGAAAGACACCGACATTCAGAGTAAATGGCTCGTAAAAATATGTGAGACCTTTCCTCGGTACAATGCGTCCTGGATTATATCCGGAGAGGAAGATATGCTGCGCAGTGGCAATACCCGGAAGGTAAACCGGATTCCCTTTTATAAAGATGTAGATGAGGTGAGGGCTGTTGAGGAGCCGGAGAATGAGTATAACCTGAGTTACATTGATCCGGGAGACTGGTTTCCTGGTGCAACTGCCGCTACATTGTATTATAATACCAGTATGAAAGAGTATGCTCCTGGCTGTCTGCTTGTACTGCGTCAGAAGCATAAGATCGATGAGCTGATCTGGGGAGAACACTATATCATAGAATACGGAGACAACCGCCTGCTGAGGGAAATACAGCCTTCTGAAGACAAAGACTTTATTTATGCATACGCAACTAATGAAGCCACTTATCTGGATGGGCGCTATAAATATCCTCCGGTGAAAATAGGTAAAAAAGACATCCGCAGTATTTTTCAGGTGCTAGGCTATGTATGCAAGCGACAAGATAATGGTGCGATATACAGTACGGATTTAAAACCTTAAGAAGGCTCTTTTATCCGCTCAATCATTTTCTGGTATAGTTTATGCCAGCCTTTATGTTCTCTTCCGGTGCCAAGGTTGTTATTATGAAATATACTCACAAACTGGCCCTGTACCTGTTTGGTAGCCATGATCAGTCTTTCGGCCTCTCTGTATGCTTCCGTTTTAGAGCCATCATATACATTAATGGCTGTAGTTTCCATAAAGCAGAAAGGATGTACACGCAGACTGGTACGTTCTTCCCGTGCCAGGTCAAACCATAAAAAAGGCTGGGAAGTTCCTGCCCGGAATCCGTTGACAGTAGGGTAGCCCATAGAGTAATCTTCCTCGATACCGATATCAATCAGGTCTCGGTATGTATCCGGTAGTTGCAGCTTAATATAATGCTGCCTGCTGGATAAGATATAGCGACCAGTAATATTCTGTAAGGTATGCAGTTCTTTTTGAACCATTGAGGGTTGATTGAAGGAACCGTATGATGGATGCAGCCCCACATGATAGCGGCTGGCAGTATGTTTGATCAGCTCCTGCATAGCAGGGGTCTTAGGGTCAAGATTCCTGTCGAATGGCCCGGTCTGTCCTACAAGGAAAAAGTAAACCGGTTCCAGGTTGTAGAATTTATGCACATCATCCATCCATGCATAGGCATCATAAGGATCCTGTTTTTTGGATGTGTGTACAATAAGCCGGTCCAATGCCCATCCGATGCGCAGGCGCAGTAAATCCCTTATAGCACCACCCCAGTTTTGCTTTTTAGGCTTATTCAGGTAGGCCCAGGCAATGTCTATATCATAGGTGGGCAGAAATGTAAAATCATTGTGAGGAATAGCGATGTTGAATTTTCGCTCCAGTATCTTTTTGAATGCAAGCACCCACTCGTCAACAACCGGTTGTTGCAGGAACGAGTATTGCACCGCAACGGAATTGGTATGCCAATAGCGACCATGCTTATCCTTTTTATGCGGCAGGTACTCTTCATAACGCGAAAGCATATAAAAAGTGGCAGAAAAAATGTCGAAAGGGATTAATGCCCCCGGTTGATTATAAAACAGGATCGTGCTTTTTTTCCAGCGGTTGACATTTAGTTGCTGGACACTCTCTCCTGTTTCAAAAATCAGACGGTGCGGGATAATGAGTATATCCTCATTATGCATCCGTGCTTCTGAGTAATTTATTTTAGGTCCCTGATGTTGCAACCAGGTTTCCTTATCATAAGTGATCCGGTAATCTATACTCATCTGCTCCCTGAAGATCCAATCCAGGACATACTGAAGACGTGTAGTGATTTGTACACAGTATATCAGTATTTGGTGGGGAAACTCCATGGTTCGATGTTTTCGCTAAAATAACAAGGTTTGGGGGGATTGCCAACTCTTAAATCTGTGTCTAGCTATGCGCCAGTAACTCATTCTGCGCAGAAAGGTTAATCTCTGCATCATTGAGGATAGATAATACCTCTGCCAGACTAGGAGCATTTACCAGTTTGGCGCGGAACTCTTTGGCTCCTCTCAGTCCTTTCAGGTAAGTGGCATAGTGTCGGCGCATCTCCAGTATACCCAGCTTTTCACCTTTCCATTCTGCCGAGCGGATAACGTGTCTGCGGCATACTTCAATACGATCTGATACAGTAGGAGGTGGTAATATCTCCCCGGTAGCAAAGTAATGCTTCACCTCTTTGAAAAACCATGGGTAGCCAATGGCAGCTCTGCCGATCATAATACCATCTACACCGTAGCGGTTTTTATATTCCAGTGCCTTCTGTGGGGTATCAATATCTCCGTTTCCGAAGATGGGGATTTGTATGCGTTGGTTATCTTTTACTTTTCCGATCAGGGTCCAGTCAGCATCTCCCTTATACATCTGCATGCGGGTACGGCCGTGTATAGAGAGTGCTTTGATGCCTACATCCTGCAGGCGTTCCGCTACCTCTTCAATATTTTTACTGCTGTCATCCCAGCCCAGACGGGTTTTAACCGTAACCGGCAGGTCGGTAGAATCTACCACCGCTTTGGTCAGCTGGATCATTTTAGGGATATCTTTAAGGATACCGGCACCGGCACCTTTACAAACTACCTTTTTTACCGGGCAGCCGAAGTTAATATCAATCAGGTCGGGATTGGTTGCCGCAACGATCTTGGCAGACAAGGCCATTGCTTCTTCATCGCCCCCGAAAATCTGTATGCCGATCGGACGTTCATAATCGAAAATATCCAGTTTCTGCCGGCTTTTAATAGCATCACGGATCAGCCCCTCAGAGGATATAAACTCTGTATACATAAAGTCTACACCCTGTTCTTTACACACTGCACGAAAAGGCGGGTCGCTTACATCCTCCATAGGAGCAAGCAACAGGGGAAATTCGCCTAATTCGATATTGCCGATTTTTACCATAATATTGAGTGCAAAATTACAATAAATAAAATAATACGGTGTCAAAAGGGGCTTAAACTCCTGATGACACCGTATAAAATGAATTGTTTTTGTGTTTATATGTGCTGATCTACCCAGGCATTGCTGTCTTTGATCAGCTGTATCAGTTCATCAACGGCTACTTCGCTGTCAACGTTACGTTTTACAACCTCCTGGCCTTTATACAATGTTATTTTGCCTACACCACTGCCTACATAACCGAAATCGGCATCTGCCATCTCTCCGGGACCGTTTACAATACAGCCCATCACACCAATTTTAAGACCTTTAAGGTGATGTGTTGCTGCCCTTATTTTAGCGGTCGTTTCCTGCAGGTCAAATAAGGTTCTGCCACAACTTGGGCAGGAGATATATTCTGTTTTGGAAATACGGGTGCGGGTGGCCTGCAAAATACCGAATGCAGCATCGTTCAGGAATTTTTCAAGATGATGCTCGCTGGTGAGGGTCTTATAAGAATGGGGTTTCAGGCCCAGTGACAGTCCGTCGCCAAAACCATCGATGAGTAAGGCACCACATTCTGTAGCGAAATGAATCAGGTGTTCATCCAGTGTAGCCCAGTAGCTGTCATTCATAATGACTACGGGATTGTGGATCTGACGATCCATCAGTTCCATACACATCCTGCGGATGGCCTGCATGGCATTTTTATGTTCGCAGCTCAGGCAGAGTACAACCGTCTCATCTTCTTTAAGCAGGGCAACATCGTCCATGTTCACCGGAAACTCATTATTGTAGCAGTCCACCATAACCAGGTTTATACGGCTGCTTTTCTGTTCGGGAGTTGCGTTCAGGTATTCTTCTAAGAGGAATACGGGGAAGGTCTGCTCTTTATGAGCACACTGTTGCCATTGGCTGGCCCAGGTAAATACCTTTAAAGTACCAGGCAGGGCAAAGCTAAGGTCTGGTCGTTCGGTGAAGATATAATCTGCTGCCGCATCTGCGATCTGCCACTTATCCAGATCTGCACTGTATGTATATCCGATTGCCTGAAGGCTTTCCGGATTAATGTCTTTGGGGAATTTAGAAAAATCTGCTATAACTACCGGCACCTGTGTCCCTCCGATATTTTCTACCGCAAAACTGCTGCGGCGCTTATATTCGAAAGGATTGTATGGCAATGCTGTTATTGTTGGAACGGTAGCTTCGGTAAGGTTGTACGGATTGGTTTCATAGCGTTTAACCAGGTCGCGGCATACCGGAATTTCAAACTCAGGATTCTCGGTGAGCGATACGCGCACGGTATCTCCGAGCCCGTCTTCCAGCAAAGTTCCGATTCCTACAGCACTTTTAATGCGGCCATCTTCACCATCGCCGGCTTCCGTTACGCCCAGGTGCAGGGGGTAGATCACCCCGAACTCTTCCTGCATAGTTTTAACCAGTAGTCGGTAAGCATGTACCATGACCTGCGGGTTACTGGATTTCATACTGATGACCAGGTTATGGAAATCCTGGCTGCGGGCAATGCGCAGAAACTCCATAGCACTTTCCACCATGCCATTGTGGGTGTCTCCATAGCGGCTCATAATACGGTCGCTCAGAGATCCATGGTTCGTACCGATACGAATGGCCGTATGATGTTCCTTACAGATATTGATCAGTGGAATAAACTTTTTGGCAATTCTGTCCAGCTCTTCCTGGTAGTCCTCATCGGTATAGGTAAGGGTTTCAAATTTCTTTTTATCTACATAGTTGCCCGGGTTTACACGCACTTTCTGGATCAGTTGTGCGGCAATTTCAGCGGCATTAGGAGTGTAATGTATATCAGCAACGAGTGGTACATTATAGCCCTGGGCTTCAATGCCCTTGCGAATGGCAGCCAGATTCTCCGCCTCCTTTTTTGAAGGAGCCGTAATTCTTACCAGTTCTGCACCGGCTTCAATGCAGCGGATCGTTTCCGCTACAGATCCTTCGGTATCCATCGTATCTTTGGTCGTCATTGTTTGCAGGCGTATAGGATGTCCGTTTCCTAATAAAAGGCCTCCGACATTTACCTCCAGTGTAGGGATTCGCTTGTACTGAGTCAGCGAAGCTGCATAATATTCCATAGTACAAAAGTAAATACAATAATGAATATTGAAGAACTGATTTCAAAACAAAAACGATAGCTGGCAGCTATCGTTTTGTTAATCTTATTTAATCTGTTTAAAAAGGGTCTTTACTTTCCCCGATTTAATGACTTCGTTTATCTGTTTTTCTTTATCTGTATAGCTATAGGCAGCGCCACAGTTATACATGCTTACGATTGGGTCCTTATCCTGTATCTGAGACCATAACTGTTCCTTCGATGGAGGGCTGCTCAGTTGCGCGTACTCTGCATAAGTCATCTTCAGGAAAGCAACATGTTCACTGATACCCCTTCTGTCGAGCCAGTATCCGTCTGCCAGTGCGACCGGAGCGGACATTTCCGGGCTGATGTCCGATGGAGCAGGGTAGTTCGTGATCTTACTTTTATCTGCGGAGAGTGTAACGGCAACAAAGCGGGAGTAATCCTTTTTTGTCTTGTATATCACCACAGCAGGAGACGCATCAAATTTAGGCTGCACCAATTGAGTCTGTTTGGGTACATTTTTATGGGCACAAGAACTTGTGCCCATAAAAACAGATGTGATTATTAAAAGAGATAATATACGCATAGTCTTATTTTACGATAGAAACCGGTTTGGTAACGATTCCGGCTGCAGTATTCATCTGGATGTAATACATACCTTTTCCTAATGCCGAAGCATCAATGCTGAATGTATTAGTATTTACCGCTGCGCTCATATATGTTTTGCCTACAATGTCATATACTTTGTAGCCTGTAATCTTGCTGCCGAATTTGACACCATCGATATTGATCAGGTTCATTGCAGGATTCGGGTAGATGCTGATCAGGTTGTTTTTGTCTACATTCTGAATGCTGGTAGGTGTTTTTACAACCAGTAACGGCAGGGTAGGTTCACCACTAACAGAGTCGGTAACAATATACATATCCTGGTTCTGGTCTACATACAAATGCAGAATATAGTAAGCCGATACCGGTAAGGTCATATTAGACACTGTAGTGGTATTGGTATATGTGCCATGGGCAGGGATAGATAAAGTAGTTTGTCCCAGCATATGGAAATTAGGGTTACCACCACTATTTGCCTCTGCAGTATCTACTGCTACAGTATATAATACGATGCCGGAGATAGCCGCCGGGCTGGAATTCTTGATAGGCGCAGTAACGGTGTATGATGTTCCCTGTGCTACTTCTGCGTATAAAGGACTTGGCGCTGCCGCTTCCACTAAATTCAGGCTAACCTGCTGGTTGTCTGGTGTCCATGGGTTAGGAGGCAATACACTTGATGTCGGTTCGATCATTACCAGGGCCTGTTGGCCATAGTTAAAGTTACCAGCGCCACCACCGGTACCCAGGGCAGAAGGGCTCAGGTCATCTACTTCAAAATAACCGTTGCTTAATCCGTTCCATCCCCAGTTGATGTGGAACATCTCGGTAGCATCATATCCGTCAAAAACAAAGGCATGTCCGCCTACCTGGCCAAAACCAGCATACAGGATAGGGCGACCGGTATTGATCTCGAACATCAGCATTTTATGCCATGTAGTATCGCTAAAGTCGGCACGCTCATAACCTTTGATCGTGGTTTTGTACCCGAAATTATTTTTTAATGCATTTTCAGAACAGGCCCAGCCTGCACCACCGTCAATCACCTGGGCACCGCTGCCCCCGTTATCATAATCCATTTCTACAGATACCCCGCAGTGGTACATCAGTGTAGCAACTGCAGATTTCTGCGCTGCAGTAGAGCCAGACACTACCTGGTTAGGCATATTAGCCCAATCGTAGGTAGTTGTACCAAAGTTGGCAGACAAGGTGCCGCCCAGAGTACTGCTGCTATATGTATGCTGGCCTGTGCCCTGAGTAGGATTATTCCAGAATTTCATGATCTGTGCCATTGCCGTAGCCACACAACCTGTAGGAGTGCCGGTAGGGCAAAGGGTATTATAATAAGTACCCTGGTCCCATAGGGTCGTCAGCATAGGTGCCACCGGTGTAGCTAATGTTGACGGAATGGTAATACTTTGTGTCTGAAGAAGGCGTTGCCATTGTGTGGTTACCCCTGCAGGAGCCGTACGGTTGCTGAGGGCTACAGAAGCAATCTGCTTGCTGTAGTTCTGTAACCAGTATTGTGCTTCAGGAGAAACACTATTGTCTGCTGCATAAAATTTGCTTTCTGTAGAGTAGCCCAAAACCGGTTGTACGCGGTCCTCTGCAGAAACGACAACAAAACCGTTACCCAGCTGGCTTTCAAATACATATACAGTCGGAATGTTTGTATTACCGATAGTGTAGGTATGCGCCAGTCTCAGGTTGGCATTGCCGCCTTTGTTGGTATAGAAGCTTCTGGCAGCTTTCATGGCTTGTTCCTGGTTAACCGTCTTAGCATAGGAGCTGCTGAAAAGGCCCAGAAGCAGGAACGCAGAAATAGATATTTTTTTCATTGAAATAATGATTGAATGAATAGTTGAAAAAGTTCATAAAGATATGTATTGTATTAATATGTTGCGCAGAAGAAATAACTATTTTTTAATAATGCGGTATTATTGTGTTTTTCTGCGGAGAACAATCATTTTCTATATATTTACATATATTTTCAATAATTAATATGACTTAATTATTATTTTTTTGGATTATATCTGGAAAAAGAGGTACCTTTGCGAACATTTTGAAAAATCTGTTACTGACAATCTAAAGTTCTTTCCTATACGTGGAACTGAACACAGTAGTGGGTTAATTTTTTTAACTTTTTTAATTTTTTAAACATGTCTCGTATAGGCAAAAAGCAAATTACATTAGCAGACAACGTAACTCTTACGGTTTCTGCATCTAACGAAGTAACGGTAAAAGGACCTAAAGGTGAACTGAAACAACAACTGGATCGCGATATGAAAGTTGAAGTTGAAGGTAACATTGTAACGATCACCCGTCCTACAGAACAAATCCGTCACCGTGCATTACATGGTTTATACCGCTCTCTGATCAACAACATGGTTGTTGGTGTAAGCGCTGGTTATGAACTGAAACTGGAATTAGTGGGTGTGGGTTACCGTGCTGCTGTTACTGGTCAGCAACTGGATATGGCTCTGGGTTATTCTCATAATATCATCATCGAATTACCTAAAGAAGTTACCGCTACTGCAGTAATGGAAAAAGGTAAGGCGCCATTGGTTACACTGACTTCTACAGACAAACAGCTGGTAGGTCAGGTAGCTGCTAAGATCCGTAGCCTGCGTAAACCAGAACCGTACAAAGGTAAAGGTATCCGCTTCCAGGGTGAAATCATCCGCCGTAAAGCTGGTAAAACTGCTGGTAAATAATTATAATAAACTCATGCTGAATGTTTCCGGTTATACCTGGAGACATTCAGCATAATCTATACAAGTAACCTTCGGAAGCCTTCTTTATCCTGTGTATGGTGATGAGATGTACAAAAAAGGTATTCCTCTGAAACGGGGAACATACCATTGCCAGCATTACACACGTAAAGGGGAGCCCGTACAAATAAAAATAAAATGTCAAAAACAGCAAAAAGCGTATTGCGTCGTACAAAACTTCGCTTCAGAGTACGTAAAAATGTAAACGGTACTGCACAAAAGCCTCGTCTTTCTGTATTCCGTTCTAACAAAGATATCTATGCTCAAATCATAGATGACACAAATGGTGCAACTATTGTAGCAGCGAACAGTCGTCAAAAAGACATCGTAGCACAAACTGGTACTAAAACAGAATTAGCAGCTTTAGTAGGTAAAACAATTGCTCAAAAAGCTAAAGATTTAGGAATTGAGACTGTAGTGTTTGACAGAGGTGGTTATTTATACCACGGTCGTGTTAAGTCATTAGCAGACGGCGCTCGTGAAGGTGGCCTTAAATTCTAAATTAAATTATTTATCAAGCAATTGAGGCCTCAGAACCTCGCAATTCAAAAAAAATTACAATGGCAAATTCAAATAACAACCCAGCAAAAACTGGTGAATTAGAATTAAAAGACAAGGTGGTTTCAATCAACCGCGTTGTTAAAACTACCAAAGGTGGTCGTGCATTCAGTTTCTCTGCTTTAGTAGTAGTAGGTAACGGTCAAGGTGTTATCGGTCAGGGTTTAGGTAAAGCAAAAGAAGTTCAAGAAGCTATCCAGAAAGGTATCGATGATGCTAAGAAAAACCTGGTTAAAGTTCCTGTAATGAAAGGTACAGTACCTCACGATCAGTTCACTAAATTAGGTTCTGCTAAAGTACTGATCAAACCAGCGGCAACCGGTACAGGAGTACTGTCTGGTGGTAGCATGCGTGCGGTATTAGAGGTAGCTGGTTACACAGATATCCTGGCTAAATCTTTAGGTTCTGCTAACCCGCATAACGTGGTTAAAGCTACTATCAAAGCTTTAAGCCAAATGCGCCAGCCGATCGAAGTAGCTAAATCCCGTAACATTAACCTGAAAAAAGTATTTAACGGATAATTGTTTGTTTCAATTATTCTATTCAATTATCTTTTTAAATAAGCAATCATGTCAAAAGTAAAAATCACTCAAGTTAAAAGCGGTATCGACCGTTCTGAGCGTCAAAAACGCACTTTGAAAGCTTTGGGTTTAAATAAAATGAACGCTACTGTTGAAAAAGAGGTTAACCCTCAGATTCAAGGTATGATTACCAAAGTATTCCACCTGGTAAAGGTTGAAGAAGTAAAATAAATCTATTCCATATTGTGGCTGTATGTGCAGCCACAATATAATTTTTTATAACACAGCGAGCGGATTTGTTTCCGCGCAAGTAAACAAAAACAATTTCAATTATGCAACTGCACAATTTAAAACCAGCAGCAGGTAGTACCCACCACACTAAACGTGTAGGTCGCGGTGAAGGTAGTGGTTACGGTGTAACCGCAGGTAAAGGTAACAAAGGTCAGCAAAGCCGTACCGGTTATCAATCTAAAATCGGTCACGAAGGTGGTCAGATGCCTATCCAGCGTCGTATGCCTAAGAGAGGTTTCAAAACAATGAACCGCGTTGATTACAAAGTATTCAACCTGGGTCAGATCGAATATTTCGTTGAGAAATACGGTCTGGAAGATTTCTCTTTGGAAAACCTGTATATCAACGGTTTAATCAGCCGTACTGATGTTGTAAAAATATTAGGTACTGGTGAGCTGAAGTCTAAAGTAACGGTAAAAGTTAACGCAGTTAGCGCTAGCGCTAAAGTTGCTATCGAAGCTGCAGGCGGAACCGTAGAGTTAGCTTAATATCATATTGGAGAACGCATTTTATCAGACAAGATAAACCTGTTTCAGGTTTCTTAATATAAAAAAATATATTAAGGTTTGGTAAAATGCGTTTTTTGTTGTTTATTCGCACCTCGTTTAAATCTTAAAGTTCGTGAAAAAATTTATAGAAAAAGTTAAAGACGTTTGGGGTATCGAAGAATTGCGTAATCGCATTTTGCTTACTTTAGGGCTTATTTTGGTGTACCGTTTAGGTACTTTCATTGTACTGCCTGGTATCGATCCTAACGCTTTAAATCAGAATCAGAATCAGGAAGGTTTACTGGGCCTGATCAACATGTTTGCAGGTGGTGCCTTCAGTAACGGGGCTATTCTGGCTTTAGGTGTAATGCCGTATATCTCTGCTTCAATCTTTATGCAACTTGCAGGTATTGTTATTCCTCAGTTTGCCAAGCTGCAGAAAGAAGAGAGTGGAAGAAACAAGATTAACCAATACACGCGTTTCCTTACGATCATCGTAGCTGCGTTCCAGGGTAGTGCCTACATCGGTACATACCTGAGACCAATTCCTGGTGCTATCGTAATGGATAACCTGCTGTTCTATGTGTCTACAGTAATCTTATTGACTGCAGGTACATTATTCGTAATGTGGTTAGGGGAGAAAATTACAGATAAAGGTATCGGTAACGGTGTATCCTTACTCATCATGGTTGGTATCTTAGGTCGTTTCCCTCAGGCTGTTGCCCAGGAGTTTACAACCAAGATCGGTCAGGATAAGATCCTGTTCCTGCTGATCGAGCTGGCAATGTTCATTGCAGTACTGATCGGACTGGTTATGCTTACACAAGGTGTACGTAAAATACCACTGAACTATGCACGCAGAATCGTAGGTACAAACGCTGCCAAAGAAATCGGCGGTGCCCGTAACTTCATTCCCCTGAAAGTAAACTCTGCAGGTGTAATGCCTATCATCTTCGCTCAGGCCTTATTATTCATTCCTGCAATGATCGCAGGTCTGGTAGCACAGGACGGTAATGCAGCAGGATGGTTGAAAAGCCTTTCAGATCATACTACACTGTCGTATAACCTGGTTTATGCAGTACTGGTAATCGTATTTACATACTTCTATACAGCCCTGATCTTTAACCCTACAGAGATGGCCGAAAACCTGAAGCGTAACAACAGCTTCATCCCTGGTATTCAACCAGGTCAGCCTACTGCAGATTATATCGGTGCAATTATGGATAGAATTACCCTTCCGGGTGCTGTATTCCTGGCACTGGCGGGTATCTTACCTGGTATTGCAGCTTTATTAGGTGTAACCAGCGGTTTCTCTACCTTCTTCGGTGGTACTTCCATGCTGATTGGTGTTGCAGTAATCCTGGATACAATCCAACAGATTGATAGTTACCTGTTAATGCGTCAATACGATGGTATGATGAAAACAGGAAGGGTTTCTGGCAGACAAGCAGTACAACTGTAATAAGAATTAAAATCATTAAATAAAAAAAGTTCACTATCATAGTGAACTTTTTTTTGCTTTTACTCGTAGCTTTATAATAGTGCATATTTTATTTTTTAAAAATTATGCTGTTAGTATGACAATTTGCTAATATATTTGTAGGTACATCTAATATTAGTTATCCTTAATTTATTATATAATATCCATGATTAAGAAAATGATTGGAGCTTTGATGCTCGTATCGGCTTTTGCCTCCTGTACTAAGGATAATGAGTATGATCTATCGCAAAATAGCAATAATACTTGCGATACAACTGCTGTATCTTATGCAAATACTGTTGCCAACATTATGGCCAATAATTGTAACTCCTGTCATTCCGGATCCAATCCCAGTGGTGGTGTAGTTACCAGTACTTATGTTGGACTCGGTAACATTTACGATGCAGTGCTTTTAGGGGTTATCAACCATTCCAGCGGATTCTCTCCGATGCCAAGCAATGCCCCGAAATTATCGGACTGCGATATCAACAAAATCCAAGCCTGGATCAACCAGGGAAGACTTAATAATTAATTTCCTTAAAATCATTGCACATGAAAAAGATCATTGCTGCCGCTGTGCTGCTGAGTACCTGCTCCTACGGTGCCTTTGCTCAGAAGTACTTTACCAATAAAGGTGTGACAACCTTCTTCTCCAGTACACCTGTTGAAGATATTAAAGCGACTAACAAACAGACTTCTGCCCTGATCAATACCAATGAGAACTCTCTTGTGTGTGTTATGGAGAATACGAAATTTGTTTTCCCTAAATCATTGATGCAAGAGCACTTCAATGAAAATTATATGGAAAGCGATAAGTATCCTAAATCTTCATTCACGGGTACCTATAACAAGAAAATAGACCCGAATGTAGATGGTGACTATAATGTAACCGTATCCGGTAAATTATCGATCCATGGCACGCTGAAAGATGTAAGTGTTCCGGCTACTATTAAAGTAAGGAACGGTCAGATTACCGGTCATGCAGTATTTAAAGTAAAAACCAAGGATTATAATATAAAGATCCCGACCATTGTTGTTTCTAAAATTGCAGAAGAGATCCAGGTAACGATCGATTTTACTGCAAGCAAAATGTAATCCTTTTTTCAAAAATTCAAAAAATTATATGAATATAAAGAAATTGACTTTTGCCTTCGCTGCCGTGCTGGGCATGGCCAATGCTACATATGCGCAGACCGATTCTACTGCCCAGGACAAGATGCTGTCTGAAATAGATCAGTTGAATGGTACTACGGCACCGCAGTCTAAACGTGTGTATGCAACCTTTAAAGGTACTTATGTACAGAATTTCCAAAGTGTAGAGAACCTGGGCAAAGGAGTGTTCCAGACCATGTTTATGCACCGTTTCGGAAAGGTAAACCAGGGAGCTTACGAGTTTTTTGGTCTGGACAATGCGACAACCCGTATCGGTTTTGATTATGGTATCACAAACGATTGGATGGTTTCTATTGGCAGAAGTTCCTTTGGTAAAATGTTTGACCTGGCCACGAAGTATAAGATACTGGCGCAGACAGAAGATGACAGAATGCCGATTACACTGAGTGTATACCCGGGCCTCACATTCAGTACCCTGAAGCAGCCAGGCAAAGACTGGTATAAAGATGTACATCGCCTCACTTATTTTGCGCAGGCACTGATCGCCCGCAAATTCAGTGAAAACCTGTCGATACAATTAATGCCCACCTTTATACATTTCAACCTTGTAGGCGGGCCGGTAGATAAAAATGATGTATTTGCAGTAGGCATTGGTGGCCGTTACAAACTGACCAAGCGATTGAGCATTAATGCAGAATACAGCTATATGCCTCCTAAACAGGTTGTAACAACTAAGGTATATAACGGCCTTTCAGTAGGTTTCGATCTGGAGACCGGTGGTCACGTATTCCAGTTTATCTTCTCCAATTCCCGCAGTATGAGTGTGCCGGGCTATGTTGCCGGTACCACAGATAACTGGGGCGATGGGGGTATCTACTTCGGCTTTAACCTCTCAAGGGTTTTCTAAAGAACAGACCAATAGTAAAAAAATACATATTAAAGGGTGCATAACTTGCACCCTTTTTTGCATATATAACCATATACAGTTTGTAATTTTATACTGTAATGGAGGCGCAGCAAAATGATATGATCAGGGGCAGGGGAGCACAGTTCAACCCGCAAAACCGGTTTACCCGCAATGCTTATGAACAGGGTGTTTATGAGCAGGCCGAGGACTGGGAAGCACAATTGAGGCAGCCTACCCAGATACTGATCGATCAGAGCAAGAATGTTGTAAATAAGCTCAAGATCGCAGATGTACCGCTGGATGCCGCTATCAATCCCTACCAGGGCTGCGAGCATGGATGTATTTACTGCTATGCCCGTAACTCGCATGAATATTGGGGCTACAGTGCCGGTCTGGATTTTGAAACCAAAATCATTGCGAAGCAAAATGCCGCAGAACGCCTTAGAGCCACCTTCGAAAAGAAAAGCTGGGTGCCAACCGTCATTTCCCTGTCTACCAATACAGATTGTTACCAGCCGGCAGAGCGCAAGATGAAACTGACCCGGCAGATACTGGAGGTATGCCTTGAATACCGCAATCCGGTAAGCATACTTACTAAAAATGCCCTTGTACTGCGAGACCTGGACCTGCTGCAGGAGCTGCATGCCCGCAAGCTTGTGCAGGTAGCTACCTCTGTAACAACCACAGACGAATCGTTGAGACAAATGCTGGAGCCCCGCACCAGTACGATTAAAACAAGGCTCAATATCATTCGTACCTGTCACCAGCATCAGATACCGGTAGGCGTAATGTTTGCGCCCATTATACCAGGCCTTAACGATCAGGATATGTTTGCTGTGCTGCAGGCTGCTGCAGATGCCGGAGCCTATTGGGCCGGCTATACCATTGTGCGCCTCAACGGAGCTATAGAAGGCATATTCAAAGACTGGTTGTACAAAGCATTCCCCGACCGCGCAGATAAGGTGTGGCATCATATACAGAGCTGCCATGGCGGATCGGTACAGGACAGCCGCTCCGGTGTACGTATGAGAGGAGAAGGAGAGATCGCAGGTATCATCTCGCAGCAGTTTAAATTATACTGCAGAAAGCTGGGGCTAAACAAGAGAGCACACCACTACGACCTTACCGCATTCAGGCGACCGCCTAAGCATGGGCAGCTAGATCTGTTCGCGGATTTTGTTTAATCATCCTGAATGTTCTAATTTTATGCGCTAAGACAACGATTATCATTTCATAATCCCAATTAATGATCTACCTGGAATTACATCAGGCGCTCAAAAAGGCATTTGAGCAGGCCGGGCCGGTAATTGCGCTACCCGAGTTAGGCGTATCTATAAGCCATCATGAGTTTATATCAGAACAGGCTGCGAGTATGCTGCCCGGTAGTAATCGTATGGGCTGTACGGCACATAATGTAACCTTTGAGGAGCAGGAACAAGCCATAGACCGTAAGGAGTGTGTACTCGACATTCCAGATTATGAAATCGAAAGCAACCGTAAATTTCAATACCATATTATCAAACCCTTATCTGTTCAGACGGCAGATGGGGCTATTATCTTTTTTCACGGGCTCAATGAAAAGAAATGGGATAAATACCTGCCCTGGGCTTATGAGATAGCCCGGCGCACCGGTAAGGCCGTCTTACTGTTTCCCATCGCTTTTCATATAGACCGTGCACCTGAGCACTGGAGCAATAAGAAGGAGATGGCCGCTATTGCACAATATCGTTCAGAACTGGCTGGTAACAGTGCCTGCTCATACCTCAATGCGGCCATTAGTGTGCGTATGGAGGCCCTGCCGCAGCGGTTGTTCTGGTCCGGATTACAGACCTATAGCGATATAGTACAACTGGCAGAGATGATACAGGAGGGTGCATTACCGGAGATCAGCCCCAAAGCTACCTTAGACCTTTTTGGCTACTCCATAGGATCATTCCTGTCTTCTATACTGATGATGGCCAACCCTAAAGGCATCTTTGACCAGGCCAGGCTTTTTTGCTTCTGTGGCGGAATGACCATCGACCGCATGTTCCCCATATCCCGTTATATAATGGATGCACAATCGGCCATTGCCATGCAACGCCGTTTTGCCGAGCTACTGAGCTCCGGCTTTGCTATGGATGAGCATATGGCACACTACCAGGATTGTGCCCTGCACAAAGGCGAAAGCTGGTTTAAAACCATGCTGCGGTTTAACTACTTCCAGAAAGAGCGGGAAGAACGCCTGGAAGTGCTTAAAGACCGTATCAAATGCTATGTGTTGCGCGATGACGAGGTAGCACCACCGGTAGAGGCACTGAATACCCTGCAGGGTGGTTACCGTAACATACCCATAGCTGTGCAGATTGATCATTACGAGCATCCCTATTCCCACATCAATCCATTTCCGCTCACCAGTAAGAATGCAGTGCAGATCGATGCCGCTTTTCGGGCATTTACCCGCTCCGCAGCAGCATTTCTGGGCAGGGTGTAGCTTTTTGCTGAGACACTCCAGTCAGGAGTGTGGTAACTAAGCTCATCCGGTCCAAACCCAAATACGCGAATCAAAAAGCTCCGCCGATTTACCATAACACTGCATCGACCTGGTAAAAAGCTGAGGTGATTTATCGTAAAGCAACATCGATAAGACAAAAACCTAAATCAATTTCCTGTTTAGCTTAATGCTCCCACCAAAAACCTGAATAGACGCGCAAAAAAGCTAAATACTATTTAGCTTTTGCGTGGCCGGGAGTACCTTTTTATCGAACGCACGCAGCTTTTTATGAAATGGAATTAAGCAAAAAGCCGGGCGAATAGCGCTTTTTACTGTGCGCGCGCAGCTTTTATATACCCTCTATTGTGCTTTTGAGTGGCTTTATTTAGCTTTTTAATAAATTGAATTGAGCTTTTTATCGCGTTCATTCAGGTTTGGGGCAGGTGAGGGTACCCCGGAGGTAGGGGTGTGGAATATGATTGTCCGCGCTGCAGGTTGCAAGGCCCCTCTGTATACTTGCCGACAATAAAAGAGGGAGATCAGTTTACTGATCTCCCTCTTTCTATAAATTGATATGTGATTATCGTGCTACATTTACCGCTCTTTTCTCACGGATTACGGTTACTTTAACCTGACCCGGATATTGCATTTCTTTCTGGATCTTATCTGCAATCTCGAAACTCAGTCTGTCGCTGTCCGCATCGCTTACTTTATCAGCCTCTACGATTACACGCAGTTCACGGCCCGCCTGGATAGCATATGCTTTCTCAACACCATTATAAGCAACAGCCAGGTTCTCCAGATCCTTGATCCGTTGCAGGTAACTCTGCATGATCTCGCGACGGGCGCCAGGGCGTGCACCGCTGATGGCATCACAAGCCTGGATGATAGGAGAGATAATAAAGGCCATCTCCATCTCATCATGGTGCGCACCAATTGCATTGACTACAGCAGGGTGTTCACCGCATTTTTCCGCCAGTTTGGCACCCAGCAATGCGTGGCTCAGTTCTGTTTCCTCATCCGGTACTTTACCGATATCATGCAACAGGCCAGCACGTTTTGCCAGTTTTACTACTTTCTGACCCAGACCCAGTTCAGCAGCCATGATACCACACAGGTTAGCGGTCTCTTTAGAGTGCATCAGCAGGTTTTGACCGTAAGATGAACGGAAACGCATTTTGCCGACCATTCTTACCAGGTCTTTATGCAGACCATGAATACCCAGTTCGATCACGGTACGCTCACCGATCTCCATAACCTGGTCTTCAATTTGTTTTTTAGTTTTCTCTACTACCTCCTCGATACGGGCAGGGTGTATACGACCATCCTGTACCAGGCGTTGTAATGATAAGCGGGCGATCTCTCTTCTCAGCGGATCGAAACAGCTCAGTACAATCGCCTCAGGAGTATCATCAATAACCAGGTCTACACCGGTTGCTGCCTCAAGGGCTCTGATGTTACGACCCTCACGGCCAATGATCTGACCTTTGATCTCGTCGCTCTCCAGGTTGAATACGGTAATAGCGTTCTCAATAGTTTGTTCCGCAGCCACACGTTGTATGCTTTGGATCACGATCTTCTTCGCCTCTTTGCTTGCATTGGTTTTAGCCTGCTCCACAATCTCCTGGATGTGGGCCATTGCATTGGTGCGGGCTTCTTCTTTCATCGCTTCTACCAGTTCAGCCTTAGCTTCTTCGGCAGAAAGATTAGCGATTTTTTCCAGTCTTTTGATCTGCTCTTCCTGGTGTTTGTCCAGTTCTGCTCTTTTGATCTTAGCCGATTCAATATGGTCCGTCAGTTCCGTTTTCAGTTCTGCATTCTCGTTGATCTGCGTTTGTACCGATTTCAGTTTGTCATTCAGGGATTGTTCCTTCTGTTTCAGTCTGTTTTCGCCCTCGCTTAATCTCTGTGTTTTTACCAGCACATCCTTTTCGTGTTCTGTTTTTAATTGAAGGAAGTGCTCTTTGGCTTCTAGTATTTTTTTGTCTTTTAAGGTTTCAGCATGAATTTTTGCGTCTTCTTTAATTTTCTCTGCTTGTTGTTCTGCTTCTTGTATTTTATGCGCCGTGTTTTTAGCAAAGAGGAACTTACCTAAGATAATCCCCGCCGCTACGGCAAATAAAGCTACAACCGCGGTCACGATTGCGATGTTGTCCATTGTATGTTAATTGTTCTTTTTGGGTTTGTAAATATGATAAAATGACAGTCTTGTCCTAAAGATAAGCTGTAACCTGCGAAGTTAAAATATTTTTTACGTTTTTACTATTTCAGCGATGATAATTTGCGTTGATAAACGAGCCGTTAACGGGCATTAGCACTCATTATGAGCATAAATAGTTATAAAGCAGTATTTTTTAATGTGATATGCATCGTAATTGAGGTAAAAAGCCTTAATTGTTGTAATTTTGCGCCATGCAATTATTAGACGGTATTCATGTATCTAATGCTATCTTAGAAGAAATTAAAAAAGACG
This sequence comes from Edaphocola flava, assembly GCF_004118155.1. Classification (GTDB taxonomy): domain Bacteria; phylum Bacteroidota; class Bacteroidia; order Chitinophagales; family Chitinophagaceae; genus Edaphocola; species Edaphocola flava. Next base: position 151,381 of record NZ_SAIQ01000005.1, read on the forward strand.
TAGATAGCCGTGTAAACAACAATCAGAAAAGACCCCACCTGGCAGCTATCCTGGTAGGCGAGAATGCAGCCAGCCAGACCTATGTTGGTGCCAAGGTAAAAACCTGTGAATATGTTGGTTTTCAGTCAACATTATCCAAACTGGGCACTGATGTTTCTGAAGCGGAACTGCTGGAGCTGATTGAAAAATTCAACCAGGATGAAGATATCGACGGTATCCTGGTACAATTACCTTTACCAAAGCATATTTCTGAAGATAAAGTGATCAATGCCATCAGCCCGCTGAAGGATGTAGACGGCTTCCACCCCGTAAGTATCGGTAAAATGGTACTGGGTCAGGACACATTTGTACCGGCTACCCCTAATGGTATCATGATGATGCTGGATCATTACAACATCAATACCGCCGGTATGCACTGCGTGGTAATCGGCCGCAGTAACATCGTAGGTACGCCTATGAGCCTGCTCATGAGCCGCAATACACAACCGGGCAACTGTACGGTAACCATGTGTCACTCCAAAACCACTAACCTGAAAGAGATGTGTCTGCAGGCAGATATCATTGTTGCAGCGATCGGCAGACCGAATTATGTAACGGCTGATATGGTAAAACCAGGTGCGATCATTATCGATGTGGGTATCAACCGTATCGAAGATGCCAGCAAGAAGTCCGGTTTCAGACTGGTAGGTGATGTAGACTTTGACAGTGTTAAAGAGAAGAGCAGCTACATAACCCCTGTACCGGGTGGTGTAGGTAAGATGACCATCTGTGCCCTGATGAAAAATACTTTGCTGGCCTGCGCCAACAAATAATAAGATATATATGTGAAGAAAAGCCGCTCCGGAATCGGAGCGGCTTTTCTCTTTTTGGTGAATAATATATACTTTAGCATCATAAATGCATCGGTATGAAACGAATAAGTTTATTCATTCTATTAGTATTATATATGCTGCTTACTTCCCGCAGCAGCCAGGCACAGGGCTTTGCGCCATTAGGAGCAGAATGGACCTATCATGACATTGTAGGTGGACCTTTAACTGGCGAAGAATACCTGTATAAATATAAATGCATACAGGTCGATACCTTTCCTGATAAAGTGGTCTCTACAGTCAGTTATGAGTACCTTACGCAGGGACTGGAATGGTGGAGCAGCTCGCCTGATCCTTACCATACCTGGAGAGATACCGTGACCGGCACATTACAGTTCTATGAGCAAAACGATACCGTATGGGTGTATAACAATATATTCCAGAAGTATACCCCGCTGTATATCTTTAATGCACAGGAGGGAGATACCCTGCGTATTCCAATATTGGATATACACCCTACCTACCCTAATGCTACACCTGACGGGGATTCTGTATTTGTGTTGATTGTAGACTCTATCCGTACAGTCAATTACGATGGGGTAAATGCAGAGACTTATTTTGTCAGTAATTATCTGGGCGATACGATCAATGTAGACTGGAACAATTTTGACGGGCCGGAAGATATACCTAACCCAATCTGTAATTGGACAGCCGCTGTCAAGTACCGTTCTATGGACAGTATTCCTTTGTCTCCTATTGCCGGTATGCCTATAGGAGCCTATACCCGTTTATTTGGTGGTGTCGGTCAAGGCTTATTGCCAGGTAGGTTCTTTTTACCTCCTAATGATAATACGGTTTGGGAGGGGCAGCACATTCTCAATAAAATCCAGTGTTTTGGTAATGATACGGTGTCTTTTGTAATAGATACCGGTTTAGGTTGCGATACGTTTGAATTTAATCGTCCCCTGGCGGTCAATTCCGTAAATGCCCTGAAAGGCGTAGATGTATACCCCAATCCGGCGCGTAACACACTGGTACTGCAGGCGCAGCAACCATTCGCAGCGCATACCAGCTTGAGCGTAACAGATATGCTGGGCCGCACGGTAGTTGATAAGACCGTTGTTGCAGGCAAGCAGCAACATACCTTATCTGTAACAGGGTGGACTGCCGGTACGTATATACTCATTCTGGAGCAGGACGGGCAGCGATACTACCGTAAGGTACAGGTAGTGCATTAATCACCTTAAATATCCAGTAATCTTACATAGTCGGCAAAGGAGAACTGCTCCAGGCTGGGGATCAGCAGGTCGGCCAGTCCGAATTTAGGATTGTCGAACTGCTGCGGCTCCGGCACAGCGACCAGCAGCATACGTGCCGCTTTGGCTGCCACCATACCATTTATAGAATCTTCAAAGGCTACACAGCGCCAGGGTAGCGTATTCAGCGCCGCAGCACATTGCAGGTACACTTCCGGGTGGGGTTTACCCACCACACAATTATCCGCAGTATTGACACTCTGGAAGTAGTGCTCCAGCCCGAAATGCTGCAGCAGGGCCTTTACCATACGTGCCGGAGAAGAAGTGGCCACACCCATTGGTACACTGTTCATCTTCAGCTCTTCCAGCAATGGATATACCCCCGGCATAATGCGGCCCTTGGCTATGGTGCGGGCAATGATATTGTCCAGCACGTCTTCGGCCAGTTGGCGCGCCTTGTTGCTGTCCTTCCATCCGAAGCGCTCGTTCCAGAACTCCGTTACTTCGTATATCCGTAGTCCCTTGGTGTATTTCAGTAATTCTTTGGTAATGGCCACGCCATTGTCATGCGCTACTTCATGCATACTTTCCACCCATAAATGAGGGTCCGTATCAAAAAGCAGGCCATCCATATCAAATATTGCCGCCATGTATTATGCAGGTAATCCTGTGTGTGGTAAAATGATTAATAATCGTCCCAGATCGGGTTATCCGATGGGCATTTGTACGTTTTCAGCTGGAAAGAAAGGGTTATCTGACCGATCAGGTACTGATCTATAGTCGCGCGGTCACCTCTTTGTTTACCTGCCCGGCCCAGTTTTTGTCCGTCGATAGTGATCGATGGGTCCTGGAGCACAGATGCGGTATTCGGCATTCCGTTAGGCGTGAAATAGTTTACCCCGACATAAGTCTGGCTTACATCGTCCAGGTAATCGGTAAAGGCAAAGCGATGCACGACCTCTACACCCAGGTTCACACCCGGAGCCAGCCAGCATTTGATACCGGCACCAAAAGGAGCCATCACATTTACCTTGTTGTACCGGCGATCGCGGTACGGAGTAGTATTCTGCCCCTCAGTGCCCAGTGGCTGCAGATAGGTTTTGCGGCCGCTGTACATCACAAACGGATTGGAGTACAAAGCTCCTACACCCAATACCATATACGGGGTAAAACGACGATCGTTATTGCCCGTCTGGAAACGGAAGAAATTGAATTCCCCTATAGCAGAGGCCTCCATTATATTATTCTGGAAGCTCAGGTTGCGGGTCTTTTGATAGCTATTGTCGCTATAGCTGTCTTTATAGCCCAGCTGGGCATAAGACAGGCCTATGCGTAAAGAAATATACGGATTGAAATAATAACGATAGAAGGCGCCACCTGCCGGACGAATATGGTTAAAACCATACCCCGGATTAAGGTCGCCGAAGTATTGAGCCCCACCGGTCATAACGCCGTACTCGTGCCGCTCAAAGAATTTTTGCGCGCTTGCCGTAATCCCGCTGCCCAGTAGTGCCAGTATTCCTAATGTGAACTGTTTCAATCGCATAATGATTCTTTACAAGTGTAAAACGCGAATTTACACTTTTAATTGTATAAGCCTATTTTGTATGATCAATATTAGTAAAATGATCGTAATTTCACGCGATTATAAAACGATATGGCTATGAACCTGCAAAAAAGCCTGGACTTTCTGAAGGCACTCAGCGAACATAATGACAAATCCTGGATGGATGAAAACCGGAAGTGGTACGAAACGGAGAAGAAAACCTTCGAAGCATTCGTATCCGGGCTCATCGCGGAGATTGCTGTATTCGACCCGGCCATAGCAGATCTTACTCCTAAAGATTGCATCTTCCGTCTGAACAGGGATATTCGTTTTTCTAATGATAAAAGTCCTTACAAAACCAATTTCGGCGCCGCGATGGCCATTGGAGGTAAGAAAAGCAATAAAGCAGCCTATTATATCCATATCCAACCCGGCCATTCATTTCTGGGCGGAGGTATGTGGATGCCGGAAGCCGCAGTACTGAAAAATATACGCCAGGAGATCGATTACGGTTTTGAAGACTTTCAGAAACTGATCAAAGCACCGGCATTTACCAAGCATTTCAAAAAGATAGACGGAGAAACCTTATCCAGACCACCAAAAGGCTATGAGGCGGACAATCCTGCTATCGAATACCTGAAGCATAAAAGCTTTACTGTAGGTAAAGCCCTGAGCGATAAAGAAGTGACACACAAAGATTTTCTGGCACATTGTGCAGAAGCCTTTGCTTCCATGAAACCATTTATTGACTTCCTGAACCAATCTACCGATTAATCCAGACCATTACATGAATCTGATATTATTTGATACGGCAGTAAGAAACCATTTGCTGCCCTTTACCCATACAAGACCTGTAGCCGACATCCGTTGTGGTATCCTTACCATGCGCGAGCGCTGGGAATTATACCTGCAAAGAGCCTCCTCAACAGTTTCTGTCCCGGTGCTGCAGGCCGCATTTCCCGTGCATTACAACGAAACAGATAATCTTTATATCAATGCTGCTGTGTTTGCCACACCGGTATTAGGTATCGTCATCAGTAACCTGAGACCAGGACAGGCTTTGGTACAAGACGAAACGATCATTGCCATCTATACAGATGCCGTATTGGATTATGAAGCACTGAATGCAGCTTCTCTGAAAGATTATGAGCCGGTACTGTGCAGTGAACCATTTAAACAATTGAAACAGGTATGGGATATTTTCAATCTGAATGATTATGCCATCCGCAGCGATTTCGCTATACTGACCTATCAGAAAGAGAGCCAGCCGATACCGGCGCATGTAACCCTGATCGGTGAGGCGAAGAACGTATTTATAGAAGAAGGAGCCATTGTATCGGCCTGCATCCTCAATGCACAGACCGGACCAGTGTACATCGCTAAAGAAGCGGAGATCATGGAAGGTTGTATGCTGCGCGGGCCACTGGCCTTAAGCACACATGCCGTAGTGAAAATGGGCGCTAAAATATATGGTGCGACTACAATTGGTGCCGGTAGTAAAGTAGGCGGAGAGATTAGTAATGTAGTCTTCTTCGATAATTCCAATAAAGGCCATGACGGTTTTGTAGGTAATGCGGTAATCGGCGAGTGGTGTAACCTGGGTGCCGATACCAATGCCAGCAACCTGAAGAATAACTACGATGAAGTAAGCATCTGGAGCGAGGCAGAAGGTGCCATGATTAAAACAGGATTGCAGTTCTGCGGCCTGCTGATGGGCGACCATTCCAAATGCGGCATCAATACCATGTTCAATACCGGAACTGTAGTAGGGGTAAGCAGTAATATTTACGGGGGAGACTTCCCGGACAAGTATGTGCCCTCCTTCAGCTGGGGTGGTAAGAATGATATGACCACCTATCGCTTCGATAAGGCGCTGGATACTGCAAACCGCATGATGGCCCGCCGTGGCAAAACCTTGTCCGATGCGGAGATCGCCGTATTACAACACATTTTTGACCATAAAGAAAACTATATAAAACAATAAATTCTTATCGTGATGAGCAGAAAGAAAATCGTAGCCGGTAACTGGAAAATGAATAAGAACATTTTCGAAGGCAAACAATTAGTAAACGATATTTTGGAAAGCGGACTGGAACTGCGTGATGACCTGGAAGTGGTTATTGCACCACCGTTTACCAGCCTGGAACTGGCTGCCAGCCAGCTCAAAGACAGTAAAAATATATACCTGGCAGCACAAAACTGCCATCAGGAAGCCTCTGGTGCCTACACCGGTGAGGTATCTGCCGAAATGCTGAAAGGTATTGGTGTCAGCTATGTGATCATCGGGCACTCAGAGCGTCGCCAGTACTTTGGCGAGACAGATGCGATCCTGGCGCAGAAAGTTGATGCCGTACTGAAACAAGGTATGAAAGTAATCTTCTGTTGCGGCGAGCCACTGGAAATCCGTGAAGCAAATACTCAGAATGCCTATATTCAGACACAGATCGAAAATGGTCTGTTTCACCTGGATGAAGCAGCATTTAAAAATATCGTGATTGCATACGAACCTATCTGGGCGATCGGTACTGGTCTTACTGCAAGCGATGAGCAGGCACAGGAAATGCATGCACACATCCGCAGCCTGGTTGCCGCTAAATATGGCGAAACTGTTGCTGATAATACTTCCATCTTATATGGTGGTAGCTGCAAACCATCCAATGCAGCAGGCTTATTTGCCTGTCCGGATGTTGATGGTGGCCTGATCGGTGGTGCATCTTTAGTAGCCGCTGATTTTGCCGGTATTATTAAAGCGAGATAGTATAATCAATATAAACAGAAAGACCAGCTCACAAGGCTGGTCTTTCTGTTTATTAAAACAGTTTCTTACAGATAATGTAATCATTTTTATCCTTTTCCGGCATCCAAAGGAAATAACCAAACCGTGACAAATCTGGTTTTATAAATCTGGATTGATCCTGAGGCATCTGAATCTTGCCGACAATGTTTTTAACCTGTAGATTATAATCCATTATAATATTTGTGGTAATGCCATTTTCATCTGTTGAATAATAGGAAATTATTAGATTGGGATATTGAACAACAATATCATTTATGGTTATATTTATATTCTTGTCATTGTTTAAAAGGTGCGCAAATTCATATTCCTTATTTACCGGTATATTTAAATCTACCGATTGCTCCGTTTCCAGATCATACAATATATTGGAAATAGAAGTCATGAAATACCTGCCCGAAAAGCTTAAGTCGAGATACCGGTATCCAACATTTTTATTAATGGCTGGCACGGTAAATGGCAGCATTTTTTTAAATTGATATATTCCGCTTTCTAAGGCAAACTTTGCTAAAAAATAATTAGGTTTATCAGTTTCCAACCGGTCTTTAACAACTAACAGATACATGTTATTGTGGTACATATGGAATCTGGGAATGATATTATATCCCGGTGGCAGATGCTCTTTACTCACTGCTCGCGACTCCAGGTAATTACCGTCTTTATAAATATTCACTACAGAGAAGCCACCTAGTATAGAATCTGCCATATTGGAAATATAAGTATGGTGCGAGGAGGTGAATAAGGAATCATTCACAAATTGAAAATCTTCAAACCTGTCTTTATCCGGGATGTCCGTAACTTTTCTTACCTCGCTCAACTTGCTTTTGGCAAGCACCGTATCCCTAAAATGTAGTTTGTATATATTGAGCAGCATCTCATCTGTAAAGATGATTTTAAAAGCCTGATGTTTCTCTTTAAGATCAAGGTAATCAAAGGCATTAGTATGCAGGATGTTTTTAAAACAAATCTGTTCTGTATTTTTCACCCAGAGATCAAAAGTCGATTTTTTAAATTCGTAATTCCCCAGGTTCACTTTTTCCATTTTATCTAATGACTCCAGATCGTCAATTAGTGTCCTTGCGTTATGGTAAATTTTATAGTTAGAGTCAGTGCCAAATTGCAAAATAAACGCTTGCTCATAGATATGATATTTGTCAAAAAGGGCTGATGAGAATATAAATTTCTGGCTTTGATGACCATCCAATTGGTATTTCTTTTTGATCTCCTCTAAATCATCAGAATAGTTGTCGGGTATTACATAAGAATAGTCAATTTTTTTTGCATCTAATAGATTTAAATTTTTATAAAATTCATTATTACATTGATGACAAGAACCCGGCATAAATGGAATTAATACTGTTGCTTGTTCCTTTTGATGACTTTTTTGTGTTTTTAAGTGTTGTGCTGTTCCGGTTGCAGTAAATAGCAGCACAAACATGAATACCAAAATATTTCTAAACACATTATTCATGTTGGTTAACTTTATGAGTAGATAATAAAAGAGGCTAGATATATCTAACCCCTTAATAATGAGAAATTTATTTGTTGTTTGATCCGAATGATATTATTCAGCATTTAAGGCAACTTCTAGTACGGTAGGTTGTCCTGTTGGCGGATTCCCTTCCTTAGACGGTTCAGGGTTTGCAAGACATTTAATGATGGTGCCCCAACCAACTATTCCATGTTCGCCAAAAATAGCAACCGTCTGTCCTTCTTTAGGACTATCTCCATTTGCAGCCATACAGGGATCAGAACTGGTATTATGACAAGTCACAATTTTAGTGTTACCTGAACCTTTGTCCCAACTTTGAGGAGTGTAACTCATCCAGGCACCTGCAAAACTTGTCGTTCCTAAAACGGAAAGACATAATAAAATCAATTTTTTCATTGTAGTTATAATTTTTTATAGGTAATAAATGTTCACCAACAGCAGACTTAAAAATTTTTTCAAATTCCAACCGGTATATTCTTTCTTGCGCTTATTTGCTAAAGTGCCCCGAGTGTTCTAAGTAAATTGTTAGCTATACTACATTGTTGCAACACATGTAATACAAAGTAAAAATGAAGATAATTTTCAACATAAAAACAATTTTACCCACATATTTGTAAAAAAATATATTAAAAAATGAGTAACAGAAGAAAATAATCAATTATGGATATTATAAAAAGGCGCTGCAAGAATATTGCAGCGCCTTTTTATAATTCTTTAAATAGCAAGATTACATCAATCCCGCAATAAGGTTGATCGAAAGTGCAACGATAAAGGTGTTGAACCCGAATGCCAGCAGGCAGTGAAACAATACCAGTATCCTCATTTTTTTATCTGTTACAGAAACATCAGATACCTGGAAAGTCATACCGTTGACAAAAGAAAAATACGCAAAGTCCAGATAGTCTGGATGCTCCTCTTCCGGGAACTGAAGCCCTTTCTGTATATGCTTGTCTTTTTCCGATACCGGCTGGTAATAAGCATGAGCATAGTGAATAGTAAATAGGGTATGAAACAGCGTCCAGGACAGCAATAACCCGCCGAAACCAATAATGATATTCCGGGTATCCTGCTCCGGATTGGTGATCGTTTTTTGTGTAAAAAGAAGGAGTATAATAGCCAGCGAAGCCAGTATCAGCGCCACTGCCAGCATAAAAATAACTGGAGTGTTGGTGTTTAAAACCTGTACCTCCTGTCGGATCTGTTTACTATCGATAGAGAAAAATGTAATCCAGAAAAGAACAATACTGCTCAGGCAGAATACATCCCAACCCACGAGAATATTAAATACCCAGGCTTTACTGGTCTGCCAGAACAATGCAGTAATGAGGCCACCCAGTACTATGCCTAAGGCCAGCTTAGGAGCTATATGTATGCGGTTGAAAGGTTGGATCAGGGACATTAGCCGGTTGTTTCGGCTAAATTACAAAAATCCCAGTTCTAGTTTTGCCTCTTCGCTCATCATATCTTTAGTCCATGGCGGATCGAAGGTAAGCTGTACATGTACATCTTTCACCTCTTCAATGGCTTCCACTTTCTGCTGCACTTCAAATATAATATCACCGGCAACAGGACAGGCAGGCGCCGTCAGGGTCATTGTGATCTGTACCCCATTATTTTCATTAATACTGATATCGTACACCAGCCCCAGTTCAAAAATATTAACCGGGATCTCGGGATCATGTACCGTATGCAATACCTCTATAATTTTATCTTTCAGCGTTCCCATATCTTATTTGTTATACAGTGCTACTGCATATAATTTCATTTGTTTCAACATAGACAGTAATCCGTTCGAGCGGGTAGGCGACAAGTGGCTTTTCAGACCTATTTTGTCAATAAAGTAAATATCTGTTTCCGCAATTTCCTTAGGGCTATGACCACTCAGTACCTCAATCATCATACCTACCAGACCTTTGGTGATGATCGCATCACTATCGGCTGTAAAATTTATTTTACCATCTGAGAAATCAGCATGCAGCCATACCTTAGACTGACAGCCTTTAATCAGATGATTTTCTGTTTTATACTGCTCATCGATCAGAGGCAATTCCTTGCCCAGCTCAATGATATGCTCATATTTTTCCATCCAGTCATCATAAAAAGCAAACTCTTCTATGATGGCGTCTTGTTTCTCGTTAATGGTCATATTGGTAATTTCAGAATGCAAAATTAGGTCAAAAAAGCGCTCAGTACTGATAAATTTATGTTGTAGGGCCATATTCAGGATCAATGTTTTTACATTTCCCTTAATTTAGCGTCAAATCCGGTACGATGAAGAAGATATTGATATTTGCCGCGGCCCTCATGAGTATTGCACCGATGGCCTGTAAAGCACAAAAACCGCAATACGAATATAAAGGTGATAATGCTTCGGGTGTTAATAGCCCCGGTGGCAGACCAGCCCTGGTGGTACAAACAGGTGCAGAGCGGTTCAGTGCATACCTGCCCTTGCTCAAAGGTAAGCGTGTAGCTGTGTTGGTCAATCAGACCTCAGCGGTGGGTGCAGAACTATTGCCGGATGCACTGTTGCGCCAGGGTGTAAAAGTCGTTACCATCTTCTCTCCGGAGCATGGTTTCCGGGGCAATGCCGATGCCGGAGCACATGTCAAAAGCGGTGTCGATACCCGCACCGGCCTGACGGTTATCTCCCTGTACGGCGACAATAAAAAACCAAAACCAGAGCAGCTCAAAGATATTGATGTAGTTATTTATGATCTGCAGGATGTAGGCGTACGTTTTTATACATACATCTCTTCCCTCGAATACCTGCTGGAAGCCTGTGGCGAGCAGCAAAAAGAAGTGATTGTCCTGGACCGGCCTAATCCATTGGGTAATATTGTAGACGGACCTGTATTACAATCTAAATTTCGCTCATTTGTAGGCATGCAATCCATTCCGATAATTTATGGTATGACCCCGGGAGAATATGCAAAAATGCTCATTGGAGAAGGTTGGGTGAAGGCTAAAAACGTACGCCTGACTGTAATTCCATGTGCTAATTATACCCATAAAACCCTGTACCGCCTGCCGGTAGCCCCATCTCCCAATCTGAAAAATATGGCCGCCATTTATCTGTATCCTTCCTTGTGTTTGTTTGAAGGAACGCAGGTAAGTGTAGGGCGTGGTACAGATGCACCTTTTCAGCAATATGGCCATCCTGCATTGAAAAATTACACCTATAGCTTTGTGCCGAAGAGTGTAGAGGGTGCCAGTAATCCGCCATTAAAAGGACAAACCTGCTATGGAGAACTGCTGGCTTCAGATGCCAATAGTGCTTATCGCCTTACTGAGAGCGGCTTTCAGCTGAAATGGTTGTTAAAAGCATATCAGAACTACCCCGATAAAGCGAATTTCTTCAACAGCAATAACTTCTTCAGCAAGCTGGCCGGTACAGACCAGTTGCAGGAGCAGATCAAAAAAGGAATGTCCGAAGAAGCCATCAGGAAATCCTGGCAGGCCGACCTGGATAAATTCCGTTCGATCAGAGCAAAATATCTGTTGTACGAATCATAGGATCGTATAATGTTTTATTAATATTCAAGCCTGTCAGCCTATATATGCTGATAGGCTTTTTTACTGTACCTTTGCAGCCAATCTAATGGTAAAACAATTTATGATGAAATCTCTGGCAGAACAGGTGAAAGTATTGGCAACAGGGGCATTACAGTCCTTGTTTCCCGAAGCAAACATTCAGGAAAAAGATGTTTTGGTGAATGAAACCAAACCCGAATTCAAAGGTGACTACACCGTTGTATTATTCCCGTTTGTAAAAGCACTCCGACAAAATCCGGTGGCTTTGGGCAATGCTGTAGGCGCTTACCTGGTAGAGCATCATGAGCTGTTTACCGCACACGAAACCGTATCCGGATTTCTGAACCTGAGCATTGCAGATGCTTACTGGGCGGGATTTCTTAAGTCTTATGTACTGACCGATGCCCTGAAAGCACAGGCCGCAGCGCAGAAAAAAGTTATGGTGGAGTACTCTTCTCCCAACACCAATAAACCATTGCATCTGGGTCACCTGAGAAATAACTTCCTGGGTATAGCCGTAGCCAATATGCTGGAAGCAGCAGGCGAAGATGTGGTTAAAACCTGCGTGGTAAATGATCGTGGTGTGCATATCTGTAAAAGTATGATCGCATGGCAATTGTTCGGAGAAAACAGTACTCCCGAGCAGGCAGGTGTAAAGGGCGATCATTTTGTAGGTGATTTCTATGTGAAATTTAATGATGAGCATAAGCGCCAGATCAAAGAACTGATGGCCGGTGGTATGGAAGAAAAGCAAGCCGAGCAGGAAGCACCGATCATGAAAGCTACACAGCAAATGCTGGTAGACTGGGAAGCGGGGAAGCCGGAGGTGATCGAATTGTGGAAGAAAATGAACGGTTGGGTGTATGAAGGATTCGATACTACTTACAAGGCTATTGGCAGCACCTTCGATAAGGTATATTATGAAAGCAATACCTATCTGCTGGGCAAGGACCTGGTAGAAGAAGGCCTGGACAAAGGTGTTTTCTATCAGAAAGAGGATGGCAGTGTATGGATCGATCTTACTGCAGACGGTTTGGACGAAAAACTGGTGAGAAGAAAAGACGGTACCTCCGTTTATATCACCCAGGACATTGGTCTGGCAGTAGAGAAACAAAAAGAATACGGAATTGATGAGAGTATATATGTAGTAGGAGATGAGCAGAATTACCACTTTAAGGTACTGAAGCTGATCTGCCAGAAACTGGGCCTGCCGGCAGCAGATGGTATTTACCACCTCAGCTACGGTATGGTTGAGTTGCCAACCGGTAAAATGAAAAGTCGTGAAGGTACCGTAGTGGATGCCGATGACCTGGTTGCTGAAATGGTACGCCTCGCACAGGAGCAGACAGAGGCTTCCGGTAAGACAGATGGGTTTGATGCCGAAGAGCTGGTAAGCCTGTATGAAATGATTGGGCTTGGTGCACTGAAATTCTACCTGCTGCGTGTAGAACCTAAAAAGAAAATGATCTTCAATCCGGAAGAGTCTATTGACCTGCACGGATTCACCGCAACCTTTATCCAATATGCTCATGCGCGTATCCGCTCCGTATTAAGAAAAGGGGAGTATACAGGACAGGACCTGAATTTCAGCATCGATAGCCTGCAGAGCGAAGAGCGCGCCTTATTGATCCACCTGGAGCAGTATGCAGCAGTGTTGCAGGAATCGGCAAGAGCCTTTAATCCTGGGGCCTTATGTAACTACAGCTTTAAGCTGGCACAATTGTTCAATACGTTCTATGACAAGTGCAGCATCGCTAAGGCCGATACCGAAGCACAGAAGCAAATGCGTATGCGTATGGCCGCTTTCACTGCAGATACACTCAAGCATGCACTGAGCCTTCTGGGGATCAATGTACCGGAGAAAATGTAATATCCTGACACATAATTATTAAAAGCAGATAGGGCAGCTAATGGTTGCCCTATCTGCTTTTTGTACTTAATGCTACGTAATATTTATCTTTTCTATAAATTTTAATATTTTTGATATATTGTAATTTTTATTGTATCATTGTATAGAATATTTTTATAGTGAATCTTATTTCTTATAACGATGGAAAATACTACGAACCACGAAGTACCACAAACGGATGCACCTAACGTTAATGAAACCATCTGGGACCGAATAGAATGTGACGGTAAAGATTTTTGCAAACTGGATGACAATGGAAATCTGATATTAATGGCCTCTGCACACTTTCCCGAGCGCGTATTGGCTAGTGTCAATGATGATAATATCCAGACCGTTGTGCATGCCTTATCGGAAAAATTCAAAGAAGTGCTGAACAGGGCGGAGGAGCTGAAGAAAGAATTCGAACAACAGGAAGAAGTGGTCAAACTGCAGGGGAAAGTGCAGCGACTAAAAAGCTACCTGATGAATGCTAATGCAATCGGGAATTATACACCACTGTTTCAGTTCCTGGAGAGCAGGGAGGCAGAGATTGCACAGCAATTAAAAAATAATGAAACCATACGGCAATTGCTGGTGAATAAAGCACAAGAGCTGAAGGAATCGACAGAGTGGAAAACAACCACAGAAGCATTCCGGCAGATCATTGAAGACTGGAAGCATGCACCGTATATAGATAAAGAAATTAATGACGGCTTCTGGGATCAGATCGAACAGGCCAGAAATCACTTCTATGAGCGCAAGCGTGCACACCAGGAAGACCTGGAGCGGGAGATGATGCAAAACCTGGACCTGAAACTGGAGATCTGTGAGCAGGCCGAAGCACTAAGCTTATCCGAAGACTGGAAGCAGACTTCTGAGGTATATAAGCAACTGATGGAACGCTGGAAAACCATCGGGAGAGTAGCTACCGTTGAGAAAAACGAGGAATTATGGAATCGTTTTCTGAACGCTAAAAATGCCTTCTTCGACCGTAAATCCGGCCACCAGGAGCAGATCCACCATGAACAGGAAGCGAATTATGCTGCCAAACTGAGACTGGTAGAACAGGCAGAAGCCCTGAGAGAGAGCACAGACTGGAAAGAAACATCGGCCAAATATGCCGCCATACTAGACGAGTGGAAATCGATCGGTAAAGTGCCTTACGAAAAGGCTGATGAAATCTGGGATCGTATGCAGGCTGCAAAAGACCAGTTCTTTAACGCAAAACGGCAACATACAGAAGAATTCAAAGTAGGACTGGAAGATAATTATGCTCAGAAGAAAGCACTTGTAGAACGCATTGAGACCATCAAGCAGTCTAACAACTGGCGTGATGTAACAGCAGAAATCAATGAGCTGATGAGCACCTGGAAGACCATCGGTCCGATACCAAGAGAGTACGGAGATTCTTTGTGGGAGCAATTTATTGCGGCCAGACAATTCTTCTTCAAACGCAAGGATGATGATCGTGAAGTACGTAAAAACCGATTCGTGCAGCAGATACAAAACCGACTGCAGCAAAGTCGTCAGTTCCTGGCTACAATCGAAGAGGAACTGAGAGAGGAAGAGTCTAAACTGGCGGAATTCAATGATATCCTTTCCCAGAATACAGAAGAAGATGCCAAGGATGTAGAGATCAAACAGAACCTGCGCAACCTGGTAGGACAGATCGAAAAACGCATCCCTGCCAGAAAGCATAAAATAGATGAAGTAAAACTGCAGATCGAAGAACTGGAGCAGAAGCTGCAGGAAAACGAACAATAGCACTTTTTATATAATTTTTTAAAGGGGTCCGGTGATGCTGTAAGCATCACCGGACCCCTTTAAAAATATCTGCTTTATGGCCTTCAGATATAACATAAATCTATAGTACAGACCAAAAAAACACGTAATTTTGCCTCAATTTTCAAAACTATCATTAAAACACAAATGACCTCTTCTGAAATACGTCAACAGTTCCTGGATTTCTTTAAATCCAAACAACATACAATAGTTCCTTCTGCACCGATCGTGGTAAAGAATGATCCTACGCTGATGTTTATCAATTCCGGTATGGCACCGTTCAAGGATTATTTCCTGGGCAATAAGCCAGCACCGCATAAGCGTATTGCCGATACTCAGAAATGTCTGCGTGTAAGCGGTAAGCATAATGACCTGGAAGAAGTGGGTGTAGATACCTACCACCACACCATGTTTGAAATGCTGGGTAACTGGAGCTTTGGTGACTATTTTAAGAAAGATGCCATTGCCTGGAGCTGGGAATTACTGACTGATGTATACAAGCTGGACAAAGACCGCCTGTATGTAACCGTGTTTGAAGGGGATGAAAAAGAAGGGCTGCCTTTCGATCAGGAAGCTTATGATGAGTGGAAAAAATGGATTGCAGAAGATCGTATCCTGAAAGGAAATAAAAAAGATAACTTCTGGGAAATGGGTGATACCGGTCCTTGTGGCCCTTGTTCGGAGATCCATGTGGATTGCCGTACAGAGGAGGAGCGCAAGCAGGTAGATGGCGCCAGCCTGGTAAATGCTGATCATCCTCAGGTAATAGAAATCTGGAATAATGTATTCATGGAGTTCAGCCGCCTGAAAGACGGCAGCCTGCAGAAATTGCCGGCGCAGCATGTAGATACCGGTATGGGCTTTGAGCGCCTGGTACGCGTACTGCAGCAAAAACAAAGTAACTACGATACAGATGTATTCACCGGTACTATTGCCGCGATTGAAAACATCTCCCGTAAAAAATATGATTTCAGCGACAGCAAAGAAGCTATTGCCTTCCGTGTGCTGAGCGACCATATCCGTACCATCTCCTTTACCGTTGCCGATGGTCAGCTGCCATCCAATACCGGTGCGGGATATGTGATCCGCCGCATTCTGCGTCGTGCAGTAAGATACTACTACTCTTACCTGGATTATAAAGCACCGCTGTTATTCCAGTTGGTACCGGTAATCGCGACCCAGTTTGAGCAGGTATTCCCGGAGCTGAAGCAACAGGAAGAATTTGTAACCCGTGTAATCAAAGAAGAGGAAGAAGCCTTCCTGCGTACGCTGGAGAAAGGTCTGAGAAAGATCGATGATATCATTACCAAAGAGCAGAACAGCAAAGTGATTGGTGGTAAAGAAGCATTTGAACTGTATGATACATACGGTTTCCCGATTGACCTTACCCGCCTGATCGCTTCTGAAAATGCGATGAATGTAGATGAGCCGGGCTTTGATGCAGAAATGAAAGAGCAGAAAGACCGTTCCCGCAAAGCTACTGCTATCGATGCAGAAGACTGGACTGTGGTGAATGAGGCAGAAAAAACGTCTTTCGTAGGTTATGATGACCTGAATATCGAAACAGAAGTAGTTAAATACAGAAAAGTAAAAGCAAAAAATAAAGAGCAATACCAGATCGTACTGAAAAGTACTCCTTTCTATGCAGAGAGTGGTGGTCAGGTAGGAGACAGAGGGGTATTAACCTTCGGTAACGAAACGATAGAGGTAAGTGATACCAAAAAAGAGAACGACCTGATCATTCATTTTACGGATGTATTACCGGCGACTATTACCGGTCCTGTTACGGCTAAAGTAGATTTTGAAAAGCGCCTGCACACGATGTACAACCACACGGCTACTCACCTGCTGCATGCTGCATTGAAAGAAGTACTGGGTAACCATGTGAATCAGAAAGGCTCCCTGGTAAATGAAGAAACCCTGCGTTTCGATATATCTCACTTTGCCAAAGTAACCGATGAGGAACTGAAATCGGTGATGAGTATCGTAAACCAGAAGATCCGTGAAAATATTCCGGTGGTGATCAAGGAAATGCCTAAGGATGATGCGATCGCGCTGGGTGCAATGGCATTATTCGGAGAGAAATACGGAGACCTGGTACGTGTAGTAACCATCGATCCTGAATTCTCTGTAGAGCTTTGTGGTGGTACGCACGTAGGGGCAACCGGTATGATCGGTAGCTTTATCATTACTGCAGAATCAGCTGTGGCTGCGGGTGTACGCCGTATCGAAGCACTGACCGGTGGTGCGGCTTTCCGTTACCTGGCCGATAAAGTAGATCAGGCTAAATCGGTTGCTGAATTACTGAAAAGTAAAGATCCGATCAAGTCTATCGAAAAATTACTGGAAGATAAAGCCGCCCTGGAAAAAAGGGTTGAGGCTTTTGAAAATAAAGAATTATCTGCCCTGTCTAAGACTTTGTCTGTACAGGCAGAAACCATCAATGGCGTACAGTTCCTTGGGCAGCATGTTGATGTATCTAATGGTGAAGCCTTGAAAAAGGTAGCCTTGGACATGAAGCTGCACCTGCAAAACTATCTGGTGGTACTGACCGCTAATATCGGTGGTAAACCATCTGTAGCCATTGCTATTGAAGATGGTCTGCTGAATGAGAAGGGATGGGATGCCGGCAAACTGATCAAACAGTATGTGGCACCATTAATCAAAGGCGGTGGCGGCGGACAGAAAGGTCTGGCAACTGCCGGAGGTCAGGATATCACTCAACTGCCAGCTGTAATTGAAGCAATCAAAAATATATTGTAACAGACAAGGGATGCTTGCATCCCTTTTTAAAATAATAGTGTATGTCAGAAGAATTAAGCGTTGTGTTTCCGGATATCGTACTGGAACAGGTTGCTCATGACGCGGTGCTTACTACAGTAGCACAGAAAGTAAAAGAAGGTAAGCGCATAACGGCTGAAGAAGGGATTTATTTGTTTGAACATGCAGAGTTGAATTTCGTAGGAGCCCTGGCCAATTATGTGAACCTGAAAAGACATGGTAAGAAAGTTTATTTCAACAAGAACTTTCATATCGAACCGACCAATGTCTGCATTTTTACCTGTGATTTCTGCTCTTATTCCCGTACATATAAAAACCGTGATAACGGTTGGGAACTAGGTATTGAGGGAATGCTGGACATGGTGAAAAAATATGACGGACAACCAGTAACAGAAGTACATATTGTAGGCGGGGTACATCCTAAGATGAACCTGGAGTTCTTCTGCGAATTGCTGGAGAAAATCCATGCACATCGTCCTGATCTGCACCTTAAAGGATTTACCGCTGTAGAGCTGGATTATATGTTCCGCAAGGCTAAACTGACTACGAGAGAAGGTCTGGAGCGTATGAACAAAGCGGGTCTGCAATCGCTGCCTGGTGGTGGTGCGGAGATCTTTGCACAGGAGATCCGTGATAAGATCTGTCCGGATAAAGTTGATGGCGATGGCTGGATGGAAATACATGAAACAGCACACCAGATTGGTATGCCTACCAATGCAACTATGCTGTATGGCCACATTGAAAACTATGCACATCGTATAGATCATATGGAACGCCTGCGTAATTCTCAGGATGCGATCGGTGGTTTTAACTGCTTCATTCCATTGAAATTCCGTAACGGAGATAACGATATGTCTCATGTGCCGGAAGTGAGCCTGGTAGAAGATCTGAAGATGTATGCAATTGCCCGTATATTCCTGGATAATTTTGCCAATGTAAAAGCCTACTGGCCGATGCTGGGCCGCGAAAGCGCGCAGCTGACCTTAGACTATGGTGTAAATGACCTGGATGGTACGATAGATGATACAACCAAGATCTATTCAATGGCAGGCAGTGAAGAGCAAAACCCTGCAATGACTACCGAAGAGTTATGTACCCTGATCACTTCTGTAGGAAAAACACCTGTAGAGCGCGATTCAGTATACAACGAACTGGAAGTATATGGCAGTGCAGAAGCTGCGGTACAATAAGCAAACAATACATATTTATAAAGAATGAGGCCGGGTATATTACCCGGCCTCATTCTTTATAATACTCCGCACTTGCAACACTGCTTAATGAACTACATCATACTACAATTAATGTTTAAATAAATAAGCCAGATCACTATGGCTTACTGTCAAATTTGAATACTTTTATTGCGATTCGTTATATCATTCATGACAACAGCATCCGTTTCCCCGCAATCGGGTATCCGCAAGGTTATCTTCATTTTATTAGCCCTGCTATGCCTTACACCTTTTATTTCCGCACCTGTAGCATTATTACTCGGACTAATTGTTGCCAATACAATCGGGCATCCTTACCTGCAGCATAATGGCAAAGCCACCAAAAAATTACTCCAGATCTCCGTGGTCGGACTAGGATTTGGAATGAATCTGCACAGTGCGATTAATGCGGGTAAAGAAGGCATACTCTTTACCATAGCGTCTATTTTGGGTACCTTAGTGCTGGGGTATTTTATCGGTAAACTGCTGAAAATAGAGCGCAAAACATCGCACCTGATTGCTTCCGGTACTGCAATATGCGGAGGCAGCGCCATTGCAGCAGTAGGCCCCGTGATCAATGCCGATTCTAAACAAATGTCGGTTGCATTAGGCATTGTTTTTATCCTCAATTCCATTGCCCTGTTTATATTCCCGGTGATTGGCCATGCTTTACATCTTTCCGAAACACAGTTTGGGATATGGTCAGCAATTGCCATACATGATACCAGTTCCGTTGTGGGTGCTGCCAGCAAATACGGTCCGCATGCACTGGAAGTCGCCACTACAGTGAAACTGGCCCGTGCATTATGGATCATTCCACTGTCACTGGGTACGGCCATTGTCTTTAAAAACGGTTCCAACAAAATTAAAATTCCATGGTTTATTGGCCTGTTTATCCTGGCTATGATCCTGAATACTTATCTTCCTGTATTGGGTACTATTGCGCCATACGTTGTAAAGATTGCCAAAGCCGGTTTAACGCTGACCTTATTCCTTATTGGTGCGGGTCTGTCTCTGCCTATGATCAGGTCAGTCGGTGTCCGTCCATTTATACAAGGAGTGGTGCTCTGGATCGTTATCTCCCTGGCTGCCCTCTGGGCTGTGATGAGTATCGTATAGCCGTTAAAGGCAAGCCAATGATTTTTGTAACGCCGGATTTATAAGGCCATTTGGAGCGATCTGTATTGTACAGATCGCTTTCTTGTGTTCACTGCGATAGCCATTTGGATTGGTGCTTCGGAAACCTCAGCAACCGAATTTTCAGGGCTCGTTTCTTTCGTATCAGCGTTAATTTCTCTGGCATCAGAACCGTATTCTTCACTTTCAGAGTTGATTTCTTTTGTGTCAGCGTCAATTTCTTTGGCTTCAGAACGGTATTTTTTGCTTTCAGAGTTGATTTCTTTTATGTCAGCCTCAATTTCTCCGGCATCAGAACCGTATTCTTCACTTTCAGAGTTGATTTCTTTTGTGTCAGCGTCAATTTCTCTGGCTTCAGAACGGTATTTTTTGCTTTCAGAATTAATTTCTTTCGTGTCAGCGTCAATTTCTCCGGCTTCAGAACGGTATTTTTCACTTTCAGAAGTGATTTCTTTAGCCTCAGAGATATCTTCTTATGCTATCTGTTTCGGTTCTTTTTCAGAGTGGTGTAATAATTCTGTCAAAAAAAATAGAGAATTGTAAAACCATTGTCATATTTACCTCGTATGTATCATAAATAGCTTTTCATCAGCTTGCTTATTCACCCTCTAAAACGAAGTATTATGACCATCAAAAAAGGAATCAAATACACTGCAATAAGCGTATTCAGCCTGGGCTTTCTGCTGTTTGCCACGCTGATCGTACATATTGCGGTTATGGTTAAAGGCAAGAAACCTTTGGCCTCTGAGCATACCCAACTGGCACGTATCGACTTCCCTCAAAATACTGATCCTTCTGTAATGACTAAAGTGGAGCAATCCATAAAATCATTAGACGGAGTCCAATCTACTTACTACAATCCGGCTACACAAATTCTGGTTTACGCCTATAATAATAAAGTGCAGAATGCTGAAAATATCTATCAGTCCCAGATCGTCGCGAGGAATATTAATGCCTTAAAATACACCGTTTCTGCAGCTGATGCGGCAAAGGGCTGTCCGGCTATGAATAATAATTCTTTTTACGGACGATTAACGAGAACAATTTCGGCTATTGTGAACTAATTACATTTTTTCTAAACAGTTTCCTCATCTTTTAAAACAAATCGACATGAACAAAAAGCTAAACAAAACCATCTTCATTTTTTTAGCCGTATTCGGAATCGGACTGTGGACTATTTCCGGCAGCTCCTGTAAGAAAGACACGACTCCTGACCCTACACCGTTAGCGACAACTGCCCTTTATGATACTTTAGGATGGTTTATTCAAGGTGCAACCGGGCCGGTTGCGGGTAATGGCACCAAGATGATTGATGACCCGGATAATCCCGGCCAGAAAATACAGGCTGGTCGCCTGGCAATCAGAACAGTTGTGGGTAAATCACTCATGGTAATAGCCGGAGATACTGCACTGGCAGAGTACTTCCCGACTTTACTGGCAGAAGTAGGTGCTGGTAATATGACCGGTTATAATAACCTGTTACAAAGCTTTACTGATTTTGTACAACAGGCGGTAAGCACGCAGACCGGTGTGTACAAAGGCAAAAGCATGAGAGATGCACATAATTTTGCCACATACAGTCGCTTTGGTAGCGCTTCTGCCATGAAATCTACATCAGCAGACTTCGATATATTTGTCGGAGATGTAGCCTCAGCTGCTGCTTCCCTGAATGTGCCCAATAGTGTTATAGGTCAGTTAGGTACGTTGCTGTATTCTGTAAAAGCAGATATTGTCAACTAATATCATTTATCCAATACCTTAACTGAAAATAAAAAAATCAGTCACAATTTTTGAATTAAGACTGCAAACACATAAGAAGTATTATGAAGCAAATCTGGGTCGGACAATTGTCCGACCCAGATTTTTGTATACGCCTTTATGCCTTAGAGATTTCCTATATACTGCTCTTTGGGATACTTTACAGAGTAGGTAAAGCGCACCTTTCTTGTTTCTCCCGGTTTGATATTTAGTTTCCAGGTCAGTATACCTGTTTCTTTATTGATGGCAGCATTATCAGAAGAAAGTAGTTCAATCTCCATATTGTTATCTGTGCTGATCGGATATTGATCCTTTAACATGAGGTCTATAGCCTCTTTTTTGCTGTTTTTAATGGTCAGTTCGTAAGTGAAGCTTTGCTTCTTGTTGCTGCCTAAAACTTTACTGGCCGACAGATCAGTTACTTTCTCTCTTTTAATCGTGATGCGTTTGTCACGGCCCATGCTCAGGTTCAGCGTATCCTGTGTGTTATACGGATTCAGGAATGTTTTGCCCACATAAGTATTCTCAAAAACGATATTCGCTTCACCAGGAATCAGGTTTAATTTTTCATAACCATTAACCTCCGCCAGCAGGAATGCATCCGGATCCAGTTTCGGTACAGCATAATATTTATAGCTGGCCGGGATGTTCAGTTCTTTCAGAGAAACACTGTGTGGTTTATTGTTCGAGGCAATAGAGTAGGGTATATCTATATCAAATGTGGCATCCAGCTCTTTCTCTTCAACTTCTGTATGGTCGCTTACACCCTTGTTCGCTTTGGTCGTGATGAGTATAACGCCATTGGCTGCACGGGCACCATATACTGCTTTAGAAGTAGCGTCTTTTAGTACAACAATGTCGGCAATATCTTGCGGGTCAATAGTATTTAAGGCACCGGAATATGGAGCCCCGTCAAGTACGATAAGTGGAGGAGCGCTGGCACTCAAGCTACCCTGCCCGCGAATCATAATATCAGCATTAGCACCCGGTTGCCCGCCTCCCGAAGTAACCAGTACACCAGGTGCGGCACCGTCCAGCATTTCAGCAACACTCGTCACCGGCCTTTTCGATAACTGATCGGCAGATATATTGGTCATGCTGGCATTACTCTGATACTTATAAGACTGTATGGTATTGGCTGCAACCTCATTGTGTACCGGCTGATATGCTTGTCCATAGCGGAGCAGCCATGCCGTAAGAATAGGAGCGTTACTACCCACAGTAGGGTTACCGGTAGATAAGATCAGTTTGACTTTCTTCCAGTCCAGACCTGTCTGTTGCGCGACATTTGCCTTGTACACAATGCGCAATGGATCGCTTACTTTATCCGCTTTCAGATCGTAAGCTGCTGTCCAGCCTGCATTGCGGCTGATGTAACTGATGTTGATATTGCCACTCAGGACCGGAGCCGTAGACATGACCTGCAGTACCAGCTGCCCGCCGGTATTGCTTTCCTGTCCATTCATATTGCCCAGCTGTGTCCTGTACTCTTGTACCAGCGTTACCTGTTCGGCCTCCTGCCCTTTGAGTACCGATATCTGGTCATTCAGTTCAATCTGTTTATTCAGATAAAAATCGGTCAGCTTGCTGAGCTCTGCAACATTTACATTGCTCTGATCTCCTTTGGCTACTTCGTTCTTTGCCAGTAAGGATAAGGTTCTCTCAATAGCCTGACGTTTATTAATTGTTTTCTGCAATGCTGCTTCTGCCGTTCTTAATAAAGCTTCTTTTTGCTTGTATTCCGGACTATTCAGGTCTTTTTGCTGCTCTGGTTTATAGTTACGGGTAACCATTACCGACATGATGGTAATATTGGACGGGGCATTGATCTGGATACTGCTTTCGTCAATATTGGAGGCCACATTATTAATGATCAGTTCCGTATTGCCCTGAGGCAGATTTACCTTCGCTGAATGCTTCAGTTCCGCGCCTACTTTATATACCGTTACACTGTTCAGTACAGCGTCTGCGTTTTGGATGTCCTGTGCCTGTATGGTATAGCTGCAGCTGATCAGCATGCCACAGATTAGTGATAATTTCCTGCTCATAAGTATTCTTCTAAGTATTAATGAATGATTCCGCCGGAACGGGTTGTTGATACAAAGTAAGGATGCAGCAGAAAGGCAAAAGGTTGGAAAGGGTGAAAAAAAAGCAGCTACTTTGTGAGTAGCTGCTTTGAATTGGTGAATGAAATATGCAATTAGTGAATTGATGGTTCTACTTTCACAACATATGAACAAAAAAATGGGCGACTATTCAGTCGCCCATTTTGGTAATCTTATTGAATGATTATTTTACTTCTTCGAAGTCTGCATCCGCTACATCATCAGCACCACCTGCATTTGCATTCTGGCCTTGTTGTTGCGCGCCGTCTGCCTGGCCCTGAGCGTAGATATCTTCGCTCGCAGCGTTCCATGCAGCATTCAGTTTTTCGCTTGCAGTATCGATCGCAGCCATGTCTTCTGCTTTGTGTGCTTCTTTCAGTTCTGCAACTGCAGTTTCAATTGCTGATTTTTTATCTGCAGGGATTTTATCAGCATGTTCTTTCAGTTGTTTCTCTGTATTGAAGATCAGACCGTCAGCCATGTTCAGTTTTTCAACTTTTTCACGTACTTGTTTGTCTGCCTCTTCATTAGCTTTAGCATCGTTTTTCATTCTTTCGATTTCGTCTTTGCTTAAGCCGGAACCTGCTTCGATACGGATGTTTTGTTGTTTACCGGTACCTTTATCTTTAGCGGTTACGTTCAGGATACCATTGGCATCGATATCGAAAATTACTTCGATCTGAGGTACACCTCTTGGAGCAGGCGGGATGTCATTCAGTACGAATTTACCCAGAGATTTATTTTGGTTCGCCATTGGGCGCTCACCTTGTACTACATTGATTTCCACGCTAGGCTGGCTATCGCTTGCAGTAGAGAAGGTTTCAGATTTCTTGGTAGGGATGGTTGTGTTAGACTCAATCAGTTTCGTCATTACACCACCATAGGTTTCAATACCCAGAGACAGCGGTGTTACATCCAGTAACAATACGTCTTTTACATCTCCGGTCAGTACACCACCCTGGATTGCAGCACCAACAGCTACTACCTCATCAGGGTTTACACCTTTGTTTGGTTTTTTACCGAAGAAGCTTTCAACCACTTCCTGGATTTTAGGAATACGGGTAGAACCACCAACCAGGATAATTTCATCGATTTCGCTGGTGTTCATACCTGCATCTTTCAATGCTTTGCGGCAAGGCTCCAGAGTACGCTCGATCAGGCTGTCTGCCAGTTGCTCAAATTTAGCACGGCTCAGTTTGCGCACCAAGTGTTGTGGCACACCATCAACAGCAGTGATATAAGGCAGGTTGATTTCTGTTTCCTGAGAAGAAGACAGTTCGATTTTTGCTTTTTCAGCAGCCTCTTTCAGACGTTGCCATGCCATAGGATCTTTGTGCAGATCGATAGTAGGCATATCTTTTCTGAATTCTTCAGCTAACCAGTCCATGATAACTTTATCGAAGTCATCACCACCCAGGTGGGTATCACCGTTGGTAGATTTTACTTCAAATACACCGTCGCCCAGCTCCAGGATAGATACGTCAAATGTACCACCACCTAAGTCAAATACAACGATTTTGCTGTCGGCATGTTTTTTATCCATACCATAAGCCAGTGCCGCAGCAGTAGGCTCATTGATAATTCTTTTTACGGTCAGACCAGCGATCTCGCCTGCCTCTTTAGTTGCCTGGCGTTGCGCATCGTTAAAGTAAGCCGGTACAGTAATTACGGCTTCAGATACTTCCTGACCCAGGAAGTCTTCAGCTGTTTTCTTCATTTTCTGAAGAATCATAGCAGAGATCTCCTGAGGAGTGTACATTCTGCCTTCGATATCTACACGAGGAGTGTTATTATCTCCTTTTACGATCTGGTATGCATTGTGCGACATTTCACCGGTTACCTCGTCATAACGTCTACCCATATAACGTTTGATAGACATAATGGTGTTGGTAGGGTTGGTGATCGCCTGACGTTTTGCAGGATCTCCTACTTTACGTTCTCCGTTTTTCAAAAACGCCACTACCGATGGCGTAGTGCGACGACCTTCGTCGTTTGCAATTACAACCGGCTCATTACCTTCCATTACGGCCACGCAAGAGTTGGTTGTTCCTAAGTCAATTCCGATGATTTTTCCCATAATATTATCTATAAATTATTTTAGTTATGTTTATTTGAACAGTATTTACGCTTCAATTTCTTTGCCAAAGCCGAAAATGTGCAAAATTGTCAGTTCGGTATGACAGGTTGGGATTAACGATTTTTAACCTTGGGCTTTTTAGCAGTCCTGGCTGCTGATACACTGACAATTAGGACAGTAATGGGGATGAAATTGTGCCCCGAATGCAAATTCCCCCTATTGGGGTGATGGAATTAAAAAAATTGATAATTATCTTTGCTCCACATAAAATTAAATAATTCATATAGATTCCTTATGAAACGTATCATTTTAAGCATGTCTTTACTGGCTTCGGCAAGTATCGGGGCATTCGCACAAGAAAGAAAAATAAACTTTACAGAGTATGATTTGCCCAATGGACTGCATGTGATCTTACATGAAGACCACTCTACACCAATTGTAAACGTATCCGTAATGTACCACGTAGGTTCTAAAAATGAAGATCCGAAACGTACCGGTTTCGCGCACTTCTTTGAGCACCTGATGTTTGAAGGTACCGACAATATCGGCCGTGGTGAGTACTTTAAAATGATCCAGGCCAATGGTGGTGTGCTGAACGCAAACACTTCTCAGGACCGTACTTATTATTTCCAGACCATGCCTTCTAACCAGGAAGAGCTGGCCCTGTGGATGGAAGCTGAGCGTATGCTGCATGCCAAAATCGACAGTACTGGTATTGAAACACAACGTAAAGTTGTAAAAGAAGAGAAAAAACAAAGCTACGATAACCGTCCTTACGGTCACCTGATGGAGGTTGTATTCCAGAATGCATATACTAAGCACCCATACAACTGGATGCCGATCGGTTCTGCACAATACATCGACGAAGCGAAGTACAGCGAGTTCATGGATTTCTACAAAACATTCTATGTTCCTAACAATGCAGTACTGGTAATCGCTGGAGACATCAAACCAGAGCAAACTAAGAAATGGGTTGAGAAATATTACGGTTCTATCCCTAAAGGTACCAAAGCGATCCCTCGCCCTACCGAAACGGAGCCAGCAATGGCTAAGGCTAAAGAAGTATTCTATTACGATAACGTTCCTTTCCCTGCGATTATTTTAGCATACCACATCCCTAAAATCGGATCTGATGATGTTTATGCACTGGAAATGTTGAACAAATTATTATCTAATGGTGCAAGCTCCCGTTTCCAGAAAGAACTGGTAGATAAGAAACAAATGGCAGTTGGTGTTGGTGCATTCAACTTCCCTCTGGAAGATCCAGGTCTGTCAATGGTATTCGGTATCGCAGCACCTAATGTAAAATACCAGGACTTACAAACTGCTATGGATGCTGAGATCGAAAAAGTAAAAACACAGCCGATCCCTGCTACAGAATTCAAAAAACTGCAAAATCAGGTAGAAAGCGAGTTCGTTGGTTCTAACTCTAAAATCGCAGGTATCGCAGAGAACCTGGCGACTAACTATACTTACTTCCGTAACACCAACCTGGTAAACACAGAGCTGGTTAAATATCAGAAAGTAACTGCTGCCGACCTGACCAGAGTGGCTAATAAATATTTGAATAAAGATAACAGACTGGTAGTATACTACCTGCCTAAATCAATGGAGAAGAAATAATCGCTCCGCAATCAGTACATCAATATTCAATTTAATCAACAGTAAAAGTCAGCCATGCATAATGGCACAAACATATTCAAGATGAAAAAGATAACGCTTTCTATAGCTGCATTAGCCCTCGTTTCTGCAACATTTGCACAAACACTGGACAGAAGTGTACGTCCAAAACCTGGTCCGGCTCCTGAAATTAAACTGGGAGACGCACAATCCTTTACTTTACCGAACGGATTAAAAGTATTCGTAGTAGAGAATCATAAGGTACCTACCGTATCTTACTCTATCATGCTGGATATCGATCCTATCGAAGATCCGAACAAAGCGGGTCTGAGCGATTTCATCGGTTCCCTGATTACTGCCGGTACAAAAACTATGACGAAAGAGCAGTTTGACGAAACTACCGATATGATCGGTGCCAATTTATCTGCAAGCAGTGGTGGTATCTATGGTGGTTCTTTGAAAAAACACCAGGACGTTTTATTAAAACTGATGAGCGATGCCCTGATGAACGCTAACTTCCAGCAATCTGAACTGGATAAATTGAGAAAGCAGGCACTGGCTGGTCTGGAGCAATCTAAAACAGAGCCGGATGAAATGCTAGACAATGTTAGTAAAGTACTGAACTTCGGTAAAGCGCACCCATACGGTATCATCGCTTCTGAAAAAACAGTGGGTAACGTAAACCTGGAAGATTGTAAACAATATTACAGCACTTATTTCCGTCCTAACGTTGCATACATGGCAGTAGTTGGTGATATTACCCTGGCAGAAGCTAAAGATGCGGTAACCAAATATTTTGCTTCATGGCAGAAAGGCGAAGTGCCAAAAACAACTTACCCTAAAGTAACTGTTCCTAATAAAACTACCGTTGACTTCGTACCGCGTGACAACTCTGTACAAAGTGTAATCGGTGTTACTTACCCTATCGATCTGAAACCAGGTACTCCTGATGTGATCAAAGTAAGAATGCTGAACGAAATCCTGGGTGGTAGCGGTACAGGCCGTCTGTTCCTGAACCTGCGTGAAAAACATGGCTGGACTTACGGTTCATACTCTTCTTTCAAAAACGACAAAGAAGTAGGTGAATTCCAGGCATATGCCAAAGCAAGAAACGTAGTTACGGATTCTTCTGTAAACGAAATTCTGGCGGAAATGAAACGCATCCGTGATGAAAAAGTAGATCCTACTACATTACAGGAAATGAAAAACTATGTTACCGGTACATTCGCTATCGGCCTGGAAAGCCCTCAGACTATTGCGCAATATGCGATCAATATTGAGCGTTATAACATGCCTAAAGATTACTACAAAAACTACCTGAAAAACGTAGCAGCAGTTTCTGTAGATGATATCCAGAATACCGCTAAAAAATATGTACAACCTGGTGCAGCACATATTACCGTTGTAGGTGATAAAGCTGAAGCAGAAAAACTGAAACGTTTTGCTTCTGATGGCGTTATCCACTATTACGATAACTATGGTAACAGCATCGAAGCACCGGTAACCAAAGCCGTAGCTTCTGATATTACTCCGGAAGCGGTTGTAGCTAAGTATGTAGATGCCATCGGTGGTAAAGCAGTAGTTGAAAAACTGACTTCTCTGTACTCTGAAGCATCTGCAGAAATGCAGGGTCAGGCGATCAAGATCACTCAGAAAATCGTAAGCCCGGATAAATACTATATGTCTGTAATGGTTCCAGGTATGGGCGAAGTTCAGAAAATGACCGTAAGCGGCAATACCGGTAAAATCTCCGGAATGGGCCAAAGCCAGGATATGCCGGCTGATATGCTGTCTGCCTACAAAGAGCAGGCTGACTTACAGGCTGATCTGCACCCAGAGAAATATGGTATTACCATGAAACTGAAAGGTGTTGAGAAAGTAGATGGTAAAGATTGTTACGTGGTTGAAAAAACCAACAAGGAAGGTAACGTATCTGTATCTTACTACGATCAGGCAACTAACCTGTTGATTAAAGAAGTAAAAACCGATAAAGAAGGTAACGGTCAGACCGTAATCTTAGGTGATTACAAAGCTGTAACCAATGGTAATGGCTATAAAGCTCCGCACAGCATTAAGATCCAGTCTCCGCAAGGACCACAGGAACTGACTGTGCAGAAAATGGAAGCAAACAAAAAAATCAGCGACAGCGATTTTAAATAATCAACTGCATCCGCAGAATATATAAAAAGGCAGGAACTCGTTTCCTGCCTTTTTGTTTGTAAGTTTGCCGCTAAACTGAGCCTGTTTTATCATTGCTCGGTATACCATAAATACGCTTATATAATTATGTTTGCCACTATAGTTAAAGAATTAAAACTGCTGTTGCGGGACCCTGTAGGATTATTGCTGTTGATTTTCATGCCGGCTATACTCATTATCGTGATGGCCGTAACGCAGGATAGTACCTTTAAAGATATGCGGGATGTGAAGTTTGAGGTATTTGTCATCAACAAAGATCAGGGCAAGGTAGGAAAAGAGATTGTAGCTGCAATAGAAGCCAGCAGTATGTTCGAGACCAAAATATATACCGATGAGCATAGCCTGCGTAATGATATTAATTCCGGTAAAGCAAAGATCGGTCTGATTATACCGGAAGAGGCCAGCAGCTCGCTGGTGAATACTGCAAATAAAGTAGTAAATGCCGTTGGTGCAAAATCGGGGCTTCCGGCTTCCTATGCCCAGAATAAAGCCCTTGATTCCACAGAGATTGAGGTACTGTTTGACCCAACCTTAAAACCTTCCTTCAAGAATTCATTCAAATTTGCACTGATGCAGTATGCCACACAGTCAAAAATGAATACCCTGATGAGCCGCCTGGGCTCAATGAATGGGACTGAGATGAGTATCGATTCCGCATTGACACAAGAACTATACAGCGCCCTGCCGCTGAAAGAACACCTGGAAGATAAACATGCCACTTTTACCCTGAACTCTGTACAGCATAATGTGCCCTCCTGGGCTATTTTCGGCATGTTCCTGATCGTAGTACCTATTGCCGGCAATATGATCCGTGAGCGGGAAGAGGGAAGTATGACCCGTTTAAAGCTGATTCCCGGTGCGCCGGTCAAAGCCAATATCGGTATGATCCTTTTCTATACCCTGTTCTGTTTTCTGCAATTTTATGTGATGATGCTGATCGGCACTATGCTCATACCCCTGTTTGGCTTGCCTAAATTATATATGGGTTCACACCCCTGGGCTACTGTGCCTTTAGTATTAGCCACTGCATTCTGTGCGACTACATATGGTTATCTTGTAGGCAATGTGTTTAAAACAGCCAACCAGGCCATGCCTGTTGGTGCCATATTTACCGTTATCCTGGCATCTCTCGGAGGTATATGGGTACCGCTGGAGATCCTGCCGCCGGTAATGACTACTGTAGCTAAATTCACCCCCATGTACTGGGCCTTTAATGGTGTAAGCAATATCTTCCTGAGAGGGCAGGGTATGCATGATGTATGGCTGCCTATTGTGATTATGCTATTCTCTGGTTGTGTCATGACCCTGATCAGCAGCTTTATCTCCCGTCGACGCATCGTTAACTGATTTTATGTAACTTTATAAGATGAAGATCAGGTTGTTATTCTGCATTTGTCTTGTATTCATCTCTGCTGTAGCCACAGCCCAGTTTACGGCTGTGCGTATTGGGGTAGACGGACTTACCTGCTCGCAGTGCAGCCGCAGTGTAGAAATGCGTTTGCGTAAGCTTGATTTTATCAAAGAGGTGCAGATGGATCTGGCCAATACCCGCGCTGTTTTAAAATTAAAACCCAATGCGCCTATTGCGTTTAGCCAGGTGGCTAAGGCGGTAACAGACGCCGGATTTTCCGTACGATTTATAGATGCAGATTTTAAGCCCGGTGCCGGTGAGCAATTGCGGGCCTCATGCTTTACATATAAGAATGCCTGTTATGAACTGGCAAAAGGAGACTTGTCTGCATCCGTTCCGGTCTGGAAAATGCGTTTTGTAGATAAAGGAATGATAGATCCGGTGAGTTATAAAAAATACCATAACCTTCCAGTCACAGCAGATTGCCATTGCAAAACTGCATACCGTTTTGTGCTGGCAGATTAAAGGCAATATTATATATACAAATGAATAAAAAACAGCTCTTGAGTATTGGATTGATGCTGAGTCTGGCACAGACGGGCCGGGCACAGGAGCTCTTCCCCAATACCGAGCCGGCCAGCAATATTCCTAAAGGTACCCTTGGCATTCGCCTCATGTCAGAGTTTTATAAAGAAAGTAATCAGCTGAGAAACTTTAACGGACTCCGGTTGATGTACGGCCTTACACCGAAGCTCTCCGTATACCTTACCGCTGCCAGTTCCAACCACCACAAAGAAAAGTTACCCGAAGAATTTCCCTATCATAATACACCCGAGCGAGGTGTATACAAGCCCTATAAATTTAATGGATTCAGTCTGTATGCCAAATACCGTTTCCTGACCCGGGACAGGACCAATGAGCATTTGCGTATGGCCGCTTATGCAGAAGCCTCTGCAGTCAATACTGCGCATGATGAAGGAGAACCCCGACTGATGGATGATACCAAAGGAGTGGGTTTCGGGCTCATCTCCACTTACCTGAAAAATAAATTTGCCGTATCGCTTACTGCCGGAGTGATCTTGCCTGGGAAGTTTTCCGGAGTACAGGTCGATCCTATAGCAGGACTGCCCGATATTCCTACTACGGTAAAATATCCGACAACAATTAATTATAGCCTGTCCTTCGGCTATCTGGTATATCCGCGTACCTATCGCAGCTATAAGCAGCCCAATATAAACCTGTACTGTGAATTTATGGGAAAGTATTACGGTGATGTGCGTGTATGGCTGACGCCTTACAATGCGCCGGAGTACGAAATACGTACATCCTATTTTCCGAAAGCCTTACAGGCAGGGTTTTATGTAGATATAGTGCCTGGTGTGCAGCTTATCTTAAATTCCAACACCCGTATCGATTTTTCTACACAATTGCAATTTGTTAAATTGTCATATGCCCGTTTATACCCCCAGTTTAACATCGGTTTGCAGCATTATTTGTACTGGAAATAAGCAATTTACAAAGTGCCATTGTCATGAAATAAGCGCTGTCATACGCTCAAATGCAGGCCAATATAGGTTTTTATTTTTTTATTTCCCTTTGTATTTTTAAAAATAGGGTGGTATCTTTGCAACTAAATTTTTGACAGAAAAATTACATTTCACATTTCTCACTTTTTAGAATGAAAAACTTTTTAACATCTTCGATTGGTAAAAAACTGGTAATGGGTCTCACTGGTCTGTTCTTGATCGTCTTCCTGGTAGTCCACTGTTACGCCAATGCTCAGATCTTCTTAGAATGGCTGGATTACGGCAGAGGCTACAAAGCTTATGGTGAAATTGCCCACTTCCTTGGTTCCAATCCAATTATCCGTATCGCAGAGGTAGGCTTGTTTGCCTTCATTATCCTGCACATTGTACAAGGGTTAATGCTTACTGCACAGAACAAGGCCAAGCGACCGATAGGCTACAACGTAGCTCCTGGTAACAGCAGCAGTAAATGGTATACCCGTTCAATGGGCTTACTGGGTACACTGATCCTGATGTTTTTAGTATTACACCTGGCACACTTCTGGGCACCTAACCGTTACCAGCAGTTGACACAAGGTCATGAAAAAGACCTGTACCTGATCATGGAAGAAACATTCCAGCAATGGTGGGTTGTTATTATATATGTAGCAGGATGTATCTCCCTGGCATGGCACTTAGTGCATGGCTTCTGGAGTGCATTCCAGACTTTAGGTTTAAGTACACCTAAATACAAAGGTTTAATTAACTGTATCGGTGTAGGCTTCGCAATCATCGTTCCGGCTATTTTTGCCCTGATGCCGATTTCTTACAAATTAGGATGGTTGCCACCTGCAGCAGAGGTTGCTCAGTTTGTAAAAACAATGGCACACTAATTTTTAAAGCCTAGCCTTTATTATCAATTTAAACAGCAAAAAAGACTTCATTAGATATGTTAAATTCAAAAATACCTGCCGGCGAACTTTCGCAAAAATGGTCTTCTTATAAAAATAGTTGTAAAATCGTCAACCCAGCCAATAAACGTAGCTTAGAAGTTATCGTTATCGGTACTGGTCTGGCAGGAGCTTCTGCTGCTGCATCGTTAGGCGAATTAGGATATAAAGTAAAAGCATTCTGCTTCCAGGATTCTCCGCGTCGTGCGCACTCTATCGCTGCACAGGGTGGTATCAATGCTGCCAAAAACTATCAGAATGATGGTGACAGCGTTTACCGCTTGTTCTACGATACCATCAAAGGTGGCGACTATCGTGCACGTGAGTCCAATGTACACCGTCTGGCTGAGGTAAGTGCTAACATCATTGATCAATGTGTGGCTCAGGGTGTACCATTTGCCCGTGAATACGGTGGTATGCTGAGCAACCGTTCTTTCGGTGGTACTCAGGTACAACGTACATTCTACGCTGCAGGTCAGACCGGACAGCAACTGCTGATTGGTGCATACCAGGCCCTGGAGCGCCAGGTAGCCTTAGGTAATGTAACCATGTATAACCGCCATGAAATGCTGGACATCGTTATGGTCGATGGTAAAGCACGTGGTATCATTGCCCGTAATATGATTACCGGTAAACTGGAAAGACACTTCGGACATGCTGTTCTGCTGTGTTCCGGTGGTTACGGTAACGTATT
The DNA here is from genome assembly GCF_004118155.1 of Edaphocola flava. Taxonomy (GTDB): domain Bacteria; phylum Bacteroidota; class Bacteroidia; order Chitinophagales; family Chitinophagaceae; genus Edaphocola; species Edaphocola flava. The sequence goes on from NZ_SAIQ01000005.1 coordinate 185,864, forward strand.
CTACTTATCTACAAATGCGATGGGCAGTAACGTAACGGCAACCTGGAAGGCTCACCTGAAAGGTGCATACTTTGCTAACCCTTGTTATACACAAATTCACCCGACCTGTATTCCGGTTTCAGGAGATCACCAGTCTAAACTGACGCTGATGTCTGAATCTTTACGTAACGATGGTCGTATCTGGGTGCCTAAAAAACAAAACGATACCCGTAAGGCCAGCGAGATTCCTGAAGAGGAAAGAGATTACTACCTGGAAAGAAGATATCCTGCCTTCGGTAACCTGGTACCTCGTGACGTAGCCTCCCGTGCTGCAAAAGAGCGTTGCGATGCCGGTTATGGTGTAGGTACTTCCAAGCAAGCAGTATACCTGGATTTCGCAGCAGCGGTAATCCGTTACGGTACTATTGAGTGCGGTAAAGTAGGTAACCATAATCCGACTCCGGAAGAGGTACGTACTCATGGGCTGGCTGTAGTAAAAGAAAAATACGGTAACCTGTTCGATATGTATGCGAAGATTACCGGTGAAGATCCATATGAAGTGCCAATGCGTATATACCCTGCGGTACACTATACAATGGGTGGTCTGTGGGTAGATTATGAACTGATGACAAGTGTGCCTGGTCTGTATTGTCTGGGTGAGGCTAACTTCTCTGACCACGGTGCAAACCGCCTGGGCGCATCAGCATTGATGCAGGGTCTGGCAGATGGTTACTTCGTAATCCCTTACACTCTGGGTAACTACCTGGCAGATGATATCCGTACAAAAGCCATTCCAACTGATCATCCTGAATTTGTAAAAGCAGAGAAAGAGGTTGCTGACCGTATCAATAAACTGATGAGCATTAAAGGTACACAATCTGTAGAGAGCCTGCACAAACGTCTGGGTAAGATCATGTGGGATAAATGTGGTATGGGCCGTACTAAAGAAGGTCTGACAGAAGCAATCGCAGAGATACAGGCACTGAAAAAAGAGTTCTGGAGCGATGTGAAAATCCCTGGTACTGTTGAAGGTATGAACACTGAGCTGGATAAAGCTAACCGTGTTGCAGACTTCATCGAATTAGGCGAGCTGATGTGTAAAGATGCCCTGAACCGTGCTGAATCTTGTGGTGGTCACTTCCGTGAAGAGTCTCAGACTGAAGACGGTGAAGCAAAACGTGATGATGAAAACTTCATGTATGTTGCTGCATGGCAGTACAACGGAGACAGTGATTGGATCTTACATAAGGAAGATCTGAATTATGAAGTAGTTCACCCGTCTCAACGTTCTTATAAATAATATTATTCAACAAACATATTTCATTAAGTGCGTTGCGACCGCTTAATGTACCTATAAAAGTTTAAACAGATGGAACATTATAATATGAATTTGACGCTGAAAGTATGGCGTCAGCAAAATGCTCAGGTTCAAGGTAGCTTCGAAACCTATCAGGTGAAAGATATCTCTTCTGAAATGTCTTTCCTGGAGATGTTCGACGTATTGAACGAGCAATTGATTCATGAAGGAAAAGAGCCGATCACATTCGATCACGACTGTCGTGAGGGTATTTGTGGCGCTTGTTCTATGCACATCAACGGTAAAGCCCACGGTCCGTGGAGCGGTACCACAACCTGCCAGTTGCACATGCGTGCATTTAAAGATGGCGATACAATCGTTGTAGAACCTTGGAGAGCAGGTGCTTTCCCGGTGATCAAAGATCTGATGGTCGATCGTACAGCGTTTGACCGTATCATCCAGGCTGGTGGTTATATCTCTGTAAATACCGGTAATGCACAGGATGCGAACAACCTGCCTATTGCTAAAGATAAAGCAGATGAGTCCTTCGCAGCAGCAACCTGTATCGGTTGTGGTGCTTGTGTAGCCTCTTGTAAAAACTCTTCAGCTATGCTGTTCCTGTCTGCAAAAGTAGCTCACCTGGCCTTATTGCCACAAGGTGAAGCAGAGCGCAAGACACGTGTAGTGAACATGGTTGATCAGATGGATAAAGAAGGTTTCGGTTCTTGTACCAACACCGGTGCTTGTGAAGCTGAATGTCCTAAAGAGATCTCTATCATGAACATCCGTCGTCTGAACTCAGAGTACATTAAAGCTGGTCTGAGCGGAAGCGTAGCTAAATAATATATTTCATAAGTGTTTAAAAAGGGAAGTCTGGTTCAGGCTTCCCTTTTTAGATATTTATGATTGAGTACCTTACTTTTAGTAAGTAGTCTGAGGTTCAATTAATGTAAAAAGCGAACAGATCATCTCTGTTCGCTTTTGATTGCAATATATTATTTCCTCTTTAATCCTCAATCCACTCGGCATAAGATGTCTTGGTCTCATACAGGCGCATAGAGCGGATCACAATGCCTTCTGGTAGTATAGCCTTTAATTGCTTACGGGTATATAATAAGATATTTTCTGCACTTGGCTCATGTTCCCACACAATCAGGTTCTCATGTGCAGCAATCTCCGGATGTGCCTCCAGGTAATTTTTAGAGAGCACCAGTTTATGATCAAAGTATTCTACAATCTCTTTTTTTACGATATTCTTGATATCCTTAAAATCAATCAGGAAACCAGGAGGGGCAATATAATCAGCTGTTTTTTGAGTAGCCGCTACGGTCACATGCAATTCATAAGAATGCCCGTGAATATTGCGGCAAGGCCCTTCATAACCAAATACCGCGTGGGCGGTTTCAAAAGGGAAAATCTTGGTCAGTTGTAACATATTATGTTATATAAGAAATATTTATAGCCTGCAAAGTTCCGATATTTTTTTAATTAAGCAGAATATTTTAGATTTGAGTATCAAGCAGCAGCTTTATGGAAACTAAAATGCACGAAGATATCGCACAATTTATGGCGCAACAGACCTGCGCCAATGTCTGTTGTATCGATGAGCAGCAGATGCCCTATTGCTTTACCTGCTTCTTTGTCTATGATGCTGCAAAGCATTGCCTCTATTTCAAATCCTCCTCAGATACACACCACGCACAGCTATTACAGAAAAATGGCGTTTGTGCCGGCACTATATTACCCGATCAGCTGAATACCTTAATGATACAAGGTATACAGTTTGAAGGGACCGTACAGAAAAATACCCTTTTCGATGTACTGCCTGCTATGCAATATCATACAGCATATCCCATAGCTATGGCTGTACCCGGCGATATGTGGACCATCACACTTTTAAAAATTAAGTTTACCGATAATGCAAAAGGCTTTGGTAATAAGCAGCATTGGGAGCGTGAAAAGGGAGTATAAAGTTTTACTATATTGACTAATGTATTATCAATCGTATGAGATTATAATTGCTAAAGGAGAATGATTACTTTTGAATAATAGTTATCATTTGAGCCATGAAGCAGATTATATCCGAACGATTGAAAGAAAAAGGGCTTAAGGTGACCCCTCAGCGTATGGCCATATTTGAAGCAGTACTGGAGTTAAAAACCCATCCTACTGCTGAGCAGATTATTGCCTATATCAAAGAAAATCATCCCGGCATTTCTGTAGCAACAGTATATAAAGTACTGGATACACTGGCCGAGCACAATCTGTTGAAAAAAGTAAAAACAGAAAAAGACATCATGCGTTATGACGCGGTTGTCGATCACCATCATCATCTGTATTGCACAGAAACCGATAAGATTGCAGATTATCATGATGAACAGATTACGCAACTGATCGAAGCATATTTTAAAGAGCATCCGATCAAATCCTTTTCTATAAAAGACATCAAACTGCAGATTACAGGGCAGTTTAAAAAATAAACTAAAATAATACCGTAACCCCAAAAAAGACAAAAATGGAAACTAATGCAAACAATGGGGGCAAATGCCCGTTTACCAGAGCTACAGCAGGCTCAAGACAACACGGGGCTGCTGGAAGTGGCACCCGCAACAGAGACTGGTGGCCCAATCAGCTGAAAGTAAATATGCTGCGCCAGAACTCTTCATTATCTAATCCTATGGAGGCTGATTTCGATTATGCAGCAGCATTCAACAGCCTGGACTTTCAGGCCCTGAAACAAGATCTGCATCAGCTGATGACGGACTCACAGGACTGGTGGCCTGCCGATTTCGGACACTATGGACCTTTATTCATTCGTATGGCCTGGCATAGTGCCGGTACCTATCGTACCGGAGATGGCCGCGGCGGAGCCGGAGCGGGACAACAACGCTTTGCACCATTGAACAGCTGGCCGGATAATGTAAGCCTGGATAAAGCAAGAAGACTGTTATGGCCCATCAAACAAAAATATGGCCGTAAAATCTCCTGGGCCGATTTAATGATCCTGGCCGGTAATGTAGCATTAGAATCTATGGGCTTTAAAACTTTCGGATTTGCCGGAGGTCGTGAAGATGTCTGGGAGCCTTCCGAAGATGTATACTGGGGTTCAGAGCACACATGGTTAGGCGGTGATCTTCGTTATGCGCACGGATCGGACGGAGTACCTAAAGATCATGGTGTAGTGTCTGCAGATGATAAGGCAGATGGAGATATCCACTCCCGCAACCTGGAGAAGCCACTGGCAGCGGTACAGATGGGATTGATCTATGTAAATCCAGAAGGACCGGATGGTAATCCTGATCCGATTGCAGCTGCAAAAGATATCCGTGATACATTTGGTCGTATGGCAATGGATGATGAAGAGACTGTAGCCCTGATCGCAGGCGGACACAGTTTTGGTAAAACCCATGGTGCAGCTTCATCAGATCACGTAGGTAAAGAACCGGAAGCAGCAGGGATTGAAGAACAGGGCATGGGCTGGCACAATAGTTTCGGTACGGGTAAAGGTGCAGATGCCATTACCAGCGGACTGGAAGTAACCTGGACCAATACGCCTACACAATGGAGCAATAACTTCTTTGAGAACCTGTTCGGCTATGAATGGGAATTAACCAAAAGCCCTGCAGGTGCCCATCAGTGGGTAGCGAAGGATGCTGAAGATACCATTCCACATGCATTTGAAGCCGGTAAGAAAATAAAACCAACCATGCTCACAACGGATCTTTCCCTGAGATTGGATCCTGCATATGAAAAAATTTCCCGTAAGTTCCTGAACGATCCGGATGCGTTTGCAGATGCATTTGCCCGTGCATGGTTCAAACTGACGCATCGTGATATGGGACCGCGTGCCCGATACCTGGGACCGGAAGTGCCACAGGAAATTCTGATCTGGCAAGACCCTATTCCTGAAGTAGATCATGAACTGATCAATGAGCAGGATGTGGCAACCCTGAAAAATAAGATCCTGGGCTCAGGCTTAACAGTAGGCCAGCTGGTGAATACAGCATGGGCTTCAGCATCCACTTTCCGGGGTTCTGATAAGCGTGGCGGGGCAAACGGAGCACGCATTCGCCTGGCACCACAGCGCTATTGGGCAGCCAATAACCCTGCACAGTTATCCAAAGTACTGGATATCCTCGAGGGTATTCAAAAAGAATTTAACGGCACCCAAAGTGGTAAAAAAGTATCACTGGCCGATCTGATCGTACTGGCAGGAACAGCCGCTGTAGAAAAAGCAGCCAAAGACGGCGGGTACAATATTACCATGCCGTTTACCCCGGGCCGTATGGATGCATCTGCCGAGCAGACCGATATCGATTCTTTCGCTTTCCTGGAGCCGATTGCCGACGGATTCCGTAACTACCAGAAAACTAAATTTAAAGCCGTTTCTACCGAAGAATTGCTGATCGATAAAGCGCAACTGCTTACCCTGACCGCTCCGGAAATGACTGCACTGGTTGGAGGTATGCGTGTACTGAATGCTAACTTTGACCACAATCAAAAAGGAGTACTCACCAAGCGTCCGGAAATATTGAGCAATGATTTCTTTGTAAATCTGCTGGATATGAATACAGTCTGGAAAGCTACAGATGAGACCCAGTATGAGTTTGAAGGTCGTGATCGTAATACCGGCGACTTAAAATGGACGGGTACACGTGCAGATCTGGTATTCGGTTCTAACTCAGAACTGCGTGCCCTGGCAGAAGTATACGCCAGCGCCGATGCACAGGACAAATTTGTAAAAGACTTTGTTGCCGCATGGACCAAAGTCATGAACCTGGATCGCTTTTAAATAAAGCAAAATATCAATTAATACAGAAGCCCCGGCAATTTGCCGGGGCTTCTGTATTATAGAAGATTGTAAAATTATTCCGCATATTCTGCACCTACCTGTTGTCTCCACATCGCATAGTACAGTCCTTTCAGGTCCAGTAAGTCATTGTGGTTACCCTGTTCAATAACTTTACCTTTCTCCAGTACAAAGATGCGATCGGCATGCATTACGGTAGACAAACGGTGTGCAATCAGTATCGTGATCTGGTTACGCTCCTTGCTGATCTCCTCCATCGTTTCAGAAATCTCACTTTCCGTGATAGAGTCCAGCGCACTGGTTGCCTCATCAAAGATCAGCAGTCGTGGCTGGCGCAGCAGAGAACGGGCAATAGATAAACGCTGACGCTCACCACCCGATAATTTCAGACCACCCTCACCGATAATGGTATCCAGACCTTTATCGCTGCGGGCCAAAATGCTTTTACCTGATGCCTGGTGTACGGCGTCCAGTACAGCCTCATCTGTCGCTTCGGGCATTACGAACTTCAGGTTCTCCCGTATAGTACCGGAGAAGAGCTGCGTATCCTGCGTTACAATACCCAATTGTTTGCGTATGCTATTTAAGGATACTGTTCTTTCATCAATATTATTATACAGAATGCTTCCTGCACTAGGCTTATACAGTCCCAGTAAGAGTTTTACCAGGGTAGTCTTACCACTGCCAGAGGGCCCTACAAAAGCAATGGTCTCACCCTTGATTGCACTAAACGAAACTTTGTCCAGTGCCGGACGAGTGCTGCTTTTATGCTGGAAGCTTACTTTGTCAAATGCCAGCGTATTGATATCATCAACATTCACCGCATTCACCGGTTCTTGCTCCACCTCTTTCTGCATCAGGTTTTGCAGGTTCTGCAGAGAAGCGTCAGCCTCACGGTAGCTAAGGATAATGTTGCCCAGTTCCTGTAATGGTCCGAAGATAAAGAAGGAGTAGAACTGCATCATCATCAGATCACCCAGTTGTATCCTGTCATGGAATAAGAAATAGAACAGGGCAAACATGATACACTGTTGCAGGAAGTTTACAAACGTTCCCTGAACAAAGCTGATAGAGCGGATGCTCTTCACTTTTTTCAGTTCCAGGTCCAGAATCTTATTGGTATTATTATTCAGACGACTAATCTCCTGGTCGGTAAGGCCGAGGCTCTTCACCAGCTCAATATTACGCAGCGATTCCGTAGTACTACCGGCAAGAGATGTTGTTTCTTTTACAATATTCTTTTGAATCAGCTTAATGCGTTTACTTAAAAAGCTTGTGAGTAAGGATAATACTACTGCACCCACCAGGTAGATCAGCGGCAACATAGGACTGAGGCGATAAGCTACAATCGTAACGAACACGATACCTACCAGTGTGGCGAAAAGGATATTGATAAAATTGGTAATAAACTTCTCACAATCGGCACGGGCCTTGATCAGAACAGAGAGCGTCTCCCCGCTGCGCTGATCTTCAAACTCCTGGAAAGGCAGCTGCAGAGAGTGTTTCAGCCCATCGGTATATAATCTTGCACCAAATTTCTGGATGATCACATTCACGGCATAATCCTGGAAGGCTTTAGCAATGCGTGATATCATAGCAGAACCGATGATTAATCCCAGACCCAGCAGTATACCGTTAAAGTACGCCTGCTCTGCCCCTGCACGGAAAGCCTCAACTTTAGACGCATAAGGATTGATCAGGTAATTACCCAGGATATAGGGGGTCATTAAAGAAAATACCTGGTTGATGGCCGCCAGTAGCAGCGCCAGGATGATAAGCAGCTTGTATCTGCTCAGGTATTGGTATAACAGTTTCATACAGTAAAATAAAAATTAGTCATGACATTCCATCATCAGCAAGTCCCCTGTTTCATAAGACACTTTTACGAAGCCGTCCTGCAGCACATGGTTAGAGCTGCCGGTACGGTATCCCGCGGTAAGGGTCTCATTTTGCAAGGTATATTGCAGATTCTGGGAGGTGATACCGGTTACGGTACCGATCGGTATGAGCGAAATAATCGTGTTGGCTGCATACCATTTTTCAAAAGAATAGGGTAAGGTATAGATCTTGGAGTAGTCGTCGTAGAGTACAATCTTCAACTGATCCCTGAAGCGCACAATATTACAGATATTGGTAATCGTATGGTCTGCCCTGCGGCCTGTAGCCCATACGACATTAGCGGCTTTAAAGTCACGGCCCACCAGGTAGCGGAAAGCCTTTTCCAGGTCTGTAGATTCCTGGCAGTGATCATGAATGATCTCCAGCGGGTATTGTTTCTCCTGGTAATAATGCGCATCAAAGCTGCGGTCAAAATCCCCGATCAGTACATCAATCTTAATCCCCAGCTCCATCACACGCGTTACAGCGCTGTCCAGTACTACTACCAGCGGCGACCATTCCAGCAACTCATTAAGCAGGTCCATGCTACAAGCCTCGCCATTGGCGATGATGAGTGCAGGTTCCTGATTGTCACGGATAATGTGGTGTGAAGACATGGATATGATTAAGCTTGCAAAAGTAACTTTTTTCACGCGAATGCTCAGTTAAATTGATGTGATATTGCTATAAAGCAGATTTATCATCAGATAAGGTGTAAACAGGCGTAATTCCCGGTGATTTCCGTTTCTATTATAAGCCACAAAGTTCTACCTTTGCACGCATGAGTCAAGCATACAACAGAATCCTGGTTACAGCAGCCTTACCATATGCCAACGGACCAGTACACATCGGGCACCTGGCCGGATGTTATCTGCCTTCCGATATATATGTTCGTTTTCAGCGTGCCCGCAAGCAAGATGTTAAATTTATCTGCGGCACAGATGAGCATGGTGTACCTATCGCTATACGTGCGATGAAGGAAGGTGTAAGCCCACAGGAGGTTGTAGACAAGTATCATAAAATTATCGGCGACAGCTTTGCCGGTATGGGTATCTCATTCGATATTTTTTCCCGTACCACAACAGATGTACACCGCCAGACCTCACAGGCTTTCTTCCGTAAGTTATATGATGATGGCCTGTTTGAAGAAAGAGAAAGTGAACAGTATTTCGACGAGGAAAAGCAAACCTTCCTGGCCGATCGTTATATCGTAGGTACCTGCCCGATCTGTAGCAATGAGAATGCCTATGGCGATCAATGTGAAAAATGCGGCAGTACCCTGTCTCCGGAGCAACTGATCAACCCGAGAAGTGCCCTGAGCAATGCCGTGCCGGTAAAGAAAAAAACCAAGCACTGGTATTTTCCGCTGAATAAATATGAAGATTTCCTGAAAGAGTGGATCGTAGAAGGTAAAAAAGACGAATGGAAATCGAATGTATATGGACAGTGTAAAAGCTGGCTGGATAGTGGTTTGCAGCCACGTGCCATGACCCGTGACAGTAACTGGGGTGTACCGGTTCCTGTAGAAGGTGCAGATGGAAAAGTGCTGTACGTGTGGTTTGATGCACCGATCGGTTATATCTCTGCAACCAAAGAATTATTACCACAAAGCTGGGACGATTACTGGAAAAAAGAAGATACCAAACTGGTACATTTTATCGGTAAAGACAATATCGTATTTCACTGTATCATCTTCCCTGCCATGCTGAAAGCACATGGTGGATATATCCTTCCTGAAAATGTTCCGGCAAATGAATTCCTGAATATTGAAGGAGACAAAGTTTCTACCTCCCGCAACTGGGCGGTATGGATCGACGAATACCTGAAAGACTTCCCGGATATGCAGGATACCCTGCGCTATGTATTATGTGCCAATGCACCGGAAACCAAAGACAATGACTTTACCTGGAAAGACTTCCAGACCCGCCATAACAGCGAGCTGGTAGACATCTTCGGTAACTTCATCAACCGTGCTATGGTACTGATGCATAAATTATGCGATGGCAAAGTTCCGGCTTATCATGAAGCAGAAAAGACCGATCTGGATATCAACATTATTAAAGATATACAGGCGGCAAAACAAAAGATTGAACAATCTATTGAACATTATAAATTCAGAGATGCCCTGTTCGAGGTAATTGATATTGCCCGTAAAGGAAATAAATATTTACAGGAAGTAGCGCCTTGGACACTGGCCAAGACGCCAGAGCTAAAAGCAGAAAACCAGGCCAAGATCGATAACTGTCTGCACATCGCCTTACAGCTGACGGCTAACCTGGCCATTTTTGCCAACCCGTTCCTGCCGTTTACCACTAAGAAAATCTGCTCTATGCTGACGGTGGTGGATAAAATGCTGGAGTGGGAGAATGCAGGTAGAATGGATCTGCTGCGTAAAGGTTATCCTTTGCGTGCACCGGAATTATTGTTCCGTAAGATCGATGATGCCGAGATTGAAGCACAGAAAGAAAAATTACAGGCCAATGCGAAGCAATCCGTAATACTGGCTCCTGAAGCACCGGCAGAGCCTGTTGCTCCGGAACTGAAACCTGTTATCGAATTTGATGATTTTGCCAAAGTAGAACTGCGTGTAGGTACCATCCTGCAGGCAGAAAAAGTGAAGAAAGCAGATAAACTGCTGCAACTGGAAGTAGACCTGGGCTTTGAGAAAAGAACTATTGTATCGGGCATTGCCCTGCACTACCAGCCGGAAGAGGTGATCGGCCAGCAGGTTGTAGTGGTGGTAAACCTTGCTCCGCGTAAGATGAGAGGCATTGAAAGTGCAGGTATGATCCTGATGGGAGAAGATGCAGAAGGTAAGCTGGTCTTCATTTCCCCGAAAAATATAGTGAATAGTGGTGTTGAGGTAAAATAGAAGCGCGTACAAAAAGAATAATGATTGCAACATTAATATCAGATTTTGGAAACAAAGACAACGCAGTAGCGATAGCCAAGGGTTTGATCCTGAAATCAAATCCTGAGTTAAGGCTTATTGACCTTACGCATGAGGTAGCCCCTTATGATTTGTTGCAATGCAGCTACCTGCTGAACAGTGCTTTCCGTAATTTCCCGGAGCGCACCATTCATATATCCATGTTTGATATCATGCACCAGAATCCTTCCCGGATCCTGTTTGCATTGCTGGAGAACCAGGTAATCATCAGCGCAGATAATGGAATGTTCACCTTTACCTTTCCCCATAGCGATATTAAGATATGGGAGTACCGGGACAGTGAGTCGGCCAACTATATAGAATGGTTGCGCAAAGCCTCACAGCTGATACACGAAATGCATGCCGCCAATTTTCATTTCGAAATGCTGGATGCATCCATATGCACCCCGGAAGTACAGACGACACCATTAAGGGCCAAGGTAAAAGAAAATCAGCTGGATTGCCATGTAATCCATATTGATCGCTTTGGCAATGTAGTATTGAATATTACCCGTGAAGATTTTGAAGCTTGCCGTAATGGCCGCCGTTTCAGCATCCGCATCCCGCGTAATATACCTGTTACACAGCTGAGCCATAATTATAATGACGTCATACCAGGCGAGCGTTTATGCCTGTTCAACAGTGCCGGATACCTGGAAATCGCTATCAGAGAGGGTTCTGCGGCCCAGTTGCTCGGACTTGAATTGTTTAAAAAAGACCAATTGATCTATAACATTATCCCTATAGAATTCTCATGATGATCCGTATTGTAAAGATGACTTTTGTGCCGGAACGTGTACCGGAATTCCTGGAATTATTTGCAGCGCGTAAAGAACGCATTCGTAATCAGGAAGGCTGCAGTCATCTGGAACTGCTCAAAGATATTGCACAGGATAATGTGTACTTTACCTATAGTTACTGGGACGGACCGGAATACCTGGAGCAGTATCGCTGCAGTGATTTTTTTGCCGATACCTGGAAGCATACCAAAGCATTATTTGCTGATAAAGCACAGGCCTGGTCGGTGCGTCAGGAAGTAGTACTTGATTAAGAATTTTAATAAAATATAATGGGCGCCATTGGCGCCCATTATATTTTATGCTACATTTCAAAGTATTCCAGGATATGCTCTTTGAGTAATTGCTCCTGGCCACCAAGTGTTGTTTCCGGTACCGGTATCAGCTCTTCAAAGTGCGGCCAGCCTTCATCATCAAATCCGGATAGCTGATAATAGCCGCTTTTGCTGAGCAGGGTACATACTGCGATGTGCATCAGGTCTTGCTTCTGCTCTTTCGAAAATTTAATCTTAGGCAGTCTGCCATTATATTCATTTATACCGATCAGGTATAAAATCGCTTCCATATTGGGCAATTTGCCAAAACGCTCTGTCAGCATAGCTTCCAGGGCTGTCCAGCGCTGTGTTATAGTATTATCTTTATGATCCATTAAATATATGCTTATCCGGCAAAGATACATCATGCTGCATTATACGCGGGTGAGGATTCTGATCCTGTTTTTTTTGAAAAAAAGAGTTTAAATTTTTGTATTCTCAAAAATGTGTATTATTTTCGCTTCAGATAATTGCTAATGAATCGTCCTTGTTTGCTTCATACTACACATAAAAACATTTGAGCATTAGCGTTATCGCCCATCTTACCCCCCTATGTTTATATAGTTGAAAAGAGAGTCGCTTGTGCCCCCTGCACAGCGACTTTTCTTTTTGTGTGCCTACTGCGCAAGCGCCCCCGGATATAACAGCATACCCCTTCTGTCTTATATATACATCATTTTAAAATATTTTATTCTCAATATTGTAAAATAAAATAAAACACTCTATATTGTGAAAAATAAGTCCATAGACCCGATAGCATACTGACGAAAAAGGGTAGGAGAGCGCCCGCCGAAAAATGGACTACAGATATTGTGCCTTGTAGGAACCGTGCATTACAACAGTAAAACAAACCGGTAATATTGCCGCTCTAATAATTAAAATTTAGTAGCAATGATGAAACAACACAACACTGTGCAGTCATTCAACACCAATGACCGGGCCACTCCTCTGTGTGCCACTATGACATCAACAAACCCTGCCTCCTCCGGACTCCGCAAGTGGTTGCGTAAAAGCCTTCGCTTTGGGCTGCTTGCCCTGGGCCTGTGCAGTGCACAGCAACAGCTAAGCGCACAAACCCCCATTTCCCTGAGTCTTCTCTACAATCCAGATAATTTAAAACATTATGCGACCAGTCAGATGCTCAATAAGGATGAGTATGCTATGGCGGGTACGGCATTTGACTATGCCGGAACAATCGGTGATAACGCGGTACATCTGCTGGTATTCGATCCTTCCGGAAGCCCCATGGTTTCGCAGTTCTATAATGATCCCGGATATGATGAGCGCGTAAAAGGCGTGCACTATCTGAATCCTAACGATGTGGCTATTGTGGCTACCAGAACGGCTTTGCCCTGGACTCCAGGTCCGAGCGGTATCGAAGTGATTCGTGCTGATGCAGCTAATGGCATGCAATTTTCAACGCATGTAATTGAATCGCCTTTCCCCGGACAGGATTACTGGCCTACGGGTAGTATGCTGTATGGCAATGGTCGCATCTACATATGTGGTTATATGACACCATCCATGCCACCAGGTGTATATCCTGACTTCTCTACCCCTAAAACGGCATTTGTACTGATCTACGATATTGCTTCCAATGTGGTTGCTGCCATGAATACCTATGACTGGCCGGCCGGAGGTAATGATTATGATATCCCGCACCGTATGAAGATCATGAGTAGTGGCGATATCTGGGTCGGAGGGATGTGTAATGACGGTGCCGGTGGCCAGGCTATGATGAACCTGCAGATCGATGGTGCACTGAATATGATGAAGGATGCACCGATACAGCAGGCTACACTGACCAATTACCTGAACACCAGTTTCGATTTCTGGGAAGATCCTACTAATCCATCGGTGGCCTACGTATTCGGTAACTTCTGTTTTAACCTGAACGCCAGTCAGATGAACCTCTTCCCTACATTCTTAAATGTGACCACGATAGATATCGGTACATTTATACCACCGCCAGGTGCCAATAACCAGGCCTGGATGGGGCAGATAGATTACTGCTGGGGTACCAATATTGTAAGAGGTAATTCCAACAACACTCTTATCCTGAGCGGCTTCCAGAGCAATTTTGCCTGTGGCGGTCAGGCTTTCCCTACCTCGCAGGATAATGTAAATCCTTACCTGGCTGAACTGATGCCGATAACTACATCTTCAGGAGATATCATCATCAATACCAATTACTGGGTAACGATAGAATCTGCTGCAGGTACGGGTTCCCGCTCGCTGGACCCGAACAGTTATTATAACCTGGGTAATGCACCGAGCAACCTGGTATGGGGACCGGTTACTACCGTAAGGGATAATGGCATGCTCACAGACGACATCGTTTTAAACACACCGATATGGAATAAATTTACTAATGTACTGAACCCGAAATACCTGCGTACCGATAAAAACGGAGATCCGGCTTGTAAGTTTAGTATGTGTATGCCATACTTCCCTAATGCACAAACGATGAGCCCGGGCAATATCGTTACGTTTTCAGGCTATAGCTGGAATGAGTATAACACTATGGTGCCTGATGGTCCTTTGCCGCTGAGTATGAAACTGGATTGTAACTCTGGTTACTTCAGTGATAACCGCAGCCTGAAAACTGCTCCAAATGCACTCGCTGTATCTGTTTTCCCTAACCCGGCACAGGATATCATCAGTCTGCAGTTTAATGGTACGGTAAATGATAATGATGCGATACAGGTAAATATTACAGATGTAACCGGCAAAGAGGCTACAGTGTTGTATCGTGGTACAAAAGCGGCGATGAGCAGTCAACTGAAACTGCCTCAACTGGCCAAAGGTACCTACCTGATCACGGTATATCAGAATACCATCAAGCTGAAATCGGTACCAGTTGTTATTAAATAACAGTCATCACTAAAATAAATTCAAACAACAAGCCGGCAATCGAAGATTGCCGGCTTGTCTTATTCCAAACATTATATAGCCTTCCCTGGAAAGGGCAAGCCAGGTTATACAAACAAGGATTATATGATACGTATTTTCTTTACTTTAATTGCAACGAGTCCTTTCTTGCTGGTCATGGTATCAAAGACCACCTTGTCAGACTGCTCAATTTTATCGACCAGCCCAGAGGCATGGACGAAAATATCTTCATTACTGTTTTCTGGTTTAATAAACCCAAAGCCTTTCTCCGGGTGAAAAAATTTTACGGTTCCTTCTTGCATGATTTTTTGTTTTTAATTTGAATAAATAGTAGTGTGTATGATTGTGCGTAAATGATTTATTATGGTTTTAGAAAAGTAAAAAGCCCCTGGAAAGGAGCTTTTTAATCCCTACCCAAAAATGCAATTGTCATGCGTCAATAATTATTGAAAAAGCCTTTCCAAGTACGTCAATAGATATACAGCAACATATGCCAATATCATTCCAAACTAAAAATTGTTTGATAATCAATTATTTATATATTGTATTGTATAATTTGATGTGGAAAAACAATACCCAATCGGGAATTTTCTACACCATAAATTGTGGAAAGAAACAGGAGTAATGCTAATGAAGGTTTAACGAATTTGTTGCTCCGGACTTTGGTATCTTTACAAAGCATTTATATCAAATAATATTTCTACATGAAAAAGCTTTTACTCATGGCTGCTATCCTCATTTCCGGCTTATCTGCCCAAGCGCAGTTGAAAGCAGTTCGCTATACCGATGGTACCCAGGCCCTGAAAGGAGAGGTGACCGCAAATGCCGGCAAGAAGCTACCCGGAGTATTGATCCTTCCTGCCTGGAAAGGAATTGACGAAGAAGCCCGCGCGGCAGCCTTAGCATTGCAGCAGCAAGGATATATAGCCTTTATAGCAGATATTTACGGAGAAGGAAATGTTCCGGCAGACAATACTGCGGCATCAGCAATAGCCGGAAAGTACAAACAAGATTATGCAGCCTATCAGCACCGCATCAGTCTCGCGCTGGATCAGTTGAAGAAAGAGGGCGCCCTGCCTGAAAAAATAGCTGTAATCGGGTTTTGTTTCGGCGGCAGCGGTTCGCTGGAAGTAGCCCGTGCAGGCTTTCCTGTAGTAGGGGTGGTGTCTATACATGGTGGACTGGCTAAGGCCGCAGACCGTCCGAACGGACCCATCAATACCAAAATACTGGTAGAGCATCCGGCAGAAGACAAAAGCGTTCAACCACAGGATCTGGCCAATCTGGTCACTGAAATGAACGAGGGCCGGGCCGACTGGCAGCTGATCACTTATGCGCATAGTAAGCATACCTTCACCGACCCTAAGTCTCCCGACTATAACGAAACGATGGCTAAAAGAGCATGGCAGCACACCTTATTGTTCCTGAAAGAAATATTACAATAGCATTTAAGAGATAAAAAGAAATAGTGAAGTATGGCGAAGCGCAAGCGTGCAACAGAATACGCAATAGTAGATATTGAGACTACCGGAGGGAATGCCCGCGGTAGTCGTATGACCGAGATCGCCATTATTATACATGATGGTACAAACGAACTCGAAAGATGGGAGTCACTCATCAACCCTGAAAAAGACATTCCCTATTACATATTTGCCCTAACCGGCATTAATAATGAAATGGTAAAGGATGCACCTGTATTCGGTGACCTTGCCCCGGCCGTTTATGCCTTATTGAAAGACCGGGTATTTGTAGCCCATAATGTAAACTTCGATTATTCCTTCATCAAACATCAGTTAGAAGAAGAAGGGTACGAATGGGCCGCACCAAAGCTCTGCACCGTGCGCATGGCCCGAAAAATAAGACCGGGACTGCCTTCTTACAGCCTGGGCAGACTCTGCGATAGCCTCGATGTACCCATCACAGACCGCCACCGTGCAGGGGGCGATGCCACTGCGACAGCGATATTGTTTCATAAATTACTGGACTGGGATACTGATAAGATCATAGAAGGCATGATTAAGAAAAGTGCCCCGGATCAGCGGCTGCCACCTAACCTGGCACCAGAATATGTGCAGCAGTTACCTCAATGTCCCGGCGTATATTATTTCCATAACGATGCCGGAAAAGCCATATATGTAGGCAAAGCCGTCAACCTGAAGAAACGGGTCATTCAGCATTTTACCGGTCATAACATTAATCCTCAGCGGCAGCATTTCCTGCGCGAGATACATAGCATTTCTTTTGAACCCTGTGCGACTGAGTTGATGGCCTTGCTGCTGGAATGTATAGAAATCAAAAGGCTGTGGCCTGCGTATAACCGTGCCCTGAAACGATTTGAGCCTAAGTATGGCATATTCCGTTATACTGCTATGAATGGCTATGAATACCTGGCTATTGGTAAACTGGCCAAGGGGCAGCCCTCCATTGCTGTATTTAACCGGGAATATGATGGCGTAAAAATGCTGCGTACACTGGCCGAGACCTATCAGCTCGATTTTCGCTTCTGCAAATTCGGAAAGGCATCTTATATAAAACATATGATAGATATGCCGGAGGAAGAGGAACTGCCGGACATGCAGGAACATAATGAAAAAGTAGACCTGGCTATTGCAGGCTGGCATGAACAGCAACCTTCATTTGCCATACTGGACAAGGGTAGGGCAGCCGGAGAGCAAAGTTGTATTTGGGTAGAACGTGGCCATTTTTATGCCATGGGCTATATCGATGAGCAGGTACAGTTTACTACATTTGAAGACCTGCGTGCTATGCTGAAACGCTATTATGGCAATCATTACATGATGCAGCTGATTCATCTGCATGCAGCAAAACATCCCGCCAAAGTGAAAAGCCTCATACCGCAGCATAAGGCTGCAGAAACATATGTTTTGCCAGAGCGCGCCGGCCTGTTATTCTAAATGAGGCCGCATTCAGGAAACAATATTCATTACTTGAAAACGACACTCATCTCCTGTTGTGCACATGGCCTGCGTGCGCTGTACATCCTTACACCGTAAAAATACCTTCTTTATAAAATGCATAGCAGGTGGCCCCTGCTGGTATACGACCCGTATCCAGACCGGTGAAGCGGCTGAAGGCCGGTAAGATCAATTGATGCGGAGTAACTACATAACAAGGGAAGCGCATACGCTGCCGGGTATGGAACATAACATCTACACCTGGATGAATATGGCCTGAAACTACAAATGGTACAGGATACTGTACTGCATCGTGCGAAAAGGTAATGCCCGCTATATTCAGTTCATCATACACCTCCTGTATACCTATAGCACATAACTGATCTTCAGACAGGCGGTCATGGTTGCCACGGATAAGGGTAAAAGATACCTGCTCGTGTTTATGCGTTAGTGCTGTAAACAGCAGGACCTCTTTATTGGCACCGGCATGTACCAGGTCGCCTACCACGATGACCTGCTCTGCCGCAAAATGATGAATCAACGTATCCAGCCGCTCCAGATCCTGCAGGGCCAGTTGTACGGGCATGGCAATACCATTACGCCGAAAGTGCGCCGCCTTGCCCAGGTGTAGGTCCGACAGGATCAGTGTCTTTTGCCGCTCCCAGAAAAGTGCTGCCTGGTTGGTTAAAATAAATTGCTCCTGCAATACAGGAATGTTTTGCTCTATCAGTCTCATCTTCTTTTTTTCGGGCTGCGTACTCCGCTCTGTTGCAGCTTCTGTATACGGGTACTGAGGTCTTCGCTGGTCAGGGACTGGCGCAGGCTGTCTACCTTTATGGGAAAGCTGAGCGGAGAGTAACTGTTCATACTTTTATAAATAATGGTACTCTTATTGATCCGTTTGAATGTAGCAATGAGCCGATGCTCCTCCAGGTGCTGGTTAAATACTTCCATATAAGCCTGTCGCAATAAGAGATTGCCGGGATCATGCTCTTCAAACACATTGAACATGAGACCGGAGGAGGATTGTAATGATTTATTGCTTTTCTGTGCACCGGGATAGGTTTGTATCACCAGGCCGGAGATCACAGCAATATCCCTGAATTTGCGCCGGGCCATTTCCGTCGCATTAATGCTGGTAAACACATCATCCATCAGGTGATCGGTACTCAGTATCTCCCTTAGCTGATCCTCATCCAGTTTGATTTCCGAATCGGAAAACAATTCAAATCCGTAATCGTTCATTGCCATAGAAAAGCTGATCGGGTAGTAGCGGCTGATGCGGTAAGCCACCAGTGCGGCCATCACCTCATGGATCAGACGCCCCTCGAAAGGGTACATGAATAAATGAAATCCTTCTCTTGTCTTAATGGATTCGACCAGGAACTCATCTTCGGCCGGGATGTGTGATAGCGCGCTTTGCTTGTCAAACAAGGGTTTGAGAAACTTCAGCTCTTTTTCGCTGCGATCAGGATTGCGGGCTAGTGCCAGTTTCTGTCTCAGGAAGTAGCTCAGGTTAGAACTCAAGGGCAATCGGCCCCCCAGCCAGCTGGGCGTAATGGCCTTGCCGGAAGAGGACCGTACATATACCGTCATTTCCTTGGAGCGCACCAGTTCCAGCACACGGCCCGCCAGCCGGAACTTATCGCCGGCTTTCAGTTTGGAAATAAAATATTCTTCGATCATGCCCACATAGCCACCAGATACGAATTTCACCCGCATCATGGCATCACTCACAATCACACCGATATTCATCCGGTGCAGCATTGCAATACGCCGGCTGGTAACCACCAGCATATTATCTTCTCGCCGGACCACTTTATGATACTCCTCATAGTTTGCACCAATAGTACCGCCAGTAATGATGAAATCAATACACCAGCGCCATTCGCTTTCTGTCATCTCAGAAAAAGCGAAGGTTTGTTGGATAACCGGAAACAAATCTTCTTCCTTAAAACCACCGCCCAGGGCCAGTGTAATGAGAAATTGTACCAGCACATCAAAGGTCAGCACCATAGGATCTCTGTGCTCAATTGTCTGCGTTTTGACGGCCTCTTTGAGTGCTGCTGCTTCAATCAATTCCAGCGAATGCGTCGGTACAAAATAGATAGTCGATACTTCAAAAGGGGAGTGGCCACTACGGCCGGCCCTTTGCATAAACCGCGCAACCCCTTTGCTGGAGCCAATCTGCACCACTGTATCTACCGGTTTGAAATCTACACCAAGGTCGAGGGAGGATGTAGACACCACAGCCTTCAGGTATCCGCTACTCAAACTATCTTCGATCCATTGTCTTAGTTGGCCTTCTATCGAGCTGTGGTGCAGGGCCAGCAGTCCCGCAAAATCGGGATAGGCATCCAGCAACAGCTGGTACCAGGCCTCGCTCTGGCTGCGGGTATTGGTAAATATAATGGTGGAGCGGCTTTGGTTGATGATCGGTACCACCTGGTATACCAGCCTTGCTCCGAGATGCCCCGCCCAGGGCAGTACCTCTACCTCATCCGGGAATACCGGTATAATTTTTATCTTCTTCTTTTCTTTGGCCGTAATCTTCTTTTTTCGATCGGTATGTGGCAGCAATACCTCCATCGCCTCATCCAGGTTGCCTATAGTAGCAGTGATGCCCCAGGTGCGGATGTCCGGATAAACATGTCTGAGATAGGCCAGTGCCAGTTCCGTCATAACCCCTCTTTTGCCACCCAGCAATTCATGCCATTCATCAACAGCAATACATTTCAGGGTTTTGAAGAAACGCTCGCGGCCCTTCTGTGCCAGCAACAGGTGCAGGCTTTCGGGAGTGACGATCAATATATCCGGCATCATGCGGCTCTGTCTTGCTTTTTGCTTAATGTCCGTATCTCCGTTGCGCACCTCTACCGTCCAGTCCAGCCCTATCTCATTTATAGCCTCCTGCATCGCGCGGGAAAGGTCCTTGGCCAATGCCCGCAAAGGAGTAACCCATAAGAGTTTCAGCCCGTCTTTATACGCCTCCGGGTGATTCATGAAATCGATGAGCACACCCAGGAATACCGAGAAGGTTTTACCGAATCCGGTTGGCGCCACAATCATACCGCTATACCCATCGGCATACGCCTGCCAGGCCTCCTTCTGGAAGCTGAATGCAGTATTGCCTTTGGCCTGCATCCATTCGGCTACGATGCTGTAGCCCTGTGTATGGATTAAGCGTTTGCTCACTAACGGATCATTTTTTTGATTTCTTCTATATCATCAATCTCTGCGGCGGTCTTGTCTTTGCGCCATCGGGCAATCCTGGGGAAACGCAGGGCCACACCGGATTTGTGCCGGTTGCTGAAGCTGATGCCTTCAAATGCAATCTCAAATACCAGTTCCGGTTTTACTGTACGCACCGGCCCGAATTTTTCAATCGCGTGCTGGTTGATGTAGCGGTTCACTTCCTGTATTTCTTTATCTGTAAGTCCGGAATAGGCTTTCGCAATAGAGACCAGCTCATCACCTTTGCGTACGGCAAAGGTATAATCGGTATAATACGCACTTCTGCGTCCGCTTCCTTTCTGGGCATAGATCAGCACGGCATCTATGGTGTATGGATCTATCTTCCATTTCCACCAGTCTCCTTTCTTTCTGCCGGTATGGTAAGGCGAGTCTTTATGTTTCAGCATCAGGCCCTCACTGTTGACCGAACGCGATTCCTGACGTATAGATTTCAGTGCTTCCCAGTCCACTGCTGCGATCGTATGGCATAGCATTAATGGACCGCCGGCATACTGGCGCAACAACTCTTCCAGCATGGACCGCCGTTCTTTTATGGGTAGATTTCGCAGATCCTTTCCATCCAATTCCAGCAGATCATAAACAAAGCAAACAACCGGTAATTCCTGCAGCATTTTAGCACTGATATTTTTCCGGTTCAGCCGCTGTTGCAGTGCACTGAAATTGAGGACCTGTCCGTCTTTGAATACCAGTAATTCCCCGTCCAGCACAACATTGACCGGCCATTGCAAGAGGGCTGCTTTGATCTCCGGAAACTGCTCTGTGATCAGCTCCTCGCCCCGGGACCAGATAAATACTTCATCATTTCTTCTGATCAGTTGCCCGCGGATGCCATCCCATTTATACTCTACCTGCCAGTCCTGCACAGGGCCCAGTTCTTCCGGTTCTTTCTCCAGCGGATAGGCCAGGCAGAAGGGATAAGGCTTGGATAATTGTGTATCGGTATAAGCTCCCTGTACCAGCTCATCGAACGTTACTGCGTCCATCTGCCAGTCCCCCATAATGCTATGGGTAACGGCATTGGCCTCCATGTTATAATACCGGGCCAGCGCATTGATAAGGGTCTGGGCCGATACACCCAGGCGAAAACTACCGCCCAGTAATTTGTTGAAAATAAATCGTTCTGTATGTGTAAGGCTGCGCCAGGCTTCGGTTACAAAAGTTTTCTTCTCTGCTTCTGTGGCCTTGTCCAGCGTGGCAATCTGCTGCATCCATTCCGATAAGGAGCGTTCGGTATACTGCTCCGGTGCGGGTAAGATCAGAGATATGGTTTCTCCCAGATCACCGACAGAGCTGTAAGACTCCAGGAAGAGCCATTCCGGTATACCGGCAATCTCCATTGCCCATTGCCGCATCAAAGCTGTATTGACATTGCGTTTGGGCCGCTTACCGGTGAAGAGTGCCAGTAGCCACATTTTATCACCCTCCTCTGCCTCTGCCAGGAAATGCATCAGCGCTTCCAGCTTAAGATTGGTCTTGTTTGTACTATCGAGTGCATTGATCAGTGTTGCAAAAGTTTTCATAGCAGGCCGGTTATGAAGGTTCAACAGATTCCTCTTCTTCTCCGAAGCGGGTAGTGACTTCTTCCGCTGCGATCCCGATTTCGTTGAGGTATTTAGTGAATACAGCCGTCTGGCCGTGGGTTACATATACTTTCTCCGCTCCGGTTGCTTTAACCGTATCGAGCAGGCCTGGCCAGTCGGCATGATCGCTGATGGCGAAACCCGCATCGGCACTGCGCCAGCGGCGTGCACCACGTACCTGCATCCAGCCGGAGCAGATCGCATTGGCCATATCCGGTATCTTGCGGGTTACCTGTGCATCCAGTAAGGACGGGGGCAGGATAACAATATCCTGTGCCAGGTGCTTGACATCCTCCCGCAAATCAGCGATTGCATAATCCGGTAATTGTATACCGGCACTTTCGTAAGCCTGGTTGAGCACCGCAATGGAGTAATGTACATGTATAGGTGCTATGCCCTCCAATGCTTTCATAATGCGCTGCGCTTTGCCCAGCGAGTAACCAATGAATACCGAAGTCTTACCATTGGCCCTGTTACCGGCTACCCATTCCTGCAGCTGGGTGTGTTGGGCCGCTACGCTCTGCCAGTTGTAAATGGGCAATCCGAAAGTGCTTTCTGTAACAAACTCATGGCAACGCAGGATCTCCAGCGGGTCGGACAGGCCATCATCCTGTACCTTATAATCGCCGGAGACCACCACCACATATCCCTTGTACTCCATGCGTACCTGGGCCGAACCGATGATGTGCCCTGCAGGATGCAGCGATACTTGTACACCATTGATCGTTACTGGCTCGCCGTAAGCAATGCCTTGCACAGCAATATCCGTGCCCAGACGACTTTTCAGGATAGGTACAGTGTAGTGATGGCAGAGGTATTTTTTCATGCCCCAACGGGCATGGTCTGAATGTCCGTGTGTGATGACAGCCAGATCAACCGGTTTCCAGGGGTCAATGTAGAAGCCTCCGGGAACACACAATATACCTTTAGGGGTGAATTGGAGCATATAGTGGTGTCGGATTAATTGTTGCCATGAATGTACTTATTATTTCTCATGGTGATAGGAATCCGGCAATTAAAATTATGATAAAAAGATACCGGCATGCGATGGATGAGGGTTCAAATTATTTCATTATAAATGACTGGTATACACCGATTTTAACATTAGGAAACAAATGAATTTTGTACCTTTAAAGACAAGCTGTCTTAAACCTCACTTTGTCCATTTGTGCCGCCTGGTATATGAGTTCTATAGATTGGATGATAAAAAATAAATGATCGTATTTCATCACTTATAATATTATTTTTTATGAAAGCAGTACGCTATTTCGGACATAAAGATGTCCGTGTTGTCAATGACCTGGAAAAGCCCACCCCGACAGGAGATGAAGTGTTGCTGAAGATCGGAGGAGCAGGTGTTTGTCACTCAGACCTGCACATTATTGATGAAGGTATCATTACCGGTATTGTATTTACCTTGGGGCATGAAAATGCAGGTTGGGTAGAAGAAGTAGGCCCGGCAGTAAAAGATTATAAAAAAGGGGATGCAGTGCTGGTCTATGGCCCATGGGGCTGCGGGCACTGTAAGCCTTGCCAGCAATCTAAAGAAAATTATTGTGATCACCAGTCCGAAATGGCTTTTGGTGGCGGGCTGGGTTTAAATGGTGGTATGGCAGAACACATGCTGGTTCCCTCTTCCAGACTACTGGTACCCATCCATGACCTGGATCCCGTAATTGCGGCCCCGCTTACCGATGCGGCACTGACGCCATATGCTGCGATCAAGCGTTCTTTGCCTAAATTAATGCCGGATGAGTTTGTGGTTGTGATTGGTGTAGGCGGCTTAGGCCATGTGGCTTTACAGATCTTAAGAGAGATGACTGGTTCTACCATTATCGCCTGCGATATTACCCAGGAGCGCCTGGATTTTGCCAAAGAACTGGGTGCATCTTATACCGTAAACTCCAAGGACAGCGATGCGGCAGAGCAAATACAGAAGATCACGGGTATTCAGAAAGCGAAAGCGGTGATCGACTTTGTGGGGTCAACATCGACTATTGAGCTGGGCACTAAAATTGTAGGCCTGGATGGCGACCTGACCATCGTCGGCCTGGGCGGCGGACATTATGAGTATAATATGATGGGCATGCCTTTCGGGGTGAATATGACCAACCCATACTGGGGCTCCCGTGCCGAGCTGATAGAGGTGGTAGGTCTGGCTCGCCAGCAAAAAATTCATATTGAAGTAGAGCGTTATAAACTGGATGAGGCCGTAGCGGTATATGATAAGCTGCGTAATGGTCAGATCAAAGGACGTGCCGTACTCATCCCTTAAAAGAAAATTGTGTTTTGAATATTAAACAAAGCGCTGATGCCATGCATCAGCGCTTTGTTTTTGTACGCACTATAGATTTGATCTCTTCCAGGGCACTCAGTACGCGATCCATATCTGCGTTGCCTTTAGGGATCTCCCTGGTTGTATAGGCATAATACTCCCATATCTCCCTTACCTCACCTGCAGGAACGGTATAGGGCTCATATAGCTCGTTCAGGGAGCGGCATTCCAGATTACCCTCTTCGCTCAGGGTGATGGATTTAAACACAATATCCTGTGTACCGCTCAGCACCACTACAGCCAGTGTGTCCGGTTTCAGTGTATGCCAGTCCTGTACAAAGCGCCCGGTAATATCGGTGCCGTCCGGGAAGGGTAGCATAGAATCGCCCGTAATCGGAAATGTGCGATAGGTACCGGTTCTGGGCAGATTAGGAATATTGTATTTGGGCAATTCTGCTATATACTCCTGGTCGCTGTAGCCCCCGGAGGCATAGCCGGCGCGCGCTTTGATCGGTACATACTCCACGTTTTCATGATCTGCGCGATCAACTGATACGGCCAGCACCCGCAGGTTTCCGCCTTTGATATAAATATCATTCCCCGCTTCCAGTTCCCTTACCTTAAATTCTCCCAGTTTGCGAAGGTCAATCTTCAGCAGGGTATCAATACTGATGTGGAAGAATGCAGAAATATTAACATAGTCTTCGGGTGGTGGTGCCTTGGTTGTTCCGGCCTCCAGTGCAGCCAGCTTAGAGCGGGTAATAGCAAGGATTTGCGCCAGTTTTTCCTGGTTCAGTTTCTTGCGCTCCCGCAGATATTTCAGGTTGGTGTTGAAAAATATATTTTGCGTTGTATGATTCATTTGTTATTATTGGTATCGTAGTATTGTTATTAATAGTAACAAATGTAGCAAATAAAATTGATATGTGATGGACAGACATATTGTACACTGTGACCTGGATACCTTTTTTGTATCTGTAGAGCGGTTGCTCAATAGTGACCTTGAGGGTAAGCCGGTACTGATCGGGGGGGCAGGTGACCGGGCTGTAGTGGCCTCTTGCAGTTATGAGGCCCGCCAATTCGGAATACACTCTGCTATGCCTATGAAGCTGGCACGGCAGTTATGCCCAGATGCGATACTGGTGCGGGGCGATCATGATCTGTATAGTACATTTTCCAATACCGTAACCGAGATCATAGAGGAGTGTGCGCCGATAGTAGAGAAAGCCAGTATTGATGAGCATTACCTGGATATATCGGGCATGGACCGCTTCTTCGGCTGCTGGAAATGGACACAGGAACTGCGTGCCCGTATTATGAAAGAAACCGGACTGCCGATCAGCTTTGGCCTATCGGTCAATAAAACGGTAAGTAAGATCGCTACGGGAGAGGCCAAACCCTGCGGAGAAAGGCAGGTCGCAGATGGTACGGAAAAACACTTCCTGGCACCGCTTTCCATTCGCAAAATTCCTATGGTGGGAGAGAAGTCTTATACGGCCCTGCGCAATATGGGCATCTCTAAAATACATACCCTGCAGCAGATGGAGGTCTTTACCCTGCGACAGGTGCTGGGTGAGAACGGTGTTACCATCTGGAACAAGGCCAATGGCATGGACAATAGCATGGTTGTGCCTTTCCGCGATCAGAAGTCGATGAGTAAAGAAAATACCTTTGAGGCAGATACCATTGATATGGATCGCCTGCGTAAAACCCTTGCCGGTATGGTCGATGCCCTGGCATTTGAACTGAGGAGGGATGGAAAATTAGCAGGCTGTATAACCCTCAAGATCCGCTACTCCAATTTCGATACACATACCCAGCAGGTGAAGATCCCGTATACCAATTCCGATAAGCATATCGCAGAAAAAGTACTGGAGCTGTTTAAAAAACTATATAGCCGACGTATGCTCATTCGCCTGATCGGAGTTAAGCTTAGTAACCTGATCACGGGCAGTTACCAGATCGATATCTTTAATGATACCATGGAAGAGATTCACCTGATGCAGGCTATGGACCAGATCCGCAAACGCTTTGGTGCGGATTATATCCAGAAAGGTATCTGTGTTCCTGATCTTAAAAATCCGAAACATGTTAGTCAATCTGCATAGCAATTTCAGCCTGCGCTATGGTACATTCAGCCTGGATGAACTGGTCGATGGAATCATTGCCGCCGGGTATGACAGTGCGGTGCTGACGGATATTAATAACAGCAGCGGTGTGGCCGATTTTATCATCAAGGGGAAAGATAAAGGATTACATGTGCTGGCCGGAATGGAATTCCGTAACGGAGATCAGTTACTGTACATCGCTGTAGCCCGCAATACATCCGGTTTTCAGGAGATCAACGCCTTTCGCACTGAGGCTAATAAACTGAATATACGCCTGCCGGAACGGGCCCCGGAATTCAATGAAGTATTCATCATCTATCCTTATGGAAGTATTGCGGTTAGAGACCTGCGGGACTATGAATATATCGGCATCCGTCCCGAAGAGCGTAACCGTATTGTACTGGAGCCTAAGAGCCATCATGAACGATATGTAATCCTGGCACCGGTCACCTTTGCCGCTGGTGATTACACGCTGCACCGCCAGCTGCGGGCGATCGATAATAATATCCTCATCTCCCAGCTGGAGCCGGAGCAGGTGGCCAGTGCAAAAGAAGTCCTGATCCATAAAAATGAACTGCGGGAATTGTATAAGGAGCTACCGCTACTCCTCGCCAATACAAACCGGCTGTTGTGGCAATGCTCTTTTGAAATGGACTTTAAGCAGATCAAAAATAAAGAAACCTTTACCGGAGATCGGTATGCCGATAAGGAGTTGCTGCTGAAATACGCTATGGAAGGAATGGAGCGGCGTTACGGTGCATCTGATGCGCTGGCACAGGAACGGATCAAGCGGGAACTGGAGATTATTGAAGGGCAGCATTACGGGGCTTATTTCCTGATCACAAATGATATCTGCCATCATGCGCGCAGCCGGGGTTTTCACTATGTGGGACGGGGCTCTGGTGCTAACTCTGCAGTGGCTTATTGTCTGGGTATTACCGATGTAGACCCGATCGCACTGCATCTGCCCTTTGAACGGTTTCTGAATCCGAAGCGCAAGAATCCACCGGACTTTGATATTGATTTCTGCTGGAATGAACGGGATGAAATTTACAAATACATGTTTACTAAATACCCGGAAGGGCATGTGGCCCTGATGGGTGCCATGAGTACCTTTCGTTCGCGCAGTATCCTGCGTGAGCTGGGTAAAGTATATGGCCTGCCCAAGGGTGATATAGACCGGCTGGTGATGGAGCCGGAGCATATGCTGAACAAAAATGAGATTACGAATACGATCCTGAGTGTGTACAACCGCATGGCCGACTTCCCTAACCAGCGTACGATTCATGCTTCCGGTGTACTGATCTCGGAGCAGCCGCTGACCTGCTATTCTGCCCTGGACTATCCGCCCAAAGGCTTGCCCACTGTACAATACGATATGTACGTGGCTGAGGATATAGGTTTTGAAAAATTTGATATCCTCAGCCAGCGGGGGCTCGGCCATATTAAAGATTGCCGGGAACTGGTGCGGCAGAACAAAGGAGCAATCATCAGTACCGATGATCCTAAACGCTTTTTTACTGATCCTAAAATTGTAGCGCAGCTAAAGAGTGCCAATACCATCGGTTGCTTTTATATAGAGAGTCCTGCGATGAGGCAGTTGCTCTCCAAACTGCAATGTGATAATTACCTGACGCTGGTTGCGGCCTCTTCTATCATACGGCCGGGGGTGGCCTCTTCGGGTATGATGGCTGAATATATTAAGCGGCACCATGATCCCGGAGCGGTGCAGTACCCGCACCCGGTATTTAAAGAACAACTGGAAGAAACGTACGGAGTAATGGTGTACCAGGAAGATGTGATGAAGATTGCCAATGCATACGGGGGGCTCGATATGGCTGATGCGGATGTGCTGCGTAGGATGATGTCTGGTAAATACCGGCACTGGGATGAGGTGGTCAAAATAAGGGAACGATTTTTTGAAAACTGTAGTGCAAAAGGATACGAAGAGGCAACCAGCCTGACGATATGGAAACAGATGGAAAGCTTTGCAGGCTTCTCTTTCAATAAAGCGCACAGTGCCTCTTTTGCGGTAGAGAGTTACCAGAGTTTATTCCTGAAGACCTATTATCCGCTGGAGTTTATGGTGAGTGTACTGAACAACTATGGTGGTTTTTATAACCGTAAAGTGTATGTAACCGAAGCCCGCCGGGCAGGAGCCAATATATGCCTGCCTTGTGTGAATAAGAGTGTGTTTAATACCACGATTTACGATAAAGATATTTACCTGGGTTTTGATGGATTGCTGAACCTGGAGGCACGGCTGGCCCGGAAGATCCCTGAGGAGAGAATGCAGAACGGACCGTATACGAGTCTGGATAATTTTGTACTCAGAACCGGTGCCGGGCTGGATCAGCTGGTGGTACTGATCCGTACCGGTGCATTTCGTTTTCTGCATGCGGGCAAGAAGGAACTGCTTTGGGAAGCACACCTGTTACTGAGCGGCAGCCAGAAAGAGCAGCAGAAAGGAATGGTACTGTTTGAGTCGCTGAGCCGAAAGCCGGTATTGCCCCAGCTGGAAAGTTCGGTACTGGAAGATTATTATGATGAGCTGGAGTTGATGGGCTTTACCGTATCGGGCAGTATGTTTGACCTGGCCCGCTCTCCTTACCGGGGCGATTGCCGTGCGGCAGAACTAGTGGCCTTCGAAGGAAAAACAATCCGCATTGTAGGGGATTTTGTGGCTGATAAAACGGTACAGACGCGTCAGAAGAGTTATATGAAATTCGGTACTTTCTTTGATGAGGAGGGCACCTTTTTTGATACCGTTCATTTTCCGCAGACATTGGGCCAGTATCCCTTAAGAGGCGCCGGTTTGTATTTGCTGGAAGGAAAGGTCGTATTGGATTTCGGATATCCTGCACTGGAAATATTCCGCTGTGCGAAGATGCCACTGAAAGCCGATCCACGAAGCGAATAAAAACGAAAAGGCAGCCGGTAAGTATGGCTTTATCATTAATCTGCACTTTTACTCCACTATTTTATCACATTGAATTTACGGGAAGTACTTCCTTTATTCGTTTGAATATGGATCATGTGTTTTAGTTGATTATTGACATATAAATAAGCGTCTTATGTGAAAGTTTCGCTATGTCAACAAGCCTGTCCACACTCGTTCGGCAGACGTAAAATCAGGAAGTTTTTGAGGCATGGTTTTATATATCAACTATAATTAGCTCAAACAGGCTACACACATTTCAGGGAGCCGTGTAATATGTATAGGAACGATTGATCGTATATACAGTCTTATTGTCGGGGTCTGTATAAGTGCCCTGCAGCATATTGCCGTATTGATCGTAAGTGGCATTTTTCAAAGTCGCTTCAACAGATTGTTTTGTTTCCGTATCGGTAACTATAATTCTTTCCGGTTTGCCCTGTTCATCATAAAAGTAGTCCAGCTTTTTAGTGGCTGGGAAGCGGTAGACTCTGCCGGAAGAAACAGATTGTGTGAAGCGGTTATGCTTGTTCAGGGTGAACACTTTTGTCATGGTGTCCTTCCCCATTGCAGCGCTGAGGTTGTATTTCAGCGTAGTCGCATTGACCTTTTGCAGGGTATAGTATTCTGTTTCGAACTTATTGTCTGCCTGTATTTTGGTATAAAACCGTTTGTCGCCTTGTTGCTTTTTGAAGTAGGTGATGTTCCCTATAGTAGCCACACCAGGTTTGTCTTCATGAAAAGAATTGTAAAACTCAATTTTGCTCAGATCCCCTTTGGGACTGAAGTAGTATATACTGTAGGAGGTATCTTTTGAATAAGCAGCCATATGTGTCATGTCTTGCCGCTCTGTCATTGTCTTTACCGGGCCACTGACTTCATAAAATATCTGATCAATGGTCTTCCGATCCTGTGCCTGAGAACAGGAAGTTAAGGTACACATAACAATGGTTGTACTGATAAGGCTGCGTCTGAAATACATATTTCAAAAATAAGTAATTGCCTTTATATAGGGCACAAAAAAAGGGTGTCGCCACGAAGGCAACACCCTTAAGAATTATGAGAAATCAGAAAAGACTATGATTTGATGAATTTGAAGCTGGATGTTTGTCCGTTGCTTTGTTTCACCTGCAGTATGTAGCTACCTTTTGCTAAACCGGATAAAGAGATACCCTGGCTTGCATTATTGCTGCTCATCAGCACACGGCCCTGAACATCAAGGATAGTTACTGTTGCTACTTTTGTCCAGTCTGCAACATTTACATAAACGTAATCTGTAGCAGGGTTAGGATATACACTTACTGTATTTTCAGTAGTAAAGCTGATCTTTTTCACTTCGCTGTAAGCATAGTTACCATCAGCATCAGTTTGTTTCAGTCGGTAATAGTTTACACCGTTTACTGGTGTTTTATCATCGAAGCTGTAAGACAGTTTAGCATTGCTGTTACCGTTTTCAGCAGCAGAGGCTACGAAACCTAAAGTATTCCAGTCACGGCCATTCTCACTGCGTTCTACAGAGAAGCCACGGTTTTGTGTTTCAGTATAAGTGATCCAGTTCAGGTTTACTTGTTCGCCTGCTTTAGTCACATTGAAAGCACCCATCTGTACCGGAAGCGGAGTGTTCCAGGTAATAGTATATGTAGCATTATTCGGGCCAGGTACATTAGCGGCATCGCGGTAGTTGAACTGGAATGAAGTTCCTGTTTTGCCTACAGTGCTGTTGGTGATCTGGATCTGTAACAATGAAGGGTTAAAGTTGTCGATACGCTGACCTACAGTAACGTTAGCATTGTTATATTTCAGGGTAGTGAACTGAGGTAAAGAAACTACAGTGAATGTTGCACCTGAAGCCAATGTACCATCTTCCTGGTCTGTAGCCGGAGGAACCGGTAAAGAAGGATTAGTACCATTCAGTGTCAGCAGTGTTCCTACTGAAGGGGCTGGAATAGTTGTGTTTACATTTGTTGCATCAGGAGCTTGTTCGATACCGAAGTTCTGGTTGATTTTGGTTGCATTTAAAGCGGGCAGTGAAATACCCAGGTTGTTTGTATTCAGACCGCTTGTGATTGTTCCGTTAGCATTAGTGCTTACACCAGTCCATTTAGTAGCCAGGTTAGCAGGAACAGTTGTTGCTGCAGCACCGGATACCGGAGCAGTTGTACGGGCTACGATACGGATAGTATAGTCATTACCGCCAGGCACATTAGTGAAGCTATAGCCGGTAGTTGCATTTACAGCAGCAGAAGCCAGGATCGTTGGAGCACCAGAGTACGTATTGTTTTCCTGAACCAGCAAAGCATATAAAGTTTGTCCGGCATCAACAGGAGCCACCAAGTTTTCTGTACCACCTCTTTGTCCGTTGCCGTTTGCATCGTTCCATACATTACCGCTTACGTTATAATAAGAAGTACCGATAAAGTTCAGGGTTACATTGCTTGCATTGCTCAGGCTGCGGCCATTATCCCATGCAGAGAAGTTGATTACTACAGAAGCAGTACCTTCCTGTGTAGGGTCTACAGAGATTGCAGGAACCGGGTTGCCAGAAGCAAAAGGTACCACTACACCACCAGCAGGCCATGCAACACAGCTTGATTGCGGAGGACAGTTACCACCATTGGTATATACAGTAGAACCGATTTTGATATAGTTAGCACCGGTAGGGAAGCTGTTGATGATAATACTGTCAATCACACCATCAGCATCATTAGTTACGAAAGTACCGTTAGGGATAACATAACCATTGAAACCACCAGGGTTCGCGATATTGTTGATTGTGCTGTTGCTTGTAGTAGGAGGAATCTGTAAACCAAAGTTTGCATTAGTAATATTCTGAGAACCGATTGTTACAGTCAGTTTACCATCGGTCAGACCATCAGTACCAGCTGTAGCGCCTAAGTTTTCACCAGTTGCGATATAGTTAGCAGGGAATGTAGCTGCGGTGAACGTAGTACCTGCTGTAGGATTAGTTGTGCTTACATACAGGTTATAGTTACCAGGAGTTACAGTACCGAAAGAATAAGCACCGCCTGCTGCGATTGGTTGTGCATCAATAACCTGGTTGTTGGTAGGATTTACACGTACCACATACAGGCTACCTGCTGCAAATTGTCCTGCAGTACCGGTTGCATTAACAGTATTATCTACCATTGCATTTACATCATGGAATACATTACCACTGATCGATACACAGTTCAGGGTAGCGGTCATGATTGCATTAGGGCTCTGGAATGCACTGTTGCGCACATTTACCGTAAAGTTACGGGAACCGGAAGTCGGTGTCGTTGCATTATTATTATATTGCAGGGCATCCAGTAAGGCTTCTGCCTGTGCAATAGTAAAGTTAGTTTTGTCGAATACAATTGTGCGTACACCACTTGCAGTAGTAGAAGCAACATTATAGGTAACACCACCTAATGCCACAGTAGTAGCAGTGATATCTGAACTTAATGCCAGGGTACCACCACTGGTTGCACCGTTTACAATCAGGCGCTCGTTAGTACCATTCAGGATTTCCGCAGTAGGGAAGCTTACCTGCATTCTGCTCAGGTTAGAACCGGTAGTAGGAGTGATATTGGTCTGGCTGCTTTCGGTAAAGTTCATATTCGTACCACAACCGGCACCGAAGTTGTTTACACCGATCTGGTTAGTATTCAGGTCTACACTTGGTACGTCTGTTTCTACAGCCGTAGAAAATGCTGGTCCTGCACTGAAGTCAACGAAGAAGTATGCAGTACCTGCACCACCAACACGCACGCTGAAATCGCTGATGTTATTATAGGTTACACGTACACGGGTGGGATCTGCAGTTACTACAGAAGAGTTTGCCGTAGTCGAAGAACGATATGTCGTCAGACCAGTGCTGGTGTTATATACGGCCGGATCTAAAGACGTTGCGCTACCTACTTCGCTGGTAGAGAAACCACCGAATTCATTGTATTGATTAGAATTACTCTGGCCATTACCATCGATATCGTAGGTATTGATTTTTACATTCTGCAGAATTACATTGCTACCGGTTTGTGTTGAGAGGTTGTATGAACCACCCAGGATAAACTGGAAGTTGTATTGGATGCTACCGCCACCGCTAGGGAAACTTACCTGCGGAGAGAAGAATTTAGGATCATTACTACTGAAGTTACTACCGGATGCAGCCTCCTGATCGTAAGCCGAGAAGGTTGTTCCTGAAGTAATTGATACCGTTTTTACGATACAGTCAATTGCTTGTCCGCTTAATGTAGCTACACCACGGTATACTACCACATCGCCTGCTGTAGTACCGGTACTCGGGGTGCTCAGGTTCGTAATAGCCGCGCCGGTACTACCATTGATCACAGATGTGTTGGTAAAGCTTACTACAGCATAGTTATTGTTGAAATAGTTGTTGGTAACCTGGATGCTTGTAGTCGTAGATGTAGTCTGCGATGCATTGGTACCGATTGCAGTAACCGTATATGTTGTTGCTGCGCTGGCTGCAGTAGGGGTTCCGCTGATTACACCGGTATTGGTGTTGAAGCTTAAACCTGCTGGTAATGCCGGAGAAATGGTATAGCTGGCTGCATTTCCCGCGAGGTTGGGTGCCAGGTACACATTGCTTACATTAGCAATAAATACGTTTGTAGCCGGATAACTTAACGAAGTTGGGGCTTGGGTCCAGGCCGTCTCAGCGGTACCGAAGACCAGGGCTCCTGCCAGTAATATGGCAGAGCCTGAAAATTGTAAAAGTGCTCTCTTCATAACTCTTTTAGTGATAAAAAACTTTTTTATAAATAGATATGCGTTTGTATAAACTGCAATTAAAATACATGTAGATGTATCTTTTCTATCACCATATCTGCCGCTCAAAACAGATATTTTGTCTTTCAGAAAGTAATTACTGCTCCGGAATCAATACCAGGTCGAATCAGGTAAATCCTGAACCTCCTTGTGGGCATGCCGGACATGATAACATAGTCATGCTGTTCGTATACTGGAACAGTACACAGAGCAGTTATGGTATGTTTTCATTACAGTCACCTTAATATTACCTGCCTTTGCGGGTATTTTCAGGCTACTTTGTTAGAAAGTGGGAAATATTACTCAATTAAATCTTAATTGGCTTTTTCCGGGTATAGGTAGTTGGGTGCAAAGCTATTCCTTTTATTTGATTCTGAGCAACTTATGGAATAGGGATTTTCTATTGGTCTATAAAAAGTGCGGATTTCCTTAATGTGTTACTACAAGGGTAAAAATGCTGCAAAATCTTGTTGGTACTGCATTTGAAGCCGAATGATATTGAAAGAGCATCCCTTGAATAGGATGCTCTTGTAGTACAATTATTACACAGATATAATAATAATTTACAATTTTATTTTGAAATAGCAAGCTTTTGAACAGATATTTTTAGCTGATACTCATCTATATATTGCATGCGACAGATGTGGGTACTCCATACTGATACGAATATGCCGTAGGCTCATCATCATGGCTTTTTGCCTCATTCTGTACTTTGTCCATCATATCTTTTGCTTCATCAATACCCCTGCTTTAGCATCCGGGTATGTGTATATCATAGCCATCTGGAAGACTAAGATACATTCTGTACAGATCATTATTTGAAGCCTTCTAACCCCTTGCTGCAATAGCATTTAAGACTGCATGCAGTTATCGCTTTGTTTGTTTTGAACTCTTGCTTATCGTGGGCGCTTCCATATAAGAGGTGCTTACACAATCCTCATTCTTATGCAGATATTTTTATGGTAAAAAAAATAATGTGTAAGGAATTAAGAAAAGTGCAGGGTTCATGTCATTAACGATTCTTTAATTCCTTATATGCGATTAACTATAATTCATGAGCAATTGAGTTGTATTATTTGTATTCAAAAAAAACATAATAACATTTTGCTTACATACAGTTTGGCTGAAGTCATACTATACTACTTCTATCTTTGATCCGCTTAAGCCAAGATAACCTATAGGAATTGTATTTAAATATGAATTTGTAATTATTTACCATTAAAACTAACACACTCATGATTAAAAAAATTGCCTTTGCCAGCGTACTATTCGCGGGCCTGTTCGGAGGCCAGAGTAGCTTCGGACAATGTCCTACGACCACACCGGAAGATTTTGATTTCTGGTTTGGGGTACCCGTATGGGCTACAGGGTACAAAACACCACAAAAAATTCACCTTACGGGTGCCGGATCTTCCAGCAATTGCTATGTTATTGACATGCCCGCAGACCCCACATTTGCACCGATCAGCGGCACACTGGCTCCCGGTGTTTCGCAAACCATTGATATGACATCATTCATCTCCCAGATTGAGACGGCGCCTGCCAATGCAGTGCTGAACCGGGGCTTACGTGTTCGGGTATGGGGAGAAATGGTTGGCTATTATGCCGATGAAGCGGGTAATAACTATGGTTCTATACCATGGAAGGGCCCTAATGCACTGGGTACATCCTTTATTGTACCGGGACAAAATATTTATGCACAAGCTCCGGCTAACTACCCGGGCTCTACAAGTGAGTTCGTCATTACGGCTACCGAAGACAATACAGTTGTAACCATTACACCTTCTGAAGCGATTGTAGGACATGGTGCGAATGTTCCCTTTACCATTACCCTGAATAAGGGTCAGAGTTACCAGGCGGCCAATACCATTTTTAATGGGGTGCATCTGGGGGGATCTACCATCACCTCAAATAACCTGGTCGCTGTTACTTATATCGATGATTTACTACGAAACGGGGGTGCCGCCGACAACGGAGGTGATCAGCTGGTTCCTATCTCAAAGCTCGGTACTGATTATGTAGACATCAGGACCAATCTTAGTACTCCGGAAACGATTTTCCTGACCGGCACACAGGATGGTACGACGATTACAGTATTTGACGGTACCACCACCACTACACTTGTGGTGAATAAAGGACAGATGGTCAAGTACATTCTTCCTGCAGGTAAGAATGTAGCTTATATTCATTCCGACAACCCTATAATGGCCTATCAGGTGGGAGGAAGCACTACGGAATTAGGAAGTGCTGTCCTGACACCAGTCAAGCCTTGTAACGGCTCTTCTCTGGTATCATTCCAATATCCGGTGAGTGCAACTACTACATACTTTAATGCAGTGGTTCCTGCAGGGGCGGAGAGCGGCTTCCTGGTAAACGGCAATGCAGGTGTATTAACCGCTGCCGATTTTGTAGATGTACCGGGCTATCCCGGCTGGAAATATTGCCGTAAAAACGTTACCGGTGTTTTTACTCCGGGAGCTACTATAACCATAACGAATACCCTCGGCAAGTTTTCTTTCTATCAGAATATATTCAGTAATGCCGGCGGTGGCGGAGATTTCAGCAACTTCTCCGATTTTGGTGATATCTCTACCTTCCCGCAAGCAGTGCACACCTGTGGTACTGATTCAGTACGCCTGGACAGCCGCGCGCTGGCATACAATGCCACAATCTCTTCCTATGCCTGGACTGGCCCTAATGGCTTTAACAGTATAGCAGAGCAACCACTCTTGCCTACAGTCAATGCTGGTAATGCCGGTTGGTATAAGGTAACGGTTAATGCTGCAAATGGCTGTTCTTATACGGACAGTGTATATGTCAATGCGCCAATCACCGATGTAAATGCTACTCCATATCCTTTGGTAGCCTGTGCAGGATCTTCTATCATCCTCTCTTCTTCAGCTGCCGGAGGGGCAGTCGCAGACAGTATCCGCTGGACCGGGCCGAACGGTTTTACCAGTACATCAGCCAATTTCACGATCAATAGTGCAACCTCTGCAGAGGCAGGTGCCTATATCTGTACTTATTATGATAAATATGGTTGTGCGGTATCTGATACGGTAACTGTTACCGTTAACAGTGGTTCTTCTGTCCCGAATTTTACAATAGGTACCAATCCGGTAATGCTCAGCTGTGCGACACCATCTGTCACCTTATCGGCAACCAATTACGTACAGGGTTTACAATACAAGACCTTTGCTAATTATAAAGCACCTTCTCTGTACGCCAGTTCGGATTTTGACAGCGTGGTTACCGGTTTTTATAACCAGATGCCTACGGCCACCGGCACGACCGGCCAGATGAACCTGGCAGGACTCAGTGGTGTAACAGCCGCCACCAAAAATATTGGGGTACAGTATAGCGGCTATCTTGATATCACTACAGCGGGTGCATATACCTTCTTCCTGAATAGTTATGATGGTAGTAACCTGTATATCGATGGTTCTCTGGTGATCTCTAATGATGGTACGCATGCCTTGACAGAACTTTCTTCAGCTGTATTGAACCTCACTACAGGATATCATAGCATAGAAGTAGATTATTTCAAAGGACCTGATGCTGGTAGCGCCGCTTTGGGCGTGTCTTATCAGGGCCCGTCAATCACTAAAACCGCTATCCCTGCTACTGCATTATTCATGCCGGGAGGCACTGCTCCTGCGGGACTGACCTATACCTGGTACGACGTAGCTACGGGCGCTCAGGTAGGTACTGGTTCTACACTTAATGTGACTACACCAGGTCATTATCGTCTGCTCGGTTCAAATGGTTGTGAATCCTATTCAGATGTTGAAGTGGGTCAGGCAGGTGCTTTTGACTACTCCGATCTGACAGCACCTTGGCCTTCGGCTCAGGCGGGCATCAAAGGTTGTCCTTCTGTTACTGGCGTGCCTTCTGCTCCAGACGCTGTTTGGGCAGGCGCTGGCATCAGCACAGAACCAGCACCGGCAGCGG
The DNA here is from genome assembly GCF_004118155.1 of Edaphocola flava. Taxonomy (GTDB): domain Bacteria; phylum Bacteroidota; class Bacteroidia; order Chitinophagales; family Chitinophagaceae; genus Edaphocola; species Edaphocola flava. The sequence continues at coordinate 224,552 of NZ_SAIQ01000005.1, forward strand.
GTGTCAATACCGATACCTACGATGATGGTCTGAGTAATGCTAATCCCGTACTACTGGGCGGTGTACCTGCACCTATGTCTATTGCGCTGAATAGTAATACACCGGGCAAAACAGTATATTACGGTATGTGGATCGATTGGAACAATGACGGTAACTTTACGAATGATGTAGATCCTTCCGGTGCAAATGCTTTCTACAGCGGTAGCGGTGTAGTGACTACAGCAGGCGTACCATCTATACAAAATGTAATGGTTACCCCACCATTAACAGGTTCTTCCAACAATTATAAAGTGCGCCTGATTGTATCAGACCAGCCGATTGAATTTACCGGTTACGATAATATCTATAGCAACGGAGAAGTAGAGGATTTTGATCATCCGGTACCGCTGCCTGTGAAAATGGATAACTTTACTGCTGAAAAAACAAGTGAAGGAACGGTTCTGTTGGGTTGGGATGTACATGCTGAGATCAACGCGGATCACTACGAAATTGAATGGTCTGCAAACCAGTCTGTTTTTGAAACCGTAGCCACAACACCAGCTATCGGTGCTCCGCGCCACTATCAGGCGGTACACCACACACCGCTGCAAGGTAATAACTACTATCGCCTGAAAATGGTAGACCATGATAAGTTTACAGAATACAGCGACGTACGTGTTGTAACATTATCCAAAGGAGCAGAAAGTTTTAGTGTAAGCCCTAATCCGATCAACTCAGGTGACGCGACCAGACTTGCCTTTAACCTCAACCAGCCGCGTACGGTAACGATACACCTGTATAACCAGTTAGGACAAGCGGTATATAGTAAGGAGTACAATGCGATTGCGGGTAGCAATACGGTGTTGTTGTCCATACCGGAAAATTTGTCTGCGGGGGTATACTTCCTTTCTGTACAGGATACAAAAGGTGGCTGGAGTTTGCCAAAACAAAAAATAGTACTAAACAGGTAATTCTTCATTGCTTTGTTTTGATAACTCAAAATGCTGCACCGGTTTGGTGCAGCATTTTTTATCTGATCCTGTTGGTAATAAAGATATCGCAATTGATGCAAAACCGTTTTTATCCTGTTGCAGGCCCTTGTCGGTAAAGAAGCGCAGGTAGCTGCGTATCTGTGCAGACGTTGGGTGTTGCAGTAATAGCAAAAGAAAAATAATAAAGCATGTCCTCAGCAATGGGCGCGTTATTCGGGAAGCATATCAGACAAGTTAAGCATTAGTGCTAATTCCTCTGGTATTGGAAACGTATTCTTTTAAGAGTCCTGGATCTGAAAGCGTACTGTTATTTAATTATTTGTTAAGTTTAGTGCTTTCGCTATGACAATCTTGTGACAAAGATTACTTTTAGGTGAATCAACTCATAATTATTATGAACATGCCCAAATCCATAATACTTGGCTGTATGGTATCGCTTACGATTGTAGGATGTTATCCAAAAGCAAGCCAGGTTATACGATCTCTGCCGGTAGAAAGTAAAGAGCAGATAAAAGCACAATACTCCCAGGATCAGATTGCAAAGGGAGAAACATTATTCATTAATAATTGTGCGAAGTGTCATAAACTGAAACAACCGGATTCAAAAACGCCGGAACAGTGGAACAAGACCGTTAAAAGAATGATCCCGAAAGCCAAGCTTACCGATGAAGAAGGTAAACTGGTGAGGGCCTATCTGATTGCGCATGCCAAAGATGCATAAGCGTATTTATACAACACTAAAAATAGCGGATGCACTAGCATCCGCTATTTTTGTATAAAGTTAATGATCTTAAATATTTGAGCGGTATATCTGGTGTATATACGCAGTGTATAAGCCCATGGGTACGCAGCCCCAAAAGCAAGGGTTTTTTGTGCGTGCAGCAATGCTGCGGAGTGAAAATATAAATGTATGCTCCACGGCCAGTTTTAAGAGATGATCGCCCTGTCCATATATCTTATCCATTATTTTCATCGCCTGTTCCGCCATGGCAAGGCGCTCATCTGCTACCAGTTGTTTAATCTTTTGTGTAAATAGCTGCACGACCGCAAAAGCACCTTTATTCAAAGCAGTTTGTATATCTTGTTCCGCTTCAGGCATAATATCTATGATGGCAATTGCAGCTTCGTTCTTGTGAATCATAACTAATGATTTTTGTTTGGTTATGATCAGTGCCAGAAATATGCCTGAATTTTTCGGGTTTTATTAAGTGTTTGATATTCAATTAATTGGATTTTTTTTGCCTGAGACATCTGTTTAAATACCCTATCAGAATGAGCTGCATTTTATCAGAGTGAAATGCCTGTATATAAGAGATGTATACCGTTAGATTAGCAGTAATATACACAAAAGCGCTCCTGCATATGCAGGAGCGCTATGTTTAACCGATATATCAGCTTAGTTGAAAATAACCAGTGATGCATTAGCGGTAGCAGAACCCTGAGACCAGCTTGCTGTGAAATATGCAGCAGTAAGACATGGAGGAGTAGGCTGTCCTGCAGTGTTTGCGTAAGGTGAAGTGAGGCCGACACCCAGACCGGTATTGGCACCGCTGGCGAATACATAAAGTACTTTAGCAGCATCAATGTTTGTACCGCTTAAAGAGTTGAATACATATGTTCCTGTACCGATAGTTGCGTAACCGTATCCGGAAATGCTCAGTGTATAAGGACAACCCGTCAGGTTAGTTACCGTTAAGGTATTGGCATTAGCGATACCTGCTGTTGCGATCAGGGCAAATGCACCCAGTAATAGTTTTTTCATAAAGGAATATTTGAGGATTAAATGAGGTTTAAAACGATTTAGAAGATAACCATAGTCGCATCTGCAGTAGGGCTAGCTTGAGCCCAGCTTGCAGTATAAAACCCTCCTGGAGCCAGGCATGTTGGTGTTGGCTGGCCTATACTGTTATGGTAAGGGCTACCGTATCCTACATTTACCTGTGTAACACCACCGCCCCACATGATTTTGATCGCAGTAATGTTTACTGTACCAAAAGAGTAGAAGGTGCTGGTACCTGGTGGAATAATCGTACCGCTACCACCAGATAAGCTGATCGTATAAGTACAAGGTGTGAGGTTGTTTACAGTCAGCATATTGGCTTCAGCAGCAATACCAGTGCCCGTCAGTGCCAGTGCGGCTAATAACAGTTTTTTCATAAAGAACAATTTAGAGGAGTTTTTGTTAATACTCAAATGTATGAAATAAAAAATGTAAAACAAGATTTAGGAATAGATTATTTTTTTATTTTGTTTACATAAGTGAATGTTCATCAATATTTTATTTCTATTTTTGAATTTAGAATAATTCACCTTAATATGAAACATAATCCTCTACATTTCCTCTTTTTGCTTTCTGGTGCTTTGTGCACTGCAGGAGCAGCTTCCGCACAAAGTAATTACAGCACCGGAACATTACCCGCCGGCTTAGAGTATAACTCGGGCAGTCCGGGCATTTATACAGTTGCAGATTTCAACGGAGACGGAGCAGCAGATATCCTGTATCATTCGGGTATAGCTGCCGGACTTGTCTACCTGCAGAATAATGGCTCCGGTAGCTTCAGTACACCATCATCCAATCCTTTTGCAAATTTTACCGCAAGTACACCCGCTGGTTTTGCATTAAGTGCAAGTTCTACTACCGCTGACTTTGACGGTGACGGTGATCTCGATATCTGGTTCCGGGCTTCAGGAGCCGGCAATGATATATACCTGCGCAACGATGCCGGAACATATGTAAGTGCAGCAGTGCCCTCCGGCATGGAATTCACTGCCAGCAGCGTGCAGGCTGTTGCGGTAGCCGACTTCAGCGGAGATGGAAAAGTCGATATCGCCTACACAACAGCAGCGGGTGGGGCCATTGTCTACCTGCAGAATAATGGTTCCGGTACCTTTAGCGTACCCGGTAGCGGTAATCCATTTATAAATTTTGCAGCCAGCAGCCCTACGGGTTTTGCGTTTACCGCCTCATCCAGCATTGCAGATTTCGATGCCGATGGTGATCTGGATGTATGGTTCAGGGTGATCAATGCCGGTAATGATATATACATGCGCAATGACGCCGGAACTTATGTAAGTGCTGCTTTACCCACAGGCCTGGAATTTACAGCATCAGGAGGTGTAGGTGCAGCATCGGTAGCGGATTTCAATGGAGATGGCTATCCTGATGTCTTGTATACTACCGCAGTGGGTACACCCTTGGTTTACATACAGAACGATGGGGGTACTTTTTCTACTCCGGCCATTCATCCTTTCTCTGCATATTCCTCAAGCGGTATTGCCAACTTTGCATTAACTGTGGGTGCTTCTGTAGCCGATGTAGATGCAGATGGCGACCTCGATATCTGGGTGCGCGTAGCTGGTACAGGCAATGATGTTTACCTGACCAATATCGGTGCTGCTCCTGCAGTAACCAGTACAGTTCCGGCAAATGGCGCACTGGCTGTAGACCGCAATGCAAATATTGTACTCAACTTCAGTGAAGTAATGTTTAAAGGTTCCGGGAATATCTATATTCGCAAACTGAGCGACAATAGTATTGTAGAAACCATACCGGTAACCGGTGCCCTGGTAACGGGCAATGGTACTGCTACAATCACCATCAACCCGGTAACGATTCTTGCTGCGAACACAGCATATTATGTAACCTTTGATCGTCAGGCCCTGCGCGATAATGATGGTATCATCATGGGTAGCCTTGATCCCCTTACCCGAACAAGAGAGCCGGAAACAAGCCCGTCTTTCCTGACCTTTACTACGGGTAGCACAATACTGGCTATTAAACTGATGGATATTAAAGCAACAGCTACAGAGCAGGGTAACTGTGCTATAAGATGGACTGCTGTGGGAGATAACGCTGCTGATAAAATGGAATTGCAGCGCAGCCTTGATGGCAGTACGTTCCAGACCATTTATACTACCGCATCCCGTATAGGTACACAACAGTATGCTTATACAGATGAAGGGGTGAACGGAAAATTATTTTACCGCATCAAAATGGTTACTGCTGATGGAGCATATGCCTACAGCGAAATCGTAACCGCAACAATCAAATCCACGTTGCAGTTTGATGTATATCCTAATCCTGTTACGGATAAGGTGATGCTCGTAAACTCCATACCTGGTACAGCATCCCTGTACGACATCAGCGGAAGACTGGTGCGCAGCTACACTTTACCAGCGGGCAAAACAACAGTAGATATGCAGGCCTTACCTTCCGGTAGTTATTTCCTGCAATTCAATACTGGTGCAGAACAGCGCAGCAGTACAATTGTGAAGCAATAATTCAGATAGATCCTATAATGACAAAGCCTCCTGCACATAAGCAGGAGGCTTTGTCATTATAGCCGGATTGCAACAGATCGGATTGGGCCTTTGAATACTATGCTGGTTTATGTTTCAGGGCAATGCAGCATAAAGGAATAAGCCGATACGCAGCCATATACTGCGATCTTATCAGCTGTATTTAGGGGTTAATCTGGGTCCATTTTTCGACGCTCATTTCAAACTTAATTTCTCCATTTCCATGTGTGCCCACTTCTGTCCAGCCGGCCTTTCTGTAAAATGAGGCTGCCCGTGTTCCCGGTGCAGTACCGAGCCAGATTGTGGTAGTACCCTGGGTGAAATACCAGTCCAGCATGATATCATGCAGCTGTTTCCCGATGCCTCGTTTATCATAGTCTGGATGTACAAATAGTGCCCAGACATTATTTTCCACAAGGTCAGCAATAGAAAACCCGACGATCTTATCTTCTGCAACACAGACCCATCCTTTGCCCCGCTGGGTTATAAACAGTTCACAATCCTGGTCCGTTACCAATGCCGGATCAGAAAGCATATTTTCCTTAACTGCATTCCGTACTATTTGTATTGAGGGTATATCACTGATCCGGGCTTCTCTGATGCGCATGGTATGGTGTTTTAGTGTTTAAAAGTATTACTAAAAACGTGAAATGCATTAACAATACTGCATAAAAAAGTGCCACTAAACAGGAGTGGCACTCTATCAGATTATGTGTATTCAGATCAGTATTGCTGATGCATGTAGCCTGTTAAGGGTTAGTAGACCATAGGCCCAGATCCTTTACAAACGCGCGTTGTGGCAGTTTCAGATTATTTACAACCAGGAAGGCAAAGTCCTCCGGCTGCAATACTTTCTCTTCATTACCGTCCGTGAGGTTTGCATTTAATGCCATGTCGGTAGCAATAGTACTCGGGTTTAAGGTACTCACCCTGATGTTCGATTTGCGCAGTTCCTGCATCATGCTTTCGCTGAAATTAATAACTGCTGCTTTCGATGCACCGTAAGCACTCAGTTTAGCGTTTCCTTTGGTGCCGGCAGTTGATGCAATGTTGATCACATCACCCTGGCCTTGCTGCAATATAAATGGCAGCACCTCACGCACTACATAATAGGTGCCCAGTACATTTACATTGAAGACCTGTTCCCACTCTTCTACCGGAAGTTCCAATATCCCGCCCGCTTTGAAAATGCCTGCACTGTTAACTAATATGTCTACTGTTTTAAGTGTTGCAGTAATGGAGGCTACCGCAGATTTTACTTCATTATATTGTGCGATATCAGCTGTGGCATAGGCTACAGTAATGTCAGGGTTTATAGCTTTTAAGCTTTCTGACAGTGCCTCCAGGTCAGAAGCCGTTCTGGCGATCAGTCCTAAATTAACGCCCTCAGCAGCTAAAGCTACAGCCATAGCTTTTCCTAAACCCTTACCTGCACCGGTAATAATTGCTGTTTTTCCTTGTAATGATTGCATATGATGATAAATCTTTAAGTTGCAAAAATCCCAATATTTACGTTGTATCCCAATAGATTTTGCCAATCATAACATTTGCCTTTTATGTCTGGCTTTACAAACAAAAGCGCTATTGTATCACAACAGCGCTTTGTTTTAAGTGCATCGGGTCAATTATTATCCGCTTTGAAATAGACTCAACTTAACTCACTGACATATTTGACCGGCAATACAAGGTTGTCCAGTTTCAGAATAGGCAGCTTATTTCCTGAAGCGTCATACAGCTCTATAATCCATTTCAGGCAACCATTATTCCGCGAAGGGTGGTTGTCCGCAAACCAGGACAGCACTGTCGTGGTTATATTACAGGTAAAGCTATTTGTATCCTTACAGTACTCCCCTTCAGTTCCGATATTCCAGTCGGTTTCTAACGTGAATAAGGTAGGCGTGGCCAGTAATACCGGTATCGTGATCTGGTTAAAATCGTCAGTCCCTTTCAGGTTATATTGATACAGACATTCTACCTTGATCATCTGGTTGAGGTTATTGCTGTTACTCAGCAAAGTCTTAAACAGGTTTTGCAGATGCCTTGCAAGGTTGAGCTGCTGCGGTTTGCCGGGATTGGTAATTTCAGCAATATAAATACTTTCATTACATACGAGTAGAGGAACCAGTTCATTATAGAACCTCACCAGTGGCGTTTTGTAAATAAATGCGTCCATTGTCTTTTTATACGTACCATCTGTTTTCCTGACGAGATCTTCATTCCTGGTTAGGATAACACCAGACCAGGCATTCTGTACTTCCAGTATGCTCTGGTTGCAGAGGCTCAGGTCGCGATTGGCAACAGTCGTTTTATCTGCGTATTTAAGATAAACCTTTTTATTGTTGACCATTTTGTAGAATGTACCACTGCCGTCCGTTTCGGCTGTATATCCGGGCAAGTCCATTGTCAATGCCGGTGCGGTTCCGGATGGCAATACTTTGATCACCAGTTTGGCTTCAGGTGTGTTGTCTGAGGGAGATTCAATGATGTCGTAATCATAGGTAAGAATGGGTAGGGCATTTTGCTGCATTAGTCTGAAGCCATCCTTAACCTGTTTCCATTGTTTCCAGGCCGTACCAACATTATTGATCAGCTGAGCAAAGGCAGCTACCGCTTTGGCCGCTTTTGGATCGGTAGGTGATTGCAGCAATACCGAAACAAAATCTTTCTTAATCTCCGGATAAACGGAAATGAACTGTGCTAATGTTGCAGGGAGCAAAGTCGGGTCATAATTACCGTCTCCATCCTGGAAGTACTGATGCTTCAACTGGCCCTGCCCGCCGGTATTAAATTGCAACTGCGCATGTATCTGGTCCTGTCCGGCTTTTGGCGGAAGGTAACTGAATGAATAGTCCCATAATACTGCTTGTTCAAGAGTCGTTTGGGTATCGGGACCTCCCGATGCGGCATAGACGATCTGCTGGTCGGTAAGCGAAGGTGGAGTAGGATAACTTCTCAATGCAACCGGTATCTGTACAGGCCCTACAGCGGCCATAGAGGACTCCAGCGGAATAATCATCGTGAGCCAGGATGAGGCATGGTAATCACCCATATTGTCCACCTTGTCTATCTGGTGCTCAATATAAGCAACCTTATAGGTCATATCGCTGAAGTTAAAGCTGCTGTGCTTGTCCGCTTCTTTGGCATCGAACAGATAGGTGAGGTATGACTTGCCATTACCTAAAGGTATTTTTGCAGTTGACAGTGTATACTCTTCAGAGGGTACTTCTGCCGCACCCAGAAGAGCATGTTTGGCCATAAGGGTATCGCTCAGGGTACCGGACATTGAGCCATATAGCTGAGGTACAAACGGTCCCTGGGCTACCGGTTCATTGCTGCCCTCGAATCCATGCTTCACCGTCACTACATTTTGTACAATCGTATTGATCCTGTAAGCATTGGATAACTGTATCAGCACCTGTTGTTTCAGTTTTTCGCTGGCTTGCTTTCTGCTGCTTTCATCCGGGTTTTCCGGTTGGATGATGATGTCAACATTTCCGGCAATGCCTTCTGCGATCAGTTCTTTCGCATCCAGTACTTTTTGCAGGCTGATGCCATTATCAATCAGGAAAGCCGGCGTCGCGTATTCAGCAGTGAGGAAGCTGTCAATGGCTTCCAGGCAAGTTCTGCCCCAGTTGTCCAGGTCAATGTCAGAGAATGTCTTTAATTGTGGTGTGCCGTAAGGGTAATTTTCGCCGGATTTGTACTCATTGATACTTACTTTGTCATAGGTTTCCAGGTTATTGGCCAAGGGCACCGGAGCATAGAAATATTGCTGTGTATTGTCGATGGTGTAATAGATACCATCCTGCCCGTTCGTATCAAAATGCACTACCCATACTTTATTATCCGTTTCCTCGCTGTCCAGCCTGTCCAGTCCTGTGGCTATTTTAAGGAAATTGCCTGCAGCCGGAAGGTCTTTGAATGTACCTTCAAATTCTGTTGCAAATGCCGTAAGTGACGTGACTTTATTCTTGTCGGATGTATCGGAACCACTTGCACGGGTAACCGGTTTTAAGGCAATAGCAGCCATACTTACCGGCAATACTGCGGCAAACAACGGATCTACATGAGCAGTTCGCTTAATCGTGAGATTCACAGTCAGTTCAAATATCCGTGCGCTATTTTGTAGTGCTATTGGATTTTTAAAAGAGATGCATGATGGAGCCACAGCTGTTTCCGGGTTCAATACTACAGCATTCAGGTACGCCCATATATCTCCGGCATAGCCAGACAAGATACTGGCCTGCACCGCGAATGCAGGCTGCACCGCCTCACTGTTGATGCTGCTTTCGAGTGTTATACTTATGTCTTTCTGAATAAGCTGGAAGTATATTTTCTGATAAGTAACCAGGTCAATCTGCGCATTACTGATGGCATCCGCCTTAGTTACTTTATCCGAAATCGTGTATCGGTACGGGTCCAGGATGATGTCGACCAATAACTGCGGTACATTGTTCGTAGCAGGGAAAGAATAGTAAGCTGTGACACTTGGCCATTGGGACAGGGTATACAGGTTATCGGTATATAAATTGTTTAAAGTGATATCATGCGTACCGTCGGACAATGGTGTATTGATGGTATTACCGAACATGTCCTGCCAGTTTAAACGTACCTGTACACTACTGCCGATACCGGCATATGGATCGTCTGTAGCAGCAGGATAAGTACTCTTTGCCGGTTGTATGCGTTTGGCGTCTTTTACATTTTTAGCCAATGGAATAATACTGTTATATTTCCAGTTTTCCTCGGCGAGTGCCTTATCTGGTAAGGCTTTTAATTTGTTGAGTTGCTTGTCTCCGGGTTCATGGGTTGGCCCAGCAGGCAGTAAAGAAGACACTCCTTTAAACGTGTCATTCTCTATCAAACGATACCCAACCAGGTTGAACTGGGAATTGAGGTAGTTGGTATCCTGTGTCTTTGCATCCGGAGTTGCGGGTACCGGGTATGGGTTGATCGGTACATAATCGTCCGGTTTAGTGCGCTCCAGAATAAAGCCTGCATTGCCCGGTGTCGTGAGGGCCGTCAGTGTACTTAATTTATCTGCTTTCACATAAACAGTAGTATTGGAGGTATCGATAGGGGTAGCAATAACTACACTATTGACAAAGTTTACAGACAGGCTGTCCTTATATGTAATCAGCACACTGATCTTGGCCGTGCGGCCTTTGCTGAAAATAGTTGTGGGCAAGCCATCTCCGGAACCTGTCTTGTAATACAGATAGTAGCCACCCGTACGTACAATGCTGCATTGCCACAGATAGCTGATAAATTGTTTAAAGCTATTGAGCGTATTTTTAGATTCCTCCTGCATCATCAGTGGTACCCCGAATACAGCCGGGTTGGTTTCCGTAGACAGGTTGGCCTGCACCAGTGCAAGGGTGATGTCACCATTGGCCGCAGATTGCATGCCTGTCGGGGTATTTCCAGTATTGTCCGGCGGATATAATACCTGTATCTGTTGAATGAAATTGTCATTACCCGTAACATTCATGTATTGTATCAGTCGCTCCAGCAATACAATACTGGTATCGTTGGCACCAATCACTTCATAAGTATTGCCCGTTTGTGTGCCGTCAGAAGCGGTGATTTGCTGTATCGATACTTCCAGTACGGTTGAGAATGCATAATTCACCGGCTCCTGTTTGAAACCACCTTCTGCGCTTTCTCTTACCAGTCTGATCACTTCAAGACCAAGATTGTTTTTATCTGCAGGGGCAAGCATCCTGCTCATCAGCGCATCGGAGCAGCCCCAGATAGAAGGCTGACCTGCCAGTTGTACCGGAGCGGTGCCGATCGGTAAAGTCAACTTACCGGGATATTGCCAGCCGAAACCCGGTTTCAGTGTAAAGGTCTCTTCTGTTTGTTTACCCAATGGCATAGCCTGTGGCGGTTTAGGCGTAGTATCAGGGTTTAGTGAAATGGTGGCCAGATCCTGTATACGGCTGATGGTATCTTCTTTGATCGGAATAGTAAGGCTGCTTACCGCGCAGGAATTATTCAGCTGCAGCCAGCAAGGATCAGATGTATCGCTGGTCTTGGTTAGCTTAATGCTTAATTTGTCTCCGATCAGCAGTGCAGGCAGGCTGAACTGCTGTCCGGTCAGCGCATAGAGTGCCGAAACAGTATTCATATCACCAGGCACAGGCAGGCGCATACCATGCAGGAAATAGCGTGCTGCCATACCGGAAATGCGGGCGATATTATCTGTGGTGTCAAAAGTATCTGCCACATTTTCTACATTCAGTACTTCCAGTCCTGGAATCGAAAGGCTTGCTGTGGTAAACAGGTTTTCGATCTGCGCATTTGCGGTATCATTTGCCAGGTCCTCAATAGAGATGCCGTATAGCGTAGCCAGTTGCTCAAACGAGTCATCCCCTTTGGTGGTATAACTCAGGTCCGGCAATTGCAGCATGGCCAGGCTTAGTAATACCGCTTGCGTGGCAATAGCATTCCATACCTGCTCTGTTGAAGGATTAGCGGAGCCAGAAGTGGCAGTCATGCTCTGGGCAATTTGTACAATCGTTTGTCCTGCCGCAACAGGGTAGTCTGCAAAACCGGTTATGTGTATTTTAGTATTTTCTGCAATCAGCCCTTGTATATTGTTGTTCTGTTCATTGTTTAATTGCGCTACAGAAATCTGATACAGATCGGCAATGATTTTAGCCGTATCGCCATGCTTAACCTGGTACTTGATTCCGGCAATATTTATAACACGGTCTTTGTTGAATAATACTGCACTATTAGCCACAGCAATGCTACCCGGAGTCAGTTCATTTTTAACCGGATCGGCTGGTGAAGGTGGGGTATAGCTGAGACTGTTAAAGTAAGTAACTATATCTTTCAGGCTTTTGGTTGTCGCGTAGGTATATTTATCAAATTCGTCTATCGCATCTTGCAATGCAGCTTTAGCTACCAGCAGAATATAGTCCTGGAATACAAGTGTGGGCATGGATTGTGTTCCTGCAGTCAGCAAGTCTTCCTGAGTGGCACCATGAGCCTGTTGTGCTGCGCTGTCGGTATCCTTTTCCAGTTTGTTCCGGTAATTTACCTGCAGTTTTGCGATCTCATCTGCCACAGCTTTCATGTACGTATCATCTACCGTATAGCCAGAGAGCTTAGTATCCTTTCCATTCAGCTGCCAGGATAATTCCAGCAGCGGGAACATAGGGAAGATACTGGCATTAACGGTAAGCAGCGTTCCGGAGGCGTTTCTGGCTACTGCAGCATCCGGATCCATAAGGTTGATCGTAAAGTATGCTTTCAGGAATGCTTCAATATCAGTATAGGTAACAGGACTTGGATTGGTTGCTGTATCGGAAAGATAAGCGTGTAATTGCTTTAAGATGTCTTTGGTAACCGTTGCCTTTTTCAGGTCATCCAGCGTTGTATTGCTCTTGCTGCTGTTGATTGCAGCATTGATACACCAGTACAATACGCCTTTGACCAGTTTGTTTAAAGAAGCATCCTGCGTACTGCCATCTTCCGGTGCATCGATGTACAGCATATTGGCAAATTGTACCGCCTGAGTGCTGTTATCGGTGGCAACAGTAAGTTGCGGGAAGAAGTATAAAGATATCTGCTCATCCTGCTTTTCTGCGGCGGTTAGTATCAGCGGTTGCCATTTCAGATTGACTGGTGTATACAGCTGCTCCAATAGCATACCGTTGCGATGTTGCAGCAGCTTTTTTTCTTTAGGTGCAGTTACATCCCATGGCGCCTGGCTATCCGATCCTATCGTGAAGGAAGCACTTACAGTAGTAGAGAAGTGCAGGTTGATGTGTATTTTAAACAGGCCGAGGTTAATCGATACCCGCAGCGATACTGATACACCGGCTTCCAGGTAGATCGGGATCTTACGGTAGGCTTCTACAATCATCTGCACATAAGCATAGACTGTAATGTCCAGTGAGGCAGAGATAATGGCAAAATTAATCTCGCCATACAACCTGCCTACAATACCTACTGTAGCGGACACTTTATAATAGGTTTCGTCTTTGCCCAGTGTACCGGTATTAGGACTGTAAAATGCGATGACTCCTTCGAAAATACCAACTACCGTAATACTGAAACCGGCTTTAAGGATGCCCTTATTAATAGACTTGCCTATACCCAATTGCAGGCCCAGACCGAATTCTATAACAGGGTTAAACTTGCCCAGCGTGGTTTTGGGCACATTGTCTGAGGGTACATTATTAAGGTAGGCAATGTAGAATCCGCCCGAACCGGTAAAGGGGAATGCCTGCACCGTAAGAGATCTGGAGAAGTCCATGTTATATGGGAATCCGAAATCAAGCTTGAAGCTGCCGTTGGTGTATATATCAATACCAATGATCGGCAGGGTGATAGAGATGGCACCAAACTGCAATTCCCGTACAGCATCCGGTAGTTTTAATTCTACCTGATAGACACCTACGGAATCGGTGACTTTTTTGTACAGGATCTGGAATTTGAGGCCGTTAAGGGCTTTCATTTTATCACCGTCCAATTGTACCAGCAATCCGTATAAGTTAGGGTCATTAAAAATGATGCCCAGTTTTATCGCCTGGATAATGGTAAACCTGGACGCGATAAGCCAGTTACTCTGTTCACTGAAGATCAGCGAGGGTTGCGGGTTAGGATCCTTTGGTTTCGCTTTGATAGGCAGTATCGGAGGCTGACCAGGTGCAGGTTTCACTGGTGCTTTGAAGACGTTTTTTAAAGCATCTGTAGCCTGTTCAACGGTCTTCAGGTCCTTATATGGATATAAGGCTACGCGCTGACCAAGACCGAGATATTCAAGATCGAAGTACTGTGCTCCCATACCCGGTACCGGTATGCTGCCCATATCCCGCACATCTGTTCCCTTACCGGCAAGTTTTTGCACTTCAGGGTCTGTGGACTCAGAAGTGATCTTCATGCCCAGGAAGGTGCCGTCAAAGCCCAGGAATACACCGGTATTATCTTTGGTGATGGTTACTGTGTTGATCTGGATAAAAGTAAGGTCTATCTTTTTGGTATAGGCAATAACGATTTTATTCTTGGTCGCATCTGTTTTGTTCTGAGTATAGATGAGCGAGAGGCCACTCAGGTTGATAGAGTTTAAGGCATTCCACGGAGCGGGCAATGTAAAGCCCGGCTCGAATGAGGCGATCAGGTGTGTGATGATTTCTCCCACCGACATGTTGGCGAAGGTGATACTGATGGTATCGGTCTGGGTAGTGCTGTCGTGTTTGTAATCGGCCTGTATGCCCAGCCACTCCAGGTATACGGCTGTATCCGGGGTGCCGAATTTGTACCCCACTTTAAATGGTAATCCCAGCAGAATAGCATCTACGGCTATAGTGCCTGTGGCTTTACCGTTGGTATAATCCATGGCTACGGTCGCCGTCAGCGAGGGCAGCACAAAGCTATTTACATTAATAGCCCACTTTACAGAACCTTCTACATGGTACTTTTTATTCTGATCCTTAGCATCAGCCGTAGGCATATATACAGAAAGCTTTACTCCTGAAATATCCAGTGAAGCCTTATTGACCCAGTCGGGAAGCGAAGTGATGTTTAAGGTCTGCAGAAATTTTTTAGCCAGGTCGAGGAGGGGAATGGAAGTCCCGGCCGGCATAGCCGCAGAGAAGGTCCATCCGGTATTGGCAGCCGGTTTGTTGGCCAATACATCGAAAGGGATACCAGCAACTTCCAGTCTGCCGCCTACCTTACCCGTTATGCTGCGTTGTGTACTCAGACTGGGATTGGTAATGTCCAGTGCTGCATAGGGGTTCTGTACTTTCAGCAGGTCAAATATATTCAGCTCCAGTATACTGGTTACGCTAAACCTTACAGCCGTCAGTGTTTTGGAGGATGGGTTAAAAGCAATGGTCAGGTAGTCGAGGGTGATCTGCTCCAGCGAAAGACCTACCGGGAATGCAGGCATAGGCTGTCCGCTGTTTGTGGGCAGAGAGGAAAAAACCGTATCAAAACCATTGTTATTGATCGATCCGCTGATGGTGGCAACCCAGTCGTTACTGCCACCGGGTATAGACATCTCTACGTTCAGGTATACCTTAGTAGCAGACTCTGGTTTTCCGATCAGGAATTTGCCGAAGATGTAGGTAGACAGGGCAAAACCTTTATCCTGTTTTTTATTCAGGCTGAAAGTAGCCCCGGCACTTAAGATGGTAAATCCATCCACTACCAGCCAGGGTTTGTCCTCCGGTCTGTTGATGCTGACTTTTATGTATTTAACCTCTTTGGTGTTTAAAGAGAAAACGATCATCAGTTCTGAAATGCTGAACTGCAGAGCATCCTGGAAGCCCGGGGGTAGAGAAGCGAACAGGTTATTGCCAAAGGCAATCTGTGTAAGGTCTGCAATGCCATCGGCTAGTGTAGACGTCGATTGGAGGCCGATCAGCCATTGCCCTCTTGGAGTACTTATACTGACCGGAACCTGTACCGTAATGCTCAGGTTTGATTTACCCAAAAGGAATGTTCCTTTGAGTGAAAATGATGTATCATATCCACCTTCCAGCGGGTTGGGCGATCTTAAGATCGAAAACCCGATGCCATTTAATTTAAGACCTATAGATCCGATCAGATCCATCGTGTTTTTGGAATTGGCAGCCATCCAGGTTTGTACGCCCTGTTCCGAACTGATGCTCATCCCTACCGTATCGAAAGGCAGCACGGGCAGCACAGAAGGATCGAATACCGTAGTAGGAATAATACCCCAGCTGCTCAGTCCGCTGAATGTAATATTGGTAAAGTTGGTATTGTAGTCGCTCCGGATGCTGTCATCATCCTTTTGCGTAAGGGTAATGGTTACATTGGTGCTCAGCTTGTACTGAGATTGACTGGCCGTAATGGTCAGTATACTATCCTTTACCGCAATCTGTTTATCAGGATCGCTGATACCTGTAAGGTTAATGATATTATTTGTGAAATAGGAAAGCAAAAAAGCGAAACTGTCTTGCTTGATAATGCTGTTATCCAGCGCGAGTTGCTGGTTGCTGACCTTTTTTTTAAGATCGGTAGCGATTTGTTGCAGGCTCATAATACGATTGTATTCGTGGGTTTGAAATATGGTTTTGCGGCGGCTACTATCGCTGATGACAACCAATTACGGTAAGGAATGGACTTACTTTAAAAGCACTGTCTACAGAGACGACTCCATAGGTACTTTGTTTACTAAAATTGATCACGCTGTTATTTAAAGCAACGATTACCTGATAGCTTCTCTTGAACTGCCCCGGGGCATTACCATACTGATAGCCCGTTTTATTGCGTGCTGCAAAAAGGCCATTAGCGACTGTAAGGGAGTTGCCCGCAGTAAAATTGAATAGGTTAGTGAAAAAGAAGCCTTGAGCTTTGGTAAAAGGTGGAGCAAAGGTGGGTATATCCGAAGCCGGTGTTAGGGGAATTGTTGCTGCCAGTCTTTTCAAAAAGTCAATAGATGGTAGATGCCACGCTTCATTGCTGCCTGCAGAAGTTACACAAACACCTGGTCGCATACCGTTTAAGAATGTACTGTTATTACTATGGGCACTGCCATGATGGTTGGCTTTAAAGCCACAGACGTGACCATCATAAGAGGCTCCCGGATTGTAATAAGATTTTGCACCTTTATACAGGTATTGAAATCCTCCGGCCAGTGTTGTTTCCTGGTCTATATAACTTCCTGTCGGATCACCTCCCATATCACCTCCAAAGAAATAGCGAAATTCTCCGCATTCCAGTACGAATGCAATACAGGGATCATTTTTGCTGGCACCATTCTTCCAGTTGTCTACAGCAGTACCGGTGCTGCTCATAGTGAACCCCCATAGCGCCACGCAACGCATATTTATGGGATAGGTCTTCGTTCCGATCATAAAAGTATCGATGGGTACAACCACACCAATAAGGTCACTGATCTTGTCAGATGTTGTCGTCATTGGGGTATAGCGTTTTAATCCGAAGTTATCTGCAGCTTTACCAATCGCTGTAATATAGTCATCCATGGTGCCGCCGAATATTCCGGTTGTATCTGTCCAGGGACAGGTATTGTCGGCAGGCTGGATCTTGGATAAATTACCGCTTGAGACAAATCCATCCATGTTATATCCACCCAGGTCTATGTAATATTCGCCTCTGATAGTGCCATCTCCCAGTGCCAATAATCCATTGTAGTGATCGTTGTGATAATGTGTAAGAATGACGTATTTGAAGCTGGCATCCTTGAACATGGCATTGCAATATGGGAGCAGTCTTTGATCTGCAGACATCTGTCCACCGTCAATCAGCACCTTTGTTTCAGAACCATCTGCATGAACGATCCTGATTACCGAGGCATCGCCATTGTTGATATTGATATGATGAATTTCCAGTTTAACTGCAGGGCTACCCACCATCAGTTTGCCGGAAGAGGTACTAGCCGATGCTGATTGTGGTGGTTTGGATAGCTTTGGACTACAGGCTGTTAAAGAGTAGAGTAGCGCGGCTGCAATGTATAAAAGCCACATACTGCTTTTATACTCACTGGCTCTTGATGTAAATGCGGTATTGTTCATAATAGGGAGGTGTTTTATTGCATTGATATTTATTTCGTTTAGCTTTTCTTCTGGTAAGCCCCGTACCAGCCCAGGCTGGAGGGCTGGGTAGTAGTATCCGGATCGCCGAAGAGATAGAAATCTATATTGCCCCCGGAAGGGAATGTTTTGCTTAAGAACTTCAGGGTGATATTGTTCATCATCAGCAGGAATGCCGTAGCGGCATTGGCACTGTTATCGGTTTTGGCCATGAGCAGTTTTATGGTGCCGATGTCGAGTTTTAAAACACCCTGCAGGCTCAGTAACTTGCTCTGGGAGCTGAGTCCGGGCAGTTTGATTCCGGTAAATATTGTGCCGTCACTTACAGACCAGGCAATCATCATACTAGACTTGAAACCCGCACTGCCGGCCAGCGCGCCGGGTGTACCAAGATTTAAGTCATAGATGAGTCCGTACCATTTACCGGAGGGTACACCCGATGAGCTTACATCTGGTGTAGCGATCGGAATAAAGTCCAGCTTGGCCGGAAGGTTTCCAGCATCGCCGCTCACCATACCGGTCAGCTTGATCGGAAAGTGATTGTACAGGCTGGCTTTGCGCGGCAGGCTGGAAGGAATATCGAACGTGATCTGGCTTATGTTGAACTCGAATTTTTTTATAGCAGGGGTATCCAGGCTGAAGTTCATATTGACCAGCAGTTGTGAGTAGGCCAGCCCTTCCTTAGCCCTGGAGGTGTCTGCCGAACCAAAGGACAATACATCCATACCCTTAGGATTACTGAAGTTTAGATAACCCCATAAAGAGAATTGTGCATGTACCAGCTTCTCCTGCTGGCTGATCAATGTTGGTGTCAGCGTACTGAAGTTGGAGCGTGATACTTCCACCGCGCCGAATACCGGGTTGTCTACTGGTATCAAATCATCGTCAAAACCATTGAAGGTATAGGACGGCGCACCATTATGGTCTTCATAACTACCAGACAGGATCAGGATATTATCCCTGCCTGGTGTTTGTTTCGTTGGGCTGCCAAAGAGCTCATAGATGCTGAGCTGGATATAACTTTTAAAACTTTTTATTTTCGAATTTTCGAAAAGCACTTTCAGCATCAGTGTCTTAAAATCGAAGTTGCTGACGGGGTTGAAATCGAGCGTTTGCTTATAAGCATTGATATCATTGGTATAAGGCGCAAATGCCGGATCTACGTAATAGATAAGACAGAACATAGAGCTTCGGTTATCCATCGTAATGTCTACCAGCTTTGTGGTATCATTAATCGTCGCAGATACATGGTTGGCATTAATGCCAAAATGATGTGCATTAAATTTGGACAGGTCTATGCCCGCAAGCAGCCCCTGTAGCGCTTCCGGAAAGTTAGAGAGGCTGATGTCTGTCTTCAGCGCCAGGATACCATTCCAGTCCGGATCAGTGGCGATTTTAGCAAAATTGACAAAGTCAGGATCAGGATTAACCTTATCCTTACCACGATTCACACCATCCTGTACATAAGCGGTAAGCCAGTCTGATAGCGTGCTCAGACCATTCTGTCCGGTCTCGTTGAAATCGTTGCTATTGGTCCATAAGGCCGGATTTTGTACACGATCCATTACCGTTCCGCTACAGAATTTAAAGATCAGTACATTGTTGTATTGACCATAAGTATTGGCTTCCGGCACATTCAGCATAAAGGGCCAGCCCTCCAGTTGAATGGTGTTGTTGAAGTTGCCCAGTATCCCTTCTGCAGAAGATTCCGGCAATGGTTTATTAAAGCTGATCACCAAGAATTGCTGATTGGTCTGGAAGGCACTCTGCAATCGTGGATTCAGGTCTGTGAAATCCATAGTGAGTACATCTTCCGGCTTTGGATTAGGGTCAGTGCCCTTATAATTTTTTGCCAGGATAAGGTCTGTCCATTTCTGGCTTCCCTCATCAACATATACCATTAATCCCTGCGGTGTGGTGGATGGCTTTCCGGCAACGGTTTTGAGTTGTTTGCGCTTTTGGTGATGCGCAATAAGCTGCGGCAATGCAGCTGTTTCAATTGTTTTTTTACGCCAGGGATTGATGATTTTATTTTCGAATTCAGCAATGTCTGCACCATTGATAAGGCCTTTATCAAAAGAGCCGTAAAAGGCCATAGGAAAGCTGGTGTACTTATTGGCCTGCTGCAGGTAGGCGGTGACGGGAGCATAGAAGCCCAGTAATGGTGTACTGGTTTTTGTGCTGATGGTCCCTGCTCCATACAGTGAAGAGCCCTCCGGCTGCGATTGATAGCTGATCGCAACATTATTACTGTCGACTGCATTGCCGGTGGTAAATGGTACTATCGATGCCCATGCCGTTACATAATCATTGGTCAGTAAGGGTTGGCCTGCTGTATCCTGACCATCCTGGATAGGGAACAGCGGCGCATAGGCCGGTTGATTAACCGTAAAAAACAGCAGATCGCCAGCATAGGTGGCCGTTTGCGGATTACACAGAATCGTTTCTATACCGGATAAGCCGCAGAGCAGATTTACCGGCGGATTGGTGGCAGGAGGTTTAGCATCAGTAGTACAGATATGAAAGCCACCCTGCATCAGCAAATAATTGCTGTTGACATTGGCCTTATCGCTTTTACTGAATACTAATAGTGCCATATCCGGTAGGGGAATGTCAAATGGTAGTTTGTCCGTATTGGGTATAAAGCCGATACGGGGTTGTATATATAGTGCATTCCCGAGGCTGGTATTAAGTCCTGTGGGGAATATAGTATTGCCGGAATTGAAGGCCAGGAAGGTTCTCTGGCGGTTATCTGTATTCAACTGGTTGACCGGGTCCAGGCTGGCCTGGAAGGGTATCTGCGGCAGATATGTTTTACTCAGCAGAGGGTATGCAATGCTTTTGATACCACCGGATTGATAAAAATATTGCAGGCCTGTGTTATAGGCTTGCCAGTCTGTAGCACCGTTGAAATTAAGTCCGAACCGGATACAGCCTAGGCTGGCGCCGGTCATGGAAAGGTAAATCTGTTTATTGAGAATCTGCGAACTGGATGTCGCTACTTTGTTGGAAAAGGTTATCGTTCCCTGGCTGATCGTAAAAAA
Source organism: Edaphocola flava (assembly GCF_004118155.1). GTDB lineage: Bacteria > Bacteroidota > Bacteroidia > Chitinophagales > Chitinophagaceae > Edaphocola > Edaphocola flava. Next base: position 245,402 of record NZ_SAIQ01000005.1, read on the forward strand.
CTGGCCGCTGCTGTCCAGCCGCACCAGGCAATTGACACTGATAGATAAGTTGATGTACTTGCCGAACAGGATATTGGCGGTCTGCGTGAACACCTGACCGGTAAGCGTAATGGTAGCCAGTATAGCATTGACCGTCTGTGCAGTTATATTTCCGGTATCATTAATCCAGAGAAATGCATTATTGTAATTAAAGGCTTTTAGGTAAGCCGTAAGCTGTTTGATAAAATCGGGTTCACTGGCCGGGGCATTGGCCGCGTACAGGTATACCGCGTTATTATTGCTTTTCCAGGTCTCTGTAATGGTCAGCGTTTCTTTGGCCGGAGCAATAAGGAAGCAGGCGCACCAGCCGCTGTTTGCCGGTGTATCGTCAGCAGTATACAGTCTCTTGTCTGCTGATCTGGTGTTGGAGAATGATATGCTGGACACTGGCTTTGGTTTTAATAAATTAAAGAACAAAAAAAGCGCTGCAAACGGGGTTGATATCTGCAGCGCTTCATTAAGGATTGCGCTATATTGTATATTTATTGAGAAGGTGGGTTCGTCCAGTTGGCAATCGGACCAGTGTATGGGAATTTGCCGGAGCCATTCAGGTCAGTCCATGATGCGGTAAGAGATACACTACCTCTTGTATCAGGAGTAGGCGGTTCAAAGCTGATAATAGCAATAGTCAGGGTCATCAGACCAGAAGTCAGTACCTGGTTTGTAACAATCGTGTTCTGTGGGTTCAGGAAGATACCGGAAACAGGGTTTAACTGTCCGGCAGAGTTGTTAAACGTAACCTTTACCTGGTCGTAGTTATCGCCAAATACGATTACGGTTGCCACCAGGTAACCCAGGCCATAGCCGATTTGTTTGGTATACGTGGCAGGGCCGCCATCTTTCTGCAGCGCCTGGTAGTCCAGCGTTTCGTTGAGTTGTGCAATGTGGTTGTTCATGTTGGATTGTTTGAAAATGATGAAAATGAAAAATTAATTTTAAGAAGGAGGGTTAGTCCAGGTAGCAATCGGACCATTATAAGGCGTTTTACCAGTACCGTTCAGGTTGGTCCAGTAGGCACTTAATGATACGCTACCTTTATTGTCGGGAGTAGGCGGTTCAAGGCTTATCGAAGTGATCGTCAACGTCATCAGACCTGCATTCAGCACCTGGTCTGTAACTGTTGTATTCTGCGGACTCAGGAAGATGCCCGATGTCGGTGATAACTGTCCGGCAGAGTTGTTAAACGTAACTTTTACCTGGTCATAATTGTCACCAAAAACAAGTACCGTTGCGGCCAGGTAGCTTAGGCCGTAACCGATCTGTTTGGTGTACGTTGCCGGGCCGCCGAGTGCCCTCAGTGCCAGTAAATCTAAGGTCTCGAATTCTTGTGAGATGTTGTTATTCATTTGGAATTGCATTTAAGAAGTTATAATATTTAGTAAAGCACGGAAATAGCAGGCTGCTGTACAAGGGTGTATTAACGGGTTCTCTTATGGTATTTTTCCCGTTATTGTGTGTTTTTGTTGACCGCCCTTCTCTTAGGTTAATGGATCGCGGAAAAACAAAAAGAGCAGTCGGTGACGACTGCTCTTTTTGTTGAGAATATATTTATCATCCGGGAAGCTGCCCCCGTTTTTTTAAGAATTTTCCGATCTGTTCCTTTTCTGCTTTTGTCTTAATACATACAAGTACAGGCTCTCTACCTTAGCCCTCGCCCAGGGAGTCTTCCGGAGAAACTTTAAAGAGGAATTAATGCTTGGATTACTCGTAAAGCAATTGATATTGATTTGCTCACCAAGTCCTTCGAAACCTTCGTAATATTCTACCAGCTCTTCCAGGATGGTGTCGAGTCTTATGCCGTGCAATGGGTCTTTGGATTGTTCCATAATATGGTTGTCCTTAATGGACGATATGATTATTAATACTGCAAAAGTACTGATGAGATTATTTATTTGGCAGTTTTTGTCTGTATATTATTTGAGAAATATGCAATGTCTTATAATTAAGTGGCCAGACCTATAATGCAATTCCGATAGATTTCTCCTGGTTTACAGACAATATTTTAAAATCAATTAATGCTTCAAATACAAAAAAGATAGCAAGACTGACCATTTGAATACAATTCAAAAGAAGTTGCCCACATTAAACTAAACAAAAAAAGCTGAGGTATATACTTCAGCTTTGATTAATTTCTGACGATTAGAATGCTAACCGGTTATTTTCAAGGATTTAATGTGCCCATTAGAAAATTGAAAATTATATTTCAATACAATCGGGCTTCCTGGAAATGTTCCTGAAACCTTAGCTGATAAAATGTTTTCACTTTCATCATAATCTAATGGCTCCATAGTTGCCTTATATTCTTTATTGGCTTTGTCAATCCAGCTTTGAATTTCGGTTTTTCCGGTATGGCTTTTGCCTTCATCAAATACTTCCGCATGCTCTGCGAAACAATCTGCGTAAGCCTTACTGTTAAATTCGTTTTGTGCTTTTACAAGTTCTGCGATAATGTTTGGTAAATTCATTTTGTTATATTTTAAGATGATTAAATAGTTGGTATTGTACCGCCGTCGATAACAAATTCAGTTCCTGTTAGATAATTGGCTCTCGGTGAAACAAGAAAACCAACCAGTTCTGCTACTTCTTCAGGTTCGGCTGGCCTTCCAAAAGGGATTCCCCCTAATGCGTCCACCACACCCTGTTGAGCCTCCTCTATAGAAACGTTTGCATTCCGGGCAATTGTTTCCAACCACACTTTTACATTTTCGGTTCTTATCCATCCCGGAGAAACGGTTAGTACACGGACACCTTTAGGGCTAACCTCGTTCGATAAACTTTTACTGTAGTTTCTCAATCCCGCTTTTGCAGCTGCATAGGGTAAAGTAGAATCGTATAGTGGTAATTTCCCCTGTATTGAGGCAACGTGAATAATGATACCGGCTTTTCGTTCGATCATTTGTGGTAAAAATCCTCTGTCCAGTCTAACCGGAGCCAGCAAGTTGGTTTGTAGTGTTGATTCCCAGTCTTCATCGCTGAGTGTTGCAAACCCGCCTGCAGGCGTAGAAGATCCGCCAAGGTTGTTCACAAGGATGTCAAGTTGCCCATAAGTCGACAAGGCTTCATTGATTACTAATTGAGTGCCTTCTACCTTACTTAAATCGGCTGAAATAAAATGTAGATGGTTATTTTCCTTTTCTGGCGCGTTTCTTGCGGTAATAATCACTGTTGCTCCAGCCTGAAATAGTCTTTCTGCAATGGCCTTTCCGGCTCCTTTTGTGCCTCCTGTAACCAATGCGATCCTGCCTGATAACTCGTTGTTGAAATTGGATTGTTCCATTTTTAGAATTTTTTATAGGACAAAATTGGAGGATAAAAACAGTTTGGACAAGTACGGAGTTACGATTCATATAGGGATAAATTTTTCTCCTATTGAACAAATCGGAACATACCTTAATTTTGAAATATGTATGAGAGAAAAATAATTCCCAACCTGAACTGTGGTCTTGATCTTATAGGCGAGGTATTATATGGCAAATGGAAAATCCGCTTGCTTTGGTTTATTGATCAAGGATATAAACGCCCAAGTGAACTGCAGCGTAAAATTCCGGATGCTTCGCGAAGGGTTTTAAATATCCAATTGAAAGAACTGGAGGACCATGAGCTTGTTACAAAAACAATTTATCCAGTTGTTCCACCAAAAGTAGAATATGCCCTCACAGATTTTGGTAAGAGCTTGATTCCAGTAATTTCTTCATTGGGAATATGGGGTGACGAACACGAAGAGAGACTGAAAAGAGTAATCTTAAAGAGGATTGAAAATAATCGATCTGATGAATTATAGTACTCATGGATTCAATTTAATAAATGGGTTCATTCTTTTGAAACTTTTAAAAATTAGCAAGCTAGGGGAGTGCAACTCCAACTGTTTTATGGGATTAAAGCTTAATAACTTCTATCCGGTTTGAGTCTATCGATAAACTACAATGCCTGTAAATAGTGTATTTACAGGCATTGTGTATTTATGCAATATCGTCTTTTGCGAACTGGATGGGGCTTTAATCGAACTTCTGTAAAAGCGGTCTCTGGAATAACTCTTTTCTTTCATAAAAGGGAATCAGGTATTTAAAATCCCAGGGAGGCTGTCTCGAATGGTACAGCCTCCCTGGGATAGATATAAATGAGATATTAAATTCTATGGATTACTTTTTGATGAATATCTGGTATTTGATTACCTTTTTATCTTCATGAGTAACTACGATATAGTATACACCATTTGACAAAGCTGAAATATTCATACGCACTAGCGGCTCATTTGGTGTAACCGTTCTTGTCTGCAGTTTCTGGCCCAGTGTATTAATAATGTTGATAACAGCACTTTCCGCAAGTCCATCTATCATCAGTTCATCTGAAGCCGGGTTTGGATAAACAGATACGGAATGCTCTTTGTCTAAGGTGATCAGTATCGTGCTGCTATAGTGGAAGCTACCATTCTGATCTAATTGCATTAACCTGTAGAAGTTTTTACCGGTTACAGCATCCTTATCCATGAAATTGTAGTCGAGCTTTACATTACTATTGCCATTTTCTGCTTTAGTATTTACAAATTCGACAGTACTCCAGCTGTTTCCGTCGTTGCTTCTTTCTACATTGAATCCTTTATTATTGCGCTCCATTGTTGTCGACCAGTCAAGTTGCACGCCTGTATTAACTTTAGCTGCTTTGAAAGAAAGCATGTTAACGGTTAATGGCGTAGAGTTGACAATGCCAAAGTTCTTGTTGTTTACATTGCTTGTGCCCATAATTACAGTCAATGATCCGTCCGGCGTTCCATCACCGCTGCCTGTATTATTATTACCATTCTCGCCGGTAGTGTTCCAACCTGCTGGAGGTGTTGTATTGATTGGCGTGGTTTGCACTTTTGTGCCCAGCGGGTATTGCTGTGTAGACAGTTTAACCGTATAGGTCTGGTTAGATGATGCCTGTAGTGTATAACTTCCATTAGCTGCAACAAGCGAAGAATCAACTATGATATTATTACTGTTGACCAGGTACACATACAAAGGCGCGGGTAATGTGGTAAAATTTTCTCCGGCATTGATGATCGTATTGCTGTTACCATCGTTAAACACGCTTCCGCTGATCTCCAGGCTACCACAGGGCGTTACGGTCAACGTTGTGATTATGATACTGTCACAGAAATATTGTGTTGCGCCAATTAATGTGTCTGAATACGTACCGCTGGAGGTATAGCATGCTTTTTCACTGGCATGAATTGTTCTAGCACCTATGTCTGGATGAACGATACATACCGAATCGCCGGCACAAATGCTTAGGCTTTGAGTACTAACCGGTATTGGGCGAATGAGGAATGTCTGTGTGCTAAAACTATTGGAACATCCTCCAGCACCAATAATATCGTAACGGAAAACGCTGTTTAAAGCACTGCCTGTCTGCTGTATGGTTCCCGCAGTGGCATTAAAGTTAAAGCCTGATCCTGACAGGTATGTCCAGGCGCCACCTGCATCACCGACTTGTGATTGGTAACCATCCAGAGGTAATACGGAGGTTTCGTTTGCACAGAGATTATTTGTATCGGTGCTACCGGCTCGTTTACAGCTTATACCAAAATTCCTGTTGAGCAATGGGGTTGTACCCACGTTTCCCTGAATAATGCCATTGGGATTGGCATCGCCAAAACCCGAGTTGCTGGTATTCTCACCTGTTGTTACATAACCTGTAGGTGGTGTATGGTCAATCGGTGTGCTCACAATATTGGCATTGATCGCATATTGCAGCGTCGAAAGGTGTAGGGTAAATCCGCTATTATTTACAGCATCAACAGTATAAGTTCCGTTCGCTGCCACATAAGCGGAGTCAATAATGATGTTTGAGTTATTAACCAGATATATATATAGTTGAACGGGCAGAACAGAAAAGTTTTCGCCAGCGTTGATTATGGTATTGCGGTTATCATCTCTGAATACAGTACCGCTGATCGTTGTCTGGGCTTGTGCTTCTTCAGCCAGTCCCATCGTTAAGACCATCAGGCAAGATAATACCAGTGACTTTTTTAGCCTCGATAAAAAATAAAGTTGTTCCATGATTGTTTGATATTGGGTGAATTTATCGGTCGAAGATATATTGAAATTATATCTGTCAAATAAAAGTAGGGTAATACCTGAATGAACATATTGAAGAAATACGTAACTTTTAGTTTATGATTATAGCATTGATAAAAGTCAAAAATATAGCTGTACTCATCATTGTCATATCAATAAAAAAATCACATTATCCGCCAGAGTTGTTAGCGCAACCCCGACATTTCTCCCTGGTAAACTTGTGAAACGTCAGAGATGTATTTCATGTATTATGGTGATTCTTGCACTAGGAATTGGATTTTACTTCAAAGCCTGTGATGGAGTATTTTAGTAAACATGGCGAGGTTATTTTACTCCCTAAAGATGTGAGCCAGCAAATCGGAAAATGTGTTGGGCGATGGCAGAACAATGCACGGTACAAATATTCTACTGATACAGTAGTACAATATATAGGTGCGGCATAATAATCATTCTTAATCTTTAAATGGAGAAGATGAAAACACAATAGCAAAGGGCGATACTTAAACTGTACCGCCCTCATATTGTTTTTAACCAAAAAGGTTAAATATATTTCATATATTAACTATTGGATAACAGCGTCGTATTGATATTTTATTGACCTTTGCATAACATACCCCGAATTATGCCTTTCTGTGGGCTTTCAATATAGCAGATTTACTGTATTACATTTTCGATGCCAAAGTTAGCTTTGGTTTTTTTGTTTCCATAGAATTGAAGTCTTGATCAAACTTCATGACTATCGAGACAACAATTAGGATGCGAATGAGATGTTTAATTTACAATTAAAAAGAATATATGGAAACAAACAAAGATGTATTTAATTACAATGGCATACAATTTGCCTTTACCAACGATGGAGATAAGATTAACGTAGCAAACGGATGTATCCTTGACCTCAATCTTGTTGATATTCATTTTGTGAACTCTTTTACAAGTGTTTACTCAAGGCTTGCTGACAATAAAAAAGTTGAATTAAAACCTATCAGAGTAAAAATGAGCAAGCTACTAATGTTAGATGGGTCAAAGGTTAATCCAGTTTCACTAATTACTAATGCTTGGCCAACGGAATTAGCAGAGAAGATATACAGAGTATATAGCAAGGCTTACAAAGAATTGCGTGAAATAATATCCGATTTTGAGTTACAATACATACATGAGAAGAATGTGCCTAGTGTTGACACCATAGAGTTAATTGCTCATGCTGGGGATAGCACAGAATTACTAACATGCCAAGTCGATCCCACTTTGTTGGATTTATTACTCTATAGCCGAGAAATTTCATAAAAGTTTAAAGGTGCTACATAATAGTAGCACCTTAATTTTAGTATTGTCTTGGTACTAATGCTCGCTGGGTAAAAGCATTACATTCTGCTCAACCCATATTACCGCTTCGTCATACTTGAAGTCGGAGAACGGAATCATATTGCTGTCCATCTCTACATTTCCGTCACTTACTGTTATTTTAAATTGAGTATCAGCTACATGCTTTAAGGTAACACTAGAAAATCCTTGTCCGGGTTCTTGTAATGCAGTTGATAGTACGCATTACCACCTCTGTAATAAACCAAAAGCACTCACCCTTTTCAGCTAATGCTTTTACTCCGTCTGTACAAAAATAGCTGCCAAATACTTTTTAATAGTTCTCAGTAGCTCTTTTTTTATTACTTGGTTTGATATTTCTTATTTGATGATTTAGCTTAACATTACTATCGAATGCTTTGATTAAAATATGCCTTATTAAACCGAACGATTGAATCTATCTTTCTGCCAGCTCCAACAGGATTAAATCCTAATTCAATACAAGAGCTGGTTAGTACTTCACCTGCAAAACCTGCACCATAAATATCAGTTGTTCCACTCTTTGCTTGTGATATTGCAATTTTTTTGAATTTTTCAGACTGAGTTAACTCTAAAATCTTATGAACCTGTTCAATTGTAGAAATATTTGGAAGATGTTGCAATTCATTTAAATAATTTTTACTGTAAAATGTGTATCCAAATACATCTTTATCTGCTATTGCGCTTGAATAGATTTTATCAGCAGATTCTAGGTCATTTATGAGTTGTGTAATAAGGTTGTATTGTATTACTTTATTTTTATCAATACGTTTAACTATCCAATACCCTTGATGATTGTTTTTATTGAAGTCTATGTTAACGACTTTTAATAGATATGTTTCATTACTCTTTTTAATAAGCTCAATTTTGCTTTTTAAAATATCTGATGCCATTGCATTATTGCAGTCAAAGTTAATATTACAACTCGTTACATTAATGGTGTCCTGGTTTTGATTAGCCATATACATTTCTACATCTGTAGTCAGAAAGTAATAGGGCTGTTCATAAATCATAATATTTTTTACTTTACAAGATGCATTGGTCAATAGAAAAAGAACTATGATATATGAGGTGAGATTTCTTAGGTTTTTCATAATTCTTATGGTTGTTTCTTTGTTAAAGTAAGGATGAACATATTGAGTGGAAGGATTAGGAAACTTAAAAGCCACAGGTAATAACCTATTTGTAAAGTAATCTGATTTCTCGTATCAAAAAGGAACTTGAAATCATTTAGATAAAACAAAGGGAAAGTTAGTCCTGAGAGTAAAAGTCCTATTACTGATTGTTTGCCAAATTTTTTATTTTTGGCTAACTTGACAACTGAACTGTACAAGAAAAAATTTGAACACCAACATAAAAAGTATGGCCACATTTTGGGCATTGCGATTAAATATGGTCCCGACACTAATACCCTTATCCCGCTTCTGCCGGAAATTGCTGGGCAAAAGCAGGATATTAGGTAAATGATTACAATTGTAATTATGATGTTTTTTTTATTTAGCACTAAGTTAATTTTAAGGACAACCTAAAAGTAGCTTTAATTGTTGTAAACTGATGTTTCCTTCCAAATAATCTCTTACCATTAGCCATTCAGCTCTTACTGCATAGCTTGGGATAGTAAAGTAATTTGCTTGTCCTTGATTTGAATTTACAAAATTAATAACACTTTGCTGTATTGCTCCCCAAACTGCATCTGCATCATGAAATCCGAAATAATGGTCAAATGGATTTTGATTGCCTAATGCAACATACCAGTCAAAACATCTGTCAACTCCAGCAGTATAGAATTGCCATGTTCCATCTGTTTGTTGTTGTATCCCAAATCTTCTGTTTCCGGCAACTGGATGTGTTCCATCTAATGGCGTTGCCATTGTTGTAAACGTAAACCAGTATGTTTGCTCAAATATATCTACATGGTAATCAGTTAGAATGACAGTGCCATTATCTGTCATTCTAATTCGTATCATACTTCCAAGCGAGTTTTCTTCTGCACTGTTAAAGGTTGAAGTCTCATTAATATTTACTGTGCCGGGAATAGAATGTATATATGGGGTAAAAGATGCATCGCCTGATAGCATTGTTGGATGTGACAAATTTTTTCTAAAATATTCTAAAAACTCTAAAGGAGTCATTGTAACACCATTTGCATTTTTAGGCAATTGTTGGATATGTACAGGGAAATAATCCATGTTTACAACTCCAATACCATCTTGAACTCTCTGAATAAATGTATTACTCGGAGAATAGCTTGGGCCATTATTGTTAGCGACCCAGTTAACTTTATCCAATACAGATTGTGGTGGAGTGTATGAAGCAATATTCTGTAGGGCAGGTAATTGATCCTCCATAGCATTAATATCAGCACAAGAAATGATGCCAAATGGTTTTTCAGACACAAATGCTTGTAATGCCGTTTTACGGTTATTAATAAAACCATTGCCATCTCTGAAATTTCCTGCTAGTACAGGATCATTGGCCGATGTACTAGGATTTATTACCCAAAGCATGCCTAAGTCTTCTTGTTCAAACCCTGGTGCTGAATGTGGTTGATTAAAGTATGGATCAGCCATTCTCGGATTACCTGTGCCGCCACCGCCACCTGAACCACCTTCGCCCGGAGGAATATTGTAGCCACCGCCACCAGTGTATGGAGGGTAAAAAGCATCATCATTTGCCATACCATCACCTGCTGTTAGGTTCCTGAAAAAGTCTCCAACTCGTTCCAATGTTCTTCTGATCCAGCCAGATCCGCCTCCTCTGTTTGGGTTTGGAGGGCAATCATATGGTCCTCTTCTTAAAGTTGATGGTGGATGTGGGTTTTCATCAATCAATCCATCACCATTAATGATGAAGTCTCCGTTCTGAACAGCACATTGCTCCCAGCCCGGTGTGAGGGCAGTAACTTCATCATAGTATTTGGACAATCGATTGTTAGCAAACTCCTGACGATACACCGTCCAGCTCTCCACATCAATAATGTCTTCAACCGCATTGTAATTGTTTGTTTCAAAAGAACCACTGCTTGCAATAATGTGACGCAGGTAAACTTTCATTTCAACATCAGGATTGCTACTTTTTACTGCGTAAATATATCTGCGTCTGTCTTCAGAAATAGGGAAACGCAGAACTTTAGAGCCATCACCGTATTCTTGTGTTTCTGATTCATTTGTATAAAATACAGCCTGATCTCCTAAATTGTACAAAACTGATTGAGGTAATTTTTCCAGAATCTCATCAAAAGAGAACTTCTTAAAATCAATCTCTCCATTCATCTTTTTAGGTGCAGTTTTGGGATCGGCGGGCTTCTTGCAGCCATTAATGGCCAAAAAAGCAACCGTCAAAAGGCTTAACCCCATTAGCCAAATCTTCTTGTTCATAGTTAAAAATTATTTAAAAATTGGCGCAAAGATATAGGGGTTATAGCGACGTGGTATTTATTTCCTTGTTAAATGAAATAAAATTATTTATTTCATTTATAATTTCATGAACACTACAAACAAAAGTAATGCATAAGTAGTTTACTTTTTTTATTTAGCTACCTGTAATATTAGGAGAGACGTTTTGCTTACCTATGGAGTTTAATAAATGAGTCGATTGCTATATTATTTTGATAAAGATATGATAGGAGTTAATGCATTCATAGCATTGTTTTGGTCAATTTCTTAGATTTGTGAAAATGTAAACCTCATGGCTAACGAATTAATAAATATAGATACAGGCGCTGCCTTAATTGGCGGTGCTGCTTATGTTGCAAAAGACTTTTTTAAAGTGCTTATGAAAACACCTGCTGAAGAACTTGCTGGGATGATTGGTGATAAATTAAGGGAAAGGAGAGCATTTTTGCAGATTAAGAGTTTAAACAGGTTGAAGGAAAAGTGTGCAAAGAAGGTTATCGACCCCAAAGAAATAAATATGAAGGTATTGTACCCGTATTTGGAATCCATTTCATTAGAAGAGGATGAGACACTTCAAGAAGCGTGGGCTAATTTGATGGCTAACTATGTTGACCCTAATAAGAATCTTCATATTGGTGTTTATCCCAGTGTGTTAAAGGAGTTGTCAACGATTGAATTAACTATTTTGCAAGACATGGTAAAAGGACAACTGTATTCTACCAAAGCTGATGCAACAACGACAAGCAATATATTTGCTGCTGATGTTTGCTCAAATCTTGAACGATTAGGGATTATTAAAGAGCAATTATTAGACCCTTCATTCAATAAGCGGCGTTTTGATACTCATTTATTAGATATACAAAAGGAAATCAAAGGCAGTGGTTGGTACGAAATAACAAATTTCGGCAAACAATTTGTAAATGCTTGTAAAGAGGACTAATTATGGCAGATAATAAACTAGATATATCTTCTACAGCGGCAGAAAAGGCTATTGATATGGTAAGTGGCTTTTTGAAGAGCATTGTGAAGGAGCCGTTACAAGAACTCGGCGGGATGCTTACTGATAGGATTAGAGTGCATAGGGCATTTCTGCAAGCTAAGAATGTAGCTAAGGTTAAAGACAAATGTGAAAAGGCGGGGATCAATCCTAAACAATTGAACATGAAAGTACTTGTTCCTTATCTGGACGCAGCCGCACTAGAAGAAGATGAAATATTGCAGGAAGTTTGGGCAAATTTGCTAACAAATTACCTTGATCCGAACAAAACACTAAATACAACTGTGTACCCAAGTATTTTAAAAGACCTTTCATCTATAGAAGTGAAAGTTTTAGAATATCTTTTTAAATATGAAAAAGAAATGATTCGTTTAAGCGATCAAGTTGATTTTCCCCAAAAGGTCACAACAGAAATCGCTTCTAACTTAGAGAGGATTGGACTAATAAAAGAAGAAATGCTTTTTAGTGAAGGTTACGCAGTAAAAAAGGGCGATAGATATGACATTACACCTGATAAAATATTAGGAACAAGACGTTATGTAATGACAAATTTTGGCAGAGAGTTTGTAAAAGCATGTACAAGAGATGGGCAGTAAGCAAACACCCACTGCCCAATTCCTTTAAACTATCTTACCCCTCTAGGATCGCCATATCCTGTATCATTTTGCTTGTGAGTACATCTGCATAGGCATCAAGGGTTTGTTTAATATTGGTGTGTCCAACCATCTTGCTTACTGTTTCAATAGGTACTCCCATACTTAAACTAAGCGTTGCAAAGGTCTTTCTGCCTACGTGTGTTGTAAGTTCAAGGCTAAAGCCACATATATCGGCAATCTCCTTTAAATAGCAGTTCATCTTTTGATTGCACTTTACAGGTAGCTTCCAGTTGTATTTTTCAAATATCAGCTCTGCCTTGCAAAGTAGGGGAACAATAAAGGGAACTTTGGTCTTTTGCCTGTAGCGTACAATAAAGTGCCGATCTTCCACCAACTTTACACTATCCTTTGTAAATGCACATAAGTCAGCAAAAGACATACCGGAATAGCATTGTAATAAAAAGAAGTCCTTTACGAAATCTAAGCGAGGGCTATTGAAATCCTTAGCTTCTAGCCTAGCCAGTTCTTCTTCTGTTAAGAATAGTATGGGCTTTTTGATAAATTTCTTTGATTTGTGTCTCAAAAATGGGGTATAGCCTAAGTACTCATTATCTACTGCATACTTAAACAGCATCTTAACTCCTTTCACATAGCGTATTACAGTGTTGTTGTCGTAATCATTTTTCCAAGATCAGCTTCATACCCTGTTAAATTAGCAAGTGAAATCCTGGTAAGCTCAACATCATGGACATTTAATTCCCTATGTATGTACTCTGCAAACCGCCTGCACATGGTCTGATACCTTTTGAATGTAGCTACGGCGTTGTCTTTATTGCCTTTTACAGTGTCTAAGTAATCAGTAATAAGTTGCTTTAGTGTGGTGACTTTAGGCTCGCATTGAGCAGTTATTTCATACTTGGGGAAGATCAGGTTTTTTAGAGCGAGCGAGGTAATTTCTTCTTCCCGTTCAAGGAGTGTAGTTACAGCTTGGTCAAAGTCTGAGATTATCTTTTCAAGCCGTGCATTGTAGCTTTTATGTAATGAGTTATTTGATTTGACTACTTCTTTTCTTCTCGTTCCACTCTTCTTCTTTTAGTTTTATTCCTAAGCTTGTTTCAAATTTCTTACCATTTGCAAGGATTCGGCAGTGCAACGGAGAAAGCCCTTTTTGTTTTTTTGCTGTATATAGCCAGAAGCGGCATTTAAGCCCTTTCATATTAGAAAAATTTAATAGTTACGATTTTTGAATTTTCAGTTACGATTTAGTTACGATTTTCAAAAACATAGCTATTACGGAGGCTTTAACGCAAATACCCTTAAAAACGAGATAAGAAGGGTGAAAACGTTATCAAGACTGTATTTGGACGCGGAAAAGTGAGGATTAGGGGCATAAAAAAAGGCAGCACGATTAACGTGCCACCTATCTTTTGTGGAATCGGCGGGATTCGAACCCGCGTCCAAACACCGATTGAAGAAGTTTTCTACATGCTTATTCCGATTATTAATTGTCGGCGAATAACAGGAAACGAACAAACCAATTATAAGCTTAGCTGGATAGTCTTATGCAGTAATCACAGCCTGGTACTGCAGCATCTCGCGTTTTTTGTTGAGTCGGCGGCGGAGCTTGGTAGCGAAAACACCTGCTCGGGCGGCCCTAATGACTACATAATCACTGATTACGCAGCCATGGCATACTGAGTATTGCCATATAAAGTTCGAACCTTCATATTTACGTGCTAATGGTACAACGCACGGCATGCTTACGCTTCCCCCGTCCTGTGCTGTCAAAACCAGTCGACCCCAATTTTGCGCATCAAGCCTTACGGGCTCAAAGAACTAGATACAAAGGTACAATTTGTTCTGCTAATAAAAATTAAAAAATAATTTGCAGCCCGGGCAACCTTTTGCCCTTAATATGCATTTATATAGTAAAGGCATTCAGGAATTAAATCATTCATGCAGCATCACTACGCGAAAGACGAGTACAAAGTATACCAGGATAGCAGGAGCGGGAAACCGGCAGCACAGCAATGGCTGTATGCTGCATATTATCCCATGGTGGTTGCGGTATGCCTGCGCTATATCGATACTCGTTCTGATGCGGAAGAAGTAGTCGCCGATAGCTTTATCCGGTTTTTTGATGCGGTGAAAGATTCCTTCCGGTATAATGGGGAGGGCAGCCTGAAGGCTTATCTGAAAAAGATCACGGTGAATCAGGCATTAATGTTCCTGCGTAAGCAAAGACTGGTATTTGAAGAAGTGGAGGAGCGGCATGAGCAGCTGGCAGATATAGACCTGGATGCATTGGATCAGCTGGCTGCAAAGGATATCCTTAAAGCCGTACAGCAGTTACCAGCCGGGTATCGTACGGTATTCAATATGTACGTTATAGAAGGCTATACCCATGCAGAGATTGCGGATGCCTTGCAGATTGCCGAAGCGACTTCGAAAACCCAGCTGATGAAAGCAAAATTGCAATTACAAAAAATACTCACTAGGTATGAAAGATATGTTTGAGGAAAAGCTGGGCAGCCGCCTGCAGGAACTGGAGCAGGATGCCGGCATAGGCGATATGCTGGATAAGGAGGCCATCTGGAAGCGTATAGAGGCCGGGCAGCTACCTGTAATCAAGCGGAGCTGGAGGCCGCGAATCATGCAACTGGCTGCAGCATTGATCTGCTGTCTGGGCATTGGTTTACTGATCAGATATCAGCGGCAAACAACAACTATAGCGCATACCCATGCAGTGGCAACAGTAGTCCCTGTTTCATCGCCGGAAGCGGCAATTGCTGTAGACAAGGACATTACCCCAAAAGAAGAAACCACGGTACTTCCGGGCAAAGTAATGAGAACAGCCCGCGGACCTGAAGCAACACTTGCTGCTGTGCCGAAAGAGCAGGTTCCGGTTCATAAGAATGGACTCCTCTCTTCAGAGCACAAAGCACCGGATATACTCACGGAGCAACCCTTTAAAAGAGAACAGGCAGAGGCTCCACAGCTGGCCGTCATGTACCTGAGTGATCTGGATAAAGAAAGTCCTGCGGTGCCGATGCCCCGTAAATCCCGTGAATCGGGTCGGGTAGCACGATATGTAAAAAGTAACCTGGAAGAATATGCATCATCCCTCCCGCCAAGGGTCGTTATAAACCAAATTTTAAGCAAATAAACCATGAAGATGAAAATCCTTTTAGCCGGGCTGTGTTGCAGCCTGTTGGCCACAACTATGTCTGCGCAGGAACAAGCCGGACGCTTTAAACTGGATACCGTACAGAGAAGAATAACACTGCAAAAAGACTTACCAGGTAAGGGTAAGGTACTGGTGCAGATGGCCTTTGCTGCTGACTGGCAGGGAGATGCAGAAATGCAGCACCTGGCTGCAGTAGCCGCGACACAGCTGGAGCACCTGAAGCCTTCTTTTAAAGATGCCCTGGCACAAAAGAAAGTGTACCTGGAATTGCCGCAGGATGAGTCTTATACGAAGATAGGCTATGAAGAGATCCTGCCGGAACATAAGGAAATGGTCTACACTAATAATCGTTATCATTCTCTAAAGACAGTACAGGATACGGTATTTATCCTGAAGCATTACGGACAATACAATAAGGCACTCACCCTTTCGGAAAATACGGATACCTTTAAACGCAGTATCCTCTACACCTTTGTGCTGAATGATGTAGCTGCTTTCGATGCTGCACCAATGAAGGACAGTATAGCACAGGTCGCCCCATTCTTCACTAATTATCTGAATGATCCGCGCAGGAAATATGAACTTAAAAACCAAAGCCGCAGCTGGCGCACCTTTATGGATTCGGAAGTCGGTCTGACTTATTTTAATGATCGCCTGGGCTTGGCTATGGATGCAGGTTATGGCGTTTTATTCAACAGGTATTCTCCCAGATCTTTTTTTGTAATGGCAAAGCTGGGCTTGATCGCGAACTTCCGCTATCCTATAGGACAGTCCAATACATACCTCAGTTACAATGTAGAATTCGGATCTGCTGATATGAGCACAGATCGGGGGTTATGTAACCGCTATGCTATCGGTTTAGGTTTTTTCCAGGGTACGTTTAATCCTAAGCGGGGAACGCCAAGTGCATTGCAGATACCGAATATGTTCCGTATGTATATAAATATTCCTGTAGCACCAAAGCTTAACCTGGGCCTGGACCTGTATAGCAATTTTATCCTGAAGCAAGACAATCCCAATCGTGCAGGCATGATCGGATTATACCTTAAATATAACCTTTAGCATTTTTCTTTATCCCCTTGAGAAAACAACAGGGTGCCATTTGCGGCACCCTTAATTATTAATGCGCTACAGGCGTACACAGTTCAATCAAAAATCCATTGATATCTCTTACATAAGCAACAGTCTGTCCCCAGGGCTTTACTGCCGGGGCGGCATACAGGCTGGCACCTGCTGCAATGGCTTTCTCTATCATAGCAGACACATCATCCGTCACAAAACCCAGCTCTATCGCAAAAGGTTTTTGCGCTGCATCCGCATGCACAAATCCGTTTGGAAGATTGCTACCGGCCAGGGTTTCCGAAGCAAAAGACAGGGTAGTAGGCCCTGTTTGCAGCTCCCCGTAATCATTGTCCGGACTGATGAATGTGCGTTCAAATCCGAAGGCCGCTTCATAAAAGGTAATCGCCTTCGTGACATCTGGAACATATAAAATAGTATACTTGAACTGGATCATCTTTTTGGATCAAATATACTCCTTCAAAAGCAAAATGGAGACCATTCGGTCTCCATTTAAAATGTATAAGATGAACCTTAGCGTTTAAGATGCTTCAGGTTGATGATCTCTTGTTTGGTCAGGAAGCGCCATTGTCCACGCTTCAGATTTTTCTTAGTCAGTCCGGCATACATCACACGGTCCAGCTTCTCCACCTCATAACCCAGGTGTTCGAAGATACGGCGTACGATACGGTTTTTACCACTGTGGATTTCTATACCGATCTCATTTTTCTGCTCCAGGTAAGCCAGTTGATCTACTTTAGTTACCCCGTCTTCCAGTTCCAGTCCGCCAAGAATCTTTTCAAAATCATTCGCTGCAACATTTTTGTTCAGCGTTACCTGATAGATCTTGCGGTTCTCATATTTAGGATGCGATAATTGTTGTGCAACGTCACCATCATTGGTCAGCAATAACAGACCAGTTGTATTGCGGTCCAGGCGACCTACAGGGAATACGCGCTCATCAATATTATCACCGAATATATCCATTACTGTTTTACGGCCTTTAGGATCATCAGTTGTCGTAATAAATCCTTTTGGTTTGTTCAGCAGCACATATACCAGGTTCTTCTGTACCTTCAGTTCTTTACCTTCCATCTGCACGATGTCGCCAGAATTGATCTTCAGACCCGGTTCCATCACCACTTTACTGTTTACAGTAACCTTACCTTCCTTAATCAGTTCCACAGCATCTCTGCGGCTGCATACACCACAATGAGCAATATACTTATTCAGCGGCATGGCTTCTGTTGCTACAGATGGCGTTTGCTGCTCTGTAGTCACCCCTTTATTGCCATTGGTATCATAGGCCTTGGCCTGCGGGTGCTCATAGTCAAAATGCTCTTTGAAAGCATCTTCAGGGCGCTTATGCTCTCTTTTGAACGGACGATCTTTAGGACCGCCTTTCTCTCCTTTGAAATCGCGATCTCTTGATTTGAAATCTTTTCTATCTCCGCGATCAGCGTCTCTGTTACCAAACTCGCGTTTAGGACCAAAGTCTCTGTCTCTTGGTTTGAAGTCTTTTCTATCTCCGCGATCCGCGTCTCTGTTGCCAAACTCACGTTTAGGACCAAAGTCTCTGTCTCTTGGTTTGAAGTCTTTTCTATCTCCGCGATCGGAGTCTCTGTTACCAAACTCACGTTTAGGGCCAAAGTCTCTGTCTCTTGGTTTGAAATCTTTTCTATCTCCGCGATCGGAGTCTCTGTTACCAAACTCACGTTTAGGACCAAAGTCTCTGTCTCTTGGTTTGAAGTCTTTTCTATCTCCGCGATCGGAGTCTTTGTTGCCATACTCACGTTTAGGACCAAAGTCACGATCTCTTGATTTGAAATCTTTTCTGTCTCCGCGATCCGCGTCTCTGTTGCCAAACTCACGTTTAGGTCCGAAGTCTCTGTCTCTTGGTTTGAAATCTTTTCTGTCTCCACGATCAGCGTCTCTGTTGCCAAACTCACGTTTAGGTCCGAAGTCTCTGTCTCTTGGTTTGAAATCTTTTCTGTCTCCGCGATCAGCGTCTCTGTTGCCAGATTCGCGTTTAGGGCCAAAATTGCTGTCTTTTGACTTGAAACCACCTCTGTCGCCGGAGTTAAAGTCTTTTCTTCCCGGTTTGAAATCTTTTTTCTCCCCGTCTTTACCACGGAAGCCACCATCGTCTGCTTTTTTGCCATAAGCTTTAGCAGGGCGATTGGTTACATCCTTATTATTGGCTTCAAAACGACGGGCACTCTTTTCGCTATTGCGTTTAGGATGTGTATTGTCCTGGTCAAAGTTTTTCCAGAAGTCCTTACGGTCCTTTTCAGAAAACTTTTGGCGGGCCGCATCACGTTCCTTTTGAAATTCGTCCTGAATAGAAGCGCTATCCGTGTTTTTACTCGAAAATTTTTTATTCATATAAGAAATATACAAAGGCCTGTACGTTTATCGCACAGGCAATCCTTTTTGAAAATTATGCATTTGGTTGTTCGTGATCGATATTGGCCAGCTGACCACATGCGGCATCAATGTCCTTGCCACGGCTCCTTCTTAGGCGGGCATTAACTCTGTGCTTGGCCAGGTAGTCCATGAAGCGGTCGGTAACTGCTTCATTTGGCTTTTTGAAATCAGCCATTTCGATCGGGTTATATTCAATGATGTTCACCAGGTCGGCAGGGATCTGACGGAATACTTTTACCAGATCAGCAGCATCTTCTAGGCTGTCGTTAAACTCTGAGAAGAGAATATACTCCAGCGTGATTTCGCTTTTGGTCTTCTGGTAAAAATAATTCAGGGCCTCGATCAGCGATTTAAGGTCATTCGATTCATTGATCGGCATGATCTCGTTACGCTTTTGATCATTGGCAGCGTGCAGACTCAGGGCCAGTTTGAAACGGACACCATCATCTCCCAGCTGACGAATCATTTTAGCTACACCGGCTGTAGATACTGTAATACGGCGCGGGCTCATGCCCAGACCTTCCGGTGCGGTAATGCGTTCCACTGCCTGCATCATGTTTTTATAGTTGAGCAAAGGTTCGCCCATACCCATAAATACAATATTGCTCAGCTTTCGTCCGAAATGTTTTTCAGATTGCTCGTTCAGAAGCGTTACTTCATCCACAATCTCATCCCAGTCCAGGTTACGCATACGCTTCATATATCCCGTAGCGCAGAACTTACAGCTAAGGCTGCAACCCACCTGTGAAGATACGCAGGCAGTAGTTCTGGTGTCGGTAGGGATCAGAACCCCTTCTACATAGCGGTTGTCGTGCAGGCGGAAACGGCTTTTTACCGTACCATCTTCACTGAATTGACTATGATCGACGCTGACTTTAGGAATATAGAAAAGCTCATGCAGTTTGTTTCTGAGCTCTTTGGAAATGTTGCTCATTTCCTCGATTGATCCGATATTTTTTTGCCAAATCCATTCTTTGATCTGCTTGATCCGGAATTTTGGCTCCCCCCACTCCGTGAGGGTCTTTTCGAGCACCTCTATGGGTATGTGTCGCAGATTTTCCATCTGTGATAAATTAAATTTTTGCAAATGTACGACATTTCCTGGTTTTACCGCATATCTATCCTCTATTAAGCTGTTAAAATATTAAACAGGTTATTTATATTGCCGCAAAGCGTCCTGTAAGGCCTGTTTTACCCTGTCTACCAGGGCTGCGGGCTGCAATATTTTTACATATGCCCCATGAGACAGGAGCTCGAGGATAAAATCCTGGGTAAGGTGCACTTTCAGAGAGATGCGCAGTTCCTCCTCTGTATCGATCAGTATCTTTTGAGAATGATGGAAGGGCATAGTCTTTACATAATTGCCCGATACCGCATTGAAGGATAGGATCGTTTCTTCCAAAGCCTCATTATTCGGTTTCATGATACCGAATGCGTGCTGGAAGTAGGTTTCCGGCAGTAGCTGTTTATCCTTTTTGTATTTTTTTGTAGAGATCAGCAGGTTGTCCATACGATCCAGTCCGAAAGTGCGGATATCCTGTTCTACGGTATCCAGTGCAAGCAGGTACCAGCGGTGCTTGTACTCCTTCAGCAGCAATGGCTGGGCATTGCGGCGCTGGGGTTTATCTTCATAAAATTTTTTATAATCAAATGCCAGTTCTCTTTGCTGCGAAATGGCCTGTAGTATGGTACGGAAAAACTCGAGACCCTGAGGTCGCCGTTTTTCAAACTGTACTTTGTTGGGTATATCCTGGGTAAACTGCAGTGCATTGAAGGTGCTGAATGCCTCCAGCAGCCGCTGATGCACATCTTCCGGACTATCATCCTCGCTGATGTAATATTGATTCTCCTTGTTGTTGTACTGGATGTCCAGCTTGAACAGGGAGAAGATCGCCTCCTTGTCTCTCAGAAAGGTACGGTTCGATACAATATAGTTCAGACCGTCCTGCTCGGATTTGATGGAGAGGTAATCATTAATCTCATCCAGCGATGCCGGTTTTTTCAATAAGAAATTAACGATATGGAGGTAGCGGTGAAAGACGTCGAGTTTAGCCACAGATGAATGTTTTTTTATCGGTGTTATAATAGGATTAAAGATAAGAAAAGCGGAGATGTTCTACCACTCCAGTGCCTTAAAATGTGGAATGCATCTGTCGGCCAGGGCATGCAAGCGCGGGTCTGCAGGTTCAGGTTGCAGGGCAATTACCCTCATGCCGGCGCGTTTTGGAGCAGTAGCCCCGAAAAAGGAGTCTTCAAAAACAAGGCATTTTTGTGGTGCCGTACTCAGCTCCCTGGCTACTTTCAGGTAAATAGCCGGATGCGGTTTGCCCTGCTCCTCATCCTCTCCGGATGCACAATAGCTAAAGTATGCAGCCAGTTCCAGTTTATTCAGCACAATAGGAATCAGCTGTGTAGGGGCGTTGGTGGCCAGTCCCAGCCGGTAACCGCGGGCATGCAATTGCTGAACGGTATGCTGTATGCCTTCTATGGCCTCGCCTTTAGTATGGATCAGTTCGCCCACATACCGGATCACTTCTGCCGCCACCTCATCCAGTGTCGGGCCGGTCCAGGGCGTATGCTCATACCAGAAGCGGGTCACTTCAGTAGTGGTCATTGCTGCAGTACGGGCGCACAGCTCGGGGCTGAGGGTAATCCCTAAGCTGCCGAAAATGGCCTCCTCTGCCTGTTGCCAGAAATGCATGGAGTCTATGATAACCCCGTCCATATCAAAAATAACCGATTCTATATCCTCCAGGAGTATGTGCATGTGCTTATCTGTTTATAGGGTGCATGACCTGCGGGTCAAAAAAGTGATTGAGGCTACCTTTGCCTTTGCCGATGTGTACACCTTTTGAGGCCAGTATTGCCTTGTGTACATATTGCTGTGCGGCCTCTATGGCTTTGGTCATCGTATACCCCCTGGC
The DNA here is from genome assembly GCF_004118155.1 of Edaphocola flava. Taxonomy (GTDB): domain Bacteria; phylum Bacteroidota; class Bacteroidia; order Chitinophagales; family Chitinophagaceae; genus Edaphocola; species Edaphocola flava. The sequence goes on from NZ_SAIQ01000005.1 coordinate 267,423, forward strand.
CAGGAAAGTTGCTATAGCTGCCGAAAGGGTACAGCCGGTGCCATGTGTATTGTTACTGTCTACACGAGGTTGAGTCAATATCTGTTGTTCGCCTTTTGCATTGCTGTAGACAGCATGTAAGGCCTCACCTTCCATATGTCCGCCTTTGACCAGTACCGCCGGACAGCCATGTTGCAGGATAATGGCTCCCGCACGTTCCATATCAGATACAGATTGTACAGGAATTCCGGCCAGTATTGCAGCTTCGTCCATATTTGGGGTAAGCAGTGCAATATGCGGAAACAGCAAAGACTGCATCGTTGCTATGGCTGATTTATCAAGCAGCCTTTTGCCCGAAGTAGATACCATAACCGGGTCCAGTATGACCGGGATCTCAGGATAACTTGACAGGACCGTACAAATTGCTTCGATATGCGCTTCTGTATGCAGCATACCTATTTTGATGGCGTGTGGGCTTATGTCTTCCAGTACGGCTTCCAGCTGTGCCGCCACGATTTCTGTTGGAATCGGATGCACCTGTTGTACGCCCATCGTATTCTGTACGGGCAGGGCCGTCAGTACAGTAGTGGCATATGCGCCTAGTGCAGATATAGTTTTGATATCGGCCTGTATGCCTGCGCCCCCGCTGCCGTCAAATCCGGCAATGGTCAGTACAATGGGAAATGTATGTTTCGTTTCTTGCATGGAATATCTGTGTAAAGACAGGGTATTGTTCCTCAGCCTTGTTACACAAAGAAAAGCAAAGGCACGGACAAGATATGTCGTATGTGCCGGGATGCTTTTTCCTACGCCGGTATCAACCGGATCAGGTACTGAGGGACTCTCTCAATTCCAAAATGGAATACCCCTAAAGCGTATGCAAAGGTACAAAAAAGGAGCAGCGTAACCGCTGCTCCTTTGTAATTAAATTATGGTCTTTACCGGATTAACCTTCCTGATGGAAAGGGTAACGATAGTTCGTAACCGGTACAAAAGTTTCCTTGATAGTACGGGCACTTAACCAGCGATACAGGTTCAGTGCAGAACCCGCTTTATCATTCGTTCCGGATGCACGGGCACCACCGAATGGCTGCTGGCCTACTACCGCACCGGTAGGTTTATCGTTGATGTAGAAGTTACCTGCAGCATTAACCAGGCGCTTGGTCAGGTATTCGATTACTTGTCTGTCTTTAGCAAAGATAGAACCGGTCAGGGCATAACCTGAAGTACGGTCTACGGTATCCAGGATGCTGTCCCATTCTTGCTCATCATAAACGTAGATGGTCAGTACAGGTCCGAACAGCTCTTCACACATAGTTACGTAATCCGCTTTTTTAGCTTCGATTACAGTTGGTTCGATGAAGTATCCTTTGCTCTTATCATAGCTACCACCGGCAATAATTTCAGCATCGCTGCTGTTTTTTACACCATCAATATAGTTAGCAAGTTTGTCAAATGATTTCTCATCAATTACCGCGTTTACGAAATTGGTGAAATCATCTACAGGACCCATTTTCAGGGTTTTCATTTCGGCCAGTAATTTGGTTTTTACGGCTTCAGCTATATTAGAAGGTAAGTATGCTCTTGATGCTGCAGAACATTTTTGTCCCTGGTATTCAAAAGCACCACGCAGCAGGTTAGCGGCTACCGCATCAGCATCAGCACTTGGGTGTGCGTATACGAAGTCTTTACCACCAGTCTCGCCTACGATTCTTGGATAAGATTTGTAATGAGGAGCATTTTCACCGATTGTTTTCCACATGGTATTGAATACGCCTGTAGAACCGGTAAAGTGTACGCCTGCAAAATCTTTATGTTTGAAACAGATATCACCGATAGTTGGTCCGCCTGCATATACCAGGTTGATCACCCCATCAGGTAAGCCTGCTTCTTTCAGGATCTCCATGAATACGCTCGCAGAGTATACCTGTGTGTTAGCCGGTTTCCATACGATAACGTTACCACACATAGCCGGAGCAGTAGGCAGGTTACCGCCGATTGCCGTAAAGTTGAACGGCGTAATGGCCAGTACGAAACCTTCCAGTGCACGGTATTCCATACGGTTGTTCACACCCGGAGCAGAGATCGGCTGTTGTGCATAGATCTGGCTCAGGAAGTGTACGTTGAAGCGTAAGAAATCGATCAGCTCACAAGCACTGTCAATCTCGGCCTGGTATGCGTTTTTACTTTGACCCAGCATTGTTGCTGCGTTCATTTTAAAACGATATTTATTGGCCAGCAGGTCCGCTGCTTTCAGGAAGATAGATGCACGGTGCTCCCAGCTGGTAGCAGCCCATTGGTCACGGGCTTTCAGTGCCGCTTCAATCGCTTTGTTGATATGCGTTTCATCACCCATACTGAAGTGACCCAGCAGGTGTGCTGTTTCATGCGGTGGGTGAATGCTTACTTTGTTATCTGTACGAACTTCTTCTCCGCCGATATACATCGGAATGTCTCTTACCTGGGCCTTCAGGTCGGCAATAGCTGCTTTTAAGTTTTTAGCATCTGCGCTGTTGGGCGCATAATCGCGTACCGGCTCATTCTGAGGCATCGGGAAAGAAAAATATGCGTTATTCATATAAGGTATTTTTGAACAATTTTGGAGCAAAGGTAGTAAAATTTGCTTCAAACCTACAGGCCGGAGTAAAGGCCTATAAAGGATATTTATAGATGCTTTGCCAGTCCTGATAGTTACCCTCAGGATTGACGGTGGTTACCAAGGTATTTATTGATTGCCTCCACACGGTTGTTAACCTGTAGCTTCTGGTAGATACGATAGATGTGGCCTTTCAGGGTTTTGACAGAAATGAAAAGCTTATCTGATATTTCCTGGTAGGTGAATCCCTTAGAAAGCGATTCCAGTACTTCGTGTTCTTTGGGCGTGATGCCATAATCCGATCGTTGTGGCTTATGTTGCAGTACACTGATCATTTTACGGGCAATGTCCCCATCCATGGGACTACGACCGGCATGAACTTCCTGTATGGTGGTAATAATTTCCGCAGCTGCGCTGTTTTTGAGCACATAAGAGCTGGCACCGGCAAGGATGGACTCGAATACGCTTTCAGCGGTGTCCATTATCGTACACATGATAAACTCTACTTTCGGACAGCTGCTTTTAAGCCTGCGTACACATTCCACTCCGCTGATATCGGGCAATCCGATATCCATCAGAACCACATCCGGCTGAAGAGAGGGGATCAGGCTAAGACTCTCTGTCCCATTTACTGCGGTACCAATGCAATTGATACTGCTTTCATTCATGAGCATGGTCTGCAGCAGAAAACGGGTGTCCTCCTGGTCTTCAACAATAATAACAGAGATCATAGGATTCATTTTACGGATTCAGGCTGTACTCATACAAAGTAACTGAAAATATAGCATTATGGCAAAGGAACCTCTATAGAAACTATAGTGCCCGCCTGTTCGATCCACGAAATGGTACCTCCGATGGATGTAATATTATTACGGGTATTACCTAGCCCGTTACCATTGTTTGGATATACCTCTGGTTGCATGCCCGTTCCATTATCTGCAACCTGTATAATGAGCTGCTGATCATTTATCTGTACCGAAACATTGATTTTATCTGCCTGGCTATGCTTTACGGCATTATTCACAATTTCTTTTATGGTCTGGAAGATGTAGCGGCGTTTAAACCCTTCTATATTCATATCCGGTATATCTTCCGGTATGGAAACAGAATGAGTGAAATTCACATCTGACAGGAATTGTACGCAGTAGTGGCGTATGCGCGCAATCAGGCTAGCGAGGTTATCGTTACTGTCATTCAGGCTCCATACAATCTCTTTTGCCTGTAAGGTTAGTTTCCTGCTATTCCGTTCAATGATATCCAGGGCAGGAGCTGGGCCGGTTGTGTTCTGTTTAAGTACCTGTACGGCAAGACCGATAGTGGTCAGGGTGCTGCCTATTTCATCATGCAGTTCGCGGGCTATGCGTTTGCGCTCTTTGCTTTCTACTTCTATCAGCAGACGTGCACGTTCCAGTGCAGACCGTTGCTCCAGCTCCTTTAGTTTTTGCGTTTCCAGGGCCTTTTTATTGCGCCAGTAAAGGTAGCTGACAAGGATCAGGATCAGGAGCAGGATGCAGCCTGCAATCAGAAAACGGGATACTAGCGTTTGCCTTTCTATTTTTTGTTCTTTTATGGCAATGGCTCTATCTGCTGCCTCCTGTTTTCGCTCCCGCTCGTAAGAGGTAAGCCTATTATCGGTATCCTGCTGGTATAATACATCGCTGTATACATTTCTACGCTCGAGGGCCTTTAACGCACTGGTTGTATTGCCTTTTTGCTGATATACGCTGTAAAGACATTCAAAATATTCTTTTTGAATCGGCGGATCGCCCAGGTCTTCGGGATCAATTATTGCTGCTGCCTGTTGTAAGAGCAGCAGGCAGGAATCATATTTTTGTTCGGCAAACAGGACCTCTGCTTCATATAATCTGGGGTAAAATAAATACTCATCCTCATAGTGTTCCCGGATAATCTGTTCGAAGATGCTGAAATATTGCCAGGCTTGTTTTGTATCGCCTTTGTTCAGGTAATATTTGCCCATGTTCTGGTATACGTTACTGAACATGGAGTGGTCAGCAGAGTCTTTGTCCAGCTGTATGGCTTGCTGCAGGTAACGGAAAGCCTGCGCAGTGTCTTTGCGGCCTTGTTCTATAATATAGAGATTGTTGAGGGTAATCACCTCACCCTTCAGTTTTTTTGCAGGATCTTTCCTGGTTTTATTCTCTTTGAGATAGTCTATTGCATATTCATAGGCCAGATCGTAGTTTTTTCTGGAAGCAAATAAAGTGCTCAATGTAGCTTTGGCCAGTAACTTATCTTCCTGGTCCAGCAACTGTGGATTATCCAGCGATTTTTTCAGAAAGAAGATGGCCGAATCTGATACATTATACACTACACCGTACCGCAGGTCCAGCGACACTTCCATTTGCGGACTCAGAGAAATGCCCAGTCTGCTGATACTGTCCAGTTGAGCTTTTGCTCCTTCGAAATTACCCTGCTTATTAATGAGGGCCATGGCAGAAAGGCAATAAGCATCAAAAAGTACTTCATCATATTTCTTTTGCCGGGCAAGCTGTTTAATTAAAGCATAATAGGAGAGTGCACTGTCGGTTTGACCTGTATGTTGTGCCTCAGTTTTGAGACTGTCTATCAATTTCAGATCGGCTGGTGCAACAGGGAGAGGTTGGTCCTGGTTCGGTGATCGTCTGCAGGAAAGGAGGAAAAGCAGTACGATCAGTATGCCGCATAACCATGTATTCAGGAGCTTACCTGGCTTAAGCTTTGGGAGAGACACGAGATCATAGGTAACTATCATAGAAATATTTTAGTGTATAGCTAAATACCGGACTATCTATACTACGTGTAAAAGTAGAAAAAGTTAAGCGCTCTCGCGGCCGCTTACTGCCATCTCAGCTACTACTTTTGTAGTAACAGGGTACTACTACAGGTAGTAATTATTGTTAATATTAATATCTTTGTTTCGTATATCTGAGCTACAGCAAATGTTTTTTTTTCGGAGTGTGTATACTCTTTCTCGTATAAAGAGTTATTTAAAATTGATGTGGTGCATATTGCTGATCAGCTTATGTACTGCTGTACCTCTTTATGCGCAGACTTTCTGTGATACTTTAGGAGCTCATTTCACTGGTATTTCAGAACAGGGCAATGCCAGCTATGCCCTGGGTGACCTGGTTATTCTGGATGGGAATAACGATCCGAATAACATATTTACTGCCGATTGGTACCTTTCCGCAACCTCGAACGTAACTGTTTATGCTTCGTTGACAATACAGCCGGGAGCGATTGTGAGACTGAAATCGGGATCTGTACTGAGCATTTATGGATCTGTAGATAACAAGGGGTCTCTGTTTATAGAGCCCGGTGCCACCATTATTTTCTATGGTACTGTATGGAAGAATGATACAGATGCCATAGTGGGAGACGGGGCGCCTTTTCCCGATACTATTGCAGGCGGTACGATACAGTTCGCAGCACCAAGGCCCGTAATTTCTCCATCGGTACAGGCTTCGGCCTGTGTTATGGACAATTATAGCGGAGGTAATTTTGAACAAGTTCTGAAGGGCGGTAATGTGCCCATGGATATTATATTACAGGTAGCGAATCCAAACAACATTCGCCTGGAAGAAACCGATACCCGCCTGAGTGGTATGCTGGACTTTGCTGTACCGGATGGAGATATACTCTTAAATGACCGTGATTTTGTATTTGAAAAATATGCAGGCTATGACTGGTCTATACCAGATGCCCGACAGGCGTTCCTGATCACTAATAATAGTATAGATACCCTTAACTGTAAGGGAATGGTACAGAAAGAGCAGGTCGCTGCCGGTAGTAATTTTGTGTTCCCCATAGGTCTTTCTGAAACAGGCGGCGACGGCGCACGCAACTTTAGTCCTATAGCGGTGGAGAATCGAAGTGAGCAGGTAGAAATCATCCGGGCCGATGTCAAATCATATGCCCAGGTACAGGCTATAGGGTATACAACGGGTAGCCCGTCCGACCCGGCCCATGATCATCTGTGGAGGGTACATACTACAGGTGGTGGTGAAGTAGCGATTACCATGATGCATCGTACGGGTTTAACTAATGATATTGATGATCTTTTTGTTAATCCATCAGGAACCTTCAGTACCATTATGCAGTTTAAGGACGACAGGGCCACTAAGAACGGAAAGGGCGGCCCCAGGTCTTTGGGTACCGGTCTGGGCAATGCTGGTATTGCGTCTGCTGCACAGGGTGCCTATATCTTTGATACTACTGCTGCGGGTTGCGATAATAAGAATGCCTGGTTCAGAAAAGATACCGTGAGTGCAGACAGTTTGTTGCAGTTTAGTATAAAACGAAAGGGCTGTACAGTCGATCTTGATCTGCAACTCCTGTTAGACGATCTTGCCATAAATCGTATTGAAGTATGGCGCAGCGCAGACAGTGCCGGCGGCACCAGTGAGTTGATTGGTCTGATGGCCAATTTAGCCAACGAGGCAAACAAATATCATATGAATGATGCCTTTCCGCTACAGGACCTGAACCGCTACCAGCTGCGTATTGTTTTTGAAGACAGTACTGCTCTGTTTAGCCCTCCGTTATTGATATATATCGATTGCACTCAGATACATGCCTTCCCTAATCCGGTAAGCGATGGCTGGGTATATGTAAACGGGCTGGAAAAGGGTCAGGTGTTACAATTGTATACTGCAGACGGAAGACTATTACATACTACTGATGTGCAAAAGATCTGTGAACCTATTGATATGAGACCTTATGCCTCAGCACCATATTATATCATCGTTATGCAGCAGCAGCGCCGCAAAGCAGTGCTTAAAATCGTACGTTACGGACCCTGATAAAGAGTATTACTACACAATTTACTACTAAAGTAGCGTTTGCCGAAAGTAGATATCGTCAGACCTTTGCATCCTAATAAAAACATGAAGAGTAAAAAATTTAAAAACATGAAAAAGTTTTCTTTATTACTGATCGTTGCAGCAGGATTATGGGCTAAGGCTGACGCGCAAGTAAAATTCGGTAACAACCCTGTTACCATTAATGCAGGTTCCTTACTAGAACTGGAGAGTACAAATAAAGGCTTCTTACCTACCCGTGTTACACTGACAGACCGTCTTGTATGGGGCCTTGCTGGTACACCGGTTACAGGTATGATTGTATACAGCAACGCACTTGGTGCGAATGGTCTTGATACAGGCTTAGTAGTATGGCAGGGGCAATGGAACCTGCTGACGACCATTACAAAAACAGATGCGAGTTACTGGAAGCTGAAAGGCAATGCAGGAACAGTGCCTCCGACCACTTTGGGTACACCTGTAGGTGCGTCTAATTTCTGGGGTACTACAGATACTCAAAATCTGGCGGTTGGGACCAATGGTATCACTCGCGCCATTTTTGATCAGCATGGTAGCCTTTTTGGAGGCCGGGGTACTTTTGATGCCAATATGTTTATGATGCCGTCGTGGAGTCTGGTATGGGGAGATAATAATAAAGATTCTGCCAATTATGCTTTAATGTATGGCAATGGGAATACACTTGCACAAAATGGAATTGGCTCAATAGTAGGTGGTACATATAACTACTCGAGAGGTAATGCAAGTGCCGTATTTGGAGCGAGTAATAAAGACTCTGCGGACTGGAGTCTTGTCAGCGGGGCAGGGAATATATTAAGCCCGGGCGCATCTACTAGTGCGGTTTTTGGAGGAAGCAATAAGCTGGTTGGTCTGTATAATGATGCAAATGTTGTAGGGGGCACTTTTAATAAAGTGGATGCTGACGCTGCAAGGAATAGTATAATAACGGGTGATAATAACTTGATAAGTGGTAGTACTTCAAACAACAATGCTTTATCCGGAGTTAATAATACTATTTTTAATAGCTCTTCAAGTGTAGTGAGTGGAGATGGGAACAAACTGGCCAATGCAAGTAATGCAGCCATTTTTGGATCGTTAAATATAGATTCTGCCAGTTCCAATATAATAGGTGGGGAGTATAATACGATCCGTTCAACAGGGTATCAGAGCATTGTTGGCGGTAGAGTAAATAATGTGGAAACACCTTATAGTATTGTTGTCGGTACTGCTAACAGAACGGTAAATGCAAATTTTGGTTTTGGCCCATGCGCTGTATTTGGCGATAATAATGTCGATTCTGCACGTTGGACGCTGATTGCGGGATTTAATAATATAGTAAGCCCTGGTATGGCATACGGAACAGTAGTGGGCAGACATAATCAGCCGGTTAACGGAGCATTGTTTACTGTCGGAACAGGAACAGGTTTTTTACAACGCAAGAATGCACTAACCGTACTATCTACACAAACTACCGGTGCTGCTGTTAATGGTAATATTGTGTTTGCAAACCTGCCTAAATATAATACGCCTGCAGATGCCGTTGCTGATGCATCCCTGCCTTCTGGTGCCATGTACTTCTTAACCACTGGTGGTCCGGTATATGTGAAGCCATAAGCTTTCTCTACATTGGGTATACATGATCGATAGTCCGGCACTTTTTGCCCGGCTAGTCTGAAAAACCATCATGTTGATTTACCCTTAATTCAAAAACTTTTATCCCTTAAACATTTTTGCCGGTTTTCGTTCGAGCATGACATAGAACGAAAACCCGGTACAGGGGATCGTATGCCATGTAATACAGTTAAATACTGGCATACACTTCTATTTTCTTATTTTAAAAGCAATCAAAAATGAATCAAATCATAAAATGGAGGCCGGTTATTTATAGCCTGTCATTAATGACCATTCTTTTTGCTCATAAGGCCAGTGGCCAGCAGGGGGCCTGCACTACCGGTGGGGCTATAGGCTACAGCCAGTATGTAAATTATACAGGCGCTACAAGCGGCGACCAGTCCATATCGGCTGCAGGCAGCATAGAGATTGGCCCTGCGGGTGTATACGATGTATACGGTGCCCTGATCAATAATGGTAATATTACGGTACAAAGCGGTGGTGTGCTGAGTGTATATGGTGATTTTGTTAATAATGGTACGCTGAAAGTATCGCCCGGAGGGACGATTAACTTTTATGGCACTACCTGGACTAACGCCACTACCGCTCTTGTATCAGATAATGAAGCCATGGCCAATACAACGCCTGGTGGAAATGTACACTTTATTGCTCCACGACCTGCTATTCCGGCCAGCTATATCAGCAGCTCACCTTGTCTTTCAGCTTACAGCGGCGGCAATTTTGCTCAGAATATAGATGGGGGAAATGTGGCTATGGATATCTCCATGCATATAAAAAATGCCAATAATGTAAACCTGATCAACAGCAATACCCGTTTAGAAGGTACATTGGTGTTTGACGCGGTAAGCGGCGATGTAAACCTGGGTAATAATAACTTCGATTTTACGGCTAATGGCACCTGGAGTACGACTGTAGCACCTGATGCTGCCTACTTCCTGACCAATGGTATAACAGCCTGTGCCGGAGCGGTAGAAAAGACAGGACTGGCCAGCGGGGCCAGCTTTGTGTTCCCGATCGGACGTGCGGAAACGTATAGCGGCGGGCGCGATTTTACCCCTGCTATCCTGCGCAATGATGGTACCGCAACCGATAACTTCCAGGTACGGGTTAAAAACTATGCAGATGCACAGAGCATCGGAGGTATAGTGATTCATGCGCCTGAAGAAGGTATGGACCGCGTATGGCAGATTACCAGTACTAATGGTAGTGGTGTAACCATGAACCTGCAGCATAATAGTGCAACGAACGGCGGTACATATACAACCGTATTTGGCGGTGACCCGAATGCTTTTATAACGCAATACCAGGGTAACGGAAACTGGAATACAGGCCCTTCGGGTACCGATATTACGGGTAGTGTTGGGGGCTCTGTAATTCATGTTCGTGGTTTCTCACTGACCAGTACAGCAACTAATTGCGGTGATGCAGGCAGCTGGTTTACTAAGTCTCCGGATGCGAACTCTCCTTTACCGGTAACGCTGTTGAGCTTTACAGGGAAACCAATGGCCTGTGCTGCACAACTGAACTGGCTTACTGCAGAAGAGCAATCGCTGGACCGTTTCGAGATAGAATATAGCAAGGACGGAAGCAGCTATATGCAGGTCGGTAGCACACCAGCAAAAAATATTGCCGGAAGTACTTATGAGTTTAGCTATGAGCAGCCAGCGGGTTCGGGTTATTACCGCCTGAAGATGATTGACCGGGACGGTCAGTACACCTATAGTACTGTGGTACTGGTACACACCAATTGTGACGATCTGTCTATAGTACTCTATCCTAACCCTACCCCTGATGTGGTGCATGTTAAAGGGCTGCAAAGCGGATCAGTGATACAGGTATATGATATCTCTGGCAAGCAGCTGATACAGCAAAAGGCTGTGGCTGATGAAGCCAATCTGGAGCTTGGCGCTTATGCTGCGGGTACGTATACAGTAATTATTACAAACGGAACGGAACGACTGCTGAGTGTGAAAGTAGTAAAACAATGAAAATAACATACTATCTATAAAATGTCAGGTCTGCCATTGTCCTTTAGGGGTATATGGGCAAGGCAGATACTGATCCCTACACCCATAATTAATACCTGCTAAACCTACGCAGCTATTACTCTACACCTGATGAAAAAAGCAAGTATACTTTGTATACTTATAATGATATAATCATTTCTCTTCACAGCTCAGGGATCGCATGTCTATGCGATCCTTTTTGCTTCCCCTTCTCCACAGATGCAGCAGAAATGAGCTTATCTTTAAATAGCTAAAAAAAGAGTAACTTACGCCCCGAATTTATCTATATCTGAACATATTATATTATGAATTTAGAATTCAATAAAAATGAAGATGCCATGCGCCTGATCACCAGCCAGGTGAGACAGCGTAAAGCAGTGATTGAAGAGGGTGGCGGAAAGAAAGCAATTGAAAAAGGAAAAGCCAAAGGCAAAATGTCGCCTCGTGAGCGTATCGAATACCTGACAGATAAAGATTCAGACTTCCTGGAGCTGGGCATTTTTGCGGGTTATGAGATGTATCCTGAGCATGGTGGTTGTCCTGCCGGTGGTACGGTAGCCGGTATCGGTTATGTAAGTGGCCGTCAGTGTATGATCATTGCCAATGATTATACCGTTAAAGCCGGAGCCTGGTTCCCTATTACGGGTAAGAAAAACCTGCGCCTGCAGGAGATTGCGATGGAAAACCGCTTGCCGGTGATCTATATCGTGGATAGTGCCGGTGTTTATCTGCCCATGCAGGACGAGATCTTCCCGGATAAGGAGCATTTCGGACGTATTTTCAGAAATAATGCACAGATGAGTGCTATGGGTATTACCCAGATTGCAGCAGTAACCGGTAGCTGTGTGGCTGGTGGGGCGTACCTGCCGATCATGAGCGATGAAACGCTGATGGTAAACGGTAATGCCTCTATTTTCCTGGCCGGACCATACCTGGTAAAAGCGGCAATAGGTGAGGATGCAGACCAGGAAACCCTGGGTGGTGCGACTACACATACAGAGATCAGCGGTATTGCCGATTATAAATTTGATACCGAGCAGGAATGCCTGGATCAGGTAAAAAGAATTGTAGATAAGCTGGGTAAACCGGAAGATGCCGGATTTGACCGTGCCAAACCAGCGCTGCCATTGAAAGATCCTAAAGAGATCTGTGGCCTGGTGAGTGCAGAGAATAATAAGCCTTATGATATTGTTGAGATCATTGAACGTATTGTAGATAATTCAGAATTTGATCAGTTCAAACAAGATTACGGTAAGACCATAGTATGTGGTTATGCACGTGTCGACGGGTGGGCAGTAGGTATTGTGGCCAACCAGCGTATGATTGTAAAGAGTGGCAAGAAAGAAATGCAGCTGGGTGGGGTTATCTATGGCGACAGTGCCGATAAAGCAGCCCGTTTTATACAGAACTGTAACCAGAAAAAAATACCACTGGTCTTCTTGCAGGATGTGACCGGCTTTATGGTGGGTACGCGCAGCGAGCATTCCGGTATTACTAAAGATGGTGCCAAGATGGTAAATGCTGTAGCCAACTCTGTAGTGCCTAAGATCACGATCATCATTGGTAACTCCTATGGTGCCGGTAACTATGCGATGTGTGGCAAGGCTTACGACCCTCGCTTTATATATGCATGGCCTAATGCCAAAGTTGCGGTAATGGGTGGAGAGCAGGCCGCAAAAACGCTGTTGCAGATCCAGGTGGCTTCGCTGAAAGCAAAAGGAGAAACCATAGATCCGGAAAAAGAGCAGGCACTGCTGAAAGAGATTACGGATAAGTATAATAAACAGACTACCCCGTATTATGCAGCTTCCCGTCTGTGGGTAGATGATATCATTGATCCGCTGGATACGCGTAAAGTGATTGCAGAAGGAATTAAGGCCGCAAACAATGCGCCGATCAACAGAGAATGGAAAGCCGGAGTATTCCAGGTATAAGTCCATCTCTTACTATACAACAATAAAGGCTGCTCATAGAGCAGCCTTTATTGTTGTATACAGCTTTTTTTTGCTGTGCATCTTTGTCTCCCGAAGGAGGATATTCTAATAACTGAGTATCCGCTTAAAGGAAACAAAGATTGGCCTTATGATTTAGGCATTCTATTTATATCTTTTGCTACCTTTTGCCTTGATGCAAAAGGTACCGCCAAAAAATCAAGGCTGTATACATCCCTGGCTAAAAATCAATGTGTCGGTCGGTCGCAAACCAGACTCGCTGCGCTCAGACAGTGGTTTCCGACTTTATCGACCGAGCCAATGATTTTTGTAACGCCGGATTTATAAGGCCATTTGAACGATCTGTACTTGTACGGATCGCTTAATGTTTTCATCACAGCGATAGCCATTTTGGAGTGCAGATGCGATCGTTGAGCAGCGAATGGATCACACGTTAAGCTCAGACGATCAATGCACGCAACGGTACAAAATGGCGGTGCTTGCAATCGCCTTGATGAAATATCATTTTTGCACCTTTTGTTGCCGGACAAAAGGATGAAAAAAAAGGTTACTACATGCGGATAGTCGGTTTCTAATAAATACAATAGGCTGCTCATAAAGCAGCCTATTGTATTTATTGAAATGTCTTTTTTATGCAGTCTGACCTACTACTTTCAGGTATTGCAGGTGAGAACCCAGAGCGCCGATCAGTGTTCGGTGTTCGTGATAAGGCACATTATATTTGGCACATACCTGCTGTACAATACGGTTGATAGCAGGATAGTGGATATGGCTGATCTTAGGGAACAGGTGATGCTCTACCTGGAAGTTCAGTCCGCCGGTCATCCAGGATACTATTTTACTGCGGGTAGAAAAGTTAGAAGTTGTTTGTAACTGGTGTATAAACCAGTTTTGCTCAATTTTGTGTGTGTCTTCATTTGGCATAGGGAACTCAACGTCCTCAACCACGTGTGCCAGCTGAAATACAATACTGATAATCACTCCGGTGATGCCAGCCGTGATCAGGTAACCGATCAGGGCATGTTGCCAGCCTACCACTACGATAGGTACAACGATGAACATAACAAAGTAGAAAACCTTAGTCGCCCAGAAACCGATATGGTCTTTAGTCGCCATCTTAGGCACCTTTTTATCCATGATCTTACCCGTAAAGTATTTGGTAAAATCGTTAAAGCCGATCCAGGTGATATAGGTTAAAGAGTAGAGTACCAGACTGTAGATATGCTGGAATCGATGCAAAGGGTAGTGCTTTTGCTCTCTGTTGGTACGGATGAATGGTTTGATGTCAATATCATCATCATGCCCCTCAATATTAGTGTAGGTGTGGTGGATTACATTATGTTTCACCTTCCATAAATAGGTGCTGCCACCCATAATGTTCAGGGAATAGCCCATAATATTATTCAGCCATTTCTTATCTGAATAGCTGCCGTGGCCGCCATCATGCATTACATTAAATCCGATCAGGGAGAACGTCAGTCCAAGTAATCCGCACATCAGTACATTGGCCCAGGTAGGTAAGCTACCGAATACAAGCAGTACATAAAGCGTAATTAACGCAGCAACCAAAACAATCGTTTTGTGATAAATGCGCCAGTCACCGGTTGGCTTTTTTTTGCTCTCTTTGAAATAAGCATCTACTTGTCCTTTCAGTTCTTTTGTGAACTCTGGATTGATGCTATTGATAAATGAAATGTTTTTTGCCACAGCACTAATTTAAAATGTAATGGGCAAATTTACTATATAAATCCGGGTAATCTATATTTCGTCACGGATATTTTACAGGCATTAACCACTTTTTAATAAATATTTTGCATATTTATATATGTTTGTGGTATTTTGTAAGGAGCAAACAATATGGAGTATTCCTTTAACGGGCAGCCATTCTGCATTCAAAATAGGTGAGAAACGGGCTCTTAACGCTACTGCAAAGCATTCCTCAATGCTGAAATAATGTGTTATTGAATAGCTTTTTTGAGAGCTTCTGCTTCTTTTTGTAGCGATTTGATCGATTTCTTCTGTTTGCGGGTTTCCCTGTAGCGGTCATAGGCCTTTTCTACGCCCCAGCAGGCAAAATTGAATAATTGCCATTTCACGAAGGAGATTGCAACCTTTTTAACCAGGCTTTTTTTCTTTCTGGCCGGCTTGCCTGAGGCTACTACAGCCAAGGCGGTTTTTTCTTCAGCAGGACTGGCTGTTTTCGGTTTGCGCTTAAAAAGAGAGAGAATGTTACCCAGCCTAAACATGCCTTTGGCATTGGGATCAAGCAGGGAAGAGGCTATATTCATGCCAATAGAAGTAGGGTCGAATATGTATGAAAACATATTCTCCTCCATATCTCTATAGCTATCCTTTACCTTACGCTGGTCGGCCAGCAGTTTGTGGAGAGAATTATAAGTTTTGCGTGTTTTTTTCGGTTTTTTAGGTATAGTCTGATTCATAAGCATCGTCGGTTTGAGGGTTTATGCATCACTTTTTACAGGAGCATCGTCATCGTCATCATCTCTTGGTTTGGTCAGTAACCAGATAAATTTGCCGGCTAAGAAGCGCATAATATTCTTTTTGAAGAAGAACATGATGCATAGAAAAAGGAGCATGAGTCCTGCAATGGACAGATAACCGGCAGTCTTGCTGTCGAACAGGGCGCTGAGAAACTCCGCAAGGCCCAGTGCGCTGAAGCAGAACATGGCAAAAAAGATTACGAATGCAATAGAGGCGTATACCAAATAACCCATTACATTAACCACTCGTTCCAGGGCTTCTAAACGAACTTCCTGAATGCGAAGGCTGATGTAACGGGTTATGTATGCTTTAAGAGCGGATATAGGATTTTCCAAAAGAATGCTTGAGTTTGTTGAAACAAAAATAGTTTTTTACTTTCTAACAATCAAGCCTTACTTATGATTCGAAAATCTCTTGTTCCAGATCTTTGGTCTTCTTAGTTACCTTATTTTTTAATTTGGAAACAGAATCTTTCAGCTTTTCGATTTGTTCATCGCGTTTGTCTTTATCCGTTCCTAAGATGTAGCCCACTGCTGCGCCTACTGCTGTTCCGATCAAAAGTGTAGCTAAGGTTTTTCCTGTACTGTTTGCCATAGTGTTAAAATTTAATGGTTAATTGGTTTTCGTTGTGTTTATATCACAAATCTAAGTTACTTTAGTCATGAGACCAATTCAGATTGAGAAAATTACAAAATCCTTAATAAATTGGATGCGGCTTTTCTTAAATAATTTATAATTTGAAACAAAATACTGCTTATGGATGCTATTAAAAACAATGTGATCAGGCAAATCGTTATCCTGCTCTTGATTCTTTTTCTGGGAATCGTTATCATCTGGAAACTGACCTACTTTATTCCCGGCTTTTTAGGAGCCACTGCTTTGTACATTATGTTCAGGAGCTGGTATTTCAAACTGGTGGAACAGCGAAAATGGAAACGCTGGATGGCTGCCACTGTACTCATCATCGGATTGCTGATCGCTATGGTCGGACCGGTATATGCCATGATACAGGTACTCACCCCCAAGGTGAATGCGGCACTGAGTAATACGGACCAGATCCGCGATGCGGTATTGGATGTATATCATTATGTACAGAAAAAGGTACCGCAGGTAAATATATCTCAGCAGCAGGTGCTGGGTTTTGTGCAGAAAGGAGTGGGCTTCTTACCTATGATCCTCAATGCGACGGCTAATCTTTTTGCCAATATTTTTACCGCATTATTCATCTTCTATTTTATGCTTATGGGCGGACGTAAAATGGAAAGCAGTTTCCGTGAATATGTACCCCTGGCGCGTAAAAGCCGTAATGAAGTCTGGAAGGAAACGCATAATATGGTTGTCTCCAACGCGATTGGTATTCCTTTCCTGGCGCTTTGCCAGGGTATCGTAGCCATATTTGCATATTGGTTCTGCGGTGTAGAAGGTGCTATATTATGGGGTATTCTTACAGGTATGGCTACCGTCATTCCGGTGATCGGAACCATGATTGTCTGGGTGCCGGTGTGTATATACCTGCTGGCAAAAGGAGAGACCTCCTACGCCATTGGCCTGGCACTGTATTGTTTTATCGTTGTAGGGTCTACAGATAATGTGATCCGCTTCCTGTTTCTGAAGAAGTTCGGAGATGTGCATCCGCTGGTTACGGTATTCGGGGTTATCCTGGGGCTGAACCTGTTCGGAATTGTGGGTCTGATCTTCGGACCGCTGATCCTGTCCTACTTTATGATGCTCATTCGTATATATAAGGTAGAGTACAGTGAACCGGAAGAACAGCTTGATGCTGTGAGTAAAAGTACTGATTGATATATTATATGATATAAGGTTTATAAACAGGGGTCGCTTATGGCGGCTCCTGTTTTTTGTCCGGGATAATGCATATTTGTTTACTTTTGTAGCACTAAAAAATACTTGCTCCCCTTACGCATATGCCCGATATTATTCAACTGTTACCCGATCATTTAGCCAACCAGATAGCGGCAGGCGAGGTTATTCAGCGACCAGCATCCGCAGTGAAAGAATTGTTAGAAAATGCTATTGATGCCGGTGCAACACAGGTACACCTGGTGTTAAAAGATGCCGGCAAAGAGCTGATCCAGGTAGTAGATAACGGGAAGGGGATGAGTGCCATAGATGCCCGCATGAGCTTTGAAAGACATGCAACCTCAAAGATCAAAAAGATAGATGACCTCTTTTCTATCCGTACGAAAGGCTTTCGGGGCGAAGCACTGGCCTCTGTTGCGGCCGTGGCGCAGATCAGCCTGAAGACCCGCCAGCAGGGAGAAGCATTGGGCACACAGATCGAGATCGCTTCTTCAGAAGTGGAAAAGCAAGAGCCGGTTGCCTGCCCTGAGGGGACAAGCATATCTATCAAGAATCTATTTTATAATGTACCGGCCCGCAGGCATTTTCTGAAATCAAATGCTACGGAACTGCGTCATATCCTGGATGAGTTTACCCGTATTGCGATGGCGCATCCCGATATAGCGTTTAAATTTACGCATAATAATGTTGAGCAGTTTAATCTGGGTATAGGCAACCTGCGTCAGCGGGTAATGGCCCTGATCGGTAACCAGGTAGATAAGCACCTGGTGCCCGTAGAGGAGCAGACCGATTTGTTGAATATTACCGGATTTATTGGCAAGCCCGAGGCAGCAGCACGCACCCGCGGCAGCCAGTATTTCTTTATCAATAATCGTTTTATCAAGAATGCTTACCTCAATCATGCAGTACAGCAGGCATATGATGGGCTCATCGCTAAGGAATCGTTTCCTTTATATGTCTTATTCCTGGAGATTGATCCCCGCAAGGTTGATGTCAACGTGCATCCGACCAAGCAGGAAGTAAAGTTTGATGATGATAAAATGATGTATGCCTATTTGCAGGCTGCAGTAAAATATGCATTGAATAAGTTTAATGTAGCCCCTTCTATTGACTTTACACTGGATCCGGAGATTCAGAACCTGACAGCGGTTCAGTTGCCAGGCAGCAATACCCGTCAGGAGTCCGCCAAATCGGGCTATCTGTTTGATACCTTTTCCCGGCCAGGACAGGCACATTTTATTGCGAAGCAGGAAGATCGTAAAGCCTGGAAGGAGCAGCAACAGGCCTTTTTTCCGGAGATGCCTTCAATGGGTATTCGTGATATAGTGCCCGATGATGTTCCGATGTCCGTACAGCCATCATTACTCAGTAATGATATACCGGATGATGCAGGACATAAATCCATTATTCAGTGGAACGAATACCTCATCACAACGATGAAATCCGGAGTAGTTATCCTGCATCAGAAACGAGCCCTGGAGCGGATTATCTATGAAAAGCTGGAGACCAGCCTGGCACAGAAAAGGCATGTATCGCAGCAGCTGCTGTTCCCGATACCCCTGCAGTTTGCCCCTTCAGATGCGTTGGTCCTTGCAGAAGTGTTGCCGGAGTTGTATGCACTGGGTTACGATATTCAGCAGGAAGATGATGCGGGCTTTACTATTCAGGGCGTACCGGCAGATATTGCCGCTGGTCATGAAGCACAGGTGCTGGAAGCAATTGTGGAGCAATTGAAGCATGAACAAGGTACAATACAACATAGCCGTCAGCTGGCTATATTAAAAACAATGGCCAAAAGAATGGCTGTACCGAAAGCCATGCAACAGGAGCAGGCACAGGCCCTGGTCGACGAATTATTTGCTTGCGGGCAACCGCAGTATGCACCAGATGGAGCATTGATTTTCAAGATATTAGATAAAAATAGTATAGAATCATTGTTATGAAATTGTGATATTTTTAACGGCAAATGCAATAAATTAAAGATTGTTTCCGTTGATAAATAACTGATAAGCATATTCTTGTATTAAAAACTGTGCTGTGGAACCAGTCTCGTTTTCACGGTAGTTGTAATTTTTTTTTCAGGGTATTGTTTATTCCAAGCGAACCAATATCTTTGCTACTACATTTTTATAGACAGAAAAATAAAAACACAAAATCGTAAACAACAAAAAATTGAATTATGGCAGAAGTTAGAAATGCTCCTAAAGCAGCAGCACCTACCAAATCCAACAAATCAAACAACTCAAATGGCTTTTGGGTGAATCTTGCAATCGTTGCATTATGTATCGTAGTAGGTCAACTGATCTATCACATGGTACTGGGAGATCCTTCACACTTTATGGATGCGGAGAAACACAAACCAAAACCTGGTGATTTCATGGGTAACATGTACCTGGGTGGTTTTATCGTACCACTGCTGATGGCAACCTTCCTGGTTATGTTGGCATTCGTTATTGAGCGTGCAGTTACTATTATGAAAGCTAAAGGTAAAACCAATGGTGGTGAATTCGTTCGCAAAGTACAATACCACCTGGCTAATAAAAATATCGATGCAGCAATCGCTGAATGTGATAAACAAAGTGGTTCTGTAGGTAACGTAATGCGTGCAGGTCTGTTAAAGTACAAAGAAATGACTGTTAACACTGAGCTGACTCACGACGAAAAATTATTATCTATTCAGAAAGAAGTTGAAGAAGCAACTGCACTGGAAGTACCAATGTTAGAGAAAAACTTAGTGTTCTTATCTACTATCGCTTCTGCGGCTACCCTGTTAGGTCTGATCGGTACCGTAATCGGTATGATCAAATCATTCTCTGCAATGGCGAATGCAGGTGCTCCTGATGCTACTGCACTGGCTGCAGGTATCTCTGAGGCCCTGTACAACACTGCACTGGGTATCTCTACTTCATTCTTCGCGATCATTTTCTACAACTTCTATACAACGTTGATTGATGGCGTAAACTACAATATTGACGAGAGTGGTTTCACTTTAACACAAAGCTTTGCAGTTAACTACAAATAATCTTTGTAAAATTTTCTGAAAAAATTTGTGGAAAGTTTTTCCAATTACGTCTAATATTTAAAACAATAGAAAATGCCAAAAGTAAAAATGCCCCGTAAAGGGAGTCATGTGGACATGACGGCAATGTGTGACGTTGCGTTTCTGCTGTTGACGTTCTTCATGTTGGCTACTAAATTTAAGCCGCAGGAACCAGTGGTAATTCGCACTCCGGCATCAACTTCAACGATGCCGATCCCGAACGACTACATGTTGTTGTCCTTATCTAAAGATGGCAGAGTATTTTTCTCTATCGATAACCTTAACGTAAGAGAAGAGTTGATTACAGAGATCAGCCAGTCAAAAGGCCTGAACCTGAGCCCTGCACAGATCAAAGCTTTCAAAGAAGGCGGTTCGATCGGTGTACCGTTCAACAAACTGGGTTCTTACCTGGCACTGACTCCGGCTCAGAGAAACGAGTATGACAAAACGGCTCCGGGTATCCCGACCGACACTACCGCTTCTTATGAGACCAATGAGTTGTCTTACTGGATCAAAACTTCCCGCTATGCTAACCCTAAGTTACGTATCGCGATCAAGGCCGACGGAGATGCAAAGTATCCTGAGATCCAGAAAGTGATAGCCACTTTAGGACATGAGAAAGTTTTCCGCTTCAACTTCATCACTGACGGTAAAGCAGTACCTCCGGGTACAGCACTGGCAACTGAAGTAGCTGCTGGTAAAAAGGAATAAGTTCGATCTATCTTATTTAATAATATTAACCCCAATAGCAAAAGAGCGTACCCGCTCTTTTGCTATCAAAAAAGCTGAGTTATGGCTGAAATGGAAGTCAAGGGTGGGAAAGGTTCCCCCCGAGTAGATTTAACGCCGATGGTGGATCTTGGATTCCTGCTGATTACTTTCTTCATGTTCACGACGACCATGTCTAAACCAAAGACGATGGAAATCCAGATGCCTTTCAAAGAGGATAATATGAAAGAGGATGAGAAAAGCAAGGTTAAAGAAAGCACCGCAATGACCATCCTTTTGAGTAAAGATCACCGTATTTATTACTACTACGGTATCGGTTCTGATGCAACCAAACCACCTGAGCTGAAAGTAACCAGCTTCAAGGATCAGGATGGTATCAGAGACGCGATCATTGCCAAGAAAAAAGAAGTACAAGGCCTGATCTCTGCCGGACAGTTAAGTGCAGATGATAAGTTAACCATCATGGTGAAGCCTGCAGAAAATTCTACTACAGATGATCTGATCAATGTACTGGATGAAATGACCATCAATGCAGTGCCTATTTATGCGGTAGTTGATATTACCCCTGTTGACCTGGAATTTATCTCTGCTACAGAAAAGGCAAACGGAATTCAATAATTCCACGAAAACAAATTTTAAATTATGGATGCTAATAAAATATTAAAAGCCAGCTATTTAGATATACTTTTTGATGGTAAGAACAAGAAGTATGGTGGATACGAGTTGCGTAAGAAATATCCGCGTCGCGCTTTAGTAGCCGGATTGATCAGCATTTTCGTAGTAGGAGGCGTTTTCGGAGCTACGCTGATTAAGCGTAAACCTAAAGACGAGGGTCTCGCATCTAATGTGCCTGTGGTTACAGAAATGAAAAACCTGGAACCACCGCCGCCACTGAAAGAAAACGAGCCACCACCACCACCACCACCGGTAGCTCCGCCACCAGTTAAGCCTTCTGTGAAATTTACCGTTCCGGAAATTAAGAAGGACGAAGAGGTACCTAAAGAAGAAAAACTGGTAGAACCTCCTAAAGAAGAAAAAGTGGTTGTGGGTAAAACAACCCAGGATGGTTCAGATGACCCGAATGCATTAGACCCATCTTTAAGTAACCTGCCAAGCGGTACAGGTAAGCCTGAGCCGGTAAAAACAGGCGGTGGAGATGGTGACGGTCCTTCTAAAACGGAGATTTTCCGTGCAGTAGAAGTACAGCCTAAAGCTCCTTATGACTGGAATAAGTATTTGGCTAACAACCTGAGATATCCTAATGCTGCCCGTGAAGATGGTATTCAGGGTAAAGTATATGTAAGCTTCGTAGTAGAAAGAGATGGTTCTATTTCTAACGTACAGGCTACAAAAGGTAAAGAGTTGGGTAACGGATTACCAGAAGAAGCAGTTCGCGTGGTAAAATCAATGCCGAAATGGGAACCAGGACAGCAGAACAAACAAGCCGTTCGTTGTTACTTTACAGTTCCGATCAACTTTAAATTGCAATAATCTTTCTTACAATAGAAAAAGACCCGGTTTATCCGGGTCTTTTTTTGCATACAATTGATGAAAATCTGATGTATAAAAAGAGGCCCGGAAGATTACTCCGGGCCTCTTTTATAGTATTGGTAAACTTTAAAGTAATTCGCCGATATCAGACATGATACGCTTGGCTATATTCTCTGCAGTTGTTTTGCTATTGCTTTCACTGTAAATACGGATGATAGGCTCTGTATTGGATGTACGCAGATGTACCCAATCCATATCAAATTCAATTTTCAGACCATCTTCAGTATTGATCGGTTGTTTTTTATAACGATCCTGTATGCTGGCAAACAGATTCTTTACATTGATCTCCGGACTTAATTCTATCTTGTTTTTAGAGATGTAATAGTTCGGGTAGGTATTGCGCAGCGTCTTGATGCTTTTGCCGAATTTGGCCAGGTGTGTCAGGAATAGAGCGATACCAATCAGGGCATCACGACCATAGTGTGATTGAGGATCAATGATACCACCATTACCTTCACCACCAATGACTGCATCTACCGCTTTCATTTTGGTCACTACATTTACCTCACCAACAGCACTAGGATAATAAGTACCACCATGCTTCTCCGTAATATCACGCAGTGCGCGGGTAGAAGACATATTAGATACTGTATTCCCTTTCTTATGTTGTAAGATATAATCTGCTACGGCAACCAGGGTATATTCCTCGCCAAACAGGCTGCCATCTTCACAAACAAAGCACAGACGGTCTACATCCGGATCTACGGCAATACCCATGCTGGCATTGTTCTTTTCTACATAACTGCACAGTTCTCTCAGGTGTTCCGGTAAGGGTTCAGGGTTATGAGCAAAATGACCATTTACTTCTTCATTCAGTACTTTGATCTTCTGAACACCCAATGCTTCCAGTAATGCCGGAACGAATATCGCACCGGTAGAGTTGATTGCATCCAGTACTATATTGAAATCTGCTGCGGCAATCGCCTCCTTATCCACCAGAGGGTGGGCAAGGATGGCCTCAATATGCTTCTGCATATAAGTATCATCTTCTGTAATCGTACCCACCTGGCCGATTTCAGCAAATGTATATTTATCATCCTGTGCGATAGTCAGCAGCTGCTGGCCTTCTTCTGCACTGATGAATTCACCTTTCTCGTTCAGCAATTTTAAAGCATTCCATTCTTTCGGATTGTGGCTTGCGGTAAGGATAATGCCACCTGCTGCCCCTGCCATAGTCACTGCGACCTCAACAGTAGGAGTAGTGCTCAGGCCCAGATCTATAACATCAAATCCCATAGCCTGCAAGGTAGACGCCACCAGGTTTTTAACCATCTCGCCGGAAATACGGCCATCTCTACCGATTACAATCTTTTTGTTTTCTGCTCCTTTCTGTTGTACCAATACGCCGAAAGCCGCCGTATATTTGACAATATCGATAGGAGTTAATCCTTGATCCGGGGCACCACCGATGGTACCTCTGATGCCGGATATGGATTTTATTAAAGCCATTTTATGTTGATTTTGCAAGCAGCAAATGTAACTTTTTTTGCAGACTAAACACGGTGGAAATTTTATCTTAACATATTAAAAGCCAGTTATCTGCTTATTAGCTACTACATTTGCAAACGAATAACATTTGAAAATGGAACAAGAAAAGAAAGAATGGTTTGAGAGCTGGTTTGACTCCCCGTATCATCAATTACTGTACCGGAACAGGAATACTGAAGAGGCACATGCACTGGTAGATCGCCTGTTTGCCTTTTTGAATATAAAGCCGGAGTGTAAGATACTGGATATCGCCTGTGGTGATGGCCGTCATGCATATTATATGCAGCAAAAAGGGCATGATGTGACCGGGATTGATCTTTCTGAACAAAGAATAGGCCGTGCTCTGACATTGGCTAATGACAAGCTGCATTTTTATCGTCATGATATGCGCAATGTATTTCGTGCCAATTATTATGATTATGCATTCAACTTCTTTACCAGTTTTGGTTATTTTCAGCAATACCGTGATAATATTATTGCTGCAGAAGCATTTTCCAAAGCATTGAAGCCGGGTGGTAAACTGGTACTGGATTATATGAATATCGAAGTGGTAGCAGCGCAGCTGGTACCGGCGGAGCAGAAAGTAATTGATGGTATTTCCTTCAACATCCGTCGCTACATGGAAGGCAATAAGGTGGTTAAGGAAATTACGGTTACCGATAAGGAAGGGCGTGTACGCCAGCATGAAGAGCGCGTATCCGGCTTCGGACTAGAGGCCTTTCAGGAAATCTTTGCAGATTCAGGCTTAAAGATTACCCATGTCTTTGGAGATTATGCATTGAATGCCTTTGATAAACATAGCTCCCCACGACTGATCATGGTTTTTGAAAAGAAATAAATACGTTAAGTGATAAATGTTTCGGGCTTCCCAATGGGAAGCCCGAAACATTTATAGTCATAAGATCATGATTTAGGAGCCGGTTTGCTGCGTTTCCAGCGTCTGTGCGTCCAGAGCCATGTTTCCGGTTGTGCAATAATATCAGCTTCCAGTACCCGGGTATGCAGTTCCGAGATCATACCATCCTCTTTATACAGTTGTGGGTCATCAACCAGTATGCGGCTCTCTACATTGTAATAACCTCTTTTAATTCTTTTGATATCAGCGTATACGATTGGCAGATTCAGTTGTATAGCTGCCCTTTCCGTACCCCGGAAAACAGGGGTATCCTGGTTCAGAAACTTGGTCCAGTACACATTCTTACTGGTAGGAGTTTGATCTGCCAGGAACACCGTAGCCGTCATTTCACCCTTACGTTTATGTTCCCGCATACCACCAATAACATCACGGTCAGTCAGCAGGCGGGTGTTAAACCGCGTACGGATACGCATAATCAGGTTATTGAAATGCTTGTTGTGCAGCGGACGAAAGATCGCATATAATTGCTGCGGAGAAACCAGTCCGAAGCGGTTGCCGCCCCATTCCCAGTTGCCATGATGCCCCATGACGATAATGATCGACTGACCTTTATCGGCAAAATGTTTGAACGAAGAAATTGCTTCTTCCGTCATCATAAAACGTTTGCTCAGCTCCTCGTACGATATGGTAATACTTTTGATCGTCTCCAGGAGTAAGTCGCAGAAATAATGATAAAACTTCTTTGCAATAGCTTGTATCTCCTGTTCACTCTTCTCCGGAAAGGCATTACGCAGATTCTGTACCACCACCTTTTTGCGGTAGCCGATCAGGCCAAACAGCAGGAAGCAGATCACATCCGACAAAGTATACAGCAGCCGGAAGGGTAGCAGGGAGATGAGATACAGGATCGGGTAGACCAGATAATAGGCTATCATGCGCTTAGATGCTTAGGGCAGGAATTTAGTAACGATCAGGGAAGAGTTCGTGCCACCAAAGCCGAAGGAGTTGGATAAAAAAGTATCAAATTTTCCCTGTAGTGTTTCTGGTATAATATTGATTTTGGCCGTATGCTCATCCGGATTTTCAAAATTGATATTCGGAGCCATAAAATCATTTTGCATCATCAATGTAGAATATACAATCTCACTGGCTCCCGCCATCCAGCACTCATGTCCTGTCATAGACTTAGTAGAGCTTACCGGTACTTTACCGCCGAATACTTCATAGATCGCTTCAGCCTCCACACCATCGCCGGCCGGGGTAGAAGTAGCATGTGCATTGACATAAGCAATTTTACCGGCCTCAATACCCGCATCAGCCAGAGCTTTATGTATAGAACGTACCTGTCCGTTGGTACTCGGGTTAGAAATATGTTCGCCGTTAGACGAGAAACCATAACCGACAATCTCTGCCAGAATCGTCGCCCCTCTGGCCTGTGCCGATTCCAGGCTTTCCAGTATTACCGTAGCCGCACCACCGCCGGGTACTAATCCGTCGCGGTCGCGGTCAAACGGGCGGGAAGCTTTTGTCGGCTCTTGCTCACGGGTAGAAAAGGTTCCTAATGCGTCAAAGTTGGGCATAGAAAAGTCATTCGTTTCCTGAGCCCCACCGCAGATTACACGATCCTGCAGACCGTTTTTGATAAACAGGTAGCCCATTCCTATAGAGTGCGATCCGCTGGCACAAGCTGCACTCAATGAGAAGTTTACACCAGTAAGTTTGAAAATTGTAGACAGGTTCATCGTTACGGTAGAGTTCAGTACCTGAAATACAGATCCCGAGCCTACCATCATAGTATCTTTCTTTTCGCGCACAATATCGAAGCCCTCAATAACGGGTTTCGCACAACTGTCATTTCCGTATATAATACCAGTCTCATGCTGATGCACATAGTCGATGTCCATGCCTGCCTGTTGCAGGGCCTCCAGTGTGGCAATATAGGCATATTCAGCCTGTTCCGGCATCATTATGCGGGAGCGGCGGTCCAGTAGTTTTTTCAGTTCCGGTTTCGGCACCACACCCGACAATGCCGAACGGTAACCCATAGTTTTCCGTTCAGGGATAAATGCAATACCGGACTGACCTTTGAATAAGGAATCTCTTACCGCTTCTTTACCGATACCCAGGCAGGAATAAATACCCATACCTGTAATCACTACACGATGACTCATCTGGAGGAAATTTTGAGCAAATATAAATAAAGGAAATGACAGGGCAATATAGATAGGAAGCAGGGGCTTATAAGTGCTGCGAAGAAAAATTTTAAAATTGCTTAAAAAAAATTTGCAGAATCAAAAAAGTCTCTTACCTTTGCAATCCCAAAGCGGTCAAACAAACGATCGCAGACAGAAAAGGACCGGTAGTTCAGTTGGTTAGAATGCCGCCCTGTCACGGCGGAGGTCGCGGGTTCGAGTCCCGTCCGGTCCGCAAAGCCCAGTAGCAATACTGGGCTTTTGTATTTTATATATTTCCCAAATTTAGTCTTGTTTGTCAGTTCCGGAATGGGTCGGTTTCCCTCGAAATCCAGTTTCTTAATATACTAATTTGTAAAGCCCTTTTTTTGATACTCAATATATTATAAAAAAGATTATAAAATGGCACGCCCTTTATAGGATTATAGTCTTGAAAATGTATAATATTACATGCTAAAATCAATATTTATGAAGAACATTTTTTTTTCTATGCCTAGCGGAGGAGAGTGGATGATTCTGCTCTGTGTACTTTTCCTGATACTTATTTTCATATTTAAGCCGGTAAATGGTATGGTCAGTCGAAAGCTAAAAAGAGAGATAATTTAAGCAATTTCATCTTCTGAAGAGGCTTGCAAATCTCATGGTATATTACGTTTATGTTATATGTAGCTTAAAAGATGGAAGCTTTTACAAAGGAATTTCGGAAAATTATATAAAGCGTTTTGCAGAACATAATACAGGTTTGTCTTCTTATACCGCATCTAAATGTCCATGGATATTATGGTATGTAGAAGTATTGCCAAACAAACGCTCTGCCCTGATACGGGAACGCAAGCTGAAGAAATGTAAACGTGCTTACTTTGAATGGCTTGCAACACAGCCTTCAAATATATTGCTTGAATAATTTTTTGTGACCCTGTCACGGTCCCGGCTGAGCCGGGACGGGTTCGAGTTCCCGTCCGGTCCGCAAAGAGCTTCACAGAAATGTGGAGCTCTTTTGCTATTAAATCATGTTTCAACATATGGGCTACTGTAGAAAGTTGTCTATATAATCAAATAATACGCTGGTCTGATTGATCAGGCTGGTATGACTTTGATTGGGAACGACGGCCAGTTGCGATTTGTGTATGGGTTGCATGCCGGATGCAATATTGCCTCCCAGCAGTTGATATGTTTTGGCCAGTTCGACTTTATCCATACCATCATTATCTCCCGATATGATTAATACAGGTGCCATAATACCGGCAATATTATCATCGCCCAAATCAAATGGTGTTCCTGCCGAAGCAATCATCTGCTCCACAAAACTTGTCCATTTTGTTTTATCTGGTGCTACAGCCTCGTAGGCAGTTTGCAGAGGAGAGTGTGCAAAATGTTCCGGTTTCATTTGTTTAAACACACTCGTTACTGCGGGCAACCAGCCCTCGCTTTTATGAACTGAAGAAATGATGACCAGTTTACCCAATCGCTCAGGACTTTGTATTGCGAATTGGTAGGCAACCTGACCGCCAAAACTATATCCGGCCACATCAGCGCGGTCAATTTTCAGGTAGTCCATTACCTGCGCTACATCACTGGCTAAGGTGGCCCTGGATAATTTTCTGTCAGAAAAGGGAGTATGCCCGTGTCCCTGCAATTCTATAGCAATTACTTTTCTTGTTTTTGCCAACTCGGGTATTAACTGTCCCCAATTCATCTCAATGGTATAGTAGGCACCATGTAATAATACGAGAGGTTTGCCCTCACCGTATACCTCGTAATAAACACTAATGCCATTAGCCGGTGCATAGCCACTGCCGGTAGGTGTGATTGATGCTGTATTTGATGAAGATGCTGTGCTCATAATGATGGTGATTAGAAGTAATGTAATATATTGCTTTGGTTGAGGTGTTTTGTTACAGCGTATGTCAGGATTTAAGACAATGGAAAGTCTAGATGTATACAGGTTTCAATTTGAATACAATCAAAAACAAAATGCCTAAACCAAAAGTTGCCACGAAGAATGAAACCGCAAAAAAGAATGCAAACCACATTCTTTTTTTTGTGGAAGCACTTTTTATGTCCTCAGGCTTAATTGCCCGGAAATAGGCTAGGCCTATACCCAGTAATATAAATACCGGAAGCTTAATAATGCCGCGGCGACTGCCGCTCAATTGCATAAACTGATCGAAGTCGCTCCTGGGCACTTGGGTGGCAAACCATAAGCCCATCAGAACCAGACATACAATGGCGCAGATGATACGAATAGTGATTTGCATTTTGCTATTCATAATTCACTCGTTTACTTTTTAAATTTCCTCATATGCTCAGCTGTTTGCGAAGTGGTTATAGTTACCTTTTTATCTGAATTGATTTACAAAAAGTATAACCAAAGCACATCTGATATTACTAAGTTAAATATTTTTATCTTTACAGGAGCAGTAAATCATACTGACCGGATATGCCAAAACCTGCCTTAAGGCTGTCTTCCCTTGGCATAATGGCAATCATATATCAACCACACAGACAATAATCTACTGGCATAGGAACGTAGTTGCCTTTAATGGTAAATAGATCCCGGATAATGATACCTTTAAAATGAAACGCTTTAAATATAAAAGCATGGAGAACCATCATAATACAACCTACTTTGCCCCGGAACTACACATTCCAAAGGGCACCTTTAATATTGATTTTTATACCAGGTTTGGTGCAACAGAACATTTTTGTTTGCGTAATGATGATGGGAGTATTCATGTGGCAGAGCTGGAAATAGACGGAGCTGTGTTTCACTTGCATGAAACCATGAGCGCAGCACTGGAGCCGGTAAGTGCAAACGGAGTAACCGCCACTATTGGTTTGTTTGTACCCGATGTAGCCGCAGTCATGGAGAAAGCAATCCTGGCGGGCGCAATCGAAATAAATCCGACTACAGACCATGAGTACGGCTACCGGCAGGGAATGTTCAAAGACCCTTTTGGCCATTACTGGCAGATACAAAAGAAAATCTGATGGTGCTTGAATTCAAATGATATCATATGAGAAAAGTAATTGCAGCATTTAATATGACCCTCGACGGGTTTTGCGATCATACCGCGGTCAATCCGGATGAGGAGATACATCAGTATTATACTGACCTGTTGCGCAGCGGAGATACCATCCTGTATGGGACAACAACCTATCAGCTTATGGAATACTGGCGTACACTTGTGGCAAACCCGAGTGGCAATAAAGCAATGGATGAGTTTGCCCTGGTCATGAATGATATTTCCAAAATCGTATACTCAAGAACGCTTGAAAGTATAGATTGGAGCAGCGCCCGGCTGGCTACCCAATCCCTTGAAGAAGAAGTGCAGGAACTCAGGCAGCAGCCCGGTAAGGATATATTGGTAGGCAGCAGAAGCCTGATCATAAGCCTCTTGAACCTCGGTCTGATTGATGAGCTACGGCTCATGATTCACCCTGTAATAGCCGGAGGTGGTTTGCCCTTATTTGATCAGATACAGGGCAGGAAAGAACTTCAATTGATCAATACAAAAACCTTCACTTCCGGAGCTGTATTGCATTGCTATAAGCCAGCAGCTATTGAGCCTAAATAAAATACTTAATAGAGACGTATCGTTGCCCTAACCGATACCCAGTTTTACGGCGATCTTCACCAGCCCCACAGTACTTTTACAGCCAGTCTTTTCCAGCAAATACTGGCGGTGATTATCCACCGTTTTTTTGCTGATAAGTAATTGCTTTGCGATATCGTCACTGGTATATTCTTTTACAATAAAACTTAGAATTTCTTTTTCCCGCTCTGTCAATTCTTTCAGTTGCTCATCCTGTATCTTCTGCTGGTGGTACTGCTTATATATTATGGGCACAATATCATCTGCAAAATAGTTACCCGCCGTCTGTAATGCGGTGCAGGGCTTTCAGGAGTTCATCTTTTCCGGCATTTTTCGGAATATATCCGTCCGCCTCGGACAGGATAGCTTCTATCTGATAGGTACAAGTACCTATTGGCCTGTTCGGTAAAGCAGGCCCCCTGACCATATTATTGGTATGATGATTTTTTGTATTTTCCTGAAAATATATATCTTTGTGACTAAGATACTTTTTTGATGAGAAAAAATAATAATGAAGATCTACTTTCCGGTTTCAGAACTGCCAGCAGACAATACTCCGATGCATCTATCTTTATGCATGAGGCTATTGCCCGTAAGGCGGGACTTTCTGGAGCTGATCATAAATACCTGGGGCTCATACTCCAATACCCTTCTATCACGGCCGGAGCAATATCAAAACTAACCGGACTGACGACCGGTGCTGTAACGGGATTGATAGATCGCCTGGAGCAAAAGAAGCTGCTTAAAAGACAGTTCAGCAAAGAGGACAGGAGGAAAGTGATTATTGTGCCTAATGTAGAAAACAGCATGAAACTCCTGAAACCGCTATTTGAAGAACTGCAGCAGAAGACCGCAGCATTGCTTGCCACTTTTTCAGAAGAGGAGGTACAGACTATTGAACGTTATTTCAGATCGGCAACCCTTATCATGAACGAAACAGCAGATCACTTAAATCAAAAATAATATGACTAGCCTAACTCCACAGGATATAAACAGGGCCGAGATCTGGCTGTGCATCACTACGCTCATTTATTTTTTAATGAATGGTGCACAGATTTTTGAGACCATTGTATTTGTACCCAAATGGGTTCCTTCGCCGCCAGATAATTTTAAGCTGCTACTGGATGGAAAGGGTACAAGCCTGAAAACATTCTGGATTGTATTCCATTCCCTGCACGAGATCACATTTATCCTGGCTATTATTTTCTGCTGGAAGATAGACCCTGTGCGCAGCTGGCTCCTGATCTTATTTGTAATCCATTTCGCAGTCAGGGTATGGACATTGTCTTTCTTTGCACCCAATATTATTCATTTTCAAAAAATGGCAGCTACACAAACATTTTCCGAAGAGCTGGTCCGTAAAGTATCGCTCTGGCAAAGCCTTAACTATGTTCGGGTCGCTATCTTTATAGCCATTTCCTGCGGATTGATTCCTTTGTGTATGAAAGTATTTGCCCAGCGCCTATAATAGCCTCTGGTGATATCATAGCATTAATATTTCTTTAGTGTAATTTTAAGTAATGGAGCAGATCAGAAAATTCCTTAATGACTTTGTAATGCTTAATGATGAGGACTGGAATGTATTCTCTTCAAAATTGAGGAGGGTAAGCTTTCCGAAAAAGACGCTTATCCTGGAAAAAGGCAAAAAAGAAAAACACCTTTCCTTTATCGAAAAAGGCATCGTGAGGTTTAATATTCCCCGGCCCGATTATGATTTTACCTTTGCCTTCGCCTTCGAGAATACTTTCTTCAGCGCATATGATGCCTTCCTCACGCAAAAGCCCTGCCAGTATAATGTAGAGGCCATTACCGATTGCGTATTATGGCAGATTAGCTATGAAGAGCTGGAAGAGGTGTATGATGCCACATCGGTCGGAGACCGCATGGGCCGTAAAATAGCAGAGGAGCTGTTTCTTAAAAAAACAAGGAGAGAAATGTCGCTGCTGGAAGATACCGCAACCCAGAGATACCTGGATCTACTGTCCGAGCAGCCGCTACTGATCCGGTATATACCACAGAAATACCTGGCATCCTACATTGGCATACGGCCACAGTCGCTGAGCAGGATCCGGAAAGCAATTAAGTAACATTTGTTCATTGATCGGGGTGGGTGGAGATGCTACCTTTGCAGGTATAACCATCTCAAAATGTACAAATGAAACCACTGTTTATATTACTTGGTACCTTCGTCTGCGCACTGGCTGGCACCAGAATTTTTAAATCCGAAATTGATTATACACTGGCCGGGATCATTGCCCTGTCTGCAATGCTGCTCTTTACGGCTTTGGGGCATTTTATGTTCACCAGGGGAATGAGCGCAATGTTGCCGGATTTTGTACCCTTCAGAATGCAACTGATCTATCTCACCGGCCTGATTGAAATAGCTGCCGCGATCGGTATGTTTATTCCGGAATTCAAAAAAGTTACCGGCATACTGCTCATCATTTTCTTTATCCTCATCCTTCCCACAAACATATATGCAGCCATAAAGCACCTGAACTACGAAACCGGCAATACAGATGGTAAGGGCCTCTCTTATTTATGGTTTCGCATTCCTTTCCAGTTATTACTCATATGGTGGGTATACTATTTTGTCCTTCGTTGATATACTTAAAGATGCTTCAGGTATTGTGCATACCAGGCAGCAGCAGTGAGGTGAAATGGCTGGTCGCGCAAAATGCTTTCTGTCCATATATAGTAAAAGGTATACATCTCATGAAACTTGTTCAATCCTGCGTGGGCAATAATAGCCTCGTGCAGTATTGATTTCACCTCGGTAATAACCTTCTGTCTGGTTGCCGTTTTGCTGTAATCATAATTTTTCATGAGCATAGAAGCAATCCGCAGGCCCACATCATATTTATTGCGCTCATTCTCTACCTGCTTATACTGCCGGCAGGCAGCAGCAGCCATAGACGGTACTATGGCATAATCCTTATTGGCCAGGTGCGAAAATATCCGGGACAGAAAGAGGTCATTATATACATCTTTACGCACATATTTAGACTCTTTGTATAAGAGCATATCCAGCAATTTTTCGGCCTGCTCATGATCTCCTGCCGCAATACAGGCATTCCTCATGTTACCGTAAATAACCAGTTTCATTTCTATAGACAATTGTGCGTTGAATTTGAGGAGCTGTATATTGGCATCTTCAATTGTTTCCTGCAATTCCTTTAGTGCACCCTTATACATATAAACGATCAGCCGGTAGCAGATCCTGAAATAGAATACCCGTAACAGGAAGAAGGTTGAATGCTGAAACCGTTTCTGTGCAATAAAAGCATCGGCAAGCAGCAGTCCGTCCAGGGTTTCCTCAAAATAGCCCAGCCCCATACAGGAAGTTACATGTTGCAGAATACCCTCCAGGTACTCATTCGGAGAGATCAGCTGAAAGTCCGGAGCCAGCAGCTTTTTACTGTATTGATAAGCCTTCTTATGGTCCAGCGTTAGCCAGTTGTATAGTGAATGAATGAAGTTGAAGTAGTAGATGCCCCTTCTGGATTGTATCTTGTGTTCAGCATCCAGTTTGTGATTTTTCATTACGATCTGGTCCAGGCTCTTTCGTGCCGTACCTTTTACATACCCATATTTCTTTTTAATGTCAATCACTTTGCTGAAAATGCTTTCCAGCGTATTGACCTCATCAAAGTTTTCAAATATTTTTCGCTCCTCTGTGGTAATGTCCAGTTTGTTCCTGGTAGGCGTATCTGAAATGATATTGATCTTCCGCTCCCAGGTCAGCAGCTGTAGCATCAATCCAAAATTTTCCTGTCCTG
Source organism: Edaphocola flava (assembly GCF_004118155.1). GTDB lineage: Bacteria > Bacteroidota > Bacteroidia > Chitinophagales > Chitinophagaceae > Edaphocola > Edaphocola flava. Next base: position 301,959 of record NZ_SAIQ01000005.1, read on the forward strand.
CTGCTATTTTCTGGGCCTTTCGGAGCAGGATAATGCTCTGTTCCGGTAGTCCCCTGTCATACAATATTTCTATTTCGCAGATCATATTCTGGATAGAAAGTTCCGTAGAGCTATTCTGATGATAGAGGCTCAGGCTCTGCATTAATTGTTGGTATAAGCGGATTTTGGCATTTGAAAGTGCTTTTCTGGATGCCATTACCGGAAGTTGAGCGAGTTGACTTTCTGGTCCTGATAATGCTTTGAAGAGCTCCAGGTAATAGGGTGATTCCTGGTGGTTCTGCGATTTCAGATATTGATAAAAATGCCTTTTCTCCGCTTTTGACAAGGATTCTATAAGACTTTTTAAATCATCTCTCTTTAAGTACTTATTTTCCATAGGCTTGGATTTACGCGTTCACCAAGATAAAAAATATCTATGAGCGACTTGACTTTTATGGGGAAAAAGATTTCTGATAATAGAAAATTTATATTTACTTCGGTAACGACTATTCCCAGAGTTCCCAATTGAACATGCCGATTTAAATCCTAGTGTAAATCATTAAAACATTTAAATTATGGCTGTTTCTTATTTATTAAAGACACTTCGCTGCTACTATTCCCATGTCTTTGCTCGCAACGAAGACAAGTCTTACCGGAAGAAAATGCGGAGTCTGATTGCCTTTACCGTATTATGTGCTGTCTTCTGTACAGGCTCTGTGCACTCTCAGGCTCAGGGTCCTGTACTGGAGTGGGCAAGAAGTATGGGTGGAACTGATTTTGACAACGGATATGCCGTTTCGGTAACCAATGACGGAAATGTGTTCACCACAGGATTGTTCAGAGGTACGGTCGACTTTGATCCCGGTCCGGCTACCTACAATATAACTGCGGCTGGTGCGGCCGGCAATACCCTTTTTGTATCCCGATTAAACAGTTTGGGGGAGTTCGTATGGGCAAAATCATTCGGTAATGCCAAGTTCAACTATGCCTATGCTATTGCTAATGACCGAGCCGAAAATGTGTATGTAGCAGGTTATTTTTCCGATACAGTAGATTTTGATCCGGGGCCGGGAGTCTTTAACTTAATTTCCACCGGTACAGCTTCCGCTTCTGATATTTTTGTCCTGAAATTAGACAAAGCAGGTGGTTTTATCTGGGCCAGAAGAATTGGTAGTACAGGTATTGTCGATCGCGCATTCAATCTTAAGATAGATAATTCAGACAATGTACTGGTTTCAGGTTCGTTTATTGGTACTGTTGATTTTGATCCGGGGGTAGGGGTGTATAACCTTACACCATTGAATGCCGCTGCCAATGGCTTTGTATTAAAATTGAGTCCGGGTGGTGATTTTATCTGGGCCAAGGACCTTGGTCAGATGAGCCGTACCAATAGCACAGCAACAGCATATGCACTCGCAGTAGACTCTGCAAATAATGTCTTTACCGCCGGATATTTCAGAGATACCGTAGATTTTGATCCTGGTCCTGGTCAGGCTAAATTAGGCGCGAAGGGTACTACCGTTAATGATGATATTTTTGTGTTGAAACTGGATTCTGCCGGTAACTATGCCTGGGCCAAGAGTTTTGGATCTAAAAAACTGGATCAGGGTTCATCTATTGCTGTAGACCCGATGAATAATGTTTATTTTACTGCAGCCTTTAATGATACCATTGACTTCGATCCTGGACCAGGCACCACTGAATTAATGGCAGCCAGTGCGACAGACCAGTCTGTTGCCATTGTAAAGCTGGATAATAATGGCAACCTTATCTGGGCTAAAAATGTGAGCGGATACGGGGCTTGTACATTGGATAAGAACTTCTCCTTCTCCATCAAGTCTGATCATTTGGGTAATACCTATACCACAGGTTATTTCTGCGGTAGTGCAGATTTCAGTCCGGGCACACCGGGAGCATCCATTACCTCAAGCGGTTCGACCGATATATTCATGATGAAGCTAAAGCCTACCGGTGATTTCGTATGGGTAAGACAAATGGGTGGATTGGATATAGATGTGGCGAGGTCTTCTGTTCTGGACAATTCCGGCAATGTGTATACCACCGGCTGGTTCAGAGGCACCTCCGATTTTGATCCTGCTGTAGCAGGCAGCTCATTGCTGACTTCTACAAATAATAGTTTCGATATTGTAGTCATGAAATTCAGTTGTGGAGATAGTACCTCCTCCACAATTACAGATACTACCGACTGTTTAGGATATACCCTGAACGGAACCACGTATACCAGCAGTGGTGTTTATACCACAACAGTGCTTAATAGCCTGGGCTGTGACAGTATGATTACCTTAGACCTGACCGTAATACCGGTAGGAGATATAACTGTTGTGGTGAATAATAATAAACTGGAAACAGTGGAGAGCTTTACCACTTATAAATGGATGAGAAACGGACAACTGATCAGCGGTGCCACTGATAGTACCTATGCCTATACGCAGAATGGAGACTACCGGGTAATTGTTACCAATGCGAATGGTTGTACCGATACCTCAGATATTTATGTGGTGAATACGGTATCGATTGATGAGGCTGCATCCATGCTGGCCAACCAGATCAGGGTGTTCCCTAATCCGACCAGCGATATGGTCAATGTACAATCGCCCGTAAATGTAGATGTAACCATTATCGATATTAAGGGAAGAACGGTTAACCAGGTTAAAAATGCAAGCCGTTTCTCTATGAAAGAGTTGCCAGTAGGGCTGTATTTACTGCGCATTACAGACAAATACGGACAACTGATTAAGACAACCAAAGTCACTAAGCAGTAATCAGATAAATACATGCCGGTTGTAGTGTAATGTTACTATATGGCTGAATATTAAAGGGGTGGTTCACATGTGAACCACCCCTTTAAATTATTGATATGTTGTGTTTATTTACCAGCCAGCTTTCCGCCGATATAGGCCATAGGAATATAAGCGGCTACCAGGTCAAGGATGGTATACCATACCGGAGAAGGGAGCATCACCACATTGGCAATGCCACCCACCAGAAAAACAATACCAATCACCATGGCGAAACGCATCTTACGTCTGCCTGCAATCAATGCAGCAATCCAGGCACCTGAAAGTGTACCCAGGGCATGCGCCAGGAATGGGAAAATAAAATGTCTGGGTTCGAACAGGTGCATAGAGGCTTTCAATCCTTCCGTAGTTGTTACATCTGCTCCGTTTGGAGGAGGAATAATGGAACCACTGATCATGATCAGGCCCATATTAACCATACTGCCTATAATCAGGCCGGCTACAATAGCCAGAATGTTTCGTAAAATCGGATGCATGTTTTTTGTTTTAAGTGAACCGTAAAAATAATACAATAGTTTATAATCTTTCATTACCGGATAATATCCTGGGGAGTATTGATGGGGAAGACCGTTTGTTTTCGTTTTCCTATATTTGGGAAATCGTTCAAAACAATTATACATGAAAAAACTATTGCTCCTGTCAGCAATTACCCTGACCGGTAGTCTGCTGCACTTTAATGCCACTGCGCAACAAAACAGTCGCATTATTGATGTAGATAAGTTCACCGAAAAGCAGGTCGAAGAGCTGGAAAAAAATATCCCTAATGATGGCTGGGTACAATTGAACTACCAGGGGAAAAGCTATATTGCTAACTGTTCCAATAAAGACTATCGTATGAATATCGGTTTGGTCTGTGCTGATGGAAAAAATAATCCGTTCTTTATTATAGAATACAGCAGCAGTTACCGGGACGGAGATTATGGTGGAATTGATTTTGCGAATTCCCGTAACCCCTCTTATACCGATCTGAAAGTAATGGTAGATGGCAAACCGTTCGGAAATCCTTTCTCCGATAAGGGCAAAGCTAATGCCGCTTCGTTTATAGAGGCATTAAAGAAGGGCAATAAGCTCACCCTGTCTTTTTATGATACTGAGTTTAATCCGGAAACCGGTAAAGATGAGCTGAAACTAAATCGCTCTATCGATTTTAAAACAGCACATCCCGAATTGCTTGATGTCAAAGTAGATTGTAGCAATGATTAAACACAACAATGGCCATGCATGATGCATGGCCATTGTTGTGTTTGTTTTATGAAGTTTTACCCGGTCTGGCGCAGTGCATCAATAGGATGAATGCTGGACGCCCGTATAGCAGGGTACAGGCCCGCCAGCAGACTAATGATAATAGAGAATAAAACAGAGCCCCCAATAAGCCACCAGGGAAAGGAGAACATGTCTACAAATTCATCCGCATTTTTCATATACTGATTGTTGACAATCAGGTTGGCAATGCGCGTAAGGCCATAGCCTAAGGAGATACCCCCCAGCGCGCCGACCAGGCCTATAAAGCCCGCCTCAAAGAAAAAGATCATACGGATATCGCGGTTCTTTCCGCCAACAGCCTTCATGATACCGATCTCCCTCTTGCGTTCCAGTATACTCATGAGCATAGTATTGATGATGCCGAAACCCGCAACCAGTAAACTGATCAGGCCTATGATGCCCAGTACACTATCCAGGATCAGGAATGCTTTTTTCATTTCGGCCAGGCCATCGTCAACCGCAAAATAATTGATCTTTTGTTTATCCAGAAACTTTTTGAGTTTGCCCAGGTCATCCATGCTCTTTGTTTTGACATAGATAGAGGCATATTGATTCCCCTTGTTTTTATTACTGATCATATCACTGATCCGGTCAAAGCCCAGTGAGGGCATTTTCTTTGCAGTTGCAATCGGTAAAATTATTTCTTCTCTCATCGCCGGGCCGGAGAATTGCTCTTCTTTCAGAATACCGACAATCTTCACCTTTGTTTCTTCCTCACCGATCATATTTTCGATACCACCCATCATGGCAAACGGAGAAGTGCTTTTAAGAGCGGCACTATACAGAGACAACTCTTTGCCGATAAGGGTGTCGGACAGGGCAAGGGTCAATGCCGTATCTGTTTGCTGATAATGGGCCAGCTTATCTTTAGTACAAACCTCAAGACCCAGCTGGCGCAGGAAGTCAAGGCTGACAATAGCTTCCAATGCAGAATCGCTGGAAAAATAACGCCCGTCATACAGCTGATTGTAAGGTGGATATTTGGCCATAGACATCGGCAGGCTACCTAAATTGGTTTCTGAAGTATCATGATACAATGCCGCCCGTACCGGAATGGTTAAGCGGGGGTAGGCGATCGCCACTTCCGGCCTTTTCTGTATGACGGTAATCAGTGAGTCGTTCAGGGGAACAGCCGATTCTGTTTTTTGCTCCGGTTTGTTCCGGCCTCTTGGCCCGCCTTTAAAACTGAAGGCTTTGGTAGAGATCGTCAGACTGGTAAACAGATCGTTCGACTTGAACTTGTCTGTAATATTTCGTTCCAGGCCTATGCCAAAGCTGACCATAGAGATCAGGGCGCCGATACCGATAATAACCCCTATCAGTGTGAGCATCGTTCTTAAGCGGGTACGCCAGAGGTTCTGGCGGGCCATGGTGATTAGATCTGAAATGGTCATGGGTAATAAATTATTGTTCAGGAAGATTGTTTAACGTGTAATGGCTTACTCACTCAGTAAGCCATCTTTTATGGTCAGGATGCGGTCTGCAACCTGTGCCGCAATTTCCTGGTCATGGGTAATCATAATAATCGTTTTGCCTCTTGTCTTTAAGGAGAGCAGAATATCCAGTATTTCCTGTGTAGTAGCAGAGTCCAGATTTCCAGTTGGTTCATCCGCCAGCAGTACCTTGGGGTCATTGACCAGGGCCCTGGCAATAGCTACCCGCTGTGCCTCACCGCCCGAAAGCTCATTGGCCTTATGTTGCATCCTGTCGCCTAGTCCGACCATCTCCAATGCCTGTTGTGCCTTTTGCTTTCGCGCTGCTGTTGAATAGCCCGCAAAGATCAGCGGTAACATCACATTCTCCAGTGCCGTTTTAGAAAAAATGAGGTTGAAGGATTGAAATATGATGCCTATGTTATTCAATCGATGCTGTGCATACTGATTGGCATTGAAAGAGCTGATATCCGTTCCTTCAAACAGGATCTTGCCGGATGTTGCGGTATCCAATCCTGCAAGCAGATTCAGCAGTGTTGATTTTCCCGAACCCGATTTGCCGACAATCGCCACAAATTCCCCTTGCTGTATCGTACAGCTGATATTGTTGGAGGCTGCAATCTGGTGCGGCCCTTTACTATATATTTTATTGACCGAGACTAATTCTATCATGTCGAGATTTATATAAATGTCCAAAGCGTAAATGCCGCTTTACTTAGTTATTGACACCCCGCAGTTCAGGATGTGTTTTGTTGCGCAGGTCATGCCCGTACTCGTATACCGATTTGAGGTTGGTCAGGTAAAATGTCCAGCCCTCTACACAACCAATGCGTATGCCGAATTGTGATGCCTCATCGGTAGGAATATTATGCTGACGCAGGCGTACCAGTGTATAGTCGCCTGCAGGCTCAAGTTGTACATCGACCAGGCAGTTGCCGGCAAAGGAGAATTGCAGGAAATTAGTACCATTGGCTTGGCGGATCTCACCATGCTCTGTCTCATCGTAAAAGTACCAGCGCCAGGCATATGTATCGCCAGTCTGTACCCTTTCCCCGGCAGCAATTGATGTGCCGTCCTTCTTCAGGTATGTACATGCTTGCAGAAACCATTTTTCTACCTGTGTTGCCTTTGTCCAGGCATCATACATATCCTGCATTCCGGCCTTAACGGCGATTTTCAGTTCAAAAGAAGTCCAGTCTTTTGCCATAAGGTGATTATTTAAGCAATCAGGTTATTTTGCATCCATTCCTGTTTCAACAGGGAATAGCAGTCAGAGTCCTGGCTGATGCCATCAATTACATAGTCTTCCCGCATGGTGCCTTCGAAAGTGAAGCCATAATGGCGCAGCAGTTTTACAGAAGGTGTATTCTCCCGCCCTACCAGCGCCGCAATGCGATGCAGTCCCAGGTGCTCATAGCCATATTTCAGTACAGCATGCAGCGCTTCTTTCATATAGCCCTGTCTCTTATCTTCCTCATGATGCAATCCATAAAATAGTTCAGCGCGGCGATGGGTACTGTTCCAGGTATGAAAGCCACAATCGCCAAGGGGTAATCCGGTCTGTTTAGAGATCAGCAGGAAGAAGAACAGCGATAAGCGATTGGTTTCCATTCCGCGCTCGTGCATGTTCTGATAGTGCGGTAACCCCGACTCGTCAATACCCAAAAAAGCCATGATCTCTTCCGGAGAATGGTGTTCAAATAACTCGTGAATCTTTGCAGGATTTACGCCTTTGAGGATCAGACGCTCCGTCTGGATAATAATCGGTTCGTTCATCTTCTTACGCTGGTATTTTGTGCTGCATAAAATTATCGCATTTAGTCCAATAATACCGCTTTTTCTTTCCTGTATAGACATGCTTTCCGGTATAAGAACCGGCTGTAAGTCAGTGCAGTATTGAGGGCAGAGCCGGAAAGATAATGTGGGCAATATTCTACGTTGCTAACTCTGCAATGTTTGATTATCAATGGAGCGCGCATGCAGTAATTTAATCATTTTTTAAGAAAAATAAAAATGAATGAACGTTCATTTTTTGAAATTAAAAGGTTAGATTTGTTAGGACTATGGTGCAAGACAAGAAACAGGCGATTTTGAAGGGCGTACTGAAACTGGTGAACCGGGTAGGTTTTTACCATATCAGTATGAAGATGGTTGCAGCAGAAGCCGGAGTGGCTGCAGGTACCATCTATTTATATTTTAAAGGGAAAGAAGAGCTGATCAATGAGCTGTATACGATGATCGTTTCTGAATTTAACGAAAGTGTGCTGGATGCTTACGATCAGGATAGCCCCATTAAGGAGGTATACCGTGCTATGATGTCCCGTGCAGTACTGTTCTATCTGAACAATAAAGACTATTTCAGTTTTATAGAACAATACACCTATGCTCCTTTTCTGTTTAAGGAAAACCAGGAACAGAATTTTATGCTGCTGTTGCCTTTATATAAAATGATGCGCGCCGGCAAGAAGCAGAAGATGATCAAAAACCTGCCCGATGCAGTATTGCTGTCGATGGTGCATGGACCTATGAACACGATGCTCAAGATGCATTTTGCCCGTAAGACCGATCTGACGAAAGCAACGGTACAGAACAAATTTTATAATGCCTGCTGGGAGGCCATCGCAGCACATAATTAAGCAAACAAATAAACATATATAACAATGACGAACAGAACCATTAAAAAAGTAGCCGTACTGGGCTCTGGTGTAATGGGCAGCCGTATAGCCTGCCACTTTGCCAATATAGGGCTGGAAGTATTGTTGCTGGATATTGTACCAAAGGATGCTCCGGAGGGCGATACAAAAGCCAGGAATAAGATAGTGAATGATGCACTGAACTTCGCACTCAAATCAAATCCTTCGCCGATTTACAGCAAGAGATTTGCACAGCGCATTACGACGGGGAACTTTGATGACGATATGCAGCGCATCGCTGATTGCGACTGGGTTATAGAAGTAGTCATTGAACGACTCGATATTAAAAAGCAGGTATTTGAGAAGGTAGAACACTACCGCAAACCCGGGAGCTTAATCACTTCCAATACCTCCGGTATTCCAATCCACCTGATGTCTGAAGGACGCAGTGAGGATTTTAAACAACATTTCTGTGGTACGCACTTCTTTAATCCCCCGCGTTACCTCAAGCTTTTAGAGATCATTCCGACCGGGGATACCTTACCGGAAGTGACCGACTTCCTGATGCATTACGGAGAAAAATTTCTGGGCAAGACTACCGTGCTGGCCAAAGATACACCAGCATTTATCGGTAACCGTATTGGTGTATTCAGTATCATGAGCCTGTTGCAATATGTCGTAAAATCGGGTATGACCATCGAAGAAGTGGATAAACTGACCGGCCCTGTTGTAGGTCGTCCTAAATCGGCCACCTTCCGCACAGCTGACGTAGTGGGGCTCGATACGCTGGCATTGGTAGCGAATAGCCTGGTGGAGAATGTACCGGACGATGAGGCCATTGATGCCTTAAAGGTTCCGGACTTCGTCAATAAAATGATTGCAAATAAATGGCTGGGCAGTAAGACCGAACAAGGTTTCTTTAAAAAGGTAAAAGGTGAGGGCGGTAAGAGCGAGATTCATGCACTGGATCTGAATACCATGGAATACCGTCCATCCAACAAAGTGAAATTCGCCGCACTGGAAGCCAGCAAACCGGTAGACGACCTCAAACAACGACTGAAGTTATTGGTGAATTTTAAAGACAAAGCAGGCGAGTTTTACCGCGCCACTTTATATCCATTATTTATATACTCTGCTAACCGCATTCCTGAAATTTCAGATGAACTCTATAAAATAGATGATGCCATCAAAGCCGGTTATGGCTGGGAATTAGGACCATTCGAAACCTGGGATGCCCTGGGTGTAGCGGATACCGTTAAGGCTCTGGAAGAAGCGGGACATGCCGTTCCTGCCTGGGTTACGGAGATGTTGAGCGGAGGCCATACTGCTTTCTATAAAATAGAAAATGGTAAGCGCCTGTATTATGACATCCCTTCAAAATCATATAAAATCATTCCGGGTACAGAAGACTTCATCCTGCTGGATAATATCCGCGAGAGCAGTACCATCTGGAAAAACAGTGGCACCACTATTACCGATCTGGGCGATGGTATCCTGAACCTGGAGTTCCATACCAAGATGAACAGCATCGGAGGTGAAGTAATAGAAGGCATTAATAAAGCCATAGACCTGGCAGAGCAACAATACAAAGGACTGGTGGTATCTAATAACGGTGCCAACTTCAGTGCCGGTGCCAATGTAGGCATGATCTTCATGATGGCTGTTGAACAGGAATTTGATGAACTGGATTTTGCCATCCGTCAGTTTCAGAACACGATGATGCGCATTCGTTACTCTTCCATACCGGTAGTCGCCGCGCCGCATAATATGGCGCTGGGCGGGGGCTGCGAGCTTTGTCTGCATGCAGACAAGGTAGTCGCACATGCCGAAACCTATATGGGATTAGTAGAGTTTGGTGTAGGATTGATACCAGGTGGTGGCGGCACTAAAGAATTTGCTTTACGCTTGTCCGATGACCTGAAAGAAGGTGATGTAGCATTGAATGCATACAGGGATCGCTTCCTGACCATTGGTCAGGCCAAGGTATCCACTTCAGCAGAAGAAGCTTTTGAACTGGGCTACCTGCGTCGCGGTAAAGACAGGGTAGTGGTTTCCTATAATCGTTTACTGGCCGAGGCTAAGGCTGCTTGCCTGGAACTGGCCAATGCGGGATATGTAAAGCCACAACAAAGAAAAGACATCAATGTACTGGGTAAATCCGCTTTAGGGCTGGCTTATCTCGGCGCCAACTCCATGATGAGCGGAAACTATATCAGTGAGCATGATGTAAAGATCTCTCAGAAATTAGGCTATGTGCTGGCCGGAGGTGATCTGTCACAGCCCACAGCAGTGAGCGAACAGTATCTGCTCAACCTGGAGCGACAGGCTTTCCTGAGTCTTGCTGCAGAACGCAAAACCCTGGAGCGCATACAGTCTATCCTGAATGGAGGAAAAGTGTTAAGAAATTAATCTTTAAAACTGAATTGTAATGAATGCATATATAGTAGCCGGATACAGGACCGCAGTAGGTAAAGCACCCCGTGGTGGATTCCGCTTTACCCGTCCCGATGTACTGGCATCAAACGTAATCAAACACCTGATGGCTGCTTTGCCACAGATCGCACATGAGCAGGTCGATGATCTGATTGTGGGTAACGCCATGCCGGAAGCAGAGCAGGGGCTGAACTTTGCCCGCTTTGTTTCGCTCATGAGCTTTAATACAGATAAAGTGTCTGCCATGACGGTTAACCGTTATTGTGCCTCCGGTCTGGAAACCATTGCCATTGCGGCATCCAAGATACATGCCGGCCAGGCCGATTGTATCGTGGCCGGTGGGTCTGAAAGTATGAGCCTGATCCCTATGGGTGGCTGGCGCGTAGTGCCTGATGCTGATCTGGCACTGGCACATCCCGATTATTACTGGGGCATGGGGCTGACTGCAGAAGCGGTAGCCAAAGAATATAAGGTAAGCCGTGAAGATCAAGACCAGTTTGCCTTTCAGTCACATCAGAAAGCAATCAGAGCACTGGCTGAAAATAAGTTTGCAGATGAAATTGTTCCGATAAACATCATCGAAAACTATTTTGATGCGGCAAGCGGCACTAAAAAAACACGTGAATTTACGGTAGCGGCAGATGAAGGTCCGCGGGCAGACACTTCTGTAGAGGCCCTGGCTAAGTTAAAGCCGGTATTCGCAGCAGGCGGATCGGTAACAGCCGGTAACTCTTCCCAGACCAGTGATGGTGCTGCTTTTGTCATGATCGTCAGCGAAAAATTCCTGAAAGAAAATAACCTGACTCCGATCGCCCGCCTCGTAAGCTTTGCTACTGCAGGCGTACCGCCACGCATCATGGGTATCGGTCCGGTATTTGCCATTCCCAAGGCGCTCAAGCTGGCTGGTCTGAGTCTGAACGACATCAACCTGGTTGAGCTGAATGAAGCCTTTGCATCGCAGTCTCTGGCCGTGATCCGTGAGCTGGGGCTGAATCCCGACATCATTAATGTAAATGGTGGTGCGATTGCCTTAGGGCATCCATTAGGTTGCAGCGGTGCCAAGCTGTCGGTGCAAATCCTGAATGAGCTGAAAAAAAGAAACCAGAAATATGGCCTGGTAAGTATGTGCGTCGGTACCGGACAAGGTGCTGCCGGTATATTTGAAATGCTGTAACCCTAATCTGTAACAATTTAAACTAATTATAGTCATGAGCAACGAAGCAAAAACAGCCTTGAAAGGAGGCGAATTCCTGATCAGAGACACTAAAGCAGAAGACATTTTTATTCCGGAAGACTGGAACGAGGAGCAGCATATGATCGCTGATATGTGCCGCGAGTTCCTGGAGCAAAATGTATTTAATCAGTTAGATAAAATTGATCAGCAGGAAGAAGGCCTGATGCCCTCCCTGCTGGATAAAGCCGGAGCACTGGGCCTCCTGGGTATGAGTGTACCGGAAGCCTATAATGGTTTCGGAAAAGATTTCGTTACTTCTATGCTGACTACAGAAGTGCTGGGTGCTGGTCACTCCTTTGCTGTAGCGCTGTCTGCACATACCGGTATCGGTACCCTGCCGATCCTGTATTATGGTAATGAAGAACAAAAGCAAAAATATGTAAGTAAACTGGCTACCGGAGAATGGAAAGGCTGCTATTGCCTGACCGAACCGGATGCCGGCTCGGATGCTAATTCCGGAAAAACAAAGGCAACCTTGTCTGCCGACGGAAAATTTTATATCTTGAATGGGCAGAAGATGTGGATCACTAATGGTGGCTTCGCAGATGTGCTGATCGTGTTTGCCAAAATAGATGATGATAAAAACCTGAGTGCATTTATCGTAGAAAGAACATTTGAGGGCATCACATTTAACCCCGAAGAGCATAAAATGGGGATTAAAGGCAGCAGCACCCGCCAGATCTTCTTTACAGACTGTAAAGTGCCGGTTGAAAACTTATTATCTACCCGTGAGAACGGGTTCAAGATTGCGGTAAATATCCTGAATCTGGGTCGCATTAAGCTGGGAGGAGCTGCAATCGGTGCTTCTAAAGAAGTGATCAGCAAATCGGTGAATTATGCCAATGAGCGTCAGCAGTTCGGTCGTTCTATATCAAAGTACGGAGCGATCAAGTATAAGCTGGCAGAGCAGGCCATTCGCACCTATGCCAGTGAAGCGGCAACATACCGTGCCAGTCAGAATATAGAAGATGCTACTAAAGCGTATATCTCAGAAGGTATGGACGAAGCGCAGGCCAAGCTGAAAGGAACGGAACAGTTCGCTATTGAAGCAGCCATGATTAAAGTACATGCTTCTGAAACGCTGGATTATGTATCTGACGAAGGTGTACAGATCTATGGTGGTATGGGCTATAGTGCCGAAGCGCCGATGGACAGAGCCTATCGCGATGCCCGCATCAACCGCATCTTTGAAGGAACCAATGAGATCAACCGCATGCTGTCTGTAGATATGATGCTGAAACGTGCGATGAAAGGAGAACTGGACCTGATGGGACCGGCACAGAAAGTAGCAGGAGAGCTGATGAGCATCCCGGATTTCAATACAGTAGAAGAAGGGGGCTTTGCTAAAGAACATAAATACATCGGCGGCTTTAAAAAAGCAGTACTGATGACCGCAGGGGCAGCTGTGCAGAAGCTGATGCAGAACATGGCCAAAGAACAGGAAGTGATCATGTACCTGGCCGATATGCTGATCGAAACCTATGTTGCAGAATCAGTACTGCTGCGGGTAGAGAAAGTAAACCTGGAGCATAATGATGAGCAGGCGGCACTGAAAGCAGACATGGCAAGGGTATACATATTTGATGCTGCAGAACGCATTTTCAGTGCAGGACGCAATGCCCTGAACTCATTTGCAGAAGGGGATGAACGCAGGATGATGATGATGGGACTGAAACGCTTTACCAAAGTAGATGATTTTAATACCGTAGCGGTACGCAGAAAAGTAGCAGATAAACTGATCGAAGCGAATAAATACTGCTTTTAGCAGATCAAAAATATTGCAGTATGGATGAATTCATCCATACTGCATCACCCAAAACTTAACAACAATTACTCACATTCTCAATTTTCACAGCATGAAGAAAGGATTTATTTTTTCCGTTGCAGCAGTAGCCCTGTCTTCGGCCACCCTGCATGCAGGTAGCTTCCAGCTCAATCTGCAGGGACTGAGACAAACCGCTATGGGCGGTAGTGGCGTCGCTTTTCCATGGGATGTTTCCACTATATTTTATAACCCTGGCGGACTCGCTCGCTTAAATGGTATACAGGCTTATGCCGGTGTATTTGGGGTGTCTCCGACAGTCCGCTATGTACCGGATAATTCCGGTGAGACCTATGCGGAAACCAAAAGACATTTGTCTACTCCTTTCGCTGTGTATGCAGGTGGTACTTTGTCTAAAGATGGTCGATTGGCACTGGGACTGGGTATTTACACACCTTTCGGCAGTAGTGCCAACTGGGGTAATGACTGGACTGGTCGCTTTATTACTCAGTCTATTTCTTTACAGAGTATTTATTTCCAGCCGACAGTCAGCTATCGTATCAATGACCTGATCTCTGTAGGGGCAGGATTTGTATACGGTACCGGTTCTGTTAAGATTAAAAAAGCCCTGCCCGTTCAGGATATGAACGGCACAGAAGGGCAGGCCGTACTGGATGGCAAAGCCAATGGGGTAGGCTTTAATGCGGGTGTGCATATCAAAGCGTCCAATAACCTGCAGTTCGGTTTATCTTACCGTTCAGGAGTGCGCATGAAAGTAAATGGTGGTGATGCCAGCTTTAGCGTACCTGCTGCACTGGCTACGAATTTTCCAAGAACAGCCTTTGATGCTACTTTGCCTTTACCCGGCATTCTGACCCTGGGTGTGGCCGCTAAAGTAACGCCAAGACTGACTTTACAAGGTGATCTTGTTTGGGCAGGATGGAAAAGTTATGATTCTTTAAAATTTGATTTTGTACAAAACACTGCTTCCCTGGCTGATTCTAAAGAACCAAGATTATATAGGAATACACTGGCGGTAAGAATTGGCGGACATTATGAAATCTGTAAACAATTTGCCGTAATGGTAGGCGGTGCATTTGACCCGACACCAAGTAATGCGCGTTATGTATCTCCAGATGCAGTAGATGCAGACCGCTTCTCTTTGTCTGCCGGTCTGAGTTACGCTGTGATCGATAAGCTGAGCATAATGGCGGCAGTAAACTATACCACTACCGCAGGTAGACAGGTGAAGTATGAACCGGCTAATTTTTCCGGTGAGTATCAAATCAAGAGCCTGGTACCGGCAATAGGTATTACGTACAAATTTTAAGTGAATCCCTAATTAATTCAGAACATATGAAAGCTTCATATATACCTTTAATTGCGGCGGCCGCTATGCTGGCTTCCTGCAAACCTACCATTAAAGGAGTGACTCCTTCCAGTGGCGAGGCTAATTTCTCATACTATGTAGCCATTGGCAACTCGCTGACGGCGGGTTATGCCGACGGATCATTATACCGCAGCGGACAGGAGAATTCTTATCCGGCAATGCTGGGCAAACAGTTTATGACTGTAGGTGGTGGCGAATTCCGTCAACCTCTATTGCCCGGAAATGCAGGCTGGCCGGCACCAAAGCGCGTGCTGGGGTATACGACCAGTTGTGATGGCGTAACCGGTCTTGGTGTAAAACTATACGCCGGAGCCTCTGATACCAGTGGCAGTTCAACCAGTATTTCCGGACAGGGACCATTCAATAACCTGGGTATACCGGGTATACGTTGTGTAGATTATACCGTTCCCGGTTATGCAGCCATTGCGCAGTCATTGGCAGGTGTTGGCTATGCGGCACGTATGTATCCGCATCCTGCAACCGATCGTCCTATTGATATCGCGGCAGCCAGTAATCCTACATTCTTCACCATGTGGCTGGGTAGTAACGATGTACTGGGCTATGCTACAAATGGTGGTGAAGGTAGTGGTACCGGAGGGGCAATGCCTACCGATATTTCTACTACGGCAGCCTTCGAAGCTTCGTACAATGCAGTGGTAGATGCTATGACCCTGAAAGGTGCAAAAGGTGTGCTGATCAATATTCCTGATGTGACTACCATCCCATACTTTACTACTATTCCGGGCAGAGGACTGGTCCTGAGCACCCCTACGCAGGTCGCTGCACTGAATGCGGCATATGCACCGCTGGGGATTACGTTCACTCTGGGTGCCAATGCATTTATCATACAGGACCCTGCCGCACCGGGAGGTCTGCGCCAGATCAAGAATAATGAATACCTGCTGCTGACTTTGCCACAGGATTCACTGAAGTGTGGTGGCTGGGGTAGTGTTAAGCCTATTCCTAAGAAATATGTGCTGGATGAAACGGAGGTAGGATATGTACGATCTGCGACCAACACATTCAATGAAATTATCCGCGCAGCCGCTATCCGTAAAGGTTTGGGCTATGTAGATGCACATAGTTACCTGGGCACATTGCAGTCTGGTATCCGTTTTAACGGGGTTACGCTGACACCGACATTTGTGTCCGGCGGAGCCTTCTCCCTGGACGGTGTGCATCTGACACCTAAAGGCTATGCACTGATGGCAAATGAAATTATCAGAGTGATCAACAGTACTTATAAATCTTCGGTACCTCAGGTAGATATCAATAATTATAATGGCGTACTGTTTCCTTAGATAGACAAACAGATACATTAAAGTCACACCGGTAGAACAAACATGCAGTAGAAGACTGCAATACAATATTGCAGATTGATAATAGAAAAATTGTAGATTATGAATACACCACACAGACTGTTCGATTGTATGGAGCTGCAGGCAGCCGCTCCCAAACCCGATCTCCTGGCCGGAAAAACGGCTGGCAGATATGTGACTTTAAGTACTGATGAGGTGCATGCTGAAGTGAAAAAGCTTGCTGCCGGTTTGCTGGCCAAAGGCATATCTGCACAAGATATGACTACTGAGGGGCGCGACAAGATCGCGATACTCAGCAACAGCAGGCCTGCCTGGCTGATCACCGATCTGGCTGTGCAACTCACAGGAGCGATACTGGTTCCTTTATATCCTAATATTACGATGGCCGAGATGATCGGCATCTTCAATGAATCCGGTGTGAAGGGCTGCTTTGTACATACAGCAGCCCTGTACCACCAGATTATGGAGCAAAAAGATAAAATGCCGATGCTGGAGTGGGTATATACTTTTGAGGAAGAAACCGGTGTGCCACACTGGGAAGCCTGTAAAGTACAGCCATCTCCAGATCACCTGGCTACGATGGATCGCATACGACAGCAGACTACCGATGCTGATATTGCAACGATCATTTACACCTCCGGTACTACCGGTACACCAAAAGGAGTGATGCTGAGCCATAAGAATATTGTCAGTAATGTAAATGATGTGCATCCGATCATTGAAGGTGTGGGCCTGGCAGAGCGTAAAGCACTGAGCTTTCTACCACTGAATCATATCCTGGAAAAAATGATCTCTTATGTCTACCTTTTCAATGGCTTTTCAATTTATTATGCCGAGAGCATGGAGACTATTGGGGACAACCTGAAAGAAGTGCGTCCCAGCATCTTTGTAACCGTGCCGCGCTTACTGGAAAAGGTTTATGAGAAAATTATGGCGACTGGTCATCAGCTGACCGGAATTAAAAAACAACTGTTCTTCTGGGCGGTAGATCTGGGTAAGCAATATGAACCGGGACAGCCCCGCAGTTGGTGGTATGAGTTTAAATTGTCCATAGCCAATAAACTTATTTTCAGCAAATGGCGCGCTGCATTAGGTGGCAATGTAAAAGCAATCGTTGTGGGCGGAGCACCTTGTCAGCCAAGGTTGACGAAGATCTTCACTTCTGCTGATATCACCATTATGGAAGGTTATGGTCTGACCGAAACCTCTCCGGTAATTGCGGTAAATCACTACGAAGAGGAGAATCGCCGTGCGGGCACCGTTGGTCCTGTCATTAATAATGTACAGGTCAAGATTGCCGATGATGGTGAGATACTCTGCAAGGGAGATAATGTAATGGTCGGCTATTATAAAAAGCCGGAGGCTACAGAAGCTACTTTTGTAGATGGCTGGTTTGCTACAGGGGATATCGGCGAGCTGGTAGAAGGGCGCTTCCTGAAAATTACAGACCGTAAAAAGGAACTCTTCAAAACCAGTGGTGGTAAGTATGTGGCCCCCCAACCCATTGAGAGCAAGCTGAAAGAAAATCGCTTTATGGAGCAGGTCATGCTGATCGGGGAGAACCGCAAATTTGTAAGTGCGTTGATCGTTCCATCCTTCAGTAACCTGGAGCATTGGATGAAAGAGGAGCGCATTCCGTTTACCACATATGAAGCAGCCGTCGAAAATCCGGAAGTGATTAAATATTTTCATCAGCTGATAGAAGGATATAACAAAGACTTCAATCATATAGAGCAGGTGAAAAAATTTGTATTACTGCCTCGTGAGTGGGGTATCGAAACCGGAGAACTAACGCCCAAGCTCAGTCTCAAACGTAAAGTCATTCTGCAAAAATATGCGCAACAGATCGATGCGATGTATGAAGGTGCAGACATAGATCATATTTAATACCGGCACTATATGGAAGATAATATTGTATTAGAAGCTAAAGTAATGTGGAGCCAGCTGGATGCGAATATGCACCTCAGACATTCTGCCTATGCCGATTTTGCAGCACAGGCAAGACTAGAGCTGATGGACCATATGCAGTTCGGGTTTAATGAACTGGCGAGACTGCGTATAGGCCCTGTTTTATTCCGCGAAGAATTGAAATACCTGAAAGAGGTAAGGCCCAATGAACTGATTAAGGTAAGTTGCCTGTTGAAATCCTGTTATGAAGATGGGAGCCGCTGGTCCTTTCTGCAGAAAGTGTACCGGCAAGACGGAACAGAGGCTGCTATTATTCATGCCGATGGTGCGTGGATAGACCTGGATAAAAGAAAGCTGACAGGTTTGCCTGAAGAGGCTATGCAGCGATTTATGCAGATTCCGCAAACACCTGATTTTATATTGCAACCAACTAAAACAAAATTGTAAAAAGAGCAACATGAACAGCGTTTCAGAAACATTTAATAAAGCCGTGGCAGACAGCCGCCTCTTACCGGAGAAGCCCGATAACGATACCCTGCTCCTGCTGTATGCATTATTTAAACAAGCTACAGAAGGAGATGCGCCGGAGAAAGGCGATTATGGAATGTTTGACTTTAAAGAAAAGTTCAAGCATGAGGCCTGGCTTCAGAAAAAAGGCATGAGCAGCGAAACAGCTCAACAGGAATATATAGACCTGGTACAAAAACTGTCCGGGCAGTAAAAGCATATTATTAACCTCAAAGTAATGTATCATGAAGAAACAAAACGTTTTAAAAGTGCTGGCCTTATGCATACTGGTCTTAGGCTTCGGATTAAGGGCTATGGCCCAGGGTAAAGATCCTATCGAAGGATTATGGTATAATGCAGAGAAAACTGCTAAGATCAATATCTTTAAAGCAACAGATGGTAAATACTGGGGCGAGATTGTCTGGCTGAAGGAACCTATGCTGAATGGCAAACCGAAGACAGATGTCAATAATTCAAACGCGGCAAAGAAAACGCGACCATTGCTGAAACTACAGATCCTGCGTCACTTCGAAAAAACGGGTGCCAAAACCTATGATAACGGAGAGATTTATGATCCTAAAAATGGGAAGACCTACGATTGTAAGATTACCCATAACGGCAATACCCTGAGTGTAAGAGGTTATGTCGGTATCTCTATGATCGGGCGTACGACTACCTGGGAGCGGGCCCAATAAAAATCCTCATCTTATATTCCTGCCTGGTGCCGCCGGCACCAGGCATTTTTAAAATAATAGCTATGACATTTTTTAAGAATAAGACCTATTTTATTTCCGGTGCCAGCAGAGGCATAGGCAAAGCCATTGCGCTGAAACTGGCGGCAGAAGGGGCCAATATAATTGTTGCGGCAAAATCGGTTGCTGCACATCCTAAGCTGGAAGGGACAATATACACTGCTGCCGCGGAGATTGTGCAGGCAGGTGGTCAGGCGATTGCCGTACCCTGCGACATCCGGGACGAATCTATGATCATTGAAGCTGTAGCCCAGGGTGTAGCCCGCTTTGGCGGTATTGATGGTGTAATCAATAATGCCTCTGCCATATCTTTATCTAATACCGAGCAGACACCAGCAAAGAAGTTTGACCTCATGCATGAGATCAATGTAAGAGGTACCTACCTGGTTACACAGCATTGCCTGCCTTATCTGAAGCAAAGCAGTTCGGCTCATATTCTCACACTCTCACCTCCATTAGACATGAAGCCAAAATGGTTTCGACATTCTGTGGCCTACACCATCTCGAAATATAATATGAGTATGCTGGCCATGGGCTGGGCGGCTGAGTTTAAAAACTATGGTATTGCAGCTAATTCACTGTGGCCTATGACAACCATTGCTACCGCTGCGGTCAATAATCTTCTGGGTGGTAGTGAGATGATGGCCCATAGCCGTACACCAGATATCCTGGCCGATGCCATTCACTTTATCCTGCAACAGGACCCTAAAGCATATACCGGTCAGCAACTGCTGGATGAGCAGGTATTGGCACAGGCAGGCATCACAGACCTGGAGTCTTATGCCGTAACACCAGGTGCCACGTTGCAGAAGGATTTATTTATCGACTAATGCCTTATTTCAGGGTTTGAAAAAAAACTTTCAACAAAAATTTGTTTGAATCAAAAACGCATTCTATATTTGCACTCCCAAAGCGGTCAAACAAACGATCGCAGACAGAAAAGGACCGGTAGTTCAGTTGGTTAGAATGCCGCCCTGTCACGGCGGAGGTCGCGGGTTCGAGTCCCGTCCGGTCCGCAAAGCGGGTCTTCTTTAAGAAGGCCCGCTTTTTTTCCGTATATAAGAAGCTGTTTTTCGCTCATTATATGCACTTATACGTTAATGGTTCTAATATAGTAGGGGTTCGATACGCTCCATCTTGATAATATAAACCTTTGTCGAACATTAATTCAATAAGCTTTTGCTTGGATAGGGTATCACATTGCTGATAGATCTGTTTTAAATTCCCTAATTTATCAAGGTCTTCTGTACGATCTGGAAAATACCACTACTATCATTATTTAGTTCTGATATAGTAGCTTTAAGTTCACGAATGTTTTACTTAGGTTTGTATGCCAACGGTCATAGGTATCATGCGCAATTTGATTATTTATCCACTTTTCTTCGATACTTTCTAATTTTCTTTCCTCTTCCGATAGCTCCCGCTGTTTAACCTTTAATAGTTCCTTATCAGCACTCATTTTTCGATCAAAAACTGCATTTATATTTTGCTTTAAATAAGAAAGGTAGTTTTCCGGCAGGCTCATCAGTTCTAATACATTTTCTAATTGTATATGCGCCTTTTGGGCACTCAAGTTTAAATGCTTGGACTGATTACATTTATAGTAATAAAAGTACTTGCCATGTCTGTCCCTTGATGGAGCACCTGTAAGTGCCTGGCCACAATAGCACTTTAATAATCCCCTTAATGGCAGGTGCTCATCAACTATAGTCCTGCTTTTTACGGGCTTAGTTATAATTTCCTGAACCCTGTACCATTCCGATTGCGTAATTATAGGCTCAACGTTTAACGGAAATAAACCACCATCATGATCTTTAAATTTTTTAGCATAATGTAACCCTGCATAGACAGGTTGCTGTAATATTCTTGTGATCGCCACATTACCCGTTAGGTCAAACCCTAACGCTCTGGCCTTCTCTGTAATCAGGTATTTAGGCGTTCCATTAAGCAGCTCTCTGAAAATCATCTTAACAACCCTGGCTTCCGTCTCATTGATCACTAAATGTCTTGCTTTCCCAGCTCCTGCCAGATTATAGCCATAGGGAGGATTCTTATAAATATATCTGCCCTCCTTTACCTTGGCGGTATAGATTCCACCACGAACCTTTATACTTCTGTTTATATTGTCTTCCTTAGCTAATAGTAATTGTAACCCCGCCCTAAAGAAACTTCCCGGGGTATCATAATCAAAGATGATACCCTCAGTTACACTGACAACCTGTATTCCATACTGCTGTTGCAACGTTTTTACATAACTCATTGCTTCACCAGCATTCCGGCTAAATCGATCTAACTGATCTACAAGAAGGTAATCTACTTTCTTATAGTGCTTCTTGATAAACTGCTGTAGTTTATTGAAATCCGGTCGATCAAAAGTCTTCGCACTTTTACCCTTATCAATAAAAGTATCCACTAATCTGACCTTATTATGTTCCAGCCATTGATCCGTATACAGTTCCTGTCTTTCAATAGATCCGTTACTTTGACCGAGACTGCTAAATCTCAGGTACCTGATTGTGCTTTTTATTGTCATTATATTCCTTTATTGAAGCGTTTACAATAATTTCTAGAATGAGGTCCAGGAATGCTATTTCCTGACCTTTTAATTGAAAACAGGGACCTTCCTCGTCGGTATTCTTATTCTGTCCTGCACACATATTCCTTACTCACGATTTAAGAATTACACAAAGGGCTGGTGATATGAGAGTGAAATGGTATAATGCCCTATGCTAAACCGATATGTACTGTAAGAATAAGTAGCTGTTACTAAATTTGTACATTATAATGGATTAACAAAGGTTGCGGAGAAATTTTAATATTTTAGCATAATTATTAAGATATTATATGGATTTAAAAGGGCGTGTTGGAAAAGCAATAAAGCAAGCTAGAGTAGATAAAGGAATGACCATGAGATAGCTTGCATCAAAGATTATTGTACAGAGTATGAATAGCATCAGCCGCTATGAAAGCGGAATATACAATCTGAGCCTGGACTTGATTGAGCGTATTGCCAATGGTATCGGTGTAACAGTAGAGGTGCTTGTCTGCTAGCTTTTACAATTGATCATCTCCCTAATTTGCTACATATAATTTCCATAGCATGTACTTAGCATTAAGTTGGTCCTTTATTAAAGATACTTTTGAGACAGAGTACCCTTTTGGAGAGAACAATATTGTTCCTTCCATTGTCTTTAGGATAGGTAATTTTTCGTTTTTCCATGCTTCACAATTCTTTTTCACCGAAATATTTACAAAGATAATTATCAAAATTCACTTTCGCTTAGCTGGAATTTAGCTAACCACTTTATCAGGAAATTTGTAATATTATAGTTTAATTAATTGAAAAGGCTACCTAATATTTGATACAATATCGAAGTTTGAGAAGTTTAATAAATGAAACAGGGCGGAAGCAATTTTGCTTCTGCCCTGTTTCATTTACTTATTAGTCCAAAAGTTCTTTATAACTTTCAATCTTCTATTACCTCTTTTTTAATGACACTGACTTGAAAAATTTGGCCTTCGCTAAGTCATGTATTTTATTATCCATATACCATACTTCTAAAACGTAAAGTGAGTTTCCTAATAAAAGTAATTTCGAAAATCGCTTATTGTCTTCTTGCATTGACGGTTGCCTTGTTTCATATAGAATATCCATTTCAAAATCACTGTGTCCTAAACGATTGGCCTGCTTTGAAATTAGATAGTGAAATGGCTGAATTATTTTTGAATCCGCAATGCTTTCTAAGATTGAATTGGCCCACGATTCTCTGTCACTATCGGTCGCCAATAGATAGCCGTAATAATCGTCAATTATTCCATTTTTTATACTGAGGCTGAAAAGGCAACCACTTTGTTGACAAAAATATTGGACTACCCCTAAATTATCTGTTGGACGATGAATGGGTTTTGTTGGAAATGAAATGCTAAAAATATTATCTATATTTTCCGTATGCCATTTTCGAGCATAGGAATTTTGCGAAATTATAAAGATTAATAGAAGTGCTGTGAATTTATGAATCAAAATTAAGAGTTGTTTAAAAGAAGAATACTTGTTATGAGGTTAAATTTTCGACATCTATGGCTTTGTCTTATATAACAAACTATTGTCTATTCAATCCATTGAAGTATAATTCCTAATTTTTTATCTACTATTTTTAAAATTAATCCAAGACTCCTCTTTTTTCAGCTTCCTGAATGAACCATTTATTAAGGGTAGATCTATTTTTATTTATAAAATCCACAGTATGATTATCTAAGGGGTCATATAGTTTCCTGTATAGCCTTACATAATCCATATAATCTTTTTTATACTTGCTTTTGTAGTATTCCGTAATGTTTTTAGCATTTGGTGGCATATCATTTAGGCACTCTTTAGATTCAGAGTCGTCATTTGGATGTATTAGAACTGCACATTTTTCAACATTTTTTATTGACGATGTAATTGTGTTAGGTAAAAACATGCTCCATGAATCACTAATACTATCCCTTAAAGATTCGCCATTTTTGAGATAATATTCAAAAGTGATAATATAATTGCCATTTTTATTAATCACTGTATCATATCTCAATTCATAAGCCGACATGGGCCGATCAAGCTTAATTGTTGTTTCGTCTCTAGCAATGAATGGAGTGTCTAAACAATTGTACAAATACAAGCTCCATTTTGTATCATCAAATTGCTTTTCCAATTTTAGGGTTTTTATTTCTTGCGGATAACCATCAATTTGCTCATTAACGGATTGCTTACTATTACTGACAGTTGTTGTGTTAGGCGTTTTGTTTTGACAAGACATAAAACTTGGTATCATCGAAGTTAGTAGGATTAATCTACCTGTTGATTTTAACTGTTTCATTTGGATTAGAATTGTATAAATAAATAAATGAACCATCAATTACCTCAAATCTGTTGTAAAAATCTATATGTGATTTTAAATATGACTGATTGTATAAATAACAATTCTAAAATAAACAATAGAAATAAAGGTGGGAATTTTCCCACCTTTATTTCTATTGTTTACTACTTTTATGAGCCAATCAATTTAACACACCTCTTTTTTTAGCCTGTTCTAAAAACCATGGATTTAAGCTTTTACTATTAGTCCTAATGAAATGGATTACATCAGGTTGAAGAGGCTTAATCAACTTAAAGGATGTCGTGTCCAAAATCTCTTTACTGAAGAATGTACATTTCAGGCGATAAGACGAATTACTATTTGCGATGCATAGTACAGAATCAACTGTCGCTTTCCTAAACATTAAACCATTAGATATTACATGTATGTCAGGATAATTTCCCGGAACTAACAACTTATTTTCTGTATGATTGTAAAAATCAAAAAATAAGTAAAATGAATCATTGATTACTTGTAATGAATCGAACTTCAACTCTAATGAACCGTAAGGTAAATTCACTAGGTTAGTCTCTTTTTCATTATCCAAAATTAATTTCGGTGTATCCATACAATAATAAGTATACAAGTACCATTTTGTACTGTCGTACCAGTTATTGACCTGTAAAGAATCAACAATTCCGGGATAATGGCTTTGCTGTTTCTGTGATTGTTGGGAAGATTCGCTGCAGCCAGAAATTATGATAGATAATGCTAATAATATCTTTAGTACTCTGGTATTCATATACAGGTTAATTCGGGATAAAAGGAAACAGAAACTGGCTTAGAATTCATATTCAGTCCGATTTTTACTGTTGTAGAGCACGTTTCTTTTTTATCATTTTTATATGTCAATTTTCCAAATAGCTTCCGGTTGAAGTTGGTATCATCGAACATTTTTAATTGCTGAATAAGTTTCCAGTTTCCCTGCTCCTTGTTTATTCCGATAAATTGATTTTTTAATAAGGTAAAATCAATGAAAATTAATCCATTTGATTGTAAAGATGGAATGATAAAATCTTTAATGGCAACTGTTACCGCTTTT
>NZ_SAIQ01000006.1 GCF_004118155.1 Edaphocola flava
TGGTGTTCACCTCTTCCCATTCCGAACAGAGTAGTTAAGCCCATCATGGCCGATGATACTGGTGTATTCCGGGAAAGTAGGTAGCTGCCATATTTATTTTAAGACACCCTTCATAACTGAAGGGTGTCTCTTTTTTATGTATATACTCAAGACAAGACTACCACAACAGGTAATATAATACAAGCAATACCATACAAATAAATAGCCCATACACAAAAGCGCCCTGAAAACAGGGCGCTTTTGATTTTATATAATATTTGTCTAATGATAAATGTACCTATTGAAGGTGCTTTTATAAGTTGAATAATTAATTGTTTCCTTAATATAAATTATTTTAGAATAAATCTCTTAACTCTTGACTTTGTGAATAATGTGTTATACATTTGATTGTGCTATATGAAGAGTGGCATTTTAATTTCATTGTAATTTAGTTTTTAATCCCTAAACATTTAATTATTCCTTTATGAACAAAAAATTACTGCTATCCGCTCTTCTGCTGGGAAGCTTTGCTACGGCAATTCCTGGTTTAGCCCAAAACGCTTCTGTTGTACCAGAAGCTCCATTACCCAACTATACCTTCGGTGGCGGTACTTCCGGACCAGTTGTGCGCCCTCAGAATGCCAGTGCCAGCACTATGCAGGATATTATAGGGCCTTCCGGTGCTACGGAAAACCTCTATATCCATAGTTGGGATGTATATTCTTCTGCACAGTACAATGGTATTGCCTGGAGACGTACCGATGCAAGTGGTAGCCTGATTAATGAAGACTATATTCCGATTAAATATGCAGATGATATTGATGCGGTAATTTTCGAAGATGGTGGTGCCTATTTCGTGCTGGCTGCTTATTATTATAATGATGGCTTTGGTACCAAAGGACACTATTATGATATTTATAAATGGGATGTTACAGGCTTGGTTCCGGTTTCTATTATGAATCTGCTTTCAACTTCTCCTAATTTCGGAAGAATCAATGTTGATGCCACAGTATACGGTCTGGCAATCATCTGGTGCGAACCTTTAGTTGGTATCAGTACCACTGTAAGCTTCTTCCCGGGTGTATCGTTCGGTCCTAATGTACTGTTACCTGGCACGGATGACAAAATAGATCCGGATGTATGTATCCGTCGTGGTGGCGGTGGTAGTAATACCGGCCTGGACCTGCAAATGACATTCCTGAACAACACACAGAATGTTTTGTATGAATATCGTTTACCATTCTTCAATGCCCTTTCCGGTTCTGCTGCAGGATTTACTTATGAGTATGGCACCGGCACTGTGGGTACCAATAAGTATAGCCCTCCGCGCATCGATTGTCCGGATATCTGGAATACGCAAAGATGGGCGGTATCTATCGGGATCAATAATGTTACCGGTACAACCAATACAGAGTGGATCTATGCAATGGTAAAGAATGACGACTGGAGTCCGACACCTTCTCTGGTGAACCTTAGTTATGTTTCTTACACCAGCACTACTTATCCAGAATACTGTAATCCGGTTCTGGCTTATAACGATGCCAACGATCAGATCTTTGTAGGCTGGATCACACGCCAGAGCACTGCTCTTATCCCAAGTACATATGATGTTAAATATGTAGCGAGCGATATCAAAGACAATGGAGGCGCAGCACCGGCATTTATTCCGGGATCTTTTAATATGATCTCCAATACGGTGGCGAGTCATGAACCTGTACTGGCTTTCTCTGGTCAGGACAGAAATAGTGGTTTCGATGGCCTGTATACCGCTTTCTCTCAATATGCTACCGTATTCCCTTCAGATTATAGTATGATGTCTAAAACCAGAAAATGGACCTTAAGTACCTTTAAAGGTCTTGCCGATCTTAAAACAGATAAGGTTATTATGTCTGTTACTCCTAATCCGTTTGCAGGCAACCTGAACTTCCAGGCTCCTGGCGATGGAAAATATAAAGTAAGCCTGTTCAGCATAGATGGCAGAGAGGTTTATAGCAATACTGCAACATTAACCCAGGGACAAGCATTCCAGTTCAGCACAGAAGAATTGGCTTCCGGTACTTATATCGTAAAAGTACTGTCTCCTGAAAATGGCGTTAATTACACGCAGAAAATGGTTAAAAAATAAGCTGTTTATAAATAGTTTGTTGTCCGGAAGCTGCCCTGTTACAGGGGCAGCTTCTTTTTTATTTTCGCCGCGAATGCAGGTTCTAATGCATTGTTAATTAACGCTATCATGCCATATCTATTTATTGTATTATTGTTTTTGTGATACATTCTTTTTTTATATTTGTTATGAATCTAACCCGCCTTTATATGAATCTAACTGAAATTGAAAGAGTTAAAGATATCAGTCATGAAGACTTTCAAAAAAAGTACCTTAAGGCCAACAAACCGGTTATCCTCGAAAACAGGGCACATGAATGGAATGCCTATACAAACTGGAGCTGGGACTTGTTTAAATCGCTGGTAGGGCAGGTAGATGTACCGATCTATAACAATACCCGGGCTGGAGCCAAAGTGCCGGTAAATGGCGGAGATGGCTTTATGAAGTTTGGCGATTACCTGGATGAGATCCGGAAAGGGCCTTCGGAGTTACGGCTATTCCTTTTCAATATTTTCAAACATGCCCCGCAACTGAAAAACGATTTCACCTGGCCGGAAGACCTGATGGGCGGTTTTCTCAAGTTTTTTCCAGTATTATTTGTAGGCGGTGCCGGATCTATTGCGCATATGCACTATGATCTGGACCTTGCTAATATTTTTCACACACAATTTATAGGTCGTAAGCAGATATTGCTTTTCCCTTTCGAAGAAAGCAGGAAACTCTATAAAATGCCCCTTACGGTAGAGAGTGCCGCCAGTTTTGTACACTGGCATACAAAAGGTTTTGATACGGAAAAGTTTCCGAAGCTGAATGAAGTGAACGGCTATCGAAGTGTATTGCAGCATGGCGATACCTTATTCATGCCCAGCAAATACTGGCATCATATGGAATATCTTGATAGTGGCTTTGCCATGAGCTTAAGAGCACTGCCCGTTACCCTATCTGGTAAGCTGAACAGCGTTTACCACCTGAGTCTGATGCGGGGTCTGAATAACCTGCTGATCAAAACAGCGCCGGAATGGTGGTATCAGAAAAAGAGAGCCATGGCCTATGAAACGGCACAAAAAGCATAAAAGGGGAGATTCCACACGGAATCTCCCCTTTTACTCATAAATAGTTTAAGCAATAATGTATCTCATCAGTATTTGACAAATGATTGTACCGTATAGGTTTTGTCCGTATAAAGTTGGAGGTAATAATTTCCTTGCGGCAGTGTAGTCAGGGATATGTTTCGATTGAATGCCTGCTGCAAGTGTACCTTACCTGTTACATCTGTTATTTGTATCCACTGAAAAGACACCGGACTTTCTATATGTAGCTGGTCGCGTACCGGATTGGGGTATAGGCTTACCGGAACGCGTGCTATAGTACGGATTGCTGTGGGCTCATGGTTAATAAACTGTAATTCGTCGATCAGCAGCTGTGTCTCTGGGTGAGGATCTGCAATACTGTTATTGAAGGTAATACCGGCGTAACGCGGCGTATCATTACTAAAATAAGTGATGGCTAAACAGACACGCATATAATCGGGATGTACCTGCCACACCGTTCCGCTGGCGGTACCTATCTCCAT
The DNA here is from genome assembly GCF_004118155.1 of Edaphocola flava. Taxonomy (GTDB): domain Bacteria; phylum Bacteroidota; class Bacteroidia; order Chitinophagales; family Chitinophagaceae; genus Edaphocola; species Edaphocola flava. The sequence continues at coordinate 3,657 of NZ_SAIQ01000006.1, forward strand.
CATGTTTTCATCGCAGATAGACACCGAACATAAACCGGTATCCTGGTTGTTTTGTTTGTACTTATAGTAAAAAACAAAGGAATCAGGCCGCTCTGTAATCGGGAAGAAATAATTAAAGGTGGTAAAGGGTAGAGAATCGGTATTAGACATTGCTCCCCCCATAATGCCTGTTTGCTGGGTATAATTATAAGCATTACGGAGTGAAAGGCAATAGTTGCCAGACTTGCCTTCCGGGTAGCGTTCCATCAGCGGACCGGTATATTCTATAGAATCGCCGACGGTAAAACACTGTAATAAGGGATTCCAGTAGGAGAGACTACCGTCCGAATTGGCCTGCTCAAAGCTGGCATTAGGGATCTGGCTGTGTACTGCAAAAAAGCTGTAGCACCAGCATAACAGGGTCATAGTGTACTTTTTCATGATATATACTTTTGTGGGTTATTGATTTACCAAAAGTAAGCCCATTATGTCCCGATCGGAAGAAAACAAGGTATACATCAGGTTTACATAAGCCTGAAATGATGTGTACTTGAGGTTGCAATGTCTTAATTACAGCGATTGTATAAAGCCGGCCAGGTTATCTTCTGTCTTTAAGCCCAGCTTTTTGCGTAACCGGTACCGGGCCATTTTAACACTGTCCGGCGATATATTCAGGATGTTGGCCATTTCTTTAATGGACAGATTCATTTTGATCAGGGTACAGATCTTCAGTTCGTTTTGACTGATTTCGGGATATTTTTCTTTAAGTTTCTGCTGGAAGTTCTTGTTTACACTTTCAAAGGTCATATTAAACTCCTCCCATTCCTGGTCCTGTGTAATGCCTTTATGCAGCAGCTTGTCAATATGCTGGCTACTCAACCGGGGCTCCTGTGCAACAGTATCTTTCAGTTCATTGATCAGTTCATTGCGCATACTGATCTGCAGCGCCATGGCACTCAACTGGCTTTCTTTAAAATCAATTTCATTCTGCAGCAATGCCTGCTCCTGGGCCTGTTGCCGCAATTGCAGCTCATGATTCTGTTGCTGTAGTGAGAATAGGGCTTTTTGCTGTTGCTGGTTTTTGCGCTGATAGCGGAATATGATGAACATTAATACTCCGGAGCATACAATAGCGCCAATGAGGATGTAGTTTAACTGCCGGGCGCTCTGGCTGGCCTTTTTTTCCTGTATAAGTGCATGTTGATGGGCCTCAATATCATATTGCACTTCCAGGTTCTGGGCCAGCTGCTCTTTTTCCCAATCTGCCCCGACCTGTTGTATAGAATCAATACGGGTCATTACAGCAATGGCATCACGGTAACGCCCCTCTTGCATCAGCAAATCTTTTTGGGTACCCAGTGCTGCAATGCTAAACTGGAGATCGCTTAACTGTCGGGCGATGCTTATCGCATCTTGTACATATTGATAGGCTGAATCATATTTCCCGGCGGCCTGCCACCATTTAGCCAGGGCTATACGGCCAGACACTTCTGCCTGCCTGTTATGCAGCTGCTGCGCATAATTGAGGGCTTCGTGATAGTAATCAAAACTTTTCTGGACGTGGCCTGCTCTCTGAGCGATATCACCTGCCTTAATCAGTGAGCCGGGCAGATAAACAAGATCCTTCCGCTCCTGCCGTTCTTTAAGGGCAAGATTGTAATAATAGTCCGCAGAATCTGTCTTGCCTAAATGGCTGAATATATTACCGAGCAAGTGGAAAATAATGCCCTGTGTTCCGGTAGTATCCTGTGTGTAGTCATATGTCCCTAAGGCATCGTAACAAAGGGCCAGGGCTTCCTGGTGCTGACCACTTCTCGCCTTTATGGTAGCCAGCAGGGTGCGGGCCCGGCCAGTGCCCAATGCCGCGATCTCCGGAGCCGAAGACCGAAGCTGCTGATAATGATCCAGTGCTTTATGTGCATACTTTAGTCCATTGCTTTTACTGGAGCCGTAACTGGCAAAGCCCATGTAAAGCAATGCTTCGGCCTGCCCGGCCTCCTGCCCCTGCTTTGTGTAGAGTGTATAGGCAGTATCAAAATAGCGTAAAGCCGTAGTATCATTATCCTGAATCAGTGCCTGCCATCCTGCTTGCAAAAACTGGCGTGCATCCTGTGCCCTCGCAGCTATACCGGTGCAAAGGCAGCAGTATAAAAGCAGTAAAAGGCTAATTGGACGATGTATATACATAACAGATTTTAGTACAAGATAGGAAGAATCCGGACTATTTATATACAAAAAAAGGCCCTTCCGAAACAGAAGGACCTTTGAACATATACAATTGGGGGATATCTTATTGTACGATCAGTTTTTGGGTATTGCGTATACCTTCACCCTGAATATTGACCATATACATACCAGCGCTGAAGTTGCCGGTACGGATTGGGAACTGCTGGAATCCGCTCTGGATATTTTTTTGCTCCTGGTAAACGATTCTACCATTGATATCAGCAACAGTGATCATCACATTGCTTACTGCTTTTTTAGCATCGATGATCAGGTGCGTGTAACCACCCTGAGCAGGGTTTGGAGCTAAAGCTACAGTGCTTAATGCTGCATTTACATTTTTTACAGCAGTAGAGGTATCCACGAAGGTGTATACTTTACGTTTTTTCAGTGCTACCAGACCAGGTTGTGTTGCTGCAGAACCAGAATTGTGTGCCGTAAAGGCCATTTGCCATACATCACCGTTATTCACTTTTACAAAGTAGCTCAGAGAGTCAGTCATCGTAACACCACTTTGACCTGAAGCTTTCCAATCACGACCGATAGAGTTGTTCAGCGTATCGTAAGCATAAGCGCTGTAGTTCAGATTGTCAAATTGATCAGTAGTATCCACTTTCGCTACTTTCAGTTTTTCGTTGTTGATAACACCGAACACTTTGTATTGCGTATTGGAGAACACTACATTTTCATCATTATAGTTAGAGAATACAAAATCCCATGCAGTAGCAGCAGGTTCTCTGTCTAAGAATGCATCTGTTGTGATATTGTAGTAAGCGAAATACTTACCGGCATATGGGCTTGCAGATACATTGAATGTTTTAGTAACCGGGCTTGTACCGTTGATTTTAGCAACTTTGAATACATAAACAGGAGCGCTGCTCGCTGGAGTAGTTTCTTTTCTGCTGATAAATACCTGGAAGCTGTCTGCACCGGTGATCAGACCAAAGATCGCACGACCTGACAACCAGTGAGTAGACATATCATATGTCGACCAACCATAAGTAGCTGCTGCAGTCTGGTTGAAAGCACCCATTTCCCATGTAGTATTGGAGTTGTACAGAGGCATAGGATGTGCAGTAACTGAATCTGCTAATTTTGCAGTCAGGTCAGTGCCGAATAAAGTTGTATCCGTAGCGATAACATATAATTTTACACCTTTATCTGCACTATTTGCGATAATGCTAGGGCTGAATCTGCTTGTAGAGAAACCAATATGCCAGTTATCAGCAGCTGCAGTACCTGCGCTACCGTTTTCCAGGCTATAATAAACATTTTTCAGATAGCCAGCCTCTGTAGAAATGGTATCGTGAATCCAGGTTTGCGCTGTTGCTGCAGGAGCAATTGCTAATGCCGCTAAGGCCAATGTGTATTTAAGTTTCATATTTAAAAAGTTTCCGCAAAAATATACACGAAGCTTCATAATTGATTGATAATGTGTTTATTATGACATAAAAATGACATCTTATTTTACTTTTTTGTGACAAAAAAGTCCGGCACCTACCAGTGCCGGACCAATTGTAATTTTATCGTCAGATTTTTAAAGATTTAGCTCCATTTGTCCAATTGCTTTACGCTTGCAGACAGGTCTTTAGGGAGTGGGGCCTCAATATTCACCGGCTTGCCGTCTATACCTTCAAAACGTAATTGTGATGCATGTAAAGCCAGGCGATTCAGGATCGGTTTTTCCTCACCCAGAGGATCTGCATTTTTGAAATTCTTTTTTAAAGAAGAAATGTATAATCCTTTTCCATTACTATAGATCGGATCGGCTACGACCGGGTGCCCGATATATTGCATATGTACACGAATCTGGTGTGTGCGGCCGGTATGAATACGGATGCGCAGCAAGGTATATCCCTGCCATTCCTTTATCGTCTCATAATCAGTATGCGCCTGTTTGCCTCTCTTGTGTACAATCATAGTACCCCTTTTAGCCATATTTTCGCTAATAGGCATTTCTATGCTGCCAGAAGGTGTAATCATTCTTCCATTAACCAGAGCAGTATAGTATTTTTCTACACTACGGCTTTCAAAAAGTTGCGAGAGGTATTTGTGACTTTCTTCGTTTTTGGCAAAACAGATAATACCGCTGGTATCCTTATCCAGTCGGTGTACCGGTATGATGGTCTCATACTTCGCCTGTGCCATACGATACAGGTTTGGTATTTCCGCATTAAAGCGGTCGGGGATACTCAGCAGACCGCTGGGTTTATTAAACGCAATCAGCTGATCGTCTTCGTAAATTATTTCCAGTTTCATTGTTTACATTAATAGCTTTAAGCACCGAAGTAGCCTTTCAGGCAAAGATCTTCCTGACGGCGCATTTCCTTTTCTTCTTCCGGTTTTTTGTCTTTGAACCCGCATAAGTGCAGGATACCGTGAAAAAGTACACGATGCAATTCAGTATTATAGGATACACCGAACTGCTGTGCATTATCGGCAACACGGTCTACACTGATGTATATTTCCGAATTCAGTTCGGTCTCACTTTCAGACAGGTCGAAAGTGATAATATCGGTCAGGGTATCGTGATTGAGGAATGCAATATTTTTCTCCAGCAAACCTTCGTCTGTGCAGAAAATGTAGTTGATTTCCACTTTTTTTACATCCAGATGCTCATCTATGACCTGACGGATGTAAGTATTAAGTGCTCTCTTTCCGGACAGGCGTGCTTTTACGCCTTCTTCTTCAAAATATCGGATAGCCATTACAGAGATTAGTTACTTTTTGAAAATATAACACGGTACAGCCGGAACAGACCATAAATAACAAATACGGCGGCGAGCACATACACAAAAGTTAATCCGAGGCTGATGTATCCTTGTTTTTCTGCCCATACCATAACTGCGGCCACCAGGATATATAAGATGCCCATTACGGTATCTCTTACTTTCTTAAGATTACCTACAGGGTTTTTACGGGGAGTACGTGGGGTAAACTGACTCATTTGTATGATTAAATGTTGTGCAAAAGTACGCAAATAAAAATCCCGATTGGACACCAACCGGGATTTTTAAATATGATGTTCAGGAAAACAGATTATCCTAAAGCTACACGGTAGAAAGAAGTAACTACCAGACCAGCTTCAACATTGTTCAGATATTGAGCGATAGTAACGCCGTTATCTTTTACGAATGGTTGGTTAACCAGAGTGTTTTCTTTGAAGAATTTATTCATTTTACCAGCAGCAATTTTCTCTGCCATATCAGCTGGTTTACCTTCAGCAACGATTTGCTCGATAGCTAAAGCTTTCTCACGCTCGATAACCTCAGGAGCGATAGAGTTTTCGTCCAGACCCAGTGGGTTCATCGCAGCAATTTGCATAGCTACATCGCGACCAGCAGCAACCAGAGCATCAGATTTTGCTTTGTTTAAGCCAACCAGTACACCGATACGGAAGTTACCGTGGATGTAAGGAACAACACATTCGCCAGCGATTTGCTCGTAACGAACTACATCGATTTTTTCACCGATTTTAGCTACCATTTCCAGTAATTTATCTGCAACAGTAGCGTTACCCATAGACAGTGCTTTTAAAGCATCAACATCAGCAGGTTTATTTTCTAAAGCAATTGCAGCGATCTCGTTAGAGAAATCGATGAATTCCTGGTTTTTAGATACGAAATCAGTCTCAGCAGAAACTTGTAATACGATACCGTAAGTACCTTCAGAATTTGCCACAGCAATAGCTACACCTTCTTTAGCATCACGATCGCTACGGTTAGCAGCTACTTTTTGACCTTTTAAACGTAAGTAGTCGATTGCTTTTTCGAAATCGCCACCGCTTTCGGTCAGCGCTTTGCGACAATCCATCATACCCGCGCCAGTAGCCTGGCGTAATTTGTTTACATCAGCAGCAGAAATGCTTACAGTGCTCATTGTGTTAATTTTATTAAGATGATTAATATTTGTATTTTCCCTAATGTTTATACATAGGGAGGGCAAAATTACAAATTATTTTTTGTAATACCAATTAGAACCCGAACCCTATACTATATTTAGCAAAAGCTTAATCTCTTACAGCTTATCCAATACCCTGATCAGACGGGCACAGGCCTCTGTAATTTCCTCCATAGTGATGGTCAGTGGCGGTACAATACGGATGCTGTCAGAGGCAAAAAGGAACCAATCGGTAAATAAGCCTTCCTCCAGGCAACCCTTGATCACCTGCTGCACTTCATCAAATCCGGAGAAACGTACGGCCATCATCAGGCCGCGACTGTTTATATTTATTATACGTGGGTGCTTCAATAGTTTCAGGAACAAAGCTTCCTTGTCCCGCACACCTGTAACCATATGCTCCTCCAGTAAGGCTTCCATAGCAGCTTTACCCGCGGCACAGCTTACCGGATGACCACCGAAGGTCGTGATATGGCCCAGTACCGGGTTATGGCTCAGGCATTTCATAATCTCATTACTGCTGATAAAAGCACCCAGGGGCATGCCGCCACCTAATGCCTTACCCAATAAGAGCACATCTGGAACGATGCCATACTGCTCAAAGCCCCATAGTGTGCCACAGCGCCCGAAGCCAACCTGAATCTCATCCAGGATCAGCAGTGTACCGGTTTCTGTACATCTGTTACGCAGGGCATGCATCCATGCTGCCGAGGGAGCCAGTACACCACCTTCGGCCTGTACCGTTTCCAGTATAATGCAGGCGGTTTGCTCCGTAATCTGGTCCAGGCTCTCAAAATTATTATGATGTACGTGCTTTATCTGTGGCAATAAAGGACGGTATGCATTGCGGAAGTACTCATCGCCCAGCAAGCTGAGCGCACCTTGTGTCGAACCATGATAACTGTAGTGACAGGCAATGATCTCGTTGCGTCCGGTATACCGTTTGGCCAGTTTCATCGCACCCTCTACCGCTTCAGCACCGGAATTGGTAAAATATACGCAGTCTAAACTGGCAGGCAGGTGCTGCGACAGCAAGTGCGCATACTGTACCTGCGGAGATTGGATCACCTCACCGTACACCATGACATGTAAGTATTGGTCGGCCTGGTCTTTAATCGCCTGTACCACTTTAGGGTGGCGATGCCCAACATTACACACACTGATGCCCCCGATCAGGTCGATATAGGCCTTGCCGGTATCGTCATATAAATATACCCCTTCAGCCTTTGTAATGGGCAGAGCCATTGGTTCGGGTGAGGTAGGGGCTACATGTTGCTGAAATAACTGTCTCTGGTTCATCTGTAAAACTAATTTTTAAATAATACGGCAGCCTGCTCCAGGCTTTCCGGTTTGCCCACGTCCAGCAGCAGATCGCCGGTATGGTCCCAGGCCATAATAGATTCTGTACAGCATAAAGACAGGTACACATCTATCAGGGAGAATTTGCCATGCTGGCTGATCTTATGTAAAAAAGCCTGTTGTACAATCTGTATACCACTGAAAGCATATTCTTCATATGAGGGGCTCATAGCAGGGCAGGGCAGTTTCTCCTCTTCGGTCTGCACATTGCGCCAGCCGCATAATCTTCTGCGCTCCTGCTCTTCTCTGAACAGAAGGTAACGGGAAGAATTGCGTTTTTGTACCGCCAGAGTAGCCATAGCCTGTGAATCCTCATGATGCGACAGCATCTTAGCCAGGTCTATATTAGACAAAATATCTACATTCAGGATCAGGATGTTCTTCTCTTCCAGGAAAAAGGGGATTGCTTTTTTAAGGCCGCCACCGGTTTCGAGCACCACATCCGTCTCATCAGAAATCTCAAAACGGCTGCCAAACCCCTCATTGGCTTTGAGGGTATGAACGATCTGATCGGCAAAGTGATGCACATTAACCACAATATCATAAATACCAAAACGCTGCAGATTGCGGATATTATGTTCCAGCAGGGTCTTGCCATTTACCGGTGCCAGCGCTTTTGGGTGATTGTCCGTAAAAGGTTTCAGGCGGGTACCCAGACCCGCGGATAAGATAAGTGCTTTCATAAGATATTGCTGTAGATTGGTTTCACGATCTCAGAACCAGGCAAATTTAGTATAAAATAACCGATGCCGGCCAATTATCCGCAGGCTTTAAAGAAGCGCTTTTCTGACTTATTTAACACTTGCAATAAACAGGATTTTATTGCGTAATTTTGGGCGGTTACATACTTAATTATATATGCAGCAAATAAGACCTTCGGGCAGCTTTCAGATCCTTCCACCTGTTATTAAAAACCTGATCATTATTAATGTTCTGGTTTTCCTGGCAAAAATAGGCCTGGAAAACTTCGGTGTAGATCTTGATTATTATTTAGGACTATTCTATTGGAAATCTCCTTACTTCCGTTTCTGGCAGCCCATTACCCACCTGTTCATGCATGGTAGTTTTACCCATTTGCTCTTTAATATGTTTGCCCTCTGGATGATGGGCAATACTGTAGAAACGTATTTGGGTGCGAAGAAATTCATGATTTTATACCTTATCAGTGGTTTAGGTGCCGCCTTCTGCCAGCTGATGGTATACCATTTCCAGTTAGCCGAATTGGTAGAAATGATGAAGCTCTATCCTCAGGAATATGCAGAGTTTTATTACCATCCTAACTTCCCGTTGAATACTCCTATGGTAGGCGCTTCAGGAGCCGTGTTCGGTGTCTTGTTTGCCTTCGGATATATGTTCCCCAATGCCATGATCTACCTGTATTTTGCCATCCCGATCCGGGCCAAGTACTTTGTGGCTATATATGCTGCCATAGAGCTCTTCTCCGGCATCAGAAATTCGGTAGGCGATAATGTGGCACACTTTGCCCATCTTGGAGGTATGGTCTTTGCCTTCTTCCTCCTGGCATATTGGAAAAAGACCGGAAAATTGTATTTACGATAAAATATCCCAATCTTAGCAGATAATAAGTATTATGAATTACACAAACAGTAGTAGAAAAACAGTATTGTCGGACTACGAACATAATCCGCTGATCCGCCTGGTATTTGCCTGCGGAGCCGGATATATATTATTACACCTGGCCAAAATCGTCATTTTTATGTGGGGGCAGGTACCGGTACTGGAAAGTACCCGCTTTTTCTACGATAAGATCCTGATCCACTTTGCCCTGCAACCAATGGAAGGAATGCTGCAGCGGCCATGGACCATTTTAACCTACATGTTTACCGGTCTGGGATTCTTCAAGCTATTCACCAGTATGGTATGGCTGGTTGTATTTGGAAATGTATTACAGCAGCTGATCGGAAAGAGTGAGGTTGTTCCCTTGTTTATCGTTACCAATATAATTGGTGGTATAGCCTTTGTCGTGCTGCAACAGTATCTCCCGCTTGCCGGTTATGATAAGATGTTTGTAGGTGCCGATGCGGCCATTCTGGGTATGGCATTAGGTGGCATTACCCTGGCGCCAAAATACCAGGTATACTTTACCCGTAGTCTGGCGGTACCTTTATGGGGATTGGTACTGATTTATATTATTCTGAATATTGTAGTGCTGTATGGTAATCATAATTACCCGCTGATTGGATTAATGATTGCCGGTGCGCTGAGTGGTGCAGCCTATGTAATGCTGGTTAAATCCGGTATGAAACTGGGCGAATGGACCAACCGTACCTGGGCCCGTATGATGGGTGGCTTTCACCCTAAAAAGAAAGGTGTACTGGAAGATAAAGAAGAGATCCGTTATGATCTGGACAGCATCCTGGACAAGATCAACGAGCGCGGCATCCGCTCTCTGACCAAAGGAGAAAGAGAATTTTTACAACATCATAATGATCAATAAACACTATTGGCCAGGTATCAGCAAATATTCATAAAGATTGCGGCATTCTTCCGCGGTACAGCACTCCTGTTTAATATAGGCGTGTTTGTATGGTTATGCCTTTGTCTGTATGCCGGGTACAAGAATGTGGCCAATAATCCTTCTTACATCAGCTTTGTCAGTTTTACCAATGTATTTGCAGTAGGGCTGAATGTGTTTTTCGCCCTATTCTGGTTGTTTACCCGCAAGCGCTATCTGGCAATGATCTCTCTTTCCGGTCTGCTGATCTGCATGCCCGTTACCCGTTCTGCTTTTGGTTATAACCTGGTAGGATCTAATGTGACCGACAGTGAAAATGTAGAGCTTAAGGTCATGACCTGGAATGTACACCTGTTTGACCTGGGCGAGTGGACCAAGAATAAAGAATCCAAAAATAAAATTGTAGACCTGATCAAGCAGCAGGATCCTGATATCCTCTGCCTGCAGGAGTTCTATTTCGATAACGATAATCCCAACGAGCCGTATACAGAAATGCTGCGCCAGCTTGGCTATACGTATTATGAATTTTCCAAAGAGGAAGATCTGCTGAAACGGTCGATTAATATCGGTGCCAAGCCGGAAGATATTATCCAGGCCGGCCATGCCGTATTCTCTAAACTGCCGCTGAAAAATAAAGTACGATACAGCCTGGATAGTGCCAACTATTATAATATGCTGGGCGTAGATGTGCAGCTGAATGAACATACCACTGCCCGCTTAAATGTAGTACACCTCCATTCTGTAACCTTTAGTGATAAGGAAGTGAAATTTGCCGAAAACAGGGCAGATAAGCTTTCTGCAAAAATGGAAGATAAGACCAAAGGATTACTGAAGAAACTAATGCTGGCATCCTCCAAACGAGCAGTACAGGCACAGATCATTGACTCTATCCTGGACAAGTCGGTTTACCCCAACATTGTCTGCGGCGATTTTAATGATATGCCGGGCTCTTATGTATACCAGGAAGTAAAGGGCGGGCTTAAAGACGCTTTTGTATCCAAAGGGCTGGGGCTGGGCCGTACCTATCGAAAAATATTCCCCACTTTAAGGATCGATTACATACTGTATAATCCCGATCTGCTGATATGCAAAGGGTATATTAGTCCTGATGTTAGCCTTTCTGATCATAATCCCGTAATTGCTACTTTCTCAGTGAAAGAGAAAGGCGCTAAAGATTAAACCTGCTGTCCCTCGTAAAAGCAGCTGCGGCATCTTGGTTCATAAGATTCCGTTTCCCCCAGCATCACTTTTTGTGTCTGATCCGTTTTGCGGTAAGAGAAATTAGCAATGTTTCCGCAACGCACGCAGATCGCATGCAGTTTGGTAATATAATCAGCTGTAGCCAGTATCTGCGGCATAGGGCCGAAAGGCTTTCCTGAAAAATCCATGTCCAGCCCGGCGATAATCACACGGACACCACTGCGAGCCAGTGTTTCTGCAACCTCAACAATGCCCTCATCAAAAAACTGGGCTTCATCAATACCCACCACTTCCACCTCATCGGCCAGCAGCAAGATATTCTGCGAGGCGCTTACCGGTGTGGAGTGGATGCGGCTGGCGTCATGCGATACCACATCATGCTCATCATAACGGGTATCAACAGCCGGCTTGAAAATTTCTACCCGCATATTGGCAATCTGTGCCCGTTTCAACCTGCGGATCAGCTCCTCGGTCTTGCCGGAAAACATAGAGCCGCACACCACTTCTATCCATCCGGTTTTGTGGGCATTAAAGGGTTCAATAAACATAGTCGGGTAGCAAATTAATGAAGAGCGCAAAAGTAATTATTTCTGTATAAATAATAGGTTTGATATTAGTTAAGGAGCAGCTTGATACATGTTAAAAATATTATTGATTGGTTATTGTCATATTTATAATGCTCAAAGAAGAGATTTGTATTTACTTTTGCAGCTGTTATGTTCCTCAAGAAAATTCCTAAATGGCTTCAGAAGCTTTATTCCGGTTACGTATGGGAGATCCCTCCAAAGGAGAAACCTACCGTATACCTGACTTTTGATGATGGGCCACATCCCCGGATTACCCCCTGGGTACTGGATCTCCTGGAGCAATACAGTGCAAAAGCAACCTTCTTCTGTATCGGGAAGAATGTTATAGAATACCCTGAAGTATATGCCGATATTCTGGCCCGCGGGCACAGGGTAGGCAACCATTCCCATAACCACCTTCGTGGTACTGCATACAAGGCAAAGCCTTATGTAGAAAATATCAACCGCGCCAAGCAGTATATCGATTCCGACCTTTATCGTCCTCCCTACGGACGCATCAAATCTTCTCAAAGCAAAATCCTGAAAGATATTGGGTATAAGATCGTGATGTGGACTGTCATTCCGGGAGACTGGGACAAAGAAATCAGCCCGGAAGACTGCCTCGAAAATGTAGTCTTCAATATAGCACCTGGCAATATCGTGGTATTGCATGATAGTGAAAAAGCCTGGGAACGAATGAGTTACGTGCTGCCTAAACTACTCGAGTATTGCAGGAAACAAGGCTGGGCCGTAGAAGTTATCTCCTGATAGACCCACATATGGGGTCCTTTTCAAAAAAAATCAGCAAACACATAGGGGTAGAAGGCAAGTATCTTGTCTTTATTGTACATTCACCATTGATTGTAATCGATTGATCACTATATAGCTGTACATGACCAATACTTTACCCTTACACTGGAACACAGAAGCAGGCTTCGAAGCGCTGTTCAGGGCTTTGTATGCTCCTTTGTACCGTTATGCATCCGGCTTGCTCGCAGATGAAATGCAGGCAGAGGAAGCGGTGCAGGATGTATTTCTGCGCCTATGGCAGCAAAAGGATCAGGTGTCTATAGAGACCAATGTCCAGGCATACCTCTATCGGGCTGTACATAACCAGTCTATGAACATCCTAAACCATGAAAAAGTGAAAGAAAAATACCAGCAGTATGCCCGGCATAGCAGCCCTCAGTATGCTGATGGTCCGGCACAGGGAATGTATGCCAAAGAGTTGCAGGAGCAGATTGGCAAGGCTATGGAAAAGATCCCGGAGAAATGCCGTACCGTATTTCACCTCAGCCGGCAGGAAGAGCTGAGCTATAAGGAAATTGCTGCAAAGCTGGGATTGTCCATCAAGACAGTAGAAAACCAGGTGGCTAAGGCACTAAAGATCCTGCGCACAGAACTGAAAGATTATCTGCCCATGCTGGCGGTAATGGTGACCATATTCAAATTATTTTTTAAAAACGGGGATTTATGATGGACGATTTACTCATAAAATATATTGTGGGCGAAGCCAGTGTAGCGGAACGGAATGAGGTGGAGGACTGGATCGGATCGGATCCTGCCAACCGTCAGGCTTATGAGCGACTGCATACCATCTGGCAACACAGTAAAACACCAGATGTTGCAACAGCACCGGATGTTGATGCTGCCTGGAAGCGATTTGCGGCCAGAAGAGTAGAAGAGACTGCATACCATGCACCAATGACCATCCGTAAAAACAATAGCTGGAAGCGATTTGCAGCCACAGCTGCTGTACTCCTGATCGTTTTTTCCGGAGCGCTGTGGTACTTCAACAGTGGTACCGAATACCGTACCAAAGCCCTTGCAGAGGTGCTTACCTTGCCGGACCAGTCAACCATTACGCTGAACAAAAATTCCAGATTGTCCTATGCACGCAGTTTTAACCGTAAAGATCGTGTTGTAACATTAGAGGGAGAAGGCTTCTTTGATGTCGCTAAAAATCCGAAGAAACCCTTTATTATTCATGTCAAGGATATTGACGTAAGAGTAGTAGGTACCTCCTTCAATATCCGCTCTACAAACGATTTGACAGAAGTGGCCGTGGAAAGTGGTATTGTAAAAGTAATGGGTAAGGGACAGACCTATACTTTAAGGGTCGGAGATAAAGTTACCTTTAAGAAAGGGGTACCGCAGGCAGCGGTAGAGCAGATTCAAAACCAGCTATACCAGTATTACCGGACCAATATGTTTGTATGTGAAGGTACACCGCTACCGGAACTCATACAGGGACTGAGTGATGCTTACGGGGTAGCGATAGACATACAGAACCCGCTCCTGGAACAACAACACCTGACCAGTAAGTATCCACGGACCGATTCAATAGAACCTATACTACAAAAAGTCGCCCTTACGCTGAATGCCCGCCTCATCAGGCAAGCCAAAGGCTATATTCTTAAATAATAATAACCGGAGCAGGACAAATAGGTGCTGCTCCGGTTATGCTTAACTTTACGTTCGAATCCTGAATATGATAATACCTGTACACAAAAAATATTTTTATAAAAAAGTAATTTGTTTTCTCGCTTTCTTTTTCCTGTGCTGTACCGCTACTGCACAGGATTTACTGCAATTAAAACTTACGGTGGATGCAGACAAACGCCCATTGAAAGAAGTGCTGAACCAGATGGAGACAAAGGGCAAGTTTTTCTTCTCTTATAACAGCGATATCATTTCGGACAAAAAAATAGTAACCGTTCATGCACAGGAACAACCGGTAGAGCAGATACTGGAAAACCTGCTGGGCACCGCCTATCGCTACCAGGTAATGGACAATCATATTATCATCAGGAGTGCCATTGGCCAGGGCATTATTGTATCAGGAAGATTAATAGAAGCCGAAACCGGCCATCCTATTGAATTTGCTTCGGTGTACGAAAAATCAGTGTTGTCCGGAACCATGACCGATGCCAATGGCAACTTTAAGCTGCACATCAGGCAACCATTGAATAATTATGAACTCGTCATCAGTAAACTGTCTTATGAAGATACGGTGATACAGGTGCAGAAAAGCTTTGCTCCACAGCAGCCGATCGCGTTGCGCAAGTCGGTATACATGCTCGATAGCGTAGATGTGGTAGGCATACAGAATCACTGGCTGGCCCGCCGCCTGCTGAGTACCAAATCAAAAGTAAACAGCATTAACCTCAATAAATTCTTTGCCAGACAACCTTTCCAGTTTAGTGTATTGCCAGGTATCAGTTCCAAAAACCGGCTGGGTAGCCAGACGATCAATAAATTTTCATTCAACCTGCTGGGCGGATACTCTGCAGGTGTAAGAGGCTTTGAGTATGGAACGGTATTCAATATCGTACAGAAAGATATGCAATATGTGCAGCTTAGCGGCCTGTTCAATATGGTTGGCGGTAGTATGGAAGGCGTGCAGGTAGGTGGTGTATATAATTATGTGCGCAATGATGTGGATGGTGTGCAGACCAGTGCTGTATTTAATTCGGCCAATGGCAGTGTACATGGTGTACAGGTCAGCGGGGTATATAACCGGTCCATGCAGCTGCATGGCGTACAGGCCTCTGCCGTGTTTAACTGGAATAAAGAAGAGGTAAACGGCGCGCAGATAACGGGTATCATCAACAAAGCCCATAATACAGAAGGTATACAGGCTTCAGGCTTTATGAACTGGAATGAGACCTCAATGGAAGGGCTGCAGTTTGCCGGAGTGCTGAACAAAAATAATGAGTTGAACGGAGTACAATTTACCGGTGGGGTCAATTACACACAGGAGCAGACCAAAGGGGTACAGATCGCCGGTATGGCCAACATGACCCGTAAAATTATGGATGGGGTACAGATTGCAGGCCTCCTGAATTATGCAAAGACCGTTAATGGTACACAGATCGGCCTGGTGAACATTGCTGATACTACAACAGGCTTAAGTATTGGCCTCATCAATATTATTCTTAAAGGAAAACATAGCATTGATATCAATACCACAGAATGGCAACCATATAGTATAGCCTATAAATCCGGGTCTGACCGCTTATACAATATCTTCCAGGCAGGAGGTAATCTGCGCCCGGATCATAAGATGCTCAGTATCGGTTATGGTATTGGGAATACATTGCCACTGGGCCGCAAACATGCGCTGGTACAGGAAATAAGTGTAAACACCATTTATGCCGGCAACTGGAACGAGCAGAATATGCTTTCACGCTATCAGCTCATGTACCAGTACCAGCTGCATAAGAACCTGCGTGTATATACAGGACCTGCATTTTCAGTATTATACTACGAAAGCACCAATGTATATGAAGGCTTTGCTACGCCGTATAAAACAGCATATCCTTCTTTTGCTGTAGTCAGTCATGTCAATTGCTGGCTGGGCTGGACCCTTGGCATTTCCATTTTTTAAAATATTTTTTTCGAACGCATAGGGGTTGAAGATGAGGTTCTTGTCTTATTATAAAAGACAAAAAACATGCTTACAAACTTTAAATCTCTACTGTTCCAATCCCTGGTTGCCGGCTTAACGGGCATCACTTTACTGAATCCTGTTGCCGTGCAGGCGCAAGAGCATCAGCGTGCACACTTCGGATTAGTATATCCGATCAGTACTAATGGTATTCGTGCGGCACAGATCAGTAATACCGTTTCCTTACACGTATTGGCCGGTGTAAGTGCCGGAGAAGATGGTGCTGCCATTTCAGGATTGGCTACTATTATCAAAGGATCACAACGTGGTGTGGTGATCAGTGGCTTATGTACCCTGATCAGTGGAGATGCATCCGGAGTACAGATCTCTGGTTTAGTGAATACTGCAGGATCGGGTAACGGAGCACAAGTAGCCGGACTGGTCAATACTGCTCGTAGCCAGGATGGTGTGCAGGTCGCAGGGCTGACGAATATAGCTTCGGTTAATGCAACGGCACAGATCGCAGGTCTGGTCAATACAGCACAGACGGCAACCGTACAGATTGCGGGCATCAGCAACCTGAGTGCAAAAAGCAGTAATGTACAGATCGCAGGACTGGTCAATACCAGTGCGAACAGTAACGGGCAAATAGCCGGTCTGGTCAATATTGCCGGTAAAGTTAAAGGAGTACAGATTGCCGGACTGGTCAATATCGCAGCAGAAAGCGATTGTCCTATCGGTATCCTCAACCTGATTAAAAACGGAGAAAAACAATTGGGCGTTACTGTAGATGAAGCCGGAAATGCAGTACTGGCTTTACGTACAGGTGGTAAGCGTACCTATGGTATCCTGGGTGCGGGTATGAATATGCGTATGCCCGATGCACCATATACAATGGAAGCGGGTCTGGGCTTACATGTGCCGCTGAGCAAAGCACTGCGCCTCAACTTTGAGGTGAGCAATACTGCCAACACAAATTTCAAAGAAATCTCTTACTATAAATCCTCTTTCAGAGCCTTGCTGGGCCTGCAATTGGGCCGTGTAGAACTGGTAGCCGGACCTACATTTAACTATGTCAATTATATCTCCGGACAGGAAAGTTATACCAGCCACAGCCTTTGGGATTTTTACGGTAAGGAGTCTACCAACAGCCTGTTCATCGGCGGATTCGCCGGAGTACATATCCGTATATAATTTTTTACTACTTCAATACATACTCAA
This sequence comes from Edaphocola flava, assembly GCF_004118155.1. Classification (GTDB taxonomy): domain Bacteria; phylum Bacteroidota; class Bacteroidia; order Chitinophagales; family Chitinophagaceae; genus Edaphocola; species Edaphocola flava. The sequence goes on from NZ_SAIQ01000006.1 coordinate 20,971, forward strand.
CTACTATTTATCTCAATCTTAAAAACAAAATCATAATGAAAAAGATCAGTTCATTAATTGCTATAGTATTCGTTATTGCCGGCATCGCCAGCCTGAGCTCCTGCCGCAAAATTATCGGTGAAGGTCCTGTACTTACAGAAGAGCGCACCGTTGCCAATTTTACAGAAGTAGAGACCAGCATTCCCGGTGCAGTATATCTTGCAGAAGGTACAGTGCAGCAGGTAAGAATAGAATCACAGCAGAACATCATTGATGTGGTAGAGACAAAAGTAGAAGACGGCGTATTGAAACTGAAACTGCGCAACAATACCATCCTCGCCAATAACAGTAACCTGAAAGTTTACATCAGCATACCTAAATTCCGTGCCATCAGCCTGATGGGTTCCGGTAATGTAAGTGCAGAAAGTGGGCTGAATAGTTATGAACTGGATCTTAAACTGACTGGCTCCGGTAATATAGATATAGATCGCCTGTACGGCAGTAATCTGTACAGTCAGCTGACCGGCAGCGGAAATATCCGCATCGGTGCCGGTACGGTTGAAAACCAGACTGTACGTATTACGGGCAGCGGCGATTATGATGCCAGAAATATGAACAGCAATTATGCCGATGTAACCATTACCGGATCGGGAAATGCTACGGTAAAAGCCAATAATAGCCTGAAAGCAAGAATCTCCGGTAGCGGAAATGTGTACTACTATGGTAATCCGGTTACGGATGTGAGTATTACCGGTTCCGGCAATGTAAAACATCAGAATTAGTATGAAGATGGAATAAGGTGTACACCAAAACGAGAGGGCAGCCTGCAGGTAAATGATCTTCGCTGACAAGGCCTGCAGGTTTGCCTTTTACAATTTTTATTCACTTTAAAACATCAAGTAATGACCAGAGAACAGTTTGTGCTGATTACCGGCGCCGGTAAAGGCCTGGGCAAAGCGTTTGCCACACAATGCGCCCGCATGGGTTATAACCTCATCTTACTGGCACTACCCGGAGAGAATACCGAAGCCCTTGCCCGGCACATTATGTATGAATACAAAGTCCTGGTGCATACCTACGAACTGGATATGACAGACGAGGTATTGCTGGAACAGACTATGGAGGATATAAACAGCCGTTACCAGGTATTCTTCCTGATCAATAATGCCGGTATCGGAGGCACCGCATCTATTACCCGTGCGGCTTTCCGCGACCTGGACCGCATAATTAACCTCAATGTAAAAGCTACAGTAAAGGTCACCACCATGCTCTTGCCTAACCTGTTGCAGGCAGAAAAAAGTTATATCCTCAACATCGCCAGTATGGCGGCGCTCTCACCGATTGCCTATAAGACCGTTTACCCAGCATCCAAAGCATTTATAGCCTCCTTTTCTCTCGGGCTCAGAGAAGAACTGAAAGGGCAGGGAGTATCAGTAAGTATTGTATACCCCGGCCCGATCATGACCAACTGTAATGTGTCCGGACGTATACTGGCACAGGGTTACATCGCCCGGATGGGACTAATCAACACTGATGCTATAGCCCGTACTGCCATCGAAAAAACATTATTGGGCAAAGCCCGTATCGTACCAGGCATCTGGAACAGGATCTCTTCTACATTATTACAGTGGCTCCCTGCCGGTACCGCATTACGCCTCATCTCTACTTCCGTAAAGAAGGAACTGCAATTCACCTCCTAAATTTTTAATCATGGATCAAACAGTATTAATTACCGGCGCCTCAGGGTTGCTGGGGGCTAATCTTGTGCGCTATATGCACGCATTGGGTTATCAGATCAGGGTACTGGTCAGACCCGGTGCAGATCTGTCTGTACTGGCCGATATACCTATGGATATCCGTTATGGTTATATCGATCGTAAAGCCTCTGTAGAAGAAGCCATACAAGGTTGCCGTTATGTGGTGCATGCAGCTTCGCTCACTACACAATGGGGCACGGCATACGAGGCTTACCAGACGATCAATATCACTGCAACCCAATATATTGCAGAAGCCTGTATGGCATATGGAGTGGATCGGATGATCTACATCGGTACGGCCAACACACTGGCACCAGGCTCAAAATCCGCACCAGGCACGGAGTTAAACGCTTTTGGTTTGCACCATATCAATTCTGGTTATATCAACAGTAAATATGTGGCCCTGCAATATATACAGGAGCAGGTACAGCAAAAAGGCCTGCCGGCGGTTATTATCAGCCCCACGTTTATGATCGGTGCATACGATATTAAGCCCAGTTCCGGGCAGCTCATCCTGCATGGACTGAGCCGCAGCTGGATGGCTTATCCTTCCGGGGGCAAGAATTTTGTACATGTTACAGATGTATGTAAGGGCATTGTACAGGCGCTGGATCGCGGAGCAATAGGGGAGCATTACCTGCTGGCAGGTCATAACCTAACCTACAAAGAATTTTTCCGTACCGTAGATGCCGCTTCGGGAATGGTGAGAAGAAAATTACGCATTCCCGGTACCTTACTGAGAGGACTGGGCCGTGCCGGTTCCCTGCTGGAGCGGGTTATACGCCGCCCGGTAAAATTGAACTATGCCGGAGCATATATGTTATCGCTGGATAATTACTATTCAGGGGCCAAAGCTGCACGGGAATTAGACATACAGTACCAGGATATAGATACTGCCGTAGCAGATGCCCTGCAATGGTTCAGACAGCAGCGTTATTGTTAACCGGGTTTATAGCCCTATAAAGTCTATCGAAATTATGTTAATAGCAATTTTTGTAATTTTGCGTGCGCTGCTGGCCAAGTATGGTATTAACCGCAGCAAATCCAGACCAATATGATTGATACGCACGCACACTTGTATGACGAACAGTTTTCAGCAGATATAGCAGAGATCATCTCCCGTGCCCGGGCAAACGGGGTAGAGAAGGTATATCTGCCTAACTGCGACAGTACTACGATTCCGGCTATGATGGCATTGACAGAACAGTACCCCGGTTATTGTATCCCCATGATCGGTATCCATCCCTGTTATGTAAAGGAGTCGTATGAAGCAGAATTGAAGATCATGCAGGAATGGCTGGATAAAGCATCTTTTGCTGCGATCGGTGAGATCGGACTGGACTATTACTGGGACCAGACCTTTGTTGCAGCGCAGAAAGATGCTTTTCATCGTCAGATCGATTGGGCACTGGAGCGTGCGCTGCCTATCGTAATCCATAGCCGCAATGCCACTCAGGACTGTATCGATATAGTCCGTGAAAAACAGAATGGTCAGCTGAAAGGAATATTTCATTGCTTCGGCGACGACCTTAATGCCGCAGAACAGATCATTGATCTGGGTTTTAAGCTGGGCATTGGTGGTGTGGTGACTTTTAAAAACAGTACCTTACCCGAAGTCTTACGTGCAGTTGACCTGGAGCACCTGGTGCTCGAGACCGATGCTCCTTATCTGGCACCGGTTCCATACCGGGGCAAGCGCAATGAAAGCAGTTATATTCCCCTGATCGCTCAGAAAATAGCCGATATTAAAGAAGTACCATTGAGTGTGGTGGCTGAGCGTACCACTAAAACTGCAGAGGCTTTATTCTCTTAATATAATCATATTGTTAACAATCATGTATACTTGAGTCAAATTAATATGTAGTTAATCTGACACAGATACTTTTGCTCGGTTTTATCATAAGGATTTTCCTTTATTGATTTATTATGAGCAAGAAGTTTACATTGATTGGCGCCCTATGGGTGCTCATTTTCGCGTCTTTGTCTGCATACAAAGTGCAGGCGCAGACATGTCCCCGTATATTAAGTATTTATGTAGATGCCTGTACCCCCAGCGATGAGGGATACAATGAACTATTTACCTTCCAGGTAGGTACGACAGCTATCAGCAACTATAATAATATAGACATCACCTGGGCAACAACAAATAATCCCTTTAACGGCTTTATTAAAAATACAACCACCGCGAGCAAGGTGACAGCGTTTAATAATGCGATCATCAATGCAAATGGTTGTGGTCGCCTGATTGAACCCACCGGAACTTCTTTACCTGCCAATGCAAAGGTTGTTGTCTTTACCAGCCAGAATGTAGATCCCAACTATATTTCATTCGGAGCCCTGGCAGAGGATATGTATGTGCTCTTCCACAATAATCCATCTAATACCAATGGTTATTTTGCCAATAATGGATCCTCCGCCATGCGTTACCTTACTCTGGAGACAGCCAGTCCATCCTGTTCCACAACTGTTGGATATAACAGGGCCAATCTGGCAAGTGCAGATGGTGCCAGTGTAAGCTTTAATGCCAGCGGTACACCTACATACCTTAATAATGGCTGTGTCGCACCGGTTAATACCAGTCCGGGCGCGATGGCAGATATTACTGTCGCATCAGGATCAGTCAGTACGGCGACTTTATGCCGCAATACAGCGATGACTGCCATTGTTTTCAATGTGACTAACGCAACCGGAGCAACAGCAACAAACCTTCCACCCGGTGTAAGCGGGACTTATAATAGTACGACGAATCAATTTACGCTGAGTGGTATCCCGACTACAGCCGGGTTATATAACTATAAGGTCAAGACCACGGGCGGCTGCGGCGTAGATTCTGTTATGGCTACATTGGCCGTTATTAATCCGGTCACACCGATTTTTACGCAAGTACCTGCAATCTGTGCTGGTGCTACCTTAGCGGCATTACCAACGCAATCGAATAATGGTATTAGTGGAACATGGTCGCCTGCAATCAACAATACCGCAACGACTACATATACATTCACTCCAGCAGCAGGTCAATGCGCGGTTAGTACTACAATGACCATCACGGTTAATCCGGTTATCGATCCTGTATTTACCCAAGTCCCTGCAATCTGTGCTGGTGCTCCTTTGTCGGCTTTGCCAACACAATCAAATAATGGGATCAGCGGAACCTGGTCTCCAGCCTTGAATAATACAGCTACGACGACTTATACTTTTACGCCGAATGCAAATCAATGTGCAGGCAGCACTACAATGACCATCACGGTTAATCCGGTTATCGATCCTGTATTTACGCAAGTCCCTGCAATTTGTTCTGGTACTAACTTAGCAGCTTTGCCAACACAATCGAATAATGGTATTATAGGTAGTTGGTATCCTGCCTTGAACAATACGACTACAACCACATATACATTTACACCTGATCAGAATCAATGTGCGGGCAGTACCACAATGACCATCACGGTTAATCCTGTTGTTGATCCTGTATTTACCCAAGTGCCTGCCATCTGTTCTGGCGCTGCTTTAGCGGCTTTACCAACGCAATCAAATAATGGGATCACCGGAACCTGGTCTCCTGCCTTGAACAATACGGCTACTACGACCTATACGTTTACGCCTAATCAGAATCAGTGTGCCGGCAGTGCCACAATGACG
>NZ_SAIQ01000007.1 GCF_004118155.1 Edaphocola flava
AGGCTTTAATGTTTTCCTTTTGCTGTAAGTACTGCAGATAGAATCTTGATTTATCTACCACTTGTCCCAGGCCGAAAAATTTAATCAGCGATTTTGCACTCTGTTTCAATCGACTCATTATACTATGATACGTAATATTTAGGTTATTGCAAATGTAATCGAAAAATGATAAACAATGTATCTACTTGTAACGACAATTATATTGTGCGGATAGTGTTTATTCCGTTTTTAAGACGGATTTAAAAAACTGAAATAATGGTTCGAATACTGCAGCCTCTGAGTATTGCTTCTCTATAGTTGCTACATTATGCGCATTCGCCTTTTCATAAAAATGATCCTCCTGATTTATGGTGAGTAGTATGTTTTTTAATTCATCAGCTGTTGCAAAAAACAGTGCATGCTCTTGTAACACACTTCTGTTATACACATTGTCATGAGCAATAATACTGCATTTGCTGGCCATCGCTTCTAACAATGATGGATTAGTGCCACCTACGCTATGTCCGTGAAAGTAAAATGCGGAGTACTGTCTCAAGGTATCTAGTATTGTCTTATCATAAATAGAACCCAAAAATCGAATATTGGATTGAGCAAACTTTTTAAGTAAGTAGCGACCAAAATGATTATCTGTATTGCCAATGACAATTAATGGATACTGTTGCGCTGATGCTGCATAAGCCTCCAGTACAGGTTCTATATTATTTTCCGGCTCCATGCGTGCAATCAATAAACTATATTGCTTTTTTACTAAAGAATATGGTTCCAGTAAGGATTCATTTGCATGCGCAGGAATAACACTTGTATAAGCAGAATAATATGCTGCTGCATGATATTGTTTCCTGATATATTCCTGGATGGGTACCGCATCGGCAATCAGGTAATGGCTTCTTTTAACAACAAGTGATTCGGACCATTTAAGGAATCGCTGTACCATAGGACTGTACTTGCTGCGTTGCCATTCCATACCATCCATATTGGTGATAAGTATTGCTGAAGAGGGCATCATGCGATTGAATATGGCACTACTCGTATATCCTAGCTGATAAATAATATCAAATTTTTCTTTCCGGGCATCTCTAATACAGTTGTAGTCATACACAAACTGGCCTGCAGTACCCAACCACTCCGGATCGTACTGGTGTTTTAAAAATACCTTACCCAGTTTTGATGCTTTGTATGGATGTGCTGAAGAACAGTACACGTATACCTCGCAACCCCGATCTGCTAAAAAGCGGGAAAGTTGCTCGGCATATTGTTCAAATCCTCCGTAAGCATTGGGTATGCCCCGGCTTCCTAATATGGCTATTTTCATTTGTTCAGCACTCTTTGATAAGCAATTAAGGTTTCATTTGCCGTATGCTGCCAGCTGTATTGCTGCTGAATACGTTGTAATAGTGACTTGTGATATGGTGCAGCTGCAGCTGCTAACACTGCATTTGCTATACTCTGAAGATTGTCAGGAGCGCAATAATAGGCTTCTGTGCCAAAATAATCTTTAGTGTCTCCACAATCGGTAATGACGATATTGCAACCACAGGCCGCCGCTTCCAGCGAACTTAAACCGGTCGTTTCAAACCAGCTGGCTAAGATATGTACTTTATGCTCCCGGTACAATGCTGCTAACTGATCTTGTGTGGTAAAATCGATAAATCGGATATTCTCGGCCGCTTCAGCCTTGCATTGCTGATAGTATTGATGATGATTAGGAGCTGGTGCACCTACAAATGTTACCTCAAAATCTGTATGATTCAGCGCACGGATTACATTAAGCTGATTTTTTCTGGGCTCGAATCGTGCCGCACATAGCACCTTTTTACTATTTCTATCCTGTACGGTCTCTTCAAAATGAAACAGCTCAAGATCCACTGCATTGGGTACAACGCTGTAATCGCCCGCACCGGGAAAATCCCGCTTCAGTCTTTTGAATTCACTTTCCGAATTAGGTAACAGCATGGCACAGTGATCCAGAATGTATGCTATGGATTTATGCTGACCCCAGTAATAGTATTTCCAGGATCGGATATGCTCATTTTTGAGTACCGCACGCCCCACATTTTTCAGGTATTCACCTCTGTGATTGCCTAATCTGTTCATCAGCCATTTCAACATTGGGTTGTACGCCTCATTAGAAGCCGTACCATATTCCAGGTAGATGGGGGACACTACCAATGGGAGCCGGCTCTTTTGTAAATGAAACAAAATATCTGACGGTCTGATGATATTAAAAGTATGCAGCAGATCATACTGAGCATAGTCAATATTCAGATCATCGGCCAGTCTGATATCTACCTTGACACCTAAGCGCTGCAAGTATGCTGCCGTTTGCTCCATTTGTATGGTATCGCCCCCGGGCACTTTATATAAGCTAGCCCTGCTGATAAACAGTACTTTCATCGTGTGTTTCTTTTTTAGGGGGGACTTCAAATGCTCGCAAAATACCCGGACAAAATGCAATTGCCCAGATCATATATTCTGCTGTGTTGGAAATAAAACTACCGGTGAACTGGTAGATAAACATAAAGATGAACAGGGATAAGCGATAGTAATTGTTCCAAACCCTGGTTCTTATAAACAGGAATAAAATAAGCCCAAACCGTATAATCAGACCGGCAATACCATAAATACTTAAGGTCTCTGCCACTGCATTAGGGATGCGTACCGTTTGCGGAATATGAGCATAATGATAATACTGTATGATATAATCTCTGCCCAGACTTTTCAGTTGCCCCGGTCCTGTACCCCAGTACAGGCTTTTCATTTTGGCCACTTCCCAGGCAATCGTAAATGCTTCGTAGGTACGCCCTCTGGCAGAGGTGTCTTTACCGGCCCAGATATTGTGCAGGCGCAGAAATAAAGCATTCTGCGGATAGAAAACATATAAGCCCAGGGTAAGGATAATCAGCAGTACGGAAGCGATCAGGATCCAACGTACCAGCAACTTTTTGTGTATAGTGTTAAACCGGAATATAATCATAAGTAACAGACTGATCACGATACCTGCTATAACCCCAAGGGAAAAACTCAGGAGCAGAGATAGGATCAGGCTCAGGAAGAGGATCCCCACTTTCGCTTTACATAACCAGCACTTCAGCAGATAGTACAGCACTAAAGGAGTAATGAGCAGAGAGTAATATGACGCTTCATAGGCAAACATTTTTAGCCTGGGTACCACTGGTACACCCGGACTGATTGGGACTGTATACCAAACCAAGTCTGTGCCACCGGGAATGAACCGCAGCAACAGGCATATGCCTAACAGGAGCAGATTTACCGTGGCTAATATCTTAAAGGTTCCGGCCTGTTCGAGTTGCCCGGGTAAAGCATTGTACATAATGATGGTAAATATGGCTACTGCCTGCAGCATGGCAAAAGACCGGACATACGAGAAGGGATCATCAATACCTGTAACAGCATGTGCCATACCTAATGCGCCGGTTGCGAGCAAGAACAGGAGATAGGTTCTGATGCCTTTCTGATTCAGTAAAAACAACAGAAATACCGGTGCCAGCAGGGTAGTGTATAGCAATCCATCTGGCAGTCCTGCACTATTGAAGAACAGGAAGATGGTAGCGATACCTAAAAAGATGCTATGTCGTTTTGATTCGGTCATGCTTTATACAAAAGTGTGGCATGTGCCCTGCCGGATGTAATAATAATGATTACAGAGTAAAGGCATACGACAATCAAAGACAATATTCCCCACCATTGCGTTGGATATAATAAAAATAATGAGGCGGCTATCGGCAATAAAATCCAGCCGGCCAATTGACGCAGTATTGCTGTTTTTGAGAATAACTGTTTTTCTGCAAAGAGGTTTTGAAAGATCATGCCCGCAAGATTACTGAGCACCAAAGCATATACAACAGCCAGAGGTGCTTTGAAGTAATGTAACATTAATAGCATCAGCGTGACTGTACCTAATGCAAATAGAATGAGAAAGTACAAATACCCTTTTTCGTGACCGGAAGCATTCAGGAAATAAGCGGGTATTATGGATGGCGCTAAAAAAAGCTCCATGATGATAAAGTAATTGATATAAGGCGTCATAGCCTGTGTACTTTTAACCCCCATGATAACTGGAAATATATAAGGATACAGGAAATGAAAGAGCAGCAATGCATTTACCGAAATCAGCAATACACTATCCCTGGATGCGATATACAGGTGCTTTACCTCTATATCCTGTGCTTTCCATTTGGTGAACTTGGGTGCGACCCAACCCAGCAGGGCATTAAAGCCCATATGCAGATGATTGAAAATCGTCGCGGTAAGTGCATAATAGCTTAGCGTGACCAGCCCGAAGTATTGGACAATCAGGTAACGATCTGCCTGGAAAATTAAGATCATGCATAATGACTGCAGCCATAATACAAGGGCGAAACGTGAACTTTCGGAGCCGAATTGTACCTTGAATCTAAACCGGTATCCTTCAAAACGTTTATGCAGTAACAGAAAACAACAACATATAGTCAATGCATTACAGACCAGCATACTGATGACCAGTGTTGCAATATCGGGATAATAAAAAAGCAGTATCAGGTTTACGATCAGGGGCGCCAGGCGGTTGTTGATGGTGATAAAGGCCGCTGCCCTGAAATTTTCATATGCCTTGCAGAAATTCGTAAATACCTGCTCCATAAAACGGAAACCTACCAGCGCTCCCGTCAGTGCAATACATAGTGCTGCTGACGATTTGATATGTGGCCCTATAGAAAATAAATCTGTTTTCAGTGTGAGTAAAGCCAGTGTACCCGTGATGAGTACTGCCAGCAGGAAGAGCATGATGGATGCACTCAGGCTGCTGTTCAGTATACTGATCTGTCCCTCACGATCTCCTTTGCCAATCTGCCAGGCAATGTTTTTTAAAATGCCGGGACCCAAACCAAAGTTGAATACCTGCATCCCTACCAATATTGTATTGAGTAGCATCCAAACGCCAAAGGCTTCAGGCCCCAGGTGTTTGATAAACAAGGGTACTGATACAAAAAATACAATAGGGTACAGGAAGATATCCAGTAAATTCCAGAAACTATTGGCCAGGTTTTTATTCTTCAGCAATAGTTTCATTTTTCTTGAGGATAGAGGATAAAAACATTATAGCTAAGGTGATTACGGCAAACAGTAGCACCGACTTAAGCAGGATCATTTTTTTTGCAGGATACACAGGATTTTGTGCAACCATAAAATCATTCAGTAATTCTACCGATTGGGTACGATCCAGGGCAGTTTGCTTTTCCGCAATAGCTTTGGAAATGTCAATAGATTTATCAAACAACAATACAGGATTAAAAGGTTCTGTACCGGCTGCACGTATTGCCCCATTGCTGCGGATATACTGGTATTTGATAGAATCCAGCAATTGCAGCTCATGGTTGAGCTGATCAATTTCTGTCTTAAGGCTCGCTTGCTTCCGTTTCAGCATAGCCACATAATAAGGGTTGCTGTTCAGGTAAAGGCTGACTTTTGAGGACAAGCTATCAAAGGCACTCTTATCCGATACTTTTACCCGGATGTAAAAAGGAGATTTATCGGTAGTAATATCTTCCGATAGTTTACTACCATACAGATTCAAAGCCTCAATAGATAAAATTTGTTGTGCCTGTTTTTCCGGAATATTCAATGATTTTGCTACAGTGGTATAAGATCTTTCCTGTACCAGTTGGTTCAGTTGATCGATCATTTCACCGTATGTTTTTTTGTGCAATTCCTGGTATACAAACGAGGCCCTGCTTTCATAAAACGGCACATAGGTGCGGATGCGGTAAATCTGCCATCCGGTGATGAGCAGCGCAACAAGGAGAATAGCGAGCCAGTTTTTCTTTAATTGTATTGTAAACCAATGCTTTATGTTTTCTAAACCTGTGCCCATCCGTTTCACCATCTGGTTGAGGTCTGTAAACTGCCACTCGTCATCTGTCGGAGCCGTTTGTTTATTACTCATTGTAATAGGGGATTTTTGCTAAGATATATAATTTTATTGAGCAGATGCAAGCCCGGGTTAATAGCTTTTTCCGGGACAGTACTGTATAAAATTCAGGTTACAGTATGTACATTTGTTTCCAGCACACTCACGATGAAATTATCTAAAACGATTATTGAACCACTTTATTTCTTTGTTCTTTGCGGGATACTCGTTTCTTTATTCGTTCATCCTAAGCTGAGCAGCATTGGGATTATTTTATTAAGCCTGGTCTGGATCGCAGACGGATTTACCCGGGAGAAGGTCCGAGCCTTTGCGGCACATCCATTCTTTATAGCCAGCAGTTTATTGTTTGTATCTTACTTAGTCAGCTGGCTTTTTTCGGCAGATAAGGCCGCGGCTGCATTTGCCATAGAAAAAAAACTTGCACTGCCGCTGCTTCCGGCAATTATCCTGAGCATGCCAGAGTTCACAAATAAGAGATGGCAACAGCTTTTTACCCTTTTTATCGGTGCAACGGTAGTCACTATGTTAGTTGCGCTGCTGATTTCTTTATATCAATATAATATAAGTGGCGATGTCAATGGGTTCTTTTATCATAACCTGGTCAGTGGTGTACACTTATCTGCAATAACCGCCTCCTGTTTTTGTCTCATCAGCTTGGTGCTGGTGGTACATAGTGCATTACGTAAGCGCTATCGTAATATTATAGGTCTGGCGCTAATCCTGTTTCTGTTGCTGCTATCTTCCAAAATGTTCCTTTTCCTGCTGTTTGTTTTAGGGTTTATATATGTTTTCTCCCTTAAAGTAATGCGGTACAGGATTATACTTTTGTCAGGATTCGCCATTAGCTTATTGCTGATCATTACAACATCAAATCCGCTTAAAAAGCGCTTTGCCGATATCGCCAAGTTCAATACGGAAAAGGTTTTGGCCCGCCAGTATAAAGCAGAGGAATACTTTGATGGTCTAAGTATGCGGCTGGTATATGTCCGGTTTTCCAAAGAGATCATCCAGGAGCATCATGCATTTTGGCTGGGAGTAGGCACAGGAGATGCAGAAGCTTTACTGCAGCAGAAAATTGCTCAAAGTGGCATGTATACTGGTAATGGAACATCGGATAAGGGATACCTGGAATATGGATTTCATAACCAGTATTTACAGGTGTGGGTACAGATGGGCTTGCTGGGTTTATGCATATATCTGCTCCTTTTGGGCATTGCCTGGGCATATGCATTAAGGTCAAAGGCAAAATGGTTTGCGGCCATCCTGTTTATATTCAGCATCGGGGCAGTTACAGATACCTGGCTGGAGGTACAGACCGGGCTTATGCTCTTTTTATTGTTTATCTCATTGGGTATCAGGCAGGTTCCAACTATAAATTCAAAAAGCCCGTCTTCTTAGTCTGGAAAATTTGTTAAATTTGATAACACTACTATACAATTATTACCAGAATGCACTTACCTATCAGCTTTGAGCGTGATTTTGAACGGAAAGATAATTTCATTTCCGGATGGAAAAGCATGATAAAGCGCTTCGTCGATATCCTTTTTTCACTCTCCATTATCCTTTTTTTATTTCCGGTTATTATTCCTTTCATCGCTTTATGTATATATATAGATAGCGGTGGTCCTGTCTTCTTTATTCAAAAAAGAGTCGGTTATGGCCAGCGGGTATTTAATTGTTTAAAATTCAGAACCATGAAAGGTTGCCTTGACCAGGAAGGACAATTGGTACTGAATGTTACCAGGGTAGGGGCTATACTGCGCAACTCCGGACTGGATGAATTGCCACAGCTATTCAATGTACTGATCGGAGATATGAGTGTGGTCGGTCCGAGACCTTATTCCATACAGGATGATGAAACGTTTAGCCAACAGGTCGCTTACTTTAACCGGCGATACCAGGTGCGTCCGGGTATAACTGGGCTGGCACAGGCTGAGGGCTACAAAGGGTGGATCAAAAATGAAGAGGAGATCAGAGAACGAACCACTATAGATTTAATGTATGTCAATGCATCCTCGCTGAGGGGTGATGTGAAAATTATATTCAGATCCATTATTTTTCTAATTACAGAATTGTTTAAGTCCCTATGGAAGCATTGATATTAAATACGGAGACGGAAACGAATGATATACACCGTATCATACAATACTTTGCTATTTTCAATTTTCCTTTGACATTAGAAGAAGTGTTTTATTTCTACGCAGGTGATCTGAATATGGAGGCCATGGCACTGGTACTGGGCGATATGAGAGATGCCGGTTTGGTGCTGCAGTCCGGACTGTATTATTATGGCATGAAATGCAGCCCAGATTGTATAAAGGAACGGGAGATATGCGCAGCGCGGGCGCAGCAGTTACTGCCCCGGGCGAGACGGGTAGGTAATTTTATATCCTTATTCCCTTTTGTGAAATTTGTGGGTATTTCCGGTTCGCTTTCAAAGGGCCATGCAAAGGCAAATACTGATTTCGACTTTTTCATTATCACTGCGCCAAATACCTTGTGGATCTGCAGAACGATATTGCACCTGTTTAAAAAGTGCACCTTTTTGTTCGGTTTGCAGCATTGGTTTTGTATGAACTATTTTATTGATGCACATCATTTGGAGCTTGAAGAGAAAAATATGTTCACCCAGATAGAGCTGGCAACATTGATCCCGCTCAACAACCCCAATTTATTTACGTATTTCCTGCTCAAAAACGATCTGAGCAATATTCATAAAATATCCCTCAACGTACCGGATGATTCATTTGTCAAAGTATACGAAAAACTTTTTCAGAGGGTAAAGAATAAATGGTTACAACCCCTGAACCTTTTCCTGATGCGGCTTACCGATAATAAATGGCGTAAAAAGTGGCGGAAGAAGAACTTCCCGGAAGATGAATACGATCTGTGTTTCAAGACCACAGAAAATGTATCCAAAAATCATCCGAAAAATTATCAGAAACGGATTTTAGAACTAATAGATAAACATTGAAAGTACTCTTTACACATTCCTATTTTCAGCATTTAGATCCCAAACAGGTCGCACATGCGCAGCCATATCCGCCCCTGGGCACGATTCTGGCGGCGGCATTATTGCGCCAGCATGGCTTTGATGTGCATTTGTTCGATACCATGTTTGTCAGAGACCCCAAGGAGCTGACGTCCGTGTTGGAGTCTTTTGTGCCTGATGTTGTCGTGCTGTATGACGATGGATTTAACTACCTGACCAAAATGTGCCTGAGTAATATGAAGCGTGCTGCAATGCAGATGCAGGATATTGCACATCAGTTTGGATGTAAAGTAATTGTCTCCAGTTCTGATGCAACAGATCACGCCACCGAATATTTGCAGGAAAAGGCCGATGTGGTTATAACAGGAGAAGCCGAATTTACGTTGCTCGAATTGCTGCAGCAGTACCGCGAAGGCAATACAGACCTGCATCTGGTCAAAGGAATTGTATACAAAAGTACAGATGGCAGCATTACCAAAACATTGTCCAGGCCAGTACACAAGCAACTGGATGAGTTGCCCTTACCCGCCTGGGATTTAGTAGATATTGCGCCTTATAAGAAAGTATGGCAGCATCATCATGGCTATTTTTCCATCAATATGGCCACCACACGCGGCTGTCCTTATAAATGTAATTGGTGTGCCAAGCCTATTTATGGCAATACCTATCATATGCGTAGTCCGCAGCATGTAGTAGCTGAAATTAAGCTGTTACAGGAGCTTTTTCATATGGACCATATCTGGTTCGCCGATGATATTTTCGGGTTAAAAAGAAGTTGGGTTGCCGAATTTGCTATGCAGGTGAGGGAGGCCGGAATCAGCATACCATTTAAAATACAGTCCAGGGCCGATTTGTTAGTTCAGGAAAATTATGTGCAGGATCTGGCAGCATCCGGTTGTGCAGAAATATGGATGGGTGCAGAAAGCGGCTCCCAGAAAGTGCTGGATGCAATGGATAAAGGCACTACAGTCCTACAGATCAGGCAAGCCAGGGCATTGCTGAAGAAGCATCATATCAAAGCAGCCTTCTTTCTGCAGTTTGGTTATCCCGAAGAGACTAAAGAAGACATTGACCTTACATTGAAACTGCTTGCAGAAACCATGCCGGATGATATCGGTATATCGGTTTCCTATCCTTTGCCAGGAACCGTGTTTTACGAAAGGGTAAAATCGCAATTAAGCACCAAATCAAACTGGGAACATTCAGATGATCTGGAGCTGATGTACCAGCAGACTTTCTCAAAAGCATATTACCGCAAGCTGCATCGCTACACACACAGCTTCTTCCGGCTGGAACAAGCCCGGAGCGAAAGCCTTGCTTCTTTGATGAAGTACCCCCGAATGATCAGATACGCTTTGCAGAAAAAATATTACCAACACTTAATGAAACGGGCCAACTATGCCGACTAATACAGAAAATGTAAGTGAAGCCTTTAGCCAGCAATCGCTCGTTTTTGATACCATTTATCGTGAAAATCTGCTGTCGGAATATATGCGTCAGGAGTTCAGAACAGAGCTGCTGCGTACCTTGAAGAAAGATGCACATATACTTGAGCTCAATTGCGGTACAGGTATGGACACTGTTTACTTTGCAGAGCAGGGCTATAAAATATTTGCCATAGACAATGCCGAAGGCATGTTGCAGCAGTTAAGACACAAAGTAAATACACTACAGCTGCAAGACCGTATAGAAGTGCAGCGATGCGACTTTGAACAGTTAGAAACTTTGCAACCCCGAAAATTCGATCATATTTATTCCAACTTTAGCGGACTGAATTGTACGGCGCACCTGGATAAGGTGTTACAGAGCTTTGGGCCACTATTGAATCCCGGAGGTAAAGTAAGCCTGGTGATCATGCCCAAGATCTGTCCCTGGGAAAATATTATGGTGCTGAAAGGTAAGTGGAAAACCGCTTTCAGGCGATTTAAAAAGAACGGTACCATGGCCCATATCGAAGGGGTGCATTTCAAAACCTGGTACTACAACCCATCCTACGTGATCCGGACATTGAAACCGGATTTTAAAGTGCTTTCGCTGAAAGGTATCTGTATAACAGTACCCCCACCGTTTATCGAAAACTTTGTAGAACGTTACCCACGCTGGTTTTCCGTATTGCAGCGTATCGATCGCAGTATCGCAAGAGTATTCCCGTTTACCTGGTGTTGTGACCAGTATATGATCACTTTACAACTCAAATAAAACAGATGAAAAGCCGTAGAATACTGCTGTATATTTACCTGGTATGCACTACCATAGGCAGCTTGCTGTTTATAGTGTTTAATCTTTTGCTGCCCAACTGGAGCCGGATTAAGCCTAAGGAAGATGTATCTGCTTATACTCAATTGCTCGAAAGTCTGGCCCGGAAAGCATTAAGCACAAATGATGTACCGGTGGCAGCTTGTATTGTATATAGAGGTAAAGTAATCGGGGTAGGGCATAATACCGTATATAGCCAGGGCGCTATTTGTAACCATGCCGAGCTGAATGCACTGAATGAGGCCACAAAACATATTGGACTTGATCAGTTCCGGCAGTTACATAAAGAAGAATTGACCCTCATCACAACATTTGAACCCTGTCTCATGTGCCGGGGAGCCGCTGTAGAAGCGGGTATCAGTCACATTGTTTCTATACTTCCCAAAAATAATGCCGACCGCTGGAAGCAGCTTAAGGGAGAATGGAAGTACAATTGTAAGAGTGCATTAGGGACCAATCCGCGGTTTCAGTACGATTTATTTAAGCTGCATCCCGCATTTGACTCCTTACAATATCCTTTTCCATAGACATTTTGTAGCATAAGATATCGGGCTCCGCATATAGCGGAGCCATTTTTTGCCTAATTTCCCTCCCTTTTCTCTCTTTTTTTACTTATATTTTAAAGAATATGTGTTGCTTGTAATGTATGCTGGTATTGGTTTATGATGAAAAGTAATCAGGTGTATTAGGTGTAAAATAGTAAAAAGATTTGTTCAGGAATTAATAAGGATCTATCTTTGCACTCCCTTACGGAAACGGGGGTTGCTCTTAAGATTGAATGGGAAGTGAGG
>NZ_SAIQ01000008.1 GCF_004118155.1 Edaphocola flava
TACTCAAGACAAGACTACCACAACAGGTAATGTAATACAAGCAATACCATACAAATAAATAGCCCATACACAAAAGCGCCCTGAAAACAGGGCGCTTTTTCTGTATTAGTAGTTATCTTATTTTTGGGTTACATTATATTATCAGATACACTGAAATGATAGCCTTTCCCTTTTAAAGTTATAATTTCTACACCGAGGCCTTTCGCAAAGTACTCCCGAAGCCTGCGTATATACACATCCAGGTTGCGACTGATAAAATAAGAGTCATCTCCCCATATCATCTTCATCAGTTCTCGACGGTCTATAGGCTCATTGGGTGACATGCAAAATATATTCAGTATCTCCGTTTCTCTGTTGGAAAGCTTTATGGTTTCCGTAGGTCCGAATAGTTTCATGAGCTGAGGAGCATATCTGAATGTACCTAGTTTAAATTCCTGGGGAATCATTTTCTGGACTGCCGCTTCTGATTGGTTGAGGATAGATATTTGGTTATCTATACGTACCATGAGCTCCTCCAGACTAAATGGCTTTTTTATATAATCCGTTCCTCCGGAACTGAAGCCCTCAACAATATCCTGTGTCTGACTTTTGGCTGTCAGAAATATAATGGGTAGTTTGGGGTAAGCCTGTCTTATCGTTCTCCCGAGGCTGTATCCATCAATATATGGAAGCATAATGTCGAGTACACAAACATCAGGCAGAAAGGAGGTGATCAGATCCAGGATCTTTGTTCCCTCTGTCTGATGCTGTACCCTGTAGCCTTTTATCTCAAGCGTTTCCTTTACAATACTGGCGAGATGTTCTTCATCCTCTATATATAGTACTTTATACTTCATCTTTATTTGATTCTGGTAGTGAAATACTGAATACGGCTCCCCATCCGGGCTCTTTTTGAAGACTAAGCATACCATTGTGGGCAGCAATAATGTACTGTGCATAAGATAATCCTAAACCGTATCCTTTTACATTATGGATATTCCCTTGTGGAACCCGTACAAATTTTTCAAAGATCCTGGATTGATAGGCTTGCGGTATACCCGTACCGTTATCAGCAATGCTGAGGTATATATTATGCTCCTTTTTGTAAAGGCTGATTCTGATAATATTATTTCCGTACTTTATTGCATTATCAATCAGATTATAAATAGCACCAGTCAGGTGTGTGCGATCTGCTGAGGCCAAGAATATCTCATCATCCTTTATATCCCAGATCAGCTGTATCTCCCGTTCGATAAATACCTGCTGCAGAGAATATGCGATTTCCTGTACCAGTTCTAAAAGATTTATGGTTTCTTTCTCAAGAATTAGTACCCCTTTGGTCGCCTGCGTAGTGTCCATAATCTTATTGATCATTGTCTCCAGGCGATTTATTTCCCACCCGGCCATTCTGAGATATCGCTTTGAGCGCTGCGGATCTTCCAGTGCATCGTACATACTTAATGCCTCAATTGCAACTTTGGTTGTGGCGACCGGGGTTTTAAGTTCATGAGAAATGTTGTCGATAAAGTGGTCTTTCTGTAATGAAAATAAAGTTTGTTGTTTTGTATTGCGATAAGCCAGAACAAAGGCCAGGCTTGATAATAAAAGGAGTACAAGGCAAAATGCAGTTTGGGCAATAATGGCTTTTGTGATATATAATTTATGGCTGGTCAGGATTAAACTACGCTCTGTATTTTTTGGTTTATAGCTGAATGCATGTGGCGTATTTCCAGTAGAAAGCCATTGCACTGCTATATTTGGCCACTTCTTATGTACTGCTGATGCAAACTCTTTCCGGAGTGAACTGGTATCTATTTTTACCTGGAAGGTATCCATTTCTATATCATTCATAATTTGCTGGAGTGCAAAGCGCAGGACCTTACGTGTGTCTTCCGGATGTTTCATTACTGATGCAGAATCCTGAGCAACAGTGTAGGAATGTATAGCAATACTACTGTTTTTGGAAATGAGCGTTGGTATGGCTGCAGTATCGCGGGGTAAAGGAAGTATTTTTCTGTCAGATGGTATGGCGGGTATAAACTTTACGTCCGGCGCACTGACATTGAATTCTATGGTATCAAAAGATTTATTGCCTAAGAGTAATGTTGTTACTTCTTTGTTTAAAAGACTATCAGACATTTTGGTTTCAACAGCATAAAATACAGTCTGTATATCCTTATCCAGCCGAGCAGACTCTTCTTTATATTGGCTCACGATCCACTTACAGAGAAACAATAGGAGCAATACTTCGCTGGCCAGCATAAGCCAGCTGATCAATTGTAATTTTCTTGCCTGTTTCGTCTTAACCAACACCTTCATAAATTGTTCTGTATGCAAATAAACTAAATGCTTTAGTAATACAGAAAATAGTTAACCTTATTTAACCTTATTTGGTTGGGAGTTAACCCCAGTCTGCATTTACGAGGAGTAGCTTTGCTCTGTCATTTTAAATCAAATAAAAACATGAAAAAGCTATTATTACTCCCTTTGCTGTTGATGACCATATACTCAATGGCACAGCAAACATTAGGCATGATTACTTATGAGCGTAAAGTATTTATCGATAAGGGGCAATTTGCCAATAGTAATTTACCGGATGGTCTTGCAGATATCATTCCTGCAGAGCAAAAATCATTGAAAACATTATACTTCACACCCGATGCAACATTGTATGAAAACAGTACGGTGAAAATGGAGGCAGCTCCGGAATATACAGAGGGGAACATGATGTTTCGTGCTGTAGGACAAGAGCCCGATGAAAAAGTATATACCGATATTAAGAACCAAAAGAAAACGGAGCAAAAGGATCTGATGGGCAAACAATTTATCATTCAAAGTGAGTCCTTACCTGCATCAAAATGGAAGACAACCGGAAGGCAAAAGAAAATATTGGGCATGCCTTGTATGGAAGCAACAATGATGGATGAGAAAGGGCAATACCAAATCATGGCCTGGTATACTACAGCCATACCCGTATCATCCGGGCCTGAAGGCATGAGCGGATTACCTGGTATGATTATGGAAGTATCTATCGGGCAAACCATGCTGATCACTGCAGTAAAAGTTGAACCAATAGATGCCAAAATGCTTACTCATGTTAAGCCACCAGCAAAAGGTAAAAAAGTTACAGCTAAAGAATATGAGGCCATCATGCAAAAGAAAATAGATGAAATGGAGCGGCAGTTCAAAGGAGAGGGTAACGTCATTTTTAAGGTTGAAAGATAAGTCATGCATATGTTTACAAAAATTGGCTTCTTTATACTAGCGTTACTCAGCTTTACATTAAACAATGTATATGCGGTTCAGTATAACCTTAAAGGTCAGGTAACAGATAGCCTGTACAACAGATTGGGCGGGGCTTCTATCTCGCTGCTTGATCCTTCTGATTCTACACTCGTAACGTTTGGCATCACGAACGCTCAGGGTTTTTATACGCTTACCGCTGTAAAGGAAGGCAGCTATTTACTACAGGTAGCGCTGATGGGTTATTATACACAATACAAATTGATAACCGTTAATGACCAGTTGACAACCGATCTGGGTATACAGGTATTGGCCGAAAATGCACAAGGTAGTGTACTGGATGAAGTCATTGTATCGGGAGAAAAGATACCTATACGCCTTAAAGGAGATACCCTGGAATATAATGCCGGATCATTCAAAGTTAAGCCGGACGCGGTTGTGGAGGATTTGCTGATAAAGATGCCTGGTATAGAAGTTGATAAGAATGGAAATATAAAATCGATGGGCAAGGCCGTAAATAAAATCCTGGTGGATGGAAAAGAGTTTTTCGGCGATGATCCTAAAGTTGCCACTAAAAATCTACCTGCAGATGCTGTTGATAAAGTCCAGGCCTTCGAAAAGAAATCCGATGCATCATTATTTTCCGGCATTGATGATGGTGAGCGGGAGCAACTTTAAATCTGGTATTGAAAGATGGAAAGAAAATAGGCTACTTTGGTGAAGCAAAAGCTGGAGGAGGCATTCCGGAAAAATATGAAGCATCCCTGAAAGCCTTTAAGTTTCGTCCTAAAAGTCAGCTGGCGGCGATGGGTATGCTTAATAATATTAATAAATTCGGATTCAGCTTTGAAGATTATTTCAATTTTAACGGAGGACTGAAATCACTTGTCGGTAACGGTGGTGAGATCAGGATTGATGAAGATGAGATGCCTATTGATGCCGGACAGCCGGTAACGGGTAATGTCAATTCAGGAGCATTCGCTTTAAATTATATGGCTGAACCTGATGCGCATAACCGCCTTTCATTTAACTATATGGGTAATGGAATGGACAAGCTCCTGGATCAATATACAAATACGAAAAATTTTATTCCCGAAGGCACTTTCACTACGGAGAAAAGTGAACAGAGCAAGTCTGCGAATCTGGTAAACAGAGCTTCTGTAAAATGGCGTCAGCAGGTCGATTCAGCTCATTTCATGACCTTCAATCTATATGGCCTTTTAGGATCCAGTAAACAAAATGAGCAATCGTTTTCAGAGAATTACAGGAATATAATTTTAGAAAATGATCTTGATAACTACATCAGTAATAAAGGCAAGAAAACTGAAGCAGGCGCTGATTTTACCTGGCTGCAAAAACAGAAGGGGAGCTGGCCGGTACTAAAAGCTGTATTGCAGGGTGGGTATAAAAAACAGTCCGGCAAAGAGTTCTGGCGCAACCGGACAGTGTATATTAATCCGGCTCAAGAAATAAGTGATGAGCAATACCGTAATTATACGGGTATCAGTGCTAACGGATCAGCGACCATGAGTGCAGTGCGTACATTGGGAAAAGGATATTTTCTTGAACCTTCATCTAGCATTGTACTGTCCACTGAAATGACCGATCGTAAACAAGGACCGCTTGACCTACCGGAGATGGTTACAGACTCATTAAGTCCCGCGTTTACAAGAAATGTAGTCACCTGGTCTAATGCTTTAGTATTGAAACGAAATCAGAAAACGCTGCGTTGGAACATGGGCCTGCAAAGAAAAGATTTGTGGTTGAACCCGGTGCTGAATGGGCAATCCCTGTATCAAAAGCATTATGGTTATTTCCTGCCGTCTATCTTCTGGGAAAAGGATCAGGACAGGGGTAAGCGCATTACGCTTTCATATAATACTTCTGTTGCAGCCCCGGATGCTGCACAATTAATGCCGGTAACCGATTACAGCAATCCATTGATGCTGACAAAAGGGAATGAACATTTGAAACCAGAGTATAATCATATTTTCAACGCCATGTATTTCTTATTTGATCAATTCAGCATGTCTTCTTTTTCAGCATCATTGAGGGGAAGTTATACGAACAATAAGATTGCATATGCCCGCACTGTGTCCTCAAACCTGGCACAACAACTGCAGTTGGTCAATACACCGTATGAGGTATCCTCACAATTATCGCTTGATTATTCCAGGCCAATTAATAGTATCGGACTCAATATTCATACAAGTATAAGTGAGACCTGGGCGCAAAGCCTTAATCCTGTAAATAGCATTAACAATAAGAATAACACTTTGTCTCATAAGCTGGATCTGAGTTTTAGCAATATCAGCAGCGATGTTTGGGATCTGCGTTGGGGAGGGAATATTAATATTTCAGATTCCCGTTATTCCATCAATAAAGAGATGAATAATCAGTATTATAATTATTCCGGGTTTGCACAGATCGGATACCGACCCACTGCCAAATGGAACTTTACCGCTTCCGGAGATATTACCCATTATACTGCCCGTAGTTTTGATCAGCCGGTTACCGTACCGATTGTAAGTGCAGAAATTACACGATATATTTTTGCGAATCAGCGAGGGGCCATATCTCTGAGGGCATTTGATTTGCTGGACAGAAACAAATCAGTACAGCGGATAAGCCAGCTGAACTATCTTATGGAACAGCGCTCTAATACTATCGGAAGATATGCAGTGCTTTCTTTCAGTTACAGGCTCAACAAAGCAGGTACACCTGGTAGTATTTCAGTACAGCGTTAATACCTGTTTGATAAAAAGGCAGAGGGTTGATCATTATAATGATCAACCCTCTGCCTTTTTATATTTGTTATCAGCCAAATTGTATCTGCCAGGAGCCTTCCCATTTTTGCTGTGGTTCCAGCATACATATTCCCTCTTTTTCTGCAAGCAGTCCGGATGCGCTTTCAACATCTGTAACCCCATTCCAGGGCTCGATACAGATAAAATTGGCATCTTTTTTACTCCATATTCCCAGGTAGGGAAACTGTTCAAAAGAAACTTCAATATATCGTTTGTCTTTCGAAGATGCTAAACGTATCTTTTTAGAGTTTAGCTGTTTAAAGATGAGTGCATCGTCATAGAACAAATCCTTTTTCAAGGACACTTTAGCGGCGTGCTGCAAAAAAGGAATACCTTGTTGTACCAGGTGTCCATCATGGTTTAGCGGATAGATATCTGCCTGCTCAGTTTGTTCAAATTGCAGTTCGTAATCCTCAAATTGTAAGGCATCATTAATTGGTATTTTAAATGCAGGATGCCCGCCAATAGAGAAATACATGTTATCATCCCCAGTATTCTCCACACTGTAGCGCACCGCCAAATGATCATCGGTAAGCTTATAATGCACCTTCAGACAGAATAGAAACGGATATTTAGCAAGTGTTTCGGCATCCGACTGCAGACTGAATGTAGCCTGGTCTGCTCCATGTTGTTCTGCAGTAAAATTCATGTCCCTGGCGAAACCGTGTCTGGGCAAGGAATACAGGAGTCCATTATGTGAAAATGTATCATTCTTTAGCGTACCCACTATCGGGAATAGGATAGGACTATGCTTGTTCCAGAAAGCAGGATTGCCATCCCATATATATTCAGTCTGGGTTTCTTTATGGTATAGACTGCAGAGTTCAGCACCTTTTAGGAGAATATTTACTCTTGCTGCGGGCGTTTCCAGTGTAAGCATCAGGTAGATTTGTTTTGGGCAAAATAAACAAATCACCTAAAAACATGAAATTACAGGTCTATTTTCTCTTATTTCCCCACCTCTTTACTTATATTTTAAAGAATATGTGTGGCTTGGAATGTATGCTGGTATTGGTTTATGATAAAAAGTAATCAGGTGTATTAGGTGTAAAATAGTAAAAAGATTTGTTCAGGAATTAATAAGGATCTATCTTTGCACTCCCTTACGGAAACGGGGGTAGGTCTTAAGATTGAATGGGAAGTGAGACTGGTATTGTGTTTGAGGTATTTTTGGAGGTTTGGTAACGGACCGAAGGGAATAAAAAAACTTCAAAAAAGATTTGGTTTTTATGGAAAGGTTATTTACCTTTGCACTCCCAACGAAACGGCGGTCGGCGCACGATAGGAGTTCGAGTCTCTGCGTTTAGCAAATGGTAACGAAAGTGTTACTAA
>NZ_SAIQ01000009.1:0-2500 GCF_004118155.1 Edaphocola flava
AAATAAATATGGCAGCTACCTACTTTCCCGGAATACACCAGTATCATCGGCCATGATGGGCTTAACTACTCTGTTCGGAATGGGAAGAGGTGAACACCATCGGCAATACCACCATAAAAAGGTTATTGACAGATATTATCTTACAAAATAAGGTAACATATTGGGAAAACTAATCAACAGATTTCTTACTAATAAAGTATAAAGCGTACGTGCAATTAGTACTACTCGGCTTTGATGTTACCATCTTTACACCTGTAGCCTATCAACGTCGTCGTCTTCGACGGCACTTAAAAGTAAACTCATCTTGAGGTAGGTTTCGCGCTTAGATGCTTTCAGCGCTTATCCTTTCTGTACATAGCTACTCTGCACTGCACCTGGCGGCACAACAGATACACCAGCGGTACATACAACCCGGTCCTCTCGTACTAAGGTCATGTCCTCGCAATTTACTAACGCCCACCACAGATAGAGACCAAACTGTCTTGCGACGTTCTGAACCCAGTTCACGTGCCACTTTAATGGGCGAACAGCCCAACCCTTGGGACCTTCTCCAGCCCCAGGATGTGACGAACCGACATCGAGGTGCCAAACCTCCCCGTCGATATGAGCTCTTGGGGGAGATCAGCCTGTTATCCCCGGAGTACCTTTTATCCTTTGAGCGACGGCCCTTCCATACGGAACCGCCGGATCACTTTAGCCTGCTTTCGCACCTGATCGACTAGTCAGTCTCACAGTCAAGCTCCCTTATACTAATACGCTCTACTTACGATTACCAACCGTAATGAGGGAACCTTTGCGAGCCTCCGTTACACTTTAGGAGGCGACCACCCCAGTCAAACTACCCACCATGCAATGTCTCCGCTTACGCAGATTAGACTCTAAGTAACAGAAGGTTGGTATTTCAACGTTGACTCCACAAACACTGGCGTGCCTGCTTCATAGTCTCCCAACTATCCTACACATCTGGTACCCAAAATCAATGCAAAGTTGTAGTGAAGGTTCACGGGGTCTTTTCGTCCCGTGGCGGGTAACCGGCATCTTCACCGATACTACAATTTCACCGGGCTCGTGGAGGAGACAGTGTGCAACTCATTCTACCATTCGTGCAGGTCGGAACTTACCCGACAAGGAATTTCGCTACCTTAGGACCGTTATAGTTACGGCCGCCGTTTACTGGGGCTTCAGTCGCAAGCTTCACCTTACGGTTGACAAGCTTCCTTAACCTTCCAGCACCGGGCAGGTATCAGGCTCTATACGTCATCTTTCGATTTGGCAGGGCCCTGTGTTTTTGCTAAACAGTTGGTTGCACCATTTTACTGTGACCATATCGCTATGGTACGCTTTATCCCGAAGTTACAGCGTTAATTTGCCTAGTTCCTTCTCCACGGCTCACCCGAGCGCCTTAGAATACTCATCTCGACTACCTGTGTCGGTTTACGGTACGAGTCGTAATAAACATAACTTAGAGGGTTTTCTCGGCAGTCTGATTACAGTCACTATCCACGCCACCGAAGTTTTGTGGTACTATCAGGTTTCATCAAGGTCTACGCATTTAACTATAGACCCTCTAACTACGCCCTTTAACGAACTATTCCGTAAGTTCGCGGACTTTTCACTCCTGCGTCGCCCCATCGAATTTATTACGAGTACTGGAATATTAACCAGTTGTCCATCGACTTCCCCTTTCGGGTACGCCTTAGGTCCCGACTAACCCTGATCCGATTAACGTTGATCAGGAACCCTTAGTCTTTCGGCGATAAGGTTTTTCACCTTATTTATCGTTACTCATTCCTACATTTTCTTTTCTATCCGCTCCAGCATGCATCACCACACACCTTCAACGCAAATAGAATGCTCTCCTACCGATTTATGTAAACATAAATCCTATAGCTTCGGCACTACGTTTGATGCCCGATCATTTTCCGCGCCCGAACCCTCGACCAGTGAGCTGTTACGCACTCTTTAAATGAATGGCTGCTTCCAAGCCAACATCCTGGCTGTCTTAGGATTTGAACATCGTTTAACCAACTTAACGTAGATTTAGGGGCCTTAGCTGATAGTCTGGGTTGTTCCCCTCTCGGCCACGGACCTTAGCGCCCGCAGCCTCACTGCCACAGATATTTATTAGCATTCGGAGTTTGTCAGGATTTGGTAGGCGGTGAAGCCCCCTAGTCCAATCAGTAGCTCTACCTCTAATAAACTTCTTATATGTGACGCTGTTCCTAAAAACATTTCGGAGAGAACGAGCTATCTCTCAGTTTGATTGGCCTTTCACCCCTATCCACAGGTCATCGGATAACTTTTCAACGTTAACCCGTTCGGTCCTCCAGTGTGTGTTACCACACCTTCAACCTGCCCATGGATAGATCACAAAGTTTCGCGTCTGCACCTACTGACTTAGCGCCCTGTTAAGACTCGCTTTCGCTGCGGCTCCGTAACTTAAGTACTTAACCTTGCCAGTAAGTAGCAACTCGTAGGATCATTATGCAAAAGGCACGTG